>NZ_JAGHKQ010000012.1 GCF_017742235.1 Bacillus sp. 165
CTTGCATGTATTAGGCACGCCGCCAGCGTTCGTCCTGAGCCAGGATCAAACTCTCCATAAAAGTGTTTGACTTGCTCATTTAAAACTTGACGTTTGTTTCTTGTTTTGTTCAGTTTTCAAAGAACTACGGTGCCGCTCAAGGCGACTTCATCATATTAACATCTCTTTTTTTTGATGTCAATAATCTTTTTTTATTTCATCGCTTAACGTTTTGCTCATCAGCGACGTTTATTAATATATCATGACTAAAATACATGGTCAATACTTTTTAATTAAAAATTTCACATTATGCTTCAGTAAAAAACTAACACCTTTTCCTTCCCAAGAAACATGAAAAAGATTATCTGTATATGATATAGTAGCCATAGAGGAGGGAAATGCTCATGGGTATTAAATACAGCAGCAAGATTAATAAAATCCGCACATTTGCACTCAGCTTAGTCTTTATTGGGTTCATCATTATGTACATCGGTATCTTTTTCCGAACTTCTCCAATTATAATGACGTCCTTCATGGTGCTTGGCTTTTTATCTATTATCGGAAGTACAGTAGTATATTTTTGGATTGGGATGCTGTCAACAAAGACGGTGCAGGTTGTATGTCCTTCATGTTCCAAACCGACTAAGATGCTGGGACGTGTCGATGTTTGTATGTATTGTAAAGAACCACTGACATTAGATAAAAACTTAGAAGGTCAGGATTTTAACGAAAAATACAATCGTAAAACATATAAAGGCTGACAAATTTGTCAGCCTTTATTATTACTCTTTATTATGGCATTGCGGGCAAATTCCGTATAATTCCATTCTATGACTTCGGATAATAAAGCCTGTGGCTTCCTGAGCCAGCTGCTCCACCTTCTCCAGTCCCGTATATGGAAAATCAACAATTTTACTGCATTGCTCGCAAATTACATGGTAATGTTGGTTTGTAATATAATCAAATCTACTTGAAGAATCTCCATAAGTTAACTCTTTAACGAGTCCCACTTCTTTAAATACCCGTAAGTTATTATAAACCGTAGCCACGCTCATATTCGGAAACTTACCCTCTAACGCTTTATAAATTTCATCAGCTGTTGGATGCGTCATAGATTCCACAAGATATTCTAAAATGGCATGACGTTGCGGAGTAATACGAACACCTGTACCCTTCAACATATCCAATGCTTCTTTTATCTCTTCTTTAATCACCGTCATGCACCCCCAACACTATAAAGATTATTACTTTATAATTTTTACAATTAGTGTACTGCTACATTCACTATCCTGTCAATATTTCTATTATTAGTATACAACTTTTTATGAAAATACAAGCAGATTATCTTTACTAAGTACATTATATGCTAAAAATCACATATAGCACAGCTTAAATCGTTAGAGAATAAAAAAAGTGCGAGAATAATTCCCGCACATCAAACACGCTATCATCTGAGGAGGTATGCCCTACACTTCTAGCATATGACTGTTTTACGAATCTGTATAGACGAATGACTTAGTTGTAAATATTATTTCAAATTATCTTGTATATAATTAAGAACTTCCTGAACATGGTTCTTAACTTTCACCTTACGCCATTCTTTAACAAGCTCTCCATGTTTGTTAATAACGAAGGTAGAACGTTCAATCCCCATGTATTCTTTTCCAAAGTTCTTTTTCAGCTTCCATACATTGTACAATTGGGCAGCTTGATGCTGCTCGTCTACTAATAAAAGAAAAGGAAGCTGATGTTTCTCGATGAACTTGGCATGTTTAGCAATCGGATCGGGGCTGATGCCCAAAATAACTGTTTCTTCCTCCTGGAATAAACCAAACGCATCACGAAAGTCACACGCTTGTGTCGTACAGCCCGGTGTCATATCTTTCGGATAAAAATAGATAACTACATTTTTCCCTAGAAAATCAGATAAGCTTACATCCTTCCCGTTACTTGCCGACAATGTAAACTCAGGTGCTTGTGTCCCTGTTTCAATCATTATAGATTCCTCCTTACCTTCACTTCTTCTATAATTAACTTACACATCCATTAAGCTAACTCGTTTTTTCGTTTTCCATTACTGAGTGTACGACAAAAGCCGCAGGCATAGTATAACCGACCAACGCCTCCACAATGGCAATCCAGCGTCCTATTCCTATTGGTATAATATCTCCATATCCAACTGACAACAGGGTAATAGCACTAAAATACATACAGATCTCTACAATTTGAAACGAATGGACATCTAAATCCTTCCCATCCTCTTCCAAAACAGGCAGTCCCATTTCTTCTAATACAATATAGCTCAAACCAAATGCTACTAATACAGTTGTGTAAATAAGACAAAGAAGCAATAAATTATGAAAGGAAAAAAAATGTCTTGTCACATGGGTAGATACCCATAAAGCTTGCACACTTTTCCCTATACTTACTATCACCAAAGCTAATACAACTACCCATATCATATCTGCCCACCTCATTTCATCTTATGAGACAGGCAGCTAAAATAGACTGTCCTTAATTACCTGCTCCCCGATATTTTCTGACTCCTATATTCCATAAAAACACAGAAAATAAAAAGAATATCAGACCGATAATCGGGGTGAGAAAAGCATATCCGTACCATTCTTGTTTTCTTAAAAAATAAGAGGCTGGATAAACACCCACAAATGCAAATGGCAGAACCCAAGTTAACACAAAACGGATTACACGATTATAAATATCAACTGGATAGCGCCCGTAGTTTCCTATGTTATACATGAGCGGCATAATCGATGTTTTGGCATCAGACCAAAAACCAATACTAGCAAGCGAAATAAAAATCCCGCCGTATACGAGAGCCCCTCCCACTGCCATAACAAGAAACAATATACTGTCGTACCAATGGAACACAAGATTCAGTTTGCTTGCTGCATATCCCATAATTAACAAACCTGTGACACCGCCGAATAACGATTCGAGTTCCAAACGCTCCAATACCACTTGAAATAAGCTATGAACAGGGCGAGTTAAAATACGATCCATTTCGCCTTTTACAATATAGCGGTCATTAAAATCCCATATATTAAAAAATGTGGAAAATAAGGCAAACGGCACCAAGAAAAATCCGTATATAAAAATGATTTCTTCACGATTCCACCCTTGTAGCATTTGTGTATGACCGAATACTACTAAAATAAATACCAAATTAACGGCCTGGAACAACAAATCTGAAAGCAAACCGACCAATAAATCACCGCGGTACTGCAGTTTCGTTTTCAAATACTGTCCGGCATATTGCAAAAAAAGTTTTATATATAACATTTTTATCCTCCTTGCACCACGAGACGCTTTTTCGCTATTCGCCACATAAAAGCAATCGGGAAAACAAGAACGACAGACCAAATGATTTGGAATACAATAGCATTCACCATAGCTGTACCTTGTAACCCTTCTGAGAAAATCATACTTGGAATATAACTGATTGCTTGAAACGGAAAGAACTTCATAATATCTTGAGCCCAAAGAGGATAAAAACTAATTGGCAATAAGAGCCCCGAAAATAAATCTATAATTACACGTTTCGCATACATCAATCCATCGTTATTAAACAAGAAAAATGTCATCATTCCAGTTAATAGGTTTATTTGCGTATTAATAATAAAACTGAACAATGTTGAAAGTAAAAAATACATCCAAGTCGTCGGATTAGCCGTAATCTGAAGTGAAAAGATTAATGTAACAATAATCATTCCGGGTATAGAGAAGAAAACAAAGCGAAACACTCCCTCTCCTAGTCCTTGCATCACTTTCATTCCTAAATAGTTATACGGCCGAATGAGTTCTACTGCCACTCTTCCTTCCCTTATTTCCATAGCAATTTCACGATCGATATTGTTAAAATAAAAGGCTCGTGCCATCCATGAAATAGCTACATACGTCGTTATTTGCATAACGGATAAACCTTGAATATTTTCCTTCCCACCATAAATAGCAGTCCACAAAAAATAGTAAGCTCCGATGTTAATACTGTATATTAAAATACCACTGTAATAATTGGTTCGATAAGCCAACATCATTAAAAAGCGCATTCGGATCATTTCTAAATACTTACCCATGAACAACGCCCTCTTCATAGATGTTGCGAATAATTTCTTCTGTAGATACTTCATTAATTTTTATATCTTTAATTTGGAAGGTCTGCACTACCTTTGCAATTACAACAGAAATTATCACTTCTTCATTTGGAAGCTTAGCAATCCAGACATTCTGTCCGCTTCCCTTCATCCATTCTACACCGCTGTCAGGCACAAGACCTGCCAATTCATAGTACTGCACTGGTTTGGAAAAATGAAATTGTATTTCCTTTTCATCCCCCCATTGAGCCCGAAGCTTTTCTAAGGCACCATCATAAATGATTTTCCCTTCATCTAACATCACAACACGATCACACAATGCTTCAATATCTGAAATATCATGTGTAGTTAAAAGGATAGTTGTTTTGTACTTTTCATTAATCTCTTTTAAAAATTCGCGGATTTTCAATTTAACAAGAACATCTAATCCAATAGTCGGCTCATCTAAAAATAACAATGGTGGATTATGAATTAAAGCTGCAGCTAGCTCACATCGCATCCGTTGCCCAAGCGAAAGTTTGCGAACAGGCTTATCTAAAAGCGGCCCAATATCGAGCGTTTGAATAACATGCTCCATATGCTCTTTATATTGCTCATCCGATACATTGTACACCTTTTTTAACAAACGGAACGACTCCTGCACAGCAATATCCCACCACAACTGAGAGCGTTGCCCGAAAACGACACCAATCGAACGAGTAAATTTCTCTCGATCTTTATGCGGGTTCATTCCATTCACTACAATATGACCGGATGTTGGTGTTAAAATACCGGTCAGCATTTTAATCGTTGTGGATTTTCCTGCACCATTTTCCCCAATATATCCAATCATTTCTCCTCGTTTTACACTGAACGAAATATTGTTAACCGCAGGAATTACTTTATAGTTACGAGTAAATAAGTCGCGGAAAGCACCTTTCAAGCCAACACGGCTTGAATACGAAACAAACTCTTTTCGCAACTCCCTTACTTCAATGATGTGACTCATGATGGCACCCCTTTTCTATTTTCACATCAAATAGTTTACCCAACTGCCTTACTCATCACAAACAATATGACTTTTCCCTTTCAATTCAATGATGATACAATAAAGTGATATATCACACTCAATATAGAGGAGACATTTTTAAAGGAGAGAAAAAGCAGTGAATTTCACAAAATCTGAACAATTACATAAAGAAGCGCTAGAGCATATCGTTGGAGGAGTAAACAGCCCCTCTCGTTCCTATAAAGCAGTGGGCGGCGGTGCCCCTGTTGTTATGGAAAGAGGAGATGGTGCATATTTTTGGGATATCGATGGCAACAAATATATCGATTACTTAGCGGCGTATGGTCCAATCATTACAGGCCATGCTCATCCCCATATTACAGAAGCCATTAAAGAAGCAGCTGAAAAAGGTGTTTTATACGGCACTCCGACCGCGTTAGAAGTAAAATTTGCTAAAATGTTAAAAGAAGCTATTCCTTCCTTGGATAAGGTGCGCTTTGTCAATTCTGGTACCGAAGCAGTGATGACGACAATTCGCGTAGCACGCGCATATACTGGGCGTACCAAAATCATGAAGTTTGCAGGCTGCTATCACGGTCATTCTGATTTAGTTCTTGTAGCAGCAGGATCAGGTCCTTCAACTCTAGGTACTCCCGACTCAGCAGGCGTCCCGCAAAGTATTGCCCAAGAAGTCATTACGGTGCCTTATAACGACATCAATGCATATGAAGCAGCATTAAAAAAATGGGGACATGAGGTTGCAGCCGTTCTTGTTGAACCAATTGTGGGGAACTTTGGAATCGTACAGCCAAAAGAAGGTTTTTTGGAGAAAGTAAACGAATTAACACATCAAGCTGGGGCATTAGTGATTTACGACGAAGTCATTACAGCATTTCGTTTTATGTACGGGGGAGCACAAAATTTATTAAATGTCACACCAGACTTGACTGCCCTCGGTAAAATTATAGGTGGCGGCCTTCCAATTGGGGCATACGGCGGCAAAAAAGAAATTATGGAGCAAGTAGCACCTCTTGGTCCGGCTTACCAAGCTGGAACGATGGCAGGAAATCCTGCTTCTATGTCGGCAGGTATTGCCTGCTTAGAAGTATTAAAACAAGAAGGCGTATATGAAAAATTAGATGAACTGGGCGCAATGCTTGAGTCCGGTATCAAGGAACAAGCTGCACGTTACAGCATTCCAATGACAATCAATCGCTTAAAGGGCGCTCTTACAGTATACTTTACAACAGAAATAATCGAAAATTACGACCAAGCACAAAATACAGATGGAGAAATGTTTGCTAAATTTTTCAAACTCATGCTGCAACAAGGCATCAATTTAGCCCCATCTAAATACGAAGCTTGGTTCTTAACCACAGAACATACAAAAGAAGATATATTTGATACAATTGATGCTGTCGGTAAAGCCTTTAAAGAACTTGCACTGTAAAGTTAAAAAATCTTCAGAAGCATCACTTAGTAATCTTTAATTCATCGAATCTGCTTCTAACTTTCCAAAACTTTGAACGAACTGTTTCCAAACTCTGTTTACGCAGGATGCATTTACTTAAATTAAAAGTAGGAGGTACCTTTCCTCCTATTTTTTTCTTTTTTCTATTTCATAAATTCCATTTTGATAGTATAATTATTCAATATTCATTTTTTTAAACTTAAATTTCTTAATTTTTAAAACATTCTTTTTTTCTAAAGGGTTCGATATATGTACTTAAAATGAAACACCGATACACTCGTACATTTCTAGTGCTCTAATACTTATTTTGCAGATGGAGGTGAAGGCCGATTCGGCCGACAAAATGAAATGGACCCCTGCCCTATTTAAAGACTTTTATAATACTGAACACGATGCATGTGGAATCGTTTCCGTTATTGAAAAGAAAAGAATTCCTACAAAAGATAATATTAATCTATGTATTCAATCACTAGTAAAAATGAATCACCGTGCCGGATTTATTAATGGTGAAGGAGATGGAATAGGGATACATATTGATATTCCGAAAAATTTATGGAAAGAAAAGCTCTCTTCTGTCGGAACTAACCCTTCTCTTGCCGACCAACCAGAATTCATTGTCGGCCATTTTTTTATTGATCAAAAACAGAACGTATCTCATATTCAAAATGAAATCAAGGAAATGTTTAAAAATAAAGGGTTTTCCTTATTATTTGAATCGATAAACATTACAAACTCAGCAGCTTTGGGACCGATTGCACTAAAAGAAGAGCCAATTTTCTGGCAATTTTCACTTCTTGCTGGAAAAGAGCCTAATCTGGATGCCTTACTGTTTGACCTAACAATTGAAATCGAGAAGAACGAAGCAGTTCATGTTGCTTCATTAAGTACTCATCATGTTGTATACAAAGTCATGGGCGCGGGAGACACATTAGTAAACTACTATAATGACTTAACTAACCCCTTGATTGCTTCAACTATGACATTGGGGCATAACCGTTACTCAACAAATACATTATCTAACTTTTTCCGTGTACAACCATTTAGCGTACTAGGACATAACGGTGAAATAAATACAATCGCTAAACTTCGTGACCAGGCAGACATGATGAATGTCCCTCTTACTAACGGCGGCAGCGATTCACAAGATTTAAACCGGACTATTGAAACTTTTTTAACTCGCCATAGCTATAGTTTGTTTGAAGCTGTAGATTTGTTATTCCCGCCTATTATTAATGAAATCAAATTATATAAAGAGCATCTTCAAGATTTATATACCTATATGCGTGAAGGCTGGGGGCATTTTGCTCAAGGACCAGCTGGTATTATTTCTCGTTACAAAGATGAGGCTGTTTTTAGTGTAGACTCATTGGGGCTGAGACCATTGTGGAAAGTAGAAACTGAAACATCTTATATTTTTTCATCTGAACCTGGTGTCGTACTTCCTGATGAGTATACTGCCGAACCAAAATCATTTGCTCCAGGAGAAAAAATTGGATTAAAGTGGAACAATGATGAGATAGAAATTTATGAGTATCAAGCATACCAAGAGGAAGTGTATAAACGCTTCAGTCAACGCGTAAACTTGACTGATTATCATTTACACCTCCTCCCTCCTGCAGTGTTTAAACAGAACAGTACTCTGCCAATACCAAAGGTCGAAACAAGGCAATACGTAGCATTCGGTTGGGGGCGGGAAAATATTCAGCTCCTTGAACAGATGGCAGAAAAAGGAGCTGAACCGATTCGTTCTTTAGGACACGATGCTCCGCTAGCAGCATTAGATACAGAAAGGCGCAATATCGCTGATTTTATTAAAGAAAGCGTAGCGGTTGTAACCAATCCCGCTATCGACCGTGATCGGGAAGTAGAGCATTTTTCTACAAGGACAATTGTCGGCAAGCGTCCTTCTTTAACAGAAAAGCAAGAAAAGCATTTTATTGCAGAATTACCTTCTCCTGTTCTACTAGAAGGAAGCATTGGTCAAGAGGTCGCAGACAGAACTCAGCAACCTTCTTATGAACAGCTTGTTGCGTTATTCACGACATTTGATTCTTTCTATCGCCTATCTGCAACTTTCACAGTTGAGGAACAATTAGATACAGCACTAGAACGCATTGCATATGAAGCTGTGACTGCAGTAAAAAAAGGTGCTTCTCTTCTTATTTTGGATGATGAAAATGCACATAAAAATGGTTATTTATGGATCGATCCTCACCTTATTGTAGCGAAAGTACAAGGAGCTCTTGTAAAAAAACAACTGCGCCGTGACTGTTCCATCCTCCTTCGCTCTGGCGCAATACGGTCCTTACACGACCTGGTTACAGCGTATGGATTAGGCGCAGACATGGTAAGCCCTTATTTAATGTTTGCTACAATTAGTGAGGAAAACTATAAACCCGCTTTAAACCTGTATAACTCATTAACTAAAGGATTAGAAAAAGTCATCTCTACAATCGGCATTCATGAACTGCGCGGGTACGGACGTCTCTTCTCTTCTATAGGTTTACCTCAAGAGATAGCAGATATGTTAAATATTGTAAACTTCCTAGGATCAGACACATTATCTTACAACTTTGCATCTTTAAAAGAGGATGCAATAAAAAGAGCAGAAGACTATCAGAATGAAAATGTGCACCTTCGCAAATATTTCCATATTTTCCCTAGAATTTGGAAAGCTATCGGGGATGTAGCAAAAGGTGGTGCTTATGATGATTATCGCGATAAGCTAGGAGAAATAGAGGAAAAAACTCCAATTACAATACGTCACTTAACCGACTTTAAAGAATCCACCTCTCCTGCTCCAATAGAAACAGTAAGTATTGCCGTAAAAGATCATGATTTGCCGTTTATTATCAGTTCCATGTCTTTCGGTTCACAAAATGAAGTGGCTTTTCGCGCCTATGCTGAAGCAGCAGATCGTTTAAATATGATAAGTTTGAATGGTGAAGGCGGCGAAATTAAAGATATGATTGGCAAATACCCGAAGACACGCGGACAACAAGTTGCCTCTGGACGCTTCGGGGTGAATGCGGAATTGTTAAATTCTTCTAATTTAATAGAAATTAAAATCGGTCAAGGTGCAAAACCGGGAGAAGGCGGTCATTTACCGGGTTCAAAAGTAACAGCAAAAATTGCAGAAGCACGTAATGCTACAATTGGCTCTGACTTAATTTCCCCTTCAAATAACCATGATATCTATTCAATTGAAGATTTAGCTCAAATAATTACAGAGATTAAAACAGCTAATAATGAGGCAAAGGTAGCTGTAAAAGTACCGGTTGTTCCGAATATAGGAACAATTGCTGTCGGTATCGCAAAAGCTGGTGCTGATTTTATTAATATCAGTGGTTTCGATGGCGGAACAGGAGCAGCACGCATTCATGCGCTCCAACATGTAGGCCTTCCTGTAGAAATCGGTGTAAAATCAGCTCATAATGCCCTTATAGAAGCTGGAATGCGAAGCAATGTAGAGATTTGGGCAGATGGCGGCATTAGAAGTGTAGCAGACGCATTAAAGGTTATGCTCCTTGGCGCGAATCGTATTGGATTCGGTACACTGTCGATGATTGCCATCGGATGTACAACATGCCGCGGTTGTCATTTAGATACATGTCACGTTGGTATCGCAACACAAATTGGATCAGAAGCACAAGCTAAGGAGCATGGGTTGCGTCGTTTCGTTCCTCGTGAATTTAATGGTGCTATTCAGGGGTTAATCAATCTTTTCTCTACATTCGGAATGGAATTAAAACGATTGACCGGACAACTCGGCTTTAGCAACTTACAAGAAATTGTTGGTCGTTCTGATTTATTAGTCCAAGCGCGAGGCGTAGAACAACTCAATTTATCCCATTTATTGGATTTTTTAGAAATAGAGGAGTATACACTTGTTGCCTCATTAACCCAAGAAAAGAAGGAAACACAGTTTGCAGCGGAGTCTAAAGAACTTGTAGCTGTCGGTGTAGAACAACGGGTAATGGGAAGCTTGGAGTCCTGCTATCGAGTACGAGAAAAGCTTGCCGGTTCCACCCTAGAGCCCGTCACACTAAAGTATAAAGATGGATCTGTTCCAGGAAATGGACTGGGTGCCTATAACAGTGAAAATCTCTTTATTCATGTAAGCGGAGGCGCACAAGACGGTATCGGAAAAACCTCACTTGGCGGCGGCATTTACATTATGAAAGCTAAAGGGAAGAACGGACAATACTATAATGGATCAGTCGGTAAAGGATTTGGATATGGTGCACAAAAAGGCTCTCTATACGTCCAAGGAAACGCTGATGCTCGTGCTGGCATTCGCCTTTCCGGAGCCGATATGATTATTGGAGGGCATCTCAAGAAGCCAATCCTGGAGCAAGAATTTGGTAATATAGGTGTAAATGCCAATATTAAAGGATTTGCTTTTGAGTATATGACAAATGGACGCGGACTTGTATTAGGAGATCCTGGTCCTTGGATTTGTGCTGGTATGACAGGCGGAGTAGTCTATATCCGCCATCAACCAGATATGGGATTAACGATAGAT
This sequence comes from Bacillus sp. 165, assembly GCF_017742235.1. Taxonomy (GTDB): domain Bacteria; phylum Bacillota; class Bacilli; order Bacillales; family Bacillaceae_G; genus JAGHKQ01. The sequence continues at coordinate 11,076 of NZ_JAGHKQ010000012.1, forward strand.
GCTATTAATCGCCGTGTAGCCAAAGGGGCAAATGTATCCATTGGCAAACTAAGTGAAAAAGGAGCAGAAGACGTAACAGAGCTTCTTATCGATTACATCCGTATATTAACAGAGCATGAGCAATATGATGAAGTAAATGTAATTTCAGCACTTTTGGACGATGTAGAACAACACTTCGTTGAAATCAATCCTATCAAAGAACAAGCTGACCCTTCTATTTCGACTGAATAATGGAATGCAAATGAGTCTTCTTACCGACAATATAGATGATACAAAAAACCTGCTGACATCAGCAGGTTTTTCCTGTAAATATCCCTTGCAGAACACCAATAATCAGAGTATAGTATCATATTGTGCATGAAGTCTCTAACAAAGAAAGGACTAGTAAAATACCATGAAACTCGGTGCTCGTATATTAAAAACGGGTATTGCAATCACGCTGGCGCTGTATGCGTCCATGCTATTCGATTTACCCTCCCCGGTCTTTGCCGGAATCTCAGCTGTGTTTGCCCTGCAGCCTTCTGTATATCGTTCCTACTTAACTGCATTGGAACAATTCCAAGCTAATATCATCGGGGCGGTATTTGCAATTGTCTTCGTGCTGGCCTTTGGGAACAATCCATTTATTATCGGTCTAGCTGCTGTTCTTACAATTATCGTGACTCTGAAACTCAGACTGGAAAATACAATCTCCATTGCCATTGTAACAGTCATTGCCATTATGGAATATCAAGGAGCTAATTTCTTTGACTTCGCTTTACTGCGATTTGTTACCATTATGATTGGGATTTTTTCAGCATTTATCGTGAACCTTGTGTTTATGCCTCCGCGATATGAAACTAAGCTATACCATAAAATAGTGAATAATACAGAAGAAATTTTAAAATGGATTCGAATGAACAGCCGCCAAGCATCTGACTTTGTTTCATTAAAATCAGATATTAATAGAATGAAAGATAAAATGATTAAACTCAATCATTTTTATTTATTGTACAAAGAAGAGCGCAGTTACTTTAAAAAAGACAAATACTCAAAAGCACGGAAATTGGTATTATTCCGTCAAATGCTCGTAACAACGAATCGCTCATTAGACACACTAAAGCTACTTCATCGTTTAGAAAATGAACTGCATCATATGCCAGAAGCATTTCAACATTTGATTAAAACTGAATTGGATTGCCTGGTCAACTATCATGAACAAGTATTACTGAAATTTATCGGTAAAGTGAAACCACAGCCTGTTTCGGAAATTTTAGATGAGGTATGTGCCGGACGGCAGGCATTACTGCGTAGCTTTATGGGGTATCAAAACCCTGACGATGAAGATCAATATAAATTATGGCTTCACTTGTTCCCCCTTATATCATCCATTATCGATTACAGCGAAAAAGCCGAACATTTAGACCGTTTAATCGACAGCTTTTATGCCTATCATAAACCAGAAGATGAGCTTGATATTGAGGAACAACGTGAAGATGAATAAAACCTCCGCATGAGCGGAGGTTTTATTATTGACTAATACATTCAACACTTTGAATATGAAATAATTCGTAATAGTACCCTCGCTTTTTCATAAGCTCTTCATGAGAGCCAATTTCTTTAATCTCTCCATTCTCTAAATAAATAATCTTATCTACATGGGTAATCGTGGACAACCGATGGGCAATAATAATAGTTGTTCTGTCCTTAGCTAATGTTTGCAACGTCTCTTGAATATACTTTTCGTTTTCAAGATCCAATGCAGAGGTAGCTTCATCAAAAATTAAAACAGACGGATTTTTCAAAAATACACGTGCAATTGCAATCCGCTGCCGCTGCCCCCCTGAAAGTTTAACTCCCCTTTCTCCTACCACAGTATCATATCCATTAGGTAGTTCCATAATAAAATCATGGGCATAAGCAGCTTTGGCTGCTTCTATCACTTCTTCTTCTGTCGCTTCAGGTTTGCCGTACAAGATGTTCGCTTTAATCGTATCACTAAATAAAATATTATCTTGCAGCACTATACCAATATGATTACGAAGACTCTTTACATCATAGTTGCGTATATCCATTCCATCCATCATGATCTTTCCTGCGGTAACGTCGTAAAAACGAGGAATCAAACTCACTAGAGAGGATTTTCCGCCCCCACTTAACCCTACTAACGCTACCGTTTCGCCTTGCGGAATATGAATAGAAATATTCTTTAAAATGTCTGGTTCATCATCGTTGTAACGAAAGGACACATCTTTAAACATTATATCCCCTTGCATTTCTTTTCTAATAACAGCATCAGGTTTATTTTCAATATCGTACTCTTCATCCAACAATTCAAATACACGATCCATAGAAGCAAACGACTGCGTTAATGTAGTAGAGGAGTTGATTAGTCTGCGAAGCGGATTGTAAAGACGATCCATATACCCGACAAACGCTACCAGCGTCCCTATCGTTAACATGCCATGAATAACTTCATAAGCTGCAACTCCAATGACGATTAACGGTCCGATATCGGTTAAAGTATTAATAAAAGAAAAAGTTTTCGCTGTCCATTGCGTATGATTTAAAGCTTTATTTAGAAATTCCTTGTTTTTTCCATCAAACTGGTCTTCTTCGTAATCCTCCAATGCAAAGCTTCGTGTTACTTGGATACCTTGAATTCGTTCATGAAGATAGCCTTGCATACTTCCAAGAGCTTGGGAACGTGCACGCGTCAGGCTGCGAAGACGGCTGAAAAAATACTTGACTGCCACAGAATAAAAAGGAAGAACAATGAGCGACACAACTGTCAATTTTATATTCATGGAAAGCATGACCGCTACAGCAATGAAAATGGTTGCTGTATCAAGCCAAACATTCATCAACCCTGTCATCACAAAGTCCTTTGTTTGTTCCACATCGTTAATAACTCGAGAGATTACTTCTCCGGTTTTCGTATTAGAATAATACCGCAAGCTAAGCTTTTGCAAATGCCCAAAAATACGTTTTCGTAAATCGTATAAAACTGTATTACTAATGCGCTGTGCAAAGTATTGACGATAATATTCAATAGGCGGACGTAATATAGCAAACACGAATAATGCAATACCCATAACAAGGAAAAGCTGCCGCGTCTTTTCCTCTATCCCCATAGTGCCTCCGATAATGGTATCAATAATATATTTCAACAGCAAAGGAAGAATCAAGGGAATACCAAATTTCACAAGCCCGATTAAAATCGTAATCATGATTTGCCAGCGATATGGTTTGACAAATTGTAAATACCGTTTAATACCCTCCACATTTTCACCACCGTTTCTTTATCCCTAATGTATGACAAAAAACCTGCACTATGTATATGGCAGGTTTTTCCAAATTAACTTTTAAACATTAAATACCTCTCGTACCAAGTATCAATAAAGTCCGGGGCAAAAGGTCCTTTACGCTGATATATCCATTGTGTTAAGCATTCTAGATTACGTTTTAAAATAGTATCGATAACAGGAGGATAATTCATCAACTTACGGTGTTTTTCATATTCATCTTCATCTAACAATACATACGTCATATCAGGATACACTTTAATATCTAAATCATAATCAATGTACTTTAATGCTTCATCATCATAAGCAAACGGCGAGCTTATATTACAGTAGTAATATACCCCATCCTGCCTAAGCATCCCGATAATATTAAACCAGTAATTCGCATGGAAATAACATATAGCTGGCTCACGTGTAACCCATGTTCTCCCGTCAGATTCTGTTACTAACGTACGATCATTTGCTCCAATCACCAGACTTTGCATCCCTTTCAAGACGGTCGTCTCATCCCAAATTCTATGAATGAAACCATTATGCTTATAGCTGTGAATTTGTATCTTTTCTCCTTCTTTGGGAAAGCCCATTTTTCTCCCTTCTTTCATTGCGGACGCTTTATCCCGTTAGTGTCTTTTTTACTATTATAACGGTTATAGAGCAATTTTAAAACAAAAGAGCCAACTCTATACGAGTGACTCCATTTATGTAAGTATTACCGCTCTTTCTTTTTCAAACGATTGAATGACTTCGAGCGTCTGTTTTTCAAATGTTTCTTGTATATGTTTTAGTTGCTGTTGTATTTTATGCATTTCTTCTTCTAATCTTCGGATCTTTGCTTCATCTTGAAACTCTGACAACGTTGCTTTGATCTCTTCACACCGTTCCGCTTCTCCTTGTAAATATAACAATTGGTCCATAATCTTCATTTGTTCTGTAACAAGATCATTAAACTGCTTCACACCCTAACAGCTCCTTTCAAAAAGTACTACTTAGAATAATTCGAACTTCTCTCTCCTTCTCCTTTGACTACATTTGTTGACATATTAGAATTTGTGTCGGATGAATAAAGATGAAATATGAGAGTACAATAAGAAACACTCCCTTGTTCTAGCAAGGAAGTGTTTCTTGCATTATTGTTGAGGATTGGAGTAATTTGCAGAAGCTTGAGATTTTTTCGCTTCCGCTTGTGCATTTGCTTGTTTGACTTCCTGCACATCAGTCTCAGTAGAAAATTCTTGTCCGTACGCTGCATTACTTTGTGTCACCTTTTGAATACTTGCTCCTGAAGTTGTTTTAGGATAGCCTTTTTGTGATTGATTATTCATAATTCTCACCCCCACAACCAATAATGTAACCAACATATCTTTTGGATATCCCCCCAAAATTTATTAAATTATTTTTTTATTTGTATATCTCTTCCTCTCTTCACTTACACTAACAGAAAAGCGGTTAAAGGAGGTTTATACAATGTACGTTGGACGAGATATGACTGAACTTTCCATGATTTCTAAAAATGAATGGAAAAAGGATGAACTTGCTTTTTTTCATCACTCATTACAACAAATGATGCCCTATTTAAATGCAGAAGGCCAAACCATCTACAAAGAAATTATAAAAGAAATTGAAATGCGCGGTGGATTAGAGCGGCACGAAGGGGATTGGACGCACGGAACAAGAATATCGTACGATTAAAAAGCGAGCCTTTATAACAGGCTCGCTTTTTGTACACATTCTTCATATATTTTTTTATGGGAGCGTGAAAATGTATACTGTTCAAACTCCTCTGGCTTCAAAAGCTTTACTTCCTCATTTTCTTTTATGTCTTCACTGATAATACCACTGAAAACAAAAATATCCCACGTGCGATGCGAAAAAGTATGTTGGATATTTGTCAAATAATCTTGTACCAGAACATTTACTTGGAAGTTCTCTTTCATATAGTAAGCTAACTGTTGCTTTTGATTACTCATTCCTTCTTTTATCTCCACATTAGGAAATTCCCACATATTTGCTAACAATCCGCTATTGGGACGTCTATTCACTAAATACTTTCCAGTCTTCGTACGAAGCACCCCTGTAACAATAGGAACCATAGTCGGAGCCTTGGCTTTGCTTTTTACCGGCAACTCCTTTTGTACTCCTTCATGAAATGCTCGACAATGATTCCGGACTGGACAAAGAAGGCATGCTGGACTTTTTGGAATGCATATAAGGGCACCGAGTTCCATCAACCCTTGGTTAAAGTAAGAAGGGTTTTCTTCAAATATAATTTCACGAACAATAGCTTCAAAGAGCTTACGGGTTTTCACTTTTGCAATATCGTCCCACACAGATAAAATCCGGGATAACACCCGCATAACATTTCCATCTACAGCAGGTTCGGGCTTTCCATAAGCAATACTCAAGATTGCACCTTTTGTATACGGCCCAATTCCTTTTAATTTTCCAATTTCATCAGGTGTATCTGGTACCTTTCCTCCGTAGCTTTCTTGTACCTCCTTTACTGCTGCGTGAAGATTGCGAACACGGGAATAATAGCCTAAACCTTCCCATGCTTTCAATACTTCATCTTCATGAGCTTCTGCAAGGCTTACAAGCGTCGGAAACTTATCCATAAAGTTTTTATAATAAGGCTTCACCGCTTCTACCCGTGTTTGCTGAAGCATTATCTCAGAAACCCAAACACGATAAGGATCCTTATTTATTCTCCACGGGAGGTCGCGTTGCTCCCTTTCAAACCAACTAATTAAATCCTGTTGAAATCCTTTTATGTTAAATTCTTCTAAAACTTGTAAATATTGTTTCAATATAACCCTCCATTAATTTTCATTTATGCATTGAGAATTTGTTATTTAGGATATAAATATTATTATAAGGAAAACACAACATCTAGCAAAATGTTTATAGTCGTTAGCATTTTCCGTCTTGCTTATATTACCAAAAAAAGGTAAAGTATTAACCAAGTGAATGCAAGAAATGGGAGGGATTCAGATTGGATACAGCCACTCATTTAGTCATGGGCATTACACTCGGCGGTCTTGCCACACTTGACCCTGCAATCAGTCAAAATGAAACAGCCATGCAAGCGGTCATGTTGGCAACAATTGTCGGATCTAATATACCTGATATTGACACAGTTTTAAAATTACAAAATAACGCCAAGTATATACGCAATCACCGCGGAATTACTCATTCAATTCCAGCAGTCATGATTTGGACTCTATTGGTCAGCGCTCTTGCGTATCTCTTCTTTCCGGCAGCCCCTTACCTACATATATTGCTTTGGTCCTTTATTGCGGTATTTCTGCACGTATTTGTTGATATTTTCAACGCGTACGGCACACAAGCCTTGCGTCCTTTTACAAAAAGGTGGGTAGCTCTTGGTGTGATTAATACCTTTGACATGGTAATTTTTCTTATTCATGCATTTGCCATTGTACTTACTTTTATAGGAACTGATAAAGGCTACACATGTTTAGCAGCTTATATATTGACAGGGTTTTATTATGTAGGAAGAAGCATCATGAAACAAAATATCGAAAGCATTGTAAAAAAACGGTTTAAAAATGTGGAGCAAGTTCTGATTTCACCAACATATCGCTTTTATCATTATCATCTCGCTATTGTAACAGATACACACTTTTACGTCGCTCGCGCAAGAAGAGGAAATATAATGATTCATGACAAATTCGATAGGGTTCCTTTACCTCGCAACCCTGTCATACAAGCTGCTCAAAAAGATCATAATATTTCTGCCTTCTTATCCTTTTCTCCTGTGTACCGTTGGGACTTATTCGAATATGATGACCATTATGAAGTCCGATTTATTGATTTGCGGTATCGAAGCAAAGATTATTATCCGTTCGTAGCAATCGTTCATCTTGATAAAGACTTAAACATAACCGCCTCATACACTGGATGGATTTTCAGCGAAGAAAAGCTTCGTAAAAAATTGAATTTAATTCCAAATTAAAAGCAATGATTAGAGTCTAATCATTGCTTTTAATGTTTTAAATAATCATCGCTATTAATCAAATGACTGTATTTAGGGTTATTGGTTTTGACGAGATGAAAATGGGTTCCATGTTGTTCGATTCTTTTGGCAACAACCGCCTCTGTCATCTCATTGCCATGATATTCCCCAGCCTTAGCATAGGTTGCTTCAAAGTCTTCCCATAATAATTCAACCCATGCTTGCGCTTGCGCATATGATAAAAATTCATTTTTCTTAAGGAGCTTTGCCGTTAGTCTTTTAAGTGCTTCATTCATACTTTATTCTCCTTTCGTTGGAAGATTTTACGAAGCTTTACTCTTACATATTCCTTCTTGATTTAACATACGCTATTATTGATATTCAATCGAATATCACACCTTTGTTGAAGGGGGTCTTCTTCTTGGGTAGACAAGCCGAGTTTTGGTCAAAATCTAAACACAAAAGTAAAATTGACGGAGAGCCAAAAGCAAAGGCTCGCTTTGCATCCAAGCGTCCCGATGGTTCTATCAACACTCATCCACAAGAACGTATGCATGCTGCCACGCAGCAAGAAGCATAATTGGCTTTTTATCCTAAATTTGAGGTGATTCGATGAGCTACCGTGATCATTTAGACCGACGTTCTGAGCTCTTTAATCATACATGGACACGTCCAAAGCATGCAAAAGCGCAAGTGAATGGACAAACACAAATGACACAATCACTCGTTATATTGGCAAACGAAACGAAAAAGCGCAAGTATTAATGCAAGAATTAGATAGCCAGAGAAATTACTGTTTCTCTGGCTTTTTCAATAATGAAATTGGAATGCCTATTTCCTCTGTTAGATTATCTTCACGATAGCCCCATGCAAATACTCCATTAAAGTATGTAATTTTAAAACGGGTATCTTCTTCTGCAAGCTCGTATGTGTTTCCAACCATGAACTGGGATAAATCTGTCATATATGCTTTAGCCATTACCATTTTTCTGGTTAATACCTCATATTCATTAACCATACCAAGCTGTTCCGCCTTTACTGCCTTCTCCTTAAGTACGCGAACTTCTTCTCGTAATTCAAATTCTGTCATTTCACTATATCGTTTCTGCGTATGCACTATCATCATCCTTATTATTAAATTCTACTTCCCCCTTTCATCACTAAGGATCGTTATCCTTTATAATATGAAAGGGGGAAGAGAAGGCGAGTACTTGCCCTCCTCTCATAATATCATGAAACACGTAAATATAAGGGCCTTGTCACAAGAAATATGTAATAAGCAACCCAATAATACCAGACGCAATAACATAAAACATATTGGGTCCTAATGTAAAGCGGATGATGGTTCCTTCTTTTCCTAATAACCCGACAACTGCCGCCGCTGCCACAACATTGGAAACACAAATCATATTTCCTGCGGCAGCCCCAAGTACTTGTAGAGCTATAATAAGCACATGAGAAAAACCATTTACTTCGGCTACACTAAATTGAAATAAGGTAAACATCATATTGCTGAAGGTGGCGCTTCCAGCAATAAACGCTCCTAACGTTCCTATAAAGGGAGCTGCAAGAGGCCATGTCCCCCCGAATGCTTTGGAGGCAAGCTCCGCAAGCTCAATTGGCATGCTCTCTAATCCAGCAAGATTAACAGCTGAATTTATAAAAATCCGCACCATCGGAATCGATGCGCCAAGCGCTATAGAAGTACCGATCATTGCTTTTCCAGACTCGCTAAGGGCTTTCCTTACTTTTTCTCCATCCATTTTATGAATAAACACAGTAATAAGCACTACAAGAATAAAAACCGCACCAGGAGAATAAAGGGGAGAAAATGATGAACTCACTTTTGTTCCAAGGATATCCTTCCAGATAATCGTAATAGAAGTCAGCCAATCTTTTAATGGTCGTATTAATCGCGTTAGCACCAATATCAACGCAATCAATAAATACGGAGTCCATGCAAGCAGCAAGGAAATATGCCCTGATCCACGTTCTGCATCCCGTTCATTTTCTTTTTGCTCCCGTTCATTCACTGTTTCCTCTTTTATAACAGAACGCCACGGCTCTTTAGGCAATAAAAACCCTTTTTTAGCAGCCGTGACTACAAGAGCCAGCCCGACTAACGCACCAAGCAATGTAGGAAATTCTACTCCGATAAAAGAAGCAACCAGTAATGCAGGTATAGTGTAAGATAGACCTGCAAAAATCGCAAAGCCAGCAACCTCAAATCCTTCACCCCAGGATTTGTTTTTTCCAAAAAACCTCGTTAAAATCAGCACAAGAATCAGAGGAATAAAGGTCCCAACCAGTACATCAATTCTCGCAACTTGTGCACCAATATTTTGTAAAAACTGTCCAAAATCTATTCCTTTTTCAGTTAAAACTGTACCTACTTCAGGTGCAACATTGCCTCCCTGCATTAAACCTTGGGCAACTCCCACTTGCATCGGTGTCCCGACAGCAGCGAAGGGAACTGGGCTGCTGTTAGCAATTAATGCAATAACTACTGCTGCAAGAGGCGGGAAACCCAAAGCGAGTAATAATGGAGCTGCAATGGCAGCAGGTGTTCCAAACCCTGCTGCTCCCTCAATAAAGGCTTCAAACAACCATGCAACAATAATAACCTGAATTCTCATATCCGGCGTAATGGTAATAAAACCATTTCGAATTACATCCATAGCACCGCTGTATGTTAATGTATTCAGAAGTAGAATAGCTCCAAAGATGATCCATAACACTGTGATTGTGATAAATAAACCTTCGAGAGTAGCAGCAGAAATATGAAGCAATGGAACTTTCCAAACAACATATGCTAGAATTACAGTCACTATATAACTAAGAGGCATAGCTGTGGTAGCCGGCAGACGTAAAATAACAAGAAATATAAGAACTGATAATATCGGCATTGCGGCTGTGATGAATTCAATAATTCCCATCCTTCTTCCCCTTTTCCTATGAGTTTTTTTTAGTATTTGTCTACTTCCACAAACCATTCATATAGGATAAAAAAAAGAGAAAGATATACCTTACTAATTTTGTTGTTCACTTAAAAATCGCTCAATAGCCTCTAAAGCAAATCCTTTTCGATATAGTGCTTGCTTCATTTTGCTTTCGTATGCCCATCCTTCCAACTTTTTATATTTTTCATGATATTTCATGCCGTGATGGACAAGCGCTTGCCACTCCTCATCACTATCTTTTTTTGTTTCTATACTTTCTAGTCCAATAGAAATAATATGGCGCGGATATCCCTTACGAGTCAGCATTTCCTCAAGCTTCTGCCGGACTTTAAGAGCGGATAAATGCTTATAACTATTTACTTTCTTTTGGCATAGACGCTCCGCATTTTCAATTTGCTTCTCTTCCGGATATTCATGTAAGCTCTCTATAATCATACTGATTGAAATACCCTTTTCCACCAACTCTCGCCGAATTAGATCGGGGCCCTTCATCGGGACATTACTTTGAGTTCGAACATAAGCACATGCATATTCACGTTCATTGATGTAACTTTGTTCAGACAATTTATCAATCACTTCTGAAATAACCTGATTACCTATTTCTTTTTTCTTTAAATACTCCTGTATCTCTTTTCTAGTGCGCATCTGAAAAGAAAGATAAGAAATTGCAAGGAGGTACCCTTTTCGAACCTCTTCGTCATAAAGAATATTAGTCAGCTCAATCTCATCAATTTCCAGACCTTTTCGTAATCCATGATGGATTAACGTATGTTCGTCCACACTAAATCCGTATTCTTCACCTGCACCTTTATCTATGTAAATGTTGTATCTTTCTTTATTTTTCTTTTGCATTTCAATTTTTGTAATCAATGCCACTTTCCTCACCTCACTTGCTATAATTGTATCATACAACTGAAACGAGACTCATTATTCAAACTATGCACTTTTTCCGGCAGGCACGTTGATTTAGTCGCAGCTATTTGACCGAGGGTATGGATACAAACAGAGTTACTCCCTCTATACTTCTTAGATTTTTGCACTCTTACACCAGTACAGGATAAAATAGAATAAAACGGGCTCCAACCCAATGGAAATAACATATATTACAGTAAGGAGTGATCATTTTTGGATATTATGCTTTCTGGGGGTACAGGTTTTATCGGAAAGGCGTTGACTTCCTATTTAATAAGCCAAGGTCATCGGATATATGTGCTAACCCGCCGCGAAAACCATCCTGCTGACTCTGAAAATCTACAATACGTACAATGGGATCCTTCTCACTCATCCCTTCCTTTTTCTTCAATCGATGCTGTTATTAATTTAGCAGGAGAGCCGATAAATAGCGGACGTTGGACACCATCGAAAAAAGAGCAGATTATGAACAGCCGAATAACCTCAACAAGAGCTTTAATTACACACCTAAAGCAACTCGATCATCTTCCGAAAACTTTCATCAATGCTAGTGCAGTCGGTTATTATGGTACCTCCTTGTTTGAAACATTTACTGAAGATAACTTGAAGCATGGAACTGACTTTCTCGCTCAAACCGTCGTAAATTGGGAGAATGAGGCTCAGAAAGCCGATCAGTTGGGTATTCGAACCATTTATGCACGATTCGGTATCGTTCTAGGAAAGAATGAAGGAGCCTTACCAAGAATGATCTTACCGTATCAACTGTTTATTGGAGGTACAATCGGCTCAGGTGACCAGTGGGTGTCTTGGATTCACTTAGATGACGCTGTAAAAATGATTGCCTTTGCATTGGAAAATGAAGCTGTTTCTGGTCCATTGAATGTAACCGCTCCTCATCCAGTCACCATGAAACAATTCGGAAAAACTATTTCCAAGGTTCTAAATCGACCTCATTGGATTCCCGTTCCCGAATTTGTACTAAGGGGGTTACTTGGCGAAATGAGCAGCCTTATAGTTGATGGGCAAAAAGTACTTCCCAAAAAAGCAATGAATAACGATTACGTTCATTCTTATTCTAATATTGAAGAAGCATTATTCGATATATTGAAATAACAAGGGGACTGTCATGAAAACACTGTTTAAGCAAGCCATAATTTACCCAATTACCTCTCCAAAAACACAAGGGGATTTATTGGTGAATGATGGTAAAATTTTAGCTATAGAACGGAATATTGAGGCTACAGACGATATAACTGTTATTGACGCCCGCGGCCTTCATCTTCTTCCCGGTTTTATTGATGTTCATACACACTTAGGTTTATATGATGAGGGTACCGGTTGGGCAGGAAATGACGCAAACGAAACGATTGAGGTACTAACCCCTCATATACGATCAATGGATGGTATTCACCCACTTGATATCGCATTTCAAGATGCGGTTCAAAATGGAGTTACTACCGTTCACGTTATGCCAGGCAGCCAAAACGTTATTGGCGGCACAACATGTACCATCAAAACTGCTGGAAAAAGTATTGATAAAATGATTATAAAGGAGCCCGCTGGATTAAAGCTTGCTCTTGGGGAAAATCCCAAGCGTATCCACAGCAATGGTAACAAAGATTCCATCACACGTATGGGAATCATGGGAATGCTGCGCGAAGCATTTCATGAAGCAAGTCATTACGGCCATGATTTAGACTTTCGTATGGCTCCTATTTTAAAAGCATTACGTCGTGAAATTCCAGTACGTATTCATGCTCACCGAGCAGATGATATTTTATCTGCAGTACGTTTTGCTGAAGAATTTAACCTAGACTTACGAATTGAGCATTGTACAGAAGGTCACTTAATAACAGAGGAACTAGCAGGAAGGAACCTAAAAGTATCGGTCGGTCCAACATTAACACGGCGTTCAAAAGTGGAATTAAAAAATAAAACTTGGCACACATACCAGGCCCTATGTGAATACGATATAGAGGTGTCAATTACAACAGATCATCCCTATACACCTATTCAGTATTTGAATGTCTGCGCTGCTCTTGCTGTTCGTGAAGGATTAGATGAGCAAAAGGCTCTAGCAGGAATCACTATCAACCCTGCTAGAAACTTACAAATTGAACATAAAGTAGGCAGCTTGGAAATTGGAAAAGATGCAGATATCGTGTTATGGACACACCATCCCTTCCACTATTTAGCCAAGCCGGTAATAACTATGATAAATGGAAAAATTATTTACAAAAAAAACAAAAAAAACTAGTTTTCTTTTTTCATAATATAAAGTATCATACGATTATAACTGTAAAAAACCATGATCAATTTGTCTGGTTCGTTGTATGTTGTTTTACTTTCAAATTGACCTATGGGGAAGGCAAATGGTGCGCCACCAGCTGTAAGGACTGGTTCTAGTGGGTTCGATTCCCACCCCGAAATTTTCTTATGCAAATAAAAAAATTTCGAGGGTGGGATGTGCACGTAAGGAGCATACTGCCCTCATGAGGAGGATTAGTATGCTTAAAAAACGTGACCTACACGACTCCTATGTTCTCTATGAGCTGATGGTGCACCCGGATGTCTTCCCTTTTGTGCGTCAAAAAGCATATTCATACGAAGAGTTTCTTTTCTTGACGAAACAAACAATCGAAGCAGAAGAGCGTGGAGAACTAATTTCAAGAACAATTTTAGATGAGTGGGGTAATCCCATTGGTACAATTAATTTGTTTGATATTCAGGAAGGCGCAGGATTTTTAGGAACCTGGCTTGGTAAACCATATCATGGATGTGGATATAATAAGCCGGCAAAAGATGCTTTTTTCCATGAGCTTTTTTATGAGCTTGAAATTGAAACAATTTTTATGCGAATTCGTAAAGTGAACATTCGCTCTATGAAAGCCGCAGAAAAACTTCCTTACGTCACACTCGCTAATGAAACAAGAAAGCATGTATATGAGCAAATTAACGCCGAAGGCAATATTTATAACTTATATGAGATTTCGAAAGATCAATATACACTTCACACACTACGAGAAGGAACAGCATACCACGAACATCACCAATTAAAAGAAGCGTAATTAGTATATAATCACCTGTCATTGGAAAACCTAGAAGATAGTTATTTTAAACTTGAGGTGATGCGAAATGGATAAGAAAAAACGTGAAAAATCAAGAAGTACACTATCTTCGACACAAGAGGTATTATACGGCAGAGAATTCAAAAAAGCTGATCGTGCAGCAGGATATAAACCAAGAGGCGTGTATTAATCTGTAAGCTCGCATCTATGAGAATGATTTACTATTATATAAGAAAAACTCCTTTCGGATAGGAAAGGAGTTTTCTTTTGTGAATAACTTTTTCCACAATTTTTCAACAATTGTGAATAACTTGTTAATTACTGAACAGAAACTATGAGGGAGAGTAGCTATTTTGTTTATATAAATGTGGATAATTCTATTTCCTTATGTGGATTGTGTGAATTATTTTGTTAATATTTTAAAAATACTATTATAGTGTATGCGTTTTCTTTTGTGGATAAAATGAATATGACTTTAAAAAGCAAAAAGTCCCCATGTTTATCCACACGAGGATGCTTTATCAGGTTACAGATTATACTAATACTCTTTCTTCTTGTGTCAGTTCAAAGTTATTTAGTATAGTATCCACAATGTGGATGGCTGCATTGTGCTGCCGAACTGTGCCCATGGCTTCTTTCATTCGCAACAACCGAGCGTCATTTTGAAGTAATTCTTTCGTCTTTTGAAATATCTCATCATCCTCTCGAATGACTATCGCCGCACCTTTTTTCTCAAAATATACAGCATTTTCATTCTCTTGTCCTGGTACTGGCTTATATAATACTACAGGTACCTGCAATGCTGCAGTTTCACTCAAAGTAATGCCGCCAGGCTTTGTAATCATGCATGAAGTAATCCGAAATAATTCATCAATGTTCTCTACATATCCGAATACTTTTAATCGGTCTTTATACTGTTGTTGAAATTCGCTCAATTCTTCTTGCAATAGCTCATTTTTCCCGCAAACAACTACAATTTGCAAGTCTGGAACTGTTACAAATGACTCGCACAGTTCTTTTACGTTTCCCAGTACACCATGAGCTCCTGCAACAATCAATAATGTTTTTTTAGTAGAGCATAATCCATATTTTTCATATAAACTTTCTGTTGTACTTAGAACTTCAAAGTTTTGTCGGATTGGAATACCTGTTACACTAATACGCTTAGATGAAACACCTATTTGAATTAATGTTTGTTTAACATAATCAGTTGCGACAAAATAATGGTCAACTTGATGATGAACCCAAATTTTATGAACACAAAAATCCGTTACCACGTTATAAACTGGAATAGAAAAACCAGCTTGTTTTTTCAATTCCGGAACTGTGATGATTGGAAAAGTGTTAATAATAATATCTGGCTTTTCCTCTCTAAGAATAGCCTTTAGTCGCTTTCTTCCAAAATTCGCATACCACACTGCTATTTTTTTATCGTATATCTTTTCAACGCCATAATAAAACAGACGATATAATTCTTTGCCGACTGTATAGCTCTTTAAATATAAATATTTTGTGATATCGGTAATAACAGGGTGCGATTCTCCAAATAAATCACACACTATAACATCTGCTATACTATTTTGACGAAATGTATGTTCAAGCGTTTTAGCTACTTGCACATGTCCGTTGCCGTAATGAGCCGTCAAAATTAACACCTTGGGGTTTTTAATCAAACAAATCCACTCCTAGCGCTCTGTCCTTAATACTTTCTTCATTTTCTTACTCCTCGCAAAGAACTTATTTATATAATTGTTGTGGACATGCAAAGTATAACTGTCTTACCCCTTTAACACCATTTCAGTGTATCTGTATTTTATTGTTATACTTTTCTCAATTTACTTACAATAACTGTTTTCTACATTAATCATACTCATTCTACTACTCCATATTCTTTCAAATTTGTATATTTCCCTTTACATCTATGTAAATTTTACGTTGAGTTTTTTGAAAAGTAACTATATTAAGTATACAGAGTAATTCCTCTTTACACTACTTTTTTCCTAAATTAAGGAATTTATTAGACACTGATCAAATGAACCAACTAAAGAACTCGCATATTGAGAAATATTACTATAAGAAAAAGTGCAGGAGATAATCCTGCACTTTTTCTTATCATACTAACTTTTTCATCTCTTCAGCTACAAATTCCACATTTGTTCCAACAATAACCTGTACACTTGTATTGTTTAATTTCTTAACACCTTTTGCTCCTGCTTTCTTTAAAGCAGCCTCGTCAATGAGACCAGCATCCTTTACTGTTAAACGTAAGCGTGTTGCACAGTTATCAACCTCAGTGATATTCTCTTTACCGCCTAGTCCAGCAAGATAAGATGCTCCTACAGATGTGCTTGTATGCTGTGCACTTTCTTCTTCGTCCATATCAACATCATCTTCACGTCCCGGTGTTTTAAGATCTAATTTCCTGATTAAGAAATAAAATACGATAAAGTAAATGACCCCAAATGCTAATCCGATAGGAATAAGCAAAATAGGCTTAGTTGCCAATTTATAATTTAAGAAGTAGTCAATAGCCCCAGCTGAGAAACCAAAGCCATGGTGAATTCCCATGGCGGTTGTCAGCCATAAAGAAATACCTGTTAATACAGCGTGTATACCATGTTAAAAAAATGATTTCTAAACTATAGGAAAAAATATAACATACAGTTGTCTAGATGTTTATAATTCAAAGGTTAAATTTTATTAAAATAACTTTATACTAGATAATACTACTCAAAAAAGCTTGCTCTTCCCTTATCAAATTGGGTATTTTAAAGGTAAGTACATTTTTTAATTAGTTTGATACACTGAGGTGAAACACATGCAAAATATAGTAATAAATCATTTAGAATCTTTAGTTGAACAAGTACGCGATTATACTCATTTAGGAAATGTAGCGACTTATATCCCCGCACTTTCATATGCGAACTCCCAGCATATCGGGATTGCTATTATAGATAAGGAGAATAATCTTACTTATGCAGGAGATGCACATGTTCTTTTTACACTGCAAAGCATATCCAAAGTGTTGACACTTGCTCTGGCATTAATGGATCGAGGAAAAGAGTATGTGTTTGGAAGAGTTGGAATGGAGCCAACAGGTGATCCATTTAACTCCATCATTAAATTAGAAACAAGTAATCCGTCTAAACCACTGAATCCCATGATTAATGCAGGAGCCTTAGCGGTAACCAATATGATTATGGGAGAATCAAATGAAGAGAAAATGAGTCGATTATTAAGCTTTGTGCGGGAGATAACAGATAATCCAACTATTTCCTATTCTAACGAAGTAGCACAATCAGAATTTGAAACAGCTCATTTAAACCGCGCACTTTGCTATTACATGAAACAAAATCATATAGTGGAGGGTAATGTAGAAGATTTACTTGATTTTTATACAAAACAGTGTGCAATTGAAGTAAATTGTCTAGATTTATCCCGAATTGGTCTTCTATTTGCAAATGGCGGGTATGACCCTTATCGTCAAAAACAACTCATTCCTCGGGAAGTGACACGTATTTGCAAGACATTTATGGTAACATGCGGAATGTATAATGAATCTGGGGAATTTGCGATTAAAGTAGGCATACCGGCAAAAAGCGGTGTGGCTGGAGGAATTCTCGGATGTGTAAAAGATCAACTCGGGGTAGGTATCTTTGGCCCTGCTCTTGATGCTAAAGGCAATAGCCTCGCAGGAATGAAGCTTTTAGAAATATTATCCGAAGAAGAGGATTGGAGTATGTTTTAAAAAGTCTAGTACAAGGAAGCAATTGTGCTTATTCCTTTGTAAAGAAGCTCTCAAAGCTGAGCAGCCATCACTCTCCTCTCTATACGATGCTTTTAAGTGTTTTATCCCCTATAACAAAGTGGAAAAGGCTACCTCACCCTATGTGAAGTACCCTTTTCTCTTTATCGAGGAATACGGTTTTTAAATGCTTCTTTTGTAACCGGCAGCTCTTCCTCTTCTACTGTATGCTCATTGATATCTTTATGGATAATCGCGTTCTTCGGCGGTTGTGGAGCATGTCCCTTTTTCTTATGATGAAAAGCTTTGCCACGTCCCATACTTTTCACTCCTTTTGTTAGAATAACACAATGTTAGTATGGGACAAAATATGATTTTTTATAGGTGGAGATTGCTTCCTTATTTTTGCACTGCTTTTTGGGACCACTCTTCCACATTCCATGTTTTCGTATCCCAGTCCTCATAAAACCAGGTTCATGACATACAAGAAGAATGGTTCCTTTACATGCTTTCAATGCACGTTTTAGTTCTTCTTTGGCTGTTACATCTAAATGGTTTGTCGGCTCGTCTAAAAGTAATGCTTTTGGCTGTTCCAATAACAGCTTTGCCAGTAAAACCTTTAATCAAAACCCCGTCATTATTTTATCCTACAAAATTATAACGAAGAAGGAAATGTTAATTATTAGCGAAAATGTACTATTGTCGAATTTTCTTTTCCGATGAAATATTTCCGCGGAAATAGAAAAAAGGTGTAGAAAAACAGCCTGATTCTACAAGGCTATTCAACAACACCAGATTGAATAATTTCTGCATCTACATTTACTTTGACCATTACATTTGGGTACAATTCATACCACTTTTTTTCATTCCAGTCTCGTGTATGACTTCTATATACTTTTCCTAAACCAAGCGGGTCTATATGCTTTTTTTGAAACTTCCGTATTAACTGTATTGCTTGTTTTTTTATAGATTTTTCCATAGCATCCTCTATTTTTTCTACAGTTTTTGGATTTTCAAGGTTTTTTTCTTTTGTAAATTCCTGTACTTTTCCGTTTATGTTGATATTTACTTGTATAAAAGGATGGTTACTATTATCCACTAATGAATACTTCGTTTTAGACTTTATATTTCGAAGGCCTATATAACTCCTATTTTTGTCTTGCACCTGAAATTCATATTCTCCATATTCATATTTATCTGCCAGTATTTTAAATATAAACATTTCTTTAGAAGTAACTGTCCCTACAAATTTATCTCTACGAAATAAAGCTACTTCTTTTAAATCTATATCATTCCCTGTTTTAGTGATAAACGGCATGTAAGGATCACTTGTTTTATCATAAAAAGCCTTTAAAAATAAAAATAAGTTACTATGTGGCTGCAAACCTTTGTCCATCTCCTGCTCAATTAATGATGACAAATAACTAACAAGTTCGCCTTCGGCTGGATATTTTGATTTTAAAATGGCATCTAGTTTCTTATCAGCAACACTGACATATACAAGATTTCCGACATTCGGAACACGATCCAACGTATCTAAAATTTCCTTTAATCCCTTTTTAGCGAGCTTTTCACCAAATATGACGACACGTAGCTGCCCTATGACAAGAGGTCTCGGAGATTTATTGGATGCCCTAGCTAACACCTGATCACTCGTTTGTCCCGTTGCTGAAAAAATTTCAATTTCTATATCGCCATTTTGTTTATAAGTAGCAACAATGAATTTTCCTGTGAATTTTTTATCTGAAGCTGCATCAAAAGCCGCTACTTGAACTAAGTTTACATCATCCACAATTCTTGTTTGTCCGCACCCTGCAAGAATCACTATCCATATAAGTACCAATAGCTTTCTTTTCATACGGATCTCCTTAGCTTTCTTTGTATCGTCTGAATGATAAGAAGAACAGGTAAATAACAAAAGATAAGATATACGCCCAATTTACCATTCCAGTCGTTCATTATATTGATTATATTTCGATCCTTAAGAAAGGGTGTAATACATAAGACCATCAAGAGCATTACGAGCAATGGATATTTTTGCTTAACTTGAAACATTTCTTTTAGCCCTCTGCTTGCTGCCCATAAAGTAAGTACAATGTTAGGCAATACAATAAAGGCCCAAAATGAGATAAGAATATATTCAAATCTCTCAATAAAAGGAAAATTAATAATTTTAATCATACTTAAATATGACCATATATTTCTTGAAAGCTGCTCTTCGCTAAAAAATGCAAATGTTACTAAAAATACATATATGTAAAGACACGTCGTAAAAAAAGCTCCGTAATGAGCATACTTTTGAGAGTGTTGAGCATTTTTTATAAATGGATAATAAAATAATATATGTTCAAATCCCAGTATACTAAAAGACACTCCCTTTACCCCGTTCAATATTTCGATAACGGTGTGATTCCATATTGGAAGAATATTTCGAAAATCTGCGTACTTAATCACATAAAAAAGTGTGAAGAACAACCAACTTGGAACAATAACTCCAAAAAAAACAAATACCTGCCACTACTCGAAATCCTCCAGAAACCACATAATAAGCAAGCATAAGAATGACTATTACAAATACCCATGTTGGCACGAATGGAAACATCCACACTTGTATGACCTCAACATACGTTCGTATAATGGTCAAATTTGCCAAAAAAAGGTACAGAATAAACACAAGACTCAGGATATTCCCAAACCATTTCCCAAATAGTTCTTGATGTATTGCTATAATGCCTCCGCTTCCATCTTTCAAAAGTTTGTAAATGACCCATATCGCTATATTCACAGTAATACCAGCAATTAATACACTTATCCAACCATCATTTCCAGCCATTTTTGCTACTATTCTTCCAAACCCTAATATTCCCACCCCTACTTGCAAAGAGTTAACAAGAAAAAAGACCACTGACGGAGATACTTGATATTCAACTGGCACTTTTTTCATAAAATTCCTCTGTCATCATAAAATGAATGCTATTCATCAAAGTCACTTTTCTTCATTTCCTTTATCTTCTTTTTCTTCTGCTTTACTTTCTCTACATCAAAACGTTCACGTATTTGGGCTTGTGCAGTAATTGGACGTTTTGATAAAAAAGACATATCTAAACGGATAATGCTGTCTTTCCAATCAGAAAATCTTGTTGGATAAAATGGTGCAAGATAGGGTCTTCCTAATGATTTTGATCGCAACAAGTGTGTTAACACAAACAAACTGAAAATCATGATTCCAAATAAACCCATCATTTGCGCTGCTAACATAAATGGGAAACGAAGCAAGCGAATTGTATTACTCATTTTATAAATCGGTGTAGTAAAAGAAGATAGTGCCGATAAGGCAACTATAATAATCAAAATATTGCTCGTTAGACTGGCTTCTACTGAAGCTTGGCCAATCACGATACCACCTACGATTCCGACCGTCAATGCCACTTTAGAAGGAAGCCGCGCCCCTGCCTCACGCAAAAGCTCGATGACTCCTTCTAAAAATATAGCTTCAATGACAGGTGGAAAGGGAATTTTACTTCGAGAAGCAATCAATGTCTCAAGAAGCTCTTTTGGAATAATTTCATAGTGATACGTCAATATTGCTACATATAACGGCGTTGCTAAAATAGAAAATAAAACAGCAAACGCACGCAATAAACGAAAGCAAGAAGCCATAATCCAAGGCAAATTATAATCTTCAAGTGTGGAAAAAAATTCGACTAAGGTAGTAGGAAGAGTCATTACATATGGAGTACCGTCAACAAATAATGCAATTTTCCCTTCTGCCAGTACTGCGGCCACCCGGTCCGGTCGTTCGGTATTGATTGATTGTGGAAACAGGGAATTTGGATTATCTTCAAGCATTCGAATAAGATAGGAACTGTCTGTTACATTGTCAATTTCTACTTCTTTTAATTTATTAAGTAAATACTCGACATTATCTTCATTTGCTATCCCATCAATGTAAACGACTGCCGTACATGTATGGGATAGCTCACCGATTGTCACTTCTTTCACCGTTAAAGTAGAAATAGGAAGTCTTCTGCGTATTAACCCTAAATTAACTTCTATAGATTCTACAAATGCCTCTTGCGGCCCGATAACATTATATTCAATATCCGGCTTCGAGATTTGTCGCTCTTTCCTGCCACATATATTTACTAGCACACAAGAAGACGCATTCTCTTCCATTCGGATCATGACGTGTCCGCTTAAAATACTTTTCGTAATCACATCTATATCATCTGAAATTTCTACTTGTTCAATTGGGAATGCTGATTGCAGTTGTCGTAGTGATTCGATATTCCTCTCTAAAACATACGAAAGAACATCTCTATGTAGCATATCTTGATTGATCAATGTGCGGAAATAAGAAATATAAAGCGGCTGCTCTGATTCTGTATAAGTAAAATAGATAAAATCCCTTGATTTTTTTAAAGACTTAATCAGCGCTGACATAGATTTAATTGGTTGAGAAGATCCGGGTTGCTTCATTAAAGTATCAACTTTATCATTCACATCGCACCTCCCCTTTCACTATACTAAAAAAGCATTTACCTTAATATTAGTCAAAAAATTAGAATTTAAACAAAAGACCTCATTCATTTGAATGAGGTCCAAACACTTCTCTTACTATGATTATTTTATACCTTTTAATAACATATTCTCATCCATATCGGCTGATATTATAACTCCTTCATCATACTAATCCCCATAATCTCAAAGCCGATGCGTTCATACAGACGGCGTGCACCATGATTATGTCCAAATACATGCAGCTGGAATTGACGTATATTCTTTTCTCGAAGCCACTTCTCTGTTAGTTGCATTACCTTTGTACCATATCCATTCCCTTGATATTCTTCTAAAATGAATATTTCATAGAGAAATGCTCTGCTTTGTTCTTCATCAATAAATATCCACAAATCCCCAATAGCGGTCTCTCCATCACATAGATGAAATAAATAATGGTTTGGCGTATTATTTCCTTGTGGTAATAAACCGTCTATTTGTTCCTGAGACCGCTGCAATGCCTTATCATTATCTTCTCTAACATTCTTTGCAATACTTTCAGCGTAGCGAGGAATGATGTTCTCTAAAAAGTTAGCAAACTCACCATCTTCCATTTTTCGAAGCTTTAATTCACTCATGCCCATCTTCCTTTCCTTTCACAACTTAATTTTATTTTCATGAAGCTTTAATTACTTCTTCGATTAAATAGACATTTTTAATATACAAAAATACTGCTCGATTGGACGCTTGTCTAAGCAAATTCACTGCTGCCTGAATTGTATAATATATATACTTAAAAAGAGGGATTATAATGCTTGCAGATCGAATCATTGCCACAGGCTTGTTATATTTAGCAACGCCTTATTCATTTAAGGCACCTGCCGCTCAAACAAAAAAATTCGATTGCAGCTCCTTTGTGCAATACGTATTTGGTTTGAACGGAATCACCCTTCCGAGAAGCTCCCGGCAGCAATTTCAAGCAGGTGATTTTATAGCCTTTGATAGTCTTCAAAAAGGTGATTTGTTATTCTTTACCAATGAACAAAGAACAAAGAAAACCGGCATCGCCAAAATTGGGCATGTAGCAATTTATATGGGAAATAATTTGATGCTGCATACCTATCATTTAGGAGCACAAGTGACTATATCGGAACTCAATTCCTATTGGACCTCCATGTTTATGGGTGCAAAAAGGGTAATTTAAAAACTCCTTGTGAAACACAAGGAGTTTTTCGTTACATTTCTCTTAATCTAGCGGTTGCGGATTGTAGCTTGATCCTGTCCAGTCAGTTAAATCGCAAATTGCTTGCCAAAGCTGTGGATAAAACTCAAAGCGTGCACCTCTTTCTAATGCCTGTGCAGGAACACCTTTTAAGCTCTTTGTATTCAGACCGATCATGCGACGCACAAGCTGGATATGATGCTTGCGGAATGTTTGAAATCTCTCGTCAAACTCAGTTAGTGCCTGCATTAATTGAAACAATTCAAAATGATCTGCAGCATTTTTATGCAATTCAAGCGGTGTTAAGCCACGTTGCTTTAACAAAGCTTCAAATGGTTCCCACAATGTTGGACCTAATTTTAAAATTTCATTGAAGCCTGGAGAATCTTGACCGCTTCCTCGTCCAAGCGCCAAACGAATCGTATGATAATCACGTGGACTTACAACTTTTACCATATCAAATACGCCCGGAAGATGATCTAGATGTATATTTGTACGTTGTAGTTGTGCAGATGCCTTTGTTATTTCATTTGCTCTCATATGCTTATCAGCAAGATGAATATATTGAATGATTAATTTAAAATGTAATTCGGCAATTTGGTGAATCATTTGAAATGTCAGTTCATCATCACAGCATAATTCATTGTCTGTTTTTTGCAATCCTAATAATTCTTCTGTACGAATGTACTTTTCATAATCTGTTAACTTTCTTGTTGTATTCTCCATGTTCTTTCCCCCATTTTTATCCTAATGTTCGAAGTACGGCACGAACCGGACTGCCGTCTGCCTCTCCTAACGGAAGAGGCAGCGCAATCAGCTCGTAATCACCTGACTGTACGTTATCTAAGCATATTCCTTCTAAAATATGAATGTCATGCTCATGCAAAGCATGATGTGCTGACAGCTCTTTGCTGTCAAGCGGGTCTACAGAAGGTACGTCTACTCCGATTAAACGAATACCCTGCTTTGCTAAAAACGGTGCTATATCAGCTCGTAAATATGTGATAGTTTCTGGAAACTTATTTGCATCTTCCCAAGATCCCGTACGAAGCAAGATTCTTTCTGTTCCAGTCAAATCAAATTCTCTTAAATCATCTGCACCAATGCTGGTTTTGCCTGATACATCAATTACTCGAGCCACACCCATATACAAATTTAAATCCAAATCATAAATGCGGCGGCCTTTATCATCAAAATGAAACGGTGCATCTACATGAGTGCCGGTATGAATACTCATCGTAAGCTTACCAACATTGACTGAGCCGCTTTGTTCTTTTGTCCAGCTCACTTCATACGAAAATGGTGTGTCCCCAGGCCAAGTTGGCGTCTCATTTTCAAGCTTTCGGGATATATCAATGAACTTCATTTTTTAAACCCCTTTTACGCAATAACTTCACGCTTATTTTCATATTTTTCATACTGCTTGTCTTGCATGATTTTTTTCAGAGTTTGCACAGCGTCCCATACCTCCACATAAGAGGTATACAATGCTATAGGTGCTAAGCGCACTACATTAGGCGCACGAAAATCAGGTACTATACCATTTTCCTTTAACGCCTTACAAATTCGCGCTGCTTCTTCATGTTCTAAACAAACATGACCGCTGCGTCGCGTATCTTCCTTTGGATTTCCTATAGTAAAACCAAAATCTCTTAACTCTGACTCAATTAGGTCCATTAAATAACGATTAATATGAAGTGATTTTTCACGTACCTTTTCAATCGTTACCTCTGCAAACATTTCCAATGAACCAATAAGCGGCGCTGCGCTCAATATATGCGGTGTGCCAATTTGAAATGAACCTGCTGTACCTGCAGGAGTAAAGCTATGCTCCATATCAAACTGCTTATCTTTATGTGAACCAAACCAGCCTGCAAGCCCAGGCAAGCGATGGAAATGCTTTTTATTAACATACAAGCTTCCAACTCCACCAGGTCCGCTGTTTAAATATTTATAATTACACCAATATGCAAAGTCAACACCCCATTGACTAAACTGATGCGGAATGGCTCCTACAGAATGACAGCCATCGAATCCAATCAAAATACCACGGTTATGAGCTTCTTTTGTTAGTCTTGCTATATCAAGAAGCTGGCCGCTTCGGTATAAGACTGTAGGTAGTACTACTAATGCAACTTCCTCTGTCATGGCTGCAATAATATCCTCTTCGTCAATAGTACGCCCATCTCTGCTTTTTACTCGAATCAAGTGCGTATCTGGGTCGTACCCTTTTAAACGAAGCTGGCTTTGCAGAGCATAAATATCAGAGGGGAAATTCAACTCATCTGCCAAAATTTTCGTTCTGCTTCCTTGCGGATTATAAAACGTTGCTACAAGCTGATGAAGGTTCGTTGTAGTTGAACCAGTTATAATAACCTCTTCCGGCTCTGCACCTACTAAAGGAGCGCTTAGTTCTCCCAGTCTTTCAGATAAATAAAACCATGGATATTTTCCTTGCATCCATCCATCGATACCAAGAGTTTTCCATGATCCCAATAAATCAAGGAGTGTTCTCTCAGACCGCTTTGACAGCAACCCTAACGAATTTCCATCTAAATAAATGGAATCCGGTTGTAAATAAAATTCTTCTCTGTACTTAGAAAGCTCATCTTGAAAATCAAGCTCTTCCGCATAGTTTCGCGTCGCTTGAAACATAGCTGTCCCTCCCATTAACAAAATTACTCTTAAGATTAGGTTAATCTACTAGAGGAAAACATGTCAATCTTTTCAGAAAAATTAATTTATTTGTATAATAATGTAAAAAAATAACCTTCACTATTTTGATAGTGAAGGTCATTTCAAATGTAACAGAAAACTCCAGAAAACCAACCTTTTCTTCGTTCTCTCTTATAACATATTAATAACAAACAGTAGAATATCCGCTTTATAAAATTTCGTTTATTATCTTGCCCGGTTAAAAGCTGATTTGGAATTCTTTTTAGAAGATTGATTAGAACGTTTTGAAACAGGCTTCTTAAATTTATTCTTACTTCCATCCTTACTTCTTTCTTTATCTTTCTCTTTATCTCTAGTGTCAGGCGACTTTACAGTTCGAGTTTGTTCTAACGTCTGTCGTTTCAGCCGCATTTGTATTCCCTTTTCGATTATATCCACATACATACGATCCTTCGGCGTTATTAGTGTAACAGCCATTCCTTTTACACCAGCTCTTCCTGTTCTGCCTATTCGGTGAATATAGCTCTCTGTATCCTGCGGAATATCATAATTGAATACATGGGTAACCCCTTCAACATCCAATCCTCTAGCTGCCACATCCGTAGCAACCAGAAACTGAATCTCTGCCTCTCTAAACCGTTTCATAACCTGCTCTCGTTTTGCCTGCGATAAGTCACCATGTAATTCATCACAATTATATCCTTGTTCTAGTAACGCTGCGTTCAACTTACTTACCCTTCGTTTCGTACGGCAAAATATAATAGCTAAAAATGGACGATATCGTTGTAGCATGAGACATAGAGTTGATTGCTTGGCACGGTCTGTCGTTTCTACCGCAAAGTGTCTGATTTCTTTTACAATCAGTTGGGATGTTTGAATATTTATCTCTTTCGGATTACGCATATAACGCCGCGCCAACGACTGGATTTGAGCCGGCATAGTCGCTGAAAACAGCATCGTCTGTCTATTAGAAGGTGTATATTGAATAATATCCTCTACCTCATTTAAAAATCCTATATGCAGCATTTGATCTGCTTCATCCAAGACAAGCATGGATACTTCTGAAAGATCAATGGTTTCGCGGCGCAAATGATCCAACAGGCGCCCCGGTGTCGCTATTACAATGGATACACCTCCTTGCAGTTTCTTCATTTGCTTCTCGACATCTTGCCCTCCATAAACCGCTAATACAGGAGTTTCTTCTTCATTTGGAATTATTTTTTTTGCTTCATTTGTTATTTGCAGCGCCAGCTCTCTTGTCGGGGCAACAACCACTGCTTGTACTCCCTGTTGATTGGGATTCAATTGTTGTATAATCGGCAATAAAAACGCCAACGTCTTTCCTGTGCCCGTTTGAGCTTTTCCAATCACATCTTTACCGTCTAATAAAAGAGGAATAGTTTGTTCTTGTACAGGAGTTGGAACTGCAATTCCGTTTTTTCTTAAACTATCAATTAGCTCGTTCTTGATTCCTAACTGTATAAAATTCAAAGAATAATCAACCTTTCTTTTTCAACGTTCAATTACTTTTTACAAACTGCTACTCCAATAAAATATCGGACTCCCTCTCTCGGCTTTTCAAAGGTTACACCCCTCTGATAATAAATATCTACATTAGAAAACCGATCGAATAGCTGCTCAAACTCCTCCGGGGTCAGTTGATGAACATGAAAAGGTTCACTTGTAGGCTTTCCTCTTCCTCTTCCAAACGGACTCGATAAAACTAGAGTTCCTCCAGGCTTCAACATCTGATACAAGTTGTCCATAAACACTCTATCGTCTTCTACGTGCTCAATTGTTTCAAAGCTTAAAATCGTATCAAACATCCCCAATTTTTCTGGTAAAGAAGGGTCTACCGCGTTTCCCTGCACATAAGTCACTTTCTGATGATGGTATTCTCGATTAGCATAAAGCAATGTTTCCTTATCAATATCTACCCCTACAATCTCCCTTACTTCTCGTTTCCGATCCTTAGCAACCATATGACATCCATAACCAGTACCGCATGCAATATCTAATACTCTTCCCTCGATATAGGGCGTAGCGAAATAATATCTGGCTATATGTTCTAATAACATCCCATTCATCGGTTTTAGCAGTTTTGGAATAATTCGTTCTCCGGTCCATTCCAGCAAATATCATCACCATTTTCCTTTATTGTTTTTTCAAAACCACTTCTATAAATAAAAGTCTCATTAAGCGTTAAGGAAGTCTGCTTATCCCCTCTTACGATATATTGCGATCCCCAATAAGTATACTACAATTATACCCTTTTACAGAAAATCGTTTTCTATTAAAGATATTCACAATAATTAATTTTAAAAATATAAATATTATTCCTTTGAACATAGTTTTTATTCTCAAAATGGCCTATGTGACACCAATAAGCCAAAAATAAAATTCCTGTATACTACTACTTCTTGTCCCCCATGTATATAAGCCCCTTTTTTATGTAGATTGGCTCTCAATTATCTGCACAGCATATACTACATTGAGTCCATAAACAGGACTCGTGTCATCCCATAATGATTAACTTCCTACACATATTTAAGGAGGAATAGCTATATGAGTAAATCATCATGTCATGATCACGGCCATGATCACGGCCATGACCACGGTCATGGCTTTGGATATGGTTGGGGATTTGCGTTGATTGTTGTTTTATTTATTCTGCTAATCATCGTAGGTGCTGCTTGTTGCGGCGGCGGCGGATACGGTGGATACGGTGGCTACGGTGGCTATGGCTACTGGTAACAAACTATGTAATAAAACAGACCTTACTGCCAGTAAGGTCTGTTTTATTTCTATATAAATCTGTAATTAACTGCTCTCTTCTTTTAACTGGCTATGATACAAGTCAAAGTAAAATCCCTTTTCTTTGAGGAGATAGTCATGAGATCCCTTCTCAATAATTTGTCCATCTTCTAATACAAGAATTTGGTCCGCATTCCTGATTGTATTAAGACGATGAGCAATGACAAAGCTCGTTCTTCCTTTCATTAACCGCTGCAAGGCTTCTTGTATTTTTAACTCCGTAATGGTATCGATGCTGCTTGTGGCTTCATCCAATATCAAAATAGATGGATTGGCTAGTATAGCTCTGGCGATGGAAAGCAATTGTCTTTGTCCTTGGCTTATTCCGCCTCCATCTTGCTTCAATACCGTATCAAACCCATCTGGAAGCTTCATAATGAAGGAAAAGGCATTTGCTAATTTTGCGGCATACTCTACTTCTTCATCTGTTGCATTAAGCCTGCCGTAACGGATATTCTCCCTGATTGTTCCTTGAAAAAGAAATGAGTCCTGCAGCACAAATCCCATATGCCGACGCAGATTCTTCCTTGTTATTTGTGTAATATCATGTCCATCTATTAAAACCCTTCCTCCTTGCACATCATAAAAGCGCGAGAGTAAGTTAATGAGGGTTGTTTTACCTGCACCTGTCGGCCCCACTAATGCAACAGTCTCACCTGGGAACACATGAAAGTTAATATCTCGTACAGTATCACCCGCTTCTTCATAAGAAAACGATACATTACAAAACTCTACCTCCCCTTGTACCGTTAACAAATTAATATCATCTTTTTCGCTTTCAGTTTCCCCTTTCTCATCTAATATTTCAAACACCCTCTCTGCACCTGCTACAGCGGAGAGCAGAGTATTAAATTGATTTGATAAATCATTCAGTGGTCTTGTAAATTGCCTCGAATACTCGGCAAAAATGACAATTACCCCAATAGAAATTATTCCTTTAAGAGCTAATACTCCCCCGACTCCTGCGATAAGAGCAAAACTTAGGTTATTCAGCATATTCATCAATTTTGGAATAAAACCTGAATTAGATTGTGCCCAAAATCCTGCTCTCCGCAATTTTTCGCTTTTTTCTATAAATTCAGCAATGACTTTTTTCTCTTGAGAAAAGGTTTTTACAATTCGTTGTCCCGAGGTGATTTCTTCAATAAAACCATTTAAATCCCCGAGATTTCGCTGCTGCTCTTTAAAAAACCTCCCCGTACGATTGGTAATCCATTTCATCCCGAAAATCATTGCAGGAACGATGAGCAACGTAATGATTGTCATCAACGGACTTAACCACAGCATGACTGAAACAGTACCAATAAGCGTAATGATACCTGAAAATATTTGTATTGCCGAGTCGTTTAGCGTTGAGCTTACATTATCGATATCATTTGTAACCCGGCTCATTAATTCTCCATGCTGTCGTTTATCAAAAAATGAAATTGGTAAGTGATGCAAATGTTCAAATAACTGCGTCCGCATTCTAAATACAGTATTTTGAGCAATACCAATCATCAAAACATTTTGCAGCCAAAGAAATATAGAATAACACATGTATACACAGCCTAATACTAATATAGGCTGAAGCAGACTCTCATTGTTTCTTGTGACAATATAATTATCTATTGTCTTGCCGATCAGAAATGGACCTACAAGCCCTAAACAGGAACTAATAAGTACTAGTAATAAAACAAAAAATAGTAATCCCTTAGCATAAGAGAGATATAGCCATATTCTTTTTAATGTTTCCATTCTTGCTTTTGGTTTCAATCGTTTCGATTTGTCTGCCGTATTTTGTAAAGGAATCTTTTGGTACTGGAATGGTGCCATCAGCTGTTTAAACATTTTCTTCCCTCCTCTTCTGCAAATTGAGATTGGAATATTCGCTTATAAAGAGATGAGTTTTGTAACAAGTAAGAATGATCTCCTTCTGCTAATAATTTTCCTTCCTCTAATAGCAAAATCTTATCCGCTGCCATTGCCGTACTAATTTTTTGCGTAATAATGAATATTGTACATGTATATTGCTTTATCGCTTGAAGCAATTTGGCTTCTGTTTTTAAATCTAAAGCACTTGTGCTGTCATCCAGCAAAAGAATCTTAGGTTTTCGTACAAGTGCCCTCGCTATCGAAAGCCTCTGTTTCTGTCCTCCTGACAAATTCACTCCTTTTTGCCCCAGCACTGTATCATATTGCATCGGCAATTTACAGATTGTGTCATGAATTTGTGCACTTTTGGCAGCTTCTATTATTTCATCCATGGAAGCATCTTCTTTTCCCCACATAATATTTTCCTTTACTGTTCCTGTAAAAAGCAAAGCTTCTTGCGGAACAAATCCAATTTGTTTTCGTAAATACTCCAGCTTCATCTTCCTCACATCTTGACCATCAACTAAAATTGCACCTTCATTCACATCGTATAAACGCGGAATTAGTTGAAATAATGAGGACTTTCCAGCCCCTGTTGCCCCTAATACAGCAACCATCTCTCCAGGAGATACGTTAAATGATATATCACTAAGAACAGAAGAATCGGTACCTGGATAGCGAAAAGCGACCTCTGTAAATTCCACTTCTCCCTCTACAGCCTGTAATGCAGGAGAAGAATTTATTGAATCGGTTAAATCTATCGTTGTTTCTAACACCTCTGTAATACGCTGTGCAGAGGCTCTTGCTCGCGAAAAAGCCATAATGATGAAGGATAAAGGCGTAAAGGCAGCCGTAATACGAGTAGCATAATTCAGTATCGCTACTACTTCTCCTATTTTCGTCTCACCGGTGTTGATTTGCATATTGCCAAACCACAAAATTCCTAATATACATAAATTCATCACTAACAGTAATACAGGCATAGTCGTTTCCATTAATCTCAATACGGACACTGTCCGATTCTTTAAATGCTCACTTGCTTTTGTAAAACGCTTAAGTTCATATCCCCTTCGTATCAATGCCTTGATTAATCTCATCGCTAATAGGTTTTCCCTCATGACCCCGTTTACAGCATCCAAATTCCCCTGAACAGATCGAAATAGTTTTGCACCTCTATTCATTGCCCATATAAGAAATGTAATAAGAAGGGGAATGACGATAACTAAAAATAGCGCCAGCTTAAAATCGACGATGAGCGCCATAATAGTTCCTCCAATTACTAATAAAGGAGCACGCAGCATAATGCGTAAACTCATAAAAACCGTATTTTGAATTTGTGTCACATCATTTGTCATTCTGGTGATTAAGGAAGCGGCAGGAAATTGATTAAAGTTGGTAAAAGAAAAGGCCTGTACCTTTTTAAATACATTTGTTCTCACATCATATCCATAGCTTTGACTGATATGGGCAGCATAAAAAGAGTTTAAAACTCCTGCAATAAAAGCAATAATAGAGATACCTACCATCACCCCTCCCCATTTGAATACGACATGAAGATCCTTTTCCATTACTCCATCATCAATAATTTTTGCCATAAGCAATGGCTGCCAAAGCTCAACAGCTAACTCTACAAGCATAAACGATAACGCAATTGTCATATAAAAACGATACGGTTTCAAAAATGATAAAGCCTTCGACATTCGTAATCCTCCAAACTGTATATCTTCTGACTATTTCTACACCTAAAGAAGCATGCTTCTAAAATACTACACAGCTTCAATACAAACCTCGTTCCCTAACTAAAAATGAAATGTGCTAATAGTTAATAAGAGAGCTATTTGCTGCTGACCCAATGAGGTTTTTTGTCCCACTTGATCATTCTACTTTCATTATCTAATCTCACTTTTATCTCTTAACTAGAATAACGGACTTTCTTGTTAGAGAAATCTATACTGCATAATAAATGATGAAGCTGGCAAAATACAATTCAATTTTATAGCCAAGTAATCCCTTATATTTATAATACCTCTTTTTTTAACTAATTTGAATATTAATAAAATGAAACATAAAACCATTATCTGGTATAAAAAAGAGAGCTATTTCAGCTCTTAAGCAGGAAATCCCCTTCTGTTTCACTAACATTATATAAGAGTCGATTATAAGCTTGTTCACTAAATAGGGAATAAAAAAATAGAGCTTCACCGCAGAAGATTGTTACATAAGGTAATACGTTTGGAAAATCAAATGAAAGGCGGTAGTTATATGATGCGAGAGCTATCATTACTGCAAGTTGCAGAGGGACTTTCTAAAACGATTATCAATGCTACAGATCAGGAGCTAGAGGCTTTTCAAAAGATTATTCAAGAATCTCTGAAATTAAGAGAAGGACATAAAAACCTGCATAAATTGATTCAAAATTTTTCTGGAAAGAATATTAACGCTTCTTAAGAGTAACTGCGGATTTTTGAATATAAAAATAAACCAACTACGCTAAAAGTGAACTCCTTTTAAAGGGGTTCTTTTTTTATTACGGACTGTCACGTATGTGCATGGTGATTTAGGAGCACAAGCATTATATACAGGAATAAGAGAGCTATATATAGAAGTACAAAACTAAGACCAAAAAATAATATAAGGAGGATTTTTCAAAGATGAAGCTTCCTACACCATTAATAATACTATTAACTGTATTGATTACTTTGGCAGGATGTGGAGCAAATAATGAAAGCTCCAGCAATAAAAATATGGAAATGGCTCATCCAGAAAGCATCAACGGGATAGCTCCGGATGCAAAACAGGAAACAACCGCTTCTAGAAACAACACTGATGGAAATAAGGAGCAAAGCCCCCTTCTAACGAACAGAAAACTCATTAAAAATGCAGTGCTCTCAATAGAAACAACAAATTTTGATGAGTCTATTAAAATATTAGATACCTCCATAAAAAAATTTAACGGCTACATAGAAGCCAGTAATATTACAGGAACACCCGTTCACGAGGAGTATAGCAAAGCCATAAGAAGTGCTTCTTATACAATTAGAATTCCTGCTAGTTCCTTAGACCAATATCTTAGTGATGCTGGAGATATTGGAAATATTCTCTCCAAGACAATAAATACAGATGATGTAACCAACCAATATTTTGATACAGAAGCACGAATTACATCTTTAAAGATACAAGAGCAGCGATTACTCGAGTTACTCAAGCAGACTGGAACTCTAAAGGATATTATAGAACTGGAAAAAGAACTCTCCTCCGTTCGTTATGAAATTGAAACATTAACCACTACCTTACAAAGATATGATTCTCTTGTCGAATACAGCACTATACACCTTACACTGGTAGAGGTTGCTTCCCTTACCGACACATCCCAACCTAATACAGTAAGCGAACGAATTACGCATACATTTAAAAGTAACATCAACGGAATTTGGAACTGGATAAAGAACGCAACTGTATTTTTTATTGGAAATTCTCCAATTCTGTTGCTTATATGTGGAATCATAACTGCAGGTATCCTTATTATTCGCAAACTCATAAAAAAGCAAAAAAATAATAACATAAGCGGCTAAGCTCCAAAAAAATTAAGCATGAAAACATCTGTTTCTAATCTTGTTTAGAAGGACAGATGAGCTTAACTGTAATAACAATTTTTCAAATACCTTGTTCTATATTCTTCTTTTCACTCAACATTCAAGTGAGTCTGTTCGCATAAGCATAACAATATAAAAAGGCGTTCCTACATATGTAGAACGCCTTTTATTTTTCGGTTTTCAGCTCCTGATTCAACACCTTAATCGCAATGTTTGGATGATCTGTAATAATGCCGTCCGCACCGATTTCCAAGCACTTTCGAACTCCATCCTCATCATTAATTGTCCAAAAGTTAACTGCTATATTCCGTTTATGCAGGCTATCTACTAACCTGTCCGTTGCCAGTGTGATATCACTTGCTTCTAATGGAATTTCAAACACTTGATACGATTTCAAGTTACTTATTTTATCCATATGAAGTAAATGAGCGATAACAAAATTTCGTACAGGGGTTGGAGATGCACTAATGGCTATCTCACGATTGGATATTTGTTGAAAGTACTCTAATACATCATCATGAAATGAAGCTACGCTTACTTTGCCTTCCATATGATATTGTTTAATCTTCCTGTGCACTTTTTCCGCCAGAGATTTACTGTTTGTCTTCAATTCGATACTATAACGCATATTCGGAAACTCTTTAAATATCTCATCCAGTGTTGGTACTTTTACCCCCTTATCACGGTATGAATATGTACCGTCAGGCGCTAAATAGCTATACCCTGCATCTAGTTTCTTAATTTCAGCAAGTGTCATCTCACTGACCTTACCATGCCCATCTGTGGTTCTGTCGACTGTTTCATCATGCATTAGAATAACCTGCCCATCTTTTGTCAAATGAACATCTGTTTCAAATCCATCTACTCCAAGCTGATTTGATAATCGAAATGCCTCTAGTGTATTACTCGGTGCAAATCCATCTCCTCCTTGGTGAGCATATACAAGCGGGCGCTTTGTTTCTCTTTGAAAAATACTATTTGCCTGTTTATACACTGGCACCGCTTGAACTCCTCCAAATCCGACTATCCCTGCTAATACAATTCCACATGCCGCCTTCCATCTTCTCTTCATATTTCCCCACCTCAGTTCTTCTTTAACAACTGTATATCTTCATTATAATTTAAGAGTACCTTTTTTCATTTATATTTTTAACATTTGATTAATAACGAACAGAACACCTCTGCTTATCGTGAGCATTGTGATACACTTTTTTGTTATGATATAGTAAATCAGTATATAAAAGGAGTGAGTGTAATGACAAATAATAAATTCATTGGATATGTTGGTACATATACAAAAGAAAACAGTAAAGGTATTTACACCTTTATTCTAGATACAGAAGCAGCAGCCATCAAAGATGTAAAAATAGCAGCTGAGCTAGAAAACCCGACCTATGTAACAATTACTGAAAATAATAAGTATTTGTACTCCGTATTAAAAGCTGGACAAGATGGCGGAGTAGCAAGCTATTCTATCAATGAAGAAA
The DNA here is from genome assembly GCF_017742235.1 of Bacillus sp. 165. Taxonomy (GTDB): domain Bacteria; phylum Bacillota; class Bacilli; order Bacillales; family Bacillaceae_G; genus JAGHKQ01. The sequence continues at coordinate 47,158 of NZ_JAGHKQ010000012.1, forward strand.
CAGGAGAATTGACACTACTAAATAACCAGCTGCTTCCTGGTGCTTCTCCTTGCCATGTAAGCGTAAGTAAGAATAATAAACATATTTTATCCGCTAATTATCATAAAGGGACGATTGAGGCCTATTCAGCAGAAGTAACCGGACATCTTAACCCTGTCTCATCCTCTATTCAACATGAAGGTCACGGTCCAAACAGCGAAAGACAAGAAAAGCCGCATACTCATTTTTCCGGATTTACTCCTGATGAAAAATATATAGTTGCAGTCGATTTGGGAATCGATAAATTGATTACCTATCAATTGAATAATGGTATGTTAACAAAAGTAAGCAGCTTGTCCGTCAAAGCTGGCAGCGGGCCGCGTCATATTGCTTTCCATCCAAACGGAACGATTGCTTATGTTATTACAGAATTAAGTTCAGAAGTTATTACACTAAAGTACGATAGCGAGAATGGCACCTTTACAGAGCTGCAGTATATATCAACTATTCCAGTAGATTTCACAACCAACAACCAATGCAGTGCTATTCATGTATCTGCTGACGGTCGTTTCGTATATGCTGCAAATCGTGGGCATAATACCATTGCGATTTATAGTGCCGATGCTAACACAGGAGAGCTTACGTTCATTGAACATACATCAACAGAAGGCAACTGGCCGCGTGATTTTGTATTAGACCCTACAGAAGCATACATTATTGCTTCTAACGAAAAATCCCATAACCTTGTATTGTATTCAAGAGATGCATCTACAGGGAAGCTGACCTTATTACAATGTGATGTCACTGTACCAGAGCCAGTATGTGTTAAGTTTTTACACGCTTAGAAACCAAATAAAAGGGATGAGCAAATAAGCTCATCCCTTTTATGATGCAGTGGAGTTTAAATCTTAATCCTCATCCTTTATATCTATGTCTTCTGGAATAGGTTCACTAAGTATTTCTTCGACTAATCTTTTATATTTTTCTACTTGCTCCAAGTGTGTATTGAATTGCTCTTTATTAATTAAATACTGCTCCCCATCATGAATAGCACGAATTTTCTTTTGCAATATGAGACTTTCTACGTACGATACTGGACAAGATAAGTATTCTGCAGCTTCTTTCATGGTAAGATACAATTTCTTCATTCCTTTTCTCTATTTAAACCATCCCTTTTCTTTAGACTGGGTGATGGCTTCTATACGATTTTTCACTTCCAACTTATCTAATATTGCTGAAATATAATTTCGAACTGTTCCTGTCTTGATACTCAACTCTTCTGCAATTTCTTGCGTATTTTTCCCGTCAGCTACAAGTTCCAACACTGCTTTTTCTCGATTCGTCAGCGGATTTTCTTCTCCATAAATATCATCCATAAGCTCTGGTGCATATATTCGTTTTCCCGCCATAACTCTGCGTATCGAACTGGCCAGCTCTTCACTTGGACTGTCCTTTAACAAATATCCGCTCACACCCGCTTTTAAAGCACGCTGAAAATAACCAGAACGCGCGAAAGTCGTTAAAATAATAACTTTACATAGACCTTTCAGCTCTTCAGCAGCCTCCAGTCCGCTCTTTCCAGGCATTTCAATATCCATGATGCAGACATCAGGCTGGAGCTTGCGTACTAATGCTACAGCTTCCTCTCCATTACATGCTTTCCCAACCACTTCCATATCTTCTTCTAAATTAAGAAGCGAACCAAACGCTCCCAACAGCATTTGCTGATCTTCGGCAATCACTATTGTAATCATTTAAATTCCCCCTGATTTGTCTGCTTCACATCATTCGGTACGGTTATAAGCAATGTTGTTCCTTCATTGACGATAAGTTGCAGGCTTCCATTTATAAACTCCAAGCGTTCTTTCATCCCTAACAGCCCATGACCTTTAGCTGATTGCTCTTGGTCTCCCTTGAATACTCCGTCATCCCGTATAATCATCACGCATTCCTTCCATGATTGCTCAAAGGAAACATAACAAGAGGATGCGCCGCTATGCTTTACAACATTGTTCACAGCCTCTTTCAAGCACATACTCAAAATGTTCTCCGTAAGCAAAGAAATACCCTTTAATGAAAAATTCTGCTCACATACAAAATTAATTTGCGCCGCCTTGGTTATCTGTTCCACGCGCAGCAGCTCTTCCTTTAATCGAACACTCCGCATAGAGGATACCATCTTTCTCACTTCACTTAATGCAGTTCTTGCAGTCTGCTGCACATCCTTCAATTCGTTACGAGCCTGCTCAGGGTCTTTCGTAATTAACTTTCGTGCCAAATCACTTTTAAGTCCAATTAATGAAAGCTTTTGCCCCAATGTGTCATGAAGATCACGAGCAATCCGCTGCCGTTCCTCCAATTTGACAAGTTCAGAAATACGCTTGTTTGCATCCTCAAGCTTTTCTTCTAATTGCCCCATCTCATTTCGATTATAGATGCTGAACGGAAGCAAGATGACGCTAATCCAAATAATAACTATGAACGGCAATTGCTCTACAAACAGTTCATCACGCTGGACTATATTGTAGTTAATCGAAATAGAAGTGCTAAGTAGATGAATAATATACAGTGTTATAAAAGCAATTCGATCTTTTATATTACCTATAAAGTATGCTAAGAAAAAAGCAAAATAAACATAACTAAACAGACTTGTCGATGTAATAGAAATACCAATTAATATAATAGTCCATACATAAACAGGCCAGCCTTTGGAAATAAAAGCAATTCGATAAAAAATAAAAAATAAAATTGTCAACAATATTCCCACTATTATCTTAATAGTGGAGGAAGTTTGGAAAATAAAGTAAAACGGTAAAATACAAAGAATCGTCCAAATATAAGGAGAAATACCATTGCTTTTCTCAAATGTAAAATACTTTTTAAACATGAACGAAACCTCTTTTTCAGCTTCAGCTGCTTACTTGTTTTTATTATTAATATTACCACTATATATAAGGCTACGTCCCTTCTTATTTGTATAGTAAGAAGGGACGCAGTTTTTACACCTCAGACTTTGGCTGAGCTGGAACACTCTTTAATGTAGATAATACTTTAAACCCAACAAACTTTTTATTTTGCTCATCCCATAAACGAAATTTTAGGGAATGCAAGCTGGTAGCCAAAGTAATGGTCGGAACATTTTGTAAAGAATTCGTATTGTTGTGTGCTTCCTCCAGCTTATAATTAGGAACTCGTGGACTTAAATGGTGCACGTGATGAAAGCCAATATTTCCAGTAAGCCATTGAAAAATCTTCGGAAGTTTATAAAAAGAACTTCCTTCTACCGCTGCTTTTACATAATCCCAGTCAGCATCTTCTTCAAAATATGAATCCTCAAATGTGTGCTGCACATAAAACAACCAAACTCCTAGAGAACCCGAAATCATAAAAATCGGACCCTGTATTAAAAGAAAAGGCTTCCACCCAATTGTCCAACACAGTATAGCCGTCACTGCTGCTAGCAGGATATTAGTAAGATACGTATTCATACGCTCAGCTGTTCTCGCACCTTTTCTGTTAAAACGATTAGTAATCAAAAATACATAGATTGGACCTAATACAAACATCACAAATGGATTGCGATAAAGTCGGTATGCTATGCGAACCGATAATGGCGATGACACATATTCATCGACAGTAAGCACCCATATATCACCTGTTCCTCGTTTATCCAAGTTACTGCTCGTCGCGTGATGGACAGAATGACTATGCTGCCATTGATTATATGGAAATAATGTCAATACACCTGTAATTGTCCCGAAAATTTTATTAGCTCGCCTATTCTTAAAGAATGAGTAATGACAACAATCGTGAAAAATGATAAAAATTCGCACTAGAAAGCCTGCTGCGATAACAGCAATCGCTAAAGTAAGTAAATAAGAAACAGACAAACTTTTATATGCAAGAAACCATAATAAAAAGAATGGCATCAATGTATTGAGCAGCTGCCTTATACTATATTTCAGATCAGATTTTTCATAAGAAGTGATTTGTTTTCTCAAATTGTTTATTTTTTGGATTGTCATATCATATTTCCCTTCTTCTTTTATCTTCTCAAATTATAGAGGAAAGAAACTGTTCCTTGTAAGTAGCATGTATCATAGACAAACCATGACACATGTCATGGTTTGAGGAATCATTAAAAAAACGATTATTCCTCAAAGGTAGGATAATCGTTCTTCATTTATTTTGCTTAATATACTATTAAATATTCACACTTTCTTTCCAAGCGGCTTCTAGGCTCCATCTTTAACATAAAAATACGAGCATTTAATAATTTCCAAGTCCAGAAACTGGTGTTTGAATGATAACAGGAGATTTACCCAGATCTAACCAACGTACAATGTGTATTACATTGTCTCTTGATGTAGCAGTACATCCCGCAGTATATCCAGAACTGCCTGCTATATGAAAGAAAATGGCACTGCCTTTCCCCGGAGTACGGGCTGTATTATAGTTAATGACAAAGCCTACATCATATAGAGATATGTTCATATTTTCAGCACTAGTCCATTGCCCTTGCGTTGCCGAGCGAGATTGCCATGTATTATATAACGGACTTTTAGAATCATCCACCCACACATCATCAGATGTAATTTGACGATATGGGAGCTTCGTTCCCGGATTACCAGTTCTTCCAAACGCTGTTCCAATTGAATATTTTCCAGTTGGCGATTCATAATCTCCTTCATGCTTCGTATCCGATAACCCATTTTTACCTAATACCCCTGACATACTATGGATTTGTTTCCATACTCCATTCGTTTTTTCAAATGTTTCTATTTTGGCTTGGCGTGTACTGTAATTACTGGCTGTAACCAAAATAACCTGCTGTGAGACTCCTAATGTTTTAAAAGTCTCTACCACTAGCTTAGGCTGAGTCGGTGGTACTGATGGCTTCGATTGCACTGGTGTGCTCGGTTTAGTCTGCTGCGGAGTAGATGGTACTACTACTGAAGATTGCTTCTCCTTTTCCTGCACAGCTTCCTTTACCTCCTCCTGCTTAGCTGCTAAAGTTTCTTGCTTCTGCTTTAACTCTACTTCCTCTAACCTAGCAGTCTTGTCTATCGCTTTTATTTTTCCTGTATTACGTAAATATGTATTGAAATCAGCTTCAAATTGCAGCTCATCTTTAGACAGATAGGATACTTGCTTCTGCTCTGAAACTATTGAGCCCTCGGCTTTTGCTTGATATATTCCATACCCTAACAGCAGAGCTGCAGGTATAATGCTCAATAAGATTATCTTTCTCTTCTTCATACAATACTGTCCTTTCTCTTTTTTTGTTTCTATTACTGACGATTAGATTATCAGTATAGCCGGGTGTATACAATGTCTGCTTACATAGCCATTTTGTGCTCGCTCTTTATTTTGTAGAACGATACCAACAACCTTTCTAAAACAAATATAGAAGGCAAAGAAAAAACTCTTCTCTTTATCAATTTACTTAATGGCAATAATCCAACTTACACATCCTATTTCCTCTGAAAATCTTATTCATCCTCTCTAGTGATATTAGCATAAATAAAGACACTGTAGGGAAAATAGGATAATTTGAATGTAAAATACACGCTATTTAAAGCTATATAACATTGTGAAGCAGCAAAATTAACAGAAATAAAGTTCAAATAGAAAATGCTTTTAGTGTCAATTCCTAATAATAAACATACAGAAAAAAGCCGAAGACATTTCTGCGGCTTTTCAAACAGTAACCAATACAGTTCCTATAATTGTTCCATCCAATCCTTGATTCTTCTCTTATTCTACGCCTAACTCACGCAAAATAGATTCCAAGGTATGTCCTTTATATTTTTTCTTTGCCTCTGGAGAAGCACCTGGTTGTAAAAACTCTAACGTTGAATTTTGCTTTAAATAGTTTGTTTGTACAAACCTAATATCTTTTTCATTCACTATACCATCAAAATTGATATCTGCCGCACGATTATTCGTTCCCCAATTCTCTTGAATAGTCAGGGCATCCATAACGTCAATGACATTATCTTTGTTCACATCTCCTGCAACGATATAAGTATTTCCCAATGATGCATATTTACCGATTAACATATCTCCTTCTTTGGTTGTAGCATCGACTGTATCATAGTATGTGAAGTGTCCCGGCACATCAATGGATACTGTATACTGTTTTTCAGTTAGTGGTACATTTTCAAAGCTATTATTACAATTCGGGAAATTCTCCACTAAAATGAATGAAAATTTAAAACATTCTACAAAAAACTATTCCTATAAATCTTATCCAGTTCATAAATAGCCTATTTATAGACAGCATAACAAAAAGGCCTCAACAAGATATTGAAGCCTTTTTTCAGTTGTGTACTAACCATCTTTCATACGGTATCAAAATGTATGTACACATATTCATTTAAAAATCAATCTTTTCTAAGTAGAGTCCGCTTGCATCAGCAAGTGCACTCACTTGGTTCCGTTCCTTTGACTCTAAAATCCCTTTTATATTTTCATCCTCTATGTTGCCTGCTCCGACCTCTATCAACATCCCAACAATCTTTCGAACCATATTATGAAGAAATCCGTTACCTTTTACCCTTATTTGAATGAAGCCGCCATTTTTCTCTATATCGATAGAATATATTTCACGAACCATAGACTTTTTCTTAGACTTTGCATTTGAAAAAGCAGTAAAATCATGTTCACCAATAAAATATTGACTTGCTGATTTCATTTTTTCGATATCCAGCTTTTGTTGAACATGCATACTGTACTTTCTCATGAAAGGATTAGTATATTCTTCATTCCACACCTTATACAAATACGTTTTCGTCTTCGAATTATATCGAGCATGAAAACGTTCAGGTACTGATACAACCTCAATAACACTGATATCTTGGGGCAAATATCTATTCAAATAATCTTTGATTTCAGACTCGCTCAAATTTTCTTCGATTTTAACATTGGCTATTTGTGCAAGAGCGTGGACTCCCGCATCCGTTCTGCTGCACCCAATGATTTCGATTTTTCCCCCAAGCATCTCTGATAATACATTTTCTATTTTTCCTTGAATTGTATTTTCACCATTTCCAAGCCGTTGCCAGCCCTTATAACGCCCGCCGTCATATTGAATCGTTAATTTATAATTGTACATTGTTTTCTCCTTACTTTAACTCATTATCATGTTCGAAAATAGTTCTCATAAAATACAATTCCCTCACACAACTTCATATGCATGAGGGAACGTATTGTTTTTTAACACCGTATTTCTGTATACTTCACTGAAGCTTAACTATCGCTTCTATTATAGATTAACAAATAATCTTACCTTTTTCTGCAAAACCCCCATCATAACTTAACATAATTGCTGCATTGATTCCACTCATGTTTGTTTACTATTCATTATTTTCTTTTACTCAAATTTCATACGTGACTTCATATTCATTACCCGGTATAACAGACTTTTGCGCTAAGACTAAAAAGGGTTATACCTCTTTCTATATAGAGGCTGGGTGGACTCTGTTTCAAATCACTTGTTATTTTAACCATTTCTCTAATCGTCCGATGAAAATTTCAACACTTTTCAAGAAAATGTTGAAATTCAAACAAATCACTTATGATTGTTGGTTGTAACGTTTTCTACAGGCACTTATTCTTTAAGTAGGCGCTTACACCAAAGTGCTATAGTTATTTTTACTTTTATTACTATACAAATAATATAGAGAATAAGTTTTAAAGGATGGAGAGGAAAACATGAAAGCTACAGAAATTCAAGCTACAAAAGATAGTACAGTAGTAGGAAATATGAAGGCTGCCAAATTTTTTGGAGCGAAAGATATTCGAGTTGTAGATACACCAATTCCAACGGTAGATGCAAATAGCGTGAAAGTAGAAATCGAATGGTGCGGGATTTGCGGAAGCGATATGCATGAATATGTAGCAGGACCAATGGTCATTCCACCAGGTTCTAACGTAACAATGGGACACGAATTTTCAGGTAAAATTGTGGAAATTGGAGAAAGTGTAACAACATTTGCGATTGGAGACCGTGTTGTTATCGAACCAATGGTTCCTTGTTGGACTTGTAACTCTTGTAGAACAGGTAATTACCAAGTTTGTGAAAAACCACAATTTTATGGTCTTATTTTAAATGATGGTGGTTTTGGAGAATATGTAGTAGCTCCTGTTGACCGTGTTTATAAAATTCCTGATACAATGAGCTACGAACAAGCGGCATTAGTTGAACCTGTTGCAGTGGTAACACAAGCTATCCGTTCCAGCCAATTTAAATACGGTGATACTGTCGCTGTATTTGGCGCGGGTCCAATCGGATTACTGCTTATCCAGTCGTTAAAAGCAGCTGGAGCTTCTAAAATTATCGCTGTAGAAGTTGCTGACCATCGTAGAGAAGTTGCTTTGAAATCAGGTGCTACTCATGCTATCAACCCTATCGACACAAATGCGGTTGAAACTATTTTCGGTTTAACAAACGGTAGAGGTGTAGACGTAGCCTTTGATTGTGCTGGCGTTCAACCTACTTTCGAAGCTTCCCTTAACAGCGTGAGAAATAACGGGGAGTTGAAAATTATTAGTTTATGGGAAAAACCTGTAACATTTAATCCAAACGTAGCGATGATGACAAACAAAAGAATCTCTACTACAATGACCTATAACAACATTTATCCAGAGGTTATCGACCTTATTAACCAAGGAATTTTAAAAGAAGATTTGATTATCACTAAAAAAATTCACTTAGACGATGTGGTGGAAGAAGGATTTGAGGAAGTATTAAACGACCGTTCTCAAGTTAAAATCTTAGTTACACCAAAACGTTCAAATTTATAATAATTTCATTTACGCCTGTCCTGCATTATGGGGCAGGCTCTTCCTATTTTACTCTTAATAAAATCTAGCTCTTATCAAGAAACGAGTAACGCCATAATATTCGTATAATTTATCAGTTTTTTCCATTTGATAATTGATAACTGTTTTCCTTGAACAACATTACTCTAATCCTCCTTTATAACAATTTCAATATCTGAATGGATTCATCACACTGCTGCTACATGAAAATAGTTATATTAATTTTTACATATCGATAATCATATGTTTGAGTATAGTAAGGAATGATTACATTATTTAGTAAGCCTTATCACACAATATACAAGAACAACTCTAATAATTTCTTTATCATAACATGAGACAAGGAAGGGTAAGTATGGATCGCCGCATATCAAAAACCAGAAAACTAATTAAGGATGCATTATTTACAGTATCCTCACAAAAAGGGATAGACGCAGTAACAGTTCAAGATATTATTGATGAAGCCAATATTAACCGAGCCACCTTTTATTATCATTATAAGGATAAATTGGACTTAATAGAAAGCATCCTACATGAAATGCTAGAGGGGTTAGGACAAGAGATTCTCATGCCAAATGAAGTCAACTCATTTAGTGACATCGTCTATCCTCCTATACTAGCTGTATTTGAACACGTAAAAAAGCATCGTGATATATATAAAATTGTCCTAAGCGAGAAGGGATTACCAGACTTTCCTGCAAAAATGGTAAAAGAATTAAAAGAATCATTAGGAGATAATATAACGTTGTTACAGAATAATAAGATTGAAATAACTGTGAATAAGGAACTTCTAACAAACTACATATCAGCAGCACTAGTCTCACTTATAGTAGAATGGGTAAAAAATGATTTATCAAATAACCCTAGTGATATGGCCAATCAAATAACCCATGTATTAACTTCAGGAGGATATAAAGAAAAATAAGGTGACCCTTCTATTTCTATTCTTAGACCTGTCTTCGTCTCACCAGCTTTATACACATTCTACATGGGGCGACTGTTAATTAACCAACGATATTTAAAGAATTGGATAATTTATCATATATCCTTATTGCTTCCTACTCTTTGTGCAATTAAACGATGAAGCATTTCTTTTCAGAAAAAAGACACACCGCTATATGAGGATAAATTTAGAACAACTCTTTGTCTGCAGCTAAAAATAATAAAGCATTTGTCTGTAACAATAATCAAAAAATCTAAAAGGTTACACTTAATAAGGTCATTTGCACTCATCTAAACATATGCTGAAGAAACAGTGCATGAAAGAAAGGTGAGAAAGATGACTCTTAATGAATTTATAAACAACAGACCCGCACACGGTGGTGGCGGACATGCGAGCTGGGGGCATAATGGAGGGCATGCAACCTGGGGACATGGCGGTGGCTATTATGGACATTATCCTCCCTATCATCCTGGGTTTGCAGCAGGTGCAGCAACAGGCTTAGTAATTGGTGCAACTGCTTCACCTGGTCCATATCCAGTTCCTGCTTACCCATATCAATATCCATATGCGTATCCCTATCCTTACCCTTACTACCCACAATGGTAAGCATACTAAGCTAAATTAGCCGCTAATAAAATAGTTTCTTTAAATGCTCTAGCAATAAAATAGCAAGCAGCAAGAATCCAGTGAAGGACCGTCAAGGAAGTATTATAAACTTAGTGATAAAGGACGTACCCGTGTCACCACGGACACCCTTGCCTTAAGCTAACCACTACTACTGCCTTCGTGGCTCGGGACTTGCATCCTATAGATTATGCACATGCTGGGCACACATCAAAAAAAACGACTCGCTTCATTCGCGTGTCGTTTCTGACTATCCTATTACTTACATCGTTGCCCCTTTATCGACCAAAATAACTTTCACCTTTGCCTTAATTTTTGATTGTTGAAATGCGCTAACTCAATCATCTTCTATGTTTTCCATTCTGGGTATTTAAATGATCTTGCAAAAAGACCTAAACCAATCGGATCCAATTTATCTTTTTGTGATTCATTTTCAATTTCTTTTTTTATCTTTCCTGACGATTGATCATTTATTTTTATTGGAGATTCTGTAATTGCTACAGGTAATTTGAGATTTATATAAAAGCGTATTTACTATCCTTATATTTCTTTTTACCGTCCTTTTTATATCATTAATATAAAAACTGATTCTGTCATTAGAGACAGCATTATCATTTTTTTTGAGTTGTACAAGATCGGTAAGCCTAAATTAACAATGAGCCCTAAATGAACAAAATGTTTCAATAAAAACAACGAGCAAGTATTCACTTGACAAAATAGCTGATGAGTTCGAAACATTATTAAATATGGCTCTTTTGTTAAAAATGTAAAACCCCATTCAACAAGTTATGAATGGGGTTTTCACTTTAACTAAATCGTTTTTATTGGATGCCTAGTTCTTTCTGAATATCTGCAAGCGTTTTAGCTTTGTACTTTGTGATCGCTTTTGGTGGATTTGCCACTGTTTGATTTTGTAAACCAAAGTTTTTGACAATATAATTAAAATCTTTTGCATCAACAACCCCGTCGAAGTTGAAATCTGTCGCTGTTTGATCTTTCTTACCCCAAGCGGCTTGTACAGCTATTGCATCGAGAATATCAATTACATTATCTTTGTTCGTGTCTCCAGCAGCAGCAGTCGGGAATAGGTTATAGGTATAAACTTTTCCATATAATTCACCACGAATGTTATCTGTTACATCAACTTTTGTCGTTGTTGTAAAATGCCCTGGTACATCCACTGTTACGTTGTAATCGTCACGATCAACCGGTAACCCAGCAATCGTATAAGCACCTGTTTTTGATGTGATAGCACCTTCTACAGTTGTCTTTCCATCACGAGATGTTGCAGTTATTTTTGCATTGATATTTCGTTGATCAATCGTCGAATTTAGTGTGTTCGTTGCAGGATTGATCGTTCCTTCTAATTTTAAGGAGCTAATTAAATTTGAATACGCTAGTTGATATTCAAAGTTTCGTTCCATAAATGTATAAACATTTTTCGTTTCCACATTGTTTTGATCGACAGTTGTTGTGGAATACGAGCCCACTGGTAATGAACCCCAACCTGTTTTTGATATTGCTTTAACATCAAACGTAAATAATGATAGATCTTCCGGTAATGGAGCTGTTCCATTATACGTGAATGTCATCGTATACGTTGTTTGATTTGAGGACGATGGTGCTGTCGTCACCGTTACTGTTGCATCACCATATTGTTTCACTGCATCGTTTACTTTTACATTTTCAATGATGCCATGGTCATTGTATGCATTCATCGTCAATTTCGTTGTTTTTAAGTTTTTAATATTGTTTGAACGAACCGTGTAATTGATCGATTCGCCTGTTTTAAATTTATCTGTCGATGCCTTTAAATAATAGTATGGGTCTGTATTCTTTGCAAAGATAACTGATATCGGTATCGTACCATTTGCTGCTGCATCTCTTCCATAAAAACTAACAGGTAAAAATTTAATTTTACTATCTACTAATATTTTATCTGTATAATCACCATTTTGATTCGTAGGCATTGGGAAAGAACCAAACGGAGAATTATAGAAAGAAACAACCGAATTATGAGACTGATCTACTGGTATTCCATAAGATTTTGCTTCCTCTACTTCTGGATCATGTACATTAATATTAAAGTCATATAAAAATTGGCCTTTAGAATCGAGCTGGCTAGCATCATATTCAATTACTTTCTGATCTAATGAATCAAAACTTGATGTAACAATTGGTGGTGCAATATCATGGACAATATCTTGTGTTTTTGTAAACGTATGTCCACTCTCACTCGTTGTGACTAGTTTTAACTGATAATGTCCTGGCTTCACAACGGTTGGAATAGAACTAACAGGTTTATTCTTGTCTCCAGTAAACGGATAATACATACCGCTAAAGGCTTGAGCTAAATGGAATTCGACACCTTCGTTCACTAAATAGCTTGGAATGTAACCTATATATCCAATATCTTCGCCTGTCGTTGGATCATGTAACACCACGTCGATATATTTCATATATGTTTTGAGAGTGAACGCTGCATCTTGGTAAGGATATGCATACTGTACAGATGGCTTAGTCGTCCTAGTCGAAAATAATGGATTTTCTACTCTAAATGACTCGATACCTTCCGTAACTACTCGTCCCCCAAAAGGAATTTGATATTGTTCGGTTGGATCGTCTTGATTTGTAAACGTGACGTATCCTTCGTATGTGCCATTTTCAGCTGTTTTCGGGATACTTAATTGGAAATTAACTGCTTGTTGGCCATTTTTGTTTAATTGGACGAAAGATGGTCCTTTTAATGCAACATTGTTCGCTTTCGCATCTTTCGAGCCTCTCAGCCCTTCTTGGAATGTCACATCCACATCAAATGTTTTAGCTTTTTCACTTCGGTTTGTTAATTTCACTTGACGTACATCGATAATATCTTTGCCATCAAATGCATAAGAACCAAAGTTCATTGCACCAGTTGATTCCGTAATCGCTCTTTCTTCACCATTGACCAACGTCTTTGTACTCTCTTTTACTTCTAGTTGAACATTTGAATGAATAGCTTCATACGCATCCACTCGTCCACTTCCAACTTCGTATACGCTGTATTTCTTAGATAACGGATCCGCCGTATTCATGAGAATTGCTTTAATATCTTCTGGTTGTAAATCTTTGTTTGATTGTAGTAATAAAGCCGATACACCCGCTACATACGGTGCAGCCATCGAAGTACCAGACATACGTTGATACGCATATAGATAATCTTTCTCATCGGTTCCAGCCACCGATTGATCATTTACATAAAATGGAACACTTGACATAATAGATACACCAGGTGCTACCACTTCCGGCTTAATCTCATAACTGACTCTTGAAGGACCTCTTGAACTAAAGCCTGCTAATTCATCTCCACCTGTTGTAATCTTTGAAAAGTCGCCGAATGTAAATTGATTTTGTCCCGCTTTAATAGCTTCTGAAATGGCCATGCCTTCATCATAAGAAACCGAGAACGAAGCAACAGCATCAACAGCTTCACCGATAAACGATTGAATCGCACCCTCATGTTGATTTTCTGCATTATTGGCCATGATAACACCAATCGCTCCGTTTGCTTTCGCATTTTTGATTTTATCAATTAAACCAATGGAACCACGTTGGATAAAGGCGACTTTTCCCTTCACATTCTTCCCAACGAAATCCGTTGTGTTACCTAACCCAACATTCACTAACTCCACTGTCTGTCCTTTTAATGTCGTCAGATCATCCGTATAATTTCTCGCTAATTGTCTCAGCGTGTAATCCTTATTGTTGTTTACTCCACTATATTGATAGATATCGAGTGAAATAGATGATGCACCGACTGTTAGTGCTAATCCAGCTGTACCAGGTGAGCCTAAAGTAAACATTTGATTTCCACTATTACCAGCAGAAACAACTGCTGTTACGCCATTTAACACCGCATTATTGACAGCAATTGACGTTGGATACAGTGGATTATTTATGGTTGCACCTAACGACATATTGATGACATCCATACCATCTTCAACTGCTCGATCGACTGCTGCAATAATATCTTCAGAAGAGCCCCTTCCTCCAGGACCTAGTACACGATACGCATATAAATCTGCTTCAGGAGCGGCACCAAGTATTTTATATTCACTTTTTGCCGTGCCACGACCACCGATTATCCCTGCAACATGGGTACCATGCTCTGTATAGTAATCAGCACCATTTGCTTTTCCTGGTTTACCTGCTTTCACCCAATCCGCATAAGTCGTTTCCATTGGATCATTATCATCATCGACGAAGTCGTATCCACCTTTATAGGCGTCTTTTAAATCTGGGTGGTGATAATCCATCCCGGTATCCAAAATGCCTACTTTAATCCCTTTACCTGTGAAACCTTCACTATGTAGACGATCCAACCCATCATAAGGTGTATAATTTCCAACTTTCGCTTCATCGGCTTTTAGCTGAGCATCATCCGCTACTGGCGGTTCTACGGAAACGCTTTCATTACTCCAAACTGCTTTAACCGTTTTTGAGTTTAATAAATGTTTGATTTGATTTGCTGGTAAGCTCATTGAAACGCCGTTAAAGGCATGTTTATATGAACGAAGAATTTTGTAATCTGCTTTTTCATTCGTGTTAGTTGTTAGGACTTGTCCAACTTCATTTTTAAAATTAGCATGGTCTTGCTCAACTAATTTCTTCGCCTTATCATCAGATAGTTGCAAACCTTTTTCAGCAGCTACAAGCTGAGCTACTTTTGCAGGTTTGTTAACAAACTCGACAATGACACTCGTTACATCTGACGAAGATTGATCAATGTCAGAAGAAATATGAAGTCCTGTTGTTTCGTTCATTGCTAACTGTTTTAAGGCATCTCTTTGTTCGGTTGAGAGATTTGCAAGCAATTCCTCAGCTTTCGGCATGCTGACTGCTTTTACTGTTGAGACAGGTGCAACTTGCCCCAGAGAAGCAAAAACAAAACTAGATGAAAGAGCAAATACAGCTAAACTTTTACCCATTCTTTGATGACTAGCTTTTTTTCTCATTTTTCTTTCTCCTTTTTTGTGTTTTTCTGCTTGAAGATTAATAAACTGATCGTAAGAAACATAAAAAAACTGAATAATCTAAAAAACAACAATTTTCACTCTTAAATTACAATCTAATATTACCATCAATAATACGTAAGTTGTTCTAGATTCGTATTACAAAAATCGACAAAAATATTAAATCTTCTGAATATTTAAGAATTAAATTAATACACATGACGGACTGAAAACGCAACAATCCGGTGAATGAAAGCGCGCAGAATTTCTTCGTGAAGACAAGAGAAGCGAACAACTTTTTTCTCGATCATTCTATCATTTTCCAACGTATATCGGGTAAACCATTTTTACTTAGTAAAATTTTATACACTAATCGGTGTTTCTCTACACGATTGAATAATGTCAATATAGGTGGATAGATAACATCTGAAAAAGTATGAATTTGATTTGGAATCTCAATGTCATTTACAAGTCCTGATAACGTTTCGTCAACTATTTCCGTGAGTAAAAATACTTTATCCGTATAATGATAATAAAAAGTCGCTCGATTAATATCTGCTTCAACTATGATATCCTTAATAGTTATATTCTCAATACCCTTAATAACAGCAATGTTAATTAATGCCTCTATAATCTTTTTTGTTTTCATACTTCGTCTTTCCATCTTTTCACATCCTTTAGTAACTAATTCCCTTCGACTAAATATACTTTTCATACATTTTTTATGATTTTGTCTAATTTCACACATTTTATATCAAATTGTTGGTTATAGACTTACTTAACCTCATTCGGATTAAATACGTTAACTGTAAAACAAACTGCACCTGGAACAGCACTAGCTGGGGCAATCGGTACAAGTCTACTTGTATCAGTCATGTCAAACCGTGCGACGACTCATGCAAAAGATATAATTGCAAATCTAACTACAGTACCTACAGCTAAAATTCAACAGCATATTGCATTGGAAGTAACTATGTCTGGTATGAATGATGCATTTTGGGTAAAAGTGGGTATTGCAGTTATTTCACTAATACTTGCATTTTTCTTAAAACGGAAAAAACTGAAATAAAAGATGTTTAACATGTTTAAAAGGAAAGCAAAAAAAGTATCATTTAGAAATTGAAATTTTCTAAATGACACTTTTTTGGGCTTTTTATTTTTTAAATCCTTATTGAACTACACTGCCAGTTAGGTGAATAAGAACCGTTTCTTTATGAATATCTTTATAATTATACTTATACAAATACTAAAGAGCCCCCCAAGAGGAAGGCTCTTTAAACTCACTGTTGCATCTCTTATTTCTCTTTCCATACAAGTAGTGAACAGCACTCCACATGCGCAGTATGCGGAAACATATCCACCGGTTGTACATATTCCACCTCATATTGATTGGACAACTTCGCTATATCCTTAGCCAACGTAGAAGGGTTGCAAGACACGTACACGACCTTCTTCGGCTTCACCTGCAAAATCGTTTGCAACAGTTTATCATCGCAGCCCGTACGAGGCGGGTCGACTACAATTACATCTGGCTTCCAGCCTTCTTTTACCCATTTTGGAAGCCATTGTTCTGCTTTTCCAGTTACGTATAAAGTGTTTTCGAAACCGTGTTTTTTCGCATTCTTTTTAGCATCTTCTATAGATTCGTTAATGATATCCATGCCTCGTATTTCTGCAGCATCGGGCGCAAGCCATAGTCCGATTGTACCGACACCGCAATAAGCATCGACAATTTTCTCTTTTCCTGTAAGTGCTGCTGCTTGTTTAACCTCATCATACAATTTAACGGTTTGTGTTGGATTCAGCTGAAAAAACGCACGTGCCGATAATTCAAAGGTTAATTCGCCCAGTATTTCTTGGATAACTTCTTTGCCCGCAAGATGGAATGTCTCATCACCGAAAATGAGGGATGTTTTTTCTCCATTTACGTTTTGCATGATAGACTTTACTTGAGGCAATACAGTGTGGACTTGTTTCACAAACTGCTCCTTGCGGGGGAATTCTTTTTTAGCTGTAACCAGCACTAATTGAATTTCTCCTGTTTGGACGGCAATGCGCGTTACAATCGTACGGACTGTTCCTGTTCGTTTTCGCTCGTTGTAAATAGGAATATCAAGCCGTTCTAAAATACGTTTTACTTTTTGTGTAACCTCGTTTGTCGCTGTATGCTGAATTTTACATTCAGAAATATCAACTAGCTGATGAGAATTTAATGCGTATAGTCCAGCTATAACCTTTTGTCTATCTTTCCCTACTTGAAGCTGGCTTTTATTTCGATAGTGCCACGGCTCTTCCATTCCGATTGTCGAGCGAATATTTAACTTCTCAACAGGAAACTTTGTATGCTTTTCAAAGGCTTGCATAACAATATCCCGTTTTTGTTCTAGCTGTGCGCTGTATTCAAGATGTTGAAGCTGGCAGCCACCGCAGTCTTCATACACCGGGCAAGAAGGCGTAACACGGGCAGGCGATGATTTTCTAATTTTTTTCACTTTTCCTTCTGCATATCCTTTTTGGATTTTCGTTGCTTCTGCAACCACTTCTTCACCGGGCAAAGCTCCGGGAATAAAGACGACTTGACGCTTGAAATAGCCAACTCCTTCTCCATTAATACCTAATCTTTTTATAGTCACAGGAAATGTTTGTCCTAGTTCTAATTTACTTTCATTTTGCTTTGGTTTCATATTCACAACTCCATCATTTCTTACTCAATACTTCTCCATAAATAAAGAGAAGCATAACTGCAATAAGGGTTTAGCTCTTTCTTGAAGTTTTCTAAATAAGTATCATCCGGCTTTTCATCCAGTCCAAAAAACATCTTCACTGCATTTTGCAAGCCGATATCTGCTTTTGGGAACATATTTTTCCGTCCCAATCCAAACATCAAAAAGTTTTGTATAGTCCAAGGTCCTATTCCGCGCAATTGAATTAATTCTTTCATAATTTCGTCATCAGACAAGCTCTTCATACTTTCAAGGCTTATTTTTTCTTCAGTAATAGCCTTAGCAAGATCTATCATATACTCCGCTTTTCGCTGACTAAACTGAAGGCTTCGCAGTTCCTCAAGCGGAATTTGTGCTACACGCTCTGGTCTTGGATAAAACCACACACCATCTTGTTGTGTTCCATATGCTTGAACAAAGCGTTCGGTCAACGTATATGCAAATTTTAGATTCAACTGTTGGTGTACAATACAGCGCACCAGACAAGCAAAATAATCAAACTCTAAGACCAGCGGCGTATACGCAAAGCGTTCAAATAAAGGACATAGGGAAGTTTGCAGAAAATGCTCATATATTTCTCCCATAGATACATTCCAGCCAAAAATGTCATATATACGATTTAGTACTGCTTCCTCGTCTATTTCCTGATAACTTGAAAGAACAAATAGCGGTTGTTCAAATGTCCCCTTTCCCTGGACACTCACCACCACTTGCTGATTATTTATAAGAAGCGGAACCCTTACTGTTTTTTGTATCATATTCACACTATTTAAAGGGTCTAACGCCCAGCGTTGAATAACTTGTTCAAAGTTATACGGTATATGTAACGTTACCGTTTTGCTCCACATCATTCTCACCCTTTTTAGACATTTGGCCTTATTATATCATAAGACGAGAAAGAAGCCGTAAGTTGTGTACTTACGGCCATTAATAACGAACTTTGGGTCCAAATTTATCATGAATCAGGTCGTCTAAACTTTTGAAATGATAGCCTCGTTTGCGCAAGTCATCAATGATTTTATCCAATGCACCAGCATTATCACTTGAAATACTATGCAGAAGAATGATAGCACCTGGATGAATTTGCTTCATTACGTTGTCATGTGCATATTGCCAACCGCGCTGCTGATCAACTTTCCAGTCTACAAATGCCAAAGACCAAAAAACATTGTAATACCCCATTTCTCTTGATATAGCCAAAGTACGTTCGCTGAAAATCCCTTGTGGAGGACGTAAATATTTTAGGTCTTTTTTTCCAGTAAGCTGCTCATACTCTTCTTCAATTAGTTCCAATTCTTTTCTGAAACGGACTTCACTTACTTGTGTTAAGTCAGGATGATGCCAAGAATGATTTCCAATAATATGCCCTTCTTTTACCATCCGTTTGACCAGCTTAGGATGCTCTTTCATAAATTGTCCAGTAACGAAAAATGTTGCCGGCACCTTTTTTTCTTTTAATACATCTAAAATTTTGGGTGTAAATCCATTTTCATATCCATTATCAAACGTTAAATAAATATCTTTATGTTTAACGTTCCCTAAAAAAAAGGAATCGTATTTTGTAACCGTTGAAGTAAATTTCTCTCCGGCGTCTGGCGGGATTTCATCCTTTGCTTTTGGAATCCCCCAATGGATTGCGGAATTGGAATAAGCATATGCTTTTGCACTACATGCCATTAACAGTATCAATAAAAAAACAGCTAGCTTGCGTTTCATTTATTCAACTCCTTTCCAATGAAGTTCTGTATCTGTATTGTTTGTTCTTCTTATTCGTTTCATCCTGAGCATTGTTTTCCAATAAATAAAAAACAGCACCCATATTGGATGCTATTCTATATATTATTTAAATACGGGCTCTTTAAATTGAGCAAGCTTCTCAAGAGAGGATTTATCTACTTCTGCATGTAAACTATTCCCATGAGAATCCATGGTCACAACTGCTTTAAACCCTTCTACTCGCAAATGCCACATCGCTTCCGGAATGCCAAATTCCAAAAAGTTCACGTCTGTTACTTCTTTAATACACTCTGCATAATATTGAGCAGCTCCGCCAATAGCATTTAAGTATACACCGCCATGCTCTTTTAATGCAGCCAGCGTCTTCGCTCCCATGCCGCCTTTCCCCATAACTGCACGAATACCGAACTTCTTCATAATATCACCTTGATAAGGCTCCTCACGAATACTTGTTGTTGGACCCGCTGCTTTAATTGTATACGTGTTATCACTTTCTTTCATAACAACTGGACCACAATGATAAATAATTTGACCGTTTAAGTCTACTGGACAGTCATGGTCAGATAAATATTTATGAATGGCGTCACGGCCTGTATACATCATACCTTTGATGATTACAACGTCTCCTACACGCAGTTCACGAATTTGTTCTTCTGTAATAGGTGCTTGAAGAACAATCTCACGTTGTGCTGTGTGTGTTGCATCGTCTGTTGATTCTTCATGTTTCATGCCTGCTTCGCCCTCTTGATATAACCAATCAATGATTGCACCTGTATCAGCATCCATTGTAATCCCTAAGCGGCGGTATGCCCAGCAGTTATACGCAACAGACACAAAGAAGCTTGCAGGAAGACGATTATATACTCCAATTTTACATCCAAGAAGAGTCGTTTCTCCGCCGAATCCCATTGTACCAATGCCAAGCTTATTAGCATTTTCCATTACGTATTCTTCCAGTTTTGCTAATTCAGGAATTTGATTTGTATCATCCAATGAACGGAATAATTGATCTTTTGCCAATTCATAACCCGATGTACGGTCTCCGCCGATACCTACTCCAATTACCCCTGCACTGCAGCCTTGTCCTTGTGCCTGATATACAGAATGCATAATGCACTTACGAATGCCATCTAAGTCACGTCCCGCACGGCCAATCCCCTCTAATTCACAAGGCAAGCTATATTGAATATTTTTGTTTTCACAGCCGCCGCCTTTTAAAATTAAACGAGCATCAATATAATCATTTTCCCATTGTTCAAACTTAATAACAGGTGTTCCTGCTCCTAAATTATTGCCACTATTATGACCAAAGATGGAGTCTACAGAATTTGGACGAAGCTTCGCGTCTTTTGTTGCTTGTTCAATTGCGTTATAAATTGCTTCTTTAATTTTAAGTTGGTTCACTCCAACAGGCGTTTTAATTTTAAATGTCGGCATTCCTGTGTCTTGGCAAATCGGTGAAATGTTTTCATCTGCCATTTTAATATTGTTTGAAATTGTATCAAGTGCCATCGCGGAACGAGTACCTGCGTTTTCCATTTCTTTCGCTCGTTGAATTGCACGGCGAACATCCTTCGGTAAGTTTGTGGATGTTTCGACGATTAGTTTATATAGACTTTCTTGCAGCTTTTCCATCACATTATCCCCCTCTTACTGTGAACGCTACCAAAAAAATTGACGAAAATTTTTTGACAATAAAATTATACCCCTTTTTGTATAGAACTTCTATTTAAAGATGCTGCTAAAACTGCGCTTTTTATTTTATATAGATCGTAAATGGTTAAAAATAAAAAGCTGTTGAGCAAAAATGCTCTAACAGCCTCTTGTTAATTTTTTTTGAATTGTTCACATTTCAATTCTAATTCGTCCAACATGCTTAATAA
Organism: Bacillus sp. 165; assembly: GCF_017742235.1. Classification (GTDB taxonomy): domain Bacteria; phylum Bacillota; class Bacilli; order Bacillales; family Bacillaceae_G; genus JAGHKQ01. The sequence goes on from NZ_JAGHKQ010000012.1 coordinate 68,864, forward strand.
ACGATCTATATCTTCTAGCTCAACCTGTTCAGGCTCCATTGTATCAATGACCTCAGCAAACATATTTAAACGTTCTTTCAAATATACTAGTTGTGAGTCTTTATCATAAGTAGCATTTCCCACAGTTATTCTCTCCTTTTTCTAGCAAGTCGTTTCCATTAATTATATAGAAAAAAACAGTCGCTGTCCGGATATTTAATGACATTGAGATAAAATTTACAGCAAAATAGTTTATTTAATTCACTTGTTCTTCTATGATAGGGGATGGACAATTTCTCTATATTAAAGGAGTAACTTATATGAATTTATCACAAACGATGCGGTCTATTACTCCTTCCCATGATCCGTGGGAAGCATATCTCGATTATGAAGAGTATGGCCAGCTATTGCTCACTAACATTGAATTCACAACCACCACTCTATGTAATATGCGCTGTGAACATTGCGCAGTAGGATATACCTTGCAGCCAAAAGATCCAAATGCGCTGCCCCTACCATTAATACTAAAGCGCCTAGAAGAGGTTCCTCACCTTCGTTCCTTAAGCATCACAGGTGGAGAGCCGATGCTTTCTAAAAAATCGGTTGAACAATATGTAATTCCTATTCTAAAATATGCCCATGAGCGCGGTGTACGCACTCAAATAAATTCAAATCTAACATTAGAATTGGCTCGTTACGAGCAAATTATACCTTACCTGGATGTATTACATATTTCACATAATTGGGGAACGATTGAAGACTTTGTAGAAGGCGGCTTTGCGATGATGGAACGAAAACCATCATTTGAGCAACGTGCGAAATTGTTTGAAAGGATGGTTGAGAACAGTAAGGCACTTTCAGAAGCTGGAGTGATTGTATCTGCAGAAACAATGCTGAATAAACGAACACTGCCATATATGGAAAGCATTCACCGCCAAATTGTTGATGAAATGAAGTGCAAGCGTCATGAAATACATCCAATGTATCCAAGCGATTTTGCAAGCAGCCTTGAAATTTTAACAAAAGAAGAAATCAGGGACGTTATTTCTCATCTTCTTGCTATTCGTGATGAAAACGTGTGGATGTTATTTGGTACACTCCCGTTTTATGCATGCAGTGAGGATGAGAACGACCTAACAATACTAAAACAGCTTCACCAAGCTAAAAATGTGACGGTACGAAATGATCCGGACGGACGTTCCCGTTTAAATGTTAATATTTTTGACGGCAGCATTATTGTAACGGATTTCGGTGATGTTCCTCCTCTAGGCAATATCCAAAACACTCGTTTACTTGATGCATATCAAACTTGGATGAAATCCAAAACAGCACAATCGCTAAATTGCCACTGTCCTGCTGTAAAGTGTCTAGGCCCCAATCTTCTTGTTAAAAACAGTTACTATCCAAATGAAGATTTTACAAAAAAACGTGCTAACTTTTCTTTATAATAGGCTCTGTTAAACTAAAATGTTGATTTTTGCGTACTAAAAAAGACTGTTTTTCACCAAACAGTCTTTTTAATGCTTATTAAACTAATGCATCAGTTAATTGAATAACTCCTAACCAATATTAGTCG
>NZ_JAGHKQ010000013.1 GCF_017742235.1 Bacillus sp. 165
GTCAGATCATACTCACGAATAATCTCTTTTCTTGGTTTTCCATTTTGGTAAAGCTGCACGATCTGTTGCTTGAAATCTTCAGTAAAGGTTCGGCGTTCTCTTTTGGCCATGTAGATTCTCCTCAAATATTTTATATGTAGTCTACTTGACCTTAAAAATTCTGTCCAACTAAGTGTAGCCTATCCAGGTAATATAGGAGAACTTTTGTTTGAAATAACTTCTTTGATGAGTGGATGTAGTAACCAATTTCTACAATAGCAACACCATCCTAGTATACCTAATATTTGTGACACCTCTCTCTTGCTGTTATTAATATTTCTATTCTTTATTAGTACACCATTCAGGAAAAAAAGTTATTTATTTCCTTTTTTTAGTTATGAATGTAGAATTGAGAGGATTAAACTTAGAATAGCATGCTTTTTAGGTACCTATAGAACTTTTATATCTTCTTGCTTTTGTTATTTCTTTATGTTATATGTTAAGTTTTTCACGAATATTTGATTTTCAACTTTAAAAAGATATATAGCTAATCTTTTTCTCTATGCCTTGTTCATAACAATTTCTTTGGATTTATTGCCATTTATACATAATAAAAAACGGGAGGAGTACAAATTCAGCAGTAATAAGGATTTATACTCTTCCCGTTTTTAAAATAGTATCTTATCGTATTGTAAGTTACTTGTTTAATTTAGACCCTATAGGAAGGAATCTATAAACCAAATAAATACCATAGCTTTGAATAATAGCAAAGCTCGGAATGATGAATGACCGATATCTCGTTTGAACCTCAATTAAGAAATGTACACATACATATCCTATAATTAATAGAAGAAAAAGGGTAAATCGTTTGTTTTCATCCTTTATACATAAAACAATGGCTGCAACAAAGGCAAATGCCATCATAACCATGTAGTATGCACGCTCGAACATGAAAAATAAATTGGATAAGTTTGGCTTGTTTAAGGTCCCTAGACTCCAGGAAATCGAGGCGTCATTTGATCCCCACATGATTTTAAACTTATTTTTGAATAAAACTGCTAACTTTTTCTTATCTGTAATCCTTTCCTTGACCAGCTGTTTTTCCCTTTCATCGCGTTCGTTTCCAATAGGAAATTGGCTTACATACTTCGCATCTTCGTTGGAATATTGTCCCACTGTTCCATGATTAAATCCAAGAACGAATTTCCAATAAGGTTCCCGATTGGATAATGGATAGGAAGTAATTCCAGCAGCCATAAAGGAATAGCTAACCAGATAATGTACCACATAAAAAGCAACGATAAATCCAATAAATTTTGTTATAATACTACTCTTTTCTCCTGTTTTACTTCCAATAAAGGAGAATACAAACACATAAAGGATTACAGCAAGCAAAACAAAGGCACCAAGCGGGCGGGTAATATCTCCTAGTGACAATAAAATTCCAATATATAGCCATGTATATTTATATTGAATCCCTTTACTAACTAATAAGTAGAAACCCAGATAGAATAAGAAAGTTGATAAATGTTCATTCGTCAAAACAGAAGACATAATAATACTTGGAATATAAAACGCGTACACAGTTCCAGCAATTCTTCCACAAAATTCATTAAATACTTTAGATGTGATTCGGTAAATGAAAACAGTTGTCCCGACACTATAGATAACATTTAGAATCTTTAGGATAAAAGGAAATTCTCCTACTACTTTAATAATACATGCCTCGTACATCGTAAAGCCCACTTGATATACCCATGATGAAAAGTAGGGAAGTTTTGAAAAACTAAAATCCCCTTTTGCAGCACTAACTGCACTACCATATATCATAGCGAAATCCGATTGAATTGGAGTATGTATTTTTAATACCCATATCATTCGTATAGAGAAAGAAAGTAGGATTAGAAGTAGAAGAAATAGCTTCTTTGATATGAATACATAAGAAATATATGAAATAACTAGCATCCCCGTAGCAAAGATAAAAAAGATTAACCCAAATTTTATTTTACTAGAGAATGCTTCCTCAATATTCAGACAAGAATACAAAAAAGCAGCCAGGAAAAAGACAGCTGCTAAAAAGCTAAGTCCTTTAGAGCAAAAAGCATGAAAAATTCTAGCAGGTAAATGAAACATCAAAAATATCCTCCATGTCAAAATTTTATTTCAAAATAGTGAAAAAGCACACTTTTGAAATGCTATGGTGCGCTTTTTCACTATTTATTTAATTTCTTTGTTCTATTTGTTCCTTTGTTTTGAAAATCACATACTTACTAGCAAAATAATTGAAGATAACAACAACAACATTTGCTGCAATTTTTGCAAAAACATCATTTATTTTAAGACCACTAACTAAGATAATCATGCTGGCAAAGTCTAATCCGTAGGAAACTATACGAAAAAAGACAAAGGATGAGAATTCCATTATCAACGATTTTTTATCTGTTTCTTTGCTATTGAATACATATAGCTTGTTTGTAATAAAAGCAAAAACAACAGCAAGAACCCATGCAACAGTTGTGGCAATTCGATAATCAACGTTCAGTAGCTTGGTTAATATTACGTAAACAACGATATTAATAACCGTAGTAAGGCCCCCGAATACAAGATAACTTATAATCTCTTTTTTCTTCATAGGCTTAATCCCTATCTCAAAGAGGAATATACATGTTCTTCTTTTTCATGTACAGGACGATTAGAAACCTTTTTATCGTTATATTCATCCACAAAATACAAAGGTCTTTTTTTGGTTTCATTGAAGATTCTGCCCAAGTATTCTCCAATAACTCCAAGAGAAAGGAGTTGAATGCCACCCAAGAATAGAATAACTGTCATCAATGAAGGATACCCTACCACTGATTCTCCAAATACTAATGTCTTAAAAATAATCCAAGTCATATAAATGAATGCAAACAGAGAGAGAATAAATCCACATAAAGCCGAAAAACGTAAAGGAGCAGTTGTAAAGGAGGTTATACCTTCAATAGCCAGATCCATTAATTTAAAGTAATTCCACTTTGTTTCCCCTGCAGCTCTTGAATCCCTATCGAATAAAATTTCCTTTTTATTATATCCAATCCAACTGAACATTCCTTTTGTGTAGCGTTGTGTTTCTCGAATTTGTTTCAGTGCCTCAACACATCTTCGGTCTAATAGACGAAAATCACCAGTGTTTTTCTGAATAGGAATACGTGTTAGTTTTTGAAGGAATTTATAGAAGACTGTAGCTGTCCATTTTTTAAGCCAAGTTTCTCCTGAACGAGTCCTTCTTTTTGCATATACATCATCATATCCTTGCTCCCAGTATTTAATCATTTCTGGAATCAACTCGGGCGGGTCTTGAAGATCTGCATCAATAATTATTAACGCATCACCAAGAGCATGGTCTAAGCCTGCAATCATGGCTGTTTCTTTCCCAAAATTCCGAGATAAATCTACATAAGAAACACGGTTATCTTTTTTTCTTAAAGATTTAATAATATCTACAGTTGCATCTTTACTTCCATCATTTACAAAAAGGATCTCAAATTGGTAAAAAGGAATGGTTTCCGTTACTGTATTTAAACGGTCATATAGTTGATGCAATACTTCTTCTTCATTGTAAGCCGGTATAAGAATAGTGATGGTTTTCAGTATAATACTCTCCTTTTTAAAAATTTAAGCACATTGAATTATTATATCACTGGCTTTTTTATGTATCAATCAAAGAATTTGTTTCTTCTTTATTAAGATCCTAGAATAGAATTTCCTGTTCCTTTATTATTTTCTTCTATATCAATTTCTTATATTTCCATTTATGAATTTTGTTTTTAATTATAGTTTGCATGAAAGATATTAACCCCTATACTCCGTAAAAATTATTACATCTACATGGCAACTTAATGCTATAAGACGTATTTGATTAATTAACAAGCAAACTTACCTTGGCTGTACTCTAATAGAATATGATGTTTGTAATACGTGCAAAATACTATTAGGTCTAAAAACTTTTTATTTTATTATACCCCTCTTTTATTGCTGTATGCGTCATCAAATTATGTTTTAGAATTGAACTTACACATCTGCTTAGAAACACTGTTCGTATGATTTTATGTACCACTTTCTTTTGAAAATGGATTGATGTTCCTACATACTCTATTACATTCTTTACAGGATAGACCATCTGCAAAAATTCACAGTAATATTCTCTTATTAAAGAAAGTGGCGAACCTTTCAGAGAGGATTTGCTAACGATATAAAGAAACCAAAAATACAAACAAGATTCTACATGTTTAATAATGCTTAATCATAATAGCCATTATATCTTTTTGATAGCTGTCTTATTTGACATTCCGATAAATGGAGTTCACAATTAATTTTGATGAACTACTACAAATATTATTCAAGTTATATAACTGAGAGCGATTACTAAATTAAAAAGAAGCTTGTCTAGCATTACATTCCCTTTTCTCAACTTAAATACTTAATGCATCAGTTACATTAATTTGTTATACTATGCTATGTGTAAAAAATAGCTGAATTATGTAGTTTCAACTCGAATTTATTGAGAATAAAAAGTGAGGTTCTTTTACATGAAGAAAATATGTGTAATTGGATTAGGTTATATCGGAATGCCGACGGCCGCTGTATTTGCTTCGGCTGGTTATGATGTTATCGGTGTAGACATAAATGATAAAGTAGTGAATTCTTTAAATAATGGTCAAATTACTATTGAAGAAGTAGGATTGCCAGAGTTAGTAAAAGATGTAGTGGAGAAAGGGAAGCTGCGCGCTTCAAAAACCCCTGAAGCTGCTGATGTCTTTATTATCGCGGTTCCGACGCCAATCCATGCTGACGATACGGCAAATGTAGATTATGTAGTCGATGCAACAAAATCTATTGTGCCATATTTGCAAAAAGGTAATGTAGTAATTGTAGAATCCACAATACCTCCAAGAACAATGGATGATATTGTTGCTCCAATTTTACGAGAACAAGGCTGGGATACTGAACAAGATTTATATCTTGCTCATTGTCCAGAACGTGTATTACCAGGACGTATTTTGATTGAGCTGATTGAAAATACTCGTATTGTAGGCGGAACGACTCCAGAAGCAGCTCGCAAAGCGGCTGATGTGTATCGTTTGGTTGTCACAGGTGACGTGATTGAAACAGAAGCCTTAACCGCTGAAATGGCAAAGCTGATGGAAAATACATTCCGTGATGTTAATATTGCTCTTGCAAATGAGCTGGCGAAAATTTCAAAACGTTTAGGTGTCAATGCCCACGATGTTATTGAACTTGCTAATAAGCATCCTCGCGTGAATATTCACCAGCCGGGACCAGGTGTTGGCGGACATTGCTTGGCTGTTGATCCATATTTTATTGTAGAAAAAGCACCAGAAGAAGCACAGCTTATTGCTCTTTCTCGTAAAGTTAATAACTCTATGCCACGTTTTGTAATCGATCAAGTGAAGTACTTAACATCTGAAATGGATAAAGCGACTATAGCAGTATTCGGATTAACATATAAAGGAAATATTGACGATATCCGTGAAAGTCCTGCTTTAGATATTTATAAAGAATTAACAAAATATGAGAAATTTGAAGTGCGTGCTCATGACCCTCATGTCCATGAATCACAAGTTGATTTCCCTTTATATTCATTTGAGAAAGCCGTTGACGGTGCACACCTTGTCCTGCTTTTAGCGGACCATAATGAATTTAAAAACATGGATAGCGACGAGTTTGCAAAGCTGATGGCGTCACCAGTCGTATTAGATACAAAAAATTGTGCAACTCTTGATAAGGAAAAAGTAGCACTATATCGTCTTGGTGATTTATCTTCCTTACAAGCGATTCAATAAAACAAGCAATAGGAAGTGGTATCCTATGAAGAAAGAAAGTTACCTAGGTGTACAAGTATCACCTTTAAATTATGAAGAAATTTTAGCTGACATTGACAAACGCATAAAAGCTGGAGAGCAGTCAACTCTTATTGCAGTGAATCCAGAGAAAATTATCACCGCTCAAAAAGACTCTACCTTAAGAGAGCTTATTAATAATGCCACGTATCAAATTCCGGATGGAATCGGCGTTGTGCTTGCTTCAAAGCTAAAGGGAGGCTCCATTACAACAAGAGTAACCGGAATTGAAATGATGGAGCGTTTGAACGGACATGCTGCTAAAAAAGGTTATAAAGTATTTTTATATGGTGCAGCAGAAGAAGTTGTTACACAAGCAAAAGAAGCACTAGAAAAGAAATACCCTGGTCTTTCTATTGTCGGTTATGAGAATGGCTATATTCAGGACAATGAGGACCTTGTGCATAAAATAAATCAATCACAAGCAGATATTTTATTTATCGCAATGGGAAGCCCGCGTCAAGAGCTATGGATCCGTAAGCATATGCCTCATTTACAGGTAAAAGTGTTCCAAGGTGTAGGAGGAAGCTTTGATGTGCTGGCTGGAAAAGTAAAACGGGCACCAGAAGTGTTCCAGCAATTCGGATTAGAGTGGTTCTATCGCTTAATCTCAGAGCCAAAACGCTTCAAACGGCAATTAGCATTACCGAAGTTCTTGTTTCAGATTATGTTCAAATAATGTTTGGCTTCTGCCTTAGTTGTAGAAGCCTTTTTTCTATAATCCTTATTTAACTAGGAAATGAACAAACACAAACTATATAGTGGAGGACATATTAATGAAGGTGCTTCATGTTATAAGCGGAGGAGAAACAGGAGGGTCTCGTAAACATTTGATTACACTTCTGTCCAGGTTTCCAAAGCAAGATGTTTCTTTAGTAGTGTTTCAAGAAGGAACGATACTGGAGGAAGCCAGAGAGAACGGAATTGATGTCCACCTCCTGAAGCAAACATCACGTTATGATTTATCTGTTTTAAGCCGTTATACAAATTTTATTAACAACGGTGGGTATGAAATAGTTCACACCCATGGACCGCGTGCAAATCTGTTTACATCTCTTATCAAACATAAAATACATGCGAAATGGGTATGCACCATTCATAGTGATCCTGCTTTAGACTTTGTGAAATCAGGAATCAAAGGTGCAATCTTCACAAAATTGAATCTTTTTTCCATGAAGAAAATTGATTTGTTCTTTGCCGTCTCTAATCGATTCAAGAAAAACTTGATGAGCCTTGGTATACCCGAACATAAAATTGTTGTTATTTATAATGGGCTTGAATTTAATCATCACCCCTATCACAACACGTTGCAAAAAGAAGATTTGAACCTTTCAAGCAGTGACTTTGTATTGACTATGATTGCAAGATTACATCCAATTAAAGGTCACGAAGTTTTATTTGAGGCATTACAAACATTAAAGCAAAAAAATATAAAAGTATTGCTAGTTGGAGATGGTCCGATTGAACAAGAATTAAAGAAAGCAGTTACGGAAAAAGGTCTTTCTTCTACAGTTCAATTTTTAGGATTCCGAAAAGATGTTGATGAGCTTCTCTCCATTACCGATGTGAATTTATTAACCTCCTACAGCGAAAGCTTTCCGCTCGTATTGTTAGAAGCCGCGCAGCACAAGGTCACTTGTATTGCTACCAATGTAGGTGGGGTAGCTGATTTAATTAATAGTCCTGAATTAGGATGGGTCATTCCCCCTAACAATGCAGAAGCATTACGAAACGCGATCATAGAAGCTTATGAATTGTATCAGAAAAATGAGCTGTCAAATAAAGGAGAAAAGCTTTACCAACGAGCAACTTCTCATTTTTCTTTAGAAAGCCTTTATAAAGCTATTCGTGATACGTATGAGGGTTTGGTATAATTCACGAATCCCCTCTTTGAAAAATTTAGCAAATATGGGTCTGTCAAAGCTCGTACATTGACTGCATTCCATATTTACTTCCTTCGCATAAAAAGACAGGAAATACAATTCGTATCCCCTGTCTTTTTTAGTATTAATCCCGCTTCAGCTTGGCCAACGCATCAGCTAACGCGGAGTTGAATGGTCCTTCATCTGCCTTATCTTGATTCTTCATATACTTGGCAACATCTTTTTTGGACACCTTGCTGTTTTTCTCTTTTTGCTTCCGTTCATTAAACGATGATAATTTTTCGCGATGGCCGCAGCTGCAGACAAAGATTTGTCCCGCTCCTTCCCCGCGCATCTCTAATCGTTTATGACAATTTGGGCATCGTGCGTTTGTCAGCCTTGCTACAGTTTTTCGATGGCCACATTCACGATCCTGACAAACGAGCATTTTTCCTTTTTTACCATTCACCTCAAGCATCAGCTTGCCACAATCCGGACACCTTGTACCGGTAATATTATCATGCTTAAATCTTTGCTCACTGTTTTTAATCTCATTTACGACAGCCTTAGCATAGCTTCTCATTTCATTAATATATACTTGCTTGTTAAGGGTACCTTTCGAAATAGAATCCAGCTTCTGCTCCCATTCTGCTGTTAAAGCAGGGGATCTTAACTCATCAGGGACCAAATCAAGCAGCTGCTTCCCTTTGGAAGTAATAAAAATGTCTTTTCCTTTTCTTTCAATTAAAAAAGTATTGAATAGCTTTTCAATAATATCCGCTCTTGTTGCCACTGTTCCTAGCCCACCTGTTTTCCCAATGGTTTGAATTAAAGCTTTGCTTTCGTTAGCCATGTACTTCACAGGGTTCTCCATCGCCGAAAGCAGCGTTCCTTCATTAAACCATGCCGGCGGCTTCGTCTCTCCTTGAGTTTGAATAACTTGTAAAACTTTTAAGCTATCTCCTTTTTTAACAATCGGAAGCGTTTGTTCTCCAGTCTCATCCTCATCTTCAAAATGGTGTTCATACACCTCTTTCCACCCGGATGAAAGAACAGCTCTTCCTTTCGCAGCAAAAATTTCCTTTCCGATTTTTGCTTTTATGCTCGTTTGCTCATACTCAAACGGAGGATATAGCACAGCTAAAAACCGCTTTACAACTAAATCATATACCTTTCTCTCTTTATCACTTAAAGCAGTTAAAACAACAGATTCCTCCGTAGGAATAATTGCATGGTGATCAGATACTTTGCTGTTATCTACAAATGCTTTATTACCTTTAATGGGACTTTTTAAAATTTTAGCTGTGAATTTTGCATATGGCTTTACGCCACATGCCTTCACACGTTCTGGTAATGTCTCTACAATATCAGTCGATAAATATCTGGAGTCTGTGCGCGGATAAGTCAAAACTTTATGCTGTTCGTATAGCTTTTGCATAATGGAAAGCGTTTCTTTTGCTGAATATCCAAATATTTTATGAGCATCCCGCTGCAGCTCTGTCAAATCATACAATTGTGGAGAATATGTTTTCTTGTAAGTCTTCTCCACTTCGATTACTTCAGCAGATAAATTTCTAACCTCCGTCAGAATTTTTGCAGCTTTTTCTTTATCAAACGTCCTTATCTCTTTCGTTTTACTATCCTGCCACACCAGCTTGAGATGTTCAGCTACAGCCGTAACGCCGTAATAAGCTTTTGGTTTAAAGTTCTTTATTTCCTCTTCGCGCTTTGCAATCATCGCAAGCGTAGGAGTTTGTACACGGCCGCATGACAGCTGAGCGTTATATTTAGTTGTTAATGCACGGGTCGCATTAATTCCTACCAACCAATCCGCTTCTGCGCGCGCCACAGCCGAAGCATATAAATTTTCGTACTCTTTTCCGTTTTTTAATTTATTAAATCCATCTTTAATCGCTTTATCTGTAACAGATGAAATCCAAAGGCGCTTAATTGGTTTTTGTACCCGTACTTTCTCAATAATCCATCTCGCCACCAGTTCACCTTCACGGCCAGCATCCGTAGCAATTACAATTTCCTTGATATCCTTTCGCATCATTTGCGCTTTTACTGTTTGGAACTGCTTTCCCGTTTGTTTAATCACAACGAGCTTTAACGATGACGGCAGCATCGGCAAGTCCTCTAAACGCCACGCTTTATATTTTTCGTCGTATGCTTCTGGATCAGCTAATGTCACTAAATGTCCCAGTGCCCACGTAACAATATATTTATCCCCTTCAAAATATCCATTTCCTTTTTTATTACATTGCAACACTCTTGCAATATCTCGTCCAACAGAAGGTTTCTCTGCCAATACAACTGTTTTATTCATATAAACATCCTCTCAACAATTACATCTACACGATAAAAAAATCCCCGCCCTATAGCAGGAATCTTCTATCATCATAGCACCATTCCTTTCTTCCTTACAACCGGCTCTACTCTACAATCTCTATCTCATAGCCCTTCTTTTTTAATCCTTCTAAAACAGCTTCGATATGTGCTTTATCCTTGGTTTCCAAAGATAAATGCAGCTGAGCATATCCAGGAAACACCTTTATCCCAATCCGTTCTAAATAAACATGCAATACATTCGCTTCCATCTCACTGATAATCTGCAGCACCTTCTGAAGATGTCCCGGCTTATCCTTTATGGTCGTTGTAAAATGAACGTAGCGCCCAGACTCTACCATACCGTGTTCAATAATTCTGGAAATAAAATTAACATCTACATTACCGCCGCTTAAGATAGAAACTACCTTTTTATCCTGAAGAGGGGTTTTATGATAAAGAAGAGACGCTAAGGAACTCGCTCCAGATCCTTCCACAAGCAGCTTATTCCGTTCTAACAGCATCAGCATTGTTCTGGCAATTTCCATTTCCTCCACACAAAAAATATCATCAACATAACGCTGAATAATCTCAAAAGTCAATTCACCAGGCCTTTTAACCGCAATTCCATCTGCCATCGTTGGCATTGAATCTACTGTGATAAGCTTTTTTTCCTGAAGGGATTGTTTCATACTTGGACAAGCCAAAGCTTCTACCCCATAAATTCGAACAGAAGGTTTCTGCTCCTTGATCGCCATCGCCACCCCTGCAATAAGTCCACCTCCACCAACCGGACAAAGAACAGCCTCTAAATCCGGCAGCTGTTCTAGTATTTCTAGTCCGACTGTTCCTTGACCGGCAATCACCGCTTCATCATCAAACGCATGAACAAAAGTAGCCCCTGTTTCCTTTTGCATCTCCTTCGCATAGTCTAATGCTTCATCAAATACTGCTCCTTGCAGCTCCACATTAGCTCCATACCCCTTTGTTGCCAACACTTTGCTTAATGGTGCCCCTTTCGGCATGACAATAGTACACGGGATTCCAAGCATACTACTTGAATATGCTACCCCCTGCGCATGATTTCCAGCAGAAGCAGCAATCACTCCTTTTTGCAGCTCCTCATTAGTAAGAGAAATAATTTTATTGTACGATCCTCTCACTTTAAACGAACCCGTCTTCTGCAAATTTTCAAGCTTTAAGTGCACTTCATTACACGAGAGTTCACTCAATGTTCTCGAATAATCCAAAGGCGTAGCATGAACAATCCCCTTCATGTTTTCACGTGCTTTTAAAATACTTTGTAACGAAATCATATACGCTCCCCCTGTAATATAGGAAATATTTTCATACTCTTTAGTTTTTACAGAGGAATCCAAGTTATTCTTTAAAAAGACTAGGTACTGGTCATCTAGAGAGTTATAAATGACCACCTCTAGTTTTGTCTGACAGATAAGAAAGCTACGATAAGCCTTTTATTTTCAATTACTTTTATCAATAACAAAAGCCTCAATCTCATTCAGATTGAGGCTTTTTTATTAAAATTTAGATTGATAGTTCACTAATTCCCAAGTGTGCACAGCTGTTCGATAGTTATCCCACTCAGCTTTTTTCATTGCCACATACTCGTTAAATACATGCTCTCCTAATGTATCACGACCGATAGCTCCATTTTCTAGCGCTTCTACAGCTTTTTCTAAGCTGCCAGGAAGGTTTTCAATACCAAGAGCTTCACGGTCAGCTTCAGACATATGGAAGATATCTTCATTAATCGCTTCTGTAACAAGTAAACCTTGTTCAATTCCATCTAAGCCTGCAGCTGCGGTTACTGCAATTGCTAAATAAGGGTTAGCAGATGGATCTGGACAACGAAGTTCTACACGAGTTGCCAAACCGCGTTTTGCAGGAATACGAATTAATGCTGAACGGTTAGAAGCAGACCAAGCAATATAGCAAGGAGCTTCGTAGCCCGGTACTAGACGTTTGTAAGAGTTTACTAGCGGATTTGTGATAGCTGTAAAGCTCTTAATATGCTTCATTAAACCTGCGATAAATTGATATGCTGCTTCTGAAAGCTGTAATGGACCCTTTTCATCAAAGAACGCATTTTCTCCCTCTTTAAAGAAGGACATATTTATATGCATACCTGATCCGTTAATACCAAATACCGGTTTTGGCATAAACGTTGCATGTAGGCCATATTTGCTCGCAATTGTTTTAACAACCCACTTATAAGTCGTAGAGTTATCAGCAGCAGTAAGTGCATCTGCATACTTGAAGTTAATTTCATGCTGACCCTCTGCTACCTCATGGTGAGAAGCTTCAATTGTAAAGCCCATTGCTTTTAACGCACGATAAATTTCTAAACGCACACGTTCGCCAAGATCTTTTGGAGATGGCTCAAAATAGCCGCCATTATCTTGTAATTCAGTTGTTGGATTTCCATTTTCATCTGCTTTAAAAAGGAAAAATTCTAGTTCAGGACCAACAGAAATAGTATATCCTTCTTCTGCTGCTCTCTCCATTGTTTTCTTTAATACATTACGAGTATCGCCTTCGTATAATGTTCCATCTGGGTTTGTAACACTGCAAAGGAAGCGAGCTTCAGAGTATCCTTCTTCTACAGTCCATGGTAAAACCGTAAACGAATTTAAATCTGGAAGAAGGTATAAATCGGATTTATTAATAGGAGAAAATCCTTTAATAGAAGATCCATCAAACATCATTTTCCCTTCTACTACATCTTCTAATTGCTCAACAGTCACTGTTACATGCTTCAAAATTCCTTCGATATCAACAAATTGTAAATGAAGTAATTCAACACTTTTTTCTTGGATAATTTCTTTAATTTCAGCAAGGATATTCTTTTCTTGTTTCACTTCAGAGACAACTGTTTGACTCATGTCACAAAACCTCTCATTTCCGCGTCATATTTTCTAACATGAATTTATTATAATCTATCTTCTTATCTATTTACAATACATTTTCGTGAATTTTTTAATGAATTTTCGTCTTTTTAAGATATTTCCAATAAAAACCTATTGAAATTGCTTCTGTTAAATAGGGAAATACGAAAAACAAAGTATACCTTTTACCAGTAGAGTCTTTTCTTTCTCTTCTCTTTAGCAGCAAAACAAGGGACTCACGATAAAATACAAAAAAAAGATCTATCTCTATTAAGACAGATCTTCCCTATTTCTTCATAGTTAATGAGGATTATATTTTATTGAACGACTTTCTTCGGCGCTGTTTCTATCTTTGTTTTAAACACTGGAAAATTAAAATTATAAACTACCGATACCACACGAACAACAAAGGTAACAAACAGACAAATATATAGAGAGAGAATATGGGGCACGTGATTATACGTTGTATAAAGACTAATTGAACCTAAAATAGAAGCAATTGCATAAATTTCTTTTCGAAAAACAAAGGGAATCTCCTTCGAAAATACATCCCGTAAGACCCCTCCCCCGATTCCTGTAATAAGCCCCATTGAAATAACAATAAAAGGTTCATCCATATCATGCGTAAGAGCAGTATTAGCTCCTAGCGCTGTAAACACACCAAGACCAATCGCATCAGATACCATAATAATATTTTTAAGTTTATCTGTTTTATTGTAAAAAAGCCAAGTAAACAGAGCGGCTGTTACACTTGCAATAAAATACGAAGGATCCTTGAACGAAACAGGAGGAACATTGCCAATCAATAAATCTCGAACAATCCCTCCTCCTAGCGCTGTAGCTACCGCCAAACAAACAATCCCGAACAAATCCAACTGTTTTTTAATCCCAACTAATGCACCCGAAATCCCTGCCGCAATAATCCCAATAAACACGAACACATTAATAACAGCCATCCCATTACCTCACACATTTTTATTCTCTTTGTATCCTAAGAATAAAATGTACAGCAACTCCTTTGCTGTTGCAATAGATTTTTTGTAATTAATTATTAAAATTTATACAGATAATCCCTTGTCATTACAGGAAATTCAACACCTGTACTATTAATTATCGAAAAACAAAATATAACAGCGCTTACATTTTTATTTTAGTATCCTCTTGCAATATTAACACGATTAGACAGCGGCATATCCCCCTCAATTTTTTCGAGTGTGTGCAAGAAACATTCTACCGCCTCTTCAGGCGAAGTAATTGCCGAAATATGAGGTGTAACAATAATATTCGAATGCTCCCATAAAAGTGATTCACCAGACAACGGCTCTTCCGAAAACACATCAAGTACAGCGTGATGAATATTCCCCTTATGTAACGCTTCTAATAATGCAGATTCATCAATCGTTGCACCTCTGCCAACATTGATAAACGAAGCTCCCTTCACTTGTTCAAAAAAGCGTACATCAAATAACCCGTGCGTTTCCTTTGTAAGAGGAAGAGTAGAAATAATCCAATCCGCTCTTTTCAATACCTCTTCTGCCTCTAAAACTGCGAAAACCTTAAAAAAATGAGACTTAGCTTCTCCGCTTAAAGATACCCCATAAGGAGTCACACCAAAACACGATAATGCTCTAGCAACTTCTTGTCCTATTTCCCCTGTACCATATATGACTATTTTTTGAGAATTGAGCTGTTTCGGTTCTATCGGTTCCCATTTCTTAATTGACTGATTTTGCTGCAAAAGGTGGTGGTTCTGCAGGTTTCGCAATATATGACTTAGGCAATATTCACTGATTTTACTACCAAATGAACAAATAGTACGTGTCAGCAGCACATCATTTTTCCAGTCTCTATTCTGCAGAAAACCATCTACCCCTGCTCCAAGAGAGTGAACCCACTTTATATTTCCAAACTCAAAACCAGCAGTTGGGCGAAAACCGACATATGCATCTGCCCATTGAAAGTCCGCATATGAAATCTCATCTTCGGCCAGAAACCGAAAACATTTATTTATATTTTTTTGCTCTAGTATGTTTTGAAGTTCTTTATAAATACGTCCCGTAATAAGGATATTTTGAACATGCACCGTATACCGCTCCCTGCCTGAAATATTATATTTTCATTTATTGTATATGATACAAAAAAAGAGAGCAAAGACTTCCGTCTTTACTCTCCATCCCTATTAATTAGCTCGCCGCTTGTTTATTCTCTGCTTGAGCAGCAGTTGCTTTTGCCATCTTTTCTTTCACTCCGCCAAGACGATAATACAGCAAGCAAACAATGATAAACGGAATGCCGCAGTATAACGCAATACGTTGGTCGGGAATAAACGCAAGACTAATGATTACAAAAGTATTCATAGCAAATGCAAGAAGTGGAACAACTGGATAGAATGGAGTTTTAAATTTCAACTCTTCTACTCTTCCACCTTGTTTTATATACGCTCTTCTAGCAAGGAAGTTAGACAATGCAATAGTAGCCCAAACAAATACCGCACCAAATCCAGCGATAGAAAGAAGCCATAAATACACTGTATCTTCTGCATAAACACCGCATAATAAAGAAAGGCATCCAACAATCATACTAGCAACTACCGCATAGACAGGAACCCCACGTTTAGACAACTTACCAAATGTCGGGCTGATCATTCCTTGTCGAGACATCGACCAAAGCATACGAGACGTAGCATACAAACCAGAGTTCGCTACCGATAATACAGCAGTAATAATAACAAAATTCATAATATCCGCTGCATACGGAATTCCGATCGAATCAAATACAACAACAAATGGGCTGTCTACTAATCCAGCTTCCTCCCAAGGAAACAGTCCAGCAAGCACGAAAATAGCAAGGATAAAAAAGACTAATATACGCCAAACTGTACTATTGATAGCTTTAGGAATCGCTTTTTCCGGATTTGCACTTTCTCCCGCTGCAACTCCAACAAGTTCTGATCCTTGAAAGGAGAAATTAACACCAATCATTGTAATTAAAATAGCCGCCAATCCATTAGGAAACAATCCGCCATGGTCTGTAAAATTCGAAAACATTGGTGCTGCTTCATTCCCTTTCATATCTAACAATCCAAACATCACTGCTCCGCCTAGTACAATAAACAAAATAATGGTCACTACTTTTATACTCGAAAACCAAAATTCCACTTCAGCAAAGCTTCTAGTAGATAATATATTAATAGAAAAAAGGATAATCCCAAATACAACACACCAAATCCAAGATGGAACATCAGGGAACCAGCGTTTCATCAAAATACTAACAGTGATTAACTCCAGCCCTATTGTTACGGACCAGTTTAGCCATGACACCCAACCTACTACATACCCAGCTGACGGGCTAATAAATTTTGTAGCATACGTTTGATAGGAACCCGCATCCGGCATAGCCACAGCCAATTCCCCTAAGCACAGCATAGTTAAATACATAACAAATCCACCAACGAGATACGCTAATAACGCTCCTCCAGGTCCTGCCTCATGAATCGTGTAACCTGAGCTCATAAACAACCCTGTCCCGATTACTCCGCCAAGTGCAATCATAAACAAATGGCGGCTTTTCAATTCTCGTTTTAACCCTTGGTTTTGATCGATCATAAAAACCCCTCCCTATGTCATCAAACACCCGTGTAAGCGTTTGATTTTTTTATTATTAAAATTTTCAGAAATACAATAATATAGTTATAAATAAGCAAGAAGAAGCCTACATGCTCCCTCCTGCTTAAGAACCACTGTTTCATGTCATTCATTTATAAAGTAAAACTGTTGTCAAGATGGGGAGGCCTCCCCATCTTGACAGTTAGGACAAACTGACTGTATCTTTATCGGCAGTTTGTCCTAACTATACTACTTAACTCGCAGTTTTGAACTACAAGTGAAGAAAAGATTATGCTTTTATACCCAGCCTCGGAAGCGAGAAGCCTCTGCCATTCTGCGAATTCCTACCATATAGGCAGCTAAGCGCATGTCTACTTTACGCATTTGAGATGTTGAGAATACCGATTCAAATGAACGAATTATATTTTGACGAAGCTTTTGCTCCACTTCTTCTTCTGACCAATAGTAGCCTTGATTGTTTTGTACCCATTCAAAATAAGACACTGTTACCCCTCCCGCACTTGCCAACACGTCAGGAACAAGCAACACACCGCGCTCTGTTAAAATTTTTGTCGCTTCTAAAGTAGTCGGTCCATTTGCCGCCTCCACTACAATTTGCGCTTTAATGTTATGAGCATTCTCACGGGTAATTTGATTAGAAATTGCTGCAGGAACAAGAATATCACATTCCTTTTCTAATAGTTCCTTATTAGTGATCGTATTTGTGAATAAGTTTGTAACAGTACCAAAGCTATCGCGTCTCTCAAGAAGATAGTCGATATCAAGTCCATTCGGATCATACAAAGCACCTTGAGCATCCGAAATTCCAATAACTTTCGCTCCTGCATCACTCATGAATTTCGCAAGATAGCTTCCTGCATTTCCAAATCCTTGAATAATAACTCGAGCACCTTTTAGCTCGATCCCTTTTTTCTTCGCGGCTTCTTCAATACAAATGGTTACACCTTGAGCTGTTGCCGTTTCACGCCCTGCGGATCCTCCAAGTACTAAAGGCTTCCCTGTAATAAAACCTGGAGAATCAAACTCTTGAATTCGGCTGTATTCATCCATCATCCACGCCATAATTTGTGGATTTGTGTACACATCTGGAGCAGGAATATCCTTTGTCGGCCCCACAATTTGACTCACAGCACGAACATATCCGCGGCTTAAACGCTCCAGCTCCCCGAATGACATTGTACGAGGGTCACATATGATACCGCCTTTTCCTCCTCCATACGGAAGATCTACGATGCCGCATTTCAAACTCATCCACATTGATAATGCCTTCACTTCCTCTTCGTCTACCTCAGGATGAAAGCGAATGCCTCCTTTAGTAGGACCCACTGCATCATTGTGCTGAGAACGATAGCCCGTAAAAATTTTTACAGACCCGTCATCCATGCGAACTGGGATGCGTACTGTTAAAAGTCGTAACGGTTCTTTCAAAAGATCATACATTTCATCCGAATATCCTAGCATACGAACCGCTTCTTTAATAATAGACTGTGTGGAAGTGAATAAATCCAAATTTTCTTGCTCTTGAGTCTCGGCAACCATTTTTACCATTGTTTACACCTCATCCTAGAATAATTATTGATGATTAAATACTTTATAAATTTTCTCAATCGCCCAATCTAACTCATCTTTTGTAATAACAAGCGGAGGAGCAAAACGAATTACCGTATCATGTGTTTCCTTACATAATAAACCTTCTTCTTTTAACAGCTCACAATACGGACGGGCCTCTCCATGAAGCTCCACACCCACAAATAAACCTTTACCACGTACTTCTTTTATAATAGGGTTTTTGATTTCCTTTAACTTGTTCATAAAATAGTTACCAAGTTCATAAGAGCGTTCAACAAGCTTTTCTTCTTGAAGCACTTCAAGAGAAGCGATCGAAACTGCACATGCAAGCGGATTACCTCCGAATGTAGAACCGTGTGATCCAGGATTGAATACACCTAAAACATCTTCATTTGCTGCAACGCAAGAAATCGGGAACACGCCGCCGCCAAGAGCTTTTCCTAAAATATACATATCAGGAATAACCTCTTCCCAATCAGATGCAAACATTTTTCCTGTACGACCTAAACCTGTTTGAATTTCATCTGAAATAAACAATACATTATTTTCTTTACATACTGTAAACGCTTCCTTCAAGAATCCGTCACGCGGAATAACAATACCCGCTTCTCCTTGAATCGGTTCTAGTAAAAATGCTGCTGTATTCGGTGTAATAGCCGCCTTTAACGCTTCAATATCTCCATATGGAATTAATTTAACGCCTGGAAGAAAAGGACCAAATCCGCGTTGATATTCTTTTTCAGAAGAAAGAGAGACTGCCGCCATCGTTCTGCCATGGAAGTTTCCGACACAAGCAATAATTTCCGCTTGATTGTCAGCTACTCCTTTTATATCGTAAGCCCAGCGTCTTGCAGCTTTGATTGCCGTTTCTACCGCTTCTGCACCTGTATTCATCGGAAGTACCATTTCTTTTCCTGTTACTTCTGCTACTTTTTCATAGAACGGAGCCATTTGGTCGCTGTAAAACGCACGAGATGTCAACGTTACTTTATCCGCTTGATCTTTTAATGCTTGGATAATTTTTGGATGTCTGTGCCCTTGGTTCACTGCAGAGTACGCACTAAGCATATCTAAATAACGCTCTCCCTCAGGACTATATACCCAAATTCCTTCTGCCTCTGAAATTACAACCGGAAGCGGATGATAGTTCTTTGCACCATATTTATTTGTAGTTTCAATGATATTTCCTGAACGAGTAGTTGTACCCATATTTATCTCTCCTTTTTCACGCATTCAAAACATCTATTTTTTCCGAAAAATAAAATTAAATTCACCTGTAACCGTATTAATGCAAATTTCGTGCCAATTTATTTTCTTTCATAAATACAGCGTTTACAATATAGGATACACTACGTTATGCAAAAAATTTTTGCGCATATACCCCATAGCACTGCAAAAAAGCAAAGTATTTTTGCACTCCTCTGTAAATACGTTTACAATAATACATGACATTGCACTATTAAAACAAAGGGGAAAAGCATGTATAAAGAAGAAAATGATTTTCATACACCACTGGATATAAACAAACTGTATCACATTCTTCTAAATGAAATTGATGTAGGCATCCATGTTATAGATGAAGAAGGAAAAACAATCATTTACAACCGAAAAATGATGGAAATTGAATCGATGGACAGCAAAGATGTGCTCTACAAGAACCCATTAGAAGTGTTTGCCTTCCAAAAAAATCAAAGCAGCACCCTTATTGAAGCATTAAAGCTTGGAAAAACAAGAAAAAATATAAAACAAACCTACTTCAATAATAAAGGCAAAGAAATTACCACCATTAACGATACATTTCCCATTATTGATAATGGAAAAATTAAAGGTGCCATTGAAATTGCTAAAGATATTACGCGCCTAAGACAAAGCATAAAAGCCAATGTCCTTCGCAATCAACATACAAGGTTTACATTTCATGATATAACGGGAAATTCCGAAGCTGTCCATATCGTTATTGAAGAAGCAAAGCGAGCAGCGAGAACTTCCTCCTCTATACTGATTGTTGGAGAAACCGGCACAGGAAAAGAGCTGTTTGCTCAAAGCATTCATAATGAAAGCAGCCGCGCAGCTAAAGCATTTATTTCTCAAAACTGTGCAGCAATTCCTGAAACTCTTATGGAAAGCTTATTATTCGGCACGAAAAAAGGCGCCTTTACCGGTGCAATGGACAACCCCGGTCTATTTGAAGAAGCAAATGGAGGAACATTGCTGCTTGATGAAATCAACTCACTAAGCCCTGCCCTTCAAGCAAAGCTCCTTCGTGTTATACAAGAAAAAAAGATGCGAAGAGTAGGAGATATACAAGAAAAGGATGTAGACGTGCGCATCATCGCGACTATTAATGAAGACCCAGTGGAAGCTATCGCAGAGAACCGCTTACGAAAAGACCTATACTACAGGCTAAGTGTTGTCACATTGTTTCTCCCATCCTTACGAGATCGAAAAGAAGACATCCTGCCGCTCGTGCAGCGATTTATCACGAAATACAATATTCAATTTGACTTACAAGTAAAGGATATAGATGAGGAAGTAAAGGAATTGCTTTATAAGCATGATTGGCCTGGAAACGTAAGAGAATTGGAGCACATGGTAGAAGGAGCAATGAATTTAATCGAAGACAAAGAAATTATTACACCTGCACATCTTCCTACACGGTTTTATCGATTAGCTAAAAAGGACTCAACCACCATGGATTTACTAGAA
Organism: Bacillus sp. 165; assembly: GCF_017742235.1. Taxonomy (GTDB): domain Bacteria; phylum Bacillota; class Bacilli; order Bacillales; family Bacillaceae_G; genus JAGHKQ01. Next base: position 20,877 of record NZ_JAGHKQ010000013.1, read on the forward strand.
TCAGCTTCTTCTATCCATCCTGTAAGTCCTATAGATTTTAGCCCAAAACCTTTAAAAGAAACGATGGAAGATATGGAGAGAAATTATATTCAACAGGTGTTCGAAGCAAATCAAAGAAATGTCTCGCAGACTGCGAAGGTACTTGGAATCAGCAGACAAAACCTGCAATATCGATTGAAAAAATATAATATTTAAAAATAAAAGAACTTCCAGCAACTGTTGGAAGTTCTTTTATTTTAGTTGATCGGTATATATTTTGAGCATACTAAAACAGATTAGCCTGATTCTACAATATACTTGAAAGGGTGGTTTATTTGTCTAAACAAGAAGAAGAAAAGTATACGGATGTTTCACCTGCCGAGAACAGACACCGATATATCGTTCCAGAGGATCTTCCAGAAGGTCCATACGGTTCTCCCATTAATAGAGAGCTAGGAAAATCGACTCCTTGGGAAGAAGATCAAAGAACGTACAGCGCTTTTAACTATAATGATAAAAATGCTCATGAAGAAACCGATCGTAAGTACCCTGGTGCTCATCCACCTCACGATAATCCCGATATACATGAAGAAACACCTTCCTAAAAACTATATTGGAGCTCCAATATAGTTTTTCTCTTTATAGAGGCGGTTTTACTCAAGGCTTATTTACATGAATTCTTCCCTTTTTGGAAAAATTAAACATATATAATGATTGATTGGAGGAAAATTCATGAATCAGGATTCAAATGTACATATGCCTCAATTTCCAGAGCCGTATTGGAGGAGTTCTGCGAAAGTCCCCTCTTTTCCAAAGCTTACCGACAACCTTATGGTGGATGTTGCAATAGTAGGAGGCGGTATATCAGGGATTACTGCTGCGTACTTGCTTGTAAAGGAAGGGCTGAAAGTCGCTCTTATAGATGCTGATAACCTTTTAAATGGAACAACCGGCCATACAACAGCAAAGATTACCGCCCAGCATGATTTGATTTATGATGAGCTTATCCACCATATAGGAGAAGAAAAAGCTAGACTGTACTATGCAGCGAACAACGATGCTTTGCAGTTCATACGAAATATGGTTCATGAGCATAAGATTTCATGCGGATTTACAGAAGAAGATGCTTATTTATATACAAGCTCCGCTCACTCTCTCTACAAGCTGAATAATGAAAGCAAGGCGTATGAAAAGCTCGGTATTAAGGGTGAGCTTACAACAAATTTATCTCTTCCTTTTGATATAAAGGGAGCGCTTATCATGAAGAATCAGGCGCAGTTCCACCCTCTTCAATTCTTATCCTATCTTGTACAGGAAATTACAAACGGAGGTGGAATGATTTTTGAAAACACTACAGCCGTTGATGTAGAAAAGGGTGGAAAGCCGATTGTCCTGACAAGCGGAGGACATAGAATCAGCTGTGATAATCTTATCTGCTGCTCTCACTTCCCGTTCTATGATGGAAAGGGATTTTATTTTACGAGAATGTACGCTGAGCGGTCTTATGTGCTCGGAGTTAAGACAGAAAAAGCATATCCAGGCGGGATGTATTTAAGCATAGATGATCCAAAACGATCGCTTCGATCTGTAAATATGTATGGAGAAAATCTCGTATTAGTTGGCGGGGAAAGCCATAAAGCAGGGCAAGGAATCTGTACCATTAAACATTACGAAGCACTGCAAACCTTTGCTGAAGAAACCTTTGGTGTAAAGGAAATTCCTTATCGCTGGTCCGCCCAAGACTTAATTACGCTAGATAAAATACCGTATATTGGATGCATTACCGATCATAATCCTAATATTTTTGTAGCGACAGGATACCGAAAATGGGGTATGACAAATGGAACTGCGGCAGCCTTATTATTAAAGGATCTCATACTAAAACGGGACAACCCTTACAGCGAGCTGTATACTCCATCAAGATTTCAAACTGACCCGAGTGTAAAGCATTTTATCAGTCAAAATGCTGATGTAGCCAAACATTTAATTGAAGGAAAATTGGAATTTGCCCTCAGAAAACCAGAAGATTTAGCAAATGATGAAGGAGCTGTTGTAAGAGTTAATGGAAAAAGAGCAGGGGCTTACAAAGATTCAGAAGGAACGCTGCACATTGTCGATACCACCTGTACTCATCTTGGTTGTGAGGTAGAGTGGAATGCGGGAGATCGTACATGGGATTGTCCTTGCCACGGCTCTAGATTTTCTATTCAGGGAGATGTTATTGAAGGTCCAGCAGATAAACCATTGGGAAACATTAATTTGTAAATAGAGCCATAAGGGTGTTTTAAAAGGAGATATTTACCTGCTAAAACACTCTTATGTTTATTTAATAACTGTAAATCCCTTCCATTCATCTGGAAGAAGCATTTGATATTTTGGCTGCAGAAAACGATCATCTATTAGGACAATCGTCCCTGTATCGTACTCAGAACGAATCAACCTTCCTCCTGCTTGCAGTACTTTATTGATCCCTGGAAAAACATAGGAATAATCATAACCATTTCTTCCAATATCATTAAAATAATCTTTTATGATATTACGCTCCAAACAGAGCTGCGGCAATCCTACACCAACCACAATAACTCCATTAAGACGATCTCCTTTCAAATCTACTCCCTCTGAAAAAATACCGCCCATTACCGCAAAGCCAATCAAAGATTCATTACTTTCTGCTTGAAAGGATTCTAAAAAGTTTTCTCGTTCTTCCTCAGACATTCCTATATTTTGAATAATGGTTGGGATGTCAGGGTGCCTCTCTGTAAACACTTCATACACATTGTGCAAATAATGATATGAAGGAAAGAACGCAAGGTAATTCCCTGGCTTCTTTTTGATAAGCTCATAAAGCATGGCTGCTATCGGTTCTTTCGTCCGTTCACGATCATGATATCTTGTCGATAATGGCTGAATAAAAACCTCTAGCTGCTCCTTACTAAATGGAGAAGGAATAGCAAGCGTATAATCCTCTTCCTTACCTCCAAGCATATTTTGAAAATAATGCAAAGGCATAAGGGTAGCTGAAAAATAGACCTTTGATCGATAGCCTTTCACCGTCTTCTGCAGAAGATGGGAAGGATCGAGACAAAACAGCTTTATACGGACGTCACTTTTTTCGCACTCAACATAGGTCATATAGCGTTCATCATACAAATTAGTGATTTTCAAAAAGCTTCGGGAAGAAAAATAAGTATCTAACAGCAGCTGGCTTGTATTTCCTGCCATGAGTTCTTTTTCTGCTTCTGTCATAAACATTTCTACTATTTCTGTAAGCTCCTCTTCCATATCTTTCATCACCAACAGCTTCTGCTCACCGCACTTTTTTCTTACAGCAATAAAATAATTGTTGATCAGATTAGCAGCTTTATAAAGCTTCTCATTATAACCTTTGAACTCTCGTTTCAATTGAAGGAAACTCGATTTTTGCAAATCTGCTGAAAACATTTCCCTTGCACGGTCCACTAAATTATGAGCTTCGTCTACCAACAAAACAGTTTGTTTTTTTTGTTCTTCAAAAAAACGCTTAAGAGCAACTTGTGGGTCAAATATATAGTTATAATCACAAATAATCACATCTGCTGCATACGCAAGATCGAGTGAAAATTCAAACGGACACACCGTATGCTTACGAGCGTACGCTTCAATCAGTGGGCGGGTAATATTTGTTTCAGTGGATAAAACATCTAAAACTGCTTCATTTATACGGTCATAATACCCGTTTGCAAATTCGCAATATTCCTTTTGACACCGCGTCTCATCTTTAAAACATACTTTATCCTTCGCTGTAATCGTAACCGTATTCATACATAATCCCTTTTCTTGCATAAGGGAAAACGCCTCTTCTGCGGTTGTTCTTGTAATCGTTTTAGCAGTCAAATAAACGATCCGCTCAAGCATGCCTTCTCCGATTGCTTTTACAGAAGGAAATAGAGTCGAAATAGTCTTTCCGATTCCAGTAGGAGCTTTAGCAAATATGGTTTTTTGTTCTGAAATTGTTTTATATACAGCGCCCGCCAGCTTTCGTTGCCCTTCTCGATACCTATCAAACGGGAATGGCAAACCTTTTATACTTATATTTCTTTTTTCTGCATGACGCTGACGTGCTAAAGCGTATGGACCGTATCCTTTAACTACTTCTAAAACGAAACATTCCAGCTCTTCTATCGAAACAGTTTGTGTAAATATCTTCTGTTCCTCAGTTTCCACATGTACATATGTCAATTGCACATGCATTTCACGTAAATCATGCTCCTTGGCATACATATACGCATAACACTTTGCCTGTGCCCAATGCACCGGGTAGGATTCTGCAGTAATAAAGTCCAAATCCGTTCGTGTTGATTTGATTTCCTCCACTGTGATGCCTTCTTCTGAAGAAAGAAGCCCATCACAACGCCCCTCAATTACAACCATTAACTGTTCATATGGAATTTCTGCCTTTACGTATACTTCCTTTTCATCCGTCTCTCCATATGTTGCTTGTATTTTTTGATGCGCTCTTGTTCCTTCTATCAGGCTGCTTCCTGTTTGAAATCCGGCTTCAATGCTACCGCTTCGAAAGACATACTCGACCAATGACCTTACTGAAATTTTCACTTGAGTAAACATAGCATCACCTTTTAATGGCTATTATTCAACACCGACAACCAAAGTCTTTTTTCTCTAATTATACCAGTATCCTGAAGAATGTCTTCTATATCAATAATACTGTTTTATAGCAACATTCCATTTTGTAAAATTTAACAAAATAATACTTCTGTTGGTTAATTTCTTACTGCTCGTATGCTTCAGAAAAACTTAGTTCATTTAAAGCATACTGTACCTTTTGAAATCGTTATCATTTTTTCATTGACTTATGAAATCGTATATTATATATCCTTATATTCAGATGTCATACATCTTACCGTTGTATATTCAATTATAATTGGAGGCATATATGAAATACTTAAAATTGTAGGGTTGGCTGCAATTCTTCGATTAGAGCAATAACAAAAAGAAAATTAATTATAAACCAATTGGTATCATGATTGTTGTCCAACTTGTGTTATCTTACTTATTATTGAATACCCAGTTTGGTTTAATATTAATTACAGCAATAGCAGATGTTTTTAGTAAATTACTAGAATATGCAAACGAAGGAGTAATATTTGTATTTGGAGGACTAACTAACGAAGGACAGTTTCCTTTCTTCCTGAATGTGCTGCTTCCTATCGTGTTTATATCCGTATTAATCGGGATTTTACAGCATTTTAAAATTCTGCCGTTCATTATGAAAGGAATCGGCTTATTGTTAAGTAAAATTAACGGAATGGGTAAATTAGAGTCCTATAATGCAGCCGCTTCTGCAATGGTTGGACAGTCTGAAGTATTTATCACGGTTAAGAAACAACTCGATAAATTGCCGGCTCATCGCCTGTATACACTATGTGCTTCAGCTATGTCTACTGTTTCTATGTCTATTGTCAGGGCATACATGACAATGATTGAGCCTAAATATGTAGTGACTGCCCTTGTCCTAAATTTATTTGGCGGATTTATTATCTCTTCTATTATTAATCCTTATACTGTAACAGATGACGAAGATATTTTAGAAATTCAAGAAGATGAAAAGCAAGCCTTCTTTGAAATGCTTGGAGAATACATTCTGGATGGATTCAAAGTTGCCGTTATCGTTGGTGCAATGTTAATCGGATTTGTTTCTTTAATAGCTGCTATAAACAATATTTTGGATTTAGCATTCGGAATTACATTCCAAGAAATTTTAGGATATATCTTTGCACCGCTTGCATTTATTATGGGAGTTCCGTTTGCTGAAATTATTCCAGCCGGCGGTATTATGGCTACTAAACTCGTAACAAATGAATTTGTGGCCATGATGGACTTAGCAAAGCTTGCTCCTGATATGAGTGAGCGTACATTAGGAATTATTTCAGTATTTCTAGTATCATTCGCAAACTTCTCTTCTATCGGAATTATTGCCGGAGCTGTAAAAGGACTAAGCGAAAAGCAAGAAAATACAGTAGCTCGCTTTGGATTAAAGCTGTTATACGGTGCTACATTAGTAAGCTTATTGTCTCCTGTAATTGTAAGCTTCATTAAAATCATGATCTGGATAATCTGTCAGCAGCATTGGTCCCGGTCCAAACATAGAAGCGTTATTAATCAGAATATCTATTTGGCCGAATGCCCCCTCTGCAAGAGAAACAAAACGGTTTACATCTTTTACATCCGATACATCGGCACATACTGCAATTACTTCAGCTCCGATACTTTTTATTTCCTTCTCTACGTTTCGTAGCTGTTCTTCTCCCCTTGCACAAATAGCAAGCTTTGCACCTTTCTTAGCAAACGATAACGTTAACGCTCTTCCCAATCCCTTCGATGCTCCTGTAATCATTACAACCTTTCCATTCATAAGAATCTCTCGCTTTCTGAAATGTTCTTACTAATAGTATAGAAAGAGCACAGTTCTACGGCATCAGAAGATAGAATGAGGGGGATTACACAAATAGGATGATATAGATATACTACTTTTGTATGAGGAAATGAAAAAGCCCTCAGTATAACTGAAAGCTTTCCTTTTAATTTTTATAAAACTTTTCTTTCGTCGCACGTAATTTCACATTAAGCGCATTCTCTACTGAAGAATACATACTATTTTTCGCTTGTTCGGCCTCTTGCTGAAATTCTTTTAAAAACACACCTAGCTCAGCTTCTTTTTCGTGACGCTGCGATGGCGGCAGCTGTGAGATTAACGATAGCATATCTGGTAAATCCTTAGTCAGAAACATTTCAAATTTATGTTTCTCTTCATACATTCGGCGCTCACGGTAATACGGAATACTATGCAGTGCCGATACTACGATGTTATCAATTGTCTCCCTTAACGCTGGATTAATGGATTTTGTATAGTTTTGGATATACGTTAACGCCGCAGCATAATCCTCATAGAAGTATAGAGTATAAAAAGAAAAATCTAATTGCTTCGTCGGATGCTTGTACTCTTCTTCCATATAACTTTGGACACTTGCCGTCACTTTTTCTATGTCCTCATTCGTAATACTCTTTTTTTGCTTCAGAGCAACGTGCAATTTACGTTGTTCCTGCTTCGGCAGCAATAAAAATATACGCTCTCTTGTTCTTTCTTCACTTAAACAAAATAACACTGGTAAAACATCTTGATGCTGCTTCCTTTCCTTTCGAAGCCATTCGTAAAACAAAGAATGATTTGTAAATTCCTTCAAAAAAGGAACTGAACTATGAGACAAACGCTCCAAGGAATCTATCGCTTTTCTATATGGTTTTTTCCAAGACAGGAAGAGCTTTCGCCCAAAGAAGAACATGGCAACCATAACAGCAAGCCCTGAAAGCAAGAAAAAGCCAAGTACAACCAATATTAAAGACAAAAAATCCATATAGTCACCTCTGAAAACTTCGTTTACTTCACATTATACTGAATTAGCTTTTTCTTCATTTCATCATTGAAGGTATCTAATTCTTTTACAAATGTTTTGCTTGATTGAATGATGCGCTCTGTTGACTCTTCAGACGCTTGAATAGCTGCGAACACATTTTGAAACGATTCACGCAGCTTCTCCATCCCAATAGCTGGATTTTCCAATAAACGTGTCGTCTCTTCTGTGTTTTGCTTCAATGCTCGTGAATTACTGAGAATCATCGTTTCAATTGCTTCGTTTGTAGCATTAACCGCATCGATGCTCTTGCGTTGATTATTTAATGCCAGTTGAATGGAGGCTGAAACAGTGACCACATTCTGGGTCATTGTAATTGCATTTCGAATCGCTTCTACCAGCTTTTCATTATTTTTCTTAATAATATCAACCGATGCGATGGACTGCAGTAAAATGCTTTTCGCTTGCTGCATATTGCGTGTACGTACTAAAATTTTTTCCAGTGCATCATTAATTAACGGTACATCCTTTTGACGCTCTGACTTTTGCCGTTCCACCTCTAACATGTCAGCTAGCCTTCTGCCCAAGTATACTTGTTTATCGAGTGCTTCAATTTTCTTTAAAGACTGCTCTTTTAGCACAGTTAAACCCACACTGTCCTCTTGCAGGTTATCTCTTCCTATAAGTAAAGATTTAATGATAGCTTCAATTTGTTTATCAATAGATTGATACTTATGAAGATAGGTTTCCATAGGGTTTTTACGAAACATTTTATAAACAACCCGTTTGAAGCCAGATGCGTTAACAGTACTTGGATCCAATTGTCCTACAACTTTACGGAGCTCAAGCAGCGTTTTCGGAACCTCATCGTGCTTACCGTTCATCATAGCTGCAACAGGATTCTTTAATGCATTAAGCGTTTCACCTGCTTCGCGCTGTTCTTTATCACCTAAGGCCGCGAGTTGATTCAATACATTAGAGAGATCTGCATTGTGCTCACTATTTAATTTTTGAACATATAAATCTGCTTCTTTGTTCATTTGTACTAATTCTTCATCTTTAATAATTGTATCTGCCATAGTTTCCACATGTTCCTCCAAAGATGGAGACAGAATATCTTTTTGCTGCATATAATCCCTCCTTAATACGATAGGGGCAATCAATCTTTCTACTACATTTTCTCATAATATTGGATAGAATAAACGAGATAAGTATGATATTTTTCTAAAAATACACATTAAAATCAAATTTTCTTATTATGATTTTCTGCTACAGCAGTAAGATATCCTATCTCTTGCTTAAAATCTAAAAATATATGGATTAACCGCAACTATTGAATTCATCCTCTTTATTCTCCTCATTTGAATGCTGCTACTTTTGCGAACATGCACGCCCTACTGCCCGTATAATCCCGCCATAACCTGTACAACGGCATAGATTCCCTGAAAGTGCCTCCTGAATTTGCTCGTCACTTGGATTCGGAATTCTATCAATAAGTGCTTTTACAGCTACAATCATACCAGGGGTACAATAGCCGCATTGAAAGCCGCCTTCTTCTAAAAATGCAGTTTGAGCAGGAGCAAGACTTTCCTTTCCTATTCCTTCAATAGTAAGAATGGAAGCATTTTGTGCTTGATACGCCATGACCAAACAAGAATTAACCAATTTCCCATCCATTATAACTGAACACGCTCCACAGCGGCCAATACCGCAGGAAATTTTTGTCCCTGTTAACTTCAAATGTTCACGCAAAATATTGACAAGCCGAGCCCCTGGCTGCACTTGCACCTGTACATTCTCATCGTTAACATTTAGACAAAGCTGCATATTCTTACATGCGGCATGCTCTTCTTTCTTCATAGCCATTCCTTCATCTCCTTTAACGTGACAGCTTGTAATATTTCCTCAGGCGATATCGGTAATGTGCGAATCCAATGACCGGTTGCTTCATGAATAGCTGCAGCTATTGCCGGAGCAACAGCAATTGTTCCTATCTCTCCTACTCCTCTTGGACCATGGGAATCTCCCTCACATAGCTCTTCGATTGCCTGCACTTCTATCGGAAAATAGGCATCACAAATCGTCGGTATAAGATAAGAATCTAAATTGGCAGTAACGTACTCCCCTTTATCCATTAATGCGTTCTCGAGTAATGTATAACCTAGAGCCATAACACTTCCGCCTTCTATTTGTCCAAGGTACCCCATTGGACTGATGATAGGTCCTGCTGCTACAGTTTGTTTTAATTGTGAAATTCGTATCTTTCCTGTTAAGCAATCTATTTCCACTTGCACAGATACAGCACCAAATGTATATAGATAATGTCCGCGCGCATCATCAGGTGTAGTCGGAAAATGAAAATCTGTATGAACAGTGTTAGAACTTTCATTTGATATGTGTTGTGCCAGTTCAGCATAAGTAATGCATAAAAGACTGGATGATTTGTCCCAAATGCCTCCAGTGCCAAACTGTAATTGATCAGCAGCAATTCCTGTAACCTTGACTGCTTTTTCCATAATTTTTTGTTGAAACGGGCTCTTCATTTTTTTGATGGCTTTCCATACCATAGTCGTTGCTCTAGAAGCTGTGGATGAACCCGCTGGAGGAACAAGTGCAGTATCCCCAATAAGGATTCTAATGTCTTCTGGACTACATTTAAACTCCTCAAGCAATATATTTTCAATAACGGATACTACCCCTTGCCCAATTTCCTCAAATCCAAATGCTGCTTCAATTTTCCCGTCATTGCTTAACGAAAGGCGACCGCCTCCCGGATCCAATATTCCAAATCCGAGGCCTACCCCGAGCATTGAAATAGCGGTCCCTGAACCGGTCACTTTCCATTTTGTGAGAGATTCTTTCCTAGTCTTTGTTGTACGCGGAGTACAACTGATGGCTTCGAGGATCTCTAATGCACCATTAGTAGGAGCAATTCTTTGCCCTAATGGCCCTAGACTATCTGCTTTTCTTATATTCCTCCGGCGTAAATCCAAAGCATCTATGTGCAGTCTCTCTGCTAATCTCTCAATTTGTCCTTCCAGAGCAAATACCATTTGATTTGCTCCAAATCCTCGAAACTCTCCTGCAACTCCGTTATTTGTATAAACGGATAAGCCTTCGATATCAACATTAGGAATAAGATAGGGACCGCTTGCTTGTTCTACAGTACAATCCAAGACGGCAGGACCTAATGTCGCATATGCACCTGTATCTGCAACAATTCGGACTTGATGTGCAAGGATATTTCCGCATTCGTCAACCCCTGTCTTCATCGTGACCTTCATAGGATGCCGCTTGATTCCGGTCCGAACCGATTCTCGTCTGCTTTGATGAATTTTTACAGGGCGCCCTGTCGCTAGAGCTAATAAAGCTCCATAAGGCTGAACGTTCAATTCATCCTTACCGCCAAAAGATCCTCCCATCGGACTGGATACAACTCGAATATGTTCTTCAGGCATAGCAAGAATACGTGATAATTGAAACCGGTCCTTATACCCATGCTGTGTACCCATATAAACGGTGATATGCCCATTTTCTTCCGGTAAGACGATGCCACCTTCTGTTTCCATATAAGTATGCATTTGCCGAGGGAGTTCATAGGTTTCTTCTATAATAATAGAGCATTTTTTAAAGCCTTCCTCTATGTCCCCCTTTTTATATTCAGATTGATGAAGAATATTTCCGTCCAGATGAAGCTTCTCTGCATTAGGAGAAAGTGCTTTCTGCGGACAATCTATCACTTCTAAAGGCTTATATACTACTTCTATTAAGCTCAAAGCTTGCTCAGCAATCTCCTCTGTATCTGCTGCAACTGCTGCCACAGCATCGCCAATAAACCTTACTTTATCTACACAAAATACCGGTTGATTCGGTATAATAATGCCAAATCCATTGAGACCTGGTATATCTTTATAGGTAATCACGGCTCGTACTCCAGGAAGCTTCTTAGCATGATCTGTACAAATGGAAACTATATTGGCATGAGGATACTGGCTTCTTAGTACTTTGCCATAAAGCATATTAGGAAACGAAAGATCCGTCAGATATTGTAAGCCTCCAGTCACTTTAGAGACTCCATCTGGTCTGATTCTATCTTTTTTTCCTAAAAATTCAGGTTGTAAGGACATGCATATTCCTCCATTCATGTCATTAATGCAGAAGCAAGTATATTAGCTGCTACAAGTCTTCGATAATCTGCCGAAGCAAATTCATCTGAAACAGGTGTAAATTCCTTTAGTATATTTGAGTAGAACTTCTTCCAAATTTCTGTATTAGGAATCGTTCCTTGTAATAGCAGCTCACATTCAACCAATCGTCTTGGAAGACTTTCTCCTCCTCCCGCAGCAAGACGAATATGCTGGATTTTCCCTTCTTCATCCTTATTACAGCATACTGCCACTGTAACAAGAGAAGGACAAAAAGCATCTCGGCGTCCAACTTTTCTGTATACATTTATCGATTGTGAAGTCTGTGTTTGCGCAGGAAGATAAATAGATGTAAGGAGCATAGAATCTATAGCTTTTGTATTTCGCTTACTGAACCACTCTCCTAGTTCTTCCATTCTGTAGCCTATTCCATCAAAATAACGTACCTTTGCTTCCATTGCTAGAAGAGCAGGAATAGTGTCTCCATATCCATTTACTATATTTCCTCCAATGGTTGCTCGGCTCCTTACAGCTGGTGCTGCAATATGCCGGGCCGCTTCTGCTAATAGAGTGGGACTTAATACGGAGTCATTTCTACAAATCTCTAATGTCGTTAAAGCCCCTATATACGTGCCATAAAGCATTTGTTCTATTCCTCGCATCGAATCGATTTTCTCCAAGCTGATTAAGTATAAGGGACCCGCATTAGTTTTTTCCCACTGCGTTTGCAACAGCGTTCCTCCTGCCACAAAACAAGCATCAGGCCCAAGCTGTCGTTGTAAGCTCCATGCTTCTTCTACACTGTTAGGAATCCAAACCTGCATACACTCTTCTCCGACAAACCTCAACTGATGTTCCCTCCCTCTATCCGTTCATAATCTTCTTTTGTATCAATATCTAAAAATATTTTTTCATCATTAAATTCCAGCATGGCAGCAACTACGGAGTGATCCTGATGCCAGAGCTGCCTTGCTCCTGCATCGCCCTGCAGCTGCATAAGCACTGGAAATATCTCTCGTGAAAATATAATTGGAGGTCTAAAAACACCTTGGTAACTGGCTGCTGCAGCTTGCAGTTCAGGCTTCTTCTTTTTTTCTTGGTGATAGTAGCAAATAAGAGTATTTATAGACTCTACGGAAATAAACGGCTGATCAGCAAGTAAGATCATAACCGCATCCGCTTTTATTTTTTCTGCATATCGCAGCCCGCATTTTAATGAATAGGATTGTCCCTTATTGGATTCAGAACAGGCAATATGAGTCCAGCGTTCTCTCCAAGGATTAGCAAACGCACGAGGAGACACCCACTCCAACCCATCTGATTCTTTCGTTACAAGGATGATGTGATCCAGCTGGGATTTTAGAGCTGCTTCTAACGCGAAACAGCCGAGTGGTTTATGGTGTAAAGGAAGAGACAGCTTATCTGTTCCCATTCGTCGGCTGCTGCCTGCCGCAAGATAAATTCCTGTAACTCCTGGTATTTTCATTTGGAAAACCTCACTTCTATACTAGGCTTTCTTAGTATTTGAATGAGCTGGGCAAGAATGCTAACTGCAATTTCCTCCGGTCCTTCAGCCCCGATAGGCAATCCTACGGGAGTTTTGATAAAACTGGGTACCTCTTTCCCTTTAAATAAACGGTTCATTCGTAATTTTGAACCTAATATACCTAAATACCGTAATTGTTTATTCAATAGTAATTCCAATAATTCTTGATCTCGTTGGAAATGATGAGTGAGGATAACAACAAAGTCACGAGGAGTTAATTTTACAGACGTTATAGCGTCTTTGGGAAAGCCTACTATACATTGATCGGCTTCTGGGAATTTATTTTTATTACAAAGTGCTTCTCTCCAATCAGAAACCGTTACATAAAACCCTGTTTTTGATGCCAATGAAGCTAATGGCATTGCATCATATCCTGCTCCAAAAATAATTAAGCGAGGTTTAGGTAAAAATGTATGCAGATATACGTATGCAGATAGTTCCGCTATAAATACTAGACCGCTTCTCTTCTCTTGTCTGAATGTATGCTGCATTTCATTATCTAAAATACCCGTCCACTCACCAAAGACTGCTCCATCCTCTGTTAAAAACAGATAATCAGAAACCGACCATGTGTTTGTGAGTTTTTTTACTACCATCACTTCTTTTCCATCTTCCAGACAAGTCTTTACTTTATTTAGATGCTGAAGCATATTACCATCAATGGGTTCAAGCAGCACATGTACTACACCGTTGCAGCCCGCACCTTGCCCCCATGATAAATCGTCTTCATCTCTCATGTCGTATATCAAAGTACGGGACAGTCCTTTATCTAAAACTTCCTTAACTTGAAGAGCAAGATCTGTCTCCAAGCATCCCCCGCTCAGTATCCCTACCTGTGTTCCATCTTCCTTTATTAACATAGAAGTACCTTCTTTTCGATAGGCTGAGCCTTCTATGTGAATAATGGTGGCAAATACTTCTCTGCGGGATGAACAATCAATAGAATGTAAGATTTTATGAATATTATCCATCGCCTTACCTCCTCAATATCAGGCAGCCAAGATAGTACAATATATGTAGACAAGCTGATATTCATACAATGTATTTGTAAATGCAAATAAAAAACAGGCAATGTACAATAAACCTTTAGAAGATTTTGTACTGCCTGTTGAATTATTGATTTGGGTTTTAAATTTAATAGTGCGTCTCCAAAATAAGAAAGTTCATATCTAATATTGAGAAAGTAACCTCAATCAGATGTATCCTAAGCAAAAAAGCACTCTTAGAGGAGAGTGCTTTCAGTATTACGCCTATCATTTCCTGCATTTTTCATCGAGTATTTGAAATACTTTCTTTAATTCTTCTTTTGGTATATGAGCATACCTATCTCCAATACTTACTTCATAATAACAGCATTCCTCTGTTATTTCTCTTAAGTGACTGGTTAAACCAATGCCTGTTTCCTCATAAACTTCAGCTAGAATCGATTCGGCCTTCTCTTTTGGCATCTCAAAATGTACATGGAACATATTAGACACAGGTTCTAAAGGCTTTGTTGAAACAGCATGACATTGATTAAACAATCCCGCAAGCTCTTTTGCTTCTTCATAATACTGTGCCATCTTATGTACTCTTTGATCAAAATAAAAATCTGAACTTATAATATATGGATACAGGCTTATTAAATCACCGCCATGTCGTCTTTTCCATACTTTTGATTCCTTTATAAATGCTTTATCACCTGCAAGAACGGCTCCTGCAATCCCGCCTATCCCCTTATAAAAAGATACATACACGCTATCAAAAAGCGCACAAATTTCTGCAGCTGACTTTTGATAATACGGCAAAATTTCAAAAAGCCGTGCACCGTCCAGATGTAACCTGATTCCTTTTTCACGACAATATGCGGAAATAGATTCGAGAGTTTGGTAATCCGGTAATTGACCGCCTATTTCACGCTGAGGCAGCTCAAGCAATAAACAAGCAATATCTTCATCCATGTTCACAACATCTTCTAATTGAATTAATCTGTCTTTATCTGCCAGCAACACAGGATATATACGATGCAATTCCTTTAGCCCGTCTTCTTCATGAATCTCTAAATGACATAATGGATGATATGCTACTCTTTTTAGTCCTTTTTTATCACACCATATTCTTAATGCGATTTGCTGTGCCATAGTCCCGCTAGGAAAAAATACTGTATCTTCTTTCCCTAAATACTCCGCCATTTTATTTTGAAAATCTTCTATAATCTTACCATTTCCATAAATATCGCTTTCCTGCTGTCCATCCATATCCTGAAATGCCTCTTTCAACACTTGAATATTTCTAGAACCATGGCCAACTACTTGATACTTTGTTTGTTTAAATGCCTCTAATAACGGATTATTCAATGTATGTTGCCCCTTTCAGTGGATAATCATAAAAATTTCTGCTCAAATGCACTGCACTTTATCTCCTCGTTACAATTATACAGCCATATTATAAGTATGAGCTTCTGTTCTGTAAATCTGCGTCAATATTTTGGAAGCAACAAGCTCGACTAGTCATCAAACTAGTCGAATACAACATATTTATACAATCCTTCTAAGGTGATAAGCGGTATATTAAAAATCTCTCAAAAGGATTGTGTTCATACAAGCCCGGCAATCTAATTTCCTCTTTCAATTCAAAGGAGGTATGGTTTTCTAGAAAGTAAATATAATCGTCTGATCCATAATACAAAATCAAATCTATTTCACGCTTTTTCTTTTCAACCGAAAGCAATATATTCTTTACGATATTCATAAAAATTTGTACAGAAAATGGATTAAAGAAATAAAATCGATTGTCTAATGGAGCAATCTCATATTCTTCTGCTAAGCAGCAATGGAAATGAATTTCACCTCTCCTATTTTTCATTTTCTGTACATATCTGTTTCTATTCTCAAGTGCTTCCTGATAGAAAGCCTGGTTCATTTCTACCCCTACCACAGAAGCATTACATACAGAATTAACGTAAAAGTTCAATCTCCCTTTTCCACATCCAAAATCTACAATACGATCACTGCTTTTTAATTCATAGTGATTCAATAATGTTTCTAGCGCACTATACGGTGTCGGCTCATAACGGTGATAATGTAAAGATTTATTAAAGTCTTTTTGCTCTCCTCCGGTTTTTATATGTAACAATTTATCATATAGATGCTCTTCCATTAATTCGCTCCTGTATATCAACTGTGCCTATTTCTCGTTTCATACACATTCTCCTAACTTTACCTTCATTAAAAAAGTACTTACTTCATTTAAAGTAAGCACTGCAGCATCATTCATAAAACCAACTAAAAATCATCGTTCCACGGCCATTATGCACGCCTATCGAAACAGGCACTTCGCTAAACGTAATGACTAAATGAGGAAATTTTTCTAAAATCAACTGCTTCCACATTGCGCCTTTTTGCTCCTCACAAGTATGCATAATATGGAGGTGATTGTTTTCTATAGTCCCTTTTCCCAACTCTTGAAGGACATACTGTTCTACTTGCTTTTGCTTACGTACTTTTTCTTGTAATAATACCTCTCCATTCTTCATTTCAAGAATGGGCTGGATTTTTAATAAATTACCTAAAATAAAAGATAAGCCGCTAACACGTCCCGATTTATGCAATTGCTTCAAATCTTGTGGTACCACAAGGAACTTGCTTCTTGCTAAATGATTAGTGCGTTGTTCCTCGTCCTCTCCATTTTCGATATACCTTTGTAGCAGTGTAGATGTTACATAAGAAGCACCTAACGTATCAATCACTTCTACTTCAATATCTACCATATCCTTTACCATGCAATATGTCGCATAGGCACCAGAGCCTTTAGAAGAAAGAGAAAATACAACAATCTTTTCATATCCTTCGCGTTGTAATTGTTCAAATTTATCAATTACTTTTCCAATAGCTGGTTGTGATGTTTTTAAATCCTGGTAAGCAGCAATATTTTCGTAAAACTCTTTTGGTGTTATATCTACATTTTCCTCATAGCTTGTACCATCCAAAATAACTTCTAGAGGCATAATATAAATATGATGTTTCTTTCGATATTCACAATCCAATGTTGTCATAGAATCTATAATATATGCTATTTTCACACGATGTTCTCCTATAGTTTGATTACTACAATACTATTTTAACATAGATTTTATTGAAAAAATGCTGTAGCTCATCCATTACTTTTCCACTACGAGCTAGATTCTAAACCATTGCCTCTTCATTCTCGTTTCAAAATAAACCACTCCTACAAGAAATAACAAAGCAAAAATACAAACGCCTGCATCTCGTTACGGAGAGTGAAACCGTAGCGAGACGCAGGCGTACATTTTTTATAAATTTGAACGTTTTGGTGTAACTAAGATTTTAACTTGAGAACGATCGTTTAATACTTCCTCAAATCCTTCTTCCACCACATCGTCTAAGTGAATTTTTTTAGTGATAATTAAATCTTCTTTTAAAATCCCTTGGTTAATAAGGTCGATCACTTCTGGATAAATGTTGTTATAGGTCATTGTAGTAGAGATTCTTTTGTTTGTCATCATCGCGACATTTGGATTAAATGTTACAGGTTTTTCCCATAAACTAATAATTTTCAATTCCCCGTTATTTCTCACGCTGTTAAGGGAAGCTTCGAAAGTAGGTTGAACGCCAGCACAATCAAAGGCTACGTCTACACCTCTACCGTTTGTTAAACCGAAAATAGTTTCAACCGCATTTGTGTCGATAGGGTTGATAGCATGAGTAGCACCTGATTTCAAAGCAACTTCTCTACGATGGTCAACTACTTCTACAGCGATGATTTTAGAAGCTCCTGCTGCTTTTAACGATTGGATAAGCAGTAATCCGATTGGACCTGTGCCAAATACAGCAACAGTATCACCGAATTTAAATTGGCTGGAACGGATAGCTTGTGTTACCACTGCAACAGGTTCAACTAATGCCGCTTGCTCGTAGCTCATTGTATCAGGAATTTTATAAACACGGTCAACAGAAGATACAATGTATTCTCCAAAACCACCATCATTTACGATAAGACCATAGAATTGTGGCTTTTCACAAACTTGGTAATTACCTGTTCTACAAGAGTTACAAGTCCAACAAGGAACGATTGGTTCGATAACAACACGGTCTCCAATCGCAAATGTTGTTACATTTTCCCCAATTTCTACAATTCTACCTGAAAATTCGTGTCCCATTGTTACGTTAGAACCTGATGGAATGACCATTGGTCCTGCTACATATTCATGCATATCGCTTCCACAAATCCCACACCACTCGATTTCTACTTTCACGCTATTTGCATCTACCGTTGGAATTGGTGCATCTACAACTCGAATATCTTTCGCTCCAAAAAATTTAGCAGCCTTCATATTTTCTACTACTATACTATCTTTTGTAGCTTGAATTTCTGTAGCTTTCATCTTTTCCACTCCAATCACAGATAGGTTTTTTAAACGAATAATCTTGCTTTAAATGAACTATAACCATCATCTAAATTTACGCAGGTTCCATTGATACAATTTGCTTCCTCAGACGCCAAAAATGCTACAGCATTCGCAATTTCCATCGGCTCTGTCAATGTACCTCTCATTTGTTCACTCACCATTTGGTCCCAAACACCAAAGTCTTTATACGGAGATAAAATAGGTGTATTCACACGTCCTGGTGCGATTGCAACAACTCGTATTCCATTTGGAGCCAGTTCCATTGCTGCAGAGGAAGTCATATTGATGACTGCAGCTTTTGTTGCATTATAAGTGAACGTTAGCTCACCTGGTAAAATACCAAAAACGGATGCTGTATTGATAATGGTCCCTTTTATACCAAGTTCAACCATTTTCCGAGCTGCAGCTAGAATTCCATAATAGACTCCATTTTGATTGACAGCGACAATGGGATCGAAATCTTCAACTGGATTATGCTGCAGTAACGGAGCTGCTTTGGCGAATCCAGCATTATTGAACATAATATCCAGTCTACCAAATTCTTCTACCGTTCTCTCCACTAAATGAACAACAGCCTCATAGCTTGCAACATTTGTCTTAATGAATAAAACTTCTGACCCTAGTTCACGACTCACTTCTTCAACAGCCTTTTGACCACCTTCTTCATTAATATCAGCGATCACAACCTTTGCACCTTCAGATGCGAGCCTTTTAACAGTAGCTAGGCCAATACCTCCACTGCCGCCTGTAACGATTGCAACTTTATTTTGTAAACGCATGTACATCCCCCTTTTTTGTATTTCACATGAATAAGTACTCACCAAAATTTGGTAAGTACTTTTATGGATGATTAGAATTTTGTGATATCTACTGGATTTTCAATTCCAAGCTTTTCACAATGATCTTTGTACATTTGAAGAGCTCCAGCAGAGTTTAAGATAAGGAATGTATTGCCGTTTTCATCCTTAAATTCAAGTGCTCCTTGGATGATATTAAAAGCAAGAGTGTCTTCTTCACAATCTGCAGGAGTATAAAAAGTATGCAGAGAAGCTGCCGGTTCATAGACAACATCGTTTGCTTTTGCAACCCAATCATGCTCAAGATAACCCCATTGTCCAGAGATCGTATACAAAATAACTGTTCCGTGATGTACATGAATAGGTAATTGAATACCTGGCTTCGCCTTTAACGTAACAACAACTTCCCCTGTTACCATGTTAATTTTATGAAACTTTACTTCTGTGTTAAAAAACGGAACCCAAGGAATACTTTCGTCAGCTACATAATTTGCATCTAATACTTGTCCTGCTTTAGTTGTCATTGAACTTTCTCCCCTTTAAATAAAATTGTTGATAACCCAAGTAAAAGCCTCTACTTTGGAAACGCTTTTATTCAGAATTATTTGAATTTATTATAAAATCATTTTATACTTTAAATAAAGTTAATTCTTTTAATGCTTATCATTAATAAATTTCATATAAAGAGATGTGATTCGATGAATATTGAACGTTTGAACTATATCTTTGAAGTTTCTAAAGCAAAGTCTATTTCCATCGCTGCATACAACCTTCATGTTACCCAGTCTACTATCAGTCAAGCGATTACAAGCGTAGAGAAAGAACTAGGAGTTACGCTCTTTACTAGATCCAAACAAGGGACTGTACTCACTTTTGAAGGAAAGCAATTAATTGTTGTCATAAAAGAGCTGGTGGAAAAGGCCCAAGATTTGAAGGAAAAAGCACAATATTATCAAGATGAGCTAAGCGGGGTCTTACGAATCGCAGCCATTCCAGGTTTAATGGCAATCATATTAAGAGTATATTCCACTTTTAAAAAAGACTATCCAAATGTCCAACTAATTATTGCTGAAAAAGACTCAAAAGAAATTTTAGAAGATGTCCTCAACCAAAAGCTCGATATCGGCCTTATAAATTTTTACAATAATTTTCCATATTATACAAACGACATATCTTCTGAGTTTCTATTCAACAGTGAAGTACATCTATGCGTCAGCAAAAACTCCCACCTAGCATTAAAAGAATCTATCTTGCCTGAAGATTTACAGAATGAAACGATTGTCCTGTATAACGATGAATTCATCCTCTCATTTGCTAAAAACTTAATGGAAAAAGTCCCTTTAAACCTTCTATTTGTAACGGACAACGTAGATGCTATTCGAGCTGCTGTCACTGAAGGAATTGCTATTACATTTGCAACCGATAGCTCTCTCAAAGATGAAGTAACAATATTGAATGGTCAAACTGTGCCTATTCCAATTGTAAATACAACTTATTCATCCGTTCCATTTGGATTGATTCGGTCAAAAAATAAACAAGTTGCTTTGATGAACGATAAATTTATTAGTTATTTGAAGAAAGCATTAGTTTTGTTTGAGAAATCCTACATCCGAAAAGATAAAAGGAGGATGTCTTAAAAGCAGTGCCAAGCACTCCTTCTAAGACATCCTCCTTTTTTTAAAATACTCCCTCTCTTATTGTGTATATTCAAATTAAATACAGCAATACAATAAGAGACTACTGATACAATTAATATATTACTTTCTCTGTTGCCAGCATGCTCAATGCTGGTGTGCGTGAAGCTTAGCAAAAATCCCATTTTCTTGTGAAAGAAGCTCCTTATGGGTGCCATCTTCAGCTATACCTTCTTCTGTTATAACAAGAATACGATCCGCTTTTCTAATCGTTCCCAATCGATGTGCAATGATAAGGGTTGTTCGATCTTTTGCAAGATCATTCAACGCATCCTGTATAATCGCTTCCGTTTCAGTATCCAATGCTGAAGTAGCCTCATCCAAGATTAAGATTGGGGGATTTTTCAAAAACATTCTAGCAATAGCCAACCGCTGTTTCTGGCCTCCCGAAAGCTTTAATCCTCTTTCACCAACCTGCGTATCAAATCCATCTGGAAGGGAAGCTATTAATTCCATCAAGTGCGCTTTTCTAGCTGCTTCTTCAATTTCAGCCTGTGTAGCATCCAACTTGCCATACGCAATGTTTTCTCTTAAGGTACCTGTAAATAAAAAGACATCCTGTTGAACAATTCCAATATTTGAACGCAAGGATTCTTTTGTCATGTTGCGGATATCTATTCCATCTATTGTTATCGCGCCTTCTATAACGTCATAAAAACGAGGAATCAAGGAGCAAATTGTCGTTTTTCCGGCACCAGAAGGTCCTACAAAAGCTACAGTGTTTCCCGCTTCAATAGAAAACGTTAAATCGTTCAAAATAGTACGCTTATTTTCGTATCCGAAAGTAACATTCCGAAAACTGATATCCCCTTTTAAAAACGGCACATCAATAGCATGAGGAATATCTGTAATGTCTGGTTCGGTGTCTATCAGTTCAATAAAACGCTTAAAGCCTGCCATTCCTTTTGGATAAAGCTCAAGTAAGGCACTAATCTTTTCAATGGGCTTAAATAAAATGTTCAGATACAGAATAAAGGCCACTAGCTCTCCATAGGATAAGGCCCCAGAGAAACTGAGCCAAGCTCCGTATACTAAAATACTCAAAGTCATGAGTCGTGTTGTAATATAAATACCTGATAAATTCCAGCTCATAACCTTGTAGGCTCTTAATTTTGTTTTACGGAAAAATTGATTATTCTTGTTAAATCGATTAATTTCATACTGCTCATTAGTAAAGGACTGTACAACCCGAACACCTGAAACACTATCCTCTACCCGTGCATTGACATCAGCAATATTGCCATACATTTGAGTCCATGATGCATTCATTTTCATATTTGAATAGGAAATTAGCCATACAAGAAACGGTACAATAATAATAGCAACAAGAGCTAGTTTCACATTGATGGTAAGCATGATCCAAAATGCACCAATGAATGTCATAATTGCTATAAAGAAATCCTCAGGACCATGATGTGCTAATTCTCCAATATCCATGAGGTCATTAGTAATACGACTCATAATATGACCTGTTTTCGTATTATCAAAGAAACGGAACGATTGACGCTGAACATGGTTGAACAGCTCACGGCGCATGTCAGTCTCAATATTAATGCCCAGCTTGTGCCCCCAATAGTTCACCACAAATTGCATTCCAGAGCTTATTAAATAAAGTGCTAAAAGACCGATGCTCACTGAAATAATAGTGCTCCAATTCCCTTCTGGAAGCAGCTTGTCAATAAACCATGAAACAGCAAGCGGAAATCCAAGCTCCAATAATCCGACTAGCACTGCACAAAAAAAGTCTATGTAGAACAGCCTTTTGTGAGGGCGATAATAGCTAAAGAAACGCTTAATCATAGGAATACAGTACCTCATTTCTATTAAAATATCATTCTTGGGCAGATGACTCTACCTTACCATATGTAAAATAAATGCGCTATCTATTCCAATGTAGAGTCGTTGATATAAAAGCAGCAGTTTCAAACCAAATGATTAAGAGATTTTATTGATAGAAAGACTCTTTTCTTATAAGTAGTACACAGCTCTCCGCATGGCCAGAGTACAATCTGCTTCACATAAGGTGCTGATAAGTTCATCTACTGAATAAAAAAAGATTGATTAGTACTGCGATATACAAAAAATTCGCCAAAAATATCTTCTCCTAAACCGTCATTTTCCAATTTGACAGCGCTAACCAGTTTTCCGCTTCCTTATAATCAGGCATTATTTTTCCAACCAGACGCCAAAAGGAACGATCATGATTCATGTGAACCATATGGCACATTTCATGAACGACTACGTATTCGATTACCTTCATCGGTGCCATGGCCAACTTCCAGTTAAACGTTAACTGCATTTTTGAATCACAAGTTCCCCAATTACGGTTACTATCAGAAATACGGATAGAACGCGGTTTAGTTTTAAAGTAGCTTTGATAAGACTGAATACTCTTCTCCACTAACGCTTTACATTGCTGATAATAAAATCGTTTCAAGGCTTGTTTAATCTTTTCCTCATCCAACTGCTTCACATATATATGTAATTTATCCCCTTCAAACACTACATGGTCTTGCTTGACATTCATATCTTGAACAATCTGTATAGGGTATTCGTTCCCTAAATAAAGAAAGCTCTCACCATGATCATAAGCCTTCTCCTTCGGTCCACGTTTTCTCTCTTTCATTTCTTTTGAGTTTTGCTGAATCCAATCCCATTTTTCCTCTAGTAATTGGCGCACACTTTCAACAGAGGTCCCTTTAGGAGCCTGGACTTCAATATTGCCATGAATATCTATATAAATCCCCATATTTCTTTGTTTTTTATAATTTATATAAAAATCAATTGTTTCACCTAAGTATGTATGTATCATGTTATCACCTGGATTATCCATTCATGTTATTTTTACATTACAACTATATGCGGTGCTTGTTGTGAAAAATGCAGCTAGAACCTACAGATAATAAGAAAGTAGAGCAGGATCAAAATCCCTGCTCCTCCATTATATCTATTAATTTCTTAACATAAGTATCCCTGCGCTAAGTGTTTATGACGACAGAGACTAGTTATAATACTTATCCATTTAGAAATTATACCTTCTTCGCTATAGATGTATCCTAATTACCTGAAAGAGTTAGTGGATAAGTTCTTACCCTCTATATTTTACAGCTAACCCTTTTAAGAAATTCCTTGCATATCTATCACCGCACTCTTTATAGTTCTTATGGTCTTTTTTTCTTAATAAGGCACTTAACTCTCCTTTTGTCACCTTAATTCCTGCCCCTTCGAACATATCGATCATATCCTCACTTGTTAATGCCAGTGCTATTTTCAATTTCTTTAAAAGAAGATTATTTACACTTTCATTCGTCTTTAAAGGCGCTGCTTGTCTGCCAGCATCCCCTGGTTTCGGATCTTGTTTTCCCCTTTTAAAAGTAATAAAGCCATTTAAAAATGACTCTAACATACTATTATTGCATTTTATTACATCCTCATTTTCAACTTCATCATGGTAACTGTTTTTTGACTTGATAAGCATCTTTAGCACTTCTTCTTTGGTTACTTCAATGCCACCAAGCTCAAAAATCTCTACCATATCTATATCTTTTATATCCAAAGCATATCTTAATCTGATTAAGATATCGTTGTTGCTCATACTCATTATGAAATCCTCCTAACAAATTGACTATTTTCAAGTGCATTCTCTTGAATGCTTTCATGTTAACCCTTATAATATTAATCAAGATTATTATCTGAATATTCACAAAAAGCACCATCTTCAAATGAATATCCACTAAATTAATACTTTAACATATTTGATAGTTTTACCAAAATAAATATTTACGAAACTTACATCAAGACTCTTTTCAATCCTTTACCATCCTGCTCCCAAAAGCTGAAAAGACCATGAAATATCAGACTACATACCTAACCATTTCTCAGTCTCATATTTGCTTTTTATAATATTTCATATAAATTTAGATTTTGATATTTCCAAATAATATTTTCCAAAAAAATCACTACTTCACTTGTATCTTGCTCCTTAATATTAGTAGTCACACTTCTAATTAATAAGTTATTTGTTCAACTGACGAATATTGTAGCCAACCATGAATCGCAACATTTTATTCCTCACCGCAATGAAAGAAAATGCATTGAATCAAACCATACTGGCTCTAAGGCTAGTCATGTTTCAATGACCGCAGTGTACCACTTACTGCTACTCAAGAAGCACTTATAGTAAATTCTGATTGCTGCACTACCCTTTAATTTCCAAGCCTAGGAAGGAATTTTGTTTTCAATGGATAATAATCATTGAAAGAGCGTGTAGTCTAGATGATGACGCGAAGAATATCACCGCTTGTATTACAATACCAATCAAACACATTTTTAAAACCCGCTTTATACCATTGTAACAGTGGATAAAAAGGATTATTTTGGAAAAAGTAACAAATATGTTTTGTTACTTTCATGCTAACAGTATTACTTCAACAGGCTTCTCGCTTTAAATTTCGGAATATGTGTTAATTCTATGATTTATAAAAGGGGGAATTGGAAATGAACAATAACCGCGATCAAAAAGAACACACAGCTGCAGGACAGTGTCCTGTAACGCATCACAAAGATACTGCGATTACAACGAAGCCAGGTCTTGGTCGTACGACAAACAAAGACTGGTGGCCAAACCAATTAAATTTAAGTATTCTTCATCAGCATGACAAAAAATCTAACCCAATGGATGAAAACTTCAACTATAAGGAAGAATTCTCTAAGCTAGATTATACAGCCTTGAAAAAAGATCTTCATGACTTAATGACAGACAGCCAGGATTGGTGGCCAGCTGACTATGGTCACTACGGCCCATTCTTTATTCGTATGTCTTGGCATGCAGCAGGTACATATCGTGCGACTGACGGACGCGGAGGCGGCGTAACAGGAGCACAGCGCTTTGCACCATTGAACAGCTGGCCGGATAATGTAAATCTTGATAAAGCTCGCCGTCTATTATGGCCAATAAAACAAAAGTATGGAAATAAGATTTCTTGGGCGGACTTACTTGTATTAACAGGTAACGTTGCACTGGAATCCATGGGTTTAAAAGCATTTGGTTTTGGTGCAGGACGTGAAGACATTTGGAATCCGGAAGAAGATGTCTATTGGGGTTCTGAGAAAGAATGGTTAGCGGACAACCGTTATTCAGGTGACCGTGAGCTTGAAAATCCACTTGCTGCTGTACAGATGGGGCTTATCTACGTAAACCCTGAAGGTCCAAATGGAAAGCCGGATCCACTAGCTAGCGCCCATGATATTCGTGATACATTCGGACGTATGGGGATGAATGACGACGAAACTGTTGCCCTTATAGCTGGCGGCCACACATTTGGTAAGTCACACGGTGCAGGCGACCCTTCTCATGTTGGTGATGATCCAGAAGCCGCAACACTCGATACACAAGGTTTTGGTTGGTTAAGCACGTATGGAAGCGGAAAAGGCCGCGACACGATTTCAAGCGGTATCGAAGGCGCTTGGACTACGAACCCCACTCAATGGGATAACGGCTACTTCGATCTATTATTCGGGTACGAATGGGAGTTAACAAAGAGTCCTGCAGGGGCTTTCCAATGGGAGCCGGTCAACGTGAAAGAAGAGCATATGGCTCCAGACGCTGAAGATCCATCTATCCGTGTTAAGACTATGATGACAACAGCTGATATGGCATTACGTATGGATCCAGATTATGAAAAGATTTCTCGTCGTTACTACGAAAACCCAGAAGAGTTTGCCGATGCATTCGCCCGTGCATGGTTCAAATTGCTCCACCGTGACATGGGTCCTAAAATCAGATACTGGGGTCCAGAGGTTCCAGAGGAAGA
The DNA here is from genome assembly GCF_017742235.1 of Bacillus sp. 165. Classification (GTDB taxonomy): domain Bacteria; phylum Bacillota; class Bacilli; order Bacillales; family Bacillaceae_G; genus JAGHKQ01. The sequence goes on from NZ_JAGHKQ010000013.1 coordinate 47,667, forward strand.
GTTACTCTGGCAAGACCCAATTCCAATGGTTGATTATGAATTATCTGATGCTGAAATTGCAAATCTAAAAGAGAAAATCCTGAACTCAGGATTAACAGTGAGCGAACTTGTGAAAACAGCTTGGGCTTCAGCAAGCTCATACCGCGTTTCTGATATGCGCGGAGGTGCGAACGGTGCACGCATCCGTCTAGCTCCGCAAAAAGATTGGGAAGCAAACGAACCAGAACAGCTCGCTAAAGTTCTTAGTGTTTACGAAGACATCCAAAACCAGCTTGATAAGAAAGTCAGCCTTGCTGATTTAATCGTCCTAGGTGGAAGTGCAGCAATTGAAAAAGCAGCAAAAGATGGAGGCTTTGATATAACGGTTCCATTTACTCCTGGTCGCGGCGACGCAACAGCCGAGCAAACAGATGCTGAAAGCTTCGACGTATTAGAGTCGGTATCTGATGGATTCCGTAACTACCAGAAGAAAGAATACTCTACTAGCCCAGAAGAAATGCTAGTCGACAAAGCACAGCTATTAGGCCTGACTGCTCCTGAAATGACAGTCCTTCTCGGCGGTATGCGTGTTCTCGGCACAAACCATGGCGGTACAAATCACGGAGTATTTACTGACCGTGTTGGCACACTAACAAATGATTTCTTCGTAAACTTACTTGACATGGGCATTGAGTGGAAACCAGCAGGCTTCAATCAATATGAAGGCCGCGACCGCAAAACAGGTGAAGTTGTACGTACTGCATCACGCTTTGACCTAGTGTTCGGTTCAAACTCGATTCTTCGTGCTCTAGTGGAAGTGTATGCACAAGATGATAACAAAGAGAAATTTGTACGTGACTTTGTAGCAGCTTGGGTAAAAGTAATGGACGCAGATCGTTTTGATGTGAAATAAAAGACATAGGAAATACGCCTAATTCCTGAACTGAACCCGTAAAATAGGACACTGATCAAAACACCTAGGCTACCTGTCCCCTGTATTCTACAGGGGACAGGTAGTTTAATTTCTCTTGCATTCGCACACAATTGCAGTAATGAATGTATTCTAGCACTGGATTTAGTATAATCATGTGGACACAACTAAGTTAAGTTCCTACGATGGGTTTCAGGAACGAAGTGTCGGATAACACTCCATGCTAGCAAGAAGTACAATGAAGAATTTCGCAAGATGATGATTGAGTTGTATCGCTCAAGGCAACCAGTCAAAGAACTAACAGCGAATATGACATATCAGAGGTAACGATTTGTAACTTCTTTAGAGATTCTTATGAAGCCCAAGAATTTCATAATTTACGACCAAAACTAAAAAACAGAAACAAGCCAATAAAAATTGACTGTTTCTGTTTTTTAATATTATTTCCCTTTATTACGTGTCATTACATCGAACACTACTGCAAGAACAAGAACAGCACCACGAATGACGTATTGATATGAAATATCTATACCCATCAAATTCATACCACTTGTTAATGAAGCCATTACAAACGCACCAATAATTGTACCTGTTACTTTACCAGCACCACCTGCAGCAGAAACACCACCCACATAAGCTGCAGCAATGGCATCTAACTCAAACATTGTACCAGCTTGTGGTGACGCTGATGCAAGTCTAGCTGTAAACAATACTCCTGATAGAGCTGCAAGCATACTCATTGATCCAAAAACAATGTAAGTGATTTTCTTTACACTAATTCCACTTAGCTGTGCAGCTTCAGGATTTCCACCAACTGCATAAATGTGACGCCCTAAAGGAGTTCTTGTTGTAATGAAATGGTAAACTGCTACAACAATAAACATGATTACAGCAGTCCAAGATATTCCTTGATATCCCGCAAGAATATAGCAAATATAACCAATGATTCCGCCAATAAATAATAGTTTTAATATTTGCATCGGCATAGAAAGTACTTCAAATCCATAAGTTAAGTTTACTTTTCTCTTTTTTAAGTCACTCCATACAAAAAGAACAATTGAGATCGCACCAATTAATAATGTTGATACGTGTAAACCATTCCATTCTCCTAAACTTGGAATATATCCATTTCCAATAGCCTTGAAGCTTTCGTTAGAAACGATAATTGTACCAGTGTCAACAAGAGACATAAGTAATAATCCCTTAAATATTAGCATTCCTGCTAATGAAACAACGAATGAAGGTATTCCTAAATTAGCAACAAAAAAGCCATTAATTAAACCAATGATAGTCCCCAATACTAGAACTGCAATGATTGAAATCCAGACTGGCAAACCATTTTGTGTTAATAATATAGCAACTACTGCTCCCAGAAACCCAGCAACAAAACCAACTGATAAATCAATGTGTCTAATGACAATAACCAGTGTCATCCCAACCGCAAGAACAGCAACATAGCCTGTCATATTGATTAAATCACTTAAATTACGAGATGACATAAATAATCCATCTGTATTTAATGTAAAAACAATCATTATTATTGCAAGAGCAATATACATTCCGTATTCACGAATATTTTTCTTTAATAACATGCCTGCTTCCTGAAAAAAGTTCATATTATTCAACCTCTCCTAAACCGTAGCAAGAGCCATAACGCTCTCTTGCGTTGCTTCTTCTCGTGATAATTCCCCAGTTATTTTACCTTCTGCCATAACATAAATTCGGTCACTCATACCAAGGACTTCTGGAAGTTCAGAGGAAATCATGATAATGCTCATGCCTTGTTCAACCAAAAGATTCATAAAACTATAAATTTCAAACTTTGCACCTACGTCAATTCCACGTGTTGGTTCATCCAGAATAAGTACATTGGGATTTGTAAACAACCATTTACTCAATGACACTTTTTGCTGATTACCACCACTCAATTTTCCAACAATTGAAGTAATTGAAGGAGCCTTAATGTTTAACTTATTTAAATAATTATTTGCAACAACAATTTCTTCATGTTGATTGATCACACTTGTTTTGGAAATCTCGAATAAGTTCGTAATGGAAATATTGTTTTTAATATCCTGCTCGAGGATTAATCCATCACCTTTACGATCTTCTGTTACATATGCTATACCAGCTTTTATTGCATCTTTCGGATGTTTAAAACGCTTTGCTTCACCTTGTACAAAAATGGAACCATTGAGTTTGAAATTTGTCGGATTACCAAAAATACTTTTCGCGAGTTCTGTTCGACCTGATCCCATCAATCCAGCAATACCAATAATTTCACCTTTTCGAACATTTAGATTAATATTATGAAGAAGCTTTCGTCCTAATTTTGGATCGTACACATTCCAATTTTGTAATTCTAACGCAACTTCACCAAATTTTTGCTTTGGACGCTTCGGATATATATCATCAATCTCACGACCAACCATATGTTTGATGATTGTATTTTCTGTAATTTCATCTTTATTTAAAGAGCAGATTGTCTTCCCGTCTCGAAGTACAGTAACAGTATCTGCAACAGCAATAACCTCTTTTAGCTTGTGCGAAATCATGATACAAGAGATCCCTTGATTCTTTAATTCTTCCATTAAGAAAAGAAGATTTTCACTATCATCTTCATTTAATGCAGCTGTAGGCTCATCAAGAATTAATAATTTAACATCTTTACTCAGTGCTTTAGCTATTTCAACAAGCTGCTGTTTACCTACACCTAACTCTTTAATTTGTACATCTGGATTTACATCTAATTTTACTTTTTTTAGCATTTCAATTGCTTTCACAATTGTTTCATTGAAATCAACGGTCATTCCCTTTTTAATTTCATGCCCAATAAAAATATTTTCATATACGGAAAGTTCAGGAAAAAGGGACAGTTCCTGATATATGATACCGATACCTTTTTTTTCACTATCACTTATTTTTGAAAATTGTTGAATTTCATCCCCAAAAACAATATCCCCGGTATATGTCCCAAACGGATAAATACCACTTAAAACCTTCATTAAGGTCGATTTTCCAGCACCATTTTCCCCTACTAAGCAATGTATTTCACCTTTTCTAACCTTAAAGTTAACATCGCTTAATGCTTTAACACCGGGAAACTCTTTTGAGATATTTCTCATCTCCAATATAAATTCACTCATATGATCCGTCTCCTGAATTTGCACATATTGTCAGTAATTGAACAAACAAAGTAACTAACAAAATAGTGACAGTTAGACCATCACTATTTTGCAAGTTTAAAATATTTATTGTGTTAATTATTTCAATCCAGTAAATTCTGAAGCTTTATAGTATCCAGAATCCACTAACTCTTTCTTCACTACACTTTGATCCACAACGATAATATTCGTTTGTTTTGTTTGGATATCCGCTTTACCATTGTTTGTAATTCCTGAAGCATCAGGTGTTTCATCTTTTAAGATTGACGTAGCAGTAGCGATTGCATCTTTAACTAACGTACGAACATCTTTAAAAACAGTCATAGATTGTTTTCCATCAATAATGTATTGTACAGAAGCTTTTTCAGCATCTTGACCAGTTATTACATACGAAGATACATCTTTGTCTGCTTTAAAAGTATCAGCGATTGAACGAGCTGTTCCATCATTTGGAGCAAGAACTAATACATCGCCTTTATCAGCTTTTGTAGCTTTTGTTAAGTTAGATGCCACTAAGTTCTTTGCTACGTTGAAATCCCAGTTAGTTGTTACTTGACCGATAATTTTTGCTTGTTCATCACGAGTTAACTCAGCCTTATCTTTTAAATCAACTGCAGCCGATGAATTCTCAACTTTAAATGTACCATCAGCAATTTTAGGTTGAAGAACTTCCCAAGCACCTTGGAAGAATAAGAATGCATTATTATCAGATGCAGCACCTGCATATAAGTATAAAGGTTGACCTGTTTTACCTGAAGCATGATCTACAAGGTATTGTGCTTGTGCAGCACCTACAGCAACGCTATCAAATGATACATAATAATCAACTGCGTCAGTACCTGTAATTAATCGATCGTACGAGATTACTTTAATTCCAGCAGCTTTTGCAGCTTCAGCTGAAGCTGCAGCTGCAGCGCCATCTTGAGGACAAATAATTAAAACTTTGATGCCTTTTGCAATTAAAGAATCAACATTTGCTTTTTCTTTAGCAGAGTCACCTTGTGAGAATAAAATCTCAACTGAATAGTCTGTATCTTTTAAAGCATTTTTAAAACGAGTTTCGTCTTGCGTCCAACGCGGCTCATCTTTTGTAGGTAAAACAATACCGATATCAACTTTACCATCTTTGCTTTTTTTACCCACAGAAGAGCTATCACTAGATGTCGACGAAGAGCCGCATCCAGTTGCAAGAACAGTCATTACTAAAAATACTGAAATTATTGCAAAAATCTTTGTTAACTTTTTCAAAATGTTTCCCCCTTTTTCTCTGGTTACGCTTTCATATTAAGGTTAACACGAATATCATTGGAAGCGTTTTCTCTTTTCCTTCACTCATTTGTCTATTACCTGTACTAATTTACCTTATCTAAGAAAACGTTTACATTATCGTTTATAAAACTAGCATTATTTTGACATCGGATTATATTAATACAGTAAAATTACATTGCAATAAAAAAAGAGTTAAACCAAAAACTCAATATATAAATGCACATAAATAAATGAACATGGGCAAATAACGCCCATGTTCACTTATTTGATATGATCGTTCTTTGGTCATATCGATTTATATAAATTAAAGTCATTTCACTTCTTATTCTTTAAAGATTCCTTAATAGTGTTTTCCTATATTCTTTAGGAGATTCGTTTGTACATTTTTTAAAAACTCGGCTAAAATAGTTGGGATCATTATAGCCCACTTGATAACAAATTTCTTTTAAACTCAATTCACTTTTTTCCATTAATTGTTTTGCTTTATTTATTCTCATATTCGTTAAATAATCACTGAAAGTCTCTCCCGTTTGTTTTTTAAATAATTTGCTAAAATAAAATGGATTCAACTTTAAATAATTGGCCACCTGCTCTAATGAAATATCCTCAATAAAATGATGAGCAATATATTCCCTAGCCAATATCATCATATGATTCATCTTAATTTCTTTTTCTCGATCAATCTTTGTAATCAAATTGACTATTTGTTGCTCCACTGCCTTCTTCAATTGACTAATATCATCTAAGTCAGGGATATGAAATTTCTCAACTTCAATCGATGAATTACGAAGAAATTGAACACTTTGATTCAATAGAGAATGTAATTCCGTTCTAACTTGTTTAACATCATATTTCATAAATCTTTCAAATAGATTATTGAATTGGTTCAAAACATCTTCTAAATCAGCTTTTCGAAATGAATCTATTAGAATTTGCTTTTCTTCATCTGAAATACTCAAAGTAAATTTCTCTGAAAAAAGACAAACTCGTGTTAATTCCTCACACTCTAAGCTTGCATATAAAGCTTCCTTATAAGATTGTCTTAACCCCTCAACTCCTAGCTTTAAAGAACCAATTCCAATCATCGTTTTATAACCTGTTTGATTTTCTATATATTCAATCGTCTTCAAAGCGTCCTGATATAATACAGGCTTTTGAAGATCTTCTTGCTTAAGCTGTACTGGAATAAATGTGGCTAATTGACCATCTACTATTGGGCTAACTAAACAAACTCTCGAGGATTTCATAAAATGCTTAACACATTCATATATTCTCCGTTGTTCCTTTTCATTTTGAACAATTTCTTTTGGCAATTTAATGACACTTGCATAACCTAAATTGATCTCAAAACCAAGAATTTCAGACAGTTGACTCACATTTAGTTCTTGAACTGTATTGAACATTAACATTAACGTACATTCATTTTCCGTTAAAGGGCGAATGAGGGATAAATTTTCAATCGATTTTAATTCTTGTAATCTCTTCTTATGATCATCTTCAATTTCAGAGATCATCTTTTGAAGTAAAGAAATGATTTGATCCTTTTTAGCAGGCTTTAAAATGTATTCCTTTACACCTAAGGAAATCGCTTCTTGTGCATATGTAAAATAATCATATGCTGTTACAATGATGGTTTTCGTATCAGGTAGTTTTTGCTTTATAACAGAAACTGCTTCAAGTCCCTGAATACCAGGCATTTTGATATCCATAAAGATAATATGAGGTTGATATTCGATTGATTTTTCAATCGCAATTCGTCCATTTTCAGCTTGTTCAATTTGGAATTGATTAGGCATAGAACGCTTAATCATTAATTCAAGCCCCTCACGCTCTAATGGTTCGTCATCTACAATTAATAATCTGTACATAGCTACCTCCTTTAATTATAAAATTATGATGAGACAGGAAGTTTTAAAATAATGGTTGTCCCTTTATTTACTTCACTTTCGATATCCACAATATCTTCTGTGCCGTAAAAGAGGCGCCAGCGTTTAAAAACGTTTGTTGTACCCAATCCGGTCGAGCTTTTTTGAGATATGATCGGCATAAACGATGTCAAAAGAGCCTCTTTAGTCTCTTCATTCATACCAGCACCATTATCATAAATTTCAATGTAAATATATTTTTCGCGATTTTTTATATTAAGACCTATTACTGCTCCTTTTTCCATCCCTTCAATACCGTGTATAAACGCATTTTCAAGAAGGGGTTGTAAAGTTAAACAGGGGACTTTATATCCTAAGCAAGACTCTTCTATATTTAATTCAAAACGTACGCGATCTCTAAACCTTGCCTTTTGAATCGAAAAATATTCTTCAGCATTTCGAACTTCCTCTAAAAGACATACAGGTTCATCTAGTTTTCGTAAATTATATCGTAACAAGTTCGAAGTGGATACGGTAAGATCACTCGTTTGTTCGGCTCCTTCTATATAAGCTAACTTAGATATAACATTTAACGTATTGAACAGGAAATGTGGGTTTATCTGACTTTGTAAAGCTTTTAATTCAAGCTCCTTTACAAGTCGGTCCTTCTCCACTATTTCAATATTTTTAGTCATTAGATTACTTAAGTTCTTTGACATTTCACTGAGAATCTTACCAAGAATACCAATTTCATTATTTTGATACAATGTAGGAGGAGCTACATTGAAATTCCCCTTTCCGATTTGCTTCGCCATATAAACTAAACGATTAATCGGAATGACGATGCTCCTTGATAGCCATATTGCAAAAACGATGCTAATAACTGTCGTAATAACAAACAACTGTACACCTAATCGATTCATAGACTGATTATTTGCAATAATTTTCAGAAAAATAGGTTGATAATTACTTAGCTCCAAATCAACTAAATTCTGACTATCTTCTCTAATAAAGCCTGATATTTTCTCTATATCGCGATATTGTTCAGTATAACTTGAAAAATTTTGGGAAATAAGATTATTTGTAATCGATGCTTCTAATTCTAAAAACGAATCAATCATATGAGTAAAGTTTTCTAATACAAGTTGATTATTTTGGGTGGCATTATGTGTTAACAATTCCTTTTTTAAATTTTGGAGATTACTTCTATGCTCTAAAATCGATTGATAGTTTTTGGGCTGCGGATTAATAATATAACTACTTAATAATCGTAAATTCTCTTGTGTTTCAAAAGAAATTTGCTTATATAAAAAAATTTCATTAATCATTAAATTATAACTCTCTTGCACTTTCTTGCTGTTTTCAAAAATAAAAAACGAAACTAGATTTGACAAAATAACAAGAATAGGTATGAAAATAAATAGCTTAGTTCTAATTTTCAACGTTTCTCCTCCTGGCCAACGTTTCTTTCGTCACCACCTCGGTTGGTGTAAAATTTTCTTTCTCAATAACTTTTCCTTGCAGTGAGTCTATCAATAATCGAACAGATTGCAAGCCCATTTCATATGGCTTTTGAATAACAGTTGCTCTAATTGATTCGTTCCGAACTGCTTGAAGTGTACCTTCAATATCATCAAATCCAAATATTTCAATTTTATTCAACTTCAAATTTTTTGACGCATTCAAAATCCCAATTGCATCTAAAGCACTTGTACCAACCATAATTGAAACATCTGTATTATTGCGTAACATATTCTCGGCTTGGAGTTTTGCTTGAATAATTGAGATATTAGAGGTTTCAATAGCTTTTACTTGTAATTTTGGATATTTCTTAACAACATTTAAAAAACCATTTAGTCTCATCTGTTGACTTTCTGATTTTTCACTTCCTATAATAATCCCAATTTTTCCGACACCATTCGTTTTTGCTGCAACGATTTTACCAAGCTGCTCTCCTGCACTAAAATTATTCGTACCAACATACGCTATACGCTTACTTTTTGGTGCATCTGTATCAATTGTAATAACCGGAATATGTTGCGAAACCGCTTTATCAATTACAGGTGCAAAAGTTTTCTCATCAAGACTTTGTACGATAATCCCGTCAACCTGAGAAGCAATTGCCTTTTCTAATAATTTAATTTGTTCTTCCGGACTTGTACGTAAAGGACCAATATATTCAACATTCACGTTAGAATTTTTTGCAGCAACATTCGCTCCTTGCTGTACTTTTCTCCAATACGGATTATCAAACTCTTGTGAAATAAGTACGAAATGAAGTTTTTTCTTCGAGTCTACTTCTCGACCCTGTAATTTTTGAACTGCATTTTCAATATTGTTCGCATTTATTTCAAAGTGAATAAGTACATATACAAACAATAAAAAAAGTAAGCTTAAACTAATCGACCATTTTTTTTCTTCCATAACGCCCTCCAGTCCTATACTAAAATAGTACCTATTGAGTAGAAAGTTTACAACTTACAATTTTCCCCACTCCTTAAAGTGAAAATAAGATAAATTAGTAACATAGTAACTAATTTTTTAATCAATAGATTTTTACGCTATCAACATTTTTCATCCTACCATTTAAGCTACTCCTGTTAACATTCAAATCATTATATTGAAATTGTTTCTAAAAAAAAGATGCCCCGTGTTCAACACCAAAGATCATCTTCTTAAAGTTCCATAAACTTTTTTAATGTTCTTTACAAACTTTAAAACGAGTTGCGCCATACACTCCACGTGTGTAGAGTATATGGCGCAACACATGAAGTGTTAATGAGTTTCCATTGTTTTAAAAAAATTTCAATTTAGAACTCAACCAATTTTTTTATTTTTTCTACATTTATTCCCACATAGGAATAACTCATATCTTACCTTCTGATTCGATTGTATAATAGTTTCTTACCTAATTTTTATACACCCAAGTATATATAATTCAATAATCTCATTTTATTAAGATACGGCAGACTTTAGTTTAACCCAAGAATTGAATTACATTTTTTACAAAAAATAAATTCAAGATAGAAAAAGCAGCCAAAATCTAGTAAGATATCCACATGTGATATTAGATAAGGGGTTAGAAAAATGAGCGTATTAAACGTACAAAATTTAAGTCACGGTTTCGGTGATCGTGCGATTTTTAATGATGTGTCTTTTCGACTTTTAAAAGGAGAACACGTTGGACTAGTTGGGGCAAATGGTGAGGGTAAGTCTACTTTCATGAATATTGTTACTGGGAAGTTGCAACCCGACGAGGGGAAAGTTGAGTGGTCACGAAAAGTTCGTGTAGGTTATTTAGATCAGCATGCTGTACTTCAAAAAGGTACTACGATGCGTGACGCTTTGAGTACTGCTTTTCAATATCTATTTGATGCGGAAGCAGAGATCAATGAACTTTATGCAAAAATGGGTGATGAAGATGCTGATATCGATGCATTACTTGCAGAGGTTGGAGAGCTACAAGAAACTTTAGATAGTAATGATTTCTATCAAATTAATTCAAAAGTTGAGGAAGTTGCTCGTGGTCTAGGCTTAGACGATGTTGGACTCGATCGAGATGTAAATGATCTAAGCGGTGGGCAACGTACGAAAGTTTTGCTAGCTAAGCTTTTGCTAGAAAAACCTGAAATCCTATTACTAGACGAGCCTACGAACTATTTGGATGAACAGCATATCGAATGGTTAAAGCGCTATTTACAGGAATATGAGAATGCATTTATCTTGATTTCACATGATATTCCATTCTTGAACAATGTTGTTAACTTGATCTATCATATGGAAAACCAAGAGTTGAATCGCTATGTTGGAGACTATGATAACTTCTTAAAAATATATGAAATGAAGAAGCAACAACTAGAGTCTGCTTATAAGCGTCAGCAACAAGAAATTGCTGATTTGAAGGATTTCGTTGCTCGTAACAAGGCAAGTGTTGCGACTCGTAATATGGCGATGTCTCGTCAAAAGAAGCTCGACAAAATGGAAGTTATTGAATTGGCGAAAGAGAAGCCGAAACCAGAGTTTAATTTCAAAGAAGCTCGCACAGCTAGTCGTTGGATTTTCGAGACTGAAGATCTTGTTATTGGTTACAACGAACCACTTTCTCGCCCTCTGAACTTGAAAATGGAACGCGGACAAAAAATTGCATTCGTTGGTGCAAACGGTATTGGCAAATCTACTCTTTTAAAAAGTATTCTTGGGTTGATTAATCCGATTTCGGGTAAAGTGGAACGTGGTGAGTATCAATACATCGGTTACTTCGAACAGGAAGTTAAACAGTCCAACTACAACACTTGTATCGAAGAAATTTGGAGCGAGTTCCCAAGTATGAATCAGGCTGAAGTCCGTGCTGCTCTTGCAAAATGTGGATTAACGACGAAACATATTGAAAGTAAAATCGAAGTCCTTTCAGGTGGCGAAAAAGCCAAAGTTCGATTGTGTAAAATTTTAAACACAGAAACGAATTTATTAATTCTAGACGAACCTACCAATCACTTGGATGTTGACGCAAAAGAAGAATTGAAGCGTGCTTTAAAGGCATATCGCGGAAGTATCTTAATGGTATCCCACGAACCTGATTTCTATCGTGAAATTGCGACTGATATTTGGAACTGTGAGGATTGGACTACGAAAGTGTTTTAAATAAAGACTAAGGGGTACCCAATGAGTAAAGTTCCACTTGGGTACCCCTTTTATAAACCATCCAAAATTTCCAATAAAATATACTTTATATTTCTTAAAAAATCTCATCCAAACTAAAGTTAGAATGAGCTTCTATCTATTTCAATATTAATTTTGCAACAACTTCAACATGTGTCGACTGTAATTGACAACACAATAGATGTTGGTGGGTTTATCAACATTCTTGATGAAATTTATATCTTTGTTTTAGAAATTAGAAAAGACAACTAAAATATGTCTCTTTCTTAAAAAGAATTTAAAGTTATATTCAAACTTACAGGAGGCGTTAGTGAGTTTATAAATAATGCTTGGCCACCATAATGAACCTAACATTTTATTTTCGATGTAATACGCTTCAACAAAAACACCCTTTTATTAAAAGGCTCTAAGTAGTTTCTAAGTTTTCTTATTCAACTAATTGGCAGGAAAGTTGCATAAGGAAATGATAAAATATAGCTATTCAGGTTTAGTGTATATAATTATAAAAGGTGAGAAAAATGAGAAGCTATCGAATTAATAATGTTAAAGTTACTGAATCAAATGATGGAACAAAATGTGTTATTTTGAATCAAAATAATTTAGAGAATTGTTTCAAATTAATAAATGATTATGAAATTAAGGAAGTAAAAATAAACGAAAACTTTGATAAATATAAAGATCTATCATTGTTAAGTGAATGTCCAGATATCGAAGCATTGTATATCAATAACCATTTTATTGAAGATATATCGAAATTATATATTTTAAAGAATCTTAAAAAATTAGGTACTGGCGAAATAAAAGTTGAACTAGATTTAGGTAATTTAACTACATTAGAAAAATTGTATATAACGTGGCATAAAAAGATTTCAGGGTTGAGTAATTTATTAAATCTAAAAGATGGTATGTCAACACTAAACTAGACAACTTTTTTAAGGTGTTTATCTTTATAATCAATCGGACTTTCATATCCAAGGGTTCCGTGAATTCGTATGTTATTAAACCAGTGGACATAGTCCTGTAATTCCCTTGTTAATTCTTCTAAATTAGTAAAGTGTCTGCCTTTCACAAACTCGGTTTTGATGATTTTAAATGTCGCTTCGGCTACTGCATTATCATACGGGCAGCCTTTCATGCTTAAGGATCGTTGTATATTAAATGTCTTTAAGGCATCATCGATCAATTTATTTTTACACTCGTTTCCTCGATCCGTATGAAATAGCTGTATCTTATTAAGGTCGACCTTAATAGAAGCTAACGCACGATAAACGAGTAATGCATCTTTATTTGGCCCTGTACTACAACCTACAATTTCTCGATTAAAGAGATCGACAAAGACACATACGTAATTCCATTTTTGATTCACTCTTACGTATGTTAAATCGCTAACAATTGCGGCCATTTCTTGTTCCTGATCGAATTCACGATTCAGTTCATTCTTCTGTTCTGATTGATTACAAGATTTTACATGCGGTTTAAATTGAGCGATTGTGTATGAAGAAACTAGACCCTGCTCCTGCATGATGCGCCCGATTCTTCGTCTGGAAACGATAAGACCACGCTTTTTTAATTCTACTTTGATTTTACGTGTTCCATAGTTTTGACGGCTTGCGTGAAAAATATCGACCACATCAGAGGTAACGAAATCTTCCTCGATCCTTTCTGTTGCCTCATAATAATAGGTGCTTCTAGGGATTTGTAGGACTTGGCACATTGCTGATATCGAGTATTTGTGTTGGTTATTCTTGATTACATTTACTTTCGTCCTAGTATCAGCGCAGCTTGCTTTAAAATATCATTTTCCATTTCTAATTGCTTATTTCTTTTACGGAGTTCCATCAATTCTTTTTGTTCATCCGTTACATTATCTTTCTCCTTAAAAGAACCTGTTTGTTGACTCTGACTCACCCACTTATCTAAAGAAGAAGGAGTCAGATCATACTCACGAATAATCTCTTTTCTTGGTTTTCCATTTTGGTAAAGCTGCACGATCTGTTGCTTGAAATCTTCAGTAAAGGTTCGGCGTTCTCTTTTGGCCATGTAGATTCTCCTCAAAT
>NZ_JAGHKQ010000014.1 GCF_017742235.1 Bacillus sp. 165
ATCGATCGAGGACTTAACCAAAATGATGACGTTATCTAGTTTTGAGAGAACGAAGTTTTCTCTTGACAGGCTTTCTGCCTTTTGGTAGAATAACTTCTGTCTCTAATAGGTCTAGTGATGATGGCGAAGAGGTCACACCCGTTCCCATTCCGAACACGGAAGTTAAGCTCTTCAGCGCCGATGGTAGTTGGGACCTTGTCCCTGTGAGAGTAGGACGTCGCTAGGCACAAAAAAACCAGTCAAATTGACTGGTTTTTTTGTGCTTGATTTTAAATGAGATCTTGAAACGATGCTTTAAAAATATGGTTTTTGATTTTTCCTTTTACATCATAACCGCCTAAATAACTTGTTTCATTTGGAAATCCATAAACTTCATTTAATTCAATTCGTATGAATCCGTGCTTACCAGCAATAATAAACTCTTTCATTTTATCTAACTCTTTTCAACTATAATTTAAATGTCGATAATATCTTAATTAAATAGCATTGGTGCATAACAAACAACTATTAATAGCCAATTCGTTTACTGTTGTAGAATCATCATAGAACCTGGTTGAGTAGAGAGAATGAAACTAGTTTAAACCTTGAGTAAGGTGTTTGGTTGTAACGCTATTAAATCTATCCATCCACCTTTTTAAATGGCTACGATAGTTATTGTTAGTTTGAATATGGTAGATTCCTTGCTATCAGATTTGAAGGGGTACTGTTCTGATCTTTTTTCTTGGCTCAGTTCGCAAAGATTGCTGCTACTGCGTGATAATTTTGGCTTTGTTTGTGAGAATGGCTTCTATTAGAGGTTCTGACGTTAAAACGCTACTATTTCAATACGCTAAGAGAGTAGAAGTTACGATTTAAAAAACATGGTCAATTTCAATCAAGCTCCATACTTCTTGAATTGATTTTCCATTAAGTTTCACCTTTTGAGTAAGTTCTCAACAGTTTCATCCACAATTTCACTTGTAGAGTCATAGGCTTTCCAAAACATACAGGTTCCTGTACCACAACCAATATAATAGTTTTCTCCTTCATAAATAAACTCGATTTCTCTTCCCATGTCTAAGTAATTAAGAAACTTTTCATAGCTGTAATCCATAATTTCCTTGTATTTTTAGTTTACATATAGTCGGTTATCGGAAAGCAACGTTTGGCAGAAAGGGTAATGACAATAGACTGTATAGATGATTGCATATGATATCCGTATTTTAACTGTGGGACCCCTTATGAGCAACAATCTTTTAGAACATAGCCTTTTTCTTTTACATAGGTTTTGAATGTACTTGATGCATCTGTGCAAACAATATTCGATCTAGACAGTCTGGAGCTGATTGCTTTGTCTAAGTGGAATTTTACAAAAAGCTCTTGTCCAATGACTTTAGAATAATTTAGTTTTTGAGAGTTTCTCATAATCAACGCACAGACTTGTTCTTTACTGATGCTCAAAATTGAGAAGCACTGTCACACTTACGAGGTTTTACACGTTGATATTCCGTTTTCTTTTTGGAATACAAGAAATAAGTCTCGACCATTTTAATGATACGAGAAAACTTTTTAAAAGTTATCGATTTTAAAGCCAATAAAATGTTATGTATCCAATAGAAAACTGTGGCATAGTGGACTATAGTCATTTCTAATGCCTTGCGTAAAGAGTATCCCTTCCTCATGCACTGGATGAAATCTATTCGTTTATAAGAAAGGTGAGGAGGAGTGGTGGTATCGGTAAAGAGTTTCCTACAATCCTTACACCACTACAGCTGCCGTTCAATCGTATTCATTCCTATGTTAGCGGAATACTTGCCGAATTTAATAACACTATTCTAATGATAGAGAGTGCGAGTATAGCTACCTTTATGTTTCTGCTTGGATGGTTTTTGAAAATCTGTTTATTTGTAGAAGATGCCGGAAAATATTTTGTGAAAAATCCCTTCAATTGAAGGTGCTCTGCCATATTGAGTTTTGAATCACTTTAATAATGTCTGTTAATGCTATTTGGACTACTCACTGTTGTCCTTTTGTATAGTTGCTATACAATAAGCGTTCGTTTTAATCGAATTTCAACATAATTGTTTAATCGAATTTTATTTTATATAAAGTGTTGACATAGCTTGTTTATACTGTTAATATAAATAACGTTGCTTCTGACATAAATAAAAATGCTCAGAAACAAATTTTAAAAAATGTTGACAAGAAGTTGTCACAATGATAAGATGGTAAAGTCGCTTCGAGCGGCACAGTAGTTCTTTGAAAACTGAACAAAACAAGAAACAAACGTCAAGTTTTAAATGAGCAAGTCAAACACTTTTATGG
>NZ_JAGHKQ010000015.1 GCF_017742235.1 Bacillus sp. 165
AAATTGACTGGTTTTTTTATTATAGTTATCTTCTTTTCTTCAGCATCGAATCCTCAACAGTAAACATGGATCCTACATTAATGCACAGCTCTTATTGTTAGAAAGTGCTCGACTTTATTTCATAGTAGTAAAATCCGTATACTCCATATATACATATCTAAACAGAATATATATTTTTTCTCCATAGATTTGCCATCATATTTATTTTCGCTGCACATAAATATAAAGTTACAGATTTCTCATTTTTATAGTATGAATCGTTATGAAAATTGGCTAGGCTATTGATGAAGTACAAATGAGTTGAAAAATTTTATAATACGTATATAATTATAGTCAAAGATAGTCAAAGTCAATAAAGGTGGAAGGTGAATGAGAAATATATCTGATATCATCGAACAGTATTTAAGAAAGGTTATTGACTTAAACGGAAATAACATAGCAGAAATCAAAAGAAGTGAAATTGCGAACAAGTTTGATTGTGTGCCGTCTCAAATTAATTATGTTATAAATACTCGTTTTACATTAGAACGCGGTTTTATAGTTGAGAGTAAACGAGGAGGCGGAGGATATATTCGCATTATTAAGGTGAATTTACATGAGGATATCCATCTAATTGAACAGATGCTTCGTATTATTAAGAATAGTATTTCTCAATTTAATGCTGAAAGTGTAATACAAACATTAATGGAAGAAACGGTCATTACCAGCCGTGAAGGTAAATTAATGCTTAGTGTACTTGATCGTTCCGTTTTATTAGCGGAGCTCCCATATCGGGATGAGCTACGTGCACGTATGTTAAAAGCAATGCTTACTAGCTTGAAATACAAATAAGTTTGTTGTAGTAAAGGTGGTGTGTTCTTTGATTTGTCAAGAATGTAAACAACGACCAGCTACTTTACATTTTACAAAAGTAGTAAATGGAGAAAAAACAGAAATCCATATTTGTGACACATGCGCTCAGCATAAAGGAGATATGTTCTTATCTTCTGGAAATCCTGGTTTCTCGATTCATAATTTATTAGCGGGGTTGTTAAATACAGAACAATCATTTGCCGACAAGAAAGTTAATGCATTCTCACAAAAGCCTATGCCGCAGTGTTCAAAGTGCGGGATGACGTATCAGCAATTTACGAAAATAGGAAAGTTTGGATGTTCTCATTGTTATAAAGAGTTTAAAGCTCAGCTTGAATCGATATTAAAGAGAGTTCATGGAGGAAATACCTTGCATAAAGGGAAAATTCCAAAGCGGATGGGAGGAAATATACACCTTCGCAAAGAATTAGATGAGTTAAAACAGATGCTTCAAAAACATATTCAGCAGGAGGAATTTGAACAGGCAGCAGAAATGCGAGATAGAATTCGAATTATTGAAAAGCAATTAAGTGCACATAGGGAGGAGGAATAGTTCCATGTCACTAGATCGCATCATTAATCAAGCTATTAGTCCATGGATGATAGAAGAAGGTCCAGCTTCAGATATTGTATTAAGTAGTCGAATTCGCCTTGCTAGAAATTTGCAAAACTATTCCTTTCCAACTTTATTTTCTAGTAAAGAAGCAAAAGAAATTATTGATATGTGCGAAGAGAAGCTTTCTTATCAACCGTTTCTTTCCTTTGGTAAATTAGAGTTGCTAAAGATGTCAGAAGTACAGCCGATTGAAAGGAAAGTATTGGTAGAAAAACATCTTATCAGTCCAGATTTGGCAGAGAATTCTTATTCCGGAGCTTGTTTATTATCTGAAAACGAGAAAATCAGCATAATGATAAATGAAGAAGACCATATACGGATTCAGTACTTAGCACCAGGATTTCAATTATCTGAAGCGCTGGAAATTGCAAATCATTTAGATGATTGGATTGAAGAAAAAGCAGAATATGCATTTGATGAAGAATACGGCTACTTAACAAGTTGCCCAACAAATGTAGGTACAGGTCTTCGTGCTTCTGTTATGATGCATGTGCCTGCATTAGTCTTGACTCAGCAAATGAAACGTATTATTCCTGCTATTAATCAACTTGGGCTAGTAGTGAGGGGCATGTATGGAGAGGGAAGCGAAGCTGTTGGTAATATTTTTCAAATTTCGAATCAGATTACATTAGGGAAATCAGAGGAAGAGATTGTTGAAGATTTAAAAAGTGTAGTTCAGCAGCTTATTGAGCAAGAGCGTTCTGCTCGAGAAGCTTTAATGAAGACCTCCCCTATTCCTTTAGAGGATAAAGTATATCGTTCCTTAGGGATATTGGTAAACAGCCGATTGATTGAATCGAATGAAGCAGCGAGCTGTTTATCTGATGTTCGCTTAGGAATTGATATTGGATATATCAAAAATATTTCTAAAAATATTTTGAATGAACTTATGATTTTAACGCAACCAGGCATTCTTACTCAATATGTGGGAGAGCCATTACGTCCGGAAGAGCGGGATTACCGCAGGGCGGCGTTAATTCGTGAAAGATTGTTGCTTGAGCAAGATAAAAATCATGGTGTAGGAGGCTGAAGAATATGATGTTTGGAAGATTTACGGAACGAGCACAAAAGGTATTAGCCTTATCACAAGAGGAAGCAATTCGCATTGGTCACAATAATATTGGAACTGAGCATATATTGCTTGGCTTAGTTCGTGAAGGAGAAGGAATTGCTGCAAAAGCATTAAGTGCTTTGGGACTAAGCCCTGAAAAAATTCAAAAAGAAGTAGAAGCATTGATTGGCAGAGGGCAAGATACATCTCAAACAGTACATTATACTCCGCGTGCAAAGAAAGTCATTGAGCTTTCAATGGATGAAGCTAGAAAACTCGGACATTCATATGTAGGTACAGAACATATATTGCTCGGTTTAATTCGTGAGGGTGAGGGTGTAGCGGCACGTGTATTAAATAATCTTGGTGTGAGTTTAAATAAAGCAAGACAACAAGTATTACAATTATTGGGAAGTAATGAGTCTTCTTCAGGTCATCAAAATGGCACAACAACAAACGCAAATACACCAACCTTAGATAGCTTGGCACGTGATTTAACTGTGATTGCTCGTGAAGGACGTCTTGATCCTGTTATTGGGAGAAGCGGTGAAATTCAACGGGTTATTGAAGTATTAAGTCGCAGAACTAAAAATAATCCAGTATTAATTGGTGAGCCTGGAGTTGGAAAAACAGCGATTGCTGAAGGACTTGCCCAACAAATTGTAAATAATGAAGTGCCAGAAATTTTACGCGATAAACGTGTTATGACCTTAGATATGGGAACGGTGGTAGCAGGTACAAAATATCGTGGTGAGTTTGAAGATCGTTTAAAAAAAGTAATGGATGAAATTCGCCAAGCAGGAAATATTATTTTATTCATTGATGAGCTTCATACCTTAATTGGAGCTGGTGGGGCAGAAGGGGCTATTGATGCTTCTAATATATTAAAACCATCATTGGCTCGTGGAGAATTACAATGTATTGGTGCTACAACATTAGATGAGTACCGTAAATATATTGAGAAGGATGCAGCCTTGGAACGTCGTTTTCAACCAATTCAAGTAGATGAGCCGACTTTGGAAGAAACTATTCTAATCTTAAAAGGATTACGTGATCGTTACGAAGCACATCATCGTGTTTCTATCACTGATGAATCTATAATTGAAGCGGTTAAGCTTTCAGACCGTTATATTACAGATCGGTTCTTACCTGATAAAGCTATTGATGTTATTGATGAGGCAGCTTCGAAAGTACGTTTACGTTCCTACACAACACCTCCGAATCTAAAAGAATTAGAGCAAAAGCTGGAGGAGGTCCGCAAAGAGAAGGATGCAGCTGTACAAAGTCAAGAGTTTGAAAAAGCGGCTTCTTTACGTGATACAGAACAACGTTTACGAGAGCAATTAGAAGATACGAAGCGAATTTGGAAAGAAAAGCAAGGAAAAGAAAATTCAGAAGTGACAGTAGAGGACATTGCTAATGTTGTATCTACATGGACTCGTATTCCTGTTTCAAAGCTTGCACAAACAGAAACAGAAAAGCTGCTTAATCTTGAAACAATTTTACATGATCGCTTGATAGGTCAAGAGGAAGCAGTTATAGCTGTTGCTAAGGCAGTACGACGTGCAAGAGCTGGATTAAAAGATCCAAAACGCCCAATTGGTTCATTTATCTTTTTAGGACCTACAGGAGTTGGTAAAACGGAATTAGCACGTGCCTTGGCAGAATCTATGTTTGGTGATGAAGATGCTATGATTCGTGTGGATATGTCAGAGTACATGGAGAAACATGCTACTTCCCGTCTCGTTGGTTCACCTCCTGGATATGTTGGATATGAGGAAGGCGGTCAGTTGACAGAAAAAGTACGCCGCAAACCATATTCAGTCATTTTATTGGATGAAATAGAGAAAGCACATCCCGATGTATTTAATATCCTTCTTCAAGTATTAGAGGATGGTCGTTTAACAGACTCTAAGGGACGTACAGTTGATTTTAGAAATACTATCGTCATTATGACATCGAATGTAGGGGCCAATACACTGAAAAGAAATAAATATCTCGGCTTTAATATTCAAGATGAAAGCCGTGATTATGCAGATATGAAAAATAAAGTAATGGATGAATTAAAGAAAGCATTTCGTCCAGAGTTTTTAAACCGTATCGATGAGATTATCGTATTCCATTCTTTAGAGAAAAAGCATATTAAAGAGATTGTTACTTTGATGGTAAATCAGTTAACAAAACGCTTGCAAGAGCAAGAGATGGAGCTATATCTAACGAATGCAGCCATTGAAAAAATTGCAGATGAAGGGTTTGATCCAGAATATGGAGCGCGTCCGTTGCGCAGAGCC
The DNA here is from genome assembly GCF_017742235.1 of Bacillus sp. 165. GTDB lineage: Bacteria > Bacillota > Bacilli > Bacillales > Bacillaceae_G > JAGHKQ01. The sequence continues at coordinate 4,811 of NZ_JAGHKQ010000015.1, forward strand.
ATTCAAAAGCATATTGAAGACAGATTATCTGAGGAACTTTTGAAAGGTACAATTGAAAAAGGACAGAAAGTTGTACTTGATGTAGAAGGTGAATCATTTGTCGTTCAAAGCGTAGAAAAGGTAAAATAAGAAAAAGAAAAGAGGCTGATGTAGCCTCTTTTCTTATATTGTTACAATGGATAAACTTGGTAACATAAGGATAAGTATATATAATAAAGGATGGGCTGAAATATGGCGAAAAGAAAAACAAAATTTGTTTGTCAGTCTTGTGGCTATGAATCGGCTAAATGGATGGGAAAATGTCCTGGATGCGGTGCATGGAATACATTAGTTGAAGAGTTAGAAGCACAAACAACATCGAAACGACTGACATTTAATACAGGTTTGCAGTCTGAATTTGCAAAGCCTCGTCCTCTTATGGAAGTGGAAACGAAGCAGGAAGCCCGTATTTTCACAAGGTTTCAAGAATTAAACCGCGTGCTTGGGGGAGGAATTGTGAATGGTTCCCTTGTACTAATAGGAGGAGACCCAGGAATTGGAAAGTCTACTTTATTACTACAAGTATCGTCTCAGTTAGCAGATAGCTCATATAAAGTGTTATATATATCTGGTGAGGAGTCCGCAAAACAAATTAGATTAAGAGCAGATCGCTTAGATGTACAAAGTAATAACTTGTATGTTGTATCTGAAACAGATTTAGAATATATTTCAAAATATATCGATGAAGTGCAGCCTGCTTTCGTTGTGATAGATTCTATTCAAACTATTTATCTTTCGCATATTACTTCTGCACCAGGAAGTGTCTCCCAAGTAAGGGAGTGTACATCTGAGCTTATGAAATTGGCAAAGACAAAGGGTATTCCTATTTTTATTGTTGGTCATGTCACAAAAGAAGGGTCCATTGCAGGACCTAGATTATTAGAACACATGGTAGATGCTGTTTTGTATTTTGAAGGAGAACGTCACCATACATATCGAATTTTAAGAGCAGTAAAGAATCGTTTTGGTTCTACTAATGAAATTGGAATTTTTGAAATGAAGGAGCTTGGTTTGCAGGAGGTCTTGAATCCTTCAGAAATTTTTTTAGAGGAACGGCCTGTTGGAGTAGCCGGTTCAACGGTAGTTGCTTCAATGGAAGGGACACGTCCGGTTTTAGTAGAGGTGCAAGCCCTTATTTCTCCAACCAGCTTTGGAAATCCTCGCAGAATGGCAACTGGTATTGACCATAATCGAGTATCGCTTATTATGGCTGTGTTAGAAAAACGTGCAGGAATGTTGTTGCAAAATCAAGATGCATATTTAAAGGTAGCAGGAGGATTGAAATTAGATGAACCAGCCGTTGATCTTGCAGTTGCCTTAAGTATTGCTTCGAGCTTCCGTGATAAAGCTTCTGCACCAACAGACGTAGTAATTGGAGAAGTTGGTTTAACAGGCGAAGTGCGCAGAGTATCAAGGATAGAACAGAGGGTACAGGAAGCGGCTAAGTTAGGATTTAAACGTGCGGTGATACCACAAAAGAACTTAGGAGGCTGGACTGTACCTGACGATATTGAGGTAGTAGGTGTATCTAACATCGGAGAAGCTCTTCGATATACGTTAGGAGGATAGTAAATGGAGGAAAACAAGCAAAAAAAGAGTATTATCAATATTTTACAGCTCGTAGCTCCGGGTACACCTCTTCGTGAAGGAATTGATAATGTATTGCGTGCAGAAACCGGAGGGCTAATTGTTTTAGGCTATAACGATCAGATTAAAGGAATTGTAGATGGAGGGTTTCATATTAATTGCCCCTTTTCTCCTGCAAGTTTATATGAACTGGCAAAAATGGATGGTGCTATCATTTTGAATGAGACAGGGAGCAAAATTTTAATCGCTAATGCTCAATTGATGCCAGCTGCTGCAATTGATTCTATGGAAACGGGCATGCGTCATCGTACTGCAGAAAGGGTAGCGAAGCAAACAGGAAGTCTCGTAATAGCTATTTCACAAAGAAGGAATGTAATTACCCTATATCAAAGCAATTTACGTTATACATTAAAGGATATGGGAGTGATTTTAACAAAAGCAAATCAAGCGATTCAAACCCTTGAAAAATATAAGATTGTATGGAATGAAGGGATCACAAATCTTGGTGTATTGGAATTTGAAGAGGTAGTGACACTGTCTGAAGTGCTACATGTTCTTCATAGTGTGGAAATGGTTCTTCGTATAAAAAATGAAATCTTTAGTTATATCAATGAACTTGGCACAGAGGGAAGATTAATTCGTCTCCAGCTGACAGAGCTTTTGGCAGATTTAGAAGAAGAAGCAGCGTTACTTATTAAGGATTATCATTATGAAAAAACACAAGATCACTATCAAATCTTAAAAAAGCTGCAAGAGTTGTCTAACCTAGCATTACTGGAGGATACAGATATAATAAGGTTGCTTGGTTACCCAGGACAAATTAACTTGGAAGAGATTGTAATGCCAAGAGGATATAGGATTTTAGGGAAAATTTCACGATTGCCGCCGCTTGTCATTGAGAATTTGATTAACTGTTTCAAGAATCTTAAAGGTATTTGCAAGGCGACGATGGATGACTTAGATGAAGTAGAAGGAATTGGAGAAGTCCGAGCCAAAAAAATCCGTGAGGGGCTGAAACGAATACAAGAACAACTTTATATCAGCCGTCATAATTAAGAATATTAAATTCGTGTAACAAGATAACTAAATCCAACATTTCCAAAATGTGTTATGATATATTGGTAAGCAAATCATGAAAGTCTTTTCTGTTTTCTCATTCGACGTTTTCAATTGAAATAGACTGTCAATAATGAGTAGGAGGTGGTTGAATGTTAAAACGGGTTGTACAGATTTTCTTTCTAATCGTAGGCGGTACATTGGGTATTTTCTTTATACCCAAAGTTGTCAATCTGTTAAATGTCGGTTCTATAGGCTGGCTGGAAGAATCCTATGTTCGAGCTATTATCGGAGCGGCTATTTTATTTATTACTACATTTTGGTTGGTGGACTATATTGTTCATCTTATAAAATATGTTGAAGAAGCATTAGTAAAAGCACCTGTAACAGATGTGTTATTTGGAAGCTTAGGCCTCATTTTCGGACTTATATTAGCTTATTTACTTCTTTACCCTGTCAAGTATATTTCTATTCAAGTCGTAAGTACGGTTTTACCAATTTTTGTGACTATTTTGCTTGGATACTTAGGATTTCAGGTAGGATTTAAAAAACGAAATGAGCTTGTGACATTATTGCAAAGAGCAGGTAAAAAGAAGAATACAGAGGAAGAGCCGGAAAGCCGTTCTGCTAATTTTAAAATTCTAGATACCAGTGTAATTATTGACGGAAGAATTGCAGATATTTGTCAAACCGGATTTTTAGAAGGGGTTTTGGTCATTCCTCAGTTCGTATTAGAGGAACTGCAGCATATTGCTGATTCTTCAGATGCATTAAAACGGAACCGTGGCCGAAGAGGTTTGGATATTTTAAACAAAATTCAAAAAGAGCTTTCAGTTAAAGTTGAAATTTATGAAGGTGACTTTGAGGATATTCAAGAAGTAGACAGCAAGCTTGTAAAGCTGGCAAAGATTACAGGCGGTACAGTAGTAACGAATGATTTTAATTTAAATAAAGTATGTGAGCTGCAACGAGTTGCAGTCTTAAATATTAATGATTTAGCAAATGCTATTAAGCCAGTTGTTCTTCCTGGTGAAGAGTTGAGCGTTTATGTAGTAAAGGACGGTAAAGAGCATAATCAAGGAGTTGCATATTTGGATGATGGAACGATGATTGTTGTGGAAGATGGGCGTCAGTACATAGGTACACAAATTGATGTTCTCGTTACTAGCGTGTTACAGACATCAGCGGGAAGAATGATCTTTGCAAAGCGAAAACTGCTAGAAAAAGCATTGTAATATAAGAGGTATCCAAATGAATTACACATTAATCATTCCAGCAGCGGGACAAGGGAAACGTATGGGGGCAGGAAAGAACAAACTCTTTTTAGAAGTAGCCTCCATCCCGCTTATTGTTCACACATTAAAAGTGTTTGAAAGAGATATAAAATGTAAGCAAATTATACTAGTTATAAATGAACAAGAACAGGATATTTTTCGTCAGTTTATAGAAAAATACCGTCTTAACAAGAAAGTAATATTTGTTCCCGGTGGAGCTGAACGGCAAGACAGCGTATATAATGGCTTGATGAAGGTACAGGACGGAGAGTTTGTCATAGTACATGATGGGGCACGACCATTTGTAACCCAAGAGATTATTGATACTGTTTTGCATTCTGCTGAAGAGTATGAAGCAGCCATTTGTGCAGTCCCTGTAAAGGATACTATTAAACGTGTTCAAGACAGAACAGTTCAGGAAACAGTGGAGCGTTCCAGCTTGTGGGCGGTGCAAACACCACAGGCTTTTCGACTTTCTGCTTTAGTGGAGGCTCATGAACAAGCACGTCAGGAAGCGTTTCTTGGCACGGATGACGCCAGTTTGGTGGAACGGTTAGGTAAGCAGGTAGGAGTAGTAGAAGGAAGTTATTATAACATAAAAGTAACGACACCAGATGATTTACTGGTGGCAGAAAGTTTTTTGAAGAGAAGTTAAGGAGGGTAAAGATGTTTCGAATTGGACAAGGATTTGACGTACATGCTTTTGCAGAGGGGCGCCCGCTTATTCTTGGCGGGATTACTATTCCGTATGAAAAGGGATTGCTTGGTCATTCAGATGCAGATGTATTATTGCATGCCATTACAGATGCTTGCTTAGGAGCAATTTCTGCAGGTGATATTGGTAAGCATTTTCCCGATACAGATCCAGCTTTTAAAGATGCAGATTCGGCAATTTTACTTGAAAAAGTGTGGGAATTTGTGAGTGAAAAAGGGTATGAGCTAGGAAATGTAGATTGTACTATTATCGCTCAAAAGCCTAAAATGGCACCTTATATAGAAGAAATGCGTCATCGTATTAGTGAGTTATTGCAAACTCCTCTTGAAAATGTCAATGTAAAGGCTACGACAACAGAAAAGCTTGGATTTACAGGACGTGAAGAAGGAATTGCTTCTCAAGCAATTGTGTTATTGAAAAAAAAGTAATAAACTTATAAGGATAGAACTGGTGTTGGTGAGGAATTACTCACCGATGACTAGTGAAATTAACAGGCAGCCTACATTTTTTTGAGGAAACTTTACTGTCTGTCTATATGATATAAGCTTACAGTACACAAATTAAGACGGAAGGTGTCATCCATGTCAAAAAAAGTAAGATTACGTTATGCTCCAAGTCCAACAGGACATTTACATATTGGAAATACGAGAACAGCGTTATTCAATTATTTATTTGCCAAGCACCATAATGGTGATTTTATAATCCGAATTGAAGATACGGATTTAAAGCGTAATGTGCAAGGTGGAGAAGAGAGCCAATTAAAATATTTAAAGTGGCTTGGTATTGAGTGGGATGAAAGTGTCGATAAGCCAGGGAATTATGGTCCTTATCGTCAAACGGAACGCTTAGATATTTATAAGAAATATTATAATGAATTATTAGAACGCGGCTTGGCATATAAATGCTATATGAATGAAGAAGAATTAGAAGCAGAACGGGAAGAGCAAATGGGTCGCGGCGAAACACCTCGTTATTCTGGTAAGCATCGCAATCTGACTGAAGAAGAAATCCAGGCTTTTGAGGCAGATGGGCGTGTACCAAGTATTCGTTTCCGTGTTCCAGAAAATCAAGATTACACATTTCATGATATGGTAAGAGGTGAAATTACCTTTAATACAAACGAGATGGGTGATTTTGTCATCATTAAACGAGACGGCATCCCTACATATAACTTTGCTGTTGCTATTGATGATCATTTAATGGAGATTACCCATGTTCTTCGAGGTGAAGAGCATATCTCAAATACCCCAAAGCAACAGATGATTTATGAGGCGTTTGGTTGGGAACCTCCTCAATTCGGTCATATGACGTTGATTGTAAATGAGAATAGAAAGAAGTTAAGCAAACGTGATGAGTCGGTTCTTCAATTTATTTCACAATATGATGACCTTGGGTATCTACCAGAAGCATTATTAAACTTTATTACATTACTTGGCTGGTCTCCGGTAGGAGAAGAAGAAATTTTCACAAAAGAACAATTCATTGAAATGTTTGATCCGGCTCGTTTATCAAAATCTCCAGCTGTATTTGATACACAAAAACTAAAATGGATGAACAACCAGTATATTAAAAAGCAAGATGTAAACCGTGTAATAGAGTTAAGCTTGCCTCATTTGATCGAAGCTGGTTTAGTGAGTGCTAATATGGGCGAACAAGAGAGTGCTTGGATTCATGATTTAGTGGCGTTGTACCAAGATCAAATGAGTTATGGTGCTGAAATCGTGGAGTTATCTAAAGTATTCTTTAAAGAACAACTGGAATATAATGAAGAAGCACAAATGGTGCTGAATGAAGAACAGGTACCAACAGTATTGAGTACATTTGCAGCTCAGCTTGAAACACTTGAAATATTAACGGCAGATGCTGTACAATCAGCTATAAAAGCAACACAAAAACAAACTGGTCAAAAGGGTAAAAAACTATTTATGCCGATTCGAGTTGCAACAACCGGGCAAACACATGGTCCTGACTTACCAAAAGCAATTGCTTTACTTGGTAAAGATAAAATAATGACTAGGATTGCTGCTGTTATTGATTAACTTTTTGCTGAAAACTGTAATATACTAACAGTATTATAAAAATCTATATAAAAAGCGACGAGAAGGAGAAGTAAAAAATTTTCCTCTTTCCAGAGAGAACCACCTTCGGCTGTAAGTGGTTTAAGAGAAAATTTTTGAAATGCACCTTTGAGCCTTCTACTGAACTCGGAGTAAGTAGAAGCGGTGGAAAGCCGTTATGCAAAATTAAGTTGAGGTGAAGGTAATTTATTCATCTAAACAGAGTGGAACCGCGCTTAACCCAAGGCGTCTCTGTCTTCATGCAGAGACGCCTTTTTGTTGTTTATTTCTTTTGTAATGCTTATATAGATACTATAGAACCTTGCTACAATTATCAAAGAGCCGATTATATAAAATTAAAAGGGGGAAAATGTATGTTTAAGAGACTTCAGGAGGATATAGAAGTCGTCTTTGAACAAGACCCGGCGGCAAGAAGTTATATAGAAGTTATTCTGACATATTCTGGATTACATGCATTGTGGGCTCATCGAATAGCTCATGCATTTTATAATTGGCGGTTATTTTTTATCGCTCGTGTGATTTCACAAGTAAGTCGCTTTTTTACAGGTATTGAAATTCATCCCGGTGCTAAAATTGGGAGAAGATTTTTTATTGACCATGGTATGGGAGTGGTTATAGGAGAAACCTGTATTATTGGAGATAATGTAACTATTTATCAAGGTGTTACATTAGGTGGTACAGGAAAAGAGAAGGGAAAACGCCATCCTACAATCAAGGATAATGTGTTGATTGCCACAGGTGCTAAAGTGTTAGGTTCTATTACTGTGGGAGAGAATGCCAAAATAGGGGGAGGATCAGTCGTACTGAAGGAAGTACCCCCAAACTCTACAGTAGTTGGAATTCCAGGGCGAGTCGTTATCCAAGACGGGGTAAAAGTTGACAGAGACTTAAACCATTCAGATCTCCCGGATCCTATTGCAGATAAATTAAAAGCTATGGAAATGCAATTAACACAGTTAAAAAAACAACTTGAGGATTTAAGAGAAAGGAAAGATTAACATGACTATTTATCTCTATAATACGCTAACTCGTCAAAAAGAAGAGTTTAAACCGATTGAAAAAAATAAGGTAAAGATGTACGTTTGCGGCCCTACTGTATATAACTACATTCATATTGGAAATGCACGTCCAGCTATAGTGTTTGATACTGTCCGTCGTTACCTTGAATATAAAGGGTATGAAGTACAATATGTATCTAATTTTACCGATGTAGATGATAAATTGATTAAAGCAGCGAACGAATTGGGAGAAGATGTTCCTACGATTGCAGATCGTTTTGTTAAGGCGTATTTTGAGGATGTAACGGCACTTGGCTGCAAGCGTGCAACGGTTCATCCGCGTGTAACAGAAAATATGGATATTATTATTGAGTTTATTCAGCAATTGATTGAAAAAGGATACGCATATGAATCCGCTGGAGACGTCTATTATAAAACAAAGGAATTTAATGAATATGGGAAATTATCTCATCAATCTATTACGGAACTCCGTTTAGGAGAGCGTATCGAAGTAGGCGAAAAGAAACATGACCCTTTAGATTTTGCTCTTTGGAAGGCTGCTAAAGAAGGAGAAATTTATTGGGAAAGTCCATGGGGAAAGGGGAGACCGGGCTGGCACATTGAGTGCTCTGCAATGGCTCGAAAATATTTAGGAGATACTATAGATATACATGCCGGCGGTCAAGACTTGGCGTTCCCTCATCACGAAAATGAAATTGCACAATCTGAGGCGTTGACAGGAAAAACCTTTGCAAACTATTGGATGCATAATGGATATATTAATATCAATAATGAGAAAATGTCTAAGTCACTAGGTAACTTTGTATTAGTACACGACATTATTAAACAGTATGACCCGCAGCTTATTCGTTTCTTTATGTTATCAGTGCATTATCGTCATCCTATTAATTTCAGTGAAGAGTTGTTACAAAGCACCAAAAATGGATTGGAGAGAATTAAAACATCCTATCAAAACTTGAAGCATCGTATGGAAGCAAGTACGAATTTGACGGAGAATAATGACATGAAGATAGCAGGAATTCTAGAGTTCCGTCAAAAATTTGAAGCGGCAATGGATGACGATTTTAATACTGCGAATGCTGTTACTGAATTGTATAATTTGGCTAATCATGCAAACCAATATTTATTAGAAAAGCATACATCAAAAGAAGTCATTGAAACATACCTGAATGAATTTGAACAGTTATTCATAGTACTAGGAATGGAATTAAATGAACAAGAGGAACTGTTGGATGAGGATATAGAAGCTTTGATTCAAAAGCGTATTGAAGCTCGTAAAAATCGTAACTTCGCCTTAGCTGATCAAATTCGAGATCAATTGAAGAGCCTTCATATCATTTTGGAGGATACGCCGCAAGGAACAAGATGGAAAAGAGGATAAACATGACGAAACTAGATGTAAGGCAACTGAATAGTTTGGCCTTGGCTTACATGGGTGATGCGGTGTATGAGCAATATATCCGTCATCACCTTTTATCCAATGGGAATATTCGACCTAATCAGTTGCATCGTTTAGGAACACATTATGTTTCTGCAAAAGCACAAGCAGCAATTATTCATTATCTCTTAGAAAAGAGTTCTTTAACAGAAGAAGAGCATGCAGTAGTGATGAGAGGACGAAATGCAAAATCAGGTACTATCCCTAAAAATACAGATGTGCAAACGTACCGATACAGTACAGCATTTGAGTCTCTGCTTGGCTATCATTATTTATTGCAAAATCAAGAAAGACTGGAAGAACTTATCTCATCGGCTATATCAATAGTAGAGGAGAAGAAAGGAAGCAATTCAGATGAATCATGAATATATTATCGGACGTAATCCTGTAATGGAGGCAATACGCTCCGGACGGGACATTAATAAAATTTGGGTAGCGGAAGGCTCGGCAAAGGGACAGATACAAACATTACTGCAACTTGCTAAAGAAAAAGGGGTAATCGTTCAATTTTCCCCTAAAAAGAAATTAGATCAGCTTGCAGAGGGGAACCACCAAGGCGTAATTGCTCAGGTTGCAGCATATCAGTATGCTGAATTAGATGATTTATTTTCCTTAGCTCAAAAACGAAATGAGGAGCCATTCTTTTTATTATTAGATGAAATTGAAGATCCTCATAATCTTGGTTCTATCATGAGAACAGCAGATGCATCAGGGGCTCATGGTATTATTATTCCTAAGCGACGAGCGGTAGGCTTGACAGCAACGGTAGCCAAAGCTTCCACTGGAGCTATTGAGTATATCCCTGTAGTTCGTGTCACTAACCTTGCTAGAACTATTGAAGAATTAAAAGAACGAGGCGTTTGGATTGCAGGGACGGATGCAAAGGGAAAAGATGATTATCGAAATCTGGATGGAACAATGCCAATTGCTTTAGTAATAGGAAGTGAGGGTAAAGGAATCAGTCGTCTTATTACGGAGAAGTGTGATTTTCTTGTTCGTTTGCCGATGGCTGGGAAAGTCACATCCTTAAACGCTTCAGTTGCTGCAAGCTTGTTAATGTATGAGGTATACCGAAAGAGAAACCCTTTGGGTGAGTAATAATGAAAGATATTTTAATTGTGGACGGCTACAATATTATCGGTGCGTGGGTCGAATTGAAAAAACTCAAGGAATCAGACTTGCAAACAGCACGGGATTTGCTTATAGATAAAATGGCTGATTATCAAGGATATACGGGGACAAGAGTTATCGTTGTATTTGATGCACACTTTGTATACGGGATAGAGAAAAAAACAAAACAATCTAAAGTAGAAGTTATTTTTACAAGGAAAAATCAAACTGCAGATGAGAAAATTGAACAACTTGCGATTGAGTTAAAAAAAATTGATACTCAAATTTATGTAGCTACATCAGATTATACAGAGCAATGGGCAATCTTCGGACAAGGTGCTTTGCGAAAGTCAGCGCGGGAACTTGAAATTGAAGTACAGGGAATGGAAAACAATGTACGAAATAAAATTAAGAAGGAATTAGAGCACAAGCTAGGATTTCGATCATTATTTAGTAAGGAAATTACAGAAAAATTAGAAAAATTAAGGCGAGGGGAGCGTTGACTTATTGACGCTCCTAAAACCCTTGCTGTATAATGTTGACTATCTAAACAGTGTTCGGGGTGATAAGTGTGGAATCAGACTTCTTAAGTACAAGCAACATGAAATTTCGAAGTTTAGAGGATGAGGAAGTAGTAGAATTGGTTCGCAGGGGAAATATAGAAGCGCTGGAGTACCTAATTAATAAGTACAGGAATTTCGTGCGTGCAAAATCAAGGTCTTATTTTCTCGTGGGAGCAGACCGAGAAGATATCGTTCAAGAAGGTATGATAGGATTATTTAAGGCCATACGCGACTATAAAGAAGACAAGCTTTCTTCATTTAAAGCTTTTGCCGAACTTTGTATTACTCGTCAAATTATTACGGCAATTAAAACTGCAACCAGACAAAAGCATATCCCTTTAAATTCGTATGTTTCATTGGACAAGCCTATTTATGATGAGGAATCTGATCGAACACTACTAGATGTTATTTCTGAAGCAAAAGTCATGGATCCTGAAGAAATGATCATTAACCAAGAGGAATATGTAGACATAGAACTTAAAATATCAGAATTATTAAGCGATTTAGAAAGGAAAGTACTTTCTTTATATTTAGACGGACGTTCCTATCAAGAGATTTCAGAACTGTTAAATAGACATGTGAAATCTATAGATAATGCTTTGCAGCGTGTTAAACGGAAGTTGGAGCGTTATGTAGAAATGAGAGAAAGCACAACCTTTCATTGACATTAGCTTTTAATCTATGGTACGCTTTTGGAGATGTGAAAGGCATATTTATGCATTTGTCACGGTGCAAAAGCGGTAGATTTATGTCTCATACATGGTTCACAAGAATCATAGTTATGTATTCAAGGCTGGTGTGGAAATGAGAAAAAAGGTTATTCTTGCTTGTGTTGATTGTAATGGCAGAAACTACTCGACGATGAAGAATCAAAATTCTTCAGAACGTTTAGAGATGAAGAAATTTTGCAAAGCATGCAACACACATACTATCCATAAAGAAACTAAATAAAATTTCATTAATAGATCTTGTAACTGTAATAAATATTGGGGGTTTCCGCATGCGACGTTTGACAAATTTTTTAGGTGATGTAGCTCGTGAAATGAGAAAAGTCAGTTGGCCAAAGAGAGGCGAATTGTTTCGTTCTACATTGACTGTACTTACAACTGTAGTTTTTTTCGGTGTTTTTTTTGCAGTTATTGATTTAGGTATTTCTAGATTGATTCGTCTAATTATTGAATAACGAGCACTTATACATGGTATAATGATGAATACAATAACCAAAAAACCCGGTTCACGGGTTTTTTAATTTGAGCAAAAATTGGATTTTCAGGGAGGGAAGGACAGTAGTCCTATTTTTATGGAGAAAAACTGGTATGTTGTACATACGTATTCTGGATATGAGAATAAAGTAAAAGCGAATTTAGAAAAACGTGTAGAATCTATGGGAATGCAAGACAAGATTTTCCGTGTAGTAGTACCGGAAGAAACAGAAGTGGAAATGAAAAACGGTAAAGAAAAAGTAACTAAGCGTAAAGTGTTTCCGGGTTATGTTCTTGTAGAGATTATTATGACTGATGATTCTTGGTATGTGGTACGCAATACCCCTGGTGTCACAGGATTTGTTGGTTCTGCGGGTTCCGGTTCTAAGCCAACACCTTTACTGAGTGAAGAAGTTGCAGTTATTTTAAAACGTATGGGAGTAGAGAGTGAGAAGGTAGACTTTGATTTTGAGATGCATGAAACTGTACGAGTAAAAGAAGGTCCATTCGCAAATTACACAGGTGCAATTGAAGAAATTGATACAGAAAAGCAAAAGGTTAAAGTACTTGTTGATATGTTTGGACGTGAAACGCCGGTAGAGCTAGATTTTTCCCAAATCGAAAAATTATAAATGAAAAACTTGAAATTGCCGTTGAAAAGTGTTAATATCTTTTAAGTCAGTATGTCTTCGTATTGCGGAGGCTTTTATTGAAATATTTGTCTCACTATATGTGAGATGATTTGAGTGGGAGGGCAAAGCCCATTTACCACATCACGGACTTAAGGAGGTGTGTCTCGTGGCTAAAAAGGTAATTAAAGTTGTAAAATTACAAATTCCTGCAGGTAAAGCAAACCCAGCTCCACCGGTTGGTCCGGCACTAGGACAAGCAGGTGTTAACATTATGGGATTCTGTAAAGAGTTTAACGCTCGTACAGCTGACCAAGCTGGTTTAATCATTCCTGTTGAAATTACGGTATTTGAAGACCGTTCATTTACTTTTATTACAAAAACTCCGCCTGCTGCTGTTCTTCTTAAAGTAGTAGCTGGAATCCAGTCTGGTTCTGGTGAACCAAACCGTAATAAAGTAGCGACTGTTAAGCGTGATAAAGTTCGCGAAATTGCTGAACAAAAAATGCCTGACTTAAACGCTGCAAGCGTGGAAGCTGCAATGCGCATGGTTGAAGGTACTGCACGTAGCATGGGAATCGTTATCGAAGACTAATTCTGTTGCAGTTTTGGTGGATAGGAAGGTTGCGGGTATAGAACTATAACTCTCGCAACCTTTATTATCGTCACTCACACTAGTATTTTCACGATGATCGTTTTATCGATAGAGGGCGCGTGCCCGTCCGAGACCGGTAACAAAACACGGCTGAAATCCACATATTGGAAGGCTCAATCGTGGGAGGTTATTCCGCTAAAACCACATAAGGAGGAAAAATACAATGGCTAAAAGAGGTAAAAAGTATCTAGAAGCTGCTAAGCTAGTAGATCGTATGTCTACTTACGCGATTGCAGAGGCAATCGAGTTAGTAAAGAAAACTAACACTGCTAAATTCGATGCGACTGTTGAGGTTGCTTTCCGTTTAGGCGTAGACCCTAAGAAAGCTGACCAACAAATTCGTGGTGCAGTAGTTCTTCCACACGGTACTGGTAAAGTACAACGTGTATTAGTATTCGCTAAAGGCGAAAAAGCAAAAGAAGCAGAAGCTGCTGGCGCTGATTTTGTAGGAGATAGCGACTATATCAACAAAATCCAACAAGGTTGGTTTGATTTCGATGTAGTAGTAGCAACTCCAGATATGATGGGTGAAGTTGGTAAACTTGGTCGTGTATTAGGACCAAAAGGCTTAATGCCAAACCCTAAAACTGGTACAGTTACATTTGATGTAACAAAAGCAGTTAACGAAATTAAAGCAGGTAAAGTAGAGTACCGTGTAGATAAAGCTGGTAACATTCATGTTCCTATCGGTAAAGTATCTTTCGAAGATAACAAGCTTGCTGAAAACTTGCAAACAATTTATGATGCAATGTTAAAAGCTAAGCCATCTGCTGCAAAAGGTACGTACATGAAGAACGTAACTGTAGCTTCTACAATGGGACCTGGTGTACGCGTAGACGTTTCTACTTTTGCATAAAAATTGGAAGTTGACTTAATTAAAAAGTTTTTATATAATCAAACATGTTGTTAATTCAATAGATGTACCGTAGACAGTAGGTGCTTTTAAGGCTTAATTTCCTACCGAGGTGTTAATTATAAGGAACGGATTTATTCTGTGATTATAATACCTCCATGTCTTCTGTAAGAGTGGAGGTTTTTTTACGCCGCACTTTCGGTATCGGTACAAGACAGACCTACAGGAGGTGTAATGATGAACAAAGCAGTTGAGGCTAAACAAGAAGTAGTATCTGAAATTGCTGGTAAACTACGTGAAAGTAAGTCAACTATCGTTGTTGATTACCGTGGCTTAACAGTTTCTGAAGTGACTGAACTTCGTAAAAGCTTACGTGAAGCGGGTGTTGAGTTCAAAGTATACAAAAACACTTTAACTCGCCGTGCAGCTGAGCAAGCAGAAGTAGCAGATCTTAATGCGTACCTAACAGGGCCGAATGCGATTGCATTCAGTAATGAAGATGTAGTTGCTCCTGCGAAAGTATTAAACGACTTTGCGAAAAAGCACGAAGCTTTAGAAATCAAAGCAGGTGTTATTGAAGGTAAATTGGCTTCTAGTGAAGAGGTTAAAGCGATTGCTGAACTTCCATCTCGCGAAGGTTTACTTTCTATGTTGCTTAGCGTTCTTCAAGCTCCAATCCGCAACCTTGCTCTTGCTACAAAAGCGGTTGCTGAACAAAAAGAAGAACAAGGTGCTTAATTTAGAACCTTTCATCTTATGTTATTAATAAAAAGCGAAAAATAAGGAGGATATTCAAATGACTAAAGAACAAATCATTGAAGCGGTTAAAAGCATGACTGTATTAGAACTTAACGACTTAGTAAAAGCTATTGAAGAGGAATTCGGCGTAACTGCTGCGGCTCCTGTAGCTGTTATGGCTGGTGGCGGTGCTGCTGCTGTTGAAGAGCAAACTGAATTTGATGTAGTACTTGCTAGCGCAGGCGCTCAAAAAATCAAAGTTATCAAAGTTGTTCGTGAATTAACTGGTCTTGGCTTAAAAGAAGCTAAAGAACTTGTTGACAACACTCCAAAAGCAGTTAAAGAAGGTGCTTCTAAAGAAGAAGCTGAAGAAATCAAAGCTAAACTTGAAGAAGTTGGAGCAGTTGTTGAAGTTAAGTAATTTAACTTGTGCTGCATAAAAAAGCTCGCTCTAGCGCGAGCTTTTTTTTTACCTTTATAACGGTGTTACTAAATGTTCCGTAGGAAAGAGGGGTTTTATGGCAGATCATTACTTTTCCGACAATCCAATAAGTAGAAGTGAACGAAAAAGATGGAATTATGATTTGAAAGGATATACCTTTACTTTCCTTTCAGATTATGGTGTGTTTTCAAAAAACGAGGTGGATTTTGGATCTCGATTATTGATTGAGACATTTGTTGAACCAGAAGTTAAGGGAGATTTTTTGGATGTGGGTTGTGGATATGGTCCGATCGGTCTTTCGCTTGCAAAAGCATATTCTCTAAGAAACATTGATATGGTAGATGTAAACGAAAGAGCGATGGAACTAACGCGGGAGAATGCGGCTTTGAATCACATAAATAATATTTCGGTTTTTCGAAGTAATGTGTATGAAAATGTTGAAAGGAAGTATGCTGCGATCTTATCGAATCCCCCTATCCGTGCGGGAAAGCAAGTTGTTCACCAGATTTTAGAGGAAGCTAATGAATATCTTGTTCCTGGAGGAGAGCTTTGGATTGTTATTCAAAAAAAACAAGGAGCTCCGTCCGCTCTTGCGAAAATGGAAGAGGTATATGGAACCGTTGAAGTGGTAGAAAAGAAAAAAGGATATTATATCATAAAATCAAAAAAACGTTGACGGTTATTTTTGGTTATGTTAACATTATAAAATGCCAATGTGCGATTTTCTATAGTTAGTATATAATGTATAATTTTGTCTAACTTAGGAAAAGATAGTAAAATCAGTAGAGCGTTAAACAGAATGATGGTTTTCTTATAGAAGCCATTTTTCTTTTTTGCGTAAAAAGCAGGAAATACTTTCAAATTACTTATAAGGACAATTTGGTGGATGTTTATAATTTTTAAAATTATGTATGCACCGGGTTTTCTTTATCTCATGACTCCACACTAGCTTTCTGGTGTGATTATAAAACTCTTGATTTGAGGGGTGAAGCAGTTGACAGGTCAACTAGTTCAGTATGGACGACACCGCCAACGAAGAAGTTACGCGCGTATCAATGAAGTGTTAGAATTACCAAATCTCATCGAAATTCAAACCTCTTCATATCAATGGTTTCTTGATGAGGGCTTGCGAGAAATGTTCCAAGATATTTCTCCAATCGAAGACTTTACAGGAAATCTTTCTCTTGAGTTCATCGATTACAGCTTAGGTGAGCCTAAGTATCCAGTAGAGGAATCGAAGGAACGTGATGTTACGTACGCAGCACCATTGCGTGTAAAAGTACGTCTCATTAATAAGGAAACAGGTGAAGTGAAGGAACAAGACGTTTTCATGGGTGATTTCCCTCTGATGACAGAAACGGGAACCTTCGTGATTAATGGCGCAGAGCGCGTAATTGTTTCTCAGCTAGTACGTTCACCTAGCGTTTACTATAGTGGTAAAATTGATAAAAATGGTAAACGAGGATTTACTGCCACAGTAATTCCAAACCGAGGTGCTTGGTTGGAGTATGAAACAGATGCTAAGGATGTAGTATATGTACGTATTGACCGTACAAGAAAACTTCCAGTAACTGTTTTATTACGTTCACTAGGGTTTGGTTCTGATCAAGAAATCATCGAACTGTTAGGCGAGAATGAATACTTACGTAATACTTTAGAAAAAGACAACACAGATAGTACTGAGAAAGCATTGTTAGAAATCTATGAGCGTCTTCGTCCGGGCGAACCGCCTACAGTAGAGAATGCGAAGAGCCTTTTGGTTTCTCGTTTCTTTGATCCGAAGCGCTATGATTTGGCGAATGTTGGACGTTACAAAATTAATAAGAAGTTACACATTAAAAACAGACTATTTAACCAACGTTTAGCAGAAACATTGGTAGATCCAGAAACGGGAGAGATCTTAGCTGCGGAAGGTACAATTTTAGATCGCCGCACACTTGACCGCATTCTTCCATACTTAGAAAATAACATTGGGTTTAAATCAGCGAGACCTATGGGTGGAGTTGTAGAAGGTAATGTTACTTTACAGTCTATTAAGATTTACACACCTGATGGAGATGGTGAGCAAGTCATCAATGTAATTGGTAATGCAAATGTTGAGCATGGAGTGAAACATATTACTCCGGCAGATATTATAGCTTCCATCAGTTACTTCTTTAACCTACTTTACAAAGTAGGAGATACAGATGATATTGACCATTTAGGTAACCGCCGTCTGCGTTCCGTAGGTGAGTTGTTGCAAAATCAATTCCGAATTGGCCTTTCCCGTATGGAGCGTGTCGTTCGTGAGAGAATGTCTATTCAGGACACAAATGCAATTACGCCTCAAGCGCTAATTAATATTCGTCCTGTTATAGCTTCTATTAAAGAGTTTTTTGGAAGTTCGCAGCTTTCACAGTTTATGGACCAAACTAACCCGCTAGCGGAATTGACTCACAAACGAAGATTATCCGCATTGGGACCAGGTGGTTTGACACGTGAGCGTGCAGGCTTTGAAGTGCGTGATGTTCACTATTCTCACTATGGCCGTATGTGTCCAATTGAGACGCCTGAGGGTCCGAACATCGGGCTTATTAACTCTTTATCTTCTTTCGCTAAAGTAAATCAATTTGGTTTTATTGAAACACCATATCGTCGCGTAGATCCAGAAACTGGACGCGTAACGAACCGAGTAGATTATTTGACTGCGGATGAAGAAGATAATTATGTAGTAGCCCAAGCGAACGCAAGATTAACGGAAGAAGGCGATTTTATCGATGAAGATATCGTTGCTCGTTTCCGTGGTGAGAACACAGTTGTAAAACGTGATCGACTCGATTATATGGATGTATCACCAAAACAGGTTGTATCTGCTGCTACAGCATGTATTCCGTTCTTAGAAAATGACGACTCTAACCGTGCATTAATGGGAGCGAACATGCAACGTCAAGCAGTTCCATTATTAAATCCAGAGTCGCCAATTGTTGGTACAGGTATGGAATATGTATCTGCAAAAGACTCCGGAGCGGCTGTTATTTGTAAATATCCTGGCGTGGTAGAACGTGTAGAAGCCAAAGAAGTCTGGGTTCGTCGATATGTAGAAATCGATGGGCAAAAGGTTAAAGGCGATTTAGATAAGTACAGAATGTTAAAATTTGTTCGTTCTAACCAAGGGACTTGTTATAACCAACGTCCGATTGTAAGTGTTGGAGATGAAGTAGTAAAAGGAGAAATCCTTGCTGATGGACCTTCCATGGAAAAGGGTGAACTTGCACTTGGACGTAATGTGCTTGTCGGCTTCATGACATGGGATGGGTATAACTACGAGGATGCTATCATTATGAGTGAGCGCCTTGTAAAAGATGATGTATATACTTCTGTTCATATTGAAGAATATGAATCGGAAGCTCGGGATACAAAGCTTGGTCCAGAAGAAATTACTCGTGATATTCCAAATGTGGGCGAAGAAGCATTACGTAACCTTGATGAGCGTGGAATTGTGCGAATCGGTGCGGAAGTAAAAGACGGAGATCTTCTTGTTGGTAAAGTTACACCAAAAGGAGTAACAGAATTAACAGCAGAAGAACGTTTATTACATGCAATCTTTGGAGAAAAAGCTCGTGAGGTTCGTGATACTTCCTTACGTGTACCACACGGCGGAGGCGGAATCATTCTGGATGTAAAAGTATTCAACCGTGAAGATGGGGATGAACTTCCACCGGGCGTTAACCAGTTGGTTCGTGTATATATCGTACAAAAACGTAAAATCTCTGAAGGAGATAAAATGGCGGGACGACATGGTAACAAGGGTGTTATCTCTCGCATTTTACCAGAAGAGGATATGCCATATCTTCCTGATGGAACACCTATTGATATCATGTTAAACCCTCTAGGTGTACCTTCACGTATGAACATCGGTCAGGTATTAGAGCTTCATTTAGGTATGGCAGCTCGTTATCTTGGCATTCATGTTGCAACTTCCGTATTTGATGGTGCTCGTGAGGAAGATGTATGGGGAACAATTCAGGAAGCAGGAATGGCTAATGATGCCAAAACTGTTCTTTATGATGGCCGCACAGGTGAACCGTTTGATAATCGTGTATCTGTCGGTGTAATGTATATGATTAAATTGGCCCACATGGTCGATGACAAGTTGCATGCTCGTTCAACTGGACCATACTCTCTAGTAACGCAACAGCCTCTGGGCGGTAAAGCTCAATTTGGCGGACAGCGTTTTGGTGAGATGGAGGTTTGGGCACTTGAGGCGTATGGCGCTGCTTATACATTACAAGAGATTTTAACGGTTAAATCAGATGACGTTGTAGGTCGTGTGAAGACATATGAAGCTATTGTTAAAGGTGAAAATGTACCAGAGCCAGGTGTTCCTGAATCATTCAAGGTATTGATTAAGGAATTACAAAGCTTGGGTATGGATGTTAAAATGTTAACTAGCGATGAACAAGAAATTGAAATGCGCGATACAGATGATGACGATGATCACCAGTCTGCGGACAAGTTGAATATCGAAGTTGAGACAACTAAGGAATAAAACGGGTAAAACCTGAAGGTTGAAAGGGAGGTAGGCCCCTTGATAGATGTAAACAACTTTGAATATATGAAGATTGGACTTGCTTCACCAGATAAGATTCGTTCTTGGTCATATGGTGAAGTGAAAAAACCAGAAACAATTAACTATCGTACGTTAAAGCCAGAAAAAGACGGTTTATTCTGCGAACGCATTTTCGGTCCTACAAAGGACTGGGAATGTCATTGCGGAAAATATAAGCGTGTTCGTTACAAGGGTGTAGTTTGTGACCGATGCGGTGTAGAAGTTACACGTGCAAAAGTACGTCGTGAGCGTATGGGTCATATTGAATTAGCTGCGCCTGTATCTCATATTTGGTATTTTAAAGGAATCCCGAGTCGGATGGGGCTTGTTTTAGACATGTCCCCTCGGGCTCTTGAAGAAATCATCTATTTTGCTTCGTATGTTGTAACAGAAAATGGAGATACGCCGCTTGAGAAGAAACAGCTTCTTTCCGAGAAGGAGTATCGTGCATACCGTGAAAGATATGGAAGTACATTCCAAGCTTCTATGGGTGCAGAAGCCATTAAAAAGCTTTTACAAGATATCGACTTAGATAAAGAAGTAGATTTCCTGAAGGAAGAGTTAAAAACGGCACAAGGACAACGTCGTACACGTGCCATTAAACGTCTAGAAGTGTTAGAAGCATTTCGTAATTCTGGAAACAATCCAGACTGGATGATACTAGATGTATTACCAGTTATTCCACCGGAACTTCGTCCGATGGTACAGTTAGATGGTGGACGTTTCGCTACTTCGGATTTAAATGATTTGTACCGTCGTGTTATTAATCGGAACAATCGTTTGAAACGTTTGTTAGATTTGGGTGCACCTAGCATTATCGTTCAAAATGAAAAACGTATGCTGCAAGAAGCAGTTGATGCATTGATTGATAATGGTCGTCGTGGCCGTCCTGTTACTGGACCAGGAAACCGTCCATTAAAATCTCTTTCTCATATGCTAAAAGGTAAGCAAGGACGTTTCCGTCAAAACTTACTAGGAAAACGTGTTGATTACTCTGGTCGTTCTGTTATCGTTGTAGGACCGAACTTAAAGATGTATCAGTGTGGTTTACCGAAAGAGATGGCATTAGAGTTATTCAAGCCATTCGTAATGAAAGAGCTAGTAGAAAAAGGATTAGCTCATAATATTAAGAGTGCGAAAAGAAAGATTGAGCGCGTACAACCAGAAGTATGGGATGTATTGGAATCTGTCATTAAAGAACATCCTGTTCTACTTAACCGTGCTCCAACGCTTCACCGTCTTGGTATCCAAGCGTTTGAGCCTACGTTAGTAGAAGGACGTGCTATTCGTCTACACCCGCTTGTATGTACTGCATATAACGCAGACTTTGACGGAGACCAGATGGCTGTTCACGTTCCATTATCTTCAGAAGCACAAGCAGAAGCGCGTCTTCTTATGCTTGCAGCACAGAATATCTTAAATCCGAAAGATGGAAAACCTGTAGTAACACCGTCTCAGGATATGGTTTTAGGAAACTATTACTTAACGATGGAGCGAGCAGGTGCAGTTGGTGAAGGTATGGTTTTCAAAGATACAAATGAAGCATTGATTGCGTACCAAAATGGATATGTACACTTGCATACTCGTGTCGCTGTAGCGGCAGGCTCTTTAAATAATGAAACATTTACCGAAGAGCAAAAAGGAAAGTTGTTATTGACTACTGTTGGTAAGATGATCTTCAATGAAATTTTACCTACATCTTTCCCTTACATTAATGAACCGACACAAACGAACTTAGAAAAAGAAACACCTGAGCAGTACTTTGTTCCAAAAGGTGCAGATGTAAAGCAAATTCTTGCAGAACGCGATGAAATTGCACCATTCAAAAAGAAAATCCTTGGTAACATCATCGCAGAAGTATTCAAACGCTTTAAAATCACCGAAACTTCTCGCATGCTGGATCGCATGAAAAACTTAGGGTTCAGACATTCTACAAAAGCTGGTATTACAGTTGGGGTAGCTGATATCATCGTTTTAGCTGAGAAAGAGGAGCTTTTAAAAGAAGCGCAAACAAAAGTTGATACAGTAATGAAACAATTCCGTCGTGGTTTAATTACGGAAGAAGAGCGTTACGATCGAGTTATTTCTATATGGAGTAATGCTAAGGATGTAATTCAAGGCAAGCTAATGAAAACATTAGATAAGCGCAATCCAATCTTCATGATGAGTGATTCTGGTGCGCGTGGTAACGCGTCGAACTTTACACAGCTTGCGGGTATGCGTGGTTTGATGGCAAACCCATCCGGTCGTATTATCGAACTTCCGATTAAATCAAGTTTCCGTGAAGGTTTAACAGTATTAGAATACTTCATTTCTACACACGGTGCTCGTAAAGGTCTTGCTGATACAGCACTTAAAACTGCCGATTCTGGTTACTTAACAAGACGTCTTGTAGACGTAGCTCAGGATGTTATCGTTCGTGAAGATGATTGCGGTACAGACAGAGGCTTATTAATAGCAGCTATTAAAGAAGGAAATGAAGTTATTGAACCGCTATACGATCGCTTAGTAGGTCGTTTCATAAGAAAAACTGTGAGACATCCGGAAACGGGAGAAGTAATTATAAGTGAAAATGAATTAATTTCAGAAGACATCGCTCGTATAATCGAAGATAGCGGCATTCAATCGGTAACGATTCGTTCTGCCTTCACATGTAATACACGTCACGGTGTATGTAAGAAGTGTTACGGACGTAACTTAGCTACCGGTTCTGACGTAGAAGTTGGAGAGGCTGTGGGTATTATTGCGGCACAATCTATTGGAGAACCAGGTACACAGTTGACGATGCGTACATTCCATACAGGTGGTGTAGCGGGAGACGATATTACTCAAGGTTTACCGCGTGTTCAAGAGTTGTTTGAAGCACGTAACCCTAAAGGTCAAGCTGTTATTACGGAGATTGACGGTGTTATTGCTGCAATTAATGATGTGAAAGAACGTCAAGAGATAGTAGTTCAAGGTGATGTAGAAGCCCGTTCATATGCAATTCCATATGGTGCTCGCGTAAAAGTTGCCGAAGGTCAGAAGGTAGGACGCGGCCAAGAGTTAACGGAAGGTTCTATCGATCCGAAAGAGCTTTTAAAAGTAAAAGATATTACAGCAGTACAGGAGTACTTGCTTCGTGAAGTACAGAAAGTATACCGCATGCAAGGGGTAGAAATCGGCGATAAGCATATTGAAGTAATGGTTCGTCAAATGCTGAGCAAGGTACGTGTAATGGATGCGGGTGAAACTGATGTACTACCTGGTACTTTACTTGATATTCATCAGTTTACAGATGCTAACAAAAAAGTATTACTTGAAGGAAAACAAGCGGCTACAGCTCGTCCAGTCCTTCTTGGTATTACAAAAGCTTCACTTGAAACAGATTCATTCTTGTCTGCTGCATCATTCCAGGAAACGACTCGTGTCTTAACGGATGCTGCAATTAAAGGTAAGCGTGATGAACTTCTTGGTTTGAAGGAGAACGTAATTATCGGTAAGTTGGTTCCTGCTGGTACAGGAATGAACCGTTATCGTCGAGTGGATCTTGTGAAAAAATCTCCTGAAGACCTAAACAGTGAGGTAAAAGAGGTTTATGTGGAAAGTTAAAAACTTCCAGTATAATTTTTTTCGAAATATCACTTCGATAGTTGACAGTATATAAAACAAAATGTTAATATAAGCAAGGTTGCTCCTAAAGAGTGATGCTTTGGAGGATGTAACGTGTCTTATGAAAAAGTATCAAATGCCAAAAATGTAGTTGTCGGTAAAAAACAAACATTACAGGCGTTAAAAAAAGGTATAATTAATGAGGTGGTCGTTGCAGAAGATGCTGATTATCACTTAGTGCATAATGTGGCGGAATTTGCAAGCCAGTTAAATATACCTGTTTCAAAAGTGGACTCCATGAAGCAGCTTGGAAAAGCATGTGGAATTCAAGTAGGAGCTTCTGCAGTAGGAATAGTCAGTTAAAACTGTTTTTGTGAGGCGGGGATTACCCCCTCCTTGCAAAAACTTTGTTTTCAACTAATAATGAACCACCTGGATGTGTGGTCTTATAAAGATGTGAAGGGAGGATAAATTGATGCCTACTATTAACCAATTAGTAAGAAAAGGTCGTACTGATAAAGTATGGAAATCTAAATCACCTGCGTTAAATAAAGGTTTCAACTCATTAAAGAAAAAATCAACTGATTTGTCTGCTCCACAAAAACGTGGTGTATGTACTCGTGTTGGTACAATGACTCCAAAGAAACCGAACTCAGCATTACGTAAATATGCTCGTGTACGTTTAACAAATGGTATTGAGGTAACTGCTTATATTCCTGGTATTGGACATAACCTACAAGAGCACAGCGTAGTATTAATTCGCGGCGGCCGTGTAAAAGACTTACCAGGGGTACGTTACCACATCGTTCGTGGTGCGCTTGATACAGCTGGTGTTAACAACCGTATGCAAGGTCGTTCTAAATACGGTACTAAGAGACCAAAAGCTCCTAAGAAATAATAAAAATATTGTGCTGAAAGGAGGAAATAAATATGCCTCGTAAAGGACCTGTTGCAAAGAGAGATGTATTACCAGATCCTATTTATAATTCCAAGCTTGTAACTCGTTTAATCAACAAAATGATGGTTGATGGTAAAAAAGGTAAATCACAAGCTATTCTTTATAATGCATTTGACATCGTACGTGATCGTACTGGGAAAGATCCTATGGAAGTATTCGAGCAAGCTCTTAAGAACATCATGCCTGTTCTTGAAGTACGCGCTCGTCGTGTTGGTGGTGCTAACTACCAAGTTCCTGTAGAAGTTCGCCCAGAGCGTCGTACTACTTTAGGACTTCGTTGGTTAGTAAACTACGCTCGTCTTCGTGGTGAAAAAACTATGGAACAGCGTTTAGCTAACGAAATTCTAGATGCAGCTAACAATGCTGGTGCATCTGTTAAAAAGCGTGAGGACACTCACAAAATGGCAGAAGCTAACAAAGCGTTTGCTCACTACCGCTGGTAGGATTGAAATTAATTTTGTTGCTTGTATAAAACTGCCTTATTTATCGTTCGTGAAAGTGTGGAGAGGACCGAAAGTTCTCTCCCTTTAATGAACGTCCATTTACATAATACGGATGTTTAATAGTTATACTTATCATGTATGGTGAATGAAGCGGTATTTATGCTGTGACAATTTAAAATAAACTCCAAAAAAGGAAGGAGTAAGAATACCGTATGACAAGAGAGTTCTCCTTAGACATGACTCGTAATATTGGTATCATGGCTCACATCGATGCTGGTAAAACGACTACTACTGAACGTATTTTGTTCTACACAGGTCGTGTACACAAAATCGGTGAAGTTCACGAAGGCGCTGCTACAATGGACTGGATGGAGCAAGAGCAAGAACGTGGTATTACAATCACTTCTGCTGCAACAACGGCTCAATGGAAAGGTCATCGTGTAAACATTATCGATACACCAGGACACGTAGACTTTACTGTAGAAGTAGAACGTTCTTTACGTGTACTTGATGGTGCTGTAGCAGTTCTTGACGCTCAATCAGGCGTAGAACCGCAAACAGAAACAGTTTGGCGACAAGCAACTACTTATGGGGTTCCACGTGTTGTGTTCGTTAACAAAATGGACAAAATTGGTGCGGACTTCTTATACTCTGTAAAAACATTGCATGATCGTTTACAAGCAAACGCTCATCCAATTCAATTACCAATTGGTGCTGAAAATGAGTTTTCTGCTATTATCGACCTTGTTGAAATGAAAGCGCATTTCTATTCAAATGACTTAGGTACTGATATTCAAGTAGGAGAAATCCCTGCTGAATACCAAGATAAAGCAGAAGAACTTCGTGGTTCTTTAATTGAAGCGTTAGCTGATTATGATGAAGAACTAATGATGAAGTATCTTGAAGGTGAAGAAGTTACGGTAGAAGAATTAAAAGCTGCTATCCGTAAAGCTACACTAAGCGTAGAATTCTACCCAGTAGTGTGTGGTTCTGCCTTCAAAAACAAAGGTGTTCAATTAATGTTGGATGCAGTAATTGATTACCTTCCATCTCCGGTTGATGTTCCTGCTATCACAGGTATCGTTCCTGATACTGACGAAGAAGTGACTCGTCCAGCTGATGATGAAGGTCCATTCTCTGCATTAGCATTCAAAATCATGACTGACCCTTATGTAGGTAAGTTAACATTCTTCCGCGTTTACTCTGGTAAAGCTGAAGCTGGTTCTTATGTAATTAACTCTACAAAAGGTAAGCGTGAGCGTTTAGGCCGTATCCTACAGATGCATGCAAACTCTCGTCAAGAGATTTCTGTATGTTACTCTGGTGATATTGCGGCAGCTGTAGGTTTAAAAGATACTACAACTGGTGACACTCTATGTGATGAAAAGAATCGAGTAATTCTTGAGTCTATGACATTCCCAGAGCCTGTTATCTCTGTAGCTATCGAACCTAAATCTAAAGCTGACCAAGATAAAATGGGTACAGCATTAGTTAAGCTTTCTGAAGAAGATCCAACATTCCGTGCTCATACTGACCAAGAGACTGGTCAAACGATCATCTCCGGTATGGGTGAGCTTCACCTTGACATCATCGTTGACCGTATGCGTCGCGAGTTCAAAGTAGAAGCTAACGTTGGTGCTCCGCAAGTAGCTTACCGTGAAACATTCCGTGCAGCAGCACGTGTTGAAGGTAAGTTTGCGCGTCAATCTGGTGGTCGTGGTCAATTCGGTCACGTTTGGATTGAGTTCGAGCCAAATGAAGAAGGTAAAGGTTTTGAATTTGCAAACAAAATCGTGGGTGGGGTAGTTCCTCGTGAATACATCCCAGCTGTACAAGCAGGTCTTGAAGATGCAATGAAAAACGGTGTAGTTGCTGGCTATCCGCTAGTAGACGTAAAAGCTGCATTAGTTGATGGATCTTACCATGATGTTGACTCTTCTGAAATGGCATTTAAAATCGCTGCATCTATGGCATTAAAAGCAGCGGCTTCTAAATGTAACCCAGCTCTTCTTGAGCCGATGATGAAGGTAGAAGTTGTAATCCCTGATGAGTATCTTGGAGATATCATGGGCGACATCACTTCTCGTCGTGGTCGTGTAGAAGGTATGGAAGCTCGCGGAAATGCACAAGTAGTTCGTGCGATGGTTCCACTTTCTGAAATGTTTGGATATGCAACATCCTTACGTTCTAACACGCAAGGTCGCGGAACATTCTCAATGGTATTCGATCATTATGAAGAGGTTCCACGTTCTATTTCTGAAGAAATTATCAAAAAAAATAAAGGTCAATAATTGATTTTTATCAATTGTTCCATTATAACTACTTATGTAGGCTATGAAAGAGAAGCTTCTCTTTCATAGCATCATATAAAGAAACTCTACTATTTATTTAAATTCTAAGGAGGATTTTCCAATGGGTAAAGCTAAATTCGAACGCTCTAAACCACACGTTAACATTGGTACAATCGGACACGTTGACCATGGTAAAACTACTTTAACTGCTGCTATCACTACAGTTCTTGCAAAAGCTGGTGGTGCTGAAGCACGTGGATACGATCAAATCGACGCTGCTCCAGAAGAAAGAGAGCGCGGTATCACAATCTCTACTGCACACGTAGAGTACGAAACTGAAACTCGTCACTATGCACACGTTGACTGCCCAGGCCATGCTGACTATGTTAAAAACATGATCACTGGTGCTGCTCAAATGGACGGCGCGATCTTAGTAGTATCTGCTGCTGACGGTCCAATGCCTCAAACTCGTGAGCACATTCTTCTTTCTCGTCAAGTAGGTGTACCATACCTTGTAGTATTCTTAAACAAATGTGACATGGTAGACGACGAAGAATTATTAGAATTAGTTGAAATGGAAGTTCGTGACCTATTATCTGAATATGACTTCCCTGGCGACGATATTCCAGTAGTAAAAGGTTCTGCTCTTAAAGCTCTTGAAGGAGATGCAGAGTGGGAAGGTAAAATTCATGAATTAATGGCTGAAGTTGATGCTTACATCCCAACTCCAGAGCGCGACACTGACAAACCATTCTTAATGCCAGTTGAGGACGTATTCTCTATCACTGGTCGTGGTACAGTTGCTACTGGCCGTGTAGACCGTGGAATCGTTAAAGTTGGTGACGTAGTAGAAATCGTTGGTCTTATGGAAGAAACTAAAAACACAACTGTAACAGGTGTGGAAATGTTCCGTAAGCTTCTTGATCAAGCACAAGCTGGAGACAACATCGGTGCTCTTCTTCGTGGAGTAGCTCGTGACGATATCCAACGTGGACAAGTTCTTGCAAAACCAGGTTCTGTTAAACAACACACTAAGTTCAAAGCAGAAGTTTACGTTCTATCTAAAGAAGAAGGTGGACGTCACACTCCATTCTTCACTAACTACCGTCCGCAATTCTATTTCCGTACAACTGACGTAACTGGTATCATCCAATTACCAGAAGGTACTGAAATGGTTATGCCTGGCGACAACATCGAAATGGTAGTAGAACTTATCGCTCCAATCGCGGTTGAAGAAGGAACTAAATTCTCAATCCGTGAAGGCGGCCGTACAGTAGGCGCTGGCGTAGTTGCTACAATCACTGAGTAATTCCTTTAAAAAGAACCTAGTTGTTACTGGGTTCTTTTTTTATTAGGGAAATCATTATGAAATATATGAAAGCTAGCAGTGAAAAAGTAATTCCAAAAACTGCATGTGAAATCAAAACAGAAGATAACTTGCAAAGCTATTTGAGACCATGTATAATACAAAAAGTACGGCAATGAAGGAAAACACCTAATTTGCTGTTGCATATCCTATTATTTTATTGTATAATAGACAATGTTGGTCTTTGACTGCGATGAAGTGGAAGGTTGCTGACACGCCCGGCCGCTTTGCCATGGCGAGCGTGAGGAAATTTCCATGGAGAAATGTCTATTTCTAAAATAGGCGAAGAAGGAGGGAAAATAATGGCAAAAGAAAAAATTCGTATCCGTTTAAAAGCTTACGATCACCGTATCCTTGATCAATCTGCAGAAAAAATCGTTGAAACAGCTAAACGTTCAGGTGCAACAGTTTCTGGACCGATTCCGTTGCCGACTGAAAAGAATGTTTACACGATTTTACGTGCGGTGCATAAGTATAAAGATTCTCGTGAGCAGTTCGAAATGCGTACACACAAGCGTCTAATCGACATCGTGAATCCTACTCCACAAACAGTAGATTCTTTAATGCGTTTAGATTTACCATCTGGTGTAGATATCGAAATTAAGTTATAATAGACAATTTTAATATGTAGGAGGTGTGACTCATGACCAAAGGAATCTTAGGAAAAAAGATCGGTATGACTCAAGTGTTTACTGAAAACGGGGAATTAATTCCTGTAACAGTTATCGAAGCGACTCCAAACGTGGTTCTTCAAAAGAAGACTATTGAAACTGATGGATATAATTCTATTCAGTTAGGTGTTGCTGATAAGCGTGAAAAATTAGCTAATAAACCTGAAAAAGGACATGTTGCTAAAGCTAACACTGCTCCTAAGCGCTTCGTTCGCGAAATTCGCGATGCAAACGTTGAAGAGTTTGAAGTTGGTCAAGAAGTCAAAGTAGAAACTTTCGCTGCAGGCGATAAAGTAGATGTAACAGGAATCTCTAAAGGTAAAGGATTCCAAGGTGTAATTAAACGCCACGGACAATCTCGCGGACCTATGTCTCACGGTTCTCGTTACCACCGTCGTCCTGGTTCAATGGGACCTGTTGCTCCAAACCGTGTATTTAAAGGTAAAAAACTTGCTGGACGCATGGGCGGAGATCAAATCACAGTACAAAACTTACAAATCGTGAAAGTTGATGCAGAACGCAACTTACTTTTAGTAAAAGGTAATGTACCAGGCGCTAAAAAATCTTTCGTGATTGTTCGTAACACTGTTAAAACAGGCAAGTAATTTTCTAGAAGAAAGGAGGAAAACCAATGCCAAAAGTAACGTTATTTAATCAAACTGGCTCTACAGTTGGTGAAATCGAACTAGCTGATTCTATTTTCGGTATTGAACCAAATGAAGCTGTACTTTTTGATGCAGTAATTATGCAACAAGCATCTTTACGTCAAGGTACACATAAAGTTAAAACTCGCTCTGAAGTACGTGGTGGAGGACGCAAACCATGGCGTCAAAAAGGAACTGGACGTGCACGTCAAGGTTCTATTCGTTCCCCACAATGGCGCGGCGGCGGTATTGTATTCGGACCTACTCCAAGATCTTATGCTTATAAATTACCTAAGAAGGTTCGTCGTTTAGCGATCAAATCTGCATTATCAACTAAAGTACTTGAGAACAACGTAATCGTTCTTGAAGATTTAGTATTAAATGCACCAAAAACAAAAGATATGACAGTTATCCTGAAAGGATTATCTGTTGAGAAGAAAGCTTTAATCGTAACTGCAGATGTAAACGAAGCGGTTGCATTATCTGCTCGTAATATTCCTGGAGTAGCTGTAGTTACTGCAAACGGAGTAAGCGTGTTAGATGTGCTTCATCATGATAAATTAATCATGACAAAAGCAGCAGTGGAAAAAGTAGAGGAGGTGCTTGCATAATGAGAGATCCTCGTGATATTATTAAGCGCCCAGTTATCACTGAACGTACTATGGAAATGATGGCTGAAAAAAAATACACTTTTGATGTGGATGTAAAATCTAATAAAACAGAAGTTAAAGATGCTATCGAAGCTATTTTTGGCGTAGAGGTAGAGAAAGTAAACATCATGAACTACAAGCCTAAATATAAGCGTGTAGGTCGTCATACTGGTTTTACTAACCGTCGCAGAAAAGCTATCGTTAAATTAACAACTGACAGCAAAGAGATCGAAATCTTTGAAGGTGTTTAATTCTTAAAAGAGAAGGAGGGAAACTGAGATGGCAATTAAAAAGTACAAACCAACGTCTAACGGTCGCCGTGGGATGACAGCTTCTGATTTCGCTGAAATCACTACTAGCACACCGGAAAAATCACTTTTAGCGCCTTTAAACAAAAAGGCTGGTCGTAATAACCAAGGTAAAATTACTGTACGTCACCAAGGTGGCGGACATAAACGCCAATACCGTATCATCGACTTTAAGCGCGATAAAGATGGTATTCCTGGACGCGTTGCTACAATCGAGTACGATCCAAACCGTTCTGCAAACATCGCGTTAATTAACTACGTAGATGGAGAAAAGCGTTATATCCTTGCTCCAAAGAATCTACAAGTAGGCATGGAAGTTATGTCTGGTCCTGAAGCGGATATTAAAGTAGGTAACGCTCTACCACTTATAAACATTCCAGTAGGTACTGTAATCCATAACATCGAGCTTAAGCCAGGTCGTGGTGGACAATTAGTACGTTCTGCAGGAACTTCTGCACAAGTACTTGGTAAAGAAGGTAAATACGTATTAGTACGTTTGACTTCTGGAGAAGTACGCTTAGTTTTAGCTACTTGCCGTGCTACAATCGGTCAAGTTGGTAACGAACACCATGAACTTATTAATATCGGTAAAGCTGGTCGTTCTCGCTGGTTAGGTAAACGTCCAACAGTTCGTGGTTCTGTAATGAACCCAGTTGATCACCCACACGGTGGTGGTGAAGGTCGTTCACCTATCGGACGTAAGTCTCCAATGTCTCCATGGGGTAAACCAACTCTTGGATTCAAGACTCGTAAGAAAAACAAAGGTTCTGATAAGTTTATCGTTCGTCGTCGTAAAAAATAACGGGGTTGTAGTACGGTTCATTAGAACCGTACGTCAATCACGAAGGGAGGTACAAACATGGGCCGCAGCTTGAAAAAAGGACCATTTATTGATGATCATTTAATGGTTAAAATTGAAAAGTTAAATGAAACTGAATCAAAACAAGTTATCAAAACTTGGTCTCGTCGTTCAACAATTTTCCCACAATTCATCGGTCATACAATCGCTGTTTATGATGGTCGTAAACACGTGCCAGTATACGTTACAGAGGACATGGTTGGTCACAAATTAGGTGAGTTCGCACCTACTCGTACGTATAAAGGTCATGACGCTGATGACAAGAAAACTAGAAGATAATGAGAGGAGGCACTCCAATGCAAGCTAAAGCAGTAGCGAGAACAGTTCGTATTGCTCCTCGTAAGGTACGTCTAGTAGTAGATTTAATTCGAGGAAAGCAAGTTGGTGAAGCAATCGCAATTCTTCGCCATACACCAAAAACTGCTTCTCCAGTTGTAGAGAAGGTTTTAAATTCTGCAATTGCAAATGCAGAACATAACTATGAAATGGATGTAAACAACTTAGTTGTTACTACAGCATTCGTTGATGAAGGTCCAACTTTAAAACGTTTCCGTCCACGTGCTATGGGACGTGCAAGCCAAATTAACAAACGCACAAGCCACATCACAATCGTGGTATCAGAAAAGAAGGAGGGATAATCGATGGGTCAAAAGGTTAGTCCAGTAGGTCTTCGCGTAGGTATTATTCGCGATTGGGAATCTAAATGGTACGCTGAAAAAGACTACGCTGAATTATTACACGAAGATATTAAAATTCGTGAGTATATCAACGTTCGTTTAGCAGATGCAGCAGTTTCTAAAGTAGAAATTGAGCGTGCTGCAAATCGCGTAAACATCACAGTTCACACTGCAAAACCTGGTATGGTAATTGGTAAAGGTGGTACAGAAGTTGAAGCCCTTCGTAAAGCCCTTAACCAATTAACAGGCAAGCGTGTTCACATCAATATCTTAGAAATCAAAAGAGCAGATCTTGATGCAAAATTAGTTGCTGAAAACATCGCTCGTCAACTAGAAAATCGTGTATCTTTCCGTCGTGCACAAAAACAAGCAATTCAACGTACAATGCGTGCAGGCGCACAAGGTATTAAAACTCAAGTTTCTGGACGTCTAGGCGGCGCAGATATCGCTCGTGCAGAATCTTACAGCGAAGGAACTGTTCCACTTCATACACTTCGTGCTGATATCGACTATGCAACTGCTGAAGCAGATACAACATACGGTAAACTTGGCGTAAAAGTATGGATCTATCGTGGAGAAGTCCTTCCTACGAAAAAGAAAGCTGTGGAAGGAGGAAAATAAATATGTTAATGCCTAAACGCGTAAAATATCGCAGAGAGCACCGTGGCAAAATGCGTGGGCGTGCTAAAGGTGGCACAGAAGTAGCATTTGGTGAATTCGGTTTACAAGCTCTTGAAGCTTCTTGGATTACAAACCGTCAAATAGAAGCAGCACGTCGTGCAATGACTCGTTATATGAAACGTGGCGGTAAAGTATGGATTAAAATTTTCCCTTCTAAGCCATATACTGCAAAACCTCTAGAAGTACGTATGGGTTCCGGTAAAGGTGCTCCAGAAGGTTGGGTAGCAGTTGTTAAGCCTGGTAAAATCATGTTTGAAATTGCAGGGGTATCTGAAGAAGTAGCACGTGAAGCATTACGTCTTGCTGCTCACAAGTTACCAATCAAATGTAAATTTGTAAAACGTGAAGAAAATGGTGGTGAATCTAATGAAAACTAATGAAATTCGTGAATTAACCACTGCTGAAATTGAACAAAAAGTAAAAGCTTTAAAAGAAGAATTATTCAATCTTCGTTTTCAACTTGCTACAGGACAATTAGAGAACACTGCTCGCATCCGCGAAGTACGTAAAGCAATTGCTCGTATGAGAACTGTAGTTAGTGAAAGAGAGATCGGAATTAATCGATAATTACTTGAGGGGAGGTTTGCACGATGAGCGAACGCAACCAACGTAAAGTATATACTGGACGTGTTGTTTCCGATAAAATGGATAAGACTATCACAGTTTTAGTTGAAACATACAAAACACATTCATTATACGGAAAACGTGTTAAGTATTCTAAAAAATACAAAGCACATGATGAATTAAACCAAGCGAAAATCGGCGATATCGTAAAGATTATGGAAACTCGTCCATTGTCTGCTACTAAACGCTTCCGTTTAGTTGAAATCGTTGAAGAAGCTGTTATTATTTAATGAAAGAATCGGATAAAACCTTAAATCCGAAGGGAGGTTTCATTGCATGATTCAACAAGAAACTCGTTTAAAAGTTGCAGATAACTCTGGTGCACGTGAACTATTAACAATTAAAGTGTTAGGCGGTTCTGGTCGTAAAACTGCTAACATCGGTGACATCATCGTTGCTTCAGTAAAACAAGCAACACCAGGTGGCGTTGTTAAAAAAGGTGATGTTGTTAAAGCTGTTATCGTACGCACAAAAAGCGGTGCTCGTCGTGTAGATGGTTCTTACATCCGTTTTGACGAAAACGCAGCGGTTATCATCAAGGAAGATAAGAGCCCACGTGGAACTCGTATCTTCGGACCTGTTGCACGTGAATTACGCGACAACAACTTCATGAAAATCGTTTCTTTAGCTCCAGAAGTTCTTTAATAAAAGGTTATTTCCTTACCAAGGAGGTGCACAGATCTGATGCATGTAAAGAAGGGTGACAAAGTATTAGTTATCACAGGTAAAGATAAAGGTAAACAAGGCGTTATTCTTGCTGCTTTACCAAAACAAAATCGTGTAATCGTTGAGGGTGTTAACATCGTTAAAAAACACTCTAAGCCATCTCAACTTAATCCACAAGGTGGGATTATTACTAAAGAAGCGCCTGTCCATGTATCTAATGTTATGCCATTAGATCCAAAAACTGGTGAACCTACTCGTGTAGGCTTCAAAGTAGTAGATGGTAAAAAAGTACGTATCGCGAAAAAATCTGGTGAATTATTAGATAAATAATTTCTCGTGAAAGGAGGTCCCTCAATTGAATCGCCTAAAAGAAAAATTCCAAAAAGAGATTACACCTGCTTTAATGAGCAAGTTTAATTATAAATCGGTAATGCAAGTTCCAAAACTTGAGAAAATCGTTATCAACATGGGTGTTGGAGAAGCTGTACAAAACTCTAAAGCATTAGATAATGCAGTAGAAGAATTAACAGCTATCGTAGGACAAAAACCTGTTGTAACTCGTGCAAAGAAATCTATCGCTGGTTTCCGTCTTCGTGAAGGTATGCCAATCGGTGCGAAGGTTACTTTACGCGGAGAGCAAATGTATGAGTTCTTCGATAAGTTAGTTTCTGTTTCTTTACCACGTGTACGTGACTTCCGTGGTATATCTAAAAAATCTTTTGATGGCCGTGGTAACTATACTTTAGGTGTTAAAGAACAGTTAATCTTCCCGGAAATCGATTATGATAAAGTTAGCAAAGTACGCGGTATGGACATCGTAATTGTTACAACTGCGAATACTGATGAAGAAGCACGTGAATTGTTAACGCAATTCGGTATGCCATTCCAAAAATAATGGAAATAGGCGTTAAGTAGAGGAGGCGAAAACGTGGCTAAGAAGTCAATGATTGCGAAACAAAAACGCACTCCAAAGTTTAAAGTTCAAGCGTATACACGCTGCG
Organism: Bacillus sp. 165; assembly: GCF_017742235.1. Lineage (GTDB taxonomy): Bacteria > Bacillota > Bacilli > Bacillales > Bacillaceae_G > JAGHKQ01. The sequence continues at coordinate 40,227 of NZ_JAGHKQ010000015.1, forward strand.
AACGTTGCGGACGTCCACACTCTGTATACCGTAAATTTAAACTGTGCCGTATTTGTTTCCGTGAACTCGCATACAAAGGACAAATTCCTGGAGTTAAGAAAGCTAGTTGGTAATACCCGAAAGTGGGAAGGAGGTAAAACAAATGGTGATGACAGATCCAATTGCAGATATGCTTACTCGCATCCGTAATGCGAACATGGTACGTCACGAGAAATTAGAAGTTCCAGCTTCTAAAATCAAGAAAGAAATCGCAGAAATTTTAAAACGTGAAGGTTTCGTTCGTGATGTAGAATATATCGAAGACAACAAGCAAGGTATTATTCGTATCTTCTTGAAATACGGTGCAAATAACGAACGCGTTATTTCTGGCCTTAAGCGCATCAGTAAGCCTGGCTTACGTGTATATGCTAAAACAAACGAAGTACCTCGTGTACTTAACGGTTTAGGTATTGCTATCGTTTCTACATCTAAAGGTGTTATGACAGACAAAGAAGCTCGTCAACAACAAACTGGTGGAGAAGTATTAGCGTACGTTTGGTAATATTGAAACGAACGGAGGTGTAACATATGTCTCGTATTGGTAAAAAGATTCTTGAAATCCCTGCTGGTGTAACAATCACAGTAGCAGATAATAACACTGTAACTGTAAAAGGACCAAAAGGTGAGTTAACTCGTACTTTCCATGCTGATATGGCTATTAAAATCGAAGATAACGTACTAACAGTAGAGCGTCCTTCTGATCAGAAGGAACACCGTGCATTACACGGTACTACTCGTGCAGTAATCGGAAATATGGTTGAAGGTGTTTCTAACGGCTTCCAACGTAACCTTGAATTAATCGGGGTTGGTTACCGTGCTCAAAAACAAGGTAATAAACTTGTATTGAACGTAGGTTACTCTCATCCAGTTGAAATCGTTCCTGAGCAAGGAATTGAAATCGAAGTACCAGCAAATACAAAAATTACTGTAAAAGGTATCGATAAAGAACGTGTTGGTGCATTAGCTGCTAACATTCGTGCTGTACGCGCTCCAGAGCCATACAAAGGCAAAGGTATTCGTTATGAAGGCGAAGTTGTACGTCGCAAAGAAGGTAAAACAGCTAAGTAAACCCATTAGGTGAAAGAAAGGAGTGACATAGATGATCACTAAAGTTGATAAAAATGCGGTTCGTAGAAAAAGACATGCACGCGTGCGCACAAAACTTACGGGTACTGCGCAACGTCCACGTTTAAACGTGTTCCGTTCTAATCAACACATTTACGCACAAGTTATTGATGATGTAAATGGTGTAACATTAGTAAGTGCATCTACTCTTGATAAAGAACTTTCTTTTGAAGGCACTAGCAACATTAACGCTGCTACAAAAGTTGGAGAACTAGTTGCAAAGCGTGCTGTGGAGAAAGGTGTTAAAGAAGTGGTATTTGATCGCGGTGGTTACTTATACCATGGTCGCGTGAAAGCTTTAGCTGAAGCTGCTCGTGAAGCTGGATTACAATTTTAATCGTTAAAGGAGGGACAATATAGATGCGTCGCATTGACCCAAACAAATTAGAACTTGAAGAACGTGTTGTTACGGTTAACCGTGTTGCGAAAGTAGTTAAGGGTGGTCGTCGTTTCCGTTTCGCTGCACTGGTTGTTGTTGGAGATAAAAACGGTAACGTAGGATTTGGAACAGGTAAAGCGCAAGAAGTACCTGATGCAATCCGCAAAGCTATCGAAGATGCTAAGAAAAACTTGGTTTCAGTACCTTTAGTTGGTACTACAATTCCACACGAAATACTTGGTCAATTTGGAGCAGGTGAAGTATTCTTAAAACCGGCTTCTGAAGGTACTGGAGTTATCGCTGGTGGACCAGTTCGTGCGGTTCTTGAATTAGCTGGTGTACAAGATATCCTATCTAAATCTTTAGGATCTAACACTCCAATTAATATGATCCGTGCTACTATTAACGGATTAAAAGAACTAAAGCGTGCTGAAGACGTAGCGAAGTTACGTGGAAAAACTGTAGAAGAGCTACTAGGTTAATAAGGAGGGAAAACACATGACAAAGAATTTAGAAATCACCCTCACTCGTAGTATAATCGGTCGTCCACAGGATCAACGTGCAACGGTTGAAGCATTAGGATTGAAGAAGCTAAACCAAACGGTAGTGAAACAAGACAATGCTGCAATCCGTGGTATGATTAACAAAGTTACTCACCTTGTAACTGTTAAAGAAGCTTAATCATAAACCATTGACACAATAAGGAGGTGCCCGTAAATGAAACTTCATGAATTAAAACCTGCTGAAGGTTCTCGTAAAGTTCGCAATCGTCTAGGACGCGGTATCGGTTCTGGTAACGGTAAGACTGCTGGTAAAGGTCATAAAGGACAAAATGCTCGTTCTGGCGGCGGCGTTCGTCTTGGATTTGAAGGTGGTCAAACTCCTTTATTCCGTCGTTTACCAAAACGTGGCTTTACAAACATCAATCGTAAAGATTTTACAATTGTGAACCTTGAAACATTAAATCGCTTTGAAGATGGTACAGAAGTAACACCTGAGTTATTGCTTGAAACTGGTGTAATCAGTAAATTAAATCACGGTGTAAAAATTCTTGCTAACGGTACGTTAGAGAAGAAGCTAACTGTTAAAGCCCATAAGTTTTCTTCAACTGCGAAAGAGGCAATTGAAACAGCTGGCGGAACAACAGAGGTGATCTAATGTTTCGTACAATCTCCAACTTTATGCGCGTTGCTGATATAAGACGTAAAATCCTCTTCACTTTAGCTATGTTAGTAGTATTTCGTATCGGTACATTCATTCCTGTACCACATGTAAATGCAGATGTACTAAAGGCACAAGATCAACTAAGTGTATTTGGAATTCTAAATACATTCGGTGGAGGAGCCTTAAAAAACTTCTCTATCTTTGCTATGGGTATTATGCCTTATATTACAGCATCCATCATTGTACAATTATTACAGATGGATGTTGTTCCTAAGTTTACGGAATGGTCCAAGCAAGGTGAAGTTGGACGACGTAAATTGGCTCAATTTACCCGCTACTTCACGATTATTCTTGGATTCGTCCAAGCTATAGGTATGTCAATTGGATTTAATAATATTGCGAACGGACAGCTGATTACAAATCCAGGTTGGATGACGTATTTATATATCGCTCTAGTATTAACTGCGGGAACGTCGTTTTTAATGTGGTTAGGTGAGCAAATTACTGCAAAAGGTGTTGGTAATGGAATTTCCATACTCATCTTTGCAGGTATTGTTGCGGCTATCCCAACTACCATTAACCAAATTTATGTTCAGCAATTCCAAGATGCTGGAGATGATTTATTTATTCGTATTGTAAAAGTAGCATTGATTTTAATTGCGGTATTAGCAGTAATTATTGGTGTTATTTTCATTCAGCAAGCAACAAGAAAAATACCAATTCAGTACGCAAAACGTACTTCAGGTAATGGCGGCTATATCGGAGGCAAAAACACGCATCTTCCATTAAAAGTGAATGGAGCGGGTGTTATTCCGGTAATCTTTGCTGTATCATTCCTGATTACACCGCCAACAATTGCACAGTTTTTCCCGAATCACGACGTATCGCAATGGATTATTAAAAACTTTAATTATTCTCATCCCGTGGGAATGATTATCTATGTTGCTTTAATTATTGCCTTTACGTATTTCTATACATTTGTTCAAGTAAACCCTGAGCAGATGGCGGAAAATCTGAATAAGCAAGGCGGGTATGTTCCTGGTATTCGTCCGGGTAAAAACACAGAAGTATATTTAACTAAAATCTTATACCGCTTAACTTTAGTTGGTGCAATTTTCTTAGCAGCAATAGCGATTCTGCCTGTTCTGTTTATACAGCTCGCAAACCTTCCATCTTCTGCACAAATCGGTGGAACTAGTTTATTAATCGTTGTTGGTGTTGCTTTGGAAACAATGAAGCAACTTGAAAGCCAATTAGTAAAACGTCATTACAAAGGTTTTATTAAAGAGTGAGCAATCGGGAAGAAGCTTCTTCCCTAGGGCTCATTAATGAGGGGGAATAAGCGTGAATTTAATTTTGATGGGGCTTCCGGGTGCTGGAAAAGGCACTCAAGCTGAAAAAATCGTTGAAAAATACGAAATCCCTCACATCTCTACGGGAGATATGTTTCGCGCTGCTATTAAAGAAGGAACTGAATTAGGGTTAAAAGCAAAATCGTTCATGGATAAAGGGGAACTTGTTCCAGACGAAGTTACCATTGGTATTGTACGTGAGCGTTTAGGTAAAGATGATTGTAAAAAAGGCTTCTTACTTGATGGTTTTCCACGAACAGTGGCACAGGCATCTGCTCTTGAAGAGATCGTAACAGATCTTGAAAGAAAAATTGACTATGTTGTTAACATTAATGTTGATCAAGAGATATTAATGAAACGCTTAACTGGTCGACGCATTTGTAAAGATTGCGGTGCTACGTATCATTTAGTTTTCAACCCACCTGCACAAGAGGGTGTGTGTGATAAATGTGGCGGAGAATTATATCAACGCTCTGATGATAATGAAGAAACAGTAGCCAACCGACTAGAAGTCAATATTAAGCAAACAAAACCGCTTCTTGATTTCTACGGAAACCTTGGCTATTTAAGAAATATAGATGGTCAACAAGATATCGGCAAAGTATTTGAAGATATCGATGCTTTAATTGGAGGCTTAGCGTAATGATCATATGCAAGACGCCGCGCGAAATTGAGATTATGCGTGAAGCTGGAAGAATTGTTGCCTTGACTCATAAAGAGTTGAAGCGATATATTATACCAGGCATTACAACTAAAGAGCTCGATGCGATTGCCGAAAAAACGATCCGAAAGTACGGGGCTACCCCTTCTTTCAAAGGATACAATGGCTTTCCAGGAAGCATATGTGCTTCTGTAAACGAAGAGTTGGTGCATGGAATTCCTAGTAAACGAAAGCTCAAAGAAGGCGACATCATTAGCATAGATATTGGCGCGAAGTTCAATGGATATCACGGAGATTCTGCTTGGACGTACGCAGTGGGCAATATCCAGGAGTCCCTTCAGAACCTGCTTGATGTCACAGAAAAGTCATTATATCTTGGATTAGACCAAGCGAAACCGGGGGAGCGTCTGTCTAATATTTCACATGCAATTCAAACATTTGTTGAAGCGCAAAACTTCTCGATTGTTCGTGAGTATGTAGGGCACGGAGTTGGGCAAGACTTACATGAAGACCCGCAAATTCCGCATTATGGCCCTCCAAATAAAGGACCAAGACTGAAACCGGGGATGGTTCTTGCAATTGAGCCGATGGTCAATCAAGGATCTCGTTACGTGAAAACGTTAGCGGATGACTGGACAGTAGTAACTGTGGATGGTAAAATGTGTGCTCATTTTGAACATACGATTGCTATTACTGAAACAGGATATGAAGTTCTAACAAAGCTTTAAGATAGAAAGAGAAATCCCCGAAATTTCAGAGCAGTATGCTGAAAGAAGTTGTGTGGCAAACCAGACATTACATTATGTAAGCAGAAGAGTTTGTCTAAAGCTTTGAAGAAGGGAGAACATTTAATGGCTAAAGACGATGTAATTGAAATCGAAGGTACAGTAGTTGAGACGCTGCCAAACGCTATGTTCAAAGTAGAGTTGGAAAATGGGCATGTAGTATTGGCACATGTTTCAGGTAAAATCCGTATGAATTTCATTCGTATTTTACCTGGCGATAAAGTTACGGTAGAATTATCTCCGTATGACTTAACTCGTGGTCGTATTACGTACCGTTTCAAATAATATAGCGCTCCGTAATCTTTAAGGAGGTTAGAGAGATGAAAGTTAGACCATCAGTAAAGCCAATCTGTGAAAAATGTAAAGTTATTCGCAGAAGAGGTAAAGTAATGGTTATCTGTGAAAATCCAAAGCATAAGCAAAAACAAGGTTAATATAAGGAGGTGTGCGTAAATGGCACGTATCGCAGGTGTTGATATTCCTCGTGATAAACGCGTAGTTGTTTCTTTAACATACATTTTTGGAATTGGTCGTCCTACTGCAGAACAAGTTCTTGCAGAAGCTGGAGTTTCTCAGGATACTCGAGTACGCGACTTAACAGAAGACGAATTAGGTAAAATTCGTGAAGTGATTGACCGTCTAAAGGTTGAAGGTGACCTTCGTCGTGAGGTTTCTTTAAATATTAAACGTTTAATGGAGATCGGTTCTTACCGTGGTCTTCGTCATCGTCGTGGCTTACCAGTTCGCGGTCAAAACACTAAAAACAACGCACGTACTCGTAAAGGTCCGCGTCGTACGGTAGCGAATAAGAAGAAATAATTAAGTAAAGGAGGTTGAACACACAATGGCACGTAAAACTAATACTCGTAAACGTCGTGTGAGAAAGAACATTGAAGCTGGTATAGCTCATATTCGTTCTACTTTCAACAACACAATTGTAACAATTACAGATGTTCATGGTAACGCAATTTCTTGGTCTAGTGCAGGTGCACTTGGTTTCAGAGGATCTCGTAAGTCTACTCCATTTGCAGCACAAATGGCAGCAGAAACAGCTGCAAAAGCTGCTATGGAACATAGCTTAAAAACATTAGAGGTTACTGTAAAAGGTCCTGGTGCAGGACGTGAAGCTGCTATCCGTGCGCTTCAAGCTGCAGGGTTAGAAGTAACAGCTATCAGAGACGTTACTCCAGTACCTCATAATGGATGCCGTCCGCCAAAACGTCGTCGCGTATAATTTTTGTATAGATTTTTCAACATTGTCTATAATGGGATATGATACAATAAAAAGAAAAGTTCATACAGAAACATCGCTTGTTGTGCACAATTGGGAACTGCCTAATGGGGACTTTCGGTTAGACAATGTTGTTGTCTAGCCGGGGTTTCGACGTTTTGAAGGAGGGTTTAATAAATGATCGAGATTGAAAAACCAAAAATCGAAACGGTTGAACTTAGCGATGATGCCAAGTACGGCAAATTCGTCATTGAACCGCTTGAGCGTGGATATGGTACTACTTTGGGTAACTCCTTACGTCGTATCCTGTTATCCTCACTCCCTGGTGCCGCTGTAACATCTATACAAATTGATGGTGTACTGCATGAGTTTTCTACTGTTGAAGGCGTTGTAGAAGATGTAACCACTATTATTTTGAACGTGAAAAAGCTTGCACTTAAAATCTATTCTGATGAAGAAAAAACGCTTGAAATTGATGTTCAGGGCGCAGGTGTTGTCACAGCTGCTGATATTACTCACGATAGTGATGTGGAAATTTTAAACCCAGATTTGCACATTGCAACGTTAGCAAGTGACGCAAGCTTCCGCATGCGTTTAACTGCAAAGCGTGGGCGCGGGTATACACCAGCTGATGCAAACAAGAGAGAAGATCAGCCGATAGGTGTTATTCCTATTGATTCTATCTATACTCCTGTTTCTCGTGTGACTTACCAAGTAGAAAACACGCGTGTAGGACAAGTAACAAATTATGATAAGCTTACGCTTGATGTATGGACAGATGGAAGCATCGGTCCTAAAGAAGCAATTGCACTTGGTTCTAAAATCTTAACTGAGCATTTAAATATCTTTGTTGGTTTAACTGATGAAGCACAAAATGCTGAGATTATGGTTGAGAAAGAGGAAGACCAAAAAGAAAAAGTTCTTGAAATGACAATTGAAGAGCTAGATCTTTCTGTTCGTTCTTATAATTGCTTAAAGCGTGCAGGTATTAACACTGTACAAGAGCTGGCTAATAAGACAGAAGAAGATATGATGAAGGTACGTAACTTAGGTCGTAAATCTCTAGAGGAAGTCAAGCATAAGCTTGAAGAGCTGGGCTTGGGCTTACGCAAAGATGACTAGTACTGCTAGGCATTTCTTTGTGTTTTAAGGTCTAAATTACGAATCACACCGTTGATATATGTTGAATTACTTCAACGAAGGAGGGAACTAAGAATGGCTTACAGAAAATTAGGACGTACAAGTGCTCAACGTAAAGCAATGCTACGTGACTTAGCTACAGACTTAATCATCAACGAGCGCATCCAAACTACAGAAACTCGTGCGAAGGAACTTCGTTCAGTAGTAGAAAAAATGATTACTCTTGGTAAACGTGGAGATCTTCACGCTCGTCGTCAAGCAGCAGCATTTATTCGTAATGAAATTGCTAATGCTGAAACGAACCAAGATGCACTGCAAAAGTTATTCGCTGACATCGCACCACGTTATGCAGATCGTCAAGGCGGATATACTCGTATTGCAAAAATTGGACCTCGCCGCGGAGACGCTGCTCCAATGGTAATCATCGAGTTAGTTTAATACAACGCTATTAAAAGGGCAGGACAGTACTTTCTAAGTAACTGGTCGTGGCCCTTTTTTGCTATTTCCATTTTTATTTTGTTAGAATCTATCATTTCGAAAGCTTATGCTTTAATAAGACTGAAGTAGCTAAAAAGGGGATAACTAATAAAAAGGCTTTGAAGGTTGTTTTGCGTCAAAATAGATTATTTCTTAGGAAATGTTGTAGAAATGTATCGAAAAGAAGGTGTGGAGAATATGGAAAGGGAAAAGCTTCGCGTTGATAAGGTTTCATTTAAGTATCCACATTCTGATTCTCCGGTTTTACGAGATATATCTTTTTCGGTTTATGAAGGAGAATGGATTTCTGTTATTGGACAAAATGGTTCTGGGAAATCTACACTGGCCAAATTGTTAAATGGGTTGTTGCTTTCAAGTTCAGGCACTATCTTAATAGGGGATAAAGTTCTGTCGGAGGAAACAATTTGGGAAATCCGTAAAGAAGTTGGAATGGTATTTCAAAATCCAGATAATCAATTTGTAGGGACAACAGTGAAAGACGACATAGCTTTTGGATTAGAGAACAATGGAATCCCTCGCGATGAAATGGTTCAAATAATAGACGATGTGTTAGACCTTGTACATATGACTGATTTTGAAAATCAGGAGCCCCACTATCTGTCAGGAGGGCAAAAGCAAAGGGTAGCTATCGCCAGTGTGCTTGCTTTGCAGCCCTCCATATTAATTTTGGATGAAGCTACATCTATGCTTGATCCAAAAGGGAGATTAGAAGTGCTGGACACTGTACGAGAGCTTGTTAAAAAAAAGAAAATTTCAGTTATCTCTATTACTCATGATTTAGAAGAGGCTGCCTGTGCAGACCGAATTGTTGTTTTAAATAAAGGTGAGATCTATAAAGAGGGTAGTCCGCACAGTATCTTTCAAAACGGTCAAGAGCTGCGAGAGATTGGATTAGATGTACCATTTGCAGTGAAATTAACAGAGTTGTTACAAAGCGGCAATGTTACATTACAACATCATCTTACAATGGAAAGCTTGGTGAATGAGCTTTGGACATCTCATTTCAAAAAGTAGAGCATCGATATCAAAAGGGGACACCCTTTGAGAGACAGGCGATCTATAATATAAATCTTATGCTTGAAAGTAAAAAATACTATGCTGTCATTGGACACACGGGATCTGGAAAATCTACCATCATACAGCATTTAAATGGGCTACTGCAGCCAACCTCTGGAACAGTAGAGATTGGAGAGTTCCATCTTGAAGCTAAGAAAAAAGAAAAAAAACTGAAACCTCTTCGAAAAAAAGTAGGAGTCGTATTTCAATTTCCAGAACACCAGCTATTTGAGGAAACCGTTGAAAAAGATATTTGCTTCGGTCCAATGAACTTTGGGGTTTCGCAGGAAGAGGCAAAGAAACAAGCGAAAATTGCATTAGACCTTGTTGGCTTGCCTGAAGAATATTTAACAAAATCCCCCTTTGAACTTAGTGGAGGACAAATGCGCAGAGTGGCTATTGCGGGTATCCTTGCTATGGAGCCAGAGGTTCTAGTTTTAGATGAACCAACAGCAGGATTAGACCCAAAAGGACAAGAAGAACTAATGGGTTTATTTTATCGTCTTCATAAGGAGCAAGGCCTGACTGTAATTTTAGTTACACACAATATGGAGGATGCTGCACGGTATGCAGATGAAATTATTGTGTTGCATAGAGGGACTATATTTTTGCAAGGGACACCGGCAGAAATATTTGCTCGTTCTGATGAATTGGATGCTATAGGGTTATCTTTGCCTCTTTCTTTGCAATATAAAAAGTTTATGGAGCAAAAACTAGGAGTTCAGCTGTTAGGTTCAGCGTTAACGTTAGAAGATTTATCTGCTGAAATAATTGCGACCTTGAATACAGGTGATGTGCCATGATGCAACAATTTATAGTCGGCAAGTATATACCAGGCGACTCTTATGTTCATCAAATGGATGCAAGAGCCAAGCTTACTATTGTATTTCTTTATGTATTTGTTGTTTTTCTTGCGAATAACGCTCTCTCATACGCTGTATTAGCTGTTTTTTCATCTGCGGCTCTATTACTATCAAGAGTACCTCTCCGCTTCCTGCTGAGAGGATTACAGCCTGTATTATGGATCTTTCTCTTTACCTTCCTCCTTCACATCTTTACAACGAAGGAAGGAACGCTGCTCTTTCAATTAGGACCGATATCAATACATGAAAAAGGTTTGCAGCAAGGAATTTATATCTCGTTGCGATTCTTGTTTCTAATCATGATGACTACGTTGCTGACATTAACAACTACTCCTATTGAAATTACGGATGGAATGGAGACGTTGCTAGCCCCATTTAAGCGTCTAGGTATGCCGGTTCATGAAATTGCTCTTATGATGTCAATTTCACTTCGATTTATCCCCACATTAATGGAGGAAACGGAAAAAATCATGAAAGCACAGTCATCGAGGGGCATTGATTTTGCAGGAGGACCAATTCAAGAGCGTTTGAAAGCCATAGTGTCATTATTAGTTCCTTTGTTTATTAATGCATTTAAACGTGCAGAAGATTTAGCTGTTGCTATGGAAGCAAGAGGATATCGAGGAGGAGAAGGAAGGACTAAGTTTCGTCAATTAAGATGGAAAACGGGAGATACCTTAGCCCTCCTCATGCTTCTTCTTCTTACAGTTCTGCTTGTTCTAATTCGTTCATAATAGGAGAGTCAAGCATGGAGAGAATAAAATGTACTATTTCCTATGATGGTACCTATTTTTATGGATATCAAATACAACCTGAAAAACGTACTGTGCAGAAAGAAATAGAAGCAGTTTTGGAAAAAATCCACAAAGGAACAAATGTTCGTGTTTATGCATCAGGACGTACAGATGCAACTGTTCATGCTAAGGGGCAGGTCCTTCATTTTGATACACCTTTATCGATTCCAGAGGACCGATGGGTAGCTGCACTTAATACAATGTTACCTTCAGATATTTCAGTCAACCTTGTAGAAAAGGTGCCAGAAACATTTCATGCTCGGTTTGATGTATGCAGTAAAGAGTATCGGTATCGTGTTTTTTTAGCAAAGAAAAGGGATGTTTTTTCACGCAGCTATGCTTATCATTTTCCTTATTCAATAGATTTGCAAGCTATGCAAGAGGCGATTCCGTATTTAACAGGTACTCATGATTTCACCTCATTTTGCTCTGCAAAAACAGAAATAGAGGATAAGGTACGTACCCTTTACGAATTGGAATTGCTGCAAACCGATGAAGAGCTGGTGTTTCGTTTTGTGGGAAATGGATTTTTGTACAATATGGTACGAATCCTAGTAGGAACTTTGTTAGATATTGGACAACATAAAATAAAACCAGAGGAAATTTCTAGGATATTAGAAAAGAAAGATCGGCGTCATGCTGGGAGAACCGCTCCAGGTCACGGATTATATTTATGGCAAGTAAACTATAACAACTAATCCTGGTGTAACATTTGCTTGACATTAGTTTCACAACAGGATATTATAACATATGGTATTGTTTCTAAAACCACGATTAGCCCCGGAATTAATCGTGTTAAGATAAACAATAGATTTTTAAGTCTAAATTGAACAATCAGGAGGGAAAAAAATGCGTACGACTTTCATGGCGAAAGCTAATCAAGTTGAGCGTAAATGGTACGTTGTTGACGCTGAAGGTCAAACTTTAGGTCGTCTAGCAACTGAAGTTGCTTCTATTTTACGTGGCAAACACAAACCAACTTACACACCACATGTTGATACTGGTGATCATGTTGTCATCATTAATGCTGACAAAATTCATTTAACTGGTAACAAATTAAACGATAAAATTTACTACCGTCACACTATGCACCCAGGCGGTTTAAAACAAAGAACAGCTCTTGAAATGCGCACTAACTACCCTGTACAAATGTTAGAGCTTGCAATTAAAGGCATGCTTCCAAAGAATCGTTTAGGCCGTCAAATGGCTAAGAAATTAAAAGTGTATGCTGGTACTGAGCATCCACATCAAGCACAACAACCAGAAGTTTACGAACTTCGCGGATAATTAATTAAGGAGGGTTTACTTTGGCACAGGTACAATATTATGGTACTGGACGTCGTAAAAGTTCAGTAGCACGTGTACGTTTAGTTCCTGGTGAAGGACGCGTAATCATTAACGGTCGTGAATTTGAAAACTACATTCCATTTGCTGCTCTACGTGAAGTAGTTAAGCAACCTCTAGTTGCAACTGAAACTCTAGGCAGCTATGATGTTCTTGTTAACGTAAACGGTGGAGGTTACACTGGTCAAGCTGGTGCAATCCGTCACGGTATCGCAAGAGCATTATTAAAAGCAGATCCAGAATACCGCTTAACTCTAAAGCGCGCTGGTCTATTAACTCGTGACGCACGTATGAAAGAACGTAAAAAATACGGTCTTAAAGGCGCTCGTCGTGCACCTCAGTTCTCAAAACGTTAATTTGGACGTTTCGAAGACTCTCAACTATTTTGGTTGGGGGTCTTTTTTATTGAAGAGATTTAGTCTTGGGTCCAACTCTTTGACTCAAAACATCCTTCATATCTACTTAAATAAAGGGGTTGCATGTGTCTGAGGTTAGAATTTTTTACGTTGAAGTATGAAATGTCGTTTTATAAAAGCAATGTCTTTGTTTAGTTTTTCTTCCTAATTGTTTAATACGTGGAAGATTTTTATGTAGTGAGATAATGCATGTTCCTTATTGAACCGTGGAAACTACGGAATAGGGAGGTGCGAAAATGAATGTCATTACTACCCTAAAGGATAAACGACGTGATAAACAAATAAAATACGAACGAAAAATGTTGCGCGAAATATCATTAAATGTATTGCGTAAAAACATACATCATCATTTTCAAGAATATTGTGAGAAGAACTATTCACGGAATCAATTTGAAGATTACTGTATTGAATTGGCAATTGAATCATACTTACTAGGTGCAAGATATAGTAAGTTTGGATGTTACGGAGAATCACTAACAACAATCAAGCATCGCTCTCTTTCTGAAGAACAAAATTTGACCGAAACGTTATATCTCTTTTTGACAAATGTACACTTATTGCAAGAGACAGAACAGCGGAAACAAAGCTTGTACTACATATGTCAAAGCTTTATTGATTCTTGGTGGAAGGAAGGATTTGAAAAAGGAGAGCGGAGATATAAGCTGCGTTTACGATAAAGTATCATAATCTCTCTTCTTGTCCCATATAAGTAAATAGGAGGGACTGGCAGGAGGGAGATTAGATGAAAAGGATTAAGGTTATTTCATTTATTTTAGCGGCAATATTACTTTTATTTGTACTACGATATGAATTTACTATTACAAAATCATGGAAATCATGGAACTTGCCCTTATCCGGTAAAATCATTGTAATTGATGCAGGACATGGCGGACCAGATGGGGGAGCCGTAGGAACGCAAGATATTATTGAAAAAGATATTACATTGGAGCTGACAAAAAAAGTACAAGATTATTTACAGGAACAAGGAGCATTGGTTATCCTTACTCGGGACGGCGATTTCGACCTTGCTGATAAAGACTTAAAAGGATATAGCAAACGAAAGGCACAAGATCTTCGCAAAAGAGTCGATATTATCAATAATTCTGATGCAGATTTTTTTGTCAGTATTCATCTGAATGCTATCCCTATTCAAAGCTCAAAAGGGGCACAAACATTTTATTATCGTTCTTTAATTGAAAATGAACGAGCAGCTAAATTTATTCAAGCAGAGCTGCGAAATAGTTTAGAAAACACGCATCGTAGTGCTAGGACTATCGATCATGTATATGTGCTAAAGCATGCACAACCTCCAGGAGTTCTTGTTGAAGCAGGATTTTTATCGAATGTTAATGAAAGACATATGCTCAATTCTGAAAAATATCAGCAGAAAATTGCGGCAGCTATTTATCGTGGGATATTACGGTATTTTACTGAAAGAGGGGATCCTCCTAACTGATGGAGGATTTTTGTTTGGGTTCAGATGTGTATTAAGAGACTGTAGCCTCTATATGATAGATGTCTCACTTAATTGGTATATAATAATTAAATATATTTTTAATAAAAAACAAAGAATATTTTTTAAATTTCTTTTCTAATGTTATACTGAAAATGTAAACGCTTATACATTGGGTGGTGGAGAGAATGGTATCAAAAGAGCAAGTATTAGAAGTGTTAGCAGAACTGAAAGACCCGTTCTTACATAGAACGTTTAAAGAAACGAATGCTGTAAAAGAAGTAAACATAAAACCAGAAAAAGCACATGTCAGCCTTAAAATTGCTTTAGCAAGAACAGGAACGGCAGAACAAATGCAGTTACAAGGTACTATTGTAAAGATTATAAAAGAAATTGGAGCAGCAAGTGTCGGCTTGCGCTTTATCGAATTTACACAAGAAGAGCTGCAGGTATTTGGGGGTTCTTCAGCAGAACAAACTGCAGATTCCTTATTGTCTCCGGATTCAAAAACAATTTTCCTTGCAGTAGCTAGCGGAAAAGGCGGTGTAGGAAAATCTACTGTGTCCGTAAACTTGGCTGTATCTCTGGCAAGGTTAGGGAAGAAAGTAGGTATTATTGACGCAGACATTTACGGATTTAGTGTACCAGATATGATGGGGATCACAAAACGTCCGGTTGTGCGCGGAGACCGTATCATTCCAGTAGAACGCTTTGGTGTAAAAGTGATTTCTATGGGATTCTTTGTAGAGGATAATGCACCTGTTATTTGGCGTGGACCTATGCTAGGTAAAATGTTAAATCATTTCTTTACAGAAGTAGAGTGGGGAGACTTAGATTATTTGGTACTTGATTTACCGCCTGGAACTGGAGATGTAGCTTTAGACTTACACTCTATGCTTCCTGCTTGTAAGGAGGTTATTGTAACCACTCCTCATCCAACTGCAGCATTTGTAGCAGCACGTGCTGGTGCAATGGCATTACGTACAGAGCATGAAGTAATTGGCGTAATTGAAAATATGTCTTATTTCGAAAGTAAAGTAACTGGAGAAAAAGAATATGTATTCGGAAAAGGTGGAGGAAATAAGCTGTCTGAAGAACTTCAAACAAAGCTTCTTGGCCAAATTCCACTCCAACAGCCTGACTGGAATGAAGAGGATTTTGCTCCGTCGGTCTATGCAGCAGACCACCCAACGGGGAAAATTTATGAAGATATTGCTCAAAAAGTAGTACACGCTACTGTAACGGTGTAAAAAAAGCCTCTTCTTAAAGAAGAGGCTTTTTATTGACTTTGACTATCTTTTTCTTGTCCACCTTTAGCGCTAGAGCTTTGAGCCTTTTTCTCTGCTTTTTCAATAGCTTTACTGATTACATCAATCATTTTTACTTGGAAGAGAGGACTTTGCACAGTATCATTTAATACTTGCTGCAGATATTGTCTATAGTCTTTACTTTGCATAACATCCTGCATTTGTTTTTGAATTTCAGGGTTTTTCATGATAGAAATAACACCGCTTTGAAAGTCTGGGTCTTTCATTAACGTTTTCATCAGATTTGTTTGTGGTTTCTCCATGCTTTTAGCAAAGGTAGCTGCAAACTTCGGATCGCTGAATTGTTGCTCCCAAAACTCCTGGCCTTTTTCAGAGAGCATTGTACTTTCAATGGTTTGTTTTACAGTGGCTTCATCTAAGATAAGAGCTTGTTTGACTTGTTCATCTTGTAGAACAGCTTGAATGGCTTTTTTTCCTTCATCTGTTTGTAAGATATCCACAACCATTTTTTTTGCTTGATCATAATCTATTTGGGCTTCCGTTTGTTCTTTTTGAGCGCATCCGGATAAAAGGAAAAGAAGGATTGACAATAAAATCGGAATCCGTTTCATTAGTCGGGGCTCCTTTCAAAAAATCTCTCTTTTTTAATATGAATAGTTATTTAAAAAATATGCGCGGCATTTACTGGTTTTTTGTAAAAGTCATGTTACAATTTAATTAAAAAATGTAGAATAATGGGGGATTATGTCGTGAATAGCCGAAATTGGGTACGTTTATTCTTTTCCACGTTGTTCCTTGGTGGTATAAGTACAATTATTGTTGGATTTATTGTAAAGTGGAACAAGTATTCTAGTTTATTTGCACAAGCTGATATAAAAGAAATTCTTTCTGTGGCTGTATGGTTGCTGGGGATAGGATTTATTTTTAGTGTTATCAGTCAAATGGGATTTTTTGCGTATTTAACCGTTCATCGTTTTGGATTAGGTTTATTTCGATCCGCTTCTCTGTGGAATGCTATCCAAATCTTTGTAACCGCTTTTGTATTATTTGATTTAGTGTATCTTCGTTATACATTATTTGCCGGGGCAGATGAAAGTATTACCTTAGATATTGGGATAGCAGCTGCTATTTTAGTAATAGGATGGGCTGTGGCATATATTAAGCGTCAACAAACAAATAAAGGAGCGTTTATTCCAGCTTTGTTTTTTATGGTCGTTGTAACGGTTTTAGAATGGATACCTGCACTTCGTACCAATGATAAAGCGTGGCTGTATCTCATGCTGGTTCCTCTTCTAATTTGTAACGCATATCAAATTCTTATATTGCATCGTTTGGTCAACAAAGAGAGCTGATTCTTAAGAATCAGCTCTTATCAATTTACATCTGTGCTTTTCGCTTGGGTATTGGAGAGTAGCTCCGATACCGATACATTCATGTATCCATTTGCACGGAGTTTTTGAATTAATTCAGGAAGCGCTTTGTTTGTTTGGAGAGCAGAATCTGATGCATGAAGCAAAACAATATCCCCGCCATCAACGTTTTTAATTACGTTATTAATAATTTTATTGGTGCCTGGATTTTTCCAATCTTGAGAATTAATGCTCCAATGGACTACTGTGTAGCCGAGTGCATCTGAAATTTTTAATACACTTTTGTCGAAATTTCCACTTGGCGGACGAAGGAGTTTGATGTTTTTAATACCCAGTTTTATAAATACATCTTGTGCTCGTAAAATATCACGCCTTACTTCTTGTGTCTCCATAGAGGTATAATCGTTATAGTTATAGCCCATGATACCAATTTCATGACCATCGTCCACAATTCTTTTTACAATGTCAGGATGTCTTTCTGCCCATGCTGCAGAGAGAAAGAATGTTGCATTTTTAATGTTGTGCTGTTTAAGGGTATTCAAGATGGGAAGTGCTTTTTCATCTCCCCAGCTGATGTCAAAGGTGAGAGCAATATTCTTTTTTTGAGTATCACCCTTATAAATTGCTTTTGGTCCTGTAGAGGTAGAAAAAACAGAGTGTTGAGAATAGGTCTGTAAAAATAAAAACCAAGCTGTAAAAAGTGAAAGGAGTACAATAAGCATTACCTGTTTTAGTTTGTTGCTGTTTGTTACAAAGAAGAAAAACATACTATCCCTCTCTTCCCTTGTCCAGTCCTTCTGACATACTTATATGCGGACAAACCTCAAAAAATAACTTTTATATATGTATTTGATTCATAAAAACTCAATGATTGGAAATAATTAACTTAAGCTTACGTGATTGAGGTGAAGAGATGTTAGGGTTTTTAGTCAATGAAAAAGAAATTAAGGAACTAGAATATCTGTTAAAGCGAGAAATGGATGAAATACTCTTTGATTTTGATGACAATAGAATTGATTACGTAGTAAAGCATGCAATGGAAGAACGATATAAGATTCTATTCCGACTATTTAAGCGGGTTGCAGCTCCAGCAGAATGCTCGCGTTATATGAGAAAAGCTATACATAAATAGAAGAGCATAAAAAACATAGAAAGTTTTTAAATAGGTGTTGACGTTATAAGTAGATATATGATAAATTAATATTCGTCGCTGATAGTTAATGAAAACGAACAGTGATTAAAAAACTTGTTGACATCTTATATATACAAATGATAAGATGATGAAGTCGCCTTGAGTGACACCTTAGTTCTTTGAAAACTGAACAAAACAAGAAACAAACGTCAAGTTTTAAATGAGCAAGTCAAACACTTTTATGGAGAGTTTGATCCTGGCTCAGGAAGATTCTATTCCGACTATTTAAGCGGGTTGCAGCTCCAGCAGAATGCTCGCGTTATATGAGAAAAGCTATACATAAATAGAAGAGCATAAAAAACATAGAAAGTTTTTAAATAGGTGTTGACGTTATAAGTAGATATATGATAAATTAATATTCGTCGCTGATAGTTAATGAAAACGAACAGTGATTAAAAAACTTGTTGACATCTTATATATACAAATGATAAGATGATGAAGTCGCCTTGAGTGACACCTTAGTTCTTTGAAAACTGAACAAAACAAGAAACAAACGTCAAGTTTTAAATGAGCAAGTCAAACACTTTTATGGAGAGTTTGATCCTGGCTCAGGACGAACGCTGGCGGCGTGCCTAATACATGCAA
>NZ_JAGHKQ010000016.1 GCF_017742235.1 Bacillus sp. 165
CAAGATGAGATTTCCCATAGCGTCAAGCTAGTAAGATCCCTGAAAGATGATCAGGTTGATAGGTCCGAGGTGGAAGTGCGGCGACGTATGGAGCTGACGGATACTAATCGATCGAGGACTTAACCAAGATGATGACGTTATCTAGTTTTGAGAGAACGAAGTTTTCTCTAATAGGTCTAGTGATGATGGCGAAGAGGTCACACCCGTTCCCATTCCGAACACGGAAGTTAAGCTCTTCAGCGCCGATGGTAGTTGGGACCTTGTCCCTGTGAGAGTAGGACGTCGCTAGGCGAGCAAAAACCAGTCAAATCGACTGGTTTTTTTGTGTTGTAAACAAATACTCACATATCAGGGTAAACAAATAAAGACCTAAGACATGGTTAATCTTAGGTCTTTATTTGTTTATAATTTAAAAGAGCTCTTTAGTGAAACGATACGGTTAAAGACAATGTTGTCTTGTGTTGTAAATTTAGAATCAACATTAAAATAGCCATGTCTGAAGAATTGAAACTTATCCTGAGGCTGTACTTCTTTCATATTAGGTTCAACAAATCCTTGTAAGATTTCTAAAGAATTTGGATTTACTTGATCGAGAAAAGTTTTTCCTTCCTCTTCAATCTCTTCATCTAAAATAAGTGGTTCATATAAACGGAATTCTGCTGGTACTGCATGCTTTGCATCTACCCAGTGAATAGTTCCTTTTACTTTACGTCCTGTAAAGCCTGTACCGCTTTTTGTTTCTGGATCATATGTGCAATGAAGCTCAATTACATTGCCGTTTTCATCCTTAATGACTTCTTCACATTTAATGAAGTAAGCATGTTTTAAGCGCACCTCGTTACCAGGGAACAAACGGAAATATTTTTTTGGTGGGTTTTCCATAAAGTCATCTTGTTCAATATAAATTTCCTTTGAGAATGGAATTTGTCTTACTCCCATTTCCGGATTCTCTGGGTTGATTTCCGCATCTAGCATTTCTACTTGGTCTTCAGGATAATTTGTAATCACAACTTTTAGAGGTTTAACGACACCCATTGTACGAGGTACTTTTAATTTTAAGTCTTCTCTGACAAAATGCTCAAGCATTTGAGAATCCACGACACCTGTTGTTTTGGCTACCCCGATTTCACGGCAAAATGAACGAATAGACTCAGGTGTATATCCCTTCCTTCTTAACCCTGAAATAGTGGGCATACGAGGATCGTCCCAACCATCTACAAGCCCTTCATCCACTAATTGCTTCAATTTCCGCTTACTCATAACAGTATTTGTTACATTTAAACGACCGAACTCAATTTGTTGAGGCTTGCTTTCCATTTCACATTGTTCGATGATCCAATCATATAACGGACGTTGATCTTCAAATTCTAACGTACAAATGGAATGTGTAACATCTTCAATCGCATCCTCAATTGGATGAGCAAAAGCATACATAGGATAAATGCACCATTTATCTCCCGTATTATGATGAGTTGCATGGGCAATTCGGTAGACTACAGGATCTCGTAAGTTAATGTTTGGAGATGACATATCGATTTTAGCGCGCAATACTTTTTGGCCATTTTCAAATTCACCGTTACGCATACGTTCAAACAAGTCAAGGTTTTCTTCTACAGAGCGATTACGATAAGGGCTTTCTTTTCCTGGTGCTGTCAAAGTTCCACGGTATTCACGAATTTCATCTGCGGATAGATCGTCTACATATGCTAGTCCTTTGTTAATTAATAAGACTGCTCGCTCGTACATTTCCTCGAAATAGTCGGAAGCAAAGAATAAACCGTCCCAATCATATCCCAGCCATTTTACATCTTCTTTAATGGAGTTGACGTATTCAATATCTTCTTTTAAAGGATTTGTGTCATCAAAACGTAAATTCGTTTTTCCCTTAAACTCATCAGCTAACTCAAAATTTAATACGATGGATTTGGCATGGCCGATATGTAAATATCCATTTGGCTCTGGAGGAAAGCGAGTAATTACGTAATCACGTTTACCTGTTTCTAAATCTTCCTTCACAATGTTTCTAATAAAATTAGAATGGTTAGATTCCACTTGCTTCAATTCCTTTCTTATTCAAAAATCATTATTTATCATATAACATAAGTATAGATGATTTTGCAATTCACGTTAAGAATTGCAGCAAAATAAGAGTATATGATTTTTATTTAAATAATTTCTATTATCACCGAATTTACGAGATATGACAACTATATTGACGATAGTTTTCATAGAATAATTACAAATGTCAGAAATAAAAGGGTTCTTAGCTGTTTTATTAGTATTAAAATAATACATAAAATTACACTAAGCAGAAATATTTTTGAAAGGAGGTAATGCCAAATGAGTTTTTTTGCCATCATTATTGTCATTCTATTGGTACATTTTCTTATTATCCGTCCCCTTACTAATCGAAATCGTCCTTATTATAACCACAGATATGAATCAAGAGGATATAATAAGTCCTTACCTAGTGTTGGAGGGTTTGGGAAGTTTGGAGCAGTTGCTGGGGGAGCTATGACTGGAGTTATACTAACATATCTTTTGGATCAAGGGAGAATTGATTTAGATCAATATAGTTATTTTCAACAGTTGGGAGATCATCAAGCGATTCAAGAGCTGATGGATCAAAACATTATTCAGGAACACGAGATTAACGATTTAGAGGAAGAGTTAACCGAGCAGGATTCGTATATGAATGATGATTGGGATGATGACAATCAAGATAATTTTGAAAGTAATGATCAGGATTTCGGAGGTTCAGATGATTTTACGGGCGGCGGTGATGACTAGATCTGATAAATAAGATTAGGTGCAACCGACAGAAAATAGTTAAGAAGAAGTTGAGAACATCCACGTTAGTATAGGTTTTTGATGAAGGACCCGAATAAATCGTTTGTATATGATTTGTAGGCGTTAATATTAAGCTAAAGCTACTATCAGAGTAAGCAGATAGTAGCCTTATTTGATAGATAGCCCCCATTTCAACATTGAAGGCAAGAAATGGGGAAGCTATTTGTAAAATATAATGAGATTCATTATTTATCCATAGAGCAAGGAGAAAGCCAGTACTAATAAGAGTGACATTTTATTTCATGCTAGGACGATAACCTGCAGCTTCCGCCTCTGCACGTGAGCAGAACATCTCTTCTGGCTTTGTTATATTGTAAAATTGCTGATTGGGCATATGATAAATCTTTTCCCCTTTGCTGGAAATATTCCCTTTTATGTTACACTCACTAGACGGTACAGAAGGACTTGATGAAGAATTCTGCGCTGCCTCTGGATTGAATCCATTCTCAGTCGCATAATTTTCAATAGACCATATTCCTTTTTTTCTCGTTTGGGCTTGTTGTTGTATACTGTAAAATTGATCAACGTAACGGGTATTGGGGACGTATACATAAGCAACACGAGCTAATCCTTTTTCCAACAACAATTCGTTAAACATTTTCCCCTCAACATATAGATAACAAAGTAAACGTCCGTATTTATCTCTTTCACTGCTATCCAGTTCGATTTCTACTTTTGTTCCTGGTGTTAAAGTCTGTTTTGCCAAATTAGAGGCTTCTGGGCCAAATGGTTGGACAGGCTTAGAAGGGTGTTTGGTTTCTGGAGTATCTACTAGTAACAACCGAATTGTTTCCTCTTTTCCATTCAAGTTAATATGCATTGTATCGCCGTCAACAACTCTAACGATAACAGCAGGTAACACTTTTCCACGGGGGATTCCTGTATAATACTGGTTTGATGAATTTTCTTTAGACTGACTATCTAAGGATATAGCTTGTTGTGTATTGCTTTGACTAACTTGTACAGGTGCGGAGATTGAATCCTTCTCGTTGTGGTAATTGACTGAGCATCCTGTTGACAATGTCATAGTCAATGTTAAGAGGATCAATAGCCTTAATGATTTCATCATAAATTTATCTCCTTTAAATACAATGCTTTATTAGTGCATGGCTTCACTATAAACCTGCTTGTTATATTATAAACTGCACATGTCATATGTAAAGGAGAAAATATAACATAAAATAGCCAGCCCTTATGTAAAGGAACTGGCTATTTTTATAAAGAAATATTAAATTAATAGCTAATTTAATACTGATCGGTGAAAAGTTTCTGCTCTAACCGTCCGTGCAGAAAATGTTCTATGTCAGGCACATCCTCAGGTTTAATATCAAGTTTAGGTGCCCAGTAGCTCGTATTCGCAATATCTTCTTGACAAAGCAGTACCATACGTTCGCTTTGAATAGAAATGACCATAGCCTTCCCTAAAAACTTTGCTGAATAAATTACGGTTAAATCATAGCGATGATTATTTGTTGCAATACAGTAATAATAAATATTTTGTTTTTCTTGCTCCTCTAATAAAATTTCAAAGTTCATTTTTTATCACTCCTTGTTATACGATCTATTCTATTAGAAAGGGATATTATAAAGAGTGTTGCTGTTTATCAGCACCTGTCTAAAAGAGGAAAAGCAAGTAATTTCATGGTACATATATTATTCGGCATCTTCTATAGAAAACTCCTTCTTTGTAACATATTTGGAATAAAGTAATAAAAAATTTCAAGATTTGGTTGTATGAAGGCTCTCTAATATGGAAATTCTATGGAGAAAGAGTGTGCATAGGAGTGTATGGAGATGAGAGAAGAGTTTGTAGATAATCGTTATTTAACAGATATGTTGTCAGTTGTCTTATCCTTTGATAAGGAAAGCATTAAACAACTGTCTCCTGAGCAGCAAATAGAAGTGTTCAGACAACTAGAAAGTATTAATAATGAATTCAATAGGGTACATGATCAAATAGGATGAAAATTTGATCTTTATATGTAAGAAAGGACAAACATTCGTTTGTCCTTTCTTTTTAAGGTTCTCTCATGTTTGTTTAACACTTTCTTAGGCCAAAAACTTCTGCTGTTTTACAGCAGGTATGATACTATATTAAAGAACTTGTAATATAGGATACGATAAGTAAAAATAAAAAGTTTGATTACTTTAAGGCAGGAGCGGAGAAAATGGGTTCATTCATTCGAGAAGAAGAAATTGTACAGTACATAAAAGAGCTTGTCTCTATTCCAAGCCCTTCTGGTTATACAGAAGAGGTAATGTCACATGTTGCTACGTTTATGGAAGAGAACGGTATATCTTTTCAGCGAACAAATAAAGGGGCTCTTTTGGCTACAATCAAAGGAAAAGATGACAGCAAACATCGATTGTTAACAGCTCATGTAGATACTTTAGGGGCGATGGTAAAAGAAATTAAAGGAAGCGGCCGTTTAAAGTTAACTATGGTGGGAGGGTTCCGCTGGAATTCAGTTGAAGGGGAATACTGTAAAATTCATACGGCTGATGGTAAAACCTATACAGGAACTATTCTTATTCATCAAACATCTATCCATGTTTATAAAAATATGGGTGAAATAAAACGTGATGAAGATAATATCGAGGTAAGAATCGACGAGATTGTGAAATCAAAAGCAGATACAGAAAAATTAGGTGTTTCTGTTGGAGATTTCGTCTCATTCGAGCCAAGAGTAGAAGTAACAGAAAGCGGATTTATCAAATCCAGACATTTAGATGATAAAGCAAGTGTAGGTATATTAATGCATCTTATCAAGCTAATAAAACAGCAAAACATTACACTTCCATACACAACACATTTCCTTATCTCAAATAATGAGGAAATTGGATACGGAGGTAATTCTAATATTCCTCAAGAAACTATGGAATATATTGCTGTAGATATGGGAGCGATGGGAGACGGGCAAGCGACAGATGAGTATAGTGTATCAATTTGTGCGAAGGATTCAAGCGGCCCGTATCATTATAAGCTTCGACAGCATTTAGTAGAACTATGTAAAAGGAACGATATTGATTATCGTGTGGATATTTATCCATACTATGGTTCTGATGCTTCTGCTGCAATTCGAGCAGGCTATGATATTATACACGGTCTAGTTGGACCGGGAATTGAATCGTCTCATGCGTTTGAACGTACCCATATCAGTTCGTTAAAGCATACAGCCAATTTATTATGGCTGTACTTACAGTCAGAGTTAATTAAATAAGTTTGATGTCCCCCGTTCTTTATAGATTGGGGGATTTTATAAATATATACAATTTAAGGGTTGAGAATATATTTTTAATACAAAAATATAGAGAGGATGAAAGGTATGAAAATCATTGTCTTCGGAGCAGCGGGAAGGACAGGAAAACAGTTTGTGCAGCAGGCATTAGATATGGGATATATTGTTACCGCATTTGTGCGTACGCCTTCAAAATTGGGAATTATTCATGAGAATTTGAAAGTAGTGCAAGGAGATGCTTTAAATCAAGAATCAGTCGTGAAGGCGATTAGTTCACATGATGCAGTGATTTCTTGTCTTGGGGGGCAAGGACTAGGGCCCACAACTGAATTAGAAGAAATGACGGCAAATATTGTGGCAGGGATGAAACAGCATAATGTAGAGCGTGTTTTGTATGTAGCATCAGCTGGAATCTATAAAGAGATTTCAGGAATTGTCGGATGGTTAGCACAGCGGTTTTTAAAGAATGTACTGGCAGACCACCGCCATGCAGTAAACTTGCTAGAGCAAAGTGAATTAGCATGGACTATCGCGCGGCCTATGGGGCTAATTGATAAGCCTGTTACAGGTCAGTATCGTATTACACAAGAAGGTGTACCAAAAAGAGGAAGACAAATTGCTCGTGCTGACGTCGCTCATTTTTTACTTTATGCATTGAGTAAGCAGGAATATATAAAAGAATCTATTGGATTAGCCTACTAGTAAAATGCCTTCCTTTTTCAAAAGGAAGGCATTTTACTTTTTATTTTTCTTGATTTACTTTTAATGCTACTAAGCTCGCGAAATCATGAACAATAGTTGCCGCTAATAATGATGTAATTTGGGCTGGATCGTAAGGAGGAAGAACTTCTACTAAATCAAATCCTACAAAATTAAAATCTGTTAATAAACGGATCATTTGCAATGTTTCGAAGCTGTTTAAACCGCCAACCTCTAACGTACCGGTCCCCGGCGCACAGGAAGGATCTACAAAATCAATATCAAAGCTTAGGAAGCAAGGAGTATCTCCAATTGTTTGCCTTACTTGCTGCAGTACATCAGCTATGCCTCGTTCTTTCAGCTCAGGGGTTGTAATAACGTGATATCCTAGCTCTGTACTGGAATCAATATCACCAGGATGATTCAATGTGCCTCGAATTCCGATTTGGAATACTTTATCTGATTGCAAAAGACCTTCTTCGTAGGCGCGGATAAAAGGCGATCCGTGCCAATATTTTTCTTCATAGTATGTATCCCATGTATCTGTGTGAGAGTCGAAGTGAATTAATGCCACCGGACCATATACCTTTGCAGCTGCGCGAAGATTGGCAAGTGTTACAGAATGATCGCCGCCTAGGCCAATTGGAGTTATACCTTTTGCCATTAAATCATGAACCGCACATTCAATTAATTCATAGCTTCGGTGAATGTTGTGAGGAATAACAGGTACATCTCCAATATCAATTGCGTTGCAATCATCAAAAGGATACACCTTATGGATGGGATGGTATGGAAATAGTGTCATCGATGCTTGTCGGATTGCTTGTGGTGCGAATCGAGCACCTACACGAAAGGATGCTGCCGTATCAAATGGCATTCCTACAATAGCTATCTTTGCATTTTCACGTGAAGATGGTAAACGCATAAAAGAACCAGTTGTACAAAATTCAGGTTTTACATCAGGTGATAGCGGATACTGCATATTTAATTCCTCCATTTTTTATATATTTCTTATTAAAAATGCAAGATATGTGCCAAGTAAATATATTGCCAGAATAGCTGATTTTACTGATAAGAATTGAGTTCAAATTATGAAAAAGAGAATAACGTATGCGGTTTTGCATAATGTTCTATTTTATTTGAAACCTATCATTTTTATATAAAGCTTTATATTAATGATAAAAAAATCAGAGAATGTGTGAATTTTTATTCGTATGTTGTAATTATGCTGCTATTGCCGTATATCAAATTGATTGAGAATGGAAGCTTACGTCTCGATTTTTAAAATAAAGGGGATGTGTTTTATAAAACTTAATTATATTTTTAAAAAATGAATTGAGTATACACTCCTTAAGGTAAATATAGTAGAGGTCATATTTTTATAATTCTTCTGTCGCATTTTGTGTGGATGGCACGTAAATTGCAAGAATATATTTATGAATTGTTAAGTTTTCGTAAAGAAAGGAGGCTTAGTCAGCAGATTCTTTTAGTATTTAAAGAATGATTCGAGGAGGTAGGATACGTGAGTAATGGTGTACAGTTGAAGAAATCTTTAAAGCTATGGCAAGTTGTCATGATGGGGTTGGCCTATATGACCCCGATGGTTGTATTTGATACGTTTGGTATTGTGTCTGGTATAACAGAGGGACATGTTCCAACAGCATATATCATTGCATTAGCGGGGATGCTGTTTACCGCTGCAAGCTATGGAAAGCTAGTAAAGGTGTACCCAACTGCAGGGTCAGCTTATACGTACACACAAAAAGCGATCAATCCGCATCTTGGTTTTCTGGTTGGATGGTCTTCATTACTAGATTACTTATTTTTACCTATGATTAATGCGTTACTGACAAAAATTTACCTTTCCGCGCTGTTTCCTGAAGTGCCATCTTGGATTTGGGTAATTGGTTTTGTCGCACTTGTAACGTTTCTTAATTTACGAAGTGTAAATGTACTCGCAAACTTTAACACATTATTCGTTATTATACAGCTTGTGATTATGGTTGTTTTTGTTATTTTAGTAGTCAAAGGGCTTCAACAGGGAGAGGGGACGGGAGAGGTGTTTACGCTTCAGCCGTTTGCTTCAGATAATATGCAAATTTCAGCATTGATAGCTGGTGCCACTGTTCTTTGTTTTTCATTTCTTGGGTTTGATGCTGTTACTACACTTTCTGAAGAAACACCAAATGCAGTGAAAACAATTCCTCGTGCTATTTTTCTTACTGCGCTTTGGGGAGGAGTTATTTTTATTTCAGCATCATTCTTTATTCAACTATTTTTTCCTGACATGTCTCGGTTTAAAGAACCGGATGCAGCTTTGCCGGAAATTGCTCTTTATGTCGGTGGAAAGTTATTTCAATCGATTTTCTTATGTACAACTTTTATCAATACCCTCGCTTCCGGACTAGCTTCGCATGCAAGTGTATCTCGCTTGTTGTATGTAATGGGGCGGGATAATGTATTTCCTCAAAAATGGTTTGGTTACGTACATCCAAAATGGAAAACTCCTGCATTCAATGCTATTCTCGTGGGGGCTGTATCCCTATCAGCAATCTTTTTTGATTTAGTAACTGCAGCCTCTTTAATTAATTTTGGTGCCTTGATTGCTTTTACCTTTGTTAATTTATCTGTAATTAGTCACTTTGTCATTCGAAAAAAGCAGTACAAAACTGTAAAAGATTTCTTTAAATATCTTATCATGCCATTACTTGGTGCAGGTTCAGTAGCTGTGCTGTGGATCAACCTTGAATTTAGCTCTTTTATAATGGGTCTTGTGTGGGCTGTATTTGGGTTTTGCTACCTTCTGTATATTACAAAAACATTTCGTTCGGTTCCTCCTAAATATAAGGTAGAAGAAGTACAGATGTAAGAAATACACTTTTTATATTCTGAATATTCTATGAAGTTAAAAAATATTAAAAATAATTTGGTATAGTAAATATATTGAAACAATTCCTTACTTTTGTAACATGGTCCACCGAGGAGAAAATAAACTGATAAAAGTATTATTCTATAAAGGTCTTCATATGGAGGTATGATACGTGGGGCAAACGGTTCGTTTGAAAAGGTCGTTAGGGCTTTGGTCAATTGTAATGCTTGGTCTAGGATATATGACACCTATGGTAGTATTCGATACGTTTGGAATTGTATCTGAAGAAACTGGTGGACATGTTCCGACTTCTTATTTAATTGCATTGACAGGAATGCTATTTACAGCAGCAAGCTATGGAAAAATGGTGAAGGTGTTCCCAATGGCAGGTTCGGCTTACACATATACGCAAAAAACAATCGGTTCAAAAATAGGTTTTATAGTCGGTTGGTCAGCATTATTAGACTATTTATTTTTGCCTATGATTAATGCTTTATTAACAAAAATCTATTTTTCTGCTTTGTTTCCCAATGTACCTTCTTGGATTTGGGTAATTGGGTTTGTTGCACTGATTACATTGGTGAATATTGTAAGTGTAAATGTCACTGCGAACTTTAATACGTTTTTGGTGCTTTTTCAGATGATGGTAATCGTCATTTTTATTGTTCTTGTAATAAAAGGCTTACTTCAAGGAGAAGGGACTGGAGAGGTAGCTTCTATTGCACCATTCTTTCAAGTAGATATGCATATTTCACCATTGGTGGCTGGAGCAACTGTTCTATGTTTTTCTTTTTTAGGATTTGACGCAGTTACTACCTTTTCTGAAGAAACACCAAATGCAACTAAAACTATCCCGCGAGCGATTTTTCTTACGGCTCTTCTTGGGGGGATACTATTTATTGCGACCTCATATTTTACGCAGTCTTTCTTTCCAGATATATCGAGATTTAAGCATCCGGATGCAGCCTCGCCTGAAATTGCTTTATATGTAGGAGGCAAATTATTTCAAGCCTTCTTTTTAGCAGGGACATTTACCGGAACATTAGCTTCAGGATTAGCCTCTCATACGAGTGTGTCTCGCCTGCTGTATGTAATGGGACGAGATAACGTCATTCCAGAAAAGCTGTTTGGCTACATACACCCGCGTTGGAGAACACCAGTTTATAATGTCTTATTAGTTGGAGTTATCGGTCTGTCAGCTGTTTTTCTTGACTTGGGAACTGCGACGTCTTTAATAAACTTTGGAGCATTGATTGCTTTTACTTTTGTAAACTTATCTGTAGTTGCTTACTATGCTGGAAAGAAAAAGAGATATAAGACTGTAAAAGACCTTTTTAATTATGTTATCACTCCTGTTATTGGGGCCTCGATAGTAGCGGTACTATGGATTAATTTGGATATCCATTCTCTTATTCTCGGACTAGTGTGGGCGCTTATTGGAGCAGGATATTTATTGTATATTACAAATATGTTCCGTGTTGCTCCTCCTCAAATTCATTTTGACGAAGTACAAGAG
This sequence comes from Bacillus sp. 165, assembly GCF_017742235.1. Classification (GTDB taxonomy): domain Bacteria; phylum Bacillota; class Bacilli; order Bacillales; family Bacillaceae_G; genus JAGHKQ01. Next base: position 11,174 of record NZ_JAGHKQ010000016.1, read on the forward strand.
TTATAGAGATTGCCGGATAAATATCCGGCAATTTTTTGTTATTCACGAAAAAATATAAAGTTTTAGAAGTAGACCAGACTAAGTTTGTTTCTGTTAAAAAACATGCAAACTTGAATACATCATGCATCTATTCATAGAAGAAGGTATATTCTGATGCTAGAAATAGCTGAAAAATCAACAATAGTAATCTTGGCACAGATATTGCTTAATTACATAAGTAAAATCATTTAATGAGGTGTTAATGTGAGCATAGAATCTATTCGTTCAGTGCAAGAAGATACAGTTGTTGATAATCCCTTGGAGGAATTTCAAGCAACATTAAAAGAGGCAGTAGAAATTTTACATTATCCAGATGAAGTATTCGAATTTTTAAAGAAGCCTATGCGATTTCTCGAGGTTAGTATCCCTGTTCAGATGGATAATGGCAAAACAAAAGTATTTCAAGGATATCGTGCGCAGCATAATGATGCAACAGGACCGACAAAAGGAGGTATTCGATTTCATCCAGATGTAACGCCTGACGAAGTAAAAGCATTAGCAGGATGGATGAGCTTAAAATGCGGTATCACTGATTTGCCGTATGGAGGGGCAAAAGGAGGCATTGTTTGTGATCCCCGAACAATGAGCTTTGGGGAACTAGAGAGGCTAAGCCGAGGATATGTAAGGGCAGTTAGTCAAATTGTAGGCCCAACAAAAGATATCCCTGCTCCCGATATGTATACAAATTCTCAAATTATGGCATGGATGCTTGATGAATACGATCATATTCGAGAATTTGACTCTCCTGGTTTTATTACAGGCAAGCCGCTGGTTCTGGGGGGATCACAGGGAAGAGAAACAGCTACGTCAAAAGGAGTGCTCTATTCACTGCAAATGCTGAGTGAATTAAAAAATATTCCAATTGAGAAAATGAGTGTCATCGTGCAAGGGTTTGGAAATGTAGGAAGCTATTTAGCTCAATATTTGTATGAATTAGGAGTCAAAGTAGTGGGAGTATCTGATGTTCTTGGAGGAATTTACGATGCGGATGGATTGGATATTCCTTACTTGCTGGAAAATAGAGATTCTTTTGGAGTAGTATCTAATTTATTTACAAATACCATTTCTAATCAAGAGCTGTTAGAAAAAGAATGTGATGTACTAATACCGGCGGCAATTGGAGGAGTTATTACTAAAAAGAATGCTAGTCGTCTTAACTGTAAAATTGTCATTGAGGCTGCGAACGGTCCCACGACAAAAGAAGCCCTTACCATTCTAGACGAGCGAGATATAGTAGTGGTGCCAGATATTCTTGCAAATGCAGGAGGTGTGATCGTTTCATACTTTGAATGGTGTCAAAATAATCAAGGATTCTATTGGAGTGAAGAGCTTGTAGATGAGCGACTAAAAGAGAAGATTACATCTAGCTTTTTAAATGTTTATCATACATCTCAAAATTACGGAGTAAGCATGAAGGTTGCGGCGTATATTGAAGGAATTCGTAAGCTTGCGGAAGCTGCCCGCTTGCGTGGATGGCTTCGATTTTAATTGAATATGGTGTTGTCAATGAATAAGGTTGCAAGTAAATTGAGGACATTTAACATATAGGGAGCTTTTGCTAGATTAATGGATTATTAATATAAGTATAGCAAAGATAACTATTAGCAAGAAGATACGTGTAACCTTCCCATATATTATATTCTGAAGAAATGTAAATAAAGTGAAGATAGGAGGAGATTGCATGACATTAGATATTTTATTAGAACAAACAGAAAAGCAGATAACTCAGTATTACTGTATTGTATCTAATAATCATCGCTATGATTTAGTGATTAACCATTCAGAGCAATTTTTTGGAAAAGCCATGGTAACCTCTATTCAAAGCGGTAGAATGGTACTTTTATGCCCGGAAGATATTGAAGAACATCAATACTGGGCGCTAAAGCTTGGGATTGAGCAGGATGATCTACATGACATTAAACATTTTTTTTACGATGTGTTACAACCGAAAGTACTGAGTGATCAATACTAATTTGATAAAAGAAAGGATGAATGGCATTGTATTATGAGATTATTACAAGTCCTTGTCATGGAACAATAGAAAAGGTAGCTATTCATGAGGAGGCTAGAATTTATGAATGGGAAACCCTCTTTTCAATTCAAACCTCTTACGGAGACAAAAGAATTATCCGTACAAGCTGCAGCGGTGAAATTCAATCTGTAGAAGTACAAGAAGGAGACAAAGTGATTCCAGGAATGGTTTTAGCTTACGTAAAAGAAGATCTATTTGTGAGCGGAAGTGATTAATAAGAAAAAGAAGATGAATTGTTCATCTTCTTTTTCTGTGCGAGGGATCAATATAATTTTTTAATTAATTAAAAAATTCTGTCGAAAGTGATACAATACACTTTAAAGGGGGCGACACAATGTTTTCCATTGCTAACGAAAAGATTAGACCCATTATTACGGTATCTGTCAATGAAGAACATACGGTAGATGTAAGCGGAATCAAAGAGCCGTTTATCTTTTTGAAAAAAGAAAATGAATTATTTGCATATGTGAACTTGAAAGAATCCCTGTTTGGAAGTGAAGTGGTGGGTACTCACCAGCTGCTGTCTAAAGCAGTTCCTATAGATAATGTATGTCAGTTAAGTCAGCATATTTCTCTTCCTTCGCTATTCCAAATTATTGGGGAGCCCATTGCCATTATAAAAGATGAAACACGGGAATCAGGTGGTTACATACGAAGAGAAGATGTAATGGCTGAGCTGTTTAAACAAGAGAATAAAAGCTTGGATTTATTGAAAGTCATTTTAGCTTCCATTCCAATGGGGATGTTTGTTGTAGACCGTGAAAAAAAAATAGTCAACTGTAACGATGCCGGGTTAAAAATGATTAAGGCTGAGAGAGAGCAGGTGATAAATACTCCTGCTGCAAATATCTTTCATGCAAAGCATATTGAAAATGTCTTTGCAACGGGAAAAACGATTTTAAATCAGCTGCAAATTACAGATGAAATGGGAGTGTTAGTTGACTACAGCCCTATTACAAACTTTGAACAGCAAGTTGAAGGAATCGCCATTGTTGTACAAGATTTGCCGATGGTGGAAGAAATGGCGATGGAAATAGAATATATTAAGGATTTAAATAAGGACTTAAATGCTATTTTATCAAGTATTTATGACGAAATCCTTGTCGTCAATCATAAAGGTGAACTTATCCGTTTTAGCGACAGCGTTATTCCAGGTTTTTGGGATGTGGACTTGAAAGAGCTCATTGGTAAGAATATATTAGAGCTTGAAGATAAAGGATTGTTTAATCCATCTGTCACAAGATTAGTGATGGAAAAAAAGAAAAAGGTATCGATTGTACAAGAGACGAAAAATGGGCGTAAAATTTTGGCTGTTGGAAATCCTGTATTCAATGAAGAGGGGGGTATTGATCGTATCATTGTAGCGTCAAGGGATATTACAGAAGCGGCGCGTTTGAAAACTGAGCTGAAAGCCATGAAAGAAATATCGGAAAAGTACAAGCAAGAGTTGGATACGTTCAAAAATAAGGACCGAATTTTAAAAAAAATGATTTATGCCAGCCCAAAAATGGAGCAAATTATAAATCAAGCTAAGAAAATTGCTGATTTTTCGTCCAATGTGCTCATTTATGGTGAATCGGGTGTGGGAAAAGAAGTTATTGCACAAGCTATTCATCAATTAGGGAATAGATCTGCAGGACCATTCTTGAAATTAAATTGCGGTGCAATTCCAGAAAATCTTCTTGAGAGTGAGTTGTTTGGGTATATAAAGGGAGCATTTACCGGAGCAGATAAGAATGGAAAGGATGGTTATTTTAAACAAGCAGATAAGGGTATTTTATTTTTAGATGAAATTGGTGAAATGCCCCTGCACCTTCAAGTAAAATTACTTCGAGTATTACAAGAGCAGGAAGTAATACCGATTGGAAGTACTATGCCTATTAAAATAAATGTTCAGATTATAGCTGCAACGAATAAAAAGCTGGAAAAGATGGTAGAGAAGGGTGTGTTTCGCGAGGATTTATTTTACCGCTTAAATGTTATTCCAATCCATATACCTGCGTTGAGAGAACGGCCAGAGGATATTTCAGTACTAGCTTTTCATTTTCTTCAGCAACTTAACGAAAAGTATAATAAACATTATCATTTTACTTCGGATGCCCTTAATTTGCTTGAATTTCATTCATGGCCGGGAAATGTAAGAGAATTACAAAATATGATTGAGAGGTTAGTAGTGTCAGCTGACGATGATACTCTTGATGCTGAATTTGTCAGTCAATTTTTGACTGCAGGATATGATTTTAAAAAGGCAAAACCCATTATCACAAGGGTCATACCGCTTCAAGAAGCACTTGATCATGTAGAAGAGCAGTTGATTCTTTTAGCAATGAAGCAGCATAAAACAACCACTAAAGCCGCAAAGGTGCTGGGAATCAGTCAGTCTTCTGTTAGTAGAAAGTATCAAAAAATATTGAGCGAAAAAGAAATGCATGCAGATGCTATTTCTTTTTCGTAACAGCCGCCGCACTAGGAAACCTAGTGCGTTTTTTTTACTTTGAGAACAAGCAGCTTTAAGTGTATGCGTAAATTAATAATCTATGCAAAACTGCATAGATTCTTTACAGTTGTATGTCCCAGTGCGTGATTTTTATGCAGATTTTAAGAGTTTTGGATGTTGGCACACATCTTGCATTTATAAATAAGTGAAAGGTTCGAATAAAGGAGGATGCAATAGGGATGATCGATGTGCAAAACAAAGGTGACATGAATAAAGAGGAACAAGATAGAATCTTCGAATTAAAGATGTATGTCAATGGTGAATGGTGCGAAGCCAGTACTTTAGAAAAAAGAACCATTGTAAATCCTGCGACCGGTAAAGTCATTGCGTATGCTCCCGAGGGAACCGTAGCTGATGCGAGAGAGGCAATAGATGCAGCGAAATCAGCATTTGAAAGCGGTATTTGGTCTGAGCTATCTGCACAAGAAAGAGCAGCTTACTTATTTAAAATTGCAGATAAAATTGAAGAATATGGTGAGGAGTTAACCCGCCTTGAAACGATGGATAATGGAAAAACACTCCGGGAAGCTGGATTTGATGTAAGTGATGCAGCAGCTTGTTTCCGTTATTATGCAGGATTGATTACAAAACCAGATGGCTACACTTATCATGTTGCAGATCCAATGCAAGCGATGGTTGTGCGTGAGCCTGTAGGGGTTTGTGGTTTGATTGTACCGTGGAATTATCCTCTATTGATGAGTGTATGGAAAATCGCACCTGCATTGGCAGCTGGGAACTCCATTGTGTTTAAGCCGTCGGAAGTAACACCAGTTACTCCAACAAAGCTGTTCCAAATCTTAGACGAAGTAGGATTGCCAAAGGGCGTTGCCAATCTGGTTATGGGCGTAGGTCCCGTTGTTGGGAATGAAATTGCAGAAAGTGCTTATGTAGATATGGTTTCTTTTACAGGAGGTACAAAAACCGGAAAGCATATTATGAGAGTAGCAGCAGGTAATATGAAAAAAATCTCTTTGGAGCTTGGAGGAAAATCACCAAACATTATTTTTGCAGATGCTGATTTTGAGACAGCTGTAGATTACGCATTGTTTGGAATTTATGCAGGTGCTGGACAAGTTTGTTCTGCAGGTTCACGAATTTTAGTTGAAGAAAGCATATACGACAAGTTTGTAGAACGATTTGTAGAACGTGCAAAGCAAATTAATGTAGGTCCTGGGAATGAGGAAGGATCAGAAATGGGACCGCTCGTCAGTCAAGAGCACTTAGAAAAAGTATTAGGCTATATTGAAATTGGGAAAGCAGAAGGAGCTCGTCTTGCTTGCGGAGGAAACCGTATCATCAAAAAAGGATATGAAAAGGGATACTTTGTCGAGCCAACCGTTTTCGTTGATGTAACACCAGATATGCGCATAGTGCAAGAAGAAATTTTCGGACCGGTTGTTGTCATTCAGAAATTCAAGGATGAGGCAGAAGCTATTAAACTTGCAAACTATACGGATTATGGTCTTGCTGGTGGTGTCTTCACTGTTGATGGTGCAAAAGCGATGCGTGTCATTCGCAAGCTTCGTGCAGGAATTACATGGGTCAATTCCTATCATCCAACATATAACGAAGCACCTTGGGGCGGATATAAGCAAAGTGGAATTGGACGCAGTCTAGGGACCTTTGGTTTAGAAGAATTCCAAGAAATTAAACAAATTAACATTAATCTGCAAGTAGAGCCAATCGGTTGGTTTTCAAAATAAAACAAATATAGGAGTGAAAAATATGAGTACAAATACGAAGCATGAGATCCAAACAGTAAAAAGCTATAGTGAAATCAATGAGTATATTAAAAAGGTGCTTGCTTTAATAGAAAAAGAGGAAGTAACAGAAGAAGATGCAAAATGGATTACAACAGAAACAGTAGAAGGCTTTCGTGAACACGTCAATCCAGGATTCCTTGCTTACAGGAAAACGGTAACAAAGGATGGCCAGTTCGCAGCTGTAGAATGGTCTGATGAAGGCTCTTGTTTTACAGACGTGCATGGCAAGAAGTATATTGATTGCTTAGGTGGTTTCGGAATTTATAATGTCGGCCACCGTAATCCTAAGGTAGTTAAAGCCGTTACAGATCAATTAAAGCGTCAAGCGTTACATAGTCAAGATTTACTCGATCCGCTGCGTGCCATTCTAGCAAAAATTTTGGCAGATATTACACCTGGAGATTTAAAGTATGCCTTTTTTACAAATAGCGGAACGGAAAGTGTAGAAGCGGCATTGAAGCTTGCGAAAATGTACAGTGAACGTACAACATTCATTTCAACAACACGCGCATTCCATGGTAAGAGCTTAGGTTCCCTATCCGGAACAGCAAAAGGAATGTTCCGTAAACCATTTCTTCCGTTAATCCCAGGGTTCCGTCATGTACCATTTGGCGATATAGAGATGATGAGGAAGACATTTGAAACGTGTGCACTAGTAGGAGAAGATGTAGCAGCTGTTATTTTGGAACCGATTCAAGGTGAAGGTGGTATCATCCTCCCTCCTGAAGGCTATTTAAAGCAGGTAAGAGAATTGTGCGATGAATACGAGGCATTATTGATCTTTGATGAAGTACAAACGGGTATGGGACGTACAGGTAAAATGTTTGCTGCAGATTTATATGACGTTGTTCCAGATATCATTTGTTTAGCGAAAGCGTTTGGCGGTGGGGTTATGCCTGCTGGTGCGATTGTTGCAAAGGAAAAGGTGTTTAAAAGCTGGTTCCCAAATCCATTTATGCATACGACAACATTTGGAGGTAACCCACTTGCGTGTGCGGCTGCCATTGCGACAATTAATGTTTTAATTGAAGAAAATCTACCTGCGAGGGCAGCAGAAGTAGGTGAATATTTCTTACAGGGACTACGAGAAGCAGCAGAAGGGCATGAGGACAAAGTCCTTGAAATTCGCGGACAAGGCTTGATGATTGGAATTGAGTTTCATAAAGATGAAATTGGATATGAAGTTTCCAAAGCGATGTTTGATCGAGGGATTCTAGTTGCGGGTACACTGATTAATTCGAAAACGATTCGTATTGAACCTTCTTTAACAATAAGCCTTGATGAGGTTAATGTAGTTATCAACGCATTTAAAGAAGTGTTATCACAAGTAAATTGTAAATAATGAGGTTGCAGCGTGGCAAACAGGTTTGTTTGCTGCGCTGACCAATATAGGATGGTGCCTTTAAGATGACTAAGAAATTTGTAATGTTAAATACAGCTGTTCCAGGACCGAAGTCTGATAGATTATTAGAAAGACGACAAAGGGTCGTACCAAAAGGGATCAGCAATAATTGTACCGCCTTTGTCAAAAGAGCACAGGGTGCTCTTGTAGAGGACGTAGATGATAATATTTATATTGATTTTGCGGGAGCAATCGGAACATTAAATGTAGGGCATTCTCATCCTCAGGTGGTGCAAGCACTTAAAGAGCAGGCGGAAGCATTTGTTCATACAGGATTCAATGTCATGATGTATGAATCCTATATAGAATTAGCAGAAAAGTTGACAAAGCTTGCCCCTGGAGCGTTTCCGAAGCAAGCTGCCTTTTTCAACAGCGGAGCAGAAGCGGTAGAAAATGCAGTGAAAATTGCTCGTAAGTATACAAAGCGTCAAGGTATTGTTTCTTTTACAAGAGGTTTTCACGGAAGAACTCTTATGACGATGACGATGACAAGTAAAGTAAAGCCATATAAATATGGATTTGGTCCATTTGCTCCAGAAGTATATAAAGCGCCTTATCCGTATGTATATAGACGTCCTGAAGAGATGAGTGAAATACAATATAGTAAATTTATGATTGAGCAATTTGAACAATTTTTGATTTCTGAGGTTGCACCAGAAACGATTGCAGCTGTTGTGATGGAACCGGTCCAAGGCGAAGGTGGCTTTATCATTCCAGATCAATCATTCGTCCAACGCGTATATGAAATTTGTAAACAATACGGTATTTTGTTTGTGGCTGATGAAATTCAAACAGGATTCTCCAGAACAGGAAAATACTTTGCTATCGAACATTTTGGGGTAGAACCAGATTTAATCACAATTTCAAAGTCGATGGGAGCAGGAGTACCGATCAGTGGTGTGATTGGCCGAACTGAGATTATGAATGCAGCTGATGTAGGAGAGCTTGGGGGGACGTATGCAGGAAGTCCTCTCGGGTGTCGGGCTGCATTAGCTGTATTGGAAATTATTGAAAAAGAACAACTAAATACACGTGCAGAACAGCTAGGTGAGAGAGTAAGAGAAAAAATGCAGCAAATTGCCGGACGGTTTGATCAAGTAGGAGATGTTCGAGGCCTCGGTGCGATGTGTGCGATGGAGATTGTCAAAGATACAAATAGTAAAACACCGGATAAAGAAACTACCAGCCGGATTATAAAAGAAGCAAATAAGCGGGGGCTGCTGCTATTAAGTGCAGGAATTTTTGGCAATGTGATTCGTGTATTGATGCCTCTCACTATTACCGATGAGCAGCTAGAGGAAGGATTAATCATTTTAGAAGAATCTATTGAAGCGGTCATGGCTCCACAATATATGGAAATCGAGAGGTGAAAACATGCAGACGAGTAAAATTGCACATAAATATGAATTATTTCCTATGTATATAGATGGAAAATGGATAGGGAATGAGTATGAATCCTTTACCAAAGTTATAAATCCTGCAACAAGTGAAGTAGTAGGAGCCGTGCCTGTAGGAGGAACATTAGAAGCCAAGCAGGCAGTAGACGCCGCTTATCGAGCTTTCAAGGCTTGGTCAAAAAAACCAGCGGAAGAGCGCTACGCTATTTTGATGAAATGGCATTATTTAATAGAAGAACAGAAAGAAGAAATTGCTAAAATCATGACGCTTGAGCAAGGCAAACCATTCAAAGAAGCTATAGGCGAGGTAACGTATGCCAATGGTTTTATATCGTGGTATGCAGAGGAAGGAAAGCGAGTATATGGAGAAACCATTCCAGCATCGCATCCTAATAAACGCATTCTTGTCCGAAAAGAACCTATAGGGGTAGTAGCTGCAATTACTCCATGGAATTTTCCAGCGGCTATGATTACCAGAAAGGTAGCACCTGCTCTTGCAGCTGGATGCACGGCAGTGGTAAAGCCGGCAACTCAAACTCCATTAACTGCTTTGAAGCTAGCAGAACTGGCAGAAAAAGCTGGAGTGCCAAAAGGAGTATTAAATATTGTGACAGGCAAGTCCAGTGAAATCGGTGATGCTTGGTTAAAGGATTCACGCGTGACAAAAATTACATTTACAGGGTCTACAGAAGTAGGGAAAGTATTAATGAGAGGTGCTGCTGAAACGGTTAAAAAGGTGTCTCTAGAATTAGGAGGAAATGCACCGTTCATCGTGATGGATGATGCAGATTTGGAAAAAGCGGCTAAAGGATTGGTACAATCAAAGTTTCGCAATGCAGGACAAACTTGTATTTGTACAAATCGTGTATACGTACATGAAGCAGTTAAGGATCAATTTATTAATGTGTTCCAAAAAGAACTTGCTAAGCTTAAGGTAGGGAACGGATTGGAAGAGGGAGTAGATGTTGGCCCATTGATTGATAAAGCAGCGCTAGAAAAAGTAGACACTCTCGTTGAAGATGCTTTGCAAAAGGGAGCAAAGATTATTTACAGAGGACAAAAGCCAAACACTGAAACAGGCTTTTATTATCCGCCTGCTATTTTATCTGATACAAATGATGACATGCTCTGCATGAAAGAAGAAATCTTTGGTCCTATCGCTCCTATTTCAACATTTAAATCAGAGCAAGAGGTCATTCAGCGTGCTAACCATTCGAACTTCGGATTGGCTGCCTATGTATATACTGAAAATCTAAGCCGCTCTTTTAGAATTACAGAAGAGTTAGAATATGGAATTATAGGATTAAATGACGCTCTTCCATCAGCAGTACAAGTTCCGTTTGGGGGATATAAAGAAAGTGGGCTTGGCAGAGAGGGTGGACATTACGGTATCGAAGAATTTTTAGAAGTTAAATATATTTCAATTGGGCTGGATGAATGTTAAAAACAACAATTTTACTTTCAAATAGTAGTAAGTAATTCTGTAGATCTCGGTAATTGGAATCTATTTTGCTGCTGAGGGATAAAGGTTAATTTAAGAGAGCGAAAGCATTAATAGGATAAAGGATACTGACTGTATTTGTTTGATTTTCCTGTCCGGAAAACAAGACACAAGTATAGGCCAGTAAAACAATTGGTATAATTACTAATTGTTTTACTGGCTTTTTGTGTAGAAGGGAGGGCTTTTAGTTGGAGGGTATTTTGCATGGCGTGAAAATTATAGATTTATCTCGTGTACTTGCCGGTCCATTTTGCACTATGATTCTTGGGGATTTGGGTGCTGAAGTTATAAAAATTGAGAATCTATCGAATGGAGATGATACGAGAGGATGGGGACCGCCTTTTATAGAAGGAGAAAGTGCTTATTATCTATGTGCCAACCGTAATAAGAAAGGAATGACTATAAACCTCAAGTCAGAAAAAGGAAAAGAGATTTTGAAAAAGCTCATTTCGACCGCTGATATTGTTGTGCAAAATTTTAAACCGGGAACGCTAGATAGAATGGGATTAGGATATTCACAGCTAAAGAAAGTAAAAGAAGATATTATTGTAGCTTCTGTTAGCGGATTTGGTACCAATGGTCCATATGCTCATCTCCCAGGCTATGATTATATCATTCAAGCGATGAGTGGGCTAATGAGTATTACGGGAGACAAAGAAAGTGACCCTGTAAAGACAGGGGTAGCTATTTCGGATGTACTAACCGGACTTTTTACTTGCATTGGAATTTTAGGGGCATTACATCATCGAAATAGAACGGGAGAAGGGCAAGAGCTTGATATTTCCTTATTTGATTCTCAGCTCGCAGCAATGGTGAATGTAGCAAGCAACTATCTATGTTCAGGGAGTATTCCAAACAGAATGGGAAATCAGCATCCTAATATAGTTCCTTATCAAACATTTTCTGCAAGTGATGGAGACTTGGTCATAGCAGTTGGAAACGATGAACAATTTCGCAAGTTTAGTCGTTTACTAGGTAGAGAGGAGCTCTCATCTTCTAAACGCTACGGGACAAATGCTGCAAGGCTTCAGAATAAAGCTGAATTGGTTTTTATAATTGCAGCAGAAATGAAAAAGAAGAGTAAAAAAGAATGGAAATATTTGTTGGATAAGGAAGGCATTCCAAATGGTCCTATTTATAACATAAAAGAGGCATTGGAAAGTGAGCAAGCAAAAGCAAGGGATATGGTAGTTTCTATGAAGCATCCGAAAATTCCTGATTTAAAATTGGTTGGTTCACCGTTGAAGTTTTCAAAAACACCAGTTTTTATGAAACTGTCCCCTCCATTACATGGAGAACATACAGAGGAGATTTTGGAAGGGCTTGGGTATTCACAAGACGAAATTATAGCTATGCAACATAATCAATGGATATAAGGAGGAAGCAGAGATGAATTTTTCATTAACGTCAGAACAAAAGAGTGTAAGAAAAGTAGTGAGGGCATTTGTAGATCGTGAAATCATGCCATATATTAAGGAATGGGATGAGAATGGTCATTTTGAAATCAATATTTTAAAACGATTAGCAGAGTTGGAGTTAATGGGAGTGTGTATTCCTGAGCGGTATGGTGGTGTTGGTATGGATTACAATACTCTGGCTATAGTGTGTGAAGAATTAGAGAGAGGGGATACAGCCTTTCGTACAGCAGTATCCGTTCATACTGGATTAAATAGTTTAACACTATTGCAATGGGGAACAGAAGAACAAAAGCAAAAATATCTTGTTTCACAAGCAAAAGGACAAAAAATTGGCGCATTCGGTCTTACAGAACCTAATGCAGGATCAGATGTGGCAGCTATGCAGACGACTGCCAAGCGTGAAGGAGACCACTATATTTTAAATGGTTCTAAAACATGGATTTCTCTATGTGATGTGGCGGATCATTTCCTGATTTTTGCTAAAACAAATCTTGAAGCAAAGCATCACGGCATTTCTTGCTTCATTGTTGAACGGAAGTTTGAAGGGGTAAAAACAAAAGCAATTAAAGGAAAGCTTGGTATTCGTGCAGGTAATACAGGCGAAGTTTTTTTAGATGAAGTAAGGGTACCCGCAGCAAATTTGATAGGGGAAGAGGGAGATGGGTTTAAAATTGCTATGTCTGCTTTGGATAACGGACGATTTACTGTTGCTGCAGGTGCATGTGGTTTAATTCAAGCATCACTAGAAGCCAGTGTAAAGTATTGTAATGAGAGAAAAACATTCGGAAAAGAAATAGGCAAACATCAGCTTGTTCAGCAAATGATTGCCAAAATGGCTGCAAATTTGGAAATCTCTCGTCTATTAGTCTATAAAGCGGGTTCGTTAAAAAATGAAGGGAAGCGTAATACACGCGAAACATCTTTAGCAAAGTGGATTGCTTGCGATGCAGCATTTGAGGCAGCAAACGATGCAGTTCAAGTGCATGGAGCATACGGCTATTCAAATGAGTTTCCAGTCGAAAGGTATCTGCGCAATGCTAAGGCACCGGTTATTTATGAAGGAACACGGGAGATTCATACTATAATGCAGGCAGAATATGCACTAGGGTACCGTGAAGATAAACCTCTGCGCAACATGCTCCCAGCTTGGCCGTTTGAAGAAAGTTCTGTTGAGGTGTAAAAGCGAACAAATTAGAAACAGAGAAAAGACAATTTTTCACTTCTTACTCTTATTAAGAAAGGGGGAAAGAAATATGTATACATATTTCTTAGCGGGGCATTCACGATTACCGCAAGGGATGGCAGCTCAAAATATTTTAACGATTACGGTTGAAATTGATAAAAAATATGGGGTCATTGTAGAAGCATCCTGTACGTTAGCGACAGAACATGGACGAGATTACGTTGGAAAACTGCTGAAGGGATACAGCTTACAGGATGGAATCCAAGATGTGGTTGAGCATGTGCAAGCTTACTATCGCGGTAAAGCCGCACATGCTTTATCCGCAGCTTTGCGGGACTTATATATCCAATATGAAAACAGTGTGTTAGGTCTAAGAGCATGAAAAAAGAGCGCCATAACTTAAATGAGATGGCGCTCTTGTTGTAGGTAAAAGCTATCTGAAGGATTCAATTAGTTTCTTTATGTTCTGGTAGAAGAATGGTATAAGAGAAAACGTAAGGGCTTGACCTTCGCGATATTCGATGGGATCCTCCTCATAAGGATGAAACATAATAGTTTTCAGCGGTAGGCTTGTATTAAACGTTAAAATTAACTAAATATTGTACCAATTTTAAATTGATGTATAATTTTAAGTAGTAAGTGAAAGGAGGTAACATAATACAGCAGTGACACTTTCCAAACAAGAAGGAGGAGAGTGCTCTTATCACATTATAAGATTGTATTAACAGTTATCAGTTTCAGATAATCGTTAATTAGATTAAAATAATTCCGAAAAATTGAACTATTCCGCTATTACGGAAACAATAGAGTGCAATATATTCCGAAAAAACGGAAAAGAAGCCCCTTTTCAACGATATGTTTAAACATAGACAGTAGATGAAGCCTGATGTTTATTGCTATCGTAAGAAAAATGAAATTTCTATTACTTTTGGCATAGAATTTGCTTATGTAATTAGTAGATTCATAACTTAATTGGGAGGAGTACATAGAAATTATTCATTTTTATTTTGAAAGCGTTTGCTAGTTAGGTTTCTAAAAGGCTCTATGTTTACTTATTATGATTGAAAAAAGGGGGATATCAATGGAATTTATCGTTATTCTTTTGGCATTAGGGTTATTGATGTTTGTTGCGTATCGTGGGTTTTCAGTTATTCTATTCGCACCGATTTGTGCATTGTTTGCGGTATTATTGACTGAACCTAACTTTGTTTTACCATTTTTTTCTAATATCTTTATGGAAAAAATGGTCGGTTTTATTAAGCTATATTTTCCGGTTTTTTTACTTGGAGCAATTTTTGGTAAAGTAGTAGAAATGTCTGGTTTGGCAGAATCCATCGCTAAAACTATCGTGCAGGTGGTGGGAGCGAAAAGAGCTATTTTAGCTATCGTATTGATGGGAGCAATTTTAACGTATAGTGGTGTAAGTTTATTTGTTGTAGTGTTTGCTGTGTATCCATTTGCGCAGAAGTTATTTCAAGCTGCGGACATTCCGAAACGTTTGATTCCGGGGACAATTGCATTAGGAGCCTTTACATTCACAATGGACGCAATGCCGGGAACTCCGCAAATTCAAAATGTAATTCCGACAACCTTCTTTAAAACGGACATTTATGCTGCGCCAACTTTAGGTATTATCGGAGGCTTGTTTGTCTTAATTATGGGCCTTCTGTATCTTGAATCTCGCCGCAAAAAAGCAGAAAAAGAAGGAGAAGGATACTTTGGTTTCGAAGGCTCGGAAATTGCTGCGAGCTCGGAAGCATTAGCTGAAAATGATGCACCAGAATTAAAAAATACAGGTACACAACAAAAGCTTTCACGTCAATTATTAGCATTTGTTCCATTAATTTTGGTGGGCGTCATGAATAAGTTTTTCACGCTTTCTCTTCCTAAATGGTATCCGAACGGTTTTGATTTCGCTTCAATAGGGTTACCTGCATTCGGGCAAGTGCAATTGCCGTCCGTTCTTGCTATATGGTCTGTAGAGATGGCGCTTCTAATTGGTATTATTACTACCATTTTATATGATTGGAAACGCGTCACAGCAAACTTTCAAGCAGGAATTAACATGAGTATTGGAGGAGCTTTGTTAGCTGCAATGAATACAGGAGCAGAATATGGATTTGGAGGCGTTATTTCTTCTCTCCCAGGCTTTGGAGTAGTGAGTAAGGGCATTTCAGAAACATTTACAAATCCGCTTGTCAATGGTGCTGTAACAACAACTACGCTTGCTGGTATTACAGGATCAGCATCCGGTGGTATGGGAATTGCATTAAGTGCCATGTCAGAAAAGTATTTAGAAGCGATTGCAAAGTATAATATTCCTCCGGAAGTTATGCACCGTGTTATTTCCATGGCGTCCGGCGGTATGGATACACTTCCGCACAACGGAGCTGTTATCACACTGTTGGCAGTGACAGGACTTACTCATCGTCAGTCTTACAGAGATATTTTTGCAGTGACAATTATTAAAACATTAGCAGTATTCTTTATTATTGGCGTATATAGTTTAACTGGTCTTGTATAAAAATGTACATTGCCTGTCCCTATGTGAAGGGGGCAGGCGTTCTACAGAGTCTATATGAAATAGGAGGAGAACTCGTTATGAAAAAAGGAAAAGTACTACATTCATTTGAAGAAGCGATTGCTGATATCCAAGATGGCTCCACTCTTGCAGTAGGGGGATTTGGGTTGTGTGGAATACCTGAAAAAGCAATTTTAACTTTATGTGATAAAGGAGTAAAGGATTTAACAGTTGTAAGTAACAACTGTGGGGTAGATGACTGGGGATTAGGACTTTTATTGGCTAATAAACAAATTAAAAAAATGGTTTCTTCTTATGTGGGGGAAAACAAAATTTTTGAACAACAATTTCTAAGTGGTGAGTTAGAAGTAGAATTAGTGCCTCAAGGAACACTGGCAGAGCGTTTAAGGGCTGGTGGCGCTGGTATTCCAGGATTTTATACAGCTACAGGAGTGGGAACACCAATTGCTGAAGGAAAAGAGCATAAAGAGTTTGATGGGCGTACCTATATTTTAGAACGTGGTATTGTTGCAGATTTCGCTCTTGTAAAAGCATGGAAAGCGGATCCGCTTGGGAATCTCGTATTCCGTAAAACAGCTCGAAACTTTAACCCGCTGGCTGCTATGGCAGGCAAAATTACCATTGTAGAAGCAGAAGAGATTGTTGAGGTCGGCGAATTACATCCAGATGAAATTCATACACCAGGTATTTATGTACAACGTGTGCTTCTTGGAACAAACTATGAAAAACGCATTGAGCGTCGTACGGTTATTCAAGCTTAATTAGGGAGGAGTAATAAAGATGGATATTCGATTAAAAATTGTAAAGCGTGCAGTACAAGAAATACAAGATGGAATGAATGTAAACCTTGGTATCGGAATGCCAACATTGATAGCTAACGAAATTCCAAAAGAGTATAACGTGTTATTGCAATCAGAAAACGGTTTACTAGGAATTGGGCCGTACCCTGTTCAAGGAACAGAGGATGCCGATTTAATCAACGCAGGGAAA
The DNA here is from genome assembly GCF_017742235.1 of Bacillus sp. 165. Classification (GTDB taxonomy): domain Bacteria; phylum Bacillota; class Bacilli; order Bacillales; family Bacillaceae_G; genus JAGHKQ01. Next base: position 27,938 of record NZ_JAGHKQ010000016.1, read on the forward strand.
GAAACAGTAACAGCTGTACCAGGAGCTTCTTATTTTGACAGTGCAGAATCCTTTGCAATGATCCGAGGAGGGCATATTGATTTAGCCATTCTAGGAGGAATGGAAGTTTCAGAGGAAGGTGACCTAGCGAATTGGATGATTCCGGGGAAAATGGTAAAGGGTATGGGAGGTGCCATGGACCTTGTTAATGGCGCTAAGCGCATTGTTGTTATCATGGAACACGTAAATAAGTATGGAGAATCCAAAATAAAAAAACAATGTACATTACCATTAACAGGAAAGAATGTTGTTCATCGCTTAATTACTGATTTAGCTGTATTCGATTTCACCTCTGAAGGAATGGTATTAGTGGAGGTTCAGGAAGGTACTACTGTAGAAGAGGTTATTGCAAAAACAGAGGCTACTTTTAAAGTAAGCCCGCATCTTTTAGCTGATCATACTAATTAAATGTAAGGAGGGGCCATACCAATGGGAAAGGCAATAGAGCAAAACACACACACTGTACAAAGATTGCTGGAGAACAAGGTAGCGCTTATTACGGGGGCTGCAAGCGGAATTGGTCTTGAAATCGCTCGGCAATTTGCTAACGAAGGTGCTAAGGTTGTAATTTCAGATTTAAATAGAGAAGCAGGTAAGGCAGCTGCAGAGCAATTAGAAGAAGAAGGACATGAAGCTATAGCTGTAGTATGTGATGTGACAAATGAATATCAAGTACAAAGCAGCTTTGAAGCGGTCCTAAATAAATTCGGCAGATTAGATGTATTAGTAAATAATGCAGGACTTCAATACGTATCACCTATTGAAGATTTTCCGACTGAAAAATTTGAGCTGCTTATTAAAGTTATGCTAACGGCACCTTTCGTAGCAATTAAACATGCCTTTCCTATTATGAAGCAACAGGGTTATGGGCGCATCATTAATATGGCATCTATTAATGGTCTTATCGGTTTTGCTGGAAAGGCAGCATACAATAGTGCCAAGCATGGAGTGATCGGCTTAACAAAAGTAGCTGCTTTGGAAGGGGCTGTACATGGAATCACAGTGAATGCTCTTTGCCCAGGATATGTTGATACACCACTGGTACAAAATCAATTAGCAGACTTAGCAAAAACTCGGAATGTGCCTCTTGAAAGTGTGTTAGAGCAAGTAATTTATCCGCTTGTTCCGCAACAACGGTTGTTATCTGTTAAGGAGATTGCTGATTATGCTGTTTTTCTAGCAAGCGAAAAGGCTAAGGGAATCACTGGACAGGCGGCTGTGTTAGACGGCGGATATACAGTACAATAAAGAAAAAACTAGCTATGTCTCTGCTGTACGAAAAATTGTATAGCAGAGAATAAGGCTTAGTATGGATTAAGCTGATAGATTGCCAAACAGAAAGGGACAGAATGCTATGAAACTTTTCGGTGGAATATATATAAGTGTTATCATGGTATCGTTCTCATGTATTTAGTCACCATCGATATATGAATGCCCTCACCAATAATTGTAAATGATATATAATTCCTCTTTAAAATCCTATAAACCATATATATGGACTATTAATAATTGTTTTACGAGACAAGCACTAGAACATAAAACGGATGTATATGCGATTATATCTTCAAAAGGATCACCAATAATATTGAGCTTTTTTGCACTTTGGCAAAATGCAATAGCATCATTAATAGAGACAACCGAATTTATCTTTCAGAGAAGCAAGATGCTAAAGTAAGCATAATAAGTTGGGAGAGCTTTGTATAAAGTTTAATTAATCAGTTTTTACCAGAGGCAACAGAAGTGACCTAAATAATGAAAGTGAAGACAATGTTATCTAAAAAATATGGGGAGGAATATAGTATGACAAAGAAACAAGCAGTAATAGTAAGTGCGGTCAGAACACCTATTGGGAGCTTTGGCGGTTCGCTGCACAACGTTTCAGCACCAGAATTAGGAGCCGTTGTTATTCAAGCAGCGTTAGAGAGAGCCGGGGTTCATGTAAATACAGTCGATGAAGTTATTATGGGGAATGTTTTACAGGCTGGACTAGGACAAAATTCTGCGCGTCAAGCAGCCATAAAAGCAGGATTACCGGAATCATGCTCTGCTATGACAATTAATAAGGTATGCGGCTCTGGTTTGAAAGCCGTACATTTAGCTGTTCAAGCTATTTTAGCCGGGGATGCAGAGGTTATAGTGGCGGGAGGGATGGAAAATATGAGCCAAGCTCCTTATTTATTGCAAGGAGCACGTGATGGATATAGAATGGGGCATCAAAAAATAGTAGATAGTATGATAGAAGATGGTTTGTGGTGTGCGTTTCATAATTATCATATGGGTATAACTGCAGAAAACCTTGTAGACAAATATGAAATTACAAGAGAAGAACAGGATGAATTTGCGGCATGGAGTCAGAAAAAAGCAGAAGTGTCTATTAAGGCAGGGAGGTTTAAGGATGAACTTGTACCCGTTGTAATTCCACAGAAAAAGGGAGAGCCAGTTATTTTTGATACAGATGAATATCCGAAGTTTGGAACAACAAAAGAGTCGTTAGAACGTCTCAAACCGGCGTTTAAAAAAGGTGGCAGTGTGACGGCGGCAAATGCTTCTGGAATTAACGACGGTGCTGCTGCGGTAGTAGTAATGAGTAAAGAGAAAGCTGAGCAGCTTGGAATTAAACCTTTAGTTATTTTAACTGCCCAAGCAAGTGCAGGAGTAGATCCAAGTATTATGGGTATAGGTCCTGTTTCTGCAGTAAGGAAAGCGTTAGATAAAGCTGGGATGTCACTTGAACAAATTGACTTAATCGAAGCCAATGAGGCATTTGCAGCACAAGCACTAGCTGTAGATAGGGAATTGTGTTTTAATCATGAAAAATTAAATGTAAATGGTGGTGCAATCGCGTTAGGCCATCCAATAGGAGCGAGCGGCACAAGAGTATTAGTAACGCTTATTCACGAGATGAAGAAAAGGAAAGCAAAGTATGGATTAGCTACTTTATGTATTGGCGGTGGGCAAGGCGTTGCAAGTATTATTGAAAATGCAGAATAATGAAACTAAACCCCTTTAAGCGATTACTCAAAACACGCTTAAAGGGGTTTTTTAGAATTTGTATATTATTATTTGTGTATTAAGGTGATAATGTACCTCATGATTTTTTTACATTTATTTTTAGTGATTTAATATATTTGAACAAATTAACTATATCTGTAAAAAAATGCGTTGATTTTGGTATAATGGTAATTAAAAGCTAGAGAAAACGGGGGAGAGAAAATGAAAGTAGGAATTGATGCTCTTCCATATGAATGGATAAAGGAAATTATCAATATTGTAGCCGAACGAATTGTGGTAGTGGATTATGAAGGGATTATCCGATATATTAATCCAGCATATTGTCAATTTCTAGGAACTACTGTAGAAGCAGCTGTTGGAAAGAATGTACAGACAGTTATCGAAAATACTCGAATGCATATAGTGGTTAAAACAGGACAACCCGAAGTAGCTTCTGTACAGCCTATTAATGGCAGTGAAATGATTGCGAATCGGTATCCATTGTATGTTGACAATGAAATAGTAGGAGCAGTGGGAACTGTTACATTTCGGAATCCCGAAGAATGGGTAGATTATTTAAAAAAACTGCAGCCCTTGTTAGATGAATTGAAATATTATAAAAAGAAGTTTGAAAAAGAATTGAGAAGTAAATATCAATTTAGTGATTTAATTGGCAGCAGTATAAAGTTTTGTGAGGCAAAACGATTAGCAGAACGAGCAGCGGGAAGTCAATCCTCTGTATTATTGCTTGGAGAATCAGGAACGGGAAAGGAATTATTTGCACATGCAATTCATCAAGCTAGTTCACGAAGCTTATTTCCTTTTGTTCGGGTAAATTGCGCTTCAATTCCTGAACATTTATTAGAATCAGAGTTGTTTGGCTATGAGGAAGGCGCTTTTACAGGAGCAAGAAAAGGGGGAAAAAAAGGGAAATTTGAATTGGCACAGCGCGGGACAGTGTTTCTTGATGAAATTGGGGACATGCCTCTTCAAATGCAAAGCAAGCTTCTTAGAGTATTACAAGAGAGAGAAATTGAGAGAGTAGGAGGCCAGGCTCCAATACCGGTCGATGTCCGCATTATTGCAGCAACACACCGAAATCTAGAAGAGATGGTGCAGAATGGCAAGTTTCGCAAAGACTTGTATTATCGCCTTAACGTAATAAAAATTGAGATTCCTTCTTTGAAAAAAAGAAAAGAAGATATTCTACCTATAGCAGAGATTTTGTTACAGAAGTTAGAACGAAAATTTCATCGGCAAGGTATTGTGCTGTCTGCTGAAGTTATAGCACAATTACAAAACCATACCTGGCCAGGTAATATACGTGAGTTAGAGAATGTGCTTGAACGTGCAGTTAATGTTTTAGACGGCAACATAATTCAGCTAATCCACTTACCTTTATACCTTCAAGATGATATAAGACCTGTTTCTGATAAACAAATATGTAAACAAAGGAATGAGGATACGGTTGTACCGTTGAAAGAACTGTTGTCTTCCGTGGAGAAAGATGCACTTATAAAAGCACTGCGGATTACAAATGGAAATAAACAACAAGCTGCCAAGTTATTAGGAGTTGGAAAAACCAGCTTTTATGATAAGTGTAAATTGTATGGTTTAGGATTAGAAACTGTTTAAGAATAAATAAAATAAGGAAAAGAAGAAGGTGCAGAGAGAATGCACCTTCTTACTTCGTTTGTTACCATTTATGATGGCGAATACGAGAGTCAAGAATAAATGTACCGAATGGAAGCAAAGATGCAACAAATGCCCCTGTAACTTGTCCAAAAGACCATCGGCGAGTAATGGTAACATTAACAAGAGCTAATAGATACAATATAAAGAGAAAGCCATGAGCAGCACCGACAATGGTAACAGCTAATGAAAAGCCTGCAGCATATTTTAAAGGCATAGCAATTCCCAATAATATAAGAAATGAAATACCTTCAAAAAAGCCAACGGCACGCAATCTTCCAACTGCAGTTCTTAACATAAGCAAATCCCCCAATAGAGATGAATTCTAATTCTATAAATATATGTACTAATTTTACTATTCATACTAGTTTCTATTTGATAGAGGAAAACAACTATATACATATTATAATGTAAGAAGCTACTAAAAACAGAAATTATAGGTTTTGTTTGAAAAAATGTCATAAATTGAAATTATTATCAGTCCATATTTCTTCTTCTTTCATTTCTTCTTCATGTTTTACTCAGAGAGCCTTATTTATTGTTAGTTAATCTCGAATAAATTATCATGAAACAAATTCTCATTGTTGATTTAAGAAGAGTAGGTTAGAATCAATACATATGGATAGAGACAAAAGGTGGAGAATAGATGAGTAAAAGGGGAATTGTTACAATATATATATTGTTTAGTGCTGTATGGCTGTATATTACAGACTTAGTGCTTAATATATGGATTGATAGTGTGACAACTTTGCTTACAGTGCAAACAATAAAAGGAACCTTATATATTATCATAACAAGTTGTTTATTATATTATGTTTTAACCAAACAAGATGAATATAAAACAGTTAAGCAAGAAGAGGAGCATCTGTCTACTTTGATCAACTCCATGGTGGATTTCGTGAATTTTAAAGATGGAGAGGGCAGATGGATTGAAGCAAATAAATTTGGATTAAAGCTATTTCAATTAGAAAGCATACCTTACAAAGGGAAAACAGATTCAGAGCTTGCTCAATATACTCCCTTTTATAGGGATGCCTTGTTATATTGTGAAGAGTCTGATGAAAGAACATGGAAAGCTGGAAAGATAACACGCTGTGAAGAAACGATATTAACACAGACAAACGAAATGAAGACGTTCGATACTATTAAAGTCCCTTTGTTTTATGAAGATGGAAGCCGTAAAGGTTTGGTCGTGATAGGGCGGGACATTTCAAAAAGAAAAATTGCTGAGCAGAAGCTTTGCGAAAGTGAACAGCGCTATAAGTCATTATTTGAATATAATCCTGATCTTGTATATATGTTAGATTTGAAGGGAAATATTACAAATTTGAATTCACAATTTGAAGTGTTTACAGGACACAAGAGGGAAAAGTATATAGGAAGGTCCATCTTTGAATTTATACCTGAGGAGCATAAACAACGATTAAAACAATCCTTTTATGCGGTGATAAACAGCGCTTCGGGAGTAAATAATGCAGAATTTAAATTTGAGCGAAAAAATGGGCAAAAGATAATTTTAAATTGTACTTCAGTTCCTATGATTATCAATAATCAAGTTGTAGGAATTATAGGATACAGCAAGGATATCACTAAAATAAAAGAAACAGAAGAACGATTAAGACGAACGGAAAAGCTATCAGTTGCGGGAGAATTGGCGGCAGGCGTTGCACATGAAATCAGAAATCCGCTTACTGCGCTCAAAGGGTTTGTCCAGCTTTTACAAACGAGCAATCCTGTTCATAAGCATTACTACGATATAATGTCGAAGGAACTCGATCGAATTAATCATATTGTAGGGGAATTACTAGTATTAGCAAAACCACAAGAAATTACCTTTCAAAAGGGTAATGTAGTTGAAATTATGAATGATGTGATTGCTCTTTTGGAGTCACAAGCGAATTTTTGCGGTATAACAATCGACATAACAGTGCAAGACAGCATTCCTTTACTCGACTGTGAGAAGAATCAATTAAAGCAGCTATTTATAAATATTATTAAAAATTCCATCGAGGCTTCTTCTACGAAGATAAATATTCTATTAGCACACAAAAATGATGATGTATTAATTATAATAGAGGATAATGGTTGCGGGATACCAGAAGAACGAATCAAGCATTTAGGAGAACCATTTTTTACCTACAAAGAAAAAGGAACAGGACTTGGACTCACTGTAAGTTATCGAATACTTGAATCGCATCAAGGTCAAATTAAATTTGATAGTACAGTACAGAAAGGGACCACAGTTGAAATTACGTTGCCAGTTATTAAAAAGCAACAGATTGTTTTTTAAGATCAACACACCCTGTACAGGGTGTGTTTTTATTATGTTATTTGATGAATAGAGCAGAAAAAGTAATGGTTATTTCCCTAGATATAATCAATCATTGGTTTGTATTCTCTTTTTGTATAATCTTACTGTTAGCTAATATTCGGTAGTAGGTAAATACATGTGAGTAGGCTGTAATATACGAAATAAAAGTCCAAATAACATTCTATCCTCTATAGTACTTCAACTTTTTCGTTTTTAAGTAAATCCACTCAAGTATAGTTGTAATTAAGCTAAATATTGATACAAATAGAACCGGCTTTGTGTATTTTTCAATAAAATAAATCATGTATCCTGAAAATAACGGGTAAATCCCTAGATGAATTGGTAAATCATGAAAAATATCCCGATTCCAAAAAGGTTTAATAGGCTAAAGCTTAAAATGAGTTCCAAGGATATCGAAAACAAAAGCCAGTGTTGCTGCAACAGGAAAAAATAAGAAGCAATGTACGTTTACTTCTTGCGTAAAGAAAAAGTCCGATTGTTGCATTTAGTAACATAACAAAGGCTGTTAATTTCAATTATAGACCCTCCTTTAGGGCTGTCATTAGTTTACGAAGGCATCATATAAATTATTCTTAAGTCTTCTTACTAGGAAAATTGGCTAAATATGTGATGGTTATATATTAACGTAACGAAAAACAATATTTAATAAGCATTGCTCGCACTGGAGGTGAAAACCTTAGTTCTTGCAGGATTAAGGGAATTATTTGGTGATATTTAATTTATTTATGGTTGTAGTTTTAATTGGATTTACAGCATTTTTTGTGGCAGCAGAATTTGCCATAGTAAAAGTACGTTCTAGTCGAATTGATCAGCTTGTAGCGGAAAACTATCGTGGTGCACTTGCTGCCAAAAAACTAATCTCTAACCTTGATGAGTACTTATCAGCATGTCAATTAGGGATTACAATCACGGCTTTAGGGCTTGGATGGTTAGGAGAACCGACTGTTCATCACTTATTAACTCCTTTATTTGAAGAATGGAATTTATCACCGCCATTGGCTAATACAATAGCATTTATGATTGCATTTGCTTCTATTACCTTTTTACATGTGGTTATTGGAGAGCTTGCACCAAAAACATTTGCTATTCAAAAGGCAGAACAAATTAGTTTATTATTTGCAAAGCCTTTAATTTTCTTTTATAAAATTATGTATCCATTTATTTGGGCACTCAATGGTTCTGCTCGTATTGTAACAGGCTTATTTGGATTACAACCAGCTTCGGAGCATGAGGTTGCCCATTCTGAGGAAGAATTAAGGCTGATTCTTTCAGAAAGCTATGAAAGCGGAGAAATTAACCAGGCTGAATATAAATATGTAGAAAATATTTTTGAATTTGATAATCGGCTTGCTAAGGAGATTATGGTACCTCGAACAGAGATTGTAGGGTTATATGCCGATGAAGATGTAGAAACGCATATGGCTATTATTCGAAATGAAAGATATACTCGCTATCCAGTGTTTGGAGAGGATAAAGATGATATCCTTGGTATGGTAAATGTAAAAGATTTTTTTATCCGTTATATGAGCGGAGAACGGGAACAAATTGAGTCTCTTGAAACGTATACACGCCCCGTTATTGAGGTCATGGAAACTATCCCGATTCATGATTTATTGCTACAAATGCAAAAAAGACGTATACCATTGGCTATTTTGTATGATGAATACGGAGGTACGGCAGGTTTAGTAACACTTGAAGATATTCTTGAAGAAATTGTAGGAGAAATTCGTGATGAATATGATGAGGATGAGTTGGCTCCTATTCAACATATGAGCAATACGCATAAAATCTTTGATGGAAAAGTTCGTGTAAGTGAAGTGAATGATCTCCTCAATCTTGCTCTGGATGATGAGGCTGTAGATACCATTGGTGGCTGGGTTATGATGCAGAAACAACCCATTGCAGAAGGAGACTCTGTAGAAATGGATGGTTATCAGTTTATTGTAGTTAAAAAAGACACTCATCAAATTAAAACAGTTGAAATAAAAAAAATACAAAGGGAAGAAAAAACAGCGACGGTATAGTTGCTGTTTTTTTGTGGGAAATTTTTTCGTTTTAAGAATATATAATATAACGTACCTAAAAGTGTGAGATTACATTTTTAGAAGGAGAGAGAGTTTGAAAAGGAGTGTCAGTATTTTAGTGGCTGTTATATATGGAATTTTTCTTAAATTGTCTATAAATGTTTATCAAACCACATTACTTCATCCTATAGCTGATGATATAGGACGCTTGCTTCTAACACATATGATGGGGAGAGAAAATTACAGTAACTTGTAAAAGAAGAGATGGAAACTGATGAAAAGCTCTCCATTGCAGGAAGGCAGTATAGTCAAGGAGGACAAACCTATTATCCAAACGGAGTTATGCTGGAAATGAAGGGATTTAATAAAATATTAGAGTTTAATCCTGAAAAAACAATTCATGTTCAAAGGGGGGCCTACCTGGAATGATATAGTATAAAAAAAACCGGACATGTTCTGTCCGGTTTTTTTATTAATTTATACCCTTCATTAAGCCTTGAATTTTTGGTGACAGTGCAAGAAGTATAATACCAAGAACGATAGAAGCAGTACCAATTACACCAAAGTACAACATTTCATTTTCAAGTGTATAGAATTTAACAAGTTGAGCATTAAGTGCTTGTGCACCAGCGCTTGTTAAGAACCATAAACTCATTGTTTGTGCAGAGAAAGCTTTTGGCGCTAATTTTGTAGTTGCTGAAAGTCCTACAGGAGAAAGACATAGTTCGCCAAGTACAACAATGAAATAACTTAATACAAGCCATAATGGGTTTACTAATGAATCAGTTCCACCAAAGTATGCTGGTAGAAGAATAACTAGGAATGATAAACCCGCGAATAATAGTGCTAAAGCGAATTTTTTTGGAATTGACGGTTGACGTGTTCCAAGTTTAACCCATAACCAAGCGAACACAGGTGCTAAAGTAATAATAAATAATGGATTTAATGATTGGAACCAAGCAGGTGAAATTGTAATTCCTGCAAATTCTAATTGTGTACGTTTATCTGCATAGTTTGCAAGGATAGTTGAACCTTGCTCTTGAATTGCCCAGAACATAACACCTGCAATGAATAGTGGAACATAAGCAATAACGCGTGAACGTTCTGTTGCAGTTGTTTTTGGACTACGGTACATAACAATAAAATACGCTGTTGGAAGTACAAGACCTAAAATCCCTACTAGGTTGATAAATGCACCGAATGTAAGATAACCAGCTGGAATTGCAATTGCAACTAAAGCTCCTAATCCTACAATAACTATACCAACAGTAGTAAAAAACTTTTTCTTTTCAGCAGGTGAAAGCGGGTTTGCTATATACGTACCTGCAAGTCCAAGATTCTTTTTCTTTGTAAATACAAACACTAATAATCCAAAGAACATACCGATAGCTGCAATACTGAATCCTAAGTGGAAGCTAATATCCATCAAAGATCCTAAAATTAATGGTGAAAGGAACGCGCCAAGGTTGATTGCCATGTAGAAAATGCTGAATCCGGCATCACGACGGCTGTCTTCTTCACTGTAAATGTCACCAACAACACTAGAAACATTTGGTTTTAATAATCCTGTACCTAGGACAATCAATACCATAGACATGAAGAACATCGCTACATTTCCAGGAATCGCTAATACTAAATGACCAAACATTATAAGAATTCCACCATATAAAACAGCTCTAGAGGTACCTACTAATCTGTCGGCTAACCAGCCTCCGATGATACCAGACATATATACTAATGATCCATAAATCGACATAATTGCAAGTGCAAGGTTCTCATCAATCCCTAATCCGCCTTTAGACACTTCATAGTACATATAGTAAACAAGAATAGCTCTCATTCCATAATACGAGAAGCGTTCCCAAAACTCTGTGAAGAATAGAGTTGATAGTCCCTTAGGATGTCCAAAGAATCCTTTTTGAGGGACACTTGCTACAATCTTTTGCTTATCCAAACCAGCCATAAAAAAAACCTCACTTATTTCTAGTATCGTTTTGCAGTGTCAAAATCTTTTATTAAAAAATAATCATTAAAGCGCTCTCAATTTGCATCTTTAGGTAATTATTTCCTAACTGTGAAGATTCAGACATTTTATTTTACACCAGATTGTGTACCACCAATTTGCATGACACGTTTACCATATTAAATATTTTTTGAAAATTCGTCAATACTTTAACTAAAAAATATAATATTCTAAAAAAATATATTTTAATAACAATTTAGAAATTTCATCATTCTTATGTTTATTATTACTAAATCACACCCAATATAAGGTATTTATCGGTGTTATTATTATTATTTTATTATAATTCATTCCAGATAATGGACTATACATAATAGAGAATATGTAAATATTAACATAAAAAAGCGTTTGGCAATGTTGCCAAACGCTTTTTTATTAATTAGATAGAACGTAAAGTAATCGCTCGCCGCTCTTCATTTTAGTGCCGCATAATGGACATTTTGGCTCTTCTGTAAAGGAAAAGTCCTTACGCATCCATCCTAAACAACTTTCAGCTGGACATTCCCAAACCTCAGTTTGTACCTGTTGACGTTCTTGTTGTAAATCGCTTTTCTTACTCCAACGCATAGAATCACTCCTTTTGTTTGGAATGGAAAAAGGCTGCTAGCCTTTATTGGTAACAACCTCTTGTTCAGCAATTATAGCTTTACAACGTTTTTCGCTTGAGGCCCACGGTTGCTATCTTCTACTTCGAAGCCAACTTCTTGACCTTCTTCTAATGTTTTAAAGCCTTCTCCGCTAATAGCAGAGAAATGTACGAAGATATCTTTTCCGCCTGGAACTTCGATAAATCCAAAACCTTTTTCACCGTTAAACCATTTTACTTTTCCTGTTAATGTCATGTGAATTCCCTCCTTGGAAAGTAGATATAATATGTCAGCCCTTAGTTGGGATAAAAAAGAATTCACACATTAGCGAACATCATAGGCGTTCATATCATCCTTTGATGCTTGATAATATGTGAATTCTGGACCGGAAATATTATTTTATAACTTTATTATACAACAGTATGGGTCTGAACACAAGTTCAGCAAGGGTGACCTAAAATATAGAAGAATATCAGTGTGTCCTTTTGGATGTAGGGTGTACGTTACCATAGAAAGGAAACGATTTGTTTATCCCACAATAAGAAAAGGCTTAGAGAAAGTTATGAATTTTGATTCGGTGAGGAAAGAAATTCTCCTACTGATAGACGTTTCACTTTATATCAAGTTCACACTTCTTAAGAATTTTTAAGTTTTTTCTATACAAGATCTTAAGAATTACTTTGTATAGTGAACACTGTCATACATTAGGAGGGATATTGTGAAGCACTTTCTATATTTTATAAAAGAGTTTGTTAGAACACCGAGAACAATAGGCTCAATAATTCCTAGTTCAAGAACACTAGCCAAACAAATGATTCTACCAATTAATTTTTCAACCACCAATTGCATTATTGAATATGGTCGGGGAACAGGCATATTTACTGAACAACTGATTCAACATAAAAAGGAAGAAACTGTATTATTGTTGTTAGAATCAAATAAAGAGTGTTATGACATACTTCAACAACGATATAGGCACATAAAAAACATTTATATTGTTCATGATTCCGCAGAATATGTGCAGAACTATATACAACGGTATGGAATCGAAAAAGTCGACTACATTGTATCAGGGGTTCCGTTTGCCTGCTTGTCGACAGCTGAGATATTACAAGGAAAAGGGGTGTTTATTACTTTTCAATACACTCAACTGAAATTGGAGATGTTTCGATCTTTTTTTGCTTCTATTAATAAGAAGAGAGTTGTACTAAATTTTCCTCCAGCATATGTCTTCAGTTGTCAGTTATAAGGAAGAAGGAGAAGAATGGCAGAAGAAACGATTTTAGTTGTAGATGATGATGAAAAAATCTGTAATCTTGTATCAATTTATCTGCAAAATGATGGTTATAAAGTAATTACAGTGCACTCGGGAAAAGCAGCTGTGCAAGTTGTAAATGAACAGGATATTGCATTAATTGTGTTGGATGTAATGATGCCAGAGAAGGACGGGATTGAAACATGTCTTGCTATTCGTGAACAGCACCATATGCCGATTATTTTCTTATCTGCCAAGGCAGAGGATATGGATAAGATCCATGGCTTATCGACTGGAGCAGATGATTATATTACCAAGCCGTTCAATCCATTAGAATTGTTGGCACGTGTGAAATCTCAGTTGCGGCGTTATAGGAAGTATAATGATGAAGATAAATACTCCTCTTATACCGAAATTGGAAACTTGAAAGTAAATGAAGATACAAGGCAAGTGTTTGTAGGAGATAAGGAAATAAGGCTTACCCCAAAAGAATTTGATATTCTGTCCTTATTGGTGAGAAATAAAGGGAAGGTATTTAGCCTTGAGAAAATTTATGAAATGGTGTGGCAAGAAGAGTTCTACAAATCTGATAATACAATTATGGTTCACATCACAAGAATTAGGGAGAAAATAGAAGAAGATCCGAAGCGGCCTATTTATATTAAAACCGTATGGGGAGTAGGGTACAAAATTTGAAAAGTTTTAAGAAAACAATCGTAACACGATTGAATATGAAGCTTATTGTTATTTTTATTATTTGTTTCTTTTTTTCTGTTACAACTGTTTCTATTGCTTCACGAAATGTTTCTTTCTTCTATAAAGAATACGTTGAAAAACAACAAAACCTATCGTTTACTGTGAATCAGGCGGGGCAGCAAATCGAAGAGTCTCTCATACATTCTCAAAATAAAGAGGCTATTAATCACATTCTCAAACCTTACGCTCAAGATACAACAATTATTTTAGCAGACGGGCAAGGAAATATTCTCTATAAAACGAAGAATGTTACGGAAGATAAAGTCGATATTTCACGTATTTTAAAGCAAGAGCTTGGTATAAAGCAAAAATATGAGGGGATAGATAACAGTCTCATGGCTGTATATCCGATTAGTTTTTCAAAGAATATCCTTTACTTGATTATGAAATCTGCCTATGCAGGCGAATATACAAGTGTTGAAAAAATCCAGGAATATAATAGGAGTATTTTTTTACTTGTTGGATTAGGTGTATTAGTATTTATGGCCTCTTTTTTTCTATTAATGAACCCGACTGTTAGATATATAAAAGAAATTGAATTAGGGATACGTACAATTGCAATGAAAAATTGGGATTATACAATACGTATCAGAGGGAAAGACGAGTTGTCTTCTTTAGCAAAAAATATTAACTATATGGCGAACGAACTACAAGAGAAATTTCAAAAAGAACGTCAAATTGAACAGACGAAAACAGAGTTAATAGCCAATATGTCTCATGATTTACGCACCCCGCTGACGTCCATTATCGGATATTTGAATCTATTGCAAATGAAGCAATATAAAAGTGAAAAGGAGCAAGAAGAATATATTTTTATTGCCTATAATACAGCTCAAAAGCTAAAACATTTAATGAATGAGTTATTTGAGTATACGAAACTGTCACAACCCGATATAACAATGGACATCCAAGAGGTTGAACTGGGAGTATTGCTCCATCAATTTGTAGGGGAGTATGTACCGATATTTGAGAAAAAGGATTTGTATATGAGGATTAACATCCCTGAACACCCTGTTATGGTGATGTTAGATATAGAAAAAATGGTTCGAGTGTTGGATAATTTACTATCTAATGCAGAAAAATATAGCCACAGGCCTTCCGAGCTTATTCTAGAGATGAAGGAAAAAGAGGAAGAGGTTATCATATCCTTATCTAACCAAACAGATTCTATGGATACAGAAGAAGTGGAGAAACTGTTTGAAAGGTTTTACCGCCGAGATCGTTCGCGATCAGAGAACATATCTGGCTCTGGAATTGGACTGGCCGTTGCTAAACGCATCATCGATTTGCACGGAGGAAAAATTTGGGCGGAAAGTCATCATAATGTATTTAGTGTCTATATTACACTCTGTAAACAATAAGAATCACTATTTAGTGATTCTTATTGTTTACTCTATGATATTTAATTGTTTTAGAGTTCCATTTTCGTCTCTCACATATTGAATTTTTACAGATGTATGGGGGAGAAGTACAGGGAAATCCTTATATACGGTATTACCATCTTGCGACACTGTAGTATTTGTAATAACGGGTACACTTTGCGCTGCATTTAAGCATTGGAAAAGACTGTCTGCATCCATGTTTTTATATTGCTCTTCTAGTAGTATCTTACCTGTAGATGACAACCAATCAAGTATATTAGTTTGTACCTCTATTTGTTTCAAATATTGCTCAATTCTTGTAATAAAATCAATGTCCCCTTCGAATAAGGCTGAGGCAAGTTGTACTTCTGCGGATGCCTCTTCTACTGAACGAAAACGATTTTTAGCATGCAGCATATCAAGGATGGCAGTGCTAGTTATCTTATCTGTAAACCAATAATAAGTATCAGGTGCGCCACCTCCAACAGGATGGGAAGGAATCAAGTATGTTCCTGTCTCATCTATTTGAGGGGGAGAAATTGTATCTGCCATAAAACTAAAAGAGTCTTGTTCATTGTGTTTAGGATGTTGGTATAAAAATATATTTTTACCATTGCCGCTTACAATCATTTCTACATCACTTAGAAGGCCCGCGTCTCTGCTGAACGATAGGAAGGAAGCGTAGCCGCCATTTTCAGTAGTATAGTATGTAGTATCGTTAATAGATGAAGGGTGTAGACGGTAAAAGAAACGGACATCTTTAATATTTTGGTTCCAATCATAAGAAAAGTTGCGTTGTCCATACACCTTTGGTAAAGCGAGCTTCACAGTACCGGTTCCATAAATAGTATCGTATTTTTTTTTCATATTAGGAAGAGATAATTGAATATAGGAACGCTGACTATTGTTCCATTGATATGTAGTATAGTTCCTGTCTGATGAATCATAGTAATTGTTAAAGTTGTATGAGATTCCTTTTATTGTTTCTTTTTTTGATATATCCAAATAGTAAAGATGAACTCCGGTTACACTGAAAGCTCCAAACAGAGAAATGATAAAGAGAAATAAGTAAGAAAAGGTGGTGTGAATAATACTTGGGTTTTGTACACTTTCTTCAGAAAGAATTGTAAAATACCGTTGATTGCTGATCTTATCCATGACAACCATAATGGCTGCTGTACCAAGGATAGGATAAATAATGATAATTATGCTGTAACGAAGAGTTTCTAGCGGCAACATAATTACGATAGCGGTCAAAGCGAGTGTTAGAATCATAAACAACACGGCGAATCCAAATAGAAAGCTGAACTGTTTTTTTAACCGTTTTGGTGCATCGGAAAACGCTTCAGTAAAGCTGCTGTCATCTAAGACAATAAGATAAGGCGTGAGAGCATACCTCAAATAGAGCAATAGTAATAAGAAAGAGAATGGTCCAACAATGGACATGATAAGAAGTATTAAAAATAAAAAGAGTATTTGGACAATAGAAACGGTTATCATTCTTATAAAATAGTATTTGCCAGTTGCTATCCATGAATATCGTTCATGCCGAAGAGTTGATTGTATTCCTCCTAAGTAGCTTCCTAAGCAAAAGCTCCGCAAAATAAGAAAAAGGATTGTGAAAGCAATAGAAATGGGGAAATTCACATCAGTGACGTCGAATAAGGTATACGGAATTTTTAAATCTGATAGTTGCGGCATACCAATAGGGATTGCACCGGTGGCTTGCCATAAAGAGGAAGGATTGCCGAAATTAAAAGTGACATTAAAAAATATAGTAAAGCCGTAATAAGCACCAAGACTAACAAGAAATATAGCCAAAATATCAAGAAATATAGGAATCCAAATGAGCATGGGATAACGGCATACAATATAAATAGCGCGGATGAAAGACATACTAGCCCTCCTTTTTATAAAGTATATCATGGAACAAAATATTAAATGAAATATTTACCAAGATTACAAAAAGAAAATAATACTTTATTAAATAATATTTGAAGCAAATGGATTTGAAAGCAGGACTGTCGGTAATTTGGGAGTGTGGGTTATTTTTGCTGGCAGCTATTTTTGTTAGAAGAAATTATTGTTACAAAACAACTTTTAAGGGGACTATTCATGTTTTGTTGTTTTAATAAAGGGGTATTAGAAAGTTAGAAATGGTTAGGTAAGAAAATATTAGGATGCAAAAAAGCGGCCCTTTTATAAGGAACCGCTGCTTTTTACTACATCGCAAATACAATCCAAACAGTTCCTGCCACAATCGTTACGGCGATAAAGAAACTATATGCCATTGTACCTGTTTGAATTTTCGCATTTTCACTTTCTGTCATATGCATAAACATAAACAATTGTAATCCAGCTTGTAAAACAGCTAAGCCGGTAATAATTGCGACAATCGTTAATGCAGGAAGGGATGTGTATAATACTAAAAATAAGGCTGCGAACGTTAGTATTAAAGACATAGCGAAACCGACAACATGACCCCAAGGGAAGCCTTTATGATGATTTGTTTGACTTGACATTACAGCATCACCATCCCTGTCATATAAACTAGCGTATAAATAAAGATCCATACAACATCAAGAAAATGCCAATACAAGCTGATAATGAACACTTTACGTGCTGTTACAGGAGTCAGTCCACGCTGTAACAATTGAATAATAACCATGATTCCCCAAATAATACCACCCGTCACGTGAGCACCGTGTGTTCCAAGTAATGTAAAGAACCCGGAAAGGAAGGCACTGGTTTGCATAGTTGCACCTTCATGGACGTAATGAATAAATTCATCAACTTCCATGTAAAGGAAGCCTAGCCCTAATGCTAACGTAATGATGAACCATGTAAGAAGTCCTTTTAAGTTGTTACGGCGCATATGATAAATTGCAATCCCGCATGTGAAACTACTTGTTAAAAGCAGTAATGTTTCACCCATAACTGGACCAATTTCAAAAATTTCTGAAGGAATAGGGCCGTCAGCTGTTCTTCCGGCTAATACAAGGTAGGAAGCGAAAAGCGTTGCGAACAACGCGATTTCCGCTCCTAAGAAAATCCAGAAGCCAAGTATATTTAAACGTCCTTGTTCCGATTGGTATTCAAGCGGAAGGGACTTATCGAGTGCTGCCATTCGTTTTCACCTCTCATGCCACATGTTCTGATTTTTTTATTTCATCTACGCTGATGTAATACCCATCATCATAATCAAAGGAACGAAGAATCAATCCGAGTACAATACCGATACCGCCAAGAATAGCCATCCACCACCATGAAAATACTAAACCGAAACCAGCTATAAAGAAGGCAATGGAGATTATAAATGGACGTCCTGTATTACTTGGCATGTGAATAGGTTTTAAATCTTCTTCTTTTAGTGTCAAATCTTTATTGTTCTTTTTCATATACCAGAAATGATCAAGAGTTTTTACTTCTGGGATTTTTGCAAAGTTATAGTGCTGAGGTGGAGAAGAAGTCATCCATTCTAATGTTCTTCCATCCCATGGGTCACCTGTCATATCACGTTCACCGTAACGGGCACTCCAATAAATGTTATAGCACTGTACTACGAAGCCAATACCCATCATTACTGCGCCTACAGAAGCTAATTGGTTTAAACCTGTCCAACCAAGATTGTCAGCGTACGTGGACATACGTCTTGTCATACCGTCTAATCCCAAGAAGTACATTGGGAAGAAACAGATATTGAACCCGATACACCATAACCAGAATGATATTTTTCCTAATTTTTCGTTCAGCATATGACCGAACATTTTTGGATACCAGAAGTGTAATCCGGCAAAACATGCAAAAACTGTACCTGCAATTAATACATAGTGGAAGTGAGCAATAAGGAAGTAGCTATTATGATACTGGTAATCGGCTGCTGCCATTGCTAACATTACGCCTGTTACTCCACCAATAACAAAGTTCGGAATAAAAGCAAGAGACCAAAGCATTGCTACTGTGAATTTAATACGACCTTTATATAGAGTAAATAACCAGTTAAAGATTTTTACTCCTGTCGGAATGGCAATTGCCATTGTTGAAATTGAGAAAAATGAGTTAACAGCTGGTCCGGATCCCATTGTAAAGAAATGGTGAACCCAAACAAGGAAACTTAATAGCGCTATTGCAACCATAGAGAATACCATTGCGCTATAACCAAATAGGCGCTTACGGGCAAATGTACTTACTACTTCAGAGAAAATACCGAAAGCAGGTAAGATAACAATATATACTTCAGGGTGACCCCAAATCCAGAACAGGTTTGCCCAAAGCATTGGCATCCCTTCGTTTGCCATTGTAAAGAACGCTGTACCGAATAAACGGTCAAAGGACATTAATGCTAATGCTACTGTTAATACAGGGAATGCAAAGATGATAATGATACAAGTAATTAAAATAGACCATGTGAACATAGGGATTTTCATTAGTGACATACCCGGTGCTCTCATTTTTAAAATGGTAACTAAGAAGTTAATACCGGTCATTAAGGTACCGAGACCAGCGATTTGCAGCGCAACTGCATAATAATTGTTTCCTACACCAGGGCTGAATTCTGTACCTGCAAGAGGAAAGTACATCGTCCAACCTGCGTCTGGAGAGCCGCCGATCACGAACGCTAAATTAAATAGCATCGCGCCCATAAAGAACAACCAGAAGCTTAAGGCGTTCAAATAAGGATAGGCAACGTCACGAGCCCCAATTTGAAGCGGAACGACGATATTCATAAGCCCCATAATAAACGGCATCGCCATGAAAAGAATCATAACTGTACCATGTGTTGTAAAAACACCGTTAAAGTGTTCTGATGTTAAATAAGGTGAATTTGGAAAAGTTAATTGCGCACGAATCATCAATCCGTCCACTCCACCGCGGAATAACATTAATACGGCAGCGAGAATATACATAACACCAATTTTTTTATGATCTACAGTTGTTAACCATTCAGTCCAAAGCCATTTCCATTTTTTATATTTCGTTAAAAAGAATACAATGGCCAAGGAGGCAAGAACGATGGAGGCATCGGCCCCATATATAATCGGATCGCCCGTGACAAAAAATTCATCAAGCTTCACTGTTTTCACTCCAATCGTTATTTATCTTTGTTTAAACGGTTTTTAAAATAGTTATAGTCACAATACTCAATGTTGTGTTGATCTACCCACAATAAGTGGTTGCTAGAATAAGTTTGTCGACCTACTACCGTTGGTTCGATAAGATCTAAAAATTTCTTTTCTGTTAATCTTGGAGCAGTATCTTGTACTTCTTTTACCCAGTTTTTATAATCTTCTGGTGATTGAGAGGTAACGGTGAATTCCATGTCAGTAAAGTGTTCACCAGAAAAGTTTGCACTTCGTCCAAGATAATCTCCCTCATAATCGGCTTGAAGAATTAGATCCATAACCATGCCGTTCATTGTATACTTTTGCCCCCCAAGCTCTGGTACCCAGAACGAGTTCATTGGTCCAAGTGAGGTAAGCTTAAAGTTAACTGGTACACCTTTAGGAATATTTACGTAGTTAACGGTTTCAATATCTTCCTCTGGATAGCTAAAAATCCATTTCCAGTTTGCAGATGTAACATAAATAGTTACAGGCTCCACATGAGCCGTTTCTTTTGGCGCTTTTTCCAATGCATACGTTGTTTTTACAGTTGGAATTGCTAAAGCGATAACAATTAATACTGGAAACGCAGTCCATAAAATTTCTAAAAGTGTATTACCTTCCTGTTCAGGTGGCTCGTAGTCCATATTATCAGGTCTTTCGCGATAACGAATAACAATAATTGTAAATAAAATAAATACTACTGCAATAACCGTTAACATGAGTGCAAAAGACCAAACTATTAGGTTATATTGACTTTTCGCTACCGGACCTTGTGGGTTTAATACTGCGATTTTCTCGCTGCAGCCACTAAGGAACAAAACGAAAGAAGCCGGAAGAAGCAAAAAAAGCTTGTACAATTTCCCTTTCAGTTCCACTGAGCAGTCTCCTCTCTTTATTTTCACTAATAATCATTATGAGTATGATTTTACTAGAACGCTATGCTAACAAAATAATTAAAATCTATTCTTCTATTGTTTTCAATACAAGTCACCGAATTGTTGAAAATTCGACACAAAAAAGACATAAAATAATAAGGTTGATAGGACAAGTTATACAGCGTTATATGGGGACTATAATGACATGTTGATTTTATGTAATTAAGGTAGATGAAACGAAAAATAAAATTATATTAAAATAATAAAAAAACCGAGAGTTTCTTTGAGGGATTTACAGAATAAATGAATAGGATACAAAAAACAAAGGAAAATTCCTGTGTTTTTTCACTAATTCAATTCAGTTATGGCGATTTATATTATGTGTTCCTTTTTAGTTTTTGTACTTCACGTATATTATGAAGGTTTTTTATCTGAATAGACGAAATAGATTGCGTAATCTAATGGTAGTAGAATAATATATTGGATAAGAAAATAGTGTGGGAGGGAAGAAGATGAAGAAGGTTATTTTTATTTTTATTGCTATTATTATGTTTATTCTTATAGGTAGTGTTTTCGCAGCAAATCATTATGTCAATGATGAGAGTGTACAAGGCAGTGATACACTATTTAGAGATAGTAAGCCGAAAAGGGCGATGTTTATTTTTGCTCACCCTGATGACGAAATTACATCTGCAGGGACAATTAGTAAAATGAGTAAAGAGCCTGGTGCTGAAATTACACTTGTATATATGACTAAAGGAGAAGCAGGGCCGACAGCTGGATTAGTGCCTCAAGCGCAGCTAGGAGAAGTAAGGGCTCAAGAAGCGAAGCAGGCAGGAAAAACATTGGGAGCTGATAGAGTAGAGATACTCTCATATCCAGATGGAGGATTGCCTGCTATCGATGATCAAGAGGCAAAAGAAAGCATTCGGCAGTTAATAAAAAAATACAATCCTAGTGTTATTATCACTTTTGATGAACGAGTAGGATTTTATGGGCATCTTGATCATGCAACAACAGGCCGATGGGTAAAAGAGGCTACAGCTGAAGATAAAGGTAAAACTTCTGTAACAGCTGTGTATCAAGCAACATTACCACAGCCAATGATTGATTTAGCTCTACAGCTTTCTCAAACCTTTAAAGAAAAGTACCCAATTGAGCCAGACGAGGGGCTGCCTGCTGCAACAGTGGCGATTTCAATGTCATCGGAGTATAAAGAGAAACGAGAGTTGTTAGATGTTCATAAAACGCAAGTAGATGTAATAGGTGATGTGCAGCCGTATTACAATAAGCTCCCGAGTTGGGTATACTATCATATTTTCAGCAAGGAGTACTATACGAGGATTTTATAAATGAAAAGCTCACCTTCGGGTGAGCTTTCATTTTCAGGCTGTGGGGAAATTTCCGACAGCTTAATTTTTGTACTACATATAGGTTATTCTAAAAAATTCCATATTTTGTATGTCGGAGTGGTTTTTTCTATCGGAAATTTAGTTTCTCCACGAGCTTTTCATTTTAAGATTGTACGGAGGAGAAGTGAAGAAAGTCGTTAATGCTCGTTTTGTTTTATAATTCTAATTTTGTTTCGGGAGTTTATCACGTTGAACTTTTTCAATTAAGAAGTTTCTCTATTTTCATGTTTCGTACTTTTATAAAAGTAGATAATTAAGTCTTTTGAGATAGTTATTGAAGATGTAACAAAAAACCTCTTCCTAAAATATGGGAAGAGGTCTATTTACTAAGAGAGTGAACCGATTGTTGTTTCCTCATAAATTTGATCAAATTTCTTAGCCAAATCTATGTCAAGCTGAGTTAAACCTTTGGCGTTCCAAGAGGTCAGAGAGACAAAGATAGATTTATATTGAATATTGATAAACGGATGATGATTTGTTTCTTCTGATAGATGAGCAATTTTTGATACGAATGTAATACCTTGCAAATAATCTTTAAATAGATAGCGGCGTTCGATCCATTTTTCTTCTTTGATTGACCATTTTGGCAAATTAGTAAGGTGCATTTGTACTTCTTGATCTGATAATACGCTCATTTTTTTACAACTCCTGTGCAAGCGGCAACAGTTGCAAGCCGTTTTGAATTAAATTTCGTACTTTTTCATGTTTAGCTAGTTCAAGCAATTCTTCTTGAAGCTTATGTGTTTCTGTAGTTTCGACATTATACATATGGAATAGCTCCAATATTTCTAGGCGCAACAGCCACTCAGTTTTGTGCGATACACGAAGAGTGTCTAAAATAGAAGCGACAAGTGTTGCGCTATTTTCGTTCCATTCCTTTTGTTCACGAAGAGCACGAACGTGTAGATAAAGTTGTTCTAGTTGAGATAAAGTTCGTTGTGAAGAGGTTTTGTTTTCTAACATTTCTACAGGTTGGAAATAGGATTGCGGGTCAGCAGCACCAGCAAATACAGAAATAATAGATGAACCCACTGTCATATCATACGTACCCCAGCTGCTTTCAAATAAAACAATATCTTGTAGGCTGACATTACAGTCTGTAAAAGATATTAACGCAACTTTGTTTTCGTGTTTTACGATATGTTTTACAATACCGTTCACTTTTACACCACTTTTGAACGGCAGACAAACTTGTTTTCCTACAACAATACCGAGTGCTTCTAGTAGCTCATCGCTGCATTCCTCTAAAGAGATATCTCCTTGTAATAACCCAACTGGAGTTCCAAATCCATCTGCATGAACAGCTTTAGAATGGCCTACTAGTTCTTTCCCATTAATAGAAAGAGCTGTTGGTCCAGCTGTCTTTATATAAATAGCTTCACCATTCTCATCATTTAACAGCTCATGAATGATCCCAGTTACTTGAATGCCTGAGTTAAATACTGCTGTAGCGGTATTTTGAGAGCGCACGGCTTTATTCAAACCTGCTGTCCCGCCTGTGCGTACAGCGAGTGTGTCTGCAAATTTTTCAATAGATTCAATCAGTTCATCAAAAGATTGACATACAAAGAGCTGCGGCTGCATTGTAGTTACATCATAAGGAGTATTAATACAAGCTTCAATGGAGAATGGGATTTTTTTGACTGAATCTGTTAGGCATTGTTTACTTTCGCCCACAGAGGAAAGTAAACCTGCTCCATAAATTTTGGGATTATTGACATCCCCTATTAAGCCATATTCTACGGTCCACCAGAATAATCTTGAGATTTGTTCAGCTTCTGAAATATCAGTTATAGCAGTTTGCTTTTCTTCTACTAATCTTTTGGCTTCTGCAATTTCTTCTTCAGTAGAATTGCGGTCTTCCATTACAATTGTTAAATGGCGAACTGCTTCGAAAGCTTCGTGTTCTTCTTTAGTTGCAAATGCTTTTGCACCGATTTTTCCAAAGAGCTTTACATACTCAGCATACTTTGCGTCAAATAAAATCGGAGCATGACCTGCAGCTTCATGTATAATATCAGGAGCCGGAGTATATTCAATATGTTCCACGCGGCGAATATCTGTCGCTATCGGTAAAATACCGTGACCTTGAAAATCGAAAAATGCAACCCCCGGAATCAAACCGTCAATTGTAGCTGCGCCCCAGCCGCTCCTTGCTAAACAAGCGTTCATTTCTTCTACTCGCGGAATAGCTTCAATGTTAATACCAGATGAAAGTAATCCTTCAACATAGGCAGGATGAGCAACGTCTTTTAGAAAATGGTGGTTTTGTCGCATTACGTATCGCCATACTGCATGATCGATAGGTGAGTATTGGTCGTAATGCTGCTCACACACATATTGCTGCAAATGAGCTGGAACTGATTTTTCAGATTGCTTCATGTATAAATCCCCCTTAATAAGTACAATATGTAAACGCATACAACTTATATAAATTCTGATTATTTTGTATATTACCTTCTTAAGTACAAATAAAAAAAACGACAAAAAATGCACAAGATGAAAAGTAGTTATTTTTTGGAGAGTGAATAGGGTTATAGTGTGATAGTAGATAAGATGAAGCAAACAATGAAGATAACAAGTAAGAAAAAATCAGCATTTATGCTTCCTTTTTTCATACAGTTCAGAAGTACTTGCTATCTTCACAGTATTGAGTTACGTAAAGCATGGAGAAGCTAAATTTAGTAATGAGACAAGAGACGAAAAGCAGCGAATGAAATAGTAATGTTCAAATTGTAATAGATGGACGGGTATCTTCGTGAGCTAAGGATAATTTTTGATTTATCTAAGCTGAGCTTTAATCCAGTTTATTATGTCTGTATATACCTCTTCTTGATTTATTTCATTCAACATCTCATGACGGCCACCTTCATAAAGCTTAAATGTGATGTTTGTAACTCCAGCCCTCTGAAAGGTGTTACATACTTGTTGCACACCTTTTGTATTATTCCCTACCGGGTCCTGAGAACCTGAGAAAATATAGATAGGGAGAGCCGAGGGGACTAATTGAATATTTTTCTTCTTATTAATAATTTTCAATCCAGTTAACAAATCATGAAAAAAACCAGCTGTAAATATACCTCCGCATAAAGAATCTTCTATATACTTATCTACTTCTGCGTCGTTGCGTGTCAACCATTCGAATTGTGTACGGGCAGGCTGGAATTGCTTATTAAAGTTTCCAAATGTAAGCTTATCCAGCAGAGGGCTGGGAGATGTGCGTCCGTTGCGCTTACATTCCCATTTTGCTATTGTACGTCCAATCTTTCCTAAAATCCCAGGATTCCCACCTGTTCCCGACAATAATACGCCTCTAATTTCGTTACCGTATAGTTGGATATATCGTCTTGCCAAGAAAGAACCCATGCTGTGACCGAACAGGAAGATCGAAACATTTCCTTGTTCCTCACGTATTAAATTTGTTAATTCGTACATATCATTGACGACTTTTTCAAAGCCGTTCTCCTCACTGAAATACCTGGGGGTACCTGATGTTTGCCCATGGCCACGATGGTCATTTCCATATACATAAATATCATGCTTCAGAAGTTCATTAGCAAAGGCATTGTAACGCTCGATATGTTCGGCCATGCCGTGAGCAATTTGAACAATTGCTTTAGGTGATTTGCCTTCAATCCATTTTTTTGTATGGATTTTATGACCATCTGTAGTATGAAAATAGAATGTTGAAGCAGGCAAGATAATCCCTCTTTTCTTGATGAAATAAATACTCATTCTTTTTTCAATATACATGTTTTTGAGAATGTTATCATTACCCTCTACTATTAGTGGTTCGAAATTGTTGTTTTTTAATGTAAGAGAGAAAGAAGGGAAGAAAGTTTCATGTAGAAGGTCCTTAGTACAGGAAAGACATTACACTGTTAATTATTGTAAAAGAAGGCCGGATTTGAGAATAGTGTACCAGCAAGAATAACGTTGAAGCGTTTCTTGGTTGCTGTACTACATATTTTCTTAATCATAATGTACTACTGGATGCTTGTCTGTATGTGATTTTTGTATACTCCTATGTGGATTTATAATAACTCAAAAGTTTTGATTGTAATGAAAGTACTGCCTTTTGAATTATTTTGAGAGAAGAGTTGGGATTTTTGCTTTACGCTATAAAAAGACAATGAACGAAGAAAGATAAAATAAAGGTTATTTACTATCTTTAAAATTAAATTTCATAAATAAGTATTTTTATATTGAAATTTTAATTCATGAATTCTATAATTAACATGTAATACTTGGTTTGCTTTTTTATAGAACTAGTCAAAAGGTATGGTTGGAGTACTTTGTTCTTAAAGAAAAGCAAGTAAGTGATAAACTTTTTAGCCGACCTGTTGGACGGGCTTTATTTGAAGATTTATTAAAGCGTTTTCATTGAGGTATTAACTTTATCTTGTATTAATGTGGCTTGTGTACTTTGTTGTAATATTGCAAGGGGAGCAAAGAGGTTCGTTCAAGCCTAATTGATAGGAGTTCTATTAAGTGAGGAAAGAGCCACTAATAGAAGCTTCATTTTATATCTCATTTGGAAATGTTGCACATGAACTTTTAACATAAAAGAAGGGGGATTCAGAATGTCTGGAGAAAATCAAGCTTTAGCCAAACAGATATTAAAATACCTTGGCGGAGCAGAAAATGTTGTATCTTATACGCACTGTATGACACGTCTTCGTGTAACACCAAAAGATGGAATGCTTGTGAACAAACAGGAGATTAAGAAGCTCGAAGGTGTTTTGGGACTTGTTGAAGAAGAAACCTTACAAATTATTTTAGGACCAGGTAAGGTAAATAAGGTAACAGAGGAATTTGGTATTCTTATAAAAAATGCTGGCGGTATTAATTTAGAAGAACGTGCTGCACAGAAAAAATCCGAATTAAAGCAAAAAAATGCAACTCCATTTAAGTTGTTGTTACGTCGCATTGCAAGCATTTTTATCCCGCTAATTCCCGCGCTCGTCGCATCAGGATTGATTACAGGGGTTACAAAAGCGGTTGTGCAGGCTGGATGGTTGCCGGCAGATTCTCAAATTGCTTCGATCTTAACAGTTATTGGAAGTGGATTGTTT
Source organism: Bacillus sp. 165 (assembly GCF_017742235.1). GTDB lineage: Bacteria > Bacillota > Bacilli > Bacillales > Bacillaceae_G > JAGHKQ01. The sequence goes on from NZ_JAGHKQ010000016.1 coordinate 55,465, forward strand.
GCTTACCTTGGAATTTTAGTTGGGATAAATGCTGCGAAGGAATTCGGTGGCTCTCCTGCATTAGGTGGATTAGCTGGTATTTTAATTATTAACCCAGCTGTTGCGGGAATAAAGCTATTTGGTGAAGAGTTATTACCAGGTCGTGGCGGATTGATTGGAGTTTTGTTTGCGGCAATTTTTATGGCAATTGTTGAAAAGCGCATTCGTCGTGTTGTTCCTCAATCACTTGATATTATTATCACGCCAACTATAACTTTATTGATTACAGGTATTGTTACTTATCTTGTGTTTATGCCAATTGGTGGATTTATTTCTGATGGGATTACAAAAGGATTGCTTTCCGTTTTAGATATGGGAGGTATTTTTGCAGGCTTTGTGTTAGGGGCAACCTTCCTTCCTCTTGTTGTAACTGGATTGCATCAAGGTCTAACACCAGTTCACTTGGAACTAATTAATTCTATTGGCGATGACCCGCTTCTTCCAATTTTAGCAATGGGTGGTGCAGGGCAGGTTGGTGCAGCATTTGCTATATATGTAAAAACGAAAAAGCCACGTTTAAAACGAGCAATTGGCGGTGCGCTTCCTTCGGGAATGCTTGGTATTGGCGAACCGTTAATTTTTGGGGTTACGCTTCCGCTTGGACGTCCGTTTTTGACAGCATGTCTTGGTGCAGGAGTTGGCGGTGCATTTCAGGCTTTCTTTAAAATTGCAACAGTTGCGGTTGGTGTATCTGGATTACCATTGACTTTCCTTGTACATGCTCATCAGATTCTTTTATATTTGCTGGGTCTGCTAATTGCTTATGCAGCAGGATTTATCTTTACGTATTTATTTGGTTTTAAAGATGAGATGGCGAGTGAGTTTGAATGATTGGGATTTCCTTTTATCTAAATGATCCTCTAGCTGAGCGTCGAATTATAGAAGCAAGCAAAAAGGGGGTGAAGCGGGCATTCACCTCGCTTCACATTCCTGAAGAGGCGGGAGACTTAGCGAAACGTGCAAAACAACTGATGGAAATAGCAAAGAACCATGGAATTGAAGTGTATGCAGATGTTTCTTTGAAAACGCCTCGGCATTTGGGTATTGAAAGGTTAGATGATTTAAAGGTACTTGGGGTTGCTGGTATTCGATTAGATGATTTTTTTGACTATGAAACAATTATCAGGCTATCAAAGCAATTTCATATTGCTCTCAACGCAAGTATTATTTTGGAGAATGATTTGGAGGCTTTGCTTGCAAAAGGTATCGATTGTAATCGTTTGATTGCTTGGCATAATTTTTATCCACGCCGTGAAACGGGACTTAGTAATGCTTTTTTTCTTAGACAATCGGAATTATTTAAACGATTTAATATCCCAGTATCTGCGTATATTCCAGGACGTGGAGAGAAACGAGGTCCTGTTTTTGATGGTCTTCCTACGCTGGAATGTCATCGTGATATTGATCCGTTTATAGCAGCTGTTGAGTTGTTTTATTATGATATTACGGATGTTTATATCGGGGACCCCGATCCAGGAGAAACACTTTTGGAACAACTGGTTAAATACGATCGGGATAGGATTCTTCCAATTCGCATACAATCATCTATATTACAAAAAAATGAATATCGTCTTCGCCCTGATTTTGCAAGGGATGTGCTTCGTTTGATGGATACAAGACGTGTCGGAACAGTTCAGCCAGAAAATACAGTCGAACGTCCGTGTGGAAGTATTACGATGGACAATGATTTGTATGGGCGTTATCGTGGTGAAATTCAAATTACTTTATGTGATCTTCCTGCGGATGAACGAGTCAATGTAATCGGAGAAGTGCTTTCGCAAGATCTATCACTCCTTCCTTTGATTCAACCTGGTCAAAGTTTGGAGTTAAAGCAGGGAAGATGATAATTACCGAAGAAATTAAATAAATATAGTACAGAAAGTGATGAGGTTTATAACGAAATCCACATTCAACTAAATATAGATTAGTGCAGGGAGTTGTATAGAAACAGCTTCCTTTTTTTATTTTAGAGAGCGGAGGAATGATGGGATGAAGTATGTTATTGGTGTAGATGGGGGCGGTACAAAAACCGAAGCAGTTGCTTATAATTTGGAAGGGGAAGAAATAAGCAGAGGTTATGGCGGTTATGCAAATGTGGTAATCAATGTGAGAGAAGCGATTGATAATATCATAAGTGCTATTAAACAATGCCAAGCATCAGTTACAGGTGAGTGTGTTTATATTTATTTAGGAATCGCTGGGATTGAAAGTAGCACTCATGTTAGTACTTTAGGAAAAACTATTATGGAGCATTTTCGAACTAAGTTTTCTGTTGTGAATGATGCTCGCATTGCTCATGCGGCATCCTTGAAAGGAGAAAGCGGCATTCTTGTTATTTCCGGCACAGGTTCTATTTGTTTAGGTGTAAAGGATGGTCAAATAAAGACAACAGGCGGATGGGGGCATCTACTAGGAGATGAAGGGAGCGGTTATTGGATCGTTATCCAAGCATTTAAGCAAATAATAAAAGAGGTAGACGCAGGTATTCCTCTAAGTCAATTGAGCATTGCGCTCTTAGAAAGGCTAAATGTAAAAGAAGCGCATTATCTAAAAACCTTCGTATACTCCGCTTCAAAAGGGGAAATTGCAGCGTATGTTCCAACAATAGTGGAGCATGCGAGCCTAGGAAGTCATGTTGCCGCACAGATTTTAGAGAAAGCCGGAGAACAATTAGGAGAAATAGCTGTGCGTCTATATTATAAGATGCAATTTCAAGCCGGGATCAAAATAGCGTTACAGGGGAGTGTTTTAATCCATGTAACAGAAGTACGTGAGGCATTCATCAATTATGTTAAAAGCCATATTCAAGATGCTGAGTTTTTTACTGAAGATGTGTCTGCTGCCAAAGGAGCTTATTATTTAGCTTTACAAGAGCTAGAAAAATGAAGGTTTGACTTTATGTATTTCACTTTGTAAACTAATGGAGGATTCATAAACTATAAACTCAATTTTTGTTAAATTGAGAGGCGGAATTTTAGAAAGGATTTCTTCCTTTTTTTCGTTCGCCCCCTATCTGTAATGGATAGGGGGCGTTTTGTTTATGCGGGAAAGGAGAATGATAGGGTGAAACAACTTCGCTACTTATTACTTGTGTTACTTGGAGCGTGCAGCTATGGGGGATTATCTACGATTATCAAAATCGGATTTGTGGAAGGGTTTACTATACAAGAGCTTCTCGGAGGGCAGTTTTTATTTGGGTGGGGCATGTTGCTTCTCATTACGCTTCGGTTTTCCAAATGTAAAGTTTCTGTAAAGAAATGGGTGCTACTTATGGTTGTAGGATGCTGCATAAGCTCTACTTCTATTTTATATGGAAAAGCAGTAGAGGAACTTCCGGCTTCAATTGCAGTAATTCTGCTTTTTCAATTTACATGGGTGGGCATTCTTATTGAAGCAGTTGCAGAAAAACAACTTCCTAGCAAAAATAAACTGCTTTCCATCGGAGTTCTTTTTGTAGGCACTTTGCTTGCGGGAGGACTACTGAATGGGGGAGAGAGGGTAATAACAACTGCAGGTATTATATACGGTTTACTGGCAGCTCTTTCATTTGCAGCATATATTTTTATTAGTGGAAAGATTGCTATCGATGTGCCTCCAATCAATAGAAGTTTCTTTATGGTTACAGGGGCTATGATATTGTTATATTGTATTTTTTCTCCGTCTTTTCTTTATAATGGCGCACTTATACATGGATTGTGGAAGTACGGATTATTGCTCGGTGTATTAGGAATTGTTGTACCTGTTCTTTGTTTTTCTATGGGCGTTCCAAAAGTAGGATCTGGTTTAGGAACAATACTAGGAGCAGCCGAATTGCCGGCAGCAGTTATTTTTTCGGTAGTTTTCTTAAACGAGGAAGTTGCAGTATGGCAATGGGTGGGAATTATCCTCATATTGATAGGGATTGTAATTCCTCAATTATCTTTTAAGAAAATCTTATCAACCGTCTAGTTTGAACGACAGCTCCCTCTGACTAAAGACATAGAGGGAGCTGTTGTTAGTTAGGCTTAATAAGCATTTTGTGCTACTTTCAGTAAAATATTCCGATGGTTGATGCATAATTAATGGGATGAAAAGTGATAACGTAAGACATATGTTAATTGGAATGGAACTCATAATTTAGATTTTTTATGATTCTAGCTTTGTTGTTTATATGTATACCGTTTTATATATCTGTTTCGCTATCGATTGTTTTACATAGACTTAAAAAGTTTTTTGCATCTGTTTCTTTAGTGGTTCGAATCATGTCGTTCACCTCTGGTTATATATTACTTTTAGTATGAGCTTTTTTGAGAGAACTTGTAAGTGTACTTAAAAGAAACAGGGGATTACATATGGAATGGGATTGCGATAGATAAGGTAATATTGAAATTGCTATAAAATAAGCATAATACATTATACTTTTGAGAGTGAATCTAGCTAGAAAAATAATTTGTATAAAAACTATTGCATTCCCTTCGTTAAGCTGGTATATTTATATTCGTTGTCACGAACGAGAACGAAAAAGAAATACAAAAGATTGTTGACAGCGTTTTAAAGAAATGATAAGATATTGAAGTCGCCTTGAGCGGCACCTTAGTTCTTTGAAAACTGAACAAAACAAGAAACAAACGTCAAGTTTTAAATGAGCAAGTCAAACGCTTTTATGGAGAGTTTGATCCTGGCTCAGGACGAACGCTGGCGGCGTGCCTAATACATGCAAGTCGAGCGAACTTCTTCGGAAGTTAGCGGCGGACGGGTGAGTAACACGTGGGTAACCTGCCTGTA
>NZ_JAGHKQ010000017.1 GCF_017742235.1 Bacillus sp. 165
GCAGCTGTACTGTTTCGTACGCAATACCGATTACTTTATTATCAATCAATGCTTTCGTTAACTCTGGCTCTGGAGCTAGGTGTAAATATGTGAATAGAATTAACCCTTCGCGGAAATAGCCATATTCACTTGGAAGCGGTTCTTTTACTTTCATCACCATATCCATAGACCATGCTTCTGCAGCTGCATCTACGATAGTTGCTCCTGCTTGTATATACTCTTCATTTGTAAAACCTGAACCGATTCCTGCCTGTGTTTCGATATATACTTCATGACCGAAACGAACCAAATGAACCACACCCGCCGGTGTCATTGCTACGCGGTTTTCGTTGTTTTTAATTTCTTTAGGTACACCGATACGCACTGTAATATTCCCCCTTGAATATATAAAAGTACCCTAATAGTAGATTCGTAAGCGTTTACAATTGAACCTTATAAACCCTATTATATTGTAGCACAAAGCGCGTTTTTTTGACAAAAAAATCCCTTCTTTTTTTCATAGGGATATATCTATTTTTATCGAAAACGATGGATAATATCCATTCCACCAGTAATTTCCATAATTGCACCTGTTATCATATCCGAGTTTTCATCACATAAAAAACAAATAGCCCTTGCGATATCCTCCCCAGTGCCAGAACGCCCTACAGGAGTACGTTTATCTTTGATGATTCGCGCAGCTTCTATTGAAGCTTCCTTCATCTCTCCCACTATATCACCCGGACATATCATATTCGATGTAATACCGTATTCCGCTTCTTCATATGCGATTGTTTTTGTAAGAGAAACAAGTCCGACCTTCGCTGCACTAAACGCTGAACGATAAATCCAACCAGGTGCGCTGTCTGCTCCTTGAAAACCATAATTGATAACACGACCAAATTGTTGTTTACGCATAATCGGAATAACAAGCTTCAATAAATAAAACACTGCATGTAAATTACCGTTAATAATTTGATGCCATTCATCTTCTTCGTAATCCACAAGCTTTTTTCTCTCAAATACATACGGACCAGCGTTATTAATCAAACAATCGATTCTTCCAAACCTCTCCATTGCTTGTTCCACGGTTCTTTGCAGATCATCTTTTTTAGTTACATCAGCCTGTATCACTTGCAATTGCTCCGGATATTTGTTTTCTAACTCACGAAGAGACTCTGCATTACTTCGATACGTTGCTGTAACAGAATGTCCTTTTTCAAGCAGCATCTCTGTCACTTTTCTCCCTAATCCTTTTGAACCTGCTGTAATAAGAGCATGCCTCAAGCAGAGATCACCTCTTTTCAATCGTTTACTTTATATGTAACAACTTTCGCACTAAATTACAAACCATCTATTCTTTCGCATGTATCAATAAATTGTTATATTTTTAAAAATTTAGTCACTTTTTTGTAAAATACGAGAAACAATTTCGGTTTATAATAGATACATGGGAATATATTCCTATTAAAGGAGGGAATTAAAATGAGTACCTATAACACAATTCTGATCGCAATAGACGGTTCAAAAGAAGCTGAACGAGCATTTAATAAAGCCATTCAGGTAGCAAAACGAAACAACGCTAAATTAGTTATCTCACATGTAGTCGATTTGCGTGCTTATACGGCAGTAGAATCGTATAGCCGTGCACTGGCAGAACGCGCCAACAGTTATGCTGAAGACCTCTTACAGGAATATAAGCAAAAAGCAATTGAAGGTGGAATTGCTTCTGTTGAAACGGACCTCCGCTTTGGCAATCCAAAACTTGTTATTTCAAAAGAAGCTGCACCTGAGCGTCATATTGATCTTATTATTTGCGGAGCAACCGGATTAAATGCCGTCGAACGACTTTTAATGGGCAGTGTGTCTGAGCATATTATACGCTATGCAAACTGTGATGTTCTCGTCGTGCGTGGGGAAGAGAAAGGCGGGGAGTTATAGCTTAAATAAAAGGGATGCCTCGGCATCCCTTTTATATTATCAGTTTTTTGGCTCAAGGCCGATTAGATGAAGGAAATATTCTAACCCCTTTTTTCCGACCCTTTCTTTCGATATATGTATTCAGGCCCTTTATTTAAGAATGTTCTTCTCTTCAAAACAAACATCCTTGATTCTATAGGCATCCGTTATATACCAATGATGCCAATCAGTTTGTACTACTATCGCCATGCAGACATTCAAACTAGTATTGTCTATATAACAATCCTTTTGCTTCTCATTGCGGTTCAGGTTTCATGTTAGGTCTCTTGTTTAAATTTTACAAAGTAAAATGGAATGTATAACAATAAAAAGGTAGCAAGTGTTATGACTTCTAAAGGAATAATATAGATTGGCCAAGGACCTAAATAATCCAGTATAGATGGGTTAACAGGCTTTCTCATGATATACATGTAATTCCCTTGTAGTAGCAAGTTTATAATGAATATGAATACCGTATAACTATTTAAATAAAGAAAGGCTTTAAAAACAGATTTTAATGAGGGACGAAACCCTTCAACGAATACAATAAACAAATTCGCTACAACAATCCCACCATGTGAAATAAAGAAATGAACGTATCTAAAATGAGGAAAAGTATAGGCGTGAAGATCTGGTGTAATCATTGCCTGCAGAGCACTTCCTACCCCCACAAAGTAAGTGAATTCAAATAGCTTATAGTTTCTTGTTATTAATAATAGACTAGATAACAGCAAAGAAAGACTGCTTAAATGCAACGGAAGAGAATCTTGTATAGACCAAACTCCAATATAATTCAGCCACCACATTAAGCTTATTTCGGAAAAAAGCAGAGTAACTGCCAACGAATATCTAAAGATTTTATTAAGCAAATCTTTTTTCAGTTGTTTTCTCATAATATACATTCCGAAACAAACAGCTATAATAACGAACAACGTAAGCAAGTGAGTAAGAGAGAATAAAATAAAAGGCTGACTTCCATCTTGAATAAATAAATCGCTCATGGCTCTCTCCTTTTAGATGATATAGGTTGTTCTTTATCCATTAGATATTTTTACCGGTCTAAAATACTATCATCAATTATTATAAAGTTTCTCTTGTTAGTCTATGTAGATGTAATTTTGTCACAGCATTGAGATAGACTTCACTCTTTATATGTTCTGTTATAAAGCAAACAAAAAGACTGCCAAAAGGCAGCCTTTCTCCTTATACTCCTGCCGTCTCTGCGACTAATGCTTGTGCTTGACGCAGCGCTGCTGTCACTTGCTCAAACCCGGTACCGCCGGCGCTATTTCGTCTTTTTACAGCTGTATATGGATCAAGCACGTGGTATAAGTCTTCTTCAAACACCGGACACACCTCTTTATATATGTCGAGAGGCAAGTCTAAAAGGTAGTTTCCTTGTTCAATACAAAGCAATACTAATCGTCCCACAATTTCATGTGCCTGACGAAACGGAATTCCTTTTGCAGCCAAGTAATCTGCTAGCTCTGTTGCATTAGAGAAATCTTGACGTACCGCTACTCTCATTTTGGCGCTGTTCACCTTCAACGTTTCAATCATCCCTGCCAAAATAGTTAAACATCCTTTCACTGTTTTTACCGCGTCAAACATTCCTTCTTTATCCTCTTGTAAATCCTTATTGTAAGCGAGAGGCAAGCCCTTCATAATGGTTAACAGACTCATTAAATGACCATACACACGACCTGTTTTCCCACGGATAAGTTCCGCCATATCTGGGTTTTTCTTTTGCGGCATAATACTGCTGCCTGTCGCATATTTATCACTCATTTCAATAAACTGAAATTCCTGGCTGCTCCAAATAATCAGCTCTTCACAGAAACGGGACATATGCATCATCAAAATAGAAGAAGCACTTAAAAACTCCAATATAAAGTCTCGGTCGCTTACTGCATCCAAGCTGTTTTGGTAAATATCCTCAAACCCGAGCAATGATGCAGTAAAATTTCTGTCAATTGGAAATGTTGTCCCCGCCAATGCCCCTGCACCAAGAGGAGAAAGATTAATACGTTTTAAAGAGTCTTCATAACGCTCCTTATCGCGCTGCAGCATCCAAAAATATGCGAGTAAATGATGCGCAAACGAAATGGGCTGAGCACGCTGCAAATGCGTATACCCCGGCATAATGGTTTCCACATGCTGCTCTGCTTGCCCTAGAAGCGCCCGCTGAGCATTTTGAATAAGCTCGGTAATGCTTTGCACTTCTTTCTTTAAGTATAGATGCATATCGGTTGCCACTTGGTCATTTCGGCTGCGAGCAGTATGCAGTTTTCCGCCAACCTCTCCGATTTCATCAATCAGCATTTTTTCAACATTCAAATGAATATCTTCCTGCGCAATCGAGAATGACAGCTCATTATTCTTCGCTTTTTCTAATAATGCTTGCAAACCTTTCGTAATTGCTTCTGTTTCATTTAGACTAATAATCCCGCACTTGCCAAGCATCGTAACGTGAGCTAGGCTGCCTTCAATATCCTCTAAAACTAATGCCTTATCGAAGGATATGGAAGCGCCGAACTCATCCACCCATGCTTCTGCGTTCTCAGTAAACCGTCCCCCCCAAAGCTTTTTCACGCTTCCACCTTCTTATTATTTACTTGGCTGTATACCTTTGTCGGCAAACCGAATAAGGAAATAAAACCTACTGCCGCATTGTGATCAAACTCATCTGCCGATGTATAGGTTGCCAGTTTTTCATCATATAAGGAGTATTCCGATTTTCTTCCTTCCACAATAGCATGACCCTTAAACAGCTTCACGCGTACGATACCTGTTACATTTTTTTGTGTTTCTTTCAAGAAGGCTTCCAATGCAGACTTAAGTGGTGAGAACCACAACCCGTTATAAATCAACTCCGTCAGTTTCTGTCCGATGAACGGCTTAAAATGAGCGACTTCTTTTACAAGCGTCAAATCTTCCAACTCTTTATGCGCTTTAAGCAGTGTCGTTGCCCCCGGACACTCATATACTTCACGAGACTTAATACCTACAAGACGATTTTCTACATGATCAATTCTCCCCACTCCATGTTTGCCTGCGAGAGAATTCAACTTTTGGATTATTTCTGCAAACGTATAGTGAACACCGTTTAACATTATCGGTACACCTGCTTCAAATGTAATTTCAAGGATATCCGGCTTGTTTGGTGTATCTTCCAAAGCCAATGTCATTTCATATGCTTCTTCAGGCGGAGCTGCCCAAGGATCTTCTAAAATACCGCACTCATTGCTTCTGCCCCATAAGTTTTGATCGATTGAAAATGGACTGTCTAAATTAATTGGAATCGGCACCCCATTTTCTTTTGCATAGTGAATCTCCTCTTCACGGGACCACTTCCATTCACGAACAGGCGCAATTACTTCTAAATCCGGATTTAATGCATTAATCGATACTTCAAAGCGGACTTGATCGTTTCCTTTTCCAGTACATCCATGCGCGACTGCGGAAGCTCCTTCCAATGCAGCAACTTCAACAAGCTTTTTCGCAATCAGCGGACGGGACAATGCGGATATCAGAGGATATTTCCCTTCGTATAATGCGTGTGCTTGTAATGCCGGCAATGCATATTCATTCGCAAATTCTTCTTTTACATCAAGTACATATGATTTCACAGCACCTACTGTTAATGCTTTTTTTTGTATAAAATCTAAATCCTTTCCCTCTCCTACATCCAAGCAGCATGCAATTACTTCATAACCTTTTTCTTGTAGCCACTTGATTGCAACTGATGTATCTAACCCGCCTGAATAAGCCAACACCACTTTTTTTCCGTTCATAATAACTCCCCCTGTATAGAATAAAAATTCATTATTATTTATTTAAATTCATAAGCAAACTTTACCACCTTTCAAAAAAAGAATCAACAAATAATTAAATATTTTTAAACGATTTTCATTTCATATACAATAGAGATAACGGAGGGGATAGAAGTGGAGCAATTTTTTACATACGATGAACGATTAGGGATTCTCATACCAGCTTGGAAACAGGAATGGGAGGATATTCCTGTAAATGTACAGAATGAAATTTTACTTAAATGGGAGCAAATACGGGGACGTATTCCAGATCGAATTAAAGAATTAGAACATGGCATCAATATGAAACAGCATGAATTATCAAATGAAATAAATTTTGAAAAGTCCTGCCTCCTTAATTCTCAAATCGCGGACCTAGCATCCATTATTAACGATTTATGGCTCTGGTATCGAACAAATCAAAACATTTCAACTGATAAAATGCACCAATAAAAAAGGCTTCTATCTGCTTGAGATAGAAGCCTAATTTTGTTTTTCGAGTAAATAACGCATTTGATAAAAGCGATGGGTAAATTCTGTAACTGTACGAGTCAGGCGATAATTCACACTGGCCCCCACCGCAACGCCAATAACAGGAATACCTTGAACAAGCTTTCTCCGCAGAGAAGCAAGCAAAAATGTTTTTAAAATCTGCTTCAGCAAAACTTGTATAGAAGAAGAACCTGTTACTTCTTCTCTTCCTTCATAGAAAAACGGCGCAAATTCCTGATGTTTTAGCTCTTCTAAAAGCTCGGGCCATGCATATTGCTGCAAACGATTAGGTAAAATGGACGCATGAAATACCTTTAGAGCAATCATCATTTCATACGGCTTGTTTACATCATAACCGTAAGTAGTAGCAATAAGCTGAACAGCCTTTAAATTAATCGCCAGAATAAGAGGAAGATCGGCACTTAATAATAACAATCCTCCAACTCCTGCTGCCCCTCCTTGTACAAGAGAGTACAAGCGATGCTTTGCAATTTGGTGCTCTGCAATATAACTCAGTTCATCGATCGATAAATTTGATAGATCTTCTATATGTTCAATTGCTTCATTAAATGTACGGGCGGTTGATAAAATATGGTTGCGGGCGTCTAGCTGTGATTGAGAACTTTGGATGAAGGCATGAAGGTGAAGCAGCCATTGATCTGCTTTAGCAAAAAAGTCTTTTCGCTTTTTATAAGGAAGGCGGGAAACAGAGATATCCATCCATTTATCAAACACCATTTGAAAATCTGTGGATTCCTGCTGGGACAACTGATATTCCCAATTTTTAATATCATTCCAAACCTTTTGTTCTCGTTCAGTCAGCTCCATCTTCCAGCCCCCTTTAATTAGTAAACTTTTCCTATAGTATATCACACTTTCCTTGCCATTATAAACTTTCCAAGCCTTCTCATGTTTCACTCATCAAACGATACTTGTAATAGGCAGGGATACGTATCCCTGCCTCAGATGAAGAAAAAAACATGAATGCCATAATACTGAAATTATATATTTTCTTCTACATAAAAGAGGTGGGGATCATCCCCACCTCTTCATTACATCGCTAACCGCATTACATCGCGTGCAATCATTACTTCTTCATTTGTCGGGATAACCATAACTTTCACCGGAGAGTGCGGATAATTGATAAACGCTTCTTTTCCACGCACTTGGTTTCGTTTTGGATCCCAATATACACCCATGAATTCCAGTCCTTCTAATACGCGCTCACGGATGACCGTACTGTTTTCACCGATGCCGGCAGTGAAAATAATTGCATCCACTCCCTGCATGCGTGCCGCATACGAACCGATATATTTATGGATACGAGATACGAATACCTCTAAAGAAACTTTCGCACGTTCATTTCCTTCTTCCTCTGCCTGCTCAATATCGCGCAAGTCACTAGAGAAGCCGGACAATCCCAACATACCACTCTTTTTGTTTAGTACATCAAGCACCTCTTCTACAGATTGACCTGTTTTTTCCATGATATATGGAATAAGCGCTGGATCAAGGTTACCGGAACGTGTTCCCATTGTCACACCAGCAAGAGGAGTGAATCCCATGGATGTATCAATCGATTTTCCACCTTCAATCGCCGCAATACTTGCACCATTTCCTAAGTGACAAGAAATTAAGCGTAATTGTTCGACTGGACGGTCAAGTAATTCCGCTGCACGCTGTGAAATATACTTATGAGACGTACCATGGAAGCCGTATTTACGAATGCCATACTTTTCATAGTATTCGTAAGGCAAACTGTATAAGAAAGATTTTTCAGGCATTGTTTGGTGGAATGCCGTATCAAACACCGCTACTGCCGGAACATTTGGAAGTACCTCTTGAAATGCCTTAATCCCAACGATATTAGCTGGATTATGAAGAGGAGCCAAATCATTTAAGCTTTCAATTTCATCCAACACTTCATCTGTAATTAGCGCAGAATCATGGAACTTTTCACCACCGTGTACAACGCGATGACCAATACCGTTAATTTCATCTAATGATTTGATGATGCCTGTATCTGTTAATTTTTGAAGCAACATCTTAACTGCAACCGCATGATCTGGAATATCCAGTACTTCTGTTTGCTTCTCATCATTTACACTAATTGTAAAAACACTATCCTTTAAGCCGATACGCTCGACAAGTCCTTTAGTTAAAACATTTTCGCTTGGCATTTCAAAAAGCTGAAATTTCAAGGAAGAACTGCCTGCATTAATTGCAATAACTTTTGACATTCAGTCTTTCGCCCCTTTTATATTAGACATTCGTTTATTAATGTTTTTTATCGAAATATGTGTTGTTTCCTTTACCTATTTAAACATTGTCTTAAGCATATTTCAAGATAAACGAGCGAAAAAATTAATGCAACACATGAAAAAAAATTGTATTACAGACCCTCTAGTCATCTTATATAAATTCTTATTCTAATCAGATTTATCACTCAATAACACACAAACTGTATCAAAGAAATAATAAATCTGTTACATGATAATTTATTCATGATTCAGTATAAATTATCCCTCTTTCTTTTCTGTAAACCATTCATTTATTTGTGAAATAACGTTCTCCATAGCTTGCATGTTAGTGAACTTTGGCAACTCAACAAGTAAAGCTTGCTTCGGCGCCTGAATATTTGTTCCCTTTTTTTGGAGAACAAATATACTTTTTGCATTTTTTTCTGTTTTAAACATCGAAACCGGCAATTGCAATACCCCTTGAATATAGGCATGCTCTTTTAAAAACGCATGCAACTTCGGTGCTTGATCACTTTCAAATAAAAAATTCGGAATTATAAAGAATAAAAATCCGCCTTCTTTCGTATATTTAAGGCTTTGTTCAATAAATAGATGATGTGCATAGGACAATCCTTCATCCGCCTTCAGTATAAACTCTGACACACGAAGGTCATTTGGATAATATCCAACAGGCAAATCACAAAGAACAGCATCAACTGGATCTAAATATAGGGGTGCCAAGCTGTCTTGGTTAAAGAATTCGATGGTATGCCTTTGCAGGTTGGCATTCACAAAAGCAAGGCGAAGTAATAACTCATCTACCTCACTGCCAAAGCCCCGCACATCTTTTCCCCCTATATTGTTTAAAACAGCCGTCAGCAAATTCCCTGTACCTACAGCAGGGTCAAAAACGACAAAGGACTCCTTTTCTTCCATAAATTTATTAAAAAGATAGCTGACAAATAAACTAACAGCATCTGGAGTCATTTCGTGGTTTGCCTGTATTCCATCCTTCATTCCTTTTAAAAGCGCTAACTGAAACGCTTTGCGAATGTCCTCGCTTTTATAGTTTTCTTCTTTATATTTGTTATATTCTTTCGTTAACCTCTCAATTGTGGAATGAGTTAGGCTTTCTTGTAAAATTTGGCCCTCGAACAAATTATCTCCCGTTTCCGCAAGCGCCTCTAAATATGTAATATCCATCTCTTTCCGTAAAACAAGTGCCGTTGTATCAAAAATATGGAATAGTGTTTCTACAGAAGAACTCAACTAAAACCCTCCCTGGTTATCTAAAAATTACATAGGTATCATCATACCATATTCTCCTCGGTTGTTCTAAGTATCGGTTCTAAAAACAAAAAAAAGACCTCTTGTAAGAGGTCTTCACGTAATTCGAATTTATTTTGCTGCTTTTGCAGCTTCAATCGCCGCTTCATAGTTCGGATGGCTTGTTCCTTCGCTTACGTATTCTACGTAAGTTACTTTATCATTGCTGTCGATTACAAATACCGCACGAGCCAACAAACGAAGTTCTTTCATTGTTACGCCATAAGCTTCACCAAAAGAAAGGTCACGATGATCAGAAAGCGTCACCACGTTTTCAAGTCCGTTAGAAGCACACCAACGCTTCTGTGCGAATGGCAAATCCATGCTCACCGTTAATACTTTGACATTGTCCAATTTAGATGCTTCTTCATTGAAACGGCGAGTTTGAGCATCACATACGCCTGTGTCGATAGATGGAACCACGCTGATTAATTTCACAGCACCTTTGTACGTATCTAAAGTTACTGGAGATAAGTCGTTCGCCAATAGTGTAAAGTTTGGCGCTTGCTCTCCTACTTTTACTTCATTACCTAATAATGTAATAGGATTGCCTTTAAATGTAACGTTTGCCATTACGAATCCTCCTCTAATAAAGAAAGTATGTACAGTGTCAATAATAGAAGGAATATATGAAGAATGCAAACAAAACATCTTCATTTTTCCAAAAATACAGATAAATATATACAACCAAAAAATAAGCCGCCTTTTCCACAGTCGGCTTATTTTTTTCTTCCTACATAATTGTAGTCGGCTGCATATTGGCATCCTCGTTATCTTTTTTCTTAAACATATCTTGAATCTTTTGTACTGCTTGAGGAGCCATTTCAATTACTTTATCAATAAGGTGAGTATTTTCATCTAGATGAAGCATTTTAACTTCTTTTGAATTCACAATTAAGAATGCAATTGGTGTAATAGAAACACCGCCTCCGCTTCCTCCGCCAAATGGAAGCTTCGAGTTTTTGTTATCTCCACCAAACTCACTTCCTCCCGCAGCAAACCCAAACCCTACCTTAGAAACTGTCAGAATTACGCCACCATCAGGTGTTTCAATCGGATCGCCAATAATTGTATTCACATCGATCATTTGTTGCAGGTTATTCATTGCAGTGTTCATTAATCCTTGAATAGGATGATCCGCCATTATACAGTACCCCCTGTTTATAAAGTGAAATTCCCTCAGCACGGATGGTTCTCCCTATTGAGGGTTCGCTTTTATGAGTAATTTTCAGCTTATCCTTCTTACTTTTTTACACCTTTATATTAAATACATTACACCTCGGTTTGATACATCTCATCTGCTCTTTCCGGAAGAAAAACAGACTGTTTTTTTCTCATATATCGGAATATTTTCCACCCCGCTAACACCCCTTGAAATACCCGAAACGAGATGCTGCATTCCAAATGAGTAGTCATGATATTCCCTTGAAAAACAGGTTGGATTTGCAGTTGAGGTTGTGCTTTCAGCTTCATATACCGTGTTACAATCCCTACTGCTGCTCCTTTCAAAGACCACGCAAAACCAATGAGCACACCTGTAGCCGCAGCGTCCTCTGTTCCAAGCTGCGAGTCCCATTGCCATTGTTTTATCTTTACCTTTCTAAGGAAAGCCTTAAGCATAGTATGGATGTCTCGGGCTATTTTTATCAAATCCGGTATACGATTTAACCAATCAGAAAAAGAAAGGTGTTCTTGTTCAGTCTCTTCTTCAATATCTTCTTGCTTAGTTTGATTTATTCTCTTCTCCGTGAGTGAAAATACATCTATCGTATAACGAACCATACCAAACCATGCTCGTATTTTAATAAGACACTGCTGCTGCTGCTGTGTATACACAAATACAACTTTAATGGAAAGTTTTGTTATAAAAATAATAAAAAAGATCAATATTAAGGCGGTAAGAATCATCACATACCAATACACGCAGACTCACCCTTTCACTACGTAACCATTATCGACTGTTTTTATACAAAATAAACCAATACAACTCCCAAAGGAAATGATTCATTTTTCTAAAAATTAAAAGGGATTCTACTTGTTAATATAGAAATATAATATTTGAACACACTACTACAAGACATCTTTGGAGGGATGACAGATGACAGAACGCAAAAATCTATACTTTTTTTATGAAGAAAAGAACGAAGCTCTATCGGAGCGAATGAAGCCTGTTTATAACATGTTAGAACAAAACGGATTCACTATATTGAACAGCCCTCAACACGCCAATGCAATTGTTAGTGTGGGAGGAGATGGAACATTTTTACAAGCAGTACGCAAAACGGGATTCCGTGATGATTGTCTCTATGCCGGGGTTTCCATAAGCGATCAAACAACCTTCTACTGTGACTTTCATTTAGACCGCATAGAAGAAGCATTAGAAGAAATCACAACAACAACATTCAGCGCAAAAAATGAGATGGAGGTAAGACGCTATCCAACCATCCACGTAACGGTAGATAACGGTACTTCTTTTTACTGCCTCAACGAATTTACTGTGCGTTCGAGCATCATTAAAACGTTTGTTATGGACGTGTTTGTGGATGATTTACACTTCGAAACCTTCCGTGGAGACGGATTGGTTGTATCTACTCCAACAGGAAGCACAGCTTACAATAAGTCTCTTCACGGAGCAGTAGTTGATCCGATGCTTCCTTGTTATCAAGTAAGCGAGCTGGCCTCTATCAATAACAACAACTATCGTACGCTCGGTTCCCCGTTTATCCTAAGCGGCAACCGCACATTAACATTGAAAATGGTTTCAGATGGAAATGATTATCCTGTAATGGGAATGGATAATGAAGCATTAAGCGTTAAACACGTGGAAAAAGTAGTTATTAAATTAAGTGATAAAAAAATCAAGACATTAAAATTAAAAAATAATTCCTTCTGGGAAAAAGTACAGCGTTCATTTTTATAATTAAGAGAAAAAGAGCACGGAACAATCCGTGCTCTTTTTCTGATACTCTTACCATTTTTTAAAAGGTCTACGCTAAAAGAGTGGTCAGTAAAGCATGACCAAACATAGCATTTAACCAAATTAGTTCTTTTCATATACCACAATGCCGTCAACCACTGTTTTCATAACCTGAAGAGCTAATAGCTCCTCTTCACCAATATCGAAAATATCTCGTTCAAGAATAGTAAAATCGGCCTCGTACCCAGGAGCAATCATTCCTCTGCTGTTCTGCCTGTGAATGGCAGACGCACTTCCTTTCGTATATAAACCAACCGCCTCAAACATTGTCAATCGTTCGTGTGGACCATATACTTTATCAGACGGTTGCAGCAAACTTTTTCTAGCAACGGCTCCATATATCCCTACAAATGGATTTACTGATTCAATCGGTGCATCTGAACCACCTGCACAGATAAAACCTTCTTTCATTAATGTTTTCCATGCATAGCTGAATTTCATCCGTTCTTCACCAAGCTTTTCTATTACAGACGGATAATCAGCTGTAACAAACACAGGCTGAATATCCAAAATAACAGGAAGCTCTTTCGCTCGTTGAATCAAATCTTCCCTCAGTACTTGGCAGTGAATTATTCGGTCATGCAGCCCAACTTTAGGTGGATATGTTTCAATTGCTTCGACTACATATTCAAATGCTAGATCTCCAATCGCATGAACAGCAACTGCCAAACCAAGATCACGCGCCTTTTTCACCAATGCCGCAAGCTCTTCTCGTTCAAATACGGCTACGCCATTCGTGCTTGGCATATCTGTATACGGCTCGCTTAACAAAGCCGTCCGTCCTCCGAGAGAACCATCCGCGAAAATTTTCATCGCTCCAAATTCAATATACTTTGTTCCAGTTTCTTTATATTCCTGCAGTTCTTCTATCACTCCATGGTGAACGAGGAGATGTGCTTTAAACGGTCTCTGCTGCTGTTTAATTACCTTCTCAAATGTTTTGTATGTACGATTAAATCCTCCGTAATAGTTTAAATCCTCTGTATGGCAGCCAACCAATCCATGCCTCCAGCAATCTTCAATCGAAACAGACAAGGCTTGTTCGAGATATTCTTCTGTATTTTCCGGAATGATATCATGTAATAAATCCTGCGCGCGTTCATATAATAAGCCATTTAACACACCGTCTGGCGTTCTGCCAAGCTTCCCTCCTTTCGGACTAAGACCTTCATGAACTTTTGCCATCTCCAATACGTAAGAGTTAACAAGCATAGCGTGGCGGCATACACGCTTCAATAGAATGGGGTGCTCCTGAGAAAGGATATCTAGTTCAAACCGCTGCACCTCTTTTGTATCTGTAAACTGATTTTCATTCCACCCCTCTCCAATAATCCATTCTCCTACAGGTGTAATCTCCACACGCTTTTTAACCGCTTCTAGCATATCCTTGTACGAGGTGCAAGCTGATAAATCCAAACGCATTAATCTCTCACCATGACCAATTACATGCATGTGACTATCCACTAATCCCGGCAGCATAGTGCCGCCCTGTAAATCTAATTCCTTTTCTATGCTTTGTTTATACTTCTTGTAAAGGGCTTCCTTTGTTCCAACTGCCACGATGATTCCATCCTCTGTGTAAATCGATTCAACCTGTTCTCCTTCTTCCTTCATCGTATATATCTTTCCTCCGTACCATAGCTCTCCCATACTATATTCTCCTTTTCTTCCAGTTTATCGTTCAAACAGAAAACAGACAGAGAAATCTCTGCCTGTTCATTTTATTACTATTTTGCTGCTAATTCCATTTCACGCTGACGCAATTCAACGCGGCGGATTTTACCCGAAGTTGTTTTTGGCAATTCTTTTACGAACTCTATTTTGCGAGGGTACTTATAGGGTGCTGTTAATTCCTTTACATGTTCTTGCAGAAGCGGAATTAACACACTTTCCTCCTCTGTGACTCCTTCACGCAATACAATGAAAGCTTTGACAACATGACCTCTGATTTCATCAGGGCTCGCAATAACCGCACATTCCTTTACATAGTGATGCTTCACAAGCGCATCTTCTACCTCAAACGGTCCAATTGTATAACCTGAGCTGATAATAATATCATCGCTTCTTCCTTCAAACCAAAAATAGCCGTCTTCATCCATTCTTGCTCTGTCACCCGTTACATAGTACTCCCCACGGAACTGCTTTGCTGTTCTTTCCTCATCTTTATAATATTGCTTAAAAAGAGCTGGTGTGCTGACATGCACAGCGATATCGCCTACTTCGCCGGCACGAACAGGTTCACCATCTTCATTAATGATAGCAACACGGTTGCCAGGAGTCGGCTTACCCATAGAACCTGGTTTCAGCTCCATTCCTTTTAGTGCCCCAACAAGTAATGTATTCTCCGTTTGTCCGTATCCATCGCGGACAGTTACATTGAAGTGCTTTTGGAAGGTTTCAATCACTTCACGATTTAACGGCTCTCCCGCAGATACAGCACTATGAAGAGTAGAAAGTCCATATTCCTCTAAATTATCTGCCTTTGCCATTAAGCGGTACTCTGTCGGTGTACAGCACAATACATTTACTGCATTTTCATCTAATAATTGCAAGTATTTCTTTGGTTCGAATTTGCCGTGGTAGACAAATCCTGCAGCACCCGATCCTAATGTTGCAAGAAATGGACTCCAAATCCATTTTTGCCATCCAGGACTTGCTGTTGCCCATACAACATCTCCTTCATTGATTGCCAGCCAGTTGGCTGCAGATGTACGTAAGTGAGCGTATGCCCAGCCATGTGTGTGCACCACTCCTTTTGGATTTCCTGTAGTGCCGGAAGTGTAGGATAAAAATACCATATCATCACGTTTAGTGTCTGCAAATTCGAGAATTTCACTTGCTTGTTCCATTTTGTCCATTAACGAAATCCAGTTCGCAATCGGTGCATCGCTAATAACAAATTTATGTAAAGAATTTAATAATTCTATTCCATCAAATTGCTCAATATAAGGAGCATAGCTGATGATCGCTTTCACTTCACCATGGCTGATGCGGTATTCAATATCTTTTTTACGGAGCATTTCAGAGCTTGGAATAACGACCAACCCTGCTTTAATTGCTCCAATATATGTCATATATGCTTCAATAAGACGAGGAACCATAATCAACACTTTATCGCCTTTTTGTAAGCCTTGAGTTAAAAAAGCATTTCCAATCTTGTTTGCTCCAATAATAAGCTCACGATATGTAATTTGTTGTTTATGTCCTTCCTCATCCTGCCATAAAATAGCGATTTTTTCAGGATCTGTCGCATAGCGCTCAATCTCTTGGACTAAATTGTACTGTTCAGGTGCTATCAATTCTTCTCTGTTCATATCTACATCCTCCTTTTTTTGACAAATATCCCTCCTTCTATCATAAATAATTTTCTGTATTTTTTGAATAATGTTTCATTAGACAAATTCACTTAATTTACGACTGTATATCAACAAAAATTGTCATTTTGTGTTATAAAACGACAAAAAAAACGAATTGACTCTGACGCTGTTTCTTCAAATTACTACTTAAAAATAAAATTCCACTAATAAGAATACTCGATGTTTATAGAGCACCAACTAACATAGATTCACCTAATTTCTATGTTAACAGGAATGCATATATATTTTGAGTGCAAGTCAAAACACTATTTCTATATACAATAACGAACGTACTGTAATGCAAGATAAAAATAAAAGAGCGGGGAATATACCCCGCCCTTGAAGCCATTCATTTTATATGCAATTACTTTTGGAATCCGCCTAGTTGAGACTCAGCCATTGCAACTAGACGCTTAGTGATTTCACCGCCAACTGAACCGTTAGCGCGAGCTGTAGCATCTGGTCCAAGTTGAACGCCGAACTCAGAAGCGATTTCATATTTCATAGAATCTAATGCAGATTGTGCACCAGGTACTGATAATTTATTGTAGTTTGCCATGTGTTTTCACCTCCTTGTGAGTATAGAGTGTGAAAAAACACATTGTTATATACAATAATATATTTGGTAATTTTTTCTATAAAAGATCTTTGAATTCGTCTTCAATTTCTTGCTCGTTCATTTGCAGCAAAACCTTCTCCGTATTGGCTACGGCTTCGTTGATAAGCTCAGAAAAGTCGTAATGTCCTTCAAATCGATTGGCCTTCTCGCGGTTAGGTTTTGTTGTTGGATTAGGCGGAGTGAAGATTGTACAGCAATCTTCATACGGACGAATAGAAATATCGTAAGTATCAATCTCACGGGCAATGCGCATAATTTCCAGTTTATCCATTGTTACAAGCGGACGAATAATTGGATAATTTGTCACTTCATTAATCGTATGCATACTGTCCAACGTTTGACTCGCCACTTGTCCTAAGCTTTCTCCTGTTGCCAACGCCAAGCCTCCCCGCTCATTTGCAATCTGTTCAGCAATGCGCAGCATCATTCTTCTCATTACCGTCATAGTATAGCTTGCAGGAATTTGCTTGTGAATCGCCTTCTGTACTTCAGTAAACGGTACGACATGAAGAGTAATCCGTTTGCAATACTTGGATAACTGATATCCTAAATCCACTACCTTTTGCTTTGCGCGATCACTTGTAAACGGTGGACTGTGGAAATGAATCGCTTCCAGTGTTACGCCTCGTTTCATCGTTAAATATCCTGCTACCGGACTATCAATCCCTCCAGATAACAGAAGCATCACTTTGCCCCCCACACCGACCGGAAGACCGCCTGCCCCTTCAATCTCCTCACATGTCACGTATGTAAAATCCTCTCGTACTTCCACTCGTACATTGACATCTGGATTATGCACATCTACCGTAATATTATCTGTGTTTATTAAAATATGGGCTCCAATCTCCCGATTCAATTCATGTGTTTGCATTGGAAATTGTTTATAAGAGCGATGCACTGACACTTTAAATGTTTTTACCTGTTTTTGCACCTGTAAAAACGCCGCTAACGCTCCTTTTTTCATATCTTCCAAATTTGTATTTGTCTTCAGCGCCAAACTGAATGTGTGGATTCCAAATACCTCTTGCAGGTATTTAGAGACCTCTTCATGATTCTCACCATTTAATTTGATATACATACGGTCTCTTGTTGCTTCGTACTCCAAATTTGTAAATTTCTTTAATTTACGCTTGATATTTTCCTTTAACGTGCTGACAAAACGGGAACGATTTTTCCCCTTCGTTGTCATTTCTCCGTATCGAATTAAAATATGCTCATAGTTCATCTTTCTTACCTCATAACTTCATATAATTTTGGAATTATTTCATTTATTGCGTTTTTAAAACGCATCACTTCTTCTTCTGTGTTTTCAAATGATAAGCTAATGCGAATCGCACTCTCGGCAGCTTTTTGGCCCACTCCCATTTCTAACAGCACTTTGCTTACTTCCTTTGCTTTAGAAGAACAAGCCGACTTTGTGGACACATATACGCTATGCTTTTCTAATTCATGAACGACAACTTCCGGTTTCAAACCTAGAAACGATACATTCACAATATGCGGCGCACTGCTTTTTATTGGTGTATTAACCTGAACATTTGGCAAATTTGTAAAAAAAGAAAGTAGTTCTTGTTTTAGACGCTCCAGCTTGTATAGGTGTTGTTCACGTTTTTCAAGCGTCAGACGCAGTGCTTTGGTCATCGCTGCAATACCTGGTAAATTCTCTGTACCGGAGCGGTAATAATTCTCCTGCTGTCCGCCTGATAAAATGGCATCTAGCTCTATTCCTTGACGGACATATAATATCCCTGTTCCTTTTACGCTGTGAAACTTATGACCTGACATCGTGCAAAGGTCTATATACGTTTGTTTAAAATCTAACGGAACCTTGCCTACTCCTTGCACGTGATCCACATGAAATATAATTTTCGGGTGTTGCTTCAGTACACTGCCAATTTCTTCAATCGGTTGAATAGCTCCTGTTTCATTATTAACATGAATAACAGACACAAGAATAGTATCGTCACGCAGCGCTTGTTTTAATTCCTCTATTGAAATAAGGCCTTGCTTATCAACCTGAAGATAGGTCACGTCAAATCCAAGCATTTCAAGCTGCTTAAATGCTTCTGAAACAGAAGCATGTTCTACCACTGTTGTAATAACATGTCGTCCTCTTGAACGATGTCTAATGGCTGTTCCTTTAATAGCCAAATTGTTCCCTTCCGTTCCTCCTGAGGTAAAAATGATTTCAGAGGGACTTACGCGCAACATGCTTGCAATAACAGATCTTGAACTTACAAGCAAGCGCTCCGCTTCACTTCCTAATCCGTGAATGGAAGAAGGGTTGCCGAAGTATTTTTGCGAGGCTGTAACAAAGGTTTGAAGCACATCTGGATATGGTTTTGTAGTGGCACTATTATCAAAATAAATCAATACAGCCGCTCCTTTCTGCAGTTTTCAGTCCATTTCCTAAAGGTATTTTGTATAAACGATACTGGCTATTTAATCTTATGCTCTATTCTTATTTCAATAGTGATCTGTAGCCAGAGAGGATAGAAAAAATATAAAGTATTAGAATGTAGTCACACATAAAGCCACACCAGCAAGAAACTTTTCTCTTACAGGCAGTTACCAAACTGTTCCTCATATACAGGCTTTCATAGCTTGAAGCGCTTAACTATAAAAACCGTTCTATTAGGTAAAATAGCATAAGGTTATGATATCCTGGACAAATCCAGACAACTAATCATATCATAATTTTATTTATTTCTCCTTACACGCCCCTAGTTTTCGTTACGTTCATTCAGGAAATACATATTGAACCCAAAACAAAAACGCTGGGAGTTCATACCCAGCGTTCTTCTATACTACGTCATAGCCAATTCTTTGATCTTCTGTATAACTCCTGGTTCTGCTTTTTCGAGTGTTGCTGCAATTTGCTCAAATGCACCTGTATAGTCATAGCCGCGGAATAACTCTTCCGCTTTCTCCAATTCCTTTGCCATCTGCATATTTTGACTGCGGTATCTATTACCATACTGGATAGCCTTTTCCACTAAATAGCCTAACTCAACAAGCTCTATTGTTTCTTTATACGTAAGGTCTATTAGTAGCGTTGCTTCCTCTAGTACTTTGTTAACAGTCGCCATATTTAGAGGCTTCATTTCTAATTGTACGTATACGGTATGAATAGCTGTCTGTGCTTCGTACAATTTTTGTATGCATTCTTCAGGCAATCCCGGTAAATTGGATTTTTGAAGACTACGTCTCATTTCCACCATTTGCTTGCGCATCTCACCAAGAGAATCGCGTGCTGTCAATTCCTCTTTGCGTAGCGTTTGGAGCATGCCTTTATAATTTTTATGAGACTCTGCTATTGCTGTAATTTGCTGGCGAATATCCTCTAGCTCTTCTCGAATAACAGAAAATGCTATATCCTGTTCTGCAATCCGAATTTGAATCATCTCAAACCGCTTAATCAAAACACTAATTTGCTTTTCAATAAACTTTTGAATTTCTACATCCTTATCGCTCAATTCGTAGCTTTGCTTCACAAATTGCGTTTCTTCCTTTGTTTGCAGCACTTCTTCACGTACTGTATCTATTACTTCATTCAAGTCTGCTACTTCTTTGCTTACCTGATGCTTAGAAGTAACTTCTGTTTCAAGTTGCCCGTATAGCATATCCATTTTTTCTTTTAATTCAGCCACCTGTTGCTTTGCTTTCGTTATTTCAAGCTCTTTTATGTGCAACAAACAGCTGCGAATTATCGCATCCATGACTGCAGCCTCTTTTGGAATCTCCAAATGATCAAGAACATAACCCTGCTTTTTCATTTCTTCATGCCCCGCCAGCAAATCTTCCAGCTGTACCGGAATGTTCGTCTGACATTCTACCTGAAGTTCCGGAATTTCAACAATCAGTAATTGTAAATACTTCATTCGTTCTTCAAGGTCATTCACAATTTTTTGCGCATCTAAGTAGTTTCCATTCCCCACTGCTTCTTCATATGCTTGAAATCTTTCATGGAATGCATCCATTGTTTCTTCCAGCTTTTCTTCAGCAAGGCTAAATGAATGCCGGTGTGCCAATACAGTTTTCTTTATATCTCTGTATGTAGTACGAATTTCTTCTATTTCCATACTATTTTTCTCATGAGTTTCTACAAGCTCTTGCAATTCCGATAAAATCTCTTGAATTTTCCCATCCGTTTCTTCCAATATACCAGTCGCAATCCCTATTTCTTCTTTCGCTCTTCCAAACTTGAATTGTGCAATATGCCCGTCTGCAGACTTCAATGCTATTTCTACTTTGGGAATCGTGACAGCCGCAACTTCATCCCAGCTTTCTCTCCAGGATTCAAACAGCTCCTCTGCTTGTCCTGTTACATTTAATGCCTTAACCTTTTTTAATTGATCTGCTACAGGGCGTCCTTTGATATCCTGCTTCCACTCTTGCAAGCTTTGGACTCTTTGAAATAAACGATTTCGAAAAACAAGTTGTGCTATGAGAAGTACTATAACAGTACTGACTAGTAAAATAATGGTCATCAACACAGAATCCATCCAAGGCCCTCCTCTTTTTTATGTATACGTCCGTCCCACTTTCTGGAAGGCATTTTTTTATATTTTCACTGCAGCTCTTCCCTAATTTGTATGCAGCGTACAGTCCTTGCATCAAACCGTTCTTGGGGATAAAAACTATAACTTCCCCTCAATAAAAAATGCAATTTTATGTAATAACATCTGTATTGTATTTTTATCCAGCTACTCTATACCAACTTCCAAAAGGAAGTGTTAGTTTAATTAACAGTAATGTATTAATGATACCACGTCTTGCACCGTTTTTGACCTAATTTTTTATATTTTTTTACAAATGCAGTAAAGGGTAAAATATATACTATACGCTCTCTCCTGTCTAAAAAAAACAAATCCTCCGGCTTATACCGAAGGTGTGCTTCATACCTTTATTTCCATACAGAAAGAACAGCGGGAAGCTTATCTTCAAACGATGTTGCTGCGGACACACAAACATGCTGTTCAATCCATTCTTCAAGTTCTTTTGTATATTTTGCTGTAAAATAAGAATCGGAAGGTAAAACATGCAGCACTTCGGCGATATATTGCGGATATAGATACGGAATGTTCAACATCCCTTTTAATTGCACCATAAAAATCGGGAAAGGAGTATTACGAAATTCTCCTGCTTTTATTCCCATTTGCATTATTGTTTTAAAAAAATATTTTTCACGCATTAAGTACGTTGTCATAATTTCCCTTATGAGAATGCTGTCAAGTGAAATCTCCCGATAAAAAAAACGAGTGAGTTGGCGGTGATTTGATTGATATGCAATAATATCACGAACAATAATGAGGAGCATTTCCTTTGACGACAGCGTGTCTGCTTTTTCAAACGTCCGCTCCAATATATGGGTGTATCCTTCTAAAAAGTCTGTGATGAGATACTCGAGCAGCCCTTGTTTACTAGAAAAGTAATAAGAAATATTAGCCGCATTCATCTTCGCTGTTTTAGCAATATCTCGTACCGACGTTCCGTCATACCCTTTTGTATTAAACAACGATATAGCTGCCTCTATAATCTTTTGTTTTGTTACAGATTTCGCACCCATCATTTGATTCACCCTCTCCTCAGCTAGTTCTTATAATTTAAATTCTTGACTTTTGTGACAGATTCCTTTAACTTTCTATCGACAAAGTCACTTGAAATGCATGGTTTTTTGCTATAAATTTACACATATCGAAAAGGAATGGTGATTTTCGTGTTTACAACACAATCCTACAATCAATCACGAGAAAAAAATTTCGAAACTGTCATTCGACAATTACAAGCATTAATTGCGGATGAACCAAATACAATTGCAAACTTAGCAAATGCTTCCTCTCTTCTTAATCAGTTTTTAGAGGATATAAACTGGGTCGGCTTTTATTTAACAGAAGGCAGCCAATTGGTGCTTGGGCCATTCCAAGGCTTACCAGCCTGCGTACGTATTCCGTTCGGAAGAGGTGTATGCGGTACAGCAGCAGAAACTGGAACTACCCAACTCGTTGCTGATGTACATCAGTTTCCTGGTCACATCGCGTGCGATGCGGCATCGAACTCTGAAATTGTTGTCCCAATGATAAAAGATGGCAAAGTAATTGGCGTACTTGATATTGATAGTCCGAACAAAAATCGCTTCGATCAAGTCGATCAAATGTATTTAGAAAAATTTGTAGAAGTATTAATCCAACAAATGTAAAAAAGCGGCTTTAGCCGCTTTTTACATGATAAAAAGTATGAACTTTTTCTGTAGTCCGTTCTCTTGTTATATAATTTGACACTTGATAAGGGTGTCACAGCCTCTGCATATAACTAGGAGATTCTTTCTCCTTATACCAAGGCTCTACGCAGATCCTCTGCAATATCCTCCCAAGCCTCCAACCCTACTGAGAGGCGAAGTAAATTATCTGTAATCCCCATTTGCTCCCGTATATGCTTTGGTACAACTGCGTGCGTCATCGTCGCCGGATGTTGAATGAGTGTTTCTGTATCTCCAAGACTGACAGCAATGTGAATCATTTGCAAACGGTTTGCGATTTCTTGTGCTTGTTCTTTTCCTCCCTTAATAGTAAAAGAAATTACCCCGCCGCCTTGTCGCATCTGTTTTTTCGCAATTGAAAAGCTCGGATTATCTTCATCAAATGGATAAAATACTCTCTCAACCTTGCTATGCCCTTTTAAAAACTGTACAATTTTTTCTGCATTTTCAGAGTGTCGGTCCATACGTACAGCCAGCGTTTTTAACCCGCGCAGTAATAACCATGCATCAAAGGGCGCCATCACGCCTCCTGTATCTTTTCTTACTGGGTTCATCCTCTCCCCTAATGCTTTATCCTTACAAACAACAATGCCTGCTATCACGTCACCATGCCCGCCTATATACTTCGTCGCACTGTGTACAACTACATCACAGCCAATAGCTAATGGTCTTTGCAAATAGGGAGAACAAAATGTATTATCTACTACTACATAAACTCCTTTTTGTTTTGCTGCCTTCACAACAAGCTCCAAATCAATCAACTTCATCGTTGGATTAATCGGAGTTTCCACAAAAACAACGGCGGTGTTGCTTTTTATGGCTTGTAAAAGCTCTTCTTCTGAATCCATATCACAGAGGGTATGAGTAATATGGAATTTTTCTTCCCACATTTCCAATAATCCGTAGGTGCACCCATAAATTCCTTTGGAACACACGATATGATCCCCCGCTTTAAGCAGCGTAAGCAAAGCAGTAGAAACCGCAGCCATTCCAGATCCGAAAGCTAGTGCGCTTTCTCCTTGCTCAAGTCTTGCCATCCGCTGTTCTAACAAGTGTACAGTGGGATTTCCAAGCCGAGAGTAAATATAATGATTTTCCTCTCCGCTAAAGCTTCTTGCTCCTTGTTCTGCAGTTGCAAATGTATAGGTGGATGTTTGAAATAACGGCGGTGTTAAACTGCCATGATAATTGTTAGTATCATACCCTTCATGAATCAACATCGTTTCCATCTGCTTTTCTTTCATCATTTGTAAGGCCTTTTCCATCAAACTTTTCCTCCTCCACAATTACATTGAAAGCGCTTTCTTTTTGTTCTTTATCAAACATTCCATTCTTTCACAAAAAGTCCTGCTACTTGTCGAAAAGCTTTTGGAATAAAAAGGAGTGGATAAAATATTGACTATAGTTTTTAAAAGACGTATAATAGCTTTTGTGTAAAATATGCAGCCTTTGAGAACACGCTTATGCTTGTATTTTGTTCCTCATTTGAGGTGCATCGAGTAACTCCTTGCTGCTGGAGCGATGGTGCATGAAAACAAAATACCCATAACCGAAGTTGCTCGCGTCTGTTTTTATTTTACAAAAATAAAAACACAAGGAGGAGTCATCATGGCTCGTTATACTGGTCCATCTTGGAAATTATCTCGCCGCCTTGGTATCTCTTTAAGCGGTACTGGCAAAGAATTAGAAAAGCGTCCTTACGCACCTGGACAACACGGTCCTAACCAACGTAAAAAATTATCTGAGTACGGTTTACAATTACAAGAGAAGCAAAAGCTTCGTCACACTTACGGTGTGAATGAGCGTCAATTCCGTCGTACATTTGATATAGCTGGCAAAATGGCTGGTAAACACGGTGAAAACTTCATGATTCTTTTAGAATCTCGTCTAGACAACCTAGTATACCGTATGGGATTAGCTCGCACTCGTCGCGGAGCTCGTCAATTAGTAAACCACGGTCATATCTTAGTAGATGGCAGCCGCGTAGATATCCCATCTTACCGCATGAAGCCTGGCCAAAAAATCAGCGTTCGTGAAAAATCCATGAACCTTGCTTCAGTTAAAGAAGCTTTAGAAGTGAACAACTTCGTTCCTGAATACCTAACTTTCGATGCTGACAAGTTAGAAGCTACATTCACTCGCTTACCAGAGCGCTCTGAATTAGCAGCAGAAATCAACGAAGCATTAATCGTAGAGTTCTACTCTCGTTAATAAAAAATGAGTCCGATGCCTTTGGCATCGGGCTCATTTTTTATTAAGAAGAATACTCTCCCACATCCTATATATCGGCTACCATTTAAGAAGTTACCTTGTATGAAGCGAAATTTAGTTACATGTTTTCATATTGATTTTTATTCACTTCCAGCGTCACATTCTCATCCCTTTGCTCCTTATTTTTCATAAGGATTAAATTTCTCGCGTATATAAAAATACCCGGAGCTTGCCCCAATATAAATACAGGGTCTTTCCGGTATATTGCATATATCGAAAGCATACTACTCCCCCATATACTGAAAATCCAAAATGAGCGGGTTACGATGCTTTCCTTAGCCTTTTCGCTAGCAATCCATTGTACAACAAATCTCCCAGTAAACATAATTTGACCAATCATACCAAAAGTGATCCACAACAGCTCCTTAGTCTCCATCCTCCACATGCGTTATTCACCCCTGACTTTATAACGAACCATTCTTTTTCTTAGCCAGCCAATTGTGATTGCATCCATTAAACCTACAAAGGCACGATTCAAAACGCCGTATTTGGATACCCCGAACTCTCTTTCTTTGTGATGGACAGCAACTTCAGTCACATTAAATCCATTCATTCTAGCGAGTGTAGGCAAAAATCTATGAAACCCTTCATAAAGAACAAAGCTTTGCGCCACTTCCCTTTTGAGCAGCTTCATTGGGCAGCCTGTATCCCGAATATCATCGCCAGTAATCCAATTTCGTACACCGTTTCCTACTTTTGAAGAAACTTTTCTTAATCCTGTATCCTGTCTTTTCACTCTCATTCCATTCACAAAATCGTACTCATTCATATAATGCATTAATTTAAGGATATCGTTAGGATCCGTTTGCAAATCACCATCAATCAATGCGATATACCGTCCTTTCGCTCTCCTTAAACCAGCATATATTGCCGCTGTTTGACCACAATTGTTTTCAAAATGAATAACCTTTAACCTCGAGTCTAATTCAGACATGCGATCCAGCTGCACATCTCCTCCATCCGTGCTGCCATCGTTGACAATTATGATTTCAAAGTCCTCAATACGCCCATCCAATGCCTCTGTTATTGCTGTATGAAGATTTCTTAAATTATCTTTCTCGTTGTACACAGGGACGACAACTGATAGTTCCAACATAACGTTCACCTCTAAACCAATTAATAAAGTTAATAATCCCTTCGTGAAATGCAGTTTTAGGTTCGAAGCCTATCAAATCTTGCGCCTTTCGATTATCAGCACATGTTTGATCCATATCACCAGGCTGCATAGGAAGTTCATTGATAATTGCCTTTTTCCCTAATTGTTCCTCCAGTGTCTCCACAAGACATTGCAAAGATACCGTATGATGTCCACCCAAATTAATAATTTCGTACACCTCTTCGTTCTGCTCCACATAACGAAGAGCTTTCTGTATACCATCAACGATATCGCCTACATACGTATAATCTCTTTTCGTGGAACCATCGCCATAAAATGGGATACCGATTCCTTCATCAATCATGCGTGTAAATTTATGAATAGCAAGGTCAGGACGTTGACGTTCGCCATAAACCGTAAAAAACCGTAGCATAACAGTATCGATATTAAACAAATGGTAATACGTATATCCCATTAGTTCGCAGTTTCTCTTTGTTGCTGCGTACAACGAGATTGGAGTCCCAACGGAATCTGATTCAGAAAAAGGTACTTTGCGGTTGTTTCCATAAACAGAAGACGAGGAAGCGCAAACCCACTTTTTTATCCCATACTTCTTCATTAATTCTAATAAATGGAGAGTGCCTCTTACATTGACATCTTCAAACAGCAAAGGCTGTTCGATTGATGCCCTAACGCCCGGCATCGCAGCCAAATGAATAACAGCGTCAATCTTTTCTTCTTGAAAAATCCGCTCCATCGACATTGAATCTCGAATGTCGATTACTTCAAGGCGATACAAGGGACCGTTAACAATGTCCGGCAGTTTTTTTAAATCCTCCTCTTTATTACAAAAATTAAATTCCTTATCCGCTCCAAAAAAATACATAATATTCTGAATCTTAATCCGATAATCATATAAATCAGAGAAATTATCGATATTAATAACTCTATGTCCATTTTTACAAAGAAATTCACAAAGATGCGACCCAATAAAACCAGCACCGCCAGTTATTAAATAAGTTGACATAGACCTCCTCCTCACTTGAGTCCAACAGGATAGTAGTTGAACAACTAGCAAATAAGTTCGTGAGTTTCAAACAGATTGCTCAAATCCAGCGTACCTCTCCACTCATTAATGATTAAACTCATTTCTAATTAACGGAAAGTGATGTTTGAACGCCCCCTATCGTGTGAATTTGCAATAATATCCGCTCCTATTTTTTAGTTCAAAGAGCGAACCTGTTAATGAATAATATTTTAAGAACGAGAAAAGTATTTGAAGCGTACTTGGTTATTTTCGCCGATTCCGAATTCGTATAAACGAATGGAATAGAGCGTTTGGAGTAGTGAGTACATAAAGTGGTAAGGACATCATGAGGTTTATTGCTATCTGTCCCAATTATAGTATAGTCTAGATGGAGAAAATCATAGATTGCCAAACTGTTTATTAAAAATTCGGCATTTAAGAATACATTTCCTGCAAATGAAACGTAACGCTACCTAACCACACATCCGATTAATTTGGCCAGCTTCATAACAAGAATTTCTTCATTCATCATCTGAAAACATTAATGTCATAATTCCCAGCACGTAATTGGTATTGAAACTTTTGTCTTCCTTTACTGATAGTCCTACTGCAATAATTATGATTTACAGTTGTGAAACATGTCTTTCAAATTATCCATGAAGCGAAGACGTCTTTGTTCGACACACTCGATCATAGGAGACTCTAAATCTGGTTCAACAAAAGGAGACGTCCATTCATGGTTCCTTTACAAAAAAGTGCCTTATCGAAATAAGAATTATGTATTTTTCTTAACTTGACGGCTATGGACTTTATATCAGCCATTTTTTGTATTATACTAATTTAACAAGATAAATTCGTTAAACGAAAAGGAGACTTCCTTACATGTCAGATATAGAAAAAAATGCACAAAATGCAAACTCACCAGAAAAAAAGAAAATAAGCTTAGAGGAAGTAATGAGACAAAAGCTGGCCAGTAAAAAGCAAGGAAATGCAACAGGAAAAACCACAGGTCACTCTAACGGTGCGGTCAAAGGAATGAAAAGTCAGCAGACCAAGAAAACAAATAACCAGCGCAGACGGACTGGCATATAGATGAACGGACAATATCGTACAAATATTTCTCCTGGCCTATCTGTTAGTATTGTGTTAAAAGCAGACCAAAAGACAGGAAAAACAACAAATGGAATTGTAAAGGATATTCTGACAAAATCTAGTTTTCATCCCCACGGCATTAAAGTGAGGCTGCAGGATGGGCAAGTCGGCCGAGTAAAAGAAGTCCTCAAATAAATAAACAGACAAGTATCGGATGATACTTGTCTGTTTATTTTACTCCTCCGCTCTCTTTACTTGCTCACCAAGTGTAAAGTTTGCTACTTTTGTAATTGTACTGTTTGCAAAGAAATAAAATTCTCCATCTGCACCGCGCAGTTTTGTCGTTCTCAGACCAACATCCTCAACCGTCCCTTGTATATCATTCACTTTCACTCTGTCTCCTACTGAAAATTGATCTTCAAAAATAATAAAGAACCCTGTTACAACGTCCTTTACTAAATTTTGTGCACCAAAGCCAATAGCCAGTCCAGCAACACTCACTCCAGCCAATAATGCGCGCATATCAATCCCAAATGCCTCCAAAGCTGTAACAATAGTAACAAAATAAGTCACATACATAACAATACTTTGACATAGCTTCACGAGTGTTGCATCTCTTCGTTCACTATTGCGCATCGGGGCTTTAGAGCGAAGATAGAACATCTTTTCAATAGCCATATTAGCAAAACGGATGATGACTCTTGCAATAATGAAAATAACAATTACTTTTAACACGATTCCGCTAAGTGATACCAGCTTATCGGGATTCAACACATACGCATTAAACCAGTCTTTTGCATTCATATTTTTATCCTCTTCCTTATCTAAATAAAAAAGCGTAAGAACACAACTTACGCTTTTTCTTATTTTTAGTACTTAATTAAATAATATTTCTTCTTCCCGCGGCGAATAATTGTAAATTGCCCCTCAATACGGTCTGCTTTCGTCAATGTACGACTCACATCTTGTGTTCGCTCACCATTTACGTAAATAGCACCGTTTGCAATATCCTCACGAGCTTGACGCTTAGACGGGGAAATTTTGCTATTCACTAATAAATCAATTAAACCAACTTCATCTTCTCCTTCATGCGTGAAGGAAGGAACATCTTTAAAGCCTTGCTTAATTTCTTCCGCCGTCAATTCAGCAACAGAGCCGCTGAACAATGCTTGTGAAATCTTAATTGCTTGGTGCAAAGCATCCTCACCATGAACCAACTTTGTCATTTCAGCAGCCAATGCTTTTTGTGCTTCGCGCTTTTCAGGAGCTTCCTTTACTCCTTGTTCTAATGCATTAATTTCTTCATGAGATAAAAATGTGAAGTATTTTAAATATTTCATTACATCACGGTCATCTGCATTAATCCAGAATTGGTAGAATTCGTATGGAGTGGTTTTCTCCGCATCCAGCCAAATTGCACCGCCTTCTGTTTTACCAAATTTTGTACCATCCGCTTTCGTTACAAGCGGCACAGTCAAACCAAATGCTTTTGCATCCTCTTCTGATTTACGAATTAATTCCATACCCGCTGTAATGTTGCCCCATTGATCGCTTCCGCCGACCTGCAGCTTGCATCCGTATGTTTGATATAAATTTAAGAAATCGTAAGACTGCAAAATCATGTAGCTAAATTCCGTAAAGGAAATTCCTGTTTCCAAACGAGATGCAACAGAATCCTTTGCCAGCATATAGTTTAACCCGAAGTTTTTTCCGATATCACGTAAAAATGTGATTAAATCTAAAGAGCCAATCCAATCATAGTTGTTCGCAATAATAGCTGGATTTGTTTCACTTTCGAAATCTAAGAAGCAAGAAAGCTGCTCCTTAATGCGTTGACTAAACATCGCAACTGTTTCTTTTTCATTTAATTGGCGTTCGGCTTTTTTACCACTCGGATCCCCGATTAAACCTGTTCCTCCGCCCACAAGGGCAATAGGCTGGTGACCTGCTTGCTGAAAGCGACGTAAAATTAAAATAGGCAGCATATGCCCAATATGCAAGCTGTCAGCTGTTGGATCAAAGCCACAGTATAATTTCACCATTTCTTTTTCTAATAACTCTTTTAAACCTTCCGCATCCGTTTGCTGATTAATCAAACCACGGAACTCTAAATCCTGTAAAATATCCATCTGTTTCACTCCTTTTTCCCAAATAAAAATCGCCCCTTGAAAAACAAGGGACGATGGATTATCGCGGTACCACCCTAATTGTGAAAACTCACCACTTCATTGCAATAACGGCTATTCACCGTCTTTCCCCTCTCTGCACGATTGAAGAAAGATGCTCCAGGCTGTATTTCATGACCATTTATGTACTGGTTTGCACCAACCACCAGCTCTCTGTAACAGGGAAATGTCCACTACTATGACCTTTCAATGCTCATTTATTCATATATTTATGTTTATACCATTTATTAAGGGCGGGTGTCAAATCTCCCTCCAAATTACAATTGTCTTTTTATAGAACTTTCTAGTAATTCAATATCTCCTTGAATTTCTTGAATTTCTTGGTTTTTTATATATAAAAGCAAACCTTCCACAATATATTCGCGCGGTTCTTCTTTTTCCTTCAATTCATTCTCCAATTCTTCTAAAGAGGAGCACACTTGCTTTATCTTTTTCTGGTCATAAGATATATCTGCTAATTTCTCTTTCATCTCTGTAATTGCCCTAAAAACCTTCTTTTCTTCATCCCCAAGATTCAAGTACGGACTTAGCATTTCTTTACGCAATACTGGCTGCTTCTCTATAGCAAGACTTTGCACGATACCATCTAAACGCCTCACAATAAACGAAGCGAGATAAGCAAAGTCCAGTTCTTCTTGATCTACGACAATATAGAGGAAGTATTCACCGATTATGCCGTTTAACATGGTTGCACAATCCAGTACAAACGGAGAAACAGCTTCACCATATACCTCCACCAATCGCTTGCAATACCAATTTAGACTTTCCGCTCTCATCTTAAAAATAAAATTACGAAGCTCTTCATGTATAAGGATGCTCTTTTCTCCCATGTTCATATGAATAAACTCTCGATGTGCGGAAAACTCTGTAAACTGAAGAGTAATTTGTTTAACTAATGCTTCTTTTGAGCTTACCGTTTCGTTTTGCTCTATATTTAACATTTTGCTAGAAATGGATTCATAATAATACTTAAAGATGGACAACATAAGGTCTTCCTTAGAAGTAAAATAATTATACACCGACCCTTTCGAAATTCCGCTTTTTTCAGCAATCTCTTGAATCGAAGTAGAATGGTACCCTTTTTGTCCAAATAGCTTCATTGCCGTTTCTATAATGATCTTCTTGCGTTCATTCATAACTCTCACCTTATATTTCATTTATTTATGTTTCTTAACTTTTAAAGCTATTCCTATCTCTACTTTTACACATACTACAGAAAACTGAATTACACAATGTGACTGAACGGTCATTTATTATAATGATAACCGATTTCACAAAACATATCCATCCGTTCTTTCTCAATATAAAACGGAAGTCCCAAATATTTACTATAAGTAAACTTATCATTACTATATTGCCTTTATGGACACGTTGCTTTATAGTACATAATAGAATGACCAATCAGTCATATCACATTCGAACTATTAGTCAAAGGAGTGAAAAAATTGAAAGGTGTTATTAACTTCGCGTTAAAAAATAAGCTGGCTGTTTGGTTGCTTACTATCATTGTTACAATTGCAGGCCTGTATGCCGGCACAAATATGAAGTTGGAAACTTTACCGGATATTACTATACCTTCCGTTACGATTACGACCATTTATCCGGGAGCAGCCCCGCAAGAAGTTGCGGATAAAGTTACAGAACCAATAGAGCAACGGGTAAAAAACTTACCGGGTGTTGATGTTGTCAGCTCTTATTCGTTTGCCAATGCTTCTTCCATTCAAATTGAATACAATTATAGCAAAGATATGGATAAAGCATTAACAGAAGCAAAAGAAGCGGTAGGAAAAATTAATTTGCCGGACGGAGTGCAAAGTCCTGCTGTTTCCCGTATCAGCTTTAACGCATTTCCTGTTATTACTTTCAGTGTAACGGATAAATCAAAATCACTGGCAGAACTAACAAAATTAGTAGACAAAGAAGTTGTCCCTCAATTGGAAGGTCTTGAAGGCGTTTCTTCTGTAGATATCGCAGGTCAGTATATGCAAGAAGTACAGCTCTCCTTCAAACAAGATGAATTAAACAAATATGGATTGAGCGCAGATACTGTCCAAAACATTATTAAAGGCTCTGCTGTTTCTATCCCAGCAGGATTATATACTTTTAACGATAAAGAAAAAACAGTAGTAGTAGACGGTAACATTACGACGATGGAAGACCTAAAAAATATAAGTATTCCGGTTACACCTTCTGCTGCTGGGACTCAAGGGGCTCAATCCACCCAAGGTATAGCAGCTCCTAAAGGCATTCCAACTGTAACATTGAAGGATGTCGCAGATGTAAAGGTAATCGGAAAAGCGGAATCCATTTCAAGAACGAACGGCGAAGAATCTATTGCCATTCAAGTTGTAAAGAGTGCCGATGCTAATACCGTAGATGTTGTAAACAAAGTGAAAGATAAAATTGATACGATACAGAAGGATTTTAAAGGACTGAAACTCATTCCGACCTTCGACCAAGGAAAACCGATTGAAGAATCTGTAAGTACAATGCTGAACAAAGCATTAGTCGGAGCAGTCTTTGCAGTCATTATCATTCTGTTGTTTTTACGAGATTTTAAATCAACAATTATTTCGATTATCTCTATTCCATTGTCACTACTAATTGCTATTTTGCTGTTGAAGCAAATGGATATTTCATTAAATATTATGACGTTGGGCGCTATGACCGTAGCAATTGGGCGTGTTGTAGATGACTCTATCGTAGTTATTGAAAACATTTACAGAAGGATGTCTCTGTCTACCGAAAAGCTCACAGGAAGAGAGTTAATTCGTGAAGCAACAAAACAGATGTTCATCCCAATTTTATCATCTACTATCGTAACCATTGCAGTATTTTTACCACTTGGACTAGTAACAGGTCCTGTTGGTGAGATGTTCTTACCTTTTGCATTAACTATAGTATTTGCCTTGTTAGCATCTCTAGTAGTTGCTATCACAGTTGTACCGATGCTGGCACACTCTTTATTCCGTAAAGGAATATCTCATAAAAATAATCATGCCGAAAAACCTGGCAAGCTTGCAGGCGGATATAAAAAAGTATTGAATTGGTCCCTGAACCATAAAATACTAACATTCAGCCTAGCAGTCCTTTTGTTAATAGGAAGCTTCTTTTTAGTTCCTTTGATTGGGGTAAGCTTTATTCCTTCTGATCAAGAGAAAATGATTGTGGCTACGTACAGCCCTGCACCTGGTGAAAAATCAGAAGAAGTACAAGATACAGCAACACAAGCGGAAAGTTATTTCCAAGATAAGAAAGATGTAGAAACTATCCAATATTCTATTGGCGGCAGCAACCCTATGAACCCTGCAGCCACAAACCAACTGTTATTCTTTGTAAGGTACAAAGATGACACAGAAAATTTTGCAGACGAACAAGAACGAGTATTAAAAGACTTAGACAAAATGTCTTCTCAAGGCGAGTGGGGCTATCAAGATGTAAGTGGAGCAGGAAGCAGTAATGCGACTACTCTATACGTATACGGAGACAGCATAGAAGAAATTCAGCCGATCGTTTCCGATGTCATGGATATTTTAAAGAAAGATGATGCGTTTACAAACATTGATTCCAGTATTTCTGAATCCTATGACCAATACACACTTGTAGCCGATCAAGAAAAATTGAGCAAACTCGGTCTGACTGCAGGCCAAGTAGGAATGGCCCTTATCAATACAGGTCAGCCACAGGCTATTACAACAATCAAAGAAGATGGTAAAGAATTAAATGTGTATATAGAAACAAAGAAAAACGAATATAGTACAATCGCTGATTTAGAAAACAAAACCATTCAATCTCCATTAGGCTTTGAGGTGCCTCTTAAAGATGTAGTCACAGTGAAGGAAGGCAAATCTCCAAATACAGTTACACGCCGAGATGGAAAACTGTACGCACAAGTATCTGCAGAAATTAAGACAGACGATGTCAGCAAAGCATCTGCAGATTTAAAAAAGAAAGTCGATAAATTGGATATCCCTTCTACTACGAGCATCTCATTTGGCGGCGTAGCAGAACAAATTAACGAATCGTTTACTCAACTTGGTTTAGCTATGCTTGCAGCTATTGCGATAGTATACTTTATCCTTGTAATCACATTCGGCGGCGGTCTTGCACCTTTTGCCATTCTTTTCTCACTGCCATTCACCATCATCGGCGGATTAGTTGCTTTATTCATTGCACAGGAAACGATCAGTATTTCTGCTCTCATTGGAGCATTGATGTTAATCGGTATCGTTGTTACGAATGCCATTGTACTAATCGATCGTGTAATCCACAACGAACAAGCAGGTTTATCTACAAGAGAAGCCCTGCTTGAAGCCGGAGCAATTCGTCTTCGTCCAATCTTAATGACAGCACTTGCTACTATAGGAGCGCTTATTCCATTAGCTTTAGGATTCGAAGGCGGCGGTTTGATCTCCAAAGGTCTTGGTGTAACAGTTATAGGTGGATTAACAAGTTCTACACTGTTAACACTGCTCGTTGTTCCTATTGTGTATGAAACACTCATGAAACTTCGCAGAAAAATGAAAAGAACTAAACAAACGAAAGTAGCCTAAAACATCAAAGCACTGTCTGCAATTATGCCGACAGTGCTTTGGTTTATCAAATATAAGGGATATAATTCTCATTTTAAAAACATCCTCGATCAATTTTAACGAGCTTCATTTCAATACACTCCTCCTCGGAACACACCACCTGCAAATTTATTTACTCTTTGATGGCGGCAGCATCGGATGTTCCTCGCCTGTCCAAAGGGTGCTGTCATCCCAAATAGCCCGGTCTTCATCACCTAGCTTCCAACTTCCTGTTCCTTTTAACCTATATTTTTTGACCAGTTCCATCTTGGCTTTTATAGAGTCTAGATTATCATACCAAAAATGATACGTGCCAGGTGATAAAACCCTTCCATTTAAAGTTTCTAGATTTGTAATCATTACAGTTGCTTTAGCAGACTTTGTTTCCTCATCAAAATCAACAATACCATTATATTTGGAAACTAGCCCAATAATAGCTTTATTAACAATTCCATTTCCTCCGCTTTCTTCCCCTTCCATCCAATACCTTCCGAAGAATGGTAACCCTAACACGATTTTATCACTAGGAACTCCCTGCTTGAGTGCATATTGGATGGACTTTTCCACCCAAGGGTAGCTTGCAATCGGGCCTTCCGGGCCTCCTTGATAACTCTCATCGTATGCCATAATCATTAAATAGTCACTATACTTATGAAGATTAGCATAGTCATTAGAACCATGCCAGCCTGTATTCCATTCGTTTGGATTTGCCACAACAGCTACCGATACTTCTTTATTTATTGGCACCTTATTTCTGAGTAATTTCACAAAATCGGTGTAAATCTCCCGCTCTTCCTCTGTCACATTTTCTATGTCTACATTGACCCCATCTAAATGGGTAGCTTGCATGAAATTTGCGATATCATCGGCTAGTTTATGACGGTTTTCCAATGCCCTTTTCCCTTTTTCTTGATCCCAATGATTGCTTACAAACGGTACAACCTTTATATTTTGCCTATGCATATCCTTTATAAAAGCAGGATCAACGTAAGGCGTAATCACTAAATTTCCATTGTCATCTAAATCAAAATAGCTAGGAGACACTACACGTAATACTCCTTTTGTATTCTCTACATATTGTCTATATAACGCCTTGTCTCCACCATATAAGTACGACATATTGAACCTGTGTACAGGCGGCTGTAAGTTTTCAGCACCCTGTACAGCATAGGTAGCTATAACCCTTCCATCCTGTAACAAAACAACATTGCGTACCTTTAATCGGCTATAATTTCCGCGAATGTACTGAAGCGCTTCTTGCAAAAGTACAGATGTAGCATATTGTTTTATATTATCTCGTGCAAGAAAAAAGAGAAAATCACACTCTTTCCATACGGGTCTGGTTTCTACCCTTTCAAACCAACTCATTTCCCCCACCTCCATTCACTAATGTATGCATTCATTTTCGTTTTCGATTCTATGTTATTTGTTGTCTAAATTCACAGGCAAGTGCAAATCCTCCTGTCTGTCTACCTCACAAGGGCTGTGCGGTACGACGCGAAATACTTCTAGAATCCCTCCTTGTGTTCTTCATCGGTAAAGGAATTTTTTCAATATCTCAAAGAACGTTCTTTTATACAAGAA
Source organism: Bacillus sp. 165 (assembly GCF_017742235.1). GTDB lineage: Bacteria > Bacillota > Bacilli > Bacillales > Bacillaceae_G > JAGHKQ01. Next base: position 36,847 of record NZ_JAGHKQ010000017.1, read on the forward strand.
GCAGACCATGAAATCTTTCTTCTAACCTCTGCACTTCCTTATTCTTTAAAAACAAAAAAGACAGCTCATTCGCTGTCTTCCTCTTGAACAGTACCCACAAATCCAGAACCTTGCCTTTCGTTTAACCAATCAATAAATTCGTTCAGAAATTCTTCACGGTCCATCTGAGTATGTATAACACCCTCTATTTTTAATTGCCTCGGCCTAGACGGCTTTAGACGATTCACTGCAATACGCTTCATAATTTTCTCATATTGATCCATAGTTTCCACTAAAGAGCGTGTATCTTTATCTTTATCTTCATACCTCATATATTCTACCTCCTTTTTTCTATTTTAACAGAATGAGGCAAATAGTAGATTATGAAAAATCCCCCTCTGAAATATTGGTATATATGGTTACACGCGCAAGAGAGCGCGGCAAAACTCTAGTCCCTTCACTTCTTTTCATAACAATCTTATGAAAGGTTACTCACAACTAGTTTTCCACCGACCATTAAAAGCAACTGCCCAGTCTTTTGGCATTTTCCTTAAAAAAGCTCGAATCCAAAGGGATCCGAGCTTTCTGTTAGTCTTCCATTGTGGAAAGATCGCCTGTCGGAAGGTTCAACTCCCAAGCCTTCAGGACACGGCGCATAATTTTGCCGCTTCGTGTTTTTGGAAGCTTATCACGAAACTCGATTTGACGAGGGGCTGCATGTGCTGCTAGACCTTTTTTTACAAATTGACGAATCTCTTCTTTTAAGTCCTCAGATTGCTCATAGCCTGCACGCAATGCGATGAACGCTTTAATAATTTCTCCACGGACAGGATCAGGAATACCGATTACACCTGCTTCAGCAACTGCCGGGTGCTCTACCAGCTTACTTTCTACTTCAAATGGTCCTACTCTCTCTCCAGATGTCATAATAACATCATCGATGCGGCCCTGGAACCAAAAATATCCGTCTTCATCCATATATGCAGAGTCACCAGATACATACCAATCACCAGACATAAAGTAAGATTCATATTTTTGCGGATTGTTCCAAATCATGTGCATCATTGATGGCCAACCTTTTTTCACTGCCAAATTACCCATCGTATATGGAGGGACCTCGTTTCCTTCATTGTCCACGATTGCGGCTTTTACTCCCGGAAGAGGCTTGCCCATAGAACCCGGACGGATTTCCATACATGGATAGTTACAAATAAGCTGTGCACCTGTTTCCGTCATCCACCACGTATCATGAATCCGAAGATGGAATACCTTCATCCCCCAGCGCACTACTTCAGGATTTAACGGTTCCCCTACGCTTAAAATATGACGTAAGGAAGATAAATCAAATTTATTGATTGCTGCTTCGCCCGCTCCCATCAGCATGCGAAACGCAGTTGGTGCACTGTACCATACCGTTACACCATAGTCTTGAATCGCTTCGTACCAGGCTTCTGGACTAAAGCGTCCCCCTAAAATAACGTTCGAGGATCCCGTTAACCACGGACCAAAAATACCGTAGGATGTTCCTGTTACCCAACCCGGATCAGCAGTACACCAATATACATCATCCTCTTTTAAATCCAGTACCCATTTAGCCGTTTGATAATGCTGAATCATTGCATTTTGCACATGCAGTACACCCTTCGGCTTACCAGTAGAGCCGGATGTATAATGCAAGATAAGACCGTCTTCACGTCCAAGCCATTGAATATCAAGATTTTTAGAAGCTTGTTCAAACAATGGATTATAGTGAACAACCTTTCCACCTTCTTCAACGTTCTCACCGACAAGAAAGACAGTTTTTAACGCCGGCAGATCATTTAAAGGAACGCGGCTCAAAAGCTCTGGTGTAGTAATCAATACTTTCGCTTCACTGTCCTCTAAGCGGTCACGTACCGCTCCTTCCATAAACGCCTCAAATAGAGGACCAACAATAGCGCCTAGCTTTAAAGCTCCCAATACAGCAAAATATAACTCTGGAGAACGCGGCATAAAAATAAATACTCGATCTCCCTTTTCAACATCTCCATATGTTTTTAATACATTCCCTGCTTTATTGGACAATTCCATCATTTCTTTAAATGTGTATTTTTCTTTTCGATTGCCATCCTGGTAATACAGAGCTACTTTATTTTTTAGATGAGAATTAGCATGCTTGTCTATTGCTTCATATGCCATATTCACTCGGCCTGTTTCGTACCAAGAAAAATTCCGTTCTGCTTCTTTCCAATCAAAATTTGTATATGCTTCTTCATAGTTTACTAGATTATTTTCACCTTTAATAATAGGAAGCGCTTCCACTTTCATTGTAAAAAATCTCCCTTCTCGTATGTATTCTAACCTCTATTATACTTTTATATTTCTAAATTTTCAGTATTTTTTATTATTTTTGCACAATTTTTACTGACAAAATTCGATTAACACCGCATGAAAGATAGGTTACTATTAAGAAAAGGAATAAAATTTTCAGCTTATTTGTAAAAGATTATTTAGGTACTTTCCAAATACATACATGATTTTAACCCTTTGAAAGATAAAGACTGCATATTACTTTGCCAAAGGTGGTGATATGAAATCTATGATTCATAAAAAAGTATATAATGCCCAGACAATAAAAACAGAGAAGGGAACTGTCATTATAGAGGGCCCTGTTTTAACTCATAAATTAGAAAGCTACAAATTTCACGAAGATTTAACGGCATTTCGTCCTGCTTTTCAGCAGCAGCAAGCATTGATTGATATCTCTAAACTTCCTGAAGCCCGCATTATTTTGGCACGCTTAGATGATTTGATTGTGGGATACGTAACGTATTTACATCCAGATCCGCTAGAGCGCTGGTCAGAAGGAAATATGAACAACCTTATTGAACTTGGGGCTATTGAGGTTATTCCAGATTTTCGCGGCTGTTCTGTCGGGAAAACAATGCTGAAAGTCTCAATGATGGATGAGTTTATGGAAAACTATATTATTATTACGACTGAATACTATTGGCATTGGGACTTAAAAGGAACAGGATTGAACGTTTGGGATTATCGAAAGGTAATGGAAAAAATGATGAACGCCGGCGGATTAGAATGGATGGCAACGGATGACCCAGAAATTTGTTCCCATCCTGCCAATTGTTTAATGGTCCGTATCGGCAAGCAAGTGGATCAAAGCTCTATCCAGCAGTTTGATCGCTTGCGTTTTCAAAATCGCTTTATGTACTAGGAGGGACCTCATGATTGTCGAAGAAATTATGAATCAGAATATAACTAGCTTACGCCCTTCAGATACGATTGAAACGGCGCTTCGCATATTAACCGAAAAAGGTATCCGCCATATCCCGATTATCAATGAAAAGCAGGCAGTGATTGGAATCATTTCCGACCGTGATGTGCGTGATGCGAGCCCCTCCATTTTAGATACTGTTGTTTCTAAAGATGCGCTTCAGCAGCCTATCGAACGTATTATGAAAACAAATGTGATTACCTGCCATCCACTAGATTTTGTAGAGGAAATAGCGGCCATGTTTTATGAAAACCGCATCGGTTGTCTTCCGGTAACACAGGAAAATAAGCTAATCGGCATTGTTACAGAATCTGTTGTGCTTCATTCGCTCGTTAAATTAACGGGTGCTCTTGAGCCAAGTTCACAAATGGAGATTAAAGTAAAGAACGAGCCCGGCATATTAGGACAGGTTGTAAGTATATTCAGCAAGCATAACATCAATATTGTAAGTGTACTTGTATATCCTCATAAAAATGAATTATATAAGGTGCTTGTATTCCGCATTCAAACGATGAACCCCCTGCATCTTATTGATGAATTGCGTGAAGGAGGCTATGAAGTTTTGTGGCCGAATGTAACGGGGATTTCTCATGCATAGCAGCGTGTTTATTTACTCCGATGACTTTCAAAACTATCGCTTCAACTCTGAGCACCCTTTTAATCAGCTCAGAGTAAAGCTCGTCTATGATTTACTGCAAAAAGGGGGATTTATTTCACCTTCACAAGTTATACCTCCACGAATGGCAACAGATGAAGAAATTGCACTCATCCATGATAAAAATTATATAGACGCCGTAAAAAAAGGCGGAGACGGAAGGCTCGCTAAACAAGTAGGACTTCAGTACGGATTAGGAACAGAGGATACACCGTTGTTTAAGGGTATGCATGAGGCAAGCGCCCTTCTCGTCGGAGGAACACTGACTGCCGTTGATTATGTGCTCGAAGGCAAGGCTGAGCACGCTCTAAACTTAGGCGGCGGACTGCATCACGGGTTCCGTGGCAAGGCTTCTGGCTTTTGTATTTATAATGACAGTTCTATCGCAATCAAATACATCCAGCAAAAATACGGACTTCGCGTCATGTATATTGATACAGATGCCCATCACGGAGATGGAGTTCAATGGGCATTTTATGATGATCCTACTGTTTGTACAGTATCACTCCATGAAACAGGGCGTTACTTATTTCCAGGAACAGGGGCTGTTAATGAACGCGGACAAGGTGCCGGATATGGATATTCCTTTAACGTGCCATTAGATGCATTTACGGAAGACGAATCATTTTTACATGCCTACCGCACAATGTTGCGAGAGGTCGCAGAGTATTTTAAGCCTGATGTTATCGTTACACAAAACGGGGCTGATGCTCATTATTATGACCCGCTTACCCACCTAAGCTCATCCATTCATATTTACCGCGAAATCCCCAAACTGGCGCATGAAATTGCCCATGAATATTGCAACGGCAGATGGATTGCAGTAGGGGGCGGCGGATATGACATTTGGAGAGTTGTTCCTCGCGCTTGGTCATTGCTTTGGCTTGAAATGAATAATGTACATAATGTGGACGGAATGCTTCCGCTAGAATGGATTGAAGAATGGAAAGATAAAGCAGCACTTCCCATTGCAATGAAATGGGAAGACCCGCCGGAGATGTACAAGCCTATTCCTCGCAAAAAAGAAATTGAGGAGAAAAACAAGCTGACTGTACTAAAGTCTTTAGAAATAATTCGCAATAATATGAAAAATGCTTTGTATTGAAAAAGCTCGTGAATATCACGAGCTTTTTTCTATCCTCTTGTAGATTTACGGAATTGGATACGGTGCGGAAGAATGACTGCGTGGTCTTCTACTGTTTCTTTGTTCATGTATTTCGTTAACAAACGCATTGCAACTGCTCCAATATCATACATCGGCTGCACGACCGTAGACAACTGCGGACGTACCATGAGTGCCAAACGAGTATTATCAAAACCGATGACTTCTATGTCATTTGGGATATGAACGCCTTTATCCTGTGCACCATGAATGACTCCTAATGCCATTTCATCAGATGAAACAAAAATGGCTGTCGGTTTTTCTTCTAGTTCCCATAGCTTATCAAATGCTTCTATACCAGAGTCATACGTGTAATCGCCCTCAATAATCAGCTCTTCATCATAGTTCATGCTTGCATCCTCTAATGCCGCTTTATACCCTTCCATTTTTTTGACTTCAGCAGCTGCATACTCAAAAGGTCCAGAAACGAATGCAATACGAGTATGTTCTTTATCAATCAAATGCTTCGTTGCATCATACGCTCCTTGAGTATAGTTAATGTTAACAGATGGAATGGCACTTTGTTCATCGAAAGAAGCAGCTAAAACAATCGGCACAGGAGATTTTTCAAACTCATTCACATGCTCATCTGTAATATGTTCACTCATAAATACAATCCCGTCTACCTGCTTGCCGAGCATCGTGTTTAATAAATGCATCTCTTTATCTTTATTTTGATCAGAGTTGCTCAAGATAATATTGTATTTGTACATCGTAGCAATATCTTCAATTCCACGCGCAAGCTCCGCATAAAAGATATTGGATATATCAGGAATAATTACGCCGACTGTTGTTGTCTTCTTACTCGCTAAGCCTCGTGCCACTGCATTTGGACGATAGCCAAGACGCTCAATCGCCTCCAGAACCTTTTTTCTAGTCGTCGGTTTGACGTTCGGGTTTCCGTTCACTACCCGTGATACCGTAGCCATAGACACATTGGCTTCACGTGCTACATCATATATTGTAACGTTCATTCACATACGCTCCTTTATCATTACTTTATGTATGAATTAGATCATGTTTTCACAAATTCAGAAACATGGATACCTTTATGTGCTTCATTTAAAATGTCCAAATTTACATAGAGAGTCTTATAGCAAGGTGCGAAGCCCTGTATTTTATGTACGTTATGACCATATTCGTTTTTCTTATCATACGATACAAGTACTATGCAGACAATATTTTTCCACAAATATACAAAAAAAATTCTTATTTTTCCGTAGCAAACATATATTTACTAAACTGCCTATCGAAAATGTAATTATGTCTAATTCAAACAGCCCTTTTCTCCCATTCCATTGATAAGAAAAACAAGGACCAACACGCCGTGCGAATTGGTCCTTGGAGCTGCTTACTTTTTCATATTAAAAGCTCTTAGCTCGTTCATAAATTCATGGAACTGTGGAATATCCATTTGCTGAGCAGAATCTGATAGCGCTACTGCAGGATCTGGATGTACCTCTGCCATAACGGCATCAGCTCCAATCGCCAATGCTGCTTTTGCCGTTGGAAGCAATAAATCCTTGCGTCCTGTAGAATGCGTCACATCTACGACCACTGGCAAGTGTGTTTCTTTTTTCAAAATCGGCACCGCTGAAATATCAAGAGTATTGCGCGTAGCTCGTTCATACGTACGAATACCGCGCTCACATAAAATGATTTGTCCGTTCCCTTGCGCAATGATATACTCGGCTGCATATATAAATTCTTCAATAGTTGCAGACAAGCCACGCTTCAATAACACCGGCTTGTTTACTGCACCGGCTGCTTTCAACAATTCAAAATTCTGCATGTTGCGAGCACCAATTTGGATAACATCAACATAGTCAAGAGACATTTCAATATCATTTGGATTCAAAATCTCACTTACAATTCCCATATCCAACTCATCAGCTACTTGACGCAAAATTTTCAATCCCTCTATTCCAAGCCCTTGGAAATCATATGGAGAAGTTCTCGGCTTGAAGGCTCCCCCGCGCATAAGCTTCAACCCGTGCTCTTTCATAGCTTCTGCCACAAGCTTTACTTGCTCATAGCTTTCAACCGCACATGGTCCCATAATAAAATGAGCCTGTCCGTCTCCAATTTTTTCTCCTTTAATATCCACAATGGTATCTTCCGGCTTTTTCTTACGAGAAACAAGCAGTGTCTTATGATCATCATCTTCTTGCAGCTCTAATCCCGCTTGAAAAATCTTCTTGAAAATATGCTGAAGCGTAGACGTTTCAAATGGTCCATCATTGTGTTCCGCAATTAAATCCAGCATATGGCGTTCACGGACAGGATCAAAGCGCTTTACTCCTTGCACTTCTTTCAGCTTCCCAATTTCCTGTACAACATTGCCGCGCTCATTTAATAACTTCAAGATTCTCAAATTCAGTTCATCTACTTGGCTACGAAGCGATTCTAGGTCCTTTGACAAAAGAAAGACCTCCCCTTTTTTATATAAATTTGCTTTTATTTTTTCATTCTGACTCTCTATTATATAGGATGAAAATAGCACTGTCACTTTATGCGTTTTCCTATATGGAAACGAATTCATATATAACAAAAAAGTATTTCCTTATAATACCATACGCACTAAATTCGTCAATATAGTTTTGCAAAATTTAAAAAGAGCTGACGAATCAGCTCTTATCCAACATGCTCTTGCAATACCTGTTTTTTAATATTCCAATGAGAAGTATGCCACGCAACTTCTCCATTTTGAATATATAACACTTGCGGTGATTCATGCTTAATTCCAAAATGCTCTGCTACAAAATTTGATACTGCTCTCCCTTCCTGCACATATACATACAGAACAGGAACAGTGCATCCGTTATCCACATAGTCATTAAACTCTTCCCACGCTCCTTGACTGATGGGACAGGTTAAACTGTGCTTAAATAAAAGCAAATTTTGATTTTCTTGTAATGCTTGTAGTAACTGCTCTTGTGTTTCGAGCTTCATTTTGCTCAATCTTATTCACCTCGTACTCTTACAGGCTTATGCTCCTCCTGCGGTTTCTTTTTACGAAAACGGCTGTATACCTCCAGCACCGCATTACTCCATTGTACAACCTGTGCCACTTTGTCTGCATTATGCTCTACTTCATCAGTTATAGAACTCGTAATCGTGCGAACCTTTGTGTTTAACTCATTAATCGTTGTCCCAATTCCTTCCACGGATTTCACAACAGTATTCAATGATTGTGATTTTTGCTGAATATCCTCCGCTAACACATTGGTTTTATGTAAAAGCTGCTCCGTTTCATTCGTAATGCCATTTAACTGTTTTTCCAGTCCGGCCATTGTAGAGGCCACGTTTTCCAAAGTCTTACGCAAAGACACCAGCGTTTTGCATAAATACACTACCAATACAGAAAATGCTAAAGCAATGATGAACACACCTAAGTACAATAAAATTTTCATCCCATTCACTCCTTTAGTTTTATATTATTTCTAGTTTCTATTCCTAATATAATAATGAAAATTCTATCAACTGTCAGTTTCATTCTTTCTCGCTGCTCGTTAATTAAAGTAATTAGACTGAAATAAACAGCTTTGTTCATTCAAGATAAAGTTGTTATTATTATACAATTTTCTACCTTTTTATTCTAATGTTTTGATACGAAATAACAAAACTATAATTATATCTCTAATTTTCGTATTTTTTTGACAAAAACAGACACAAGCAGTAAACAAATCACAAGAAGTAGGTTACAATAGTGAAGTATTATACTACGATTGGAGGCATCAAAATGAAGGATCCACGCATTGAAACATTAGCGAGAAACTTGATTAACTACTCTGTAAAATTACAACCAGGTGAGAAAGTTTTAATCGAAAACTTCGGACTGCAAAAAGAATTAGTAACAGCTCTTGTAAAAGAAGCATATAAAGCAGGCGGCCACCCGTTTGTATCATTGAAAAACCAAGAAGTTGACCGTGCTCTCTTAATGGGTGCTTCAGAAGAGCATTTTGCAAAAATCGCAGAATACGAAGCAAACGTGATGAAGGATATGGCTGCTTACATCGGACTACGTTCTGGTGATAATATTAATGAATTGGCAGATATTCCAAGTGATAAAATGAAAATTTTCGGCCAAACAGTAGGAAAAAAGGTACATAGAGAGATTCGTGTACCAAAAACAAAATGGGTTGTGCTTCGCTATCCGAACGCTTCTATGGCGCAGCTTGCAAAAATGAGCACAGAAGCATTTGAAGACTTCTACTTTGACGTATGCAACCTAGATTATGACAAAATGAGCCAAGCGATGGAGAATCTTGTTGAATTGATGAACAGAACAGATAAAGTGCACATCAAAGGTGCTGGAACAGACTTAACATTCTCTATTAAAGATATTCCTGCTATTAAGTGTGCCGGTGAAATGAATATTCCTGATGGTGAGGTATTTACTGCACCGGTAAAAGATTCTATTAACGGTACAATTACATACAATACGCCATCTCCTTATAACGGCTACACATTTGAAAATGTACAGCTGAAATTCGAAAATGGTAAAATTGTAGAAGCAACTGCCAATGATACAGAGCGCATTAATAAAATCTTTGATACAGACGAAGGTGCTCGCTATGTAGGAGAGTTCGCTATCGGTGTAAACCCTTACATCTTGCATCCTATGGGTGATATTTTATTTGATGAAAAGATTGATGGCAGCTTCCATTTCACTCCTGGTCAAGCGTATGATGAAGCCTATAATGGCAATAACTCCAACATTCACTGGGATTTAGTTTGCATTCAGCGTCCAGAGTATGGCGGCGGAGAAATTTATTTTGACGATGTGTTAATTCGTAAAGACGGCCGCTTCGTTCTTGCTGAACTTGAGTGCTTGAATCCTGAAAACTTAAAATAGAGAAATACTTGCTTGAATGTCTTATAAAAAAAGATGCGGTTATCCGCATCTTTTTCCTTACTATTTCCAAAAGTTAAGCAATGCCTCCCGCTTTAGAAACATCACTTTATTTCATCTTTACTTCCTTTTCATATGCCTGTTCAAACTTCTGAATATCGCCGGCACCCATAAAAATTAGCACACCGTTTTCATGTCTTTTTAACACTTCTGTTGTCATCACAGTAATTAGCTCTGCATGTTCAATACGCATTTGCAAATCTACAATGGAAAGCTCCCCTTGATTTTCACGGGCAGATCCGAAAATGTCGCACAAATATACTTTGTCTGCTTTTTGCAGACTTGCGGCAAACTCATCTAAAAACTTCTTCGTACGTGAGAAAGTGTGTGGTTGGAAGACAGCTACAATTTCACGATCTGGATATTTTTGACGTGCCGCCTCAATAGTGGCTGTAATTTCCGTTGGATGATGCGCATAATCATCAATGATAACTTGGTCCATGAGCTTCTTTTCACTGAAGCGTCGTTTCACTCCACCAAACGTCAGCAGCTGCTCTTTGACTGTGTCTACATCAATATTTTCATAATGACATAAAGCAATGACCGCTAGTGCATTCAGTACGCTGTGGTTACCGTATCCCGGGATGGTAAACGTACCGTAATACGTGTTTCGCACTACCACATCAAATGTTGTTCCGTCAGTATTTTTCTTGATATTAGACGCTTGAAAATCGTTATCCTCTTCAAAACCGTAGAAGATAACAGGTACTTTTGCTTGTATTTTTTGAAGCTGTTCATCATCTCCACACGCAATGATGCCTTTTTTCACTTGCAACGCCATCTCTTGAAACGCACTGAATACATCCTCAATATTTGCAAAGTAATCCGGATGATCGAAATCAATATTGGTCATGATTGCATAGTCAGGATGATAGGACAAAAAGTGTCTGCGATATTCACAAGCTTCAAATACAAAGTATTGGCTGTCTTCTACGCCTTTTCCTGTGCCGTCCCCAATTAAATACGACGTAGGACTTGCTCCCTGCATAACATGAGCAAGCAATCCTGTTGTAGATGTCTTTCCGTGAGCACCTGTAACAGCTACACTTGTGTACTTGCTCATAAGCTCACCTAAAAAATGGTGATACCGGTAAATTGGCAGCCCTTTCTTTCGTGCTGCTTCTATTTCTTCATGCGCATCAGAGAAAGCATTCCCAGCAATGATAACTTGCCCTTCTTCAATATTGTTTTTATCAAAAGGCAAGATGCGAATGCTACGCTTTTCAAGCTCAGCTTGCGTGAAAAAGTATTTATCCACATCTGATCCTTGAACGGTATATTTCATATCATGCAGGATTTGTGCTAACGCACTCATACCTGTACCCTTAATCCCTACAAAATGGTAAACTGTCATTTTAAAGAACCTCCAGCATCTCTAACTATTACAACGGCCTATCTGTAAGACAGTATATGTTGGTTTTTATGTTTTGGTAATCCTCTGTTTATTTCCTTACAATTGTTCCCTCTATATACAAGTCAAAAACATAACGAATTCATTATATCAAACTTCATGTCGTTGCACCATTTCTATTCTATTACAGAAAAAAGCTGGGGAACATTGCCCGCCAGCTTTTCTTTCAGCCTTCTCTTTTTGTAAGCTCAACACGTTCCAAGCGAGGATTTGGACGATATTTCCTTCCCGCTTTTGCTTGCGGTTCGTCATTCAGTTCCACGTTGTCTCCCGTAAATCCTATATGCATTTTCAACAAACTGCTTCCTACCCCGTATATGTCAACTGGTACACGCTGCAATTCAAATTCACGAATTCGTTTTTCATCAAATCCGCCGCTCACTACAATCTTTACATGATGAAATCCCTCTTCATCTAATGCTTTACGTAAAGCAAAGATGAGTGACGGGTTTACACCGCGCGGATCAAATGTTCCTAACACTTGTGGATTGCGAATAAAATACTGATCAATCATAGTCCGGGATGTATCTACCCTAACCCCTTTCAATTCAGAACCAAATTCACGCGCTACCCTTAATGCATCAGTAATGACATCATTATTATAGTCGATTAATACTGTCAAATCATCCTCTGGGAATTTTTGATGATACGCTCGCGCTGCTTCCACTACATCTCCATTGAACATTTGAATCAATGCGTGCGGCATTGTTCCCATGCCCTGTTTGCCCCACCATTCATTCATTGCATGTGTGGCTTGTGCTGTAGATCCTCCCATATAAGCTGCATATCCATCGCCCGCTTGCTGAGTATAGTGATCGTCACGATCTCCCATGAAAATAACAGGCTTTTGAATACCGGAGCTTTTGGCAGCTTGCATAACGTTATATACATTCGTTGCTACTGATGTACGTCGCCCTAATATACCGTCAATCACTCCTTCTAAAAATCCAAAGTATTCATACGGCCCTTTTATCGTCAACACCGTTTCAAACGGACTAATTTTATCTCCGTCTTTCAATGAATGGACTTCTAACTCGTCCGGATTCTCCGCAAATGTTTGAAGCATTGCGATAATTTCGTCTGTTCCGCATAACACTGCATGTTCTTTTTGGAAAAATTGCATTGTCACTTTCGTTTTCGGTTTATATTCTTTAATAATATCGCGTGTTTTCAAGAAGTAAACAGCAGAAAACCATCCTTCTCCGACACGCTGATCAAATTTGAACGTTTTGTTGGTTAAGCGTTTCAATTTTCCTTGCAGCTTTAATTCGATTTCTTTCATTATAGTTACTCCCCAATTATGTTTCGATTTCTGTTAGTATGAGGTCAAATTTTGTTAAACATTCATCTCTTGTAGAGCAGCCAAATCTTCCTCTGTAATTAATACATCTCTCGGCTTTGTTCCTCGCTGTTCAGAGATGATCCCCTGTAGCTCCATTTCTTCTATCAGACGTGCAGCTCTGTTATACCCAATACGAAACCGCCTTTGTACAGAGGAAGTGGACGCACCTCCTTGATCTAATACAAATTGGCAAGCTTCAAAAAACAGCTCGTCCTCTGTTTCATGCTGTTCAACCTTTGCCAATAAATCTTCTTGCTGAAATAAATAATTCGGTTTCATTTGTTCTTTTACGTGAGCTACTGCGCGTTCAATTTCTTCATCTGATACGTATACCCCTTGTACACGAATCGGCTTGGATGTACCGTTCTCTAAAAATAGCATATCCCCGCGTCCTAATAGCTTTTCAGCTCCGCTAATATCAATGATTGTACGAGAATCTACTTGAGATGATACTGTGAAAGCAATGCGCGTTGGAATATTCGCTTTAATTAATCCGGTAATAACATCAACTGAAGGACGTTGCGTTGCAACTAACAAATGAATGCCGCATGCGCGTGCTTTTTGAGCAATGCGGCAGATTGCTTCCTCTACATCAGCAGGTGCAACCATCATTAAATCTGCAAGCTCGTCGATGACAATCACAATATACGGCAAAGCTTCTCCCCCAGCAGTATTTTGCTTAACTAGATCATTGTAACGACTCAAGTCACGTACTCCTGCATGAGCAAACATCTCATACCGTTTCTCCATTTCTTCAACCGCCCACTTTAAAGCTCCCGTTGCTGCCTTCACGTCTGTAATAACAGGTGAGACTAAATGTGGAATATGATTATAAGGTGCCAGTTCCACCATTTTCGGATCAATAAGCAACAGTTTCACTTCATGCGGCAGAGCCTTATAAAGAATACTTGTTAAAATAGCATTGATACAGACACTCTTCCCCGACCCTGTCGCTCCCGCAATAAGACCGTGAGGCATCTTTCGAATATCAGTCACAATAGGTGCACCTGAAATATCAAGGCCAAGTGCTACTGTAAGCGGAGACGGGTCTTTTATAAACACAGGACTCCGCAAAATTTCTCTCATAAATACAGGTTTGCTTTGCTTATTTGGCACTTCCACTCCAACCGCATTTTTGCCTGGAATGGGGGCTTCGATACGAATATCCCTTGCTGATAAATTCAGTTTAATATCATCAGATAAATTTGTGATTTTATTAACTTTTACTCCCGGATCCGGCTGCACTTCAAAACGAGTGACCGCCGGGCCTTGTGTAACATGCACCACTTTGGCCCCTATATTAAAATTGAAAAAAGTTGTATTAAGCAGCTCCGTTTGCATATCCAACCACTCTGTATCACTTCCACTCGTATGATTTGGCACGTTCAAAAGAGTTAAGGAAGGAAACGCATATCGTGACTGTTCAGGCTCTATTTGTTTTTTTTGAGCGTATTTTAGTTTATCTTGCTTTAACATGACCACATTGTATGGAACAAAGCGTTTTTTCTCCCGTGTGTTTTCCTTGTCAGCAACCGGTACAACCTCATCCCGTTTTTCTTCCGCAACAGATGCTAGACTATCCGCCTCTTGCCTATTTTCACCTAATTCTTCATACAGATCCGGCTGCTCTAGTGCATTCTCTTCTACAGGATGCAGTGATACTTCCGCTTCCTCTTCTGCTTCTATTCTCTCTGGCTCTTCATACAGATCCGGCTGCTCTGCTGCATTCTCTTCTGCAGACTGCAGTGATACTTCTGCTTCCTCTTCTGCTTCTGTTCTCTCTCGCTCTTCATACAGATCCGGCTGCTCTAGTGCATTCTCTTCTACAGGATGCAGTGATACTTCTGCTTCCTCTTCTGCTTCTGTTCTCTCTCGCTCTTCATACAGCTTCGGTTGCTCTGCTGCATTCTCTTCTACAGGATGCAGTGATACTTCTGCTTCCTCTTCTGCTTCTGTTCTCTCTGGCTCTTCATACAGATCCGGCTGCTCTAGTGTGTTCTCTTCTGCAGGATGCAGTGATACTTCTACTTCCTCTTCTATTCTCTCTGGCTCTTCGTGCTCCTGCATAGCAATACTCACTAGTTCTTCTACCACTGCAACCGGCTCTATTCTTTCTTTTTCTTGAACTACTTCCTCGAATTCAGCTTCCTGCATTTGCTCTTCTGTATTCATTTCTGTTTTTAGCTGTTCCTGGATAACTACCGGCTCTATTTTTATATCTTCTCGACCCTTTATACAAGCCAACTCCTGCTCATTGGACCACTTTACATTTTCTTCCGCAATCACTTCTGCAATAATTTCCGTGACAGCTTGCAGCTGCTCTTCTCCTGTCCCTTCATAAGACCAAGCGGCTGCTTCTATGTACTCTTCCACAGCATTCTCTTCGAGAATCTGCTTTTCCATTTCATCTGGCTCTTGCGAAAGAAACCCTTGCTTTTCAAGCCAAGCATCTACAACAGAAGTTCCTCGTTTACTTAATTCCAAATCCTCTTGCAGTACCTTACGATATACCACTTCCTCTTCGCTTGGTCGTTTATATCCAAATATAGGAGAAATGGTTTCAGTTAGCCGGAACGGTCGTCTGTTAGATTCACTCAGTTTTGTTCGATGAAGCTCCTTCACAGGAGCTTTCACCTGCTTCTGCTCCGTTTGTACCGGCTGCACTTTTTGAACAACTCTAGCTTCCCGAACAGGCTGCACATTTAGAATAGAGCTCAAGTTTTGAACAGGCTTCATCGATTTTACCTGTTTTTCCTTTTCTATGCGTTGTGGAGTACGCTGTTTATCATCTGGAATTAATGGAAACCGAAATTTACCACTCGGATATTGATAAGAAACTCTGGTTTCCATTTCTCCCTTTTGAGGTGGCTTATTCTCATGTAAAGGAACAGCGTTGCTTGACTGTTCTTCCTCTTTATTCAAAAACTTTTTCATCCAATCTAGCATAGACTCCCCCTCTTTCCTAAAGTTCATATGCTTTAACACTCTGCAAATAGAGTTTTCACTTTATTTTAACAGCAATCGACTGACTTTGCAGACGAAAATCCTCTAAAAATGAGAATTCGAAGTAAAATTGCTCGGGAAATGTTTTGTTTTTTCTTCACTCAATAAAAAAACCGCTAGTATCTCTAGCGGCTGTATCCAACCTTTACCATAGCTATTCTTTAATGCGTTTTTTCCCCAAAATAAAGATGGGCTCCAATTCATTACTTTCATATACAAAGGATAACGATGTAATCGGTACGCGGCCTTCCATAAAAAATTTCATTGTAATTTGTGCTAGCACATCGTATCCAGTTTCATTTCTAATGTCACCTATAATTAATACATCTTGGTGCGGAACCGCTACAACCATTTCTCCCACAGCTTTTTCCTTAAAACTGTGCAACAACGATTCATCTAGAATACGGCTCGCGTCATATCCGTCATTCGCACGAACAAAATAAAAAACATTGCCTGCTACTTCATCTTGCTTAACCTCTGTAGATAGAGAACGAATATTAAACAAAGCCATTTCTTTCACTTGCTGCTCATCATATCCTAATGTTTGCAGCAATTCTTCGTCGATTAAGCGATACGTCGTACCAGAATCTACTGCATAATAAATACGCGTTTCTGCTGTATGCTCTGCCGTAATCAAGCATTTCCCGTCAGAGCTTTCTGTCGGAAATGATGTGGAACGTATAACAGGAAAAATTTTTGTTTTTTCTGCGGTTGTTTCACTATGCATCGCAACTAATGCTTCTTCTACATAATACGCTACTTCCTCAATGGCTTTTTCTTTTTTTGTATGCCATTTCGCCATTACTCCAGGAAGTGAAATAGTAATCCCTTTTTTTGTTTCTTTATGTTCAAAGCGAAGCGTATCTTTTTCACGATCATGTCGGACTGCCCACTCTGGTCTTTCTAATCGTGTTATGAGTGCTTCCTTTAACAGCTTGCTGTTCATTTTCATGCTGCTTCCTCCTTTCAATCCAATACGAGAGCATATAGATGGAGGTTGTGCTCACCTAGCTATTCTATTTCAAGTTCTCGATAAACTCTTCGATTTCCTCCTGCGTTTTCCGGTCCTTGTTCACATAACGGCCGATTTCGCTTCCTTTATTATAAGCGATAAAACTTGGAATACCAAATACATCAAGCTCAATGCATAAATCGATAAATTTATCGCGATCTATATAATAAAACGAACAGTCTTTATACTTCTCTATTACTTCCGGCATAAACGGGTCAATAAAACGGCAATCCGGACACCAATCTGCTGAGAATAAAAAAATAACGTTCTCTTCTTGCTTGATTTCATGAAATTGTTCAACACTCTCAATTTTTTTCATAAATATGCCTCCCAAGTAGTCTTTCTTTCATAGTACAAAAGGTTCACACAGAAATCCACTAATACACTCTTACATTTATAATTGAGATATTCACCTCATTTGATATTTGTATTGCCCGACAAGAAGCTTAGCAACATGCGTAAACATTTCTTCCCGGTTAATATAGCCGCTTGTAAAAATACCGACAGCTCCTTCATTGCTTCGAATATCGTTACGCTTTGTATAAGCGTCCATCACCTGGCTCAGCTCAGCACCTTCTTTTAAAGGCGTCAAAAACTCATCCGGAAGCTTAATCCGTGCACCACCCGCAACGACAGTTACTCCGTTATAAACAGCAAGTGCTCCCCAGTTGCAAAGAAACAACCCGTATGCAGTTTCTACTACGCCTCCTTCCAGACCAACTCCAATATCAGCTCCTGTTTCATTCAAAGCTGCATTAGCACGATTGAGTGCTCCTTCCATCGTTTCCTCATCAGAAAAAGGCTGCGCCGACACACCGGAAGGGACAGAGATAGGAATAATGGTGACCGATTTCTCTATAAACGCTTGGGCTACAGCCCCTACCTTTGTTTTATTTAACGAGCCAACTGCAATATTCATTTTTGAATGCTCCTTACATTGTATAAATTTTTCATTCAGAAAAATAATATCAAACCCAATTGTTAATTGCGTCATTTTCGTATTAATTGCTCCGAATTGATTCTTAATTGCTCCAGTTGCAAATTAATTGCTCCGAACCTTCAATCTTTTCATTCGTATGTAAAAAAAGAAAGACCGCAAGCGGTCCTTCCTTTTATATTATCCATTATTTTTAATTGTTTCTACCGTTGTACGGTCCGTTGCTTTTACCAGTTTAACTAACAGCTCTTTTGCAGCTGCGTAGTCATCTACATGCATGATGGATGCATGTGTATGGATATAACGAGAGCAAATACCAATGACAGCAGATGGTACACCTGAGTTGCTTGTATGTACACGTCCCGCATCTGTTCCGCCTTGAGAAACAAAGTATTGATATGGAATCTTATTTGTTTCTGCTGTATCTAATACAAATTCCACCATACCTTTATGCGTTACCATAGAGCGGTCCAAAATACGCAGCAATGCACCTTTCCCTAATTGACCAAATTCTGTCTTTGAACCGGAAGCATCATTTGCTGGACTTGCATCCAGTGCATAGAAAATATCTGGATCAATCATATTTGCAGCTGTTTGCGCTCCGCGAAGACCTACTTCTTCTTGTACTGTTGCACCAGAATATAAAAGATTCGGAAGCTTTTCACCCTTTAATTCTTGCAGCAGTTCAATCGCTAAGCCGACACCGTAACGATTATCCCATGCCTTAGCTAACAGCTTTTTCTCATTTGCCATAGGAGTGAACGGACAAATCGGTACAATTTGCTGCCCTGGCTTAATACCAATTTCAATAGCGTTGTCATAATCATCTGCGCCAATATCGATAAGCATATTTTTAATGTCCATCGGTCTAGAACGCATCTCGTCGCTTAACAGATGCGGAGGAATAGATGCTACAACGCCGACAATTGGCCCTTTTTCTGTAATAATTTGCACTCGCTGAGCTAATAACACTTGGCTCCACCATCCGCCAAGTGGCTGAAAACGAAGCATTCCATTTTTCGTGATTTGCGTTACCATAAAGCCAACCTCGTCCATATGACCGGCAACCATTACACGCGGACCATTTTCATCGCCCTTTTTCACACCGAAAATGCTTCCTAAACGATCTTGAATAATTTCATCTGAATATTTTGCAAGCTCACTCTTCACAAAACGGCGTACCTCATGCTCAAAGCCCGGCGCACCCGGAAGCTCTGTTAACGTTTTGAACAGTTCCATTGTACTTTGGTTCATTTATATAGACTCCTTTTTCATAAAATGGAATGCATTTATGTATACTAGCATTATAATCTATTGTATCGAAATTTTTAAAATCTTTCTAGTTTCTTCTTTTTTCAATTGGGATTAGCAACTTTTTTATAATTCGATTATACTTGTGTTAGATTCAAATACAAATGAGGTGAAATGAATGAACTGGAAAAGCTTATTTGCAGGCTTAGGCTTAGGCTTAGCTGCTGGATACATAATTGGAAATAAATTACCGAAACAACATATATCAGCTGAAAAAGCGTTAAATATTGCCAAACGAACATTTTCAAAAAAAGGTGAAATTACAGGCTCTTGGATTCATATGGTGCCGGAAGTATTTGAACAATACGACTTAACTTATGATGTATACCGTGGTGGCATCACCGCCATTATTGACGGTGTGCAAAACCGCTTGGAATTCTTAGTGGATTCTAGCACTGGAGCAATTTTAGAAGTAAAACAGGCTTAAGCCTGTTCATTAAAAAACCCCTTTTTAGGGGTTTTTATTTCCTCTCCAACTTTTCTGTTACCTTACCCTCTTTATCCCACTTCACAGCACGATAGTACGCATCGTGATAAAAGCTGAACCAGGCATTCTGTTCAATACCGTAGCTTATCCATTCTTGTTTCTGATAAATGGATGTCATCGGATAATCATCATATGCCATCACCCAAAGTGCATTTTGATGAGCATGGGTAGGGAGTAAATCACCAAGATGCAACATTGCGTCACTTCCATCTTGTATTATGATAATGGCATGTCCATCGCTGTGCCCGCCAGTATGTACCATCTTTACTTGATTAGTAATCTCCGCTTGCTCTTTAAATGGCTTTACTTGATGAGCAATCGGCTCCCAATTTTCCTTCCAATACGTATTTCGAGAGCGAATATTAGGATTCTTCATTTCCTCCCATTCCACTTCAGAAGTGTAAATAATGGCATTTTTAAAAGTAGATACCAGCTTGTCTTCTTCCCACTTGGTCAATCCTGATGCATGGTCAAAATGCAAGTGGCTCATGAGTATATAACCAATATCATCGGTGGTCAACCCTAACTGAGCGAGTGATTGCTCAATAGAAGACTCTTCTGTCACACCTTGATTGCGCTTCATTTTCTCATTCATTTTATTATTGCCAATTCCAGAATCAATCAACATGTTACCAGCTTTTGTTTGCAATAAAATCGGGTCGGTTCGCAAATGAATTTGATTCGCTTCATTATGCTCATACTTTCGGGACCATAGCGCCTTTGGAACCACTCCAAACATAGCTCCGCCGTCTAAGTGCGTATTTCCGCCTCGCAGCCAAGTTGCTTTTATCTCTCCAATATGCAACGTTTCCATCCTTCTCCACTCCTCTTATTTGCTTATACTACTATATTGTAGCATAGAGAAGATGCTGTTTTTACAATAATGGAAATTGTATGTAAATTATTATAACGCACACAATTGTTTCTGGAAGAAACTGTTTACAAGAAATGGAGACGCTTCACTTACAAATTAGTCCCTAAAGATTGTCCACATTATTTGTAGAATAAACTGGTATGCTATACATTGAAAACAAATCATACTGTATCGGGGTGTTGTTATGCAGGAAGGTCTTACAACAAAGTTAGGTCAAAATAATTTTTGGTTTCCAGGGCGTTGGCTGGGAGGGTTTACTATGCTTTTAGGTCCCATCCTTTTACTTGCCGGAGTCGTTCTTCGATTTCCATTCCACTTCTTCTTTCCCCAACAGCTTGCGGCCTTCAAAGAATATCCAACCCTTATGACTGCATCATACAGCATGTTTATCGCAGGTAATGTTCTCATGTGGCCCGCCGTTATGACGTTGATAAGACTGATTAGTATCAATAAACCAAACTGGGCATTTTGGGGTGGGACCTTCGCTATATTCGGGCTCTTTGCTCGTGCATTTCATGCAGGTATTGACCATCTTGCCTTTCAACTGGTTCGTATTCAAGGATTGGAAGAAACAACTAAGAGTATTGCCGATTCATACGGAGCATTTCACATTTTTCATACCTTTTCTCCCGCCATCTTATTCGGATGGATTATCCTTGCAATTGGCGCTTATCTTTCTAAAACTCTTGGTCTGCTCCGTTCTGTCTCTCTAGGGTTAATGTCAGCACTCCCTCTAGGTGTTCTCAAAGGTACCACTCCATTCTCGGTTATCGCTACTGTTGGGCTTTGCATCGCCTTTGTCCCTCTTGGTTGCAAGGTGATAGGAGACGGCCCTGTCCCTAGTCTACGTAATCTCATAACCTGGTTTCTATTGATAACTGTACTTGGCATTCTGTTCTTCTTCATCGGTCAGGCTGGATAATTGATTCCTTTCAACAAAAAAAGACTGTGTGATCTGGACTTACCCCTGTCAAGTAGACACATTTAAATAAGACCGACTAAGCAACCGTTGTTAACCTGTATTTTACAGGGGAACAACGGTTGAGTCGTTTTTGTGACCGTTCATGATTATAGAAGTGGATATACTCTTCAATCGCTTGAATAAGTTCCTGTTCTGAATTAAAATTAGATAGATACACCAATTCACATTTGAAGTGTGAGAAGAATGATTCAACGCAAGCGTTGTCTAGACAG
>NZ_JAGHKQ010000018.1 GCF_017742235.1 Bacillus sp. 165
TCTGTTGCTTGAAATCTTCAGTAAAGGTTCGGCGTTCTCTTTTGGCCATGTAGATTCTCCTCAAATGTTTTTATATGTAGTCTACTTGACCTTAAAAATTCTGTCCAACTAAGTGTAGCCTATCCAATAAGTACAGCATATTTTAAACTCTTTTTCTCTTAAATCATTTCTGGAAAGCTTTCCCCCAGCTATTCCCCTAAAAATGAATGTAAAAGCAACTATAATGAGACTAATAAAAAAGCCAACAAATTTACCATTTGTTGACCCAAGTTAACCCTTTATCATCATCAACTGATAATAAAGACTGTACCATTCAAAGAATCCCATATCTTTATTAGTAGACACACAGATTAGTAGGAAAAGAAGTAACTTTATCCTTTAATAGCTTCGAAAAATTCCTTTTCTTTGGTTTCGTCCACTAAATACCTCAAAAGTTGTTTATCGTGATAATTTTCCGAAACTCTTTCCAAAACAATGTTTCCCAGAGAGCGCAATCTCCTCAATTTTGCAGGATTGTTAATTCTTTGCTTAAGGCGTCTATTCGTTTTTATTGAATTAATAAAAGCATCCGCTGCTGAATCGTCAAACTTTTCGAACATCCCTGGGACTCTCACACTTGCTCCGTCAGCATAAAAGTCTGTTCTCGCAAAATAAGCAGACCCTCCGGTATGTCCTACATATGTTTGTGTTAAAGCATTAACATATCTAGGTAACAATTCTACAGGGATATTACTTTCAAATCGCTCTAACTCTTTTACGCATTTATCTTCAATATTAAATACATCTAAATTCGCTTCGAGTTCATTGATAATTGGCTCAATAATATATTTCTTTGCATTTAATGACAAGTAAACATTTCCACCAACATTTTCAACAAATGAGAAAGCAAGTTCAATCGATGTAGAATTTCCTTTAGTTATTTCTTGGTCTACTCTTCTAACTATTTGAATTTTAACCTCTTTAGGAAGTACTTTCCATAAGATAGGGGAACAAAATTCGATGTTAGATCGCAGTATGGTACTACTATTTGAATGAACATATGCTGTAAATAATTTATTCGATAGCTCATTTTTATATCTATCAGGAAGATCCCCAAGGGCATTTTCAATTCCAATAGCATTTCTATCATAATCTTCAGTTGACATTAATGTAATATACTCATCAATATCGATGATTTGCATAGGATACTCTTCGTTTAGAACGTATTTTATACAATCATCCATTACTGCAAGAACTTTAATAATCGAAGGATCTGAACTTTTAGGATGTCCACTAAAAATATGTCTTGTCTCTTTAGCGTGCCTTAATACTTTACTAGCTTCCCAGCCAATTACTCCAATTTTGTACGCACCTTCAATTAATTGGTCATCATTTACGTAGTTTTGGAAATCCTCATACGTTTTTATCTCTCTACTCAATTGCATTTCTTTATTAAATAACGAGATACTCCTAAACAGTATTTTATTTCTTAAATCGTCTACTACTGCATTCCAAAATGCACCTATTGCACTACGATATCCCCCAACAGGTAAGACCCTTAATGTTTCTTCAATATAAGGATTATCTTGCATATCTTCACGAACATTTAAAAGTGTCTTTTTAATAATAGAATGTACATCATCGCTTGTAACATTAGCTATTTCTGCTGATGAACTTAAAATAATTTCGTTGGAACTCACATAATTTCCCCCTCGATAATTTCGTACAACCCCCATTAAAATTATACAACATCAACAATTTTCCGAAAACTTAAAATTGGAAAATTTTTCATTCAATAAAGCTAAATTACATCCGTAACTAAGTTGATAATTAAGAAATCTCCTCTGCATTACGCTTAATAGTATCAAGTATCTCCAAAATCCCTTTTGCTTTTGGCAATTGATCTTTAAAGACAACTGTAATACCTCCTAAAGTTGTAAATGGATCTTGTTGCAATGCTTGACGCTCAAGTGTACCGTTTTTAACAACATAATCAATGATTAACTCAACAAATTTCGTTTGTTGAAGATTTAGTTTTTCTACCGATAAAAATGTAGAAAATGCCTCAACAGCCGCTCGACGATCTAAGCCTACAATCTTACGAACAAGCTTTGTAATTGGTGTATCACCAAAGTCTTTTTCATACTGTTCTTTTGAGCCCAATTCATTCCATAAAATATTCTCTAAATAATCGACGTCTTGTTTGGTTAAGGGCTTATTGTTACGTAATTTGTAAATTGCCAATGTATCTTCGTGTTGATGTTCTTTTAAATAATGTTCTACCTTTTTACGATAGCTTTGAAGATCATTTACATTTAAAATGGAAGCATTTTCTCTTACTTCCATTACTTCATCTTTAAAATCTGTGTAATAATCTTTTTGTCGTGAGCGTTCAATATAACGAATTAAATCACGAAGAGCGATTCGAACTTTTTCTAAATCCACAATCGATGCTCCTTGCCAAAATTCACTAGTTCTCACTTCTTTAATAATTTCTTTTTGTTCCATTACTTGTGGAATTGTGCCTAATTTTGAAAGTGCTTCTGCAGTATCGACTACTCGTCGAATTGATTTAGTTGCATTGTTTGATTGTAAGATAGCCAATTCAATTGTTAACATTAATAAGTCAAAGCGTTTTGCTAATTCATCATCATCAATCGGTGCAATTAACGGTGCTAAATTTTCTTTTACTTCATTAATTTGAACAACGGATATTGCTTTCCAATTATCCGAATTTTGGTATTTATGCACGTATTGCAAATATTGGCGGACACGGAAATTTTCATCATTTAACGATCGTACATCCGATAAAATATCTTTTAAAAGCTGCTCACGATAACTGGAATATGGTTCATCTTGGTACTGAATATCCTGAAGCTCTCGCACAATTTCCACCTTTGAATTGAAAAGTTTTTCTGTTAAAGTTTGCTGGTTTTTAGATTCTTCTCCTTTTTCATTAGCGCGAAAATATTCAAAATTACACAAATAATCAAAAATCAAAAAGTACTTTTTATCCATTTCAGGACCAAATAAATCTTTACATAAACGTGTACCGCGGCCAATCATTTGCCAGAATTTCGTCTTTGAACGTACCTTTTTGAAGAAAACTAAATTTACTACTTCTGGTACATCTATTCCTGTATCTAGCATATCTACAGAAATAGCAATTTGAGGCATTTTCTTTTTATCTGAGAAGTCATCAATCAACGTTTGATAGTAATTAACACTGTAATCAATTACTTCAGCAAAGTTACCACCAAATTCAGGGAATTTTAATTCAAAGCGCTCTTTAATTGCTTCCGCGTGTTTATGATTTTTCGCAAAGATAATCGTTTTCCCTAATTTATCTCCACCCTCTACTTTTATGCCGTGCTCCATTAAATCTTGTAGTACGTGATCAATTGTATTTTTATTAAAGACGAAGTTATTAATAGCTGCGCTATCAATATCTTTTACGTTTGGTTCGTCTTCGAAAATATCTTCAAACTCTTCCTGTTCTTCTTTCGATAAATCATCATATCGAATTCCATCATCTAAAATCTTTAATGTTGTTTCACGCGTACGATAATCCACTAAATAACCGTCTTCTACAGCTTTGGCTAGCTCATACGCAAAAGTCGGCACACCATTTTCTAAATCAAAAATCGTATAAGTATTTTTATCTAGTTCATCTTTTGGCGTAGCTGTAAGACCGACAAGCATTCCATCATAATAATCAAAGATACTTTTATATTTTTGATAAATGGAGCGGTGTGATTCATCAATAATGATTAAATCAAAATGGCCTATTGTAAATAAACGATTACCTTTTTTACTTTTTACTTCATCAATCGCATTCATCATTGTTGGGTAAGTTGAAAATACCATACGTGCTTCTTCAGGATTAGACTTTTTCTCTAGCATATTACATAGCGACAAGTTTGGTAATAACGTATTAAAGTTACGAAATGCTTGCTTCACAAGTGATTTACGGTCTGCTAAAAACAATACGTTTTTAATCCAGTGGTGATTGGTCAATACATCTATTAATGTAATAGCGGTACGTGTTTTCCCGCTACCAGTTGCCATTACAAGCAATGCTTTACGTTGATTGTGACTAAATGCCTCACACACAGCCAAAATTGCCTCTTTTTGATAATAACGGTTTGTTATTTCTTCATTTATTTCAATATTAGATAAAGGTTTTTTCAACTTTCGACGATCAATGATTAGCTGCAACTCATCTTGAGTATAAAATCCGGAAGTACGGCGTGCTGAATAATCGTCGTGCCAAAATTGAGTTTCAAAACCATTTGTATAGTAAATAACTGGTCTAATTTTTTGCGCTTGCTCAATGCAATCTGCATATAATTTTGCTTGTTGACGACCAGCTTTAGCGTCTTTTGAAGTTCTTTTTGCTTCAACAACAGCTAACACTTTGCCATTTGTTCCAAGTAATACATAATCAACAAACCCTTCTCCCATATTATATGGCATACCTATCACGGGATACTCAACTATTACGTTTTTACCAATCTCCCAACCAGCTAATTTTAAATCTAAGTCAATGTAATGTTTACGTGTTTCTAATTCTGAAATTTCATCAACCTGGAAACTGTAATCATCTTGCTGTGCTTGACGATTAGCAGTTAATTGTTGGCGAAGTTCTTCATTTTGTTTACGTAAATCTTCTAATGATTTATCTTTAGCACTTAACTTTTCATATAAATTGTTAAGTTCTTCAGGTCGTTCCCTTTTATACTCTGCTGTATAAAGAAGGGATTCATCAAAATCTAGTGCTGTATATTCTTCTGCATAACAATAATCAATCCAGGAAATAAATTGATGTAAATTATGTAGTGATAAAACAGCTTCATCACGTGTTATCGCTACATTCGTGTGTACAGCAGCATTCCCTAGCTTCACTATATATTTCAACATCGGTAATAATTCTTCATCAAGAATGCCTAGGAAATGACGATCGTGAATTAAACTGGATAGATTATCTTGATACGGAATCTTCACATCATTATCAAACTGATACACCCATTTAACAGCAAGTTCCAGCGCACGGCGCGATAAAATCGCACACGTTGCTGGACTTATTTGCATTGCTTTCTCAGCTTCTACACAAGCATAAGCAAAACTATTAAATGTATTTTTAGACTTTAAAAAAACAAAGTTTGACATTGATTCAACTCCTTTAGGTTATACAAATTAAACTTTAACTTGCAAACTCTCCTTTAAATGCTGATTGAAGAAGAGAGCGATATAGAACATTCATATCCTCTTCTGCTTTAATTAATTTCTGCTTCATTTGTTGGATTTCCACAAATTTCGTACTAAATAATTGCTGTTTTTCAATCGAAGGTAAATTAATTTCAACTTTTTTAAATTTTTGCATAGATATATTCAACATTGATCCACTTGTACCAGTCGCATTTTTAGAAAATTCGTCCCGGACCCTCTTTGTGTTTATTACTGTATAAAAATATTCAGGTGTTATTATTTCTTTGTTTAAGTTAATTTTCCAAAGCTTATCTGGTAAAATTAAATCTTCATAATCTTTTGGAACTATGACTGAAGCTCCTACTAACTCTCTTGTATTTGCTCGACTGAATAAAATATCACCTTTTTGAGGATACACTGCTTTTTTTATTTTTAAATTTGAATTTAGAACTTTATATTCATTCTCATTAAATTTTCCTTTTGTAATAGCACTTATCTTTAAAACAGCAACTTCATTTTGCTCCTTTGGGCGTTCTTCTCCTGAAACACTCCAACCGGCCTCAATTGAATCTACAACTTGCTCAATATTGACTTTTGATAATTTTTTATTATCACCAAACATCTCGTAGTATAGACTTTGTGTTAAATCGTTTAACTCTGCTATTTGTGATAGGCGTTTATTTATTAAATTTCTAGCTAAATTTAATAAATTAACTATTTGAAGTTGTTTGTTTGAATCTGGAATATAAATACTTAAATTATCTATATGTTCGTTCTTCATATTTTTTATATTTGCACCATTGATTTGATTCTGAATAGTATTTCTAAAAGTTGATGTTTTAAAATAATGAGCTAAATACTCTGCCTGAATGTCAGTTGGACGAACAACCTTACAAAATGCACCAAAAGTGAACTTACCGTTACTTTTAAACAATGCTGACTTTCCTATTGCTTTTAAACTTCCACTAGATGCGGCGATTAGTATATCACCTTTTTGTAGTAACTGTTCCTCTTTTACTAAGGATTCTTCAACATATATGACATTTTCTAAATCTAAATCCCCATCTAAAATATTAGTTGCTCTTAATAACGGAATGTACCCTTCTTTCCACACTTCAATTACTTGGTGAGGTTTATACGAAATACCTCTAATTTGTTTAATAAATTTTTTTAACTCTTTTTGGTCACTCTTCATTTTGCATCACCTGTAGCATTGCTTTTAAACTTGAAATATCTTCTATGATTACTTTTTCCATTAGTTCAATGCTTTTAAATATCTCATTTGTTGATTTATATTCAATTTCCTCATACACAAACTCTTTATACTTATTAATCGACAAATCATATCCTTGCTCACGAATTTCTTCTACGGATACAAAGAATGATTGCTCTGTACGTTTTCGTTCAGTTTCACCATTTAAGTTATGAAAACGAGAAATTATATCATCAATATCATTTTCTTCAATTGGTGTACGGTGATCATTCAAAGTAAATCCATCCGCTTTCATATCATAGAACCAAACTTTATCAGTACCTCCTGTACCTGTTTTTGTAAAAATCATAATACCTGTTGATACTCCGGCATACGGCTTAAATACTCCACTTGGCATCGAAATAATCGCATCCAGTTTATTATTATCAATAATTTCTTTACGAATTGCATTATGTGAATTAGAGCTACCGAACAATACACCATCTGGTACAATTACCGCTGCGCGTCCTCCTGGCTTTAAAGTACGAAGTATAAGAGCTAAAAATAATAATTCTGTTTTAGCAGATTTTGAATTTTTACTAATTACGTAACTTAAATCATTGGCAATAGATTCTTTATCAACAGATCCCTTAAATGGAGGATTTGCTAACACCAATGTATATTTATCTTGATCTTTATTTTCTTCTGAAACTGAATCCCGATATTCGATATTTGGTTCATCTACACCGTGTAACATCATATTCATTGCTCCAATACGTAACATCGTTGTATCCATATCATTTCCGTAGAACATTGTGCTATGGAAATGTTCAATTAACTCTTGTATTAGGAATAAATCTTGATGCTTTTTTCGTAAATATTCACTTGCTGATACCAAAAAACCCGCAGACCCCATTGCAGGATCAATAATTGAGTCTTCCGGTGTTGGTTTCATTAATTCTACAATCATATTTATGATGTGACGTGGAGTACGGAATTGACCGTTTGTACCTGATGTTTGTAATTTTGATAATAAATACTCATAGATGTCACCTTGTGTATCACGATCTTCCATTGAAATACTATCAAGGGCTGTCACAACTTTTTGAAGAGTAGCTGCCTTATTAATTTGGAACGAAGCGTCCTTCATATACTTAGAGAATGCTGACTCTTCTTTACCTCCTAATGTTTTAATAAAAGGGAAGGTAGTATTTACCATTACTTGGTGCATTTCATCTGCTGGCAGCTGTTTAAATTGAGTCCAACGCATTTTCGGCCAATGTTCTTTTTGAAGTGCATTAAAACTTGTTGGTGCCTCTGAGAAAATACCTTTATGTTCTAAGCCTAAAAATGACGCTTCATTTTCTTTTCGTAATTCACTTTCATCTAAGCCTTTAATGAATAATAAATATGTTAATTGTTCAATATTTGTTAGCGGGTTCGTGTTACCCTCTGTCCATAGAGTTGTCCATATCCCATCAATTTTATTTTTAATTTCGCCTGTAATCATCCCGTTTCCTCCTTATACTTAGAAATCAAAGTCATTACAACAATGTAAAGGCTTTATTGATTCCCATTGCTTCATATACTTCGAGCTTTAACTCCTTTTGACGTTCTTCCAAACGCGCTAATTCATCATTGATTTTACGTTTTTCAGCATCATAAGCCTCAACAATTTTACATTGCTCGTCTAATGAAATAAGCGGAACCGGTAAATCCTTTAGGTCCTTCATTGATAACGTCATAATAGTAGAACCTGTTGTATGTTTATCAAAGTAGAATTGTGCGATCGGTGACTCAAAATATAGTAGTAAAAATTTTGGATCTAGTAATTCACCACAACGAATGCCTGCAAAGTTTTGAGATGACAACACATCATCACGTTCACTAGTGAATAAAGCTGCTTTCCTGTTCACTCCACGAATTGACAATAAAACATCTCCTTGTTGAATAAGATTATTATCAACTTTCGCTTTATTTGTAATTGAATAACGAGTTACACTCTCCAAATTCACTAAACCATCTTGAATATCAGAAATTTTTACAACTGAGTAATCACCGTTTTCATTTTCGTCTTTCGTAGAAGCATTATAGCCTCGATAGAAATCTACTAATTCTGATAATGGTTTTGTTTGAATGTTACTTAATGCGTCCATATCAATAGCTATAGTACCAAATTCACTAACTTGGGTTTCTGTCTTGTAAATGTAATTATTAGGTGTCAACTGAGCTGAATTAATTTCGTCATTTGATACAAATCGACTAATTTCCTCAATTTCTTTACCCATAGAAATTATATCATTAATTAATTCAATTTTTTTCTCTTTCAATACCAAATCTCTTTTATTGACCATATCTCCTAAAGCTTCAGCGTTGATCATTAAAATTTTACCTTTACGAGATTCAGACTTATTTTTGTTACAAAGTAAAAGTACCGTTTTAATACCTGTGTACGGTTGTAGTAATGGTGGTAAAGAGACGATCGCCTCGATCACATCAAAGTCAATCAATCGTTGACGAATTTCTTTTTCAGGACCACTTCTAAATAAAACCCCCATTGGTAATAAGAATGCTGCTTTCCCATCTTCTTTTGTTGCACTTAAACCGCAACTTAAAAATGTTAAATCACCTTGGGAGCGAGGAGGAATTCCATATATAAATCGGTTAAACGGATCATATTTCATATCAATTTGTTGTTCTTCAGTTAAACGAAGCCCGAATGGTGGAGCCATAAATACTCGATCAAATTGTATTAGCTTATTTCCTTCTATATATGCAGGTTTCTTTATTAAATCCCCTACCGCGACAGTAGCTTCTATGTCATTTAAGAAAAGTCTTAATCGTAATACAGTTGCAGCCATAGGATTGATTTCTTGAAAAGCTAAACGACTATTTGGAAATTCCTTGGCAAACATCATTGCAGTTTGTCCATATCCTGCAGTTCCATCGTGAAAAGTAGATATTGAAGACTTTTGATCTAATAAATAATTTATAGATATCCTATTTATACTCTGTGGTGTCAGGAATAAATCTCTACTTTCTATCCCTACATATTCGATTAATTCATCAAAGACTACGCCCATTGAAAGATTTTTTAAATTCTGCTCTATAAATGAGAGAACATTTACCAAAGAATTTGTTAGCTTTGCAGTAAAAGTATTTTTAAATATTTCTAGCATCAGTTTCTTAAAGTAAACTTCTAGTTGAATGTCACTAATAATTTTTTCGACTTTTTCTAAAATATTTTGGCTTTGGATTACTTTAGTAAGTTCCAAACCATTTTGTTTTGCAATAGCTAAAACAGTACCTGTCAAAAGTAAATTTGTTTCCGGATCACTTGTATTTCTAGTAAAATTTGTAGTTTTTATAATGTCGTATATCTCTTTTGCGTAATTTATTTTTCCCATACTTAATTCCTCCTAAAACATTTATTCATTTTGTTAAGTTAAATATAATACAAAAACTTAGTATTGTACATACTAAGTTTTTGTATAGTTTATATTTTTTATTTATAATACCTGTACAAAAATTTAGATCAGTAATAATTATTTGCTATTTAAAGTTCTTTATTCTCTGAACTACACTACCTTAAAAATACTATGACTCGTACCCCTCAAATTTTATATCAAGTTTTATACTACTCTATTGATTTCGAATAACCTCAGTAAATGTCTTCATACTTAGCCATTGTTTTTTTAATCTTTGATACTATTATTAAGTTAATTAAAGAACTCTTAATGAAAAATAAAAATGTTTAGAGTGTTTATTTCTTATGGATTCGGAAAAAACTCGCTTCATCTAAAAATAAAAGACCTAGATATGAACTAGGCCTTTTTTCTAAACTAGACTATTTATTATTAAACAACTTTTCTAAGATACCGTAATTTTCCGAGTAATAATCGTTTTATTTCCTGATTTATCCGATACAGTATACGTTAAGGTGTAAGTTCCTCTTTTCTTAGTGTTTACACTACCAGTAATAACGATTGACTTAGTTAAGTCACCATCTACATTATCTTTTGCAGTCACACCTGTTCTTGGATTGAAAGTTGAATTTAGTTTGATAGTTTTATTTGTTGCTCCAGTAAAAACTGGTTTTATGTTATCAATGACAGTTATCTTTCTTATAACAGTTGTTACATTCCCTGAAGTATCTGAAACGGAATAAGTTAATGTATAGGTACCCTTTGCTTTTGTATTTACCGAACCACTTATTTTAATAATATTTGTTAAACTACCATCTACATTATCTGTTGCAAATACTCCAGTTTTAGCATTGAAACCTGTTCCGATCGCAATGGTTTTACTAGTTGCTCCGGTGATAATTGGTTTTACATTATCATATACCGTTATTTTTCTTATAACGGCGGTCGTATTTCCCGATTTGTCAGAAACAGTATAAGTTAAGGTGTATTCCCCTTTTTTCTTCGTATCAACCGTACCACTAACTTTCATATTTTCAGTAAGATCATTGTCTACATTGTCATACGCATATACGCTATCATATGGATCGAAAATTGAATTAATTGCAATGGATTTGGTAGTTCCCCCTAAAATTACGGGTTTAATATTATCAATAACTGTAATTTTTCTAGAGAGTGTAGTTTTATTTCCTGATTTATCAGTCACAATATACGTTAAAGTAGATGTATTTGGTCTTGAGTTATCAATCGTTCCAATAACACGTATATAATCAGTTAAATTCCCATCTAAACCGTCCTCAGCAGTCACACCTTTTAAAGTATCAAAAATTTCACCTATATTTATAGTTACATCTTTTACTCCGTTGATAACCGGTTTAGTAGTATCTTTTACAATTATTTCAGTAGCTTCACTTACATTTCCCGAATCATCAGTTGAAGTAACGAATAATTTTGTTCCCGCTTTCTGCTTATCAATCAATACTGTGAAACTACCATTCTCGTTTGTAATGGTTTTACCAAGTATCTCTTGTCCAGACTTCACATTAATTGTTGAACCTGGTTCTGCTTCACCATTTATATTCGTAGTTAGATCTGTTACCTCATTTACTGTTGGTGTTGTAGGTGATGTAACATCTTTTACAATAATTTTAGTGGCATCACTACTATTTCCTGCTGCATCTGTAGCAACAAATGTTAATTGCGTCCCCGCTTTTAAATAATTAATTGGTATGCTAAATGCTCCATCTTGCTTTGTTATACCACTAGCAATGTTTGTTTGTTCTGATGTTACTGTTATTGAAGAACCAGGCTCCGCTTTTCCTGTGATACTTAATGATTGATCAGTAACTTCATCGACAATAGGTACGTCAGGCGCGATTACATCTGTAGTTGTAAATGAATAAAGATAGCCGTTAGATGCGTATGCATAAAATTCATCATTATTAATGGTTAATGGAAGATCGAATGGTACGGAATCACCTAAAGAAATAGACCATAAATATTCACCTTTACTATTAAATGCTTCAGCTGCCGTTGCCCTACTGTTTAGTAGGGCAGATGGGACAGTTGCAGTTAGATAAATTGTTCCGTCTTTTCCTAAAATCGGGAGCGAATTTACACTAACAGGAATGGTCCATTTGACTGTCCCATCTGGCAGATAAGCGTATAATTTTTTTTGATCAAAAACATAAATTGTCCCATCTGCTGCAATGACTGGAGAACTTGGATTTGGAGACATATTCTCTAACGATACCGACCATTTTCTATTCCCGTCTGGACCTACAGCGTATAAACCACCGGAATTATCAAGTAAATAAAGAGTACCGTCTTCCCCAATAGTTGGTGTTGATAATACTGCATCACTGTAGTAAACCGCAATTCTTCCAATCATTTCTCCTTTTGCATTAATCGTAAATATTGAACCTCCTACTACAATGTAGATTGTCCCATCTTTTCCAATTACTGGAGTTGTAGGATAACTTGTATAAAGACGGGTTTCAAATGTCCATTTTTTCATCCCGTATGGACTAATTGCATATAAAGTTCCTAGTTTATCTAATACATAGATTGTTCCATCGCTACCAATTGATGGGGATGTTACAATTCCTGTACCTGTTTCAACAAAGAATTTTTCCGTTCCATCTAGATTGATTGCATAAATCCCGTTTTTGCTTCCGTTACCGTTTGCAATAGCCCCTAAATATAATGTTCCGTCTTCAGCGATTACAGGTGAAGCACCATTATCTGCTCCAGTTGTAATCGACCACTTCACTAGCCCATTTTTATCAATTGCTTTAAAAAAACCAGTAGCACTTCTCACGTAAATTGTTCCATCTGCTCCAATAACGGGGGAAGATAAACCATATCCAGAATAATTTCCAACTCCAATATTAGTAGACCAGCTCAACTTCGGATCAATACCCAAAAGAAAGCGCGTTTGCCTTGTCCAATTCGTTGCAGTCGGTTGAATAGCATTTAAATCGTACTTTCCTGTTTGGTAACCTCCGCCTTGTTTAAAGAGACCAGTACTCGTTGATTGAGTTGTAACATCTTTAGAGATTACTTGTTTAATTGGAATTGAGCTCTCGGCAAAAGTAGTTGGTAATACTATCGCATTTAGCAAAAAGATTGAGGAGATTAATATACAATGTAATGTCCTCGTTTTTGTATGTAATTTATTTTTCAACGCTATATCACCTTTTCAGTTTATTCAGTTCATTTTAGCATAAACTCATACTCTTCTATTCTTCTGAAAAAAATATATTTTGTTATTTTGCTAGCACTTGTATTTTTCAATCAATAAAACAACTAAATAATTTTTTTTATTTTTCCTTTTTAACTATTGGTTTTTAAAGAAGTTACCGAATATAATTCATTCGAAAAATTATAAGCAAGAAATTAAGAAGTAAATAAACCAATAATTAAACACTTAAATATAAGAATCAGTATTGAGCTTTAGTTACTTACTTTTTTTCTGACATATGTATAACCGAAATAAGGAGAGAGAATTTTGAAAGTTATCCGCTGCTATGCTACACAATAAAATGCAATTAATGCAAGTGCTATTATCCAAGATTTATTAATCTCTAAATTAGAAAGAATGCTAGATTATCCATTAAATCCAAAAGAGCTATCAGATAAAAAGAACAGTTAGGAAGTGAATGTGCTTGATATACACAAATCAAGATAGAACATTAACTAGATTAGAATTAGACACCTTTACAGAAAAATTAAAGAAACTTCAGAAGGAAGGCCACTTATCACAATTCCTACTAGAGCAATTTCT
This sequence comes from Bacillus sp. 165, assembly GCF_017742235.1. Lineage (GTDB taxonomy): Bacteria > Bacillota > Bacilli > Bacillales > Bacillaceae_G > JAGHKQ01. Next base: position 13,589 of record NZ_JAGHKQ010000018.1, read on the forward strand.
TACTTACGGGAGGTTAAAAGATGAAAGAAACTAACATCAAGTCTTTCCCTGGTCAAGAGAAAGGAATTATCAAAATAATTATTAAGACCACAGATAAAGAGGAATCTGTTCAACTAAGACTAGATTTGAAATTTGAAGATTAGTGCTCAAGCAATAGTTAGTTATATTGCTTACTCGTATAAACACACTTATTTCCGTCAAAGATGAAATGCGGAGGTGTGTTTATGCGGAAGAAAATTAATATACAAGCAGATTCTGAGATAAACTCTGTAACTAATATCTGGCTTCAACATTTAGTGCAGAGAATAATTGTGGATCAATTAGATGTATCTCATCGACTTCAGGCGAAGTTACTTTATCAAAACATAGTAAAGGAAAGAAAGAACAATGAGACAAACGATAGCAAATAAAAATAAGTACAAAGTTTTTTTTCGAAGGGTTAGTACAACTAATCAAGATATACAGTTGCAAGAATCGGCGGATGCTATTTACAGAAAGAATTACATTCCCAGTGAGATATTAATAATGAATGAGAAAGGCGTATCAGCCAACAAGCTAGATATTAATAATCGCCCACAAATGAATAAACTTATCCAACTGATTGTTAGTGATCAGATTGAAATTATCTATGCTTTTGACCGAACAAGATTGTTCCGTGACTTTTATGAATCAAATTTATTTGTTTCACTTTGTAAAAAGCATAATGTCAAAGTATTTTATACTTCAGCCGGAAATGGTAATCACCAATCTACCAATAGCACTCTACTTGAAGGTGTGATGAATATCGTGAGTGATGTTGAAGGAAAAAACATTGCTAGAAGAACTGAAGAAGCAAGAAAAAGGTACCCTCCTAAAAAATTTGGTTACTTTAAAGAGAACAAGAAGTTTAAAAAAGAACCTGAAAATAAGGATTTATTACTAGAATTCTTTAAAAAGATTAGGCAAATATCAACACACAAAGATTTAGAAATTACTTTAATGGAATTTAGGCGAAAACTAAACAAAGATCGAAAGGTGTTACTAAAAATTGCAATGGATCCTTTTTATGCAGGGTATGATCTAACTACTGGAAAAAATAAGCTTTTACACGTAGAACCTTACTTAACTTATGAGGAATTCCAACAATTTCGGGATAATAGCACCGTAATTTCAACTTATCTAGATATTGAAGAGTCTTTAAAAAATCAAGATAACTATGAGGTGAGTTGTGGTGTTTGTAAACGGTCAATGAAGTTTCACTTGAATGTCCCTGAAGTGAAAGCTTGGTATTCCTGTTCACATAAACATTCAAAAGTCTTAATATCAACAGAAGATTTAATTCTTATTGTCAAAAAGTCACTTGAGAAGACAATTGAGAGTCTAAATACAGAAACTCTTCTGAAAGATTCAAGGCACTACTTTCAACTAATTCGGAAAAATATTGATGGAGAATTTAAGTCACTAGAGGCACAAAAACACAATTTAATGGAAAAGACCATTTTAGAGATCGATGATATTAGTAAATGGAGAGACAATCCTGGTTACATTGAATTAATCAAATTGGAAGAAATTCAAAAGAATTTACTTAGCCAATTAGAAATAAAAAAGCAACTTTTATTAGAAAATGAGAGCTTGGTAGACCTATTGAAAAAATATCTTCATAAATGCAGGCAATCTAATTCTTTTTTTCTAACATCAATGCTTATCAAAAAAGTATTTGTATATCCGAATGAGGTAAACATTGAGGTTAGTAAATTTGACTATCTCCACGATTTACAGACTCAATATATTTTTAATGGAGGAGATTTCATATGAAAACAGCATTTGCATATATTCGTCGTTCTTCATATAAGCAACAAAAAAATAACAGTGTTGAAATTCAGAAACAGCATATTAAAGAATTCGCTAAACGTAATCAACTCTTTGTACCTGATGAACTTATTTACATTGAAGACGTTACGAGCGCTTATTCCAAACAAGCATCAAAACGAAAACAATTGATGGGACTTGGTGAGAGAATGGTTGAAATGAATATTCCAACCGTAATATTCCACGATATTTCCCGAATGGATCGTACGGGCTATTCATTTACGATTGACTTTTACCGACCATTAATAGAAATATTGCCAGAACTTGAGGTCTACACAACAGAATCAAATAAACCAATTGATCCAGAAGATTCTAAAATCAAAATGCATTTCTTAATGTCTCAATACGAATCAGAAATAAAATCTGATCGAGCAGTAGGTAATTTAATTGCCGACCTAGAAAACGAAGATTCGTTTAGGCCTGGCTCAAAAACACCTTTTGGATATAACCAAGTGAAAAAGCAGTTGGAACCGAACGATAATGCTGAGATTGTAAACTTCATATTTTTTCTTTCTAGTTGGGGAAAATCTTTACAAAAAATAGCCACAATTTTAAATGAGGCAGAAATCTCTTCACCTAAAGGTGGTGTATGGCGACCGAGCACAGTAGAAAACATAATAAAAAACCCAGTATATACTGGAAATTTAATTTGGGATATACACAAAAGAAATGATGATGGTAAAAAGCATTTCATTTTTGAAAAGGCCCACGAAACTATCATTAACAAATTTCATATTCAATTAATTAAACAAAATAATCAATTGCAAAAAACCTTCGGGCGAATAGATACACCTTTTTTATTTTTAAACAAAGTAAAATGCAGCCATTGCAATCAGTTTTTTAGAACCCATAATGCCTCTACTAAAAGAAATAGCATTAAGTACTATTATCATTACTATGTATGTAAAACTTGTGGGTATAAAGTTGACATTAAAGATGTTCACAACAGGTTTATACCTCAAATACTTAATCGTGTGAAAGAAATCGTTACTACAAAGCAAATAATACCTATTACATTGTCATACATTAATGAAATGAGTAAAGGCGTTGAACAAAGCATCGAACTAAAGGTTTGTCGCATACAAACTCTTGAAGAAAGGCTAATTTCAGCAAAAGACATCCAAGATAGAGAACTTGAAATAAAAATCCTTGAATTCATTCAACAGCACAAAGATTCTATAAAAGAATACTCGATTTGCAAAGAAAATTTACGTACAGCGTACCATCTAGTAGAGAGTGATCAGTTTTTTTCAAGATTTAATGAAATCCTGGATCACCAGTTAGGTCTAGATGAGCAGAGATTAATTGTATTGTATTTTGTTGACTACCTAATCCTTTCTACGAACCGAGAGTCACAATTATTTTTTAAATCAAATATTTTTTCAGATCTGATTGATTTAACATCTGGATGAAATACCGAATCCAATTAAATAGGTACTGGACAAAGTACCGAACAATAAATTTTTCAAAAACACCATCAACTTAGTTCTATCACCAGAACCCCTTTAACTAGGGGTTTCATTTAAGGGTTGTTCGGTACTTTATCCAGAATGGTATACCAATCTGGATAAAGTACCGAACTATTATTAGTAGTATGGACGAAATACCGAAAATTAAAACATAGATGTGAGAAATAAGGAGAACAAACATAAATGGATATAAATACACCACAGATAAGACAAATGAATATGGTCAATACTATAACTAGCCCACCAACATCTCAATACTTAACTACAATGGTGGTGATCGTGTTTTGAGATGTGCAGTATATGCTCGTGTCTCCACAGAGATGGATTCACAAAAAACATCTATTGATAATCAGAAGGATTTATTCCGTAATTACGTATCCGAACATAATTGGGAAATTTACGATTTCTACCAGGATCAGAAATCTGGAACAAAAGAGAACAGACCCGATTTGAAAAGGCTAATTGAAGACGGTAAAGCAGGATTATATGATGTGATATTAACTAAGGAACTTTCCAGATTAGCTCGTAACGGCAGGTTATCATATGAGTTACGGGACATCTGCTTGCAAAATAATATTCATATTGTATGCCTAGATAATTCAATCAATACCATTACCGGGGACGTTCAAAAATTTGGATTGTTTGCTTGGCTTTATGAAAACGAGTCAGAGAATAGTAGCCGAAGAAATAAAGCTGCCAAACGCACAAAAGCTAATAGAGGGTTATTTGTAGGTTCTAATCCACCTTATGGATACTATTCTGACAAGGGTAAGCTAAAAATTCGTGAAGATAACACACCAGAAATTGTTAGACGAATCTTTAGAGAATACTTGGATGGAAAAGGAATGGATTCAATAGCAAAAAGATTCACAGCAGAAAAAGTTCCTACACCTTCACAAATTGCTAATAAGTCTAATGCATCACCTCTATGGCACGCTACTACTATTAAGAATATCTTAAACAATCAACATTACTGTGGTGACCTTGTTCAAAACAGAACAGAAACAATTTCAGTAACGACAACAAAACGAAAAACTCTTGATGTAGCCCAAGCTTCAATTCAAGAAAACACTCACGAGCCGATTATCTCAAAAGAGACTTTTCAGGCAGTTAAAAAAATGCTTCTAACCAGAACACGTACAAGTACTGCTCCAAAAAGCCATTTATTCACTAATGTATTGTTCTGTGAAAATTGTCAAAAAGGAATGTGGTACAAGGCAAATCAAAAAGGGTATAGATGCGGAGGAAATATTAAGTACGGTGATCCTTTCTGTTTAAATAGAGTTGTTATCCGTGAGAAAGAACTAAAACACATTATCCTAGAGGATCTACAGGAGTTATTCCATTCCATTCAAGATGATGAGTTTATACAGAGTTTACACAAAAGATTGGATCAAAAGAAAGTTTCGATTACAAACGAACTAACAAAAATTAAAAATAAAGCAAATAAATTACTTTCTAGAAAGAAAGATTACATTGATATGTACGCTGACCAAATTATATCTCGAGAAGAACTGGTTGAATATAGAAAGCAGATTGACCAGGAAGTAGCTGAACTCGAAACAGCCAAGATTGAGTATCAAGAAAAGCTTGAAGAGTGCGAAAGTGAGAACTATACAATTGATTTAGGAAAAAAGCTTAAAGACGTTTCATTACTAGATGATTTAAATCCTCAAATCTTGCACTCTTTGGTGAATAAAATAACCTGTAGCATTGAAGGGAATCTACGTATTCATTACAACTTTGTAAATCCTTTCAAAGAAATAGGCAACAACCACAAGGGTTAGTTGCCTTCTTTTAAAATGAGTTGCGAGATACACTCGACGTGTGTCGTCTGCGGAAACATATCTACGGGCTGAATTTCCTTCGTCTTAAATCCGCCGTCTTCTAAGATGCGTAAGTCACGGGCAAGGGTTGCTGGATTACATGATACATACACTACTCGTTTGGGCTTCATTGCAATGATTGTATTTAATAATGCTTCATCACAGCCTTTACGAGGTGGATCTACTACAATTACATCTGCTTGAATTCCTTTTTTATACCAATTCGGAATAACCTTCTCTGCTTCTCCAACTTCAAATTCTACATTTGTTATATCGTTCAGCTGAGCATTGCGATTTGCATCATCAATGGCTTCCGGTACAATTTCCACTCCGTAGACTTGTTTTGCTTTCTGTGCCAAAAATAACGAGATTGTACCGATGCCGCAATATGCATCAATTACACTTTCTTTTCCCGTCAGTCCCGCATATTCCAATGCTTTATCATACAGGGCTTTCGTTTGTGTTGGGTTCACTTGATAAAAGGATCGGGCAGAAATAGCAAATCTGATGTCCCCGATATAATCATAGATATATTCGGAACCGTAGATTACTTTTGTGTTCTCGCCAAAAATTACATTTGTACGTTTATCGTTTACGTTTTGTACGATAGATTTCACATTTGGAAACTTTGCAGTAATTTCTTCAATCACCACTTGTTTGTGCGGTAGTTCTTCTGTACGTGTGATAAACACAAGCATAATATCACCTGTCACTTCTCCATAGCGGGCCATCACATGACGAAGAGTACCGTTGTGACGTTCTTCGTTATAAGCTCGTATACCATGCCTACTGCAAATTTGTTTTACTTCTTGAATGAGAATATCATTTTCTTCTGCTTGAATAAGACACTTTTCCATATCGATAATTTCGTGTGTACTTTGACGATAAAACCCTGCGACTAAGCCGCCTTCACGCTCCCCGATAGGGACTTGAGCTTTATTACGATATACCCATGGATGTTCCATTCCAAGCACCGGATGAATAGTTACATCTTGAAGACCGCCAATGCGCTGCATTACATCGCGAACTTGCTTTTCTTTTGCCTTCAATTGTCCTTCGTAGCTTACGTGCTGCAGCTGACAGCCTCCGCATTGCTTATATACTGGACACGGCGCCTCCTGACGATACGGACTCTCTTCATATAATTCAACTAAACGACCATAAGCAAAATTCTTTTTCACTTTGATCACTTTCACTTTTGCTTTTTCTCCTGGCAAACCATTCTGGACAAAAATAGGATAGCCGTTGACCTTCGCTACACCGGCTCCTTCATGGGTCAAGTCTTCGAAAACAACATCTATGTATTCATTTTTTTGTATTGGCGGGGCAACTTTCGTACTCATTTTTCTACTTCCTCTTTTTCATATTTACACTGCGTTACATTGTACCATATTCTTCTCTTCTTTAGCTATTTACGTTTTCTCAAAAGTTCATACTGCCGTCCATATAGCATCTTAAGTTCACTAGACTATAGTACATCTCCCCTATAAACAGTAACACTAGCGGCATATTACAAAAAGTAATATTCCATTCATTATACAACAACGGGATTTACACATACTAAATACAAGAACACCGAGAGAGAAGGGATAGTATGCGTTTTATAGCTTTATTTTTCTTCCTTACCTTTTTCACTGCCAGCACTTCCCCCTTAATAAATGATACCTTTTTTCGATTGCTAAAAAGAGAAACTATTATAACCTGGAACCCGCCTCCCACCTATAATTCCACTTCCACTACCCTGTATACAAATAATATAAAAGACAATATATCAGCAGTTCGTTATCACATTTGGCGAACCGCTGATGGAAAACAAAGCACACAAACATTCAAGTCTACAGATAAACGCCATAACTTTCCTTTTCGATTTAACCTTAGTTCCTTTCAATCTAAAAGAGGGGAATTTAATGTAGAGGCATATGGCATAAAAAAAGATGGTACTGAAAAGCATCTTGCCCAAGCTTCCCTTACGTTTCCTCAGTATATTTCTATTTTAATGTATCATTCTATCGATACATTCACTGGAAGCGGTCTAAAGGAGCTTTACGTATCACCTGAAAGCTTTGAAGCCCAAATAAACTTTTTGAAAACAAACGGTTACACACTGCTGACATTTGAGCATTGGAATGACATTAATAAAGTGAATAAGCCTGTTATTGTCACCTTTGATGACGGATATAAGAATAATCTGAACGCATACAAGACCTTCCAAAAGCTGAAGAATGAACGATTTCATCCTTGTGGAACATTATTTGTTATTACAGAACTTATCGGCAAACCAAAACGCTTAACAGCCTCTGATTTAAAAGAGTTATCAGATTCCGGTTATTTTTCAGTTCAATCTCATTCTGCTACACATCCGGACTTAAGAAAAATTAGAAATTATGAATACGAATTAAAGAGCTCTAAGGATACAATTAAGAAGATTACCGGAAAGCCCGTAATCGCATTAGCCTACCCATATGGGTTCTTCAATGAAAAGGTAATTAATGAAACACAGAAATACTATAATTTTGCGGTGACAGTTAAGAAAGGTCAATACATTGAAAAAGGACTACCAAATGAGCTATACACTATGCCTCGTGTCTGGATTGAATATGACACTACGCTGGAGCAATTTGCAGACCTTGTTCGTGTAAAATAAAAAAGCTGGTCAATGACCAGCTTTTTTACGGTACAAATAACTCTAAATGATGATACAGGTTTTCGAATTCCATCGGGGCATCTCCGCCGTATTCTCCATCCAGGTTAATCATCAATTTTTCTGCCACAGCCTTAACTTTAATCCGGCTGGCTTGTGTATACAGAATTTGCGGGTTATTAATATGCTCTCCTCGCAGCGCTTGTGATGCTGCTTTAATTAAATCTGCTACCGACCCCTTTTTCAATACAAGTAAATCGAATAGGCCATCATTAATGGAAGCATACGGAGCAACTTTTTCAAATCCTCCAACAGATGTTGTGTTCGTAATGAGAAACATCATAATTTCTTCCTTGAGTTCTTTACCGTCATATTCCATCTCTACATATGTAGGGTGCAAGGAAGGGAGCATTTCAATCCCTTTTAAATAATAGGCAAGCTGACCAAGCACTGTTTTCAGCTTACTTGGCACTTCATATGTTAATTCTGTAATACGGCCGCCTCCAGCAATATTAATAAAATATTTATTATTTGCTCTCCCAATATCAAGAGGGACAGTTTTCCCGCGGCAGATAACATCAACCGCCTCATCAATCGAACGCTGAATACCGATAGCGCGAGCAAAATCATTTGTCGTTCCTACCGGAATAATTCCAAATTGAGGGCGGTACGGTTGGTTTACAAGACCGTTAATAACTTCATTGAGCGTACCATCCCCGCCTGCTGCGATAACAACATCAAATTTCCGTTCAGCTGCTGCCATCGCTGCCGCTGTTGCATCTCCAGCTCCTGTTGTTGCATGACAAGATGTTTCATAGCCTGCACGCTCAAGCTTCACCAATGTTTCCGGCAAATGCTTTTTAAACAGTTCACGGCCGGAAGTCGGGTTATAAATGATTCTTGCACGTTTCATTTCCCATCATCCTAATTTCAAATTGTTTTTGTTTTAGTAAGTAAAACTTTTCCTCACACTTCTAGATTTATCACTAATAGGCATATTTTGCAACTCTAACGTCAATAGTTTATCTTACAAAAGATTTTTTAATCAAACGTTTGATTAAAGTATATTAATGATACAGACTTTTTAGCGGGAGTAGCCTCTAGGTCCCTTATTAAAAATCCAGAAAATAATGAAATTCCTATATAATGCCGCACACTAAACAAGGTAGTACAACATCATAGCTTACCCTGTTTATTGAAACAGAAATGCTGTTCTCTGATAAAGATTACCTTTAAGCTACGCTAGTTCTCTTCCATATAATCTATCCTCTCTCTTTCAAGGGAGAAATAAAAAAATCCTCCCATTTCATTTGGAAGGATTAGCCGTACCGTTGCATCATCAAATAAACTATTTTTATTAATAGCTTTACTTTACAATTGATAGAAAATGAGCAGACTAATCCTATTTCGTATGATTTGAAATATGTGATTTCAAATTTTTAAAATAAGATTAGTTAATCATGGTCCACCCATCATCCCTTCTAATATTATTAAAAGCAGTATAGTACAAATTCATCTGTAAAAGCAGCTATCTTTCTTATCGTTTTTGAATTTCCTCTAAGAGAAGCTTGTTTACGAGCGGCGGATTAGCTTGTCCTTTTGTTGCTTTCATAATTTGACCGACTAAAAAGCCAACTGCACGCTCTTTTCCGCTCTTATAATCCGCGATAGACTGAGCATTGTTATTCAGTACTTCTTCCACAATCTTACGGAGAGCGCCTTCATCTGAAATCTGTACTAGACCCTTTTCTTTTACTATAGCTTCCGGATCTCCTCCATGTTCAATCAACTCCGTAAATACTTTCTTCGCAATTTTGGAAGAGATAGTGCCATTTTGGATTAATGCTATCATTTTTGCTAAACTTTCCGGTGTAAGCGCGATGTCTTGCAGCTCTTTTTGTTCTTTATTTATGTATGCAGATACTTCTCCCATCAGCCAGTTGGAAGTAAGCTTAGCATCGACTCCTTCGGCTACCGTCATTTCAAAGAAATCTGCCATTTCCTTTGTAACTGTCAATACTTGTGCATCGTATGCAGGCAGCCCAAGCTCTTCAACATAACGTTTCTTGCGTGCATCCGGAAGTTCAGGGATTTGCGCACGTATTCGTTCTTTCCATTCATTATCAATATACAATTCTACAAGATCCGGCTCCGGAAAGTAACGATAATCATCAGACCCTTCCTTTACCCTCATTAAAATAGTGGTTTTCGTCGCTTCATCATATCGACGTGTTTCTTGTTGAATAGTCCCCCCAGAAAGAACCACTTCGCGCTGGCGCGTTTCTTCATACTCCAGCCCTTTTTGTACAAAGGCGAAAGAATTTAAGTTTTTCAATTCTGTTTTTGTACCAAATGCCTCTTGTCCGACTGGACGAATGGAAATATTGGCATCACATCGTAAGGATCCCTCTTCCATTTTACAGTCGGATACGCCGGTATACTGGATAATAGATTTTAACTTTTCCAAATAAGCATATGCCTCTTCAGGCGTACGAATATCCGGTTCAGATACAATTTCAATCAAAGGTGTACCTTGACGATTGAAATCCACTAAAGAATATCCATCGCCTGTATGAGTCAACTTACCTGCGTCTTCCTCTAAATGAAGCCGAGTAATCCCGATTTTCTTTTTCTCGCCGCCCACTTCGATTTCAATCCAGCCATTTTCTCCGATTGGTTTATCGTATTGAGAAATTTGATAGGCTTTCGGATTATCTGGGTAAAAATAATTTTTCCGATCAAACTTTGTTTCAGTCGCAACTTCACAATTCAATGCCATGGCTGCTTTCATAGCAAATTCCACTGCTTGCTTGTTTAACACAGGCAGGACACCCGGATACCCTAGATCAATAACACTTGTTTGTGTATTCGGAGGCGCACCGAAATCTGTCGGACTCGCAGAGAAAATTTTAGATTTTGTTTTCAATTCCACGTGAACTTCTAAACCAATAATTGTTTCAAAATTCATCCTTTCACGCCTCCTTACAGGTTTGGTTTTTGCTTATGATAATCTGTTGCCTCCTCAAACGCATGGGCCACGCGATATACAGTAGCTTCATCAAAGTGCTTACCTATAATCTGCAGACCAAGGGGCAGGCCGTTTGCTCCCAATCCACACGGAACAGAAATACCTGGAACACCCGCAAGGTTTACAGGAATTGTCAAAATGTCATTCGCATACATCGTCATTGGATCATCAGTTTTTTCACCTATTTTAAACGCTGTTGTCGGTGCTGTCGGTCCAATAATAACATCATAGTTTTCAAATATGTTTTCAAAATCATTTTTAATAAGAGTGCGTACTTTTTGAGCTTTTTTATAATATGCATCATAATACCCTGAGCTTAATGCAAACGTACCGAGCATAATACGACGCTTGACCTCATCACCAAATCCTTCGCTGCGTGTTTGCTTATATAACTCTAGTAAGTTTGCTGCATTATCAGAACGTACACCGTAACGTACACCATCAAATCGCGCTAAATTTGCAGAAGCTTCAGATGAAGACAATATGTAATACGTTGCCAGTGCATACTTAGAATGCGGAAGTGATACCTCTTCCCAAGTTGCTCCTAGACCTTCTAAGACCTGTAGGGAATTCCGTACTGCTTGACGCGCCTCTTCGCTTACCCCTTCTCCTAAGTATTCCTTTGGAACGGCAATGCGTAATCCTTGTACATCCCCTGTTAGAGCCGATAGATAGTCGGGCACCTCTATATTGGCAGATGTCGTATCCATCGTATCCACTCCTGCAATTGCTTGTAGTAAATATGCATTATCCTCTACCGTACGTGTAATAGGTCCGATCTGATCCAAGGAAGATGCAAATGCGACAAGACCATAGCGTGACACACGTCCATATGTAGGCTTCAATCCGACTACCCCGCAATACGCAGCTGGCTGACGAATAGATCCACCTGTATCAGAGCCTAATGAAAATAATACTTCTCCTGCGGCTACAGCGGCTGCAGAGCCTCCGCTCGATCCACCTGGAACATATTCCAAGTTCCATGGATTTTTCGTCGGTTGGAAACCTGAATTTTCATTAGAAGACCCCATTGCAAATTCATCCATGTTCAATTTTCCAATTGTAATTGCTTCTGCTTGCTTCAATCTTTGCATGACCGTTGCATCATAAATAGGATTAAAGTTAGCTAATATTTTACTTGCACACGTTGTGCCAATCCCTTTTGTTACAATGTTATCTTTTATCCCGATTGGCATACCGAATAATAAACCGTACTCACTAGCCTGACCTAGCTTGTTGTCCATTTCCTTTGCTTTTGCACGCGCTCCTTCTTCATCTAAAGTAAGGAAGGCCTGCACTTTATTATCTACTTGCTTAATGCGCTTATAGGATTCCTCTATTAAATCCAAAACTGAAATTTCTTTACTATGTAATTTTTTATGTAAGGCCATTACAGAGTAATCGAATAATGACATATTTCTCCCCTCCTCTATTCTAGAATGGCTGGTACACGTATTTGACCTTCTTTATGATCCGGTGCATTTTTCAATACTTCCTCTATCGGCAGCCCTTTTGCTGCGACATCTTCGCGCATTACATTTTTCATATCCAAGACATGAGAAGTCGGTTCTATATTCTCAGTATCCAGTTCATTCAATTGCTCTGCAAACATAAGAATCGCATCTAATTGTTTCGACAACTTCTCCGCTTCTTGCTCAGTAATTGCAAGGCGGGCCAAATGGGCTACATGTTTGACTGTATCGACAGAAATTCTTGACACGGCTGAGCCACCTCCATCCATAGTCGTTCACTATGCAATAATATTGATGATAACAACTTTCCCAACCGCAATCAAGCAACGGCACGTCTAAAGTAAATTTTTTACATATCCCCTCTAATCATATTGACAAAATAAAAAAGAAAACATATGATAAAAATAAATATTACGAAACACGAAATATACGGGAGTAGAAATAATGATTCAATACGAAGATTTTTTAGAAACTCTGCTTGATAACACCAAAAAACTTTTCTCACCAGCAGAATGGGTAACACTTGATCTGTCTCTTTCCAAAACAGAAATTTTCTGCTTGCTTTGGATGAGCCGCAATCACGAAGTCATTATGAGCCAAATTGCTGAGATGCTGGATATTCCGATGAGCACTGCAACTGGGGTTGTTAATCGCTTGGTAAAAAAGGGATATTTGGAACGATATCGCAGTGAAACGGACCGCAGAATTGTCGTTATTCGTTTAACAGGAGATGGGCAAAAGCTTGTAGATGAAGTAAAAGCAACCGCTTCTAAATACTTCCAGCTGTTTACGGAAGCATTAACCGAAGAAGAGAAAGCAGCTTTGCTTCAAATTATGAGAAAGATGTTAAACCATTTTGGAAAGAAAGAGATGAATACAACAGAAGCACCTTCTTCTTCAGGAATAAAACAGATCCCTATTGAATGAGCCCATAAGATGGGTTTCATTTTAATCATTTATTTCGAAACTCGTAATATTCGATTGACGTTTCTTTCAAGGAGGATTTTTTATGAGAATCATTTTATATACAGGCAAAGGTGGAGTGGGTAAAACTAGTATTTCCGCAGCAACTGCCATTCAAAGTGCAAAGCAAGGGTTAAAGACATTGGTTATGAGTACCGATCCAGCACATAGTTTAGGAGACTCATTAGGTATGACCCTTCCCGCTGAACCCATAGAAATTATGGAGAATTTATGGGCACAAGAAATTAATACAATTTATGAGATGGAAAAAGGATGGGGCAAAATCCAAAAATATATTACTTTGCTGTTTACAGCAAAGACCGTAGAGAATATTACAACTGAAGAGTTGACTATGTTTCCTGGCATGGAAGATTTAATGAGCCTTCTGAAAGTGCTAGAGCATTATAAAGAAAAAACGTTTGATGTTATCATTATTGACTGCGCTCCTACAGGGGAAACTTTAGCTATGCTCAGCTTTCCTGATATGCTCGGATGGTGGATGGAGAAGCTCTTTCCTGTTAAGCGGAAGGTATTAAAGATGGTTCGTCCCGTAGCTCAGCCGCTTCTCGGTATTCCTCTTCCAACAGATGACATTATGAACGAGCTTGGAAACGTACTGGAGCAGTTGGGTGAAATGCGTACTATTCTATCTAACCATGACATCACAAGCGTACGCATTGTTGTAAATCCTGAAAAGATGGTTATCAAGGAGGCGCAGCGCAGCTTTACCTATTTAAATATGTATGACTACAATGTCGATGCGGTAATGGTAAACAGGGTTATTCCAGATAACGTAACTGATCAATACTTTACCGTATGGAAAGAAATTCAACAAAAGTATAAAAAACTGATTATTGACAGCTTTGAACCTCTCCCAATTTATTACGCTCCTTTGTTTGAGCAAGAAGTAGTCGGTTTAGAAATGCTGGATCGAATGGGAACTGCGTTATTCACGGATGATGAAGATCCCATTAAAGTTAAATTCAACTTACGGACACAACAAATCACAAAAGAAGGCGAAAAGTACATTTTCGCTCTACACATTCCATTCGCCGACAAAAAAGCATTATCTTTAAACCAAAAAGGGGATGAACTTATTGTTCGTGCAGGGACTGTTAAACGAAACATTACCTTGCCAAGAACTTTGACCCACCTTAGTATCCAAGGAGCAAAATTTGAGGAAGAGGTTTTAAAAATCCAGTTTGGAGGCGATATCGATGAATGAAGAAGTGTTAAAAGCTGTTATTCGTGCAAAATGCCAAGTCGGTTCTGTATTGTTAAAAGAGCTTCCTACCCCTGTTCAAACAACAGTAAATACTGTATTAGAAACATTAAAGGAGGAACTGGAATCCTATCTGGAACAAACAAACATTACTCAAGATACAAAAGGCCGAAACGAAATCAAATCAGTGATAATCGATTAACATGAATATCGTACTAATTTGACATTTATGTTTCTTTCCTCTCATACCCATTGAGGTTTTTATAATAAATGAAAGCAGCGTCCAATGAATATTGGACGCTGCTTCTGTCATGCATAGATTTTCTTTACATATGCTATGTATACACACCTTATGTGAAATACATGTGAATTTTTGCTTTTATTAAAACAATAAGGTCTAAGCAAAAGCTTGGACCTTATTATAAGTAAGGGAATTTAAGGGGTAGGGAAATTTAACTACACGTACAGTGTAATATTTTAATGTGTATTTCACGTGAACAAGACAAAAATTTTTCTGCAAAAAAGAGACTCCTCAAAATTAAGGAGTCTCTTCTGTTGGTTCTTATAATGTTTCAGAAGTTGTTTTTGCTTGCATATGAAGAGTTAAGTAGTCAGGACCGCCCGCTTTGGAATCAGTACCGGACATGTTGAATCCGCCGAATGGTTGGTATCCAACGATTGCACCTGTACAGCCGCGGTTGAAATATAGGTTTCCTACATGGAAATCTTCACGTGCTTTTTCAATATTTTCACGGTTATTAGAGACAACTGCTCCTGTTAAACCGAACTCTGTATTGTTAGCGATATCTAACGCATGGTCAAAGTCTTTTGCTTTACAGAATGCTACAACTGGCCCGAAGATTTCTTCTTTCATAAGGCGAGCATCTTCTGCTACATCAGCGATGATTGTCGGTTGGATAAACCATCCTTTAGAATCATCTCCTTCGCCGCCTGCCATAAGCTTACCTTCTTCTTTACCAATTTGAATATAGCTCATAACTTTATCAAATGCGCCTTGATCATTTACAGGACCCATGTATGTGCCTTGCTCAGCTGGGTTGCCTAGAGTCAATTCCTTCGTCAATTCTACTGCTCTGTTTAATACTTGATCGTATACATCTTCTACAATTACAGCACGAGAACAAGCAGAACATTTTTGGCCAGAGAAACCAAACGCAGATGCAACGATAGATTTAGCTGCTAATTCAAGATCTGCCTCTTTATCTACCACGATTGTATCTTTACCGCCCATCTCAGCGATAACGCGTTTTAACCAGATTTGACCTGGGTTTACTTTTGCTGCACGCTCATAAATGCGGATACCCACTTCTTTAGAGCCTGTGAAGCTGACAAAGCGAGTACGCGGGTGATCTACTAAATAGTCTCCTACTTCTGATCCGCTTCCTGGAACGAAGTTTACTACGCCTGCAGGTAAACCTGCTTCTGCCAATACTTCCATGAATTTTGCTGCAACTATAGGAGTTGTACTAGCTGGCTTTAATAGTACTGTGTTACCAGCTACTACTGCTGCTGTAGTCATACCCGCCATAATTGCGAATGGGAAGTTCCAAGGAGAAATGATTACACCTACTCCTAATGGAATATAGTTGAAACGGTTATATTCGATAGGACGGCTTTCTACTGGAATTCCATCTTTGATTTTAAGCATTTGACGTCCGTAGTATTCTAAGAAATCAATTGCTTCTGCAGTATCTGCATCTGCCTCATTCCATGGCTTACCTGCTTCTTTTACAAGTAATGCTGAGAATTCATGTTTTCTGCGGCGAATGATTGCTGCTGCACGGAACAGAATATCAGCGCGCATTTCAGGCTTTGTTTTTCTCCAAGTTTTAAACGTTTCATCGGCTATTTGCATAGCTTTTTCCGCTAAGTCACGACTTGCTTTAGATACGCTTCCTATTACTTCTTCTTTATTTGCAGGGTTTACAGAAATAATTTTGTCTTCTGTAGTAATACGCTCCCCACCGATAATTAATGGATAATCTTGTCCTAAGTAAGATTCTACTGTTTTCAAACCTTCTTCAAACGCCAATTTGTTTGCCTCTACTGAAAAATCAGTAAATGGCTCATGTTTGTAAGCTACTACCATAATTGTTGGCCTCCCCTTTATGCATAAGCGTTTTCATTATACATTCCTATTCTACATGATACGACAAATTAGTTCAAATCTTCTTGATGTTATTATCTTAAAATAATTAAATTTTTTACAAAATCGCATTATACTTCTACATGTTTTTAGGTTTCGCCTTAAATTCAATTGTATTAGAATTTTGTTTCAGTAAAATTTTCCAGTATAATTCAATTCAATATAACAAAAAGAAAAGATAATAAAGGAGGAATCCGTAATGTATGAAGAGGATTTATATTACCCACACGTGTTAACAGAACAAAGAAAGCCTGCTGTACATACAAGAAAAAAAGAACTAAAAACTTCCTACCTTCTTCTTGGGATCGTTGGTACAGCTCTCGGGGCAGCTGCTGTATATATGCTTACAAAAAAAGATAATCGTGAAAAATTAGCATCCACCTATGAAGAAGGGATGACAAAGGTATCAGAATGGAAATATAACGTTGCTCCAGTCGTCATCGAAGCTGCGAAAGAAGGCATTGCTAAAGTAGATGAAGCGGTAGCAAAAACAAGTACTTTCATCAGCCATGCGGAACAAGTATTGGATGTAGTCAAGCAGGGGGTTCAAAAAGCTGAAGAAACAGTACACATTGTGGACGAAGCTGTAGAGGAAGCTGAAGAAAAACTGTTAGAAAAAGATCTCATTGAGCATAACCTTAAAATCGTAAAACCATAATAAGAAGAGTCCGCTGTAAAACGGACTCTTCCTAATTATATGATGTGTATATATTCTAATATACTTTTACTAATAAGCATTAACGTCACAATTAAAAATAAAATGCGGATATAGGAAACTCCTTTCTTCACGGCAAAGTTCGCTCCTGTATATGCGCCTGCAATCATCGCAATTCCCATAATAATACCGTATTCAAACTTTATTGCATCTAAGAAAAAAAAGGTACAAAGAGACGCTATGTTACTGGCAAAATTCAATACTCTACCACTTGCCGCCGCACGAACGAAATCAAACCCTACTGTTAAAAAAGCAAAAATCAAAAATGAGCCTGTCCCAGGACCAAAGAATCCATCATAGAATCCCAGCGTAAAAATGATAATGATAAAAAAAAGCAAACGTCCTTTTCCCATCCCTTTATATGTAGAATGAGAACCCCAATCCTTTTTAACCATGATGTAAACAGCAACAAGCACCAGCATGACTAAAATGAGCGGCTTCAATACAGCAGGAGAAACGAATTTTACAGTGAATGCTCCTAATACGGCACCTATAACAGTAAGCGGGATAAGCTTCCCTATTAACGGCAATTCTACTTTTTTGGAACGTATGAAATATAAAGTGCTAGTAAATGAACCCATAGTGGCCGCCAGTTTATTTGTACCAATCGCAATAGAGGGAGACAATCCTACAAATAATAGGGCAGGTATAGAAATTAATCCTCCTCCTCCCACTACTGAATCGATAAATGCAGCTAAAAACCCGAATACAATAAGAAATAAAGCGACCTGCAGACTTATATCTTCCATACTAATAAATCTCCTATCCGTAAATTTAATTCGTTTTCATTATTAATGAAAAACCGGCTTCCTTAGTAGGAAACCGATTTTAATCACTACTCAAAAATATGGACAAACGGCTTTTCTTGATCTACATCTCTGATAATTACTGCTTCTTGTTTATTAATAGAATTGATATACGCTTCAACCTTAATATAAGATGGGAAATGCTCCATAATCAGCCCTGTTACATACTGAGTAAAGCCTATAATTTCAGCTTCTCCATTAAACTTAATTGGGATGTCAAGCTTCAGTTCACGTAATTGTCCGTCTTTATAGAATCCGCGCCCTATAACACCTACGTAGTCGTTCTCGAAGTATTCAGAGATATCCGATTTAAAATTCAACACTTTAGTCGCATCTTCTCGATAGTTTTCGGTTACCTTTTTCGACGGAAATAAATAGTACTCCTCATCTACAGAATGCCAATCTCCTATAGAAGTACTGCCTTTATCTGATGTAGCATAAGTCAAAAAATGTCCGGGTACCAGTGAAGACTTTGCTTCTTGTCGATAAATAGCGAAAATGATAGGTACATTTTTCAGGTCTTTTTGCTTGCGGAGTTCCGCCAAAATTTTTTGAGCCATTGCCTTTCCTTGCGTCAAGATTTCCTCTTTTGTAATCTCATATTGTCGAGAATATCCTTTTTCCTGAGTAAAATAATGAACAGAGTTCATAGCAAGTCCAATCACAATACCGCCAAGTTCTACTTTATTATCTTCTTTCTTTCTTAAGTAATTGTGTTCTAAGATATTTGATATATAAATAGGACTTTTAGCATTTTTCTCTTCCAGCGTTCCAGGCGCAGTTTTATCAAAAGGAGGATTCAATCCCATATCAGGAACCTCCTTATCACCCGCCTTCTGTTCCACTTCAGCTTGCTCCTCCGCTGTTCGTTTTCTTGCGAGCATCTTCTGCACTGTATCTCTATCTAAATACTGTCCTTCCTGAAATAAATAATCCTTTGGACTAAATGAATTTTTTGCAACCCTCATTAAACCCATTTCATATTCCGCCATATCAAGACGACTATTTAACCCTTGCACTACCAATCCCCGGGCTTTTCCAGGCTTAAAAGGAATGATGGATTTATAATAATCCTCCGAGATAGAATACTTTGGAATAATAGCATTATCCTTGGATTTTGTATTCTCTTGTACGACCTTATCCTCCTTTTGAAGATTTTGGCCGCAACCGCTAAGCAATAATCCAAGACTGATACAAACTAGCATTACCTTCTTCATATGTGTACACCTTCTTACTTATTTAACTCCTCCACGAACCTCGTCTCATTCCAAACCTCTATACCTAGCTTTTCTGCTTGAGCTAATTTAGAACCTGCAGCTTCCCCAGCAATAACTAAATCTGTACTTTTGCTTACGCTTCCTGCTACCTTCGCACCTAGAGCCTCCAGCTTTTTCTTTGCTTCACTCCGGCTCATTTCTTCCAATTTACCAGTCAATACTACTGTTTTATCTGCAAAATAAGAATTAATATTAGCTGTATCAGATGGCTTTAGACCTTTATACTCCATATTTACATCGTATTCCCTCAATTGTCCAAGCAAATCCTTTACTGCATCATTAGCAAAATACGCAACAACGGATTCTGCCATCTTTTCTCCAATTTCATTAATGCCAGTCAACTCTTCCCTCGTTGTACTCTGGACACACTCCATCGTTTTAAAATGCTGTGCCAGCGTTTTAGCTGCTTTGGCTCCTACATGGCGAATTCCGAGCCCGAATAACAGCTTCTCTAATGAATTCGATTTTGATGCTTCAATAGCTTCAATAAGCTTAGAAGCCGATTTTTCGCCAAACCGTTCTAATTCAAGCAGTTGGTCCTTTGTCAATGTATAGATATCGGCAAATGTATGAATCAACTTTTCATTAAAAAGCTGTGTAATTACACGTTCTCCAAGACCATCAATATTCATAGCATCACGTGAGACAAAATGAATCAAGCCCTCTCGAATTTGTGCAGGGCATGTTGGATTTATACAGCGTAGTGCCACTTCTCCTTCTAAACGGACAAGTTCGCTGCCACATTCAGGACAACAATCCGGCATTGTAAATTCTTTTTCTTCTCCGCTTCTTCGTTCAGTGAGAACATTCACGACCTCCGGAATAATGTCCCCAGCTTTTTTTACCACAACAAAATCCCCTATGTGAATGTCCTTTTCCCGAATTAAATCTTCATTGTGAAGAGAAGCACGACGAACAATCGTTCCAGCAACACGGACAGGCTCTAAAATAGCAGTCGGCGTTACTACGCCTGTACGTCCGACATTCAATTCAATATCAATTAATCTTGTCACAACTTCTTCTGCTGGAAACTTAAACGCAATAGCCCAACGCGGGCTTTTTGCTGTCGTTCCAAGACGACCCTGCAAGCTAAAATTATCGACTTTAATAACAATGCCGTCAATCTCGTATGGAAGCTCCGGACGTTTTTCCTGCCATTCTTTCACATATGCAATCACTTCTTCAATAGACATGCATTTGCGACGATGGGAATTGGTTTTAAAGCCAAGTTCCTGTAAAAAATCCAACGCTTCACTGTGAGATGATATCGAATACTCTTCCAAGTGTGCTAATCCATATACAAAAAAGGATAAATTACGCTGTGCAACAATCTTAGGATCTAACTGTCTCAGAGATCCTGCCGCAGCATTACGCGGATTCGCAAACAACGCTTCGCCTTGGTTTGCTTTTTGTTCATTCAGCTTCTCAAAGGATGGTTTGGGCATGTAGGCTTCTCCCCGTGCCTCTAGGCTAACCTTTTCTTTTAACCGCAGAGGAATAGAGCCGATAGTTTTTAAGTTATGAGTAATATCTTCGCCAACGGTCCCATCTCCACGCGTCGCACCTTGAATAAACAAACCGTTTTCATAATGGAGGGATACTGCTAGCCCATCAATTTTCAATTCACAAACATACACTACAGCTTCGTCTCCTGCTTCTTGACGTACCTTTCGGTCAAAGTCTCGCAGGTCTCCCTCATTAAAGGCATTTCCTAAGCTGAGCATAGGGGATTTATGCGTCACTTTGTCAAACATGTCTAAGACTTGTCCTCCAACACGGACAGAAGGTGAATCCTCTGCAAAAAACTCAGGATTTTCTACTTCCAAGGTCATTAATTCTTGCAGATAACGATCATATTCCGCATCAGACACTGTAGGATTATCTAGTATATGGTACTCATAATTGAACTGATTAATTTTCTCACGCAATACATCAATGCGTTGCTTGATTTCTACTTTTCCCATTATCTCACCCCTTTTGCTCATACTTTTGTAATTGGAGCGAACTTCGCTAACAGTCGTTTAATGCCAATTGGACTAGGGAATGCAATATCAAGCTCCATTGCATCTCCCTCTCCTTTCACACTTACAACGGTACCTATTCCCCATACTTTATGAGTCGCTTTGTCACCAACCTTCCAACCCATTTGCTCGCCGCCTGTCGTTTTTTGAACAGAACGAAGCATAGAACCTCGGTTCATCGATGCAGTTGGCACGGCCTTCCGTATTGGTGGTTTCTGATGAAGAAGCTCTAATAAATGTTCTGGAATTTCTGCAAGAAAGCGGGATTCTGAATTGATATTTGTTCTGCCAAACAGTGTTCGCATTTGTGCATTTGTCAAATACAGCTCTTCTTCTGCTCTCGTAATACCTACATACGCCAGTCGACGCTCTTCCTCCATTTCAGTTTCATCAAACAAAGAACGGGTATGAGGAAAAATCCCTTCCTCTAATCCTAAAATGAAAACAACAGGAAACTCTAAGCCTTTTGCAGAGTGCATTGTCATTAATACAACTTCTGATTTCTCTTCTTCATCTTCATCCGCACGATTAATATCAGCGACTAAAGCAAGGTCCGTCAAGAAAGCGACTAAGCTTTTATCTTCACTTTGTGATTCAAAATTTTGTGTTACAGATAAAAATTCGTTAATGTTTTCTAAACGCGCTTCGGCTTCAATCGATCGTTCATTCTTCAACATATCGCGATAACCTGTTTTATCGAGCACTTCTTCTACAAGCTCAGTTACAGATAAGTATTCCTGCATGTTCACCCAGTTATTTAATTGATTATGGAATTTTACAATAGCAGCAGTAATCTTTCCGCTCAAACCTACAAAATCAATTTGCTCTAGCGTTTCTGTAAGCGCTAAATCATTTTGCGCACCATAGTTCCTAATTTTATCAATAGAAGATGCTCCTACCCCTCGCTTTGGCACATTTATAATGCGCGCAAAGCTAATCTCATCATCAGGATTGGCAATTAAACGCAGGTAGGCCAATATGTCTTTAATCTCTTTACGATCATAGAACTTTGTGCCTCCCACAATTTTGTATGGAATATTGGATTTTAAGAATATTTCCTCCACTACACGCGATTGGGCATTCGTACGGTATAAAACAGCTATGTCACTATAATCACGGCTGCTCTCCACTGTGAATTCCTTGATTTTTTTAGCAACAAAATAGGCCTCTTCTTGTTCTGTCCCTGCACGATAATATGAAATTTTTTGTCCTGGAGGATTATTTGTCCATAAGTTTTTTGGTTTTCGGTTTACATTGTTTTCGATAACTGCATTTGCAGCATCGAGAATACTTTGTGTGGATCGATAATTTTGCTCCAGCAGAATTACTTTTGCATTCGGGTAATCCTTTTCAAAGGAAAGGATATTTGCGATATCTGCACCGCGCCAACGGTAAATAGATTGGTCCGAATCACCTACTACACATAAATTCTTAAAACGCTCTGCCATCATTTTCACCAATAAATATTGAGCACGGTTCGTATCCTGATACTCGTCCACATGGATATATTGAAATTTACGCTGATAAAATTCCAACACCTCAGGGACACGTTTGAATAACTGAATTGTGGTCATAATGAGATCATCAAAATCAAGGGCATGGTTTTTCAACAGTCTTTTTTGATACTCTTGATAAACTTCGCTTACCATCCCTTCAAATGGATCACCAGGTTGTATTTTTTTTGTGAATTCTTCCGGCGTAACCAGTTCATTCTTTAAATTACTAATACTGCTGAGCAATGCACGAGGATCAAATTTCTTTGTATCAACGTTCCGCTCCTTTAAAATATTTTTAATGACTGTCAATTGATCACTATCATCTAAAATCGTAAAGTTACGATTAACACCTAGACGATCTATATCACGACGTAAAATACGTACACACATAGAATGAAATGTTGAAATCCAAATATCATTTGCTTCTGGACCCACTAATTTATCAATACGCTCTCTCATTTCTCTAGCCGCTTTATTTGTAAACGTAATTGCTAACACATTCCAAGGAGCTACATCTTTTTCAGAAAGCAAATAAGCAATACGGTGGGTTAATACGCGTGTCTTCCCACTCCCCGCTCCCGCCATCAATAATAGTGGACCATCCGTGGTCCTTACTGCCTCTTGTTGTGGTGGATTCAATCCAGATAATAGTGAAGTGCTCATTGTTTCACCGTCCTTTTTTACTTCTTTACTGCTTTTACAGTACGCAAAGCTTCTTTTATATCAGTATAAATAATATTTCCTACTACAACTGTATCAGCATGCTGAGCCATCTCTTCAGCCTGTGCAACGGTTTCAATACCGCCACCATAATACAGCTTCGTTTCCATTAATTGAGATTTTACTTTCTTCACAAGATCTGGATCTCCATATGTACCACTGTACTCCAAGTAAAAAATTGGTAAACGGAACAGTTTTTCCGCCATTTGCGCATAAGCAACTACGTCTTCGTCTGTCAGCGCGCAATTTGCTTCCGTCAAATTTGCCACTTTAGATTCTTCATTTAAAATACAGTAACCTTCAACAAAAATTTCTTCCCAATTCATAAGTTGACCAAATTCTTTGAATGCCTGATGATGCAACCCAATAATCCAGTCTGGATTTTTGCTATTTAAAACTGTTGGAATATAGTAGTAATCAAACCCGGGTGTCACAGAATCTATTGTTGATACTTCTAATACACAAGGCACAGTATAACGACGAATACGAGCCAGCATAAACAAAACATTATCAATTGTAATTCCGTCGCTGCCCCCAACAATCACCGCATCTGTACCAGATTCACAAATGAGTTCCAAATCTTTATCGCTAATATCCTTATTAGGATCGAGTTTAAATACATGCTTCCATTGAGTAATATCGTACACGACGCTATCCCCCTAATTTATTATGGCATTTAATCATTATAGCAAAAATCGGCAGAAAAACCGAGTACGACCAAATAGTCTGTTTTTAGCATTTTTGCTAAGCATATACTCATGTTTAAGCCTTTACAGATAGCCTCTTGGGATTATTCTTTACTATGGTACATAACTGCATTTTCCTTTTAAAGCTTACATCTTTAGCTTATCCTAAAGTTGGTTTGCATAGCGGGAATAAGCAGAGGAACAATAATTAATGAAATGGAAGATAAGTTCCATTTTAAAGTGCTTGGAAGGAGCTGTTTCGATTGAAGCAAAATATCGGAATTATTAATGCTCTTATACGCATTACGTTAGGACTGACCATAGTAGGCTTAGGAACTTCAAAGCTTGTACGTAAACCGTGGTGTTCTTCTGCAAAATTTGCAATATTTTTAGGGGCAATGAAAGTGGCAGAAGGAATACTAAGATTCTGTCCAATAACAGAGGCAATGAAGCTGGGGAAATATATGAACGCTGCTAAGAGTGTAACAAAAGGCATGGATTTCATAAATTTACCGGATATGAACAAAACAAAAAAGAAAGATACTACTATACAAGAAGCAATTAATGCTTCTTAAACATATACTGATTACGGGTTCTGGGTACGAAATCCATTGGGAATTCAGAAGAAGAATCTATAGACGAACAGAATGCTAAAGCAGTTTGTGTCAACTGCTGCTATATAAGCATGTGAGGCTGTCCTATTCACAGGACAGCCTCTTGTATTATTAGGATTTAACGTAGCTAATGGCTTTGTGACCAATATCGGTACGATAAAATAAACCAGCACTTTCAATATGGTGTAGCTCTTTGTAGACTTGTTCTTGCGCTGCTTGTAAATCACTGCTTTTACGAGCAACAAATAATACACGGCCTCCGTTAGTCACAAATTCACCATCTTTTACTGCTGTACCAGCATGGAATACAAGAGTATCTTGTTGCAGCTTTTCAAACCCGGTAATCTTATAGCCTTTTTCATAGCTTTCCGGATACCCTTTCGCAGCTAATACTACTCCTATTACAGCTTCTTCAGACCATTGTAGCTCTAATTCTTGCTTATCGAGAAGCTTAATCATCACATCTGCGAGATCATTTTCCAAGCGCGGCAATACAACCTCTGTTTCCGGATCGCCAAAGCGGGCATTGAACTCGATTACTTTTGGACCTTGCTTAGTCAATATAAGACCCGCATATAAAATACCCGTAAACGCACGATTTTCTTGCACCATTGCGTTTGCGACAGGATGTAAAATAGTGTTAATCGCTTGCTCTACTGCTTCCTCAGGGATTTGAGGAACTGGAGAATACGCACCCATTCCACCTGTATTTGGACCTTCATCATTATTGAATGCTCTTTTATGATCTTGCGCAATGACCATCGGATATACATTTGTTTCACTCACAAATGCCATTAAGGAAAACTCTTGACCTTCTAAAAACTCTTCAATTACAACTTTCTTACTTGCTTCCCCAAACTTTTCATCCATCATCATTTCTTTGACAGCTATTAGCGCTTCTTCTAATGTCATTGCCACTGTAACACCTTTACCTGCAGCTAAACCGTCCGCTTTAATTACTATAGGAGCACCGATTGTTTCAATATACGCTGCCGCTTCTTCGTAATCCGTGAACGTTTCATAATCAGCTGTCGGTATATTATATTTTCTCATCAGTTCTTTTGTAAAAGCCTTGCTTCCTTCAATTACTGCTGCTTCTTTACGCGGACCAAATACACGAAGTCCTTCTTCCTCAAAGCGGTTTACAATTCCATTGATAAGCGGTACTTCCGGTCCAACTACTGTTAACTCCACTTTGTTATCTTTTGCAAATGACAGTAATCCATCAAAATCATTTTCGTCTATATGAACAAGAGTGGCAACATCCTTCATTCCTTCATTACCTGGAGCAACAAATACGTTTTCTACCTTCTCCGATTGTTTCAACTTCCAAGCTAATGCATGTTCGCGCCCGCCGCGCCCAATGACTAATACGTTCATGATTTTGCCCCTTCCTGAAAAAGAATAGAAGCCGGAGCCTGTAAAAGGCTCCAGCATAGAAATTAATGTTTAAAGTGACGTACTCCTGTAAAGACCATTGTGATACCATACTCATCTGCTTTTTTGATAGAGTCTTCATCACGAATGGAGCCGCCAGGTTGAATAATAGCTGTTACACCTGCTTTTGCCGCAGCTT
Source organism: Bacillus sp. 165 (assembly GCF_017742235.1). Taxonomy (GTDB): domain Bacteria; phylum Bacillota; class Bacilli; order Bacillales; family Bacillaceae_G; genus JAGHKQ01. Next base: position 40,136 of record NZ_JAGHKQ010000018.1, read on the forward strand.
CTACTGTATCATCCATTGGGAAAAACGCATCTGAAGCAAGTGCTGAACCTTGTGCTTTTTCACCAGCCTGATTGATAGCAATCATTGCAGCGCCGACACGATTCATTTGTCCTGCTCCGATTCCAATTGTCATATTATTCTTTGCTAATACAATAGCATTGGATTTCACGTGCTTAACCACTTTCCATGCAAGCTTTAAGTCTTCCCACTCTTGTTCATTAGGCTCGCGTTTCGTTGGAATCGCAATGGTTGCATCCTCTAAAGATAATACGTCTTCTTCTTGCATTAATAAGCCGCCTTGTACAGAAGTAAGGCACTTACTCGCTACTGGGCTCTTTTCAACGTCTACTGTTAATAATCGTAAATTTTTCTTACTCTGTAATACTTCTAATGCTTCTTCAGTGAATGAAGGAGCAATAATAATTTCTAAGAAAATTTCATGCATTTTTTCTGCTGTTGCACGATCAATTTCACGATTAGCAGCCACAATGCCGCCGAAGATAGAAACTGGATCAGCTTCATAGGCACGTTGGTACGCCTCATGAATATCTAGGCCAACACCAACACCGCACGGATTCATATGCTTTACTGCTACAACTGCAGGCTCACTGAATTCCTTAACAATGCTTAAGGCAGCATCTGCATCATTGATGTTATTATAAGAAAGCTCTTTCCCATGTAATTGGGTAGCAAATGCAATTGAAGATGTTGTTGCTAACGGCTGTTTATAGAACGCTGCTTTTTGATGCGGGTTTTCCCCATAACGTAAATCTTGTTTTTTCTCAAAAGTAACTGTGTATGACTCTGGACTTTCTTCACCTGCTTGCTTTGTTAAATATTCCGCAATTAAAGCATCGTATGCTGCTGTATGACGGAATACTTTTGCTGCAAGCTTACGATTTACATCAACAGACACCTTGCCGTTCTCTTTAAGCTCTGCTAGAACTGTACTATAATCAGTCGGGTCCACTACTACAGTTACAAATTCATGATTTTTTGCCGCTGAACGAATCATTGTAGGTCCGCCGATATCGATATTTTCAATCGCATCTTCAAACGTTACGCCTTCTTTTGCAATCGTTTCTTTGAACGGATATAAGTTAACAACAACAAAGTCAATTGGCTGAATACCTAGCTCATTGATTTGCTCCATATGCTTTTCGTTGTTTCGAACTGCTAATAATCCACCATGAATGCTCGGGTGCAATGTTTTTACGCGGCCATCCATAATCTCTGGAAAGCCTGTTACTTCTGAAATTCCAATAACATCCAAACCGCTTTCTTGTAATAATTTCTTTGTTCCGCCTGTTGAAATGACTTCTACACCTTGCTCAAGCAAGCCTTTTACAAAAGAAACGATTCCTTCTTTATTGGACACACTTACTAATGCACGTTTTTTCATTACACTCTCGCTCCTGTTTGCAATAATTTTCCGATAGTATGAACATACAAGGAATGCTCTACCTCATGAATTTTCTTCTGCAACGTTTCAAGGGTCTCCCCTTCTGTAATTGCTACTGCCTGCTGGGCAATGATAGGACCTGTGTCCATTCCTTCGTCCACATAATGAACCGTTACGCCCGTTATTTTTACTCCTGCTTGCAATGCTTGTCCCATCGCGTCTTTACCAGGAAAACTTGGCAACAAAGATGGATGGATGTTGACGATGCGGCCACCATAAGCACTTAATAACGTCCCGCCAATCAAACGCATATATCCCGCTAAAATAATCCAGTCTGCTTTTGCCTCTTGCAAATGTGCTAAAACATCAGATTCGAACGCTTCTTTTGATGAATATGCTTTAGGATGGAATGCAAAAACCGGGATACCGTGCTTCTTAGCACGTTCGATTGCTTTTGCTTCAGGTCTATCGCACACAAGCAAGCAAATTTCCGCTTCTAATCTCCCTGTCTCCCATGCATCGATAATAGCTTGAAAGTTTGAACCATTCCCTGATGCAAACACCGCTAAACGATTCATTTCATTGCTCCTCCGCCAAAGCTTACTCCTTCACCGTCTACCGTACGACCGATGATATAAGCCTTCTCTCCCTGTTGCTCTAATAATTCAATTACATCCACTAAATCCTTCTGATTGACTGCCAAGACCATGCCGATTCCCATATTAAAAATATTGAACATCTCTTGACGATCCAGCTTACCAACCTCTTCTAACAAATCAAAAATCGGTTGAATCGGCCAAGAACCGTAATCAATCTCAGCACCAATGCCTTCTGGAAGCATTCGTGGGATATTTTCAATAAAGCCTCCGCCTGTAATATGAGCCATACCCTTCACGTCAAATTTCTTCAACACTTCTAAAATTGACTTAACGTAAATTTTTGTTGGGCGCAGCAACTCTTCTCCAAGTGTATGTCCGATCTCTCCATATGTTTCATTTAAAGAAAGCTTACCGTCTTCAAGCAATGCCTTACGGACAAGAGAATATCCATTGCTGTGGATGCCGTTGGAAGATAATCCAATTAGTACATCTCCAGCTTGGATTGTTTGACCTGTAATCATTTTTTTCTTATCTACAATACCTACAGTAAAACCGGCAAGGTCATACTCTTCTTCACTGTACATGCCCGGCATTTCCGCTGTTTCTCCTCCGACTAAAGCACATCCAGCTTGTTGACAGCCTTCTGCAATTCCCTTGACAATGCTTTCAATCTTTTCAGGATGTGCTTTCCCGCATGCAATATAGTCTAGAAAAAACAAAGGCTCTGCCCCTTGTACTACAATGTCATTTACACACATCGCAACCGCATCTATACCGATTGTGTCATGTTTGTCGGCCATAAACGCTAGCATAAGCTTCGTTCCAACCCCATCTGTGCCTGATACTAGCACTGGTTCCTCTAATTTAAACTTAGAAAGATCGAACATGCCGCCAAAACCACCGAGTCCGCCAAGCACCTCCGGACGTATAGTTTTTTGCACATGCTTTTTCATACGAGAAACCGCTTCGTATCCCGCTTCAATGTCTACCCCAGCTTGTCTGTAAGCATTCGCCATCGTTTGCAAACCCCTTTCGAGAGAGTGTAATGAAACCTCTATTAACAGAAATTTTTATTCGTGCCAGCAGTTTCTTAAAACATGATAAAATAATGCGGCTTCTACTAAAGTAGAAGCCATTATGAAACTAACATTTGTTATGAACAAGTTCTTCTTCATAAGTTGGTGTCGGATAGCAGCCGTTGAAGCATGCCATACATTGTCCCCTAAACTCATTTGTATGGTTTCTTCCAATTGCTTCAAGTAATCCTTCTTGACTTAAGAACGATAATGAATCCGCACCAATTTCTTCACAAATCTGCTCAACACTGTGAGACGATGCAATAAGCTCTTCACGTGTAGAAGTATCAATACCGTAATAGCATGGATTAATGATTGGTGGCGCAGCAATACGAACATGCACCTCAACTGCTCCTGCATCCCGAAGCATTTGCACAATTCGACGGCTTGTCGTACCTCGTACAATTGAATCATCAATCATAACTACGCGTTTCCCTTCTACGATTCCCCGAACTGCAGAAAGTTTCATTTTCACACCGCGTTCACGAAGTTCTTGAGAAGGCTGAATAAACGTACGTCCTACATAACGATTTTTAATTAACCCTAGTTCATATGGAATCCCCGTTGCTTCAGCAAAACCAATGGCAGCTGAGATACTAGAATCAGGTACACCTGTAACCACATCAGCCTCAATCGGAGCTTCCTTCGCCAGCATTTTCCCCATATTTTTACGAGCTGCATGAACGTTAATACCAGCTATATTGCTGTCCGGACGAGAAAAGTAAATGTACTCCATACTGCAAATAGCATGCTGTGTATTAGATGTAAATGTTTGAGAATTAATACCCTGATCAGAAATAACTAATAGCTCTCCTGGTTCCACATCACGAATGTACTCTGCGCCTACTATATCGAACGCACAAGTTTCTGATGCAACAACATAAGCATCTCCAAGTTTTCCTAATGCCAATGGACGGAATCCATTAGGATCAAGAGCCACAAGCATCTCTGTTTCTGTCATCATCAAGAATGCATAGGCACCTTGAATTTTATTTAAAGCAACTTTAGCTCGCTCTAGTAACGGAAATTCGCTATTTCGTTTTAAAAGATGAGCTAAGACCTCTGTGTCTGATGTCGTTTGAAAAATACTGCCTTGCATTTCTAACTCATATTTTAAAAGGTGGGCATTTACAAGATTTCCGTTATGTGCTAAAGCAAGTCCTCCTGTTTGAGAACGGAAGAGAAGCGGCTGTACGTTCTCGTAACCGCCTCCTCCTGCCGTCGCATAACGAACATGACCGATAGCTGCTTTTCCCTTTAATTTCTCAAGCTGCCCTTCTGAAAACACTTCTGTAATTAAGCCTAACCCCTTATGACCAACAAGCTGTTCACCATCATTTACAACAATGCCCGCACCTTCTTGACCGCGATGCTGCAAGCTGTGTAATGCGTAGTACGTGATTTGAGCTGCATTTTCATGCCCCCAAACTCCAAAAACACCGCACTCTTCGTTTAAGCCTTTGATTTCAGCAAGCATGGGATTGCCCCTTTCCAAGCTGTTCTCATTTCATCTACAGATGCACTTACAAGCTCTGCTCCGCTCTCATGTTGTATAACAAGCATATTTGTTCCCGTCACTTCTCCTACGAGATACGCTTCTACTGCTTGTTCAAACGCTTCTTTATTTTCACGTTTTACAGAAACAATAAAGCGAGATTGCGTTTCAGAGAATAGAGAAGCAACTTCTTCCCCTGCTACTTTCACGTCTGCTCCAAGACCAGTTGCGCCCATTAAGCACTCTGCAGCTGCTACAGCAAATCCACCTTCAGAAATGTCATGAGCAGATTGTACAAGACCGGATTGAATCGCAGCTAACAATTGTTTTTGACGCTGAGCTTCCACATCTAAGTCAATAGCTGGTGCTTTACCGAAAATTCTGCCGTATTGCATCTTTTGCAATTCGCTTCCGCCAAATTCTGCGTGTGTTTCTCCGATTACATAAACAAGGTCGCCTTCTTGCTTAAACGCTTGTGTTGTAATATGGTTTGTATCATGAACTAGTCCAACCATACCTACTGTCGGAGTCGGATAAACCGCATCTCCGCTTCTTTCATTGTATAAAGATACGTTACCGCCGATAACTGGAGCATTTAATACGCGACAAGCTTCACTCATACCATCTACGGATTTTTCAATTTGCCAGAAGATTTCAGGCTTTTCTGGGTTACCATAATTTAAGCAGTCTGTAATAGCTAAAGGTTCTGCACCTGAACATACGATGTTACGTGCTGCTTCAGCTACTGCAATTTTACCGCCTGTTTCTGGATCTAAATAAATGTAGCGAGAGTTACAATCTGTTGTCATTGCTAATGCTTTATTAGTATCGCGTACACGAACGACTGCTGCATCAGATCCTGGTGCAACAACTGTGTTAGTACGAACTTGGTAATCGTATTGATCATATACCCACTCTTTGCTCGCAATTGTAGGCTGCTCTAAAAGATTGATTAATGTTTCTTTGTAATCTTCTACTTTTGGTGTTTCAACTGTCATATTTTGAAATTTGTTAAAATATGCAGGTTCTTGAGACGGTTTATGGTATACAGGTGCTTCCTCTGCTAATGCATCAGCTGGAACTTCTGCAACCATTTCACCTTTATGGAATAAACGAAGCATCTTATCTTCTGTTACTTTTCCGATTGCTACTGCTGCTAAGTCATATTTTTCAAACAAGTCAATAACTTCTTGTTCACGTCCCACTTTCACAACAATCAACATACGCTCTTGAGATTCAGATAACATCATCTCATACGCTGTCATACCTGTTTCACGCTGAGGCACATCGTCTAAATACATTTCAATACCCATGCCAGCTTTGCTCGCCATTTCAGCAGAAGAAGATGTAAGTCCAGCAGCACCCATATCTTGAATTCCGACTAACGCATCGGATTTAATAAGCTCTAAGCATGCTTCTAAAAGCAGCTTCTCCATGAACGGATCTCCTACTTGGACAGCAGGACGTTTTGCTTCTGAGTCCTCAGAAAGCTCTTCTGAAGCAAATGTCGCACCGTGAATACCATCACGTCCTGTAGATGCTCCTACGTACATTACTGTATTTCCTGCTCCATGTGCTTGTCCTTTTTTAATATCTTCATGATTAATTAAACCGACACACATAGCGTTTACAAGAGGATTTCCTTCATAGCAAGGATCAAATTGGACTTCGCCCCCTACTGTCGGGATGCCGATGCAGTTTCCATATCCTGCAATTCCTGCAACAACTTCTTCAAACAAGTATTTTACTCGAGGTGATTGTAATTCACCAAAGCGTAGAGAGTTTAATAGAGCAATAGGACGTGCTCCCATGGAAAATACATCACGAATGATTCCGCCTACCCCTGTTGCTGCTCCTTGATACGGCTCGATAGCAGATGGATGGTTATGACTCTCAATTTTAAATACAACAGCCTGATTATCTCCAATATCAACAATTCCCGCACCTTCACCTGGTCCTTGTAATACACGTTCGCCCTTTGTAGGGAATTTTCGTAATACAGGTTTAGAGTTTTTATAGCTGCAGTGTTCTGACCACATGACAGAGAAAAGTCCAAGCTCTGTATAGTTTGGAAGTCGTCCAAGAATATTTTTTACCATTCCAAACTCTTCATCTGTTAAGCCCATTTCTGCATAAATTCTTTGTTCTTCAATTTGTTGTGTATTTGGCTCAAGCAGTAACGACATGTGTTTCCCTCCAATGTTTCAAAATTGATTGAAATAGCTTCAGTCCATCCGCGCCGCCTAAAAGCTCATCTGCTGCACGCTCAGGATGCGGCATCATTCCTAACACATTTCCGCGCTCGTTAGTGATACCTGCAATATCTTCCAAGCTTCCATTTGGATTGCTAACATAACGGAAAGCAATTTGATTGTTCTCTATCAGTTTTTGTAGTGTCTCTTCATCACAGTAATAGTTTCCTTCTCCATGTGCGATTGGGATTTGAATAATCTCACCTTGTTCATATTGGGAAGTAAACATTGTTCCGTTATTTTCAACTCTTAACTCCACTGTACGGCACATAAATTTAATATTTTTGTTGCGCATTAATGCCCCTGGCAAAAGACCTGCTTCAACTAAAATTTGAAATCCGTTACATACTCCCAGTACAGGCTTTCCTGCTTCAGCCGCTTTTTTCACTGCATTCATCACGTTAGAGAAACGAGAGATTGCTCCGCAGCGAAGATAGTCACCGTAAGAAAATCCTCCTGGCAGTAAAATACCGTCATATTCATCTAAATTATCAGCATCATGCCACACATATTCTACCTCTTCACCAAGCCCGTCTTTAATGGCATGGTACATATCTACATCACAATTAGAACCTGGAAATACGATTACGGCAAATTTCACTGTGTGACAACCTCCTCAACTTCGTAGCGATAGTCTTCAATTACAACATTTGCAAGAAGCTTTTCACACATTTCTTTTACCATTTCATCAATATTTTGATCACATTTTTCAATTGTCAATTCCATATATTTTCCGATACGAACATCTTGTACTTGATTGAATGAAAGACTGTGTAACGAGCCCTTCACTGCACTTCCTTGCGGATCTAAAACGCTCTCTCTTAATGTTACAAACACTTTTACTTTGTACATGCTAATCCCCCTAAACGTTTTAAAATAATCTCATAAGCATCTGTCAAACTTCCTAAATCGCGTCGGAATACATCCTTATCAAACTTTTCATTGCTTTCTTTATCCCAAAGACGGCATGTATCTGGTGATATCTCATCTGCTAAGATAAGTTCTCCATCGTTTGTTATACCAAATTCAAGTTTAAAATCTATTAATCTTACATTACAGTTCGCAAAATGTTCTGAAAGTACTTCGTTCACTTTCAGTCCCAATTGACGCAACTGTACTAGCTGTTCTGGTTTTGCAATGTTTAAAATAGCAATATGGTCCTCTGTTACAAGCGGATCCCCTAAATCATCGTCTTTATAATAAAATTCTACAATTGGATTCGGTAAAGTTGTACCCTCTTCCATTCCTAATCGCTTTGCAAGGCTCCCTGCCGCTACATTACGAACTACTACTTCTAAAGGAATAATGGAGACTTTTTTGACTAATTGCTCAGTTGCTGAAAGTTGTGCAACAAAATGATTCTTAATTCCTGCTTCATCTAGCTTCTTAAATAACAAACTTGTAATTTCGTTATTCAAGCGCCCTTTTCCTGAAATTTCATCTTTCTTTTCTCCATTAAATGCTGTTGCACTGTCCTTGTATGCTACCCATACAATTTCTTCATCATTTGTTTTGTAGATTCTTTTTGCTTTTCCTTCATAAAGTAATTCCAGCTTCTCCATCTCTGTAAGCCCCCTTGAATACAGAATAATAAGAATCATCTTATTAATAAAAATGGCACAGAAGATAAAATCTGTGCCATATACAATTATCAGTTCAAGCCAAGACGTTCAAAAATTGTATCTACATGTTGCAGATGGTATTCGTAGTTAAAGCACTCATCGATATCTGCTTGCGTAAGCTTGCTTGTAATGCGCTCATCCGCTTCAACCAACTGCTTAAATGGTACTTGTGTTTCCCAAGCTTCCATTGCTTTTGGCTGTACAATGTCATACGCTTCCTCACGAACCATACCCTTATCAATTAACGTCAGCATCACACGCTGAGAGTAAATTAATCCGTATGTTCTTTCCATATTGCGCTTCATATTTTCCGGGAACACCGTTAAATTTTTCACAATGTTACCAAAACGGTTCAGCATATAATTTAAAGCGATTGTTGCATCTGGCAAAATAATGCGCTCTGCGGAAGAGTGAGAGATATCGCGTTCATGCCATAACGGAACATTTTCGTAAGCTGTAACCATATGCCCGCGAATCACACGTGCTAAGCCTGTCATATTTTCAGAACCGATTGGATTACGTTTATGCGGCATTGCTGAAGATCCTTTTTGCCCCTTCGCAAAAAACTCTTCTACTTCACGCGTTTCACTTTTTTGTAATCCGCGAATTTCCACTGCCATCTTTTCGATAGATGAAGCAATCAATGCCAATGTTGACATATAGTGTGCGTGACGATCCCTCTGCAAGGTTTGAGTTGAGATTGATGCTGCTTCTAATCCAAGCTTTTCACATACATACTTTTCAACAAATGGATCGATATTAGCATATGTTCCTACTGCGCCTGAAATTTTTCCAGCACGTACACTTTCTGTAGCGTCTTCAAAACGCTTCAGGTTACGCTTCATTTCTTCGTACCAAAGAGCAAGCTTTAATCCAAAAGTTGTCGGCTCTGCATGCACCCCATGTGTACGTCCCATCATAACTGTATACTTATGCTCTTGAGCTTTATTCTTTAAAATTGTAATAAAGTTTTTAATGTCTTTTAATAAAATATCATTTGCTTGCTTTAACAAATAAGATAAAGCTGTATCTACAACATCTGTAGAAGTTAAACCGTAGTGCACCCATTTACGCTCTTCACCAAGTGTTTCTGAAACAGCACGTGTAAACGCTACTACATCGTGACGCGTTTCTTCTTCAATTTCATAAATACGGTTAATATCAAAAGATGCATTTTCACGAAGCTTTTTCACGTCTTCTTTTGGGATATCTCCAAGCTCTGCCCAAGCTTCACATGCTAAAATCTCTACTTCTAGCCAAGCTTGGAATTTATTTTCTTCTGTCCAAATAGCACCCATTTCAGGGCGAGTATATCTATTGATCATCGTTTTCCCTCCACAAGTTGTTGTTCGTCCATCCAAATTTGAAGTGTTTCAGCTTTTTGTAAAGCTTGTTCCGTAGTTTCAGACAAAATATTCAAGTGCCCCATTTTTCTTTTATGTTTTGCTTCTTTTTTCCCATACAAATGCAATTTACTATCAGAAAAATGCGAAATGCTTTGTAAAACTCCTTCTATATGTTGTCCAAGGATGTTTACCATTACAACCGGCGTACGTAATGTACTTTCTCCAAGTGGCCAATTACAAATTGCACGAATATGTTGTTGAAATTGCGATGTTTCACATGAATCCATTGTATAATGACCAGAATTATGCGGTCTTGGTGCAAGTTCATTAATATAAATCTCTCCATCTTTAGTCACAAACATTTCAACTGCGAGTGTTCCAACTAATTCGAGTTCATTTGCAAGACTTACAGCGTATTGCACAGCTTTTTGTTCTGTTTCTTTATTAAGACGAGCCGGAACAATAGACTGATGAAGAATATTTTCTACGTGTATGTTTTCAGAAACAGGGAATGTCTTAGTTTCTCCCGCCACACTTCTTACTACTATGACAGATACCTCTTTTTCAAAAGGAATCCAATCTTCTAAAATACACTCATGCGCTTCAATTAACTTAAGAGCCGCAGAGATATCAGCTTCACTCTTAATAACTACTTGTCCTTTTCCATCGTATCCACCTGTTGTCGTTTTCAACACACACGGATAGGAAAATTTTTCAATCCCAAACATTAAATCATCATGACTCTCGATAAGTAAGTAAGGTGCTACTTTAATTCCTGCTTGAGATATAGCATTCTTTTCTGTAAAACGATTTTGCGTAATGTTCAGTAACCTGCTTCCCTGAGGCAAATAGGCATTCTCCTCGAGCCATTGCAGGCATTTATAGTCAATATTCTCAAATTCATATGTGACAACATCACTTACTTCGGCAAGCTTGCGAATGGCTTCTAAATCATTGTATGGAGCCACAAATTCAAAATCAGCTACTTGTGCGCATGGTGAGTTTGGCGTCGGATCAAGCACTGCAATAGAATACCCCATCTCTTTTGCAGCAATTGCCATCATCCGTCCTAACTGACCACCGCCAATTATCCCGATAGTTTTTCCTGGTAAGATTGTTTTTGCCATTAGTTTAGCTCACTGCCTTCCAGTACTGTTTTTTTTGTTTCTTCTCGCCGCTTTTCTAGTGCAGCAGCCACATTTGCATCAAATGCCCCTAACACTTCAGCCGCTAATAAAGCAGCATTTGTTGCTCCAGCTTTTCCAATCGCTACAGTAGCTACTGGAACTCCACCCGGCATTTGTACAATCGATAGAAGAGAATCTAAGCCATTGAGAGCTTTGGATTGTACCGGAACACCAATTACCGGTAATGTCGTTTTTGCTGCTACCATTCCAGGTAAATGAGCCGCTCCTCCTGCACCTGCAATAATAACTTTAATTCCTCTTTCTCTGGCAGTTTCAGCATACTCAAACATATAATCTGGTGTACGGTGAGCCGATACTACCTTTTTCTCATAGGAAATTCCTAGCTCTTCAAGAACATCACAGGCATGCTTCATAGTTTCCCAATCAGACGTACTTCCCATAATTACTCCGATTACTGGATTTTTCATAGAAGGAACCTCCATTATGCTTATTGTATTTAAAAACCATAAAATTATATCAATATATAAATAAAATCCTAATCTATAAAACTAAAAATACCTGAATAGAATGCTTTCCTATAGGAGAAAGTACTCTACTCAGGTATCTTTGGAAAACCGAGTCACTTTCCCTCATAGTCCAATAATTTAAGGTTATCGGGTAGAAACTTCTGGGCCATATTCCCATGATTATACGAGGTTGTGCTTTTATTATTATCTCTATAACTATATTACCAATTTTCTAAAAGAGGTGTCAACAAATATCGAATATTTATTACATAACTTTGTTTATCGTTCGTATTTTACATAATTATACAGCGCTTACAACATATAAAATTCTGAATTTTTAAATAAAAAATGATTAATACAAATATATTTAATTATTAACAGTTCCCCTTATATATTTAAATAACAATATTTATTTTTCAATAAAAACAGTTACTACTATAACAAAAAAATATATTTTATTAAAATCAAGCACAAAAAAACCAGTCAATTTGACTGGTTTTTTTGTGCCTAGCGACGTCCTACTCTCACAGGGACAAGGTCCCAACTACCATCGGCGCTGAAGAGCTTAACTTCCGTGTTCGGAATGGGAACGGGTGTGACCTCTTCGCCATCATCACTAGACCTATTAGAG
>NZ_JAGHKQ010000019.1 GCF_017742235.1 Bacillus sp. 165
GACTTAACCAAGATGATGACGTTATCTAGTTTTGAGAGAACGAAGTTTTCTCTAATAGGTCTAGTGATGATGGCGAAGAGGTCACACCCGTTCCCATTCCGAACACGGAAGTTAAGCTCTTCAGCGCTGATGGTAGTTGGGACCTTGTCCCTGTGAGAGTAGGACGTCGCTAGGCAAGTAAAAACCAGTCGATTTGACTGGTTTTTTTATTTATCCTTTATTAGTATAGCTTTTAATTTCTGTTCCAAGAACATAAGTAAGGGTACTTTAAGAAGAAAAATTATTTTTTCAAGATACATACCTTTCTTTATTATGAAGACATACACACTAGCCCAAAGAGTTACATATATATAAACATAAAACAAAAACAAAAATTCGTAAAATTTGTATATATTTAAACAATTTGTCAAAGCTGTTAAATATGGAGGTGGGGAACGTGAATTCGGCAGCAGTAAAGCAACAGCCACTAAAACTGTGTGTAATCTGTGAACAGGAAAAGCAGGAAGGAATCCATGTATATAACAGCTTTATGTGCAATGACTGTGAAAGAGAGATTGTAAAAACAAATACAGATAGTCCTAGATACTTATTTTACCTGCAACAGATGAAAAAAATAAACTTACCTACAGTAAACCGATAACAAATAGGCGCTATGCCTATTATTTTTTTGTCTTAAAAAGTATAATGGTTATACACTTAGAATAAGAAGGAAGAGAAAAATGGGAAAAAGAAAGCTCCCTCTTTATGAAGAGTTAGTAGCATTTGCAAAACGAAAACCTTACTCTTTTCATGTCCCTGGGCATAAAAATGGTAAGATAAATATAATGAAGAGAAATGTTCATTATTATAATATATTAAAAATAGATGTAACTGAATTAACAGGATTAGATGATTTGCATGATCCATCTTCTTGTATAGAGGAAGCTCAGAAACTCACAGCTATAGTATATGATGTGCAAAACAGTTATTTTTTGGTAAATGGTTCAACTGTAGGAAATCTCGCTATGGTGTTAGCGGTGTGTGAAGAGGATGACGTGGTTCTTGTACAACGAAACTGTCATAAATCAATTATGAATGCCTTGCAGCTGGTTGGAGTGAAGCCGATCTTTTTATCTGCTGACATTGATGAACAGGCGCAAGTTCCAGTGGGAGTATCTTATGAAATAGTACAAGCTGCTTTACAACGGTACCCACAAGCTAAAGCACTTATACTAACACACCCGAACTACTATGGCATGAGTATAAACTTAGAGCCTATTATAGAGGCGGCACATGCACAAAATATTCCTGTATTAGTGGATGAGGCACATGGAGCTCATTTTTGTATAGGAGATCCATTTCCTCGCTCTGCGCTTGCATATGGAGCAGATATAGTAGTTCATTCAGCTCATAAAACCTTGCCAGCAATGACTATGGGAGCTTATTTACATATTAATAGTAGTCTCATTGATAGCAGTAAGGTAGAGAACTGCTTAAGTATGCTACAGTCAAGCAGTCCATCTTATCCAATTATGGCCTCTTTAGATATTGCACGGGCATTCTTGGAAGAGCTTAAAGAGATTGGGACAGAAGAGGTTTTTTCATTTTTGTATAATTTCCGGACTGATCTTTGTTCGATTCCACAAATTCAGGTGCTGGAGCACGCAAGACAAGATTGGATAAAAATTACTATTCAAAGTCGATGCAGTTTATCTGGATATGAACTCCAGCAGGTACTGGAAAGAGAAGGAATCTATACAGAGCTGGCAGATCCGTTAAATGTTTTATTAGTTCTGCCATTAGAAGTACAGGATGATTATAAGATAATAATAAATAAGATAAAGATAGCCCTTGAAAGTTATCCTATACTAACAAAATCAAAAATTGCTTCTAGTGATGCTTCGAAAGCAAATCTTACAATTTTTCCGTACAGTTATAAAGAGTTAAAAAAAATGAGAAAAGAAACTATATTATTGAAAGAAGCACAAGGGAGAATTGCAGCAGAGCAAATTCTCCCATATCCTCCGGGTATTCCGCTTATTATGAATGGTGAAAGGATCACGAAGGAGCATATTAAGTCTTTTAACACCCTCAAAAGTAGCGGCGCACGTTTTCAAGGATTTTCAGATGAAGAACGAATAGAAGTGTATATAGTATAGGAAAGGGTTGATAAATGTGGCTGGTACATTTATTACGATAGAAGGTCCAGATGGTTCAGGAAAATCTACTATTCTGCAAATGCTGTTTCACTATTTTCAAGAAAAAGGATATAAGGTGATGGCTACTCGTGAGCCAGGAGGCATTAGAATTGCTGAAGAAATTCGAAGCATTATTCATAATACAGAAAATACGATGATGGATGCACGAACAGAGGCTCTATTATATGCTGCTGCCAGGAGACAACACTTAGCAGAAAAAGTGATGCCGGCTTTACAAGATAATTACATTGTTTTATGCGATCGTTTTGTTGATAGCTCTCTTGCTTATCAAGGTTATGCAAGAGGATTAGGAGTAGAAAAAATATTTGAGATCAATCGATTTGCGATAGAAGATTGTATGCCTAATGTTACTATTTATTTAGATCTTGCACCATCTATTGGATTACAGCGTATCCATCAGGATACAGGAAGAGAGATCAACCGCTTAGATTTAGAAGGAATAGAATTTCATAAACGTGTTCATGAAGGATACTTGCATCTAGTTGAACGATTTAAAGATCGTATTAAGGTTGTAAATGCTGATGCACCTTTAGGAGAAGTGTTTGAAAGTGTAAAAGACATAATTGAAGAAAACCTGAAGCGATAGAATCATCAAATTTTATATAGGTGAGTGATGAAGTATGTCCAAGACGTGGGAACAGCTCCACTTAATGCAGCCAATCGCTGTAAAAATGCTGATAAATAGTATTGCTAAGAAGCGAGTCTCTCACGCCTATTTATTTGAAGGACCAAAGGGAACTGGGAAACTGGCAACGGCGATGCAACTGACGAAGCGTATATTTTGCAGTAACCCATCTGGGCATGAGCCATGCCAACAGTGCCATAATTGTCGAAGAATTGAATCTGGTAACCATCCTAATATTTATGTTGTAAAGCCGGATGGCTTATCGATAAAAAAACAGCAAATTCAACAGCTTCAAGAAGAATTTTCAAAAACGGGGTTAGAATCTAATCAAAAGGTATATATTTTAGAACATGCTGATCGTATGACGGTGACTGCAGCTAATACTCTTTTAAAGTTTTTAGAAGAACCGAACAGTCAAACAACAGCTGTCCTGCTGACAGAGCAAAGTCATCAAATACTAAACACGATTCTTTCACGCTGCCAAATTGTAACCTTCCGTCCACTTCCAAAAGAAATGCTTATAGAATCATTAAAAGAACAAGAAATAAACCTTACTTTAGCCTTATTGGCCGCACAGTTGACCAATAATTGGGAGGAAGCATTACAGCTTTGTAAGGAGGAATGGTTTGCACAAGCACGAGTTTTAGTGATAAAATTATATAAAGCATTAGCCAAAGAAGATCCATCACTTTTCTTTGTACAAGAAAAATGGGTTAAGCATTTCTCAGAGAAAGAGCAAATGCAACTGGGGTTAGATATGTTACTTCTCATATATAAGGATTTGTTATATGTCCAAATTAGTGAAGAAGAGAATGTTGTATTTAAGGATCAAATAGAGTCATTAAAACAGCATTCACTTCAATATTCGCAAAAACGAATAGTATCCTCACTTTCTAATATATTAGAAGCAAAACAAAAGATAAATGCTAATGTAAGTCTACAGTTAGTGTTTGAGCAGTTAGTATTGCGTTTGCAGGAGGGATAATAGCTTGTATGATGTAGTGGGCGTTCGTTTCAAGAAGGCTGGTAAAATTTATTACTTCGACCCCAACGAGCTCGATATTCCTGATAATGAATTTGTTATTGTGGAAACAGTAAGAGGGATAGAGTACGGAAAGGTCGTTATCAATAAAAAGAAGGTAGACGAGCATGATGTTGTTTTACCTTTGAAAAAGGTTATTCGTATCGCTGACGAAAATGACCGTAAAGTTGTGGAAGAAAATAGACAAGCAGCGAAAGAAGCTTATGAGGTTTGTTCGCATAAAGTGGATACTCATGAATTAGATATGAAGCTTGTAGATGTAGAATATACTTTTGACCGCAACAAGGTAATTTTTTATTTTACAGCTGATGGCCGAATTGACTTTAGAGAGCTTGTAAAAGATTTAGCTGCTATTTTCCGCACGCGTATTGAGCTTCGTCAAATTGGAGTGCGAGATGAAGCAAAAATGCTCGGGGGAATTGGACCGTGCGGAAGAATGCTGTGTTGTTCAACATTTTTAGGAGATTTTGAGCCTGTATCTATTAAGATGGCAAAGGATCAAAATCTATCATTAAACCCTGCTAAAATTTCAGGGTTATGCGGCAGATTAATGTGCTGCCTTAAGTATGAAAATGATGAATACGAAACTGCGAAAGAACAGCTGCCAGATTTAGATGAAAAGATTAAAACACCTAGTGGTCTGGGCCGTGTGGTAGGATTAAATATATTAGAACGATTAATTCAAGTGGAGCTTATCGACAATGGACGCATAATTGAATATACACTGGATGAACTCATTAAAGAAGGAGTCGTTTCTAGTCGAACCACGGATTAATGAGGTGGTATTGTGGATAAAAAAGACATATTTGCAGCAGTTTCAAATATGGAAGAGCAAATCGGACATTTGTATAAACAGCTCGGAGAGTTAAAGCTGCACCTCGCAGAATTGCTCGAAGAAAACCAGCATATCAAAATTGAAAATGAGAATTTACGCCGCAGATTTGAAACAGAATCTCTTGAAAAACAAAAAAAGCAAAAATATACTAATAAAAAGAGGGAAAAAACTCAAACTGATATTGGCGAAGGTTATGACAATCTGGCAAGACTATACCAAGAAGGATTTCATATTTGTAATCTGCATTACGGAAGTGTTCGTAAGGAAGGGGATTGTCTGTTTTGCTTGTCCTTTCTCAATAAGAAGTGATAGAGAATTTTCCAAAATGGAAGTTTTCTTCATTTTTGTTGATATGCAGTATATTAAATTACCTTTCCACAATGTTGGAAAGGTAATTTTTTGTATTTGAATACATACTAAGGATAGAAAATAGCATAGAAAGGAGCAAAAAGATGGTACAATTACGCGAAGGAGAACGCCTCGATTATTTGTTAGCAGAGGATATGAAGATTATTCAAAGTCCTCATGTATTTAATTTTTCGTTAGATGCTATTTTACTTGCGAAATTTGTATACGTTCCTATTCAAAAAGGAAATTTAATTGATTTATGTACAGGAAATAGTATTATTCCGCTTCTATTAAGTACACGAACAAAAGGGAAGATAACAGGAGTAGAAATCCAAGAACGTATTTATGATATGGGAAAACGGAGTATTGAATATAATCACCTTCAAGACCGTATTCAGCTTATTAACGGGGACATCAAACATATGCCTGAGAAGCTTGGACATCATAAATTTGATGTTGTTACATGTAATCCACCGTATTTTCAAACACCAAATTCATCTGAACAAAATTTAAATGAACACTTAGCTATAGCAAGACATGAAATATTATGTACATTAGAAGATGCTATTCGTGTGAGCAGTCAATTGGTTAAACAAGGAGGAAAAGTAGCATTTGTACATCGACCAGGTCGTTTGCTAGACATTGTGACGCTAATGAGAAAGTACAGAGTCGAGCCAAAACGTTTACAATTTGTTTATCCAAAGCTTGGTAAAGAAGCAAATACTATTTTAATCGAGGGAATTAAGGATGGAAATCCAGATTTAAAAGTCCTTCCACCTCTCGTTGTTTATGAACAAAACAATGAGTATACAAAGGAGCTTCGTTCTATCTTATATGGAGAGTAACCATTTCTTTTATGTATTAGAGTGTAGGGATGGCAGCTATTATGCAGGCTACACAAATGATTTAGAAAAGAGGGTGCGAGTGCATAATAAGGGAAAAGGCGCTCGTTATACACGATCTCGTTTACCGGTGAAAATGATTTATTACGAACAGTTTTGTTCTAAATCTGATGCATTAAAAGCAGAATATAGATTTAAACAGTTTAAGCGGCACGAAAAAGAAGGATATATGCAAGAAAGGAGAGAGTACCATGCTGCAACAGAAGAGCTTCCGGGATGAAACGAGAGGTACGTTGTTTTTAGTTCCAACTCCTATCGGAAATCTGGAAGATATAACATTTCGAGCAATCCGTATTTTAAAAGAAGCAGATTACATAGCGGCAGAAGATACAAGACAAACTAAAAAGCTATGTCATTACTTTGAAATTGAGACTCCACTTATAAGCTATCATGAGCACAATAAAGAAACAGCGGGTGACAAAATAATTCAGCTTGTAAAAGAAGGAAAAAAAATTGCACTTGTAAGCGATGCGGGAATGCCTTGTATTTCGGACCCAGGATATGAACTAGTTGCCCAAGCTGTAAAAGAAGAACAAATTGTCGTTCCATTGCCTGGCGCAAACGCCGCCCTTACAGCATTGATTGCTTCAGGGCTCCCTGCACGTCAATTTCATTTCTATGGTTTTTTAGACCGCCAGAAAAAAGAAAAAAAAATGCAGCTAGAGGCAATTAAATATATAAAAGAAACCATCATATTCTATGAAGCTCCTCATCGTTTAAAAGAAACGTTATCGGCCATGCTAGAAGTATTAGGGAACCGACAGATTGTTCTATGTCGGGAACTTACGAAAAAGTTTGAGGAATTTATTAGAGGTAGCATAGAAGAAGCAATTCAATGGACAAACGAGGAAGAAGTACGTGGTGAATTTTGTTTACTTATAGAAGGATCATTTGAGGAAATCCAAGAAGAAATATGGTGGGACTCTCTATCAATCCTAGAACATATAGAATATTATATCGAACAGCAGCAAATGTCTTCTAAAGATGCTATCAAAGCCGTAGCTAAAGATCGAGATATGGCAAAGCGTGAGGTGTATCAGCTATATCATATTGAATAAAAATAAATAAGGCTTCTCAACAAGAGAAGCCTTATTTATGCACCCATTGATTATTACTTGATTGTTGCAAGGTAAGTTTGAAGCTCTTTTAAAATTAATTCAGCACCTTCAGGGCTTAAGACAATTTTGCCTTCTGCTAAAGAAAGATTTTTGTCAGAAACTTCACCTGTAAGCTGACAAGTCATGTTCGGTTTATATTTTTTTAAGATGATTTTATCGTCATCAACATAAATCTCTAATGCATCTTTCTCTGCAATACCTAATGTACGGCGTAATTCGATGGGAATTACTACACGTCCTAATTCATCAACTTTACGAACAATCCCAGTAGATTTCATACCTGCTTTCCCCTCTCACATACATCTCTCTTTTTTCGTCATTTTTCGACAAAATACCCTACGGAACTATGATACCAATCATTTACATTTACGTCAATCCATATATTTTTAAAAATACAGGAAATTTGTAGAGATAAAAATATGCCTTTATCATAATATATAACAGAAAATTAGTATTTTATGTACTATTTTGTCTATTTTTAATTAAATTTTCTCGAATTCAAATTAATCCTTATGAATTTAATGTATAAATTTTACTGTAAAGAGAAATAGATGATGATATGTGTAATGATTACTATTCAACTCTCGTCTTCGTACGTGGGTTTTTGTTATACTGTTTATAAGAAACCTACAGGGAGGTCACCATTTTTTATGGCAGAAGACAAAAAATCATTTTATATTACGACACCAATCTATTACCCAAGCGGGAAATTACATATTGGTCATGCGTATACTACAGTAGCTGGAGATGCAATGGCTCGATATAAGCGTTTGCGCGGTTTTGATGTTTATTATTTAACTGGAACGGACGAGCATGGGCAAAAGATTCAAAAGAAAGCAGAAGAACTGGGCATAACACCACAGCAATATGTTGATGACATTGTTAAAGGAATCAAAGAATTATGGAGTAAAATGGATATTTCCTATGACGATTTTATTCGTACTACAGAATCGCGTCATAAAACGGTTGTCGAAAAAATATTCCAACGTCTTGTCGACCAGGGGGATATTTATTTAGATGAGTATGAAGGATGGTATTCTGTTCAAGATGAAACATTCTATACAGAGCATCAACTTGTTGAACCAATTATAGAAAACGGTAAGGTTATAGGGGGCAAAAGCCCTGACAGCGGTCATTCAGTGGAATTGGTAAAAGAAGAATCTTATTTCTTCCGTATGGGGAAATATGTCGATCGTTTATTGCAATTTTATGAAGAGAATCCGGAGTTCATTCAGCCAGAATCCCGTAAAAATGAAATGGTTAATAATTTCATTAAACCAGGCTTAGAAGACTTGGCTGTTTCAAGAACATCATTTGATTGGGGTGTTAAGGTTCCAGGGAATCCAAAACATGTTATTTATGTATGGGTAGATGCTCTATCTAACTATATCACCGCATTAGGATATGGAAGCGATAATGAAGAAAACTATAAAAAATATTGGCCTGCTGATGTACATTTAGTTGGCAAAGAAATTGTAAGATTCCATACTATTTATTGGCCAATCATTTTAATGGCGTTAGATTTACCTTTGCCGAAAAAAGTATTTGCACATGGGTGGATTTTAATGAAAGACGGTAAAATGAGCAAATCAAAAGGTAATGTAGTAGATCCTGTTACGTTGATTGATCGTTATGGTTTGGATTCTTTACGCTATTACTTATTACGTGAAGTACCATTTGGTTCTGATGGTGTATTCACACCAGAAGGGTTCGTAGAACGTATCAATTATGATTTAGCTAATGACTTAGGAAATTTATTAAATCGAACGGTAGCAATGATTGATAAGTACTTTAATGGAGAAATACCTGCTTATAGAGGAAATGTGACTCAATATGATGAGACGTTAGCTTCTTTTGCAAAAGAAACAGTTCAAAAAGTAGAGGAAGCGATGGAGAGCATGGAGTTTTCTGTTGCATTAACAACGATTTGGCAACTAATTAGCCGAACAAATAAATATATTGATGAAACACAGCCTTGGGTGCTAGCAAAGAATGAAACAGAGCATGAAAAGCTTCAATCTGTTATGTCGCATCTTGCTGAATCTTTGCGCCAGACAGCTATTATGCTTATGCCGTTTTTGACGCAATCTCCTGCAAATATTTTAAACCAGCTTGGTGTGACAGATGAAGGCTTGCGAACATGGGAAAGTTTGCAATCCTTTGGGTCTATTCCAGCAGGGACAAAGGTAGTAAAAGAACAACCGTTATTCCCACGTCTAGAGGTAGAGACAGAAGTGGAATATATTAAAATAAAAATGCAGGGAACTGCACCTAAGGAAGAAAAGCAACCTAAAAAAACAGAAAACGTTGAAGAGATTTCTATCGATGATTTCTTTAAAGTAGATTTACGTGTTGCGGAAATACTGCAAGCAGAACCTATTCCAAAAGCAGATAAGTTGCTCAAACTTCAGCTTGATTTAGGAACAGAGAAACGGCAAGTAGTTTCCGGTATCGCACAATATTACACACCAACTGACTTAATCGGTAAGAAAGTTATTTGTGTTACCAATCTAAAACCTGTAAAACTGCGTGGAGAATTATCTCAGGGAATGATTTTAGCAGGAAGTGATAATGGAACACTATCTTTGGCTACCATTGATCAGACTTTACCGAATGGAGCAAAGGTGAAGTAAATCATAAGGGTGTAAATACTACAAAAGAGATGTTTCCTGTATATCAAAATACGGAACATCTCTTTTTATTAGCATACAAAATCCCCTAAAATTTCTATAATTATGAGTGGAAAATATCATATTTTGTATCTATTTTGTAACATATTTGTCATTTGACTGTTAGGAAAGTAATTTTTTGTTGTGTTAGACTTAGACAAAGCAAAGGAGAAAAGTGCTATGCTTTTTGATACACATGTTCATTTAAATGCAACACAATTCGAAGAAGATTTAGAAGAAGTTATACAACGCGCACGAGAGGCAGGAGTGTCTCATGTAGTAGTTGTAGGATTTGATAGAGAGACTATTCTCAAAGCAATGGAGCTTACAGAAGCATACGATTTCATTTATGCTGCTATCGGCTGGCATCCAGTAGATGCTATTGATATGAAAGATGAGGATTTAGAGTGGATTGAAGAACTCGCTGTTCATCCAAAGGTAGTAGCGCTTGGTGAAATGGGATTAGACTACTATTGGGATAAGTCACCTCAGGATATTCAAAAAGAAGTATTTCGCAAACAAATACGGCTAGCTAAAAAAGTCAAATTGCCTATCGTCATTCATAATCGCGATGCAACACAAGATATTTTAGATATTCTAAAAGAAGAAAACGCTTCCGAAGTAGGAGGCATTATGCATTGCTTTAGTGGAAGTGTAGAAACTGCAAAAGAATGTATTGAAATGAATTTTCTTATTTCTTTAGGTGGTCCAGTTACATTTAAAAACGCTAAAAAACCGAAAGAAGTGGCGGCAGAATTGCCGTTGGAAAAACTTCTTATTGAAACAGATTGTCCATATTTAACTCCTCATCCTTTTAGAGGAAAAAGGAACGAACCGAGTTATGTAAAGCTTGTTGCTGAAGAGATTGCAGCTATTAAAGGAATTACATACGAAGATGTGGCGAAGGCTACATCAAATAATGCAAAAAAACTTTTCGGTATTAATTAATTTAACTTTTTTCAAGAGGTTTGTTTCTTCAAGTAAAGATGAATTACAAGCCTCTTGTTACATAAAGTATCATTTTTTAGATATTTGCTTCTTCCTATTTCCTATAATAGCCGTGCTGGGCTACTAGAATGATAGAGGGAAGAAAGCTAGTCAAATCTTATCTCAACGAACAAGAAGGAGGAGGTCTAATCGTGAATCTTAACACGAGGAACCTATTATCGAGGTTAGGGACAAGCAAAAAACTAGCAATCCAACTTACCAGTGCTCTAGTAATTTCCAGTTCAGTCGGTACAGCAGCTTACGCAGGCATGAAAGAAACCGTAACAATTGAAGTAGATGGAAAGAAGGAAGTCGTCCATACGCATGCTGAGACGATAAGAGAGTTATTGCAGGATGAAAGCATTAATATAACAGCCAAAGACAAGGTACAACCGGCAGTCGGTACAAAAATTAAGGATAATATGAAGATTATTGTAGATAAAGCCGTACCTGTTCAAGTAGTTGTAGATGGTAAGAGAAAAGCAGTATGGACTACAGCAGATACAGTGGAAGAGTTATTAAAAGAACAAAATATTATCGTCCAAGAACACGATAAAGTTTCATCGTCTTTAAGTTCTGCTATCAAGGCAAAAGGAAGTATTTTAATAGATAGAGCTTTTGTAGTCGATCTCAATGTTGGGGGAGAAGCAAAGCAAGTATGGTCAACTTCGATCACTGTCGGTGACTTTTTAAAGGAGCAAAATATTACATTAAATGAGCTCGATAGAGTAGAACCTTCAATGGATCAAATGGTGGATACAAATACTCCAGTAAAAGTTATCCGAGTAGAAAAAGTCACCGATGTGGTGGAAGAACCAATTCCGTTTGCCGAAGTAATTCAAAAAGACAGAAATTTAACACAGGGCTTTAAAAAAATTCTGCAAGAAGGAAAGCAAGGGTCTAAGCAGAAGTTTTTTGAAATAATTAAAGAAAATGGTATAGAAGTTTCTCGTATTTTACAAAAAGAAGTGCAAATGAAAGAGAGTAAAAATCGTATTGTTGTTGTAGGAACAAAGAAAACGCCTTCTATTCCATCTCGCGGAAATGAAGTTGTAGTAAGGGAGTTTGTTGTAGAAGCTACGGCATATACTCCATACTGTACAGGGTGTACAGGAATCAGCGCAGGGGGATACAACTATAAGGGTAACCCTAATATGAAGATGATTGCCGTAGATCCCCGCGTTATCCCTTTAGGTACTAAAGTTTACGTAGAAGGATATGGATACGCAATTGCAGGAGATACAGGAGGAGCTATAAAAGGAAATAAAATTGATGTATTAATGCCGACAAAAGCAGCAGCAAATAAATGGGGCCGTAAGAGAGTAATTATTCGTATTTTAAAGTAGTTATCAAAAGCAGAGAATAGAAAAATTCTCTGCTTTTCTTATTGTTTTTATGATTATGGTCGAAAATAAGAATTGAAAAGTTTTGCTTTTTCTTGTCTAATGATATAGGTAGCTTTTCTATTGGAGGATTACATGAAAATTAAAGAAATTATTGTAGTAGAAGGTAAAGATGATACGACTGCTATCAAGAGAGCAGTAAATGCAGATACAATCGAAACAAATGGTTCAGCAGTAGATAATGCTGTAATTGACAGAATCCGCTTAGCACAACAAACAAGAGGAGTTATTATTTTTACGGACCCAGATTATCCTGGAGAGCGAATTCGCAAGATTATTTCTGAAAAAGTGCCAGGGTGTAAGCATGCTTTTTTGCCGAAAGAGGAAGCATTAGCAAAGAGAAATAAAGGTGTAGGAATTGAGCATGCTTCAAATGAGTCTATACGGCGAGCTTTAGGGACAGTTAAACAGGAAATGGCAGAATACAAAGGTGAGGTCACGTGGGAGGACTTAGTTGATGCCGGTTTAATTGGTGGAGATAAAGCAAAAGACAGAAGAGAGCGTCTTGGTAAAATTCTAAAAATTGGTTATACAAATGGAAAGCAGTTATATAAAAGAATTCAAATGTTTCAAATTTCGAAAGAGACTTTTGGTAAAGCAATTATTCAAGTATTACAGGAGGAAAAGAAAAATGAAAGACATTGCAACTCCTAATCGGACAAAAAATATATTGGAAAAATATGGTTTTTCTTTTAAGAAAAGCCTAGGGCAAAACTTCTTGATTGATACCAATATTTTGAATCGTATTGTTGATTTTGCAGATATGCAGGAAGGAACGGGAGCAATTGAGATTGGACCCGGTATTGGGGCATTGACAGAACAGCTTGCAAAGCGAGCAAAGAAGGTTGTGGCATTTGAAATTGATCAAAGACTGTTACCTATCTTAAATGAGACATTGGCGCCCTATGAAAATGTTAGGATAGTACATAAAGATGTACTCAAGGCAGATATTCAAGGAATAATTCATGAGGAATTTGAAGAAAAACAGGACTTAATGGTAGTGGCAAATTTGCCTTACTATGTAACTACGCCTATTTTATTTAAATTATTAGAAGATCGCTTGCCGATTAGGGGAATCGTTGTAATGCTACAAAAAGAAGTAGCGGACCGTATTGCAGCGAAGCCTGGCACTAAGGATTATGGTTCTTTATCCATTGCTATTCAGTACTATACAGAGGCTGAAACGGTGATGGTTGTTCCTCGTACGGTATTCGTTCCACAACCGAATGTGGATTCTGCGGTTATTCGTCTTACGAAGCGGATGAAACCTATAGTAGAAGTTAAGGATGAAGATTTCTTTTTTGAAGTAGTACGGTCGAGCTTCGCTCAACGTCGTAAAACATTGATAAATAATCTAACCAATAATTTAAACAGTTTTCCAAAAGATAAGGCATTAATTGAGCAGGTATTACTTTCAGTGGGAATTGATGCAAAGCGAAGAGGTGAAACGTTAACTATCCAAGAATTTGCAAAGTTAAGCGATGCACTATTCGAAAAAAAACAGGCGTAAACAAAGGCGTTCCAATTTTGGAGCGCCTTTGTGTGTTGTTTTTCTATTCGTTGTTACAAGCACTCTTTTTTACTTTTTTCATAGGCTAGATAAAGAATATGTATGCTTATAGTCCTTCTTTCTCTTTCATACGATTATAAGCTTGGAGGGAAAAAGAGTGGAGGTAAAGGTTGGAGATTTAGTTGAAAGAAAGTCTTATAAACGGGATTTGCTTTTTCGTGTGACAGAACTTAAGGAAGATAACGGTGTGAAAATCGCTGTGTTATTTGGAGAAGAATTTCGACTTGTAGCAGATGCTCCAATTGATGATTTGGTTAAAGTAAACCAACGTGAGTATAGTGAGAGAGCTACTCAAGAAAAAGATAAATTAGAAAAAACATACAGATTATTTCAGCAAGATTATCATTTAATTAAACAGAGAAATGAATATTACTCTACAGGAGGATATACAAATGAAGTGTCTTATTTTCAAATGCCTGGAAGAGTATTACATTTAGATGGAGATTCATTGTACTTACGGAAGTGTTTAGATTTATATGAGAAGATTGGAGTTCCTGTTCAAGGAATTCATTGTAAAGAAACTGAGATGCACGAACGAATCGGTGAGCTTCTAGATCAATTTCGCCCGGATATTTTAGTTATTACAGGTCACGATGCTTACACAAAAGCAAAAGGAAAAGCAGCAGATTTGCGTGCTTATCGAAACTCTCGTTATTTTGTGCAAGCTGTAAGAGAGGCAAGGAAAAAATATCCGTCGCTTGACCATCTTGTTATATTTGCAGGGGCGTGTCAATCCCATTTTGAAGCAATAATACGAGCTGGTGCTAATTTTGCAAGTTCTCCCTCACGCATTAATATCCATGCACTAGACCCAGTATATGTAGTGGCTAAAATAAGTTTTACTTCTTTTATGGAAAGAGTAAATGTATGGGATGTAGTACGAAATACTATCACTGGTGAAAGAGGCTTAGGTGGTATAGAAACAAAAGGAATACTGCGTACAGGATTGCCGTTTCAACATTACCAAGAATAAGCAAGGCAGGTTCTCGCCTTGCTTAATTTGTATATAGATACATAATTTCCAATAATATGTACAGAATAAATGAGGAAGGTAAATTGTGTGCAGTAGGAATAATAGGATTGAAAACTTCTTTTTTATGAATAGGGAGTTATATATACTGCTAAGCAAAGGTTTTTGGTACAAAATGACCATAAATTTACAGCGAGGTGTTAACGTATGGCGAAGCAATTAACAGAGATAAAAAGTGAATTAGACGAACAACTGGGCAAGAGACTGACACTAAAAGCAAACAGCGGCAGAAGAAAAACAGTAGAAAGGTCTGGTGTGTTAGCTGAAACATATCCCTCTGTATTTGTAGTGCAATTGGACCAACAAGAAAACGCATTTGAACGTGTATCTTTCAGTTATGCTGATATTTTAACTGAGACAGTTGAATTAACCTTTATGGATGACCAAAGCAATGGTTTAGCATGGGGAGTCCAATTGTAAATTACATATTTTACTAAACAGAATATAGGTAAATCTTCGTATACTAAGATTACCGCGGCAAAGAAGGAGGTTGCTTATCATGAGCAGACGCAAAGGTGTAATGTCCGAACACTTTAAAGAAGAGCTTGCTAAAGAGCTTGGGTTTTATGATGTTGTTCAAAAGGAAGGTTGGGGCGGCATACGTGCAAAAGATGCAGGAAACATGGTAAAGCGTGCAATTCAAATAGCTGAGCAACAGCTTGCGGGAAAAAGTAATCAATAGCTGTAATTATGATTGCTTGTCAATGTCGTGGTAATAAAGTCGGGGTAAAACAGCCTCGGCTTTTTCTGTTTTTTTATTGTTATAGGGAAACAAGAGTTTTATAAAGTAAAATGGCCGTCAGCGAAAATTCTTTCTCTACTGCTAGAAGCCTATTTATGGGAGGTTTTTAGGTGTCTTACTGTCTGTTAAGTCAACCTAATTACCCCAGCCTTTTTCATTCGCTGTAATTTGCTATATAATAAAATAGTTATTTTTTTAATTCATGGTAAAATATTCACAAGAGATTGACTATAGAGTAGGTGAAAAGATTGAAGCTGCTAGTGAAAGCACCAGCTAAAATTAATTTATCATTAGATGTATTACGAAAGCGAGAAGATGGCTATCATGAAGTGAAAATGATCATGACCACAATTGATCTAGCCGATCGATTAGAATTGAAGGAACTAGAGGAAGATAGAATAGAAATTTTGTCTCATAATCGGTATGTTCCGGATGACCAGAGAAACCTGGCTTATCAAGCAGCTTATTTATTGAAGGAACGTTTTCAAGTGAAAAAAGGAGTGTCTATTACGATTGAAAAGGCTATTCCAGTAGCAGCGGGGTTGGCTGGGGGGAGCAGTGATGCTGCTGCAACACTGAGAGGGTTAAATAAGCTTTGGAAGCTCGGATTAACTGCTGATGAATTAGCAGGATTAGGAGCAGAAATTGGTTCAGATGTTTCTTTTTGCGTGTATGGAGGAACTGCTATTGCTACGGGAAGAGGAGAAAAAATTGAACATATTTCTGCACCACCCCCATGTTGGGTTATTTTAGCTAAGCCGCAAATTGGAGTATCTACTGCCGAAGTATATCGTAATTTAAGAGTAGATGCTGTTACACATCCAAATGTTGAAGAGATGATTCGTTATATCAAAAGTGGAGAATATGAGGGGATTTGCAACTCGGTTGGCAATGTATTAGAAGAAGTCACCTTTCGCATGCACCCGGAAGTCGCTCATATTAAGGAGCAAATGAAACGGTTTGGTGCAGATGCCGTGCTTATGAGCGGCAGTGGACCGACAGTATTTGGATTGGTTCACCATGATTCTCGTATGCATCGTATTTATAATGGGTTAAAAGGATTCTGTGATCAAGTATATGCGGTTAGAATGTTAGGAGAACGAGAAAAACTTGAATAAAAACGTATAATAAGGTATTATTTATTTAGAATATTCGTGATTTGAGGTGAGAGTATGAAAATTAGGCGGAGTACACGACTTGTTGATATGACATATTATTTGTTACAAAATCCTCGTCGTTTAGTTTCTCTCACTTTCTTTGCTGACCGGTATCAATCTGCAAAGTCCTCGATTAGTGAAGATTTAGTCATCATTAAACAGACATTTGAGCAGCAAGGAGCAGGTACGTTACAAACAGTACCGGGAGCAGCAGGAGGAGTGAAGTACATACCGTACATGAACGAAATAGAAGCAAATACATTAATTGATGATCTTTGTGATTTGCTGTCCAACCCGGATCGGCTTCTCCCTGGCGGTTATCTATATATGACCGATCTGTTAAGTAACCCACATTATATTAATGGAGCAGGGCGGTTATTTGCTTCTTTATTTGCAAAAGAAAATGTAGATGTAGTAATGACGGTGGCAACAAAGGGGATTCCTCTTGCATATGCAGTAGCCAATTATTTAGGTGTGCCAGTTGTAGTGGCGCGCAAGGATAACAAAGTTACAGAAGGCTCCACAGTCAGCATTAATTATGTATCGGGATCTTCTAAACGCATTCAAGCGATGACATTAGCGAAACGTAGCCTGCAAGAAGGTGCAAATGTACTGATTATTGATGATTTTATGAAAGCAGGGGGAACGATTCAAGGCATGGTAAGCATGCTTGAAGAGTTCCAAGCAACTGTTGTTGGTATCGGAGTATTAATAGAATCTGAAGACATTGAAGAACGTTTAGTTGAAGAATATGTTTCACTTGTTCGTCTCTCTGAAGTAAATATAAAAGAGAAACGGATTGAAGTAGAAAAAGGAAATTACTCTCTTCATGCACTGCAAGAAGAGGTATTAATAGTGGAAGAGTAGAAAAGATGAAGCTGTACGCTTTATCTTTTTTCGAATAACGTTAGATTCCTTGAGTTAAAAAAGTGATAAGAAAGGTGAGATGAATAATGAAAGTGGTTTCTACAAAAGCCGCACCGCAAGCAATTGGACCATATTCACAGGGGATAGTCGTAAATGGTATGTTTTACAGCTCCGGCCAGATTCCATTAAAGGCTGACGGAACTCTTGTAACAGGAGATGTACAAGAACAAACACATCAAGTATTCCGAAACTTGCAGGCTGTATTGGAAGAAGCAGGTGCATCATTTGAAACCGTAGTAAAAACAACAGTATTTTTAAAAGATATGAATGATTTTGATGATGTTAACGGGATATATAGTCAATATTTTTCTGAACATAAGCCTGCTCGTTCGTGTGTACAAGTGGCTAAACTGCCTAAGGATGTGGCGGTTGAAATCGAAGTAATTGCTTTAGTATGAGTAAAATAACTTAATAAACTTCCATCTTTTAGACAAATAATTCAATATTTTTTATTAATTTTAAATTTTTTTGAAAAATTGAAGGAAAATGGACGCCACTGTGGAAATTATAATTATATCGCTGATTCAGGAAAAAGGTGGTGAACATAAGATGGAAGTGACTGACGTAAGATTACGCCGCGTAAACACAGAAGGCCGTATGAGAGCGATTGCTTCAATTACATTAGATCATGAATTTGTAGTTCATGATATTCGTGTTATTGATGGCAATAATGGATTGTTTGTCGCAATGCCAAGCAAACGGACTCCGGATGGAGAATTCCGTGACATTGCTCATCCAATTAATTCGTCTACTCGTGGTAAAATCCAAGATGCGGTTTTAGCCGAGTATCACCGTTTAGGTGAACTGGAAGAGGTTGAATTTGAAGAAGCAGGAGCTTCGTAAAAATATGATAAAGACAATTTGGTAACTACCAAACCTTAGGGATAGGCGGCTACCTTATTGAACTTCCAAAGGTAGGGAACGAATAATATTAAAAAATTATTATTTTCTCACCTTTAAAAAAGAACCTATTTATGCAATAGGTTCTTTTTTGTGGTAAAATTTTATAGTTGACGTTCATTTGTTGAAATACAAGGAATTTTAATATAATATTCATAATGGAATAATAGGTTGCGATGGAGGGTTTATATGTCTAATCGATATGCAGTTATTTTAGCAGCAGGACAAGGTACGCGAATGAAGTCCAAGCTGTATAAAGTATTGCACCCGGTGTGCGGCAAGCCTATGGTACAGCATGTTGTAGACCAAGTTTCTGAATTAGGTTTACAGAAGCTGATTACTGTTGTGGGACACGGTGCTGAGCAAGTGAAGCAACAACTCAAAAACAAAAGTGAATTTGCTCTTCAAGAAGAGCAGTTAGGGACCGCACATGCAGTAATGCAATCTGTGCCGTTTCTTGCGCAAGAACAGGGAACGACTTTGGTTGTTTGTGGTGATACGCCTTTAATTACAACACAGACAATGGAAGAATTGCTAAAGCACCATGAACAAACAGGAGCAAAGACGACGGTATTAACTGCTTATACAGAAGAGCCTGCTGGCTATGGACGCATAGTTCGTAATAGTGAAGGCCGTGTAGAGCGGATTGTCGAACATAAAGATGCGAACCAAGAAGAACTAACAATAAAAGAAATTAATACAGGGACGTATTGCTTTGATAATCAAGCGTTGTTTGAAGCCCTTTCTAAAGTTTCTAATGAAAATGCACAAGGAGAGTATTATCTTCCAGATGTAATTGAAATTTTGAAGAACCAGGGTGCTGTTGTTTCCGCTTATCAAACGAGCAATTTTGATGAAACATTAGGAGTTAATGACAGAGTTGCTTTATCGCAGGCGGAAGCTATTATGAGAAAACGCATTAATCATAAACATATGGTCAATGGTGTGACAATTATCGATCCAGCAAATACTTATATTTCAGCAGATACGGTTATTGGAAACGACACGATTATTTATCCGGGCACAGTAATTGAAGGTACGACTTCTATCGGCTCCGATTGTATTATCGGACCGCATACTGAAATGAAAAACAGTCAAGTAGGAAACAATACAATTATTCGACAATCTACTGTTCACGAAAGTAAAGTAGGAGATGGTGTTGCAATTGGGCCATTTGCACATATTCGTCCAGATTCTACTATCGGTCATGAAGTGCGGATTGGGAACTTTGTAGAGGTTAAGCAGTCTGTATTTGGAAATGAAAGTAAGGCTTCTCACTTAAGCTATATTGGTAATGCAGAAATAGGAGAGCGTGTGAATTTAGGCTGTGGCTCTATTACTGTCAATTACGACGGGAAAAATAAATTTAAAACTGTAGTAGAGGACGATGCGTTCATAGGTTGTAACTCCAATCTGATTGCACCTGTAACAGTTGGGAAAAATGCTTATGTAGCAGCTGGTTCTACTGTTACTCATGATGTTCCTGCAGAGGCATTGTCTGTTGCTAGAGCAAGGCAAGTAAATAAAGAGGGTTATGTTGCACAATTAAAGCAAAAGAAAAATTTTTAAAGTGGAGGATTAATCTAGATGCCTACTCAATATTTTGATTCAAACTTGAAAGTGTTTACACTAAACTCAAATAAAACGGTAGCAGAGGAAATTGCAAAGCATATCGGTGTAGAGTTAGGAAAATGTGATGTTACTCGTTTCAGTGACGGTGAAATCCAAATCAATATTGAAGAAAGTATCCGTGGTTGTGATGTATTTGTCATCCAATCTACAAGCTATCCGGTAAATGAGCATATTATGGAGTTATTAATCATGATTGATGCTCTGAAGCGTGCGTCTGCAAAGACGATTAATATTGTAATGCCGTACTATGGCTATGCTCGCCAAGATCGTAAAGCACGTTCACGTGAACCGATTACGGCAAAGCTTGTAGCAAACCTATTAGAAACAGCGGGTGCTACTCGTGTTATTACTCTAGATTTGCATGCTCCACAAATTCAAGGATTTTTTGATATCCCAATTGATCATTTAATGGGTGTACCTATTTTGGCGGATTATTTTGGTAAGAAAAACCTAAAAGATATCGTGATTGTGTCACCTGACCATGGTGGAGTAACAAGAGCGAGAAAAATGGCAGATCGCTTAAAAGCGCCAATTGCAATTATCGATAAGCGACGCCCGCGTCCGAACGTGGCTGAGGTTATGAACATCGTAGGTAATATTGAGGGAAGAACGGCGATTCTAATTGATGACATCATTGATACAGCAGGAACTATCACACTTGCTGCAAATGCTCTAGTAGAAAATGGTGCGTCAGAAGTATATGCATGCTGTACACATCCAGTACTTTCTGGACCAGCAATTGAGCGTATTCAAAATTCTAAGATTAAAGAGTTGGTTGTAACGAACTCCATCGCTTTACCAGAAGAAAAGAAAATAGATAAAATTGAAGAGTTATCCGTTGCTCCATTAATCGGAGAAGCAATTATCCGTATTTATGAAGAACAATCTGTAAGTACTCTTTTTGATTGATAAGATAGGAAAAGACGTAGCCCTAACAATGGTTACGTCTTTTCTGCAATGAAATAAAGAAAGTAGGGAAAAAATGAAGCTCATAGTAGGACTTGGGAACCCTGGAAGAGAATATGCATTAACAAGACATAATATCGGTTTTATAGCAGTCGATGAGCTGGCACATCGATGGGGTATTTCGCTCAATCAAGAAAAGTTTAAAGGTTTGTATGGTTCAGGAGTAATCAACGGGGAAAAAGTTATTTTATTGAAGCCTCTTACATATATGAACCTTTCCGGTGAGTGTATTCGCCCGCTGATGGATTATTATAAAATTGATATAGAGGACCTTGTGGTCATTTATGATGATTTAGATTTACCAGTTGGAAGACTTCGTTTACGCATGAAAGGCAGTGCTGGAGGGCATAACGGAATTAAGTCCATGATAGCCCATTTAGGCACGCAAGAGTTTAATCGTATTCGCATCGGAATTGACAGGCCAAAGAACGGCATGAAAGTACCGGATTATGTACTTGGACGTTTTGTTGAAGAAGAAAAAATGGATGTGGTACAATCTATCAAAAAAAGTGCTGATGCATGTGAAGAATGGTTGAAAACGCCATTTCTGCAAGTCATGAATAAATTTAATGGCGTATAAAAGAGTATTGAATATTTTAGATTTATTTCATCCATAATAGTGGTAATAGAGACAGCCTTTAGGAGGAACTATATGAGCGCTCATTATTACTGTCGGCATTGTGGACATGAGATAGGCTCTATCAAACATCAATATTCTGTATCGTTTGTATTGGGGCAGCTGTCAGAAGAGGAACAGCTGCAAATGACTCATTTCCATGAAGACGGGGATTTGTATGTGCAAGCGATATGTGAAGGGTGTCAGCAAACACTGGAGCAATATCCTCAATATCATCAATACAATACTTTTATACAGTAAAATATAGGCTTTGGCTTGTCCAAAGCGTTTTTCTATTTAAATATATTGACCTGCTCTTTACTTGAGGGGAGTTTTGAAAATGATAGGCTTATTAGAAAGTTTTTATGCTAACAAAGAGATCAATTCTGTTATTACAGGATTGGAAGAAGGGTTAAAAGAGCAACTTGTATCAGGGATGGCAGCATCTTCTCGTTCTTTAATGATGGCAGCACTGTATAAAAAAACTAACCGCAGTCAGCTAATCATTACTCATAATTTGTATCAGGCACAAAAGATATATGAAGACTTAAGTTCTCTCTTAAATGAAGATGAGGTGTGGTTATATCCGGTAAATGAACTGATTGCTTCTGAAATCGGGGTAGCAAGCCCAGAGCTGAAAGCGCAAAGGCTGGAGGTACTGAATTATTTATGTGAGAATAAAAAAGGGATTATTATAGCACCTGCAGCAGGGTTGAGGAGGTTTTTGCCTGCAAAAGATGTATGGGCACGGCACCAAATATCATTTGCAGTTGGAGATGAAATAGATCTAGAACGTATGCTGTTAGAATTAAACCATATGGGCTATGAAAGAAAATCCATGGTGGAGACACCTGGAGATTTTAGCTTGCGCGGGGGTATTGTTGATATTTATCCATTGACAGAAGAATTGCCCATTCGGGTTGAATTGTTTGATACAGAAGTAGATTCTATTCGGACTTTTACAATCGAGGACCAACGTTCGCAAGGAAAGATAGAGTCTGTTGCAATAGGTCCAGCAACAGAGTTTATTTTAACCCATGATCAAAAGCAACAAGGGATTCAAAAGCTTGAAGAAGGATTGGCTGATACTTTAAGAAGTATAAAAGATGAAAAAATAAAAACCAGTATGGCAGAAAATATAGGCTATGAGGTAGAACGTTTAAAAAACAATCAAACGATAGAGCAGCTTTTTAAATATATGTCTCTGTTCTACGAAAAGCCTGCTAGTCTAATAGATTATCTTCCTCAAGATGGAGTGATTGTATTAGATGAAGTATCTCGTGTGCAAGAAACTATCGAGCACTTAGAGAACGAAGAAGCCGAGTGGTATATAGCATTGTTAGCAGAGGGAGAAATCATTCGTAATCTGCATTTTTCTCATGATTTTCAAAAACTGATACAGAAGACGCAACGGAGTTTTGTGTATTTAAATTTATTTTTAAGGCATATTCCCCATACCCATCCTCAAAATATTGTAAATGTAATGTGTAAAACCATGCAGGATTTTCACGGGCAAATGCATGTATTTAAAAGTGAAATTGAGCGATGGAAGAAAAGTAAAGCTACAGTCGTTTTACTTGGGGCGAATGAAGAGAGAGCGAAAAAAATTGAGCATATTTTAGCAGATTATGATATTGAAGCTGATCCAGTTGTAAGTTCTGATATGCTGCTGCCCGGACGAGTACAAATCATGATAGGAGATTTAAATACCGGATTTGAGCTTCCGATGCAGAAATTGGCAGTAATAACAGAAAAAGAGCTATTCAAGAAAAAAGTAAAGAAAACACAGCGTAAACAAAAGTTATCGAATGCTGAACGAATTAAAAACTACTCTGAACTAAAAGTTGGAGATTATGTTGTCCATGTTAATCATGGAATAGGTAAATTTCTTGGCATCGAAACCCTAGTCATTAATGGAGTGCATAAAGACTATTTACACCTTAAATATCAAGGTAATGATAAATTATATGTACCCGTTGAACAGATAGATCAAGTTCAAAAATATGTAGGTTCCGAAGGGAAGGAACCGAAAATTTATAAGCTTGGCGGTACGGATTGGAAGAGAGTAAAAAATAAAGTAGAGAGCTCGGTTCAAAATATTGCCGATGACTTAATTAAACTGTATGCAGAACGTGAAGCATCCAAGGGATATGCATTTATGCCGGATGGACTGGAACAGAGTGAGTTTGAATCATCTTTCCCATATCAAGAGACAGAGGATCAGTTACGTTCTATTACAGAAATTAAAAAAGATATGGAACGTGAACGCCCGATGGATCGTCTTCTTTGTGGTGATGTAGGATACGGGAAAACAGAAGTAGCGATTCGAGCTGCTTTTAAAGCTATAATGGATGGAAAGCAGGTTGCTATTTTAGTACCTACTACAATTTTAGCTCAACAGCATTATGAAACGATTCGAGAGCGTTTTCAAGATTATCCTATCAATATCGGTTTACTAAGCCGGTTCCGTACAAGGAAACAGCAAACAGAAACCATTAAAGGGTTAAAAGAGGGTACAGTAGACATAGTAATTGGCACACATCGAGTTCTTTCTAAAGATATCATATTTAAAGATTTAGGATTGCTGATTATTGATGAGGAGCAGCGCTTTGGTGTTACACATAAAGAGAAAATTAAGCAAATGAAAGCGAATATAGATGTGCTGACATTAACTGCTACACCGATTCCTAGAACACTTCATATGTCAATGCTTGGTGTACGAGATTTATCCGTTATAGAAACTCCTCCTGAAAACCGATTCCCTGTACAAACTTATGTTGTAGAATACAATCCGGGTCTTATTCGTGAGGCGATTGAAAGAGAATTGGCGCGGGATGGACAAATTTACTTCTTATATAATCGAGTAGAAGATATTGAACGAAAAGCAGAAGAAATTTCTATGTTAGTACCCGATGCTCGTGTAACTTTTGCCCATGGAAAGATGAATGAGGGTGAGTTAGAATCTGTTATGCTTTCTTTTTTAGAAGGGCAGTACGATGTATTAGTAAGTACAACAATTATCGAAACAGGAGTAGATATTCCGAATGTAAACACACTTATTGTATTTGATGCTGACCGTATGGGGCTATCACAATTATATCAGCTGCGGGGACGTGTAGGCCGTTCAAATCGTGTGGCATATGCTTACTTTACTTATAAACGTGATAAAGTATTGTCCGAAGTAGCAGAGAAGCGTTTGCAAGCGATTAAAGAATTTACAGAGCTAGGATCTGGATTTAAGATTGCAATGCGTGATTTATCTATTCGTGGTGCTGGAAACTTATTAGGAGCAGAACAACATGGCTTTATTGATTCGGTTGGCTTTGATTTATATTCTCAAATGTTGAAAGAGGCAATTGAGGTTCGAAAAGGCACACTTTCTGAAGAAGATCGTTTTAATATTGAGATTGATTTAGAAGTAGATGCTTATCTCCCAGATGAGTATATCTCGGACAGCAAGCAGAAAATTATGATGTATAAACAGTTCAAAGGCGTATCTACAATCGAAGATATTGAGGAATTACAAGAGGAAATGATAGACCGTTTTGGTGAGTACCCGCAAGAAGTAGGGTATTTATTACAGATTACAAACTTAAAGGCATTAGCCAAAGAAGAAAAAATTGAAAGTGTAAAACAGGTAAAGCAGGAAGTGATCTTTTTGTTTTCTGAGAAAGCAAGTAAAAATATCGATGGCGGAAAGCTGTTCATGCTTGGAAATAGTTTCGGCCGGATAGTTCGTCTTGGCATGGAAGGCGCAAAGTTGAAAATTGTATTGGAGGTAAAAGGACTGGAAACCTCCAAATGGCTTACGATTGCAGAAAACCTATTAAAAGGTTTGAAAGATGTAAAAAAAGAAATTGTGAATGCTTAAGAAGCCTGAAAGAAAAAATCATATTCGACGTGTATAGAACCATTAATGTGTAAGATACTATGCTTAACAGTTGGTGATTTTTACAAACAAAGGATAACTTAGAGAAAATCACCACATTTTCATCATCAGTAGAAAGCGAGGCAGCACAAGAATGAAAGCAACTGGAATAGTACGTCGAATTGATGATTTAGGCAGAGTAGTTATTCCGAAAGAAATTCGCAGAACTCTTCGTATCCGTGAAGGAGATCCTCTTGAGATTTTTGTTGATAGGGATGGAGAAGTTATTCTGAAGAAGTATTCCCCCATTAGCGAGCTTAGTGATTTTGCCAAAGAATATGCTGATGCTTTATATGATAGTCTAGGACATAACGTATTAATCTGTGACCGTGATTCCATTATTGCTGTGTCAGGTGTTTCAAAAAAGGAGTATTTAAATAAAAACATCGGTGATTTAGTGGAAAAAGCAATGGAAGACCGAAATTCTGTAGTCATGACAGACGAAAGTGAAATTTCTATTATTGACGGTATTCCAGAAAAAGTAACTTCCTATACAATTGGTCCTATTGTTGCGAATGGGGATCCAATAGGCGCTGTTATTATATTCTCAAAAGAAAGAATCATTGGTGATGTCGAGCATAAAGCAGTTGATACTGCTGCCAGCTTCTTGGCAAGACAAATGGAACAATAATTTTAACTGGGGTAGCTGTATGGCTACCTTTTTTGTATTTTATGGATATAGATATTATTGTAATACAATTTTTTAATACCTGAACCTCCCTCTTTTGCTGATAGTGATATGATATAATACGAATCGTGAGCAAAGAAAGAAGGAGTTGTTATATGGAAGCGAAGAAGGATAGTGCTTTCTGGAGAGGAGCCATTATATTAACTGCAGCGAGTATTATTGTAAAAATACTTAGTGCATTCTACCGCATTCCTTATCAAAATATTGTAGGAGATGTTGGATTTTATATATATCAGCAAGTTTATCCGTTTTATGGAATTTGTCTAATATTATCAGTGTATGGATTCCCTATTATTATTTCTAAAATGATAGCGGAGCATAGAGAAAAAGGAGAGTATACGCAAGCAAATGAAGTGATATTTGTATCGTTTTGGTTTCTCACGATATTGGGATGCATCGCCTTTCTTAGTTTATACCTGGGTGCCCCTTTTATTGCAGGAGCTATGGGTGATTCTGGGCTGGTTAAATTGTTACGGATGGTTTCTTTTTCATATTTATTTATGCCGTTTATATCAGTA
Organism: Bacillus sp. 165; assembly: GCF_017742235.1. Classification (GTDB taxonomy): domain Bacteria; phylum Bacillota; class Bacilli; order Bacillales; family Bacillaceae_G; genus JAGHKQ01. Next base: position 26,802 of record NZ_JAGHKQ010000019.1, read on the forward strand.
GTTCGAGGGTATTTTCAAGGGTTAGAAGAGATGCTTCCAACGGCTATTTCTCAGATTATCGAACAATCTGTTCGAGTTATTGTTATTGTTTCAGTTTCTATACTCTTTGTTTCACAAGGCTTTGACCTGTATGATGTAGGCACTGGCGCTGTATTTGGTGCTGTTGCTGGCGCAGTTGGCAGCATCATTGTCTTGGCCTTTTTTATGAGGCCTCACATGCAGGCGACGTTATTAAGAAGATGGAAAAATGCATTTGCAAAGCGAACGATTGTAAAGGTTGTATTTTGGCAAGGAATTTTTATATGTATTACCAATTTGGTGCTGATTCTAATTCAGCTTATCGATTCTGTTTCATTATATAGTTTCCTTTTACAAGCAGGAGAGAATGCTCACGAAGCTAAAGTGATAAAAGGGGTTTATGACAGGGCAATTCCGCTTATGCAGCTCGGTACCATAGTTGCTACTTCATTTTCTTTGTCATTGATCCCTATAATTACTACTGCCATTCAGCGGAAAAACGGGAGTTTTATTAAAGAAAAAGTTAATTTAGCTATGAAAATTACGTTGGTTATAGGATTAGCGGCTACGGCTGGATTAGTCTGTATTGTACGTCCTGTTAATATCATGTTATTTGAGAATGCTGATGGATCAAATGTAATTGCAATTCTTGCATTATCTATAGTATTTAGTGCGATATCTATTACCACTGCTTCTATTCTGCAAGGAATGGGTAAAATGCTTGAGCCTGCTTTTTTTGTTATAGGAGGAATATTTGTGAAATATGGGGGTAATGCCTTGTTAATTCCTTTTATGGGCATTAAGGGTGCCGCTATTGCAACGGTTTTAGCTCTTGCAATCATAGCATTAGTGAATAGTGTATATTTGTATAGTGTATTAGGAGATACAATAGTAAAAAGAAAAAATGTTCGTCATATTATTATATGTAATTTTCTTATGGTAGCAGCATTATTATTGTATATAAAAGCAGTTGAAGGTATCTTTATAGTAGAATCTTTCAGCCGCAGCATATTTGCTGTAGAGGCATTAACATCTGTTATAGTTGGAGGAATAGTATATTTGTTTTTTATTTTTAAGTTAAATGTATTCACTGAAGAAGAACTAGGTAACGTATTTAAAAATAAAAGAATAAATGCATTTCTTAAAAAGATTTAGAAAGGAAGTGACCTATGTCTCATATTACAATTGTAGGGCTGGGTGCCGGTGAAGCAGAGCAGCTTACACTTGGGGTATACCGAAAACTGAAGAGAGCTGAGCGTTTATTTTTACGTACAAAAGAGCATCCGGTTGTAAAAAATTTAGAGGAAGAGGGGATTTCGTACACATCGTTTGATGATGTGTACGAATCTCATGATACGTTTGAAAAAGTATATGAAAGCATTGTAGATATCTTGATGCAAGAAAGCAAAAAACATGATGTTGTATATGGAGTACCAGGGCATCCGTTAGTAGCAGAGCGTACTGTACAGCTTTTATTGCAAAGAGGAGAAGCGAATGGAATTACGGTATCTGTAGAAGGGGGACAAAGCTTCCTTGACCCGATGTTTGCGAGTTTGCGCATAGATCCTATTGAAGGGTTTCAGCTTGTAGACGCTACATCATTTCAAAAAGAACAATTGAATTTTCGACAGCATATAATATTGTGTCAAGTGTATGATGCCTTTATTGCTTCTGAGGTAAAGCTTACACTAATGGAAAATCTTCCTGATAATTATGAAGTGTACATAGTAACAGCAGCTGGAACATCGTTTGAAAATATAAAGCAAGTACCGCTTCATTTATTGGATCATGAAACAGAGTTAAATAATTTAACAAGTGTGTATGTACCGCCTGTTCAAGAGGAGAAGCTATTATACCATCAATTTGAAACGCTGCGTCATGTTATTGCGGAGCTAAGAGGACCGAATGGATGTCCTTGGGACAAGGAGCAAACGCATCAAAGTTTAAAGAAGTATTTAATAGAAGAAGCATACGAGTTGCTTGAGGCGATTGATGAAGAAGATGATGATCATATTGTAGAAGAGCTTGGTGACGTGTTGCTGCAGGTGATGCTTCATGCTCAAATTGGAGAAGATGATGGCTGGTTCTCTATTGACGATATCATTCGTACACTCACAGAAAAGATGATCCGTCGTCATCCTCATGTGTTTGGGACGATTTCAGTAGAAGGTTCTGATGAAGTACTGGCTAATTGGGAAGATATCAAAAAGAAAGAAAAAGGAAATGTAAAAGAATCTGTGTTATCTGGCGTTTCTAAAGGCTTACCAGGACTATTAAAAGCATATGAGCTTCAAAAAAAAGCTGCAAAAGTAGGGTTTGATTGGGATGATATTCATCCAATGCTTGAAAAAGTAGGAGAAGAATGGCAAGAATTTAAAGAAGAGATTCAAAATAATCAAATTGATGAAGCAAAAGTAATAGCTGAATTTGGAGATATTTTATTTGCGCTTGTCAATATAGCTCGTTTTTATAACATTGATCCAGAAGAAGCAGTTAATAAAACAAATACGAAATTTATCAATCGTTTTCTCTATATAGAATCGAAAGTACATGAGTCAAATCGTGATATAAAAACCTACACGCTTGAAGAACTAGATGTGTTGTGGGAAGAAGCAAAACGTAATGGTGTTTAATAGGAGGGGTAGATATGAGACTAGATAAATTTTTAAAAGTATCTCGTTTAATTAAAAGAAGAACATTAGCGAAAGAAGTGGCAGACCAAGGGAGAATTTCTATCAACGGTCAAATTGCTAAAGCGAGCGCCACTGTAAAATCAGGAGATGAGTTATCGATTCGTTTTGGTCAAAAAATTGTAACGGTAAAGATTAACGAATTAAAAGAAACAGCAAGAAAAGAAGATGCAACGGATATGTATACAGTCATAAAAGAAGAAAAGATAGAAGCTGAAAGCTTGTTCTAATTGCATTTATCCCTTCATACAATGTTAACAGTAATGAGTATGGAGGGATCAGAATGAACAAAGGATACCAAGTAACTTCTTCAAATACAAACCCAGTGGCTGATCAAGATGTGATTTTACGTGGGAGACGTATGCTGGATATTTCTGGGGTAAAACAAGTAGAAAGTTTTGATAATGAAGAGTTTTTGTTAGAAACAGTGATGGGGTTTTTAACAATTCGTGGACAGAACTTGCAAATGAAGAATTTAGATGTAGAAAAAGGCATCGTATCAATTAAAGGGAAGATTTATGAAATTGCTTATTTAGATGAACAGCAATCGGAGAAAGCTAAAGGACTCTTTAGCAAGTTATTTAAATGAGCTTGACTGTTCAGTTTTATACTATGCTTTCAATGATTGGTATGGGAGCTTGGGTAGGAGTTGCACTTGACACATATCAGCGTTTTTTAAAGCGATCCACGCGAAAGAAGTGGATTGTTTTTATTCATGATATTTTATTTTGGATTGTCCAAGCTCTTATTGTTTTTTATACTTTATTGCTTATGAATGAAGCTGAACTTCGGTTTTATGTATTCATTGCGTTAGCATGCGGATTTGCAGCTTATCAGAGTTTATTAAAAGCTTGGTATATTCGGATATTGGAACGAATTATCTATATTTGTATCCAAACGTATCTATTTTTAGCTAAGCTGGTAAAGGTTTTAATTATTAGGCCTATTCTGTTTTTAGTACAGGTGATCGTTGCTATCCTGTTATTTTTAATTAAATTCATACAAAAGATTTGTTTCTTCATATTTAAAATATTGAAGAAGATAAGCTTCATTCTATTCAAGATAGTAGCCATACCATTGCAATTTATTGGGCACCTTTTATGGAAAATACTACCTGTTAATGTTAAAATTTTTATTAGAAAATATGCAGGTATTTTGCAAAAAACAGCGAAACTCAAAGAGACTGCACAAAAATGGTGGCAAAAGATTAAAAAGTTAGGGGGACCTCGAAAATGAGGGAACTAAGGAAGTCATATATTCCAAGTGGACAGTACGATCGAAATGACCAAAATCAGCATACAATACAATCAGGTCAAGATCGAAATAAACGTCTTGTTCGAAGATTAGCCGTTTTCTTGGTGTTTACCCTTACCATTGTTGTCAGCTTGAACGTTACATTTTATAAGCAAGAAGCAGAAATCACTGCTAAGAAACATGAGAGAATGAAATTGCAAAAAGAGTTAACGTCACTAAAGACTGATGAACAAAAGTTAAAGGATGAAATAAAAAAATTAAATGATGACGATTATATCGCGAAGATAGCGCGTCGGGATTATTTTTTTTCAAAGCCAGGAGAGATAATTTTTCCTATTTCTAAGTAACCGAAGTTTTGTTGACACTATATTTTAGTATTATATATAATGAAGAAAAAATTTGATTTTTTCACAATTTAAGGAGGAGCATTTTTTTTATGTCAATCGAGGTAGGCAGCAAGGTACAGGGAAAGGTAACAGGTATTACTAATTTTGGAGCTTTCGTGGAGCTGCCAGAAGGATTAACTGGTCTTGTTCATATCAGCGAAGTAGCAGACAACTATGTAAAGGACATCAATGACCACTTAAAGGTCGGCGACATGGTAGAAGTAAAGGTCATTAATGTTGAAAAAGATGGTAAGATCGGTTTATCTATTAAAAAAGCAAAAGAACGTGAAGGAAGAGAAAAAGAGCAAAGAGAGCAAAGAGAGCAACGTCCTCAACGCCCTCAACGCCAAAATCGCTCGTCCAATTTTAATCGTGAAAATCGTGTACCAAAGGAATCGTTTGAACAGAAAATGAACCGTTTTTTGAAAGATAGTGAAGATCGTTTAGCTTCTCTAAAACGTCAGACTGAATCTAAGCGTGGAGGACGCGGCGCTCGACGCGGATAACTTGCTGTTTCCTGATATAATGATAACATTTTTTATCGAAAAGCACTCGGTGTATGCTGAGTGTTTTTTGATGAAAAAATATTGGTGAAAAAAATCCTGAAAAACAATTGACATCAAATCTGTTTATAGGTATTATAGTAATTGTCCGTTAAATGGATATGGCGGTGTAGCTCAGCTGGCTAGAGCGTACGGTTCATACCCGTGAGGTCGGGGGTTCGATCCCCTCCGCCGCTATTTTAACGGCCCGTTGGTCAAGCGGTTAAGACACCGCCCTTTCACGGCGGTAACACGGGTTCGAATCCCGTACGGGTCATCAAAAAAGACTAAACCTTTTTAGGTTTAGTCTTTTTTTTATCTTAGAAAGATGTTTGATATGCTTACCATCAGTGGAGAGAAAAAGATATTTAATAATGGAAGTTTGCGACTATAGTATTTCTCTGTTCAAAGGCATGGTCATACACCGAGGACCACCGCGTCCTCGTGCCAACTCAGAGCTTAATACTTCAATGACTTCAACCCCATAAGAACGAAGAAGTTTATTGGAAACATAGTTTCGGTCGTATGCAACTACAACTCCTGGCGCAATAGCTAATGTATTTGAACCGTCATTCCATTGCTCACGAGCTGCCGCAATAGGGTCCCCGCCACCACATGGAATAAGAGTTAAGTCTTTGATTTTTAATGCCTCTTTTAATGTGTCAAGAAGTTTTGTTCGTTTTTCAATGCGAAAATATTCCCTACTGTCATTTCTATGAAGAATGTATATATTAATTTCACCATCCTTATTCAAAATACTTGGATGAACAGTAAATTTATCATGATCAATCATGGTGAGTACTGTGTCTAGATGCATAAAGCTGCGATGCTTGGGAAGGTCTACTGCTAATATTTTATTAAATGTATTTTCTGCTCGAAATAGGTTGGTGGCAAAAGCTTCTATTGCGTGAGGGGTTGTGCGTTCTGAAATTCCGACTGCAATAGTAGTATCATTTAAAATCAGTTGGTCCCCGCCTTCTATACTGAAGGGATTATTACGTTCAAACCACAAAGGCGGAATGGATGAGGAAAAACGAGGGTGATATTTGACAATATATTGTATAAATATAGATTCTCTTTGTCTTGCTTTTTTATTCATTTTATTTATGGAAATTCCATTACCAATGGCAGCGGCAGGATCGCGAGTAAAATAGAGGTTTGGCATGGGATCTAAATAAAAAGGGTAGGAGTCTTCTAACATTTCATACAAGTGTATAGTATGATGTTTGTTGATTTCATTTTTCCTTACACCTGACATCATCTTTTCAATCATTGCTTCTGTTGAGAGCGTCAAAAGGTATTCTTTTAACTGTTCGAGGACATGGAGTGAAAATGTTCCGCTTTCCTGCAAGAATTCATTTACAAACTGTACTTTTATTTGATGAGTTTTCAGAATATCTATTAAGAGATTTTCTACATATAAAGTTTCAATGCCCCGTGAGCAGAGCAGAGAGGAAAAGTAATCATGTTCTTTTTGCATAGCTGGTAAATAAGGAATATCATCAAATAGTAATTTTGCTAAATAGTCAGGTGTTAAGTTTTCTACCTCCATACCGGGTCTTTTAAGTAACACTGTGTTGAGTACACCTATTTCCGAATAGATCTGTAATGCATTTGGCATAGATAACCACCTTTCTTTATTGCTTGTTACTGGATAATCATCTTGTTTACATTTCCGCGATGTAATTAAGGGAAACTCCCCCATTAAGTTTTGACTTGTTTACTTAATAATCAAAGAGTACAGAACGTTATGCAAAGGGTTACTTCATTGTATGGGTTTTTTATAGATTTTCTCCTAAGACTGTAAAAAATTGATTTGATGTTATATATATTTATAAAATATGACCATGATTTTTTTATTATAAAATCATGACGGTAAAAATTTTCTTGAAAACTACAAAATAATATAAATATTCAGAAAATTTAAAGTTGCAGACACAAGATTATTATTTTTTTATGTATTGTTATAGGGGGATTTAGTATATACAGTCGAACGATTTTTAATTTTCGCTTTGATGTTTTGACAAGATTTCCCTTGCTCCTCCCTTATAATTACAATCAATAACATATGCGGGTGGTGCTAATTGTATGCCAAAAGCAGGGAGAAGTATTGTTAATTCGAATTCAGACCTTATGGCTATGAATCGCATACAGTTTACAATGCTACAATGGATGAATAAGATAAAAGCTCAACTTGAGCATATCTTCTTTCGTTGGGGCTTCGTAATTGCGTTAGTGGGATTCCTTCTTGGACGAGCGTATATTTTAACAAACATACTACCGTTTGCCTTGCCGTTTTTTGTGGCAGTATATGTCATGAAACGGGAAAGAATGGCTTTAGCGTTCTTGGCGTTATTAGGGGGATCACTTACAGTTTCAATTGAAAATACCAGCTATACATTTGCTTCGATTTTTATGTTTTTTATTTACAATCTCTTCTTCCGTCCATTCACTAAAAAAATAGTGGGTCTAGTTCCATTTCAAGTTTTTGTCTCCATGTTAACAAGTCATCTGATTGTTACTTACTTCTATCAAAATTCCGTTGTTATGTATGATGTATTAATGAGTGCTGTTGAAGCGGGTTTAAGTTTTATATTAACGATGATTTTTTTGCAAAGTGTTCCTTTATTAACAACATATAAGGGGAAACGGTCGTTAGAAACAGAAGAAATTGTATGTTTAATTATTCTATTGGCTTCTATTTTAACGGGAACGACAGATTGGTTTATATATCATTTATCAATTCAGCATATATTTACTCGGTATTTAATTCTTGTTTTTGCTTTCGTTGCCGGTGCTACCATGGGATCAACAGTCGGAGTATTAACAGGGTTAATTTTGAGTTTGGCAAATGTAGCAAGTTTATATCAGATGAGCTTATTAGCATTTTCGGGTCTGTTAGGCGGTCTCTTGAAAGAAGGAAAACGTCTTGGTGTTGGGCTAGGATTATTGATTGGGACAAGCTTAATCACCTTATATGTAGATAAACAAGCGGATATCATTGTTACTTTATTAGAGTCTTGTGCAGCAATTATTGTATTTTTACTCACTCCAAAGATTGTGTTTGATAAAATTTCAAGAGTTATTCCTGGAACTGTGGAATATTCTACAGACCAACAGCAATATTTACGAAAAATCCGGGATGTGACAGCACAGCGAGTAGAACAATTCTCAAGCATTTTTCAAGCCTTATCAAGCAGTTTCTCCATGTATAGTCAAACAGATGAAGAAGAGGAAGAAAGAGAGCTAGACTTGTTCTTAAGCGGTATTACGGCAAAATCTTGCCAAGCATGCTTTAAGAAAGAGCAATGCTGGACTGCAAACTTTGATAGAACGTATGATTATATGAAGGAAATTATGAATGGCGCGGAGGATGGTACTTTAAAGCAAAATACAAAATTCATTCGTGAATGGGATAAATATTGTGTGAAAGGATCAAGGGTTATAAGCTTGATTGAGCAGGAGTTATTTTATTTTTATGCGAACCAAAAGCTGAAAAAACAAGTTAAAGAAAGCAGAAGGTTAGTAGCAGAACAGCTGCGAGGTGTTTCCCAAGTCATGGATGATTTTGCGAAGGAAATACAGCGAGAAAAAGAAAACCATCAAGTACAAGAAGATCAGATTTTACAAGCTTTACGTGGATTTGGAATTGAAATTGGTCAAGTAGATATATATAGTCTGGACCAAGGAAATATAGATATTGAGATTCTGATTCCAATGTATTGCAATCAGAATGGAGAATGCGACAAGCTTGTTGCGCCTATGATATCTGATATTTTAAATGAAACAGTAGTTGTGAAAACAGTAGAAGATTCATCATATCCAAATGGTTATGCAGTTGTCTCATTTGGATCTACGAAAACATTTGAAATAGATACAGGACTCGCAACGGCAGCTAAAGGAGGGGGGCTTGTTTCAGGAGACTCTTATTCTACAATGGAATTAGGTGCAGGAAAATATGCCTTGGCCATTAGTGATGGAATGGGAAATGGCGAACGTGCCCATATGGAAAGCAATGAAACATTGAAATTGCTTCAAAAGATTTTACAATCAGGCATTGATGAAAAAATCGCTATTAAATCTATTAATTCAATTTTATCTCTTCGTACTACAGATGAAATTTTCGCAACGCTGGATTTAGCGATGATAGATTTGCATGATGCCAGCGCTAAATTCTTGAAAATTGGGTCTACTCCTAGTTTTGTGAAACGAGGAGACCGAGTGATAAAAATTCAAGCAAATAATTTGCCGATGGGAATTATTGAAGATTTTGACGTTGAAGTGGTTGGCGAACAATTGAAAATAAATGATATTTTAATTATGATGAGCGATGGAATTTTTGAAGGGCCGAAGCATGTTGAAAACCATGAAGCGTGGATGAGACGGAAAATTAAGGAGCTAGAGACTGAAGATCCTCAAGAGATAGCTGATATCATTATGGAAGAAGTCATTCGTTCACGCGGTGGTTTTATAGAGGATGATATGACTATTGTAGTAGCAAAGGTTAAGAAAAATATGCCGCAGTGGGCAACAATTCCAGTCTTCAAGTCGCAAGCTCAATAAGAAAGGTATAAATCCATTTTACACAGTCTAAGATAGTAATACTTTGCTTAGGTTGAAAGGTAAATTCTCATAATGGAGACTGGTTGTTTCTATTAGGATAGGGTTCTGTGACTCCTGCTATGGTCAACATAATACAAAATAAAGTAAAAAATGTATTAAAGCATTTTTATGAAGGTCCAGGGGTCAACCCTCGGGCCTTTTTTATTGAGTTTAGATAAAAGAATTTGTTTTTATTCGATAGAGTGGGTAACAAGGAGGGAATGTGGTGCTTGGAAATATAGAAAATAAAGAACTAACTGAGATGCAGATGGTTCATATAAAGAAAAGAAATTCTAAAACCTTTCACTAATCATTCATATAATTGCAGCAACGGCAAAAGAATAGAAATGAAAGCAGATAGAAAGCTTGGTATCTGTTATACACTTGAGCCTTTTCTTTGATGATTACAAGAAAAAAATGATAGGATGAGGGGGAATATACTTAGTTTACTTTTATTTAATGAAGGGTGACAGAGAAATTCCATGTTTGAAGAAAAAATTGATGTTTTTATAGAAGAAAATAAGCTGCTGCAGAAAGAAACAACCGTAGTTATAGGAGTATCGGGAGGTGCAGATTCTTTAGCGCTTCTTTATTACCTACATTCTCGGAAGGAAAAGTACAATCTTCGTCTTATTGTAGCTCATGTAGACCATATGTTTCGTGGGGAAGAGTCCTATGAAGATCTTCGTTATGTTCATAAGGTAAGCGACAACCTTTCTATCCCTTGTGAGTTTGTTCAAATTGATGTAGCATCGTATCAAAGAAAGCATGGGTTAGGAGTACAAGCGGCTGCACGTGAATGCCGATATCGTTTTTTTGAGGAAGTAATGAAAAAATATAACAGTGATTATTTAGCCTTGGGTCACCATGGAGATGACCAGGTGGAAACCATTCTAATGAGGTTAGTAAGAGGGAGCACGGCAGCAGGGTATGCTGGCATTCCTATGAAAAGGCAGTTTAGCACAGGTTGGATTATTCGTCCATTTCTTATTGTAACTAAAGAAGAAATTGAAGAATATTGTAAGAAACGTGACATTGTTCCAAGAGTAGACAAAAGTAATTTTAAAGAAGATTATACAAGAAATCGTTTCAGAAAACATGTTCTTCCCTATTTAAAGAAAGAAAACCATCGTGTGCATGAACGCTTTCAAACCTTTAGCAAGATTATGCAAGAGGATGAGGATTATTTGCAGGAATTAGCCATAGAAAAAATGAATAAAGTAGTTAAGAAAAAGGACAAAAATAAGGTAGTACTAGCAATTCCTTCTTTTGAATCAATGGCTATGGCTTTACAAAGAAGAGGTATTCAACTAATATTAAACTATCTGTATCAAGACAATCCTTCGTCTCTTTCCTCTATACATATTAACAAAGTATTGTCGTTAATAAAGCGGGATCATCCATCTGGTTCTCTGGATTTTCCAGAAGGTTTAAAGGTAATTCGTACATATGAAGAGTGTATATTCTCCTTTGATAAGGAGCAGTGTTTTCCTTTTTCTTATAATGTTGCTGTTCCCGGAACCATTGATTTACCAAATGGTGATCAACTTATTGTGGAGAAGAGTAGCTGTTTTCTCGATTCTTATGATACAACAACTACTTTTGTAGCCTTAACAAAAGAATTGAAATTGCCATTGACAGTTCGATCGAGAAAAGATGGAGACCGAATGACGGTTAAAGGTATGAATGGAACGAAAAAGATAAAAGCTATCTTTATTGATAAGAAAGTTCCAAAGCATTTGCGTGATTATTGGCCTATCGTTTGTGATAATGATGGTGTTATTATTTGGGTACCATTGATACAAAAGTCATCATTGGAAACTGCAGAAAGAAACGCAGATAGTTATGTATTGATACATTATAAAAGCAAGGAGTCTTCTAGGAGGATAAGTCATGATGAATCAAGATATTGAAAAAGTATTAGTGTCAGAAGAAGAAATACAGGAAAAAGTTAAAGAATTAGGCGCTATCATTGCAGCCGATTATAAGGATACTGTTCCTTTGACTATTGGAGTCTTAAAGGGAGCTATGCCGTTTATGACAGATCTTTTAAAGCGTATGGATACGTATTTAGAAATGGATTTTATGGCAGTATCAAGCTATGGTCATGCATTCGTTTCTTCTGGAGAGGTGAAAATCTTAAAGGATTTAGATACTTCTGTCGAAGGACGAGACATTTTAATTGTAGAGGATATTATTGACAGCGGTCTAACATTAAACTATCTTGTAGATTTATTTAAATACCGCAAAGCTAAGTCCGTGAAGATTGTCACATTGTTAGATAAACCAACTGGAAGAAAGGTAGATATTCAAGCGGACTATGTTGGATTTATTGTTCCAAATGAATTCGTAGTGGGATATGGATTAGATTATAAAGAACAGTACCGTAATCTTCCGTATGTAGGGGTATTAAAACCTAGTGTTTATTCAAAATAAAAGGATAATGACAGGCTTTCCATTTGGATTGGAATGTTTTTCTATGGTACTATTGAATGTAGTCCGTATGTTGTGAGAGGAGGTTAGGGATGAATCGCATCTTTCGTAATACCATATTTTATTTACTAATTTTTCTAGTAGTAATCGGTGTTGTAAGTTATTTTAATGGATCAACCCAACAAACAAAGCCGCTCAGTTACGATCAATTCATTACTAAGCTGGAAAACGGTGAGGTCCGCTCTATTAAATTACAGCCGAAAAATGGCGTTTTTGAAGTGAAAGGGCAGTTGAAGGCATCTGAACAAGATGAGTATTTCGTTACATACGTAGCAAACAGTGAAGAGCTTCAAAAGAAGGTAGATAAAGTTTCGACAAGTACTGAGGTTAAATATGAGCCTGCTGAAGAAACTAGTGCATGGGTAACCTTCTTTACCTCTATCATCCCGTTTGTTATCATTTTTATTTTATTCTTTTTCCTGCTTAATCAAGCGCAAGGCGGCGGAAGTCGTGTGATGAATTTTGGAAAAAGCAAAGCTAAACTATACAATGATGATAAGAAAAAAGTTCGTTTTAAAGATGTAGCGGGAGCAGATGAAGAGAAACAAGAATTGGTAGAAGTAGTAGAATTCTTAAAAGATCCTCGAAAATTCGCAGAGCTTGGTGCTCGTATTCCTAAGGGTGTTCTATTAGTAGGACCTCCGGGTACAGGTAAAACATTGCTGGCAAGAGCAGTTGCGGGAGAGGCTGGGGTTCCATTCTTTTCTATCAGTGGTTCGGATTTCGTAGAGATGTTTGTAGGTGTGGGGGCATCCCGAGTTCGTGATTTATTTGAAAACGCAAAGAAAAACGCTCCGTGTATTATTTTCATTGATGAAATTGATGCAGTAGGTCGTCAACGCGGTGCTGGTTTAGGCGGCGGTCACGATGAGCGTGAGCAGACACTAAATCAATTGCTTGTTGAAATGGATGGATTTGGGGCAAACGAAGGCATTATTATTGTTGCTGCAACCAACAGACCGGACATTTTAGATCCTGCATTATTACGACCAGGTCGTTTCGACCGTCAGATTACAGTTGATCGTCCAGATGTAAATGGGCGGGAAGCCGTATTAAAAGTTCATGCTAGAAATAAGCCTCTTGATGACAGCATTAACTTAAAAACAATTGCAATGCGTACACCTGGGTTTTCAGGTGCTGATTTAGAGAATTTGTTAAATGAAGCTGCTCTTGTAGCGGCAAGGCAAAACAAAAAGAAAATTGATATGGCTGACATTGATGAAGCAACAGATCGTGTTATTGCAGGGCCCGCTAAGAAAAGCCGTGTTATTTCTGAAAAGGAACGCAAGATTGTGGCATATCACGAAGCTGGTCATACGGTGATTGGTGTAGTCTTAGATGAAGCAGATATGGTTCATAAGGTAACAATCGTGCCACGGGGTCAAGCAGGCGGCTATGCAGTAATGCTTCCAAAAGAAGATCGTTATTTTATGACAAAGCCAGAGCTGCTTGATAAGATTGTTGGGTTGCTTGGTGGACGTGTAGCGGAAGAAATTGTGTTTGGTGAAGTCAGCACGGGTGCTCATAATGACTTTCAACGTGCGACTGGTATTGCAAGACGTATGGTGACAGAATTTGGTATGAGCGATAAGCTTGGCCCGATGCAATTCGGGAATTCGCAGGGGCAAGTATTTTTAGGAAGAGATTTCCATTCTGAGCAAAATTACAGTGATGCAATCGCTCATGAAATTGATATGGAAATGAGAAACATTATGAAAGAAAGCTATGCTCGTGCAAAAGAGATTTTAACAGAAAATCGCGACAAGCTAGAAATTATCGCAAAAACGCTTCTTGAAGTTGAAACTTTAGATGCAGAACAAATCAGACATCTGTGTGACCATGGAACATTACCTGAGCGTAAAGCTAAAGTAAGCCCACTTTCTTCAGAAGATGTGAAAGTTAATATTTCTTCTAAAAAACAGGAAGAACCAAAAGAAGAAGATAAATAAAAATAAGAGCGGCTGAATTACAAGCCGCTCTTATTTTTATGGAGGTTAGGGAATCAATAAAATAAACTGCATCTGTTAGAATATATTTCGAGTCTTCCTTGGAATTATGCTACAGTGTAAATAAAACCGTAGTAGAAATAATTGTGGTATGATGAAGGGGAAAAAATGATGATAAGTGGTGAGAGCATGATTTTTGTATTGGATGTAGGGAATACAAATGCTGTACTTGGCGTTTTTGAGAAAGGTCAGCTCAAACAGCATTGGAGAATTGAGACAAATCGTAATAAAACAGAAGACGAATACGGAATGCTTGTAAAAGAATTGCTGGCACATGAAGGTATTACGTTTAATGATGTTCGCGGCATTATTATTTCTTCTGTTGTACCGCCAATTATGTTTGCGTTAGAAAGAATGTGCCATAAATACTTTAAATTGAAGCCTCTTATAGTAGGGCCGGGAATTAAAACGGGTCTAAATATTAAATATGAAAATCCAAGAGAGGTAGGAGCAGACCGAATTGTAAATGCTGTAGCAGCTATCCAATTATATGGAAGTCCGCTTGTGATAGTAGATTTTGGAACAGCGACTACATATTGTTATATTAATGAAGAAAAGCATTATATGGGTGGGGCTATTACACCGGGTATCATGATTTCAGCTGAAGCCTTGTATACTCGGGCTGCGAAGCTCCCGAGAATTGAAATTTCAAGACCGAGTGATGTAGTTGGGAAAAATACAGTAAGTGCAATGCAATCTGGTATTCTTTACGGCTATGTTGGACAAGTAGAAGGTATTGTAAAAAGAATGAAAAACCAAGCTAAGAAGGTACCTACTGTCATTGCGACAGGTGGATTAGCGTCATTAATTGCAGAAGAATCAGATGTAATTGATGTTGTAGATCCATTTTTAACATTAAAAGGCTTATATATGCTGTATGAACGTAATATGAATTTACAGCAGGAAAAGGGTGAATGACCAATATGAGAGATTATTTGGTGAAGGCGTTAGCATTTAATGGGCAAGTTCGAGCCTATGCTGTTAGAACGACGGATATTGTAAAAGAAGCACAATGTCGCCATGATACATGGAGAACTGCTTCTGCAGCACTTGGACGCTCTTTAACAGCAGGTGTTATGATGGGGGCAATGTTGAAGGGTGATCAAAAGCTCACAATTAAAATCCAAGGGGGAGGACCTCTTGGAACAATTTTGGTAGATGCAAATGCTAAGGGTGAGGTTCGCGGTTATGTATCCAATCCCCATGTAGATTTTGAAGGAAACGAAAAAGGCAAGCTTCGTGTATATAAGGCAGTAGGGGCGGATGGATTTTTAACGGTTATTAAAGATATTGGGTTAAAAGATCCATTTGTTGGACAGGTTCCGCTGCAATCTGGAGAATTAGGTGATGATTTTACCTATTACTTTGTTGTATCTGAACAAACACCGGCTTCTGTTGGAGTGGGAGTGCTTGTAAATGGGGACGACAGCATCCAAGCGGCTGGAGGTTTTATTCTACAAATCATGCCGGGTGCGGAGGAGGAGACGATTGGGTATATTGAAAAGCAATTGCAGGTCATTCCGCCAATCTCTAATTTGATTGAGCAAGGGTTAACACCAGAAGAAATTTTAAATACATTGGTTGGAGAACAAAATCTTAAATTATTAGAAACGATGGATGTGCAATTTCGTTGTACATGTTCTCGAGAACGGATTGAGGGTGTACTAGTCAGTCTTGGGAAAGTAGAGCTTGAGCAAATTCGTGAGGAAGAAGAAGAAACAGAAGTACATTGTCATTTCTGTAACGAGAGGTATATATTTACACAAGCAGATTTAACAGACTTAATAAGTAAATTGTAGAAATGTTATCTAAGAAAAATAACGAAATTTCTTATGAGTAGTTGTATTTCTTTGAAGTAATACGAGGTTTTTGTCCACTGGTATTAGGTAATTAAACTTTTGCATATGAATAGAGTGAAATGGGTTGACAAAAAGACTCAACTTTGTGAGAATTTATATAAAACCAATAAAAATACTTAGTATTAGGGGTGGATGAAATGCAAGTTGCTCAATCGGTTGCTGAATTAATTGGTAAAACCCCCGTTGTTAAATTAAATCGTATCGTTGATGAAGACAGTGCTGATATTTATGTAAAGCTTGAATTTATGAACCCTGGAAGCAGTGTAAAAGATCGCATCGCTCTTGCGATGATTGAAGCATCTGAAAAGAAGGGTCTTTTAAAAGAGGGTAACACCATTATAGAGCCTACAAGTGGTAATACAGGTATAGGTCTTGCGATGGTAGCTGCAGCTAAAGGATATAAAACCATTCTTGTAATGCCGGAAACAATGAGTTTGGAACGCAGAAATCTACTGCGTGCTTACGGTGCAGAGCTTGTCTTAACACCGGGGCAAGAAGGGATGGGTGGTGCTATCCGCAAAGCAGCAGAGCTTGCAAAGGAGCATGGGTATTTTATGCCGCAACAGTTTCAGAATCCATCTAACCCTGAAATTCATCAGCTAACGACAGGACCGGAAATTGTGGAACAGATGGGGGACCAATTGGATGCTTTTGTTGCCGGTATCGGAACTGGCGGAACTATTACGGGTGCTGGCTCTGTCTTAAAAGAACGATATCCAGCTATTAAAATTTTTGCAGTAGAGCCTGCGGATTCTCCGGTTTTATCGGGTGGAAAGCCGGGCCCTCATAAAATTCAAGGAATCGGAGCAGGGTTTATTCCGGAAATTTTAAATACTAAAATATATGATGAAGTCATTCAGGTGAAAAATGATCAAGCATTTGAATATGCAAGAAGAGCTGCACGTGAGGAAGGGATTTTAGCTGGCATTTCATCAGGAGCAGCAATTTACGCAGCTATTCAGGTTGCCAGAGAGCTTGGAAAAGGTAAAAAAGTTCTTGCAATTATCCCAAGTAATGGAGAGCGTTATCTAAGTACACCGCTTTATCAATTTGAATCATAAATAATTTAAGCATTCCTCATCAATGAGGAATGCTTTTTTTACATAAGCTAAGTACATTCAGCATTAACAAAACTGATTCATCAGCTAGTGGATATAGCTGTGTTATTAGGAAAAGAGTGAACACTCAGGGAATCTCATGTAAAATAGGGTGTAGTCATTAATGAAATAGGAGTGTGCGTCAAGAATGGACCGTACGGCGTTAGCAAAGAAAATATCTTATGAAAAATCTTTTTTTACCCAATACAAAGCATTATCACAATCTAAGCCTTACCATGTGTTGCTGGAAAGCGGCAGAGGAGGAAGGTACAATATTGTGGGCTTGGACCCTGTAGCTATATTGCGTGGAAAAAACCAGGAGCTTCGTATAACAGAAGGTGACAAGGAAACGGTACTGCATGGTAATCCACTAGAATCGATGCAGAGTTATATGGAAAAGTATAAAACAGAACAAAATAAAGACTATCCGCCGTTTCAAGGTGGTGCCATTGGTTATTTTAGTTATGATTGTATCCGCTATATTGAAAAGATTCCTGCTATTGCACAAGATGATCTCGATATTCCTGATGTATATTTCTTGTTGTTTGATGATGTGTTTGTATACGACCAGCAGGAAAAAGCATTGTGGTTAATTACCCACTATACTAATAATCGGCAGCAAGCGGAAGCTCGATTACAAGAGTTAGAGCAGCTATGGTCAAAGTCTGTAGATGTGCCATATATAAGTTTATCCCATGCAGATGAGGCTCGCCCTTCTGTTTCTTTTACAGAGGGAGGTTTTATAGATGCAGTAAAGAGAGTACAGGAATACATTGCAGCAGGGGATATATTCCAAGTGAACTTATCTGTTCGTCAAACGCAACCATTGCTTTCACATCCAATGGAAATTTATACGAAATTGAGAGAAATTAATCCGTCTCCTTATATGGCTTATATGGAGCTTGATGATTTTCAAATTGTAAGCGGTTCTCCAGAGTTGCTCATTAAGAAGCAGGGAACGGAAGTGAGCACTCGTCCGATTGCAGGGACAAGATCTCGTGGGAAAGATGCAGCAGAAGATGAAGCTTTAGCAAATGAATTAATTGAAAATGAAAAAGAGCGTGCTGAACATGTAATGCTGGTAGATTTAGAAAGAAACGATTTAGGGCGCGTTTGTGAGTACGGATCTGTGGAAGTTAATGAGTTCATGGTAATTGAAAAGTACTCTCATGTTATGCATATTGTATCTAATGTACGTGGAGAGATAAGTGAACAATACGATGCATTTGATGTAGTAAAAGCTGTGTTTCCGGGAGGGACAATAACTGGCGCTCCTAAAATACGTACGATGGAAATTATTGAAGAGCTGGAACCTGTGCGACGCGGGATTTATACAGGGTCGATAGGGTGGATTAGCTATGCAGGAGAAATGGAATTAAATATTGTAATTCGTACCTTGCTTGCTAAAAATGGCCAAGCCCATGTCCAAGCAGGAGCAGGAATTGTTATTGATTCAAATCCAAAGAATGAATACAAAGAGTCTTTAAAGAAAGCTATTGCTTTATGGCGTGCAAAAGAAAGTAGTGAAATTACGAATGGACAGGTGAAATTATGATTTTGATGATAGATAATTATGACTCCTTTACGTTTAATTTAGTTCAGTTTCTAGGAGAACTGGGAGAAGAGTTAATTGTGCGGCGAAATGATCAAGTAAGTATATCTGAAATTGAAGAAATGAATCCAAGTTTTTTAATGATTTCTCCTGGGCCGTGCAGCCCTAACGAAGCGGGTATTAGTATGGAAGTGATTAAATACTTTGCTGGAAAAATACCCATTTTTGGAGTGTGTTTAGGACATCAGTCGATTGCCCAGGTATTTGGCGGGGATGTTGTACGTGCAGAGAGATTAATGCATGGAAAAACATCGCAAATGTATCATGATGGAAAAACGATCTTTACTGACATTCCTAATCCGTTTGCTGCTACTCGTTATCATTCATTAATAGTCAAAAAAGAGACTTTGCCGGATTGTTTAGAAATTTCTTCATGGACAGAAGAGGGTGAGATTATGGGAATCCGCCATAAAACTCTGCCAATCGAAGGAGTGCAATTTCATCCTGAGTCCATAATGACATCCCACGGGAAGGAATTATTAAAAAACTTTATTGTGCAATATAAACGGAGTCCGGTACAATGATAATTTTTGTGAATGGGCAGTATGTAAATGCAAAACATGCTGTTATATCTCCGTACGATCATGGGTATTTGTATGGTTTAGGTGTGTTTGAAACCTTTCGTATATATGAAGGACATCCTTTTTTATTTAATGATCATTATAATCGATTGAATCGGGCTGTTAGGGAGCTTAATATTAGTTGGAGTATGTCGAAGGAGGAAGTGCTAGCTGTTCTTGAGGAACTGCTTGAACGGAATGACTTGCGAAATGCATATGTTCGTTTTAATGTCTCAGCTGGTGTCGGAGAGATTGGACTGCAAACGGAAGAGTATACATCTCCTACTACAATTGTGTTTATTAAATCATTACCTGTCCAGGATGAAGTGATAGAAAAGACGGGTGTAATTTTGAAGCAGACTCGAAATACTCCAGAGGGAATGTTTCGTCTAAAATCCCATCATTATTTAAACAACATCTTGGGAAAACGAGAAATAGGAGCAGATCCGGATCAGGAAGGCATCTTTTTAACGAAAGAAGGCCATGTGGCGGAAGGGATTGTTTCTAACGTATTTTTTGTGAAGGATAGAAGACTGTGCACCCCGTCTTTAGAAACAGGCATTTTAAATGGTATTACGAGAGAATTTGTGTTATGCATGGCAGAAACATATGGTATACAAAGTAATGTTGGGTTGTTTACAGAAGACGACCTTTTCACAAGTGAGGAAGTTTTTGTCACAAATTCTATTCAAGAGATTGTACCTATTAAACAAATAGGTGATGTTGTATACAAAGGCAAGCAGGGAGAGATAACAAGCTTCCTTGCTCAGGAATATAAAGTATATCGCAAGACATTATGGAAAAATGATGAATTGAAAGGAATGAATACGCTTGGCAGTGCAAAACATCAAGTGTGAACCATATGAACTTAATATTAAAGAGAAAACAGTAATTATGGGGATTTTAAATGCGACTCCGGACTCTTTCTCAGACGGAGGTAACTACAATGAAGTTGAAGCTGCAGTGAAACATGCTGAAGAAATGGCCGGCCAAGGAGCGGACATAATTGATATCGGAGGAGAATCGACGAGACCGGGGGCAGAGACGGTACCATTAGAAGAGGAATTGAGAAGAGTTATCCCCATTATTAGAGCTGTTTCTAATAAGGTTAAGCTTCCTATATCTGTAGATACATACAAAGCAGAAGTAGCTAAACAAGCGATTGAAGCAGGGGCTAATATTATTAACGATATATGGGGAGCGAAGGCTGATCCTAAGATAGGAGAGGTTGCTGCTTTTTATAATGTGCCAATTATTCTCATGCACAATCGGGAGAATCGAAATTATAATAATTTAATGGCTGACATGATTGCTGATTTATATGATAGTGTGAAGCTGGTTAAAATGGCAGGAGTGCGTGATGAAAATATTATTTTAGATCCAGGTATAGGTTTTGCTAAAACACCTAATCAAAATTTAGAGGTTATGAGGAACTTGGAGCAACTCACTGTATTAGGGTATCCTCTCTTATTAGGTACGTCCCGAAAATCCTTTATCGGGCAAGCTCTTGAATTACCTGTAGAAGAGAGAATGGAAGGAACGGGAGCTACAGTTTGTCTAGGGATTCAAAAAGGCTGCGATATCGTTCGGGTTCATGATGTGTTGGAAATGTCTAGAATGGCAAAGATGATGGATATGATGATGGGGAAAGGAGGGATTTGTATTGGATAAGATACACATCCATGAAATGGAGTTTTACGGCTATCATGGTGTATTTCCTGAAGAGAACAAGCTCGGCCAGCGATTCAAGGTAGACTTAACTGTAGAATTAAGTTTAAAGCGAGCTGGTGAAACTGATGAGCTTGAGCATTCAGTAAATTATGGAGAATTATATGAACTGTGTAAGATGATTGTGGAAGGGAAGCCGGTTAAATTAGTGGAGACCCTAGCAGAAAAGATAGCGTCTATTATTTTAGATAAGTACGATTTAATTCGAAACTGTACAGTGAAAATCATCAAGCCAGATCCCCCTATTCCTGGTCATTACCGTTCTGTAGCAGTTGAAATTATGAGGTCACGCGGATGAGCAATGTGGCTTTTATTAGTCTTGGATCTAATATAGGAAACCGTTTTGATTATTTAAAGCAAGCCGTTTCACTTCTGCATGAACAATCTGAAATTTTTGTAGAGGATATTTCTTCTGTATATGAGACAGACCCTGTTGGATACACAGACCAGGATAAATTTTTAAATATCATAATAAAAATTTCTACCAGTTTATCACCTGATGAACTACTGAGAATTACACAAAGTGTAGAATGTGAATTAGGAAGAAAAAGGGAAATAAGATGGGGTCCGAGAACAATTGACCTTGACATTTTGCTCTATAATCAAGAAAATATTGAAACAGAGCAACTAATTGTTCCTCATCCGCGTATGTTTGAACGGGCATTCGTTTTAGTGCCTTTAATTGAGTTAAATGCAAATGTAGGGGAAATAAAACAAGTGCAAATAGAAGAGATGCAGAAGCGAGAGGGAGTTACGGTATGGAAGCAGAAAAATGGGGGAGGCGCATTCGCGCTTTTCGAAAATTAAAAGGCTATACACAAGAAGGCTTTGCTAAACAATTGGGAGTATCAGTTTCTGTTCTTGGAGAAATTGAGAGAGGCAACCGCCTTCCTTCGGAAGATTTTATTGCGGAGGTAGTTGAAAATCTCAATTTGACGCGAGAAGAATTAATGCCGATAGAAAAGACAAAATGAAGGGAGGAAATAACGATGTTGAAAATAGCAAACATCGAAATGAAAAACCCCGTTGTATTAGCACCGATGGCAGGAGTATGTAATTCTGCGTTTCGTTTGACTGTAAAAGAATTTGGTGCTGGGTTAGTATGTGCAGAAATGGTAAGCGATAAAGCAATATTATTTAACAATCAGAAAACAATGGATATGTTGTATATTGATGAGCGTGAGAAGCCATTAAGCCTACAAATCTTTGGCGGTGAAAAAGAAACACTTGTAGAAGCTGCGAAATTTGTAGATAAAAATACAACTGCAGACATAATAGATATTAATATGGGATGTCCGGTTCCCAAAATTACAAAATGTGATGCAGGCGCTAAGTGGCTGCTAGATCCTAAAAAAGTATACGAGATGGTGGCTGCTGTAGTCGATGCTGTAGAAAAACCTGTAACTGTTAAAATGCGTACGGGTTGGGACGAAGATCATATTTATGTAATTGAAAATGCTCAAGCAGTTGAACGTGCAGGTGGTCAAGCAGTTGCGGTTCACGGCCGTACTCGTGCACAAATGTACGAGGGGAAAGCAGATTGGAACATTATTAAACAAGTGAAGCAGTCTGTGAATATTCCTGTTATAGGAAATGGCGATGTGGAAACTCCTCAAGATGCAAAGCGTATGCTTGATGAAATAGGAGTAGACGGTGTTATGATTGGTCGTGCTGCTTTAGGTAATCCATGGATGATTTATCGTACGGTCAAGTATTTGGAAACCGGTGAACTTATGCCAGAGCCAGGTGTGCGTGAAAAAATTGATGTATGTATTCTTCATTTAGATCGTTTAATAGATTTGAAAAATGAGAGTATTGCTGTAAGAGAGATGAGAAAGCATGCAGCTTGGTATTTAAAGGGCGTGAGAGGCAATGCGAGAGTTCGAAATGCTGTTAATGAGTGTAATACTCGAAACGATTTAGTAAATCTTTTAACTGCATTTGTCGATGAAATAGAAGAAAAGCAACGTACTATACACGTGGGATAACGTTTGACATGCTTGGTTACACTAACCTATAATTACCTCTAAGATAAAAAAACTGCCAGTGAAGCACTGGCAGTTTTTCTAGTTGGAGAGAAAATGTTATATTATATACATTGTAACCTTAATCAGAGTTGGAGTGGATAAAATGAGTCACGAAGAATTAAATGACCAATTGCTTGTGCGCAGGGGGAAGATGAATAGCTTGCGTGAAAAAGGAATGGACCCGTTTGGCAAGAGATTTGAACGTACTTATTCTACAAAGCAATTACTGCAAAAGTATGGTGAGTTTTCAAAAGAAGAATTAGAAGAGCAAGCTGCAATTGTTTCTATCGCAGGCCGTATTATGACAAAACGCGGAAAGGGGAAAGCGGGTTTTGCGCATATACAGGATTTAGAAGGTCAAATTCAAATTTATGTTCGTCAAGATGCAGTCGGAGAAGAAGGATACGAGTTGTTTGACTTAGCCGATTTAGGTGATCTTGTCGGTGTAGAGGGAACGGTTTTTAAAACTAAAGTAGGCGAACTATCTATTAAAGTTACAAACTATACATTGTTAACAAAATCACTTCGTCCTCTACCGGATAAATACCATGGTTTAAAAGATGTAGAACAGCGTTATCGCCAGCGTTATTTAGATCTAATCATGAGCATGGAAAGTCGTGAAAATTTTATTGCGAGAAGTAAAATTATCCGTGCTATGAGAAGGTATTTAGATGATAATGGTTACCTAGAAGTAGAAACACCGATGCTACATACTATTGCAGGTGGGGCTTCGGCACGTCCGTTTATCACACACCATAATGCACTAGATATGGAGTTGTATATGCGAATTGCCATTGAACTGCATCTAAAGCGTTTAATTGTGGGTGGATTAGAAAAGGTATATGAAATTGGTCGTGTATTCCGTAACGAAGGCATTTCTACGAGACATAATCCGGAATTTACAATGATTGAATTGTATGAAGCGTATGCGGATTATAAAGATATCATGAAATTAACTGAGGAATTAATCGCACATATTGCAAAAGAAGTGCTTGGCACTACGAAAATCACATATGGCGAGTACGAAATTGATTTACAACCAGAATGGACGAGACTTCATATGGTTGACGCAATTAAAGAGCATACAGGAGTGGATTTTTGGAATGAAATGACTGTAGAAGAAGCTCGTGCTTTAGCGAAAGAACATAACATAGAAATAACTCAACATATGGAAGTAGGTCATATTATTAATGAGTTCTTTGAACAAAAAGTAGAGGAACACTTAATACAGCCTACATTTATTTACGGTCATCCTGTGGAAATTTCCCCACTTGCGAAGAAAAATGATGAGGATTCTCGTTTTACAGATCGTTTCGAATTATTTATTGTTGCTCGTGAGCATGCGAATGCATTTACAGAGTTAAATGATCCTATTGATCAAAAAGAAAGATTTGAGGCTCAGTTAAAAGAGCGTGAACAAGGAAATGACGAAGCACATATGATGGATGATGATTACATTGAAGCACTTGAGTATGGTATGCCTCCTACAGGTGGATTAGGAATAGGTATCGACCGTTTGGTAATGCTATTAACAAACTCACCATCTATTCGCGATATACTATTATTCCCTACAATGAGACATAAGTAAGGTTAAAAGCTTCGGAGGTTGGATCTCCGAAGCTTTTATATATAAAATAATGTTATTAAAAATATTTTAAAAAACTATTGCATTCCCTTCTTTAAACTGGTATATTTATATTCGTTGTCACGAACGAGATCGAAAAAGAAATACAAAAGATTGTTGACAGCGTTTTAAATAAATGATAAGATATTAAAGTCGCCTTGAGCGGCACAGTAGTTCTTTGAAAACTGAACAAAACAAGAAACAAACGTCAAGTTTTAAATGAGCAAGTCAAACACTTTTATGGAGAGTTTGATCCTGGCTCAGGACGAACGCTGGCGGCGTGCCTAATACATGCAA
>NZ_JAGHKQ010000020.1 GCF_017742235.1 Bacillus sp. 165
CGGGTATAAGTTCTTGCGAGGGAATCTGATTGGATTGCCTTCGCAAGCAAACATGAGCAATTTATAGAGATTTTGAGAATAGGTGTGATTTTAGCAAGCAAGTGTCCAAATTTAGGGGGTTAACCCGAACTCTCTTGAAGAAAAGGAGGATAGCAAATGAAACTATTGATTATTGAAGATGATAAAAACCTTTCAGAAACAATCCGTGAGACAACTGAAGACTTGTTCGAAACAGAGCAGGCCTTCGACGGTGAAGAAGGCCTTTTTTTAGCCGAGCAAAATATATTTGATGTCATCATATTAGACATTATGATGCCTGGAATGAATGGCTATGAGGTTTTAAAAGAATTGCGGAAAATCAATATTGAAACTCCTGTCATTATGCTGACAGCCAAAGATGGGATTGATGATAAAATTCAGGGATTCAAGGTCGGAGCTGATGATTATATGGTGAAGCCTTTCCATCGTGAGGAACTGCTTTTGCGACTGGAAGCATTGGTAAGAAGAGCAGGGGGTAATCTTAAAGAAAACATACTTTCCTTCAAAGAATTGAAGCTTAATTTAAAAAATAAGACCGCTGAGGTACATGGTGAATCCGTAAAGTTAAATGGCAAGCAGTTTGACCTGCTTGAGTATTTGATAAACAATAAAAATACCATCTTAACGAAAGAGCAGATTTTTGACCGAATCTGGGGATTTGAGTCCGATACTTCGACGACTGTCGTGGAAGTTTATGCAAGTAACTTACGAAAAAGCCTAAAGAAGTATGGCTATGACAACTATATCAAGACATTCCGGGGTCTAGGCTATATGCTGTCGGAAGAAAGTGAAAGCTAATGTTTAAAAGAAAGATTTTTCGGCATCAGCAGCTGAAGTTCATGATTCTTAATCTCCTAGCGTTTACCTTCATTTTTACGATTTTTGGCGTTATTATTTTCAATCAAGTCCAAAGTACATTATTTTCGAAAACAGATACGGAACTGTTGTCGTTTAGAGAGAATATGGCTGACCACCCAGAGGGGGATATAAAGTCGCCACTGCCACAGAAACCTTCAGGTCCCCTAAACGAACGACAGAACAATCCAAATCCCCGTATAATGATAGTCCATTGGAATAAAGACGGCCAAATCTTGAATAAAGATGAAATTGGGACAGTGTTCTATGAAAACTATCTGCAGGATTACAAACTCGATAAAACAAACATTGACAAAATTACGATGACGGTAATCGATGGTTTGTATAATTTCAGATATATTCTTTATAAAGATACAAATGAAAATGATAATATTGCCTATAAGCAACTCCTTATTAACGTCGACGCAGAACAGACGATCCTTAATAATTTTGGCAAACTCATTATCATTTGTTCTGCGATTTTCATCGTTCTATCGATTTCCGCAAGTTATATTTTGTCCAAAAAAATGATGCAGCCAATTATCCAATCATGGAATAAGCAAACAGAATTCGTTGAAAATGCTTCACACGAACTGAGGACTCCATTGACCATCATTCAGAACAAACTAGAGCTTCTTCTTACAGCACCGCAGGAGAAAATAGCGAGTAAATTTGAAAATATTGCACTCAGCTTGGCAGAAACACGACGGCTGTCTAAGCTTACATCCGATTTGCTCACATTGGCTAGAGCAGATTCTGCGGAAACACAGGTGGTAAAGCAGCCCTTCCAAGTCGATTCCTTTATCCAAAATATCTGCATTCCTTATCAGGAAATTGCAGAATCTCAAGATAAGTACTTTTGTCTAAATTTAAATTGTGATATTCAAATGGAGGCAGATGAAGTTCGAATTCATCAACTTCTGGTTATTTTGCTGGATAATGCCCTCAAGTACACAGGTGAACACGACAGCATTGGTGTAAAGACATATTTAGAGGATCAAAAAGTTGTTCTAGAGGTAAGTGATACGGGAATAGGTATTAAAGAAGAAAATAGGAAGCAAATTTTTGACCGGTTTTACCGTGAAGATAAAGCGCGTACACGTGAATCGGGCGGAGTTGGTTTGGGATTATCTATTGCCCAGTGGATTGTTGAACAGCATAACGGCACAATAAAAGCCCTTCCAAACCAACCTAAAGGAACCATCTTTAAAGTTAAGCTGCCAAAGTAGGAGATCACTCAAAGTGATCTTCTTTTTTATGTAGATCAGAAGAGGAACTGCACCAATCTTAAAATACCTATTCTTTTGTAAAGTTTATTTTTCGTAATGTCAATCATAGAACAATACACAGAGGAGACTAATGGATATGAAAGCAATGAACTTGAATGATGGGAGCTTTATCAATAATAGTTCTTCCATCGAAGGAGTAAAATCAGTGATTGTGTTAAGCTATGATGGTAATTTTACAGCTTAATCAATTTAATCCCCGCTAGTCATAATATACAATCTTAAAAGGACTGAATCAAAAAGCATTTACGTGCTTTCTGATTCAGTCCCTTATTTATGATTGAGTTCGATTTACTTATGATACGGTTCTCTATCACCCATTTAAAGCAACATTTGCTTGATTTCTATGGCGCTGCCTCACGTTTCAAACTAAATTAAATACTTCAAATATAAATAACTGAAGATTACGATAGAAAATTAAGATAAATCAATAAATTATATTACACTTGACAAAACAATAAATACTATATGATAATTAATTTCTAATTAGAATTATTATAATTTAGTTTGTGTTAATTAAATATAGGATATTTCCTAAAAAACTCTATTAAACATAATCAAACTATTTAGGAGGAAATTTATCATGTCATTAATTGGAAAAGAAGTAAAACCTTTTACAGCAAAAGCTTTTCATAACGGAGATTTCATTACTGTTAGCGAAGAAAATTTTAAAGGCAAATGGAGTGTAGTATGTTTTTATCCAGCAGATTTTACATTTGTATGCCCTACTGAATTAGAAGATCTACAAAATCAATATGCAGCTCTGAAAGAACTTGGTGTAGAAGTGTACTCTGTTTCCACAGATACACACTTTACTCATAAAGCATGGCATGATAGCTCAGAAACGATTGGCAAGATTGAGTATATTATGATTGGTGATCCTTCACAAAAAGTTTCTCGTAACTTTAACGTATTAAATGAAGAAGAAGGACTTGCTGATCGCGGCACTTTCATCATCGATCCAGACGGTTTCATTCAAGCTGTTGAAATTAATGCAGACGGTATTGGTCGTGATGCAAGCACTCTTGTAAACAAAATTAAAGCGGCACAGTATGTTCGCAACAATCCAGGAGAAGTTTGCCCAGCTAAGTGGCAAGAAGGTGCTGCAACACTTAAACCTAGCCTTGATCTTGTAGGAAAAATTTAAGGAGTACATTCCATGTTATTAGATACGGATATAAAAGCACAATTAGCCCAATATCTTCAGCTTATGGAAGGGGATGTTCTACTCAAAGTAAGCGTAGGATCTGATCAGATATCTCGTGATTTACTGGTGTTGGTAGACGAACTAGCCACCATGTCATCCAATATTAAGCTAGAGAAAACACAATTACAGCGAACACCAAGCTTTAGTGTGAATCGTATCAGCGAAGACACTGGATTAACATTTGCTGGTATTCCTCTAGGACACGAATTTACTTCATTAGTATTGGCTTTACTACAAGTTAGTGGGAGAGCCCCAAAGGTGGATCAAAAGATAATTGATCAAATTAAACGAATAGAGGGTAGCTACCACTTTGAATCTTACATTAGTCTTAGCTGCCATAACTGTCCTGATGTTGTACAGGCCCTGAACTTAATGAGCGTTCTCAACCCAGGCATTACGCATACAATGATTGACGGTGCAGCTTTCAAAGAGGAAGTAGAAAATAAAGGCATCATGGCAGTACCAACTGTTTTTCTAAATGGAGAATCCTTTGGTAGTGGTCGCATGACACTTGAAGAAATCCTTGCCAAAATGGGGAATGGACCGGATGTATCAGAGCTTGCAGATAAGGACCCTTACGATGTACTTGTGGTTGGCGGCGGACCAGCTGGAGCAAGTGCAGCAATCTATGCAGCACGAAAAGGAATTCGTACAGGCATTATAGCTGAACGCTTTGGCGGTCAAGTTATGGATACCATAGGCATCGAGAACTTTATAAGTATGAAATATACTGAAGGTCCAAAGCTTGTAGCAAGCCTTGAAGAACATGTTAAAGAAAATGGCATTGATGTAATGAATTTACAGCGCGCCAAGCGTTTAGAAAAGAAGGATCTTGTTGAAATTGAACTCGAAAATGGAGCGATTCTAAAGAGTAAAACCGTAATCCTTTCAACAGGTGCTCGTTGGCGTAATATTGGTGTCCCAGGTGAAGCAGAATTTAAGAATAAAGGTGTAGCATATTGCCCTCATTGTGATGGCCCATTATTTACAGGAAAACATGTAGCAGTAATTGGAGGCGGTAATTCTGGTATTGAGGCTGCTATTGATCTAGCAGGTATCGTAAAGCATGTAACAGTGCTTGAGTTTATGTCAGAGCTAAAAGCTGATGCTGTACTACAAAGTCGCCTGTATAGCCTGCCAAATGTAACAGTCTTGAAGAACGTTCAAACAAAAGAAATTACTGGTACTGATAAAGTAAATGGCATTTCTTATATTGACCGTGACACAGAACTAACGCATCACATTGAACTCGAAGGTGTATTTGTTCAAATTGGTCTTGTACCAAATACCGATTGGTTAGATGGCACACTTGAACGTACTCGTTTTGGCGAGATCATTGTAGATAAACATGGTGCTACAAGCATACCTGGGGTGTTTGCTGCAGGAGATTGTACAGATAGTGCATATAAACAAATTATTATATCTATGGGATCAGGTGCTACAGCAGCATTAGGTGCATTCGATTATCTCATCCGAAATTAATATAAAAATAAGACCTGTACGATTGAGCACTACAATTTAAGTGTAGATTTGAGCCACTATTTTGGACAACATTTAGTTAAGTTCAAAACAAACTAGTTTTTTAAAATATACTAGAACCCTAGGCTAGCCTAGGGTTCTCTTTTCAATAATAAGTAATTAATATTAAAATCTCGGTCTCATCTTAAGGGTATACTCTCGTTTTATTTATTCATGTCAATGACTATTCGCCCGTTGATCTTACCTTCCAACATTTGATCATATATCTCATTGATTTCTTCTAATTTTCGAGTTTCAATGATGCATTTCACTTTTCCTTCTGATGCAAATTGCAAGGTTTCTTGTAAGTCTTTTCGAGTGCCAACAATGGACCCGACTACCTTTGTTCCATTTAACACTGTATCAAAAATCGGAACGTCCATTGATTCTGGAGGTAGTCCAACCATGACGCAAGTGCCGCCCCGGCGTATAGCACGATAAGCTTGGTCAAATGCCTTTTTTGCTACCGCTGTACAAACAACGCCGTGTACACCACCAATTTCTCTATGAATCCATTCTGCCGCATCTTCTTGTAACGCATTTACTACTTTGTCAGCTCCAAGTTGTTTTGCAAGTTCCATCTTTTCATCAGACGTGTCAATGGCCACTACATTCATACCCATTGCTTTCGCGTACTGCACACCAAGATGGCCTAATCCTCCAACACCAAAAATAGCTACCCATTCACCTGGTTTTACGCACGATACTTTTAATGCTTTATACGTAGTCACACCTGCACAAAATAGAGGGGCTGCCTCGATAAAGTCTAGATTTTCTGGAATTTTCACCACATAATCAGCAGCCGCAATTGCATATTCTGCATAACTACCATCCACAGAATAGCCTGCATTTTCTTGGTCCAAACAAAGAGTTTCTCGTCCTGTAAGACAATATTCGCAGTGCCCGCAAGCCGAGTATAGCCACGGAATTCCTACTCGGTCTCCTGCTTGTAAATGTGTAACTCCCTCGCCTACTTCTTCTACAATCCCAACACCTTCATGTCCAGGTATAAGAGGGAGTTTGGGTTTAACTGGCCAATCACCATGAGCAGCATGCAAGTCTGTATGACAAACTCCACAAGCTTGTATATGTACTAATATTTCTTTTGGACCTGGCTTTGGCTTCGGGATATCTTGCACTTCTAGCTTTTCTTTAAATTGTTTCACTATAGCTGCTTTCATTTTCAAACTCCTTTATTCTTTGATAATAAAATGCTACTCCTGATTAGGTAGTATAAACATAGACAGACTTTAATATGTAATATGTTCGAGCCTGTTTTATTTTCTATTACCTTCAGATTTTGTTTGGAAATTCAAATTGAAAAAGCAATTGGTCTAAGTAAAACATCAGAAATCAACATACGCACTAATTCTTCGTTTTAGAATTGTACCCGTTTTGTTAATGAAGCTATTATTGCCATACCAAATTGATAGCAGCATAAATGAAAACAGTGCCACCATATTCTGGACTGGCACTGTTTTATTTCTCTAGAAAAATTCCATTTATTTATGATAAGGTTCACCTCATCTATTATACTGGCAGTTTCTATTCTCCCCTGATTCTTCATATGGATTTTTTTTAATGTAGCTAAAGAACTAAAGGTCATAAAAAATTATTTTGGGGACGTTATAAATTTGTATTCATTTTATAAAGAGAATCATATGAATAAAAAGTACCATAAAATCCTGAAAAATTTATGCAGGATTGAATAGCTGGCCAGCTTTCAATATAAGAATTTTCATAATATAAAAACTGAAAATTCAAACAATAAATAGAGAGGGGATAGAGGTTTATGGAGGAAATTAAATTAGAAATGGTAGTAGATTCATTGAGTGATGAGGAATTGGCAGAAATTGCAGGTGGCGCCAGACCAGGTCCTGGATGGATCAAAACTGTAACATTAGACTGTCCTGCAGCTACTTTTTGGTGCTGTGGTTAATTTCTTACGTTTCTAAAATAGGGGCTTTTAGTTAAAAAATAGGCAGGGGTATACACCTGCCTATTTTTAATGAAAACCAAGAAAAGAGTGAATGACAAAATGAAATTGAAAACTGCGGTTTTTGAAATAGACAAATGGAGAGAATCTTTGTATTTAACAGAACGTGCATATTGTCAAACAGAAAACGAAAAAGATGCCATTAAGCAAGTTCAAAATTGGTGCAAAAGGACTGGGCTTTCGGATGAATTACTTGAATTTAGATTAAAAGAAGACGGGCTTCATAAATCGGCATTTATGGGGATTCTTTCGCAAGTTGGGGTTCCAAAAGATGATGCTATATTAAATTGGTTGGATTTATTGTATGAAATCTTTTTTTCAACGAATGGAACGCTTACACATTTGGACATTTCTGAGAAGGTACATAATGATGCACCATTTTTCCAATTTGTTGTTCCCTTTTTAGTTTGGGGAAAACAGCGTTTATTACGACAATTTGAGGAATGGGAATTGCAGTATTGTGATCTTCCTTTTAAAAAAGAATCCATCATTGCTTCCCTCTTAAGACATATGTATCAAAATTTGTTAAGTCTATCTGGCCGTATGCTTATAGTTGAACTTCATATGGCCCGAAATGAAAATAATCTTAAGGGTGATTCACCTGAAAGTAGATTTAAATATTTTGTAAAAACACGAATTACGGATAAAAAAGATATATTGAAATTTCTTGAAAAATATCCAACACTCGCAAGGTTGCTGGCAGAATGTACGAATGGAGTTTTCACAGTCATAAAAGAAGCAATGGAACGGTTTCTAAACGATTATAAAGAAATCCAGAAGATTTTTTTGAAAGATTTTACTCAATTAGTTGATATCGAATTAAAGGGCGATCAACATAATGGTGGAAAAAGTGTTATGATGTTTTGCTTTGCTTCTGGAGTTCGACTGTTATATAAGCCCCGCTCATTATCAGTTGATTCCCACTTTCAAATGCTGCTTCGCTGGTTAAATGAGAAAGGTGCAAATCCCACTTTTCAAGAATTGACGATTTTAGACCGACAAACCTATGGCTGGGAAGAATTTGTAGAAGTAAAAGAGTGTCTGAATGAAAAACAGGTACAGCGCTATTACCAGAGATTCGGAGGATATTTGGCTGTACTTTATCTATTGAATGCAACAGATCTTCACTTTGAAAATATAATTGCTTCCGGAGAATTCCCTTATATTGTTGATTTGGAAGCAGTCTTCCATAATAAATTTCCGATAAAACAAGATAAGAAAACAGCACTGCATAAAGCATCTGATGAATTAATGAGTTCTGTCCTTGGAACAGGAATGTTACCTGTTTCATTGTTTAAATCTAGAGGATTCCAAAGATTAGAGATAAGCGGTATTGGCGGGTATGCTGGTCAAAGATTACCAAAACCTGTCTACGGCTTTGAAGACATACGTACAGATCGAATGAGAATGGTAAAAAAGCCAGGATTTTTAAAAGGAAGGCAAAACAGACCCCTTCTAAAGGGTGAACCTGTATTAGCAGAAGAGTATATTGATCAAGTGACACAAGGTTTTTCCCATATCTATCACTTGCTAATGAAGAATCGAAAGTCGCTTTTATTGGAAAATGGTCCTATTTATGCTTTTGCTAATGACAATGTTCGAGCTATATTTCGTGATACGCAAGCCTATGGTACTATGCTGCAAGCAAGTCTGCATCCTAACTATTTGGCGAAAGGTTTGCAGCGAGTTCAGCTATTTGATTTTATGTGGAGGATTGTTGAACATCTACCAGCCATGGTACGTCTTGTTTCATCTGAGACATCTGATTTGCTTCAAGGAGATATTCCCATTTTCTATACAAGAGTTAATTCTCGTGATGTATGGGACAGCAAAGGAAAGGTGATTAGAAACTTTTACAATCGTTCCAGTTTAGATTATACAATCCAATGTTTGAACGGACTAAGTATAGAAGATTGCTCAAAACAAATAAAGTATATCCGCAATTCAATGATCATGATGGTTAATAAAGGGAAGTTGAAGAAAACCTCTCCTTTACTTAGTGAAGCCCAACGTCCAGTTTGCCATGAAGATTTTTTGGCTGCAGCCATCGAAATAGGAAATAAATTAGAACAAAGCGCAATTTGGGGTGAAGATGGCCAAGATGTTTGTTGGATTGGTCTAGGAGCAGATGAAAATGAAAAATGGATTTTTTCACCATTAGATATTAGTCTGTACGATGGCATTCTAGGGATGGCGTTGTTTTATGCATATTTGCATAAAGTAAGCGGTATTGAAAAATACAAATATATTGCAAAAGCTTCATTGAAAACTGCCTATCAATTTATCGATCATATGGACACTATCGAATCACTCTCTGCATTCCATGGTTTTGCATCTATTGCATATGTTTTCAGTCATCTTTCAATCTTGTGGGAAGATGATCAGTTGATGGCGGTTGCGCTTGCCCAGTTAGAAATAATAGAACCCCTTATTGAAAAAGATCGTCTATATGATGTGGTGGCTGGTTCTGCAGGAACTTTAATAGTCGCTTTACGATTGCATGATATTACTGGGTCCACGAAGGCGTTAAAAATTGCGAAAAAGTGTGGAGACCACTTACTTAGGAGTGCTAAGAAGACAGAGAAAGGAATAGGGTGGTCGTTTGAAATAGACGGTTTTTATCCAATTGCTGGATTGGCCCATGGTGCAGCAGGAATTTCATGGGCATTGATGGAGCTATATGGCAAAACAAAAGATGAACGTTATCTGCAAGCTGGACAGCAGGCTTTAGAGTTTGAGCGAACCTTATTTGATACCGAGGATGGAAATTGGAGAGATATTCGTGCCGAAGACAACCGTGGGGATTTTGGTTTAACTGTCAAATGGTGTCATGGAGCGGCTGGAATTGCTTTAGGGCGACTGATGTCCTATAGGAATGTGAAAGATGACTGCATCCTTCATGATATTTTGACGGGAATCAACACTACCATGAAAGAAGGCTTTGGGGGAAGCCATTGTCTTTGTCACGGGGACTTTGGAAACGCAGATGTACTTTTAACTGCAGGAATGGAACTAGAAAATCAGGAATGGATAGAGAAAGCGCTTAAATATGGTACTAGTGCACTTTTGGAATCAAAAGCAAGGGGATGGTCTTGCGGAATTCCACAAGAAGATGAAACCCCAAGCCTTATGATTGGAATGGCTGGAATAGGATACGGACTTTTGCGTTTAGCCCATCCTGAAATCGTTCCCTCTATACTTACATTAGGTTCCCCAATTAACAAAAAGAGAGAACCTGATTGATGAAACCAACATGGGGGTTTTTTCAAAAACGTTTTCGGGTACCATTTATTGAACAGATGGAGCAATCGGAATGTGGTTTATGTTGTTTGGCCATGGTCTTTTCTTATTATAAAAATGAAATTCCTTTATCGGATCTACGAGATCGAGGAGGTGGAGGGAGAGACGGAACCAACCTGCTAATACTAAAAAATATTGCGCAATCATTGGGTATGGAAACGAAAGGTATTAAACTTAGTTCTGATCAGTTGGGGAGTATTCCTGTTCCAGCTATTTTACACTGGAAGAATGACCATTTTGTTGTCTTAGAAAAAAAGAATAAAAGCAAAATATATATCGTAGATCCAGATGTTGGTAGAATGGTAGTTAGTGAAGAAGACTTACAGCAAGATTTCTCTGGAACCGCTTTACTTCTTAATCCAGGGTCTTCCTTTACAAGATGTAAAGGGAATAGCATCTGGCTCCAATATATTCATTTTTTATTTAGCGAAGCAGGGTTAGTGACTTCCATCTTAATTTGGTCCATTTTTGTTCAATTAATAGCACTGGTTACACCTGTAGTGACTCAGTACCTCATTGATCATGTCATTCTTCCTAAAAATACTTCGATTATGAATGGTTTACTACTAGGAATGGTCGGCTTACTAATTGTTCACTTACTGGTTACCTTACTTCGGGCTCGTTTCCTTGTTACCTTACAAAATCGGTTGGATTGGAGCTTAATGAGTCGTTTTTTTGACAGGCTTTTAAGGCTTCCTTACTATTTCTTTCAACTACGAACTAGCGGAGATCTTATCTTGCGTGCCAATAGTAATATGATTGTAAGGGAGATTCTTTCGACACGAACCGTTTCAATAATACTAGATAGTAGTTTACTCTTCATTTTTTTATTTTATATGATAAGTAAATCTCCTTTATTAACTTGTTATGTTGTTTTAATTGGCATCATTCAAATCTTGATACTTTTGTTTAGTAGTTCTCGAATTAAACGCTTGTCACAGGAAGAGCTTTTGCGTCAAACGACTGCCTCGAGCTATTTGGCAGAAGTGCTGCATGGGATTCTGGCTGTGAAGGCGGAAGGGGCAGAACGGCTTACGTTTAATCGATGGTCCCAACTATTTCAAGAACAAATTAATGCTGCAAGAAAGCGGGGGTATACAGAAGCCTATGTGGACACTGCCATGCAAACATTACGATTTCTCGCGCCGTTACTCTTGCTTTGGCTTGGAACGAACCAGGTACTCTCGGGGAAAATGACACTTGGTGAGATGTTCTCCTTTAATACTTTAGCAATAAGTTTTTTAGTTCCTTTAACTTCCATTGTATCAACAGTAAATCAAATGATTGTTATGGGTACTTATTTTAGGCGCATTTTAGATATTCTTGATGCGCCACTTGAACAAGATGATCAACTTGTAACCGAATCAATTAAATTACAGGGTGATATCGAACTGCATAATATCAGTTTCAAATATAGTCCATATAGTCAAAATGTGATCCGTAATCTATCTTTGCATATTTATCCAGGTGAAATTGTGGCTATTGTAGGACCATCAGGGTCTGGTAAAAGCACATTAGCATCTCTTTTATTAGGACTTTATCTGCCAACTGATGGAACGATTTTTTTTGACGGTCAAGATATTCATACATTAGAAAAGGCAACCTTAAGGCAGCAGATAGGGGTTGTAATGCAAAATTCAGTGGTGTTTCACCGCACTGTTTATCAAAATATTGCTTTACACAAGACAAATTTATCTACTGAACAGATAATAGAAGCAGCTCAACTTGCTGAGATCCACAATGACATTATGAAGATGCAAATGAAATATGAAACAAAGCTTTCGGAATCGGGTTCAAATATATCAGGGGGCCAAAGACAACGAATTGCTTTGGCCAGGGCACTTGTCCATAAGCCTGCTATTCTATTGCTCGATGAGGCTACCAGTGCATTGGACCAGATTACAGAGAGGCGTATTTATGATAATATACAAAAATTACCATGCACACAAATAATAATTGCTCATCGATTAAGCACGATTATTAATGCTGATCGCATTATTGTTATGGACCAAGGATGTATTGTTGAACAAGGAACACACGGTGAACTGCTAAGTAGAAATGGATATTATTCTTATTTTTACCAAACGAAACTTCGCGAGGAACAGCAGAACTAAGAGGTGTTTTCATCAATAAACTGTTATTGATTTTCAATCAACAATTGCCTAAAAGGCATCTGTTCATTTAGCGATTAAAAAGAAGCTTTTACTGATATAAGAATGTGATTGATTCAAATGGAGAAAACATTGATTATGTGAGCCTGCTCTTAGACATTATTGCAACAAATAGAGAAAAATGTATTCATAATTATAGACAGGAACCCTTACTATTTGGGTTCCTGTTTTTATAGCAATATGGTGAAATTTATCAAGCGTAATGGCTCATTGAATGTTTATAAAAAAGTAACCTGATGATATCCAACATAACCTCAATGCAGGCCCCCTCAATACATGAGAAAACCTCATTTACTTATGATACGGTTCTCCCCGATTAATCCTAAACGCACGATAAATTTGCTCTACTAAAATCAATCGCATCAACTGATGAGGAAAGGTCATTTTTGAAAACGAGAGGGTGTCATTTGCACGTTTCATAACATCCTTGCTAAGTCCAAGAGATCCTCCTATAACAAATGCAACTTTGCTTTTCCCATATGTAGCTAGACGATCCATATCTTTCGCTAATTCCTCTGAAGATTTTGCTTTTCCCTCTATAGCAAGCGCAATCACATGAGCATCATCAGCTATTTTTTCTAAAATTCTGCTTCCTTCCTTATGTTTGACGATCTCCATATCTGTTTCGCTTAAATTTTCTGGCGCTTTTTCATCAGACAATTCAATAA
The DNA here is from genome assembly GCF_017742235.1 of Bacillus sp. 165. Lineage (GTDB taxonomy): Bacteria > Bacillota > Bacilli > Bacillales > Bacillaceae_G > JAGHKQ01. The sequence goes on from NZ_JAGHKQ010000020.1 coordinate 13,041, forward strand.
TTTCTACTTTTGCGTATGAGGATAACCGTTTTAAATATTCGTCAATTCCTTGTTTTAAGTATTTTTCTTTTAATTTCCCAATTGAAATAATTGAGATATTCACATGTATCCCCACCTTACAAACACGTTATCCACAAAAGTTATCAACATATCCACAATCACTGTCCACATGTTGTATAGGAATTTGTGTTCGATACAACATATATCGCCGTATTTTGACAAAATTGACATGTTGTTGATGAGTCATTGTTATTATCCACATTGTGGATAAATGGTGCCTCCTCAAATTCATCTACAATCATATCTAATGCTAAATCAACATGTTCACCACAGCATTTAATGTCCATTTTTGTCCCTCACTTTATTATATAGTCTTTTTCTTAGTGTGCTCGTCTTGCTTTTTTTTACATATGCTTATAAATATTTTTCTTAGTAACATAAAAGAAAGCAGAAGGGAGGCCCCTCCTGCCAGTTGTTAATACTTTTCAGCTCCGAGCTTTACAGTTGCCTTTTCCTTTTTTGTCCCACGGTAAAATACAATGTTCATTGTATCATTAATTTTTTTGTTATACAAAGCAGTACGAAACTCGATAATGTTTCGAACAGGCTTGCCGTCTACTTCTACAAGCACATCATACTCTCTAAGACCTGCTTGTGCAGCTGGAGATGGGCTGCGTACATCTAATATACATACTCCATCTGTAACACTGCTCGGCAGTTGTAAAGTTTCATCCCAATAGTATGATGGTATTTCATTCAATGATCGTAATTCTACCCCAAAGTACGGACGTTTCACACTACCTGTTTCCTCAAGCTCTTGAATGACAGGCATTGCTCTGTTAATAGGAATCGCCAATCCGATTCCTTCTACCCCTTCAGCCGAAATTTTCATGGAATTAATTCCAACCAATTGACCACCTACATTTACAAGGGCACCTCCGCTATTACCTGGGTTAATAGCTGCATCCGTTTGAAGTACTTCTACTTGCCAATCATAGTGACCATCGTTATCTAGATCGACAGGAAGAACGCGTTCATTTGCAGAAATAATTCCTTGTGTCACTGTACCTGAGAACTCTAGTCCTAAAGGATTACCAATAGCAATAACTGGTTCTCCTCGTTTCACTTCACCTGAATTCCCGATTTCAATTACTTTTTGGGCATGCTTTTCATCTATTTGTAAAACAGCTAAATCAGTGACAATGTCACTTCCTAAAATAGAAGCGTGTACTTTTTTTCCGTCACTCAAGCTTACTTCTATTCGCTTCGCTCCCTCAATAACGTGATGATTAGTAACAATGAATGCTTTTCCATTCTCCTTTTTATAAATAACTCCAGAGCCCGTTCCAGCCTCTGCATCAGTTTCAGAAAAACTGTCCGTTTGTATATTGATAACTCCGACAACTGCTTCAGAAGCTTTATCTACAGCATCAATAAAGCCTGATTTAACATTTATATTCACGAGTTTTTCTTGTAAAGATGATGCCTGATACTTCCTGGCTTCACTTGCTTGTATTGGCGAGTTTTCCTCAATCAAGCCTATTTTAGAGAAAGTTGGAATAGCAAAGGCAAAAAGTGTTGCTCCAATTACAGCCCCGGCAAATCCTGACATTAAAATATTTTTGGGAATATGCCGTTTCTTTTCAACGTTTTTCTCTTGTTCGTCCTGTTCATCGTAGAACTCCATGCAAGGTCACCTGTCCTTCCGAAAACATCCATAAGTATGTATCATTCTCTTGTAGTGTTCACTAAAAAGAGAGATTATACATACGAAATTTTTGTCGGTATTTTCGGATCCGTATCATGAATATAAAGCTGCTGTCCAACGGCAATCTCTTTGCTTTCAAGTACTTGTGTCACTGACATTTTCGCAAGCTCTTTCATGTTATTATCGAGACTAAGGTGTGCTAAGTAAATATGTTTCGTATTATCAGTAATGACATCTGCCATTGCCAATGCTGCATCTTCATTTGAAACATGCCCAACATCGCTTAAAATTCTACGTTTTATACTCCATGGATAACGACCCATTCGAAGCATTTCTACATCATGATTACTCTCAAAAATAAAAACATCTGACCCCTTAATGATGCCTTTCATACGATCACTTACATATCCTGTATCTGTAATTAAGGTTAGCTTTTTCCCATTATGATGAAAGGCATAAAACATAGGTTCTGCTGCATCATGAGAAACACCAAATGACTCTACCTCAAGATCTCCGAATGCTTTGGTTGTCCCGGTAGGGAAAATAAACTTTTGGTCTGTAGATACTTGTCCAATCAGCGGTTCCATAGCTGCCCACGTTTTTTCATTTGCGTAGATTGGCAGATTGTACTTTCGAGCAATTATTCCGACTCCTTTTATATGGTCACTGTGTTCGTGTGTTACTAGAATACCTGCAAGATCTTTTATATTTATCTCTACTTGCTTAAAAAGGGCTTCAGTGTTTTTTCCACTCAGCCCTGCATCTACTAACAGCTTTTGGTTCTCTGTACCTACATAAACCGCATTTCCTGTACTTCCGCTTGCAAGTACACTAAAATGCAAACTCATTTGACTTCACTCCATTGTATATTTTGCTCTTTTATAATTTGTCCTTCTACTGCATTTACAAAATAATCTTCTTTATCATTTACTTCAAAATGCCATGTAGGTGCCATCACCTGTACACCGGAAGACAAAGGAACCACTGTGTAATAGCCAAGCTCCACTTTCGTTACCTTGCTTCCTGGTTTCAATTCATTTTTTAAATACAGTGTTTCTAATGCTTTAATAGCTGTAATAATCTCTTGTTTTTCATTATCCCCGCCCATTTTCTCTATATCTCTAAGTACGGTTTGTTTGTAGGAAACAATTTCATCTTTTTCATTTAATTTTAAAATCAATGGGCTCACAAATATATTTTTTCCATTATATTGCTGAAAAAAATATACTGTTCTTGTTCTTTCATCTGTTTTCCAATACTTGTATTTAACTCCTTCAAATACGTATGTACGCAGAAATTCTTCAAAAAAAGCACCCTTATTATGACCCTGAAGCTGAACAGCATTCTTTAATTTACTTTGAAGTGTAGTAAAATTAATAATCAACGCACTCTGATTTTTTAGTGCTGCCAATTCACTGTTATTGAATTCTTTATTTTTCCCCGTGATATATACCTCTTTTTTAGGCTCTTTTGGTAAATTCACATACTTAATGTCATCAGCTGCTAACTGATCTTCTACGCTGGTCTCTATCATTAAATCCAGCTCATTTCGGTTTTGTTTCTGTATAACTTGAAAGGCAAGGAAGATATCAAAAATGAAGAAAGTAATGATAAATATATTTTTTATTTTACTCCAATCCAATGATATCTCCTCCTGTCTTCTTGATTTCATCAAATTGAATCTTTTTATAGCCATTTTTATATGAAATAACCCAAATAGGCTCTAATTTTACAGCAATTAATCGATCTCCGCTGAGTGTAGGCTCTCTTTGCAGTTCATACCCTAATTGTATATTTTGTATTGCTTGCTTTTGCGGATCCTTTTTTAATACCTGAATAAGCTCTGTTCCTGAAGGTAATTCTACTTGATCCCCTTCTTTTTTCAATAAAAGTTTAAAAAGCGGCCGACGATAACTGATTATTTCATCTGCTCCCCAAACCTGCCGCAATGTTGCCATACCACTGTTGTTAAAAACAGGTAAATCATCTACAAATAACCGATACAATACTCCTCCTTTGTCAGAATCCATCTTATAAAAATGATAAGAATCTGTCCAACCTCCATGGCTATTTACAAAATCCATGCTGCGCTGAAAAAGGGTATCCCCCTCTAAATAATCTTGTTTTGTAATAGATGAGTTAATATACTCTAACATCTGTGTATGTTTTTCAACACTTAACAATCTCGTTCCATCAGTATACTCTTCTCCCATATCGGTTATATTCTTTTTAACATATTTAGGGTTAGTAAAGAGAGCATTCTTAAATACTTCTGCTTGTAATTCACTTGTGACATAGAGCATTCTTTGTAACACTTTCTTTTCTTTCGGCAGGAAAACAGCTCTATTTTTATCTATTTCATACATAAAGCAAGCATAGGAAGAATCACTCTTCTTAAACTGGTTTATTGCTGTCTGTACTTCTTTCAAAGTAACTCCTTGTAAAGTCATCTCATACACTTTACGATCTTCATATGATACAAAATAAGTATTGATATTATCATCTTGGCTTTTTTCGATGTCTAAGATAATACGATCAAAGTTATAGGATTCTAGATGTTTTTCTTTTATTGTTAAAGCTCTCTTAACGGTCTCTAATGGTATTTCGTCCGGAAAAATAATTTCAAAGCTACCCTTTCCATGCACAAAGGAGAGGAACTGATGTTTCGGAGCATTATCATATGATAAATCCCGAAATTCATGAAACTCTCCCTTTTCTATTAACTTATACATACTATTCATGCTGGAAAACTGTTCATTCACAAGGTGTGTACCATTTTGATGGAAGATGGCTTGCGAAGGCAGAAGAAGGTCGTTAACTTCTTTTTTATTAGTAATAGCAACATCTTGAATATATTTTGTATTTTGGGCATCCTCATTGTGAGGCTGATATGTCCATAACGTATATGTTAAAACCAAGCTTACTAACACTAGATTTGTTAATAAAATGACCTTAAATGTCTCTATATTCATTCCCATTCATCCTCTTGTTCACTTTCCATCGGGAGTGTAAAGTAAATTGTTGTACCTTTTCCTTCCTCACTCTTCGCCCAAATAAATCCTCCGTGTGCTTGTATCATTTCTTTAGCAATAGCGAGACCTAAGCCGGTTCCACCCATTTGTCTAGATCTTGCTTTATCAACGCGATAAAAACGATCAAATATTTTATTTACGTTTTCTTTTGGTATGCCCATCCCCTGGTCACTGATGCTTATTTCAAGCATTTCATCTCCGCGCTCACGAATACGGTAGGTGATGGTCCCACCTTCCGGAGAATACTTCAATGCATTTGAAATAATATTATACAGTACCTGTGTGATCTTATCCTCGTCAATCTTAACGAAGCGCTCCTTCTTTGAAAATGCCCGTTTAAAGTTCACATTTTGATGCTTGGACATCTCCAAACGATCTATCACATGGTTGAAAAACTCAGTAAAATCTACCCAATCTTTCATGAGATGGTATTCTGTACTATCCATTTTAGAGAGCTGCAATAAATCATTAACGAGACGAATCATACGCTCAGTTTCTTCTTGTGTCACAGTCAAAAAGCTTGGAGCAATATTTGGATCCTGCCATGCACCTTCACTTAAGGCCTCTAAGTAACTCCGCATAGTTGTTAACGGCGTACGAAGTTCATGTGAAACATTTGCTACAAATTCTCTTCGTTCTCTATCAATTTTTTCTTGCTCTGTTACATCATAGAGTACCGCAATCAGACCATTGACTTTCCCAGTTTCTTTTTGAATTACGGAGAAATTAGCTCGTAAAATATATGGCTGTTCACGGGTACTAAAATCTAGAAGAACAGAATCAGGCTCTTCAAACAAATATCCGAGTGTATAATCTTCTTGAATTCCTAATATGTCTAGGATCGATTGATCGAGCGCTGTTTCACGTGAAACATTTAGCATCTCTTCTGCTGGATCATTTAATAAGATGATTCGTCCCTTTCTATCTGTTGCGATTACTCCATCTGTCATATGAGATAATACAGACGTTAATTTTCGTCTTTCACTTTCTGTAGAAGCACGTGCTTGCTGTAATTTCTTTGCTAAATTATTAAATGCAACCGATAGCTGCCCGATTTCATCAGGACCATAAACCTTTACTTTTCTTGAATAGTTCCCCTTAGCCATTTCCAATGCTTGCTTTCGCATATCAGAAATAGGACGAGTAATAGTTTGTGCTAATAAAGCCCCGAGCACTGCAGTTACAACTAAGGCAATTACTGTACCTGTAGCAAAGATTTGATTAATTTGCTTCATTTGATTATATACATCTTCCATAGAAGCAATAGTATAGATAACCCCTTCAGTTTTTCCATCCTTACTCTCAATAGGAGTAGCCGTTACAAGCATACGGTATCCCGTGTCTTTTTGTACCTGTTCTTTAGAAGAAGGACCTAGCACAAGAGCCTGCTTTACAAGAGCTTCCGTCGTTTTTTTTCCTACAATTGTTTGATTATAGGGGTCAGACGTGGCAAGTACACGGCTATTGGGATCTATAACACGCGCTTCTTTCACCACATCATTTCGGTCGGAAGTGAACTTTTGTAACAGATCCCTAATATTATCTTCTAGGTTTTCATCCTTTTCTCGCTTTGCAAATTCTTGCTTTAGGTTATATGCTAATAGATTCGTACGCTGCTCTAAAGAATCTGTAAAGTTGTTGACCAGTTTTTTCTCTAACTCCTGCACAAAGTACACACCAATAATTTGCATCGCAAGTAAAATAAGTAGCATATATATTAAAACAAACTTTAAATGAATAGATTGAAAAAAACTGACTTTTTTCATAGGTTACTCTTGCTCCGGATCACGCAGATAATAACCGACCCCTCGTCTTGTAACAATTAAAGTAGGATGACTTGGATTATCTTCAATTTTCTCTCGCAAACGACGTACGGTCACATCTACAGTTCGCACATCTCCAAAGTAATCATACCCCCATACTGTTTGCAATAAATGTTCCCGTGTCATAACTTGTCCCAAATGCTTTGCTAAATAATGAAGAAGCTCAAATTCACGATGTGTTAATTCAATATTTTCTTCACGTTTAGTTACACTGTAAGCATTAGAATTAATTGTAATAGGGCCTACAATAATTTCAGATGTTTCTTCTTTTTCATTAGCTCCTGCTTGCTGATGTCGGCGCAGGTTAGCTTTAACACGAGCAAGAAGCTCACGAGTACTGAATGGTTTTGTTACATAATCATCTGCTCCCAGCTCCAGGCCTAATACCTTATCGATTTCCGAATCTTTAGCTGTCAGCATAATAATAGGAATTTCAAGACTCTTTCTTACTTCACGGCATACTTCCAATCCATCTTTTCCTGGAAGCATAATATCTAAAAGAATCATATCCGGCTGTTCTTGTTCTACTTTTTCAAGAGCTTCTTCGCCATCATGAGCAACAACAATATCAAACCCTTCTTTTTCCAAATTGAATTTTAAAATATCTGCAATTGGTTTTTCATCGTCTACAACTAGTATCTTCTTTTTCATACCTACTGCTCCTCTCAAAATATCCTGTTGGTATTATTATAAATAGAAACTGCGATATCTCATTTTAAATATCGTTTACATAAATATTACAGCCTTTTAAACAGAAGCCTCTAGCGGGAAGAGCTAGAGGCTTCTTACGTTCTATTTTAAATTAAAAGGAAGTGGTTTGTAAAATTCAATACAAAGACAAAAGGATATTAAGGGGCCCCTTAATATCCTTGGAAGTGGCTCGGGACGGAATCGAACCGCCGACACGAGGATTTTCAGTCCTCTGCTCTACCGACTGAGCTACCGAGCCAAATATATGTAAAACCACATATGTGGTGTAAACAAAAAAATGGCGGTCCCGACCGGGGTCGAACCGGCGATCTCCTGCGTGACAGGCAGGCATGTTAACCACTACACCACGGGACCATAAATATCTTTTAATTTCAATAACATAAAGTGACCCGTACGGGATTCGAACCCGTGTTACCGCCGTGAAAGGGCGGTGTCTTAACCGCTTGACCAACGGGCCAGTAGATAATGGTGAGCCATGAAGGACTCGAACCTTCGACCCTCTGATTAAAAGTCAGATGCTCTACCGACTGAGCTAATGGCTCATAATAAATATTATGATATCACTTCAACATTTAGCATATTACCTCGTGACGACAAGATTTATAATATCATACTTTTATATTTTATTGCAACACATTTTTTATTTTTTACATAAGAAAAGAACCCATTTCTATGGGCTCTCTCGATTCTTACTTTACTATACTGCTTTTTATAAAAATGTGCAATTTATTTTTAGACACCGTAAACGTTACGGATGATATTTGTTTGATTGCGATCTGGTCCGACAGAGAACATGGATAAAGGAATTCCTGTTAATTGAGATACACGCTCTACATAATGTCTTGCATTTTCAGGAAGTTCATCAAGAGTTTTCATACCTGTAATATCTTCAGTCCAGCCAGGAAGCTCTTCATATACAGGTTCACATTGAGATAGAATGCGCAGACTAGCTGGGAATTCTTGGACAACTTCTCCTTTATACTTATAAGCCACACAAATTTTCAATGTAGGAATACCCGTTAATACATCAATAGAATTTAAAGATAAATCTGTAAGGCCGCTCACACGTCGTGCATGTCTTACTACTACGCTATCAAACCATCCAACACGGCGAGGTCTACCTGTTGTTGTACCGTATTCTCGTCCCACTTCACGAATTTGATGACCGATTTCATCATGAAGCTCTGTAGGGAATGGACCATCACCCACGCGGCTTGTATAAGCTTTACATACGCCTACTACACGGTTAATTTTCGAAGGACCGACGCCGTTTCCAATTGTAACTCCACCCGCAATTGGATTAGAAGATGTAACAAATGGATATGTACCTTGATCAATATCCAACATAACACCCTGTGCACCTTCAAATAGCACACGTCTTCCTTCATCTAGTGCATCATTTAACACTACCGAAGTATCACATACATACTTTTTAATTTGTTGTCCATATTCAAAATACTCTTCAAAAATTTCTTCGATATCGAAGCCTTTTGAATCGTACATTTTATCAAATAAACGATTTTTTTCTGCTAGATTACGCTCCAACTTTTCACGAAATTCTTCACGATCTAATAAATCTGCAATACGGATACCGATACGAGCCGCTTTATCCATATAAGCAGGGCCGATTCCTTTTTTTGTAGTTCCAATCTTATTTGCGCCTTTTCTTTCTTCTTCCAGTTCATCTTGTTTTAAATGATATGGTAAGATTACATGCGCACGATTACTAACACGAAGGTTATCTGTGCTTACTTCATTCTCATGTAAGTAAGCTAATTCTTGTACTAGTGCTTTTGGATCTACAACCATTCCGTTTCCAATTACACAGATTTTTTCTTTGTAAAAAATCCCGGATGGGATTAAATGAAGTTTATATTTCTTTCCATTAAATACAATAGTATGCCCAGCATTATTTCCACCTTGATATCTTGCAACTACTTCAGCGTGTTCAGAAAGAAAATCTGTAATCTTTCCTTTCCCTTCATCTCCCCACTGAGTTCCTACTACTACTACAGAAGACATTATATGGCACCTCCATCATTATCTACAACGAATTCAAACAATATAAGTGTATCAAACTGAAGTAAAAAGTCAATTAAAAAACGAACATTTACTGAATATAGAGTTCTTTTCGTTCGTCACATTGATTTATTACTACAAAAGCCTATATCCATAGCTTTTTCATTTTACATTAAAGATAGGGATAAGAAAAAAGAACACATCCCTAGTATGAGGTGTGTTCCCGTTCTTTATGCTCCTGGGGCGTTCGTTTCATCAAACCGTCTTTCCAAATTCACGAACTTGTTATACTCTTTTACAAAGGCTAACTCCACTGAACCAACCGGGCCATTACGCTGCTTAGCGATGATAATTTCAATAATGTTTTTATTTTCAGTTTCACGGTCATAATAATCCTCACGATATAAGAATGCAACAATATCTGCATCCTGCTCAATACTTCCTGATTCACGAATATCAGACATCATTGGCCGCTTATCCTGTCTTGATTCTACTCCCCGTGATAACTGAGACAAAGCAATAACAGGTACCTGTAATTCACGAGCTAACCCTTTCAAGGAACGTGAAATTTCCGACACTTCCTGCTGACGATTTTCTCCTGATTTTCCATTTCCTTGTATAAGCTGCAAGTAATCAATAAGAATCATACCTAAACCGTTCTCTTGTTTTAGTCGACGGCACTTAGCACGGATTTCCCCAACACGTATACCCGGTGTATCATCAATATAAATCCCTGCATTAGAGAGACTTCCCATTGCCATTGTCAGCTTGCCCCAATCCTCTGAGGTCAAAGATCCTGTACGAAGGCGTTGTGCATCAATATTTCCCTCAGCGCATAACATACGCATAACAAGTTGATCCGCCCCCATCTCCAGGCTGAAAATAGCAACATTTTCATCTGTTTTGGTCGCTACATTTTGAGCAATATTCAAAGCAAATGCTGTTTTCCCCACTGAGGGACGAGCAGCGACAATAATGAGATCATTGCGCTGAAATCCTGCCGTCATACGGTCAAGCTCTGTAAAGCCTGTTGGAATCCCGGTTATATCTCCTTTTCGATTATGAAGAAGTTCAATTTTATCGTATGTTACTACAAGTACATCTTTAATATTTTGAAAAGCACCTGCATTTTTCCGCTGTGATACTTCTAGTACTTTCTTTTCTGCTTCGTTCAATAATCCCGCTACATCATCTTCACGTGTATACCCATCTGAAGCTATAGATGTTGCTGTTCGGATTAAACGACGAAGAATAGACTTTTCCTCTACTATTTTCGCATAGTACTCCACGTTTGCGGCAGTAGGAACCGAACTTGCTAAATCATTTAAATAAGAAACACCGCCAATTTCTTCTAATAGATCCTGATTAGCAAGCTCTGAAGTTACAGTAATCAGATCTAAAGGCTCTCCTTTATCAGCGAGAGCCAGCATAACTTGAAAAATCTTTTGGTGTGCCGCTCGATAAAAGTCTTCCGATATAAGTACTTCTGAAGCAACTGTTAATGCTTCCTGTTCAATGAAAACAGCTCCTAAAACTGCTTGCTCAGCCTCTATATTCTGCGGAGGGGTGCGATCAGCGAATATGTCACTCATGTCCCGTTCCTCCTTTTTCATACAATCCTATTTATCTGTAACGTGTACTTTTAGCGTAGCTGTTACCTCTGAATGCAATTTAATCGTTACATTAGTATAACCTAGTGCGCGAATTGCATCTGCCATTTCAAATTTACGCTTATCGATTTTAATACCATGCTTCTTCTGCAGCTCATCAGCAATTTGCTTACTTGTAATCGAACCGAACAGACGGCCGCCCTCTCCTGATTTTGCATGCACCTCTACTGTTAGTGCTTCTATTGTTTCTTTTAGCTTTTTCATATTTGCTAACTCTTCAGCTGCATCTTTGTCTTCTTTTTTCTTTTTTGCTTCTAGTGTTTTCACATTAGCATTATTTGCTTCAACCGCTAATCCTTGCTTCAATAAAAAGTTATGTGCATAACCATCTGCAACATTTTTTACTTCTCCTTTTTTCCCCTTGCCTTTTACATCTTTTAAGAAAATTACTTTCATGATTCCGAACTCCCCTCTAAATACTCATCTAATATTAATTTTAATTGTTTTTCTGCTTCAGTCATTGATGTATTGAAAAGCTGAGTAGCTGCATTCGTCAAATGTCCGCCGCCTCCCAATTTTTCCATAATAATTTGCACATTAACCTCACCAAGAGAACGTCCGCTAATTCCTAGCGTATTCTCACTTTTGGATGCTATAACAAATGAAGCAAATACCCCTGTCATTGTTAGGAGGGTATCAGCAGCTTGAGCAATGGAGACTTGATCATACATTTTATCCTCATTCGCCTTTGCAATAGCAATTCCATTTTTATAAATGTACGCATTTCCAATGATTTTTGCAATGTTTAAGTAATGCTGCATATCCTCTTTCAAGAGCTTTTGTACAAGTACAGTATCCGCTCCATGTGAACGTAAATAAGATGCTGCATCAAACGTGCGTGCTCCTGTGCGGAACGTAAAGCTTTTCGTATCTACAATAATTCCGGCTAATAAAGCTGTCGATTCAAGCATATTCATTTTCAGACGCTTCGGTTGGTATTCTAACAATTCTGTTACAAGCTCTGCAGTAGATGACGCATATGGCTCCATATAGACAAGAAGAGGATCATCAATAAACTCTTCACCTCTTCGATGGTGATCAATTACTACAACATTTTCTATCTGATGAAGCAACCGCTCTTCAATAACCATAGAGGGCTTATGCGTATCTACAATCACAAGTAAAGATTCATCTGTAGCAAACTCCATTGCTTGTTCTGAACTGATAAAACGCGCCCAAAGATCGGGATAATTCTTAATTTCTTCAATCAATCTTTTAACACCTTTATCTAATTCATTTTCATTTAAAACAATATAACCCTCTTTTTCATTTAACTCAGCGACTTTTAAAATACCGATTGCTGCTCCTATAGCATCCATATCAGGTAACCTATGCCCCATAATAATCACGTTACTGCTTTCAAGAACAAGATCTTTTAATGCGTGTGAAATCACACGTGCTCGTACCCTTGTACGTTTTTCTACAGGGTTAGTCTTACCGCCATAAAACTTCACTTTGCCTGTTACTTGCTTAATAGCTACTTGATCGCCACCTCGTCCTAATGCTAAATCTAATCCTGACTGCGCCATAGCTCCAAGCTCAGGCAACGTTCGAGATCCTGATCCCACCCCTATACTAAGAGTTAAAGGAATATTTCGTTTCGCCGTTTCTTCACGAACCTGATCTAAAATTTCAAACTTTCCTTTTTCCAAATGAGCTAAAATACTTTCATTTAATACTGCTATGAAACGTTCTGAAGATGCACGCTTTAAGTAAACCCCATGCTTCACAGCCCAATCATTCAGTATAGATATAACAAGACTAGTAAGATTCGTTCTCGGTTGATCGTCTAAACTCTGTGTTACTTCATCATAATTATCTAAATAAATAATTGCTAGCACGGTCCGCTGATCTTCATACATCTTTTCAATTTGTGTTTGTTCCGTCACGTCAAAAAAGTAAATAAGCTTTTCCTCTCTACGAACTACAACTTTAAACTTTCTCTTATTTAAAGCGATTACATCTATGTCTATCTCCTGCTTCACAAACAACAGCAAGGTTTCAGATAAATCATATAAATTCCAACCGGAGAGCGTAGGATACCCTACACATGAAGCTAAGTAGGGATTAGCCCAATCTATACCAAGTTCCTTATTATACAATAAAATCCCTATAGGCATTTGGTTTAGTGCTTCATTACTTACTTTCTTGACTCTTGTAATCATGTCTGAAGTATATTCTTCAAGATTTTCCCGGAAGGTAATTTCCAGTTTAATAATAAAAAACAAAATAGTACAGAACGTAAAAAAAGCTACAATTCCTGCAAACCAATGATAATAACTTAAAGTCGTTATGAGGACAAGAGTCAAGAAAACTAATGAATAGACAGGATATAGAAACTTTGGTTTCTTATAAAACTCAGGCATACGGTCACCTCCTATAACGAAACTCGATTGATGCTCAAACGGTGCGCAGCTGCTTTTAAATATGAGAGACTCGCTTGCAAAAAACGCCTTATATCAAGACATTACATCTAATTATTTATGTTTTATCTACTTTTTGACGCAATGAAAAGCCTAAATCAATTATACCTAAGAAACTGATAATATAAAATAAATTCGGTATAAACAATCCAAACACAAATAGGAAAAGAGGAATAGCCTTACCATATCCCTTTTTATGGGCAAAAAAAGAAATGAACGCGAACCCTTGTACTGTCATAAGAGTTGAAAAAATATAGCTTAGATTTAACAGTACAAGATACAGATATGACCCTTTCTCCACCTGAATAAACATGACACATATTAGAACAATAATGTAATACCATAATATATTCTTTGGAAGCTGAAAAAGACGAAATGGAGCCCATGGTTGAACTTTATAATTTAATCTTTTTAATACAGGGACAGCCATTAAATCTGTAAATAAAGCATACATAAAAGCAGTTATAACAAGCAATGTCGGGATTATATAAGGAATTATCTTGACCGAGCCTTTCAACTTTTGAAGATTCTCCTGATTTATATCCATTCCTGTCGATTTTGCAATTTGTTCTGTTTGACTAATTGCTCCGAGTAACATATCCTGCAAATTTACAATAAGATTAGATTCTAAAAACTTAACTGTTATACTATAAAAAATAACTATACTTACAATATATATAACAGTCCCTGCTAATAGAGTTTCCCATTTCTTTCTGCCTTGTTGATAAAACGTACCTATCACAATTCCACTAAGACCAAAAGTCAAACTCAAAGCAATCGTAAAAATAGAGCTGATAAGCATAGTTATTACACATGCAGCCAAAAGTAATAAAAGGGCATACTTAGACCCAAAGCGCATTGTATATAGAATAAAAGGAAGTGGTAATGCAAACATAAGTATGGTCCCAATGAATGGTATGTATAAAGTAATAAGCAAAAGCAAACTAAAGATAGCTAGCAGTACAGCACCCTCAGTAATCATTCTTGTATTTTTCATCTCTATACCTCATAGTTTTCTTTCGTTATTTATTGTTACCGCATTTTTATAATGCAAAACTTACCCCATTAGAATTTCACTTTTCTCATGCTTAAACTTCTGAATTTTTCTCAAGGAGAATTCTTATGTAAAGTAAAATTCAAGAAAGCTTGTGAGGTGATAAAAAGTAGAACAAATAGCAAAATGCACAGTAGATATCTACTGTGCATTAAAAGAATTATTCTGCAACGTATGGTAAAAGTGCCATTTGACGAGCACGTTTAATTGCAATTGTAAGTTTACGTTGGTATTTTGCGCTTGTACCAGTCACACGACGAGGTAAAATCTTACCGCGCTCAGAAATAAAACGCTTTAGAAGATCTACATCTTTGTAGTCGATGTTAGTGATACCGTTAGCAGTAAAGAAACATACTTTACGACGTTTTGCACGTCCACCTTTGCGTCCACCAGCCATTGTCAATTCCCTCCATTCTCTTTAAAAATATCCGATCTATCCATTAAAACGGCAAGTCATCATCTGAAATATCAATCGGCTGACCAACATTTGCAAATGGATCGTCGTTTCGATTAGCCCCTTGTTTATTTGAAGAACCAAACGGGCTATTTTGAGCCTGGTCACCGTAACCAAACCCTGAAGGTTGAGATTGAGGGTTAAAAGAACCACGTTGTTCGTTGTTGTTTCCTCTGGACTCTAAGAACTGTACGCTTTCAGCAACTACTTCTGTTACATATACACGTTTCCCATCTTGTCCCTCATAATTACGAGTTTGAAGACGACCATCTACGCCTGCCAAGCTGCCTTTTTTCAGATAGTTTGCTACGTTTTCAGCCGGTTTGCGCCATACGACGCAATTAATGAAATCAGCTTCGCGTTCGCCTTGCTGATTCGTAAATGCGCGGTTCACAGCTAATGTGAATGTAGCAACTGCTGCACCGCCTGGTGTATAACGTAATTCCGGGTCTTTTGTGAGACGACCTACGAGTAAAACGCGATTCATCAACCGAACCACTCTCCCTCAATATATATCTAAATTCTTATTCTGCTTCTTTAACTACGATATGACGAATGATATCTTCGCTGATTTTCGCTAAACGATCGAATTCTTGTACCGCTTCTGAGTTAGAATTTACGTTTAAAAGCATGTAGATACCATCACGTAAGTCGTTGATTTCGTAAGCTAAACGACGCTTACCCCACTCTTTCGTGTTTGTAACTTCCGCACCGTTTTCAGTTAACACGTTGTTGAAGCGCTCAACTAATGCTTTTTGAGCCTCTTCCTCCATGTTTGGGCGGATGATATACATAATTTCGTATTTTTTCATCACTGTCACCTCCTTTTGGACTAAACGGCCCATAATGGGCAAGGAGCAATTATTCTAATTACTCACGAGTTTAGATTATATCATAGTCCATTAAATCAAGCAACTCATCGATAAAATAAAAAACTTGGCAAATACTCAAAGTAATGCCAAGTAATTCTTTTACATAAAAAATTGAAAATATTATACATTAAAGCGGAAGTGCATTACGTCGCCATCTTGCACAATGTATTCTTTACCTTCAAGTCTTACTTTACCTGCTTCTTTAGCTGCTGTCATAGATCCGTAATGAATAAGGTCATCATAAGATACTGTTTCCGCACGAATAAAGCCACGTTCAAAATCAGAGTGAATCACACCTGCACACTGAGGAGCTTTCATCCCTTTTCGGAATGTCCACGCACGTACTTCTTGTACACCTGCAGTAAAGTACGTAGCTAATCCTAATAAGCTGTATGCTGCACGTATAAGCTGATCTAAACCAGATTCCTGAATTCCAAGCTCCTGCAAGAACACTTTCTTTTCCTCATCATCTAATTCAGAAATTTCCTCTTCAATTCTTGCACATACAACAATAACCTCTGCATTATCTCTTGCTGCAAATTCACGTACTGATTGTACAAACTCATTGCCTGACGGATCAATAATATCTTCTTCGCCTACATTAGCAACATAAAGCATCGGTTTTGTAGTAAGAAGGTGGAGGCCCTTTACAACTTTCAACTGTTCCTCCGTAAACTCTACTGTACGAGCTGGTTTTCCTTCTTCAAAAGCTTCTTTTAGCTTAACTAAAATTTCATGTTCGTAGGAAGCTTCCTTATCTTTTTGCTTTGCTAACTTGGCTACACGCTCAATACGTTTGTCAACAGACTCTAGGTCCGCTAAAATTAATTCCAAGTTAATTGTTTCAATATCAGAAATAGGATCTACCTTCCCAGAAACATGGGTAATATTTTCATCTTCAAAGCATCGCACAACTTGACAAATTGCATCTACTTGACGAATGTGAGACAAAAACTTATTTCCTAGCCCTTCACCTTTGCTTGCGCCTTTTACGATTCCAGCAATATCTGTAAATTCAAACGTTGTTGGTACTGTTTTTTTCGGTACTACAAGCTCTGTTAATTTATTCAAACGAGGGTCTGGAACTTCTACAATCCCTACGTTTGGATCAATAGTACAGAACGGATAGTTTGCAGACTCAGCTCCTGCCTGTGTAATTGCATTAAATAACGTTGATTTCCCTACGTTCGGTAAACCAACAATACCAGCCGTTAATGACATATATTATTCACTCCTATAGTCTCAATCTTTTCTCATTATAGTTAGTAACATCAGAAATGACAAGATAGGCTGTTCCATAACAACAAGCCGTACATCATATACGGCTTGTTAAGATTGATTTGTTTCCTCATGTTTTATCAATACTTTTTTTATCTTACGTTCAAATTCTCTTCGAGGAATTAAAACAGAGTGAGAGCACCCTTCACATTTGATACGAATATCCATTCCCATACGGATAATCTCCCATTGATTTATCCCGCAAGGATGCGGCTTTTTCATTTCCACAATATCATGTAAACCGTATTCTTTTGGTTCCATCGCTAAGCTCCTCTTCCTATTTAGTATTTTTCACATGCTCACGCGTCATATCTTGCATATCTGTCCTATTATAAAATACCATACGGGGATATGGAATTTCGATGCCCTGTTCATCCAACCGAAGCTTAATCTCTTTTCGAAGAGCTCTTGCCACAGCAAAATGCTGCATCGGCTTTACTTCACATACAACACGTAGTAAAACCTCTGATGCACCCAATGTCTGTACCCCTAATAACTCTGGTTGTTTTACCATTTGTTCATATCTCATAGGGAGTTCTTCCAGTAAATCCTCAATTACTCGCTCTGCGTAATCAATATCAGATTCATAAGCAATACCAACATCAACAATTGCAATACTGTTGTTTAACGAAAAGTTTGTTACTTCATTAATATTTCCATTTGGAATTATATGTAACTCACCAGTCCAACTTTTAATTTTTGTTGTGCGTAATCCAATCTCTTCAATAACCCCTTCAAATTGTCCTAGTCGTACATAATCCCCTACAGAAAATTGATCTTCTAACAAGATAAAAAAACCTGTTATCACATCCCGAACTAAGTTTTGAGCACCAAAGCCAACAGCCAAGCCTACCACACCAGCTCCAGCAAGTAATCCTTTTGTTTCAATTCCCAGCACGCCTAATATCATTACTATAACAACGAAAAAGACAATATATACTAATACATTTTGTAAAAGCTTTGCAACTGTAGCAGTGCGCCTTTCAGATATTTGCAGGGGCGACTTTGTATTCATTTTGAACGCATTTTGAATAATTACTTTTCCTCCACGAACTACAAGACTTGCTATGGCTACAATGAAAATAACCTTTAAAATCCCAATTCCTACACCTTTCCATAATTCTTCATTCAATAAGTAATCTATAAAATTTTCATATACCTGCCCAAACCAACTCATTGTAACCTACCTTTCCTTGTTTATATATAAAAAATCTACCCCCTATTTTAACAGAAATTCCTACTTTCTTATAAGGAATATGTCTAAAACTTTGTAGAATTGGAAACATTTTATAAAAAGGTATAATTTTTCTTAATATTTTATATAATCTTACTATTATGTCAAAGGATGGATGTTTGTGAATCTCGGTAACTTCCGTTTAAAATCCATGTTTGAAAAAGGAGAAGACCCAATCTTTTATGATGAAGATAACGCTTCTGAAAGACTGGCCCAATTGCTATTTTCCTACTTACCAGAGAATCCCCTCACACCTCTTGTCCTTGTTTGCATTGGAACTGACCGTTCTACTGGTGATGCTCTAGGACCATTGGTAGGTTCTAAGGTGGAAGAAAAGCACATTCATAACTTTGTGTTATATGGTACGCTAGATGAACCTGTTCATGCTTTGAACTTAGAGGAAACCATTGCACACATTTATAAACAACATCATAATCCTTTTGTAATTGCTATCGATGCTTGTCTTGGAAAAATGCAGGGAGTTGGATCTGTCATAATCGGAAAAGGTCCGAGTAAGCCTGGAGCAGCTATGAACAAAAAGCTGCCTTCAGTAGGTAATATGCATATCCATGGAATTGTTAATATCCATGGCTTTATGGAGTTTTTTGTGTTGCAAAATACTAGATTGAATCTCGTGATGAAAATGGCTGACTCCATTGCTAATAGTATTATAAAAGTTGATCGATACATCACTTATAAAAAAGAAAATCATCACTCATCAATTTTATAAAAAAGATACAGATCACTTTTTTACAGATTAAGCAATGTCCTACTTAGTTGTAATCGTAGTGTAATAACAAAACATGCAGTATGTTTAAATTTTTATATTTCTTTTAACTGAAAAAACCATCCAGTAGGATGGTTTATTTTTCTTGACCTGCTAAAATATCGAGAATTCGTTGTAAATCGTCTTCATTAAAAAACTTAATTTCAATTTTCCCTTTATTATTTGTTTCTTTAATTGTAACTGACGTACCGAAACGTTCTCGAAGCAATGATTCATGTTCCTCAAAGAAAACATTTGTTTCTTTTTTCTTTTTCTTTGTTTCACGTGAAACATTTTTATTTAATTGGTTTATCAGCTCTTCCAGCTGCCTTACATTCAAACCTTCTTTTTTCACACGTTCTACTACTCCAGACAACTTAGATTTATCTTTAAGAGATAAAAGTGTTCTTCCATGTCCTGGTGATAGAGTACCTTGAGAGATGAATTCCTGAATAAAGGGAGGGAGAGACAATAATCGAACATAGTTAGCAATATACGGACGGCTCTTACTTAATCGCTTTGCTAATTGTTCTTGTGTAAGTGTTAATTCATCCATCAACATTTGGTAAGCTAGAGCTTCTTCAATCGGATTTAAATCTTCACGCTGTAAATTTTCTAATAAAGCAAGCTCCATCATTTGCTGCTCAGTGAAATCCCTAATAACAGCTGGAATGGTTTCTAATTTAGCTTCTTTAGCAGCTCGATATCTACGTTCACCTGCTACAATTTCAAATCCTTTAATACTCTTTCTAACAATGATTGGTTGTAAGATACCATGTTCAAGAATAGAATCCTTTAGCTCTTGAATTGCGTCTGGTTGAAAATATTTGCGAGGCTGATATGGGTTGGGACGAAGCTGACTCAATTTAACTTCTTTAACCATTTCCTCTTGCTTCACTTCTAGATCTGGGAAGAACGCTTGAATTCCTCTTCCAAGTCCTTTAGCCACCAGCAATCACTTCCTTCGCTAAATCTAAATATACTTCTGCCCCCCTTGACTTAGCATCATACATAATAATAGGTTTTCCATGACTTGGTGCTTCGCTTAATCTAACATTTCGAGGGATAATAGTCCCATATACCTTATCTTTAAAATACTTTTTGACTTCGTCAATTACTTGCAGCCCTAAATTGGTGCGTGCATCTAACATCGTTAATAAAACACCTTGGATACTCAAATTTTTATTCAAATGTTTCTGTACAAGTCGTACTGTATTTAGAAGTTGACTTAGTCCTTCTAATGCGTAATATTCACATTGAACAGGTATAATAACTGAATCTGAAGCTGTCAAAGCATTAATTGTGAGCAGCCCTAGAGAAGGAGGACAGTCAATAAGGATGTAATCATAGTCTTCACGGATTGATTGTAAAGCCCGCTTAAGACGAATTTCACGGGAAATCGTAGGCACAAGCTCAATTTCAGCTCCTGCTAGCTGAATGGTTGCTGGTAATACATATAAATTTTCAGTTGTAGATGGCCTAATAATTGAAGAAATATCTTCATCTTCCACCAATACATTATAAACACATTGATCTAAATCTGACTTTTCAATACCTACTCCTGTTGTTGCATTTCCTTGTGCATCAATATCTACTAGTAATACTTTTTTCCCTAAATAGGCCAATCCTGCGCCTAAATTTACTGAAGTAGTTGTTTTTCCTACTCCACCTTTTTGGTTTGCAATTGAAATGATTTTTGCCATGGTGTCACCTACCTTTAAACTTTCTACCCTTTATATTCCTCAAACTATTGATACTTCTGCTTGTCTAAGGCGATTAAACCACTGTCAGAAATACAGCGGATATTTTTCTGAAAAAAGGCTTAACTCTTTCTTTATTGTATCATGAAATACAAAAATTTCACTTTTCAGTAATAAACTTCAAAACTTCTCTCGCAATATCCTGCCTATATAAATCAAAAATATTAAAAATCTGCTGTTGCCGCATAAAAAGACCTTTCCAAACGGATAAGGCCTTTCACAGCAAATACTTATTTCTTACTTTTTAGGAATTTTAATGGTTATTTGATAGTACTCCTCAAATTCTTCCTCACTAGAATCGACAGAGAGGCCACTTGCTGACACCATCTGCAAAGATTGGCGGATAGTATTCATCGCTATTCGCGAATCACGGCTTACCGCTTTTCGTTTTACTTTCGGTTTGACTGCTTGCTGTTCAATGAGTTTGAGCACACGTTCTTCGGTTTGTTTGACATTTAACTGGCGTTCAATAATATCTTGAAGTAATTTCATTTGCGCTTCGCGTTGTTTCAAAGGAATAAGAGCACGTGCATGCCTTTCTGTTATCTGCTTGTCTAGGAGTGCCTGCTTTATCTCATCTGGCAACTTTAAAAGACGAAGCTTATTAGCAACTGTTGATTGTCCTTTTCCTAATCGTTGAGCTAATGCTTCTTGTGTTAAATTATGTAATTCTAATAATTTTTGATATGCAATAGCTTCTTCAATTGCTGTTAATTCTTCTCTTTGCAAGTTTTCAATTAAAGCAACAGACGCTGTCTCCGTATCACTTAAATTTTTCACTATAGCAGGAATCATATCCCACCCTAATGAACTGACAGCTCGAAATCTTCTTTCCCCGGCAATAATTTCATACTGACCTTCCCCATACTTTCTCACAACAATAGGCTGAATAATTCCATGAGTACGAATCGTCAGTGCTAATTCTTCAATACGTTTTTCATCAAATACTGTCCTAGGTTGATAACGGTTGGGAATAATATGCGCAACTGGAATTTGTTTAATTTCTTCACGGCTTTCATCTTGCACAGCTATATTTGTTTCCTTTTCTCCAAAGCTAAAAAAGCGAGTAAACGTATTTTTCATTGCATTCCACCACCTTTTTTCTCTCGAACGCTCTATCTCAATGTTTCACATGAAACATTACGTGAATAAATCGATGTATAACTCCATCATAATTCCAATAAGAATTATTTTTCAATAGGCAATTTATTCGGAGTTCCAGGTTTACGAGGATACTTCTTTGGTGTTCTTCTCTTTTTTGCAACAAAAATAATATTGCGTTCACTTTCTTCAACAGGCAATTTAAAAGTAAAAATACTTTGTACTTCCCCTCCTAATACTTGTATAGCATGGGTCCCTTGTTCTAGCTCCTCTTCTGCCGCTGCACCTTTCATAGCTATAAATGTTCCTCCTACTTTGACAAGAGGAATACATAGCTCACTTAGAACAGACAAGCGCGCAACAGCCCTTGCCATAACAATATCAAATGATTCCCTAATTCCTTCTCTTTTTCCAAAGGTTTCAGCACGATCATGGTAAAATGCAACATTCTCAAGCTCTAATTCAGAAGCTAGCTGGTTCAAAAACGTAATACGCTTTTGAAGAGAGTCTACAATAGTAACTTTTAAGTTTGGAAAACAAATTTTTAAAGGAATACTTGGAAAGCCAGCTCCAGCTCCTACATCACAGATAGTTGCCGGCTTAGAAAAATCAAAGTGAAATGCTGCTGTTACAGAATCAAAAAAGTGTTTTAAGTACACTTCTTCCTTCTCTGTGATCGCAGTTAAATTCATTTTTTCATTCCATTCTACGAGAAGCTCAAAATATCGTTCAAATTGTGCTAACTGCTGTGAGGAGAGAATGATTCCCTCTGCCTCCAGCATAGCTTGAAATTTTTGTACGTTCATAAAATTTCCCCTATCTCTATTGGTTCGATACTTTTGCAATTTTTCCTTGTTCAATATAAACAAGTAAAATAGAAATATCTGCAGGATTGACTCCGGCAATACGAGATGCTTGCCCCATAGAAAGAGGGCGCACTTCTTTCAGCTTTTGTTTAGCTTCTGTAGCTAATCCATGGATAGCATCATAATCAATATCTGCCGGAATCTTCTTGCTTTCCATTTTCTTCATACGTTCTACTTGCTGCAATGATTTTTCGATGTATCCTTCATATTTAATTTGAATCTCTACTTGTTCCGCTACATCCTCAGCAATAGGTTCCTCACTTGGAATTAACAATTGAATATGTTTATATGTCATTTCGGTTCTTCTTAACAAATCCGTTGCCCGTATACCGTCCTTTAATTCACTGCCTCCTGCATTTCGGATAAGCTCTTGCACTTCAGACTTCGGCTTAATAATGATACTTGATAACCGCTCTTTTTCCTTCTCGATTTGCTGTTTCTTTTGTTGAAACTTTTCATAACGAGCTTCTTTTATAAGACCGATTTCATATCCAGTATCTGTTAGACGTAAATCAGCATTATCATGACGAAGAAGCAAACGATACTCGGCTCTAGATGTTAACAAACGATATGGTTCATTTGTGCCTTTCGTAACAAGATCATCTATTAACACACCAATATAAGCTTGTGAACGATCCAAAATGACCTCTTTTTTATTTAAAGCTCTACATGCTGCATTTATACCGGCCATTAACCCTTGTCCTGCTGCTTCTTCGTAGCCTGATGTACCATTGATTTGTCCAGCTGTATACAGATGTTGTATTTTCTTGGTTTCTAATGTTGCCCATAGTTGAGTTGGTACGATAGCATCATACTCGATTGCATAGCCGGTACGCATCATTTGCACGTTCTCTAAACCAGGGATAGTTTTTAATATTTCACGTTGAACATCTTCCGGTAAGCTTGTAGATAATCCTTGTACATATACTTCTTGGGTGTTCTTTCCTTCTGGTTCTAAGAAAATTTGATGTCTTGGTTTATCGTGGAAACGTACCACTTTGTCTTCAATAGACGGACAGTACCTTGGTCCTGTGCCTTTAATCATTCCAGAATACATAGCAGATCGATGTAAATTCTCATCTATAAGTCGATGCGTTTGCTCACTGGTGTATGTTAACCAACATGGAATTTGCTCTACAATGAACTCTGTCGTTTCATATGAGAACGCACGCGGTGTGTCATCTCCTGGTTGAATTTCTGTTTTGCTGTAATCAATAGAATGACTGTTAACACGTGGAGGCGTCCCTGTTTTAAAACGTACCAGCTCTAAACCAAGCTCCTCTAGATGTTCAGAAAGCTTCACAGCAGGTTGTTGATTGTTTGGACCACTCGAATATTTTAAGTTGCCAATAATAATCTCACCGCGTAAAAATGTTCCTGTCGTAATTACCACTGTTTTTGCGGTATATACCGCTCCTGTTTGTGTAATTACCCCTTTACATACTCCATCTTCAACGATAAGACGCTCCACCATTCCCTGCATCAATGTTAAATTTTCGGTATCTTCAATTGTCTTTTTCATTTCATGCTGATAAGCAAACTTATCGGCCTGGGCACGAAGCGCACGTACAGCAGGGCCTTTTCCCGTATTCAACATACGCATCTGAATATAAGTTTTATCAATATTACGGCCCATTTCCCCGCCCAAAGCATCTATTTCACGAACTACAATTCCTTTTGCGGGTCCTCCCACAGAAGGATTACAAGGCATAAATGCTACCATATCAAGATTAATGGTTAGCATTAAAGTTTTCGCTCCCATACGTGCAGCTGCAAGACCTGCTTCACATCCAGCATGTCCTGCACCAATAACAACTACATCATAAGAACCTGCATCATAGCCCATATCTGTTCCTCCTTTTTATTTTCCGAGGCAAAATTGAGAAAATAATTGATCGATTAAACTTTCATGTACAGTATCTCCAGTGATTTCCCCAAGTATTTCCCACGTTCTTGTTAAATCAATTTGCACCATGTCAATTGGCATTCCACTTTGGACAGCCTCAATAGCTTCATGAATTGTTTTTTCTGCCTGTACAAGCAATCCTATATGGCGAGCATTAGATATATATGTCATATCTGTAGATTCAATTGATCCTTCAAAAAACAATTCAGCGATAGCCGCTTCTAATTCATTTACTCCCTTTTCCTCGATGAGGGCAGTAGTGATGATCTTTGCATTTCCTGCCAGCTCTCTTACTCGATCCATCTCAATGTTTTGATTCAAGTCCGTTTTATTAACAATAACAATATAATCTTTTCCTTCTACTGCTTTAAAGAGATTTTCATCTCCTTCAGTCAACGATTCATTATAATTGAGAACCAATAATACTAAGTCTGCCTGCTGAAGCATTTCTTTAGAACGCTCTACTCCAATTTTCTCGACAATGTCTTCCGTTTCACGAATACCTGCTGTATCAATTAAACGGAGAGGGATCCCTCTTACATTGACATACTCTTCTATAACATCACGGGTTGTGCCTGCAATATCCGTAACAATAGCTTTCTTTTCTTGTGCAAGGCTATTTAGTAAAGAAGATTTACCCACGTTTGGACGACCAATAATAGCAGTGGCAATACCTTCCCGAAGTATCTTACCTTGTTGAGCAGTTTCTAAGAGTTTTCGAATTTCCTCTCTTACTTGAGTTGCTTTTTCAATTAGAATAGAATGTGTCATTTCTTCTACATCATCATATTCTGGATAGTCTATATTTACCTCAACATGAGCTAATGTTTCTAATAAGTCTTGACGGAGCCGTTGAATTAGCTTTGACAACCGCCCTTCCATTTGATTAATTGCAACATTCATTGCTCGATCTGTTTTGGCCCGAATTAAATCCATAACTGCTTCTGCTTGGGATAAATCAATTCGACCATTTAAAAATGCTCGCTTAGTAAATTCTCCTGGTTCAGCTAATCTTACACCTTCAGATAAAATTAACTGTAACACTTTATTTACAGAAACTAATCCCCCATGACAATTCACTTCTACTATATCCTCACGGGTGAAAGTCTTTGGTGCTCTCAATACAGATACCATCACTTCTTCTATTATTCGTCCCGTCTTTGGCTCCATAATGTGACCATAGTGAATAGTATGTGTAGGTACTTGTTCAAGATTCTTTCCTTTAAAAACACGATTTACTGTTTCGATTGCATTATCACCGCTTACCCTCACAATAGCAATTGCTCCCTCTCCTAAAGGAGTAGAGATTGCGGCAATAGTATCAAATTCCATTTTTGTCCACCTCACTTGAATCCCCAAGCTATTTATCTAAATATAGAATAATTTTCTGCCATCAAACTAATAGGATACCACAACCATACAATCTTAAAAAGAATAATAACTTATTTTATTATATCCTCAGCGTATATGGCATAAACTTATCCTCTGTGGATAAGTTTATGCCATATACGCTTATCCACAATTAAAATCATTAAAAAAAAGCCGATAATCACAGTCAGTGAATTATCAGCTTTTGTTCATTTGGGAGAAATTACCACGTGGCGATGTGGTTCTGCTCCTGCAGATGTTGTAGTAACAGAAGGATGCCCTGAAAGAATTTGGTGAATAATTTTTCTTTCAAAAGAAGGCATTGGTTCTAATGAAATTGGCTCTTTTGTTCTGCTCACTTGTCTAGAAAGCTTTTGGGCCAAAATCTCTAATGTTCCTTTTCGTTTTTCACGATAATTTTCAGCATCGATTACAACATTAATATAGTGTTTAGTATACTTATTCGCAACCAATTGTGCTAAGTATTGAAGAGAATTCAATGTTCCTCCCCTCTTTCCAATCAAAAGAGCTACCTTTTCACCAGAAAGAAGGTACGTCACATCTCGTCCTTTGTCTATCGTTTCAACTTTAATATCGACTTGCATTTCTTTAAAAATACTTTTTAAGTATAATTCTACTTCCTGCACAGGGTTTTTTCTTACCATAACTTCCACAATGGCAGGTCGATTTCCAATTAAACCCAGAAAACCCTTTTTTCCTTCCTCTACTACACGAATTTCAACTTCAGCTTTTGATTTTTGTAATTGACTCAATGCTGATTGAACTGCTTCTTCGACCGTTTGTCCTTTAGCAGTAATTATGTTCACTTGTTTGCCCCTCCTGCTTTTCCGGTAGCAGCTTTGATTTCAGGACCTTTAATAAAATATGTTTGTGCAATACTAAAAATGTTCCCGACTACCCAATAAAGTGATAAAGCTGCTGGGAAATTAATTGCAAATACAAGAATCATAATCGGCATAAGCCAAAGCATCATAGCCATTTGAGGGTTCTGTCCCGCAGATCCAACCATAGCAAGCTTTTGCTGAATAAATGTCGTAATACCGGCTATAATCGGTAAAATATAATACGGATCTTTTTCTCCTAAGTCGAACCATAAGAAGCTATGCTCCGCAATAGCTGTTGTACGCATGATAGCATGGTAAAAAGCAATTAGTATAGGCATTTGAATAAAAATCGGCAAACATCCTGCTAAGGGGTTTACCCCGTGTGTTTGATACAGCTGCATCATTTCTTGTTGTAATTTCTGCTGAGTTGCCTGGTCTTTTGATGCGTACTTTTCCCGAAGCTTCACCATTTCAGGTTGCAGTGCTTGCATTGCTTTTGTGCTTTTTGTCTGCTTGATCATTAAAGGTAACAAAGCAGACCGTATGATGAGTGTTACAATGACGATAGCTAGTCCATAATCTTGGCCAGATACATCTGCAAAAAATGTAATTAACCAAGAAAGCGGATATACAAAATATTGATTCCAGATACCCTTACTCTCTGGTGTAATCGGCTGATGTACTTGGCTGCAGCCACTAATAATTGCCATAAGCGCAATTAACATGACCAGTAAACCTATTTTCTTTTTCACAGCCTTTTCCTCCTTTTATATGTAACTGTACTGCTTATCCTAATCAATTGTTATTCCAGACCTCTTTAGCACATGTATTAAACTCTTTTTAAACTCTTCATACTCTAATTGCGTGCATGGCTTCCTTGCTATTATAACAAAATCTTTGTGAGAATCTATTTTATCTTTTAACTCCGTAAAAACTTGACGGATCATCCTTTTAATCAAATTTCTTGTCACAGCATTTCCGATTTTCTTGCTGACCGAAAGACCAATACGAAAATAAGGTTGATCTGGCTTATCAAGCCGATACAAAACAAATTGGCGATTAGCGCTCGATTTTCCTTTTTGAAACACAGCTTGAAATTCTTCATTTTTCTTTACACGATTCTTTTTCTTCATCCTTTTTAACACTCCTGTATTCCGCACGGAAACATTCGTACTGCTAGAAAAAAGACCACTGAACGTTCAGTGGCCTACGCAGATAATACTTTTCTTCCTTTACGACGACGAGCAGCTAAAACTTTGCGTCCGTTCTTTGTGCTCATACGGTTGCGGAAGCCATGTACCTTGCTGCGCTTACGTTTATTTGGTTGATACGTTCTTTTCATTCTATGACACCTCCCTGAGGAATAACTATTAAAGACAGTCCTATAAATTATAGTTAATTTACCTGCAAAATGTCAATGCTTCTTCATCAATTAATATTTCTATGCGTAAATCATTCATTTTTTTAATCCACATTTTTTCTAACAGATCTCTCTATAAATTGTGGACAATAAAAACATATTTCAACCAGTATCCACAGTATATTTTTTCACTTTCACACAGTATATCTATGTGTGGACAAGTTTGTTCCACACCTTATTATTTTTGTGGATAACCATTTTAAACTCATTGCTATTACCATCTTTTTTTGATATTATATTTTTGTTTTCACTTTTGGATAAATAGTTACTCCATATATTTTATCCACAGTTTGTGTATAACTTGTGGACATTTTTAAACAACTGTGCACAACTAGTTTTCCACAAATTATTTTTTTGTCGAAAACTTTCTATCACTTTTGATATAATAAAACAGCACTTTGAAGGTTTTTGTATGAATATGCACGAACTCTTTTTTTGATTATACAAAAGTTAAACAATGAATATAGACGTTGATTTTTATCAAGAAAATATCAAAATTAGACATATTTCCTTATTTTTTATTCTTTTGACTTTTTTAAAAAGGAGGGACATCATTGGAAAACATCACTGATTTATGGAACGGCGCCTTAAAAGAACTTGAAAAAAAGGTGAGTAAACCCAGTTATGAAACGTGGCTTAAATCTACAAAAGCACATTCCTTAAAAAAGGATGTATTAACGATTACCGCACCTAATGAATTTGCACGAGATTGGCTGGAGTCTCATTACTCAAGCTTAATTGCAGAAACTCTGCATCATCTTACAGGAGCAGAGCTTGATATACGTTTTATCATACCGCAAAGTCAATCCGAAGAAGAGTTTGACTATATGCCTGCAAAAAAGACAAAAATGATGAATGATGAGCCAAATCATTTTCCGCAAAGTATGCTAAATCAAAAATATATCTTTGATACATTTGTTATTGGATCTGGAAACCGCTTTGCTCACGCAGCATCTTTAGCGGTAGCGGAAGCTCCTGCGAAAGCTTATAATCCGTTATTCATATATGGAGGTGTAGGGTTAGGAAAAACTCACCTTATGCATGCAATCGGTCATTATGTAATTGAACATAATCCAAATGCGAAGGTTGTATACCTATCTTCTGAAAAGTTTACTAATGAATTTATTAACTCCATTCGCGATAATAAAGCAGTAGATTTTCGAAATAAATACCGGAATGTTGATGTACTTCTTATTGATGATATTCAATTTTTAGCAGGAAAAGAGCAAACGCAGGAAGAGTTTTTCCATACATTTAATGCTCTTCATGAAGAAAGTAAACAAATTGTTATCTCTAGTGATCGTCCTCCAAAAGAGATTCCAACACTGGAGGATCGCCTTCGTTCTCGTTTTGAATGGGGATTAATTACAGATATTACTCCTCCTGATTTAGAAACGCGGATTGCTATTTTACGTAAAAAAGCGAAGGCGGAGGGATTAGATATTCCTAATGAAGTCATGTTATATATCGCAAATCAAATTGACTCCAATATTCGGGAATTAGAAGGTGCTCTTATTCGTGTTGTTGCTTATTCATCTTTAATTAATAAAGATATTAATGCCGATTTAGCAGCAGAAGCATTAAAACACATTATTCCAAGTTCAAAGCCGCGTATTATTTCTATTCATGAAATCCAAAAGGCTGTTGGGCAAGTATACCAAGTTAAACTTGAAGATTTTAAAGCAAAAAAGCGGACAAAATCAGTAGCATTTCCGCGGCAAATCGCTATGTATTTATCGCGTGAGCTTACAGATTCGTCGCTCCCAAAGATTGGAGAAGAATTTGGAGGTCGCGATCATACTACTGTTATCCATGCACATGAAAAAATTTCAAATCTATTAAAAACGGACAACCAGCTTCAGAGGCAGATAGAAGACATCAATGAATTGTTAAAAGGCTAATAGAATAATGTGAATAACTTTCCTTATTTTGCACACAGTCTATCCACATGTTGATAGACTGTTTTTCCTTAGCTAAATCCATGTTATCCACATTTCCACAAGCCCTATTACTATTACTACTATATTTTTTTATTTTTAATAAAAATAATAGAATTTACTTATACTCTTTAACAGGAGGTTTTTAATTATGTTGTTTACTATTCAAAAGGAATATCTTGTTCAAGGTGTACAAGATGTAATGAAGGCCGTTTCCTCAAGAACAACGATTCCTATCTTAACAGGGATTAAAATTGTAGCCACAGAAGATGGTATAACACTAACGGGAAGCGATTCTGATATTTCTATTGAATCCTATATTCCAGTAGAAGAAGATGGAAAAGAAATTGCTCAAATTAAACGCACAGGAAGTATAGTATTACAAGCAAAGTATTTCAGTGAAATTGTAAAAAAACTTCCAAAAGATACTGTAGAAATTGAAGTTGGAACACATTTCATGACAAAAATAAAATCGGGAAAATCTGAATTTAATCTTAATGGACTAGATCCAGAAGAGTATCCACATCTACCTCAAATCGAGGAGCATTATGTCTTTAGGCTTCCAACAGATTTATTAAAGCATATGATCCGTCAAACTGTATTTGCTGTATCAACTTCCGAAACTCGCCCAATCTTGACAGGTGTAAACTGGGGAGTGTATAACAGTGAACTCATTTGTATTGCAACAGATAGTCATCGTTTAGCATTACGGAAGGCCAAAGTGGAAGGAAAGAATATTCCAACGGAGTTTAAAGCAAATGTGGTTATTCCTGGTAAAAGCTTAAATGAATTAAGTAAAATTCTAGACGACTCAGAAGAAATGGTAGATATCGTTATTACAGATTACCAAGTATTATTCCGAACAAAGCATTTATTATTCTTTTCTCGTTTATTAGAGGGAAATTATCCAGATACATCTAGATTAATTCCAACCGACAGTAAAACTGATATTTTTGTTAACACAAAAGAGTTTCTTCAAGCAATTGATCGTGCTTCTCTTTTGGCAAGAGACGGAAGAAATAATGTGGTTAAACTTTCAACCTTAGAAGGTAACATGCTTGAAATATCGTCTAATTCACCAGAAATCGGAAAAGTAGTAGAAGAAGTACAATGTGAATTGATTGAAGGGGAAGAGTTAAAAATCTCTTTTAGTGCAAAATATATGATGGATGCTTTAAAAGCGTTAGACAGCACTGAAATTAAAATTAGCTTTACAGGAGCTATGAGACCATTCTTAATTCGCACAGTCGAAGATGATACAATTGTGCAACTTATTTTACCTGTACGAACATACTAAAAACCAAAGCTGCTAGTATTTCTAAGCTAGTAGCTTTTTTCCTTTTAGTGACAATAATCGGTATACTTTTCTTAATACCCATTTTTTAGTATAATTAAAGAATGAATCTTTGGAAAGAGAGCGAATTTTTATGAAAAAAGTTCAAATTTCGACGGAATACATTACACTAGGGCAATTCTTAAAGCTTGCAGATGTGATTGATACTGGTGGAGCAGTAAAATGGTTTTTACAGGAATATGAAGTATTTGTAAATGGCGAACTTGAAGATAGAAGAGGGAGAAAGCTGTTTTCTGGCTATACAGTAGAAATTAAAAATATTGGTACTTATATTGTAGAAGCATAAGATGGGGGAATCCCTTTGTATATTCAAGAACTAGGATTAAAAAATTATCGTAATTATGAGGCCCTGCAGCTCGCCTTTGAAGATAAAGTGAACGTGATTATAGGAGAAAACGCGCAGGGGAAAACTAATTTAATGGAGTCCATTTTTGTCTTAGCTATGGCAAAATCTCATCGGACTTCAAATGATCGTGAACTTATACGCTGGGACTGTGATTATGGTAAAATAGAGGGGAAACTGCAAAAAAAGAATACCTCTATATCTTTGGAACTTATAATGTCTAAAAAAGGGAAAAAAGCAAAATTAAATCACCTTGAACAGCAAAAACTTAGTCAATATATTGGACAGATGAATGTCGTAATGTTTGCTCCAGAAGATTTAAATTTAGTAAAAGGGAGTCCGCAAGTGCGGCGACGTTTTATTGATATGGAGCTCGGACAAATTGCACCTATTTATTTATATGAATTGAGCCAATATCAAAAAATATTGACTCAGCGTAACCATTTATTGAAAACTATGCAGGGCGAGAAAAAAAATGATACAATGCTCGATATTTTTACTATTCAGTTGATTGAGCATGGGGTGAAAATTCTGCAAAAGCGTTTTGAATTCTTGAAATTACTGCAAGAATGGGCTGGACCCATTCATAGTGGGATAAGCAGAGGGCTTGAAGAGCTGAAAATTGTATATAAACCAAGCGCTGATGTATCAGAATCAATGGATTTGTCGAAAATGAAAGAAGTATACTATAAAAATTTCCAATCTATTAAGCAACGTGAATTCTTCCGGGGCACTACACTAATTGGTCCTCATCGAGACGATTTGCAATTCTTCGTAAACGATAAAAATGTTCAAGTGTTTGGCTCCCAGGGGCAGCAGCGAACAACAGCACTTTCCTTAAAATTAGCTGAGATTGAACTTATTAAGTCTGAAGTGAAAGAATATCCAATTCTTTTACTTGATGATGTGTTATCTGAATTAGATGATTATCGTCAATCTCACTTACTAAATACCATTCAAGGAAAAGTACAGACTTTTGTAACTACAACGAGTGTAGAGGGAATTGAACACGATACATTAAAGCAAGCAAAAACAATTCGTGTGGAGAATGGAAAAATCAAAATTTAATAAAATATAAAAATTAGGTACAAGGTGTTTGGTAAAAGGAAGAGTAGGTGATTGGTATGACGATGGAACAAAAACAAGGGCAAACATATGATGAGAGTCAAATCCAGGTGTTAGAAGGTCTAGAAGCCGTTCGAAAACGCCCGGGAATGTATATCGGTTCAACGAATGCAAAAGGTCTTCATCATCTTGTTTGGGAAATTGTAGATAATAGTATCGATGAAGCTCTTGCAGGATTTTGTGATGAAGTGAACGTCATCATTGAAGAAGATAACAGCATTTCAGTTAAGGATAATGGTCGAGGTATTCCTGTAGGGATCCAAGAAAAAATGGGACGACCGGCGGTTGAAGTAATTATGACTGTACTTCATGCTGGTGGAAAGTTTGGTGGAGGCGGTTATAAGGTATCAGGCGGCTTGCATGGAGTAGGCGCATCTGTTGTAAATGCTTTGTCGTCC
This sequence comes from Bacillus sp. 165, assembly GCF_017742235.1. Classification (GTDB taxonomy): domain Bacteria; phylum Bacillota; class Bacilli; order Bacillales; family Bacillaceae_G; genus JAGHKQ01. Next base: position 46,508 of record NZ_JAGHKQ010000020.1, read on the forward strand.
CAGTTAGAAGTATTTGTACATAGGGACGGGAAGATTCATTACCAAAAATATAAAAAAGGGATCCCAGTTGAAGATTTAAAAGTCATTGGCGATACGGATCATACAGGTACAATAACTAATTTTAAACCTGACCGAGAAATTTTTACTGAAACAACAGAATATGACTTTGATATATTAGCAAATCGTTTACGTGAGCTCGCTTTTTTAAATCGCGGAATCAAATTAACAATTGAAGATAAACGTGAAAATAAGCGTAAGAGAGAATTTCATTATGAAGGTGGAATTAAATCTTATGTGGAGCACTTAAATCGCACGAAAGAAGCTATTCATGAAGAATCTGTTTACGTCGAAGGAGCACGTGACGGTATTTATGTAGAAGTAGCTCTGCAGTATAACGAGGGATATACGAGCAGTATATACTCTTTTGCTAATAACATTCATACGTATGAAGGCGGCACGCATGAAGTTGGGTTTAAAACAGCACTGACACGGGTTATTAATGACTATGCAAGAAAAAGCAACCTCATCAAAGAAAGCGAAAGTAACTTAATGGGGGAAGATGTACGTGAGGGGTTAACGGCTATCGTATCTATTAAGCACCCCGATCCTCAATTTGAAGGCCAAACAAAAACAAAACTTGGAAATAGTGAAGCAAGAACCATTACTGAATCCGTTTTTTCAGAGGCATTTGAAAAGTTTTTACTGGAGAACCCTTCAGTCGCTCGAAAAATTATAGACAAGGGCATGATGGCAGCACGAGCGCGTATGGCTGCAAAAAAAGCCAGAGAATTAACTCGAAGAAAAAATGCCCTAGAAATATCAAGTCTTCCAGGAAAATTAGCTGATTGTTCCTCGAAAGATCCTTTTATTAGTGAACTGTATATTGTAGAAGGTGATTCTGCAGGTGGTTCTGCTAAACAGGGGAGAGATCGTCATTTTCAAGCTATTCTTCCTCTAAGAGGCAAAATTATCAATGTAGAAAAAGCAAGATTAGATAAAATTTTATCTAATAATGAAGTACGAGCGATGGTAACTGCGATTGGAACAGGAATTGGTGATGACTTTGAAGTTGATAAAGCACGTTACCATAAAATTGTTATTATGACAGATGCGGATGTGGACGGTGCACATATTCGTACCCTATTATTAACCTTCTTTTATCGTTATATGCGTCAAATTATTGAGCATGGGTTTGTTTATATTGCACAGCCCCCGCTTTATAAAGTACAACAAGGCAAAAAGATAAACTATGTTTATAACGATAAGGAGTTAGAAAGAGTATTGGCTGAGCTCCCATCTCAACCAAAGCCAGGTATTCAGCGTTATAAAGGTCTTGGAGAAATGAATCCAGAACAATTGTGGGAGACAACAATGAATCCAGAAGTTCGCACGCTTCTTCAAGTAACGTTACAAGATGCAATTGAAGCCGATGAAACATTCGAAACATTAATGGGAGATAAAGTAGAGCCGCGTCGTAACTTTATCCAAGAAAACGCAAGGTATGTAAAGAACTTAGATATCTAATGGTGACAGGAATTTTATAATTCCTGTTTTCTACATATCAGGATTAGGAATTTCTTATTCTTTAGGAAATGTAAGAGGAGGTGCTGAGGAATGTCAGACAACCAAAAAGCTCAAATCAGAGAAATAAATATCAGTCAAGAAATGCGAACATCCTTCTTAGATTATGCGATGAGTGTTATTGTATCTCGTGCATTGCCAGATGTGCGCGATGGTCTAAAACCTGTGCACAGAAGAATATTATTCGCAATGAACGATCTTGGAATGACAGCAGATAAACCTTACAAAAAGTCAGCCCGTATCGTTGGGGAAGTTATTGGAAAGTATCACCCTCATGGTGATTCAGCAGTATACGATACTATGGTTCGTATGGCACAAGCTTTTAACCAGCGCTATATGTTAGTTGATGGTCATGGTAACTTTGGTTCAGTTGATGGAGATGCAGCAGCGGCTATGCGTTATACGGAAGCTAGAATGTCTAAAATATCCATGGAGTTAATCCGGGATATCCATAAAGATACAATTGATTATCAAGATAACTATGACGGAGCTGAAAGAGAGCCGGTTGTCCTTCCGGCAAGGTTTCCTAACTTATTAGTCAATGGTGCGACAGGAATTGCCGTAGGAATGGCGACAAATATTCCCCCGCATCAATTGGGAGAAGTTATTGATGGGGTTCTTGCTTTAAGTAGAAACCCAGACATTTCTATTGGAGAATTAATAGAATATGTTCAAGGGCCAGATTTTCCTACTGCAGGGCAAATATTAGGGAAAAGTGGCATTAGACGAGCGTATGAAACGGGTCGAGGTACTGTTATAGTTCGTGCGAAAGTCGAAATCGAAGAGAAGGCTAATGGAAAGCAGACTATTATTGTAAACGAGCTTCCATACCAAGTTAATAAAGCTAAGCTCATCGAGAAAATTGCTGAGCTTGTACGTGATAAAAAGATTGAAGGTATTACAGACTTACGAGATGAATCAGACCGTAATGGCATGAGAATTGTTATGGAAGTACGTCGTGATGCTAATGCAAATGTGTTGCTAAACAATTTATATAAGCAAACAGCATTACAAACAAGCTTTGGTATCAATATGCTTTCTTTAGTAGATGGTGAACCTAAAGTATTAAACTTGAAGCAGTGTCTATATCACTATCTAGAGCATCAAAAGGTTGTCATTCGAAGAAGAACAGCATTTGAGCTTGAAAAAGCAGAAGCACGTGCGCATATATTAGAGGGACTTCGAATAGCACTAGACCACATTGATGAAATTATAGCGTTAATTCGAGGCTCTCAAACAACAGATATTGCACGTCAAGGGTTGATGGAGCATTTTAAGTTAAGTGAAAAACAAGCTCAAGCAATTTTGGATATGCGCTTGCAGCGTTTGACAGGCCTAGAACGTGAAAAAATTGAAGCTGAGTATCAAGAACTTTTAAGCTTAATTGCCGAACTTCGTGCTATTTTAGCAGACGATGAAAAAGTATTAGAGATTATACGAAATGAATTAATTGAAATAAAAGAACGCTTTAACGATAAACGCAGAACTGAAATTGTGCCAGGCGGAGCAGAGTTTATTGAAGACGAAGACCTGATCCCAGAGCAAAATATTGTCATCACTCTGACTCATAACGGATATATTAAACGATTGCCTGCTTCTACTTATAGAAGTCAGAACCGAGGTGGACGTGGAGTACAAGGAATGGGTACCAATGAAGATGACTTTGTAGAACATCTGTTAACAACATCAACTCATGACACTATACTTTTCTTTTCAAATAAAGGAAAAGTATATAGGACGAAAGGTTATGAGATTCCGGAATACAGTCGTACAGCAAAAGGAATTCCAATTATTAATTTGCTAGAGATTGATAAAGGTGAATGGATTAATGCCATCATTCCAATCCGTGAATTTTCTAATGAAACCTATCTATTCTTTGCTACTAAACACGGTATTGCAAAACGCTGTCCGTTATCTTCTTTTGCAAATATTCGTAATAACGGATTAATCGCTTTGACATTGCGAGATGAAGATGAATTAATTTCAGTTCGTCTTACGGCAGGGGATAAAGATATTATAATTGGCACAAGTAATGGCATGCTTATACGTTTTCATGAAAAAGATGTACGCTCCATGGGGCGCACTGCAACGGGAGTAAAAGCTATTACACTCGATGAAGATGATCAAGTTGTAGGCATGGAAATAGCTGAAGACGATATGGATGTTTTGATAGTTACAAAAAATGGTTATGGCAAACGTACACCAGTAGAAGAATATCGTATCCAAAGTCGAGGCGGAAAAGGGTTAAAAACTTGTAATATTACCGACAAAAACGGAAAGTTGATTTCTGTAAAATCGGTAAGCGGTGAAGAAGATATTATGTTAATCACTGCATCTGGTGTATTAATTCGTATTCCTGTTCATCAAATTTCACAAATGGGCCGTAACACACAAGGGGTCCGTCTAATCCGCTTAGAAGGGGAACAAGAGGTTGCTACGGTAGCAAAAACACAAAAAGAAGAAGATATAGATATAGAAGAAGAATATATTGAACAATAAAGGAGGGGCTTTAAAGCCCCTCCTTTATTGTTATGGTTAAATTAAGGGAAGGGCAAAGTTTTATAAGATTTGTTGTTTCTGGTGTATTTGAGTTATTGCTTCTAGGATTTAGAAGAGGGGGCGAAACCTGGTTTGTTTTCTTGAAAAACTACTTGTGTTTCAAGAGGAAAGAATATATACTAACTAAGGCAGTAAGGCGAATAACAAAAAAGAATTAAAATCTACTAAAAAATGTTGACGCCAAATAAAGATATATGTTATATTATTAAAGTCGCTGATGAGCGATACATGAACTTTGAAAACTGAACAAAACAAGAAACAAACGTCAAGTTTTAAATGAGCAAGTCAAACACTTTTATGGAGAGTTTGATCCTGGCTCAGGACGAACGCTGGCGGCGTGCCTAATACATGCAAGTCGAG
>NZ_JAGHKQ010000021.1 GCF_017742235.1 Bacillus sp. 165
TTGCATGTATTAGGCACGCCGCCAGCGTTCGTCCTGAGCCAGGATCAAACTCTCCATAAAAGTGTTTGACTTGCTCATTTAAAACTTGACGTTTGTTTCTTGTTTTGTTCAGTTTTCAAAGAACTAATTTGGAGCGGGTGATGGGAATCGAACCCACGCTATCAGCTTGGAAGGCTGAAGTTCTACCATTAAACTACACCCGCGTGGTCGGGAAGACAGGATTTGAACCTGCGACCCCCTGGTCCCAAACCAGGTGCTCTACCAAGCTGAGCCACTTCCCGTTATATGGCGCGCCCGAGAGGACTCGAACCCCTAACCTTTTGATCCGTAGTCAAACGCTCTATCCAATTGAGCTACGGGCGCATTTTTTATTTTGTCGTTTCAGCGACTTTATTAATATATCATACCGTCATTCGTGATGCAAGACTTTTTTCAAAAAACTTTTTAAAAGTTTTTTTGGTGCGGCCGAGAGGACTCGAACCTCCACGGGGTTGCCCCCACTAGCCCCTCAAGCTAGCGCGTCTGCCATTCCGCCACGACCGCATATGAAAATGGTGCGGGTGAAGGGACTCGAACCCCCACGCCAAAGGCGCCAGATCCTAAGTCTGGTGCGTCTGCCAATTCCGCCACACCCGCATATAAAAATGGTGAGCCATGAAGGACTCGAACCTTCGACCCTCTGATTAAAAGTCAGATGCTCTACCGACTGAGCTAATGGCTCTTGGCTGGGCTAGCTGGATTCGAACCAACGCATGACGGAGTCAAAGTCCGTTGCCTTACCGCTTGGCTATAGCCCAATGATATAACTTGATGAATTAACATCTTTATAAAAATTATTGTCGATAACAATAATCAAAGAGACATATTTTCCATCTCATAAAAATAACTGCCTAAAAAGCAGATATAATGGCGGTCCCGACCGGGATCGAACCGGCGATCTCCTGCGTGACAGGCAGGCATGTTAACCGCTACACCACGGGACCGTTTGATATGGTGGAGGATGACGGGTTCGAACCGCCGACCCCCTGCTTGTAAGGCAGGTGCTCTCCCAGCTGAGCTAATCCTCCGTATAAAGTGACCCGTACGGGATTCGAACCCGTGTTACCGCCGTGAAAGGGCGGTGTCTTAACCGCTTGACCAACGGGCCAGTATGGCAGAGAAGAAGGGATTCGAACCCTCGCACCGCTATCGCGATCTACTCCCTTAGCAGGGGAGCCCCTTGAGCCACTTGGGTACTTCTCTATATGGCTCCGCAGGTAGGACTCGAACCTACGACCGTTCGGTTAACAGCCGAACGCTCTACCACTGAGCTACTGCGGAATAATACGACAAGATAAATTTTATCTTACCTTTTGTCGAAAGTCAATACCTATTAAACATTAAAAGAAAAAATCAATTTGACAGGTTTAAATATACTGGATTGTACACTATATGTCAATTAATTTTTCACCTCTTCTATTTTCCCCCCGCATCTTCCACATGCATATCGTTCCGTATTAACTCTCCGTTTTCTCGGAAATTTTATCCCACACCCTAAACACTGATATATACATTTAACTTGTTTTACTGTAGAAGCTGTATTGGGGAGGGCTTTACAAAATCGTGGAGCATCTATTTGTTGCAGCAGCTTCCGAAAATCTCTATCTCGATGTTGGTAACCTTTCCCTTCTATATGCAAATGGTAATGACAAAGTTCGTGTTTTATAACTTGAATAAGTTCATCTGCCCCAAACTCTTTATAGTACGAGTAGTTAAGTTCAATATTATGTGTATTTAATAAATATCTCCCCCCTGTTGTTCGAAGACGTTTATTGAAAACAGCTTTGTGCAGAAATGGTTTGTGAAAGTACTTCCACGATACTTTTTCCACTAATTCTTGCAATTCCCCTTCTTTCATCTTTTCTCCCCCTAAAAACATAGGCACACTCGACCTTGTCCCTTGCATACACTATATAACACCCATCCTATCTTTTAAAGGAGGGATGAACCGTTGCCAACATGGTTGCAAAATCAAATGAGACGCGCTTATTACGAAAAAAATCGTTACCAAATCAAACTTTTAAACGAGTGCTGGTTTTCTTATATGAAAACTCAAGCCTCCTAAATTAAAATCAGGGAGTGTTTACATTTTTACACCCCCTGATTTCTTTTACTGTTGAGGAGGAAGCATAGATAATGCTACACGGCCTTTTTTCATATCAACTTCATCCACCCATACCTTCACTATCTGTCCTACAGATACGATATCTAATGGACGCTTTATAAAACGGGTGCTCATTTTAGAGATATGAACAAGCCCATCTTGTTTGACACCAATATCTACAAAAGCACCGAAATCTACTACGTTCCGAACTGTCCCTTCCAGCTCCATGCCTCTCTTTAAATCTTCAAGTTTTAATACATCCGTTTTTAGTAATGGCTTCGGCAGTTCATCACGCAAGTCTCTCTCAGGACGAATCAATGATTCAATAATATCCTTTAAAGTCGGCTCACCTATATTCGTTTGTTCTGCTAATCTCTTTACATCCGTTACTTCTAACTCTTGCTTTAGTTCCTCTGTTCCTAAATCTTGAATTGTAAATCCAAGGTTTCTAAGTATACTCTCCACATCCTGATAACGTTCTGGATGAATGTTTGTTCGATCAAGAGGATTACTTCCCTCTAATACACGCAAAAACCCAATGCATTGCTCAAAAGTTTTAGCACCGAGGCGTGGAATCTTTTTCAACTGCGAACGACTTTCAAACCTTCCGTTCTCCTCTCTTTGCTTTACTATATTTTTCGCCACTGTTTTAGTGAGACCTGATACATACTGTAATAAAGAAACAGAAGCTGTATTTACATTTACCCCGACCTGATTTACTGCTGTTTCCACTACGAACGTTAACGATTCATTTAAATTTTTCTGCGATACATCATGCTGATACTGTCCTACTCCAACGGATTTAGGATCAATTTTCACAAGTTCCGCTAGCGGATCCTGTAATCGCCGAGCAATGGACACTGCGCTTCTTTCTTCTACTTGCAAGTCAGGAAACTCTTCACGCGCAAGTTCAGAAGCTGAGTACACACTAGCACCTGCTTCATTAACAATAATATAGAAAATATCGTGCTTAGCTTCCTTCAATACGTCTACTACAAATTGCTCAGTTTCCCGAGAGGCAGTTCCATTTCCTATAGCTACCACTTCAATATGAAACTCTTCTAAAAGAGACAGGAACTTTTTATGCGCTTCTATTTTTTGGGCAGCTGACAGATGCGGATATATCACACCAATGTTCAATACTTTCCCTGTTTCGTCCACCACAGCAAGCTTACAACCTGTCCGATAAGCCGGGTCTACTCCTAATACTAGCTTTCCTTTCATAGGAGGCTGTAATAAAAGACTCCTCAGATTTTCTGAAAAAATACGAATAGCTTGTTCTTCTGCTTTTTCTGTTAACTCTTTTCGAATTTCTCGTTCAATAGAAGGCTGTATCAGACGTTTATATCCATCTTCAATAGCTTCTCTTATGTAGGATACGGATACAGCCTGCTCTTTTTTAACCACCTTCTTCGTTAAATAATGAATAATCTCATCTATAGGAGCAACGATAGATACCTTCAAAACTTCCTCTTTCTCACCGCGATTCAAAGCTAATATACGATGGGGAACAATCTTTTGAATAGGCTCTTCATATGTATAGTACATCTCGTATACTTTTTTCTCATCCTTCTTTTCATCTTTTACAGCAGTAGCAACGACTCCTTTACGGAAGGTCACAGCACGAATCCACTGACGAAAATCTGATTCATCCGATATCTGTTCAGCAATAATATCCTTCGCACCCTGCAATGCTTCTTCGGCCGATACAACCTCTTTCTCCTCATCGATAAATTCCATTGCCTTCTCAATCGGATTTGGCTGCATCGGAAATCCGAGAAGCCACTCCGCCAACCCCGTTAATCCTTTTTCTTTTGCAATTACAGCTTTTGTTCTTCTTTTTTCTTTATATGGACGATACAAGTCTTCTATTTCCTGTAGCTTGTCCGCTGCTTCAATTTTCGCTTTGAGCTCTTCTGTCAATTTACCTTTTTCATCAATCAAACGCAGGATTTCTTCTTTGCGGTTCACAAGATTCAAACTGTACTGCCATTTATCTAAGACAGCGCGAATTTGCACTTCATCCAAAGATTCAGTTAGTTCTTTACGATAACGAGCAATAAAAGGAACTGTATTTCCCTCTTCTGTCAGCTTAATCACATTTTTCACTTGGTTCTTCTTTAATCCCAACACCTTAACAATGGATTCAACAATTTGTTCTTGTTTTTCTTCAAGTTGTGCCAGCAAACTAAATCTCCTCCCAAATAAGTAATAAAAAAAGCTGCTCTTTTGGAGCAACTTCACCGATGTGCTTTTAAATTAAAAGTCTATAAGTCCTAAACTGATTTGTAGCGCTTCATCTACACGATCCATCATTTCATCATCCAGATGTGTAATTTTGTCCGTTAAACGTTGCTTATCTATCGTTCGAATCTGTTCGAGCAAAATGACAGAGTCTCGCTCAAACCCATACTTTTTCGCATCGATTTCTACATGAGTAGGCAACTTGGCTTTTTGAATTTGGGCAGTAATTGCTGCAACGATTACCGTAGGACTGAACCGATTACCAATGTCGTTTTGAATGACAAGAACAGGACGAACGCCTCCTTGCTCAGATCCAACAACTGGGGAAAGGTCTGCAAAATAAACGTCGCCACGTTTTACAATCAAAGGATTACCCCCCGCTAACTAAGCGTTCTACGGTGTGATCTGCTTCGTACTCTGCCAAAAATGCTTCAGAAGCAATATTCAAGTTGATCTTAGCCATCTCCATATAACCGCGTCTCATAGATTCACGTATATGACGTTTCTTTTTTTCACGCAAATACATTTTCGTTGCTTGGTAAATAAAATCATTGCGATTTCCATTCTCTTGCTTCATAAGTCCATCTAACTCTGTAACTAGTTGTTTCGGCAAGCGAACGACTATTTCTGTAGTTACACTTGATTCGGACACAAAAATACACCTCCACCATCAACTACACACACACCGATATCTATATTTGTACCTATTTTAATAATACCACTGTACGGTCTATGTTGCAAAGTCTTCCTCAACTCTTTGCTTAGGTTTTCCAATTAAAAACAAAACATTCATTGGTTTTTTTATATATTTTCTTATCGAGCTAATAAATTCTCAACTTCTGCTATATTACCATCTTTACGAAATACACGCGGTACTCGAAAGTTAATTAAACAAGGAATTTCATAGTTAATCGTCCCTAAATACTCGGCAACTTCATCTACACTTACAACAGCATCTTTTTGGGATCCAATCAAAGTCACCTTTGTACCAACAGGCATGTGATAAGGGAGGCGGATCATCAATTGATCCATGCAAATCCTCCCTACAATCGGCACTTTCACTCCATCTGCTAATACTTGAAATCCCTGTAATTTACGTATCCATCCGTCCGCATACCCAATTGGAATAGTTGCAATCCACTCTTGTTTTTCAGCTGTATAAGTTGCCCCATAGCTGATGCTCTCTCCCGGATGAATTTGTTTCACATGAACGATTTTACTATGAAGAGAAAAAGCTTCTTGCAGATGATATGGTAATAAAGAATTCATTTCAATAGATGGTGTTAATCCATACATAGCAATCCCTATGCGAACTGCATTAAACACCTTGTCTGTAAAACGTAAGCTTGCTGCGCTATTGGCACAATGAATTAAGGAAGGATATACTTTTAATTTATTTAACCAAGAAAGCTGCTCTGTAAACCGAGTATACTGCTGTTCAAAATACTCTATCCGCAGTTCATCAGAAGTAGCAAAGTGAGTATAAGCTCCTTCTACATGGAATTGTTTTGTCTGATTCAACATACTTACAACATCTTCAAGTTCCTCTTGCGTACGAATTCCTATACGGCCCATGCCACTATCAAATTTCAAATGAATCGGTAAAGATTGAGCAGCAATTAACGTCTCCTTCGCCTGTTCTAACCACTCTGATTGAAATACAGTTAATGCAATATTATGCTCTGCCGCAACATTAACATCTTCCGGCCTTGAAGCACCCAGTACTAAAATAGGCACTGTAATACCGGCTTCTCGCAGGATTAACGCCTCATCCAAGAATGCTACTGCTAATCGAGCCGCACCAGCTTCAATCGCTGTTTCAGCTACATTTATAGCTCCGTGACCGTATCCATTTGCTTTTACAACCGCAATCATTTCTACTTCCTTAGGCAAATGCTTGTTCATGTTGCTCACATTATTATAAATGCGATCCAGATCAACCTCTACCCATGTATCACGGTAAAAACTAGATTCATTCATTTGAAAAACACTTCCCTTATACGATATGCAATGCTTATTCTTATATATGCGAAGAAATTTTATATTGTTGTAATACATTAGATTATTCAACTGGGAACACTAATTGTCAATAATTATCGTACAAAAGCATTGCACATATAAGAAGACGTGCAGACTAAATAGTGTCTAGCACGTCTTTAAGAGGAGCATACTATTTTGTCGCTTGAACATGTACAGATCGAGCTACCATTAACAGCTCCTCTTGAGTCAAATTTTCCGAAGCTAACATATACTCTACTCCGTTATAAGACCATGAGACCCCATTTTTAGTCAGCGCTCCTACAGTGTATCCTAAATCAACCGGTTCACCGCTGACATTAATTGTAGTACTAGCAGCAGCCACTTTTGCCTTTTCTTGAATTAATGTATACGATTTTTTGTCCCCGCTGTACGTCAAAATAATCCGCTTTCCATTAGCTGTTTTCATTTCTTTTTCTTCTTTAAGAGTTACACCTTGCGGGGAATCTTTCGGATACAATACCGAAAAAGGTGTATCTTTATTATCCCCTACAGTAGGCAGTTCCATCTGCACGCTGGACATATTACGTTTAGTATCAAAAGCACCTTTATCAAACTTGGCATCAAACTTAACATTAGAAAAGTCTACTTGTACTAATACGTTTTGATCACTATCCAACAATTTAACCCTCACAGGAGATAAATCTTTTTTACTAAATGTAATCTCTTGCTTCGGTAACATGTTATGGTTTTGATAGTTTGTTTTTGTCTCAAACACATAGTACTTATCCGTTTTCTTGAAAACAGCTTCCTTATCCTTTAGGATATCTCGAACAAGAGATTCATAAAGGTAGGCTTGGCTGCTGTTTTGCGGCCAATCGCTTTGAAACCGGAAACTTTTATTTAATGCCGGAGTCAATACAAATACTCCATCATCATTACGAAGAATTACTTGACTCTGATCTTTTTTGCCATTTTTCAAACTTACACGATAATAACTCGGTTTATCGTGCCAAATATCCACTTCATATACCTGAGGCTCTGTCCCTGTTTTAATGGATAATTTGGCTTCCGCTTTATATCCTGACATTTTCTCTACTCTGGCATTTAAATCTGCTACAACATCTTCCTTACTCTTTTCCATACAACCTGTTAAAGCCAAAATGGCAAAAATCCCAAAAACCATTGCAAACAGCCGTCTTTTCATTCCTTCAGCTCCTTTGTCTCATGGATACGGAGGATAGCCCTCCTATGCCGCTACTCAAATATATGAGACAAGGTTATGGAATATGCAGACTAGCATGACGAGCTTTCAATAATTACCTGTGCCACTGCGAACTCATTACTATGACTGATAGAAACATGTACGATATGATCAGTCCCTCCAGTCAATACAGGCTTCCCTCGTTCATCATTGATAATTTCAATATCTAAAAAACTCACTTCTTGTCCTATTCCAGTGCCGATTGCTTTGGAATACGCTTCTTTTACCGCAAAACGGCCTGCAGCGAACTCCACTTTCCGTTTCCCTTGCAACAACCCAAAATATTCTTTTTCTTTTGCAGTCAAAATCCGGTCGATAAATTTAGGCTGTCTATCTAAAAGATCTGCAATCCTCTTTAATTCTACAATATCAATACCTGTGCCAATAATCATCCAATCCACCTTCATTTCTCAATTTCCTACGATAAAAGTACTAGATGAATCATGTGAAGAAAAAGAAGCAAGCTTTATTTAACATAAAAACTTGCTCCATCAATAATTTCAATTTTATCAGCTGCTTGCAAATTACGCATAAGCTGAAACAAAGCCTCATCCTTTTTCTTTGCTTCAATCATGCAATCAACCTGTTCTACACTTCCTTTAATCTCATATAAAAACCGTAAAAACATATCTGGGTCAATGAAATCTGCATGTGCACGAGGATCCCTTTCATCCCGAGGACTTGATATATGCATTTTAACAGGTAAAGGAGATTGTTCCCATGTTCCCACAATACGTTCCCACTGTTCTGTCCAATCGACACCTTCACTGTTCATCATATGATGATGTAAATCAAAAACAATTGGAATAGCCAGCTTTTCTCCCAAATATAAGGCTTCATTTACAGTAAATACTGTATCATCATTTTCAAGCATAATCATTTCTTGAATACTTGCCGGTACATATGCCCAATTATGAATGAATTGCTCCAACGCTTTTTCTTTATCATCATATCCTCCTCCAACATGAAGAACACATCGATGAGCTGGTTGTATCCTCATTCCTTTTAAAAGTTGGCGATGCATCCGTAATGTTTTTAATGCTTGCTTTAAAATATCAGAATCTGATGAATTCAAAAGAACAAAGTGATCAGGATGGAAATCCACACGCATGTTCGTTCGTTCAATATAATCAGCTAATGCTTCTAATTTATCTTGTAAAGGCGCAATATAATCCCAATCGAGCAGCTCTTGATGATTCGCAAGGGGAATAAGCTTAGAGCTAAGGCGAAAAAAAGAAATATTATGTGCATTATTATGCTTTAATAAACGAAGACAGTTGGCAAGGTTAGAATTAGCAATGCGCTCAAGCTTACTTACAGCTGCCTCCCTATCTTTAATACGCTGAAATTGAGCAAATGTCATAGTTTGCGAAGGAGAAGCGTTTTGAAGGTGAACACTCATAGCCACATACCCTAGTCTTACAAGCATAAAACCCCTCTTTTCCTACATGATAGGATAGTATGCCCTATTGCAAGAAAAAAAGCAGTCCCAAAAAGGACTGCACTTTTTTAGTTAGCAGCAGTTGGCTTACGCTTTGGACGTTTACCTTGACTGTCGCGGTTATTTCTTTGCTGCGGCTGATCTTTTCTTGGACCGCCTTTTCTATTTCGGTTCCCGCGGTCGTTGCCACGGTCGTTGCGCTTACGATCTGAATCACCACGGTAACGCCCTTTTTCTTTTACGATAACCGGCGGCTCAGATGTTAATTGAATCGGAGTTGTATCCGGCTCTTTTGTCATCATTTTTAAAGCAGCAGCTACTACAGTTACAGAATCATGTTCCTCTAACAATTCTTCTGCAATGCGCTTGTAGTATGATAAGTTACCCGTTTCAATTATAGACACAAGCTTTTCAGCAGTCATACGTTGTTGACCTTCTAATGCTTCATCCAATGTTGGTGCTTGCATACGTTCAATTTTCTTTTTCGTTGTACGTTCAATATTTTTCAATTGGCCGGACTCACGCGGCGTTACAAACAACATCGCAATACCCTCTCTGCCTGCACGTCCTGTACGTCCAATTCGGTGAACATAGCTTTCTGGGTCTTGAGGAATATCAAAGTTATAGACGTGAGTAACACCAGAAATATCCAAGCCACGAGCTGCTACATCTGTTGCTACAAGTACTTCAATTGTACCTTGCTTAAACTTTTTAAGAACAGATAGACGCTTCGCTTGTGTTAAATCACCATGAATCCCTTCTGCAGCATAGCCTCGGGAGTTCAAAGCTTCAGATAATTCGTCTACACGACGCTTTGTACGACCAAAAATAATCGCAAGCTCTGGAGATTGAATATCTAACAAACGAGTTAACACGTCAAACTTTTTCTTTTCTTGCACTTCTAAATAAAATTGCTGGATATTTGGCATCGTCACTTCTTTTGCCTTAACGCGAATATGCTCCGGCTCAGTCATAAAGCGTTCTGCAATACGGCGGATTGGGTCCGGCATTGTTGCAGAGAACAACAATGTTTGATGAGTTTCTGGTACGTCTGTTAAAATCGCTTCAATATCTTCAATGAAGCCCATGTTCAGCATCTCATCCGCTTCATCTAACACAACTGTTTCTACACCATGCAAACGAATTGTTTTACGATTAATATGATCTAAGATACGGCCTGGAGTTCCTACGATAATATGAGGATACTTCTTCAACGCACGAATTTGGCGGTTGATATCTTGCCCTCCATAAATTGGAAGAATACGAACCCCTTTAAACATGCCTATTTTATGAAGCTCTTCTGATACTTGAATTGCAAGTTCACGCGTCGGAGCAATAACAAGTCCTTGAATCATTTCTTTAGTCATATCAATTTTATCTAATAATGGCAATCCAAACGCTGCTGTTTTTCCTGTTCCTGTTTGCGCCTGACCAATTACGTCACGTCCTTCTAACGCAACAGGAATTGTTTGTGCCTGAATTGGTGTTGCTTCTTCAAATCCCATTTTCTCAACAGATTTGAGTAATTTTTGACTTAATCCTAATTCTGAAAATTTTGTCAATGTATATTTCTTCCTTTCTTTTCTCTCATGCTTTCCTCTCTAAAGAACCCTCGTCGACTCTTTAGAGCAGCTTGGTTCTCGAAATGAAAGTATGTATAGTTTTTTCCAAAAAAAGACACTCTCCGCACCGTACGGAAAATGCCCATTTTTCATCCGTATAACTGATGTAAGTTATCTAAACAATGATAACGGGTCATTTTCCCTGTCCGTTTTTCTCATTGCTGGGTCTACATGACACACGGTCTTTCTTGTACTTTACTCATTATAAAGAGAGGCGTACAAAAAAGCAAACAACATTTCCCTATTGGTATTATTTCGCAAGCAATTTATGGTACGGTACATTTATTCCTTGCTTCAGCTTTTCAATAGTTTACCTTATTCTATTTTGCTTTATTTCTTCATGTTTCATCCCAATAATTCTAATCCAAAAAATGCTTTTCACAAGCATAAGAAAGCGCTTCAAACTACTCTTAACTACAGAGTGTAAAAGAAGATTATTTTTATCCTTGATTGACCTTTACTAGGTAAAATCGGAAGAAGCACTCTAGACAATTATTCCCTTATTTTTTCTTTTTTTATCTTTTATATTCCAATGATTAGCCGCAATCATAAAATGAAACTGCCATAGTCCAAAACGACTCTCCCTCCACGTATAATTTTTGTTTTTCTTACATTCGTGAATTGAGGTATACATACTAAATGCAACAAACCATATATTGCCCTGCCACGCTGATTCCTAACCTGTATTACGGTTACTATCTCTTCCGTCAAAACATCTGCAGCGGCTTTTCATATTCGGTCGTACCTAAGAAAATGCAGTAAGCAAAAACCTTATGCAAAATAAAAGCAGCAAGAATCACTTGCTGCCCCATCCTGTACTAACCCATAATACTTTATACTAGAAAAACAAAAAAACAGAAACTACAGTAGATCATCTATCAAAGCTCGATTGTTTTAGTAAAGCATACTCTACTTTATCCAATCAATCACTTCTTCAAGCTTCATACCGCGAGATGCTTTGACAAGTACAACATCATGCTCTGTTACTACACACTTTAAATCCTTCGCTAACTCCTCTTTATCAAGGTACATTTTCACTTTATCCGGTGCAAACGAGGTTCTTGCTCCGCGCGCAATATGTGTACCTAAATTTCCATAGGTAAATACATAATCAATATGTGCAGGGTCTAGCATTTCGCCTATTTCATAGTGAAAAGCTTCTTCCTCCCCACCAAGTTCCAGCATATCACCAAGCACAACAATTTTTTTCTCATATCCGCGTAACTCATTAATCAATGCTATAGCTGCTTTCATAGATGTTGGACTTGCATTATACGCATCATTAATAACAGTCAAACCAGAAGAACTCTTCACGACTTCCATTCGCATCCCCGTCATCTTCAATTGCCTTAAGCCATCTTTCATCTCTTCCCACGTTACATTAAAAAAATGGGCGACAGCCATACAAGCTAATGAATTATATACATTATGCTTTCCAAGCACCGGAAGGAAAAACTCTACGGATGGATCTGCATTTACTGTAAATACAGTGCCGTTTTCCCCTAACTGAACTGACAAAGGATAAAGGTCATTAGTGCTGTCTTGCCCAAACGTAACTACTTTAGCTGGCAGTCTTATTTCTCGCACACGCTCTCTTAATAATGGTTCATCCCCGTTATAAGCAAATATACCTTCTTCACGCAGTCCAGTTATAATTTCAAGCTTCGCTTGTGCAATTCCAGCACGAGAGCCCAATTCCATCATATGAGACTCTCCGATATTTGTGATAATTGCTGCATCTGGAGTCGCTAACCTTGAAAGAAACTCAATCTCTCCAAAATTGCTCATACCCATTTCTAACACTGCGATTTCAGTATCTTCCTCTAGCCTTAAAAGTGTCAACGGCAATCCAATATGATTATTATAGTTCCCCTCTGTTTTTTGTACTTTGTATCTCATTGAAAGAAGACTTGTAAGAATATCCTTCGTGGAGGTTTTACCATTGCTTCCTGTCACACCAATCACTTTAACAGACAAACTGTCACGATAACTCTTTGCTAATTGTTGCAGACCATGATAGGTGTCCTCTACAAAAATAACAGGAATACCTGCCGGTGGATTTGGAACATCTTTTTGCCACAGCAGCGCCGAGGCGCCATTTTCAATAGCTTTATGCGCATAATCATGTCCATCAAAGCGTTCCCCTTTAAGCGGAACATATAAATTGCCTTTTTGAATTGTTCGAGTATCTATAGACACTCCCTTGATGCCAATTGCTCCAACATCAGGTTGCATACCGCTCCCGCCTGCCATTTTTTCGATTTCCCGCAATGTTCGCTGAATCATTCTTTATACACTCCTTACATAGAGAAACACTATTCTTCTGAATAGTGCTTCCTTGATTGTTAAATTGTATACTTAATTTTTTGTTTTTCTTCATGCCTTTCAATTGCCAAACTCACAAGGCGCTCAATAAGTTGCGGATAAGATACACCTGTATGTTGCCATAAAAGCGGAAACATGCTGAAAGGTGTAAATCCAGGCATTGTATTCACTTCATTGATTAGTACTTCCCCATCTTTCGTTAAAAAGAAATCAGCTCTTGTTAACCCTGCTCCATCTAACGCTTTGAATGCGCGAATAGCACGTTCTTTCACAGTTTCATACTGCTCTTCCGTCACATCTGCTGGAATAATCATAGCAGTATCCCCATCAATGTATTTAGCTTTATAATCATAAAATTCCTTCTTAGGAACAATCTCTCCGACAACAGAACAAATCGGTTCATCATTACCTAGAACCCCAATTTCAATTTCACGTCCAACGATATTTTGTTCAATAATAATCTTACGATCAAATTGAAATGCTTCTTCAAATGCAACTTCTAATTCTTCACGATTTTTACATTTACTAATGCCTACACTTGATCCCAAGTTAGCGGGCTTTACAAAGCAAGGATAATCAAGCTCCTCTTCTACTTTCAAGTATGCGGCTTCACGCTCCTTCTCCCACTCACTGCGGATAACCCATACATAGTTTGCCTGAGGAAGCCCTGCTTGAGCAAAAATATTCTTCATCACGACTTTATCCATTCCTGCAGCGGAAGCTAATACCCCATTTCCTACATAAGGAATATTCATAAGCTCAAACATCCCTTGTACAGTCCCATCTTCACCGTTTGGACCATGTAAAAGAGGAAAAATTACATCGATGTTATCTTCGTTGGCCCCACTTGTATTCGTCGGAATAACTTCTTTATTTAAAGACACTGGAGAAATAGCATTACTCTCACTCTTCATTTGCAGTGCCGCTACTTCCTGCACTTCACCTTCAATGCATTCGCCTCTCATCCATTGTCCTTGTTCAGTAATATAAATGGGATGAATTTCATATTTTTCACGATCTAACGCTTTTATAACAGCTAGAGCCGTTTGCAAGGAAACCTGATGCTCTGCCGATTTTCCGCCATATAATAATCCAAGCTTAATTTTCATCTTAAACCACCCTATAAAGTTTTCTCATTTTTCTATTGTAGCACTTTTTACCAGTCTCATGCATACCCCTTATCCTGTACCTAAAGTATATGTATGGGGCAAACATCACGTTCCTTAATATTATAAGCAAAAACCCCGAACGGAGAAACTGAGTAGAAGGCCAGCATAGCTTCACATCCGTAAAACATCCCTCTCCATGATTTTCAGCTGAACGGTCGAGATTCTTTCAGCAGCTAGAAGTATTTATGTGAAAGATCATCCTTCAGCAAAAGAGCTTATTATGAATAAGTCCTTTCTCATATTATCAAACTTCTGTCTATTTTTGGTTACAATTTTTTACTTTTTATATTAAGAACTTTGCTTCAACACTTCTCCATCTGATTTTTGACCAACAAGACGATCTAATGAAAGGTATATAATACCCGCTGCAATACATCCTACACCAAGGATAGTAAACAAAACATCTCCAAGAAGCTGGTCTAATAAAAATCCACCTAACAACGGACCTAATGCTCCTCCTGCAATCCATTGCAAACTCGCAGCTCCCATATATGTTCCACGCAAATGCTCAGGTGCGATATTTGCTACAAATGTCATTTGTACCGGAGACATTACCATTTCTCCAAGTGTATATATGGCATATACACACAACATGATTACCATAACAAGAGTTGCATCTGTGTTAGCTTCTCCGAATAATGGAGGAAGCCAGCCAATAGCAAGCAGGCCAAAGCCAAAAAATAACGCTCCGTATAACATCATTTTTCCAACCGGCTTTACCCCAGCCCATTTTGAAATTTGAAATTGAAACAAGACAACTAGTGTTCCATTTAATGCCATCATATATGGATAAGGATTATTATTACCGAAAATATTCTTCATTTCATTATCAAAATGAAGCGGCAACATTCCTTCTGTTTGTGAAAAGCCCATAGAAATCACAATACCTGCCAAAATATAAGTCAGTAAAGCTTTATCCTGCAGCACAACTTTCCATACCGGCGGCACATCTTCTTCGATTTCTTCATTCTCTTGTGTCTTATCCCTTTGTCCCTCTGGCAGCGTCTCACGAATAAATACAGCAACCAGAATAGCATAAAACAATAAAGACGATGCAGTAGTAATAAAAATTACATTTTTTGAAATCATTACTATAGAAGCTCCGATAATCGGGCCAATAGCCGCTCCGATATTATGTCCCATACGGAGCAGGCCAAATGCTTCTGTACGCTTAGCTGGTTCTGTTACATCTGCTACCATAGCAGAAGCAGCAGGATGAAATAGTGAGTTACATAATCCCATCAAAGCAGATAACACCCCATACATGACAAAGCTATCAAAAAAAACAAATCCCAACATAACAATTCCGTTTCCAGCCATCGAAATAATCATAATAGGCTTTCTTCCATAAATATCTGCTATTCGTCCGCCAATCATGGAACCAAGGCTGGCCACGATAGGAGAGATAGCCATTAAAACTCCCACATGAACCAATGAATCTACCTTATCCTTTAAATATAGTGCAAAAAATGGCATAAGCATCATAAAAGCAATACCATTTAATGTTTCTCCGATAAATCGAATCCATACGTTTCGGTCCATCGACTTAAGTTCTCGAAAAGTTTCTCTCATGTTATCTCTCCCTATGCCCTTCAAACTTGCAATCCGCTAATATTGTATCATGTTTTTATAAATTCTTTATATTTTCAGATTAATCCTAAGTGAGCTCTTAGCAAATAATTATAAACTCTTAAACAGGCAATCTATTTTAATAGATTTTCATCCAAAAATTCTAAAAAAGAGAACCGTTAAAAGAGGACATGCATATGCTGTAATGCAAACTATAAAATCTCGCAGAGGGGGGAATATGATGGGTTACTATAAAGACGACAATAAAAAGGACTCCTGTAATAAAGACCAAAAGAAATGCTATGAACATTCTTACAAAAAATACTACGTGAAGACATGCTACACTAAATGTTGCTGGGAGCCGTACTACAAACAAGATGATCAAAAAGATGACTGCAAATCTTCTAATAAAAAGCATTACTAATGGATGTCATAATATAGCAGGCCAAGTAGGAACGCTATATACCATTAGATGGAAAGATTTGTAATTTTAACATGAAAAAGAGGCCGTCTCAAATAAGACGCCCTCTTTTTCATTCTACCTTTAATCAATCCAACTATACATGTATTGATCATCTTCCATAGCACGAGTTTGTTTTACAACCTTAAGCGGTCGGAACGTGTCAACCATAACAGCTAGCTCTAATGTTTCTTTTTTCCCGATACTCGCCTCTGTTTTACCTGGGTGAGGACCATGAGGAATACCACATGGATGCAACGTAATAGATTCCTCCTGAATACCTCTGCGGCTCATAAAGTTTCCTGCAACATAATATAACACTTCATCACTATTTACATTACTGTGATAATATGGTGCCGGGATAGCTTCTGGATGATAGTCATATAGACGAGGAACAAACGAGCATACTACAAAATTATGCCCCTCAAATGTTTGATGTACTGGCGGCGGCTGATGAATGCGGCCTGTGATTGGTTCAAAATCTTCAATGTTAAAGGCCCACGGATATAAATACCCATCCCATCCTACTACATCTAAAGGATGGTGATTCAGCACATGCTTATATAGATGACCTCTCGATTTTGTCAGAACAGTAAATTCCCCTTTTTCATCATATGTTTCCAACATCTCTGGACCGCGAATATCCCGTTCACAAAACGGACTATGCTCTAGCAGTTGACCGTACTCATTGCGATAACCACGTGGCGTTGTAATCTGGCTGTTCGCTTCTACAATAAGAAACTTCGATTCACCTTCATCAGGCATCACACGATAAATCGTTCCAATCGGAATCATTACATAATCACCTGGACGATAGTGAATTGTCCCAAACATGGTCTCCACTTTTCCAGTACCATGATGAATGAACAACATTTCATCTCCATCACCATTTCGATAATAATAATCCATGCTTTGAGTTGGATTAGCGACTCCGATTAATAAGTCATCATTTCCTAACACATAATGGCGATCCTTCACCGCATCTCCTGTTTTGGTAAATTCTTTTGTACGGAAATGACGGTGTGACAATTGTTCATTTTCTTCAAATTCAATCTTACACACACTTTCAACCGAAGAGTGAAGTATCTCTGTTGGCATATGATGATGATATAAAATGGATTGCGTTCCTGAAAAACCCTTCGTGCCCATTACTTGTTCACGATATAACGAACCGTCTTCTTTTCGAAACTGAATATGCCGTTTATGAGGAAGCTCTCCCATGCGACGATAGTACATTGTATCCCTCCATTATTCTGTAATTGTATTTTGCAGCGCCCCTAGTCCTGTAATCTCGAGCTCTACAGTATCACCAGACTCTAACCAACGATGCACTTCCGTTCCCAGTTCCAAAATACACCCTGTTCCAACTGTACCTGAACCGATTACATCACCAGGATAAAGCGTCACACCATCTGAAGCCCGTTCAATCATCTGTGCAAATGTATAATAGATATCCTTAAAGTTACCTTCAGATAATACCTTTCCGTTAACCTTAGCAGTCATCGTCAGATTATAGTGCTCATTCATACGATATTGCTCCAACTCATCCTTTGTCACAATAAACGGCCCAAGAGAAGTAGCAAAGTCTTTTCCTTTGGCAGGACCTAATCCTACTTTCATTTCTTTAGCTTGGAGATCCCTAGCACTCCAGTCATTTAAAATACAATAACCGAAGATGTATTGATCAGCTTCTTCTTTCCGAATGTTTTTCCCTTGCTTACCGATAATACAAGCAATTTCAAGCTCATAATCTAGCCACTCGCATTTTGCTGGACGCTGTACCATCGCATTCGGGCCAATAACACTGCGATGATTTGTAAAATAAAACACTGGAATCTCATACCACTCTGGTACCACGTCTAATCCACGTCGGCCTCGTGCTGTTCTTACATGTTGCTCAAAAGCATAAAAATCACGAATACTCGGAGGATTGGGAAGCGGAGCCAACAGCTGCACATCTTCTAATTCATATGCTCCCTTTCCCTCAATTGCGATATTTTGAATTATGCCCATGTATTCTTCTGCATTCTCTAAAAAGTGAAGCATGGAGGATGGCAGCAATCCGTCACTTGCTATATTCATGTCTATTACTTTTTTATTTTCGAGCCAACCAGCTCTCTCTTCTCCGTCATGATTACGGAACGTTACAAATTTCATAGCTGCTCCTCCTTATTTTTGAGGACTTGTTTTTCGTTCTAATACAAAGGTTTCTGCAATCGCTCTCGTGTACGATTGTCCAGCAAGACGGCCGATTGGATTTAATTTTTCTGTATCAATTTTCCCATCGTAGTACAGTTCATCATCAACATGTACAAGCACAACCTTACCAATTACTAGGCTGCCAGCCCCTTTGTTTTCTCCGAAGTGAAGCACTTCATGAAGCTCACATTCCAAATGAACCTTACTTTCCTTTACACGCGGTGGTTTCACTTTTATGCTAGCTTCCTTCGTCAAACCAACTTGTACAAACTCATCGATCTCTGCACTATATTCAATACTGCAATCATTCATTTGTTGTACAATATCTTCTCCTACAATGTTAATAACAAACTCCTTAGTTGCCTCTATATTTTTCAGCGTGTCTTTTTTTCCCCCATCTGTACCGCGAACCATTGGGGCGAAGCATACCATCAGTGGATCAGCACAAATTCCTGTAAAGAAGCTGAACGGAGCAACATTTACATTGCCATCTTCATCAACAGTTGATACGAAGGCAATTGGGCGAGGTAGTATAGACCCAATTAATAATTTATAGGCATCTTGCCAAGGTAGTGTATGAGGTTCAATATTCATTGTCAGCTCTCTCCTTATTATCGATAACGAAAACTTGGCTAGCGCCCAAAAACGGGCACTAGCCTAGTCAAGTCTATGGAACTGGTTTATGTTCTCTATTACAGGTTTCCGCGAAGAGCTTGCTCGCGCTCAATTGCTTCAAACAATGCCTTGAAGTTTCCTTCACCGAAGCCCTTAGAACCTTTACGTTGAATAATTTCAATGAACAATGTCGGACGGTCTACAATTGGTTTAGTGAAAATTTGTAATAAATATCCTTCATCGTCGCGGTCTACTAAAATCTTAAGCTCTTTTAGCTTTTCGATATCTTCATCGATTTGGCCCACACGTGCTGTTAACTCTTCATAATAAGAATCTGGTGTATCTAAGAATTCTACTCCATGTTCACGAAGTTTTGTAACAGTTTTCACAACATCATTTGTTAGTAGTGCTAAATGTTGTACACCTGCACCGTTATAGAACTCTAAATATTCTTGAATTTGAGACTTGCGCTTTCCATCTGCCGGTTCATTAATCGGGAACTTAATGCGGCTTCCATTTGTCATTACTTTTGACATTAAAGCAGAATACTCTGTGCTGATATCATCATCATCAAAGTGAATCAGTTGCTTAAAGCCCATTACGTTTTCATAATAGCTTACCCATTCTTCCATACTTTCTACATTCCCTACTACATGGTCCACACCAATAAGTCCTGTTTCTTCATATGGAATAGCAAGGTTAAGCGGCTGATAACCAGGTAAAAATACTCCCGTATAGTTACGGCGCTCAATTAAAGAATGAATTGTATCGCCATATGTGCCGATAACAGCTTTCTTCACTACACCGTGCTCATCAGAAAGCTCAGTTGGAGGTACAAGTGCAATCGCACCTCGTTTTACCGCTTCTTCGTATGCTTTTTCTACATCATCAACTAATAATGCAACATCTTTTACCCCATCGCCATGTTTCTTTACAAACTCAGCAATACGGTTATCTTCACTAAGTGCTCCTGATACCACTAGGCGAATATTTTTTTGCTGCAGTACGTAAGATACTCTTTCACGATTGCCCGTTTCTAGTCCTGAATATGCTATTGGACGGAACCCGAATGCTTTAGCGAAATAGTGGCACGCTTGCTTTGCATTCCCTACGTATAGCTCCAAATAATCTACATCTCGTACAGGAAAAAAGTCCTCTTGTTTTACTGCTGCTTCAATTGGTTGTTTCTTCATCTCGAATCCCTCCGTTGTTTTATTATTTATCTATTAAAAATAGAATGGCACAAAAAGGAAAACGCTTACACTTAAAGCCAGTCCAGCTAGTCTAGTATAAGATTGTATCCTGTTTTATTTCTAAAATTCAAAATAATAAAACTGCACCAATCTATAGTTTTCTATATTTCTTTCTAAATTCCTTCAAATAAAATTCGACTTTTTAGAAAATTATTGGGATAGTAATCAAATAAAAAGAAGCCTGCTGAGCAACAGGCTTCTTTTTATTTATCAGTTAGTTATTAATATATTTTTCAAACACAAATCCAAAGTCTTTAATAGTATACTGTTTTTTTGTTTCAACAAGCCATGAAAACGCTGTTTGGTTCAACTCTTTAAACTGAACTGCTACGTCTCCTTCAGTGCTGGCAACGCGGCTTAACGCAGCCGATGCAAGCTGGAGACTTTGGTGCGCATAATCTAGAGAAATTTCGTTTTCTCTTGCAATTTCTGCAATTTTCATTAGTGATTTATACAAGTCCTTTAATTCTTCCAAATATTTTTTATGAACATCAATAGAGTAATGGATAGAACCCATATTGAATTTAATTTCCACATCTAAGTCTACTGTCCCTGCTGTTTCCAACACAACATTTGAAATTTGATTGGTGCTGTATTCATAACGGCGAAGCGTACGTTTTTTGCTGACTGCGCTCGTTCCATCTAAATGAATTAGCGCTTTATTAGTAAAACAATATTCATCTGATTTTGATTTAATCAAGAAAAAAATCTTCTCGTCATCTTCATGCATAACATAATCATCTGCATCTACTTTGTCATAATTTTGAGGCTTAATAACACTTCCTACATCGCTTAATCCAAGTACATCAGCTGCTACTTTCCCAAACATTCTACCAGCCCTTTCTTGTTTTCGGATGAATTCAGGATAATTATAGCATGACTATGGATAAATTTGTTAATAGAAAAATAGATTAGCTCTCATATGAGAGCTAATCTATTTTTCCAGTAAGACGCACTTAAAAAGATGTTTTAACGGGTTTTTTCTTTATTATACCCTCTTTCTCCATAAGGCTGAAGTCTCTCTAACCATGATTCCTCCAGCTTTTTCAGCTCATCCTTCGCATTAAAATACCCATCATTTTTCTGCTTTAGAACTTCTAACACTTCAAAAACAAAAGCCTCTTTTCCATATTCCTTCCACTCATCTTGCAGCATCCTATTTGTACTGGTTCCCGCTTCTAATTCAAATTGTCTCCCTTTCAAGGTCTTCAAATTTCTCGTGCTTCCAATAAAAATTTTCTGGTTTTGGATATTTTTAATTTGATAAATACCTGCTTCGATTTTCGTTTCCTTATATAATTGCTTCAATTCTTTTTTTCGATCCATGTTTCCTTTCCCCTTTATCCATAAAATTAAATGTATAACAGCACTTTCTTTTATTTTCTGCCCATATGTGCTATTACATTATTTTTTCAACCAATATTCACTTCCATCAGGCTTCCTATCTAAAAATCCATATTCAATTAAATATCTTCTCAACATGACATAATCATGATAAATACGTTCCAAAATCTCATTGATTTCCTTCTCTCCATAAGTGCGTTCTCCAGTGAAACGCTGCGCAATTTCCCTCAGAATGACCCATCTTTGCTTCTCCTTTGGCGGGAATCTTTTTAAAGACTGGTCACTTCCTTCTTGGAAGTATTTCTTTATTATCGTTTCTCTTTCTTCCTCCGTAACATTATAACGTTCATCTACCATCTTAGCTGTCTTATGAATCGATAAAAAAGACGGCGCATGTTGATCTTTTTCCTTCAGCAACTCCATCATTGTTAAAAACAGCTTGGCTTGACGTTCTTTCTCTTTTAATACAAAACGATGATTTCGAATAGTAGAAACACTGCCGATTTCCATTTCTTTTTGAACTTCTGCATCACTTTTCCCTTGATAAAAATGATGTAGCAGACGATTTTGATGGTCAGTGAGACCTGTGAGCTTTTTATCAAGCTGAATCAAGTATTCAAACACCGAATGATGAGCATTCCCAATATGAATACTCATATACCTTTCTGCTTCATACAGAATATTATTGTGAGGGTAGATAACCCCTTTTTCTATTTTCTCCCCACAAAGCACGCATACATAACAATTTATATCTTCAATATATCCCTGTTTCAGTTCCTCAAGGGATGCACCCCAAAACATATCCGAAACCGTCATAACACAAACACCTCTCGATTTTATCTACTTAATAATAAACATTTTATGTTATCGTTTATAAAAAAGCAAACATCATAATATAATGTTTGCTTTTACCTGAATGATTTATCTGTTTAATTTTTATGATCCAGTAGATTTACTTCCAGAACCGAAGCCCCTTTTTAACTTACCTTTTGAAATAGAAGATTTTGTTTTGAAGTCATCTGTATCTGGATAGGCTGTATTTCCAACATAGTAATAATCATAGTGGCGAGAAGTACGGTCGTCACATTCCCACTCATCATCACCGTAATCATATTCATACTCAGAACAGTATGGATCCTCTGGCTTGGGAGGTAGCTCCTCATCTGCACAACCAACCAATGTCGCTCCTAAAATTGTTGTAACTCCTACCATTACTTTTTTTGTTTTACGCATTTTTTCTTCCCCCTTCTTAATATGAATAGACGCAAAAAAGACCTTTGCCAACTACGGCAAAGGTCTTGCAAGACATAAGCAATATGCCAACAAAGCCGATGAAGATATACTTCATGTACTGACGACTTTGTTCCAGAGCACTTTCTGGCGCTACTCCCCTTTGAATACAATCAGTATTACATTACTTATACCTTACAATAAACTGAATATATTGTAAACTTCTTCTCAAATACACATAGTGCATCATTTATATCAAAGCTCAAATACTAACAACAGTACAAATATAACTTAGGTGATATATAAATGAAAAAAATTATTATTATTTATACTACAGACATAAAAAGAATTCTTACAAACTGGGCCGTATCTATTGTTGTGATTGGACTCATGGTATTACCTTCTCTTTACGCTTGGTTTAATATTGAATCCTCCTGGGACCCTTACAGTAATACAAAAGGTATTGCAATTGCTGTAACAAATGAGGATAAAGGCGCTATTATTAAAGATAAAGCGATTAATCTAGGTAATGAAGTAGTAGACTCTCTAAAAAAGAGTACTTCCTTAGGCTGGAAATTTGTAAATAAAAAAGAAGCTATCCACGGTGTGAAGCAGGGGACATATTATGCCAGCATTATCATTCCGAAGGATTTTTCGAAGAAAATTGCAACCGTATTAAATGAGGAACCTATTAAAGCCGAGCTAGTGTACTATGTGAATGAAAAGATAAATGCAATTGCTCCTAAAATCACTTCAAAAGGTGCTTCAGGAATCATTGCACAGGTAAGTCAAAATTTCATTAAAGCAGCTAGTGAAACTATTTTCAAAGCCTTTAACGAATTAGGGATTGAGTTACAACAGGAGCTTCCAACCATCGAAAAAGTGAAAGAGCTCGTTTTTCGCTTGGAAGCATCCTTACCAGAATTAAAACATACAGTAAATACAGCTATAGTATACGGTGATAAAGCTCAAGATATTTTAAAAGTATTACAAGATAACCTTCCATTACTCACTCAAGTTGTAACAAACAGCTTGGAGCTATCAAATGACTTATTAACATTTTTGAATAAAACCGGAGAAGTACTTGCTACTGTTTCTCCTTCTATTAAACAGGATTTAATATTATTGCGGCAAACAACAGCCTCTATCGAACAGCTTACCGATATATTACTTGATGCAAATACGGATCCAGCATATGCAAAACAAATACTAACCATTGTTATTGAGCGATTAAACAGTGGGATTTCTTTAATAGACAGCACTATTCAAGTGCTGCAAAGCATAAATAATCTTACACCAAATGATGTTATTACAGCTCAAATTGACGTACTAAATAACGTGAAAAATAATTTTCAAACACAAAGGGACCTTATGCAAACGGCTTTAGACGCCATCAACAAAGGAGAAAAACCCACTAACACAGTAATCGAAAACATGAACCAATTAGCAAAAGAAGCGAGCTTATTATTAGAGAGTATTATCGGAAGATACGACAATCAAATTGTTCCTGTTATACAGGAAGCTATTCATAAGGCTCAGCTTATACTGAAAGATGCTGTTACTCTCTTACAGGAAGCGAATAGTACCCTTCCTGAAATGCAACAGAAGTTCCCTGAAATTGCATCTGCTATTACAGAAGGAATGACTGAACTGAAAAAAATTCAGCAAAACTTTCCGCTGATTGAAGCAAAAACGAAGGCGTTAGCGAATAAAATTCGAGAATTTGAAGCAACAGAGGATATTCAGGAAGTTATTGAACTATTAAAGAATGACTTTAAAAAAGAAAGTGATTTTTTCGCAGAACCAGTCGTACTGAAGGAGCATAAACTCTTTCCTATTCCTAATTATGGTTCAGCAATGTCTCCTTTCTTTACCACCCTATCTTTATGGGTAGGTGCTTTATTATTAGTGTCTTTACTTACAGTAGAAATACATGATGAAACACAGCGATATAAAAGTCACCATGTTTATTTCGGGCGGTTTCTTACATTTGTAAGCATTGCCTTGTTCCAAGCTCTGATTGTAACTACGGGAGATATATTTATACTTAAGACCTATGTAGCCGATAAAATCTGGTTTGTCCTGTTTGGATTGTTCATTGGCACAATATTTATGTTTATTGTATACACATTAGTTTCTGTTTTTGGTAATGTTGGTAAAGCCTTATCCATTATTTTACTTGTGCTTCAAATCTCAGGTTCAGGCGGAACATTTCCTATACAAGTTACACCTCAGTTCTTTCAAACCATTAACCCATATTTACCCTTTACATATGCTATCAGCATAATGCGGGAAGCCGTTGGGGGAATTATATGGAGCGTTGTTTACAACGATATAAGCAAGCTTATCCTATTTTTTATCATTATCCTAATAATTGGACTACTGCTAAAAAAACCATTCAATAGATCCAGTGCTAAGTTTATTCAAAAAGCCAAGGAGAGCAGATTACTTCATTAAAAGGAGTCCCAATAGACGGTGCGCAGCGCTTGCTTTTGGGACTCCTGTACAATTATATATATTTAAATAGGCGGGAAGTTATCTTTAAATAGTCAAAACCATTCTAATCACCGCACAAAAAGATACAAGGCAATAAATACAGACTGTTATCACTTCTGTCTTATGTACATAGGAACAAAACCGACAAAACTAAAAATAAAAACATATAAAGTTCGCACGAAAAACACATCTCGCGTGTACAATACACTTCTAGCGGTTACAAGTTAGCATCTTATAATAAGAAATACTTGGATGAATATCCAAAGCAACACTATTTTCTTTTTCCTTATATAGGGGTAGGATATCGTATGTATTTATTTATTTTTACTATTTCTTACAGTTTATATAACACTACTTTCATAGATTATGTTACTAATCCAAGAAACAATTACATGTACTACGAGGTGATAAAATGAAAAATTTGCTTGGCAAATCTCAACATATATTAAATAAGCATCTAGGCTTTTTTATTTTTGCCGTTCTTCTGTTTTGGGCTAAAACATATACAGCATATCGTGTAGAGTTTAATTTAGGTATAAGCAATTCCATGCAGGAGTTTTTGTTGTTTATCAATCCAATCAGTTCAGCTGTGTTCTTCTTTGGCTTTGCTCTATTTGCAAAAGGAAGAAAAGCATACATCGGGCTAATTACCATCAATCTTTTGATGTCTGTCATTCTGTACGCGAATATAGTGTACTACCGATTTTTTACGGACTTTATTACACTGCCGACGCTTACACAAACCAAAAACTTTGGTGAATTAGGCGGAAGTATTTTAGCTTTGATAAATGGATATGATGTACTCTACTTTTTAGATACAATCATCTTAATTGTGCTAGTAGCAGCAAAGCTTGTTAAACCGAAACCAATTCATGTCGGTAAACAAAAAATTTCTTTAGTATTTTTAGCTGCTATCTTTATGTTTGTTGTAAATTTAGGATTGGCTGAAGAAGATCGTCCGCAATTACTTTCAAGAACATTTGACCGCAATTATCTTGTTAAGTATTTAGGCGCTTATAACTATACCATTTATGATGCTATTCAGAGTACAAAATCATCAGCTCAACGTGTGTTTGCAGACAGCAATGATATCTCGACCGTAATTAATAATACGAAAGCATCGTATGCACAACCTAATCCAGATTATTTCGGTAAAGGAAAGGACATGAATGTTATCTATATTCACTTAGAGTCGTTCCAGAATTTCCTTATCAATTACAAACTCAACGGACAAGAAGTTACACCATTTTTAAACTCATTCACAAAAGATGCAAATACGTTATACTTTGATAACTTCTTCCACCAAACAGGACAAGGTAAAACATCTGATGCTGAATTCATGCTTGAAAATTCATTATTTGGGTTGCCACAAGGCTCTGTATTCACAACAAAAGCACAAAATACGTATCAAGCAGCTCCGGCAATTTTAGGCCAGCAAGGATATACAAGCGCAGTTTTCCACGGCAACTATAAAACGTTTTGGAACCGTGATGAAATATATAAATCATTGGGTTTCGATAAATTTTTTGATGCCAGCTATTATGATATGAACGAGAATGATGTATTGAATTACGGATTGAAAGATAAACCGTTCTTTACAGAATCTATTCCAATGCTTGAAACGTTACAGGAACCGTTTTACGCAAAATTCATTACATTATCTAACCATTTCCCATATCCTATCGCAAAAGAAGATGCAACGATTGAACCAAACAATACTGGAGACGGGTCTGTTGACCATTACTTCCAAACAGCTCGCTATTTAGATGAAGCTGTACAGCAATTTATGGACTATTTAAAGCAATCTGGTTTATATGATCGTTCTATTATTGTGATGTATGGTGACCACTATGGAATTTCAGAGAATCATGATAAAGCTATGTCACAAGTAATGGGAAAAGAAATCACTCCTTTTGAAGATGCACAATTACAGCGTGTACCGCTTATCATCCATGTACCTGGTGTACAAGGCGGAGTTATGCATCAATACGGCGGAGAGATAGACGTTCTTCCTACGATTCTTCACTTGCTTGGCATTGATACGAAAGAATATGTACAATTCGGCAGTGATTTATTATCATCACAACACTCACAAATCGTAGCATTCCGTAACGGCAACTTTGTAACTCCTACTGTTACTGGACTGAACGGCAAATATTTTGATTCAAAAACAGGAAATCCGCTCCAAAGAAATGACGAAATTACACAAGCTGAACAGCTAGTTCAATCGAAACTAAAACTATCTGATAAAGTTGTGTATGGAGATTTATTACGCTTCTATACACCAGAAGGTTTTACCCCTATAGATCGTTTGAAATATAATTACAACAATCCGAACCCAAATCAAAACCAAGCTCAAACAACAGAAAATGAATAAAGCGAGGCTCCAAACTCCGTGCTTTTGCGGACTATGGAGCCTATTTTTATGATGCTCTTTTCCCCCGATTATTTACATAATGATGTATCATAAAATGTGGGGAGTGATAAATATGAAACTAATTGCAATTGACCTGGACGGCACATTGCTGTCACAGCACCTTTCTATTTCAGAGGAAAACCTTACAGCTATTCATGCAGCACAAGAGCAACAAAATATTGTAATGATTTGTTCCGGACGGGCGAAGGAAGACATTGTTCAATTACTGAAGCGCTATAATCTTTCTTGTCCAATCGGTGCCAGCAACGGCGCTGTCACATATGCAGAAGGCAAGGTATTAAAGGAAACACATATTGAAGCGAAATCTGTCTTTCAAGTACTTGAACAATTAGAAAAAGCACAATTTCCTTATAAACTGTACACTAATCAGGGAATATACGTTCCATCTACTTGGAAAGAACGGGTCATAACCGATTTTCAAGCAAACACTGAAACGAATACAGAGTTCAGCTTAGAAGAATTAGACCGTATTACCGAAAAACAAGCTAAGGATAACATCATTACATTCTTTACTGACTACAATGTGTTATTGGCTGCAGATGACTTACATATCGAAAAGTTTTTCATTTTAGCTCTCGATGGTACAAGAAGAAAAAATATCATGCAGACCTTACAAACAATCCCTTCTATCGCAGTTACAACATCTGGTTCTAATAATTTAGAAGTAATGAATAAACATGCACATAAAGGAAATGGACTAAAAGTTATAGCTGCGCATTTCGCTATCCCGTTACAAGACACTATTGCTATAGGAGATAACTTTAATGATGTCCCTATGCTTCAGGCAGCGGGCTTCTCCATTGCTATGGGCAATGCAGAAGATGAGGTTAAAAAACTATGCGATGCTGTCACACTTACCAATGAAGAGCATGGTGTAGCATATGCTCTTCATAAATATATACTCGGAAAAGATACTGCTTCAGTTTGATATAAAACCCCCTCATTGGAGGGGATTTTTCTGTAAAAGAAATACTTCTATCCTCTTACGGACAAGCATACACATAGTACAAAACAACGATGAAGCAGGTGAATTAATGGACGGGCTTTTCTCTTATGTCTTCAGTTATATCTTTTTGATGACAATTGTGCTTTGTACATTACTGTTGTTTCCTTTTTTTCCAATGCTTTCACTGTCGATAACAGTTCTTTTTATGATTGGAATTGCGACTGTTATCTCCCTTACCCCTGTAAATAAACAAGAAAACGGAGTAGAGCGGGCTCGCTCATAGACTCCGTTTTTCTTACTCCTATTACAACTGCTCTATCCATTCCTCTAACTGTTGGTATAGCCTATCACGTACCGTTTCTTTTGCTTCTTTTTCTTTATTCCATTTCTGAAGCAGTTCTATCTCTTGTTCTTGATCCATTAATTTTTCAATTGCATATATTTCCTTCTCGATAGTCTCCAATTGCACTTCTACTTGCTTGATTTCCTTTTCATAATCTATTTTCCTCTCTTTCACATGAACCTGCTCTTGCTTCTTCTCTATTTTTTCCTGTCCTCGCACTTTCTCCTTCTCTTCAAGCTTTTTCTTCGCCCAATCATAATTCCCCGTAAATCCATGCAAGGATTGATTTAAAATCCAATACGTTTTTGTAAAGATTTTATTTAACAGATAGCGGTCATGTGAAACAGCTAAAATAGTGCCTTCAAATTCTTCAAGCGCATCTTCTAATACCTCTCTTGATTCAATATCCAGATGGTTCGTCGGCTCATCCAAGATAAGCAAATTAATATCTTGATGCATAAGCTGAGCCAATCTCAAACGCATTCGCTCTCCTCCACTAAGCTGACTAATTTTTTTAAACACAGCGGGTCCGTAGAATAAGAAATCAGCCAATATATGACGGGCTTCTCCCTCTGTTACAAAAACTTGTTCGCGAAATGCTTCTAGTACAGTTTCATTTGGGTGATTGGCTGTAAGGTGCTGTGACAGATATCCTATCTTCACATTGCTCCCAACACGAACTTCCCCATTATCTGGCGGAATATCCTTCAGAATCATTTTTAGCAATGTCGTTTTTCCTGTGCCGTTACGCCCTACGATTGCGACTCGCTCCTGGAATAATACATGGAGATCCACATATTTCAAAAGATATTCATCATCAAAAGCCTTTGTAACTCCCTCTACTATTATTACATCTTTCCCGCTTCGCTCTGATTGCTCAAATTGCAGCCCGATTTTTTTCCGTTCTAATATAGGGCGCTTCAGCTTCTCCATTCGTTCAAGCGCCCGTTCCATATTTCTTGCCCGTTTGTGCAAGCCTTCATTCGGCGGATTTGCTTGATTAGCCCATTCTTTTAACCGCTTAATCGCTTCTTTCATCTTTTTAATTTTCTTTTGCTGCTCTTGATAGGCATCAAATTCTCGCAGCAGCTTCTCCTGCTTTTCATTGACAAATCCCGAGTAATTTGTGTGATACACACAGAGCTCTCCATCTTCTAAATCAATAATCTTCGTTGCTACTTCATCTAAAAAATAACGATCATGCGAAATCACGATCACACTTCCTGTATACTCCTTCAAAAACCCTTCTAGCCATTCCACAGCTAAAATATCAAGATGATTCGTTGGCTCATCGAGTAAAAGTAAATCTGGTTTTTGCAATAAAATACTTCCCAAACATACTTTTGTTTTCTCGCCCCCGCTCAAATCAGCAAATGGATGATGTAACAAGGAATCAATTTGTAAGCCGTTAGCGACCTTCATCATCTCTGCTTCCATTTCGTAGCCTCCGATAAAGGCAAATTGCTCCTGTATACTTCCATACTCTTCAATAAGGCGCTGTAATATCGATTCATTTGCCTCCATTGTCATAGCTTGCTCGAGTTTCTTCATCTTTCTCTCCAGCTCTTTTCCTTCCGAAAAAGCTGTCAATAACACATCCTGTACAGTCGTACCTGCAAGAAAGCTTGGTATTTGGGATAAATATCCCAGCTTACTACCTTTTTTCAAATGAATGGCACCTTGATCAGGTTTTTCAATTCCCGTTATTAATTTAAAGATTGTGGTTTTTCCGCCCCCATTGCGGCCAACTAGACCCACACGGTCTCCTTCATGTATTTCAAATGATAAATTTTCAAAAATGAGTGTTCCTGCGAACGATTTACTAATTTCATTTATTGCACAAATAATCATATATCCGTACTCCTTTCAAAATAAAAAGCCATGGGTAAGAACATGTCTCTCCCATGGCATACATTTATACAAAAAAAGGAGAGCTGCAGAGCTCCCCTTCATCTATAGGCGGGTAAAGAGATCTCTCACATTTCTGCAGTCATTATACAATTGCTAAAAAAGGACACACGTATCCCGTTAGCAGCTGTAGCATGAAAAATTGCACGGCAAATATAAATAAAATCTAAAAATTGCGTGCGCACTCCTGCAGAATTCATCATCTCTTTACTCACCTCCTTCGTACGGAATATTAGTTAACACTAGTATATTCTTTTTACAATGCGAGTTGCAAGAGTTTTCTAAAAATAAACCTATCCATCGCTCCATGTTCGCTCAGATAAATTCACATAATCCAGTTTATTTTCTTGTTTATATAAACAGCATTTTATTAATAAATTTTGAGCATCAGGCATATAATCCAACGTTCAACTTAATTTAATGTAATTTTTAAATTTATTAAAAAATTATAGAAATTCAATTAAGAAAGAGTTATATTTAATAATACGTCTTAAAAAACAACCCTAACAGGAAAGGAGAAAATATGGAAACCTTTAAGAAATTGAAACAGTTTTATTTACCCTATAAGGCTTATTTTTTTTGGTCATTGCTTTGTTTGTTAGTTGTAACGGGAATTACAGTAGTGTATCCAATAGTACTCCAATATACCATTGACCACATTATTATTGGAGGCGCATATAATACTGTCTCTTATGTAGTGATGATTTTCGGGGGACTTATGGCAATAAAAGTGCTTTTCACATACTTCCAGCAATACTTAGGAGATATGTTTGGAATTCAATCTGTGTACTCCCTTCGAAATGCCCTGTATCGAAAGCTGCAATATCTGCCTTTTCCTTACTACGACAACGCTAAAACCGGAGATCTGATGTCACGTCTGACTGCTGATGTTGAAGGATTCCGCTTCTTCCTATCGTTTGGATTCTCAGAGTTTATACGCTTACTTCTGCTTATTATTATTAGCTTTTCTGTTATGTTTGGCTATTCTGTTCCTCTAACATTTGCGACTATGGTTATTCTGCCATTCCTATGCTTCGCAGTGTACCGATTCGATAAACGTATTCATCCGGCCTTCCGTAATATTAGGATGTCATTCGGAAAACTGAACACAAATGTACAAGAAAATCTTAGTGGAATTAACACTGTAAAATCGTTATCTCGTGAAGCCTTCCAAACTGATAAATTTAATAACTCAAATTCGAACTATAAACAGTTCAACTTGGAAACCTCCAACGTTTGGGCAAAATACTTTCCATTAATGGAGTTTATCGGAAATTTATCTATCGTCATCTTGCTTTCTTACGGGGGATATCTTGTTATTCAAAGCAAACTACAAATCGGAGAGCTTGTGGCCTTTTTTAGTTTAACATCCTATTTGATTTGGCCGATTATGAACTTAGGATTTGTAATCAATATGTTCTCCCAAGCAAAAGCATCTGGAGAACGACTGCTTGAAATATTAGATGAACCCGAAAAAATTCACGAGGTGAATAATGAATCAAGTTACATTAAAGGGGATGTAGAATTTCAGGACGTTACTCTCATATACCCAGGTGAAAAGAAATCTTCTTTAGAGACAGTGTCCTTTAAAGCTGAACAAGGAAAAGTAGTTGGACTTATTGGGTCAACCGGATCAGGTAAAACAAGTTTGACTCAGCTAATCACTCGATTTTACGAACCTACGTCTGGAACCATACTGCTTGACGGCAAAGACATTAAAGACTACTCCCTTTCCCAATTGCGTTACAATATCGGGTTTGTACTGCAAGAAACATTTTTATTCTCTACAACCATTAAATCCAATATTGCGTATGGACGACCGGATATTTCTATGGAAGAAGTTATCGAGGCAGCAAAACGTGCACAAGCTCATGACTTTATTATGGAGCTTCCGCAAGGATACGACACTATGCTTGGAGAACGAGGGCTCGGACTATCTGGCGGACAAAAGCAACGGATTGCCATCGCCAGAGCACTCTTATTAAATCCTAGTATTCTTGTGCTTGATGATGCTACAAGTGCAGTTGATATGGAAACCGAGCATCAAATTCAGCTCGCACTGCAAGAAGCAATGAAAAATCGTACAACATTTATTATTGCACACCGTATTTCTTCTTTAAAACATGCAGATGAAATTCTAGTATTGGATGAAGGAAAAATAGTCGAGCGCGGCACACACGAACAACTCATCCAACAAAGCGGTCCTTACAAACGTATTTATGACATCCAATATCGCGACCAAAAAATTATGATGAACGTGTAAGGAGGGAAAGTCTTGAGGAACGAAAAAAGAAAGGAAATCTTAAACCGATTTTATTACCAAACAGACCAAGTTATTGATATGCCATTTAACTGGAAGCAAATGTCACGTTTGTTAGGCTATTTAAAGCCTTATCGCAAAAGCCTCCTGCCTCTGGCATTTCTAGCGGTAACTATCAATACAATCATTCGACTAGTGACACCTATTTTAATCGGAAAGTACACGTTAGATTATGCTATAAAAAATAAGGATGAAACGCTGCTTCTTCAGCTTGTTGTCCTTATCTTAAGTTTGTATATTGTTTCTTACATTGCTAACTCCTTCCGTATTCGATGGATGAACATGCTTGGACAGAATGTTATTTACGATTTACGAAAGCACCTATTCACCCATATACAAGGGCTGTCACATCGTTTTTTCGAATCCCGTTCGGCAGGCTCTATTCTCGTACGCATCATGAACGATATTAATTCCTTGCAAGAATTATTTACAAGTGGAGTTATCAATCTATTGATGGATATGTTCCTGCTGATTGGGATCGTAATAATGCTGTTTACATTAAGTCCTTCGTTAACAGCAGCCATCATCATTATCCTGCCGCTCATGTTCTTTATCTCTACAAGTCTGCGAAAGAACATTCGACGTGCATGGCAAATCGTCCGCATGAAACAAGCAAAATTAAATTCGCACTTAAACGAAAGCATTCAAGGTATTCGTATTACTCAATCCTTCACTCAAGAACAAGAAAACATGTTATTCTTTGACGGTATTAATAAAGAAAACTATGAAAGCTGGCGTAACGCTACACAAAAAAATGCCATGTTCCGTCCATTTGTCGAAGCTTCTAATACAATCGGAACTGTCATTTTAATTTGGCTAGGGTCTCTATTAATTCAAGATAATCATTTAACCATTGGTGTATTCGTATCCTTTGCATTCTATCTAGGCATGTTCTGGGAGCCTATTTCTCGCCTCGGGCAAGTATACAATCAACTGTTAATCGGAATGGCCTCCTCCGAACGAATTTTTGAATTTCTAGATGAAAAGCCTATCGTTACAGATAAAATGAATGCAACAGAATTAACAGACATGCAAGGAAAAATTGAATTTGACCAAGTAAAATTTTCGTATGATGGGAAGAGAAATGCATTAGATAATATTTCCCTTACAATTCAGGCTGGTCAAACCATTGCCCTTGTAGGTCATACGGGCTCTGGTAAAACATCCATAGCCAACCTTATCACACGTTCCTATGATGCTACAGGCGGAACTATCCGAATTGATGATATTGATATACGAGATATATTGCTTAGTAATTTACGTTCGCAAATCAGCATTGTGCTGCAAGATACCTTC
Source organism: Bacillus sp. 165 (assembly GCF_017742235.1). Classification (GTDB taxonomy): domain Bacteria; phylum Bacillota; class Bacilli; order Bacillales; family Bacillaceae_G; genus JAGHKQ01. The sequence goes on from NZ_JAGHKQ010000021.1 coordinate 34,602, forward strand.
ATTTTCTCTGGTACAATTATAGAAAATATCCGTTTCGGCCGACCTGATGCTACAGATGAGGAAGTAATTCAAGCAGCCACGATTGTAGGGGCAGACAAATTCATTCAAAATCTGAAGAATGGGTACGAAACAGAAGTAGAAGAACGCGGAAACATCTTATCAGTTGGTGAGCGTCAGCTACTATCCTTTGCTCGAGCGTTGCTGGCTAATCCAAAAATTATCATTTTGGATGAGGCTACCGCCAGCATTGATACAGAAACAGAACAGCAAATCCAACAAGCATTAAAGACACTTCTGAAAGGACGCACGGCGATTATTATTGCTCATCGTCTTTCAACTATCCGTGAAGCTGACCAAATCTTTGTGTTGAACCACGGTAAAATTATGGAACAAGGAAATCATGATCAGCTACTAGAACAAAGAGGAGAATACTTTAAGCTTGTACAAGCGCAGTTTCGAATGATGAATATCTCATAAGAAAAAGGCATCGGAATATCCGATGCCTTTTCTATCTATGAAGATACTTCTTCTTCTGCTTTTTGCTTTAAAGGTCCATTATCAGGTTTCATATTTATAGACATAATAACATGACCATCTCCATCACAAATTTTACATTTTATAAAAGAAAGAAGTTTGAAACCGTAATTCTTTCCACTTCCTTGACAACGTGGACAAACATATCGAAGCGACATAATAATCTCCCTCCATTCCCACATTCCTCTTGTCCCCATAAACATAGGCAATGCAGGTATCATTATACGTTGCTTATACGGGTATATCAATAAACAGAGTGTATCATTTATCTTACAAGTTGATAACAAAGTTCAAACTCTAGATATACTAAAAGCGGACAGTAACAGACAGCATGTTTCGCGAAGAAATCAGCCGTAATAATGTCATAATGGAGAGCTTCTTCAGTCATTTTAATTATACATACTTTTTATACTCACCTAAGGTTGCCAAAAATAAAACAACCTGAGTCTATACAAATATAGAACTCAGGTTGTTTCATTTTTGGCATATGTTCTTTTTTATAGTTAAACTATACTACCTTTTATTTCTCAATTGCATTAAAAGTATCTGTTAAAACAGGGACAATTTGCTTCTTACGTGAAACAACGCCTTTTAAAACAGCTGTGTTATTCGTTAATGTAACGTTGTAAGCTTTTTCAACAACGTTTGCTGCAGCGCCAAGCGCCAAAGCAACAGAATCGTTGTTTAAAATATCGGTTACAACCAATAAGAATAAATCTAAGTTTTTATCAGTAATTACTTTGTTAAGAGCTGCTTCTACTTCTGCTTGGCGTCCTAGAACATCATTTGTATCGACTGCGTTTACCTGTGCAATCTCAACCTTGCTGCCTCCCATTTGGAACTCTTTTGCGTCAAGGGAAATCAACTGTTCAATCGTTTTATCACTTAAATCAGCGCCTGCCTTCAACATTGCAAGTCCATAGCTCTCAGCATCCACACCTGCAATTTTCGCTAACTCATGAGCTGCTTCTATGTCCTCCTGTGTACAAGTAGGAGATTTGAACAATAATGAATCAGAAATAATTGCGGAAAGCATTAATCCTGCTGTTTCTTTACAGATTGCTACACCGTTTTCTTTGTACATTTTATTTAGAATCGTTGCTGTACACCCTACCGGCTCTGCACGATAATATAACGGATCACTTGTTTCAAAGTTAGCAATGCGGTGATGGTCAATAACTTCTAATACACGAACTTGATCGATATCATCTGCACTTTGCTGACGCTCGTTGTGGTCTACTAAAATAACATTGTTTACCTCACTTGCTACCTTTTCCACCAAACGAGGTGTTTCAGCTTGAAATTGGTTCAACGCGAATTGTGTTTCTCCGTTGATTTCTCCTAAGCGAACTGGTTCAGCATCCATTCCTAATTTACTTTTTAATTCTGCATATGCAATTGCAGAGCAAATTGAATCTGTATCAGGGTTTTTGTGACCAAAAACAAGTACTTTTTCCATTCTTCTACTCCTTAATAATTTATATAGTTGCTATGGACCCTCTTCTATGTATTAGATATCCATACTTATTCTTTATTTTATCAGATATATAGGCATAAAGACAAAGCATCAGAGAGAAAACTGATGCTTTAAAATAAAATATGATTATTTGAAATTTTAAAAAGGAGGTTCAATTTATATCTGCTCGCTTCTGTATCAAAAGCTGACAAACTAATAATTTATCAAGAGGCGTGCCGGGCGCGAATTGTAATTCCTTCTGCTTCGAGTTCTGCACGAATTTTATAGGCAAATTCAAGAGCATGTGGACCATCACCATGAATACAAACTGTATTCGCTTGAACAACGACATCGACACCTTGCACAGAGCGAACATAACCTTCTTTTATCATGCGAACGATTTGATGAACTGACTGCTTGTCATTGGTTATAACTGCATTGTCTTGTCTTCTTGGGGTCAACGTTCCATCTCGTTGATACGTCCTGTCAGCAAACACTTCATGAGCCGTATGAAGACCGATTTTTTCTCCAGCCTTGACGAGGTTACTTCCTGCAAGACCAAACAAAATCAACCTTGAATCTGCCTTGTATACAGCTTCGGCAACTGCTATTGCCAGCTCCGAATTTTTCGCCGCCATATTATATAACGCCCCATGCGGTTTGACATGCTGCAAGCTTCCACCTTCCGCTTGGACAAAAGCTTGGAGAGCCCCAATTTGATAAAGAACGATATCATAGGCTTCTTGTGTAGAAATATCCATGTTTCTGCGGCCAAACCCAATTAAATCCGGCAGTCCTGGATGTGCGCCAATCGCTACCCCCTTCTCTAAAGCTAGATTAACTGTCTTCCTCATCGTTGAAGGATCTCCAGCATGAAAGCCGCAAGCAATGTTAGCTGATGTTACATAATTTAATATTTCTTTGTCATTTCCTAGTTGATAGGCACCGAAGCTTTCGCCCAAATCACAATTTAAATCAATAAACATATCACTTGCCCCCTGCCAGTTACAGTATTAACGCCTAAGAACCACTCGCAATATATGATGTTTTTCATTTATCCAAGAATCCAAGCCGTCTTCTGCTCACGAGCGAGCTTCATTTATTTTGTTGGATGTGGTTAATTTCATTCCAAGTGTGACTATTTTCAACATTTTTTCTCTATGAATCATTGTTCGCTGCGCGTCCTTCAAAGTTATTTCTTGAAATCTAAGCTTTTCTCCAGGCTTTCGCTGTGCTAATATGGGCAAATCAACAGAAGTAACGAAACCAATTTTGGGATAACCACCGGTCGTTTGCCGATCGGCCATGAGAATGATTGGCTGTCCGTTAGACGGAACTTGAATCGTACCCACTGTAACTGCCTCAGAAAAGAGATCCAATGGCTGTTCCAATTCTAATATAGGTCCGATTAACCTATATCCCATACGGTCAGATTGAAGGGTGATTTGAAATTCTTGTTCAAAAAAGTTGTACCTGCTTTCATGTGTGAATCGATTGAAGTGTGTTCCACGAATAACACGAACTGTCGGATTGTTATAAAAAGGGAATATATTTTCTCCAATATACCAGTCAGCAGCTATAAATGAAGTACTGTTACTTTTTTTAGCTAACAGACTGCTAAGCTCTAAGCTAGTAGCTTGCGGCCGTTTCATTGACAAGTAATCGCCTTTCGTTAAGGAGCGGCCTTTATACCCTCCAATTTCTGCACGTAAATATGTACTTCGGCTTCCGAGAACTTTAAGTACATCAAAACCACCTGCTACTGCAACATATGCTCTGCAGCCCTTTTTGGCATAACCAAATTCAAGTATACTTTCTTTCCTCACCCATACTGGACGCCAAGATGGTACTCGCTCTCCATCAATCAAAGGTGAGAAATCACCTCCGCATATAGCAATTAGCTTATCTTCATGAAATTTCAGCCTCGGTCCAAGAAGAGTTATTTCCAGTGCTGCTTCATTCTCATGATTATTAACAAGAAGGTTAGCAATCCGCAATGCAAATGTATCCATCGCTCCGCTCACGATGATACCATGCTGCTGGTAACCGAATCTCCCCATATCTTGTACGGTTGTCAATAATCCAGATTGAAGTACTTCAATACACATGAATTTTTCCATTCCAAGAGTTGTATGCGTCCTTTGTAATCGGTCGAAAGCGGACAATATCTCCTGCACACAGCAGGCTGGGCTGATTTTCGTCAAATCGAAACAATGACAACGGCGTTCTGCCGATAAGCTGCCAACCGCCAGGACTTTCAATGGGATAAACTCCTGTCTGCTCTCCTCCTATCCCCACACTGCCTTCAGGGATTGTCAACCGAGGAGAACGGCGACGGGGTGTGGCAATTCTTTTGTCCATACCTCCTAAATAAGGGAATCCCGGAGCAAAGCCAATCATATAGACAAGGTAATCAGCCTCGGAATGCACACAAATCACTTCATCCCGAGTTAGACCACTATACTTGGCAACAGCCTCCAAATCTGGACCAAATTCACCCCCATAACAAACCGGAATCTCTACCACTCTCGCTTTTTTTACTTTCTCAATTGAGAATTGCACTACAATTTCCTTCAACCTCGAAAGGACCCATTCATATGGAAACCACACCCCTAGATTAAACAGGTGAATGGGATCATAAAAAACGGCCACCGTTGTAAAGCCGGGGACTATCTCAATCATCCCTTCCAAAGGATATTTTTCTAAGTACCCCGTTAAAGCCATCACTTTCTCGTGTACTTTTCTGTCAATGCAATCGCCCATACTGATAACAATCCCACTATCTCCAAGCGGAGAAAATTGCTCTTGATCCATTCAGCCTCCTCCTTGAACCCCATTAGCTTTCCACTGATCAATACAAAGCCTGTACGAGCTTTTTCTTATTACTCGCAAAACACTAATCACATGAAAAAGCTATAAAAAAGAGCAATCATCGGATGAATAATTGCTCTTTATACGCTATATCAAATAGAATGACGTTTGTCTTTTCGCCATATATTGTACTTCTCCATCAATAAGAGCTACTGGTTCTTCTAAGAAAATCGGAACCGATCGACCCCATTCAGGCACAAATTGCCTGATATTGAACTCCATCGCATAACAAGTATTAGAAGTTAACGGAAGATCACCTTTTATAGGAATATCTCGTTGTTGATCATATAAGCCAATTAGGGCACCCACTTCATGACAATGAGGTCCAAGTGGATGAGAATAAATCATTGCATCGATATGTTCACTTTTGGCAGAAGTCAACGCCGCTTGGAAAACTTCATTTCCTGTTTTTCCTTCTTCCATATGGAAGGTCAAGATGTCCTCGAGCCTTAATGCAGTACGGAATGCAGATTGAAGTCCTTCTGGCGCATCAGTTTCTCCGGGCTTTAATACATAGGCTAACTGTTGGGTATCTGTAGACAGCCCTAGATAATTGATGCCAAAATCCAAATGAACAATATCACCAGGCCGTATAATTTCTCCTTCAATCCGATCCATCTCAGCCCCTTCTCTTTGAATATCAACCGTTGGGTAGAAAGAAGTTTCTAGCCCTAAATCCAATACACGTTGCCGTATCCAATCAACTACATCCTCTGTAGTTGTAATTCCTGCATGGATTACTTTTGACGATAAGGCTTCCTCAGCAATTTTTCGTGCTAATTCAGCAATAGAAGGATATGACATTATTTCTTCTTGGCTTCTAATAGAAAGCCAATCAACAATCAAATGTTCGGCACTGACAAATTTATCAGTGTACCCATCAAGAACCTTACTTAACTGTTCAAAATAAGAATGACTCAGTCCATCACTAGCAGCAAATGTATGAGAATAATTTAATCCAATCGTGTCTGGGTTGCACTTTTCTACAATATTTTTAAGACATTCCCACTGATCACCATCTTCTATTTTCCAAATCCGTTCATAGAAAGGTTCAAAGCTTGGATTTGGATGAATTACCCAACGTTTCAATTGTTGTTTTTGATCCAGCCAAAAAACTAAAATGGTTAATCTTCTTGAACTATCTATGGATGAAGGATACAGAGTTTTTAATACAGGATCTTCATTATACTCTCTTCCTATCACTACCCACATTTGCAATTGATGCTTTTTCATGAGATCCGGCAATAAAATATTTAAACGATGAAACAGCCATTGATTCTGTATTTCTTCCCTCTTTTTCAATGGTAAAATCAAGGATAAAGATTCATTCTTCTCATTCATTATTTCTCCTCCAAAGCAATATTTCGTTGTTATCTCCTTCCACACATATCGTTTTTTTCCTGCTTCTCAATAGATGTTGATTCTTTTTTGCTTTTCTTATCTGTATCGTTGATTCAGTTCCCGACTTTGTTTTCATTACACAGTTGTATTCGTTCTAAATGAAAAACGAATGAAATATATATGCTGTGAGGTGATTTCATGGGAAGAAAATCATCAGGCAGCAAGAGTAAACAAAAAAGAAATTTCTCTTCTAGAAGTAAAGTGTGTTATCATGTTAAAACGCATGCGAAAGGGCGTTGGGTAGGGTGGCGAATAAATGAGAAGCCATCGGAAGTGGTGACGTATAACATAAATGAGTTGAATCAAATCTGATTTGGTAAATGCTTGGTTTATGAGTTCTTTTTGTTTTGAACCTGTTAAATTTTGGTATTTATAACATTAAGGCTCTGTTGATAAATAATGCAATAAATTATATTAATCATGAATTAACAAAAAAGCATCGATTGTTTATCGATGCTTTTTCCTATCTATACATTGAGTCAGTTCCCAACTTTTTTGTTATTCAACAATGATACTTCATACTAATTTATTTTTACTCCACTGTAACCGACTTAGCTAAGTTACGAGGCTTATCAACGTCGCACTCACGATGCAATGCTGCATAATATGAGATGAGTTGTAACGGTATTACTGATACAAGAGGAGCAAATGCTTCATGTACAGATGGTACAACAAAGCGATCGCCTTGCATCTCTAAGCCTTTCATAGAGATAATGCATGGGTTTGCACCGCGTGCCACTACTTCCTTCACATTGCCGCGAATGCCAAGGTTTACATGCTCTTGTGTAGCCAAAGCAATAACTGGTGTACCATTTTCAATTAAAGCAATTGTACCATGCTTTAACTCACCGCCTGCAAATCCTTCTGCCTGAATATAAGAGATCTCTTTTAGCTTTAATGCACCTTCTAAGCCAACATAGAAGTCAACGCCGCGGCCGATGAAGAATGCATTACGAGTTGTTGCAAGATATTCAGATGCAATGTTCTCCATCTCTTCTTTCTCACCACAAAGCACTTCCATTGCATTAGCTACAAGACCCAATTCCTGAATCAAGTCGAAATCAACAGATAAGCCTTTTGCTTTTGCTATATCAATCGCAAGAATTGCTAATACTGCTAGCTGAGCAGTGTAAGCTTTCGTAGAGGCAACCGCTATTTCTGGACCTGCATGTAATGGCAGCGTATAGCTTGCTTCACGAGAAAGTGTAGAACCAGGAACATTTGTTATTGTTAAGGCTTTATAACCCATTGCGTTCGTTTGAACAAGCACAGCACGGCTATCAGCTGTTTCACCGCTTTGAGAAATATAGATGAAGAATGGTCTTTCTGTTAACAATGGCATATTGTAAGAGAACTCACTTGCTACATGAACCTCTACCGGAACCTTTGTATAGCGTTCAATGAATTGCTTCCCTACAAGTCCTGCATGGTAGCTCGTTCCACATGCGATAATGTAGACGCGGTCGCTATCTAAAATCGCATTACGAATGTCTTGACTTAATTCGATTTCTCCATCTTCATTTTGATACCTTTGAATAATATTGCGAATAACAAGCGGCTGTTCATCAATTTCCTTTAACATGAAATGAGGATACGTACCTTTTTCAATATCGCTTGCATCTAATTCTGCTGTAAACGGCTTACGTTCAATAATATCACCGTTTAAATTTTTAATTGTGATAGATTCATCCGTTACAAGTACCATTTCCTTATCTGTAAGCTCGATAAATTGGTTTGTCACTTGCAGCATTGCCATAGCATCGCTTGCAACTACGTTGAAATTATCACCAACACCAACCAACAGCGGACTCTTGTTTTTTGCTACATAAATCATCCCTGGATTTTCATTGTCTAATAAAGCAATTGCGTAAGAGCCATGCAGCAGCTGCAATGTTTTACGAAATGCTTCCTCTACACAAGTCTCCTTATTCACCTGCTTCTCTAACAACTGCACAATTACTTCTGTATCTGTTTCACTAACGAATGTTACATCTTGTAAATATTCATTCTTTAATAACTCATAGTTTTCAATCACACCGTTGTGTACAAGTGTAAAACGTTGAGATGCACTTTGATGCGGATGAGCATTCACTTTACTCGGTACTCCATGAGTTGCCCAACGAGTATGACCAATACCAGCAGAAGCATCCATTGAAAAGTCTACACTTTCACGAAGCTTTGCAATACGTCCCTTTTCCTTGAATACTACTACTCCTTCAGCTCCCTGCACTGCGATACCTGCGGAGTCATATCCACGATACTCTAACTTCTCTAGCCCTTTTAATAAAATTTCCTTCGCATCCTGATGACCAATAATTCCTACGATTCCACACATACTGCACGTCGTTACGCACATGGCTTATTATTCACTAACAGAAGCAAATCCCACGAAACTGTAAACCCACATATAAATAAGCATACTTTTCCTATATGCTAAAAAGGGAACAACAAACATGAGGGGATGCTTCTAAAGACCGTTAGGCTTCATAATCCCGTAACGACCTTCACCTTCCTCTCTCTTCTGCTAATTCAGACATGCAATTTGATATAGAGTTTCTTTTCCGTCCATACTCTAATCAATTCCCATGTTTTATTTGTTGTTCTTTTTCACTCATCATTGCTCTTACCTTTGTCCACAGAGTCACCTCTTTGTTTTAATAAGAACTTTCGGTTATGATAAGTAACCGGGAGTCATCCGCCGAAATCCTCGATAAAACTCCTCCTCGTCAACTACACTCAGTAGTTCTGGCGCTTTATAATTTTTTCCTTGCTGAGAAAAAGAACAAACCCATCTTATAACAATAAGTAAACTCTCGTCAATAAAAAGATTATTGTAACCCCTTTCATTGCGTTTCTTGTTATAACAAATGCAAATCAATATGCTCAGAGTACCTTTTACCCTTAAAAAATAATATGCATAAGAAGAACAATTGGTTCCTCTTATGCATATCGTTCATTTTATTTCTGCTCTTTACTAAGCGCCCGCTTCTTCTTTTACTACTGCTACAATTCGATTTACAAAGGCTTCACAATCCTCTTGTGTAGGCGCTTCTGCCATTACACGAATTAAAGGCTCCGTGCCTGATGGACGTACTAATACACGCCCGTTTCCATTCATCTCTTCTTCTACCACACGAATCTCTGTCTGGATACGGTCATTTTCTAACGCTTTTACTTTATCTGTTACACGAACGTTAACTAATACTTGTGGATATTTCTTCATTTCATTGGCTAACTGGGATAATGTTTTTCCTGTTGCCTTCATAATATTTACAAGCTGAATAGCGCTTAACATACCATCGCCTGTTGTAATATAGTCTAGGAAAATAATATGACCGGACTGTTCTCCTCCTAGATTATAACCGCCCTTACGCATTTCCTCCATAACATAACGGTCTCCTACTCCTGTTTGCGCACTTTTAATCCCTTGTGTCTCTATCGCTTTATAAAAGCCAAGGTTGCTCATAACTGTGGAGACAACGGTTTGCTGCTTCAGCCTTCCTGTTTCTTTCATATACTTGGCACAAATATACATGATTTGATCGCCATCGACGATGTTTCCATTTTCATCTACTGCAATTAGACGGTCTCCGTCTCCATCAAATGCCAATCCCACATCGGCCCCTTTTTCCTTTAAGAAGGCTGCTAACGCTTCAGGATGAGTAGAACCTACTCCCTTATTAATGTTAATGCCGTTTGGTGCTGTTCCCATAGTAGAAATATCAGCCTCTAAATCAGCAAATAAGTATGGGGCTAATGACGATGTTGCTCCATGTGCACAATCTAAGGCTACATGTAAGCCAGAGAAGTCCTCATCAACAGTTTGTTTTAAGTATTGCAAGTATTTTTGACCACCTTCGAAGTAATCATTTACTTGTCCCAAATCTGCGCCGACAGGACGAGGAAGCTCATCTATCTCCTGATCAATTAACGCTTCGATTTCAAGTTCCTGTTCATCTGACAATTTGAAGCCGTCAGGACCAAAAAACTTAATTCCATTATCCTGAACAGGGTTATGTGACGCAGAAATCATAACACCCGCTTGTGCTCCCAACGCTTTTGTTAAATATGCTACACCTGGAGTAGAAATAACACCAAGACGCATTACTTCTGCTCCGATTGAAAGAAGCCCTGCTACTAATGCTCCTTCGAGCATATGACCAGAAACACGCGTATCACGACCGATAAGTACTTTTGGACGCTCTGTATTTTTCGTTAATACATACCCGCCAAATCTCCCAATTTTAAATGCTAATTCAGGTGTCAGTTCACTATTTGCTATACCGCGAACACCGTCAGTTCCAAAATATTTACCCATGATTGAATCGCCCCTTTGATGTTATCTGCAACTTCTCAACCTTTACTTATTAGTTCTACTTTTGCATTTTGTTGTTTAATTTCCAATGTTACATCTTTCGGACCGCTTACCTCAATTGCTACATCATGCTCCCCTTGGACAAGATCAGAAACATTGATAAGCGCTTGTATTTGTGATGCATTCAATTTATTGACCACGCTGGATTTTCCTATCACATCTACAGTTACAAATCCATTTTTCGGATCTAAAAAACTGAGATTTAAAGTCTCCGCAAGTCCCATAACCTTTAGTGGCACAGCTCCTAGAGATTTTCTCTCTTGTTTTTCTACTTCTATGGTTATCTTGACTTTTTCAGGAGTCACTATTGTTGCTCCTTTTGGGATGGAAAGAGGTAGTTCTAATGTTGTATTCTCACTTATTTTACTTAAATCTACTTCTACCCCTTGTAAAGCATCTAGCTTATCCAGTACATCTTTTGGTCCATAAATAGTAGCTTGACTCGGTTCAATTTGCAAACTTGTAATACTGACTCCCTCTTGCAAACTGCCAACCTTTGTAACCTCTATAGGTACCGTCTTTTTTGGACTTATTACTGGTACTGTCACATTTACTGTAGACGGTTCCGGTTCTATCGAAAGTTTATTTTCGTATTTATCATATGCATAGACTTTCACCTGTTTGGTCACTGTTTCATCTAGACCTTTAAGGTCCACATAAGTACGGACATATGCTATTTGTTCAATCAACTGTTTTGCCCCTGCTATTTTAACTGTTTTTGTATTAATAGAGGGCTCTTGTGCTGTATAGCCTTCTTTCATTTGCTGCTCGTTTTTATACTCGACTTCTACAGGAAATTCCTTTGTTACCTTCTCTTGAATAATAATTTTCGCATGAGAGGGCTGTACAGTTACAGCTAACTCATCCGATACTCCGCGATATTGTAACGGAACATCGTATTCACCGACAGAGTAGCCTGTAAGATTCATATAGGCTTCATATTGCTGCTTTACCTTTGTAGATTGAATTTTACTATTTTGGCCTTTCAAAGTAAGTGTTACTTCTTGAGGTACACCTGTGACGATATATTTTTCATTATTATAATCTACTGAGACCGCTACATTCTTCAATGTATCTGTTGTTTTTGAACCTGGAAAGCTCATTGGACTTAAGTTAGATTGAGGCTGGTTTTCCAGGTTAATTGTTATATACAACATCAGCGCCAAAAGTAACGCAATACCTTTCAATATCCAATGATTATCCATCAACTTATCCATGCTTCTTCCCCCTCCAATTCCAAAGAGATGAAGAAGATGGTTTGGTATGAGGATTTAATTCTTTTATCAACATCTCTCGAAGCTGCTCTGACTTTAATTCACGATGAAGTTCTCCATTTTTTGTTAAGGAAATAGTTCCTGTTTCTTCTGATACTACGATAGTTACACTATCTGTTACCTCACTGATGCCAAGAGCTGCTCTATGTCTTGTTCCCAATTCCTTAGAAATGAACGGACTTTCAGAGAGGGGCAGGTAGCAAGCTGCTGCTGTGATTTTATCTTTTTGCATAATCACAGCTCCATCGTGAAGAGGAGTATTCGGAATGAAAATATTAATCAATAGCTCAGAAGATAACGCTGCATCCATTAAGATTCCAGTTTCAATATAATCATTCATGCCTGTCTCTCTCTCTACGGAGATCAAGGCCCCGATTCTACGCTTAGCCATATACTCTACAGCTTTCACAATAGAATCTACGATGCTCGCTTGTTCATCTTCCTCATGATTCATACCTCTAGAAAATAAACTTCCTCTTCCCAATTGCTCCAAGGCCCGGCGCAGCTCCGGTTGGAAAATAATAATGACGGCCAAAAAACCCCATGTTAAAGCTTGGTCCATCAACCACTGCAATGTATGAAGCTTAAATACACTGCTAAGTATCCTTACTACAACAATCACTATAATTCCTTTTAACAGCTGCACTGCCTTTGTTCCGCGAATCAGCAGAATCAATTTATATATAACAAACCATACAAGGGCTATATCAACTATATTACTGAGATATTTTAAAATCACTGTCATATCTCCAGAGAGCATGTACCTTCCTCCATCAATATGTATTTCAAAGCGTTAACTAATTAATTATACCATACATTATTAGATGGATAATTACAAATAACTAACAGTTTCCTGATGAATGAATAAAAACCAAAACTGAAATTATCTCCTGTTTCATATAGACATAATGACAGATATGAAATAAAGCATGCCACCTTTTCATTAAACTAATAAACAAGTTAACCTGTGTGGTAGAAATAGAGTAATCAACGCACCGATATTAATTTCCTGCTTACACATAAAAAGCTCTACTGCTTTGAACAGTAGAGCACTCTTGTTTTACTTCAATTTTTCTCCGAACAGCGATCCCATCAATGCAACAGCAGTAATTGCTGTTTTATTCTTTTCATCTAAAATAGGATTAACTTCCACAAACTCTGCTGATGTAACAATCCCTGATTCCGCCAACATTTCCATCGCTAAGTGACTTTCGCGATAACTTAGTCCGCCAATTACAGGTGTTCCAACCCCCGGTGCATCATGTGGGTCCAGTCCATCTAAATCCAACGATAAGTGAACTCCGTCAGTGTGAGACAAGTACTGAATAGTTTCTTCTATAACTGCTGTCATGCCCATTCGATCAATTTCATGCATTGTAAACACTTTAATACCTTGCTCGCGGATAAAATCTTTTTCTCCCTCATCCAATGCACGAGCCCCAATAATAACAACATTTTCTTTTTTAATTTTAGGATATTCACCATATAGGTTTGTTAAAGAAGAATCACCAAATCCTAAGCTTGCAGCCAATGACATTCCATGAATATTACCAGAAGGAGACGTTTCTTCTGTATTCAAATCTCCATGGGCATCATACCAAATTACTCCGAGATTATCATAATGTTTAGCAATTCCAGCTAAAGTACCTATTGCAATACTGTGGTCGCCTCCGAGCACAAGCGGAAACCGCTCACGTCCGATAATATCATCCACTTTAGAGGCTAGTTCACCACATACTTCTACAACTTGCTCAAGATTTTTCAGTTTTGGATTATCGTTCTTTTGTCTATTTGTACGCTCAATACGTAGATCCCCTAAGTCTTCCACACCATATTGATTTCTCTCTAATCGTTCAATTAACCCTGCATATCGAATAGCGCTTGGCCCCATATCGACTCCACGTCTTGTTTGCCCTAAGTCCATCGGTACTCCCACAATTGAAATTTCTCTTTTCATTGTATACCCCTCCTATTCCTACACTAAATATTTTAAATCTTTTATATTGCCTGACTCAACTGAACATTTTTTTGTTTATTTATACATTGCATACAATCATATGCATATGAATACCCATATTTATTCGTAGTTAAAGAGGTTGATTTCGCATAAAATATTACATAAAAAAATAACTAATAAAAATGAAAATGTATTTCACTCTTACTTCTTCTCAATTAAAAGGTCGTAAATCCCCTAATACAAAGAAAAAAGCAGACTATTAATAAGCCTGCTTTTTGTACTTCCATGTATAATCATCCTGTTTTCACTACTACCTTTGCAACTTGTGGATCGCTGCTGATTAGTTGCTTGTATTATCGGGTATAGCAGTAGCTTGAGCTTCTGTCTTTTCACCTGCTGTAAAAGTGGCTTCCATTTCAATGCTCATTTGCTGCTCTTCTTTAGCTTCTGATTCGATTACGATATGTTCCTTATCATTAATCAACTCTTGATAAACGACTCTTACACCCTCTGGTGTTAGTTAGATAGCTTTGACTATAATACCTCTTCCCTCTAGCCCTTTTATGCTTATATCTATACTAAGCAGCATGACGCTATGTTCTATTCAAAATAAACGGTAAAATTTTAAATTTGTAAAAATGTTATAAGTAAATAAACAAAGAACAAAAGGGTACAAAGCAATAATAAAAAAGCCTTAGACCGAGTTCCGATCTAAGGCAAATATATAGTGTGTATGTAGATGGTGGAGCCTAGCGGGATCGAACCGCTGACCTCCTGCGTGCAAGGCAGGCGCTCTCCCAGCTGAGCTAAGGCCCCAAATGGAGCGGAAGACGGGATTCGAACCCGCGACCCCAACCTTGGCAAGGTTGTATTCTACCACTGAACTACTTCCGCAATATGAGCCATGAAGGACTCGAACCTTCGACCCTCTGATTAAAAGTCAGATGCTCTACCGACTGAGCTAATGGCTCGTTATATGGCTGGGCTAGCTGGATTCGAACCAACGCATGACGGAGTCAAAGTCCGTTGCCTTACCGCTTGGCTATAGCCCAATAAAATAACAAGTTAAATATATCTTTTAAATCTGGAAAATAAAAAACAAACCTTCACAAGTTTATTTTCTCAAGTTTCCCACTTCTTATTCAATAAAATTTATTCTAATAAAAATGGTGGAGGGGGACGGATTCGAACCGCCGAACCCATAGGGAGCGGATTTACAGTCCGCCGCGTTTAGCCACTTCGCTACCCCTCCGATATATGGTGGAGGATGACGGGCTCGAACCGCCGACCCCCTGCTTGTAAGGCAGGTGCTCTCCCAGCTGAGCTAATCCTCCACTATAATGGTGACCCGTACGGGATTCGAACCCGTGTTACCGCCGTGAAAGGGCGGTGTCTTAACCGCTTGACCAACGGGCCAAAATTTTTCAACATAAGCTTCCAACCGGGATCGAACCGGTGACCTCTTCCTTACCATGGAAGTACTCTACCTACTGAGCTATGGAAGCATGGCTCCGCAGGTAGGACTCGAACCTACGACCGTTCGGTTAACAGCCGAATGCTCTACCACTGAGCTACTGCGGAACGATGTCTAGCCTAGCGACGTCCTACTCTCACAGGGACAAGGTCCCAACTACCATCGGCGCTGAAGAGCTTAACTTCCGTGTTCGGAATGGGAACGGGTGTGA
>NZ_JAGHKQ010000022.1 GCF_017742235.1 Bacillus sp. 165
GTCACACCCGTTCCCATTCCGAACACGGAAGTTAAGCTCTTCAGCGCCGATGGTAGTTGGGACCTTGTCCCTGTGAGAGTAGGACGTCGCTAGGCCGATATATTATTATTATCGCGGGGTGGAGCAGTCTGGTAGCTCGTCGGGCTCATAACCCGAAGGTCGCAGGTTCAAATCCTGTCCCCGCAACCAATGGTCCCGTGGTGTAGCGGTTAACATGCCTGCCTGTCACGCAGGAGATCGCCGGTTCGATCCCGGTCGGGACCGCCATTTTTATAAAATAGAAGAGACGAAACAGAGGGTTTCGTGTTTTTTTATGTTTACAATACTATACATAAAGCTAAGCACCCTTAGGAAAACCTCCTAAGGGTTTTTTGTTAAAGCTATAGAATACATAGTGAAATAGTTTGAACATGTATATTTTAAGGGTATTTACCCTGGATTCGTAGCAGGATTCGTCTAGTAGCATTAAAAAGGCTAAGGCAAGACTTCTTCTTTTTACTAAATAATGTACAATGTGTAACATTGAGTAATGCTGCTAGTATTAAAAGAAATAAGAGGTTATTTTCTGGTACGGTTGTTCAAGCGGTGTATAATCGGATATACTACGAATAATTGAAGACTGGGCGGGTGAAATACTTTGTCTACTTATGAAATTATTACTTCTTCTCCGGAAGAAACGATGGAGCTCTCAAGAAAATTAGGAATGATAGCAAGACCAAAAGATGTCTTCATTTTAGAAGGAGATTTAGGAGCAGGGAAAACAACGTTTACTAAAGGACTAGCAAAGGGGTTGGGAGTAAAGAGAGTAGTAAATAGTCCCACGTTTAATTTAATTAAAGAATATCAAGGGAATCTTCCTTTGTATCATATGGATGTATATCGCTTAGAAAACAATGAGGAAGATTTAGGATTTGATGAATACTTTTATGGAGACGGAGTAACTGTTGTTGAATGGGCTCATTTGATCGCACCATATCTCCCTTCCACTCTTTTAAAAATAAGTATCTATCATGAAGGAGAAGAAAAGAGGCGGCTAGTACTTGAACCAGTAGGAGGCCGTTATATTCAATTATGTGAGGAGCTTTTAAACGATGAAAGTATTGGCTATTGATACTTCCAATTATACTATGGGTGTAGCATTATTGGATGGAGATACTGTTGTCGGAGAAATAATTACGAATTTAAAGAAAAACCATTCTGTACGTTTAATGCCGGCTATAGAACAATTGATGAAAGAGTGTGAGATTAAACCAAATCAATTAGAGAAGATTGTAGTTGCTTCTGGTCCAGGCTCTTATACAGGTGTACGGATTGGAGTGACGGTGGCAAAGACCATGGCTTGGTCTTTGAATATTCCAATCGTCGGTGTATCCAGTCTAGCAGTGTTAGCAGCAAATGGTTCGTATTTCTCCGGATATATTTGTCCCCTTTTTGATGCAAGAAGACAGCAAGTTTATACAGGATTGTATGAATATACAGGTGAAACGATAACCATTATAGAAGAGGACCAGATTATTCTTATTGAAGATTGGCTTCAGCAGTTAAAGGAACTAGATACACCAATCTTATTTTTAGGGAATGATGTATCTATTCATCAATCAATTATTAGGGATACTCTTGGAGAGAGGGCAGTTTTTGCTAAGGCTCCTGAATATAACCCTAGACCAAGCGAGCTCGCATTTTTAGGATTAAAAAAAGAAGAGCAGCCTGTACATGCTTTCGTTCCGAATTATATTCGCTTAGCGGAAGCAGAAGCCAACTGGATTGCTAACCAAAAATGATAGAGGGTTTATAATGAATACTTTAGTAGCATTCCGCCAAATGACGGAAGAAGATATTGAACAAATTGTTAAAATCGAGCAGGCATCTTTTGCTATACCGTGGACATATGAAGCATTTGAACGTGAATTAATCGTTAACGAATTTGCTTGTTATACGGTTATGGAGGAAAATGGACAAATCATTGGTTATTGCGGACTGTGGATTATTTTAGACGAATCCCATATAACAAATATAGCTGTTTTACCTGAGTACCGAGGACGAAAGTTAGGTGAAATGTTATTGCAAAAAGTTATGGAAAAGGCAATAAACTTAGGAGCGAAAACAATGACACTAGAAGTCCGAGTATCTAATGAACCAGCTAAAAAATTATATCGTAAAATGGGCTTTCAAGACGGCGGCATTCGCAAGAAATACTACACGGATAATGGAGAAGATGCTCTTGTAATGTGGGTGAATTTATAATGACAAAAGAACATATCATTGTATTGGGAATTGAAACAAGTTGTGATGAAACTGCAGTTGCGATAATTAAAGATGGAACAGAAATACTCTCAAATGTGGTGGCATCACAAATTGAAAGTCATAAGCGATTTGGAGGGGTTGTTCCAGAGATCGCTTCACGTCATCATGTAGAACAAATTACAATTGTACTAGAAGAAGCGATGAAACAAGCAGAAATAACATTTGATGATATTGATGCTATTGCAGTGACGGAAGGACCCGGGCTTGTTGGTGCACTTTTAATAGGTGTAAACGCTGCAAAGGCTCTAGCTTTTGCTCATGATATTCCACTCGTACCAGTTCATCATATTGCCGGACATATTTATGCTAACCAACTTGTAGAGGAATTAGAGTTCCCGCTATTAGCGTTAGTAGTGTCAGGAGGGCATACAGAGCTCGTGTACATGAGAGAGCATAATTCCTTTGAGGTGATTGGGGAAACAAGAGATGATGCAGCAGGAGAGGCATATGATAAGGTAGCGCGTACATTGTCACTGCCTTATCCAGGGGGCCCGTATATTGATCGGTTAGCTCATGAAGGTCAACCTATTATTGATTTGCCTCGAGCGTGGCTTGAGGCCGATTCTTATGATTTTAGCTTTAGTGGTTTAAAATCCGCTGTTATTAATACCGTTCATAATGCGAAACAACGAGGAGAAGAAATTGCACCTGAAGATTTAGCTGCAAGCTTTCAAGAAAGTGTTATTGATGTATTAGTGACAAAAACATTAAGAGCTGCACAAGAGTATAAAGTAAAGCAAGTGTTGCTTGCAGGAGGAGTAGCTGCTAATAAAGGGCTGCGTTCGACCTTAGAAACGAGCTTTACAACTCTAGATACTATGCAATTAATCATCCCGCCACTTTCTCTGTGTACTGATAATGCGGCTATGATTGCAGTTGCCGGAACAGTTGCGTATCAAAAAGGGAAACGGGCTACACTAGCACTAAATGCTAATCCAGGCTTAGATATCGAGAGAATGTAATAAGTTATCCACAGGTTAATCAAAAAAATGTTGATAACTTGTGGAATACATCACTTTCCTCTTAGGATAAAGCGGTATCATAATGATTAGAATCTTGTTTGATAATGTGGATAATGTGGAAAAAACAGTGGAAAACCTATATATGAAAGAAGTAATTGTGTATAAAATTGTGGATATTGTGAGTATAAAAAAAGTCAGTGTGTGGATACACTGACTTTTATATTTCTAGCTGCAACTTTTCCCATTCTTCCATATGAGAATGGAGACGGTTTTGTAACTTTTGTTTCTCATCGTTGATATGTTGAAGTTTTTCATAGTCTTGATACACTTCAGGTTGACACAATTCTTCTTCTAATGCAGTGATTTCTTCTTCCAGCATCATAATTTCTTCTTCTAGCTCTTCGATTTTACGGATACGCTGCCGCTCTAATTTCTTTCGTTCTTTTTCTTCTAAATAACTTTTCTTTTCTTCGGTTTGATTACTATTTGTTACTACAATAGGGGCGTTCTTTTCTATTTCTATGCTTTCACGCTCTAACATCTCCGCTTTTTTTGCTGTATAGTAATCATAATCTCCTAAATATTGATGAACACCTTGTTTGGACAGTTCTAACACTTTGGTAGCAACACGATTAATAAAATAGCGATCATGAGAAACGAACAAGATTGTACCAGGAAAGTCTATTAAAGCATTCTCCAGTATTTCTTTACTGCTTAAATCTAGATGATTGGTCGGTTCGTCCAGAATTAAAAAATTAGACTTTTGCATCATAAGTTTTGCAAGAGCCAAGCGTGCTTTTTCACCACCGCTTAAAGAAGAGACGGGTTTTAGTACATCCTCTCCGGAAAAAAGAAAATTTCCAAGTACTGTACGAATTTCTTTTTCAGGCGTAAGAGGGAATTCATCCCACAATTCGTTTAATACGCGTTTCGAAGATGTTAAATCTGCCTGCTCTTGATCATAATAACCAGTAGCAACATTAGATCCAAAAGTAATTGTGCCATGCTGCAGAGAAATTTTATCGATTATGGATTTGAGGAGAGTAGATTTCCCAATTCCATTTGGCCCTACTAATGCGATGCTGTCTCCTCTTGAAATTTGAAAGGTAATGTTTTCGATAACGGGTTGTTCTTTTGTATAACCGATAGCAGCTTCTTTTACTTGTAGTACATCATTGCCGCTTGGCCGTTCAATCTGAAAATGAAAAGATGCTGATTTTTCATCTCCGAGAGGTTTGTCCAGTACATTCATTTTTTCAAGTTGTTTTCGTCTGCTTTGCGCTCGTTTCGTAGTAGATGCCCTAGTGATGTTCCGTTGTACAAAGTCTTTTAGTTTGGCTATCTCTTCTTGCTGCTTCTCATATTGTTTAAGCTCCTGCTCATACCACTCAGCTTTATATTCTAGGTATTTACTGTAATTTCCAACATAACGCTTGCTTTGTGTATTGGAAATTTCATATACTTGTGTAACTACTTTATCTAAGAAATAACGATCGTGAGATACAATTAAAATGGCGCCAGGATAGCCTTGTAAGTATTGTTCAAGCCAAGTAAGTGTTTCAATGTCCAAATGGTTCGTCGGTTCGTCCATAATAAGGATATCCGGTCTTGTTAGCAGTAATTTTCCTAATGCCAAACGTGTCTTTTGTCCTCCGCTTAATGTGGAAATATAGGTAGTATAGCTGTTGCTGCTAAATCCTAAACCGCTCAATATAGAACGAACATCAGCTTCATATTGATAGCCGTCTTTATCCTTGTAAAGCTGCTGTAAACGGTCGTATTCTTGCAGCAATTTCTCATATCGAGCTTGATCTTGTAAAATTTTCTCTTCGCCCATATCGTGTTCAATCTTTCGGAGGGAAGCTTCAATTTTGCGAACCTCGTCAAAGACAGTCAGCATTTCATCCCATATAGTAAGGGAAGTTTCAAGGCCTGTATTTTGAGCTAGGTATCCAATCGTAACATCCTTAGGTTTTATCACTTCTCCGCCGTCATAAGATAATTCTCCAGCAATAATTTTTAATAAGGTTGATTTACCAGCACCGTTGCGACCAACAAGAGCAATGCGGTCATTTGATTGAACTTCGAGCTTAATATTGGATAAAATAGTATCAGCACCGAAAAGTTTAGTGATTTGATTTACTTGTAAAAGTATCAATAAGCCCACCTCAATTCTTTACATAAAATATATTTTTATTAGCACCACCTGCATGGAACTTATGTTTTTCAACATTACTAAAAATGGTGTATAGTTGATTTTAAGGATAACCGTCTTTTTACATTATACAAGGAAAGTTTTACAATGATAATCTTTCGTGAGTTTTTTACACCTTAATATATAGAAGGATATGAGAGGAGGGAGAAAATGGATCAACCTAAAATTCCGCAAGCTACTGCCAAACGATTGCCATTGTATTATCGATTTATTAAAAATCTGTCTCTTTCTGGAAAACAGAGAGTATCATCTGCGGAACTCAGCGAAGCGGTTAAAGTGGATTCCGCTACAATTCGAAGGGACTTTTCTTATTTTGGAGCCTTAGGAAAAAAAGGGTATGGTTATAATGTAAACTATCTCCTTTCTTTTTTTCGTAAAACGCTGGATCAGGATGAAATTATGAGCGTTGCTCTAATTGGTGTTGGCAATTTAGGAACTGCTTTTCTAAACTATAACTTCACGAAAAATAATAACACAAAGATTGAAATCGCTTTCGATGTAGATGAAGATAAAATCGGTAAAAAAATTGGCAGTGTTATGGTCCATAACCTTGATAATTTGGAAGAGGAATTGCCTGCCGAGGTAAGGGTTGCTATCTTAACAGTTCCTGCAGGAGCGGCTCAGCCTATTGCAGATAGATTGGCGCAAAAAGGAATTCAAGGTATTTTGAATTTTACGCCTGCCCGCATTAATGTCCCGGAGCATATCCGTATTCACCATATTGATTTAGCGGTGGAATTGCAAACCTTAGCGTATTTTCTAAAAAATTATCCGTCAAATGAATAAAACGTAGGCTATGAGCCTACGTTTTATTTGTTATCTCTTTTTTATTTGTTGATTCTTCTATTCAAGATTAGTAAACGGAGTGCTAATCCAAAATCTAAAGTTGCAATAAAAATGAGCAGAAGTGTATAAAAGTTCCAAATGGTGTTCTCTACACTCATGATTGCTAAATATGTAAAAACAGAGCCGAGTAAAAAGTAAAGAGACCCCATCAATAATGGTGAACTTCGCATAATTAGAATCCTCCGATGGATGATTGCAGCTGTTCCGCTTGTTTCATAATCTGTTCAATATCATCTTTGAAGACAACTTGAATCAGAATGACAAAAGTATTCATCATAACGTGTGCCATTATAGGAACGATAATTCGTTTTGTTTTGACATACAAGTATGCAAATACAAATCCCATCGATGTGTAAATCAGCAGATGCGTAAAATCAAAATGTACAGCTGCAAAGATGAGAGAACTTAAAATCGCTGCAATAAAAAAATTTGTTCGTTTATATAGTGTACCAAATAAAATCTTTCTAAAAACAATTTCCTCTAAGATAGGAGCGAGCACCGAAGTAACAAGAATAAACCACGGTGTTAAGGTCACAATTTCTATTAAATTTTTTGTATTTTCTGATTGGGCTTTAATATTAAGCAGATGTACCTCAATATTTGCCGCAACCATTTGTGCAATCAGAGCCAGAAATACTCCGCCAATCATCCATCCAATCGTACCTGACATATCCGCACGACTTCGGTCTAAATGGCGGTCTTGTATATCCTTTCGGAGTAAAAATAGAATAATTAAAAGAGCTGCTACAAAGCTAATGATAGCCCAGTGACCAGAAGCAATTTTTAACTGTGTCCAAATATCTCGATTCCCTTGTTCATACAAACCGGATTTTATGAGTAACGGTACACCGATAGCGCTGGACAGCTGCATCAATACATACGTAAGAATGACAAACCAGTAACGCTTTTCCAAATTATATGACCCCTTTTTATGTATAGAATATTATAGAAGAAAAAAGGAAAATGTTTTTTTGTAGAGAAACAGTTATTAGGCAGGTGATTTCAATTTATCTTTACATGAAACATATCTGTAAGAAAAAGTACCATTCCAAACGACCACTTCATCTCATTGTACCATATAATATGTCTGGAAATCGTCAGGAATGAATTAAATGTGTATCGGCAACAATAGTACGGTGTGTATAGGGGTGCATGGAGAGATACTGTTGTTGGTAGAATGATTGTCAAAAATGATGTGTGATTTGAAATATCCCTTAACTAAAAAGAGTATAGTTAATGTTTCATAAAAAAAGATATCTTTTTACTTGCAAACGGAATTTAGATTCATTATTATAATAAGTGTGTTAGCACTCAATGATAAAGAGTGCTAATAATGATGAGTATTTACATAAGTATAGAGGAGGTTGTTTGAATGTTAAAGCCATTAGGTGATCGCATTGTAATTGAGCTAGTTCAAGCAGAGGAAAAAACTGCAAGCGGTATTGTATTACCA
This sequence comes from Bacillus sp. 165, assembly GCF_017742235.1. Classification (GTDB taxonomy): domain Bacteria; phylum Bacillota; class Bacilli; order Bacillales; family Bacillaceae_G; genus JAGHKQ01. The sequence continues at coordinate 7,781 of NZ_JAGHKQ010000022.1, forward strand.
GATACTGCAAAAGAAAAACCTCAAGAAGGTAAGGTAGTGGCAGTTGGAACAGGTCGTGTACTAGACAATGGTGAGCGTGTGGCTCTAGAGGTGGCTGCAGGCGACCATATTATCTTCTCCAAATATGCTGGCACAGAAGTAAAATACGAAGGTAATGAATATTTAATTTTACGTGAAAGCGACATTTTAGCAATTATTGGTTAATATACAACTTTAAAAAATTAAGGGGGTCAAGATTAATATGGCTAAAGAGATTAAATTCAGTGAAGACGCTCGTCGTGCGATGCTTCGCGGGGTAGATACACTTGCAAATGCTGTAAAGGTTACACTTGGACCAAAAGGACGTAACGTTGTGTTAGAGAAGAAGTTCGGTTCTCCTCTAATTACAAATGACGGTGTAACAATCGCTAAGGAAATCGAATTAGAAGATGCATTTGAAAACATGGGTGCAAAATTAGTAGCAGAAGTTGCTAGCAAAACAAACGATGTAGCTGGTGATGGTACAACTACTGCAACTGTATTAGCGCAAGCGATGATTCGTGAAGGCTTGAAGAACGTTACAGCAGGAGCTAATCCAATGGGTGTTCGCAAAGGAATGGAAAAAGCGGTAACTGTGGCGATTGAAGAATTAAAGGCTATTTCTAAGCCAATCGAAGGAAAAGCTTCTATCGCTCAAGTAGCAGCTATCTCAGCGGCTGACGATGAAGTAGGTCAATTAATTGCTGAAGCTATGGAACGTGTAGGTAACGATGGTGTTATCACACTTGAAGAATCTAAAGGCTTTACTACAGAATTAGATGTAGTAGAAGGTATGCAATTTGACCGCGGTTATGCATCTCCATACATGATTACTGATTCTGATAAAATGGAAGCAGTTCTAGAAAACCCATATGTTTTAATTACAGATAAAAAGATTACAAGCATTCAAGAAATCTTACCTGTATTAGAGCAAGTGGTACAACAAGGCCGTCCTTTATTACTAATTTCTGAGGATGTAGAAGGGGAAGCGTTAGCTACATTAGTAGTTAATAAACTTCGCGGTACATTCAATGCAGTAGCTGTAAAGGCACCTGGTTTCGGTGACCGCCGTAAAGCGATGCTAGAAGATATCGCGGCATTAACTGGTGGAGAAGTAATTACAGAAGAATTAGGCCGTGAGCTTAAATCTGCTACTTTAGCATCTCTAGGCCGCGCTGCTAAAATTGTTGTAACAAAAGAAAATACAACAATCGTAGAAGGTGCAGGAGATGTAGATGCGATTTCTGGACGTATCAACCAAATTCGTGCGCAATTAGAAGAAACAACTTCTGAGTTTGACCGCGAAAAATTACAAGAACGCTTAGCAAAATTAGCTGGCGGCGTAGCAGTAATTAAAGTTGGTGCAGCTACAGAAACAGAATTAAAAGAACGCAAACTTCGTATTGAAGATGCTCTTAACTCTACACGTGCAGCAGTAGAAGAAGGTATTGTTGCAGGTGGTGGTACTGCATTAATGAACGTATACAATAAAGTAGCTTCTATCCAAGCTGATGGCGATGAAGCAACTGGTATCAACATCATATTGCGTGCATTAGAAGAGCCTGTTCGTCAAATCGCTCAAAATGCAGGTTTAGAAGGCTCTGTAGTAGTAGAACGCTTAAAACATGAAGAGGTAGGTAATGGCTTTAATGCTGCTACTGGCGAGTGGGTTAACATGGTAGAATCCGGTATCGTTGATCCTACTAAGGTTACACGCTCTGCTCTTCAAAACGCTACATCTGTTGCGGCTATGTTCTTAACAACTGAAGCAGTTGTTGCTGACAAGCCAGAACCAGCTGGTGCTGCTGGAATGCCTGACATGGGCGGCATGGGTATGGGCGGTATGGGCGGCATGATGTAAGGCTTTTAAGCCTTTCGTCAGAGAAATAGTTAAGGTTATTTCTTTCCCTTTCTTCACTCATTTTGTGAAGTAGTCATGTGAAAAACTTATATCAATAGCAATAACCACTTCCTATAAAATTTAGGGAGTGGTTTTTTTGTTGTTAAAATTTGCATATCAAGACTTTTTGGATGACAGACGTTTCAAGAACACGACTAAAACGAACATCAAAAATTATGAGATGCTTTTAGGGAAATTTGTGGATTACTGCATTGAGAGCCAAGTGGTAAATGCTGAAGACATTACTTACAGCCATGTACGGCAATATCTTTTGTATTGCCAAGAAAAAGGCGACAAAGCGGGAACAATCAATACCAAGCTTTTGAGGATACGGGCATTTTTAAATTATTTGGTTGAATGTGAAGTCATTAAAACTAACCCTGCCAAGAAAATTAAACAACAAAAAGACGATGTAAAGATTGATGTTTTCAGTGATGAACAAATTAAGCAAATGTTGAATTTTTACAGACGTATCAAACGGCGAGAAAAAAGTTATGTTGCATATCGGGATTACATGATTATTATAACGATTCTTGGCACAGGGATAAGACGGGGGGAAATTATCAACCTTCAATGGTCTGACGTTGACTTTGTAAATAAATCAATATCAGTATTCGGAAAAAGCAGGAGAAAAGAAACGATTCCCATTACGGATAAGTTAGCAAAGGAACTGGCAGGGTATCTAACTTTCTGTAAGCAATATTGGGGAAATTTAAGCGACTATGTTTTTGTAAAGCGAGATAATACCCAAATGACTGACAACTCATTGATGTTAGTTTTTAAGTATCTGGGGCAAAAAATGAATTTTAAAGACATACGTGTATCCGCCCATACGTTTCGTCATACATTTTGCCATAGACTCGCTATGTCTGGAATGAGTGCCTTTGCCATCCAGAAGCTTATGAGACATCAAAATATTGCGGTTACAATGAGGTATGTTGCTATGTGGGGGAACGAGTTGAGAGAGCAAAATGATAAGTATAATCCCCTTAATTCATTAGATGTTTAACAAGGGTAAATTCTTTTGGAAAAATCCCAACAAATGAAAAATTGAATTAAGGGTTATATAAAGCGGGCATATAATTCGATATATTAAGTTTCTTGGAGGGGCATTGTAGCATGATAAAAATAGACATAGACTGCAGTATTATTTTGATTGAGAGAAAGGATATCAAAGAGGGGATTAAAGCCTTAAGAAAACGTAGTCGTATTGCTGTTCTCACAAATGGCATTTATAGGCTCTATAATAAGGACGGTGTTCTTTTGTATATCGGAAGAGGTAAAAAGGTTCTTAATAGGGTTATTGACCATATGACGGGCAAAAGCTTGAATACAAGGCACTTTTTCGAAGAAATAGAGCATGCGGAAATCCTCATATTACCATCATGCAGTAGAGGGAGAATAGAGAGTCTAGAGCAGTATCTTATTAAAGTATTTAATCCCAAATACAACGAACTCAAATGGTCTGATTACACCATTATGAATCTAATTAAAGATTTTGAAGTATAAAGCAATAAAAAAACCGTTCATCACTTTGGTGAACGGTTTTGCTTTTGTCTAAGACCTTATTTGAAATCAAAGGTATTGATGATGCCTTTGACAAGTTTGTACATCATGGCTCTCTATTGTTCATCTCTTTTGATGTTAACATGGTATCTATGATTAATTTAATCGCATTAGCAGGACAAGGCTTTACAGTTTGGCTCAGATTCAATTCTATTAGCCTAGACGACTCTTGGGGAAACGGGGCGCTATCAAATTGTCCACAATCGAGTGCTAGAGCGATTGAAGGGCATGTATGAATAAAATCAATATATTATTAATATTCACTTCGTAATGAAAATGAAATATAATCTTTACTTTATCTTAACAATAAAGAAAACTATCTGTTATTTGCTGTTTAATCGTTAAATCTAACTTATTGGATGTGTGCTCAAAAGTGTCAGTAAAACTATAGGGAATCAGCATGCACCCTTAGTATTATAGTGGTTTTAGTATAATGAGGGTATATCAGACGAGACATATCTCGTTCTCTTATTTAACCATCAAGGACTTATTGAATTCCAAAATACAACCAAGAACAGGAGAATAATGATGAATCTACAAACAGAAGTAAGAATGAATCTAGCGCAGCAAATGATTACAGTCAAAGCAGTTGCACATGAAATACATGTGGAGGCCAACTATTTACGCAAAGTATTGAGAGAAGATAGAGACCTATCCAAAGCAATGAAGCAGAAGTTAGAGCGATATCTAGAGCAAAGTAAATTTGATAAGGAGAATGTTTTGTAGTGGATAAGATATCTGTAAAAAAGTTTGAAGATGTGCCAAAGATGATTAACAGTTTAAGAGAAGTCAGTGGACTATATATATTCCACACGCTTGGTCATATATGGTATATAGGCAAGGCGGTAGACCTCCAAAACAGATTTGTAACTGCGTATGTGAAGAAGGGTGGAACTCCTGCTCATATCAACAAAGGTCTGAAGCAAAGGATTGATGCAGGATGTGCAACAAGCGTTGTATTCGTGCCAATGGCATTGGAATTGATTGAAGCAGAAGAGATAAGAGTTATTCGCAAAGCGTGTCCATGGTTTAATGAGTCACACAATCCTAGAACAAAGACCAATGCAATACAAGCAATGGTAGGAGAAATTGTGAATGAAAGTGGAAGAGAATGGACATATGATGAGATGATTAAACACTTATTTCGGCATTATAATGCTCAACTCGGCTGCAGTAGGATTGAACAGGCGCTGTTAAGCAACTGGAAAGAATCTTATTGCAGTAGAAGTAATAAAGAGCGAATGCTGAGACCTAGAAACTCAGCTTGATATTGGTCAAAATGCAAATCCTAGACTCCCCTAAAAATGGGGGGGGTGTAGAGGATGTTAGAATATACTCCCCTAAAAAAAGGGGGTCTAGGTGGACAAACCCTATTAAAAAACGGGAGAATGTGGTACTGTAAAAAGACCCAAAATTAAGAAGAGAGAAGAAATGAAGAAGAGAGAAATACTATGCCCCCCGCCCGCAAGCGGTCTCGGGGAGCATAGTTAAATGAGTCTCTAAATCTAAATATGAAGGGAGAGATGAATACATGTGCTTGAGCAACACATGGTCAGCGTAAGCTGTCATTCTGCTGAAAGATAAGGATAATGTAAAGTGTCAGAAGTAGAGTTACCAAAATCAATAATTGAGGAGCAAAAAGAGTCATTCATTATGTTCCCTAAAGTCCTACTGCATGAGAGTGATTACGAGGGAAGAGACCTAGATATACTTCATCTTGCGATGATTAAATCATTGGTTAACAACCTTACCCAATCAGCTATGACAAGTATTAATGACTTGATGCTTGTTAGAGGCGTTAATCCTAAGAATAAAGAAGCTAGTCAGGCAACGAGGGAGAGCATTATTCGCTTGCAAGCGATGAACTACATCACTATTTATGAAGATAGACCAATGACAAAGCAGGCAGTGAAGCTGAAACCTGCTCAGACATATTTCATTGCGCCAACTGGTGAGAAAGAGGAAGGGAACTTTGCAAAGGTATTCGAATCTGATATTGAGAAGATAACCATGATGCAATCAAATTACAAAGCAAAGCTATTCATCATCTATTTAGCTATCGTGTCGCATCTGTACTACCATAAGAATAAATCTATGGAGCATAAAGCAGTATGGGCAACCATTGAATCTCTTGCCAAGATGACACAGCTAGATAGAAAGACAGTGATGAAGTATATAAAGCATCTGCATGAGAACAAAGTGCTATTCTGCATCACAACTAAACTCGAGGCGAAGAAGAACAAGAACTTCTATGGTAGATACAGGCACAAGGAGTTGATTATAGAAGAGGCAATAGTAAATACAGAAGCTTTGCGAAGAGAAGATGTCAAGTTGCTTGAAGGTGTAGTTGAATAAGGTTTAGGGGATATGGACTGTATGTATTGTACAGTCCTCTTTTTATGGGAGCAGGAATTGGGATGAAGCAGGATGTTATACACAGCACTTCTAAAATAACCGATGCGAGAAGAATGACGTTGAGGAACTCCCGTAGCTTATTGTTTACCAGTAAATCCTTATCTATCTCTCGATACGAGTCACGATTAAAATGATGAGGTGTAAAATGAGGTCAATTTACTCAATATCACTTGTTCCCTTCTGGATGTTGTCGAGACGAATGGAGTAATATCAAAGACTAAACCCTTATCGGAATTCTAAGACATTTCAAAATATAGGGAAGATGGACGGTATAGCCAAATAAAATAAGAGACAAATAATAGAAGATATAAAGTAGAAGTTAGACGGCATAGGACATCAACTGAGAATGAATTATATTGCGGAATATGTATATAGGTGTTTCCTGATAACAGTAATACTGCGTAGGTTTGTTACAATTTTAGGGAAATATGAATGTATGTAAAATAATGGTTAATTATGTTATGATGTTCATGTGAAAAAGAAAGGAGGGAGTTTTATGAAACGCAATGGAGTTGAAATTCCCAAATCACAAGAATATTTCTGGAGCAAAGAGTGGCAGGATAGAATAAAGGCAAGTGAAGAAGACCTTACAAAAGGTAATTATAAAACCTTTAAGACAAAAGAGGAATTGTTTGCACATTTAGACTCTTTAAAAGATGAGGAGAGATAGAAAATATCATTTTTCATGTGCAAATATGGCTCATTATATAGAGGGATGGCTGTAGCGGATGCCGCCAAATACAAAGATGTAGATAATGTGCTACTCATAAATTGGTATGAATGAAGAGGGAAGGTATAGCATCCCTGTTCTTCTTGGCGTGAATTTTTTTGTCCCAGTTGGTTAATGAGATTTTGATTTGATGAGTTATCTATACACATACCAAAAACACAGGGCAGTCCATAAAGGATTGCTCTTTTTATATGCCCTGAGACCGCACAGGGGCAATTCTGAGAGGTGAGATTTTATAACACCCCTATTATTCAAACGATGCAGAAGAAGGTATAGGGGGTACAAAAGCACATTTTCTGTGGTCTCTGTTTTGGGTACTGGACATAGGTTGGGTCAAATCTGCGTCACGAAAGTTTGCGATTCCTTCGATTCGAACAAGAAAGTTGAAACGTACATTATACGTGTCAGGTCAAAATCGAGGGGTATGGTTCTTAACCGTTCCTTCAACTCATAGTTTAATATTTCAACTTCCAGTTTAAATTATTCTGAGGCTTTAGGAGGCTCGTGTAGGCTCGTTTTGGTTTCTGTTGAGTTTAAGGTAAGGGGCATGAATCTATGAAAAGGGTCTTAAAATAGATTATGTGCAGGGCGAGAGGGACTTGAACTACCACAAATCACGTAATGCGGTTGGTGATGAATTCGATTCGACTCAACTCAACTCTTAATGACAAGCAGTTGTATAAAATATGAGTATGTTTCTAATGTTTTTCCCGTTCTTTCAATGCTATCTGTATCGTATAGGTAAGGCTTATAAAAAATACAATAATCTAGAAATTTGCTGAAGTTTGACCGAGGGAGTTCCGACACGAGAAAAGCCATGCCTTATGTCTTTGCAGTGAACGTATGGAGGGAATGGCTACTTCTGTGCATGAGCATGGCTACAATTTATGCAGGAGTAGGAAAATGACCTTGTAGGAAGCCGTATGCCGTATGCCGTGCGCTTCCGTTTAAGGGAATGTAAAGGTCATAGAGAATTCAACCTCGCACGGAAGCATGTCAATTCTTTGTAATTTGAAACCCATTGTAATTTCAACCCAACCTCTTAGTTCCTGTGGCAGACGGTAAGCTACGGCTTCCCTATTCTTTTCCTTCACAAATAGGTTTTGAAACACTTGAACCGCAGTAGTATAAGTTAATCAAATTATTCTGTTCCAACAACTAAATATTTTTTAATATCGATTGTATCCTCCAAATCGCAGAGCCTACTTTCCATTGCAGTTTCAATCTCCCTCTCTAATGCTTCATCCCTAAATCCTAACTCATACAAGGCATTTTGCACCTCATTATGAATATCCTGACGCATTGCATCAGGGAGTTGAAAGATGTATGTTGTTTTCATTCTATTCGCTCCTTTTACGATACCATTGTGCATTGCCAGAATCCTTTTTGGTAGGTACTATGGGCAGCCAATTTCTCTTTTCCACCTTATGAATAATCATCCTACCCAAAGTTCTTCTTGCTGTGATGTCAATACTTCTCCAAATCACAGGGTCAAAACAATCACGAACTCTAAATTCTTTGTCATCATTTCTTTGTAGAACTGCTTCTTCAAACAGCTTCAGAAGTTCTTCATAATCTACTTCTGTATCTGGTTTTTCATCAAACAACAGATACCTTAAATACTCAGGTATGCTCCCATACCCATTTTCAAGTGCCTGACCATAAAGAGCATCGTATTCTTCGTCTGTAACATTCAAGCGAATAAGTTTCACTCAAAACACCTCATTTTAATTGTTGTTGTAAGTGTACAACTACAACAGAAATCTGTCAATTATGAATTTGCTGTATTTGATGACAAGGCAACATAACTTAGTGACAAAGCTAGACCGTCTGGCTCGTAACACGAAAGAGGGAATTGAGGTAATTGAAGGTCTGTTTCAGAAGGGTATAAAGGTGCATGTGCTGAATGTAGGATTCTTGGAGGACACAACAATGGGGCGATTCTTTCTTACTACGCTGCTTGCTGTGGCTGAGATGGAGAGAAACCTAATTATTGAACGTCTTGCAAAGCAAAGTGAAGACTTCAGAGAAGGTAGACCAAGAAAAGCATTCTAAGCAACAAGTAGAACATGCCCTGATGTTGCTAGGGACTCACACATACAAAGAAGTCGAAGCTATGACAGGTATTACGAAAAGAACGTTCATTCGCAGGAAAAACGAGCATTATAAAGAAGGTTAGACTATAATGTTCTAAAAGAGGGAAAGATGATTTAATGGTTGAAAACATCAAGTATATATTCGTGAGAATGGGTGACTTTTCTACAAAAGGAAAACCCAGAAAATGCAGATATGATTTGCATGAATGTATGTGTTATGCTAGGTAAAGAAGAGTGACTTAGAACAAGTATTCGTTTATAATAGTTTTCATCATGGTAACACATTAGCTTTGTGAGATTTTTGTAAAATTCAAATAAAGAGGAGGTAGGCCATGCGAGTAGTTTCATTATTTTCGGGTGCTGGCTTCCTAGACTTAGGTTTTAGTGAGAATGGGTATGACGTGACTTGGGGAGCAGAAATTGAAAGGGAATTTGCAAGGGCGCATAATTATAATCTTAGGTTAAGATACGGACATACAGAGGACAAGGTGCGGAATGTTAGTGTTACTGAAATCGGAGCAGATGAGATTCCGTTTGAGAATTGTCGTGGCATAATAGGTGGCCCGCCTTGTCAAGATTTCTCAAAGGGTAATGCTAATAATCCTGGGGTTGAAGGAGAGAGAGGGCGACTAGTCTGGGATTTTTTGGAGAAAGTTTCTCACCTAAGACCCGATTTCTTTTTGTTTGAGAACGTAGCGGGTTTGTACACAACTAAAACACATAGGGAGAACGCTCTTTTCCCAATGCTCAATATCTTTTCTGATATGGGGCAAGTATATCCATGGGCAGAAGGTTTGAGATATAAAACATACTTTGAGGTATTAAATTCACTTGATTATGGTATTCCGCAGGATAGGCAGCGGGTATTTATAGTAGGGTTTAAAGAAAATATAGTTAATACTTTGAGAGAAAACAATATGCCTGAATTTGAGTGGCCTATAAGACTGACTCCTAATGCCAAGAGGCAGTTCAATTGGCCTGAGCCATGGGGGTTTGGAACAGAAGTAGATGAAGAAGAGTTTATTAACAACTTAGAAGTTCCATACGGACTAACTGTCCATTCGGTTATTGGGAATCAAGAGGAGTTACGGGAACTTCCAAACCATGTCTACTTTAATCCGTATTCCCAAAGATTTCATACTGTAGCAGAGGGAGATACGGCAAGAAAGTCATTTAAGAGATTACATCGTTTTAAGTATAGTCCTACGGTTGCGTATGGTAATAATGAAGTTCATTTACACCCAACTGAACCACGTAGACTATCTGTTCGGGAGGCACTACGTCTTCAATCTGTACCAGATTGGTATTCTTTCCCAGATGATATGGCGTTAGATAAGATGTTTAAGATGATTAGCAATGGAGTTCCTTATAGGCTTGCAAACCTGTTAGCAAGGCAAATCCAAATAGTAATGAATAATTACGACAATGTGATTCAAAATCAACAAGTCACTCCACAAGCAGTTGCTGTAGAATGACTTATTGAGTGTAATCTTAGCATAATGTTTAATGTATGGTTTCTTGTTAATGAATTTAACAAGGGCCTTTTTTTATTTTAGAATTTTTGTAAACATTTTGTTGATGTCATCGAAGGTAGTTAACGAGAAAATGTCATCAACAGCACGCTCTGGAGGGGTATCTACATTAATGATTGAATGTGTAGCTGCGGTTTGTAAAGCATCATCATCAGCTTGTGAAATTTTCTCGCTGGAAGCGCCATAGTATCGAAATCTTGGATGGCGATTCCAATTCCTCATCTTGAGGTGTGCAAATAATGCCTTTAGGATGTTTCCCTCATGTACAACTTGTAATCTTCTATCTGGACGTAGTGATGTTTTAATACCAACACCAGCAACGAGAGAGTCCCAAGATACATTACCCTCTAAGTATCTGTATAAACCAGAGGCTTCCTCTAGTTGAGGAAGATTTAGTGTTTGGATTCTTTCATTAAAAGCCTTCTGCACGAGGCTTTCCTGTTTGACAATAAGTAGGTCAGGATTTGAAGTAATTAAACGAACATTCTCTCCACCAGTATGTGTGAGTAATGAACGGTCAAGTTGGCTTATCATTTCTGAAGTTTTTGGGTTGAAAATTCTTCGGAAGTCAAATGTCTTAACGTTAGGCATCTTAACGATAAGGATATCATTCAATTGATTTTCGATACGAAAGTTCCAAGCGAAGACAGCTACGAACGCTTCAAACCATGTTCCTCTCGTGTTGGAAAAAGCACCTTGATTAGGTACTTCGAATCCTTTTGCCTTTGCGACATTTTTAACGTAGTTCTCAAGCAAATCTAAACGTTCCTTTATAGTCCCTGTAGGAAGTCCATTTGCAAATAACTCAGTCAATGCGTAAAGAGGCTTTATACGTGTTTTAAGTTCTCCCTTTTGGATATGCTGTTCAACACAATTACTGGATTCGTAATTGCTAACTAATTCACTCATTTTTTCCCCCTCCTTTTAATCTAGCCTCAAGTTCCCACAATTCCCTTGCAATGGTGTTTAGTATGTTCTGGCTGTCTGAACTAAGTTCCTTGAAAGTATTGAGGTCGAGAACTGTATAATCGTTTTGCCCTTGATTTTGCCCGAAAAGGATTAAATCTACACTAACCCCTCTTGTCCTTGAGAATCGCATCAAAAAATCTGTACTGGGTAGTGTTTTACCTGAAATATATCGATATATGTGTTTCTCGGAATATGATAAATCTTGGGATAAAGATTTTACTGTACCTTTCTTATATTTCTTAATTCGTTCACCTATCTTTTTCTTAAGGCTACTGTCTTTGTTTGGATTAAAGTCCAGTTTCAATCACCTCCTTGATTTAAGGATAACTTCACTGTGGGTGGGCGTAAATCGTACAAATATGTCCTTATAAATGGACTTATAGGTCTTAATTTTGCGATTTTCTAGGTGTTTTATGTAATTTTTGCCCTGATTTATAAGTGGTTAATGCCGTGCGTTGATTTAGGAGGTATTTAGGGAAATGTATCGAGGTTGAAGAATTAGGAATTACTAAAACATCAAGTAAGGCTGTAAGCATAGTGCCTACAGCCTTCAACTCAATAAAGTTGTTATTTGAATAATTGGTTTAAAAGTGAGAGAGCATGATGCTGTTTTTTTACATCAGCATCAGTCATCTAAATATACTTCCGAACCATAGACATATCAGAACGCCCTAGAATTTTCTGAAGTGAGAAGGGGTTTCCTCCGTTTGTGATGTAGAATAAGCCTTCTGCTCTTGTATGATGGAATGTATGCGGTGAGACAAGCTTGTTGATGATTTCTGCATAAGTATTATAAATATAGAAGATACTCGAAAAAATCCGTCTGTGGATGATACTATTTGATAATGGTTATTGCAGGTTAAAGACCCTTTTTTCTAGATTACTTTACAGCTTTCTGTCACTACTTTATAATTAAAGGTGAAGCTTTATCACGAGAAGTGGTTAGTGCTAATTGAGTGTAGGTAATACATGATTATATAAAGGTTTTCAGCATCTGTTGCAGCTATGTTCTTAACAACTGAAGCAGTTGTTGCTGACAAGCCAGAACCAGCTGGTGCTGCTGGAATGCCTGACATGGGCGGCATGATGTAATAAAGGTTTTAAAACCTTATTATAGCAACGTCTAAAATGATAATATGCTTTTCTTGTTATGGCATTTGTCCTCGTTTTCTAACAAACACCGAATTCACGACAAATGAAAAGCTAACCATAGGTGAAGGTCTTTCATCAGTTTGCCAAACTGTTGAGAGGCCTTTCTTTCATATATGCGGTCAGATGGGTATAGATATTGATTGTAGTATTAATATCCGTATGTCCAAGCTGCTGTTGTATTTTTTAAATACTGACTCGAGTGTCAATCAATAATGAAGTGTGGGTATGTCTAAATGAGTGCGGAGTTCGAACGGTATTAGAAATATTCCAGAGGATAGAAGCATTAAGTTAGCTTAAAAATAATAACCATAGTTACTGGGAACAGCATAATTTATTAAAAAGATACCTAACAATTCAACCAGAAAAATAGAAATTGTTTGTTGATATTTAAGAAGTACTCATGAATGAAAAGTCAGAGGCTTGATTGATAAAATAATGTATATGTGCGTTGACAAAATACCATATGGGGTATATATTAGTATTATCAACGATGGTTTTCTCATAATTTATGAGAATCGCTTTATTTAAGTTTAATCGTTATTGGTTATTTTATCTCAACTAAGAAATTTACCGATAATAAGATCTCAGCAAATAAATAAAAAAAGAACTGGCATTAAGCGGGTTACAAGAAGTGGATATAAGGGATTATAGCTAGCTTTATAAAAGTTAGATAAAAGGTGTACTTAATATTCCAGTGGTTTACAGTAGTAGGTATTACAAAAAAGTAACCAAAAGAAATTTGGTTGTTATTAGCATTCCATCTGTATGAATTAGATAAGTCTAAAGAATATATCATGGTTTGCCGTTTTGGCGGGAGGCGTGACCGAGCCTCTCAATACATTGAAAGTTACGGATTTAATGTAGTTAACATGGTAGGTGGAATACTTGCATGGGATGAGGAAAAGGAATAGATTTTTTTTAGAAAATAAAATACCCATACAGGTAAAAATATTTTATGGAATCATTAAAAACAGACTTTATATTAGATACAAAAGGATTAGCGTGTCCAATGCCAATTGTAAAAACAAAAAAACAATGAATGCTTTACCAACTGGTCAAGTTTTGGGAGTTCAAGCAACAGATAAAGGATCAAGAGCAGACGTTTAAGTATGAGCAAATAATCAGTATCTGGGCACAATTGAAGAAGGTGATGTATTAAAGTACTATCTAAAAAAATCATCAAATGATAGTGCAATTGAAAGAAAACATTAAGTAATGAAGAGCTTGGTACTAATGGGAATATCGTGGTTCTTGATGTAAGAGAGGCAGTTGAATGTGCGTTTAATCATATTCCTAACGCTATCTTTATTCCATTAGGAGAATTGGAAGATCCTTTAAACGAATTAAATGTTGATGATGAAATCTATGCAGTATGTCGGACAGGAAACCGCAGTGATCTTGCTTCTCAAAAAATTAACGTAAAAATGTTTTATTAATGTGATTAACGTAATTTCAGGTATGAGTGCTTGCACAGGGAAAACGGATACTTTAAACAAGTAGGAGGTTATGAATATGAACACAGTGACAGTATACACTACAACACGTTGTCCATATTGTGTCATGTTAAAAAACTTTTTAGCAGATCAAAACATTCTTTTCAAAGAAGTGAATGTTGAAACCCAACCAAAGGTTATGCACGAACTTGTAAACAAAACAGGACAAATGGGAGTACCACAAACAGAGGTAAATGGTAAGTGGGTTGTTGGTTATGATCCAAATAGTATTATGATTGCATTAAACAAATAGGAGGAATTAGAAATGAATAAAGTAGCAATTATCGCAAGTAATGGAGGATTATTTGATGCATATAAAGTATTTAATATTGCAACGGCAGCGGCAGCATCTGATCAGGAAGTAGCGATTTTCTTCACATTTGAGGGTTTAAATTTAATTCACTTAGAAGCAAATAAACAATTACCAATGCCTGAAGGAAAAGAGCACTTTGCAGAAGGATTTGCTAAGGAAAATGTTCCATCTATTCCAGAACTGGTGGAGATGGCTTTGGAAATGGGCGTTAAGTTTATTGGATGTCAGATGACAATGGATGTAATGAATGTAACAAAAGAAGATTTTGTAGATGGCATCGAAGTCGGTGGAGCAGTCACATTTTTAGAGTTTGCAAAAAACTCGGATATAACATTAACATTTTAATCAGCGTGCAAAAATTTTTTAATCATAATAATACCTAAGGGGGTAATAGGTAATGGCAGTACGTAGAATGTTAGCAAAAGAGGTAACGGATAAGGTGTTAAATAAAGATAACTTATTCATTTTAGATGTTCGTAATGTGAGTGATTTTAACGATTGGAAAATCGAAGGCGAAAACTTCAAGTATTTAAATGTTCCATATTTTGAATTGCTTGATGGCGTTGAAGAAATTATGTCTAAAATTCCATCAGATAAAGAAATTTTAGTCGTATGTGCAAAAGAAGGATCATCAATTATGGTAGCAGAAATGCTTTCTGATGAAGGGATTGATACAGCTTACTTAAGCGGTGGAATGAAGTCTTGGAGTGAGCATTTATATAAGGCGAAGGTTTATGAGGATGAAGATATTAAAGTTTATCAATTTGTTCGAGTAGGAAAAGGCTGTTTATCTTATATGGTTGTTTCAGATGATGAAGCGCTAATTGTAGATCCAGCACGTTTTGTGGATGAGTATATTGAAGCTGCAAAAGAAGAGGGAGCAAAAGTGACTCATATCGTTGATTCACATCTACATGCAGATCACATTTCAGGTGGTAAAGAATTAGCAGATAAAACAGGTGCTTCATACTACCTTATGAAAAGTGAAGGTGCAATCTTTGATTTCAAACCATTTGAAGATCATGAGAAAATTGAATTTAAAAATATTGAATTAGAAGTGCTTGCAGTTAAAACACCTGGGCACACACCAGGAAGTGTATCGTTTTTTGTAAATAAAAAATTATTATTCTCTGGGGACACAATTTTTGTAAGCGGGCTAGGTCGTCCTGACTTAGGAAATAAAGTAAGAGAATGGGCAAATGACTTATATAACACTGTGTTTAATAAAGTATCTGAAATTGCAGATAATGTTATTGTATTGCCAGCACATTATGCTGACTTTGACAGAGAGATTAATGCCGAAGGTTACATCGGGGATACGTTAGGAAACATTCGTATACGTAATGAAAAAATGTTCAATGCAACAAGAGAAGATTTCTTAAACGATGTTGAAAAATCAGCTAGTTCTGTAAAACCGCCTAACTTTGAAGAAATTATTATGATTAACCGTGGTGTTCAAGAGGCTGATGTTGAAAGAAAGCAAGAATTAGAAATTGGTCCAAATCGTTGTGCAGTACACCATACAGACTGATACCACAGGCACTTATGGAAACACCTGAACTGAAGAACAGAAAGGGCGGGTACATGATAGAGGAAAATTACGTCAGTTTAACAGGTCTCAAAAATAAAAACTTGGAGGGTATATCAAATGAATGCAAATAAAATTTTAGACGCAAAAGGTTTAGCTTGTCCAATGCCGATTGTAAAAACAAAAAAAGCAATGAATGAATTAGCATCAGGGGAAGTCTTAGAGGTTCATACAACTGATAAAGGAGCCAAAAATGACCTGACAGCTTGGGCAAAATCTGGTGGTCACGAATTCATTAAACATGAAGAAGAAAACGATGTATTAAAGTTTTGGATTAAAAAAGGTTAAAAAGAAAGCAGCCATTGGTGATTTTAAGAAGTCATCAGTGGCTGCTTTATTAATTATTATATTCCTCCAGAGGTGATCAATGTTTCCCGACTTTTGATAAGAGTCTCTTTACAGATTTGCTTAATTTTAGAGTGATTTTTAGAAAAAATGTCTTCATAAATGGATTTATTCATAAGGTTTGCAGCATAATGTTTTTGGCTAGGTTTTAATTTCTAATTAATGATTACGAACTGCATTAGTTTATCTTTAACAGAATCCATGATTTGTAACATCATTTGGTTATTTGAAGTTACAATTATATTTCGCGTGAACAGTAAAGAGTAATGAATATAGGATAATGTCTTCAGTTAAAGGCTTAAATACATTTCTAATTCGGCTGTGTCAAATGAAAAGCCTTTCTCCATCACCGCTTCAACAGAATGTTTCTGTAAGAACAGAAAACCCTCAAGAATATCGAAAATTTCTTTAAGATTGATAGAAAGGCGTACTGTCGACTATTAAGAAAGATCTCAGGTTCATTTACAGTAAAACTGTGATATTCTGCGTATTTGGTATTATATACTCTTACCTTATGAGTGGCATGATGTAATAGCTGCTCGAGGAAAAGAAATGGTAAACTCATTAAAAATAGAAGGTCAAGTCGTGATATATCAGCACTCTTAAACAAGTAAAGGGGCATGCAATAGCCGGAAAGTCGGCTTATTGGAAAACCTCTTTTATTTACGATAATAAGCCATTAATTTTAGAAACATTCAAATAAGTAAACGTTCCCATTACTTTTATATACGAACGTTAGGAAATAGGGAATAATTTCTGTAGAATTTTGTCGCTATTCCCTTGACCATGTAGAGATTTCACTGATAGAATGAGTGCAAATAGAAGTTTCCTTCATATATACTCAACAATAGGGGTTGAGAGTTTCTACCGGGTTACCGTAACATAACCTGACTATGAAGGCAGTGTATCCTACTTTTTAGAGCGTTCTAAAAGCTGGAATTCTGCCTTTTTATTATGAGGACAGAGTTTCGGCTTTTTTTGTATACTTTTCTGCTCTGTATTAACGCAGGAGGGTATAACTAATAGACTTATCTGTCATATTGACAGGCGACTTTTTTATACTTTATGTTGGGGTGATATTTTTGAGTAAACAGCACGATACAATTGTTGTTTTGGATTTCGGAAGTCAGTATAACCAATTAATTGCACGCCGTATCCGTGAATTTGGCGTATATAGTGAGTTGCATCCGCATACTCTTACAGCGGAAGAAATTAAAAAAATGAATCCAAAGGGAATTATTTTCTCGGGTGGCCCTAATAGTGTTTATGGTGAAAATGCCTTTCATTGTGATGAAGCAATTTTTGAGCTAGGATTACCGATTCTAGGCATTTGTTACGGTATGCAATTAATGACACATCACTTTGGCGGCAAAGTAGAACGTGCAAATCATCGCGAGTATGGAAAAGCGACTTTAAATGTACAAAATTCTTCTGATCTTTATAAAAACCTCCCGCAAGATCAAGTGGTTTGGATGAGTCATGGAGATTTAGTGACGCAACAGCCTGATGGTTTCGTGGTAGATGCTACTAGCGCATCTTGTCCAATTGCAGCTATGTCAAACGAAGAAAAGAAATTTTATGGGGTACAGTTCCATCCGGAAGTACGCCATTCTGAGCATGGTATTGAATTATTAAAGAATTTTGTGTTTGAGGTATGTGAGTGTGAATCCAACTGGAACATGGGGAATTTCATCGACATGCAAATTCAGAAAATCCGTGAAACAGTGGGCGATAAAAAAGTATTATGTGCTTTGAGCGGCGGAGTAGATTCCTCAGTTGTAGCAGTATTAATTCATAGAGCAATTGGCGATCAGCTAACATGTATTTTCGTTGATCACGGCTTACTTCGTAAAGGTGAAGCGGAAAGTGTCATGAAGACATTTAAAGAAGGCTTCCATATGAATGTTATTAAGGTAGATGCAAAAGAGCGCTTTATGAGCAAATTGGCAGGTGTATCTGACCCTGAACAAAAACGTAAAATCATAGGTAATGAGTTTATTTACGTATTTGATGATGAAGCTGCAAAGTTAGAAGGAATGGATTTCTTGGCGCAAGGTACTCTTTATACAGATATTATTGAAAGTGGTACAGCGACTGCACAAACCATTAAATCGCATCATAACGTAGGTGGTTTACCGGAAGATATGCAATTTACGCTAATTGAGCCGTTGAATACATTATTTAAAGATGAAGTACGAGCTGTAGGTACAGAGTTAGGACTCCCAGATGAAATTGTATGGCGTCAACCGTTCCCAGGTCCTGGTTTAGGTATTCGTGTTCTTGGAGAAGTGACAGAAGACAAGTTAGAAATTGTTCGTGAATCTGATGCGATTTTACGAGAAGAAATTAAAAAAGCTGGATTGGATAGAGAAGTTTGGCAATATTTCACGGCATTACCTGATATGAGAAGTGTAGGTGTAATGGGTGACGAGCGTACGTATGATTACACAGTAGGTATTCGTGCGGTAACATCAATTGACGGTATGACAGCAGACTGGGCACGTATCCCTTGGGATGTATTAGAGAAAATCTCAGTGCGTATCGTAAATGAAGTAAAACATGTTAACCGTGTTGTGTATGATATTACGTCTAAGCCGCCAGCAACAATTGAGTGGGAATAATTAACACGAACAAAAACGAACATTTATTTATAAATGTTCGTTTTTTTCGTTGACATACCTCGTCTATATAAGTAAAATAAAAGAGTAATCATGAATCGCTAATAATTATAATATTTCTGACATCGTATAATTTTGGGAATAGGGCCCAAGAGTTTCTACCTAGCTACCGTAAATAGCATGGCTACGAGGTTTGGAAAGAGTATAGGCAATTATATGCTTATGCACTTTGCTATAACTTTGTGGACGACGCTTCTATACGGGATAGGAGCGTTTTTTGTTCCCTACCAAAAAGTACGATGAATACTACAACTATGGGGGGACAGTTCATGAAGCGCTATTTTCAGTTTGATGAGCTTGGCACAAACTACAAAACCGAGTTTATTGCCGGGTTAACAACGTTTTTATCTATGGCTTATATTTTGTTTGTCAATCCTGCTACATTGGCATTGAGTACTATTCCTGATTTACCAAAAGGAATGGGGATGGATGCAGGTGCAGTGTTCGTAGCAACTGCGTTAGCAGCTGCAATTGGTTCTTTGATTATGGGGATCTTTGCTCGTTATCCAATTGCTTTAGCTCCTGGTATGGGAGTAAATGCATTCTTCTCTTATACAGTTATTCTAACAATGGGTATTCCATGGCAAACAGCGATTGCAGGAACACTTGTATCTGGATTGTTGTTTATTGTACTAACAGCTTCTGGTATTCGTGAAAAAATCATTAATGCGATTCCAGCTGAATTAAAGTTTGCGGTAGCAGCTGGTATTGGTTTATTTATAGCTTTTATCGGGTTTCAAAATGCGGGGATTATCGTAAAAAATGATGCAGTATTAGTAGGGTTAGGAGATTTAACAAAGGGTTCCACATTACTTGCGATTTTTGGAGTGGTGGTAACAGTTATTTTAATGACACGAAAAGTCAACGGTGCTGTATTTTTCGGGATGGTCATTACAGCGGTTGCTGGAATTGTAACAGGGCTGATTGATACTCCGGATTCTGTTGTAGGGGCTGTTCCAAGTCTTGAACCAACTTTCGGCGTAGCATTGCAGCATATTGGCGATATCTTTTCTTTGAAAATGCTAGTTGTTATTTTAACATTCTTCTTCATTGACTTCTTTGATACAGCGGGTACGTTAGTAGCAGTGGCAAATCAAGCTGGGTTGATGAAAAATAATAAATTGCCTCGTGCAGGAAAAGCATTATCTGCAGATGCATTCGCTACAGTAATTGGTGCTATCTTGGGTACATCTACTACAACTTCTTATATTGAGTCTTCTGCAGGTGTTGCAGCAGGTGGAAGATCTGGTTTTATGGCGGTAGTAACAGCAGGTTTCTTTTTATTAGCAATCTTCTTTTCTCCTTTATTGGGTGTGGTTACTCCTGCGGTAACAGCGCCAGCGTTGATTATTGTAGGTGTTCTGATGGTTTCTTCTTTAGGAGAAATTGACTGGAAGAAGTTCGAAGTTGCAGTACCTGCATTTTTCACAGTTATTGCTATGCCGTTAACTTACAGTATTGCAACAGGGATCGCTATCGGTTTCATCTTCTATCCGATTACGATGGTGGTGAAAGGGCGTTCTAAAGAAGTTCATCCAATTATGTATGTAATGGCTGTACTATTCGTGCTATACTTCGTTTTTGTACGTGAATAGTAAATAACGAAATGTTAAAAGTAATTTTGAGACGATGTTTTAATAACATCGTCTTTTTATTTTTATATAAAGTATTGACGTAGCTTGTTTATACTGTTAATATAAATAACGTTGCTTCTGACATGAACGAAAATGTTCAGAAACAATTTTAAAAAAATGTTGACAAGGAATTGTCACAATGATAAGATGATAAAGTCGCTTCGAGCGGCACAGTAGTTCTTTGAAAACTGAACAAAACAAGAAACAAACGTCAAAGTTTTAAATGAGCAAGTCAAACACTTTTATGGAGAGTTTGATCCTGGCTCAGGACGAACGCTGGCGGCGTGCCTAATACATGCAAGTCGAGCGAACTTCTTCGGAAGTTAGCGGCGGACGGGTGA
>NZ_JAGHKQ010000001.1 GCF_017742235.1 Bacillus sp. 165
CTACAAGAGTACCTGTTTGAACAATTGGAAATAAAGTGTTTTTCAATGTCCAAAACAATTGTTCCTGTTGGCGTGGGTCAATTTTCTTAATATGATTTAGTAAATTACGAAAAGCTGTTTTCACGCGATCCCACACTCCAATTGGTTTTTATAAAGTAAGTATAACCAAAAATTTTGCGTGTTTTCGAAAATCAACAATATTTTTTAACAGAGCCTTTATAAAAATAATAGGTGTAATTATCTGTCTGTACATACCTTGTCTCTCCTTTAAACCTTTCCAATACTTTTTCTAGTGTTAACGTAGTGGTAGGATACTCATGTATAGTACCCTTTTCCGTTGGGATTTTCCCTGTATTTACAAAGAGGTTGGTCTTTTTTATTTCTTTTTTAGGCTGTGTTTTATGGTTATTGCTATCATCTGAGGTTCATGCATGATTGCAAGTGCATTCAATAATCTGAGAGATGTAAAGGAACAACAAATTATACAAACACAGCCCTTTTTAACAACCTAATTTGCAACTATTTTAGCAAGAGTACAACAAATATTGTATCCTCGCCAATCACTGTGCTAAACAATCTTCTAATGATGCTCAAAAACAGGTATAAGTATTGATATAGCAACAAAAAACAGCAACCAAATCCTATGTGAATTTGGTTGCTGTTTTTTGTTGCTAATGTAACATTTGTACTTCAAAAGAGAACACGTTAAGGGGATTTTGCTCTCCTTTTTCTTTTGGTTATTTATTATTCTTAAGAATTCTTAAGAAATTTAATCACTATATCTTTAGGTTTTACGTTTATTCTAGCTTTGGAAAATAATTCGAAGGAGTGAATAAGACTTGAAATCAATGACGTTTTTTCTTCAATACCTCTTTTATCCAAGAAAAATCGGGGCTGTTTTGCCAAGTTCAGATTATCTTGCTGAAAAAATGGTCAACACGGTTGATTTCCAATCAGCCAAATATATTGTTGAATACGGAGCTGGAACTGGTGTTTTTACGGATAAAATCATAAAATACAGAAAACCTGATACTATAGTTATGTTGTTTGAGAGCAATAATGTCTTATACGAGATGTTAAAAGATAAATACAAAAGTGAAAATAACATAATCACCATAAACGATACTGCAGAGAACATAGACAATTATGCAAAAAAATATGGATTTCTCTATATAGATTATGTTATCTCTGGTTTGCCTTTTGCAAGTTTACCCAAAATTGTATCGAATGTTATTTTAAATAAAACAAGAAAGCTGTTAAAAAACGGGGGTACGTTTATTACATTTCAATATACTCTTTTTAAAACGTCATTTTTCAATCAATATTTTGAACAAATTGAAATTAAACGTGAATACCGAAATGTTCCACCTGCATTTGTGTTATATTGCAAAAAATAAGTGTATGCTACTAAAAGGTAAATAAAGGTTGTGAATTAAAATGGGTACAAAAATTTTAATTGTTGATGATGATAAGGAAATCAGAAACCTTATCGCTGTTTATTTAGAAAATGAAGGGATTCAGACGAAACGGGCTGAAGATGCCTTTGAAGCATTAGAACTTCTGGATAAAGAGCAGTTTGACCTAATTATTTTAGATATAATGATGCCGAAAATGAATGGAATTGAAGCCTGCATGAAGATTAGAGAGGAACGTCATATGCCCATCATCATGCTTTCAGCAAAATCAGAAGATATGGATAAAATTCAAGGACTTGCTTCTGGGGCAGATGATTATATAACCAAACCCTTTAATCCATTGGAGCTTATTGCAAGAGTAAAGTCTCAGCTTCGACGATATAAGAGGTATAATATCGATGTTGATAGTAACAAAAGCATCCTTGAACTTGGCAATTTAAAAATAAATACGGACACTCGCCAAGTGTGGGTGGGAAAGAAGGAAGTAAGGCTTACACCGAAGGAATTTGATATACTTGAACTTCTTTCCCGAAATAAAGGCATTGTGTTAAGCGTTAACAAAATATACGAAGCTGTTTGGAAAGAAGACTTTTTTAAATCGGATAATACAGTAATGGTTCATATCACAAACATTCGAGAGAAGATCGAAGAAGACCCGAAACATCCCATTTATATCAAAACGGTTTGGGGAGTCGGTTATAAACTATGAAAACAAATCGGTTTAAAAATTCATTACTTGTAAAGCTGCTGATAGCAGTTGCTGTGAGTTTTTTTGTTTCAATTGTTGTCATGGTTATCGTCTCTCAAATTATTTTGCAGCTTTATAACGTTAAATATCTCACTAAAGACATTGGAATTATATCTTATAATATAATAGTATTTTTAGTATTTTCTTTCGTTATCCTTTCTTTTATTATCACCTTCTTATCCATTACTCGAAACAAAATAATCTATATACAACGCATTACGAAAAGTATTAATGAAATTGCCAACGGTAAATTGGGACTTACAATCGAAATGAAAGGAAATGATGAATTAAGTCAACTTGCTCACAACATCAATAGCATGTCTAAAGAATTGGAAAACAAATTTGAATATGAACGACAATTGGAAATGGCAAAAAATGAACTGATTACAAATGTATCCCATGATTTGCGTTCCCCTTTAACATCCATTATTGGTTACTTAGACTTGTTGAGGAAGGGGAAATATTCAGACCAAAATCAACTAAATGAATATCTTGATACTTCTTATTCAAAATCAAAACGGCTTGAATCTCTAATCGATGAACTTTTTGAATACACTCGTTTATCCAGCCCTGATGTCAACTTAAACTTCAATGAAGTGAACTTGGTGAGTTTGCTAGGACAATTCATTGGTGAATACGTTCCGATTTTTGAAAAAGAAAAGCTAACTATTGTCAAGGTATTACCTGATGAAGAAATTCCTATTGTGATGGATGTTGAAAAAATGGTACGGGTTTATGAAAATCTTCTTATGAATGCGATAAAATACAGCATAAAACCTTCTGTACTACACATCCATTTAGAAATACTTGGTTCTATGGCAGTTTTGAAAATCTTAAACCAAGTTGAAGCTCCTCCTGTACATGATATGAATAAATTATTTGAACGTTTCTTTATAGGAGATAAAGCAAGGAGAAATAATCAAGGTACGGGTCTTGGACTTGCTATCTCAAAGAAAATTGTTGAATTACATGGTGGAATTATTCGAGCAGAATATGATGAAGGTTGGATAACCTTTATAGTAGAACATCCGATAAAATAATGACTTATGGATTAAATTCCCATAAGTCATCATTTTTTATTCAACTTAAGAATTCGTAAGGATTTGACCGATTGTTTCTTAATCTTCTTTGCTTATGATGTATTTATCGAATGCAAAGAAAGTGAGCCCATTGAAAAAGAAACTTGTTAGTTGTGTCTAACAATTGAGGTGCAGTTTATCTGTAGAAGTTTCCTTTTTCAACTAAAGCCCCCTTCATGTAATAATAAAAATAAAGTTTTTTCATAAAGAAATAAGCAGATAAGTTAATATAGCAAAGCAAAATATTTATTGCTTCATTCTCGATCCTCCAGATATTGATGTTTACTATTTATTAACTTTTGTAAGTCTCCTCTGTATAATACATCTTTCATTTCTTGTAATTTAAATGGAATAATTGGGGATAAAAAAGGCACTCCGATTGACCGAAGACTTACCATATACATAATCAAGATAGTGTTTCCTATAATCAAACCAGTGAATCCAAAAAAGCTTGCCGTTAATAAAAATGTTAACTGCAATACTCTTTGTGCTGTTCCTAATCCTCTATTAAGAGTAAGAAAATTTGATACTTCTGTAAGAGTTGTCACAATCAAAACCACGGGATGAATCAGTTTAGCTGTGACTGATGTTTCTCCTATGAGAATTGTTCCTAATAATGAGACAAGTATGATACTACTTTTTGGTAAGTGAAATGAAATATCAAGTAACGCTCTTAATAGCAGAAGTAAGATAAATATTCCCCAAAACGTTGGGAGTAGTTCTTCTTTTGAAAATAACGTGTCAGCAATTTTTTTGGGAATGTCTTTTTGATGGAACTTTTCCAACGCAAGAAATACACCTGGCAAGTATATTCCTAACAAAAAACCAACTAAGCGCACAGTTCTATTTGATACCCTTCCGAAGTTTTGGTGATATTCATCTGCTCCTTGTATAAAATCAACAAACAAAGCAGGTGCTATTATTGCATAGGGTATGCCCTCAATAATAACAACGATTCTGCCTTCCATTAAAGCTGATACAACACCGTCTATTCTGTCTGTTTGTCTTGCTAATGAAAAGAAAATCCTTGACTCTCCTTCTAGAGCATTTTCAATAATTTTAGATGTTGCTAAATATTTTACATTTATGTTTTTTAATCTTTTTTTTACTACTTTTAAGATGCCTTCATCAACGATTCCTTCTACATGCAAAACAGCAACTTGAGTTTTAGTGAATGTCCCATATTCAGTAGTTTCAATAAATAAATCAGATGTTCTCAATGCACTTCGAATTAGGTTAAGATTTGTTGCTAGCTTTTCTGTTAGACCTATGACAGGTCCACGAGAAGAACGTTCGCTAATTGCTTCCTCAAGACTTCGCTCGGCCCATTTAGATGTTGAAACGATAATCCCTTCACGACTTTGCTCACATAAAAGTACAGCATTGCCTTGTGTGATTCCTTCTACCATCCTCTCTTCATTTTCTGCTTTTTCGACTTCGGATGATTCCAATACATCCTCCATCAAATATTCAACCAAATCTTTTTCTTTTAGTTCGTCTTTTAAATTCAATAACGGTTTAATAACCGTTTCTTCAATTTTCATCGTGTCAACAATATCACGGAGATAAAGAATATGAACTTCTTTTTGAATTGTTTTTCCTATGTTTATTTTTTTTATAACCAAATCACTAGTCTGATGAAAAGCTTTTTTTATGTTGTTTGTATGCTCTTCTAATCCTTCTCTTATTAACACCAATTAATCACCACAATTCCAAATAATACAATATGTAATTTAGCTAAAGAAAGGATACTAAGACTTTTTTATCATTCCTATTAGTTTATGAAAAATGAGTATGAATATACAATTAATTACAAATTCTCCAAACAAGAAAGCCCATTATGCTGCAATCCTCTCCCAAAGAAAACCCATCAATATAAGATATTGGTTTCTTTTTTCGTGCACAAATTAGCGGTTATATTTAAATACTCTCGCGCTAGAGGTGAAATTCTGGGTCTTGTGATGAAATGACCTCGAAGGTAAAGCCTTGTTTCTGTAACCCTTCAATAATGACTGGCAATGCTTTAACAGTATTTTTCATGCTGCTAATATCATGCAACAGAACATTAATTTCCTTTTTTCCTTCCGCTCCTTTTAAAACGGATTGGATAATAGTTTGTTGGCTAATATAAGGGCTGATTCCGTCCTTTGAATCTACATTCCAATCAAAATAGTGATAGCCGCGAGTTTCTAATTCATGCGTGATTTCATTCATCACACTCGGTTGACAATGTATATTTTTCGAACCTCCTGGAAGCCGAATGATGTTAGGCTGCACTCTAAAATGGTCATATAAAAAGTGTTCTAAATCAGTTACATCTCTAAAGTACGTTTCTTTTGATCGATAAATTTTATTAACATTATGATCGTACGAATGCAGACCGATCACATGGCCTCGTCTCATTATTTCTCTATATCCCTTTAATCCATAGTCAGTCGAATTTGCCAATACAAAAAAAGTTGCTTTTATATGATAACGGTCCAGAATATCTAATATGTTCATTGTATTAATGGAAGGCCCATCGTCAAACGTTAAATAGGCTACCTTTTTAGCTGTCGTTCCATATTCAATATTTGGAATCAACTGCGGTGATTCCATAGCATCTCCTGTTGGAATCCATACTAGATTTAAAAATAACACACATGAAAGTAAAAGGCTTTTTTTATACACTGCTAATCACCTCTTTAAGTAGTCATCTTTACATTGTGCTAATACTACACTTATTATGTGTTTGATTACATCTTAATTTACTATACTGGCGACTCTCGCTCTGAAACAAAAAAAGAGAGCGTTTTGAGTAGAACGTTCTCTTTTTTACCTACTTCGATGTTCAACCAGGTCAATCGCACCAAATACAATATGTGCTAAACCAAAGCCAAAAATAGTATTAGCAATCATTTTGTTAGTACCGTGTTTTTGTTTTAACGCGTAACCAGCAGCTGTAACAGCAGAACCCAAAACTGTTGGAATTAAACCTTCATTATAAGTTTTCTTCCGCATCGAAGAATATGGTGTAACACACCATAATTATAGTATTTTGAAGTTCTATTATGTAAAGATTTATTCCATTAGACCCCTGCATCAAAATCTTCCTCACACTGCTTGATTCATTTTCTTACAAGATAAACATGACTCTCGTGCCGCATCCCCCCTACTCTTTCCTGCTCTATGCATAAAGAATCATGACTGAGAGTGTACAAGTTCATTAGGGGACTAAAAAGAGTGTTTATCTAAGTCATTTCATTTATAGATATGATAAACTAATAAAAACAAACTATTCTAGCAATTAACAGGGATGTGAGACGGTTGAAACGAATGCTTGCCATAAGTGATATTCATGGAGATTTAGAAAAATTCGAGAGACTTTTGGAGCT
Organism: Bacillus sp. 165; assembly: GCF_017742235.1. GTDB lineage: Bacteria > Bacillota > Bacilli > Bacillales > Bacillaceae_G > JAGHKQ01. The sequence continues at coordinate 6,617 of NZ_JAGHKQ010000001.1, forward strand.
TATTCAATATAACAAAGAGCAAGACCAGCTGCTGTTATTAGGGGATTTTGTGGACCGAGGGCCCCATTCGAAAGCTGTTTTAGATAAAGTGATTCAGCTTAAGAGTGAGGGAGCGATTGCTTTACTTGGCAATCACGAAAAGATGATGATAGAAGCTTTTCAAGGTAATCCGATGAACTTGAAAAGATGGTATTACAATGGAGGCATAAAAACACTTCAAAATTACTGTTATGAAATTGAAAAGGACGATGCCGAATATTGGTATACAACCGACGAAATGCCTGAACTCATTCAAATGAATGATGATATCCGCACTCATATTGAAGTATTAAAAGAGCTTCCATACTACTATGAAACAGACACCCACCTCTTTGTACATGCAGGCGTTCATCCAGAAACACCAATAGCGTCGACAGACCCGCATACATTAGTGTGGATTCGTGAGGAATTTCATAAGGGTTATAAAGGCGAAAAGACCGTTATATTCGGACACACCCCGACAAAGTATTTGCACGAAAGCATCGATGTATACTTTGGGGGTAATAATATCGTTGGAATTGATGGCGGCTGCGCTTATGGTGGAAGATTGTATTGTCTAGAGGTAGAGAGTTCACAAGTTTATTATGTTGAGTAGTTTGCATATTTAAAATTTTCTCCGCTTCAGCAACTGAGCACGATTATAGAAGCATGAAAAAAGCTTAATTTTATACTGAAAATTAAGCTTTTTATATTGAAATTTTCCGAACATTGTAAACCGGTATTTTGCTGACGCTTCCCCATTTAAAAATAAACCCATCACTTCCTTATTTTCCCCACTCCTCCCATTCATAGTTTGCTTTACTATGAATGGAAGAAATACAAGTATATTGATGAATACTTTGAACGAAGCTACGCTACGTAGCCCTACTCATTGAAGATAGAAAAATGTATAACGGTCCTAAAAATCCAAACACGAAATTTATTTAGGATGCCTTCGCCTTATTAACACTCATCATGACCATGACGATGATCAGTGATACATTGTACTGCCCAATATTCAAGATCAAAGATTATCTCGCCTTTACATGTAGTCGTACAAGGTGATTTATCTGCATGTTTAAAGCAAGAAATATCAAGTGATGTTAAACAGTCAACAAATATAGGTACTGATGATTCAGGGGTGACAGTAGCAACGACTGATTCTCCTTTTGAATCCGTTACACGAACCAGCATATAACAACCACAAGCTGCAATACCTGTATTCTTAACCACGATTAAACCGCTGAATTCTATATCTGCTCTACTGGTAAAGTGATTAAAGAACTGACAATTACAAGGTTGTGAGATAGGGCTGCAATGTTTAAAACACTTTACTTCTTTTTTGTGGCACAAATTTAATCCCTTAACCTCAATCGGTTTATCGCATTTAGGCTCCTCATCACACTTACATACTTTAACTTGTATTTCACAACAATCACACTCATGCTTTTTGTGGTGCTTATCACATTTATCTTCACCAGCGTACCACATTGGTCTTGTTCGACAACGATTATACCCGCATTTATCACCTGAACACATAAAACATCCTCCTTCACGATCTAACTAAAGCTACCAATAAGATATGTATAAAAAAACAGTTGGTAAAGGCAAATTACTCAGTACTAAAGCCTATTTTCAGGTATATAGTAGTTCCATCCTAATCACATAGCTCATACTATCTATAATATATTTTTTCTGTTGTTCCTTATAAAAAAAATCTCTATCATTCTTTCAGATAGAGATTTTTCTTTTATACATAAATTTGGCACGGAGAGATTTAGAGTTAATGTTTGAAGCGAAGGATGCTCTAGTCAATAAGCATAGCTTATAGACAAACTTTTGTAGCACAATACTCTAGATCGAAGAGGACTTCCCCGCTGCAAGTTGCTGGTATAGGAAGCTCTGGATCATTTGGTATACATGCAATATCAAGAGAGATTAATCCTTCCACAAAGATTGGAACGGACGCACCAGCACTAACAGTAGCAACAACCGCAGTACCTGCTCTGTCTATAACTCTCACTTGCATAGAGCAGCCGCTTGTTGGGTTTCCTGAATTGGTAATAACTACTAGACCGCTAAATTCAAAATTCGTTCTGCTGGTAAAATAGTTATAAAATAACTCGTCACAAGGTTGCGAAATTGGCTGGCATTGCTTGAAGCAGCGTAACTCTGTTCTCTTTTTACATAAATTAAATCCTTTTACACGTGTTGGACACATTTCCTTTTCTTCGTGGTGTTCACCACAACCGCAATGTTTATCTTCGTTAAAACATGACATTACACAGTTCCCCCTTAAAAATTTTTCTTTAATAAGATATGTTTTATATGCTTTTGACGTACAGGCTCATTTATCAGTGCAAACGTCCATTTTTGACAAAGAGGAGAAAATTGTTGGAGATTGCATCTCGAAGGGTATTGAGTTGGTTCGTATTGACAAATATTTCTGAAATGTTGTCCTTGTTTAAGGCGTACCTATCGTTTGGCTAACTACAGTAAATCCACTGATTTTGCATAATGAGAAAACACAAATCTCGTTTGGGTCAGTAATGTTATCTACAAAATAGGCTAGACAATCCTTTACAGCCAGCACATAAAAAGGGAGTGCCATCATCTGGCCCTGTATAAAAACATCTAGTAGCAGTCCGAAATTTGCCGTGCACTGTAATTGTTCTCCGATACCTAATGCACAACAAGGACAGGTACAGGATTCTTTTTTTCTTTTACAGGAGTTTTCGTCTGTTTCATCATCTGCATTGGCTTGTTCAAGTAAAAATTCAAAAACATTAGGTGTATTACCGGTATCTGTCGCACATATACCGGCAACATCACATAATTGTACCGCTGTATTTGGAGCAACCGTGAGCTGATCGGCAGGTCTGAACCTAATAACGGAACAGCCCTCAACCTGGTTAATGACTTGCCCTGTTGTTGGATTTGTTAAGCCGTTCATAATGCTGAAATAGATGTCGATTGCTTTATCTGCCGGTGTGGTTAATGTAGCTTGGAAGTTTTTAACGCTTCTTAATAGATCTGCAAGATTCTGAACACAGCAATCGCAGCCTTTTACACAGTTCTTTTCTTTGCAGCAGCCTTTTTCCACGTCGTCACCCCCTTGATTATCATGCTTCTTTTTCTTCTGCCTCTCAAAGAAATCTTCTAGAAAAATTATAGTAGGTTCGCAATCCCCGCATTTTACATTTACATTCACTCCATCAACATCCACAGGGGTTGAAATGGTCTGGTTGTTTTCCATGGTTTGATCACCATGACTTTGTTGTTGAAATTGGTCCCCTTGTGTTTGGTCTTGATCTTCTGTTTGATCTTGTACTTGTAGTTGTTCTTGATTTTCAATTTGTCCCTGTGTCTGAGGCCCTTGCGTCTGATTACCCTGAGTTTGGTCCCCTTGATTTTGTTCTTGTTCTTCTATTTGAGAGCCTTGCTTTTGTCCCTCTTGAATGGGTATTTGTATCTGTTCACCTTGTTTCTGTTCAGGACCATCTTGATTTTGATGTTGTTGTTGTTCTTGCTCACCGATGGTTTGACATTGAGGATTATGCTCCGATTTTTTAACATGGGTATTGTTTTTACAAGTACAAAACCGTTCTTGTTTGAAACACTCTTTACACATTCCATAGCCATCACTATTAGAATAGCTCATAAGTGTCACCACCTTTCTACCCTATGATATGTAGATAAGCATAGGTGTGTATGGACAAATAGACCGCCTTAGGAATATTTAGTTTCTATTTGCCTAAGTATTTGCTGTATCTGTGGGGTGTTCTGTTTCACTGAAAAAACATACGGTATTCTGCATTTTCCTGACACTATTCCATTTCGAAATATACCCATCACTTCTACTCTATAAATCTCCCTTCCCTATTTTATGTCTTCCTCATTTTCATTGTTTGTTTCATCTTACTTGGAATTGAAGAATAGAAATATATTGAGGCATACTTTGAAAGAATCATGTGCTACATAACCTTACTAGTTAAAAGGAGGAAAATAAATTTCATATAAAAAGCATCTCATTTCGAAATCATATATCTATTCTAGCTCCAGCTAAAGACATTTTTACCTACTTAAAAGAGCCAAAGAATCTGACCAAATTACATCCTCTTATTATTAATACCAAGTTACTTCAAAATGACATACCAGGTAGTACGCGAGTCGAAATTCAAGACAAGATTATAGTTTTAGGGTGTATTCCTATTTATAAAAAATATGAAGCTTTGTTCACTAGTATTGAACAGGACCGGCAATTGCTGATGGAAACGTTCACCTCACCGAGCATTCATATAAAAAACTTGGTTACACTTAAGGCATCCGCTTCTGAAACAGTGGTTGAAGAGCAGGTACTTGTGGAAGTTCCTAATTAGATAGCAGGGTTTGTTATGAAGCAGATGAAATTTTCACATGTCGAAATGCTGAAATCACTAAAAAAAGTATTGGAATCGTAGCATATGATGAAATGAACGAAAGACAGGGAGGGTATTAGGATGTTTGTATATGCACCAACAGTCTTGGCGCTTTGTGTTATTTGCGTTTTAGCTGCAACATATATTTCTAAATCTAAAGGTACCCTAATGGAGTATATGGTATTTACCATGTCTTTTAGCATGACCATCGGATTAAGCATCGGGGTTTTTGGGGGAATGTTTTTTATAGACGATTTACTTTCCTCTACTTTACTCTCTATGTTAGTTAGTGGAGTTATCGGATTAGCCGTTGGCTTTCGCTTTCACCTTTATTGCGCGTTAGAAGGAATGTTTTCCGGATTGATGGCAGGTATGATGGGAGCAATGACAGCAGAAATGTTAAATATGCAGCAAACTCACACTATATTGCTGGTTAGCATCCTGCTGACAGTTACCATCACAATGTCTTGCATCATTCAGTTTTTATCTGGAACCTTCTCATCATTCATTCATCAACACTTTCTCTTGTTACTTTCAGCCAGCATTATTATTATTCTGACTGTTTTTGTAACGTTTCAGGACTTTCACTCAAATCATCCTTCTCAGCACAACCAACATTATCATCCTTAGATCATATTCCTTTTCCATTTCACAAAAAAGCACCCCAGCTAGACAATGGGATGCAATGTATTAAAGATTTCTGTGATCCATTTCAGTTGTTGGTACAATGTCAAGTTAATCATCAAAAATACCTTTCGGTTTGATTGACATTTCTTTATCTATATCTAATAAAGACTTATGATTATATGATCGTTCGTTGTATTGTTCTTAAATTTAGTCGGTATACTTACTCCCTATCGTTGCTCTGGAACTATAGTCTATGCTACTATGATTCACGATTCTATCATTAGTGGCTTCACATGTTGCTACATAAGAATTTTTCTTCCCTAGAAATTGAAATTTTTCTTATTTTTAATACCCATGAAAACAGTAGTTCTGATTATAAGGCAGTGATAAAATGAAAACCACCAAAGAAGTAGATACCTTTCCTTAGTTATGCAGTGACCCCTCAAGCCATCTTACGGCATTCTTCTGCACATTCACGACAAATAGATGCACATTCTTGACAATGTGTATCTTTAAACATGTCACATCCCTTAGAACAGGCTTCACATATTGTAGCACAAACTTCACAAAGTGCTTTGGAAAATGGACTGTTACGAGACATATACTGTATAGCCTGCGCACAGATTTCTGCACAATCATTCAATGTTTTAATGCATTCCACTCGTGCCTGTACATCTGCTTCCTGTAAACAAGCTGTAAAGCATTCCTCACACGCTTGCGCACATTTTATGCATGCAGCAATACATGCATCCATTGTTGTCGGGGAATTTGTTAATACACCCATTGTATCATCTCCTTATACTTTTAATTACGGACCACTTTTGTTAGTATGTTTATAGACTACTAATATTATGTAAATAATCCTAATTCATACACCGATTCAACATATAAATAATTATCATAGGAATAAAGATGGAATCGTTTTAAAGCTGCTGCGACAAAACATCATCATTCTTATCTGGAATAACTCCAATCCTTGAATTTTGAAGCCGCTAAAGTACTCTGAAGGATATATTTATTTTTTCTTGGCTTTTTCCATTGGGAGAAATGTATGCTATATAAACATATTTACGATTTCTTAAATCAACTCATATAAAAGAAATAGCTTGGCTTTAGCCAAGCTATGATTCAAATTGCTTTATCCAAAACACATAAAATTACGTATCTGAGAATATCTGTAGCTTACCTTTTGACGGCGTCCGGCCCGCCATGTATACCCGGATACTCCGCTTCTTCTCACTTCTGTCGGATAAAACCAAAAATCTCTTCCGAAAGGTCCCGGCATCCTTAATCCGATGAATCCCCAATTCCCTAAGCATCTGCACATCATTGCCTGTAGTTGATTGGATTGTACAGGAGTGGCAGAAGTAAAGGTTGCTGGCATTACAGGCTGTTGTGATGGCGGCGGTGTTGTTGGAGCATCCTCCGCGTCGTCAGGTCGATACACTTCCTCCTCAACAGCTCTCATTTCATCCATGGATTCATACCCAGGGTGCTGCATATAATACGGCTGCTGGTTATAGTTCATATACGGATAGTACATAAAAACACCTACTTTTTCCAGACTTAGTTACACAGTATTAATATGTCATACTTTTCTCATATGAAGCTTATTCACAGCCCAAATGACTCTGCCTGCACCAAAGATATACAATTCTACTTAGCCAGTGAACAGTCTTAAAAAAACGATGCCTTAATCAGGCATCGCACATAATATGTACTATACTATTAAAATGAAATCATAGCCCCGCGTTCATCAAATACAGAATCCGGATTCCACGCAATTTCCCACAAGTTGTTTTCCGGATCAGCAAAATATGCTGTTCTTCCGCCCCAAAACGCAGCACTCGGCTCCCGTAAAATTTTTCCGCCAGCCTTCCGGATTTCTTCAATTGTTGTATCCACTTGCTCAGCATAGTCTACATTGACAGCAAATGCTACACCGCGAAAGTCTTCTACATCTTGCTTGATTGAAACGCCAGCATCCTTAGCTAATTCCTCAATCGGAAATAGAGAAAGAATGACACCTGCCGTTTTAAAAGCTGCATACTTATCTGAACTGATTTCCGTCTCTTCCCATCCTAAACTCTTATAAAATTGCCGCAGAAACGGCAAGTTAACAGCGCCAATTGTAATTAAGCTTACTCTTTGCAATACCATGCATATCCCCTCCTGACTTTGCGGCTAACAAGCTGCTATGCTTATTCTAAATGGTAGTCATTTTTATATTTTAACCATTCATCTACCTCCGTTTTTAGAAAGCGGTACTCATTATTAATCTTTAAATAAGGAAGAAACTGATACGTATCGTAGCTGCCGCCCATTCCAGTTTTTTTGAAAGCATCTTGCTTAATCATCCCCTCAATCGACTGTTCACTTATTTGAAGATAGTCGGAAAGCTGTTTCTTAGTCATTAAACTTGGAACAGAAACGGATTGCCGTTGCGTTGACGCATTTCCACTCACTTTAGTTGCTGACAGGGTATCTCTTATAATAAAAGCAGTTATAATGAGTGAAATCCCGATGATTAATGCACTTATTGGATATACAGCTTGTTTCATAACCTCTTCTCCTTTCTCTTTACAAACCTATTGATAGTTTGCTTCAACTAACGCACTTGTTCCGCTGCTTTCTCCCTCTAAAGCGAGCGTACTCCTTAACTAAAAAAATATGAGGAGTAATGTATAATAGTTGCCGCAAAACTAATCACAATAAATAAAACTAGTCCCAAAATAAAGGGAGACATTTTCAATTCAAACTTTTTAATTTCTCCCGCATCCTGTCCAGTCCATCCTTTTACAACAGCATTATTCACATTATTGCTTTGATTAACGGCCAGGTTAAACAACCAAATGACGCCAAATATAACTAACCCTCCTAAAAAGACGGTATCCATAAACTTCCATCCAAATACCATGGAAACAACCCAAAGTAAAACAGCTTCCATAGCAATTGTAAGTAGTACCATCCCCATTTTTTTCATAAAGCATCGCTCCTCTCCTCAGTTAATAAAAATAAAAGGAGCTCCCACAACCAGGACTCTCCTTTATTTTTCCTATTTCTCGTTCAGTACCTGCTTCACGCTTTCGACCATCCCAAGAAGACTCGTTGCATCGCTTGGAATCACGAGCTTTGTCGCTTTTCCGTCTGCCACTTTTTCGATTGCTTCCATTGAACGAAGCTGTACCATTTCTTTAGTCGGTTCAGAAGTTTTCCAGACATTCAGCACCAGCCTTTCACCCTCCGCTTTCGCCTCGGCCAGCTTTAAGATCGCTTCTGCTTCTCCTTCTGCACGAAGAATTTGTGACTCCCTCTCTCCTCGCGCCCGTTCGACTTGGCTTAAACGCTGCGCTTCTGCCTCTAAAATCGTCGACTGCTTAACCCCTTCTGCACGAAGAATGCTTGCTTCCTTTTCCCCTTGCGCATTTAATACTTGCTCACGGCGCAAACGCTCCGCCTGCATTTGGCGTTCCATTGCTTGCTGAATATCTCTTGGCGGGTTAATATTTCGAATCTCTACTCGGTTGACCTTCATGCCCCATTTATCTGTAGCTTGGTCCAAAACAGTGCGCAGCTTACTGTTTACTGTATCACGGCTCGTTAGCGTCTCATCTAAATCTAATTCCCCTACTAAGTTACGCAGCGTTGTCGCAGTTAAATTGGAAATCGCGGATAATGGATTAGAAATCTCATATTCGTGACGGACCGGATCTGTCACTTGAAAGAACACAACTGAGTCAATTTCGATGCTTACATTATCGCGAGTAATCATAGCTTGCGGCGGGAAATCCACGACCGTTTCACGCAATGATTTTCTGCTGGCAACCCGTTCAATAAACGGGATAACCAAATGTATGCCGCTGTTTAACATACGATGATATTTTCCTAGTCTTTCAACCAAGTAGACTTCAGATTGACGTACAATACGCACACTTACTAATAATAACGTTAACACTAATAAAGCTAATGCACCAATAACGTAAATCAAATGATTTCCTCCCTTGTATCAGTAACGTAAAGAGTTGCCCCCTCAACACGAACAACTATCATTTTTTCCTTCTCCTGCAACGGACGATTGCCTTGTATATTCCATTCGTCCCCGTGTACCTTGCATGTTCCCATTTTTGCATCCTCTGATGAAACCGAGCTGACGACAATCTCTTTTCCTATTAATGCGTATACTCCATTACGAACATCCGGCTTTGTATAAAAAGTTTTTGCCACTGATTTTGTACTGAGCCATAAAAGAAAGGCTGAGAGGATAAATACAACAAAAGAAACCCATATATTATCCACAACATACATAGACAGCCCCGCAATAATGCCGGCAATGCCGATCCACAGCAGCACGAATGTCCCGGTCATCATTTCAGCTATAATGACGATGATTCCTAACACAATCCAGATAATTGGCGCCAAGCGTTATCCCCCTTTCATTACTATAAAATATACGAAAAAGCGTTAACTTATGATTGAATAGCATCGACGAGGACAAAAGAAATATAATAGATTGCTATATAATCATAATAACATTTTTAAGCTGCTTGATGTAATATTTTTCTAATTTTCCGAACTAACAAAGAAAGAACCCACCGGTTCTTTACCTTGTCGCTTCTTCCAAAGTTAAATTATTGTGATATAAGTAGATGGCATACGGATTGCCAACGTACCGAATATGCCACGGTTCATAAGAATATCCGGTTATTTTTGTTTTGTCCTTCGGATAGCGCATAACAAACCCGTATTCATGGGCGTGCTTTGCCAGCCATATTCCTTCTTTCGTTTCTCCGAAAGAAGCGTCAAGCTTAAACTTTGCCGCTTGAGATGTCACATCAATAGCAAGTCCAGTTTGGTGCTCGCTCGTTCCCGGTGTAGCGCTGTAAGTCACTGCCACAACTGCACCTTCCTTCTCCTTATACATTGTATGAAGAGCACTTTGCCGGTCAAAGGAACGGTACGCAGAAACACCAAATAAATATATATGCTCCTGGTCAGCAGCCTGAAACAGCTTTTGCAGAGCGGCAGCTGCTTCCTTCCTCATCTGCATCTTTTCCTTGTCGCCCTCATAGGAAAAACGGACCTTCGGTATGACTAAATCAGGAGGAGCATAAAAATCGGGAAGCTGCCGCTTCTTATTGACTAATACAAGGGGCGAATCAGGATTATTAACGACAGCCCTATCTCCTATTTTCCCTTGTATTGTTTTTGTATAGCTCGGAAAAGTAACGTCTTCTTTTTTGCTATGCAGCCTTTCTCCTTGTTCTTTAGGAAGTATGTTGGTTTTAGTTACAAGCACAATACCGACAAACAAAAATGATAGAATAACAAGACTGACAGAAAGCATTCTATTTCCCATGTCTTCTCCCTTCTATCCTTTGTATATTCTGCTTTATCAACGTTGGCCAACTATAGTATGCTCCTATTTTCAAAGCTTTATTTGTTTACATAATATTTTTATTATATCTAAATAGTTTTCTGTAAAATCCGCAGCTTCTTAACCACATTCCATTGCCTCCTTGCTATTTTCTCTTGAAAACGCAGTTCTTCATCATCATGCTGTTCAAGCGTCAAATAATACAAATTTAAAATTAAGAACCGTTCCATCGCATAGTAAAGTATCATTCTTTTATCCTCTGATGATAAGTTCCAGTTCCTCGCTCTGCTGTATACCTGAAGGTACAGAGGGATAAGCATAGTAAACTCCCTTTTCCGCTCTGACATATACTCACATAAGTAAAAAAGGGATGCCCCTACATCTTCGTGTACAGTGGAATACCGGCTATCTCCAAAATCTAACAGCGCTCTAATTTTTGTTTTATTCATCAATATATTGTCATGCTTTATGTCGCAATGAATCATGATTTTTTTTTGCGTTTGGTAAAACTCAAATAAAACAGGCTGAATCTCGTTATATAATTCCATCATCTCGTTGTATAGCTCATGAGGAAATAACGCTGTCTCAATTGACGCTGCCTGTTTCATACGGTAGGCTAGCATAGAATATTCATTTTCCTGATAAAATTGGTCGATCGGAAATCCCTCGCTCACTTCATGCATATAAGCTTGCAAGCGTCCCGCTTCCCGAATATACGCAGGAGAATACACCTCAATCCTTCCCGGAATAAATTCAGACAATGTAAAAAATAATAAGTATCCTTGCCACTGTTCCTTAATATAACATTGGTCTTTTTTTGTTTGATAGCTTGTCGGTATAGGAACACCGCGTTGACGAAGGTACTCGCAAAATGCCCCTTCACGTATCATAATGCTTTCAATATCTGAAGCTTTAAAATGACCCTCAGGCATAGAATATATTTTGAAAACAAATTGCGCCCTTCCGTTTTCGTGCAAAAACAGTGTAATGTTCTCCTGACCTTCTGCAGAAATCGTATATTCCTCAACCTTAGCATCAACATGAAATTCATCAACATAATGCTGCAGCTTCTCCACCGTAAGCTGCTCTAAAAATGCAGCATTTTTCGTAAAATACAAGCGCTTCACCTCTTCACCCGACCTATATAATGATTTCGTGAATAACACTCAAACTCCTTGTCACGATGTACCGGCGAGCGCAGGAATATATCGACGAACTCTCCTCAGCTATCGGCGGTTTTTGTGATATATCGGCGAATCTGCCAGTATATCTGCGAGACCATCCATATTTCGGTGAAACTCACACTTTATCAGCGACATCCACCTTTTTATCGGTGAAACTCACACTTTATCAGCGACATCCACCTTTTTATCGGCGAAACCCACACTTTATCAGCGACATCCACCTTTTTATCGGCAGACATCACACTTTATCGGCAAGATCACTAGCTTTTCAGCGAAATTCACCTTTATTTCGGCGAGACCACATAGTTATGGGCGAACAGGGAGACTCACACAAAAAAAGACGTGAGCGTCTCACGTCTTGTTAGTTTTGCAATGTGCTAGAATGTGCAATTTGATCTACTTTATATCCGTACTTTCCTGCTATTTCATAATAATCTTCAGAAAAATTTTGAATAATGACAGGCGTATTAATATCGACTTTCTCAAACAACCATTCAATATCTTTGTTATACATCCGCACGCAGCCAGCGCTGACATACTTGCCAATGGACCGCGGATTCCTATTGCCGTGTATCGCATACACTACTCCGCGCACTCCCGGCACCTTTAAACCAAGCCATCGTGTGCCAAGCGGATTAGTTGGATCGCCTCCAGGAATTTTCTTTTTATAATACGGGCGGTTTTGTAGTTTATTGACGATAGGGAACTCTCCCTCTGGCGTTGGCATGCTTCTTTTTCCCGTCGCCACTTCAAACTCCTTAACCAAATGCCCCTCCTCAAAAAATGCCAGTCTGTTCATCCCGCGATTTAAAATCAATATCGTTCTTGGTGTTGGTGCAAACGCTTCCCATAAGCCATCTATGTCAAATGTCTTCTGCTGCAGTGTATATCCGCTCGTACTAACAAGCTGCACCTCATATACTCTATCGCTCATACTCTTAATGTAAAAGCCTAACGCAAATGCAAAGGTGACTGCCGAGCTTACAATGAATGAAAAGACTCTGCGTTTGTTTCTGTTTCGCTCCCATCGGCTTTGCATGGCCGCATCTCCTTATGTATTTGATGGCATCGACTACTATTAGTATTTGCCAAATGCATGCGTCAATGCCCCGTTCTTATATCTGGTTTAAACTTCCAAAAAAACGGTTATATTGCAAATGAGGTGAATATATTGAAGGCTCTCATTATACTAGCTCCCATTATCTGCTCTGCTGTTTTTCTGTTTGTGTCTTTTTACTCTAACAAGCTGCGCCTAACACTCGATATCCTTGCCTATATCAGCCTGTATGTATTCGGAATTATTTTATCGCTTTCTATTCACGAGGTATTGCAAGAAGACGCTGTCTTTATGACAAAAATTCATGAAGTGCTATTGAATCCCTTGTTCCTCGGCGCTGGAGCATATGCAGGAATATACGCACTGTATCTTGTGATGCGGATAGGTATACTGTACAAAAAATAACCCGCCAAACTTGGCGGGCATGCTATAACTATTTTTCCAATTTCAAATAATCCTCCATATTAGCAATACTGTATTTTGCTTTTACTTCATACGGATGTAAGGTGAAAGCATTGGTTAAGAAAAATATCCACTACGCTGCTTCGCATATGCGGTCTCGTAATCAACTCCGAGACGCACTCTCTTGTAAACGTCACAAACTGCACATTCTCAATTTCCTCTTCCTGCTTTTTCAGATCTCCTCTTACATACTGAGCACGAAACATAAAGCATAGAATATGGCTTGATAAATTGTGATAGACTCCAGTTATTCCCTGAAGAATTATTTCTACACCTGTTTCCTCCGTAATTTCACGCCTTACTGCTTCCTCTAATGTTTCTCCAAGCTCCACTTGTCCTCCTGGCGTTTCCTACGTATCACTGCACCATTTAAAGTACTTCATTGTATTCATTTGTAATAGCTGCACTGACCGCAATAATTTGCTTCGAATATTCATATTGACCAGTAAAGTGCAAAAAGTCTTCCTGTTTGCTCACGATGCACCCTTCAATTCTATGACGATTTTGCTGGGCTAATTGATGCAAAGCATCGCGGCGAACAGCCTCTTCAATTCGCTTATACGCCTCCATGCTATCATACTGCCAAAGGGCGGTTACTTCATTTGTCCACCTCCCAACCAGCTTCGCACCGTTTTTCAATTGATTCGGCAATAAATATGTATGAAAAAACTCATGAAAAAGATGGACCTTTTCTGTAACCACTGAATACGTCCTGCGCCGATATATCATTCTTCCCTCTCCCTCGTAATCCAAGTTGGCTACACTCTTGCTGATAGTTATTTCAGCAAATGATATTTAGCATAACAATCTAGTTAGATGTTCAAAAACAGGATTTCCCTCCCCTATGTTGAAATTCTACTATTTATGAAGGGAGAATGTACTATGTCTATCCATTGCGATAAATGCTTACTGGAAATTGAGTGCAAAGAAGATTTAGTAACAGCCGCAACATTTTTTGAAGTAGTTCCGTATCACCGCACGTGCTATGCAGAAGAACTGCAAAGCGTACGAACGTTATTTGTGAACAACCAACCGATTAACGGCCTATCTGGAACCATAATTGCATTAGCGGCATTTATCAGCGCACTTCTTTGTCTTTTTATGGATTTTAGAGGAGCTCGCTGGATTGGGCTCTTGTTGTTCGTGCCTGTTCTGTACCGCGCCTATTCATATTGGAAATACGAGCGTCATCTCTCTTGATGTTTCTCTAATTTCTCCTCTAAGAAGGCTTGGGATTGCCCTCTTGGAATGCTCAGACATTGCCAGCTTCCCCAAGTTAATTGGAAAGAGTATTTCTTTGTAAAAGAAGGTACACCAGTTGCCTATGCGAAGCATAATGTGGAGATAGCTAGATCCGGAGATATCCTATCTGCTTCACTAGTATTAGATAACCTTCAAGGTGTAAAAGAAGTGACATGGAACTTTGCTGATTCACAGGCTGCTGGCATTCCGTATGTGCGTCTTATAGAGGCTGCTTTAACAGACAAATTAAAGGACAAAGCCAGCATTCGAGTAACCGGTGACCAAATCACAGTAACATTTAATGAAGAAATGGTGTTTGACCGAGCAGAAATAGTTAATGTAAAAGTAAAAGTAAAAGTACAAGACAAACTCTTTTACCCAATCGGTTACATTAACCCATCAGCTACCATTGTAGACGCTAACGGTCAGACAGTGAAGCTATTAAACGGCGGTAACCGCTTCCTTCTTAAACCAAAATTTAATCGTGTGCAAGGGTACATACTTCCAGAAGGATACCTTGTTGAAGATGGATCCTATGCGGGATATCGTGACTGGTCCAAAGTTGGCGCAACATTACGTGTGACGAATGGAGACTACAGTCTAGATGCTACTAGCCTAATTAGTAGCGGTCGTTTTAACATTGAGCCTCTTCCATTAAGCAAGGATGCATATACATTTGAAATGAAAATTCCTGGACACTTTGCCACAAAACAGAATGAGAAGTTTGGTTTTGAATACAAAGGCCAATTATACGGAAAATCAAGTACAATCCGTCTACTCTTAGTTGCTGGTGATGTGAACCAAGACAACGTTATCGACGTTAAGGATGCGATTGCAATCCAGGATGCCTGGAACACAAATAACCGCGCGGCAGACATTAACTTTGACAGTATTGTAAATGTAGCGGACATCAAGTTTGTTCAAAAGAACTACCTGCAGCAAAATACAGATGTACCGAATACACCAGCACCTGTGACTACACTGAACGGTAAAACATTAGATTCCATCTTAAAGGAATTAGGCTTGTAACAAATAAAAAAACTGCTGAATCATTTTCAGCAGTTTTTTGCAAAATAGGACTTCGTAATAGTAATCACAAGTACATTTACAGCAACCCAATATCTTTAGAGTAAAGGTGCTTATTCCTTTATTCAAAAAACACGCTTGGGTATTCAACTAGTCCCGAAACATGACCAAGAGCACCTTCCTGTAATTCCATTGCCATGAACGCTTCATCCGGGACTTCAAAAGGAGCTTGTATTCCCCATAATGATGCTTTTTTGAAGCCGAACTTCGGATAGTATGGAGGATGCCCTAAAACAACAACAGACTCATATCCCATTTTTTTTGCTTGCTGCAACGCTGCATGAATTAACTGCTTGCCTACTCCCCTATTTTGATATTCTGGAATAACTGAAACAGGAGCAAGAGCAAGAGATTCTGCTGTTCGATTCTCATTTCTTATTTTCAGTTTAGATAATAGTATATGCCCTACTATTTTATCATCATTTTGATCAACTGCGACTAAAGATAAGGATGGAATAAAGGCGTTCGATTTTCTAATACGAGAAACCAATTTGTGTTCATTATGGTCGCTGTGTTCTGCATCTGCAAATGCACGCTCTACTACATTTTCCGTTAGACTATAGTCCTCTGTTCTCTCTTGTCTAATTATAAACTCCAAATATGACAGCTCCTTTTTCAGTGTACTGATTTATCTGTCATTCATTGTACCTAATATAACTACAAAAGGGTACAAAAAAGGGGTATACAACTCTCAATGCATTGAAAGGAAAAAGCGGATATATTAAATCGTAAAATATAAAAAACCAGCACTCCCTGTCATATGTTTCACGGAGTGCTGATTTACTTATTAATGTAGTTTTTGTGCTTGTAAACAAAAGCAATTCGCTTTACGCGCTTCGCTTTTGTTCCATTGGAACGTGCTTATTTTTATTAGCAGCCAGTAATCCGAGGTATCCTCCTAGGATTGACGGAACGATCCAGCCAATACCAGAACTGTACAAAGGAAGCATTTGCAGAAGCTCAGAAAGACTTCCAAAGCTCATTCCGGCACTTTCCAATGCGTTCAGAATACTTACTGCAAAAGCGCCGATAACAGCACCTGTATATACTGTTTCTTTGCCCTCCAAATACTTTTGCACAAAAGACAGCAGCACAAGTACGATGGCAACCGGATAGATAGCAATCAGCACCGGCAAAGTAACCTTGATTAACTGAGTTAAACCTAGGTTTGATACAAACAGACTAAATACACAAATGATTGTTACAATCGTTTTATAAGAAAACTTCGGAAACATTTTCGCAAAAAATTCTGCACAAGCGGATGTTAATCCTACGGAAGTCGTTAAACACGCAAAGGTAATCGCAAGACCAAGCAGCATTTTTCCTGTCGTTCCAAACAGGTAATTCACTACCCCAGTTAAAATCATGCCTCCGTTATCTAAACGGCCAAGTTCTACACTGGATGCGCCTACATAAGCAAGTGATAAATAGATTAACACCAAACCAATAGCAGCGATAACGCCCGCTGTAATTGTTGATTTTACTATAACCTTATTATTTGTCACACCTCTTGCCTTTATAGCCTGCACGATGACTATCCCTAATACAAGAGCGCTAATAGCATCCATAGTTAAAAATCCTTGAATAAAGCCAGTAAAAAATGCATCCTGTGCATACGCCTCTGTAGGCTTGCCAAATTCACCAACAGGATCAATAACCGCTTTGCCCACAATCACAGCAACAATGACTACTAATAGTGGTGTAACAACTTTTCCGAACCAGTCCACTAATTGAGTTGGATTTAATGATAAATACCATGTAACGGCAAAGTATACAACTGTATAGATGAATAAAATATACCATTTATCTAAAAGAGCCTCGGATAAAAACGGCTTTACGCTCATTTCAAATGATACTGTACCCGTACGTGGAATACCGAAAAAAGGCCCGATCGCTAAGTAACAAACAAGTGGAAAAATCCAGCCAAACATTGGATGTACACGCTTTGATAACGCTTGCAAATCTCCCCTTACTTGAGCAATCGCGATGACTGCAAGCAACGGCAAACCGACTCCAGTCACTAAAAATCCAATTATAGCAACCCAGACATTTGTCCCGGATTCTTGTCCTAATAATGGCGGAAAAATTAAGTTTCCTGCTCCCAAAAACAAGGCAAACATCATTAACCCTACGGCCAGCATGTCTCCCGTCTTCAGTTGTCCCTTCATGAACATAACCCCCAAATTTATTTTTCGACATTTTTCAACTCTATTATATTACCATACTTTATCTAAAAATAATAATAAATTTTACTCGAATGAATTTTCAGAAATTAAAAAGCATAAAAATACTAATTTAGTAGTATTTTTATGCTTTTTATGTATTTTTATCAAAAAAATATTATCTTTTTTGATTCTTTAAAAACCCTTCTAGTCGCACCTTCACTGTAGGCCACTCATCCCTTAAAATACTGAATACTACAGAATCACGAACATAATTATGTGCCACGATGCGGTCTTTTCGCAATACTCCTTCTTTTAATGCACCGAGACGCGCAATTGCTTTTTGAGATCGAATATTTCTGCTATCTGTTTTAAATTGCACACGAATCATATCCAGCTCTTCAAAACAATGCTGCAGCAGCAAATACTTACATTCCGTATTGACACGGCTTCTCCAAACTGAAGGTGTGTACCATGTCCAACCAATTTCGGCATTCTTATTCTCCTTAGAAATATTCAAAAGTCTTGTGCTCCCAATAATACTGTTCGTTTCCAAATCCTTTACCACAAAAGGAAACTCTGCCCCCTGCTCTTTTGCGGCAAGCGCGTTTTTTACAACGCTCCCCATATCCTCATATGTTTTTACTCTTATAGACATATACTCCCAAATCTCAGCATACCTCCCTGCCTCAAACAACTCTGCGGTCTGCTTGCTCTCCATTGGCAGCAACACAACTCGTTTTCCTTGCAGCATACAATCGTCCCCTTCCTTTTATAATACGACGAATCAAATTACTGCCCTACTTTCAAGATTTTATTTAGGACATCCCTTCACAGCACCGCTTTATTTTTTATATTTTTATAGAAAAATGAGATAAGAAATGATAGTGTAGTAAACAGCTATATTGTTACTAAAAGGAGCCTGCAATGCTATTTTATAAAACATATGGGAGTAAAACAAAACCGCCAGTCGTATTGGTGCACGGCTTAGGCGGCAATTGCAACATTTTCTGCAACCAACTGCGTCAATATGCAAAGCATTTTTATGTAATTGCGATTGACCTGCCGGGACATGGACAATCTCCAAAAATCGCAAAGACAGAGTCTTTTTCTTTTGAAAAAGCAGCCCGTTCAGTAATTGATGTGCTGGATGAATTAAAAATTAAGAAAGCGGTCTTTGTTGGCGTATCGCTCGGTACGGTTATTATCCACAGTGTTCTCACGCTCTCACCTGAACGAGTGGAAAAGGCTGTGCTCGCTGGTGCCATCACAAGCCATAACATAAAAACAAAGGTGCTGAATTATACTGGCATTGCTTTAAAACGAGTTATGCCCTATATGTGGCTGTATCGGTTAGGAGCTTATATTATCATGCCAAGACGGGGCCACGCTGCTTCACGGACAATTTTTATTGAAGAAGCGAAAAAGCTGGGCTACTCTCAGTTTATCCGCTGGTTCTCCATTTTGGGGCATTCGGATACGATCTATCCCAAAATGAATGACAACGCGATTCCAAAACTGTATATACTCGGAGAAGAAGATCATGTACTGCTGCGCGCTGTGAAGAAGGATATTCAAAAAGACAAAAGTGCCTGCTATCACGTTCTAGCAAACTCAGGTCATTTATGCAACATTGACCAAGCCCAGCTATTTAATGAAATCTCCATCGATTTCATTACAAGCCGCTCGGTGTCAGCAGTCTCTTAATATGACAATCCTGTAAAAAAGAGCACATTATCCGTGCTCTTTTTTATAGTTACCGATAACAAACTCCTCAGAAAAATCCAGCTTTTTTGTACTGACTCCCTAATTATTTGCACCACTTCACTACTTTTTTGCACCGATTCGCCAATACTGCAAAACAGAGGAACATTCCTCTATTTTGTCATTATATAGTACACAACTGTTTGTAACGCCAGCGTCCGTCTATGTAAGCATCCTCTTCCTGCACTTTAAATTGCACGGGAAATGAAAAAATTGGGCCGTCATATACAAAGCTATGATATTCTCCATTTTCACCACATACGTCCACTTTTGGGGGAAGGGCTTCAAAAAACTCTTGTGTTAATAAGCGTCCTAAAAAAGAATCAGAGAGCTGGGCTGTATCTACACAAACAGTCATAGCCTTATAGCCAAGGGATACAAGGCTTTCCGCCAGCTCTTTACTATTTTCCTTCCAAAGAGGCAATATAAGTGAAAAGCCGTGACGTGCGAATAACTCCTCCTTATACTCCTTCACATCCTCTAAAAACAAATCCCCATAAGCAATTTTCGTAATACCTTCTTGCTTTAACTGCGTCATAAGCTCACCGTATTTCTCTTCAAATTCTGCAGCGGTGAAGGATGACATCACCATTTTACGAAGAGGAATACCGATAGATTGTGCTTGTAATTCCAGCAACGATGTATCAACCTTATGACTCGTTGTTTTTTGATCGGCATCTGTTACAGTTGTGATAAGACAAGCAATCTCGTATTGATTTTCTTCCATTAAACGATGCAGCATCATAACAGAATCCTTGCCTCCGCTAAATGCCACTGCTATTTTTTCTTTCATTCTTTTATTCTCCCTAACTCTTTTTTCTGAATATTGTATCATGTTGTGACCAAAAACACATACATTCTGCCATGAAAAGCATTTCATCTCTTATCAATATGGCAGCTAGCTTCTATGTAAATTACTAAACTTTATATTCTTCACGTTTTAATACACAGCTCTCTTATAAATGCACCGATTCCTATCGAACAGCCTACAACTGAAAGTAACATTACAATTCTAAGGAACATATATGGAGAAAACACCACTTGTACACTTCCTGTGATAATTAATATTCCGAATACATTACACCCGGCAAGTAGTACGCTTTTCTTTTTTCTCATATTCTGCCTCCTTCTTCCCGCTACCTCCCGGCATCAATATATTTATCATGGTGCAACTGCTGCTTGATCGCCTGAATGGCTTCCTCCTCATCCATGCCGAACGTTCGAATCTCAACTTCTTCTCCCGGCTGCAGAGCTAAACTGCACAATCCAAGAATACTTTGCATATTAACAGTCCTTTTTTTTGTTTGCAGGATAATTTCCGATTCATACTGACTCGCAAGAGAAACAAGATAGTACATATAACGGAGCGAAAATTCTTTTTCAATTACGCAAGTAAAAATTCTTATACGTAACACCCCTTTTCACGCTATATTATCCTATATCCCCGACTTAGCGGAGTTATTCCTCGTTTTTTGACAAAAAAACACGACATTTTTTTCCTTATTTCCATCGACTAACGAATAAAATCTATGTACAATAATAAGTAAGAATATTTAGAATATTTAATTCTCAAGAGGTGGTGACATGCTCTCCTTTTTGCAAACTGTATTAAAGTGCATTTTTACTGCGATTTTTATTATTTTGTTGGTCTCTATCATGCACCTTTGCTTTACTGAGGATACCCTCCTCTTACCTCCATGGGCTGTAGCAAAGGAATTTCTTACAATCGTTCACACTCTCACAGCTACTCGGGACATTACCTTCCCTGCTACACATTGGATACGAGAACCTTTTCTATTTTCCAATATTCATAATGTGAATATTGCGAGTCAATTCGACTCAGCTGATTCGCTTGTTCCCTTGTTTCCCTACATATGGAAGCCTTACTTCTATTCTTTTTCGTTTATTATCCTTTCACTTCTATTTGGATTTTTCCTCACGAGAATATGCTTATTTTTTCCGCTTTACAAATGTAAGACACTTATTTCCTTAATTGAGATGCCTCTTGCAGTCTTGATTCCCGGTATCCAATTTCTATTTATTTATTTTTTTATGACACTCCATAAAACATTAGAATGGATTCCTGAGAAAAATTATATTCTAGTCTTCCTTTGTTTGTCCGTCATCCCTGTTATTTCTCAATTAAAATATGCGTTAGAGGTGCGAAGGCAATATTCAGAATCTAGAAAACAGCCTATTTCTTTGTTTTTTCAAAACATTTCTTCTTTTATTATGATAATGTGGTTTAGCCTGTTATGGCTAGAAGTATTATTGAATATGGACGGAATAATGGCCTTTTCACTCCGATATTTGACCATTTCTCCGACCGTTACAACAATATCGCTGCTGTTAATCTCCCTTCCCGTATTTATATATACGATGCTGGAAGTCGTAACAATGCAAACACGCAAAAAACAAATCGATATCCCTATAGTTCTCAAGCAAATAGATATTACGCGGTAATAACACTTAACACGTATATTCTAATACCGAGTCGAAGCCCTTTCTTCGGCTCTTTTTAGTACGGCAGAATGGAACAAGATACATGAAACTACATGAACTTTGTAAAAATATAACCAATCTGTTCCATATATTTTGACGATTGTCTTCCTGTCCCTTATTATGAAGAAAAATCGATTAGTGTGCATTTCCCCCTGCGTATCCTAGCAGTAAGAAGGCAGGCCCACATGCAGGATCAATCATAAAGGAGGTGATTTCTTTATCTTTCGTACAATGAGAGATAAAGAATGATCTTGAACTTACTTAACTTGTTGCTAGTAGGCATTCTTATTTTAATCTCCGGTTTTTTTGTCGCTTCAGAATTCGCGGTTGTAAAAGTAAGAAAAAGCAGAATCGATCAATTAGCTAATGAAGGACACAAAAGCGCAATTGCAGCACGAACAGTGATTTCCAATCTCGATGTGTATTTATCCGCTTGTCAGCTCGGCATCACAATTACATCCCTTGGTTTAGGGTGGCTCGGGGAACCGACTGTGCAGCGTTTGTTGACACCGGTATTTGAAAAGCTGCATGTATCCGATACATTGTCCCATACACTTTCCTTTATCATTTCGTTTAGCTCGATTACCTTTTTACATGTAGTATTAGGAGAGCTTGTCCCAAAATCATTTGCCATCTTGAAAGCTGAGCAGATGACGCTGTTGTTCGGTAGACCTTTAATGATATTTTACAAGGTGATGTTCCCATTTATCTGGATATTAAATACCTCCGCTTCATTTTTTACACGATTATTCGGTCTTGAGCCTGCGAGTGAGCATGAACTGGCTCATTCAGAAGAAGAGCTTCGGCTTATTTTAAGTGAAAGCTACAAAAGCGGAGAAATTACGCAAGTAGAATATCGATATGTGAATAATATTTTTGAATTTGACGACCGCCTTGCAAAAGAAATTATGGTCCCGCGCACAGAAATGGTTTGTCTATCCATTGATAATACAATGGAAGAAAACATTAATATTATTACAAAGGAACGATATACCCGGTATCCGATAATAGGCAAAGACAAAGATGATATTTTAGGTATCGTAAATACAAAAGAAATCACTCATGATAAAATGAAAGGTATACATAAACCGCTCGAGCAATACATACATCCTGCGCTAAGCGTGTTTGAAACTGTGCCGATTAAGCGTACACTTATTCATCTTCAGAAAAAACGCGCCCAAATGGCTATCATTATGGATGAATATGGCGGTACAGCAGGATTGCTCACTATGGAAGATATCATAGAAGAAATCATCGGGGAAATCCAGGATGAATTTGATATTGATGAATTGCCGATGATTGAAGAACGCAGTTCAAGGCTGACTATAGTCGACGGCAAAGTGCTTATCTCAGAAATAAATGATTTGTTTGGCTTGCATATCGATGACAGCGATCTTGATACAATCGGGGGATGGTTTTTATCTCAAAGCATTAATGTAAATGTAGACAAGGGACACACCATCCAATATGCCGGCTATAACTTTCAAGCGCATGAGCTGGACGGCTATCAGATAAAACGAATTGCGATAAGCAAGATAGAAAAAGCATCAACTCAAGAGGGAGTGTAATTGTGAGTATATTGTTTTGGATTTTAATTATCACCTGCTTCATTCTTGCCTTTGTCGGGCTTGTGTATCCTGTAATACCAGGAGTACTCGTCCTTTGGGCGGGCTTTCTTATCTATCATTTCGGCATTAACAGTGAAGAACTGACGGCCTCGTTTTGGGTTATTCAAGCGTTGTTCACCATCTTTCTATTCGTTGTAGACTTTCTGGCAAACAGTTACTTTTTAAAAAAATACGGAAGCACAAAGTGGGGCGAGCGTGTCGGGGTTATTTCCATTCTTGTCGGATCCTTTATTATCCCTCCATTCGGATTATTGATCGTTCCATTTCTCTCCGTGTTAATAACTGAACTGTTGCAAAAAAAGACGGCAAAAGAAGCTGTTGGAGTAGCATTTGCCACTGTTATCAGCTTTTTAAGCAGTTCTGTCGCCAAAGCTATTATTCAAGTTTTAATGATTATTATCTTTGTGTTATATATCGCACTATAAACAATGGCTGCTTGCAAAATGTCGATAACGCTACAAGGTTGTTGCAAAACTTTAATCCATTCACCGAGCACAGGTACTTAAAAAGGAGCAGCTCCATAACAGGACTGCCCCTTTTTACATAATGCAGTTATATTATATTGCCGGTTTCACGATTTGTTGGAATGCATACAAAACTTTTCTTGCAAAAGATAGCGGATTTTCTATCGAACTAAAACGCACGAAGACAAGTGGAGGATTTACAAATAACCAATGATTGTGAAGAGAATTAACAAGAATTCCTTGTTGTTGCAGAGCAAGTGTGAATGGATATGCTTCATCATGGAGTAAAGCTGTTTCTCCTAAATTTAAAGCATATTCTTGTTGATCTAAACTTTCAAACGAAAACATAGCCCCTACAGCATGATTGGACAAAGTTGGTCTTCCTAAAATAGTAACGTTTAGAGTACTCCTTTTTACTTCTACTGAACGTAAGCCATCGTGTAAGCTGTAATTCCCACCTAAAATATGCCCAAATTGCTCGCAAATGGAATGCATGTTAGGCACAGCTCTCGCTCCTTTTTATATCTTAAGGTGTATTTAGTACACTGTATTACTCCCCTAACCTGTTTTATGCGGTTATACTCTGTTAAATTTTTATGTTGATTTTTAATTTATAATAAGAAGCAGTGTTGAAGATGGCTTCTTTTGTCTTTTATAGAGCTTTAAGCCTAAATAACTAATTCTTTCTAATCTCTTCGTCCTAAAAATTAAATTTTTGTAATAATCCCCATATTCTAATGTTATAATTTACAGGAACATTAAACAAGGGGGATTATAGATGAGTCGACAAGAAAACACTGCGCAAACCGTCATTGTTCAGAAAGAATCAAACGGTTCAGCGGTAACGGCACTAGTTTTAGGAATTATAGGAGTTGTAATAGGATTTATACCCTACATAGGATGGTTGATGGCACCTGTTTGGTTATTAGCTATAATCTTTGGTGCTATAGGGATGAGAAAAAAATATAAAAGAGGGATGTCCCTAACAGGTCTCATTTTAGGTATTTTAGGCGCTGTTTATAAAATAGGGTTCTGGATTGTTGCTGCTGGAGGTTTATTGGCTGCGTTATCAAGTACAGGTGATATGACTAGTGCAACTAACAATGCAAACACATCATCTCATGAACAACAATCAGTAAGCACTATCCCATCAGTAAAAGGTGACAACATTGACTTAGCAAAATCAAAATTTGAGGAAAATGGTATTGAAGTTGATGAGATTGTAAAAATCGAAGATGAATCGATCCCGGAAGGTCAAGTAATTAAAACAGATCCAAAAGAAGGAACTGAAGTAAAAGCAGGTTCGAAGGTTGTGATTTACCAAAGCACAGGTGGTCCAGCTAAAAAATTAATACTTAAAGATATAGATACTGAAGAAGATGTTGATATCATTAAAGGAAGAAAAAAACAAATATTTGTATACGTTTATTTTGCTTATTCTGAGCCTAAACCAGATAACCCTCACGTAATGGATGAAATCAACAAAAATATTGATACCTTTAAAAAAGCTGGAATAGAAGTAATAGGGATAATAGACCAAAGTACCTCTTATGAAAATAAACAGTTGATTAAGAGCAGAAATTGGCAGATACCTGTTTATCTGGATAAAGATGAAGTATATTTTAAGGAACACGATATATTCTTCACTCCAGACATTTCGGTAGAAGATGGAACAGGTAATATCATAACAGATGCTTTAAATGGCGATGATTTTTTCTTTGAAACTGTAAAAGCAGAAGATGTTGTAAATGAAATTTTAGACAAAGTAAAAATAAACAATTAATTCATAAATTGAAAAGACACCATTTACACATAGAGTTTCTCTCTTATTACAATGGAATATCAACAATAAAGTTTAACATAGTTAAAAAATAAAAACAAAATCACCCTGTACCATTTGAGATACAGGGTGATTTTCGTCGTGATTGATACCATTCTTGCCTTTCCTAATACGCAATGCCGACCCGGTGCTGCTCAAACTCCTCTGTAAACAGCTGGTTATATGTAAAGTGAGCCGTATCCCCTACATTGATTTTTGTTCCTCTATCAGGAAGCATATCCTTTTCTGTACGATATTCATATGTTGCCTCTCCATCAATTAAATGTGTCGGACACACAACAGTCCAGTTTAACCCGCTGTCACGAAGCTGCTCGTACGCCTTCAAATGATCTTCAGCTGCCACAGTTGATTTTCTTCTCGATTCACTAGACTGAAAACGATAGACAGCAGGGGCAGATCTCGCTTGTAAAATGCCTGCTGTTCCCACTGTAACAATTCGTGAAATGTGGTGCTGATTCATTGCTTGAATAATATGAGGCATGCTTTCAGACAACACCTTCTCTCCATCCGTCCCAAGCGTACTAATAACAACATCCGCACCGGCAGCCGCAGCGATTATGTCCTCAGCATGCAGTACATTCCCCTCCAGCACTCGCAGTTTTTCATGCTCCTGCTGCAGCTTTTCTCTTTCTCGAACAAGTACAGTCAAATGGTGCATATCTTGAAGCACAAACTTCATAATATGCTGCCCTGTTCTCCCCGTAGCTCCTAATAAACAAATATTCATCCTCTACTCTCCTTTTTATAGTCTTATTACTATTGTTCACATTTTTAGAAAAACCGGCAATTTCTTTGCTTACAAGATGCAAAAAACCTTCCAATTGTATTGGAAGGTCCCTTATTATGCGGAATACTTGTTGGCACAGGCGCCAAATGTTTAGTTTTGTTCATCAGAAGACTCGCCGTCTTTTCCACTATCATCAGAAGATTCGTCAACTGCTCCATCATCCTGCGTTTCATCATCAGTTGTCATCTCATCTTGCACATCGCCAGTTGTTTCTTCGTCTTTCGGCTTTTCCTCGTTATCATTGCTGCAGCCTACCACTAATAAAGAGCTTGCTAACGCAACAGCAGATAATGCTTTTGCTAATTTGTTCATTCCTATCCTCTCCTTTGGATAAAATATGTACAAACTTATAATAAAATTTTTTTATAAAGAAAATATTGGAAAACAGTAAATAATCAGTAAATTAATGTAAAATAAAGTAAAAGTGAATGAATGCTTTTCAAACCGATAAAAATAGACAATTATCACCTAAAATCTTCTGCCCATTTAGTTCACCTGTCCCTGTCAAAAACGCTATTTCCACATATGCTATAGGGAAAACAGAATAAGGAGGGAGAACGATGGGCTATCCTGGATACAACAGCGGCTTCGCATTAATCGTCGTATTGTTTATTCTTTTAATTATTGTTGGTGCTGCTTGCTTCTGCTAATGTAATCACAAAAAACCATAGGGAAATGCAGGTATTACTGCATTTCCCTTTCTACATAGAAATGAAGCTTTTACGGGATAATACAATATTATCTGTGATTTGAGGTGCTTAAATGAATGAAAATAAGGATACTGCCTTGTCATTTTTTAATCATTTTCGTGCGGAGCTTCGCAGTTTTATCGGATTGGACCTTGAGTTTATCCCCTCTAATAAAGAACATGAGCTCATAGAATACCAGTTACAGTCAAATTCCATTCAAGACGTGTTGGTCCATAAACTGTTTGACCGCTTATTAGGTAAAGTCACGACCGTTTTATCCAATTATTATGATCGTTCTGCTGAGTTTGAACTCCAACAGCTTATTTCCGTTGTGGAGGAAATTGCACTTCTTATCATTTTTCACCCTCATATCGATAAACAAAAGAAACTGAAACCCTATGCGTTCGTGAAGCTTTTAAAGGATATCAGCACGAAAACATATGAATCTGCCCATACGGCTCTTGGTTTTTTCTATTTCAAGGCTAAGAGCAGCGATATTCAACAAGAGCTTTCTTCTTATCCTTTTGAATACATACCATTAGAATTTCCTATCGATATAAGGGGCTTTATTGCAGACAAACGAAGCTTAAAATTAGTGGATAATGAGCATATTTCCCTTGTTGTTAATCACAATTTTTTTGTAACAGGATTTGTTCGGAGGCAAACGGAATGCAATACAATCCGCTCTGTCGTACTAAACTTATACAATGAAATCGATGAATGGCAGCTGCGCCAATTATACTATGAGGGTATGTATGAGTATATAAGTTGTAAAACGACAAAAGAGGAATTCGAAAGTACTGCTTATGAGCAATTTATGTCTGATATACATATGCAGCTCCAGAAAATAAACAAAAGGAACAGAGAAAAGAAAAAAGCATTTCCTTCCTTTCAATTCATTGACATTAATAATAGTGACATCAACTGGTATACAGACCATAACTTTACGCTGCGGCTTTCGAATGGAAGCTGGAAGGTGAAGCATTACCTAGCTTTTAAAAGTATGTTTTTAGAGATCTTCCTTCCTTACAACAATAAAGAAATGGTTTCCTTTTTGATGAAAGGAACCTCTGCTTTTCACCAGTCTTTAATTGATCTTACGGTGAAGCGAATTGATAAGATGGTCAACTTGATAAAGAGACTTGGGCAAGCCGGTAAAGGAGCTCTTTTTATCATTTTATGTGATTCTCCATGCGGGGCAACGCATGAGCCAGTATTGTTTAACACGGCGCTTCAGCAAATTCCTGCGAGTATGCTGTTACGAGGCAGTACCTCTTTACAAAAATTTACTCCCATTATAAAACAAGAAGACTATGCTTTAAATATTTTACGTTGTGATTTATCCTACTTGGAGCTGATTTCTACCATAGACGGGGCGGTCATTTTTGATTCATCTTTCAATATTTTATCTTTTGGAGAACTGCTCGATGTCAGCAACGTCCGCACCGAAGCATTGGGAGCACGAACAGCGGCTGCATACGCAGGCTCACGTTTCGGTATTGCGGTAAAAGTATCACAAGACGGGGATGTTGTCATGCTACAAAATGGGAAAACCTTAATTGAAATATAATCTTCATAATGAAAGCAAGGCTCCTTAGCAGGCGAGCCTTGCTTTCACATCTAATATAAAAACGTCCGCTAGACCTATCATTACTGTGCAGTAAATAAATTTGCCAAACGCTTGCTTTCTTCTTTTCGAGTTTGGCGCCGGCTTGCTCGCAGCACAGCCATTTCATACAAACGTTGTTCCTCTTCGGTTTCCGGTATGACCTTAAGAACAGGCGCTGCTTGTCCATTCTGTCTCAATGCCACAAATGTCACAAAAGAAGTCGCCGCGATGCTGAAATGGAGGCTACCATATCCATCTCTGCTATAATTTTTCCGCTAAACAACGTACGATGATTGTTTAAATCTGTAGGAAATACGCGGCTTGTTTTTTTACTCTCGATTCCTTAACTAATTTCCCTTCCATTCTCTTCACCTCTTTGCATTGTAAGCAGTCAGAAAGTGAAGCGGTTTTGCCATCCCGCTTCTCCTATGCTCCGTAGGAAAAAAGCGTTATCGGCTCTGGCAGGTCTCCTGGCTTATGCATCATCGATGTTTTTGCCTTCCCGCCTTAATGGCAGTGACATAGTAAGAACCTCTTTGCATTTACAGTGGCGGGACCGCGTTGGAATTTCACCAAACTTCCCTTTTCATCCTTAAGGAACCAGAGCTTTCTATGCTTTTATAAGCATAGTGTAACAATTTGGAAGGATTCTCGTCTACCAAAAATTCTCAATCATACCCTCTGAACACATATTGCTCAGCTGGCACCTCTACCCTTTTCCATGCCTTCACTTCTAATACAGGAATGTTTGACTTAAACGGCTGATAGTATTCACTTTTGATTTCACCCTCAACCTCAATCCAATCGTCATCCTTCCACTCTGCATCCTCCGGTTTTTTTACAAGCATCCCGAATACTCCTGAATCAGCGACGCAGTGGATGATACCGAACCGGAACAGAAAGAACTCTGATTTTCCCGCTTCTTCCTCGTGAAATACAAAGCCTTTAAATGAAAGAGATTTCCCGATAAACTCCCCTGGATAATTATAAATGGTTTCCATGCCCTTTAAGAAATTATCATCATTTAGTTCGATTTCATCTTTATTAATATAATTTTTCTTTTCCTTTTCCATCAGCTCCCGATAGCCTTCTTTTCCATAATAAATACTCGTGTCCGGCCGTAAAAACTGCCTTTGAACAAAAGGATCTGTATTATTCGGGTCTGATACCGGAAAATGGAAACCCTTTGCTTTTACAATAGTGGAATCTAACGTAGCTACTGGAAAAAACAGTCCTGACACAATTGGAAAAATAAACACACCGTACGTGAATATGCGCTTTAGCGGCGTATTCATTTCACGAGAATGATCATGACCGCAATGCCCGTGGTCACAATTATGATCATGAACATGGTTCTCCTTCTTAAAAGTTGAAATAACTTGCACGACAGTTAAAAAAGCTAATATAACAGCTGCGGTCTTAGATAAATACGCATACTTCATATTAATGTATTTCGTGATATCACCTGTTATATGAAACTGCGCCAGCAAAAAGGTAAACCCCAGTAGAATGTAAGCCCGGAACATAATATCACCACCCCGCAAAATAGAAAATGATTGAGCTTGCATACACTGTGACAGTAACCAATACCATGATAGCAACTACTACACGGGCTCTAAACGTCGCAAACATCATCAGCGTATTTTTAATATCAAGCATGGGTCCAAATACAAGAAACGCCACAAGCGAAGCCGGTGCAAAGGTACTTTGAAAGGAAGAAGCAATAAAAGCATCCGCCTCTGAACATAGGGACAATATATAAGCAAGTCCCATCATAACAGCTGACGAGGAAAACGGTCCTTGCCCGATAGACAAGAGAGTAGATGTTTTCACAAATGTCTGTACAGCTGCTGCAATCAGACCTCCTAAAATCAAAAATTTCCCCATTGAGAAAAACTCTTCAACCGCATGCGTACAAACATCCCATAGCCTGCCCTTAATGGAGCGCTTGTACGAAATCGCGGCAAAATGATCGTCTTTTAGCTCATTTCCTTTGAATAAGAAGGAAAGAGCAATCCCGACGACAACTGCGACGACAATTGCCACAATAGAACGATAAATTGCCATTTTAAAGCTGTTGCCGAAGGCTACGTATGTAGCAAAAAATACGACAGGATTAATAATCGGGCCTGTCAACATAAACGCAATCCCCGCATGAAGCGGCACCCCTTTGCCAATCAAACGTCTAACAATCGGTACGATTCCGCACTCACATCCCGGAAAAATCGCACCAAGCACCACAGCAAACAGCACCGCCAGTATCCGGTTTTTTGGCATAATTTTCGCTACCATTTCATCCGTTACGAACATTTGAATAAGACCAGATATGAAAACTCCAATTAGTACGAAAGGCAATGCCTCAATTAATATCGAAATAAAAATAGTATTCATTTGCA
Source organism: Bacillus sp. 165 (assembly GCF_017742235.1). Classification (GTDB taxonomy): domain Bacteria; phylum Bacillota; class Bacilli; order Bacillales; family Bacillaceae_G; genus JAGHKQ01. The sequence goes on from NZ_JAGHKQ010000001.1 coordinate 37,926, forward strand.
AAAAAACCTTAGGCAATGCCATACCAATATCCTCCAATTTAAGTAACAACGATATATCATTGTAACGCTGTTTAATAAAATGAACAAGTTCTAAATCTTTCACTCTGATTAGTATTTGATTGATCAATGGAATAGTTTTTTGAATAGTATGGATATACTACTGCTCTTTATCATTTACCTATATTCCATCGACAGTAAAGGCCCCTCAATTTATACAACCTGGTGAAAAGTGCAAAAACATCCCGCCCGAGCAGGATGTTTTTACAGATACCGCTTCTTCCAAAATATAAATGCAATAGTTGTAGACAGAGCAACGCAAATCGTCATAACAATCGCAAAAGCATGCTTATACTCGCTAAGAGGAATGTGCAAGTTCATACCAAAGAAGCTCGATACCATCGTCGGAACAGATAAAATGATGGTAATAGACGTCAACAGCTTCATGACACTGTTTAAATTATTGGATATGACTGAGCCGTATGTATTCATCATGCCGTTCAGGATATTGCTGTAGATTTCCGCCATTTCAATCGCCTGCTTATTTTCAATTAACACATCCTCCAATAAATCTTGATCATCCTCATACATCTTTAAATACGTACCCTTCAGCAATCGTTGCAGCACAATTTTGTTTGCTTTTAAGGAGGTTGCAAAGTATACTAAGCTTTTTTCCAAAGCAAGAAGTGTAAAAATCTCTTTATTTTTCATAGATTTTGTTAGCTCTTTTTCCAAATCCATCGTTTTACGGTTAATTTGCTTTAAATATCGTAAATAGTACGTTGAAATAATATATAAAATTTGAAGCGCAAAGCGCGTCTTTTTAAAGGTAAAGAAGCCTTTTATTCGAAAATTTGTAAATCGTTCAAAAATCGGATTTTCCTCCAAACAAATTGTAACAAAACATTCTTCAGTCACAATCATCCCTATCGGAATCGTATCATACGCCGAACTTCCATCTTCCTCGTGCTTGACAATAGGAATATCAACGATAATCAATGTATTGTCGTCTTCTTTTTCAATACGGGAACGTTCTTCATCATCCAACGGGTCCTTGATAAAATCCAGTTCTACATTTAGCTCCGTTAACAAAAATTGAATTTCCTCTTCAGTAGGATGAATCACATTAATCCAGCAGCCCTTTTGAAGTTCATCAATTTCATGCAATTTGCCGTTTCGATCTGTCAAATACATATTTAACATGCGGCACCTCCTTTGACCATTGCCCTTTCCTTACAGGATATATATGGAATACAATACATACAGCATATGCAACAAAAGGACAGATTGCAATACATACATATTATGTACTATATAGAATTTCCCATCTTTGTTTTTTTTCATAAAGAAAAACAAGATTTTCCAAAACAAAAAACAGAACTTTTTCAGCTCTGTTCCCTATAATTCTTACTTTGCAGGCTTTCCAACGTATCTATGTAATAAGGCTAAATTGAACACTACCGAAAAGGTATATCCGACATACGTAGCAATAATCGATCCTGTATAATCCAATAGCGGGATCAAAAGGATATTCAGCACCACTTTTAATATGATGCCTATCAACAATCCGATAATAGTTTTCGTTTGCTGATTAACACCTTGGAGCATAGCGGCTGTGACAGAGAACAACGAGAATAAAATGCAAGCGGATGCATAATACCGAAGAATTTCACTGCCAAGAACAGGATCATTTCCCGCCCCAAACAAAATGGTATAGATCGGATTTGCTAAAATGATAATGCCGATAGCTGCAGGTAATGTCACCATCACCACATACAAATTTGTTCGGGTAAAATGCTTATATAGAAGCTGATGATTATTAGCTGTGAACGCTTTTGTCATTTCCGGAACAAGGGACATACTAAATGCAGTTGCCAATGACACTGGTATGAGCACCACCATTTGTACGAGTCCGATGATAGCATTGATTTTTTCTGCTTCTCCTTGCTGATAGCCGATATTCATCAACAGCTTATTGAGCGTAAAGGTATCCACCGTCTGATATAGTGGAATACACAGCCCAACAATTACAAAAGGAATCGAATATGTAAACAGCTCTTTATATAAGCTGAAAAAAGACACATTCGTTTTCGGAATACTCATTTTTTCTTTTTGTTTCAAATGGCGCCGCCGCTTTATATAAAAAAATATAAGCACGAATATTCCAGCAAGCGCCCCTACAAAAGCCCCAAATGTTGCGACCCCCACGGCCAAACTGATTCCGCCGTTATACCACTTCAACACAAGAAAGCTCCCAATTAAAATCGTAAGCACACGAAACAGCTGCTCCACCACTACACTTGCTGCTGACGGTCCCATAGATTGAAATCCTTGAAAAAACCCGCGCAATAAACTCATGCTCGGTACAATCAATAGAGCTACACTTACAACTTGTATATTATAAGTAACAGCTTCAAGACTATTCCCTGTTCCATCTTTTGAATCAACAACAAGTCCTGCTAGTACAGGAGCAAAAGAATACAAAACCACAAATGAAATAACTCCCATAAGGAACATAAACATCAAGCCGCTTCGCAGGACACGCTTTACTGTATGGTAATCATTCAATTGATTATACTTTGACACCATTTTAGAAACCGCGAGCGGCAGACCCATTGTCGCAATGCTTAACATAATGGTATACGGGCGATAGGCATAGGTGTACAATACATACCCGCTTGTTCCCACAAGGGCCGTAAACGGTATTACATAAATAAAGCCCAGCATCTTGGAGATCATTGTTCCCAGTGTTAAAAATATTGTTCCCCGCAAAAAAGATGATCTCTTCATTCCATACTCCTCCACCGTTCTTCCTTACTATTATCGTATGGACAGCCCTTTAAAAATAGACCAAAATAAAAAGCATGCAGTTCAGCATGCTTTTACATTTTTATTATAATTGGGAAATGACCATCTGGCCGGAAGTATATAAAAATAACACTACCGCAAAGGATGCGATTGCATATACCTTCATTTTAGAATAGAACAGCAGTACAGCAGATACAATCATTGGAATTGAAAAATACAATATAATCATATTTTCTTTCCAAAACGGCTCAAGCCATCCTGATTTTGGAGCGATAATCATTAATGCAAAGTACACTAATCCTAGTGAAGCACTAAATAACAATTCCAGCAGCATACGATACCCTATCTTCATAAATCCCCAATCCCTCATCTTTCTTACTATTATAATATAGCGCTTACAATCAGTTTACTCCTGTACCAAAGAGTTAGGCAACTAACAAGTCTTGGAAGGATATAATTCGACCTGTTTCCTAGGGCAGCTTGTTATCATAAGTGAAATTATCGGTAGTTATTGATTTGACTGTTTTTGTCCAGCTAAGATTTCTCTTAATTCGCTTAGATTCTAATTTAGAACTCCTAAATTAGAATCAGTAAGACCTGTTTGTTTTTGGAGATTATCTGCTAAATTGTTAATTACACTAGCACTCAACAATATCTTCCATAAATATTAAATATCTGTAGAGGTACTCCTGATAATCGTCATTACATTGTCCGGGTCATCCTTTTTATGTACTGAAAAACTACCGATAAGACGTGCTATCAAAAATGAAGTGTATAAAACGCCAAAAGAACCTGTCACATCACTAGAGAATAAACTAGACTAATGACATTTCACAATGTCAAAGACCAACACTCTTGATATGAATGGTTCCTTTTTAAAGATTATGTGAACTAAGAAATTAAAAAACAAAAATCACTTTATACTACTGGACATAAACATTGAGGCATCTTGATTCATAAAAATATGATTACCATGATAGAATGTCTTCATTTCAATTGATTTAAATCCAACTTCGGATAATATGTTTTTCAGTTCTTCATGTAAAAAACCGTTATGAACTTTCGGATGATTTATTTTATCGTTTTTGTCAAAATCAATAATAATTAGCTTACCGCCATTATTTAAAATATTGAACAGTTCTTGTAAGATTTTTGTAGTATTCGGAATATGAAGAAGAACTAGTGACATTAAAACTATGTCTGCCTTGAGTTCAGGAGTTCCTTCAGTAAAATCCGAATAAAGTACTTTTGAGTTGGTAATTCCTTTATGCGACATTTTTGCTTTCGCAACCTCCAGCATTTGTTTTGATGAATCAACCAACAAAATAGAATCTACTAAATCTGATAATTCTAAACCAACTAGACCTGTACCGCTCCCATAGTCTATTAAAGATTTTGATTTACTATTTCTTAATTCTGGTCTTACTTCCTTAACTATAACTTTAGCTAATTCAATTCTTTCTTCTGTATCATATCTGTTTGCCATCTGTTCAAAAACGTTATTTTCCATATTCCACTCCAATTCTCTATTTAGTAAACATTAAACCTACATAGTGGTCATTATAGCAAAAATTAAATAAATTGTTTAAAATTGCATCCTGCCTAATCTCTCCTTGAACTGGCTATGCAGGTTCTATGTCTCCATCAAATCACAGTAGATTACATAGAATATTGCATATCATATACGTATTTTGACTTTAAAATTCCTACTACAGCTAAAAAACCGATGAGCATCCTCATCGGTTTTAACGTACAACACGTCGCTTTTTCACCATATAATATGCTGCATACAGAGCGATAAATACAATAGCGGCCGCGATAAAGTACGGCATATATGGCTCTGCATAGTACTTGATTTGACGCCAGTTTGATCCGAGCTGCTCCCCTAAAATTATAAAGAAAATAGACCACGGAATAACAGCAAGTACCGTATAAATAGTAAAACGCATCACCGGCATCTTTGCTAAGCCTGCTGGAATAGAAATAGCATGACGTACTACCGGAATAAAGCGGGCCGAGAAGATAACGCCTACCCCATATTTATTAAACCATTCTTCCGCCACATCCAAATGCTTTTTCTTTATAAGCAAATATTTTCCATATTTCTCTACAAGCGGTCTTCCTCCATAATAACCAAGCCAGTATAAAAACAGCTGAGCTATTGTTCCGCCAATCGTTCCAGCAATAACAGCTCCAACAAAGTTCACCTTGTCTTGCGACACAAGGTAGCCAGCATATGATAACACGATTTCACTTGGAATCACTTCAATCATTAATCCCAGCGCAATACCTAAATAACCAAGTTCCATAAAAAACTGCAATAACTCATTTACAATATTTGATAGCATACTCTTCTCCTCTACTGCTTATGTACTCTAAATCATTATTCCATGAAACGCACAGCTTGCCAAGTACTTCCTTATTAGAGGATATGTAGGAAAAAGAGTGTCCATGCATCCAGGTTTCAATCGAGATGCACAGTTCTATATCAATCTGCATGATGCTGCTTCATTCTGATAGAGTTATAAGGTAATTTTAGGTCCTTATCTCCATATCTGTATGACCCTTGTAACTCTATATGTTTGAGAATTTTTCATCAAATTATGTTTCTATTACTTTTCATGCAACACGTTCACATCAGGCTCCATCAGCCATCTATGTTCTTCTTCTATGATTCGGTCAGTCCATGGATTATTTTGCAGGTGACGTATCATCCAGCAAAAGTACATGGCATAGCCGGGCGCTGTTGCTTGAGGATGATCGAGTTCACCCGGAATCGTAATATAGCTGTTATGTTCCACGCGGTATGCTTCTGGTCCAACCATCGCACACCCAAAACCTTGAGGCTTATCAAAACGATAATAATACACCTCGGGCTGATCATGATGATGAGGCGGATAACTTGACCAGCGACCCGGGTTGGATATTACCTCTCCAATAACTAAATTTGAGTATGGAGCATTGTTATAATCAAAAATCGTCCGAATAACCCTTTCAGCCGTTCCATCCCATACACCTTCACCTGCAACAGTGCTGCCACACTCCTCGGGTGTATACAATTTGGGCTCAAAAAGGGCATCATTATCTGTTTTTTGAACCAGCACCTCGCTGTTGGAAACAGCAGTGATTGTTACTTCTATCTCTTTTGGAATATGTAGACACCATGGATCTTCTTCAAATACACTATTCCGCTTAATTTCATGATAGCTCCCATTCCACTCAAGACGAACCTCCCCCTGAAGCAAGAGAATAGCCGACTCTTTCCTTCCATCCAAAAGAACCACCGTTTCTCCTTCTGTTATAGAATAGATGCCAATATCCTGGAGCATATCAGGATGTTTGTCTTTCATATCTGTAATCTTTGTGTATCCTCGTTTTAATGTACCTAATTTTTCATACATTCCCTTTTCCCTCCTCTACACCTCTGATGTCGTTTCACATTGTCTATGACTGCTAACTACTAAGAAACATACTCCTTCTTCCCGCTTCACTATCGGTATTGTTATTCCCCCTTACAACCCGCTTGTTTCACGAATATAAGCTCGTGCTTTTAAAGCATACTCCAAAGGGTTCGCTATCGCTGGGTCTTGTTCGGCTTCAACCACAAGCCACCCTTTGTAGCCAGCTGCAGCTAAAGCTGCAAATACCGGCTTAAAGTCAATAACGCCGTCACCGGGTACCGTAAATACTCCAGCTTTTACAGCTTGAAGAAAGCTCAGCTTTTCTTCCCGAACCTTATTTACTACATCAATCCGAACATCCTTTAAATGAACATGATAAATACGATCTATATGTTTACGGAGTACCTGTATATAATCTTCCCCCGAGAATACAAGGTGTCCTGTATCATATAATAGCGACACTTTGGCTGGATCTGTTTCTGCCATCAGCCGGTCAATTTCTTCTATGGTTTGAATTCCCGTTCCCATATGATGGTGATAAACGATTTTCATCCCTTTTTCAGAGGCAAGATCACCAAGCAAGTGAAGCCCTTTTACTAACAGCTTCCATTCTTCATCTGTAAATACTGGCTTACTTTCAAACAGTGCCGTATTCATCTGCCCCTGAATACTATTACCTTGTTCAGATACAACAATCACTTTTGCACCCATCTCATATAAAAAGTCCCTATGTTCAATAAATGCTTTTGTAGTTTCCTCCATTGGCTTCGAAGTCAAAACGGCACTGAACCAGGCACTTGCAATTTCAAGTCCCCGTAATGATAATGCCTTTTTTAACACTGTCGTATTGCGCGGGTACTTATTCCCTACCTCACTGCCGGAAAATCCCGCAAGCGCCATTTCACTAACACACTGCTCGAAGGTGATGTCTCCTCCAAGCTCTGGCATATCATCATTCGTCCATCCAATTGGCGCAATGGCCAGCTTCACATCTTGAAACATCTTCACTCCCCCTAATAAGAACGTGCTTTTACAAGATAAGATTCTTTATTATGAAAAGCGGATTGGATACTTTCCTTCGCTGCTATTTCAGCTACACCGACATGCCACCAGGAACCATAGCCGTGAGTCATGGTTTTTGGAAGAACTTTAATATCCATCAGTGTACTGACCGCTTGCTTTTTCGCATCTATAATCGCTGCTTCTAGTTCCTCCATCGTTCGAACCGAATATGTTTTTAGACCATAACCTTCTCCTATTTTTGCATAGTCAATGGTCATAATTTGACCGTCCAGCTTTCCTGTTTCTGGGTTTCGTTTTCGGAATTCAGTAGCAAAGCTGTCCATGCCATTTTCCATTTGCAGGTTATTGATGCAGCCAAACCCGGAATTATCAAAAAGAAGGACATTGATTTTTTTACCTTCCTGAATGCTCGTAATGAGTTCAGAATGAAGCATTAAATAACTCCCATCCCCTGCCATTGCGTATACTTCCTTGTCAGGTTCTGCCAGCTTTGCCCCAAACGCGCCCGCAACCTCATAACCCATACAAGAATAGCCGTATTCCATATGATAGGTATTCCGAGCTTTTGAAATCCACATACGTTGGAGGTCTCCTGGCAGACTGCCGGCTGCACCGACAATCACCGCGTTATCATCGATCAGCTCATTGACCTTACCGATAACACTTGTCTGTGTTAGTTCCGACCCGAATGCTTCTTTATATTCAGGAAGCCTATCATCCAATTGTCCGGCAATTTCAGGTATAGAGCCTTCTCTATATGTAACTCTCGTCAGCCGAGTTAGTTCTTCTTCCCACTCTTTCTTAGCTTCAACAATCTCATTTCCATAGGAAGCGCGATACTCTCCCAGTCCCAAAGCAATCGCTTCAAGTCCTGCCTTTGCATCCGCTACCACCTTCACAGCATCCAATTTCGCTGCGTGGAAATCTGAAATGTTGATAGTTAACACTTCTGCATCAGCAAACAATTGCTTCGAAGCAGTTGTAAAATCAGTAAAGCGAGTTCCTACGGCGATGATTAAATCAGCATCCTTTGCAATAGTATTAGCTGCTGCATTTCCTGTAACGCCTAGCCCCCCTAAATTAAGAGGATGAAAGCTTTCGACTCCGCTTTTTCCTGCCTGTGTTTCCCCAAATGGAATATGAAACTTTTTCGCAAATTGAAGAAAGGTTTCAGCTGCTTCTGAATAGCGCACACCCCCACCTAAAATCAATAACGGCTTCTTCTTAGATTGAATGAGATTTACTGCATCACGCACACTTTCCATAGAAGGCTGCTGCCGCTCAATTCGATGAACTCGTTTTACAAAAAATGATTCTGGAAAATCCCAAGCTTCCCCTTGTACATCTTGCGGAAGAGCAACAGTAACCGCTCCTGTATCTGCAGGGTTAGTTAAAACACGCATCGCATTCAGTAATGCTGACATCAATTGCTCCGGACGGTTGATTCGGTCCCAATATTTACTTACAGCACGGAAAGCGTCATTTGTAGAAATAGATAAATCATGTGTCTGTTCAATTTGCTGTAAAACAGGATCTGGCTGGCGCGTTGCAAAAACATCTCCAGGCAGGAATAGAACTGGAATATTATTAGCTGTTGCAGTAGCGGCAGACGTAATCATATTGGCTGAACCAGGTCCAACTGAAGCTGTACATGCCATAATCTGTTTTCGGTGCTTTTGCTTGGCAAAAGCTATTGCTGCATTTGCCATCCCTTGCTCATTCCGGCCTTGGTACACCTCTAACTCTCCAGGATTTTCTTCCAATGCCTGACCGAGCCCTAAGACGTTACCGTGTCCAAAAATTGTAAAAATCCCCTTAATAAAACGTTGCTGCTTGCCATCAAATTCTACATATTGTGCATTCAAAAATTGCACAAGTGCCTGAGAAGTTGTCAAACGAATTGTATTCATAATCAATTCTCCCCTCGTTCCAAACATTAGCATTCTATTTTTTGATTCTTGAAATATATACAATTCTAGAAATTTATAAAAAAGAAGGGAAGCAACACTCGATTACTACTTCCCTTTTATTTCGTTACACGTATCGGGCGGTCAGCATTTTCTTTCGGGTATAGAATTCTACCCCGTCTGTACCGTTAGCATGAAGATCCCCATAGAAAGAATCTTTGTGGCCAGAGAATGGGAAGAATGCCATAGGGGCAGGAACGCCAATATTTACACCGAGCATACCTGCATCAATCTTCTCTCGGAACTGGCGAATTGCTGAGGCACTGTCCGTATATATACAAGCACCATTCGCAAAAGTAGATCTATTCGCTATTTCAATACCTTCCATTAAATCTTTGACTCGTATGATTGATAATACGGGTGCAAAAATTTCATCTGTCCAAATTTTCATTTCTTGTGTGACATTATCAAAAATCGTCGGTCCAATAAAGTAACCATTTCTATTCACCGCTTCGTCCTGACGTCCGTCGCGGAGCAAAGTTGCCCCCTCTTTAATTCCAGATTTGATGTAATCAAGTGTCCGCTGTTTATGGCTTTCGCGTATAACTGGTCCTAAAAATACTCCTTCATCCAAACCATTTCCGATTACAATATCATTCGCCGCCTTTTTCAATCTTTCAATTAATTCATCCGCAACTGACTCTTCTACCGCTACAACAGCTGCTGCCATACACCGCTCGCCAGCTGAACCAAAAGCCGCACTAGTAATTTGCGAGACAGCTATATCCAAATTAGCATCCTTTAAAACGATGGAGTGATTTTTTGCTCCTGCAAGTGCTTGCACACGCTTTAGGTTTGCAGTGCCCGTTTTATACACATATTCCGCTACAGGCTGCGAGCCGACAAAGCTAATTGCCTTCACCAGCTTATGTTCTAACAAACCATTTACAACTTCATGCGCGCCATTCACAATATTTAATACACCTTTTGGAAGCCCTGCTTCTTCGAACAATTCCGCCAGACGAGCTGCTAAAAGAGGAGTACGCTCCGATGGCTTTAACACAAATGTATTTCCACAAGCGATAGCCAGCGGGAACATCCAGCATGGAACCATCATCGGGAAGTTAAATGGTGTAATTCCGCCTACTACACCGATTGGATAACGATACATGCCAGATTCTAGCCCTGCTGCAATATCAGGAAGCTGCTTACCCATTAGCAAGGTCGGAGCACCTGCCGCAAATTCTACACACTCAATGCCGCGAAGAACTTCACCATGTGCCTCGGCATAGCTTTTTCCATTTTCAATCGTGACGAGCTTGGCTAATTCATCCCAATGCTCTATAAGCAGCTGCTGGTATTTAAAAAGAATCCGTCCGCGTTTTGGAACAGGTACTTGCGACCATGTTTGAAATGCTTCATTTGCAGCATGGACAGCCTGATCAACTTCATCTTTTGTTGAAAGAGAAACAATTGCCAATTCTTCTCCCGTCGCTGGATTGTAAACCATTTCTGTTTTGTTCGATGAGCTCTCAACCCAATCTCCGCCGATATAATTCTTTAACGTTCTTACAGTCGTTACAGTCATTTACAATTCTCCCTTTCCTTTGTCACAGCCTTAAATTAGTTCATAAACGGCTGTTTCCATATAATTAAAAAGCTCATCCTTTGTCGGCATTGCATCCGAGCAGCTATGACGCGAAATAACGATAGAGGCCGATGCGCTCCCCATTTTCATGGCTTCCGCAACGTCTTTTCCATCCATCAGTCCCAAAATAAATGCTGATGCATAGGAATCTCCCGCACCAAATGTCTTCAGTACATTCGTCCGGAATACACCGCTTCGATGCAATGCACCATCCTTCGTATATGCAATCGATCCCGTTCCGCCGTGTTTAATGACTACCAGCTCCGCTCGGTATGAAAACCAACGTGATGCCGTATAATCATCATTGGATTCTGTAATATTTAATAATTTTTCCATCATATCGAACTCTTCACGAGTACCGATGATAACATCGCATTTTTCAGCAGCAAGATTGTAATAAACCGCTGTTTCCGCTTCATCTGTCCAGGTGTAAGCTCGATAGTCGAGATCAAAAATAACAGTTACCCCGTTTTTCACTGCATATTCTATTGCAAGAAATACCGCTTCCCGTGACGGACTTTTGGCTAGTGCGGTTCCAGACACTAGCAATACTTTCGACTGTTTAATATACTCTTCATCAATATCAGATGGGTGAAGCTTTAAATCCGCTGCATTGTCACGGTACATTAAAATGCTGCAATCATTCGGACTTTTAATTTCAGTAAAAGCAAGTCCAGTTACAGCTCCAGTACGATCAATCTTGACTCCTGTTGTATCAATTTTATTTGTTTCTAAATATTCCGTTATAAAACGACCCATTTGGTCATCAGATACTTTACCAATAAATCCTGTTTTCTGTCCGAGCCGTGCTGACCCTATTGCAATATTGGCAGGAGAGCCACCAACATATTTCGTAAAGGTACGCGTTTGTTCCATCGGACGATTGATTTCATTGGCATTCAGGTCAATGCACAGCCTTCCTACAGCAATTAAGTCAAATGACCGCGTTTGGTCAAACTTAAGAGGGTTCATATACCACCAAGCCTTCCTGTTTATCTGTTACTTCGCTGTAACACTATTCAATTACTACTTGTGTTTGAATCGCTTCACATATCCATAAGTCAGTAGCTTTTATCGCGGAAGTATTATCATTAAACTGTAGCCGCAGATTGACCGACTAGCTGAACCTGTATAGGTGCACCCGTTTCAAGAGATGTTCTTGCAGCTTGTGCAATTAATTCTGCCTGTAAACCATCGATGCCGCTGCAGCTGACTTCTTTATTCTCAAGAATTGCATTGATAAACTCCATAGCTTCATCAAAATATGCCTGTGCATAGCGCTCTAGGAAAAAGTGCAATGGTTTTTCTTTTGTCACGTGTTGTGCATTTGAAATTTCAACCGTATTCGCTCTGTTGTTATCAGCTTGTGCCGCTCCTTTGTTACCAAAGATTTCGAGACGCTGGTCATAGCCATATACTGCACTACGGCTGTTATCAATTACACCGAGAGCACCATTCGCAAACTTTAATGAAATAACAGCTGTATCAATATCGCCCGCTTCTCCAATTGCTGGATTGACAAGCACAGCTCCGTTCACATAAACCTCCACTACTTCACTATTCATGATATAGCGTGCCATATCAAAGTCGTGAATTGTCATATCCATGAAAATCCCGCCAGACGTTTTTATGTAATCTATACTTGGAGGTTGCGGATCACGTGATGTAATGCGCAAGATATGCGGCGTACCAATTTCACCTGATTGAACAACTTCTTGAATTTTCCGGAAATTAAAATCAAACCGGCGGTTAAAACCAACCTGCAGCTTAACACCAGCCTTTTGAACAGCTTCAAGTGCCGATTTCGTTTCTTTTACGGAAAAGCTAACTGGTTTTTCACAAAAAATATGTTTGCCTGCTGCAGCCGCTTCTATAATTAAATTGGCATGAGTAGTAGTAGGGGTACAGATAAAAACCGCATGAATTTCAGGATCGTTCAAAATATCTTGGTAGTCGGCCGTTACTACTTCAATTTCTGTTTCCTGTGCCCATTCATCCAAATGGTCAATGACAACATCGGAGATACTCTTTACCCTCACCTGTGGAATTTTTCTTAAATTACCTGCATGAATTTTTCCAATTCGTCCCGCACCAATAATACCTATTGTCAATTTCATGAATTGAACCCTCCTTATTTGTCATCCAATACTTATTGAGTATCTAGTACCTCATAACAACCTTGGCTGATTGTAATAAAATGCGTAAAGGTCACTACGGAAAACCTTTACGCTACTACTAGCCTTAGTGTGATTTCAGTTTTAAAATAAACCTGCTTTTCCCATCTTCTTCATACCACATGGGGAAATTAGTTCCCCAAACATTGTTATAAAGATTAAAATAGAATCCATCTTCTAATGGAGCGAAGGTATTGTTAAATTGCAGCAATCGCTTTTCACCAGGTGACACAAGTGGCGAATCTTTCGTCTCAATAACGGCTTCCGCTTCTGCTCCTGCATAATACAGACCTTTATCCACACAATGAAGGTTACGATTTCCGTTTTTTACAACTTCAAGTGGAGATAGACGTTCACCCAGCTTATCCATTTTCCACATGTTAGGATTATCCACCCTTAGCGCAACTGAGAACCACATTGCCTCTGGCAGGCGATTTGCTTCCTTATCAAACCACTGAAGCTCAATTTCAACTTGATCATTTGAAAATTTATATAGAATAATAACTTCTCTTGGAGCACCTAATGCTGCAATGGCATAGTTTGGCAAACATAAATGAACTATCACGTTATCACTCTCAGGCTTTTCGACCTTACTAATAGAAAGAACTAAAGGCTGATAGATTTCATGCTTCGGCCTTGGAGAAATGAGCTCTATGCCTGGTTTTCCTTGGTCCGCCTCCGACCAGTGGTAGGTTTGACTGATATTCTCCACATACTCTTCAAACCATTTCGTATAATTCTCTACTCCAAACGATTCATACTCCAGCAGACCAATCCGTTTCGCCCACTCTTTTCCATTACTATCTATTAAACTAGTAATAGAGCCATCCTTTGCAAACACAACAGTAAAACCGCCAAGGGAATATGAATAGTTTGTATTTAACTTTACATTGCCCACTTCCAGCTTTTGTGCATCTAGCTTTTCGAACGCTCGATACACTTCCTTTTGCCGCTCAGCTGATAAAGCCGCAACCGCTTTTTGAATATAACCGCGCTGCTCTCTCCAGGATTCTTCAAATAATTGATAGCTTTGCCTTTTATCTGAATCTGAAAAAACTTTTTTTGATAAGCGATCAAACTCATCCATTGCGAATGAACCGATATAGCTATACTTATCCGGTACCGAGTCCTCCTCGATGAAATTTTTCTTCCTCGCTCGATTAAAATCATTCTTTGCATAATTTTTATAATCATTAAGATATTTCTTTTCATCCAATCCCCATGTATGCTCCGGAATCAATAGCAGCCAGTCAGAAAATCGCTTATACTCTTCACTGGATATATCCATCTTCTCTTCATATATCCATCGATTTCGAAGCCTAAGTAATTCTCGGTATTGTGCTACCTTTTTGGGATCAGTAGCTACACCGTGAATCCATGAATCACCAATTTCCTCACAGATAACAGGCAACGTATGTTTTATCTCCTGTATCTTAGCAGCAAACACATCCATAGTTGAAGCCTTGATGATCGCGTTAGGAAACCTTTCTTGTAACCTCGTAAACTCAGCTTTTATATCCTCAATTGAAGGTGGTCCGCAATTATCACCCGTATGTGCAAACACCATAACTTCTTTTAATCCATCCAAATTCAGAATGTCCCCATAATTGTCAGCATAGTTTACAATCACTTCTGAACCGTCGTTCCCTTTCCATACAAAAATCGATGGAACGGAAGGAACCTTTGAGGCTGGATTCACTCCGATATGAAAATATCGGATGCCATTACTTGCCAAATAAGGAATGAGTGCTTTTGTATGACCCGGCACATCGGTCATTTTTGCCGAAATTGTGGTCTTCCCATATTGCACATCTAACCGTTTGGCGATTGATAATCCATATTGAAATAACTCGGCATCCATTAATTCCGTATGTGTCGTAAAAGGCAAACCATGCCATGAAATAAATCCTTTGTCGATTGCTCTCTCCATTTTTTGCTTTTCTTCTGGATTTGCTTGTTTTAAATACTCCTGAATTAGCCAGGACCCTGTAGTCCAGACAAATCCAACAGAAGTATCTTCTTTCTCAAGACTTTCTGCCAGATGGATAGCTTTTGGGATATACGACTTTATATATTGTTCGGTCACATTTTCTGCTAAATCGGTAAAACCAATATCTAGATGCGTTTTGAAAATAACATGCACTACTTCGATATCCTTCATGTTGCTGTTCACCACCTTATGTTTCTATACCTTTACTTTTTCAGACATTTTTATGAGATTAGTCAGACTCATCTCTAAGCTGTCTAAAGGATTTCCAGAACAGTAATCTTGCTCTACCGCATAGAATTCAACCCCATTTTGTTCTCCCCATAATAAAATTGGTTCAAAGTCAATCGAACCTGTACCTACTTCAGCAAAATACTTTCTCTCATCATTAGTCATATCTTTTAGATGAAGAATAGGAATTCGATTAGGAAATTTCTTCATATAGGAAAGCGGATCATATCCTGCCATCTTAACCCAATAGGTATCCACTTCTGGGTATAGATACATTCCATCCTCTTCTTCTAAAATAAAATCAAGCGCGACTTTTCCATCAATCTGTGTTTGGAATTCAAAATCGTGGTGATGATAACCAACCCGATATGCTTTTGGTACTACCTGTTTTGCGACTTTAAGCAAATCATGCTTAGCTTTTACATACCCTTCTACATGTTGCATTTCTTTCTCGAGATAATGGCAGAAAAAGTCGCTTGTCCCAAATAAATCAGCCTCTTTTAATACCGTTTCTAACTCATTGTTCATGCGATCTAAGCTGATATGCATGCCCGCTGTCTTTAACCCCGTTTCTTTTAATACTTCGGCAATCTCTTCCGCTGGATATTCATATAATCCATCGATTTGCACAGCTGCATAGCCCATTTTCTTTAGTTCACGTAGTACGGCAGGAAAGTCTTTACTAATTTCATTACGTAATGTATATAATTGAGCCGCAAATTTATGTTGCATCTTATCTCACCCCTTCGGTTTTAGATTCACGTAAATTAAGCTCATCTATTTCTACAGTGGTTAATGGTATATTTGCCCCCTTAATAGAAGACAGCAGCTCTTCTACTTTCTCAGGACCAATAATTGCCGCTGTTGGATACGGCTGATTCAACACATATGCAAGGGCAATCTCAATAGTGCTTGCTCCCTTTTCTTTGGCTAGATTTTGTGCTCGTGTAAAACGCTCCCAATTTGCCTCACTATAATATACCTCGACCATTTCCTGATTTTCTCGCTTCTCCGGTGAGAATCGGCCGCTAAAGAACCCCCCTGCCTGAGAGCTCCATGATAATAATGGAAGTTGTGTTCCCTTATGCCAATTTGCCATTTCTTCATCAACCGAGACACATCCTGGCCATCTAGGTCTATTGCATTGCGCCAAACTCAGATTCGGACTGTTAAATGTAAAACCAACAAGACCGTGTGTTGCCGCATAATTATTCGCTTCCTGAATTCGGGTATGCGACCAGTTTGATGCTCCAATCGCATGGATTCTCCCTGCATCAAGATGCTCATTTAGCACTTCCATTATTGGGCCAATGTCAACGTTTGGGTCGTCACGATGCAGCGCATAAAAGTCGACATAATCCGTCCTTAGCCTTGCCAAGCTTTCCATTAAATCCTTGGTGATTGCTTCTGGATTCACACGTGGCCCCGGTTCACCATCATCAGGGTGTGCACCTTTTGTAAGGATATAGATATTTTCACGAATCCCCCGTGATTCCACCCATTCTCCTACTATAGCTTCACTATTAATATATTGATGAGCAGAATCAAATATATTGCCACCCATTTGAACATACTGATCCATAATCTTAAAAGCCTGTTCTTTATCATCCAATTGATAGAATCCAGCTGTTCCCAAAATTAAGCGGGAACACTTTTTTTCTATAGATTTATTTCCTTTTACACCTTTAAGAGTAATATAGTTCATTGCAACCCCCTCTTTCCTAAAAATTGATATCGTTCTTCAATCATGATACCTGGAATATTCGTATCCATTGCATCGATTCCCCATTCCAGAATTGTTCTCCGCACATAAAGGTCATCACTTATACTTCCATGTACATAGAAACCATATGGACACAATTCGTCTACTAAACTAGGCGAAATCTGAAAATGGGGACATGTAGCACCTGAGCCTCAAGCAAACACAAATATTTCACCGGATTAATCAATAGTGATGCACTACTCACATTGTTTATGATTTTTTACTATAATTCCTTATCTCTGCCAATAAAGCATGATTGAAGAACATAATTTGAACTTTATCCATAGCCTTCTACTAACTGAGCCACTTTTTCCTAATGGTCCATGCACATGCTCTCATTGTTTCAACTCAATGCATTTCTGAAATAAATAGGATTGCTTAACGCTGCTAATAAACGCGATTTCACCTGAGGAAAATAGCGCCAAACCTCCACCCTATAAAAGAAACGTTCTTCGGCAGGCAATGACAAGTCCAGTGTGTCCTGCCCTTCCTCAACCAATACTTCTAGTTCAATTCCGTGATTGGAAATCACTTTTACAACATCGCTAAATTCGGTATTCTTCACATTTAGAAGCACAGGATGCTTCGTATCTTCACATATATCCCCTGCCATGCTCGTGCCGCAAGTTAAATCAATAAAGGGGCCTTGTGGTGAATAGCTTAAAACTACATGTCCCCTGTCAATTGCTTTTAAAATCTCCGCACTTGTCAGGGACTTACTATATACCCAAGTTGTTGGCATTCCATGGACTACATAAGGATCAGGACGGTGTGTATCACTTCCACCAACAGCAACCAGCCTTTTCCCTGAAACCAACTGCTCCTGCCACCAGTCAAGAGCAGCCTGATTATCTTCTCGCCATGGTCCATTCCAAACCTCAACCCAGTCATAGTCAAAATCCCACTCTAATCTCCACCCCGTATTACGGCAATATGGATGGTTCAACGATATATAGGCACCCCTTTTGCGCCCTTCTTCTAATTGTGCATGTAAATCTTCCATATTATTTACTCTAAAATCACGAACCGGATCGCTTACACCAAAAAAGTTCAGATGTCCCCAGTTTGTAGTCAGCTCCATGCCTGGGATAAACAACGTATTAACATCCCTCGGATATGCTTCATTTTGACTGGAGGTATTATGATCAGTTAATGCTACAAAATCAAGACCATCCCTTTCAGCAATGTCAGCTTTTTCCCTTAGTGTGAACTTACCATCACTATGGACACTGTGGGTATGAAGGTCACCCTTTAGCCAACGAAATTCTTCTTTCGCATACTCAATTGTTAAATTCACCGTACAACCCTTCTTAGCTACTTTATATGCTCCAAGAATTACTGCCCATTCTCCTTCTGGTAATTCACCATGCAAATATCCTGGAGTAGCCTTAGCTAAATGAATAAAAAATTCTGTACGAGCACCACCGCTCCATCCGCGTACTCTATTAGGATCTTTTATTCCTAAGTCAATGATGCTCGAAGTAGCACCCTCTTTGGTAACGTCCATTTTCACTTTAATTTGTTCTATGCCAGCAGGAACAAAAAACGGAATTTCAATATATACGTTTTCTTCCTCATGAGAAATAAATCTTGATACCTTTTCTATTTTTGAAGTTTCTACAATAATACTCATTTCACTCACCCTCCTGGTGGATGTTATTCTTTCCCTGATCCGAGCATAATACCTTTCACAAAATATTTTTGTACAAACGGATAGATTACAAGCAATGGAATAAGAGCAATCATAATTCCTGCCATCCTTACATTTGAAGTAATAAAGTCACTGCTTGATGTAGAGTCAGTTGAAATAATTAATGAACGTAAAGCAAGCTGTAACGTATATTTTTTATCATCGTTAATATAGAGTAAGGCAGAGGTAAAGTGATTCCATCTGCTGACAAATTCGAACAGCGTAACAGTTGCAATTCCTGGTTTCGCCAAAGGTAAATAAATTTTCGAGAAAATTCTGAAATCACCAGCTCCATCCATTCTTGCAGATTCAGCCAATTCATAAGACACACCTAAAAAGTAATTTCGCATTAAAAGAACACTGAAACCTGAAACCAAGCCGTGAATAACAAGAGAAGTAAGTGTGTTTAATAATCCAAGGTCTTTATTCACCACATACAATGGAATCATTATGGCCTCACCAGGTATCATCATCGTGACCATAATGAGAGTCGTCATTATTTTTTTACCTGGCAAATCTTTTTGAACTAAAACATATCCCGCCATAGCAGACAAAAACACATGAAAAAACGTCCCTAAAACGGTAACGATGACATTGTTATAAAACGGTCTCCAAAGCTCCAGCTTTCTCCAAATCGTTTCATACCCTTCAAAACTGATTTCCTTAGGCCAAAGTTTGATTCCGGGTTTCATTGACTCGATATTTGAAGAAAGTGAAACGATCAACGTATTTAATATCGGAAGAATCATCGTAAGGACTAACAGTAATAAAAATAGCGTATTTAGACTATAAAAAGTTTTGCGTTTCCAATTCCATCCAATCCAATTCTTCATGTTCTATGCCTCCTCATCATATCGAAGCACTTTTCGTGCTATAAGAGTGAGGATTAATGTAGCTAAGACAACAATCATTGATGCTGCAGTAGCAACCCCCATCTGAAACTCAAGAATCCCTTTTTCATAGGTGTAGGTCATAAGTACATCTACTTTTCTACTAATCGCTGGATTACCCATGACGATGATTTGATCAAATATTCTTAAAGAACCTAATAGGTTTAACAGAAATACAACCTTCATGGTTGGATACAATTGCGGAATCATTATATTTTTAATTTCCTGCCAACGAGAAGCCCCATCCATTTTGGCTGCTTCATATAATGAAGGATTGATGCCAACAATAGCCGCTAAATAGAGAATACATGTGTAGCCCATATCCTTCCAAATAGCAGATAGCACCATTAATGATCTTGCATATTCATCCTTTGTGAAGAAATGTATAGGTTTCCCATCAAATACTTTTATAATTTCATTGATTAATCCCCCGTCAGGTGAAAAGATATAAATCCATATACCTCCGACCACAACCCAGGAAAACAAATGCGGGACATAAATAACCATTTGTGTAAATTTTTTAAAAGAGACCCGAATAACCTCATTTAGAGAAATGGCTACAATAATCGGAAAGGCAAATCCAATGATTAATATTCCTCCGCCAATTAATAGCGTATTAACTAAAACACGCCAGAAAACTGGATCATTTAGTACGGTAATGTAGTTTTGGAGTCCAACAAAAGGGCGATCTCCAATGATTCTAAATTCTTGGAAACTAATAAGGACTCCCCTTAATAAGGGATAGTAGGAAAAAAGAAGAAAATAAAGAAAGATGGGGATCATCATTATATACAGCCATGCGTATCGTTTATATATATTCATATATCATCACCTTGTAATTTGGTTTGTAGGTTTTCAAGAGAGAGATTACTAGTTACCCCAGTACCTAGTATGAAAATAGTAGAAAAGAGGGGAAAACATATTGCTCTCACCCTCTTATTTACTTGTTAATTTTATTTATCAATTAATCCTGCATCTAGTAATTCCTTATGCATTTTTTTCACTGCTTCTTTAGCATCCATTTCACCCATCATAGCTTTAAATGCATAGTTCTGAATAATCTTTTCTGCTGCTGGCCAATCTGATGTTGAAACTTCTAATGAAGAGTTTTCAAGAATAATCTTTTGTGCCTCTTCAACCCCTGGAAGCATACCGAATGGATTCTCCCACTTTGTATTGTTCGGGAATGGAGCACCGTGATCCATTCCGTGTTCTTTACCAGCAGCCGTTAACTCATATTTACCATTTGTTACTGTATAGTCATTATCTTTAATTCCAAGTGTTGCTAACACATTCCCTTCTTCTGAATGCCAGAATTCAAGAAATTCCATTGCAGTTTTAGGATGTTCTGCATTGACTGGGATAGCCCAAACACTTTGATCACCACGGCGAAGCATAATGTTCCCCTCTGGTCCAACAGCACCAGAAATTCCTTTTGCCTCAAAGGTTGTATTTGGATCGTCTACCTTACGGATATTGTTAAATAATCCAACCCATGCATCCCAATACGTAACCGTACCTACACGGTCTGTTAAGAATAACTCACGCATTTTACCTGAATCATTTGTAGCAAAGTTTGGATCTAATAACCCTTCTTTATACAGCTTTGCAAACCATTCAAATACAGGAACTGCTTTCTCTGTTGCAATTGGAATTGTACGCTTTCCATCTTTGTCAATCACATAACGATATTTCACTCCAGCTGCACTTAAAAACCCTTGAATATCATATAATCCAGCAGTAGATAGTCCATATGTATCGTCCTTGCCATTTCCATCTGGATCTTGTTCTTTAAACGATTTGAAGACATTGTAGAAGTCATCAAGAGTTTTGGGTTGCTCTAGACCCAGCTTTTCCATCCAGTCTTGTCTAACAATCGGCAGCGTTCCGCCTTCAAATTTATTAAATATACCGTAAACTTTTCCATTATCGTACTTAATTAAATTCCACTCTTTTTCAGAGATAATAGTGGAGTCTGATAATACTTTCGATTTTTGAATTTTGTCATTTAATTCAGTTAGAACACCTTGTTTTACTAAAATATCCATTAATGGTTTAGTAAGTAGGATTAAGTCATACTTTTCACCAGATGACATGCTAGTCATTAACTTTTGATCGTAATCTGCCGGCGGTTTAACCATTTCCACTTTTATACCTGTTAATCTTTCAATCTCTTTAACAAATAGTTCATTTTCTTCAGGTGTTTTCCCGCCAACAACATTGGAGAGAATCCGCAGTGTCTTTTTCTCTTTTTTCGTGCTTTTATCATTTGTATTAGTGGAAGTTTCTTGAGAACTACAAGCGCTAAGAAGTAAACTTAAAATCATAAAAACTGGTACTAAAAACTTAAAAACTTTTTTATAGTTCATTTTTCCCTCTCCCTTTTTAAGAAACTTTTATATTATTTATTTTTTACACCGCTTCAAAATTTTTTCAATCACCCCCTATCTATTAAAAGATTGTTTTGCAAGAATCTCGGATAACAAGTTTTGCAGGTATGATTTTCTTTCTTGGAGCTAATTGCTCTTTTAATACATTGATTAAAACCTCTGCTGCTTCCTCACCGAGCTTCTCTGGGAACAATTCGATACTCGTTAGTTTTGGTGTTGTCTCCAACGCGAGTGTTTCATTATTACTTAGCGTCACTAATGACAGGTCATTTGGAATATCAATTCCCAATTCTCTCGCAGCACGAAGTACCCCCAATGCAACACGGTCTGTATCCACAATGATTGCTGTAAATTTCTTTACCTTAATGCTTTCTAGTAAACTAGTAAAACCATAGTCAGAAGCATTTTTATACTTCTCCTGATCGTTATAAATCACGTTTTCTTCCTTAAAAGGTAAACTGAAATTGTCAAAAGCCTGCTTTAAACCTTCCCTGCGATCGTCTGCTACCGTCATGCCATAGGCTGCATTGAGAAAGAGGATATCACGATGACCATTTTCAATTAAAAATTCCCCAACCTCTTTCACAATCTCAATGTTATTGTTATCAACAAATTTGGTAGTCTCATCGTCTTCATCAGGTCTTCCAATCACTACATACGGCAAATTGAACTGCTTGTACTGCGCAATTCTTGGATCTTTATCTTTTGGATTCATTAATATAACTCCATCCACTGGATCCCTTGAAAATAACGCTGAATCATCACTCTCATACAGTTTGTCTAGAAGTACTCGGTAGCCACTTTTACTACACTTTTTTACTACACCATTAATCACTTTTAAATCAAAGCTGCTTAACTCCATGTCAAGTGTCGGCATTTTCAGACCAATAATCATTGTTTTCTTAATAGCCAAGCTTCTAGCAACATGGTTAGGGACGTAGTTCAATTCCTTTGCAACATTTAATACTCTTTCCGTCACTTCGGCACTAATAGGTCTTTTTTTACTAAACACATTCGAAACCGTTCCCTTGGAAACCCCAGCTCGTTTTGCAACATCATCAATTGTTACCATTATTATCACCTAAACTCCCTTATAGTTAAACCGGTTTAATAGAATATTAAAAAATTTTACATTATTTTTACTTAAAAGAATACTATTTATATTAATTCCATCTTGATTAAGTCGGTTTTTATAAAACCGGTTTAATGAATACGTTTTCATTATAAATAATATTTAAAATAAATACAATATTCAAAATATATTTTTTTACTTTTTTGAAAATTATTAAATCTAACCTATTGGACTGGTAATTATACAATTCTTTCACTACATACGTAATCATTTATAAAGGAATCGACTTCGTCCCCAAGTCTTCTAACAGAATAACCCTTCCATTATCTCAATTCTTTTAAATACTCTATTGCCTGACAGTACTGTTTAAAGTTTCCCCAATTACCAAAGTGTAAGTTACCATAGGGAAAAATAATATGTAAACGTTTTATCATAAAGCAAAAAACCCTGCCGCTTACGGCAAGGTGTCCTGCTTTATTTTATTTCTCCATATCCTTCTGTCAAAATAAGTAACCCATTTCCTTCTGCCTGCTTGCTGTAGCCGAGAGAAACGGTACGCTTCACCAGCTGTGCATATATTTCATCTTCTGTTAAAGTACGCTTAAAATCCTTCTCACATTGCTTAATAATTAAGGCCGCTGCTCCCGAAATATGAGGCGTAGCCATCGATGTACCAGATAACACAGCGTATTTTCCGTTTAAGTAAGTAGACAGAATTTTTTCACCCGGTCCCACTACATCAATATCCTGATTTGTGTTGCTGAAGCGTGCAAGCTTTTTGTCCAAGCTGACAGCTCCTACAGATACTACTTCACGATAACTGCCAGGGTAGCTTAACTCGACTGTTTGGTCATCACCGTCTCCTTCATTCCCTGCAGCACACACAACGAGTACATTCTCTTCTACAGCTCGCTTCACAGCTTCATGAAGAGCTGTTTCATCTTCCGGTCCGCCAAGAGACATGGAGATTATACGTACTTTTTCTCCGTTCGGTCCACGCCAATCCAACGCATAATGAATAGCATCGATAATTCCTTTTGTTGAACCAGCCCCGTCACCTTGCAACACTTTTAATACAAGAAGTTTTACTTCCGGAGCCATGCCAACCACACCCGCATTATTTAAGGATGCCGCAATGGTTCCGCACACATGCGTGCCATGACCGTTGTTATCTGCAAAATTTTTCACGTCACTCTTATGATCACTTGTGAAATTATATCCATCAATGATGCGCTCTACTAAATCTGGATGATCAGGCTCGCAGCCTGTATCCAATACTGCAATGACAATCCCCTTCCCTTTCTCACTTTCATCCCAAACTTCAGGCGCTTGCAATAAAGCAACACCAGCAGGAATCTCAGTTGTTTCATCTACAATTTGCTCAACCTTGTAAGGAATTAATCGAATTGTACCTTTTTCAATTGGATGCTTCGTTTGAGACATAGAATCCTCTCCCTTATATAGATTTGGAGTACTGCTTTGCTATGCATCAGTCTTTTTATACAATTCGACTAATAATTGAAAAATCCTTCCAACAAAAAGAACGTACGTTCTCTTATTTGGAAGGAAAATACATTTTTATAAAACCTTACTTAAAAACAGCTTCGTACGTTCATGCTTCGGGTTTCCAAACAACTCATACGGATTATTTTCTTCTACTATATAGCCCCCATCCATAAACAGCACCCTGTCACCCACTTCTCTTGCAAACCCCATTTCATGAGTAACAACTACCATAGTCATTCCTTCTTTAGCTAGGTCTTTCATTACCTCAAGCACCTCTCCTACCATCTCCGGGTCAAGTGCAGAGGTCGGTTCATCAAACAGCATGACTTTTGGTTCCATCGCCAAAGCCCGAGCAATGGCCACACGTTGTTTTTGACCGCCGGAAAGAGAATCAGGATAAGCATCACACTTATCTTCGAGTCCTACTTTCCTTAATAAATCCATCGCTTTTTGCTCTGCTTGTTCTCTTGACCATTTTCGAACCTTCATTGGAGCTAATGTAATATTGTCCAGAACGGTTTTGTGAGGAAACAGATGAAAATGCTGAAACACCATTCCCACTTCTGCACGAAGCTCATTAATATTTGTTTTTTTATCTAAAACAGATACACCGTCAATCAAAATTTCTCCAGCCGTCACCTCTTCGAGCAAGTTTAAACAGCGCAAAAAGGTAGATTTACCCGAACCAGACGGACCTATAACAACCACTACTTCTTTCTCTCTTATATCAGTTGAAATTTCCTTTAACACCTCCAGCGTCCCGAAGCGTTTTCTTAACTGTTTTACTTTTATCATTCGTATCCAACCTCTTTTCCAAGTAATTTAGTAAATGTGTAAGAGATAAAGTTAATACTAAATAAATCAACGCTACTGTGAGATACGGCTCCCATACTCGATAATACTGAGCTACTGCTGCTTTCCCCCAGTACAACAGCTCTGGAGCTGCCAGAAGAGATGCTAAGGAAGAGTCTTTCAATAACACAATAAATTCATTCCCTAGAGGAGGAATCATCCGTTTAAACGCTTGCGGAATAATAATATAACGCATTGTTTGAACATGGGTCATACCGAGAGAACGCCCTGCCTCGGTTTGTCCTTTATCAATAGATTGAATACCAGCGCGAAAAATTTCAGCAATATAGGCAGCTGCATTTAAAGATAACCCTACCGCTGCCGAAGCAATTCCACTTGGAGGTGACATGAACAACGGCATTACTCCAAAATGAATAATTAACAACTGTACTAATAACGGAGTGCCGCGAAAGAAGTTGATATACCAAACAAACGGTAAGCGAATCCATAATTTAGAAGACATCCTTCCCAATCCTACCGCTAACCCTAACACCGTTCCACACAAGACTCCGATAATTGAAATTAATAAAGTAAGCAAAAGTCCCTTTAAAAAAAATGGTGCGTATTCTGTAATAATGCTAAACTGCCAATCCATCTCTGACTCCTCCTTTGATTGCTGTAAAAATAAAAACTAGATTCCTTATGTATTCTATTATATTTGCTAAATTACGATAATTAAAGTCATAATATACTAAAAATTTAAAAAATTATACGTCGAACTTATTCTGTGCAGTACATCAACAATGAAATCACTCGCTATATCAGCGAATCTTAGATTATATTAGAATATTATTCATTATATCGACGAACTTGATCATATATCGGCATATCAGCCATTATATCGGCGAACTTGATCATATATCAGCATATCAGCCATTATTTCGGCGAACCTAATCATATATCGGCAAATCCACAGTTATATCAGCACTCTCTACGATTTACCAGCGACTCTTCTCTCTATTTCGACACTACAACTCTAATGATGTTATCAGCAGCATGCCAAATGCAAGTAGAATAAAAAGAGCACCTTTATCAGGTGCCCCATTATAATAGGTCGGTTAAATGTTTATTTAAAAACCGGTTTCTATCTTTTATATATTCCAAAATAACAGCTGGTTCTCCATCGAATACCTTTAGATTATCTTTAATATACGGATCTGTCATTACATGTGGACGCAATGTTGCATGCAATCCTTCTACAATCGGTTTCATATTTTCTACCGTGAACTGCTGCTCTAATACCTCCCTTAAAAGTGTATGGTATCGTTTCCTAAATGAAGGAACATCTAATATACGAGCAGTCAGTGTATTATATCCTTGTATGCGTACATAATCATATTCCATTACTTTCCCATGAATATCCCTTCCCCAGGTTGCATCATAATCCCAAGGCAGAATCTCAAATAAACCCGTTTCAGCGTTCCGATATAAAGCATAGTTATGAACAAATCCGTCAAAGTTTTGTGTGCAAACCACACCTATCAGCCATCTCAAATATTGATCCACATTTACATATTTTATTATTTCTTTTTCATACTCTTCTTTTGATAGGGTATTTAGCTTATAAATAAACTCACTTAAATACTTTTCGCTATTTTTATCTCCATACTTTAACTCATAACCTGAAGCTAACGAATGTTTGACATCATCATCTAACTCGCTCACAAGTGAAAAGTTCGCATCATCATCTATTGCATAATAAATAGCTCCGCTTGGTAAATTTCTCTTCTTCAGAAAATATTCATCCACTGATTCCAACTGCAGATACACTCCTTGATATCTCCCATTAACAGTTACTGTAACATGCTGAGAATGAGGAGACATTGCTCCAATATTCGAAAAAAAATCTAAAGATAACTTATTTCGCATTAAAGACGGGTCTTTAAACTCGGCATTCAAATGAACTTCATGAGCACTGTAAAACGTTTTGGGTTTGTAAAAAGAAATATGGTAAGACTTCTTATCAAACTTCCGTATGTGTGAACCACGGTACACAATATCAATATCATACTTCTTCTTTTGATATGTTAATTTTGCAGGAACCGGATCATCACACCAAATATCTTTCCGTAATTCCACAAGATTCATAGGATGAATGAATAGCTCATAAGAGGGCAAATTGGACATAATATCGCTTCCCTTCAGTAGCATCTATAACTAATGTATGCTCTTGCAGAAAAACATGACACTATGGGCGTATGTGTAATTTTCTATAATTCAGCACTTGTCCAATACACAATTTCAAACTCTCTCATATTTTAATAGAGAAAAGAAGCTCATCTCTTCTTTTTATAACGAAGAAAGGAGGGATAACAATGGGTTATTATCAAAAAGATATCCACAAAGCATACAATCATGTAGTAGATTCCGGCATGGGCGCATATTTATACCAAGAACCGCAACGTTACGGTAAAAAACGCTCTCAATCTGGCCAAAGCAAACAATCTAAATCCTACAAACGTTCTTGCGGTTGTGGTCATAACTTCTGGAGTTCACAACGTTCTAGAAAATCTAACAAATCGAAGTGTTCTGGTCGTTCTGGTCGTTCTGGTCGCTCTAAAGGAGGCCGCTCCGGACGTTCTGGTCGCTCCAGAGGAGGTCGCTCCGGACGTTCTGGCCGCTCTAAAGGAGGCCGCTCTGGGCGTTCTGGTCGCTCCAGAGGAGGCCGCTCCGGACGTTCTGGTCGCTCTAAAGGAGGCCGTTCTGGACGTTCTGGCCACTCTAAAGGAGGCCGTTCCGGGCGTTCTGGTCGCTCTAAAGGAGGCCGTTCTGGACGTTCTGGCCACTCTAAAGGAGGCCGTTCTGGACGTTCTGGTCGTTCTAAAGGAGGCCGCTCCGGGCGCTAACCTCAATAAGGACCTTACGAAATTAGACCGCTACATGCGGTCTAGTTTACATATTAATCATATGCCTATTTTTAAAAAATATAGGTCATGTCCTAAACAATGAAACAGATTTTCTCATACTTTATAGAAGAAGTGGATAATAAAAACACTATGTACGTTTAGCCACTTAAATATGAATAGCTTCAATAAGGAGAGGTTAATATTATGGGATATTATAGTAAGAAAGACCTTCGCAGCACTGTTGATAGTATGTACAGTGCTGGTATGGGTGATTATTTAAAACAAGAGCCTCGTGGAAGAAGCTGCAGTTCTCGAGGAAAACATTCAGGGCGTTCTGGACGCTCTGGCCGTTCTCGTCATTCTAGACGCTCTTGGTTCTCTGGATGCGGATGTTCTCGCCGTTCCAGTCGCTCTAGAGGCTCTCGCCGTTCCGGTCGCTCTAGAGGCTCTCGCCGTTCCGGTCGCTCTAGAGGTTCTCGTCGTTCCGGTCGCTCTAGAGGCTCTCGCCGTTCCGGTCGCTCTAGAGGCTCTCGCCGTTCCGGTCGCTCTAGAGGTTCTCGTCGTTCCGGTCGCTCTAGAGGTTCTCGTCGTTCCGGTCGCTCTAGAGGTTCTCGTCGTTCCGGTCGCTCTAGAGGTTCTCGTCGTTCCGGTCGCTCTAGAGGTTCTCGTCGTTCCGGTCGTTCTAGAGGTTCTCGTCGTTCCGGTCGCTCTAGAGGTTCTCGTCGTTCCGGTCGTTCCAGATGTTCTTCTCGTTCCAGACAATCTTCTCGTTCAAAATGCTCTGGTCGCTCGCACCGTTCATACGACTGCAAAGTATTTAAATCAACTGACTGTTCCAAAGAACCTCGTGTCCGTTTTATAAACGAATTTCCTCAGCCTAAAAAACAAGAACCAAAATGCTATGAACATAAACAGGATTACAAACCGCCTTGCCGTCGTTGTTTTTGGTAATCATTTAACTGCCGAATGAATTCGGCAGTTTTTTATTTTAAACTTCCTCTATTACTCAAAAATCAAATAAAAAATACTCTTCTATTAATCTTTACCATGAAGAGAACCTCATTCTTATTATATGAAACCAGCTTCTTTTCTCTTCATAGAAATAAAAATATACTTACAGCAAAAGCACCCAAGAGTCTCAGCATCCAATATGCTGCTACAAGCCAGCATAAGAATCCAAGCCTTACAGCATTATACGATATTGTTTTCTTCCGAATACCTGCACTGACCCATATAATTCCCCAACCACAATAAATCAATGCGAACACCATTCCACCTGTACGAATATACATCGTCCACGAAAAAGGAGTAAACATTCCCAACGGAAAAATAGCCTCGCCCCCTTTGTTGTACCAATTATAGTAGGAAAAGGGGGGAATTATACCAAATTCTATTAATTCAACTCATACTGCATGCCATCGTAGGCAAACATCATATGAGAAGGTAACTGTTGGCTGCGCATTTCTACATCAATGTCATGAGAAAGGTGCGTAAAAATAATCTGCTTCGCTTGCAATACTTCATCCATTTCCATTACTTCTTTCGTACTATAGACAGATCGAGTATGTAAAGGAGCTTGTTCATCCCAAAATGAAGTTCCAATAATAAGTAAATCAAGATGTACAAACGGTTCCAGTTCCTCACTAGTCAAGTTAATAGCATCTGATACGTAGGCAAAACAAAAGCCCTCTTTCATAAATTTAATACCATATGAATAGCCATTATGTCCATGGTTGACTCTATGAAATGTAATCGTATATTCTCCTGTCTTCCAAAGCGATTTTCCTGCAAATTCTAATAGCTCTCTATTTTGCAAGTAAGGATACCTTCCGATTACTATATCAATAATATCAGGGGGACTTACTACTGTTCCTTTCACACCATAGCCGAATAATGCATCTGAATAATCCCCGAGCCCCGTAATATGATCATTATGAGCATGAGTAAGCAATACAGTAGATACCATATTTTCATTTAAATACCTTAAGCACTGCGTGCGATAGTCTGGAGACAAATCTATTAGTATTGTTTCCTCATCCGTATGAATAGCAAGACTCGGACGTGTACGAATATTAATCTCTTTTTGTTCTGTACACACTTTGCATCCACAAAGTATACGCGGTACCCCTTTCGCATCACTGGTCCCTAAAAATTGTAGCTTTGTCATGTATATTCCTCTTTTCTTACAATTGTTTTATCTTCACTTTGTTTTCTTCGCTGTCCCCTACCGTTTGTATTTCAAATGTCCCCTCTTGGAAAAAAAGCGGAAATCTTCGCTTAAACCATTCTTGCATTGGATACTCCTTTATTTCATTTTTTGGAACCCACTCCAACTCTCCTTCTGGCGGATTGTGAAGCAATTCTCCTTCAAATTCCGTCGCCAAGTAATTAAAGACCATATACCGGATGTTTTCTTCCATGCTTACATACTCATCCAATCCTTTATATGTAAGGTGTTTCACTTGTAAGCCAGTTTCTTCAAATACTTCACGAATAGCACCTTCACTCAAGCTCTCTGGAAATTCCACCTTACCTCCCGGCGCGATATAACCAGGAAATCCTTTTTCATCGGGTCTATTAATTAGTAGAACTTGATCTCCTTTCTGAATCATACACATCGTATACATTTGGTATTGTATTGCTGTCATAATCAATCTTCCTCGTTGAGTTTATAGTGGTCTGTATCTGCATAAAGCACTATGCTTCCCTCTCCATTTTCAATATCAATTATACTTAAGCTCGCACTATGCATAAATGGATCTTCCCAAACACGAGCAATCTCACGGTCTTCAAAATATCCGAGAATCAGCTTTGATACAACCGCATGACCGACAATAAAAATATTCTTTCCTTCATTTCCCTCTATTACCTCGAACAGTCCGTCTAATACTCGCTTTTGCACTTCTGTGAACGTTTCCCCTGATTCTGTCTTATACAAGTGAGGATGTGTCCAAAACAAATCAAACTGATTGGGGTATTTTGCTTTTATTTCTTCCAGGTTCATCCCTTCCCATGTCCCCATATGAATCTCATAAAAACGATTGTCCTGTATAATAGGAATATTTCGTTCTCCTCGAATCAATTCTGCAGTATGGACTGCACGTTCACTTGGGCTGCTGAAAATAACATCGACAGGCATCGATTTCATACGTACACCGAGCTGGTGTGCCTGCATTTTCCCTCTTTCTGTTAAAGATGAGTTCATTCTTCCTTGCATACGTTTTTCTACATTCCATTCCGTTTCCCCGTGACGAGTAACATACAATCTTGTTTTCATAGATTTCTGCTCTCCTTTATTTATTAACCTTATGTACCTTGTCTGAACTTATCTATTCGCCTTGAACAGATACCTCTCTAATCGTAAAAAATCATATGGGGCTTCTCTTCCTTATAATATCGTAATCGTTCTTGCAAGGTTCCTGTATGCAATTCGAATTTATGACCGCCAGGATCTGTAAAATAAATAGACTCACAATCTTGTTTATCACGCATCCTCCCCTGTAAAATAGGTACATTATATTTTAATAACTTTTTCTCCCACTCGTCCAGCTCTTCCTTCAATACCGTAAAAGCGATATGAGTATATGATTGAAGGATTTCTTCTCTCGGAATATCATTTTCTGCATTTAACGCAAGCCAAATGCCGCTTAATTCAAAATAAGCTACGGCTTTCCCCTTATTCAATAATTTCGCTCACAAGACGGTTCGATGGATCGCTCTAAATGTGATACTGAAAAGCAAAAATGGTTTATTCCATGTATTTTCAATCTCACTCCTCCAATAAAGAAAAGTGCGTATCATCAAGATACGCACTTTCATACTATTACTTCTTGTTAATGTATGCCCACTTGTAAGAGTAGTCTCCGCCAAATGTATGCTTAGCAATTCCTTTTACATACGGCTTTTCAATTACTGCCACACCACGTTGGTATACAGGAGAAATTGCCGCATCGTCAAATAAAATCTTTTCAGCATCTTGAAGTGCTTTCCAGCGAGCTGGTAAGTCTGTTAACAAGTCACCTTTTGCTGCTTTTACCAATTCATCATATTTCGGGTTGGAATACGCCATTTCATTAAATGGACTTTCTGTTATGAACATATCTACGAATGTCATTGGATCTGGATAGTCAGGACCCCAGCCAGAGAAGGAGAATTGATAATCTAAGCTCTTCTCAAGATCAAGCTTTTGCTTGAACGGTTGCTGCTTGATTGTAATTGTTAAACCGTCTAGGTTTTTCTCTAATTGCTCTTTAATGTACTCGCCAATTTTCTTAGCAGAATCAGAATCATAGTTTAACATTTCTACTGTAATTTGATCTTTTCCTAATTCTTTTTTCGCTTCAGCCCAAAGCTTTTGTGCATTCTCCACATTATCTTTTCCATGGTTGAAATCGCCGTTACCCGCACGGAAATCTTTTCCATCTGGACCTTTAACAAAGTTTTTCGGTACTAAAGAATATGCCGCAAGAGAACCGTCGTTTAAAATAACGTTCGCAATACCTTCTTTATCATACGCTAAATCGATTGCTTTACGAACCTTTTGGTTTCCAAAAACAGGATCCTTTTCGTTAAAGCGGATAAAGAATAGACGAGGATCTTGGTACGTTTTGTATTCAGGGCTGGATTTATATTTATCTACAAATTCAGCAGTTAATGTTACACGGTCTGCATCGCCAGTTTCGTATAAGTTTACACCTGTAGCAGTATCTTTTACAATGTTTACATTGATTTCTTCAAGCTTTACAGCATCTTTATCCCAATAATTAGGATTTTTCGTAAGCTGGTAGCTTTGTTCATGCTTCCAATCGTTCATTACGAACGGTCCGTTATAAAGTACAGAATCTGCTTCTAACGCATACTTGTCGCCTTTTTCCGTTACGTACTTCTCTTTTAATGGGAAGAATGTTGGGAAGGAAGTAAGCTCTAAGAAATATGGAACCGGATGCTCTAATTCTACAACTAATGTTTTATCATCTTGTGCTGTAACGCCAAGCTGGTCAAGCGGTAATTCTTTATTATTGACTTTCACAGCATTTTTTACATCACCTAAGATGAATGCATATTCTGATGCTGTTACAGGGTCAACCGCACGGCGCCATGCAAATACGAAGTCTTGTGCCGTTACTGGCTCGCCGTTAGACCATTTAGCATCACGTAAATGGAATGTGTATGTTTTTTGGTCTTCACTAATATCAACTTTTTCAGCCATACCAGGAGTTGGTTTGTTATCTTTATCAAGACGGTACAATCCTTCCATCGAGTTAACGAACACTTTAAAGGATACGCTGTCCGTAGATTTAGAAGTATCCATAGATGGGATTTCAGACGTTTCAAGAAGGTTTAACACTTGCTTATCGGCAAGAGCTCCAGACTTCTTATCGTCTTTTTTGTCTGTTGATGCTGTTTCATTGCTTCCACATGCTGTTAAAAACATGCTTGTTGAAAGAACTGCTGCTGTTAATACTGTAAGCTTTTTCTTCATAGGTAGTTGTTCCCCTCCTGAGTTTTCTGTTTCTATGACGTAGCAAGTATTAATTGCAATAAAATTCAGACAAATAATTATATGAATTTTCCGTAACTTTCTACCTGCTTGTTTGTATTATACATAATATTTTGTTAATTTCAAACATTTTTTATATTATTTTTTTAAAAAATGTCGAAATTTCAGATAAAATGAACTTTACGCAGTTCTAGTACTGTATTTTGTTGATTTAAGCAAAAGAACGGGTTTAGAGGAACTCTTACATTAATAGAATGTTTCTTCCTCACAGTCTCAAAGTGCAACAGGACATAAGTAAAAATATTTCATTCCATACAAATCAGGTATTATAAGTTTTTTCCTTAAAACAATTTTATAATGCCTTTTTTTCTATATCGTCTTCTAATTCATCATCTAAATTAAATGGCGTTTTCACATCAAAGATCCTGTCCATCAGTGCATAAACCTCTTTTTCATTCTGAATTTCCCCATCGACACTTAATGTATACAGCTCTATTTCTTTATAGGAATAATCCACAATGAATTGAAGCACCACTTCACTTTTATCAGATACAGCTGTCCCACGAAATTCAACTATTTCTAATCCATCTGCGCCGCGCTGATACGCCCATTTCGTATTGTAAAAATATTGTTCGAATTTCGCTCCGATTGAGTATAGAGGATACTCATATAACGTTTCTCTTTTAACGAGTTTAATAATATCTATACTTGTCGGATAAAAATAATGGCTAATAAAATAGAAGAACCCTGCTGCACAGAGAGAAGCAGCGAGACCTATATACCTTTTTGTTTTGACGTGTTCCCTATTGTAATACAATTGATTACCATATATGCCCAAAAACAACATACCAGCCATGTAAACTACTAACGAGAGATATGTCACATTTACAAATGGAACAGCGTAATTCCAGCCAAGTATATAAGCTCCAACTTGAGAGAAAGCAAAAATCAAGAGGAATAGAAAAGCAGAAAAGAACCGCCTTTGATAGCCAAGCCAAAACACATTCCATAAACAAGCGGTCCAGCTCCATTGCTTTGTCGAATGTTTTTTCTTGTTACTCTCATATGTGTGATAGGCGTATGACTCAGACTCCCTAGAATCCGTTTCTTGCTCATTTTGCTTCCCATTTTTAATACAAACCACCCTCTCTCTTGTTCACCCAGGTGCCGTCTTTCTGCTTCCGGGAAATCTAGTCTTTATGTACTCGGTAAGCTTTCTTCGTGCTTAAGCAGCCATTCTTTTCTCCATAATCCACCCTCATAACCTACTAACGCTCCGCTTTTCCCGATAATACGATGACATGGAACGATAATAGAAATGGGATTACGGCTGTTTGCTCCCCCAATGGCGCGAACAGCCTTCTCATTCCCAATTTTTGTAGCAATGTCTAAATATGATACTGTTTCTCCAAATGGCACCGTTTGCAGTGCTTGCCATACTTTCAATTGAAATTCTGTTCCTGTTGGCTGCAGCGGCACAGTAAAATGACGGCGCTTTTTTTGAAAATATTCATCTAATTCCTGTACCGCCTGCATTACAACCGGATGGGTGCTGTTTTCCTCCTGCGGTGCTTCTACAAACATAATAGACGAAATACCTTCATCTTGCCCTACAATTTCCATCCATCCAATATCAGTTTTATAATACGCCCGATGAACTTGTCCCACCGTTCTCACTCCGTTTCACTTATCTTTTCCTGTATTGTACCATATTTTGGCATCACCTATAAGCGGATTATTGGAGGAAAAGAAAACATTGATGATAAAATAAACTCAATAAATATGAATCAGGAGGCTAGTCATTTGAATTCCTTATTATTTACACCGTATACAATAAAAGATATAACATTTAAAAACCGAATTGTGATGGCGCCGATGTGCATGTATTCATGTCATCAGCAAGATGGAACAGCTTCAAACTTCCATCTTGTCCATTATGCTTCGCGCGCTGCCGGACAAGCTGGACTCATTATTTTAGAGGCCACCGCTGTCACACCTGAAGGAAGAATTTCACCTCAAGATTTGGGCATATGGGGAGAGGACCATATCGAAGGCTTAACAAATATTGTGTCCCTCGTTCATGGATACGGATCAAAAGTAGGCATTCAACTCGCTCACGCTGGACGAAAAGCAGTAGTAGATACACCTGCTATCGCACCTTCTTCTATTGCCTTTAATGAAACGATGAAGGTTCCAGAAGAAATGACGGAAAAACAAATTACTGAAACCATTTCAGCGTTTCAAGAAGGAGCGCGCCGTGCAAAAGAAGCAGGGTTTGATGTTATTGAACTGCATGCAGCCCACGGCTATTTAATCAATGAATTTTTGTCCCCTTTAACAAATAAGCGAACAGATATCTATGGAGGGACTCCTGAAAACCGCTATCGCTTCCTCCGTGAAACAATTGACGCGGTGAAGCAAGTATGGGACGGCCCATTATTTGTCCGCATTTCAGCAGATGATTACCATCCAGAAGGCCTGACGATTGATGATTACGTACAATACAGCAGATGGATGAAAGAGCAGGGAGTAGACTTAATTGATTGCAGCTCAGGAGCAGTTGTTCCGGCTGCTATCGAAACATATCCAGGCTATCAAGTAAAATATGCTGATGCTATTAAACAACAAGTACAAATCCCAACAGGTGCGGTAGGACTTATCACCACAGGTCCTCAAGCAGAAGATATTTTACAGCAGGCACAGGCAGATCTTATCTTTATTGGGCGTGAGCTTTTACGAAACCCATATTTCCCGCGAACAGCAGCCAACGAGCTTGGTTTCGAACTGACGGAACCAAAACAATACGAACGTGCCCCAGGAATAAAAAAATAGAGCATACGCTGCTCTATTTTTTTATTTCGCAAATAGTTCTTCTACTTCAGCCTCAAGCAAACGGTATAGCGGAAAATGCTCCAGCCTCTTTCCCAATGCTTTCACTAATCCCCGATAATACCATTCCTGCTGCTCCTTGCCTCGATTAAATTTCCCCCAAACCTCAGTACCAATTTTTCTAAAATCAGTAGCAGTAGAACGGATATTATGCAGTTTATCTGCACATACGACCATACATGCTTCCATAGAAATTACACCAATATTGTTCAGTGTATGTTGCTTTCGTTCCTCCCATGACTTTGATTTATCATGCTCTGAACATTGTTTCACAATCTGGGCTACATTCATTCCAAATGCCGTTTCGATGTCCTTATATGTGACAGACGTATCTTCTATCGTATCATGAAGAATTCCGGCTATTACCGTTTCGGAAGAACATCCTACGTCTAAAAGAAGCATCCCAACCGTAAATGGGTGAGTAATATATGGTGTGCCGTTCCCTTTCCTCGTTTGTGCTCGATGAGCAATACTTGCTGTTTCAACAGCCAAATTGAACTTGTCCAACAATTCCCTATTCATTTTTTCCTCCTATACTATTTTTATGCTAAATTCTTTATATACTATTATATAACACCTTTCTGCTTGAGCAGTACTACTATTATTTAATTCCTAGAGATGTATACAACAAAACGCCCATCAGCAGGCTCTTTCCTGCTGATGAACGCCCCGCTAATCATTTCTATCCTCCGTTTATACTACTTGCCTTTTATTTCCTAGCAGTAAAAATATCATCTGTTACTCTCTATCAATCTTCACCTTCTCCTGCAGGAAGCGGCGTCACCGTATGAGGATCTCCTAAATTTTTAATCAACTCTTTTAAAAACCATACAACACACGCTAAGGGAAACAATACTCCTAAAATAATACCAATAGCTTCAAATAAATAGTCCATATTATCTTCTCCCTTCCTATTTGTTCCACTATATGAGAAAGAGGAGGGGCTATATGCAATAATAGAAAAAAATAATACTGCTAATTTTGAAAACTTTGGTACACATAGGGGATTTTCGGCTCCTGTATTCGTTCTGCTTTTGTTACTTTTACAATCGGAAACAAGGTATCCATATAAACAGCCTCATCAAGTACTCCCGTCACAATAACCCACGTATCATCCTTCAAAGAAATAATCTTGTCTCCCGTCGCCAGCATTCCATATACAGAAGCATCTGCTACACAACAGGTAATACCGAATCTGGCAATGACCAGCTGGTTCTTTCCCATAGGCGGCTCTCGATGGACAAAGCCCATAAAGGTAATAGTTTTTCCTTTAAACCCTTCTACATCCTTCCCAATTATATCCATGATAGATATATAATGTTCATCATCTACTACTATCTTTTTTTTACGATGCAGCTGATTTTCCAATTTTTTATAGTAGTCTTCAGGAGGCTCTTGCGGCAGCAAATTCATATTCTCATCAGGATCCACTATTCCTTGCTCATTCATTGTTCGTCCTCCAAGATTCACTCCTCGTTTTCCAGCCACACTGCCGTCAATCACACTATCGGCAAATAAAAACCCGGTAATGATAGGAATGATAAACAGAGAATAATACAAGATAGAACCTGCTGCAGTAGCTGGTATATCGTGTTCTTCTCCGCAGCTGCATGCATGTTTTGTATGCTTCATCCAACTTCTCCAAATTTGAATAATCCCGAACAACAAACATAGAAACAACGTGATATATACAAAGGGTATCATGCGCGGCGCCATAAAATGTTGTATAGTTCCCGTTACCAACAGCTTAAATAACAGCATCGTAAATCCAAGCAAAATAATGCCCTTCATATACATATGAAAGAGTGCACTATCCTCTCGCTGCATTTCTATCACTCCCTTTTACACAACTTGATCGAAAATCAAAATAACGGTATAAACAACCGAAGTAATAATCAAAATCAAGGAAATGACGAATTTCTTTTTAAAATATGCCAATAGTATAATCGTATTTTTCAAATCTATCATCGGGCCGAACACCAAAAATGCTAACAAAGACGATGGAGAAAAGGTATGACTAAGGGAAGCCGCTATAAAAGCATCTGCCTCTGAGCAAAGGGAAAGAATGTAACCAAACCCCATCATAACAAGCGGAGACAACCGTGCATCTGATGCAATCTCAATCAACAGAGCCCTATCAAAAAACGTCTGAAATAAGCTTGACACAACTGCTCCCAGCACTAAATACTTGCCAGTTTCGAAAAACTCATCGCTCGCGTGAAACAGCATCTCAGCAAATCGGTTCCGTTGCGCTAAGTGTGTATGTTCAGACGGAACCGCTTGTTTTTTTAATACATTGGTATTTCCGTATAAAAAATATACAATCAGTCCGATTATCATAGCAGAAATAAACGCTAGCCCCATTCTCCAATACACCATGTTTTCAACGGAACGGAACGCATAAAACGTAGAGGCAAATACAATCGGATTCAAAATAGGAACACTGACAAGAAATACCGTTCCTATATGAAGAGGCATCCCTTTTTTAATCAATCTTCTAACAACAGGCACAATGGCGCATTCACACATAGGCATAATACAGCCTATTAATGCGGCAGGAATCATGGCAAGTATCATATGCTTAGGCAAAATCCGCTGCAGCGCACTCTCAGATATAAAAGCTTGAATGCATGCAGAAATGATCACTCCTAATAGTACAAATGGAATGGCCTCCAAAAAAATACTTAAGAAGATGGTATTCATATTTACAATATTGCCAGGAACCTTATCTGACAAAGAAGATAAACTAGTAAAATCAACGAAAAGAAATAGAAATACAAATACCGCTATCAAAAACAGAGCAATAATCTCCCGAGATATTTTGATGACTGAAACTCTCATTTTCAAGCTCCTATTCTACTATTTTTTAATAGAACTATATGCTTTTGCTATCGTTTTATGTCTATTCTTTTCTCTTTTTTCAGCAACTATTATAATAAAACAACTCATAAATCGTAATCATTACTAAAAATACTTGTCTTTTCTTTTATTCTGTTTTATAATTTATATGTTATTTTTAAATCGTAATTTTTACGTTTTATATTCTATGAAATATATTTCTGTAAATAGTTTACAGGTTCTTTTAACCGTAAATGCTATAAGTAATGCTCTATGGAGGACACAGAATTACAAGCTGACTCTGCCTCCTTTTATAGAGAAGCTAGCTCTACATCAATGATTTACAAATCAAAATAACTTCCTAATGGATACTACATTGAAACGAGGCGTAATACATGAAAAAACTATCCATTTTAGCAACTATTTTCATGGTTCTTACTATTTTCTTTAGCGGCTGTGCAAAAGGCAATAATTCTGCCGAAAATAAAGAAAAAGCAGAAGGAAAACTAAAAGTATATACTACCATTTTTCCACTAAAGGACTTTACTAAAAAAATTGGTGGGGAGTATGTAGATGTTGAATCCATCTATCCTCCAGGTGTAGATTCTCATACATTTGAAGCATCTCAAAAGCAAGTCGTAGATATTGCGAAATCTA
The DNA here is from genome assembly GCF_017742235.1 of Bacillus sp. 165. Classification (GTDB taxonomy): domain Bacteria; phylum Bacillota; class Bacilli; order Bacillales; family Bacillaceae_G; genus JAGHKQ01. The sequence goes on from NZ_JAGHKQ010000001.1 coordinate 77,994, forward strand.
ATCTATTCATATACAGCAGCAAAGAAATGGAGTCTTTCGCTACCAAAATTGAAGAAAGTGTTAAAAACGAAGAGGTAAAAGTCGTAGATTCCTCAAAAGGAATTGAAATGATTAAGTTCGAAGGCGACGAGCATGAACATGATCACGAAGGTGAAACTGCTCATGACAAAGATCCTCACACTTGGTTAGATCCTATCCTTGCCATTCAGCAAGCTGAAAATGTAAAAAATGCTTTAGTAGAATTAAAGCCTGAAGCCAAAAAAGAATTCGAACAAAATTTCGCAGCATTAAAAGCTGAATTAGAAGATCTTGATACAGAATTCAAAGATACAGTAAGCAATGCAAAAACAAAATATATTCTAGTATCCCACGCTGCCTATGGTTACTGGCAAAACCGCTACGGTATCGAGCAAATCCCTGTAGCAGGTCTTTCCGCTTCTCAAGAGCCATCTCAAAAGGACTTAGCTGGAGTCGTGAAAGAAGCGAAGGAGCATAAACTAAAATATATCTTATTTGAAACATTCGCAACTCCGAAAGTGGCAGATGTAGTTCGCAAAGAAGCAGGATTAGAGATTCTTCGCCTGAACCATCTCGCAACTATTTCCGATGAAGATGCAAAACAGAAGAAAGATTACATCACTTTAATGAAAGAAAATATTGAAGTGCTGAAAAAAGCATTAAACTAATAAAAAAACGCTTGGATACCCAAGCGTTTTTTTATGTTTGGCAATCGTATCAATTGCGATCCTATAAATGAAACCTTTCCTTCACTACCTTTGCCACTTCTTCCGCACTCAAGTTTGTATTATTTATCTTAATATAGTTCGCATAGAGAATTTCACCTTCTAAAGAATTTAATCTGTATTTTTCCATTGACTGCTTTAGATCATCTTCAGACCATTCAATATTTCGTTTGGTAGGCTTATGTTCCAGTCTATGAGGACTTTTATTCCGTTCAAGTCTTTCATTCAAATCAGCCTCAAGTTCTACAAAATAAACCGTACCTCCTCTAGACTCAAAAAGCTGACTGACTTGATTGACATAATCCCAATCTGATCGCAGGTTAAACGCCCAGACGTAAGTAAAAATCACTCCATACAAGTTGCTCTTCGATACCTCTTCAAATATCTCCTGACGAAACAAATGTACTAATCGTTTTCCTTCTTTTGTGCTGTAATCAAAAAACGAGCTAACCAAGTCAATCGTCATATGGTTATGAAATAGTTTCAAACCCGTTATATTAGCTAACTCCTGTCCAACTGTCATTTTCCCGACCGCTTGAGGTCCAAATATAAGAACAAATTTCATACGCTTTCACCTTACCAAACTTTTTTGAAATCACCATACATATTTTACCATATATTCACAACCATTCCTAAAACAAAAAAGTTCGTTTCACATTCAAACAAACACTATTGCCTATTAGTTAACCGACTAAAGCAAGGATTTTATCTGTAATCTCTAACCTTTGTGCAGGAGTTACAGTATAAAACAGAGCTAACAGAACATAGTAAGATTATACTATGTATAGAAAGCAGGTGTCTTTATGGCAAAGGGCAAAAAGAAAAAAGCGCATCAACATGCGGCAAATCATGCAGCTATCGATACCCCCTCTCCGATGACAAAAAGAGAGCATCGCGGTAAGCAGTCTTCACAAGAATAACAGACGGTATGCACCGTCTGTTATTCTTGTGCTATGCACATACGAAAATGCTCTTCAAACCATTCTTTATTCAAATCTTTCCCAATAAACACAACCTCGCTCATTCGAGGTTCTTCCGCCTTCCACTCCCTGTCATAAGTAGCGGCAAACAGCGTATGCACACCTTGAAAGACCACCCTTTTTTCAAGGCCTTCTACATGTAAAATCCCCTTGTAGCGGTATAAGTTTTCTCCTAACACCTCCACCACGGCTGTCATCCATTCATTGATTTTTGCAAAATCCAACGGACGCTCCTCACGCAGCACAAAGGCTTTTACGCTCCGAATATGATTTGTGCTGTCTGTACGAATATCTAACTTTTCTTTTACTTTAAATGTGTTGATATGTAACAGTTCAGAAATCTCTACTTCACAATTAACTGCCGAAACAATACTCGCAGTCGGATTTAATTCTTGCAGCAGTCTCTCTATGTGTTTACTCTCCTCGGATGATAACAAATCAGTCTTATTTAAAATAATCGTATCGGCAAACGCAATTTGCTCTTGTGCCTCAATCCCTTTATCCAAATGCTTTTCAATGTGGTATCCGTCAACTACCGTTACCACTCCGTTCACTTGATATGCGGCTTCAATCACGGGGTCCAGAAAAAATGTTTGAATAACAGGTCCTGGATTCGCAAGTCCCGTAGTTTCAATTACAATTGCCTCAAACTCGCTTTTTTGTTCTTTTTTTGCTTGCAAAAGCTTCTTTAATGCAACTAATAAATCCTCCCGAATACTACAGCATAAACAGCCATTCGTCATTTCTACTATTTCTTCATTTGTATTTACAACAAGGCGATTGTCAATGCCGATTTGTCCGATTTCATTGACAATAACCGCTAGTTTTCTTCCATGCTCTTCAGACAGAATCCGATTCAGCAAGGTTGTTTTTCCAGAACCTAAAAAGCCCGTCAAAATAGTAACCGGAATTTTATTTGTCTGTGTCATATTCTTTCAGCTCCTATCGCTTCCTTGTTTAACATATACAATTAATGTCTCTCATAATATTCAGCCAGTGCTAGGAACGATTGTTTCGGCTCCCACGGCATATCTGTGTAGGAATGTAAGTTCACAGCCTGCAACAAAAATAATATTAGGTGACTTCTTCCGCAAACCTTCAGCTGCCTTTGTACATTCTGCAAAATATAGCAATGTTTCTCGCTCCGTCGCATTAACCAAAGCAGGAGAGAACATCACTTCTAATCCTTGTTCAATAGCAAGCTCAGCAGCTACCCTAAGTCTAGACACATCCTGACCAGAAATCCTGATAGCATTGCAATGCAAATCATTTTTTATAATTTCCCTTTCTCGTTTTACAACAGAAGGATTGAATGTATCACGGGATGATGATTCTTTTCCGCGAGTAAACGTTCCTACATCGTAGTTAATGCCTTTGCGAGAGAACGATTGCGTTTGTTTCATATTCTAATCTTCTCACCTTTCCTCTATTATAGGAATTTATAAGAAGCGCTTCCCCCTCTCCAACTCATAACGAAACAACGGAGCAGGTGTAAACGTATAAAGAGCTTGGAACACCCCAAGCTCTTTATACTATCCGCGGCTTGCAAACCCACAAGCCGCATTAATTACATTTTGCTCCCAGTCATACTTGTTAAATGTATGATCTGCTCCTTCAATAACATGCAAGGTTGCATTTTTACCGTAGCACTTTTGTATATATAAAGAAGACGTCTCAAACGGTACAGATTGGTCTGCCGTTCCGTGTATCAGCAGCACTTTCCCCTCATAAGACTTTGCGCGTGCGAATGCATCAAGCGTGCGTATTTCTTCTATAAATGCTCTGCCAATTACATTTCCGCCTGCATCGTAAGCATCCAGCTCCGGAATATAATTCGATTCATTAGCAAACAGATCTGATTTTTTTCCGATTGTACCTGCTGGTGCCAACAAAATCAGCTTATGGATGCTTTCTTTCAGTTCCCCTGCCAGCATGCTTGCTACAAGCCCGCCCATGCTAAATCCAAGAACCATGATGCGTCCCTTATCCACTTGCGGATGCCCTTGTACATACTCAAAGATAGTCTTCGCTTCCGCTACTTCTTTTCCTACTGTCATATCTTCAAAATTCCCATCACTCTCCCCGCTTCCTAAAAAATCAAATCGGAAGCTGGCAATGCCTCGTTTTTCAAGCTCTCTGGAAATTTTTAAAAAGAGGCGATGCGGTTCCAGCTTAGTTCCTGTAAATCCATGAAATAATATAACCGCAGGTACGTGTTCTTTTCCATCTGGAATATGCTCCATGCCTCTTAACGTCTGATTTTGATGAATAATAGAAACTGCTTCTTGCATATGTGAAACCTCCTCAGATTTGTCACGTTAGCACTTGAGAACTGTTGCATAAGGAAGCCCTCACATCGCATTATACTACGAGTATAGATAGATTTTCCATTTTCGAGAAAGATATATCGCACGCTATCTTTCAAAGCAAAAAGCGTGATGATTACCACGCTTTTATCACTGACGTCTTTTCAACTGCAAGTTGCCTTTATTGAATAAAACAATTGCATTGAAAGATTCATATAAAGCATAAACAGGATAACAAAAAGCAAAAAAGACAATGGCGGTAGGTACTTTTTCCACAATGGGAAAATAACCACTTAGGAGACTCTTTACCTGAATACCAAGAAACACTAATAAAGGGACTACTATAGCAGCTATTACAAGCAACAATGGAGTCATCTTGGTTTCTTTTAGTTTGGCGCGACAGTGTGGACACTTCATATTAAAAGGTATTGGAGAGTCCTCGAAGTGTTCAATAGTGATTTGCTTTTTACAACCAAGGCAAGGTGTTGAAGTTTTCATGAATTTTTCCCCTTTAGTAACAATTATGATTTCACCTTAATTATACTTAGCTATGAATGCTTATTTTAAAATATGTAATAGAAGAGATAAGATTGGTTCTTCACCGGTCACGATTCTTTTTTATCTGGGGAAGGTTATTTTTAGGGAGCTAGACAGGTCCGCCAAAATTTTAGACTTTCTTATCTAAAAAAAGGCGGTACCATATGCACCGCCTTTCTTCTATCCGTTCACTATTTGATTTAACTGTTCTGTTCGTTTTTGATAAAACAGCTTAAACATGACATGATATAAAAACGCACTTAAAAATGCTAACGCCACGATGCTGTAAAACGTCCATGTATAGCCTACCCAAGCCGTCATCGGGATCGCAATCGGTGCGATAGTCCGGCCGATAGACCAGCGCAGTGTTGCTGCCGCAAAATACTGTCCGCGCATATGCTCCGGTGCCAGCTTTGCCACAAAGCTGTTTTGAATGCCAACAACCATAATTTCTGCTAAAGTAAAAATGCCCATCGCAATAACCATACCCCAAACAGAGACCGTATTTCCAAAAATAATCATCGCCACGCCGTACGTGATTGAGGACAGAATAAAAATTACTCGTTCATTCAAGCGATCTGTCAATTTTGTAACATAAACAGTAAACAAGGCTACAATAAAACCATTTTCAGCGATAATCCAGCTAAAAAGCTTTTCACCATTTATCGTAAAATGCAAAAACGTTTGTGTTTGCACCATTTCCTTAATATACACTGCCAGTAATAAGTCCATTTGCGTAAATGTCTGCGCTACTAAAATACCAGACACAACAAAAAGAAAAAAGACACGGTCCTTAAAGATTACACTGTAATTCTTCACTTGCTGCACGGCAAATGTCGACCAACTAATAGACTGCTCCTTCTCCACCGCAGGTTTCGGAGGAAGGGTTTCACGAACAAAGTGATATAATACCCATGTTACCGCAAAATTCACCACCACACTCGCCAAAAGCAATTCAAAGCGGTAATGAAAAAAGAAATATGCACCGATAATCGGTCCTATAACAACATTAATATTCATCGCAGTATAAAATATTGCAAAGACAGAGTTTTGTTTTTCTTCCGGTACGATATCCGCTACCATAGCCGAGCTCGCTGGATAATAAAATGAACCCATCACGCTGACGACAGTGAATGCAAGGAAGGTTAACAATGGTGATTCTAACCATGGCGAGTTAGCAACCGCGAATACAACAAACGCCAAGCTTTGCAACAAAGCTGAAATAACCATCATTTTCTTTCTGCCAAACGTGTCTGCTAAGTATCCACCAACCAAATTTGCCGCTACCGCCAATAATTGCGATAAAACAAGCAATGCCCCTGCTGCTGTTTTTCCCAATGTATCGGAAAAATAAATCGCCATAAAGGGGAAAAACATCCAAAAAAATAAACCGAAACACCATTCACCAATCAAGCGGACCTTTAAATTCCTATCCCATTCACTCCACTTCATAAAACTACCTCTCTCGCTGTATACATATTTAAGTACTCTTTATCATATCACAATCCTTAGATTTACGGGATGAGTCCATCCTATAAATCTAAGGATTATTTCAGAAAACTTTTTTATCAGCATGATGGCTTTCCGCAAAGAACATTTTCACCTTTATTCCTAAAAAAGCCATTGAGGCTGTTTCCTCAATGGCTTCGTTTTTATTTTAAAAATGCACTTAACATCCAAACATGCTTCTCAAGCTCAGTATGAATGGCTAAAAGCATATCTGCTGTCGTTTCATCCTCTGTATCTCCAGCAACTTCCATACCCTCTTTTAATTCAGAAATCATAGCAGAATAGTCATTTACAATAGACCGTACCATTTCCTCTGCTGTTTCATCTCCACTAGCTTCTTTTACAGTAGACATTTCTATATATTCCTTCATCGTTGCAATAGGGTGACCTTGTAAAGAAAGAATACGTTCCGCCAGCTCATCAATATGTGTGGCCGCTTCATTGTACAGCTCTTCAAATTTTGTATGAAGAGTAAAGAATTGGGGACCTTTTACATACCAATGATAATTGTGTAATTTTACAAACAACACGTTCCAGTTTGCTACCTGCTTGTTCAAGACATTTACTACATTAGTATCTATTCGGTTATCCATGCTATCCTCTCCTTTTTAATTATAATAATTATAATTTAATCATAATTATATTATACTATTATTTTTGATTAATACAACCATTATGCCTCAGCTGTAATTCACTCTTAACATATTTAATAATCCCCTTACACAATCGTAATTATGTAACATTCACCTTGTGCTAAAAACATATTCTTATTTCTTCAATCTTAAAGAGGCATGTCTAATTACAACTTATCATTCATATGTATGTATCAAGGGAAGGAGGCAGAGCATGGACGATCAAAATTGGAAAATAGCCAAAAAAATCGCAGCTACCTATATTGGAACAGTAGTTGGAGCCGGGTTTGCAACAGGACGTGAAATTGTAGAATTCTTCACCTTAAACGGAACTTACGGAACAATCGGGATTTTGGTGAGCGGTATACTTTTTATGTGGCTCGGTACAAAAATGATGATTCTTTCTGCGCGGATTCAAGCCTTCTCCGCACAAGAGTTTAATAAATATTTATTTGGTAATACAGTCGGAACGGGTATCAATATTTTGCTTCTTCTCGTCTTATTCGGAGTTACGAGCGTTATGTTGTCAGCGGCAGGCGCAGTTTTTGAAGAACAGCTCCATTTACCAAAACAAATCGGGGTTCTTTTTACAATCCTTGCTTGTATTCTGATACTATCGAGAGGACTGCAAGGAGTATTTGAGGTTAATTCACTTGTGGTGCCGATTATGATGCTGTTTATTATTGGATTATTTTCAACAAAGATTATGCAAATAGGTCCCCTTATCCTCAATTCTATCCCTGCTGGCACATGGAACACAAACTGGGTGTCAAGCCCTATTACATATGTAGCTATGAATCTGGCAATGGCACAAAGCGTGCTCGTTCCACTGGCAAGTGAAATCAAAGATGAAAAAGCGATTAAAGTAGGAGGGCTGTTAGGAGGAGCGGGACTTGGTCTGATTTTATTATGCAGTCAGTTTTCTCTCTTATCTGTGGATGGCTTCCATCAATACAATATTCCTATGGCGGAAGTGGTGCGGCAGCTCAATAGTACATTCCACTTTTTCTTTGTACTGATTATATTCGGAGAAGTGTTTACAACCTTAATTGGAAACCTATTTGGTATGTCAAAGCAAATTCAATCTATGACCGGCTGGAAACATAATACTATCGTACTAGGTATCTTATTAATCAGTTACTGCATCAGCTACGTTGGGTATGGAAAGCTGTTACATATGTTATATCCATTAATCGGTTGGTTTAGCCTGATCCTTCTCCCCCTTATTGCACTAAAACGCAGTGTAAAATGAAGAATAAGCATCCACATCGGATGCTTATTCTTCGCAATCTTCACATACTTCCCAATACATACCGAATTCCATAGCCAAAAACGGCTTCAATTGAAGCTTAATCATCCTGCTCGGCATCCGTTCTAAAATAAATTCTATACTGTGCTCCTCTTCCTCTTTCCATCCAATACACCTTTGAATTTGAATGTTTTTGATAGTCATAATTGAACGACCGTCTTTATTCCATAGGATTTTTAACTCATTTTCGTCATTATAACTAGTCAAAATACCATTCTCAGTGGTTACCTTATCAGCAGAAAGAACCGTATCTACGCTATATGTATCCTTTGTTTCTTTTATTACAAAATGATAATACCGCTTTCCATCTTGAACAGGCTGCTGTCCAAAAAATTGGGTAAGCTCAGAATGAATCACACTTTATACCTCCTGTATACTAAAATCCATTTTTATTGTAACACAAATACAATTTCTCTAGTTTTGGCAGCTAACAGAAAAAGAGACGCTCCTCGCGTCTCTTTCACATTATTTCTTCCGGCTCATTGCTTTATTGATTTTTTTCCACTTCTCTCGTTCAGCTCGGGCCAATACAGGATCTTGCTTGCGCATCGCATACGCAATTTCTCGCTGTAACTTCTTATAGCTCGTGAAACGCTCTTGTTGCAGATTTCCTTCTTCAATAGCATGCTTTACAGCACACCCTGGCTCCGTTTCGTGCTTACAATCCACAAAACGGCATTGTCCAGACAGCTCATCAATATCAGAAAATGTGACATCCATGGACTCACTGCCTTCCCATAGCTGCAGCTCTCTCATTCCTGGGGTATCAATAATCAATGCACCAGAAGGCAACTGAAACAATTCTCTATGAGTTGTCGTATGCTTGCCTTTATCATCGCTTTCACGAATACCACCGGTCTTGCTGACCGCACTTCCCATCAAGGCGTTTAACAGCGTAGATTTCCCAGCCCCGGACGATCCGAGCAGTGCAATTGTTTTCCCTGGCCTTACAAATTGCCGCAGCTCTGCAATACCCGTGCCGCTTAAGCTATCAACAGCAAATACATCCACTCCAAAAGCAACTGCCTTCGTCTGGACTACTTTATCCTCTATATCTTCGCACAAGTCACGCTTTGTTAAAATAACAACCGGCACAGCACCGCTTTCATAAGCAAGCAACAAATACCGTTCCATTCTGCGTAAATTAAAATCCCGATTCAACGCATTTACAAGAAAGACATAATCGATATTAGACGCCACAACCTGCTCTTCCGTTTTGTCGCCGGCAGCTTGGCGGGAAAATAAGCTTTTCCGCTTGAATACCCCATGAATGACGGCCTTCTTCTCTGCAGGAATGGTTTGAATCCAAACCCAATCTCCAACAGCAGGATAATCGCTTTTTACTGTCGCCTCATAACGAAACCTTCCGGACAATTCACCCAAGAGTTCGCCAGCCTCAGTAATGATACGATACAAATGCTTGTGCTCCAATACGATTCGTCCGACCTCATATTGCTTTTGTACATACTGCTTTTCAAAAAATGCTTCCCAACCTAGTTTCATTAACTCCATTATCAAGTATCCTCCCACATTTCGTATAGACGGAAGGATACGGCGAAGGATTACTTGTCCCCGTCCATACCTTCCTTATTCATCTGAGTAATCATGTAAACATTCGCCATAATACATCACTCCGTTCTTTGTATAATTAACAATATTATATGAAATTTCCAAAAAAAAGTCCATGTTCTTCCAGAAGAAAAAGCAGGAACATCTTGTCCCCGCCTTACAAACCAGCTTTTTCCTCCATACTCGTATACAATACCCACTATTCTTCACAAGATGTCCTATTAAGCTGTCTTTTGAGTTTTTTAGTTGCGCAAGCGATTTCACAAAACGATGTAATTATGCTTTTTCCGCAAACTTCTTCATAATCTTGTTGAAATCAAGTTCTCCCGTTCCGGATACGATTAGATCCGCCTTTTCCATTGCTTCTTTTGTGCCTACTCCAACTGCAAACATCCCTGCAGCTTTAATCGCTTCTACTCCAGCCTTTGCATCCTCTACACCGACACAATTTTCATACGGTACACCAAGCGCATCGGCCGCCTTCAAAAACACTTCCGGATGCGGTTTCCCTTGCATTACTGTTGCGGCATCGACAATATGGCCGAAATATTCTCCAACCCCTAAACGTTCCACTACAGCAAACGCATTTTTACTAGCCGATGCCATCGCAATTTTCAAACCATTCTCTCTCACAGCGTTTAACAGCTCCATCACTCCCGGCAGTACGTCATCTGGAGTAATTGTCAAAATCAATTGCTTATAATGTTCATTCTTCTTTGCTGCGAGCTCTTCTTTCTCTTCTTGTGTAAAATCATGCTGTCTGTTGCCGAGTTCTAAAATGCGCTCCAATGAATCCATGCGGCTTACACCTTTTAACTGCTCATTAAACTGGTGGTCAAACCGAATTCCAAGTTCTTCCCCAAGCTGCTTCCAAGCTAAATAGTGATGCTCAGCGCTGTCCGTAATCACTCCGTCTAAATCAAAAATAAAGGCCTCTGCTTTTTTTGTCATATGTAACATCCTTTCTCTTTTATCCTTCTTTATGCTACCATTTTTCAATCAGAATGGAAACCTTTCCATATAGGGAGAGAACGATGATTTTCCTTTTTACCAAGGTGCTCTCCACATGCGAGAAGCAACGTTCTTCTACCTTCGCCCTTCAAAAAAACTAAGAGGATTGTCTCCTCTCAGCTTGCAAACTCAAATTTCGTCTTTCCTTCTTTTTCATCCCATACTACCATCGCATCAAAGGACTTTTCTCCCTTTTTAAATCCTTTGATTATATTTGTTTTTCCACTTTTCAACAGCTTTTTTATATTAGCTTGTGAGATTGTTTTCCCTAGCACTTTTTTAGATAATGTGAAATTGCACTTTGTAACATTATAATTCGTACAGCCATAAAACGTCCCTTTGTCTACAATTTGGCCGTTACATTTTTTGCAGTTTCCCAGTGGTACAGATACTTTTTTTTCTCGTTTTTCCTGAACAAACTGAGACGTATCTACATGACTAAAATCCCAATTTTTTGATTGACTCACCGCATTTTCAATGATCGTTGCCGAGAGCTTTTTCACTTGCTCCATGAAGGCTGCTGCATCCGCCTTTCCTTCACCGATCTCCCCAAGCCTTTGTTCCCAGCGTGCTGTCATTTCAGGTGATGCTAAAATCTGTTCTCCAATCGCATCCACAAGAAGCATTCCTTTTTGCGTGGCAAACACCTGATTTTTCGTAACCTCTATATATTTACGATCCTTTAGCATCGTAATAATGCCCGCACGGGTAGCTTCCGTGCCGAGACCTTCCACTTTATTCAACACCTTTTCCAGCTGACCGTCTTCCAGTACTTTACCGACTGTCTTCATTAATGTAATAAGCTGTCCTTCTGTATAACGCTTAGGAGGCTGTGTTTTTCCTTCCTTTACTGATACATCAGTCACTATTCCTGTTTCGCCCTTCACGAGCGGAGGAAGCAATACATCATCGTCCTCCTCCTTGCTGTTGGAATGGAATACCACCTTCCGCCAACCTTCTTGAATTTGCTGCTTTCCTTTAGAAACAAAAGTAGCCCGTCCATCAACAAGAGTCGTGATTGTTGTATAATCAAATATTGCTGGGTCATAATGGGCAGCAATTAATCTTTTTACCACTAAATCATAAATTTTTTGTTCATCTCCGCTTAGCTTTGTCACATTGGGAACTTGTTCTGTCGGAATAATAGCATAGTGATCTGTTACTTTTTTCTCATTCACATAGCGCTTATTATGAATAATCGATGTAACAGGCGTTGGAAAATACGACTTGTACACTTCTTGCTTGCTTAATTTATCTAGTATATCAGCAAATCCCTCAGCCTCTCCTCTTGTTACAAACGTTGAGTCAGAGCGAGGATAAGAAAGATATCCTTTTGTATATAACGCCTGGGCAATGTCCAACGTTTTCTTGGGCGGAAATTTAAAAATTCGGTTCGCAGTCGCCTGCAGCGCAGATAAATTGAATAACAGGGGCGGTTGAAATTCCTTTCGTTCTGTTTCAGCTTCCTCAATTCTAGCAGGCTTCCCTTGGCAAAAAGCTGCAACTTTTGCTGCCATATCTGCATTATCAAGTCGCGTTTCATTTTCCTTATGCCACTTTCCTTCATAACGCTTCCCATCCATATCAAAAATCGCGATTACTTCCCAAAACGGATGAGACACAAAGCTGCCTATCTCCTTCTCTCTTTTCACCACAAGGGCCAGTGTTGGCGTTTGCACACGTCCCGCCGAGAACACATCTGAAATTCCTTTTTCTTTTAATAAAATAGTATAAATGCGTGAAGCATTCATTCCCACAAGCCAATCCGCACAAGCACGGCTATATGCCTCATAATATAACTGTCTTGTATCCTTTTCCTCCAAAAGCTTAGAAAATCCGTCTTTTACTGCTTTTTCTGTTAAGGAGGAAATCCACAGCCGCTTCATCGGTTTAGAAATACGGGCTGTTTGAACAATCGTTCGAACAATAAGCTCCCCCTCTCGTCCCGCATCTCCCGCATGAATGATTTCTTTCACTTCCGGTTTTTTCAACAAATCGCGAATCGCATAAAATTGCTTTGCCTTGGATTTAGTTACCTTATATTGAAATTTATCCGGAATCATCGGCAGCGTAGCAACAGACCATTTTTTCCATCCTTCGTTATACTCTTCAGGAGACAACAGTTCACAAATATGGCCGACCGCCCATGTAAAATAAGCGCCCTCCGGAAAAAAAGAACTTGCCCCCACCTCTAAATATCCATCCTTTTTCTTATATGTAAACGGTGCTGCAAGCTTCATCGCTTGATCCGGTTTTTCCGCAATTATTACCTTCATGTTTCTCTCCTTTTATATGTAGAATAAGTGCCTTGTTCAATTCTCTTGCAATCCTGTTCCAGAAAGCTTGGTAGCCCTTTTGTATCATTGTATCACTTGTTCTCTAACCAGACTATCTAGACGTAGGAAACTACTCCATAGACCCAAAACATACCTATCTCCTTCTTCTGTACACTCCATCACCAATTGAGATTTTACTTCTTCTCTGTTGATACATCTGGCACTTTTCCTAGTCTTACGTTACTTCCGTTTGGTACAGGATAAAAAGATGTTGCTGTAAGTTACACTAATCATTATTTTACTGTATGGGACACTACAACAATTCAATAATATTAATTTATTCTCGTTAACTTACCTTCCTAATAAAGAAATCCACCGTTTTATAAAAACAAATATTTTTCTAGCCAAGTATTAGTGGAATATGACAAACAATTCCACTAATAGGATATTGTATCTTCGTATTTTACAAAGGAGGGAAATCGGTGAATAAAAGGGCGTTCATCACGATTCCGATCATCCTTGTGCTCTTAGCCGGCATTATCGGCACCTTCTGGCTTTCGAATACAAAGCCGGATACATCTGGCGTCAAATCAGCTCAGCGGATCGCTGCATATACAAAACCTGCTGTCGTTCGCATTATTGATGCAGTAATCGTAGAATGGGATTATTCTTATGTATACGACTACGATGTCTATGATTACTTTAAGCACTTGCAAGGAAAAACAGTTATCGGCAGCTCAGGCTCAGGTGCAATTATCAGCTCCAATGGGTATATTGTCACAAATGCCCATGTAGTCGATTTAACCAGAAAAACAGATCAGGAAATTGCGGATGCAGCCTTTGAACAGCTTGCCTATGATGTAGGGGTTCACTTTGGGGTGTCTACGGATGTTGCGTACCGATACTTAATAGAAAGGGTGGCTTGGAAATCTGTTACGAGAATCCAAAAAGTATTTTTGCCGAGTGGAGAGTCGTTTGACAGTGATGTAAAAGTATTCGGAGCACCCGTCGGTGAAGGAAAAGACGTTGCTGTAATTAAAATTGATGGCAAAAACCTGCCAACTCTGCAACTTGGAAATTCGGATTCTCTCCGCCTTCAGGATGATATTTGGGTGATTGGATATCCAGCAGCAGGAGATTCAGATTTACTGTCGCCAGAATCACAATTCGTCTCTACCATCAATGGAGGGCAAATATCTGCTACTGAGAAGAAATCCGCACAAGGAAGCCCAGTGATTCAAATTAGTGCCGCTGCCACCCATGGCAACAGCGGCGGTCCAATTGTAGATGCGAATGGCTTCATTGTCGGCTTACTCACCTTCAGAGGAGATACAGTAAATGGAAATGAAGTGCAAGGCTTTACTTTCGGTGTTCCTGCTACAACGATCCAAGAATTTGTAGCTCAATCAGGTGCTAAAAATGCTGAAAGTACTATTGATAAATTATATAAAGAGGGTCTTAATTTCTTCTGGGCAGGATACTATAAAGAAGCACTAGATAAATTTGAAAAGGTACAGCGGTTATATCCAAAACACTCAGAGATAACAAATCTCATCAGAGAAGCACAAGCAAAAGCAGATAAAAGTCTGACCTATTGGCCAAAATATACGTTATACTTCTATATTTATGACGGCGTAGCAGCTCTCTTTATTATCCTCTTGCTTCTATTTACATTTGCTTTTAAGCCTAAATCACAAGCAGCAGCGGTATCCGCTTCAACAACTCTCTCTACCTCATCCCCAAACAAGGCAGATGATATGATGAAAATGATCAAAGACGGTGAAATTAATATGCAGGAAGTTATAAAAACAATAGAAGAACAAATGAAGAAGAAAAAAGACGAGCAGAAAGAATAATAGAAGCAAGCTGAAGAAGAGCATTGTCTCCCCTTCAGCTTGCTTCTATTTATTTCTGCATCCGGTCTGCACCTCAACCATTTTGCTTTATTTTATTATCCTTGTTCAAATGTTCTTTTTTGGTCGCTATCACATACTAGCGATAGCTATATCTAAAAAATCCGCATCTCTTGTTAGATGCGGAAGCATATACTAAAAATTGGCTCCTTCTTCTAAAAAGTCCAAGTTTTCTTGTTTATAAATGTTTTGGCGCGTAATAATATGATCGACGTAAAAAACCACTATATTCCCGCGAACCACTTCACCTGTAATCATTCCAATCTTATCCTCAAACAAAGCAAAACTCGATTGCTCTTTCTTCTCTATAAGCGATTCTGCAATCCGCAAGACAGCTTCATATACTTGCGTTCGATTCAACTTTTCTTTTACAAGCTTTGCAGACAGCTTTATAAAAACTTCTTGTCCTTTAACATTAGTACGGTACATATAATCTCCTCCTAAATAAAAAGCTGCAATGCTTTACATGCAAAATGAATGGAATACCCAATCAACACAAGACCTGCCCCTGCAGTTATGTAATTAAGGGATCTTTGGGTTAAAAGTGTACGTCCAAAATGTACGGAAAACGCTATGTTTAAGTTCCATAAGATAATGCCTAAAATGATACAAAAACTGTACACAACAGCTTCAGTACGATCCACTTTAGTCAAAAGTGAGCTTAAGGTGCTTCCGTACACTCCAAACCAAAATATAAGATTTAACGGATTAGATAACGCAATACTAAACCCTGAAAAAAAAGATTCTCGAATCCCTCCCATCTCTTTCTTTATATATTTCATCTCTTTTTGTGAAATTCCTTGTTTCAGACTGCTTAAACCTAGCTGAAGTAATAAAAAAAATCCAATACTGTACATAAAGACTTGTACATATGTGTGCATAAAAAAGGAAGACAAACCAAAATAAATGAGGAGCATGTAGATAATATCCGCCGTCATCCCACCGATTCCTACCATCCATGCATGCCAAAATCCCTGTTCAATTCCTCTTTTCAACATCTCCACATTAATCGGTCCCACCGGAGCAGCAAGAGATACACCCAGTACAATTTGCTGAATTATAGTTATAATCATACAAATTCCTTTCCTTGCATCCTTACTATATATAATGAGGCAAGTCCGAAAAATAGAAGACCTATTCGTTTTTTTTTAGAAATAATCCCCTTTACTATACCCTGCAAATAGGAAAAATATGTAATTAAAATATGTTACCTGACACTATACTTCAAAAAAACCGTCAGCATCAGCTAACGGTTTTTCTTATAATGAAAAGGACATTTTCCCTCTATCGGCTGTATATCATCACCAATAAAATATTGCTTCCACTCCCGATGATTTATATCACCGTAATGACTGATATCGGGATGCTTTGGCAATCCATCCCATTTTTCGACTCGTTCACGTACCGATTGCCGCGAATGTGCTCCTTGCGGCCGATTGCCTTCGAGTCCTTCAAAAATCATACGGGGCTGAAAGCCGATAACAAGCGAATTTCCCAGATCCCGTGTTTTCCGTTGTTTGTATGCAGGTGCATTTCCAAACGCAAAAATCGCCTCTCCTCCAAAGGAAAACTCCCACAAATAATGATCCGGATTAGGAGGAATATACTCTGGCCACGGCTGTGTGTCTTTCTCATGCAAAAACTGCAGTACATTCCAAAAATAATCTCTGTAATACTCTAAAGCACGCTCCTCCTCTTCCGGTTCAACAAATACGAATAAGCCTCTTCTGATAAGCGGTTTTTGCTGCATCAGCTGTAAAAACTCCATTATCGTATTTGGCAAAGTACTCCAGTCTCCATGGGAAATAAAGGAATAGCGAAGATCACCTTTTTTCAGAGCTGTCATACCAAAATAACACGGAAAGGTTGGATCAGATACAACTTTAGAAAAAGTTTCAAATTCTTCTCCTACCCATTTCGGCAAATCCTTCCGACTTTTCATATCCTCATTTTTCAGTAAATATGAAACTTGATGTGTTTGCATATACTCCCCCCTCTTCAGTTCACTTTATTGTAAAAGAAGGTTGTACTATACATGCTTTTATAACTTTCTGTTCTTCTCACCAACCTGAATGTAAACCAAGGAAAAATAAAGCGTTTACTTGACTTGAATTTGGACTGTATTGTATATTTAATACTGTCATTGGTTTTAAGCTCGGTACATACACTTGGTTTTAAAACTCGAAATGATGAATATAGCGTTTTTTTCTAGGAGGATATGCACAATGCAAGGTAAAGTTAAATGGTTTAATGCAGAAAAAGGTTTCGGTTTCATCGAAGTTGAAGGTGGAGACGATGTATTCGTACACTTCTCAGCTATCCAAGGAGATGGCTACAAAAGTTTAGAAGAAGGTCAAGAAGTTTCTTTCGACATCACTGAAGGCAACCGTGGACCTCAAGCTGCTAACGTAGTGAAACTTTAATCAATACTACTTTTGAATGTATAAGAGGCTTTTTTAAGCCTCTTTTTATTTTTATTCGTTTTCTTTCTTTGTATATTTCCATTTTGAATAACAAAAACTATGCCGGAACCAATGAAACTGCGCTTGTACAGGCAGTTTGCATTACCTAACGTGTTCTCGGTGTCGTGACGGACAATCAGAACGGGATCAAGGAGGAAACGAAAATGGCAGAAGAATTTACTGACTTTGAAGAAGTGTTTATGCGCGTAGAGTCCGCTAAAAAAATGGTGGGTTCAGCTACTGTCAGCATGGATCCAGATTCATTAAGCAATGCTACGACAGCCGTTGAAGAAGCGAGATACCAGCTGGAGAAAATGAAGGCTGCCGCCACAGATTTAGACGAAGCATTTTTACGGAGTCAAGAACAAATGCTCACTCAATGTGAACATCAACTGCAAGAAGCCAAACAGTAAAACCGCCACAGGGCGGTTTTTATTATGATAGCTTTTTTCCGTACTCTTTTAGCTTTTGTCCTACGGTGCAGTGCTTTATGCAAAATGATTGGGCATATTTCTTTCCTTGTTCCTTCCGAAAGTGACTGTTGAGAAAACAGCCCTGACAGTACATTTCCAATAAATCATTTACCTCAGTAATCAACTGTTTTCTGTTCACCCCTTTCACCTCCTGCTATTCGTCCAGTCCTTTTTGGCTGTCAATTGTTGTCCCTTCCAGCGCTTGCGTGGCAAGCTGATGAGCTTCCTTATTCCCTTTTCTTGAAATAGGCTCATACTGCGGGCGAACACTCAGCTTTTTGATTTTCTCTTCAATTCGATCCAAATAGCGATTTAAGTTCTGCTCATAGCATGGCCATTCACCAGATAATTGCTTTAGTACCACTTGGGAGTCTCCTCGAAAAATTACAGATTGATGCTGTACATGTAACTCCTCTAAAATCTGTATCCCGTTTAACAAGGCCGCATATTCTGCTTCATTATTATCTTCTAGTTCATCTATCCTCATATTTCGTCTAATACGATAAGTTTTTCCATTCTGTTTGTAATAGATACTAATCCCGATTCCAGCTGTTTTCGTCGCTATATCAAATCCTCCATCGAAATATAAGACAATGTCATGCGGCTCTGCTTCTATTTGGGTAATGAGTTTTTCGAGCTCTTTTTTTGTCCAAGCTGTTTCATTTTCATCATAAAAACGCAATTCCTTAACTCGTCCTGTTTTTTCAAAATCAGCACTTAAATCCAATATCATTTCCATTTCTAAAAACTCTGTTTGCAGCGTGGCTTCTTTTCCATTTTTCGCTTTATACAACCATTCCACACGATATTTCATCATATTTTTCTCCCTAATATATTAGAATCCTTTTCTTTATTTTAATAGCTCTTTCAGAAAATAATACATATATAATAGTTTCTTGTTATAATAAAGGGAAACTTCTAGCATCTAAAGGAGAAATCACACTATGACAGCCACCATTCAAAATGATGTATTGACCATCACTATAGAAGAGGCGGGAGCAGAACTCACAAGCATCCAATTAAATGCGGACAAAACAGAATACTTATGGCAAGCAGAGCCTTCCTTTTGGCAACGTCATGCACCGATCTTATTTCCCATTGTCGGCAGACTTGTAGACAATACATATTATGTAAAGGGTATGCCCTATGAGCTGCCGCAGCATGGATTTGCCCGTGATATGACCTTCGATATCGCCCAGCAAAGCGATACCTTTATTACATACAAATTAACTAGCAACGAAGCGACGTTGCAAAAATACCCGTTTCAATTTGAATTATATGTAACATACACATTGGAAAATAACTCCCTTCATGTTCAATATGAAGTGAAAAATCGTACAGATGGGGACATGTATTTTTCTATCGGTGCTCATCCTGGTTTCCGCTGTCCATTGCTTGCTAATGAACAATATACGGACTACTATCTGGAGTTTTCCTCTCCAGAACGATTAGAAACATATGTGCTGCAAGGTCCGTATATTAGAGAAGAAAAGCTGGTTTTAGCGGAACGGGCAGGCTCGCTCCCGCTTTCACAACAATTATTTAAAAATGATGCGATTATTTTGGAAAATATGAACCATAACGAAATTACTATTCGTTCGCACAAAAATGAAAAATTCATTCGAGTCAGCTTTGACGGCTTTCCATATGTAGGCATTTGGTCAGAAAGCAACGGGGCTCCATTTGTATGCATAGAACCGTGGTACGGTATCGCAGATGAAGTCGGAGAAGCGAAAGAACTGCACAGAAAAAAAGGAATACAAGTTCTTGGCAAAGATGAAAACTTCACTTGCCAATACACGATTACAATTGGTTGATTGGGGGAACCGCGTTGATCGAAGTATATATTGACGGAGCGACAAAAGGAAATCCTGGTCCATCGGGAGCGGGGATATTTATAAGAGGAAATGGGTCCGCTGTACAACTGGCCATTCCTCTTGGCATCATGACCAATCATGAAGCTGAATATCATTCACTATTAGAAGCATTAAAGTATTGCAGGCAGCAAGGATATAAAACGGTTTCATTCCGGACAGATTCCCAATTAGTAGAACGCGCTGTAGAAAAGCAATACGCCAAAAACAAAACGTTTGCTCCGCTATTAGAAGAAGCGTTACAGCTCATCGCAGCGTTTGATTTATTCTTTATTAAGTGGATACCGAGCAGTCAAAATAAAGTAGCAGATGAATTGGCTCGAAAAGCAATTTTGCAAAACAGAGGAGAAAATAGATGAAAAAAAAATGGGTTGCCAATGTTTCTTTATTGTTTGTAGCTTTCATATGGGGTGTAACATTCGTCATTGTCCAAAACGCCATTTCTCTTGTTCCACCGTTTACCTTTAATGCTATTCGTTTTTTTCTTGCAGGTGTTATTTTACTAATTATAGAGCGTATGTTAAAAGGAAAATCCACTTCTGCATATAAGAAGAGTCTGCTTCCCGGCGCTGTTGTCGGTTGCTTTCTATTTGGCGGCTATTTGTTCCAAACATTCGGATTGCTGTATACAACATCCTCAAAAGCCGGCTTTTTAACAGGACTCAGTGTCGTACTTATCCCTGTTTTCTCGTTTATCTTTTTAAAACAAAAAACAGGTATGTTTGCTATAATCGGCGTTGCTATAGCCACTCTCGGATTATTTTTATTAACAACTGAAAGCGGCTTTTCGTTAAATCGAGGAGATGCACTGGTGCTTTGTTGCGCAGTTTCCTTTGCAATCCACATTTTATTAAATGGAACTTATTCAAAACAGTACTCCGTTCTCCATTTAACCACCATTCAAATTCTCACGGTAGCCGCGCTTTCCGCTGGCTGCGCTGTTTTCTTTGAAGATTGGAGTGTACTGCTTTCGGCTGCTCTATGGCGTAATGCTTCCTTTGTATTTTCTTTATTTATTACCGCTGTATTAGCAACAGCTCTCGCATTTTTTATTCAAACAGCAGCACAAACGCTTATCTCTCCTACGCGCGTTGCCATTATTTTTGCGATGGAACCTGTATTTGCCGCAGTAGCCGGCATACTTTTTGCATCTGAGCGGTTGTCTGTAGCCGCAGCTGTTGGGGGTGTATGTATTTTTCTTGGCATGATTTTGGCTGAATTACCAAACAAACCTGTAAAAAAAGAAACGCAAGCGGCATGAAGTCACTTCTACTCGAATTGACTCACAAAAGCCCTTGCGCTTTTTGTATCTTCAACTTCCTGTTGCAACAGTGCTTCTAACAGTCCGATATAATAACTACCGTCAAAATGACGCTGATGCCGGAGCGTTGCTTCAATGGCAATGGTAACCATACTATCGGCTGCACCGGTATATTTTTGTCCGAATGCAATAAATCCAAGCTCCTCTTCGGAAAATTTAAACCCCTTTGACTGTAAGAACACTATATAATTTGTAACAGTATTTCTATTTTCGCTCATTATATCTTCACCTTACTTATTTTCTTTCTTCCCTCCTTTTCATCATACATCGTTTTGAACCGCTTGCAAATAAAAATTACCCTCCAAAACTGGAGGGTATTCCTCTTTATTCAGTTCCCTCTATAAATTGATGCCAGCGGGAGACCTTCACATGCACTTTCAGCCTTCCAGCCTGTTCCTCAATAGCCTTGCCCGTTCCTTCTTTGACATACAACCGCTCTAATCCATATTCTAAGCGTAAAGTCCCATCGCCATTCTCCATCGCTTTCGCCCTGAGAACAACCTCTTCGCTGCTCGCATTAGGCTTATCCCTTACAACCTTTTTAACCTCATACTCATTTCCTTGTTTTCGCAGCAGCACATATACTTTTTCGCGGAACGTTATCCTTTCTGTTCCTTCCCACTTACTATATGGAACCGTAGAAATCGTATAATTTAAATATACATAATCGCCATAAAACAAATCCTGCGGATCAACCGGCTCTGTCTGCAATATAATATCTTTTCCGTACCATTTTGTATAATAATGTACTCCTGCCATTCCTGATAAACTCACAAGTTGACAGATGACCAGCAATACAATCCACCATGTTCTCTTTTTCATTTTCTCTCTTCCTCCTCTTCAAATAATTCCTTTTGTTTATGAGTAAGGAAAAAGTACAGCCCTGTTACAATAAGAGCTCCGATTAAGAAAAAGAGAGATTTCGATAAAAATGTAAACCCAAACTGAAAGTAAACGGTAAAAATACTCACAATAAGTAAATTAGAGCCTAAGCGAATAGTCTTCCGCTCCGTCGTCTTATAGCCCTGCACAAGAAGGCTGACAGGGTATAAGATAACCATAAACAACGCTGCATAATTAGCAGAATCTGCATTTGGAAGAAATAGAACAGGAAAAAACAGCACCCATTCAAGCAACGTACTGACCGGCTCCTGCCTCTTTTTTTTCATGTAAAATGAAACAGTAAAGAGAAGCAGAATGCTTATAACATAAACCGCAATCACACTAGAAGATACATCAGCCGTGAATGCATCTGGAAGCAAAATATTTACTACATAATAAAAGTACAATCCGATAATCGGCAAAGTTTTCAGCGGGTGTCTATATGGCTTGCTCTCTACCTCTCCTATCACATGCAAAAGTGCTACAATCACAAACGGCAGAGTATATTGACAAAGCTGCTGCCATATAGCATGTTCTTGCTGGTGGAAACTTATCGGAAGCAAAATGGACCACTGTAATAGAGTACTGATAGTAAACAGACGGCTGTACAGTACTTTTTTCTCTTTGAATACAAGATAACCAAGGCCCAGTGCCGACAGCACTAAAATCCCGACATGAATAGTAGAAAAGGAAGATCCGCTATAGATTTGTCCCACATTCCAAATAACGGCACTTACAACGACTAAAAACGGGTTTCTATACATGAGAGCCACAAGGTACGCAGCCAAGCCCCACAAACAGAACACTACAGCGCTGTACGACACATAATGAAAGGTTTGCCCTATTAAAATCATCCCTGCTCCAAAGCTGATGATTCCTAAAAATAATAACCCAATTCCCCATACTTTATTTCTCTTCTCATACACAAATGCACCAGCACCGTAAAACCCGATGAGAAATACAAAAATGATGATAAGCTTGAATTCAGCCGTCAGTACATCCCAATTAGACGCAATAAAAGTCAATACGCTTAATGCCAACAGTATACTTGCAAAAATAGGCAGGAGCTTCACAAACCATTTACGAGAATCTTCTTCCGCTGCAGTATTCGCTAACATATGCATTCCTTGTTCCTTTGTAATAATAGATTGCTCTATCCATTGCTCTACAAGCTTCTCAAGCTCTCTATACTTCACACCATTCTCCCCCTTCTCTACATACTTTCTCTATTACATTGTAAGAATTACAGAATGAATTCATTACAAATTTACATTATAGTGTAATTTTACACTTAATTTCAGAAAAAACAATATATTTTCACAATAAATTGAGGTTTCCATCAATATTCTTTTCTTTCTTTTCCGACAGGTTGAGAGCAAGATTCAAATAAAAAACAGCTTTTATCTAAAGCTGTTTATACTATGTCTTATTCAGTTATAAAAGTACTAAAAATTGCTCAGAACGGCTCCATTCCATCTCTTTTACAATTCTAGTAATCTGTTGTTTATCCGCTGTCAAAAGCGCATCCTCAAGCGTGCAGCATACTGGGACTTCACAATGAATTCTAGCCAGCTGTCTGGACATATGAAGATTATCCAAATCCCCCTCGATTTTCGTGCGTTGTGCTTTTGTAAGAAGCGGTAAATTTGTTAATATTCCTTCGATTGAACTGAATTTTTGAATTAAGCTGTACGCTGTTTTTTCCCCGATTCCCTTCACACCAGGATAATTATCGCTGCTGTCACCCATTAACGCCTTGACGTCTATAATCTGACTCGGGGATACTCCTTTTTCCTCTACAATTCTTGTAGGCGTATAAAACTCATAATTTCCCAATCCTTTTCGCAGCAGCATAATCGTTACATTTTCATCTGCCAGCTGTAAAAGGTCTGTATCTCCTGTCAAAATAATAACCTCTGCCTCTTGTTTGTACTGACACGCTAGGGTGCCTATGCAATCATCTGCTTCATAACCAGCTAAGCCCACGTTTGGAATTTCTAAACCGTCCGTTACGCTTTTTACCAAATCAAATTGCGGCTTTAATTCGTCCGGAGGTGCATTGCGATTAGCCTTATAATCGCTGAAGCTTTCTGTTCGAAATGTGGAGCTCCCCATATCCCAGCAAGCAATAACGTGACTTGGATTAACGGTTTGTATTGCTGTCAGCATATGCTTTAAAAATCCGTGCACACCGTTTGTCGGTACTCCTTCAGATGTTTTCATATAATTCCCATGGACGCTTGTTGCGTAAAAGGAACGAAATAATAATGCCATACCATCAACTAAAAGAATTTTCTTCATTCGTCCATCTCCTATTTTCGGCACAAAAATAAAAAACCTCACGTGTGTACGTAAGGTTATTGCACCCGCATGTGCCGTCACTTGTAAATGCCCTAAAACCCGCTCTCGCAGGTGGATGCTCTCACAAACACCTTCATCTTCCTTATGTAAGGCATGATGTCAGAGTTTAAATATCGAACTTCCGTATTCATAACGTTGGTTTAAGACATAAATAAGTCCGTACACTGCAGGAATCATTCACTTTTAAACATATCATACAGTACTTTCAAATACGTTGTATGATCTTTTGTGTCTCCTATTGTAATATAAAAAATCGAGGGATGCAACCTTAAAAGACCATATATTTTCCTCTATTTTTCAACAGGATTTTCATCGTAAGAAATCCAATCGCTCCAGCTTCCACTATATAGTTTCACATTTTCGAAACCAGCTTGCCGCAGTGCCAGCACATTTGGACAGGCTGTCACACCAGATCCACAATATACAATAATTTCAGCGTCTTTCTGTAAAGAGGCAAATTGTTCATCTTGCTCTTTAAAAATACCTTCCTCTGTCAGTGCATCCTTCCAAAAGCTGTGGATGGCAGTTGGGATGTGCCCGGCTTTTTTATCGATAGGTTCCTCAATACCTTCATAACGCTTCTTTTCTCTAGAATCAATCAGCACAAATTTCGTATTTTGTTCAATCCGCTCTTTCACATCCTGCATATTTACCTGCATATGCTGCTGCACTGATGGAATAAATGTGTTAGGGGTAATAGAGGGAAGTTCCTCTGTAACAGGGTAACCTTGTTGCAGCCACATAGGCAATCCGCCATTTAAGACATATACCTTTTTATGCCCCACATACGTAAGCAGCCACCAGAAGCGAGACGCCATCGCTCCATGCTGACTGTCATACGCCACCACCGTTGTATCTTGACCGATTCCTGCCTCAGCCAGCTTTTGAACGAACTCATCCACATTTGGAAGTGGATGACGCCCTCCGTGAACATCGATTTTACCAGATAAATCTGTATTCAAATCCATATAAACTGCACCTGGAATGTGACCTCTCGTATATTGCTGGTATCCCCATTCTGGATTAGCTAAATCGAACTGACAGTCCACGATACGAATATTTTCATCCTTTAAGCAGGCAAACAGCTGATCCGCATCCTTTGTATAAATCATTTGCATCCCTCGCTTATTTATTAGCTAACCGGCTGGCATACTCTCGAACCATTTCTTCAGTTACATACTTTCGTTCTGCCGTAATGCCATATTTTGAAAGTGCATTGATTTGCTTCGTAGTCATATTAATACTATCGACTGAAAACGGTTGATGTTGCAAACATAGCATAACAGCTGAATCGATTGCAGCCTCTCTCTCCGCTTCTAATCGAAGAAATTCCTGTACCGCCGCATGCTGTTTTTTAGAGTGAGCTGAAATTGCCTTATGTACTTCCATTCTGTATTCCTGCCTTTCAGTAAGATAATATAATACATCAATTTTGTTCTAAATTATTCTGCTAGTCAATATTTAATACAAAGGGGGAATCTGTCCATGACAAAAAAAGATGCGAAACAAACAGGTAACATCATTGCTCTTGAAGGTGGAAAGCTGAAAAATCCTGCCGCTTCCAAATACCCCGCTTTAACTGTAGAAGGAAAAACATACGAGCTCACTTCCTTTGTATTGTGTGGTGAAACACCCGAAGGGAAGCGGCTCGTATTATCTCACATGGTTTCTACAGATGACTTTGCAGGACTTGTAAAAACATTGGATATGGTGCTGCAAAAACGAATCGAAAAAATTTTCTTTTAATGTGGCCCTGATATATAGGGCCTTATTTTTCATACGCATTTTACAGCTTTGCCATCTCCTGCTCTACTTTTCCTAATACACGCTGTATATGCCCCTCTGCCTCTTTATATACACTCACATCAACCGGGTTAGAAAGTACGTACAGCAAGGTTGCATAGTATTCTTCACAATCCTTTTGCATTTTTTGCTTTTGTTGAATCCAGCTCTGTTGCTGCTCCTGTTTGTATTGTTCAGTTATGCTGGATTTCTCCTCTTCCAAATAACGTGCTGTATGCAGCTCAAGTACCGCTTTCATTTCTTCCTGCATGTACTTCTTATCATTTTTTTCGAAAAATGACTTAGTATTTTTAAAATGTGACATCGCTTTTTTAAACGCATCTGCTTCTAGATTCTCAAACGGCTCTTTGTACTTGATAGCACCATACTCGTAACGATCAAGCACAGTAAGAGTAATCTGCTCGTTCTCTGAAGAACATGCAACAGCCATTTGTTCTCCATGCATCATGAGTTTTTTTGTAATGTAATTTTCAATTCTTAGGGAAGTCGCTCTCATTTCCTGCGATAGATCATGCTTCATAAACCCTGTTAATTCCAGCACACATGCCCGCAGCTTTTTCTTTATATCTGTCCCATCTTCTCTCAAGGAAGACGGGTTCAGTACTTCTGTGAACATATCGTTATAGCGAAGAAACAATCGCTGTTTCACATAATAAAGCAGTTCGTTCACTTCATTTTCAAGCGCTCGTTCTTCCGCTAGAATACTGTATTGTTGTATCTTTGTAAGCATAAGTGCCTTCTCTTGCTCATATTGCTGGATTTGACGTTCCTTTTCTTCATTTCCCTGAACCGCTGAAGCAATCATATTTTGTAGTACGCTTACGCCTCTTTTTATATCATTTTTCATGGCTGTAAGGGAAACTAGCATTAAATCCTTCAGCATAAAGGACGTAAATGCCGCTTCGAACGGTTGAATTCCCGATTTGTCTAATATTCCATATTGCCCCTCATTTACAGCGTTCTTTTGCTTTTCCTCGAGTGCGAACAAACTAGAAAGTGCAAACAATCTTGGGTTTCGAATTCCATATTGTAAAAGCTGATCTTGGATATAATATTTTACTTCCTGCAGCTCCTCATGAGAGGCTGCCAAATCAGCGGCATTGATAATAAAGAACATTTTATCCATCTCAAAAGCATCTTTTACACGTCCAAGCTGTATTAAAAACTCGCGATCTGCTCTTGAAAATGCATGGTTATAATACGTAACAAATAAAATCGCATCGGCATTTTTAATATATTCGAATGCCACTTCTGTATGACGCGCGTTAACAGAATCCGCTCCTGGCGTATCCACAATGGTGATTCCTTGCTCTGTTAACGGACACTCATAATACAGCTCTATCGATTCCACAAAGCACGACTTCTCTTCATTTGCTACATAAGAAGCAAAATCGTCTAAGCTGATTTGCACAGTATTTCCAAGTCTTTCACAAAAATCAACATATCCTTTTTTCACTGCTCGCAGAAAGCTAAACGTTGTCTTTTGCTTGCCGTTCGGCACACTGTACTCCAGCAGTTCTTCGATTCGCTCTAAAGCTTCCTCCATTGTAGACACATGCTTTTCAAATAAATTGTATACATGCTGCATATCTTCAAGCAATCGTTCTGCTGTTTTCACATATACAAGTACTGTTCCGTGCGGTTTATCCGGAGTGACAGGCAAAATCTTATTGATGGTCGCTGTCGTTGGATTAGGCGATACAGGAAGCACTTTATGTCCAAGCAACGCATTAGCAAAGGAGGATTTTCCAGCACTGAACGCTCCAAATAAGGCAACAGTAAATTGCTTCGTTTCGACACGTTGTCTTTTTTCCATAATATCTCTGTATACAGTCTGTAGTCCCGGTAAATCAACTAAATGTTCTTCTGCTTGTTTGACATCCTGCACAATATTATATACCTTTGTTTGCACATTTCCATCCCTTGAAAGCGACACGACAGACTCAGTTGATTCATATACTGCTTCGCTTTCCTCTGAAATGGCAAGCTTGTTAACAGAACGCATAAGCGACTCTTCCTGTAAAATCAATTCCATATCAAAATCCGAGTGGAATGTACCCTTTCCAGCTTTGATTTCATCCAGTCGCTGTTCATAGGCAGTATAAGCATCTTGAAGAGATTCTCGAGCCTGCAATGCCTCTTGGTACTTCTCATATGTCGCAATCGATTTTTCAAGCTGACTAAGTTCCTGTTCGTATTGCTGCTTAATAGACGGAAGAACTTCTTCAAACAACTGCATTGCTTGTTTTCGGTACAAACGTTTCACTTCGGTTGCTACATCTTCTGTATAATGCAATACATAGTCCCCTGTTAAGCCAGCACCAGTTTTAATGCAATTTTTCAACAAAGAAGGGTCAAACTCTGCTTTCAGTCCGTATACTTGTTGACCGATGTGTTCGGAATATAAGTCTTCCTTCTTCAAAAATGCAGCAATGGCTTCTTTAATATGAAAATCGATTTGGGTATCGACTATTGTTTTCAGCTGTTCATAAAACCGCATTACTCGGTTTTCTTTCTCTTTTTCTGTCTTTGCCTTTGAAAACAGAAATCCGACTTTAAAATTCGATTTTTCCGTTTCTAAATATTGATGAGCCAAATCCCGCACTTCAAATGGCATAAGATACGCATTTTGCAAAATTTTATCGATGCCGCTGCTGTACTCTGCTTTCATCTCTTGCTCTCGCTTATGCACTGCTTTCTTTTTCGCATACAGCTCTTCTAACTGCCCTTGTACCTCTTCATACTGAGAAGGAGAAAGCCCTATCAATTGAGACGCAATGGCTGCCTCTGTGTCCCCCTGCGATTTGCGATAAACCGATAAATGCTCCTGTATGAGATATTGCACTTCTTTCTCTGCACTTTCACTTGCCAGCTTTTCTCGTTGTTCAATAATCCCCTGTAAAAACTGCTCAAAGGCTTTTAATTCATTATTAGGGTGGCTTGGATTTCGTAAGGATGTGAAAAATATGCCGTCTACTGCAATATTCCACTGCTTGAACGATTCTTCCACACTTTTTCGATATTCAGAAAACGTTAATTCCTCTTCCTTATGCTTATCGATTTGGTTGATCACCAGCACAACTTGCTTTTCTCTTCTCTTTAACTCCTTTACAAACTCAAAATTCACTTCAGACTGTACATGATTATAATCCATCATATAAAAAATAAGATCTGCCAAGTGAAGCGCCGACTCCGTCGCAAGCTGATGGGCATCGTCTGTTGAATCAATACCTGGCGTATCGATTAAAATAACACCCTTCGGTAATGGAGCATGTTCTCTGAAGACATGCACTTCTACTACTTCATCACCATTTTTGCAAAGCTGTTTGAGTTCTGTATCCGTATACGCGCCGTCATACGTGTGACGAAGACCAGACTGCAAGGTAAGCGTAACACGATCTTCGCCCTGCTCCATTTTCACTACATTAGCGCTTGTCGGCACAGGGCTCGTTGGTAAAATATCCTCACCATAAAGCTTGTTCATCATAGACGACTTTCCAGCTGAAAAGTGTCCGCAAAACGCAACCATAAATTGCTCACGATATTGCTTTTTAATAATATCTAACATTCTGTTTCTGTTCTCGCTGTCTCCCTGTATTTGAAACTGCTCATATAACTGAACAAGCGGAGCAAGCTTTTGTTCGTGTAAAATCTTTATCATCTTCTGTGTTCCCCTTTAACCAAGATGTTCTTCTACTTTCTTTATTTTACTAAATTTTCATCATCTTCACATTAAGTAATGATAAAAAAACCTCTTCGTTTTCCATCACGAAGAGGTTTTCATAACAATTGCTTCATTATTGCTGTTCACCTGCTACTTGCTTTAACACATATTTCGTTAACAATCCATATGCCAGCACTGTGCCTGCAATAAAAGAATAAATCATAGTTCTGCACCGTCCATTCTGATAATGATTATCATTAGCTGCCTTCATTGTATCATTCAAGAGAACGATTATCAATATTAATTATGGCTTAAAACGAGAAATATTTTCAAATACTTCTCCATAATTTGTACGTGATGCCAACGCTTTTTCTTCTTCTTTTATGCGGACCGATAAAATAATTATGTTCAGCACACTAAACAAGCAGGCTGTTATGTATGCCTTGAACATAAAAGGAATAACAAAGAATTCGACCATCACGACTAAATAATTGGGATGTCTCATTAAACGATACGGACCTTTTTGCACAATATCCGCCTTTGGCACCACAAGAATTTTTGTATTCCAATAGTAGCCAAGTGAAGCAATCGCCCACACTCTCAAGAACTGCGCCGCTACAAATCCAGTCAATAAATAGGGCCAAATGAGTGAGAGTTGCTTATGAAACACCATCACTTCCCATACAGTTGAAACAAGGAAACAGATATGCAGCAGCACAATGTACTTATAATGCCGCTGGCCAAACTCTATCGCCCCTCTTTCTCTTGTCCACCGCTCATTACGCTTAGCAATGAACATTTCAATCATCCGCTGTAGAATAATAAAACCGATAAATAGAAAAAAAATCATCTCTTCACTCCCATCGCAGTAATACAAATTCAGAGCTGAACCCTGGTCCTAAAGCAGCCGCAACTCCCATGTCTCCTTTTTTTATATGTTTTTTCATACACTGATCCAATACATATAACACCGTAACAGAAGACATATTTCCATATTCCTGTAGCACCTGCAAAGCCTCTGCTGTCATGTCTTCCTCCATGCCAAGCGCTTCGTGATATGCTTCCAGTACTTTTTTTCCTCCCGGATGGGCAATGAAATGCTGAATATGCTGCATCGTCATGTTATGCTTTTGTAAAAAGCCTGCAATAGTAGGGCGGAGCCAGCTTTTAATAATAGTCGGTATATCTTTTGAAAAGATTACAAAGAGCCCTTCATTGCGAATGTCCCATCCCATCACATCTTCTGCATTTTTCATTAGAGTCGACTGCGAATCTACATAGTGAGGCAATGCTGAAAGCTTGCTTATAGCATCTGCTTCATCCCCGGCAATTAATACACAAGCAATTCCATCCGCAAACAGAGACGTTCCTATTAAATTACTCTTCGATGTATCGTTTCGCTGGAATGTTAAACTGCACAATTCTACTGCCAAAACCAGAACCTTTGCCTTCGGAAATGCTTTACAATATTCGAAAGCCCTAGATAAACCGGCGGCCCCTCCCGCACAGCCCAGTCCCCATATTGGAATTCGTTTTGTATGAGGAGAAAATGGAAGGATGTTCATGATTTTTGCATCGATAGTGGGAGTTGCCATTCCTGTAGAAGAGATAAAGAAAAACGCATCAATGTCTTCCGAGGAAACCGGCTCATGTAAGTAACAGCTGTTATGGAGGCAATTACGGATAGCCTCGCATCCATACTCCACAGCACATTCAATGTATGTATTATTTTTTTCTTCAAAGGAATGATCACATTCAAACCACGAGAGGTCCTTTGCAAAATGTCTTTTTTTGATTTGTCCATTTTCAAACACTTGCAGCAGTCTTTTCATATCTTTAAAAGCCCCTCCGAAGAGCTCCTTCGCAAAGGAAACAACCGTTTCCTGCGTAATTATATGCTCTGGAGGACAAATACCGACAGACATAATTTTAGGCATACTTTCACCTTCAATTTCCCATTTTTTCTTATATTTTCCTCTTCATCTATGGATTTTATTCTTAAAAACAAAAAAAAGCCCCTTAACTAAGGAGCTTCGCAATCTGTACTGCCGTTTTAAAGGAGTTCATTTGTTGTGCATTTCTATTATAACTCACTTCAGAAATGTTAACAGTATAAAAAAATGGAAATATCATTTGTAATTTTTGCTAATATTCATTGACTTCTAAATTTTCACCTGTGTATGATTTGTAAGAGTAAGGAGGCAAATACTATGAGTACATCTGCATTAGGAAACGAACGTATTTATAAAATCGATATGATACGCGGATTTGCTGTTTTCGGTATTTTTCTTGTCAACTGGCCATCTATGGTAGGAATCGAGTCATTGCTGGGAGAACGGACATACAGCGGGATGGATGCTTATTTCCGGTTATTTTACGATATGTTTATCCAAACGAAATTTTACACTATCTTTTCTTTTTTATTCGGACTTAGTTTTTATCTATTTATGATTCGTGCAACGACGCGCGTGAACAATGTAGCATGGTTATTTTCACGCCGATTATTCATTTTATTTTTATTTGGACTTTGCCATTTTGTTTTCCTCTGGTACGGCGATATTTTACATACCTATGCGATCGCTGGCTTCTTCTTACTTCCATTTTATCGCCGAAATCCAAAAATGATTCTCGTTTGGTCGATTATATTACTTTCTTTGTTTCAACTGTTAATGTTTCTTTTGTATCTCTCTCCGCTTCCTGCCAATGCGAATCATGAAATTATCGCTTATAATGCGATTGAGCAATGGACACAAGACATAAGATTTCGATTTCACTATTTTACAGGTGAAAATATCGTGACTAATATTATTTACTTGCCTGAAATATTAGGCTTGTTTTTGCTTGGACTGTATACTGGAAAAAAAGATATTTTCCGCCGAACAGACGAGCTCAGGAAATGGATTCGGACAGCTCAAATTATCTCCTTCATGCTGACTGTTCCAAGCTGGTATATGATTGCGTCTCACTTTATAACAAGCGGATACAATCCGACAACGGCTTTGCCATTCGTTATCTTGAGCGGAAAAACGCTGGCTTTCTTTTATGTCACTACTTTTCTGTTGATAACAGACCACGAAAAAGTAAAAAGGGTGCTCGTTCCCTTTCAATATGTTGGACGCATGGCCCTTACCAGTTATATAAGCCAGACTGTTATTACTACGTTTGCATTTGCGCTCCTATTTGAAAACACAGCAACTCTTCACTTATGGCAAGGAGCACTTTACTGCCTTGCTTTATACACCATACAGGCATTATTTTGCAAATGGTGGCTGAAGCAGTACCAGTTTGGTCCTTTGGAATATATATGGCGAGTAGGGACATATGGAAAAAGGCAATTGTTTAGAAGAAAAGAAAGCGACTCATAAAGTGAATCCTCCACAAGAGGCTATTTTCCTTTCTCCCGTGGAATGATAGATAAAAAAACGGAAGGAGATTCATCTCCTTCCCTCAGAATTGCGACTAGCGCGGATTTTCCTTATAAGTTATAGATTTCTTTATATTTACTCTCCAAATAATCCGCTAGATAGGCTGCATTAAGCCCTTCACCGGTTACATCCTGCAAAATCTCAAGCGGCTTTTTCATTTTTCCATATTGATGGATATTGGCAGTCAACCATTCACGAATAGGAGTAATATTGCCCGCTTGAAGCAATTCATCAAAATTCGGAATAACCTTTAGTATTGCATGTTTAAATTGAGCGGCATACATATACCCTAATGCATAGGATGGAAAGTACCCAAAGCTCCCTCCAGCCCAATGTACATCCTGCAATACTCCTTGCGCATCTGTTTCTGGACGGACGCCTAAATATTCTTCCATTTTGTCGTTCCAGATTTGCGGTAAATCTTGTACTTGTATATCTCCGTCAAATAATCCTTTTTCAATTTCATATCGAACCATCACATGTAACGGATACGTCAATTCATCTGCTTCGATCCGGATAAGAGAAGGCTTGGATTCATTGATTGCCTCATAAAACTCATCCAGTGATACATTATCAAATTGACCATTTGCATATTCTTTGAGCAAGTTATAGTTGTTCTTCCAAAACGATTTATTGCGGCCAATAAAATTTTCAAAAAATAATGACTGGGACTCATGAATTCCCATCGACGTACCATCACACAGCGGTGTCCCAACTAAATCGGACGAGATATTTTGTTCATATACTGCATGACCGCATTCATGAATCGTTCCAAACACAGCCGTACGAAAATCATGTTCATCGTACTTTGTCGTGATTCTGACATCCCCTGGATTTAATGTGATTGCAAATGGATGTACCGTTTCATCTAAGCGTCCTGCATCAAAATTGTAGTTCAACTGTTCTAGCAATGCCAAGCTGAATTGCTGTTGTTTCTCTTTAGAAAAGTACGCTGAAAATGGTTCTGTCTTTAATTCTTTGTTAGTTGCAGCAATTTGCTTGACAAGAGGAACAATTCGCTCACGGAGCTGACCAAATACTTCATCGAGTACCTTAACTGTCATCCCCGGCTCATACATATCTAAAAGAGTATCGTATTTATAGTCGTTGCTGCCCCAATATGTAATAAACTTTTTGTTGAATTCCACCAGTTTTTCTAAGTACGGCTGGAATAGTTGAAAATCTGAATCCGCCTTAGCCGTTTCCCAGATACTTTCAGCTTTCGCTTGCAGCTTCACATATTCTCGATATTCTTCTTCCGGTATTTTTTTATTGCGGTCATAATCCTTTCTGCACTCTTCCACCACTTTTTTTGTTTGATTGGATAGTGTACCTTCTTGTGCCAGTGCTTCCAACTCTTCTAAATACGTCAACATCTCGTTCGATGTTGACATATTGAATACTTCTGCAGAAAGCATACTAATCACTTCAGAGCGTTGCTCAACACCATTCTTCGGTGCACCTGTCCGCAAATCCCAATACAATAAATTCAGTGCTTCATTGTAGTTCATCATCTTATGAACGTAGGACAAAAATTTTTGTTCAGTCTCCATGACATTTCCCCCTTACCATCTTCTATGCTTCCTAAATTCCATCAAAAACAAAAAATCCCTTTAAAAATAAGCTTGGGAGACCCCAAGCTTATTTTATGACTTCCCCAGCAGTAGGCAGCGCATTTTCCACTGCGTTTACTACAACTTCACTTTCATCATCGTTCAGAAAAATAGAAATATACCCGCTGTCTTCAGAAGTTCGAATCAGTCTTCCTACCCCTTGTTTTAATCGTAAAATCATGTATGGCAAATCTACTTCTATAAATGGATTATTTGCCTGCTTTCGTTTCGCTTCGAATACTGGATCATTTGGAGGAAACGGCAGCGACCAGACAATTACGTGCGACAAAGAGGACCCAGGAATATCCAGCCCTTCCCATAAATGAACGGCACACAGAACCGTTTCTTCTTTTCTTTGAAACTGTGCCACTAGTTCACTGATTTCTTGATCTCCTTCGTATAAGAAGCTCACAGATGGCTGTTTTCTATCCATCTCTGCTTTAAATGCCTTCAGCTCTTCCTTTGTACGGAACAAAATCAATGTTCTGCCTTCTAGCTTAGCAATTTCGCTTAATATATACTCCACTTTCTTTTCAAATGCATGTTCTTTTGTATAGGTCGGAATTCTAATCTTCATCTGTTCCTCATATTCAAAAGGAGAAGCTACAGAAAAAGATAAATAATCTTCAATACCAAGACTTGCAGCCGTATACGTAAAACTTCCATTTTCAGATAGGGTAGCAGATGAGAAAATATACGGCATTTGCTTAGAAAATACTTGCTCCTGAAGCACTTCTTCTACTGCACGCGGCATGATAACAAGCGTAAGGCTATGATGTTCTCTCTCAACCCAGCTGATAACATTATTCTCGTGTATAAATAGACGGAGAGAGTGTTCCAGCATATCAAGATGCTCGTCAACAATTTTCAAATCATATTCCTCAATGGTATACATTTCACTCTCAAAAACAAGCGCATCTCCGATTTCAGAGACCTTACTGTACAATCGCTTTGCTGCGTTTAGTACATATTCTGTAAAAGTTAACTCCAACCGATCCGAACCCTGCACTTCTTTCGCGTTGACGCGAAGCATTTCAAAAAAACGGCTTCCCTCTTGTAAAGAATCTTCAATTAGTAAAGCAAAC
Organism: Bacillus sp. 165; assembly: GCF_017742235.1. Classification (GTDB taxonomy): domain Bacteria; phylum Bacillota; class Bacilli; order Bacillales; family Bacillaceae_G; genus JAGHKQ01. Next base: position 113,742 of record NZ_JAGHKQ010000001.1, read on the forward strand.
TCTTCTCGTACATCATTCTGCAGCAGCCTTGTCAAAAGCTCCTCTAGTGCGCTTTCTTTCAAACGATATGTGAGCGCTTTTTGTGCAGCATATTCCACAAGATGCCCCTCGTCAAAGACTACACAGCTGCTTTCTGGCAGCAATGGTATTTGTCCCTCTCGTTTCCTTGCATCATAGGTCCAAATATGCTCCATATAAAAGTCTTGTGAACAAATAATTAAATCCGTTGCCTTGCGGTAATGGTCACGAGACAGGGTTTGTCCACAGCGATGACGCTTTTCACATGTAAAACAATCTTGAAACGGGTCCCAGGAAACAGTTTCCCATTCATCATCACTCAAAAGAGGGTATTCTTTCCGGTCTCCATAATGATGGAACGTTTGCAAGGTACCATGTTCAAACACAAATTCAGGCAGGGCATCGTACGCATCTTCAATCGCTTCAGACGGATACCCCTCCATAATTTGATCTATTTTCTTTAAACATAAATAATTATCCATTGACTTTGCCAATCTAACATCAATATTCAAATTCAAAGCGCGTGAAAGTTTTGCAATATCCCCTTCCTCTTTCACAAGCTGTTCAATTAATGTTTCATCCGCACAAGCAATCAATGCAGGTTTCCCTGTGTAACGAGCGTAGCAAATCGCATACAGCAAATAGACAATCGTTTTTCCTGTACCAACACCCGCTTCAGCAAACATAACCTTCTTTTCTCGGAATGCCCGATCTAGCTGAAATGCCATAAATACTTGTTCATCCCGCAAATCGAAACCGGCTTCCGGCAAAATATCGTAAAACACATCTCCAATCCACTCGTTCAGCTTCTCAAAAAAATTATCCGTTTTCCCTACCTCAAACGGCAATCGTTCTCTTGTTACCATGCTCCCTTGACCTTCCCTTACATAAATTTATTCAATAATCCAGCTTCTCTCCTTACATGTAAGCTGCATTGTATCCTACTATAATCACACTTTGAAATTCTAAAAAAGGTAAAAAGTTTTCCTAGACGGAAAACTTTTTACTCTATTATAGACTGTAAATATTGTTTATCAATCAATGTTTTATGTGCCAAAGCTTGTAAATACTCCTCCTGCGCTGCTTGCAGTTCTTGAAAGGCGCTCTGCTTTACATGTTCATTGTTTGCCAAAATAGAATGTGAATGATGAATTGCCTTATAAATAATATCAAATTCAGAAAAATCCTGATTCATCCAAAACCCCTCCTCCAGGCCATATACATACTACACAGTATACGACGGCTGAAGAAATTTTATTCTATGCTTTTGGCGGACGCTTTCCAAAATATTGATAATAATCTGTGCGAATAAAACCGTTAAACAACTTACGCTTCTTTGATGCTTCTTTCCCATACCACTTTTCGAACTCCGGGAAGCTTGTGAGTACGTATGCTGACCAAGTATCTAATGGACGAAACGCATTGCCCATTTCTTGGTACAATTTTTCCACAAGAGGCTTTTCGCTTAATCGTTCTCCATATGGAGGATTCGCTACAATGTACCCATATTCCTCTTTTGTAGTAAAATCCTTCACCTGCATTTGCTTAAATGTGATCATATCTCCTAGACCCATTTCATCTGCATTGCTTTTCGCAATATTAATCATGCGATGGTCAATATCGTAACCAGAAATCGAAAGTGGCTGATCATAATTAGCCAAATCCTCAGCTTCTTCCTTCGCTCGATTCCAGTTCTCTTTACCAATCCACTCCCACTCGTCTGATGCAAATTCTCGATTAAACCCCGGTGCAATATTTTGACCAATTAATGCTGCTTCGATTGGAATCGTGCCAGAACCGCAAAAAGGATCTACAAATGGTCGATCTGCCTTCCAATTTGTAAGCAATATTAAGGAAGCTGCCAGCGTTTCCTTCAACGGTGCCTCTCCTTGTCCTACTCTGTATCCTCTCTTATGCAAACCCACACCGCTTGTATCAATCGTAATTGTTGCTATATCTTTCAACAATGCGACTTCAATTCGAAACAAAGGTCCTGTTTCGTCAAACCGTGTTGTTCTGTTATACGTACGACTCAACTTTTCCACAACCGCTTTTTTTACGATACTTTGACAATCGGATACACTAAAAAGCTTTGATTTCACAGATTTTCCAACAACAGGAAATTCAGCATTTTCAGGAAGATAATCTCCCCAATTTAACGCTTTAGTTTTCTCAAATAATTCATCAAAAGTAGTCGCTTTAAACTCTCCTACCTTTAACTTGACACGATCTGCAGTTCGAAGCCACAGATTTGTCCGGCAAATTGCTGTTTCATCTGCTTCAAATATCACTTTTCCATTATCTACTTGACAATTTTCATAGCCGAGGCTGCGAACCTCTCTTGCAACTAATGCTTCAATTCCCATAGCGGCCGTTGCAATCAACGTTACCTTACCCATTCTGCATTCTCCTAACAATTGGACTTCTCTACCATTTTAACTCAAGCGTATGTATCTAATACAATGAAAAAGCCCTCCTAATAAAAGGAGAGCTTGCTTATACGTTTCCAGCGTCCATAACGTTTTGTAAGCCATGTTCTGTACCTTCGTACTCCAAACGGTTGTTCACCTCGTACTCCGGTGGTAATCATCTATCTACAGATGCATAACATCTGTCCTTTTCCCTTGTTCATTTCCTTGGAAAAGGTGCCCCTACCATTATTTGGGTTTCTCGCTCGTGGGGTTTACCGCGTTCCACTCCCGTCATTTCTTCCGGGACTCCGTCACTGTGGCACTTTAAAGGTAGTCGAACCATATCCATTGAGGACTTAGGTCCTTTCCCTGCCGTTAGCCCAGTTGATACCAGACTACCCTAGCTTATTTATTGGCTAGGCACGAACACTACGACCATCTCAGGTCGTGCGAGCATGGACTTTCCTCTACAACTTACGTTGCAGCGATTACCCAAACGTTATTGAACTGATGAATATAAGTATAGTAAAAAAAAATATTTTACGCAACTTATTTTTTATGTAAATTAACTCCATCTAATCCATTAATCGTATAATTTACTTCCGAACACATGCTTTTCAAGATTGGACAGCCTTCTCAAAATATCTGGATTTGTATTTCCATATACAGGCGGTGCTGCAACCGGCTTTTGCGGTTGTGTGTCCACTGTTCTCTTTTGCTCTTCCATCTTCCGCTTCATTCGTACATTTTCTTGCTGCAGCTCTTCAATAATTTGATGAAATGTTTCATAGTCCTTTATTATATAATCTAAAAACTTATCTACCTCTTCTTGTTGATAGCCGCGTAAGCCTGTTTTAAATTCTTTTTCCAAAATTTCCTTTGCACTTAACTTTAATTTTTCAGAAAGCATTTCTTTCACCCCAAGTCTTTACCAAAACTTTCATTATTTAAATTTTTTCAGAAAGAACTCATTTTGTCAATACGAAGTCTCATTATTATTTCCTTTATTTTCCCATTTATTCCATTGCTCCTCTTCCACAATAGCCTGTATATCAGAAAATCGAATAAAATAGCATGGGTATGACTCTGTTTTCGATGCAAGATCAACCATATACTTAGGAGAACCTTCTTTTTCTTCATCATATACTACAAGAAGAGCATCACTTTTGTCTATGAAGAATTGATTTTTCAAACGAAATTGTAAGGGACTTTCATATGTTTTCTTTGTAATGCTGTCTACATGGTCTGCCTGTAAAAGAAGCTGCCTATAATAGGTTTGATTGTCTTCCTTCCAGTTTTGTTCTTGTCCTAAAAACGGAGTAAATACACCTAGTTTTAAATGAGGATATGTATGCTGTAAATCCAATACGACTTCCGCAGCCCACCACTCTACTCCTGGTTGCCCGCTTATAATGACCCACTCTGTCCCTTCTTCAATAAATGCTATCAATTGCTTTTCAATAGCCTTTTTTATGTATACAATTGCTTCATGCTTCTGTGAAAAAATACCCAACTCAAAAGGCTTATACCCAGTTATTGCCACAACTTTCATGCCTCTTTCCCCCGTTATTCCATAATATTAGCATAGACAGTACTTCTTTCTATTTTACCTTCCTACCCTATCCTATACATCGCAACCATATTACTGTTTCTAAGCAAATAAAAAAGCCTTGTAATTACAAGGCTTCTAAAAGTAATTATCTACCAAATGGTCTTGGTTGCATCATGTTGCCTTTCATAGCACCTGCTACCATAGGGTTAGCATTTGGTCCCATATTTCCTGTGGCAGCGCCTGCTACCATAGAATGCGGCATTCCTGTTGAAGCACCTGCCACTTGACCTGGAAATCCTCCTGGCATTCCTGGCATTCCTGGCATTCCTGGCATTCCTGTTGAAGCGCCTGCCACTTGACCTGGAAATCCTCCTAGCATTCCCGGCATTCCTGTTGAAGCGCCTGCCACTTGCGGTACTGGTCCTACACCTGGTACGTTTGTTTGTTGAACAGTTTGCCCAAAAGATTGTGTTTGCGGGAAGAAATGTTGGTTTTGAATCGTTTGATGATTGATAAACTTCGTATGAGTTGGGTGAATGTGTGGTACTACAGTTGTAGAAAACGTGTGAGTTTCACAATACTTAGTAGGATGCACAACTGGCGGAGCCATAGAAACTGGACCTGTAGCTGCAGGTGAAACAGCGCTTGGTCCTCCAAAACAAGGCTTACAAAACATGGTTTTTCTCCTCTCCATCATATATTTTCTTTACACTTTACAATATGATGAAAGAATGGTACATGACTAATGCAAATACCTATTATTAGGAGAAAATAGTGTACAAAATGTGTTTAAAACTCGTAAAAACCAAAAAAGTCAGTGTTATCATAGCAAAAAACATATACAAAATTGCCTTTCTCACGGTTACCTCTCCAATATATTATTATCTACACAAGGTATAATTTTAATGTGACAAGGAGAAGGAAACAATAATTTTTTTAACAGAAAATAAAATTTATAAATTCTGAATATTCATAACTTCAAAAATAACATTTCTACTATCCTCAAAAATGTAAATATGGCCACTTATAGGCAGTTTGCTAACAAAAAAGCGTGCACGGGGAATGCACGCACACGCTTCATTTTATTTAGCAAAAAACCCTCCCACTTGTTTGAAAATACCTGTTACCTGATTCATCGCATTCATCATTTGCCCGGCTGTTCCCATCACTTTATTGATATCATAATGTCCGTCAGACGTTTTAAATTGCGACATAATATTCGAAAATTGGCCTTGAGGCTGTTTCATATAATTATGCTTATTGGTCATGGGATAAGGAGTATTTGGACCCATAAAAGGAGTTTGTTGCGGTGGATAAAACATCGGCTGTTGGTTCATTGGCTGTTGTTGCGGTGGATAAAACATCGACTGTTGGTTCATCGGCTGCTGTTGCGATGGATAAAATCCCGACTGTTGGTTCATCGGCTGCTGTTGCGGTGGATAAAATCCCGATTGTTGGTTCATCGGCTGCTGCTGCGGTGGATAAAATCCCGACTGTTGGTTCATTGGCTGCTGCGGTGGAGACATCTGTTGCTGTTGTTGCTGGTCCATAAACGATATTTGAAACGGCTGGTAAAAATCTGTTTGATTTGTATAGTAAGGAGCGAACGGATACATATTGTACAGCAACTGCGAATCCCCTACATCTTGTTGCATTCCCCTAGGATTTGAATACATCTTTTCTCCCTCCTCTTTGCTGTTCTTCTACATATTAAAGTATGAAAAAAACCATATAGGTGTGTATTTACAAAGTATTCTTACATGAAAAAAGAATTATTTCTTACAAAAAAAAACGCAGGAGTTGTCTATAATTGTCGGAAGTTTAAATATTTAAAAATTAAAGAAAATAAACTTTTTCATGGTACGCTAGTATCATACTTCATATCAAGGGGGAAGTCAGGATGACATTAGGGGAATTACGAACTATTTTTTTCGGTATGAAGCAATATGAACCGGCTAATATAAATGAACTATTGGACTTTGCCGGCCAGATTTACTTAAAAGGAAACATTTGTCTATCCAAGTATCGCAATTTAATTCGCGAGCTGGAAGCGACAGGAGCAACAAAGCCAGATTATGCTTTAGAGACATGACCTTGCTCAATAAACAAACATACTAAATTTAAATTAAAAAGTCTCCTTTTAACGAAAAGGAGACTCTTTTTTTCTATGTCATCTTTTGATTTCTTGCTGCATGCTTTCAAGAACGTATTTTATAGCCTGATACGTTTGTTTAAATCGTTTCTCCTTGGTTTTCTGGGAGAAGGCGTCTAATGCATTATTTTTGATATTATCATACGTTTGCTGCACTTGAGAAATATGGAGATACTTAGGAGCCGCTTTGACTATCCATGCCTCTGCTTCCGCCTTCCATCTCTCAGCTAATTTGTCTACCTCATCAATAAAGGGCTTCATATCCCCGTAAAAATCAATACTATACTCTTCTTCTTGCAGTATTCTTTCAAATCTTTTTACTATATTCTCATTGCATTGCAACAGCTGTGTTGTATAATTGCCAAGACTTTTTGTCACGATTTTTCTCCTTCTTCCTTTCAGCTGGCGGCAAGGGGCTTCGTACCACTTATAGTGCTGAGCCAACATCCCTTCTCTTCATGATGTTCTATTTTCGCTTCCATATGAAGTAAGCGCATATCTGTATATTCCATTGTATCCATTATAATGTCTTCTTTATGTTTAATTGCGTGATTAATGCGCAGTGTCAGATTCATTTCAAGCAAATCAAGAGTACTTAGCAGCTGATCAATTTCTTTTAACGCATGATCCAATTGTACCACCTTCATTATTATACCTCCTTGTTTGCTTTTGTTTCTAACAATACATTTCGAGATTATAAAAAAACTCCCTTCTCTATTGACAAAACTAGTTTTGATTCGGCAAAGAAAGTTAGTTTTCCTACCTGTCGACAGCATTTTCTTCTTCGGTATGAAAATAATGAAGATGGCTACAATACGAATGGGAGGTGTTTACAATGGCTAAAAACAGAAACGAAAAGAAGAAAAAACAAAATAAGCAGAAAAGTATAGAAACAGGAAATCCGAAATTAGACGGACCAAATGCCCCTGCAACTTAATGTAAAAAAGTCGATACTGTTTTAGAAAATGGATTCAACATAATTTTCTTGTGTTCTTCACTAAACTAACAGATAAAGAAACCAGGACTGGACACCCTAAAAATTTTTACATTAAAATAAAAAAACAAGAATCCTTAGGTCAGATTCTTGTTTTTTATTGTTCACCTCTTAACTTATCGATAGCAGCAATTATATGAAGCTGCTTTTGCTTCCCTACAAACCAATCTGTGAGCTCAAACTCCTTATTTACAGAAGCTTCATGGAACCAGCTTTCTGTATCACTCTCTTCGTCATACCAATCAAAATAATGATGGCGCTGATGTGGGATAGGGGGAAAAACATCTCGCAAAGCAGGTGTATCCTTCTGTTTGGGAACAGGAAAATACTGCTCATAATCCATTCTTGATCCTGTATGAATCGTGTTTTCTGAAAACCTCCGAAACGTCTCATAATAATCGGGGTGTAGCAATAACCAAGCTAATCGTTTTCCAAGTTCAATCCTCTTTGTCAGCTGTTCAAAGCCATAAACAGAAAAACCATACAGTTTTCCTTGTACAGTCGGAAAAATGACTGAGCTAAAGTGAAACAATTCTTGGAACTTATAAACAAGCGATTGAAACACATACTTTTGAAAATAAGGATTTTGAATAACTGGCTTTTGAATCATATTTTGTTCATTAATAATGAGGGCCGTAACCAGACGTTCTTTATCCCTTTCCTTCCAAAACCTTTCCCACTCTGCTTCCATAAAAACGGAAACATGGAACGCGGATAACAAATGAAACAGCGGCCGATTTACTTTTTTAGACTGTTCATACAATACTAATTGTGGATAGGCATCTGAAAAAATAAACCAATTCGCACGCTCGTATGTTAAAAACAAACGCTTTCTCATCGTAGCTGACAATATTTTCGGATAGTATGCTCCCTCTAAATCCGTCATATTCCAGCCAGCATTTCGCGAAACCATACTTGCTAAAAACGCCCATTGAATTTCTGTATTAGTCATAAAAAATTCATGATATACCTTCGTTCGTGATATATTATCTTTATTTGCTGCGGCTGTCTCCTTTTTAATTTTTTCAATCACCCTCCATTCCATATGAGAAAAATTTCTCGAGCTTCTCTGTCTTCTGATTTCATCTATTTTTTCTTTTTGCGCCCCATTCATTTCTTCACCTCTTTTCTATTCTTTACCTTATTAACCAAAAGTTTATAACCTATCGTGCTATTTTTTTGATATAATCACATATGTAAGTCATTTTAAACCAAGTTGGAGCTGGATTACTTATGACCATCCGATACCCCAATGGAAAGAGATATAATACAAAACTGCCTGCTCATAATCTACCGATAAAGAAACATACTTATAGTAACCGAGGTATGACACTTGAAGAAGAATTGAATGAAACGAATCAATTTTATTTGGCAAACAATCTCGCCTGTATACATAAAAAGCCGACACCTCTTCAAATAGTAAAGGTCGATTACCCAAGCAGAAGCGCCGCAGTAATTAAGGAAGCGTATTTTAAGCAGCCTTCTACGACTGATTACAACGGAGTGTACAAAGGAAAATATATTGATTTTGAAGCAAAAGAAACAAAAAATAAAACGAGCTTTCCGTTGCAAAACTTTCATCCGCACCAAATAGAGCATATGAACCAAGTACTGGAACACAACGGAATTGCATTTGTTATTATTAAATTTACGCTGTATGACGAAATATATTTATTAGAAGCACAACATGTAATCGAATTCTGGAACAGACAGCTGACAGGCGGCAGAAAATCCATATCTAAACAAGAAGCCAAAGAGAAAGGACACCTTTTACAGTACTCATATAATCCGCGGATACACTACATCGCTGTACTAGACAGGCTTTATTTTTCGTGATAAAGTCATCAATAATTGCGTTTCGACTTTTTTTGAAAGTGAAAGGTAGGAGAAAGTATAATGTCAGAAAACTATCGTTCTCGCGAAGAACGAAAACAAGCAGAAAAACAGAAACAGGAGCAATCAAAAAAAGAGAAAGCTGCTAAAAAACAAAAAGGTTCCTTTTTTAAGAAATTTTTAATTGCGTTCTTATTAATCGGTATAGTTACATTTGGAGCAGGCTGTGCCACATTTTTTTCCATGATAAAAGATGCTCCCACAATCGATGAATCTCTTTTAAGTGTTCCATTGTCTACAAAATTCTACGATAAAGACGGAAATTTTATTTATGAATACGGAAAAGAACAGAGGACAAAAATTACATACGACCAACTTCCAAAAACGGTAGAAAATGCTTTTATAGCAACTGAAGATTCCCGTTTCTATCAACATCACGGGATTGACATCCAGCGTACGATAAAAGCGATTCTTGCCAATGTTACAGGAGGCTTTGGTTCACAGGGCGGAAGTACAATCACACAGCAAGTTGTTAAAAACTCCTTTCTGTCACCTGAAAAAACCATTAAACGTAAGGTACAAGAATGGTATTTAGCATACAAACTAGAAGAAAAGTACTCTAAACATGAAATTTTAGAAATGTATTTAAACAAAATCTATTTTGGGAATTATGCGTATGGCGTTGCTACCGCTGCACAAAACTATTATGGAAAACCGTTAGATCAGCTAACTTTACCGGAAGCAGCTATGCTTGCTGGACTCCCGCAGGCACCAAGCGCATACGACCCGTCAGAGGAAGATAATCGTCCTTCCGCTGAAAAACGCCGAAATATTGTATTAACATTGATGAATAAGCACGGCTATATTTCCACGCAAGAAATGGAAGAAGCAAAAAAAGTACCTGTCGGTCAAGGGGTTATTGCTAAAAAAGAGAATAAAAGTATGCCATATCAAGCTTTCCTCGATGCGGTAGTAAAAGAAGTTGAGGCTACAGTACCCGATGTCGATATGAGCAGCGACGGTTTAAAAATCTATACAACATTAGATCCAAAAGCGCAATCTTATGCAGAAGAAATATTGAACACAAATAAATATATCTCTTATCCGAATGAACGCTTCCAAGCGGCATTCACGATGCTTGATACAAAAACAGGTGAAGTTCGGGCTATCGGGAGCGGTCGAAATGAGAATGCTGCAAAATTTGCAGGAAAGAACTTTGCTATCGATATGGCTCGTCAGCCAGGATCTACATTTAAGCCGATTATGGACTATGGACCGGCCATTGAACACCTGAAGTGGTCAACATACCACCAAATTGCCGATGAACCATATACGTATTCAGATGGTACACCAATCAAAAATGCAGATAATAAACATATGGGTAATATCTCTATCCGTGAAGCTTTACGTTGGTCCCGTAATATTCCAGCTCTGAAAACATTGCAAGAGGTGGGACTTGACAAAGGAAAAGATTTTGCAGTAAGTCTAGGAATTCCACTAAAGGAAGCTTATGAATCTTACGCTATAGGAGGAAATGCAGTCTCTCCTATCCAACTGGCTGGTGCATACAGCGCATTTGCGAATAATGGAGAATTCAATAAGCCACATACAGTTCGAAACATTGTATACCCTGACGGTAAAAAGATTGACTTTAAACCGAAGCCAAAGACAGTGATGAAAGATTATACAGCCTATATGATTACTGATATGCTTCGAACAGTTGTACAATCCGGTACAGGTACGACAGCAAATATCCCTTCTATAGACTTAGCAGGTAAAACTGGAACTACTAACTTTGATAAAGATGCCATAGCAAAATACAACCTTCCACGAGGTGCAACACATGATGCTTGGTTTGCTGGATACACTCCGCAATATACGATGGCTGTTTGGACCGGCTACGAAAAAACAACATCTCAAAATTACATGCTCGGCCAACAAACTAAAATTGGACAGCGTATATTTAAAGCAATGATGTCTCAGTTTGCTACGGATCGTTCCTCGTTCCAGCAACCGAATAGCGTTTATCGTATTGAAAAAGAATTATATATTAAAGGCGAAAAAGTCGATGATGTTCCAAATGAAAAAATCGATGTTCCAAGCGGAGTACAATTGAAATATGACCAAGAAATGAACACACTCTCATTAACATGGTCATACCCAGCTGATAAGCTGGAAGATACGAAATTTGAAATAAATTACTCTGTCGATGGTGGCAATGCTACAAAGCTTACTTCGACAAATAAGACAGAGGTCACTGTCAGCGGCGTCAAACCAGGCAGCAAATACTCCTTCTCTGTCATCGCTGTTAAGAAAGAGAAGAAAAGTGACCCAGCTACCGTTACAATACTCATTCCAGACATAACACCTGAAGAACCAAGCGAACCGCCAGGTAATGGTAATGGCAACGGTAATGGTAATGGTAACGGTAATGGTAATGGTAATGGTAACGGTAATGGTAATGGTAATGGTAATGGTAATGGTAACGATCATGAAACCGGTGGAGACGGAGATGGTACTATACCGGGGTTACCTGATATAGGGACACCAACTGTTCCTCCTTCAAGACAATAAAAAAGCATTCCCTCTATTTTGAGGGAATGCTTTTTTTCATGGCCATCGCTTTAAAAAACAGCTTTTCAGCTTCCTCATACAGTTCTGCCAATTGTATAAAAGAATGATAATGATCTGGTTGCTCCAAAATAAAGCCTATCCGCTCCTGAATATTAACAGGCTTATAAGACAGAGTTGCTAACTCGGTTGTCAAATCATGCAATGTAGCTACTGGCCCACGATTCATCCAATACAGGGACGAAATTAAATGACCTGTATAAAGAACCATAGGGATTTTTGCTTCGTTTCGCTTGCGTAAACGAAATAAGGAAGACAACTCTGTTTTCTGTTCTTTCCAGCCTTTATAAACTAACGGGATTGCAGTTTCAATATCTTTCCACGGTTTATATATATTGAGATTATAGGCTGCCATATCGTATAAGAAACATACTGTATGCAATGCTTCTTCAAATGACTGCGGCACATCATATGTTGCTTCACCTAAGAAAAAAGGAGTTACTTGAAACTCTTTAGGAACCATTACATGTTTACTCATCTAACTTCTTTTCCCTTCATTCGTTTTTTCCCCTCTCGACATACATCAAGCAGCGGACAAACTTCACATTGCGGACGTTGTGCTTTACAGTGGTATCGTCCAAAAAAGATTAATCGATGATGCGTAATACTCCATTCTTCTTGTGGTATTTTTTTCATCAAAGCCTGTTCTACCTCTAGCACTGAGTCCTTCCATCGGCAAAATCCAAGCCGTTTACTTACCCGCTCCACATGAGTATCAACAGCAATCGCAGGAATATTAAACGCTACAGATACAACTACATTTGCAGTTTTCCTGCCTACTCCCGGAAGCTTTGTAAGCTCGTCACGGTCACGCGGAACCTCACCATTATAATCGTTCAGCAACATAAAACACAGCTTTTGAATGTTCTTTGCCTTATTTCGATACAGCCCAATGGACCGTATATCTTGCTGCAGCTCCTCTAATGAGACCTTGAGATAATCCTCCGGTGTTTTATACTTTTTGAATAATCCCTTCGTGACCTTGTTCACTAATACATCTGTACATTGAGCCGACAATGCAACGGCAATAACAAGCTCAAAAGGATTAGCATGGTTTAATTCACAATGGGCATTTGGAAACATTTCCCCCATAACATCCAAACAATGCCGCACTTGTTTTAGTGTTAGCAACATGTATCCTCCTCTAAAATTTTTATATAAAAAGCGAGAGAATGCCTCCCGCTTTTCTTGTAACTCTATCCTATCAAAATCAGACTTACGTAAAGAACGAGCCTTATCATTGCTCCAGCCAATTGTAAAATGGCACTTTACCCGTATATTTTGTTTCTTGCCTTGGAGATGTATTTGTTTTTTGTTGATGAGACCGGAATTTTTTTCCGTAGTCTTGCGCTTGATTGACTGTTTTAATGCCATTTTTCTTCCATTCGAATAAAATTCGATCGATATAACGAAAGTTTAGTTTTCCACTCATCACTGCCTCTCGTAAAGCGGCTTGGATCATACTTTCATCATGTTGATCTTGATCTTGCCACATGGCCAATGTTTCGCATTCAAACGGCGAAAGAGGACGTCCAAATTCTTTTTCAAACACACTGTATAAGCTTGTTTGTCTTTCCTCTCGTTCTTCTCGTTCTTCCTCCATCTCTTCCTTTAACAAGAGCTGCAGCATCTTCTCCCATAACGGCTGCAAGGAATAGCTTTCATATATAACCGCGCCTTGCTTTTTATTTCCTTCAATAGTCAAAAATCCGCGTTGCACCAAGCTTCGAATAATATCCATACACTGGGCAGAGGTAACTGTCATTTTATGGGCTATTTCATCTGGAGTGGGAAATGAATTTCCACACTCTAAAAAAGTATGAATATGCAAGATGACCATGAATTCCATTTCGTTTAACCCGAGCTTTTTATAATTGTTCATCAGCAGCTTCGGTATAGCAATACTTCCTTGCTCAAACCATTCAAGCATAAATTTTTTCTTCATCGATTGACACCTCACCTTTTAGTATAACACGAAGCCTTCATGAACCTGTCACTAGAGATTAAAATAAAATAAAGTTTCCATTGATGGATATCCCTTCTTTTTCTGCTAACAGGCAGCTATTCGCACAGCCTTCGATTACCCCTCCTACATAAAGCAAAGAAAATCCCCCAAACAGGGGGATTTTCAAGCATTGTATTACGGATATAAACGATTTAACAGACGAGGGAATGGTATTGTCTCACGAACGTGCTCTACGCCTGACAGCCAAGCAACTGTGCGCTCTAATCCCAATCCAAATCCAGAATGAGGAACGGAACCATATTTACGAAGCTCTAGATACCATTTGTATGCTTCTTCGCTTAATCCATGCTCATCTAATCGTTGTTTTAATAATTCATAATCATCAATACGCTGAGAACCTCCGATAATCTCTCCGTATCCTTCAGGTGCAATTAAGTCTGCACAAAGTACAACTTCTGGACGATTCGGGTCTGGCTTCATATAGAAGGATTTAATTTGAGCCGGATAATGAGTGATAAAAACAGGCTTATCGTAACTTTCAGCAATTGCCGTTTCATGCGGAGCACCAAAGTCTTCTCCCCATTCGATATCATCGAAGCCTTTTTCTTTCAACAGCTTGATTGCATCATCATAAGTGATACGAGGAAACGGCGCTTTAATTTGCTCCAGCTTAGAAGTATCTCTTCCAAGTGTTTTCAATTCAAGTTGACAGTTTTTCAAAACAGATTGTACGATATAGGATACATAATTTTCTTGTACTTGTAAATTATCTTCATGATCCATAAATGACATTTCAGGCTCAATCATCCAAAATTCAATTAAATGGCGGCGCGTTTTGGATTTTTCTGCACGGAATGTCGGACCGAATGAAAATACTTTTCCTAATGCCATTGCTGCAGCTTCCATGTATAGCTGGCCACTTTGGGACAGATAAGCATCTTCTTCAAAATATTTCGTATGGAACAACTCTGTTGTACCTTCTGGAGCACTTCCTGTTAAAATCGGCGGGTCTACCTTCACAAAACCGTTATCATGGAAAAATTCGTATGTAGCTCGAATGATTTCATGACGAATGCGCAATACCGCATGCTGGCGTTTCGAACGAATCCATAAATGACGGTTATCCATTAAAAATTCTGTTCCATGCTCTTTCGGTGTAATCGGATAATCTACAGATTCATGAATAACCTCTACATTGGAAACTGTAAGTTCAAAGCCTAATGGAGAACGTGCATCCTCACGAACTACTCCTGTTACGAACAAAGAGGATTCCTGAGTGACCGATTTCACTTTTTGAAAAATTTCTTCTCCGACCTCTTCTTTCACAACAACACCTTGAATAAACCCCGTTCCATCACGAAGCTGTAAAAAAGCAATTTTTCCGCTTGAGCGTTTATTTGCTAACCAAGCTCCAATAGTCACTTCTTCATTTACATATTTTTTTACTTCTGCAATTGTCGTTTTCACTAACCTTGTCCCTCCAAAAACTTCCAAAACTATTATTTTTTATTATACATATTGCCAAAAGACACGGCAACGTTTGGTTTGTCCTTACAGGAATCACGAACAGAATGCTCTGTCCCTAATTCCCTACATTTTGTTGCTCATGAATACACGAATACGGTCTATTGCTTTTTCAAGCGCCTCCAAGGAAGTAGCATAAGATAATCTTATATTGTTTGGTGTTCCAAATCCAGAACCTGGCACTACAGCAACTTTTTCCTCTTCCAATAACGCTTTGGCCCATGCATCTACTGTTTCAAAGCCTGTTAATTCTGCAGCCTTTTGTACATTTGGAAATAAGTAAAAAGCTCCTTGCGGCTTAATGCATGTAACACCTGGAATCGAAATCAGTTTTTTATGAATAATATTTAAGCGGCTTTCAAATGCTTGGCGCATCGTCTCTACTTCTTCTTGAGAATGCGAGTAAGCGGCAATCGTTGCATATTGCGCAATAGACGTTGGGTTTGATGTGCTATGACTAGCTAAGTTTGTCATTGCTTTAATAATTGTTTGATTACCTGCTGCATATCCGATTCGCCACCCCGTCATGGAATGAGATTTGGATACCCCATTAATAATAACAGTAAGATTTTTCAGCTCTTCAGACAACTGAGCAATGGAAACATGCTCTGCATCACCGTATATCAATTTCTCATAAATTTCATCTGATACAATCAGGATATTGTGCTTCAAACATATTTGTCCAAGTGCCTCTAATTCATCCTTTGTATAGATCATTCCTGTCGGATTACTAGGAGAATTAATAATAACGGCTTTCGTTTTTGCAGTAATCGCAGCCTCTAATTGCTCTGGAGTGATTTTATAATCATTTTTTTCTAAGCCTTCAACAAAAACCGGCTCTCCTTCTGCAAGCTTTACTTGCTCAGGATAACTTACCCAATAAGGAGTAGGGATAATGACTTCATCTTCCGCATCTAGCAGCACTTGAAAAAGTGTATATAATGCATGCTTCGCTCCATTGCATACAATAATATTAGAAGCCTCATATTGCAACCCTTGATCTTGCTGAAATTTTTCAATAATTTCTTTCTTTAACGCTGGTAACCCGCCTGTCTGAGTATACTTTGTATGCCCTTCTTTCATGGCTTTATATGCAGCTTCAATAATATAATCCGGTGTGTTGAAATCTGGCTCTCCTGCTCCAAGACCAATTACATCATATCCTTGTGCCTTTAATTCTTGTGCTTTTGCAGTAATTTCAAGAGTGGTTGAAGGTGTTAAAGAAGATACGCGCTTCGCCAATTTCATTCTAACTTTTCCCCCTGCATCTATTTTTGAATACTATATCGCTTTAAAAACTTACCATCTTCATAATCCATGTAATAGTAAGTATAACGATCCTCTTGGTCAATATATGTGATTTCCCATAATGGAACATTATTTTCGATGCCTAATTTCACTTTGATGATTTCCTTCGGGCTTCGTTCTTTTTCTACGATTTGCACTGCTTGCTGTTCAGAAATACCATCATTTACTTTTCTGATGACAGTCTGTCCTTTTTTCTCAGGAACCCAAATAATAATTTCCTTTTTTTGCTTATTGATGCCTTTGATAACCTGATAAGGAGCTTCGCCATTATAATAGTCAACAGAAATGATTTCCACCAAACCACCCAGCTTTTTAGCTGTTTCTACTGCTTTGACCTGGCCCTGTTCTTTTTGACTGATTGTACTTTGATAAATATGTACACTGTAAAAAACTGCTGCAACTATAACAACTGTTGCTATAAAAATCCACTTTTTCATTGTATCACTACGTTCTGTATATAGTAAATATGGCCGTATTAGTATCTTTTTGATCTAATGCCAAGCCGAACATCAAATCTTGTTCTTTTAATGTACGATTTAAGCTGTCCACAATCTTATACAAGTCTGACGTATATTGGAGCCTTGTTGTCGCTAATACTTCTATTTTTTTCTCCATATTTATTCCTCCCGGGTGCTGCACAAAATTTGCTAATCATAGATTGAGGAGTGCAGGTAATAATAAAAGTACATTCAGCACATCCTGTTATATCTTTCATTTATTATAGCAGGACATTTTCTTATAAAAAAGGCATAACAGTAATGAATTATAATTTAAATTCAGTATAATATTCTTCCTACCCACATTCTGCCTGTAGTAAACCTACAGGCAGCTATTTATGTGAAGATTGCATAAGCTCCAATAAGCTTTCTAACGGTTCCTCGTACACAGGGACGGAAGGAATAGAACGAAGGAAGCTTTTTCCATAAAACGTAGCTGTAATCCGTCTATCTAACACAAAGAACGTTCCTTTGTCCTCATTCGTTCGAATTAAACGGCCAAACCCTTGCTTAAAGCGAATAATAGCTTGTGGCAGGGATAACTCTTTGAACGGATTTCCCCCGTTCCTTTTGATTTTGTCTGTTTTTGCTGCCAAAACAGGCTGATCAGGAGGCGCGAATGGCAAACGAACCATAACAAGACATGTTAATGCCTCTCCTGGTATGTCAATCCCTTCCCAAAAACTGTTCGTTCCGAATAAAATGGCTTTATCAAATTGTTGAAAATTTTTCGTCAGCCTTGCTCGGCTGCCTCCGTTGACTCCCTGTGCCAAAATGGCAAACTCTTCTAATGCGGCAGCACCTTTAATCATCGTATACGTTTGCTTTAGCATATCGTAAGACGTAAATAATACAAGCATACGTCCATCCGTCACTTTAGCAATATCCACGATACAACTGCCAATGGCTGTAATGTATTCTTCTTGAGAAACCTCTTTAATGTTCGGTATATCTGTCGGAATCATCATTCGAACTTGCTGATTGTAATCGAACGGAGAGGAAATGGATAATGTTGACGGCTGTAAATCAGTTAAACCAAGAATAGACTCAATATATTGAAAAGAACCATTGACTGTTAAGGTAGCTGACGTTAACACCACACTTTTCTTTTTCGAAAAAAAAGCATCCGCAAGCTGAGCGCTTATATCGATAGGCTGGCTATATATAATTGTTGAATGAATAGTCCCTTTTGTATCTAGCTCCATCCATGTTACTGCTTCTGCTTGCTCTTGCAGGAGCAATTGTTCTAAAGCTGCCGTTTCTGTTGTCAGAGAAACAATAACAGAGCGGAAATCATCTAACAGAAGCTGCTCCCTTGAGCCTTCAATATATGTACCCTCCAGCTTTTCATGCTGTTCCTCAGATAACTTTTGAAGCTTTGTAACAAGGTGGCACAACCGACTTGTTGCTTCAATGATTGCCTGCCACAGCTTTCCTCTTTCTTTATTCACATCGAACCGATAGGTGAGCTTATTTAAGTCCTCTTTATTTTTCACTTTGCTTTGCTCGAAGATAAATGAACGAATCATGCGAAAGAGTTCATCAGATTCAAATTTAATATCCTTCAAAAGCTTGTGCATAACCTGAAAAGCACCGAAGGAACTGCTGCCTTTCCACTCAAACAACTTAAACAATAACTCTTCTGTATCGAGTGTACCCAAACGTGATAAGAGCATTTGGAAATACATGCATGAAAAATGAGCTCCTAAAATGCCGCTTGCCACCTCTTCGATATGGTGGGCCTCATCAAGCACAATATATTCTACTGAAGAAAGAAGATGGTCCTCCCTCCCAACATCTTGCAGCAGCAGTGAATGATTTGTGATGATAAGGTCAGCAAAAAATGTGCGGTGCTTCGCTCTTTGATAGAAGCAGCGTTCATACCAAGGGTTTCCTTTTCCAACAGCACTTGTACGATCACTGCATATTCGTTCCCAAAGAAGCTTTCCTCCTGTTGGCAAGTTGAGTTCATCCACATCTCCGGCTTCAGTTTCTAACAGCCACACCAAAATCTTCGCTTTCGTTAAAATGCTATCATAATTCGTATCCTCTTCTTCTAATGCATGTTCAAACTTTTGCAAGCATATATAGTGCTTTCGACCCTTTAATAATACCGCATCAAAAGAAAAGGGCAACACACGCTTTAATAAAGGAATCTCTTTTTCCAAAATTTGCTGCTGTAATTGTACAGTCTGTGTGCTAATAACAATTTGCTTTTCTTTCTGTTTGGCAAAGAATAGTGATGGAAGCAAGTAAGCTAATGTTTTCCCTGTGCCAGTACCAGCTTCAATCAGCGAATAACGATTATCAGTAAAGGCGTTGTATATTTCCTCCATCATCATAGTTTGCTCTTCCCGTTCTTCGAATCGCGGCAGCTGCTTTGTCATAATTTGAGAGAAACCCGCTTTAAAATCTTGAAAATCCAGATTATCCTGTTCCTCCATTTGCCCACTATGACTCCGTTTACGTAAGGCCATATTACGATAAATATCGAACTGTTTGTCTTCGTGAGAATGTTGCTTCATTTTCTCTAATATAATAGCCGCTGCTATTTCATGAAGTTCGCTTTTAAATGAAAAGCTCAATTCATAAAGCTTTTGTATCGTCACAAGCGGCAGTTGCTTTAATTTATGTAATAAAGTAAGAAATAACTCTGCTGTCACCAATGCATCGCTGTCAGCACGGTGGGGATTTTCATGTGAGAACTGAAAATGATTTGCTAAATGCCCTAGTTTATAACTATCTAAAGTAGGCATTAAAACGCGCGATAATTCTACTGTATCAAGAGTAGAGCATGATAAAGACGGAAAACCCGCTGCCTTTAATTCTTCTTGTAAAAAACTCAAATCAAAATGAACATTATGCGCGACAAAATAGGCATCTTCGAATAGCGTGAGAATATTAGGTGCTATATCTTTGAATAAAGGAGCATTTTTGACCATATCGTCATCTATTCCCGTTAACTCCGTAATAAAAGGAGGAATTGGCTTTTCAGGATTCACAAAGCTAGTAAACACTTCACAGATTTCTTCATTTTCGATTACAACTGCAGCAATTTGTGTAATTTTATCTTTACCATCCTTTGCTGCATTTCCCGTCGTTTCTACGTCCACAACGACAAAACGGTTTGCCATAGTTTTACACCTCATTCACAACAAAAACATGCTATTTCTACTATACCACATGAACAGAAGAAAAAATCCCCATATAGATGGGGATTTTTATTATAGAACAGTTGATGCAGGCTCTGCTGCAAGCATATCAATAATTTCATTTTGGTCATTCAAAATGGCTACTTTCGGCTGATGCGTATGCACGTTTTCATCTGGAACTAATCCATAACAAATAATGATAACTTTGTCCCCTTCATGCACTAATCTTGCCGCTGCCCCATTTAAGCATATTACACCGCTGCCGCGTTGTCCTTTAATAACATACGTTTCAAAGCGTGCTCCATTATTATTGTTCACAATTTGCACTTTTTCATTTTCTGCGATGCCAACCGCATCCATTAAGTCCTCATCAATTGTAATACTTCCCACGTAATTCAAGTTTGCCTCCGTCACTGTAGCACGGTGTAATTTCGCTCTCATCATTGTACGAAACATAGCTGCTCCCCCTAAACTGTAAATATAAGATTATCTATTAAACGAGCCTTTGAAAATTTGACTGCCAAAGCAATAATGACTGTACCTTCTATCTCCCTAAGCGGCTGCAGCGAAGGATACGCATACAGCTCCACATAATCGACCTCACCAGCAGTGTTGCTTTCAATGTAACCTTTTACTGTATTGACAACGGTTGAAGCTTCTCGCTCTCCCGATTCGATTGCTTCTTTAGCAAGCTGCAGTGCTTTATATAATAATGGTGCTTGCTTTCTTTCCTCTCCTGACAGATATACATTGCGCGAGCTTTTAGCCAAGCCATCAGCTTCACGCACTGTATCCACAGGCACAATTGCTACAGGGATATTATAATCCTCAACAAGCCCTTGCACAACTGCCACTTGTTGGGCATCCTTCATGCCAAAATATGCTTTATGAGGAATTGTGATATTAAATAATTTTAGCAGCACAGTTGCGACACCATCAAAATGTCCCGGCCTCTTTTTCCCGCATAACACATCTGTTCGATCAACTACTGTTATTTTGGTTGTTAAAGGATTTGGGTACATCTCTTGTACCGTTGGATAGAATAAGTAATCTACTCCCGCTTCACGTGCTAACTGTTCGTCTCTTTCAATATCCCGCGGATAGCGGTCAAAATCTTCATTCGGACCAAATTGCAATGGATTTACAAAAATACTAAGTAGTACCACATCATTTTCTTCTCTTGCTGCTTTAAGCAATGTGACGTGCCCTTCATGTAAAAATCCCATTGTGGGCACAAAGCCGATTTGTTTTCCCTCGCTCCGCAGAGAGAGAACCAGCCCCTGCATTTCCTGAATTGAATGTATTATTTGCATTCCATTTTTCCTCCGTATAGTGCCAATAGCTCTTCTTCCTTCATCGTAAAGGAATGTTTCTCTTCTGGAAAGATTCTTGTTTTAACTTCTTCTACATATCGCTCAATACCGTCGACTATGTCTTGTTGAATATCAGCATATTGTTTCACAAACTTCGGTACTCGTCCTACTCCATACGTAATAATGTCATGGTAAACAAGCACTTGTCCATCTGTTTTATTGCCTGCTCCAATACCGATGGTCGGAATCTCTAGCTGCATGGAAACTTCATCTGCTAATTGCTTAGGCACACATTCAAGCACCAATGCAATCGCACCTGCTTCTTGGCATAGTTTTGCATCTTGCAGCAACTTTTTTGCGCTTTCTGCGTCTTTTCCTTGTACTTTATAACCACCGAGAACTCCAACAGACTGTGGTGTTAACCCTAAATGAGCGACAACAGGTACCCCAGCAAGGGTAAGCGAACGAATAACTGCAAGAACATCGTCTGCCCCCTCCACCTTCACTGCATTAGCTCCTGTTTCTTGCATAATTCGACAAGCGTTTTTCCTCGTTTCTTCTTGCGAAACATGGTAAGACATAAATGGCATATCCGTAACGATGAATGTTTCCTTTGCACCTCGGCGAACCGCTTTTGTATGATGAATCATATCATCGACTGTAACCGGAATAGTAGAATCATACCCTAGCACAACCATGCCTAGTGAATCTCCAACTAAAATCATGTCCACCTTTGCTTGTTCTGCTAGCTTTGCGGAAGGATAGTCGTAGGCAGTCACCATGACAATTGCTTCCCCTTGTTTTTTCATGTTTAAAAAATCTGTAGTCGTTTTCACATAATCTCCTCCTTATTTGGATAGAGAAGATGATGAAAAAAAATCCTTTTTCCTCAAAAAGAAAGAAGGATTTTCAAATTAATACATATCATCCCTCTGTCCTAGTCCTATTGGATCAAGGCAGAATCCAAGTTTTTAATTCCGTTTGGTGCAGTTCCATTTTGGATACTACCCATTTTCGAATTTATTATACCAAATGAAATACTAGTTTACTACCTTATTTCAATATCAGCTGAATGAATATAATGAATATTTCCGCTTTCGTCCTCCAGCATCAACACTCCGTCTTCTGTAATCCCTTTTGCAATCCCAGTTAGTGTTTGTGTAACCGTGCGTGCTGTAATCGTTTTACCTATACTGATGGCATAACTTTCCCACAACAGCTTTACAATTTGAAAACCCTTATCTAAATACTGCTGATACAATCTTTCCATATGATAAAAAATACTTTGCATCAGTTCAGCACGAGCAAGCTTAGTACCTTTTTCTATGGCAAGAGAAGTAGCAATCGTTTGTATTTCTTCAGCAAAGTCCTCTTGCTTTTGATTTACATTAATACCAATACCAATGATAACCGCATTGATTTTATCGGCCTCCGCTTGCAGTTCTGTTAAAATGCCAACCGCTTTTTTCCCATTAATTAAAATATCGTTAGGCCATTTAATGCTCACACTAACTCCCGCCTCTTCGATTGCTTGCGCGACGCTGACAGCCGCAAGCAAAGTAAGCTGCGGTGCATTTTGAGTTGGAATGGCAGGGCGTAAAATAATACTCATCCAAATGCCCGTTCCTTTTGGAGAATACCATTTTCTGCTCAATCGTCCTCTTCCAGATGTTTGCTGTTCTGCTACTACAACTGTTCCTTCTGACACGCCCTCATATGCCAAGCCTGCTGCAATCTTTTGAGTAGAGTCTACAGTGTCTTCATAATACACGTTTCGACCTATAAAGCTCGTCTGCAATCCAAGCTGAATTTCATTCCCAGTTACCTTATCCGGTTTTTTTGCGATTTTATACCCTAACCGGCGAACTGCTTCCAGCTCATAACCTTCCTTGCGTAAATCCTCCATATGTTTCCATACAGCTGTTCTTGAGCACCCAAGCTGTTCACTAATGGTTTGTCCAGAAACAAACTCTCCATCTGCCTCTGAAAATATTTCAAGAAGCTGTTTTCTTATAGTAGATTGCATCGGTTCAGCCACTCCCTAATCTGTAGTTTCGAGTTTTGCAGGCGGTTGTTGACAACTTCTGCTTCTATTCGTTCCAAGACATCAGCAACCCATGGTCCCGCCTTTTTTTCTGTCCACTCCAGCAAATCTCGACCCGTTACTTGCAATTCTTGGCGGCTATGAATAGGCAGCTGATTATAATGCTCTGTAATGATTTGAACTCCATCCTCATTTCCTTCTTGAAACAAAACAGATCGGACTCGTTCTGCGATCATTACTGTTTCTTTACCAGCTTTATACAGCAAGAGATTGTTCCATGCTTCTGTATCCAATACTCTTACGGTTTGCAACGCTTGATCGATACTTTTTATCTTTTTATTGGAAAGCTTCCAGGCTTTTAACACCTCGCTCGCATGGAGATTTGTTATATATAGCAGACAAACCCATGCTTCTACACTATTCTGCAACTCCTGTAAAGCGTAGGAGGAAAACTTTCTCAGTTCTCTTTCCTTGTTTTCCAGATAAGGCAGATATTTGTACAGTTTCGTATCTACCAAATGCTGAAATGCTTGCGAAGCAAATGTACCTGTAAGCATCTTCTCGCATTCCATTGCCACTCGTTCAATTGAAATTTGCTCTAGAAGGTCAGCATTTTGTTCGATTGCCTTTTTTGTCTCCTCAGCCAATACAAACCCAAGCGTGCTTACAAAACGAATGCCCCTCATCATGCGCAGCGCATCTTCTTGAAACCGTTCATTAGGATCTCCGACAGTTTGGATTATCTTATTTTTAATGGCCGCTTGTCCTCCAAACGGATCAATGATTTTCCCTGTTTCATCCATCGCGATAGCGTTCATCGTAAAATCCCGCCGCTTTAAATCTTCTTCTAATGAACGGATAAATGTAACACTGCTGGGGCGTCGAAAATCCTTATAATCCTCTTCCATACGAAATGTTGTTACTTCATAAGGAACTCCTTGCTCTAACACAACAACTGTTCCATGCTCTACACCAACGGGAACATGGCGCGGGAAAATACGCATAACATCCTCAGGCAAGGCGGACGTTGCAATGTCAATATCTCCAATCACTCTTCCTATCAAATAATCACGGACGCTTCCTCCTACAAAATAGGCCTCAAATCCATGATTTTTCAATGTTTTAATAATATGAACCGGCTGTTTAAAGCGTTCCATGATCTGGATTCTCCAAGATGCTGTGATAAATCTCTTCGTATTGTGACACAATGTTATCTGCACTGAAGCGTTGCTGTACAGTATCTGCAGCATTTTTAGCCATTTGCTTATGCAATGTTTCATCTGTTAATAATTGAATTGCTTTTTCTGCGATTTGTTCGATATCTCCTAATTCACAAATATAACCTGTTCTCCCGTCTTCAATGACTTCAGGAATACCTCCTATTCTTGTTCCAATGCAAGGCACTCCGCATGCCATAGCTTCTAACAGTACTAAACCGAAGCTTTCTTTTTCAGACAGAAGCAGCTTTAGATCGCTTATTGAGAATAAATCCTCGACATTTTCCTGCTTCCCTAAAAAGAGTACTTTATCTTCTAGCTTACGTTCCTTTACAAGCTTTGCAAGCAGTGTGTATTCAGGTCCATCTCCTACCAAGAGCAATTTGGAAGGCACCTCTTTTTGAATAAGATCGAAAGATTGAATGACATCTTGTACCCGCTTCACCTTACGAAAGTTTGAAACATGAATAATGACCTTTTCATCTTCCTTTATACCGTATTCTTCCTTCAAATAGGAAGTATCTTTCTTTCGATAGACACGGTTATCAATAAAATTATAGACAGTATGAATCTCTTGCTTCGGCTCAATTAGTTCGTATGTTTGTTCGACTAACGACTGAGATACCGCAGTAACGTAGTCTGACTTTTCAATCCCAAACTGAATCAACCCCGTTAGTGATGGATCGTATCCTAATACAGTAATATCCGTTCCATGAAGGGTCGTCACAATCTTCAAATCTTCTCCCGCCATCTGCTTCGCTAAATATGCACACACAGCATGAGGAATAGCATAATGCACATGCAGCACATCAAGCTTTTCACGCTTAGCCACTTCTGCCATTTTACTTGCTAGCGCCAAGTCATACGGAGGATACTGAAATACGGAATATTGATTGACTGTCACTTCATGATAATAAATGTTGCAGTACACCTTATTTAGTCGAAATGGCATACTGGAAGAAATAAAGTGAATTTCATGACCTCTTTCAGCAAGCAACTTTCCTAGCTCTGTCGCTACTATTCCTGATCCTCCTACAGTCGGATAACATGTTATACCTATTTTTAACTTCATGATTTCTCACCTATTACATCATAGTGTAACAGCAGCGGACTTTTACTTATAAATCCTTCTGCATACTGTACCCCTACTTCCTTTCCAAACATCTTTTCGCGCGCCACGACCGTTTCAATATACCCTTCTGTCAATGGTGTCATAACGCCGTTCTCACCCTTCGTAAACTGACTTTCATACGCCTTTAGTGCCGTTACCTTCGTTTCCATTTCTCTTGTAATATCTACACAGAAAGACGGCTTATGAAAGCCATTTATCATGTAATAATGAAACGACGATACACGATGCGCCGGAAGGTCCTTTTTCCCTTTGTATTTGCGAATACCAGCAGAAAAAACAGCCTCTTCTACAAGACGGGTACAATTGCCGTGATCGGGATGTCTGTCTTCATGAAACGGCGCAAATACCACAGCAGGCCTCCATTCACGAATCACATCTACAATCTGCTCTATGTACTCTTCCTTCATGAATAACCCTCTGTCAGGCATTCCTAAATTCTTCCGCATGTTTACGCCTAAAATCTCGGCCGCCCGGTTCGCTTCTTTTTTTCGCACCTCGACAGTTCCATTGGACGACAGCTCTGCCTCTGTTAACTCACATATTCCTGCCTCATATCCTTGTTTCGTATATTTTGCAATGGTGCCTGCCATGCCGATTTCTACATCATCAGCATGAGCGCCAAAAGCTAAAATATGTAATTTCATATTGTACTCCTTCTTAACTTTCTATAATCTAAATCTCCTCTTTCTAGCCCATGCATCAACAATTCTGCACTTGCCATATTCGTTGCAAGCGGAATAGAATACACATCGCACAGGCGCAGCAAGGCGTTCACATCTGGCTCATGAGGCTGCGCTGTAAGCGGATCACGAAAGAAAATTACCACATCCATATCATTTTTGGCAATCATAGCTCCAATTTCTTGATCTCCACCGAGCGGACCAGACTGATAGCGTGTAACCATAAGTCCTGTCGCTTCTGTAACCCGCAAACCAGTGGTTCCAGTTGCATACAACTCGTGCTTTTCCAGAACAGGTTTATATGCACAGGCAAACGTCACCATATCATTTTTCTTTTTATCGTGAGCAATCAACGCAATTTTCATGAGCCATGCCTCCCTTAATCAATAATATTTTCTAATCCGTACACTAGCACATCGAGATTCATAACAGTCTCCACAGCTAGCTTTACACCAGACATAAATGATTCTCTATTAAAGGAGTCATGACGGATGCTTAGCATTTGTCCATTTCCTCCAAACAAAACTTCTTGATGAGCAATTAAGCCAGGCAACCTGACACTATGAATATGGATCCCGTCTATTGTAGCTCCTCTTGCTCCTTGTAATTGTTCTTCTTCATTTGGATGTCCCTGCTTTTTTGGCTCACGGACAGTTCGTATTAAATCTGCCGTCTTTAACGCTGTTCCTGAAGGAGCATCTAATTTTCGGTCATGGTGAAGTTCAATAATTTCTACGTCTTGAAAATACTTCGCTGCCATATGAGCAAACTTCATCATCAATACAGCTCCGATAGCAAAGTTTGGGGCAATAATCGTACCGATGTTTCGTTCCTTTGCTTCTGTGCTAAGTGCGTGGATTTCTTCTTCTGTAAACCCTGTCGTTCCCACAACAGAACGAAGACCATGACTCATAGCAATCTGTACATGCTTTTTCCCGATTTCAGGCGTTGTTAAGTCCAATAAGACATCTGCTTGTACTGTTTGTAAACATTTCTGTAAATCTTCAAATACAGGAGCATGTAGCGCAGGAAGCCCCTCGATATCTGAAATAAGCTTTCCTTCGTTTTTGCGGTCTATCGCTGCCACAAGGTTGAAATGCGGTGTATTTTGGATCAAGTGTAAAGCCTCTGACCCCATTCTGCCTCTTGGTCCTGCCAATATAATATTAATAGTTCTCATATTTTACTTCTCCCCTTCTTCGATTCGCGTCCAACGATTTTTGTCTCTTGTATTAAACTTTTCCATTACAAGATTATGAGCAGATTCCAAATCAATATCTAAGCTATTAGCTAGACAAGTAATCACAAACATGATATCTCCCAGTTCTTCCTCAATAGTTCTTTCTTTTTCTGTTGCTTTTTTCGGCTTTTCTCCGTAATAGTGGTTAATTTCTCGCGCCAGTTCTCCCATTTCCTCTGTCAGCCTGGCCATCATCGCTAGCGGACTGAAATACCCTTCTTTAAACTGACTTATGTATACATCGACTTCTTTTTGCATGTCTTTTATACTTTTTTGCTCCATATGTATCACCTCATATCCTTCTTCTTTCATGTTAGCCAATTCTGTATAATTTGACAAATTTTATTGCTCCTATACATAATTTGCCACAATACATGGGATACACTATAATAAGTGGGCAGATATACAGACTACAGGGGGAATATTATGCTTAACATTAGACTGCAAAATATATTTTTTATCTTAATCGGATCCGCCATTTTTTCCTTTGGCATTGTCAATATTAATATTGAAAACAATTTAGCAGAAGGAGGCTTTACAGGCATCACTCTTTTGCTTTATTTTTTATTCAACCTCGATCCGTCATATACGAACTTAGCCTTAAACATTCCGTTGTTTTTTCTCGGATGGAAGCTGCTTGGTCGAACGACATTCTTTTACACCATTATCGGAACAATCAGCGTTTCACTTTTTTTATGGCTGTTCCAACGTTATCCTGTGCATATCACACTAAATAATGATATGACTCTTGCTGCTTTGTTTGCAGGTGTGTTTATCGGAGTGGGCCTTGGCATTATTTTTCGCTTTGGCGGCACAACAGGCGGAGTAGATATCATTGCTCGGCTTGCTCATAAATATGCCGGTTGGAGTATGGGAAAAACAATGTTTATGTTTGACGCTGTTGTTATTACTATCTCTTTAACATATTTAACATATAGAGAAGCAATGTATACATTGGTAGCAGTATTTATCGGAGCCCGAGTAATTGACTTTATGCAAGAAGGAGCTTATGCTGCAAAAGGAACGACGATCATTTCAGATAAAAATCATGAAATAGCACTTAAAATATTGTCAGAGATGGATCGCGGTGCAACGTTTTTAAAGGGGCAGGGAACATTTACGCAGCAAGAAAGAAATGTACTGTATTGTGTGGTAGCTAAAAATGAAATTGTAAAGCTAAAAAATATTATTACATCCGTAGATCCCCATGCTTTCGTGGCAGTCAGCGATGTTCATGACGTCATTGGAGAAGGATTTACGCTGGATGAAAATAAAAATCCATTGCATAACTAAGAACATTGCTTTCTTTATGTAACAAGCTCCTATCTACTATTCATGAAAGCTGATGAGCACGGGAAAACTGCCCGTGCTCATTTTTTTAGGCAACTGAACACCAGCCCAGCCTCTCATGCAAATTATGTAGAGGCAAAGAAACACACTCATTATATGCACCTAAAAAAGCTATCGGATATCCGATAGCTTTTTAATCATCGCTTCTTTGCATGCCTGTATAAATCAAGACAAGACGTAATAACTCAAGCACAGCTACGGCAGCTGCTGCCACATAAGTAAGCGCTGCGGCATTCAATACTTTACGTGCATCCTTCTCTTCGGAGGAAGATACGATACCAAGTGAGGCGATTTGAGCCATTGCCCGGCTTGAAGCATTGAACTCTACCGGCAGTGTAACTAACTGGAATATTACCCCAGCGGCAAGCAAAACAATTCCAAGTAAAAGCAAGTTGGAAAGACCCGCAAAAATACCAATCATTACAAATATCCAAGACATATTGGAGCTAAAGCTCGCCACCGGAACCAATGCATGTCGAAAACGTAAAAACGCGTAATCCTGTGCATCTTGAATTGCATGTCCTACCTCATGTGCTGCCACTGCTGTACCAGCTACAGAATGACCGTAATAATTGTTTGTTGACAAGCGCACTGTTTTTGAACGAGGGTCATAATGATCAGATAAAAAGCCTGGTGTTTCTTCAACACCTACATTATATAACCCATTGGCATCCAAAATTCTTCGTGCCACATCAGCCCCCGTCATACCCGAGGTAGAATATACCTCTGAATACTTACTATACGCTTTTCTTACCTTCATTTGTGCATAAATCGGAACAAGTAATATTACTGCAAAATATACCAAATAAAGCATGTTTACCTCCATAGAAGTTGTGGTACTATTCATTTTATTTTGTTACTGCTTTCCTGTCAACGAACTTGCTTAGCTGTCATTTCGATGGAATTCTCTTTTTTTCTCTGTCACCTTTATATTTTCTCCAACCTACATAAGTTAATGTAATAAGAATAATAGTTGCCGTTGTATTCATTACCCACATAAGAGAAGGCTGATATTTATCCGTGGGGTTCGAGAATATACGCTGCAAATCCTCCTTCATAACCTCTACTTGCCCTTGGGCTTGAGGACTTTGAGAAATCAAATTACGAAACTCCTCTAAATAAGATACATGGGCATTTAACCGATGCAGCTCTTCATGCGGTAAATCGATAGTCAAGCTTGGATAAATAATAGACAGCTCGTTAAGAAATAAATTCAACTCATATTGAAACTCTTCGTCATTCTCTTGTTTCATAGCCGTTTCCATGCGATCAAACGGTTTCATGACAGCTTGCTCTCTATCCATCCAAAGAGGTTGTAGCTTTGCTTGTTCAGCATCTATAACAAGACGAAGCGCCAATATATCTTCCCACTTCTCATTTTCACTCATATCTTCATTTTGAATAGCGGTAAAGGCTTTATCAAAGGCTACTGAAATGGCGCGGATATCTTCTGGTGAAGCCAGCTTGTCTTCTTTATTATAATCTTTAAATTGCTCAGCAAAATACTCCAAAAGCTTTTGTGCTTTTTCGTATTCTTTCTGTTTCACAAATTGCAGAGTTTCGTCTAGTAATCCATTTAGATCTGTCCAACCAGCAGCATAGGTTGGGAATGGTATAAATGATAATAGCATACAAATTAGAAATATACATTTTTTCATGGCTCGTCCCTCCTCAAATCCTAATAAAGTGTATGTCGAGACAAGCAAGAATAGACCTTAGAAAATTAAAAAGCTCCTGTACAGGAGCCAACAAACTACTAATTTGAAATAGATAATGAAAAATGCTTCTTTCGAATACAAAGATAATATGCAATTCCAATGGAGAGTATGCTGAGCCAAAAAGTAAAATACCCAATGGGCTGAAAATACTCATTCAACATAGAGTAACGAGGCATCATAAAAAAGACATAGTCAACAATATCATTATGCAATGTCCAAATCCCAGCTATGACCAGATGCCATTTTTTAATGCGATAAAATGGCGCATATAGTAACCCCTGCACTGCCATCGCTCCATGCGAAAAAATCAACATATAACTAGCCAAATCCAGACTGCCTTCCACTATGTATACAAGAATGTTCATAACCACTGCCCAAATCCCGTATTTAAACAATGTGATAATAGCGAAAGCCTCCATAAGTCCCCAATTCCTTTTGAGCAAAAAAGCAAATAAAACAAAAACAAAAAACAAACTGGCAGTTGGACTATCCGGAACAAATATAAGAAATTGGGGTGGTGTTTCCATCAATTGATACTTGTACCAAATGTATCCATATACAGTTCCTAAAACATTGACAATAAAAAGAAGCCAGAGCATAGTTCGGCTGCGCAGAAGATGATACAAAAAGGCCACCTGTAATCCTCCCATTCTCGATTTTTTCTCATTATAGTACAGCATCGCAAATAAAAAAAGCTGACGAAACGCCAGCTTTTTTTATTACTCTTGTCCTAATCCTGCTACGAATTCAGAAAGCTTTTTCAACTCTTCATCTGTGCCTTTGAAAACGCCTGCTGGCATGTTACCTTTACCTTCTTTTGCGATTTTCGCAATTTCTTCCGGTTTCAGTTCAATACCTTGTAAAGCAGGAGCTGCAGGGCCGCCCTGCAAATTGTCACCATGACAAGTTAAGCAAGTATTCGCCTGCATAATTTTATAGCCGTCTGCATTTTTGTCCACTTCTACTGTCTTCACGATAGCACCTTGTTTCTTTGCAGCTTCCCAGTCATGGTGTACTACAGATTCCCAAGTTAAGAACACAGTAGCCGCCAACGCAAGCAGCATAAAACCAGTTGCTACAGGTCGTTTGGACGGTCGACGCTCTGGTCCTCTGTCAAGAAACGGAGCTAATAGTAATGAACCGAATGCAATACCTGGCATAATGAATGCACCAATGATTGTATAAGGACCTGATGCAAATGAATACTTTAACAATTGATACAAGAATAAGAAATACCAGTCAGGTAACGGTATGTAACCAGTATCAGTTGGATCTGCAATACGCTCTAGTGGTGATGGATGAGCGATTGTCAAGCATAGATAACCAATTAAAAACACTGCACCTACCATCCATTCCTTTAACAGGAAGTTTGGCCAAAACGCTTCCGTTTTTCCTGGAAATTCCGAATAGTCCTTCGGGATATTCGGTTTACGGACAGCAGGCACGCGTGAATCTCCAACAAATTTCATCCCTTTGCCGCGATGCATAATCTCCCTCCTTTGAATTCACATGTCTAATAATCTTTACTTTTTACAGTGGACCAGAAATACCTTGTTTACGAATAATTAAGAAATGGGCTCCCATCAATCCTAATAATGCACCAGGTAAGAAGAATACGTGAATCGCAAAGAAGCGAGTTAACGTTTGTGCACCTACGATTTCGGAGTGACCTGCAAGCAAGGTTTTTACTTGTTTCCCGATTAATGGTGTTTGCTCTGCAATTTGCAGACCTACCTTAGTTGCAAACAATGCTTTCATATCCCATGGCAATAAATAACCTGTGAATCCTAAACCAAGCATTACAAAGAAAATTAATACTCCTACTACCCAGTTTAATTCACGAGGCTTTTTATAAGCACCTTGGAAAAACACGCGCAACGTATGTAAAAACATCATTACGATAACAAGACTCGCACCCCAGTGATGCATACCACGTACAATTTGACCGTACGCTACTTCATTTTGCAAATAATATACAGATTCCCATGCATTTTTAATATCAGGTACATAATACATTGTTAAAAACATACCTGATAAAATTTGGATAACAGTTACGAAGAACGTCAATCCGCCAAAACAGTAAACGAATGCGGAAAAGTGATGAGCAGGGTTTACGTGTTCTGGCACCTCATGGTCAGCGATATCGCGCCACAACGGCGTAATATCCAGACGTTCATCAACCCAATCATAAATTTTGTTCATCATCGATTACGCACCTCCATTTGGCTTGGCCTTACCTAAATAAAGCGTACCATCCTTTATTTTTGACTCGTACAAATCAAGCGGCGCAAGCGGTGGCGTTCCTTTAATGTTCTTCCCGTTTTTCTCATAGCGTCCGCCATGACATGGACAGAAGAATTGGTTTGGATGCGCATTGTCTGAATTCCAGTTAACCGTACATCCTAAGTGTTTACAAACCGGAGATAAAGCCACGATGTCGCCGCTTTCATTTTTGTAGACCCACGCCGATCTCGGTTCTTCCGTTTTGTACCAGCCGTCTACAACCTTCACTTTAAAATCAAAACGTTTCGGTTCGTTAGTGATCTCCTTCACCTGACCTACTGCTACTAGCTCAGTCCCTGCTTCTTTCTCCAGAACAGGATCTAACGCAAAACGTGCCATTGGCATAAGCATACCAGCAGCCATAAATCCTCCGACGCCTGTTAACGTATAGTTTAAAAACTGGCGTCTTGATACCCTATGTTCTTTCTCACTCATGAAAATTTCCCCCCTCTATAAAAAGTTGCTCCATTTTGGATAAACAAGTGTATTAACAGATAAAAACTAGGACACTATCATGATATAATAACGATTGAGATTGGTCAATATCATACTTCCTTATTATCGACAAAACTATCTATTTATTCTGCTTTTTCCCACTCAAAAATGACAATTTTCATCATTTCATTGACTTGAGATTGCAAAACCTCTTGCCTAGATTTCGAATTCAGCTGCTCAAGCGGCAAAGCAGGCAACCAAAACAGCATCCCTTGAAGGTCAGACTCC
This sequence comes from Bacillus sp. 165, assembly GCF_017742235.1. Lineage (GTDB taxonomy): Bacteria > Bacillota > Bacilli > Bacillales > Bacillaceae_G > JAGHKQ01. Next base: position 147,480 of record NZ_JAGHKQ010000001.1, read on the forward strand.
TTTTTCCAATCAAAATCACTTGTCACATATACTATGTGCTTCATTCCTTCTCGCATAAACGAGCTTGTCCACAGCTGCAAATGCTCCAGTTGTTCCTCTCTATTTTCCTGTAAGTATGTAAAAGACGGTACGAGTAAAATTCTTCCCTTATACTGCCTTTCAATTTCTCGTGTCAAAGCTGACACAAACTCCCCTTTTTGTACAGCCTCTTCTATATCTGCACCAAGCGAAACAGGTACAAGCGGTACCACGACTGTATCTATGTATTCCTTGGATTCCTTATACAACTGGATATCCTTTGCTGTCCACTCCATTTCCTTACCCCCTCTACAATCCTCATCCTATATTAAACCATATTAGAAAGATAAGCAAAATGAAAAACCCTTGAAATCCAAGGGTTTTCTACAAAAAATATTATAACCGTTTTAACTGCTCTGCAAGCTCTTCGAATGCGACTTTATTTTGCTGGTCCAAAGCTTGGTCAATTAGCTTCATTAACTTTTCCCTTCGAAAATTATAGATTGTCTCCTCTAAAAATCGTTCGGCTAACAATCTGTCTTTTTCATTCACTTCCAAACTTTTCGGAACATGTGGATTATCCTCCAATACGGCGACATAATGTGAATTTTGGAAAGAGGACTTGAAATTAAGCTGAATATAAATGTCTTCCTCACGATTTAAACGGATATCATGGAACGACTTTTCAGCATCGGTAGTCATAACATTTTGCTTATAGAAATGAAACGGTGCCTCTTTCACACAATTTGTTGACATCACTAAGCCTCGGGGACAATACTTTGCATGCTCTACAAAATGTACTTTTTTCATCAATTGATCATGACTCATCAAATAATTAAGGATCCATACGCACTCTCTCTGTTTAAGCTGATAGTTACTTAAAAACCATTTGACAAAATCCTTTTTCTCATTCACAGAAACAGGGGTATTCATACCGTTCAGTCCCTCCTCTGTACCGCTTTTCTTTTTTAGATTCAAGAAGAATCATCCACTTTCCTTCAAAATTACTGCAAATCCTCTAAATTATATAATAATTCCTCAATTTGGACTTGTGTCGGATCTAGCTGTAGCAGTGTTGTAAGCACCTCTTTAGCCTCTTTACGTAAGCCTTCTTCCAATAAAAAGTATCCATACTCTTCCAGAAAATCAATATCATTCTTAAAAGAAGTATATGCATTACGATAAAGGTTTAATGCATCAGAATATTCTTCAAGCTGCTTTTTCGCAAACGCCATATTCCATTCTAATTGCGGATCATGCTCACCCATTTCTGTTACCGTTTCAATCACATCCACAATCTCTTCGTATTTTTCATACCTACGAAGCAATTGGATAAGACCTAATACCACTTCCAAATTAGATGGATCGATTGCTGCCGCTTGACGCAGCGTATCTTCAGCTTCCTCTACACGTCCCGTCTTCATATAGATTTTTGCTAAAGAAGAATAGAGCTCTGGTGAAAATTCATTTACTTTCAAGCCCTCTTTTAATGCCTCGCAGCTTTCTTCCAGCATTCCCTCTTCCTCATAGCACTTTGCTAAATAGCGGTATATGCCTCCGTATTCATAATCTAATTCCTTCACCTTTGTAAACACCGGGATTGCGCGCTGATACAACCCTGCCTGGTACAGTGTAAAAGCATACCCAAACATAGAATGAAGATCCTCATGCTGCTGCAGTCCTTCTTCATAATGCACAATCGCTTCTTCCCATTTGCCGATGGAACTCAAGCTTTCCGCAAGGCGAAGATTTATGCTGACACCGCCCATTTCGGGATCGATTGCAGCTACAGCTTCATAATAAGGTACTGCTTTTACATAATCTCCCCGGCTGCTGTAGAATTCCCCCAATCCAAAATCGATGACAGGCTCTTCCGGTAAAGCAGCTTTCGCAAGAAGCAGTTTTTGTTCAGCCACTTCATCAAACCCTTGCATTTGATATAAATCCGCAGCTAAGAGCAAAGCTTGTACATACAATTCATCTTCTTCCTGTACAGTATTCAGAACTTCGATGGCCTTATCTTCTTCGTCCATATCAACATATAATTCCGCGAGAAACAACGTAATCTCGCTTTCTTCTGGATACAAAGCATGCAAATCCTCTGCAATCGCCAAGGCTTTTTCTATAAATCCCAATTTATGATAATAACGAGCACATTCATATTTTTCTTCATCTGAACCTTTCGTTTCATATTGTTCGAGAAGAGCTAATCCTTTTTCAATATCGCCATTTTCGATGAATTCAACTGCTTTATGTAACGTATTCATGATTTAACCCCTTTTTTTACGTTATATTATGTTTCTATGATAACGAAGGAAATGTTTTTGAGCAACAAACTAGATTATTTCGATACGTGAAATTTTATGGTTATTGTATATAAAAACACTTGTTATAAAAAAAGAACCAGACAATCGCCTGATTCTTTAGAACAACAATATAATGTTTACACACATCAAAAAAGCCGGGTTTATCTTCTTTGTAACTGAATCAGCTCTTGAAAAAAGGTAGGATAAGATACAGCAACAGCTTCTGCATTGCGAATAGTTGTCTCGCCATCAGCTAGACAAGAAGCGATAGCCAGCATCATCCCAATTCGATGGTCTCCGTGGCTGTCCACTATACTTCCAGTTAACTTGGACTTTCCGTATATCACCATACCATCTTCTGTAGCCTCTATGCGTGCCCCCATTTTCTGCAATTCCTCTACAACGGTATCAATACGATTAGTTTCCTTCACCTTGAGCTCACTCGCATCTTTTATAACCGTGATTCCTTCCGCTTGTGTCGCTGCCAAAGCTATGATAGGGATTTCATCAATGAGACGCGGGATAATGTCTCCGCCGATGTCTATCCCCCTTAACTGTGATGACTCAATTATAATATCACCATACGGTTCCAGCTCTTCATTTGTAACATTCTCAATTTGAATAGATGCACCCATGCCCTGTAAAACATTGAGTATACCAGTTCTTGTCGGATTCAATCCTACTCTTTTTAACACAAGTTGACTATGAGGTACGACAGCACCTGCGACTAAAAAGAACGCAGCAGATGAAATGTCACCAGGCACTTCAATCGTTGTTCCTTTCAATTGCTGATTCCCTTCTATAGAGACTGTCAACCCTTCTTTAACCACCTTACATCCAAATGCCTGCAGCATACGCTCTGTATGGTCTCTCGATTGCAGCGGTTCTGTAACGGATGTAATCCCAGCTCCGCCTAATCCTGCTAACAAAACCGCTGATTTCACTTGGGCACTCGCTACTGGTGAATGATACCGCACAGCAGTTGTGTTACCTCCACGAATGCTGATGGGCGTATAGTTTCCATTATCACGCCCATCAATTTGCGTACCCATTTCCCTTAGCGGCACTGTTACGCGCTTCATTGGACGTTTGCTGATAGAAGCATCACCGATGATGCAGGAATGAAACGGGGCACCCGCCAAAATGCCAAGCATAAGACGGATGGTCGTTCCTGAATTGCCAACATCTAGAACATCTTTCGGTTCTTGTAATCCCTCGATTCCGTTTCCATGCACTTCAACATAGTCACCGTCTCTCACTATTTCTACACCCATCTTTTGAAAACAAGAGATTGTACTCAAACAATCCTCTCCTGCTAAAAAGCCCTGTATGGTTGTTTTTCCCTTTGCAATCGCTCCAAACATGACCGCACGATGAGAAATAGATTTATCTCCAGGTACTGTTATTATCCCTTGTAAACCGTTCTGTGCAGGACTAAGTGTATGGCTTTTCATGGATCGATCACTCCTACATTGTAATATAAGTTTCATAGCCGCTTATTTCTAAGCAACGCTTTGCGCCGGTACGGTCATCCTCTGTTTGAAAGCTTAAGCGTAATACACCAAATACATCTTCTCGAGCCTCAATGATACGTATATTCGTAATACTGATATTTTCTTTTGCCAACAGAGTTGTGACATCTGAAATGACCCCAGGGCGGTCTAATACATCTACATATAAATCGTAAAAGGCCGGGATAGCTCCCTTTGTACGCTGAGGTAAGGAATCACGATACGTTTTTGCTCCAAGAAAATAGTTATGGAGTTCCATTCCGTCAGCTTTTTCAACCATTTTACGAATTGTGTTCATCTCTTCTTGCCATTCATCAAGTAAGGAAAGCATATTATGTTTGTTATGGATAATAATATCCCGCCACATCGACGGACTGCTAGAAGCGATGCGAGTTATATCTCGGAATCCGCCCGCTGCCAGCGCTTTTACAAGCTCATTTTGCTCTGCATGAGCTTGCACTTGACGTACAAGGCTAGACGCAATGAGATGAGGAAAATGGCTTACAACGCCTGTCAGAGCATCGTGTTCCTTGGCATCCATTATCACAAATTTAGCGTTCGTTCCCTTAAGCCAATGCTTTAAGTCATCGACTGCTTCTACAGGGGTAGAAGCAAGGGGGGTCAAAATATAAAACGCATTTTCAAATAAGTGAGCCTTCGCACTTCCTGCACCTGTTTTATGAGAACCAGCCATTGGATGTCCACCGATAAAGCTAGTGCTTCGCTGCTCTAGCAGTTTTGCTTTTTCCATTATTTTCGATTTAGTACTCCCTACATCTGTAATAAGGACCCCTTTTTTTAACGAATACGCAACCAACTCTTCAAGAATGTTTTCTGTCTCTTGAACAGGAGCTGCTAAAATGATAAGGTCCGCTTGCTCCGCAGCCTCTTGAAGGTTCTCTGTATACTCATCAATAATATGCAGCATTTTAGCAAGCTTGCAATGTTCAATATTGACATCATAGCCAGTGATGGAGGCTTTGTGCTCTTTTCTTATGGCAAGAGCAACAGAACCGCCTATCAGTCCTGTTCCTATGAGCAATACATGTTTTTTCACAGCCCATTCTCCTCTATATACCACAAATTAACTTTCAATTTTATTGCTCACCATTTCTGTCAACACCGCAAGAATTTCTTCATTTTCTTTTTTGTTTCCAATTGTCACACGAATGCCGTTCGGCAAACCTAACCCTCCACCTGAACGAACGATATATCCTTTTTTCAACAATTCTATAAATATTTCATCCCCAGTTCTTCCCAGTTCCATAAAAATGAAGTTGGCTTGAGAAGGATAATATGCAAGATCATGCTTCGCACAGAATTGATAATACTGCTGTAGCCCGCTTTCATTCTCTTTGACGCAAGATTCAATAAATTCTTTATCTTCGAGGGCCGCAATGGCTGCCGCTTGTGCTAAAGCAGATGTATTAAATGGTAATCTTGCTACTTCTAATTGCTGAATAAAAGAAGCGTTGCCAATTCCATATCCTATACGTAAGGCTGCAATTCCGTATGCCTTTGAAAATGTACGCAGTACCATAAGATTTTCATACCTTTGAAGAAGCGGAATTGTTTGAGGGTAATCTTCTGCAGTTGCATATTCATAATATGCTTCATCCATTACCACGAGAGTAGTGCTCGGAACACGCTCTAAGAAGCGATTCAATTCCTCATCATGCACATATGTACCAGTAGGGTTATTAGGATTGCAAATCCATACTATTCTTGTGTTTTCATCCACTTGTTCGAGCATGCCTTCTAAATCATGACAGCCGTTCTTCAGCGGTACTTCGCGAACGTCCGCATTTTCAATCACAGCATGATGACGATATTGAGGGAAGGTCGGTGTGGCCATTACAACATTTGTTCCTGGTGATAATAATGCCCTGCTTAACATTTGAATCACTTCATCCAAACCGCTCCCAAAAATTAATTGTTCCTGATTTACTCCAACATGTTCAGCAACTTTCATTCTTAACGCAAACGCTCCTCCATCTGGATATAGAGCATATTGTCCAGTCAAAGAGGCTACTGCTTCCATTACTTTTGGTGAGCATCCAAACGGGTTTTCATTTGAAGCAAGCTTTGTAATCTTTGTAAGACCGTATTGTCTTTTTACTTCATCAATGGATTTACCAGGTGTATATGCCTTTAATGATAATAATTGCTCTTTCATCTTCATAATTAATTCCCCCATTTTTAGTTTTTTTGTAGGTCTGGACGCAATTGCACAGCATTTTTTAAATATATATGCTCAATCTCTTTCTGCTTTAAATCTGTTTCGGCTGTCATCATCACACGAATGCATTTTTGCAGCGAATTAGGAACCTTGATTTCTTTCATGCATATGACAGGAACATACTGCCAACCTTCTATATTACGAAGTGCTGCTGCAGGAAAGCATGCATCAATATCCTCCGTAGCAGAAATAAGAACAGATGTAATATAATGCGGCTCAACCTTATTTTTTCTGGCCAATTCTCGTAACAGCTCTTCAGTCGCTTCTAATATTTCTTCTTGTTCATTTCTCTGTACTGTTGTCGCTCCTCTGAACCCTCGTATCAAGCAAGCCCCTCCCCTTTGCTGAACTTCTCTAATAGAGACAACACGATTGCATCCTCCACGGCTTGTACTTCGACATGACCAATCTCTTTTAATAAGACCATGCGAATAGTACCTGAGTTTGCCTTTTTGTCTTGTTTCATTTTTATTAGCAAATCCTCTGCCTTCAAGTGGGCAGGAAAGGTTGAAAAACCGTAAGAACGAAACCAAGATGCTAACTCTCTAAAACCTAAGTCTTTTTGATACGTATATTCGCTTACAAAAACAGCAAACAGCATTCCAATTGCTACAGCATCACCATGAGTGATAGTTCCATAGCCGAGCTCTGCCTCAATAGCATGACCTAGAGTATGTCCGAAATTTAAATAAGCACGGATACCTTGCTCTGTTTCATCCTTTGAAACAACGGAGGCTTTTACAGCAATGGCTTTTCGTAATGCATATATGAGATTTTCTCCGCGCAAATCTTCTAATGTGCGAATTTCCGTACGCAGCCATTCGTAAAAGGATGCATCCCAAATAAGAGCATGTTTAATCACTTCTGCAAAACCAGACCGCCATTCCTCTAGTGGCAGGGAATCCAAGAAGCTTACATTATAAATAACCGCTTCCGGCTGATAAAAAGCACCAATCATGTTTTTTCCAAGGGGATGATTGATAGCTACTTTTCCACCTACTGCACTGTCATGGGCAAGGAGAGTGGTCGGGATTTGAATGAAACGAATGCCTCTCATATATGTAGCTGCGACAAACCCCGCCAAGTCTCCAATGACACCTCCTCCAAGTGCCACAATTAACGAATGTCGATCCAAACCGCATTGCAAAGCAAAAGTTTGGGCAGCGTAATAATTTTCAAAGGACTTTTCTTTTTCTCCGCTCGGTATGATGAATTCAAACACATTATCACAAGTGATAGAGCGCTTTACCTCTTGCATATATAAAGGCGCGATAATGGAATCAGAGATAATAAGAACACTGGAAACTGCTGGAGTAAAATGTGAGATAAGCTTATCTAATACGCCGGTGCTATCTGTTCCAAGAAATAATGGATACTTTTTGGATGCTGTTTGAATATGTACAAGTTCCATTAAAACTCCCTCGCATAAGCTCTATGTCTTGCAATGTTTTCTTTAAGCTGCTCAATACGATCACTGCCAAACTGTTCTGTCACCGCTTTTGCAAGCTCCCAAGCCACTACTGCCTCTGCTACTACACTTGCAGCCGGTACAGCACAGCTGTCTGAACGTTCAATGCTAGCTTTAAACGGCTCTTTCGTATCGATATCTATACTTTGTAAAGGCTTATACAGCGTTGGAATCGGCTTCATAACCCCTCGTATTATTATCGGCATCCCAGTGGTCATTCCACCTTCAATTCCTCCCGCATTATTAGTACTCCTCGTATAGCCTTCTTCTTCACTCCATAAAATTTCATCGTGAACGAGACTTCCCGGTTTACGGGCAGCTTCAAAGCCAATACCGATTTCCGCACCTTTAAAAGCATTTATACTCATGACAGCAGCAGCCAACTGCGCATCTAATTTACGATCATAATGGACATAACTTCCAACACCAATAGGCATTCCTTCTACAATGACCTCGACAACACCACCGATGGAATCACCGTTTTCTTTTGCTTGATCAATAGCCTTCATCATGTTGATTTCAGCTTCTTTATCCAGACAACGCACAGGAGAAGCTTCCGTAATTTGTTGCAATTCATCAATAGAGCAGTACTCTTTTTTAGCTGTCACTCCTCCAATCTCAATTACATGGCCGGCTACTTTGATACCCAATTCAGATAAGAGTTTTTTTGCCACAGCTCCTGCCGCTACACGCACTGTCGTTTCACGTGCAGATGAACGCTCTAGTACATTACGCATATCTCGATGCCCATATTTGATAGCTCCATTTAAATCAGCATGACCAGGACGGGGCTTTGTTACTTGACGCTTTACCTCTTCATCCTCTGCAAGTACGACAGGCTCTGCTCCCATAATCTTTGTCCAATGCTTAAAGTCCCGATTTTTTACAGCTAATGTAATGGGCGATCCAAGAGTATAGCCATGACGAACCCCGCTTAAAATCTGCACTTCGTCTTGTTCAATTTGCATTCTTCTACCACGGCCATGTCCTTTTTGTCTCCTTGCAAGTTCAGTATTAATATCCTCTGCCACAAGTGACATCCCTGCAGGCACTCCTTCTAGTATGGTGGTCAGCTGCGGTCCGTGAGACTCGCCTGCTGTCAAATATCTCATAGCATAACCCCCTTATTTTGGTATATTATGTATCAATATATCACATCTTCCTCTCATTGATAAACACTATATCGTATAAAAAAAGCATGAGAATGCAGGGATTCTCATGCTTTTTTGTTTAAGCGTTTACATTTATTAAAAAGTATTAGTATACCCATTCATTCGTTAATTTAGTGTATTCTACCATTTCCTCTTCTTTAAAAAAGATAGAAATTTCGCGCTCTGCACTCTCAGGAGAATCAGAACCGTGGATAATATTTTTACCAACTGTTACACCAAAATCACCACGAATTGTTGCTGGAGCTGCCTCTTTTGGATTCGTTTTACCCATCATTTGACGAGCTGTAGCGATTACATCTTCTCCTTGCCATACCATTGCAAATACAGGGCTTGAAGTAATGAAGTCTACTAACTCTCCGAAGAATGGGCGCTCTTTATGCTCTGCATAATGTTTTTCTGCAGTTTCTCTGCTTACTGACATTAGTTTTGCACCAACTAATTGGAATCCTTTTTTCTCAAAACGAGACACAATCTCGCCAATTAAATTGCGTTGAACGCCATCTGGTTTTACCATTAAAAACGTTTTTTCCATGAAAAATCTCTCCGCTTCCTTAAGTATGTATAGGTATATCCCATGAACATAGTACCATTACTTTTTTAATTTAGCAATAGTTTCGAAATAATAGAATTGTCCACTCATTACAGGAAGCGGAATTAAAATTTTCGTTTTCCAATATATTTGGCAACACTTTGCAAAGCGGATTTCGCTTGATGCTTCGGAAGAGGCTTGATAATATCCAAGGCTTTCTTCAAATATTGTTCACTTACAGCAAATGCCTTTTCAATAGCATCACTGTTTTTTATATGCTCGGTAATAGATTTCATTTCCTCTACACTCGTATTCTCATGAACTGCTTCTATTTGAGTGCGCAAAACGGGATTTTCCATCGCGAATAACACCGGTAAAGTGATATTCCCTTGGAGCAGATCACCTCCCGCTGGCTTTCCGAGCTTTTCTTCAGTAGAAGTAAAATCTAGGATATCATCAATAATTTGATAGGACATTCCTACAAAATATCCGAACCAATATAACCGAGTCTGAATGTCTTTTGAGGAATCCGTCACAATAGCCCCCAAATGGCAGCTTGCAGCAATTAATAATGCTGTTTTCCGCTTAATGCGCCGTAAATATGTACGTAAATTTTGCTGATAATTGTATTTATCGCGTATTTGTTCAATTTCTCCTTTAGTAAGTTCTACAATCGTTTTTGACAGTGTCTTATGTGCCTCTGGATTTTCGATTTTTGTAATACACTCAAGCGCTTTTGCAAACAAGTAATCCCCCGTGTACATAGCTACCCTGTCTCCCCAAGCAGCATTCACGGTAGCACTTCCTCTTCGAACAGAAGCTGCATCAATTACATCATCATGAACAAGAGAAGCCATATGAATTAATTCTAACGCCACTGCCACGTGTTGTATCGTTTCGAGCTTGTACTCACCAAATTTCCCCGACAATAACACAAAAACAGGGCGAATCCGTTTCCCGCCAGCCTGCAGCAGCTGCAAGGAAGCTTCTTCCAGCAGCACATGGTTGGAAGCGACTACTTCAGAAAGCTCCTGTTCAATTTTTTCGATATCCGACCTTAAAAAGGAGTACATTAATTGTAGCTTCATATCGTTCACCTTAACCCAAAACTTCTATATTTTTTACACTTAATTACTTTTCGGCTTAAAGCCCAAGTGCATTGCGGCCACTCCAAAGGTAAACGGCTTCACCTTAATATTTTCTAATCCTGCATCCTCAAACATATTTGCCAGCTCTCGCATCCCTGGAAAAGAGCTTGCAGATTCTTGCAGCCACGAATATTCTTTATAACTCTTCGCAAAAACCTTCCCAAACAAAGGCATCAAAAAGCGGAAATAGAGGAGATACAGTTGTCTGACTCCCAGCATCGTCGGCTGAGAAGTTTCTAAACAAACCACTTTGCCGCCTGGCTTTACTACACGGGTCATTTCTTTGAGCACATGCATATAATCTGGTACATTTCGAAGTCCAAAACCGATCGTAACGAAATCAAATGTGTTATCTTCAAAAGGGAGTTGCATCGCATTTCCATGTATTAACTTCACTTGCTTAAGTTCTAGAGCTGCTACCTTCTGCTCACCAACGGACAGCATGTTTTTACTAAAGTCAAGTCCGTATACTTTTCCAGTGGGACCGACAGCATCAGCAAGCGCAATTGTCCAGTCAGCAGTCCCACAGCATACATCAAGTGCGGAGGCTCCTTTTGGAACACCCATAATTTGCATTGTTTTCTTTCGCCATTGTATATGCCTCTGAAAGCTGATAACAGAATTCATTACATCATATTTTTTATAGATTTTTTCAAATACATCATGTACTCTTTCTTCTTTCGATTGCTGCATTTCTCATACCCTTCTTCCAGTTTTACTTTTGTGCCAACACTTTCGCCGCCTGTTCAAGTTCAGCTGATTGTTCGGTCAATTCTTGAAGCCTCCATGCTGCATCCTTTATGTATCTTAAATAAATGGATTCCGGGTCTTCCCCGCTTACTTGCCCAAATGCTTCAAATATCATAGCTTTTTTTTGTTGTTTATAATCCTGATACTCTTTTTTTATGCGTTTTAAACATAAGATGACAGCCGCAAACCTCTTCCATTCCTGTACGTTAAAATGCTCACAAGTTTTCTGTATAAGAGCAGATTCAACAGTTTCCACACTGTTGATCACCTCATCTATAGAGTTTCCGTCTTTTTGATAAATACTTATTTTATGCTCATTAATTTCTTTAATTCCTTCTGCCAAAGCACGAATTAATGCGATATCATGCTGCTGTGCGAGCATATAGTAATATAACCCGCTGTAATAATCACCGGCCAAGACAGTAAGCTGTCTTCTCTTATGCGATTGCCCTTGTTCTGTATTTAAGTTTACGGATACCTTTTCATGAGTATCAAGGGCGATTTGTACGAGCATGATGGTTACAACATAATGCTGAATTTGCTCATTATTTAATTTCGCATGTTTCAAAAGGAAATACAGCAATTGGAGCTTATCTTCATCTATGACGGGATATTCAATATATTGCATCAAAAACGGATGCTTCAATTTTTTATCAAGCTCCTCTTTTACTGTCGTAAAGCCCTCATACATATCCCACACACTAATCACCCTTGTCCTCTATTGTCCAGTTCATAAATTTTATTATAACACATACTTTCTTCCATTTTCCTCAATAAAAAAGAAAAGCAGTTTCCTGCTTTTCTGCTAGTTTCCTTTAATGAGAGACAATACTTCCGCACGAGCAGGAGCATCAGTTGCAAGCACGCCTCGAACAGCTGAAGTGACAGTTTTCGCTCCAGGTTTCTTTACACCGCGCATCGTCATACACATATGCTCTGCTTCTACTACTACCATCACCCCATGAGGATCTAACACCTCAATAATCGCATTAGCAACTGAAGAAGTAATACGCTCTTGCAATTGAGGCCTTCTAGCAATTGTATCCACAGTACGGGCTAGTTTGCTTAATCCCGTTACCCGTCCATCTTTCGGTATATATGCAACATGAGCAACACCATAAAACGGTACTAAATGGTGCTCACACATAGAATAAAATGGAATATCTTTCACTAACACCAATTCTTCATGGTCTTCTCCAAATACCTTCTGCAAATGCTGTTTAGGATCCTCGTGCATTCCTGCAAACACTTCTGCGTACATTTTCGCAACACGCTTTGGAGTTTCAAGAACCCCCTCGCGATTCGGGTCATCACCGATAGCCTCTAAAATAAGACGAACCGCATGTTCAATTTGTTCTAAATTTACTTTTGTCATTCAATAGCAGCCTCCTAAACCCTTAAATACATTACGAAGTCATTCTAGCATATAATGGTTTTTAAAAGCAAAAAAGAAGAGTCCCTATTAGGAACTCCCCTTACGCTCTAATTATGTAATGATTATTTCACTGCATCTTTTAGAGCTTTACCAGGTTTAAATGCAGGAACTTTGCTAGCTGCGATTTCAATTTCTTCACCAGTTTGAGGATTGCGACCTTTGCGAGCAGCACGTTCACGAACCTCAAAGTTACCAAAGCCGATTAGTTGAACTTTATCTCCGTTTCTTAAAGCTTCAAGAATTGAATCAAAAATAGCATCAACAGCTTTAGTAGCATCCTTTTTAGAAATTTCGCTAGCTTCTGCAACCGCATTGATTAAATCTGTTTTATTCATGCCATTCACCTCCTCCCAAATGATACTTTTATTCAGTAAAAGTGAATCTTATCTTCATTTGTAGGCAAAACTTTCAATTTCTATACTACAAATAAGCAGATAAATCATTATCAAGGCTTATAATATACGATAATTCTTTATAATTCAATATTTTTAAAGAAAATGTTACCAAGAAAATATGAAAAAATGCCTATACTTGACAACATATTCTAAATATTAGACAATCATCTGTTATTGTATTGAATGAAGCGGTCTCCTTATAATCCCTTATATATCAAGCTTTTTAACCACCTAAAAGGAGAGTAACTTTCATTTTATTTAAAAACACAATATTATGTATATAAATACAAAATATATTAATACGCCTTGTATCTAATAGAGTAATATCTCTATCAACCCACATTTTCGTCAGCCGATGATTTTCTTACGTTTCTTGCAGCTCTTCATTGAAAGTAACTGCATTAATGAGGCGTGAATTGTAATGAAAGGCAAACTTGATTCAACTAATCCCTTTTTCGTGCTTCATTGAAAAAAACACTGTTCTTCTGAAGTATTCCTCTTATGTTCGTACATACTCATCTATAAAAAAAGACCCCTTATAAAAGGAGTCCTTCAACCTATAGAATAATCGCAATGAGACCGCCAGAACCTTCATTAATGATGCGTTCTAGCGTTTCTTTCAGTTTATATCTAGCATTTTCAGGCATCAAAGACAGTTTTGCCTGTATACCTTCGCGAACAATAGAGCTTAACGATCGTCCGAAAATATCAGAATTCCAAATAGAAAGCGGGTCATCCTCAAAATCTTGCATCAAATAACGAACTAATTCTTCGCTTTGTTTTTCTGTACCAATAATCGGCTCGAACGTTGACTCCACATCTACTTTAATCATATGAATGGAAGGAGCCACCGCCTTCAGCTTAACTCCAAAACGAGAACCATGGCGGATAATTTCTGGTTCATCCAAGCTCATATCTGCTAAAGCAGGAGCAGCAATACCGTATCCTGTCTGTTTGACCATTCGTAATCCTTCGGCTACTTGATCATACTCTGCTTTCGCATGAGTAAAGTCAAGCATCAGCTTTAACAAATGATCCTTACCTCGAATCTCCACTCCTACCACTTCTTTTAATACATGATCATATAATTCATCCGGGGCATATAAATCTATTTCTGCGACCCCCTGACCCATATCAATTCCTGCCAGACTTGCTCGGTCAATAAATTCATATTGGCTAAATTGCCACACGACGCGATCCACATCCCGCAGTCGTTTAATATCTTTAACCGTTTCTTGTACAGCTTCTTGATAGCTTTGACGCAGCCAATGTTCTTCGTTTAAAACCATAACCCAGCTTGGAAGATTGACATTGACTTCTAAAACAGGGAATTCATACAACGCTTCACGCAGCACATTCAGAACATCGCCTTCACGCATCCCTTCTACGCTCATTGCAAGAACCGGAATGTCGTATTGTTCAATTAAATTTTGACGAAGCTGCTCTGTATCTGGATGGTATGGCTGAACGGTATTAATAACCATAATAAACGGCTTTCCTACCTCTTTCAGTTCATTTACTACCCGTTCTTCTGCATCCAAGTAATCTCTTCTCGGTATTTCCCCAATCGTTCCATCTGTTGTAATGACAACACCAATGGTGGAGTGTTCCTGAATGACTTTACGTGTCCCAATTTCAGCTGCTTCATGAAATGGGATTGGTTCTTCGTACCAAGGCGTATTAATCATCCTTGGGCCATTTTCATCTTCATATCCCTTCGCTCCTGGGACTGTATATCCAACACAGTCAACTAATCGAATATTCACATCCAACCCATCTCCGACATGGATGGACACCGCTTGATTTGGAACGAACTTTGGTTCTGTCGTCATAATTGTTCGACCTGCTGCACTTTGCGGTAACTCATCTTGAGCTCTAGCACGGTCAGCTTCGTTCGCAATGCTAGGAATCACCGCTAATTCCATGAATTTTTTTATAAAAGTAGACTTACCTGTTCGAACTGCACCTACTACACCTAAATAAATATCACCGCCTGTACGTTCGGCAATATCTTTAAAAATATCTACCTTTTCCAAGTGATTCCCTCCCTGAGAATTATTGGGAATAATATATGATTCTTCTAGTAGTTAGGACACTATATAAATATGATTTTGTCCTTATTTTTTATGACTGATTAAACGAAAAATTTTTAGCCTCTTATAATGACACTGCATTATTACGAAGCAAAAAACCCTTCTTTTAGAAACTTATTCCTAACAAGAAGGGTTCATGACTCATTGGACTAAAAAAATTGGCTCATTATCTTTCACTGTATACGGGAGAGAATAAACAGGTACAAACGGTGAATCTTTCACTAGCAGAGAACGAATATCCTCATCTGGCTGCACAGTTATTTTGTTTTTTTGTAAGACTTCATACAAATCCATTCGATAATCCACATATAGTTCTCCGTTGTTATCAATCACTAGAGGGAGGTTTTTCCCTGAATACGGACTAATTACAAACGGCTCTTCCTTGTAGCGAAGCTTTTTATAATCTAACGTGTATACTCCATTTGCAACTACCTTTTTATAGGGGGGATACCCGTACTGATCACGATACATTTGAATTTTAAGCTTTACATCCCGAATCTGCTCTGTAATTCTAAGGTCAATAAGCCTGACTGTTGGTTTTGTTTCCACATCTATCAGTACATATTGATAGATGCCTCCATTCTCATAAGCATTTCCTGGCGGCTCTTGTATATAGCGTGGAGACAATTTCGTGAAATCTATTGGATATTTTTGGTAAATGGGTGTTTCCATATCTTTTGTCTTGATAGGAAGAAGCCCCGAATTCGCAGCTTTATATTGATCTACAGACGTTTGAACCGCAGTCAACTGGTCAGCATAGGGGATTTGATTTTGCTGCATTTTCTCCTCCGGATACAAACAACCGGTCAATAGCGAAAGAACCATACTAAAAAGAATAGAAAGTTTCCATTTATTCATTACGTTTTGTTCCTCTCCTATTCATTTACCGGACCGCTAAATACAACAAAAAAGATAACGAATCCTGAAGCTAACATAAGCGCATAGGCAATAAAAGCCATTATAGCTTTTAAAAATTTATTGTTCACTTTATGTCTGCTTAATAAAATAAAAACAACAGAAATAAACATAGCAACTATGGCGCCAAGGGCAAACCACATTTTAATAAGAGCTAAAGACATATGTACAATCTCCTTTTATTAGGTATTTCTCCTGATTCTAGTAAGCTTTCCCATTATTATTTTAGCAAATTATTACGAGGAAAACTATATTTGCTTGTCCATCCGTATAAAATAAAACCGAAGCGAATAGGGCAACTTCGCTTCGATTGACTAAATATCCCATTTTCAGCTCATACAGGTTTCATACATAATATCATATGCTACATTAATACCTAGTGTTTATAGTTAAAAAGGAAACTTTTTTATTTTTTAAACATATTGCTTAAGGAACTAAAATCAGCAGGCATATTATTATTTATGATCATTTTAACAATTTGATCTTCCTTTTCTTTCGAAACAGGTCTTCCCGCCATGGCTGCTACTTGGCTGATTAATTGCCGCAATACTTTTTCATCTTTTAAATTTGCATTTTGTACAGATGATGCAAGCTTGAAAATATCTTCTTTATTTACTTTCGTTTGTTTCTCAACATTATCAAAAAAATTGTTGCTCATCTTTCCCACCCTCTCGATTAATCTACATTTTATCGTATGCAAAAGGGTGGGAATGGTGAAAAAACCCAAATCAAGAAAAAAGAGAGGATTTCCTCCTCTCCATCAACTCAAGAAATCGGGAGCGTGCTCCACTTCATGCTTGCGTACACGTCCCATGAGCGCATCTACAGATTCCCTGACATCTTTTCCGTCAAATAAAACATGGTATAGAGCGCTTGTAATCGGCATTTCAACGTCCATTTTTTCCGCCAATTGATAGGCTGCCTTTGTTGTCCTAACACCTTCGACTACCATTCCCATATTTTCCAATACTTCCTCAAGCGAATGCCCTTTTCCCAACAAGTTTCCCGCACGCCAATTTCGGCTGTGCACACTTGTACATGTGACAATCAAATCACCCATTCCAGCCAGACCTGCGAAAGTCTGCGGATTAGCGCCCATTTTCCGTCCTAACCGAGCAATTTCAGCTAATCCCCTTGTCATAAGAGCCGCTTTCGCATTATCGCCGTACCCTAGACCATCAGTAATACCTGCAGCCAATGCTATAATATTTTTCAAAGCTCCTCCGAGCTCCACACCAATTATATCCGGGTTAGTGTATACACGAAAATAAGAATTCATAAATAAATCCTGCACTTCTTCCGCTGCCTTCATATTTTTAGATGCAGAAGCAACGGTAGTCGGGTGGCGGAGTCCCACTTCTTCCGCATGACTCGGACCCGATAATACTACCACCTCTTTTATAAGGTGTGACGGTATTTCCTCTTCAATCATTTCCGAAATGCGCTTCGATGTATCCGGCTCTATCCCTTTGCTCGCATGGATAAACGTTACCGGCGTCTTAATTACAGTTTGAATTTTTCGACATACTTCCCTGATCGCCTTTGTCGGTACAACAAGCAATACATGACTCACTTCACTAAGGGCTTCCTCTAGTGATGCATATGCCTGTATATTTGCCGGCAAATCCACTCCAGGCAAGTAACGATGATTTTGGTGCGTCTCGTTGATTTCAGCAATATGCTCTGGATTATTTCCCCATAGACGGACTTCATTACCATTATCAGCCAGCACTAAGGCCAATGCTGTACCCCAACTTCCTGCTCCCACTACTGTAATGTTCCCCATGAAATCACACCCTCTTTTCAGTTAGTCTCTTGCTCTTCCTTTAATTTTAATTGGTGTTCCGACAAAACCAAAGGCGTCACGTATACGATTTTCCAAGAAACGCTCGTAAGAAAAGTGAAGTAATTCCGGATCATTAACAAACACTACAAATGTAGGCGGCTTCACCGCTACTTGCGTGGCGTAATAGATTTTCAAACGCTTGTTATTATGAGTCGGGGTTGGATTCATAGCAACTGCATCCATAATCACATCATTCAATACATTTGTTTGTACGCGTATAGCATGACTTTCACTAGCCACATTAATCATCGGCAGTAATGTATGGATGCGCTTTTTTGTTTTCGCAGATAAGAATACGATTGGTGCATAATCCAAAAATTGGAAATGAGCACGGATTTTTTCCTCAAACTCCTTCATCGTTTTTTCATCTTTTTCTACTGCATCCCACTTATTTACAACAATCACAACTGCACGTCCCGCCTCATGTGCATAACCTGCAATTTTTTTATCTTGCTCAATGATACCTTCTTCTCCGTCTAACACAACGAGCACAACATCTGAACGCTCTATCGCTCGTAACGCACGCAGTACACTGTATTTTTCGGTGCTTTCATACACTTTTCCTCTTTTACGCATACCCGCTGTATCAATGATGACATAGTCTTGTCCATCTTTATGATACGGCGTATCGACTGCATCACGCGTCGTTCCTGCAATATTGCTGACAATTACACGATCTTCACCAAGTAACGCATTTACAAGAGACGACTTTCCTACGTTCGGACGGCCAATTAAAGAAAATTTTATTGTCTCTTCATCATAACTGTCTGTATCATTTTTAGGAAAATGCTCGACCGCAGCATCAAGCAAATCTCCTAACCCTAATCCATGTGAACCCGAAATCGGATAAGGCTCACCAAATCCAAGCGCATAAAAGTCATATATATCATTGCGCATTTCTGGATTATCCACTTTATTGACCGCCAACACAACCGGTTTTTTTGATTTGTATAAAATCTTCGCTACCTCTTCATCTGCAGCTGTTACACCTTCACGGCCGTTCGTCATAAAAATAATAACATCCGCTTCGTCAATGGCGATTTCAGCCTGCTGACGAATTTGAGTTAAAAACGGCTCATCTCCAATATCAATTCCACCTGTATCAATAATATTAAATTCATGATTTAACCATTCTCCCGCACTGTAAATACGGTCTCTCGTTACTCCTGGTATATCTTCAACAATGGAAATTCTCTCTCCTACAATACGATTAAAAATAGTGGACTTCCCTACATTCGGGCGACCTACTATTGCAACTACAGGTTTTGCCATTGTTCCCATCCTTTCCTTTTCTTATGTCCTTATGTAAAAAGCCCTTCTTTTATAAGAAGGGATACTTGTTATCATTTCGTTTACAAAAGGCTGAAAACCACACAAATTATATCATACTTTCCTAATGCTTCACAATAATATATACATTTTCTTGCAAACGGTGAGCAATTCCATCCAGAATCGCTTCCAAATTAGCTGCAACAAATTCCATCTCCTCAACAGATTCACAAGTAAACAAAGGCGCCCCTCCAGCAAATTTGCTGTCGTCTGTTGTAATCACTGCTAGTATACATTTAGTAAGCGATGTCATACTTCTTCACGCTCCCGATTTAACGCCTTACTCGACATACGGATTGCATTTTCTAATGTAGGAACTTGGCCGATAACACGCATAGCCCTATCTACATCCTGCTCTTGAGGCAAGACAAATACCCCTATTCTTCCATCATTTAAATCCCGCTTAGCAAGTGGAACCAATGCCGGAGTCCCAGAATCACGATATACACCTAATGCAACAGACATATCATGTAAAATCGCTTGGCGCTGCCCTAAGTTTGCTAACGTAATTTGCGCATCCATGGACTTCGGTTTCAAAATAAACCCCATTCCATACCGCATAATCTCTTCCTGTCTGACAGGCAATCCGATATTCATAATATAGATATTATCTATATACAACCCTGCCCCTTCAAATCGAAGCGGTACATGTTCAATTTCTACAAGGTCTACGAGCTTGTTTCCAGTCATCAGTCTGCGTGCAATAATAAAGCTAATAATACCTGCTGCTACTCCTGCATAGACATTCCAAGCCAAATAAGCAAACGTAGTGACAAATGAAGTAAAAATAGCTAAGTAGTTTCTGCTTTCAAATACAAGAGCAATGCCTTCAATATAGGTACTTCCTCTTGGAACGAGTTCATACCCATCCAATTGCGACAAAGTGTTTCTCTCCATATTGCGAACATCACGAAATTGTGAAGCAGCTAGAGTAAGAAATGTGATAGCGGAAAAATCCTTTTTCATAATAGATGGAATTGCAATTGCGCCTAACGCTGCTGCAATAAATCCCATTGCGACATGCACTACCTTCCCGTGCAAGCGGGTTGGATATTGCCTTGTATCAGTTCGCAGCATATACAATCTTGTGGCAAGTCCGACGATAACTCCAAATAATATTGGATAAGTATATTGATTCATAGGCTACCCTTGTCTCTCCCTTACTTGTTTTTGCTTAAATTGCTCTAGATAAGTAAAACCCTTAAACAGCGTATACAAGCTATACATAAGAGCTATAGACCCAGATAACACATCCAAAAAAGCATAAGAGCCAATATCATTATGAAAACCAAATTTTTTTAAGACTAAGGCGACAAACCATTCTCCTTGTACAATTCCAATAAACAGAATAGCGACTCTCATTTGCCGTTCTTTTACAAGTAAGATTACTCCGTATACTAACAGTCCACTCAGCATAACTACTCGGTTTATTGCAATCCAAACCGGATCATACAATTCAATCAAATGAAAAGTTGCATAAATCATCGCAACAACTGTTGTGGATATAACAGAATAAATGATCTTCCACGTTGTTTGCTTTGCTAATATACAAAATCCATAGACAATAAGTACAACAGTGCTTCCATTTACATGAAACACACCTAGAGGAATATTCGCTGATGCCCCCATAATAAGAAGCAATAAAAACACAGCTGTTAAATTCCGTTGTGTATTTTTTTTCATCATAAATGTCGCTATAATCCAACCGCCCCAACACAAACAGTAAAATATGCTTCCTTCCATGTTTCTACCTCCTACTATTTCCAGTATGGAATGAATTTATGAAAATTAATCTCCCAGACTGAATAGTTTCTGTCCATTCACAAACACTGATAGTAAGGAGGTGGGAATCATGGGGAAAGATCGCCAAGAAAAAAAGCTCAAACAATCGCGAAGAGTGGAATCTGACCGTGACCAATCATTACAATACCCTGGAGCGACCGGTTTAGATACACCGGAACAAGCCCGTCAGCAAAACCAACACTAGCACTTGTAAATCTCAGAATGGTATCTTAGTGAAATACAAAAAGCGATGCAACATTATCGTTGCATCGCTTTTCTTTGGCTAAACCCTGTTGTCTGGATTCCTCTTTGCTGCAGCCAATGATATGTTTCTCCTGTAATGACTAATGGAACTTGGTGCATATCAGACACAGTCGTTGCTCCAAGGGCAGTCATCATGATTTTCAGGTCTTCATGAATGAGTCCTATTTCTTTTATTAAGGGCTCAATTCCTTCATTGAGCAATATCTTTAAAAAGTAACCTGCAAATGCGGCTGCAGATGCCCCTAAAGCCAACGCCTTTGCACAGTCTAACGCGGTTTGTACTCCGCCTGATGCAATAAAAGAAGCTGTTTTCCCTGTAGAATAAGCCTCAGCTATAGAAGCAGCAGTAGGAATTCCCCATTCATTAAAATAAGATAATACTCGTGTACGTCTTGCATTTTCAATGTTTGCGAAATTTGTTCCACCAAATCCACCCACATCAATGATTGTAACTCCGATTTCCTCTAAAGAACGGATCGTCTCCTGCCCCATACCAAATCCAACTTCCTTAACAATTACAGGTACATCGCATTGCTGTACAATTGTTTCAATACGGCGCAATGCACCGGTAAAATCTCGGTCTCCCTCGGGCATGGTTAGCTCCTGGATAACGTTTAAATGAATTTGTATAGCATTTGCTTCAAGCATGGAAACTGCTCGATTCGCTTGTTCAATAGTAGCTTCACTTCCCAAATTAGCAAATACAATTCCATCAGGATTAACCTTGCGAACTACTTGAAAAGACTTCTTTTCATTCATATCTTTTAAAGCTGCCATTTGAGAACCGACCGCCATAGCAATACCATGATGATGCGCTGCCAGCGCGAGCCCCTCATTAATTTTTTCCGTTTGTTCCCCGCCGCCGCCAGTCATTGCATTGATTAAAATAGGCGAACTTAGGAAAAGTTCGCCTATTTGCGTCTTCAGACATACATCTTGCAACGCGGTGTTCGGTAAGCTTTGATGAACAAAGGAAATATCTTGAAATCCATGACAACGCGATTGTCCAGTAGAAATCGCATGTTGTACATGATCAAGTTTTCGTTGTGCTCTGCTCACACAAATCCCCCATTATTTTTTTAATTTCTTCAGCTGATCTCCAATTAAATCCCCTAATTGGAACATAGAAGTTTCTTGGCTTGGTTGATATTTAGTAAAATCTTCTTTTACCTCTTCCTCTGCAGCTTCTTTTATACTTAAAGAAATACGCTTGTCAGATTCATTTACTTCCAGTACTTTTACTTGAACTAATTGACCAACTTCAAGTACTTCGTTAGGATTTTTCACATGTTTATTTGCGATTTGTGAAACATGTACCAACCCTTCTACAGAAGGTAAGATTTCAACAAATGCGCCAAATGTCACAAGACGTTTTACTGTACCTTCCATAATGTTGCCAACTTTGACTTTTTCTGCTACTCCATACCATGGACCAGGTTGAACAGCCTTCATAGATAAAGAAACGCGTTGTGTATCTGCATCAACAGAAAGAACCTTTACTTTAACCGTTTGACCTTCTTGCAATACATCAGATGGCTTTTCTACACGCTCATGTGATAATTGAGAAATATGAACTAATCCATCTACTCCGCCAATGTTAACAAATGCACCAAAATCCGTTAAACGCTGTACAGTTCCTTCGACTACTTCTCCAGCTTTAATAGACTGCACTGCATTTTTCTTCTTGGCTTGCAGCTCTTCTTCTACAACTGCTTTATGGGAAAGGATCACACGATTTTTCTCTTTATCCAATTCAACAATTTTTACAGTTAACGTCTTACCTTTGTAATCGGAAAAGTCTTCTACATAATGAGCTTCTACTAGGGACGCTGGAATGAATCCTCTCACGCCTAAATCTGCAACAAGACCGCCGTTTACAACATCTTTTACAGTTACTTCAAATACTTCACCGCTTTCAAACTTAGCATATAATACATCCCAAGCTTTTTCACCATCTACAGCACGCTTGGACAATACAAGATCATCCTCTTCAAGTTTAATGACTTTTAACTCTAGTGTTTGACCTTCCTGCACTGCATCTCCTGCTTTTTCAATATGAACATTTGCCAGTTCACTAATCGGGATAATACCTTCTGTTTTGTAACCCACATCCACAAGCACTTGCTTATCTTCTACTTTTGTTACTTGACCTGAAACTACATCCCCTACTTGAAAAGTCTTTGCTTCTACCACTTCTTCATTCATTTTTTCTACCATGGAAATACCTCCCTACTATAATGTCAATACAATTGTATGTATGTAGTAAATGGAACATATAACTTTCCATTTGTACGTACTTGTAATACAAATATTTAGAAAATATCTTCCTTTACTAACTTCTAACAAATCCAATAATTTGTCAAGTATATTGCTTCTGTTCCTTGAAAATAGAAACAAGGAAAGAGCAGAGCATCTTTCCTTATTGTGTTAACTTTAATTGTACAATATCCATCATCTTTTCTACAACTTCTTCCTTAGAAAGGGAGGTTGTATCTAGTTCCATTGCATCCTCTGCTTTTTTTAAAGGTGCCACTTCCCGCTCAGAATCAAGCTTATCACGCGCAGCAATTTCATCTTTTAACTTTTCAAGATTAGATTCAAACCCTTTTGAAATATTCTCTATATGACGGCGGTGTGCACGCTCTTCAACCGAAGCAAGAAGAAAAATCTTCACTTCTGCTTTAGGTAATACATGGGTTCCAATATCACGCCCATCCATCACCACTCCGCCATTTTGTCCAAGCAACTGCTGACGTCGCACCATTTCTTCACGGACGAGACGATGCTTAGCTACGATTGACACTTGATTTGTCACTTCAGGAGTACGAATGACTTCCGTGACATCTTCCCCATTAACCAATACTGTCTGAAAGTCTTGCTCTTGCCTTAGTTCAATACTGATAGACTGCAGCAAGGCAAGCAATTGGCTTTCATTATCTAAATCTACGTCATGTTTTAAGGCTGCATAAGTCAGCGCACGATACATCGCACCCGTATCAATATATAAATATGACAGACGTTTCGCAATAATTTTGGCGACTGTGCTTTTCCCAGCAGCTGCCGGTCCGTCTATAGCGATTGAAATTTTCTTATTCATAAAATCCTCCTCAATGCTTAGAACAAGCAAAAAGCAGGTTTCCCTGCTTTTGCTTGTTCTACCTTTTTCCCATGAAATTCTGAAACTATTGTAGCATATCCCTTGTGCCATTTAAATAATAAGAACCAGGAAAAACTATTGGCTTTATTTTAATGTTTCTAATACATTGGTCACATACCCCTTTGTGACACCTTCATAATATACGACTTTAGATAAATACCCGGCAATTTCCGGTTGTGTAAGCAACGCTTGAGATAAAAGTAAAAATACGAGTTGAATAACAGCAAGTTTTATAATGATCCGCTCTGCCCTTTGCACACCGACTACCTCCTCGCTTCATGCTTTTTAGTATCGGACAACTGCATAATTTTATACCCGTTTATTTCCTTACTTTTTTCATTGTAGGCAGCTCTATTGCATGTTATGGTAATAGTGTTCGGTGTTCTTTCTAACTACTCATACTCTATTTGTACACGAACATACCATTTGCACCAAAAGAACATTGGAAAGTAGGGGAATGTATTGAAAAAGATTTTAATATTACACACTGGCGGTACAATCGCCATGGAAGAAGATAAAGAAACAGGCTCTGTGAAACAACAAAGAAATAATCCGCTTTTACAGCATGGAGCAAACTTATCCGCTATAGCAGAACTAGTCGTGGAAGACGTATTTCATCTACCTTCTCCCCATATGACACCAAATGAAATGATTACTCTACAGAAGCTTATTGATGAGAGAGTCGTGAGGGATGGGGTAGATGGTGTTGTCATTACACATGGTACTGACACGTTAGAAGAAACGGCCTATTTTTTAGACTTAACTGTGCAATCTAATATCCCTGTAGTCGTAACAGGAGCTATGCGATCAAGTAACGAAATCGGAGCTGACGGACTGCACAACTTTATTTCCGCCATCCGTGTAGCTGTAAGTGAAGAAGCAAGAGGAAAAGGAGTGCTGCTCGTTTTAAATGATGAGATTCATTGCGCAAAAAATGCAACTAAAACGCATACCAGTAATGTAGCAACATTCCAAAGCCCGCAGTACGGACCAATTGGGATTGTAACAAAGCGAGGAGTTATGTTCCATCAAACCTTATTAAATCGTGATACGTATAAAATCGATAACACAACAAAGCATGTTGTGTTATTAAAGGCTTATGCAGGTATGGATGAAATGATTTTACAGGCTATTCACAGTATACAAGTGGACGGTTTAATTATAGAGGCTCTAGGACAAGGAAATTTACCGCCAAGAACTGTACCTATTATCAAGACATTCATTGAAAAAGGGATTCCTGTTGTCCTTGTCTCACGTTGCTTTAATGGAATCGCTGAAGATGTTTATGAATATGAAGGCGGCGGCAAACAACTAAAGGATATGGGTGTTATTTTCTCTAACGGATTGAACGGACAAAAAGCGAGAATCAAGCTTCTTGTAGCACTAGAAGTAACAAACGACCCAAATAAGCTTCATGAAATATTTATGTATTAAAAAAGCCTCAATAATTTGAGGCTTTTTTAATCACGTATTGCAATAGCTTTTGCAATTTGGTCACCATGAAAACGTCCGTTCTCGATAAAAATCTCATTAGCATTATTACCGGCAGCAATGACTCCAGCAATAAAAATCCCCTCAACATTAGTCTCCATTGTATCTGCATCATACATTGGTCTGCCAGTTTCTTTATCAATACTTACTCCCATTTCTGTTAAAAAACTATGATCAGGATGGTAGCCTGTCATAGCAAAGACAAAGTCGTTTTTTATAGTAACCGTCTTATTTCCCACTGTATATATAACAGCTTTTTCTGTAATTTCCTTCAAATAAGAGTTAAATACCATATTGATAGTACCAGTCCGAATCAAAGCCTCGAATTCAGGCAATATCCACGGCTTAATGCTTGGAGAAAATGTAGCGCCGCGATACAAAACCGTTACACGCGCCCCAGCTTTTACAAGCTCCAAAGCAGCATCAACACTAGAATTTTTCCCTCCAATTACGACAACATCATGATCAAAATACGGATGGGCTTCTTTAAAATAATGAGAGACCTTCTCTAGATCTTCACCCGGTATATTCATAAAATTCGGATTATCGTAGTACCCTGTAGCAACAATGATGTATTTCGCAGTATATTTCCTTTCTTTCCCCTCTGTTTGAGAACGAACGACAAAAGAACCACTACTTTGCTTCGATACACTCGTTACTGTTTCAAAAGCATGAATGCGAAGCTTCTTTCTCTTTACAACTTCACGATAATATACCAGTGCTTGATTTCGTACTGGTTTGCGATTTTCAGTAATAAAGGCAATATCCCCTATTTCCAATTTTTCACTTGAAGAGAAAAAGGTTTGATGCGTCGGATAATGGTAAATAGCGTTTACTATATTTCCTTTTTCAATTACCAATGCATCGATTCCGATGTTTTGCATTGAGATAGCTGCCGCCAGTCCGCATGGACCTCCGCCAATTATAATTACTTTTTCTTCTTGCACTTGCTTCACTCCCAAGTTCCTGCTGTAATACAAACAATCATATATTCTAGATTTAAAACCTGTCAAAAAATATGTTTTTCAAAAAATAATAGACCTACTTCTTATAGTAGGCCATCATCACAATTAATTGTATTCCATTTTTTTCAATTAACGTATAGATACGTACATACGGTGTACATCGCTCAAGAACTGCTGAAATGATATGCCTTGCTGAGTTAACACATTAATCGGATCAATTTTTCGTTTTGGATCTAATTGTTTATGAGATGCGATACTGTTTTTGGGATCTAAACCAAATCGTTGACAGAGATAGGCATGATACCATGTAAAGCGAGTGTATGCATCCCAAAAGCTTATATTTCCTCCATAGCATAACTCCACTCCTATAGCTGCACTGTTTGCATCTAACCCGTAAATTTCATTATCTGCCGGAACACTGTAACGAACGTGGTATGCCACTTCATCTAAAGGAATCATCTCTACAATTTCTTTATCATCTATAAAAGCATGTGCAGAAGACTTAGGCTGAACTTCTTCAAAGTAATTACGATTGCCCATCGCAGTGCTTCCGGGATTTCCCGTATCATGACTTACAATAAACTTTACCTTTGACAATCGTTTTCCAGGTCTAGAATTCCCAAATGAAATATAATTTCGATTAATTGGAAATCTCATTGGTCTCAACTCCGTCAGCAGA
This sequence comes from Bacillus sp. 165, assembly GCF_017742235.1. Lineage (GTDB taxonomy): Bacteria > Bacillota > Bacilli > Bacillales > Bacillaceae_G > JAGHKQ01. The sequence continues at coordinate 174,972 of NZ_JAGHKQ010000001.1, forward strand.
ATCAATGCCTAACATACACGTAATTATATGTATGCATCTCTCCTGATTAGAATGAGCATTATTATCCATGAAAGGTATCGAGGATGTTTGACAGCACAAAAGTAAACACCAAAATACTTAAAGAAAGCCCGTAAACTCCATAAAACCAGATGCAATCTGAACGGTTCTCCAAGCCAAAAAACATATTGACACGAGCTATCTTCTCTCGGAGCGACACACCTTTTTTCGCTTCTTTTTGGATTGTCCTCGGTACTATCAAACTATTCTGAATCATATTATACCCCTCACCTTTTTTAATCAATTTATTCCTTATGCTTGACTAAATTATAGCATGGATGCACACGTAAGAACAAGTGTTCTCACCAAGAATACGAACATATTTTCTATATTCTTTTCGACAAAGTAAATTATCCGTACTACTTTTCTTTTGGCTCTGTTATAAAAGATTGTTGATTTTCTTATACAACTAAATGGCAGGATAGTTAAACAAGGAAAGCAACACCTTATTGTAGAAATAATTTAAGAGATAAATTTTTAATCAAACTAATAGGAGTGTTTGATATGAAAAGGATTTGTAATCAATGTCAAACTGAAATGATAGAAGAATGTAAAGTAACTGTTGAAGGTGATTTGAGTGGTATTAAAATTAGTCAAAAAGGTAAGGGATTTTTCAATAATATATCAGCAAAAACAAAAGCAGCTGTATGCCCAAATTGTGGTTATGTTACTTTTTACATTGACGAGTACAAAGAATTTAAAAAGTAAATCCTTTTGTACCTAATGCATGTTTTAGTTATATAAGAAAAAGCAAAGACCACCATTTTGTGGTCTATTTCTTTTATTTAAAAATCAACAATATACTTTAACAGAGCCTTTCTTTTAAAACATTCGCTACATGAAATTTTTAAAAGACACTAAAAAACACGACCCTTTTCAGAATCGTGTTTTGCTCTTTTATACCCAACCGCGAAAACGGCTTGCTTCCGCCATTTTCCGAACTCCGACCATATATGCTGCAAGACGCATATCAACTTTGCGGATTTGTGCAGTATCATAAATTGCATTAAATGATTTAACCATTACTTTTTCCAGCTTTTCTTCTACTTCTTCCTCAGTCCAATAGTAGCCTTGGTTATTTTGTACCCATTCAAAGTAAGACACAGTAACACCGCCCGCACTTGCTAGTACATCTGGAACAAGAAGAATACCTCGTTCAGTCAAAATTTTTGTTGCTTCTAAAGTAGTCGGTCCATTCGCTGCCTCTACGACTATTTTAGCCTTAATATTTTCAGCATTGTCTTCTGTAATTTGGTTTTCAATCGCTGCAGGCACTAAAATATCACATTCAAGCTCCAGCAATTCTTTATTAGAAATTGTATTTTTAAACAGCTTTGTTACTGTACCAAAGCTATCGCGTCGATCTAATAAATAATCAATATCCAAGCCGTTCGGATCGTGCAAAGCACCATAAGCATCAGAGATAGCGATAACCTTAGCACCAGCATCATGCATAAACTTTGATAAAAAGCTTCCTGCATTACCGAATCCTTGTACAACTACGCGAGCACCTTCTAAGCTAATACCACGCTTTTTCGCAGCTTCACGAATGCAAATTGTTACACCCTTGGCAGTTGCTGATTCACGACCGTGTGAACCACCAAGCACTAATGGTTTTCCTGTAATGAATCCTGGAGAATTAAATTCATCGATTCGACTGTATTCATCCATCATCCACGCCATAATTTGAGAGTTTGTAAATACATCCGGAGCTGGAATATCTTTAGTTGGACCCACAATCTGACTAATTGCTCGAACATAACCACGGCTTAAACGCTCTAATTCACGGAAAGACATTTCACGCGGATCACAAACAATACCGCCTTTACCGCCTCCATATGGCAAATCTACAATACCACATTTTAAGCTCATCCAAATGGACAACGCTTTCACTTCATTTTCTGTTACGTTAGGATGGAAACGGATTCCACCTTTTGTAGGACCAACTGCATCATTATGCTGAGCACGGTAGCCTGTAAATATTTTAACTGTACCATCATCCATACGAACTGGTATTTTCACAGTCATCATACGGATTGGTTCTTTTAATAATTCATATACTTCTTGAGGATAGCCTAGCTTCTCAAGCGCTTCTTTAATAACAATTTGCGTTGGTTTTAACACATCTAAATGTTCTCTTCCTTGTTGCTTTTGATCTCCTGACTTATCGGCTACCATGGTAAGTAAACCCCCTGTAACATTCACTTGTTTAATAATCTTCATGCCTAGTATACACCGTTATATCGATGATGCAAAGCAAAAACAAACTTTATTTACATTTTTTAAAAACAAACTTGTAAACGCTTGCAACATTATTATATTGCTTTTTATCTCAATCGAAAAGAAAAAAATATTATTTCTAAAAATTTTTATATTAGGAATTTTAAGAAGATTACCTATTCATATTAATTATGTATAAAACATTAAAGTATCGAGCATAATAAAAGCCTCAACTTATTAATGCTGAGGCTTTTTCTTTGCGACAAAATGATGATAAAGCTGAGTAATAGCATCTTCTCTCATTAATTCTTTTCCATATTCCATTAATCGATAAATGGTAATAGTAGCAGAACTTCCATACTCTGCCAGTATAGCAATGAGGGTTTCATTCGATAGATTTGCCGATTCTTCATTAAGCAGTAAATAAAACCCGTTCTGGAAGGAGTACAACCTCCCGCCTATAATTCCTAGAGGATATAAATATTGTGCCAACGAAATAATATCTTCAAAGTTGGCAAACTCATACAGTATATCATCACTCTCATCGAGTGTAACCTGCATTTCGATAAACTCATCGCTGAAATCTTCTTCTAATTCCGATTCCTGATGTTCCTTAGTAACAATTACAACCATTCCTTGCGCTTGTAATGAAAATACTTCTACAGCAATAGGACCATCTGCTTCAAACCCGAGTTCCTTACTTGCTTCATTCATCATATCACGGAACAATTGCTGTACTTTAGGAGCGTTTTGCCATAAGTCCTCTTTTGTAAGTCCTCGTTCCAATAAATCATCAAATGTTAGAAAAATTTTTATTTTATTATAATTCAGACGCTCAAGCCTCATTTCTAAACCTCCTTACCGTCCTGCATACCTTCAGTATATGAGAAAGAAAATAGATGGTTCTTATTGCAGAGAGTTCTTTCCTTAGATAACCATTCTGCTCTTAATCCATTCGTCCCATTCTTCTTTCGTATTTCCTACTAAATACTCGCTGATTGCCTGTTTTTCCTGCTCTGGCAACTCTAAAAAGCCTGCACCACCAAGACCTACCGAAAGACAATCATATTCTTTTTGTATTCTATTTGCAAGCTTAACGGTTCCGACAATGTTTTTCTGAAGAGTACACGATAAGAAAATAAATTTTGGGCTGACCTCCCCTATAACAACATCAATATCTTTATCTGCTACACTCCCACCTAAATAAATCACTTGAAATCCTTTGCGTCTTAAATAAATCGTGAAAATCAGAAGTCCTAATTCATGGAATTCTCCCGGTCCGCATACAGCAACTATTTTCGGAAGCACTCCATTGATCGGTAAATTATGATAAATCATTCCGATACGAGAACGTAAAAATGAGGTTGCGTAGTGCTCGTGAGCACTTGTAATAGCTTTATCCATCCAAAGTTGTCCTATTTTCACCAACACTGTCGCTAAAATATCCATCGTGACCTTATCTATAGTAAATAAACTAAATGCTTCATTTAAATACTCATGTGCTTTCACTTCATCAAATTTCAAAAGTGCATGGAGAATTGCCTCACTTAAACTATCAGTTCGATCATCTTCACGGTCCAGTAAAAATTGATTATTCATTTGACTGCTTTCTAACAAACTGACTGCTTGGCCAATTGTAAAGCCTTCATTTACTTTTGCTATTAACCATTTCAATATACTTACATGTTCTTCTGTATATAACCGATGACCGGCTTCATTTCGCTTTGGAGCGATAATCTGATAACGTCTCTCCCATGCTCTCAATGTTCCAGGCTGAATGCCAAGCATATTTGATATTGCTTTAATATTGTACTTCCCTTGAATCGGCATCAATACTCCCACCTTATAATTAGCTGCTTCTCGTTATGGTAATCAAATGTGTTTGTGCAGGTGCACCAAGTCTAAATGGCAACTTGGTTGTACCATACCCGTTACTGACAAACAACGTTGTATGAGGGTATAGGTATACTCCTCCTTTTAAATATGGGCTAACACCCAAAAGGCGAATTTGTCCCCCGTGTGTATGACCGCTTAATACCAAACTGACACGGTCTTCTGCAGAAATTTTATTGATGATTTCCGGGTTATGGCTGATAAGAATACGAAAACCTTCTTGTTCACAGTCATTCAATGCCAAATCCAATCTATCACGTTTAAGTGTAGCATCATCTACTCCGAGAATCGTTAGCTTCTCCTCTTCTTTTGATTCGAATAGTACCCCGGTATTATCCAAGATTTTAACTTTATAATCAAGCAAAAGTGCGTCTAATTCATGATAATCGACCTCATAGTCATTATTTCCCCATACAAAATATGTAGGTCCTATTTCAGTTAACATTTTTATATTGTCCGCAGCTCGTTTCATTGAAACGCCTTTTTCTAGTAAATCTCCTCCTATAATAACCACGTCCGCCTTCCCTTTTACTTTATCTACAATTTCATGCGCTATTTTTCTTTTATGAATATCTGAAATAAAAAACACAACAATTCTATCAAAACTCTCTGGAAAATCCACAAAGGTTATATCCTGTTCCAACACCGTATTGCGAAATGCTTCTCGATACATATGAAGCAGTAACAGTATTCCGCAAATTCCCCCGACAGTCACAACAAGTAAAATACTCATTCTTCATCTCCTTATAATATAGTTATACATTTATTAACAAATAACCTATACAAATAATAACACAATGTTAATAGAATATAAAAAGCCTTCCGATACACTTTCATGTATCGGAAGGCTTTTTAATCTTCTTGAATATCCAGCACCTTAAAACCTGCCGTTTCTAACTTATGAATAAACTTGTCCATATTTTTATTTTTCTCCACTTTAATAACGATACGCCTCATAAGCTTATCCGTTTCATCAAATGTGGAAAGCGATATAATATTGTCATGATAAGATTTTGAAAGGTCCGCAATTTTGGCAATCTGTCCCTCAGCTTCTATACAGGCAACCGCAATACGAACTCCGCTTTTCCCCACACCAAATGCGCTCCTGAATTGGTCTAACACATCAAATCGTGTCACAATCCCCAATAATTTATTACTTTCATCTATAACAGGGGCAAGAGGAAAACTTTTTAATGTTAGAAGAGCATTTTCAAACACTTCTTCTCCCTTGAAATACACATCTTTACGGCGAGCTGCCTCGCCTGCTTTAGTTTGTTCTAGAAACTCATCTTTGCTCATAGAAGAATGAAAAAAGTCCTCATAGATGCCAAATCGAGTAATAACTCCTTCATATCGCTCATCCTTAATCACTGGCAAAGACTCAATATCATACTCCTCCATCTTTGTTAATGCAACAGCCAGATTGTCCTCATATTGAACAGTGATGCAACGGTGTCTCGGTATCATAATACTTTTTACGAACATAGAATCCACCTCGCTAATTTATAGTTTCTATATTTTGTTTATACCATATTTTTCCCAAACACGAACAATAAAATATTGAATGTTATTTGAATATTTGCGTGCTTGTGTATTTCTTTCACAAAATGTTCTCAATTATGGTCATTAAAATGCTCCATCTCTAAAAAACATCCCCATCCCTTCTTGTACAGGGATGAAAAAACGTTTCAAAATCACGCATCCTTGCTTAATCCATCCTCTTTCCGCAAATACAATCCCATTATAAAATCTACAAGAAAGTGAGCAAAGATGGTTATAAATAGGTTATTTGTATATTCAAACAACAATCCAAAACCAATGCTGATAATTATGACAAATGTAAATAAAAATGGCTTAGTAATGTACCTTACATGCAGCACAGCAAATACAATACTAGCAATACCTATTCCAAACTGTGTTTGAATAATCCCTCTAAACAGTAATTCTTCTGTAAAACCAATAAATAATGTCAACAATAATAAGTGCGGAACAGAAATCCCCTGAAACATTCTTTCATTAATGCCGCCATCATCAAACGTACTTTCCGGGAGCATCTTCATAGCCAAAAAATCAATTCCGACAATTAGCAAAGCAGCCCCCCCTCCCCACATCAAAATAAAGAGTGGCTGCCATTTCCAAAAATGAAGAATATCACGAACATTGTCAAACAATAAAAAAATCAAAACACCGCTTATACCGAGCAGAATGAGCTGTGTTATATAGAGATTCAACCTAAGCTCCCTATCAGTCATAGTCTGAATCAAACTGTCACGTTTTATCATAACCCCTCCATTTTTTTTACACCTAATAACAACTGCAGCTCCGTTTCCCAATCATACATTTTCGGAACAGAACAGTTTTTTTGTCGTTGGTAGTCGTTTAAATCAATCCCGCAATTATCACAACAGTTTTTTAAATATATCTGTTTCTTGTTTGAAAATACTTGTAACAAAGCCTCTCTTCTGCAGCCTTCTGTTTCAAGCCATGTTCTCATCTTATGCAGCTTTTCAAACTTTTCATTTAAACGTAGTACAACATGCTTATATAAACGTTCTACTAAATCTTCTGTAAGTAATAACATGTTCACGTGCTCCTCGCTGAGCATACCTAACAATTCCAAATGATATTTAATAAATCTCCAATGCTGTTCACTAAATCCCGCTATACTGCACGCTACATACTGCGCTTCATCCAAGTGAATCCATGATTTCTCTTTGGATTGTCTTCCTAGAAGGGAAAGAAAATGCTCGATCATTTCTTTAGAAGGCAATTCTTCTCGAATGATAGACATGGGCAGGTCATGGTCTAAACGGTTCATCAATAAAATAGCAATACTATCTTTTCCATCTCGCCCCGCACGTCCAATCTCCTGTAAATAGGATTCTAAATTGCTTGGATAATGAAAGTGAATAACATACCTTACATTCGGCTTATTAATTCCCATGCCGAATGCACTTGTACAAGAGATAACATCTAACTGATTCTGTATAAATTGCTGCTGAATCAATAGCCTCGTTTCATTTTCCATACCGCCATGATAATGTGCGACATTTTGAATACCATTTGCTTGTAAATATTGTGAAATGGATTCGCTCCAAGAGCGGCTTGAACAATAGATAATACCAGGACCTTGTAAATGCTGCACATATTGAAGTAGCTTCTCTTTTTTTTCTTCCACTGTTTCTGTACTCTCTACCTTAATGGCGATATTAGGGCGATCAATCGAGTATAAATGCAGTGCTGCATGCTCAATCGACAAACTGGCTGCAATATCATCGAGCACTTGTTTGGTAGCAGTTGCTGTTAAAGCAAGTACAATAGGATACTTCATAAATGCAATGACCTGCCCTAACTTCATGTAATCAGTACGAAAATCATGACCCCATTGCGAAATACAGTGTGCTTCATCTATTACGAATAAGGCGATGGTAATTTTTTTTAAAGCGTGCAGAAATACTGGCATTTGAAGCATTTCAGGCGAAACGAAAATAAATTTATATGTATGAAGACGACGTAGTGCTTCTCGTTTTTCTTCTATTGTTCGAAAACTATTGAAAGCAACCACTCTTTTTTCACCAAATAATCTTAATTGACTCACTTGGTCTTCCATTAAGGAAAGCAATGGAGATACAACAATAACGGCGCCCTCCATCATATATGCCGGTAATTGATAACAAATAGACTTACCACCACCGGTTGGAAGCATCGCAATTACACTTTTCTTTTCAATTAAATCTAAAATAATCGCTTTTTGCCCTGTACGAAAGGCATTGTATCCAAATTTTTGTTGCAATACATCTTCAAGCTTCATAGTCGCCTCCAAGCTTCGCTAAGACTAGACGGATTTCAAAGTACTGAACATCTTCCCCTAAATGCTTCTTTAATTGACGAAGCTTCTTCGTTTGTAGCCGCGTTGCTATTTCTATAATTTTCTTTCTTTTTTTATCAGAAACAAATGTTTCGATTATAAAGGATGGGTCATTAAATGCAATTTCAACGATATGATCTTCAATAGTATTCATTTTCAAATTGCGCATTCGTGCAATTTCTTCCATCCTTCTCCCCTGTTGAAGCAACAGGTATGTTTTTTGTGTAGAATGACTAAGCGTAGGAAAAGGGTTATTATCGTTTGGAACCACAACTCTTAATAAAGGATAATTATCGGGCTGTTCTTCAATAGCTGCCAGCATGGCATGAAGTATAGAAAGGAATAATATATACGTTCTTGGTGCTTCCAGCGACAACATGGAAGCAATCTGTTCTATCGTTAGCCCTACTCGACCGTATCTCGATAATCGCAAAACAAAAATAGTAGCCTCCACCTCCCCCATAGAAGAAAGCAAATGTCTGCACTCTTCATAAATGTCATAGGACAATTTTTCTTTTTTATAAGGGTTGTTTATTAAAAACTGCTTTGTCCAAGAGGTGACGGCAATATCTTGCTGAACAGGGGAGAAGCTGCGTTTTCCATTCTGTAAATGAGAGAGAGTTTGAATAAGCAGAGACAATCGTTTCCAAAACACTTCTCCTGTGTCAGCAAAACGCAGTCCATCTAAACTCTGTGGGAGAGGGTATTTTTTTGCATAGTATATTAATTCCTCTTCTCCAACACTTGTAATAAGGTAGGTGTTTTCCTGTATTTTCTTAATACATTTTTCGTTTAATAATGTATTAATCTGTTTATCATAATCATGTCGCTCCATTTTTTTAAATAAACCAAATAAAAAGGAGATATGATATATTTTTCCATCTTGAAGCGTTTGAGAGGAACGTTTTCCCTTTAACAAATGGTATATTGAAGCAGACGTTCGTTCTCCATTCAACTGTTTCAATCCGTATAAAATTATATATTGTAATTGTAACAACGATCCCATCTCCTTCAAGTGTCTTGCCTTTTATTTTACCAAAATTTTATAAAGTCAGGATACAAAAGCTTTCTCATTCATTTTCTCAGAAGATAGTTGACATATATAATTGATAAGCATTATCATTATAATTTTATATTGAAAAATATACAAAACCGTTTTAAAATAAAGTTAGAAATTTTTTCATATTCTTAGCAGTTTCTTCTAACAGAATTACTTATCATACTTAATATACATATTTACAGGAGGTTTACACAAATGGCAAAATATACGATTGTTGACAAAGATACTTGTATTGCATGTGGAGCTTGTGGAGCTGCTGCACCAGATATTTATGATTACGATGATGAGGGTATTGCGTTCGTAACACTTGATGATAATCAAGGTATCGTTGAAATCCCTGATGTATTGATTGATGATATGATGGATGCGTTTGAAGGATGTCCAACTGACTCTATCAAAGTTGCTGATGATCCATTTGATGGCGACGCATTAAAATTTGAATAGTATTTTTATTTAAAAACGTTATTCCCTTCAGAATAACGTTTTTTTATGTTCTCAAACAAAAAAGGCCCCTCTCTGTCTTGCAGGCGAAGGACCTTTCCTTATTAGGCGTTATTCATTTTAGCACCAATCCACACCTTTAAACGTGAGAACAGTAATACAAAAACGATAGTAATGATAATACCTTTTATAACATTAAACGGCAAAATACCCGTTACAATCAGTTGACGTGTTGCATCTGCAGACATCGCCGGCATATTTAAAAACCATGTATAAGCAGGAAGTATAATGAAATAGTTTAAAATACTCATGATAAGCGTCATCATTGTTGTACCTGTAATTAAACCGGCAGTTAATCCTTTTACTGTACGGTATTTTCGGAAGAAATAGGAAGCTGGTAAGATAAATAAACATCCTGCAATAAAGTTAGCTATCTCTCCAACTGGTACACCTGTAAGACTACCTTGAATACCATAATGGAGTACATTTTTAATGGCCTCCACAATAATCCCCGCCCCTGGCCCAAACACAACAGCAGCAATTAAAGCGGGAACTTCACTAAAATCAATTCTTAAAAACGGCGGCAATCCTGGAAACGGAAAATCCAGCATGATTAATAAGTAAGAAATACTGCTCAGCATTGCTATACTTACCATTTGTGTTACATTTCTTTGTTTCATAATTTATCTCTCCTCTTTTCCATCGATCGTACTCATGGAAATATGGAAAGGTTCTACTATGCCTGTTGTATATCCAAATAAACACGACATTTCGCTTTATTTGATAAAACAACATAAAAAATCCCCAATGTATCGTCACACAAAGGGGAGAATTTAGGCACATTTAATAAACGTTCAAAACATTATATTTTTTGAACGTCCGAACCTCCATCTTCTCCCATCCAGACTATACTGTCGGCTTCGGAATTTCACCGAATCCTGCCTTTACGGCTCGCGGGCTTAGAGTTTACACTCATCACCGCCGGTCGGGATTTTCACCCTGCCCCGAAGATAGATCGATATTTAATTATACAATCTCAGTATACAACAAAAACAATTGATTGTGAATGAAAAAACACAAAGTGATTGAACATTCACTCAGCAAACCTCCTAATACCGCTATTACACCTGTAATTATCAAAAATAGCTATTGCTTTTTTAAGTGGATAATATGTAATATTGGTAATAATATTGGATTTTTCTGGGGGAATCATTATGAGCAAAAAACAGAAACAAACCATCCACGGAGTAATGAAAAAAAGTCTCAGAAAAGAATACTTTTATTTAAAAAGAGATCTCCTTCTTTTCTCCCGGATAGACTTTGGCAAATTATCCACAGATATCTATTATGCAACCTTTGATAAAGATGGAATCAGCATTTATCAATACAGTAAGTCATCAGAAAGCCGCATAAAGCTGCTTCATCGACATCCTTGGTCAACCTGGAAACAGGTAACAGTCGACCACTATTTAACAAAATCTGAATTTGTCTTCAAAGGAGATCCAAATTGGATTATTAGCATTGTGCAGAAAGGAAAGGCGGCACAAGCTATGATTGAACAATATACTTCCATTGAAGTTGAGGAATCACCAAGACCTGTATGGAGAAAAATACCAGGTTACCGTTCGTTTTCAAAATGGAATATGCTTATCGGCTCCATCTTTTATTCCTGTCTTTTTCTGTTTCTCATTAAACTGGTCGTCCCGTATCTTATAGAAAAAGCTCTATTTTCTATTTCAATCGCCTTCATGTTGATTGGAGGACTATGTTTCGTCATTGGATTAATTGACCCTACCATCGTCTTGCCTAAGGTTCAAACCAAAACAAGAGAAAAAGTATTTTTTTATTACGGTTATCTTACAATAGTCGCTTTTATTTCCGTATTTCTATATTGGTAAAAAAGCCGGATAAATCAGTTGGAAATTAAAAAGGGCATCTCTAAGCCGAAAACTCGACTTTTGAGACAGCCCTTCTTCCCATACCTTTTTTCTAATTCAACACAAGTCTCTGCTTCGGCAGGATGATGTCATTATGCAATTGATTTTTCACCTTCAATTGCCGTACAGTTAATCCAAAGCGGCTTGCTATCTTAGATAAAGTGTCGCCTTCTTGGACGACATATGTAGAGGCAACAGCCTCCACTTCATCCTCATTCAATACGACAAGCGGATTAATCGCATTTGTTTTATGTATATTCCAACTTCCCTTATGAACTTCAAAGTGAAGATGGGCCCCTCGAGAATGCCCGGTGTTTCCGACCTCGCCAATTTTCTCTCCGCTTGCCACTCTTTTTCCCACGTTTGCCATGCGTTTACTCATATGGGCATAGACCGCCTCATATCCATCTTCATGTTTAATAAATACAACATGACCGTATGTTTGAGAATAATAGGACTTTGTAACTATCCCCCCTTTCGCAGCCAGTATAGCAGTTCCTGTCTTAGCTGCTATGTCAATGCCAAAATGCTTGCCTTTCCTTGTTCCAAAATAATCACTTATATGCCCTGAAGTCGGCCATGTCCATTTTTCCTCAGCATAAGCTGTACTGCCTTCTGAAAATAGCAAACTCAAAACTGCTGCACTAAAGTATAAAACATGTGCTTTTCTTTTGTTTCGTCTCATTTCTTCTCCTCCCTGCCTCACATTACACCTTTACTATTGTGCATAAAGTTAAACAAAATATGCATAAATGAACCCTATTATTTAGCATGCAATAGAAAAAGAGCATGGGACCCATGCTCTTTTTCTCTTTTTCTATTTTTCTTCTTTACTTCTAAATACAATTGCACTGCGTTCGTATTCTACGTCCTTTACATTCATTCTCGCATTTATGACACGGGCTACTGCAAAAAAGTAATCAGATAAACGATTCACATACTTTAAAACATGCTCATTGATCTCTTCTTCCCGTTTTAATGACACAATGCAGCGCTCTGCACGACGAGATACTGTTCGTGCAATATGAATAATTGCGGCTGCAGGAGATCCTCCTGGTAAAATAAAACGCTCTAATGGCGGAGCCTGCTTAATATATTCATCAATTCTTTCCTCTAAAAATACTGTCATCTCTGCAGTAACCTTATATGGAATTTTATTATTCACAATAGCCAAATCTCCACCGCAATCAAATAATTCATGTTGTATTTTTTCAAGCTCTTGATAAATATCCTCAAACTTCTTGTCTGTTAATAATGTCATCGCTTGGCCTACGAATGAATTTGCTTCATCAATGGTACCATAGGCGTCTACACGTAAATGATCCTTATCCACCCTTCCACCGACTAAGCTTGTTTTTCCGCTGTCTCCTGTTCTTGTATATAATTTCATTTGTATTCTCCTCCTATAATTCCATTGTAATTGGATAAAAATGTGTATTGCACAGCCTTTGAATCGCTTTCTCTTCCTTAGCATTATAGCTTATTACAACACATGTTGACGGACCAGCTGACACTTTTATATCTATTGCTGCTTTATACGCTTTGTAATGAATTTTATTTACCTGTAATAATGCTTCTAACTCGAATGATACGCCTTTAGAACCAACAGGTACAACCTCAAATACTGCCTCATGTGCAACCAGCTTTCTAAATAAAGATAATGGTAATACTTGCTCTTGCTGTGACACCACCGCTTCTCCTACAAGCGGCTTGCCAATTACAGCAAATCGTGCACCATTCGGAGTTCTATTTATCTTAAGATGATGCTCTTTCACTTTTCCTATTACAGTAATTCCCACACAAGATTGGATTAGACTAAAGTTCGTCTCAGAGCTCCCAGTAACCGCAATTGAATGGAGAAATAATTCTTCTGAGGCTCGATGAATCCCTTCTAGTAAAGACACATATACATCGTTGTTAATAAAATTTTGTACGACGATAACTTCCGGTTCCCCTCCGACAGCTATACACTCCATTAATGCAACTCTTGCTGTATAATATGCAACAGCAGAATAGGGTACCGATACGATATCACCTTCTTTTTCACCGATTGCTCCCGCATTATCCGTTGAAATAACCAGCTTCTCTCCATTTCCCAATGTATGTAAAATAACATCACGCATGGAAGTGTCCATCTATTCCCGTTTTCCTGTGCCATTTCTGTAACCGCGGTGCTATTAATACGACAATCGTACTATTTACAATAACAGCAATCGTTAGAGAAGGTACAATCCCCATATAAAACGGAAGTCCCATCATCCATATAAATGGAAGAGGCGCAATAAGCACATTTCCCACACAAAAGAACAGATACGCAGCCTTTTGCTGCTTTTTCTGAATCAACAAACCAAATCCTGCCACCAAAATAAACATTTCGGCTCCTATTAAGAGATGGGCTGGGCCAAGAGGCAAGCCAGAGAGCAAGGCAGAAAGGATATGGCCCAAAGCTCCTGTTATTCCTCCTGCTATCGGCCCAAGCAATATAGCACCAATTAGAGCCGGCGCACTATCTAATGCTACGCTGCCGATTACTGCTGGAATTTTGATCCATGCACCTACTGCGGATAAAGCAATACATGTAACCAATGTTGTTAAAGCTTTTGTTTTATTCATTCTGTATTCTCCCTTGAATTACATAATGTAGATGATATGCCATACCATATCTCATCTACCCGGTTCGCTGTAGCTGCAAGGTCTTGATAACACCACCCCACTGCATCTCTCCACAGCCTCTGTTCTGCCTCTATAGGGACAATTCCTCCTCCTATGTCACACCCAATCAATACCACTTTTCGCCCTATTTGTTCTTGCTCCCACAACCGTAAGATGGAAAGAAACTCATTCCATTTTTTTCTGACTTCTTCTTTATGCTGCTGAAGAAGCTTATAAATAAGCTCTTCACACCCTTCTATTACAATGAGAGAAACATTCGGCGGAAATGCTGACGGACACACAATGTTCTCATTATAGCCGTTAATCCACCAGGCTGACTGTTCATCCTTTATATTGTATTGCTGCTTAACCCAGTTTCGCTTTCCCTGAAAGGCACCGCCTGTAATGAAATGCACCGTTCTCCCCTCCTTAAACGGTCTTCTGTTGTAATTAACGTATATCCTCCTCCAAACGGTACAGACCACTCCCAAAAAGCTCTCTCCTCTGGAGCAAATACTTCTAATAACAACCGAATGACCCCGCCATGTGTCATAACAACCACATGACTTGCTTTTTGCTTTTCCAACTCATTAATCATACTCTTCCATCCTTGTTGCACTCTGTCTGTGAATTGCTGATAGCTTTCTCCATTTGTTGGTGCCGATTGCTGATAGCTATCCAGCCATTTACAATATACAGAATCTTCTTTCAACTGTTCGTATGTCTTGTGCTCCCAATCCCCAAAGTTCATTTCCCGGAACCATGGACTTAATATATAGCTCTTGTTGTATAAAATCCTTAATGTTTCCACGCATCTCTTCAAATCACTTGTAATAAAAACATCCGCATGGGGATAGAACCCTGTTCTATCCAGCATATTTCTTCCTTTTATAGAAAGAGGGATATCCGTCCATCCTATATACCTCTGTTCTTCATTCGCTTTCGTTAAGCCGTGACGAAGAAGTGTAATAGCCACAGTACGAACCATAACAATGTTTCACACCCTTCTATAACCGCTCCCAGCATATCACCGGTAATACCGCCGAACTGTTTTTTGCACACATCTCTAAACAAACTAACAAAAACCAGCATTGCGCCTATAAGACATACAGACATCCAAAACACGGGCAAGGAGGCATACAAATACAACATAAACAGCAAACCAGCACCATAAAACAGCATGAAACTGCTGTCACCCACTGTCATATGCTGTTTAAAGGCATACGCCATACCCGCTTGCGAAGCAGGTGGTGTCCATATAAGTAAAAGTACCATCCCAATCCGGATTAAAATCGGAATAGAAACAAGATAAGAAGCGTGAAAGAATGCTGAGTCTGCCAAAACTTCATATACAAATAAAAATCGAAACGCCAATAAAAAGAACAAGGATAATACAGCAAAAGCCCCGACACGAGAATCTTTTAATATCTCTAGTTTTTTGTCCCGGTTACGATGCGAAGCAATCGCGTCACTTATATCCATCCATCCGTCTATGTGCAGTCCGCCTGAATACAAAATAGTAAAAAAAATTAACCAAAGTGATACAAACAGCCTTGAAACAGAAGTATAGTGCACAAAAATATCATATTGTAAAATCAGTAAAATGCCGAGCAAAACCCCGGTAAGAGGAAAAGAGTATACCGCTGCCTTGGCATATTTTTTACTCCACGGCACTTCCAAGCGAATAGGTAAAATGGTTAAGAGTTGAAAGCTTAAAATAATACCGTAATAAATATTTTTCATGTTGGGGCCTCGTTCCTCTTTTACAGCTATTTTTTCTGCAGTACAATCCCATGCTTAACAAGGTAGGCTTGATCAGCTTCCCTTACGAGCTGCTGATGTAGTTTTCCAAGCAGCCTCATATACCGAAATGTTCCTTCCTCTTTTGGAACTCCTTCCCGAAACACTTCGTTTGAAACAATAATCAAAGTTTTACAGCCGGTTACAACTTTTCGAATAGTTGCAAGAATATGCTCATAAACTTCTATTTCGTTTAAATGTTCCCTTTTGAATAGCTCATTTGCCGCCAATAGTGTTAAACAATCTAGTAAAACTGCATCCTCTTTGGAAATACGGTCCACTATGCTATGAATATTTATAGGCTGTTCCCATGTTATCCAATCAACTTGATCTTGTTCACGGCTTCTTTGATGAACTCTGATTCTCCGCTCCATTTCGTCATCGTTCATTCTGCTTGTGGCTATATAGTGTAGACGGGCATTTCCTGCACTTTGTTTGGCTAACAGCTCTGCAAACGTACTTTTTCCGCTTCTTACATTCCCGCTGATAAAAATCAACATGTCACCACCCAATTTTGTAGATGCTGCAGTATATAATCATTTTCAATCCTTAATTTAACAGCCCTTCGACGATAATTGCCCTCTGAAATGCCGTTGTTCATATCCACACTCATAACTGGATTTGTATTGACACTATAATCCATATTCATGGGCGGCAGTGTTTCTCCGAGAGAATTATAAAGTTGCAATGGATTAGCCCCGTGCGATGGTAAATGCAATGATACGTCCTCCTATAAAAAAGATCGTGAAACAGCTGACTGTACCCATCATAATGCCTGCAGCAGCGACATGATTCAACACTTAAGTCCTCTAATCTTCTTAGAAGCTCTTTGAATTCCTTCCCTCGTCCCCTCGTATACTAAATAGCCGACTACCTTCCCAATCCCTGTAATAGAGCCGCCATATGAGAAATGCTCATGAGTTTGTGTTGCTGCTATCGCAATACTGTCAGTATAAGTTCCAGTCGCAGCCGTACCTGTCTTTGAATCTATGACCCCCTCTTGCATAAACGCTTTTGTTTTTGTCTCTGTTGCTACCATCATCAGCTGTACAAAGGCTGCTTCTGTTAAATGTCCCTGAATAAAAATCCATATATTTACTGCTCCTTGCGTGTGAACCTCATCCAAGTGTTCTATGCTTGATGCTGCATCTACAGCATTTGAAATACCGACAGTAATCATTACCTTAACAGAAAAGTCAATATCTTCGTAAGTTTTAATAATAACATCTTCTAAAGAAGCGGCAGTCATCATCCCTACACATTCTTGAGAGCTCCAACCCTGGCTTTGTAAAAATTGCTGCATTTCTTCTTTTGGATCGCTACATTCATAAAAGGAAGATACATGCCGATTCACAAAATTCGCCACCCATACGAAGCCATCTCCGACCAATGCGGAAGACAGTGTCTTCAAAGGTTGTGCTACCTGTACTGAAATTATTTCTTTTGACTTCTCAACAGTAAAAAGATCCGCAAAGCATAAGGGGGCTTCTGTAGTCTTGGCAGCGGGAACAAACGTAATAACGGGTTTTGGCAAAGAGAGATGTGCTTGCCGTTGTACGTTTACATCGTATACCCTATTCAACAGCTTTTCGTCCAATGCGTTTTGCGGTTTATCATCGACCACAATTTCTCCGTGGTGTAACATTAACAAACGGTCACAGTACATGCTAGCTATATTCAAATCGTGAAAAATTGCCACTACTGTGATTTCTGTTTCTTCCGTCCACTTTTTTAACAAATTAAATAATTGTATTTGATGGGCAATGTCCAGATGATTTGTAGGTTCATCTAACAATAAAAGCTCCGGCTCCTGTGCGAGAGCCTGTGCCAAAAATACACGCTGCCGCTCCCCCCCACTTAAGTTAACAAGAGTTCGCTTTGCTAAATGGATGACACATGTTTTCTCCATAACATCTTGCACAACCGCTTCATCCTGCTCTGTCCAAAATGAGAACAACCCATGTTGATGTGCATATCTTCCTAAACTGACAGTTTCATGTACTGTATATTCAAACAAGCCTTCTAGCTTCTGAGGCAAAACGGCCATTTTTCTCCCTAGCTCTTTACGTGTATATTCCTTAATTTCTTTTCCGTCCAGAGAAATGTCCCCTTTTGAACCGCCAAGCGTGCCGCTGATTAGTTTGAGAAGCGTAGTTTTGCCGCTACCATTCGGTCCAAGTATTCCAATCATTTCGCCCCTTTTGACAGAGAACGAAACATCCTTTAATATAGGCTTCTCTTGGCTATATTCAAATTGAAGATGGTTCACTTCTAACAAGAGGCTCACTTCCTTTTTCGATTTCGTTGAATGAACAACAGAGCAAATATAGGCGCGCCAATAATTGCTGTAATTACTCCTATTGGCAGCTCTGCCGGTGCAATAATCGTTCGAGACACTAAGTCCGCCAGTACCAAAAAGGCTCCACCTGTCAATGCCGATAAGGGTAATAACCGTATATGATTAGGCCCCCAAATCATTCTTGTTACGTGAGGGATAACCAATCCGACAAATCCTATTGTCCCTGATACTGCAACAGCGGCTCCTGTTAATATAGAAGCACAGATAAGCACTATGCTTTTTGTTCTCACAACATTTACCCCAAGATGAAGCGCGCTCTCTTCCCCAAAAGAAATAGCATTTAAATCCTTAGCAAGTAGTAGAAGAACAAAAAAACTTACCAGAGTAAAAGGAAAAATAAGTTTAATATAATCCCAGCCTCTCATAGAAACACTGCCAAGCAGCCACGATATAATATTGCGCAGTTCTTCCCCAGTCAGCGCAATAAGAAGGGAAAGAAGGGCTCCAAAAAATGAACTCATTATAATACCTGTCAAAATAAAGGATTCAATGGTCATACGCTTATCTGCAAGCCGCACAAAAAGAAGTACCAAAAACAGTGCTGCAATACTGGCCGTTATACTGATAAAAGGCAAAGTAAAGGCTCCAAGCAGCGGTAATTGAATTTGAAAAAACAAAACAAATACTGCTCCCAACGCTCCCCCTGAAGAAACTCCAAGCGTATAAGGATCTGCTAGTGGATTTTTTAATAGTCCCTGAAATGCTGCCCCTGCCAAAGATAAAGAAGTACCTACTAAAAATGCAAGCACTACTCTAGGAAATCGGATGGACATAATAATATTGATTACGGCAACATCAGCCGGATTTCCAACCTTCACATGAAATAGCTGGTCACATAACACGCTGACGGTAGTAAAAAAAGGAATCGACGTAGAACCCATCGATATCCCAAATACTACTGCTGCAAACGCAAAAACAAATGTACATACATAAGAAGCATAGCGATTATTTATTAAAAGTGTCTGGATAGATTGCTTTTGCAAGATCTTCGACTCCCTCAATAACACGCGGCCCCGGACGAGTAACTAGATCCGAGTTAACATCATATACTTTTTTCTCTTTTACAGCTGTAACGTTTTTCCAAGCTGGTCGATTCATTACCTGCTCTGACGCGTTCGGTACATAATACCCATATGTAGTAATAATTACATCTGGATTTAGTTTTACAACCTCTTCCTCTGTAAACTGAACCCATCCTTCCTTACTAGAAGCGGTGTTTTTAGCTCCGATGACCTCTAGCATTGCGTTCATAAACGTTCCTTTTGCTGCAGTATAAATTTCCGGTGCCGGAGATACTTCAATCCAGACATTAGCACGCTTACTCTCTTCTATTGTTTTCGCTTTCTCTTCTATGCCTGCGAGTTTATCCTTCATATCCTGAATAACCGTTGCTGCTTTATCTGATGTCCCTGTCGCTTTACCAATCAATTGGATAGACTTGTATACATCTTCAAAATTATCTGCATTATTTACAACAACAACTGGTATACCAGCACTTTCTAATTGCTGTAATCCCTCTTTAGAAGTCCCCATTGCAGAAGCATGTGCTAGTACAAGATCTGGCTGAAGAGAAATTACTTTTTCGATATTAACTTCCATTCCGCCTACCTTTTCTTTTTTATTTACCGATTCTGGATAATTATCATTATCAGAAACGCCTACAATTTCATTCTCTAAACCTAATACATACGCAATTTCTGTATTGCTTGGAATCAATGAGACAATTCTTTTCGGTTTCTTTTCAATAGTGACTTCTTTATTCATAGCATCTGTAACTGTTATGGGAAACGCTGTATTTCCTTGTATTTGTTCGCTTTCTTTCTTTGGCTCAGCCGCACAGCCAGCCATGATTCCAATCATAATGATTAACGTGACAAGCCAGCGAAGCATAAACTTTCCAACCTTCATTCTCCCAACTCCTTGAAGTTAAATTGTGTATGCCCAAAACGCTTCTTAAACTGAGAAAGGATGTACTTTGAGGGATACCTCTCTATTTAAGCAGCGCATGAGCTGTATAGAGAGAGAATATATTCAATATATTCTACAAACTAACAAAAAAACCCATTCCTTGGAATGGGTTTTATACAACATAAATAAGCACGATAAGCCGTCTGTTGTATCTCCATTCCCACTCCCCGAAGAATAGTAAATACACGGCTTTACAAGGCAGGTCTACTGGCTCTTGCTTCTTCCTACTCCGGACCTTCCCGTATAAATACAGTGGTCACCCGTTTCGTCCACATTACAGTTGCGGGGACAGCTTTGGTTTTGCACCAAATTCCCTTTTCAGTCTTATTCAGACACCCTATTGCCGCATCAATATAAAATTTTCATACAATAATATCATAAATAAAATATTCGGAATTTACAAGTAGTTTATTTTTAATATGTGTTTCATAGGAAACAAGATTTGTCGCCATAAGTGTTATTATTTCTCTGTTTTTCGCGGCAACACAAACGAAAAGGTCGTTCCTTCATTTATAATACTGTTCACGGAAATACTACCTTCATGGGCTTGAACAATATTTTTAGCAATAGCTAAACCTAAACCAGTTCCTCCTTTTTTCCCCCGGGTTCTAGCTTTGTCTGCCTTGTAAAATCTTTCAAATACAAATGGAATATCTTCTTCAGGAATGCCGGATCCTGTATCTCTCACTTCAAAAACGAGAGAATCCTCTACTTCATCTAGTATAAGAGTTACATTACCTCCTGCATCCGTATGACGAATTGCATTATCAATTAAATTTGTCAGTACTTGCTCAATTCTATCGCCGTCAAATACAAAAGTATCCATATGAGTCAAGAATTGTGTTCGTAAGTATACTTCTTTTTCTTTTGCAATGCCTTGGAACTTTCGAATAATTTTTTCAACAAACGGAGCAATGTCCATCTCCATTACATTCAACTCCACATGTCCGCCTTCCATTCGCGCCAAATCCAATAATTCGTTTACAAGTCGCCCAAGTCTCAGTGACTCGTCATAAATAATTTGTACAAACTCTCGTTTCTCTTCTTCCGTTGAAATAATGTCATCCAAAATAGCTTCACTGTATCCTTGTAGCATAACCATCGGAGTTCGAAGCTCATGCGAAACATTTTCAATAAAGTCTTTACGCATTTTTTCCAAACGCCGCTCTTCTGTCATATCCCGCAGCACTGCTACTGCTCCGCGTATTTTTGTTTGATTATACAGAGGTGTCATCAATACTACATAATTCCCCTGTTGCAAATTAATTTCAATAACCTGCTGCTGCTCATATTTTACTACTTGGTGAAATAAATCCATCAATTCAAACGGCAACTGCTGCGGGTTCATTTCTACATTATTTTCTCTATACCATAGCTGTAAAAAACGCTCAGCTGGCGGATTGATTACTACGACTTCTCCCTCTTGCGTCAAAGTAATAACTCCATCTGCCATACTGCTCAAAATACTCGACAACTGTTCTTTCTCCTGCTTCAAAGCATTCATATTAAATTTCAGCTGTTTCCCCATTTGATTAAGCGCAGTAGCTAATTCTCCAATTTCATCTTTTGATACTCTAGGCGCTCTTACATCAAACTTTCCTCTGGCAACCTCAAATGCCACTTCTCTCATTTTTCTAAGCGGAGCTGTGATTCTAGTAGACAGAAAAAAGGCAAAAAACGTCGTTAATACAATGGCAATTCCTGCAGATAAAAACACAAAATCCGTTGCGGTTTCTGTTGCCCTCTGCGTGACTTCTAATGATTGATAGATGAAAACCGCTCCATCTTTCGTATCTGGTGTATCTAACGGAACACCAACTAATATCACTTCATTATTCTTCTTTCCATTTTGCTTGTCGTTTACAAAATACAGCTTTTTACTAACCCGTTTATGCTCTGTAAATACCTTTCGTATATCTTTATCTTTCTTGATTGTTTCAATTGGGATTGTTACAAGAGACCCTGAACTTGGAGAATATGAAACATGGGTGTCATCTCTTACAATTATGATTTTAGAAAGTGGATCGACCAATTGATAAGATACAGTTTCAACTGTTTTATAATCGGTTCCGTCTTCGATCATTTGAGAGATTTTCACTGCATAATTCACTAAGCGGGTTTCGTTTCCTTTGATATAATAATTTTCAAATAACTGTAAAAGCAAAATGGCTACAAAGCCCAAAACAAACGATACAAGAAGTAAAATAGTAATCCAAAGCTTCCCTACTACACTTTTCCAAAACATTATTCGCTTACAACCTCAAACTTATAACCGACACCCCATACGGTACCAATCATCTTTGCTGCACTTTCAGATTTCTTGCTTAACTTTTCCCGCAGCCGTTTCACATGCGTATCTACTGTGCGTAAATCCCCAAAGAATTCATATTGCCATACTTCTTTTAATAATTGTTCTCGATCAAATACCTTATCAGGAGATTTAGCTAAAAATAGCAATAATTCATATTCTTTTGGTGTAAGACTCACTTCTTTTCCATCTGCCATCACCCGATGAGCATCGTTATCAATCGTTAAATGCGGAAAGACGATAAGGTCCTTCGATGTTGGTTTTTTTGAAAAAAATGTGGTCGAAGAAGATCGACGCAATAATGCTTTTACGCGAAGCACCACCTCACGTGGACTAAAAGGTTTGACGATATAATCATCTGTACCAACTTCAAATCCTTGTACACGGTTAACTTCTTCGCCTTTGGCTGTAAGCATAATAATCGGAGTAGCCTTTTTCTCACGAATTTCTTTACAAACTTCAATACCGTCTTTTCCTGGCATCATAATATCAAGAATGATTAAATCGTAATCAAATTCCTCTGCTTTATAAATAGCACTATAACCATCCTCAGCTTCATCAATTATGTAGTTTTCTCTTTCTAAATACATTTTCAATAAACGACGAATTCGTTCTTCATCATCTACTATAAGAATCTTTGCTGCTTGTTCCATCAATAATCGACCCTATAAAGAAATACCTTATGCCTCTGCTCCATTGCAAATGAACCTAATTTGTGTACTCCTTCACAGTGGTCTACACCTCCCTTTATAGAATTATGTACCATAATATAATTTCGAATAAAACATAATCTTAACAGTGCATTTTTCCATTTTTACCTAAATTATAACCACACTAAGCACCTCGACAACATTTTACATAACTTGCATTTATTTCGCTATCTTTTTTTACCGTATCAAAGGACATCCGTAAGTATATTGTAAAAAAGCGGAAGAGGCTGTCATAAAACATCTCTTCCGCTTCTACTAGTATAAAAACATTGGTCTATCTTTATGCATATGAGTGTAAGCCTGCTATTATCAGGTTCACGGCAACCAAATTGAACATGATGATAGCAAACCCGATTACTGCAAGCCAAGCTGACTTCTCACCATGCCAGCCCTTTGAAAGCCGAAGGTGCAAAAAGGCTGCATAAAATAACCAAGTAATCAGAGCCCATACTTCTTTCGGATCCCATCCCCAAAATCTTGTCCATGCCATTTGTGCCCAGATCATCGCAAAAATAAGCGCTCCTAAAGTAAATACTGGAAAACCAATTGCAACAGAGCGATAACCGATTTCATCTAGCAAATCATTATTCACCTTTTGTACAAAAGGCTGCATAGCTGCAGCCACACGCTTACGTAAAACAAGTCGTATGATTCCGTATATTATAGTCCCTGCTATCAAAGACCATAAAACAGTATTTAACTTCTTCGCATTAACAATCGTCGGAGTTTCCAATACTGGATTCATGTTTCCATCAGTAAGCAATGTTCCTTCATGCGGCTTAACAAGAGCCGGTAAATTATAGACCATTTCTTCTTTTTGATCATTTTTATTTACCCACTCAAACTTTGTTTCATACTTAGCTGCACTAAACGTGCTTGTAACACCGACAAAGCCTAGCGTACAAATGAGACTGAACATTACTGCTTCAAGCCAAAATGTTTGCTTGCTTCGCTTGCTTTGATCTACATTTTTAATTAAGTAAATTAATCCAGCCACAAAGCTGATTGCCAGGATAGATTCACCTGCTGCTGCAGTCGTTACGTGGATATGCAGCCAGTAGCTTTTTAAAGAAGGAATTAATGGCTGAATATCACGTGGAAACATACTTGCATATGCAATTACCAAAATGGCAATCGGCAATGCAAATAATCCTAAAACACTCGTTCGATAGATAAAATAAATAATAATAAATGAAAAAACTAACATCATTCCAAAAAATGTTGTAAATTCAAATAGGTTGCTTACCGGAGCATGTCCTGCTGCGATCCAGCGCGTAATAAAATATACGAGCTGTGATAGGAAACCAATTATAGTAATACTAATACCGAGCCCCGCCCATTTTTTCCCTTTTTCTCTTATGGAACCACCAAAAAAGATGGTTGCAACAAGATATAAAATGAACGCTGCAAATAAAAAGTTACTGCTAAGCTGAACCATGCTTCCCCCACCTTATAGTTCTTATTTTTTCTCTGTTAATCCTTTGTCTTCTAATTCAGGAATCGTCGTTCCTTGAAGTACGCCTTTAATCTCATTTCGAAGTCCATACCAGTTTTTATTTGTAAAACCAGCAAACCACCATTCATCCTGTACTTTTTGAATCCATACACGGCGATGATTCCAGTACATTCCCTGGATGACTCCAATCATAAATATCGCTCCGCCCAACCCTAAAATCCACAATGTGAAGTCCTTTCGAACCGTCAAGGCTGTTACGTTACGAGTATCAATACCAGCAAAAGACATCTTATACTTATTCGTTCCAAGTGGTTCAATATTTTCTTTAATGGCTACAAAACTAACTTCGCCATTCTTTGTTTGCGGTGTGAAAATTTTAAACACGAATGCTGGATTATTAGGAACCTTTGACTTCGTGTTTGGATTTCCATCTTCATCAAAATAAAAGTCCGGAAAATAACTTAATAGCTTTACAGAATATTCATTATCAAGAGTATAGCTGTCCTTAGGATTAGTCAAATCAACCGCAATCGGACCTACTTTTTTCCCAGTCGCTTTTTCTTCAACAGTAAAGTACATCTTGGAAAACTCATTTAACTTATAGTCAACTTGGTAAAGTGCATAATGGTCATACTTTAATGGTTCATTTACACGTATTTGCCCATCCTTTACCTCTTTTAGCTTCGGCTTTTGTCCAGGTATAGGTTTTCCTACAGCCTCGTACAGTATAACATTAGACTGAAAGTTTTTTGGAATTGAATTATTACCTACACGATCAATCGCATTTTCGAATACTTGATTTTCTTTTGATTTATCATATACTTCCATGATAAACTTTTCATTTTTTACATAATACTTGCCCTCTGTTCCCGGAACCGCTTTCGTTTCCCCCTCACGAACCCATAAAGCCTCGTCCACGTACATCCCTGGTACAAAACGTAGCATAGCACCAATTAAAAAAATGATAAGACCAACATGATTAACATAAGGACCCCATCGTGAAAAGCGTCCTTTTTCAGCTAAAATATTCCCGTTCTCTGTACGAACAGTATATCGTTTTTTCTCTAAATTTTCTTTTACAACTGCTATTTCTTCGTCTGTTGCTTTATAAATTCCACCCAGCCGCTGGCGCTGCAAAAAGCTCGGATGGCGTGTCACCCTTTGCTTATTTAATGCTTTATACAACGGCACCACACGATCAATACTGCAAATAACAAGTGACATACCTAAAGAAGCAATTAACAGCATGTACCACCAAGAACTATATAAGTCTTGAAAACCCAATTCATAATATATTTTCCCAAGTGTACCGTACTGATCTGCATAATATTCACTCGGCTCTACATTTGGCGGGATATACATTTCTTGCGGATAAATAGTTCCGATAGCTGAAGCCACTAATGTAAGAATAATAATCCAAACTCCCACTTTAACCGATGAAAAGAAAATCCAGATTTTATCAATAATCGTTGTCTTGTACGTAATGGAGCGCCTTGCACTTCCCTCATATCTCATATCTAGCAAGCTAGTAGAATGTTCATCTTGAAACGGTTTGCCGCACGCTTCACAAAATATTGTCCCTACTGGATTTGCATGGCCACACTCACATTTCACCTGCTCCATTCGCTCACCTCTCCCCTTTTGCTGTCAAGCTTTATGGCATAATCTGCTTTAAGTACCCTTCAATCTGTTCCTTCGTTTGTGTTCCCGTTATTTGTTTTACTACTTTTCCATCTTTATCAATTAAAAATGTAGTAGGCAACGGCCCCACACCGTATGTGTTTAAAACTCCCTGTCCCTTATCGATAGCTATAGGAAACTTCAAATTATATTGGTGAATAAAATTTTTGACAGCCAGATTCGTTTCATCTGCATCCAAAGCGACAATTTCTACTCCTTTTGCCTTATACTCGTCATACAGTTCATTCATATATGGCATTTCTTTTTCACATGGCTTACACCATGTGCCCCAAAAATTCAAGAATACGCCCTGTCCGCGATAATCCTTCAACGAAATCTCGTTCCCTTCCATATCCGTTACCACGAAGTTAGGCGCTTCTTTTCCAATTTGTACTTTTTCTTTATCTGTAAAGAAATTTTGATATAACGTATACCCAACTGCCCCAATTAAAAGGAACAAGATGATGGTTCGAAACCACAATCGATTCTTCTTCATCGTCACCCTCCCAATAGGCGGTTCAGCTAGTATGCTGAACCGTTTATTTTTTTGCATTCGCTGCTAAATGACGTAATTGCTTGACCTCATGAGGAGATAACGAACGTGACTCGCCTGTACGCAGTCCTTGCAAGCTTAGAAATCCATACGTCTCCCGTTTTAACTTCACAACTTCACAGCCTACGGCCTCAAACATTCTTCTTACTTGACGGTTTCGTCCTTCATGAATGGCTATTTGAACAATTCCCACGCCTTTACGACGATCAGAAGATAAAATTTTCAAACGAGCCGGAGCCGTTATGCCATCTTCAAGCATGACTCCTTTTTCTAGCGTACGTATTTTTTCTTTGTCTAACTGTCCTTTTACTTTTGCTACGTATACTTTTTCCACCCCATATTTTGGGTGCATCAATAAATTTGCAAATTCTCCGTCATTTGTTAATAACAATAAGCCTGACGTATCATAATCAAGCCGCCCAATAGGAAAAATGCGTTTATCTACATGAGGAAAAAAGTCTGTTACCACCTTTCTCCCTTTGTCATCGCTTACACTTGATATAACACCCGTCGGTTTATACAGTAAAAAATAAACAGGCTCTTCCCTTTGAATTTGTACACTATTTACTTCTACCCGATCATTCTTACTCACTTTTGTCCCAAGTTCAGTGATCACTTTACCGTTTACTTTCACTTTTCCTTCTTGAATTAATTCTTCTGCTTTTCGTCTCGAGGCAACGCCAGCTTGGGCAATAACCTTCTGTAATCTTTCCATCTCGTTTTCACCTCAAATCCATCTTACCCTCATAAGGGGGTGGAATACAAGTTAACAAACGCTATTATTGTCTGATTTTGTAACAATTTGTTTAAAAAACGTTCACTTTTTGTTCAAAAAGTAGACATAGTCTCATTATGCTAGTTTCAAGAAAAAAAATACCACTATTAAGCGTTTTCTTAATAGTGGAAGTATAAGACGATATAATACAAGTCGAACATAGTACTCCTTTTTTCATTGTATAGTCTAGGCCCGTTACTGGACAAGCAATAATTTTTTCCAAGGAGAGTATTCTAACACATATTATATCTTTGTTTCGATTTGCACAAACATCTAAACCGATAGTTTTACCGGAGTGTTTTAAAATACAGCTTACCCCCTTCTGTAAAGAGCGAGAAGGGTATTGCAAAACAAGATTTTATTTATCAGGAGATGGAAATCTAGCTCCTTCAAAACGTATAACTCCCTCAGGGTGATTTGACTCCACCTTACCGTCTACCGTACTATTCAAAAATACATCTACCGTATCTCCGGAGTTTAGCTGAATAATCGTAGAAACCGTTACAATACTGCCCTTATCAGACAGCATTGAATCAAAAATACGACTATCAGTAGCTACACATTTACTCTAATATATATTGTAATTGAATATACTTTATTGCATCTATCACGATGAAATTCTACACTTGCAATAATAGAATATACCCCTCTTTTGGCAGGGATAAATGTAGATGTAGCCGCATTATATTCATGAGGTAAATCAAACTCTTCATTTGGGTAGAAAATTTTCATAGGGGTATTTTTGAGAATTTGTCGAGGTCCAGAAATATTGACAGCCCTAAATGCTGATTGGGGATTTAATGGTACTGGAACAGGAATGGGAATACAGCAACAGGGATTAGATTGACAGCGAGAACATTTCGAAACTATGGAACAGCAACAAGGATTAGAATGGCATACGGAGCATTGTGAAAATTTGAAATGACTACAAGGATTAGTGTGACTGCCGGAGCAATACTTACTTATTTTGTTATGGTTATTAAAGGACAAAAAATTTTGGCTCCTTTCTTTTGTACTATAATACAAGCATATTACTGCTTAATTAATTTTACTTGTCCATATTGATCAGATAAAATGAACATCCTTATTCAATGTATTATCACTATAATACTTCTTTAATTGACGGTATCGCTGTCAGAGAAATCCACATTTTCTATCTCTCATTCATTAAAAATATAAAAACCTCTCATGAATATGAGAGGCTAGTTCATTTTCAAAACTTTGTTTGTATATTACACATACCTTCAACCAAATATCTTTATCCAAACATCAGTGTGACAAAAACGATAGAACAAATAATTCCGATCAAGTCGGCAAATAGGCCGACTTTTAATGCGTCTCCCATTTTACGAATGCCCACTGCTCCAAAATATACTGTTAAAATATAAAAAGTTGTATCTGTACTTCCTTGCATGGTAGAAGCCAATCTGCCTATAAAGGAATCCGGCCCGTAAGTAGCAATTAAATCCGTTGTAATCCCTAACCCTGCAGAACCAGATATGGGGCGAATAAGCGCTAATGGAACAATTTCCGCAGGAACTTTGATTACATCAAGAAGAGGTTTAAGTAAATTGACCATTGCGTCTAATGCCCCTGAAGCACGGAAAATGGTTATGGATACAAGCATACCGACCATAAACGGTAAAATAGAAATCGCAATTTGAATGCCTTCTTTCCCGCCCTCCACAAAAGTCTCATAGGTAGGAACTTTCTTAAAAGTGCCATATAAAAGAATAAACCCTATCATACAAGGAATCATCCAAAGAGAGATAGTATTTACTATACTCATCTTTTTCGTCCTCCTTTCCCCGCTCTTCTGTTATAAAAATAACGGTCAATCCAAATTGCTCCAATCATAGAGAGTACTTGTGCAATAAAAGTTACTCCTACTATTTCCGTTGGATTCGCTGAATTGTAGGTCATTCGGATAGAAATTACTGTAGTTGGAATTAGTGTTACAGCAGAAGTATTGAGTGCAAGAAAGGTAATCATAGAACGACTCGCAGAGTCCTTTCCGCCGTTCAGCTGTTTTAAATGCTCCATTGCTTTAATACCAAGGGGTGTTGCTGCGTTTCCAAGACCGAATACATTTGCCATCATATTGGAGAGAATGAACCCCATAGCAGGATGATCCTTCGGCACTTCCGGAAACAACTTTTTAACAATAGGCATGCAAAGTGCTACCAGCTTTTTTAACAGCCCTGCTTCTTCTGCTATTTTCATTAACCCGAGCCAAAATATTAGTACACTAATCAATCCAATACAAATAGTAACAGCATTTTTGGCTCCGTCAAACACAGCTTTGTTGACTTCCTCCATCGTTCCATTTATCATCGCAAATACAACTCCGATTATTGTCATGGCAACCCAAATAAGATTAACCATCGTATCGTACACCTAACATTGCAGAAAATACTTCTTTGAAGTCATTCCAAAACATACCTGTCGTAACAATAAGCTTACGCTTACTATAAAAGACATTGCGTTCTCCAATCGCTTCGCCATCCATATAAATAATCGTTTTCCCAATAATATCTCCGTCTTTTCGTGCGGTTGTTGTTTTTTGCAGATTTACATCCACTGTAATCCTCTCTTTTTCTTCTTCTGTTAATGGATACATAAAATCATTTTTCAAGTAAACATGACTTTTATAAGGCTCTTTCTTAACCGCAGCAATCGGACCCTTACTCATAATTTTGGCAGGTACATAATTTTTAAATGCTGTGTCAAACAAATACATATGATCCTGCCAATCACTTGAAGCATTTAAAGTAACTGCAACTAAGTCCATTCCTTCTTTTGAAGCTGTCGAAACGAGTGTTCTTCCAGCTTTTTTGGTAAAGCCTGTTTTTCCGCCTGTGCTATATTCATAGAGAGAGGTCAATAACTTATTTTTATTTTTCCAAGGATAGTCCCAAAATTTAGATTGGTAACTTTTCGTTCCTGCTATTTTTCGATACATTCCATTATTCATGGCGTAGCGTGTCAATAAAGCCATATCATACGCTGAGGAGTAATGATTACCATCCCCGTCAAGCCCATGCGGATTCGAAAAGTGGGTATTTTTCATCCCTATTTCTTCTGCCTTTTTATTCATCAAATACACAAACCCCTCTACGCTGCCTCCAACATTCTCCGCAATCGCTGTTGCTGCATCATTTCCAGAGCGGAGCATCAACCCGTATACTAAATCTTTCAATTTCACTTTTTGTCCAGGTTTCAAGTAAATAGCTGACCCTTCTACACGAACGGCTTCATTACTAATTGAGACCATTTCATCCATTCTTCCGGATTCAATTGCCAGCAAAGCGGTCATAATTTTTGTGATACTCGCTATTTTTCTTGGTTCATTTTCAAGCTTCCCATATAATATGCGGCCTGATGTTTGTTCAATTAAAACTGCATTTCTTGCGCTTACCCCATTAAATTGTGCATATGTATGGGAAGGAAAAGAAATAGTCCATAAAAAAATCAAACAAATGACAAAAATGCCTACCCTGTTTGTACGCATACCTATGTCCCACGTCCCTTATCACTTTGTTTTGTACAAGTGTATGGCTTTGTCCTAATAAATATGATTAGAAAAGAAGGAAGATGCGGAGAACTACTAGGAGAAAGAAGATAAAATAGGGAGTTAATCCGACTATAATTAAATTAAATGAAAAAAGCGCCCCAAAAGTATAGCTTTTGGGACACTTTTTTAAAATGGCTGCCATTCCAGTTTACTTGCTTTTTTGTAGCGCTCTTGCACATCTTCCCAATTTACAATATTCCACCAATTTTTTATATATTCTTCCTTTTGGTTTTGATACTGTAAGTAATAGGCATGCTCCCATACATCTAGCACTAATAGTGGAATAGTATCCCATTGTGTAAAGAGCTGATGCAATGTGCTTTGCAATATTTCTGTACGTCCAGCACGAGGAGACCAGACAAGAATCGCCCAACCTGCTCCCTCTACTTTACTAGCTGCTTCTGTAAAGTGTGCTTTGAACCTTTCAAAATTTCCAAAATCCTGATTAATTTGCTTTAATAAGGATCCGCTTGCTTTTCCACCCCCGCCTCTTTTCATATTGTTCCAAAAAATCGTGTGCAAATAATGCCCCGAACCGTGAAAAGCCGCTTCACGTTCCCAATGTTTAATTAAATCGTAGTCATTATTTTTTCGCGCTTTTTCCATCATCTGTTCTGCTTTGTTCAGTCCTTGTACATAACTTCGGTGGTGCTTATCATGATGCAGCTGCATGATTTCCTTTGCGATATAAGGTTCCAATGCATTATATGGATACGGTAAAGGTGGCAGAACATGTCCTCCGATTGGTACACTTCTAGTTTCATGGCTTCTCTCATAGGAAACATACTCTTCATAGTTACCGGTTGTAAATACTTCCTGTAATCGATGCTGTAAAGTTTCTATATCATCACTTATCTGATACACAAACTCAACATCATAATCAAGTTGATTCGCTTTAATACGGTCCATCAATACTTGAATCCTATATTCCAGCATATGCACATCATATATTTCAGTCGCTCGGCTATCCAATACATGTAATACACTTTCACACCAATTTTCTACCTCATGAAAGTAATGATCAAACTCTTCACGGTTTCCCATTGTACACCTCCATATGGAAATGCATTCCATAGCATTGTTATCCTTTCTAAATGTATTCATCATCTAGATTAGTCATGATACTAAAGTAAAACTTATAGAAATCTTCGTTCAACCACCTGGACAACATAAAAAAACAACAGCCGGAAGTATTCCAGCTGTTTAGTTTTATTGGGACTGTTTTATTTTTGTTTGATAGTCTGTTTCATAAAATTCCAGCTCTTCTCGAATAGCTTGAAATTTCCCTTCCAGTTCTTTCATCAATTGCTGTACAGATGGGGGAGCAGTCTTAACAAATGTAATAGCATTTTTCCCCGTGTACGCTGATCTACTGTTTTCATACCAATAGTCATTTTTAGGAGAGAAAAACTCTGCAATAACTTGATGATAAATTTTAAAAAGCGTACGTTCCGCTCCTTGTTTGCGAAAAGGTTCACTCTGAAGCAGCACTCGGCACACATCTAACCCTTCCTCACAAAATACAAGCAGCCTTCTAATACCGGAAAGCAGCCCCTCGTAATACGTCTTGTTGTTACTTTCTGCCTCTTCTATTAAAGAGATAATAGTATGGTGATTTACATACTCAGTCATTACACCAACTACTTCACTTAAAAAGGCTTCTACTTGTTTAGTTTGATTATAAACAATTGTATTTGACATAAACCTCTTCCTCTCTTTATTGCTATTATTTATGATTCTTTCACTGAATGAATACCCTTCACTTCCGCTTGTCCGTACTTCTCCAAATCTATCAAAATATCCTTCAATTCTGTTAGTGATATATTCTGTATATATTTCTTTAACTCTTCTTGCGTTTTAATGTAAATTCGTTTTCTGTTTACTAGCTCCGGATTATATAGCAAACTGGCGAGCGCTACAATATCTTTAAAGTATACATCTCGTTCACCCGCTTGAAATACAGAGCCTTCAGTAAAATTACTGAACTGATCTATCTGTTCTTCAAAATATCTAACATATAGTACATATAATGTTTTTTCTGTATGATTATGAATATATGTAACTTCAGAACGATTAAAGAAATCCTCTGAAGTATTTGGCTGGGCTTTTACTAGTTCATAGCCTGTACAACGTTTAATAATCATCATTCCACCTCATTTCTTACTTAATTGTATCTTAACATATTTTTGATTTTAATCGTAATAATTTTATAAAAATTCAAAATATACTGTTATTTTTCTATTTAGAAATTATATTTCTATTTTTATGCAAAATTGCCATAATAGATAGTACGCTTGTATCAACGTACCGGAAAGGAAATAGACGATTATGTCAATTTCGTTAAAACGAGTTTTCCAACTCGGAAAATTGCTTCTTCCCATAATTATTCTAATCATTGTTTTTATTCAAGCTCGAAAAGAACTAGCTGACTTATCCTTCCGACAGGCAGTGCACGTTATTAAAAATATGCCAACAGGCGGGTTTATTTTGGCACTAATAGTCGGTACTGTTGCTGTTGCCACCATGTTTTTATATGACTATGTGCTAGTACACTCTCTTTCCCTGAAAATATCTATACCAAAAGTATTTCGGATCTCCTGGATTGCCAACTCTTTCAACGGTGTACTTGGATTCGGTGGTTTAGCAGGAGCTGGACTCCGAACCATGCTGTATCGGCAATATACGAAGGATTCAAGTGGATTAGTAAAAGGTGTTGCATGGCTTACTTCCGCCTTTATTACAGGTTTATCTGTTTTATCCTTTTTAACATTACTACATATCTTGGATGCCACGTATATATTGCAGGAAAAGCCTTGGCTATGGCCGCCATTGATTTGCTTCGCACTATTTGTCCCTTTATATATAGGCATTTCAAAACGAAAAGCACCTTCAAGACCCACTGTTCTCTATTCCCTTGTATCCTGCTTTGAATGGTTGTCCGCGGGAGTGGTCATCTATGTCATTCTCTGTTTGCTTGATGTGAATATAAGCTTTCCTGAAACCTTAGGTGTGTTTGTTATTGCGGCTATTGCCGGAAGCATAAGCTTAGTACCGGGCGGGCTCGGTTCGTTCGACCTCATTTTTTTAACAGGCATTGAACGCTATGGAGTAGAAACGGAAACCGCCTTTTCTGCATTATTATTATACCGGCTCGTTTACTATTTTTTTCCGTTTGGACTCGGTTTGATTTTTGCGGCATTTGAAATGTCTGGAGCAGCCTTAAAAAAAATCGAGGACAAGCCGTTTATTGCCCCCGCTTTAGAAACTACAGGAGTAATCTGGACTTTACAGCGTGACTGGTTTTCCAAACTTGGGCATTGGGCCATTGCCGCTCTAACAGCTATATCAGGACTGCTTGTTATTCTCTCTGTGCTTGTTCCTACAAGTGTGCACCGTGTCCATGCATTACGTATATTGGTGCAAAATCAAGTAATTGATCTATCCTTTGGCTTGGCCCTCAGCTTTGGTATTCTTCTTCTTATTCTGTCTGGAGGAATTTATAGAAGAACAAAGCGGGCCTACTATATGGCTGTATTTGTTTTAATTGGAGGGATAATTTCCAATGCATTAAAAGGCATTGATTTAGAAGAATCGCTTATTCTATTAATTGTACTTACTGTACTATTTATGCTGCGAAAGCTATTTGTACGACAGTTGGTAAAACTCACCTTTTCAGATATTATAAAAATCACTCTCGTTATTACTGGAGCTTTAGTACTTTACCTTTGGATAGGTATTTTATTTGTAGATATGGATGAGGTCTTTGAACCTTATTATGTAGTACGGACCATAAAGCAAGTGCAGCAAAGCACCATGATTGCCTCTATCGTCGTCCCTGTTTATTTACTGATCAGCTCGATTGCATTAAATCGTTTTTTACATAAAGTTCCCGGTTCCCTCCCTAATTTCCAACGGTTAGAATTGTTTCTCAAAGAATATGGAGGAAATGCACTAAGTCACCTGGGCTTTTTGGGAGATAAACGATTTTTCTTCAGTAAAGATGGGACAGCTATGCTGCAATTTGCCCGTTCAGGTAAATGGCTTGTCGTATTAGGCGATCCGATTGGAAATCCTTCTTCATTCCAACAACTCATGGGAGACTTTTTACGAGAAGCAGATTATGCCGGTTTTATATGTGTTTTTTATCAAATTGAAAGTAAGTTCTTAGCACTATATCATGACTTCGGTTATAACTTTTTTAAACTCGGAGAAGAAGCAATCGTTGATTTAAATACATTTACACTATCGGGGAAAAAACGAAGTAGTCTTCGAACCACATTTAATCGTTTCCAACGTGAGGAGTATAGCTTTCACGTATACTCTCCCCCTTTTTCTAATGAATTCTTGTTGCAATTAAAACAAGTATCCGATTCATGGATTGGGAAGAAAAAAGAAAAAGGATTTTCACTTGGCTACTTTGATTCCTATTATATAAATCGTGCACCTGTAGCTGTATTACGAAATAAAGAAGGGCAAATTGGAGCTTTTGTAACCCTTATGCCTGCCTATAGAGATTGCTACATTTCAGTTGATTTGATGCGGCATCATCAGAAAGCACCAAGCGGTATAATGGATGCTATGTTCATTCACTTGTTTCATTGGGCAAAACAGGAGGGCTATCGTTTCTTTAATATTGGCATGGCCCCGCTTTCTAATGTCGGTATCTCTCCTCATTCTTTCTGGTCCGAAAAAGTAGCTGCCGCTATTTTTAATAATGTACGATATACATACAGCTTTAGCGGGCTTCGTTCTTTTAAAGATAAATATAAGCCGAATTGGAGCGGCAAATACTTAGCGTTCCAAAAAAACCATTCCTTACCAGCTACCATGCTCAGCCTAACAAAGCTAATCAGCAAGGCCCCACTCAATAAATAAAAGCAGGAATCTATCCTGCTTTTTTATTTTCTGTAACCGTCACTACAAATTCTTTTTCGTAACCTTTTCCATTAATATAAAAATCCGCCCATATTTTGTATAAACCCGGCTTAGGAAATGTAACAGAAAAAGAGATATCATTCTTTTTTTTCACTTTTTCAGGAGCAGCAAACAATATTATACTATTGGTTTCATCAGCAATCATTAATTTGGGCTGTTTACCTGAGGCAGAACTGAGAGTATAGAGGTCTTCCTTATTTCCCTGAAAACGAAAGGTAATCCCTTCTTTTTTCTCAGCTTCAAGCAAATTAAAAATAACGGACATTTGAATCCCGTCAACGGTAGTGGTCAACATAGAATTTGCCTGTAATGGAAGAGGCTCCTTCCTCTCTTTTCCAACCTGGATAGATTTTTGAGCAAACATTTCCCTTTTTTGTCCATCCTGCACATATAAAAATAGAGAATATTGTCCTTTCTTTTTGAAAGTATGTGAAATTAAGAATAGACCCTTTCCTGAAAATTTCGGGTGAATATCCTCGTAATGTGTAAGGTTGTCATCCATGATAACAGCATGTACCTTCCCCTGCTCCGTATCGTTCAATCCACGTAGTGCTGTTCCTTTCTCATCTTGTAAAGTAAATTGAATCTTAGCCTTTTTGTTAACTGTAATATTGGGAATACTAAAAGATACTCGAGTATTGTCTAGTTCGGTAAACTTATCCTCTTGTCCATTTGAAAACAACGCCACTTCCCTCTGAAAATATGAAACAATGACAAATGCAACAAATAAAAGAAGAACTATTCCCGTTATTTTTTTCACCAGCACTCACCCAACAATCTCGTTTTTTTAAATTGTAACATAATTCTGTCTATTTATATAACCTAACATAAAGAAAAACATGAATTTTTCATTCATGCTTTTTGATATACGTCCATTATCTTTTTTACTCGCTCTGTATTACTAATACGAGGACATGTATAGCATGTCCTTCCAGCCTTGTAATTCATACAACATACCTTACGGAGCACGACACTTTCATTTTTCTCGACTGGATGTGGGAAATGGCAAAATTGAATTTTTAGCGGATTACATCCTATTTCTCCGAACCATTTTGCAGGAGCTTTATGAACCAAAAAATAAAAATCTTCTTGCAACTGTTTCTTTAAAACCTCATTTTTTTCCTTCTCTATCCATTTTTTATACATAACATGAACATAAAAAGCTATGTGAGCCCACATTGTACTCCTTGGAAGCTTTGTTTCATGTGATAAAGCCTCAATAATAATAGTAAGATGTTCAGCAAATAGCTTACGAATGATTTCATTTCGCCATTCATTTCGTTCTCCTTTCCAACAAACCTCACTGATGCCGGAAGGGATATAAACAGCTAGTTTCGTATATTTATAGTCAATAAATATCTGGGATAATGGAATATCAATGCCCTTATTGTATTTGCTCATAATTTCTAATGCTGCAATATACAAAGAATAACGTTTCACAAATAGAGATGCTGTTACTTTATGATTGGATGAACCAAATATACTGCCTAAATGCGGGAGAATATTGACAATATTTTTTCTTTGTATAAATTCATTTCCTGAGATAAGTATAGCATCTTCACAGAGATTGGCAGCATTATGTACTCCATACATTTGTAATAAAAGATGTATATCCCTTTCCACTACGATTCCCCCGTTATATCTATTGTCTACACTTCTAAATTTATCAATAATGAGAATCATTGTCAAATACTACTCTACCTTCAAACTAAAAAGATGTGCAAAGATGCACATCTTTTTAGCAAGGTAAAAGAGCATACAAATCCACGAGAATTGTCTATCTCATATAACTCGTTTTTACCCTATTCTCTATCTCTCGCTTCGTATGCTACTAAAGCTACCTGTCTCCCAAGCTTTTGTTCAAACTGCTCCTCTACTTGCTTTAATGTAGAATGCATCTCGTCGGAAATATGCGCAATAGAAAATTTATTATTGTCTTGCATATAGACACCCGCTTTCTTTATAATCCTTCTTAGTTTTTACAAATTTTATAGTTTCTTATACATAAAAAAATTAGCTACAAGCTATTTAAGTCCCTAAAAAATCGTTCCTGTACATAATACAGTATCCTATAAAAATAGAACTGATGCGTTGCATCAGCTCTATTTTTTATAACTTCTTTCTACTTGGTCTTCTTCTAACCAATCTGCATCGCGCACATTAGAATGTTCTTCATAGCCCACTAAATCCTCACCAATAATTTCATCAAATGATAATCCTCCAAGGGCTCCGCTTGCTGTTTCTCCTATGATTGTTGTTGTACTTGTCGGTCCTATGTCAGCTTCTATGTGTTCAATAATAGGATCCTGCTTCTTATAAGAGATAGGTGTATCCATTGTGCTTAGATCATCGTACGAAGAGGCTGTTTCCAATGTTTCTTCTGTTTCATCGTTGTAATTAATCATATTTTCATGCTCCTTATCTTTATAAATACCTACTACCGAAATTATAAAACTGAAACTCCCATCAATGTGGATTTCCTTTTCTCCTCACCGATGCTTTTTAGAACTAACTAAGATATGCTTTCCTGCCTTACTTCAACTTTTCATTAGTTCCTCTAATCACGTCACTAATTCCGTTACCTTCGTTACTGGTTACATTCATAAAAACACTCTTTTATTTCCGTACCTTTATATTCTGTAACTATTCGATTTACATACAAAAAACTTGATGCTGTTTTTTTGAAAATGATGTGTGAACTTGGCAAGAAACGTATAGAATAAAACTGTCAGGAGGTTAGAAATATGAGTATCCATATTGGAGCACAACAAGGACAAATCGCAGAAACAATATTATTACCTGGAGATCCTCTGCGTGCTAAATATATTGCTGAAACGTTTTTGGAGAGTGCTGAATGCTATAATAACGTGCGAGGTATGCTCGGGTTTACAGGTACATACAAAGGAAAACGGGTGTCTGTTCAAGGTACTGGAATGGGTGTTCCTTCCATCTCCATTTACGTGAATGAGCTCATTCAAAGCTATGGCGTAAAAAATTTAATCCGAGTTGGAACATGCGGAGCTATTCAAAAAGACGTTAAAGTGCGCGATGTCATCATTGCTATGACTTCTTGCAGTGATTCTAATATTAATCGCCTTACATTCCCTGGCTTTGACTTTGCTCCATGTGCAAACTTTAACTTATTAAAACATGCATACGATGCTGCAGTGGAAAAAGGATTAAGCGTACAAGTAGGAAATATTTTAACTGCTGATGTATTTTATCGTGAGAGCATGGATATGGTGAAAAAGCTAGGAGATTACGGTGTATTGGCAGTTGAAATGGAAACGACAGCGCTATATACCCTAGCAGCTAAATTTGGAGTCAATGCATTGTCCGTTCTGACTGTAAGTGATCATATTTTTACTGGGGAAGAAACAACAGCGGAAGAGCGTCAAACAACATTCAATGATATGATTGAAATAGCATTAGAAGCCTCTCTTAAATAAACAGTCAATCAGGAACTTGTCACACATTAGACAAGTTCTTTTTTATAGTAAAGAAAGGAAAGTTCAAAAAACATTTCCCTTAAAACATTCCTTACAATTTAAAATAAACGAAAAAATGCGGTAAACTGTTTTTTTGTTAATGGTACATTCAACTTCATTATCAAAATCGATGAAGGTTATACCGTTTGCTAAAACCTATCTTTACGAAGGCATAACAAATAATGATATAATAGTGTACATCTAGTAGCTCGAGGTGTAATCGTGAAAAGAAAAAGTATTGTTTTAAAATTATTTTTATTAACGTCTTGTCTCTTCACCCTTGTTTTTCTACTATTTTTTGCTGGTCAATCATTATTTTTAGAAAAGTTTTATATAAAAAAGAAGACTGACAATGTCATGCATGCATTTGAAACATTTGTCGAGGACTATGAAAAGAGCGATCATAGTTTGACAACCATCCAAAAGTTACGGCGAAAATTTTTCACCAAAACGAATGCTCAGCTTGGCTTTCTTGACCAAAACGGCACAATCAAAAATGTAAATAACTACTATATAGATGTACAAGATAAAAAAACGAATAAAATTTATACAGTACCGCTTAACAATTTGTTAAGCCCTGGAGAATTTACAGCTTTTATGAAGCTATCGATTCGTGAAAATGACAGAATTCTCATTGACGGCATTCCAAAGCAAGAAATTGTAATTCCCCTTGAAATCACATCCAATTTTGGGAACTGGAAAAACGAGAACGTCATTAGCGATATTAGTTTTTTTAATGATAAGGCAAAAAAATATGTACAAAAAAATCCTTATAGTGTACTTATCGATGGAACTGTCGTTAAAAAGAAGCTACCTACTTGGGAAGAAGTGAATACTGCGAGCGATACAGATACACTATTGCAGGCCATTCAGTATTGGGTTCTTTCCGTTTCTGTTGGTGAAGCTGACCCGACTGCCTTAACTACTTTCAAATATGGCAGTAAAGGCGGTGGGACAAATCAAATGTTCGTACAACCTATCATTAAAGATGGGGAAATCACAGAGTTCGCATTTGCTATGACATCGCTTCAGCCTGTAAACGAAGCAATACTGGTACTAAAGGATTATTATGTGTATGCTTTTTTCATTGTTTTTGGTGTTATCATTTTATTATCGTTCTACTATTCTAAAATGATTGCCAAGCCTCTAATTAAGATAAATGAAGTCACAAAAAAAATAGCTGCGTTTGACTTCTCGCAAAAGCTTCCTGTTGTTGCAAATGATGAGATTGGCAGCTTATCTAACAGCATTAACACCTTGTCTACAAACTTAAAGGATCAAATTAATCAACTGCAAATTGCTAATCAGCAATTAATTCAGGATGTAGAACGAGAACGGCAGTTGGAACGAACACGGAAAGAATTCATTTCAGGAGTATCTCATGAACTGAAAACACCATTAAGTGTCATTCACAGCTTTGCAGAAGGAATCAAGGACGGAGTCAGCACAAACATAGATTACTATACGGATGTCATTTTAGAAGAAGCAGATAAAATGAACTCTCTCATAATTGAAATGCTGGAGCTGGCCAAACTAGAGTCAGGAACTTACAAGCTTTCCAAAGAAACATTTTGTATAGATGAATTAATACGGCAAGTGATGGCAAAGCTTGCCTTTAGCATTGAAGAAAAGCAGTTAACCGTCCTTATTCAAACAGACGAAAAAATGTTAGTACACGCAAATAAAAATCGGATAGAACAAGTCATCGTCAATTTGCTAAGCAATGCTATACGTTATACACCTAAACAAGAAAGCATTACAGTATCTGTTCATGACTATGGTTCACAAATCATGGTAAGTATTTATAACAAGGGTACTGCTATTCCAGAGGAAAGCCTTGATAAAATTTGGGAACGCTTTTACCGCACCGATTCTTCACGCAGTCGTGTCACTGGCGGTACAGGTCTCGGCTTGTCTATTGTCAAAAATATACTAGATCTCCATAACGTCAAATATGGTGTACAAAATAGAAATGATGGAGTTCAATTTTATTTTTATTTACACAAAGCAAAAAAACATGCGGACTAATCGCATGTTTTTTTATTTTTCACTCAAAATTCACATAGAATACACACATTATCATTATATTGAGGGTAATGAAAATCATTCATATACAGAAAGGAGAACAATCATGAATAGTGGACAACCGATTCAAAATAAAAGAAAATTGGAGAAAATGAAAACAATTCTTGAAAGTTCCTCTCAGCGTGACGCACTCTTATTTATTCTGTCTATAAACTCCGGTTTAAAGGTCAGCGAGATTCTTCAACTTAAAATAAAAGATATTTTAGATGACCAACAACAAATCCGTCACTCTATTTCATTTTACAACGAACAAACAAAAAAACAACAATGGTTTGCGGTAAATGAAGAATTAAAAGAGGCTATTTCAATATACTTGCAAGAGCGCAAATATGCGAAAGAGAATGAGCCGCTTCTGAAATCACAAAAAGGAAAAGGAGCCATTACTCGTCAGCACGCTTGGTATGTTTTAAATAAAGCTGCAAAAGAAGCAGGCCTTGACGGTATCAGTTCCCATACTCTACGTAAAACATGGGGATATCAAGTATACAAGTCTGGTGTAGACATTGCTTTTTTACAGCATTTTTTCAGTCATGCTACCCCTTTTATAACATTAAAATATATTGGAGTAGCTTAAAAAGCATCGGTATATTGCCCAACCGATGCTTTTTTCTACCTGTTTTCTTTTTTGCTAACATCATATTCGTTAAACATTCTAAAAATATCACCTTAATCATAGTTAACAGAGAAAATGAAACCTGTTTTACCGAGCATAAAAAGCCATAAATTATACCTGGTTTTACAGCAATCAAAAACTCTCCTATTACCGTCCTTTTTCAGATTACTCCGTTTCCATCCCCTATCACGTAAATATAGAGATTCACGCAAGGTACTCTGAAGTTCTGTTCATTCAAAAAAATCATCTCTCAAGACATCCCTTTATTGTATAGACCGTACATACTGAGCAATAGCCTGAACTTCTTGCATGGACAATACTTCTTTTCCTTCATACTGGTGTTTCTGAACAGCTTCTTCAATTGTTTTTGCACTCCCATCATGCAAATACGGGGCTGTTGCCCATACTCCGCGAAGAGTAGGCGAATCAAACAGTCCTTTCGTGCGAATATTTTTGAATTCTCCTCTTGCATCTCCCCCATACGCTTGATCATATTGATTGGCCGTACCAATATTATATAAATAGCTTATATTAGCTGTATTTAACTTCCCACCCTCATCAACAGCGTTTATACTAGCAGTAAAATATTCTCCCCCATGACAGCTTAAACAGTTTCCTTTTCCATTAAAGAGCTGCTCTCCCTCTACTGCCAGTGGAGATAAGCTGCCGTCTTTTTGTCTATACGGACTTCTTGGAACCGGAAATGAATCGGGATCGTCTAAAAACGCAAGAAGTGCATCGTACATATGCTGCGTATCCACAGGCATAGGCTGACTTGGATTTATATTCAGCATCCCCCCCATTTCTCCTTGAACAGTGTGTATATAATCTGCGAAGTCATCTCTTGACCCATCCCACATAAAAAGACCTGTTTTCGTAGTTAATACGTTACTTGGAACATTACGTTGACCTTTCGGTGTCATTAATGTTAACCCATTGATATCCCCATCACTATGACAGGAAACGCAGCTCATCCAATTGTTTCCTGTAATGTTGTTGGCAAACTCATCACTATTGCCGCTGAAAAAGAGGGTTTTCCCTTCTCTTACTAAGGGTGACAAAGAATCTTTCTGAATCAGTTTTATAGAGTCATTGTGAATCTTTACTTTCGCATATTCACTCCCTGCTCCTGTATCCAGTAAAGCTAAATCATGGCTCATAGCATTGTGGACATACAGCTTCTCTTCTTTAGGCGTTATAATAATGCCTCTTGGGTTATCGCCCGGAATTCTGCGTACGATTTGTGTGGCATTTCCTCCTCTTCTCAAATCAAATACTATTAAATCTTCACTGCCTGACATCACAGCATACGCTTTTGTTCCGGTTTTATTAAACACAACATCATACGGATTGGAAACAATAATATTTTCATTTTTTATATCTTTTATATTAATAGCTTCAAACAGCTGCTTTCGCTCATCCCTCAACTCTTCATCTGTTGTCAAATCTATAATTGAAATTGCAGGAAAAATAGTTTCCTCAAAATTGATAGGAGTATCCACATTCGTCAATAAATGAGGCACCCAAGCAGTTT
This sequence comes from Bacillus sp. 165, assembly GCF_017742235.1. GTDB lineage: Bacteria > Bacillota > Bacilli > Bacillales > Bacillaceae_G > JAGHKQ01. Next base: position 218,938 of record NZ_JAGHKQ010000001.1, read on the forward strand.
TTCCATCTGGCGCAATAACAAATTGCTCTAATGTATTAGGCAAGCCTTGGCTTTTTTTATGGTCTTCCTTATCAGGAGAAGCTGCGAGGGAGATGACCTTTTGTACTTTATTCGTTTGTGTATCCACAACACTGATTTTTCCTTCTAAATAATGAGGAACATACAGCTTCTTTCCATCTGCTGTGATTGCTAATGTATGCGGTCTGTCACCTATGTGGATAGACTTTATCTCTTTGTTCTTGCTAAGATCAATTACTGACAAGGTACCTGAACGGAAATTTGAAACATATAATAGACTTCCGTCTTGACTAGTCAGAACACCAAACGGCTCAATACCAGTTGCTATTTTATCGACTACCTTTTTATCCTTCGTCGAAATGACAGCTACTGTATCGTCATACATGCAAGAAACATAAAGGAACGATTCATCCGGACTTAAGGATAATTGGCGAGGTTCTTTTCCAACTGGAATTTCGGCAATCGTTTTATTTTGTTTTACATCAATTACAGACACTGTATGAACATCAATATTAGCTGTGTACAACCAGTTCCCATCTTTACTTATTGCAATATTGTTACTATTAACTGCCGTTGTTCGCTTGATTGTATGTGTGGTTGCCCCTGATTTCGCACTACATCCAGCCATCATACCTATACAAATAAGCAAAAACAAGACAATATACATTCGTTTCATAAAGTACCCCCCTGTACACTTCTATACCGAAAAACAGCCTAAGAAATGCTTTGTTCATCTCTTCGGCTGTTCATTATGGAAATAATAACTATTATAATAGAATCACTTTGATATTTACTTTTTTATTTCTACGTTTACAAGAATAGGGGCAATACCGTACTTTCCGTGTCCAGCTTGTATTTGCGGAACCATATCATTATCCGTATTCGCCAACTTACTTCCCTTTTTATAGAAATCTCCAGTATCCCAAAACTCGCTCACTTGCATTCCTTCCTTCAAAGAAGGTCCATCGATAACTTGATTATAGAAGTCAACATAACGAGATACTACTGTTTGTTGTTCAAGTGCATGATATTTCGTTTTATCATCTTCCGTATTACTTAAGTTTGTAAGAGCAAGGCGTAATGTTGCTGACACGCTCCCAGCTGTAAACGGTGTATACTGCATTTTACCTTCGACAGTTTCATATGCGTGTGCCTTTTTATTCCACATCTTCTTATCTACTGCATTATATATTTCTCGGGCAGCATCACGATATTTTTCATCCTTAGTAGCTAAAAATGCCGCAGTCAATCCTCGAATTGCTCCTAATTGAGCTTCTAATTTGACCGTTTTTGTATCCTGTCCTTTTCCAACAACATAACCGTTTGCTACAAAGCCGTCTTTTGTTCTTAGTTTATTCAGCATAAAATCAGCTTGTTTTCGAATCATTTCAAGAGCAAGCTTTCCTTCCGGTGTTCCTAGTCCTTTTGCATCTTCTCCACTTGCATATCCCACTGGTAAACCGTCAATCGCTCTTTGAAAAATACGCATTGCTTCCATGGTATATCCAGCTTCAAATGTGTCTATATACTCGCCTTGTTTAGTTCCATCATTTTCGCTGATAAACGCCCCTAATTCCTTATTAAAATGCATTGCTTCTATATTTTTGAACACTTGCAATAATACATCCCGATTAAGAGAATATGGATCATATGCTTGTACATCATTTTCATTTACGGCATCAGTGTTTTCCATCGTTGCCTTCGCAAAAGGCTGTCCGTCAAAAGCGGCATGAAATGCAGGATTTACATTTTTATTTTCCGGTCTTTGGTCTGTCATCCCAAAGAATTCAGAGGATGGCCAAAGTATGAGCCATTGGTCTCTCAATAAACTGCGCACGTCTGTCACTTGCATGCTTCCTGCCTTGGCTGCAGTACCGCTTCCCGCTTCCGTCACTGTAATTTCATGTGGTAAATATACAAATCCTTGAGAAGGGTTATAGCTTGATCCTGTTCCGCTCGTCAAGCTTTTTCTAGTAGCATCATAGAATAAACCATCACGAATAAAACCTAACTTGTTCCATATTTCTTCCGTCAGGATAACCCCTTGCATCCCATCAGCAGAACTTACTCCAAGGCGAACATTGGGATCACTATCTTGAGTAGGTGAAGTTGCTTCTAACTCTTCATCCATATCTACCGTATGGAATCCCCCTAAAAAGTCTCCTGCCCACAGCGTTTGTTTTAAAAATACAGCTCCGTACGCTGAAGGAGTAAGGGTTTTACTCATCTTTTCCCGATCCCATCGTAATGATTTGAAATCTACTTGGTAGACAGGCACAAAAGTGTTATCCTCATTTTCTGCATACACAGATGTGTCTACTTTCGTTATGTAATGTGGATTACCGCTCGCATATTCTATAAATGTAGGATACATATTAGAGAAAATTTCATCTTTCGGGTAACCTACACTGTCCGCTATTTCATAGAAGCGTTCCTCTAAAAACGTTGGTGCATTCTTTCCTGCCTCTTTTGCCATTTTTTCTACTACAGGTCCGTGAATGAGATGCAACCCAAGACCTGATTTTTCAACCACTTCATACATAGCTTCCTCTGAATACTCATAAGACTCAATTCCAGCTGTATAATCAAACTTCGTGGGTTTATTGATTTCTTTTGGATCTAGTAAATCCAAGTCTAATCCTAACGACTCTGCCAGCGGCTCACCTGATAATTCAAACTCTGCATAAGCAAACATATTCCCTGCTGTATCAAATGTATAATCTACTACTGGTACAGTATATTCAGATGCTTTTTCTGTTCCAGTGACTTTTTTCTCAGTACATCCTGTTGCAATCAATAATGAAGATGCTACGGCAATTGTAGTCATCACTTTCCATGGTTTCCTCATTTTTCCATCCCCTTGTTGCTCTATCATTGAAATTGATAATTATTATCATTAAAAACACTAGTATTATATTATGAAACTAGTTTATTTGTAAACCGTTTCAAAGAAACTTATTACTTTTCTTTATGTAAACAGATTAGGTCATATAGTTTGCTGCTTTATAACATCAGAAAGATAGTTTTAATACTTCTCCTAAGAAACTTTTGATTGAACATTATGGACTAATTTTACATCCTGATTTTTGGATACTTTAATGTAACGGTCTATACTCAATACATAGCTACGTTTCAAAAAGAGCAAAATGCCTAATGTACTTGTACAAAGTGTAAGATTTATTACGTTCATATTACCTGAAATAATAAAATTAATATGCATAAACAAATGAGAACTGAGGGAAGAATCATAAGTCCAACTATCATACATATACCAACTATAATTTGAGTGATGGGAATAGTGTAATTAAAAAACATGCTGTGTGTTCAGTGAAATATTTATAAAAATCTGGAACATTTTGTTTTTCTAGTGACATCAACAAATAGTTGTTAAGGAAAACCTCCGGCTCGCTAAACCCATTCTTCTCTGTAATCTTAGTGATCCCAGCCATAAACCACCCCATACCAAAAAGAACACGCATTAACGTAATCAAAATCTGAAATGTTATTTTTGTAATACGATTAGATATTTTGTTCATAAAAATTGAACACCTCCAATTAACGATAATTATTCTCATCTACAAATCAAATTTATTAATAATGATAATCATCGTCAAATAAAACTATTAAAAATTACCCGTCAAAAACTATTGGCAAAGAAAATGATAATCATTATCATTTAATTATAACCAGCAGCAAATGCTTCACACTCGTGAAAACATTGGCCCCTCTAAAAAAGAAACGCGCTGTACATCCCCCCTGTTTGTACAGCGCATTTCTTTTTTTATAATTATAAAATATCTCTCTTACGTCACCTGCTAAGATAAAAAGAACTATCAAGTATTTTGGCTTTGGTAATCAAAACAATTTTAATTGCTCAGGATGACGATCTCCGTATGTAATTCCTAGAATAGCCATTAGTTGCTTGGCATTATCAGCTGCATCGCCACCGGAATTATTGTTAAATAATATATATATTTCTTTTGTTCGCTTTTGTAGCTTTTGTATATGTTCCGCCCACTCTGTTAGTTCTTCTTTGTTATAGCGATATAGACAGCGAACTGCACGCCAATTTTCACCATGATGATTCCAACCATGCACATTTCGTCCGTGAAATCGAATTAAAGTAGCGTTAGGATTAGTAGGATGAAGGACTATTGGAACAGAACCTATCCCAGCCTGCGGTTCATCACAAATAGTATGAATCCATCTCTCCTTCTCCATAAATTGAAGCGTTCGTTCACGGAATTGTGGTAAAAACCATGTTTGATTTCTAAATTCCAATGCAGAAGGTATTTCTCCCATTTTCTGTCTTGTAAATCTAAGAAGTTCTACATTTTTTATTTGACAATCAAACCATGGGGGATATTGAAAGAGCACCATCTTCAATTTACCAGCTTCTTGTAGCGGTTGAATAGACTGCTTAAAGATATCGAACATCTCATCTAAACTGTTGTATGGATGATCACTTCGCATATGACCAGTCATTCCTTGATACGCTTTTACAATAAATGAAAAGCTTGATGGCGTTTCGTCTATCCATTTTTTATAATTTCGTATCGGCTGCATAGCATAAAAAGAACTGTCGATTTCTACGATTGGAAAATATGTACTATAAGTCTGCAATTTATGCTTACTAGCCAATTTATCAGAATAAAGCGAATCATGATCCCCCCAGCCCGTCAATCCTATTCGAATCATTATGTAAACATCCCTTTTCCAATTTTTCTTTATTTTATCAAACTGTACTTGCATTGTCGAAGCTCTTACTTTTTAAACATTCATCATTATTTTTATACTAAACTTGTATAGAAAACTTGTTTTTCCTATTTTATGGACATCTTTACCTTAATTTACGACCCCTTAACCTAGAATTTACGTCCTTCCTGTATGATGAATAGTGAACAGACTATCGAATGAAACGAGGGATGTATCATGAAATATACTCAATTCTTATTGGTAATGTTCACATGTGCTTCATTTATTCTTGCAGCGTTCTATGTTGGAAAATGGAATCAACCGAAAGCAAGCTCCCATAAGCATCTAGTTTCTCAAATTCCATACAAGATTATTGCCGCTCGTGAATCGAATGTTTGGCTTACTAATAATGATACGCAGCAAAAACGATTGCTGACAGGGATGATTGTAACTACCGCTTCCACAAATGAGGAATATGAGCTAATTGCCCAGCAGATACAGTATAAATTTAAAAACAAAAATTTGGATTCTATTGAACTTACTGTTCATAATCCCAACGACAGGACGCTTGAAGAAGATATAGAATATATGCCAGTCAGTAAAGCAGTTCTTAAAATCAGTTATACCTCATTAGGTCAAGAGGAGCTTCAACTCCCTCGTAATCAAAATTATCTAATAGAAATTAACCAATAATATGACGCCCTTAAATATAGAATTTAAGGGCTTTTATAATAGGAATAAACGCACATTTTTTCAAATTTGGTCAAGTATCTCGTACCTTGTCCTCCAATGATACATACCATGTAGTGACATAAATTGATATTAATTAAGGAGGAATTTCACTTGTATTACAATCATTACCACCATTGGAATCAAGGACAGAATTTCTATGCTTCAAAATCTTTTAAATCGTTTGTTGGTACTACGGTACAAATGAATAGTAAGATAAAAGGTACATTACACGCAATCAAATCTGATTACTGTGTGATAGAGTCTAATGATGGAGTAGCTTATTATCCAATGCATCACGTTAAAGGATTCACGCAAGTAGTAGAAGATGAGCAAGACAATAACTCACAAACATCAGAAAACGACGAACAAGATCAAAGCCAAGAGGAAAAAGAAGAAGCCATCATTGTGCCAGGCAAACGTTTTGTTGATGTACTTGATCGTTTAAAAGGTGAAAGTTGCCAAATTAACCAAGGACCTCACAAAATCAAAGGTACAGTTATGGGAAGAGCAGGAGACCATTTAATGATGGAAGTAAATAATGAAGTTCTTTATATCCCTCTTTTCCATGTACAAAGCTTCAGCTGGAATTATAACAACAATAATAACAACAATAATAACAATGACAATAACAACAATAATGGGGACAATGCGAAGAATGAGCAAAAAAGCAGCGGAAACAAACAAAGCAGTAAAAACAAATAAAGCAGCAAAAAGCTTAAATCATGCTAATAATCCTCATAATGTTTGGTTATTAAAAAAATGTAACTGTAAGTAACTTTTTGAAAAGAAGGGGTGTCATGATTAATTTTCAATCCTATCTCCGTAAACCGATTCAACTCACTTTATCAGGTGAAATAATATTAACGGGTGTTCTCATTGATATAGGTACCGACATCCTGGTCGTGTATACCCAAGAAAACTTTTTATATATTCCATTTCTGCATATTCAGCGTATATCATTTACACTCTCTCAACCTGAAGAATTCCAGCGTTTGCAAACTTCCACAAGTTCAACAAAAGATTCTGTTAACTATGAAGACCTGCCTATTTCTAATGATTCAAATACTATTTCATTACGAAAAATACTGCAAAATGCCAAAGGCTTATTTACGGAAATTTTCGTAACAAATAATGAAACAATCCATGGATATGTCACGCACATTATGAATAATTACTTTGTATTTTACTCACCCGTATACAAAACAATGTATATCCCATTTCAACATTTAAAGTGGCTTATCCCCTATGGCCCAGACCAGGTTCCTTATGATTTAAAGAAACAAGATCTACCCTTGCAGCCAGCATCTGTAGGCCTTGCTCGCACATTTGAAGAACAACTAAAAAAATTTATAGGCAAAATTGTAGTCTTTGACTTAGGAGCACACCAGCATAAAGTCGGAAAACTAATAAGTGTTGAAAACAATCAAGTTGAATTGACTATCGCTCGTAGTGAAACTATTTTCTTGAACCTGCATCATATTAAAACATTGCATTGTCCGTAAAAACACGTCAGAAAGCTGACGTGTTTTTTACTTCATTATCATGTGCAATAGACAATCTGATAAAAGATTATAATAAAACCCTATGTTTGATAAACTACCTTTATCCCTATTCTATACATTGTCAAATGTTTCAAAAAACTGCTATATACTAATTGATAACCTGATAGATAAAAATTCCAAATACTGCAAGTAATAAAAGGCATAAAATAATTAAAAATATATTAGATATGCACATTTTTCGAAACATCACAATACCCCCTAGCTGTTCCGAATTTCATTAATTATTTTTATGATATAACGAAATTCTCACCTCTAGGTTACAGAGGTCTTACAATGTAAAAACATTTATTTACAAAGTGCAACCGCATGAAAAAAGCTTAGAAGATATATTCTCCTAAGCTTTTAATGAAGTAATTTCCATCCCATCAAATCATTATGAACTTGTTGTGCTCGCTTATCATTTCGATCATATAATTCATTATAGCTTTCTGTTTCTTCATCATAAGCCATTGTATAAATTATTTTTCCATCTACTTCAACCGATAACACAACCCCTCCCTCCATCTCCTCTACACGGATAATGGCATCTTCCGGCATCTTAACATCAGTCAACCTTTTCTCAAACATGTATTGCCTCCCGATTAGAATAAATTGCATTCTCTTATTCTACTTTTCACCTAAAAGTACTACCTTTGTATTACTTTATGAATTGCAGTTTGTTTTGTCAATGGATATACTTACAAACAAAGATGTAAAATAAATAAAGAGGTGCTCAAATTGATATTACATAAGGGAGATATATTATTTAGACAAGGAGAAAAAGGGTCTTTATTCTACATTAAAAGCGGATTATTAAAAGTGGTTCGTCTTCAAGAGGAGGGTCATTCATTTCTATTTAATATTATTGTACCAGGAGAAACAATCCCTCACCACTCCCTCGTTTCTCCAAAAGATTATCATGGAACTGCTATCGCACTTATGAAAACGGAAGTGGACATTATAGAAAGCACAGCTTGGTACACAATGCTTCGTAATAACCCTCAAACCTATGCAGATATTTGTATACAGCTACAACATAAATTGCGGATGATGCAGGAGCGAATCGACCAACTAACAATAATCTCTCCTATGGATCGATTAGAGCTTCTTCAAAAATGGTTTGTATCATACCTACCGAATACACCGATTCACCAAATATTAACACAAGCTGAAATAGGGCAGCTAATCGGACTCCGGCGTGAAACTGTAAATCGATTATTACGAGAACAAAAAAAGAAGATCTGCACATAGGCAGCAGCTCTTCTCTTTTATCATACATTTTACGCTTCCGTTGGTTCTAAGCTGGCGGCAGGGCCAAAAAATTCAAAATGAATATTGCTTTCTGCAACTCCCCAGGTTTTTAACATTTCATTTACATGCCGCATAAATGGAATCGGGCCACAAAAATAAAAGTCAGCTTGAGTTGAAGGTATGATTGTTTGTAACCAGCCACGTTCAATCAATCCTTCTCTATCATAATGCTTTTTGCTCCGGTCCTCTGGTGTAGGAGAAGAATAACATATATATGCTTTTACATTATTTCTTGCCTTCGTCACACCTTCTACATACTCTCTAAAAGCATGAACATCGCCGTTGATTGCACAGTGAATAAAAAATACTTGTCGGTTTGGCTGTCGTTCTAAGGCTGTATTAAGCATACTCATCATTGGGGTTATACCGACGCCTCCGCTAATTAACACTAATGGTTTTTCTTGTGCTGTATCTAAGGTAAAATCTCCTGCTGGAGCGCTCAATGGCAATATATCGCCTATTTGTACTTTTTCATGTAAATAAGTAGACACAATACCTGCTGGATGATTTAAGCTAGTATCTTCTCTCTTTACACTAATACGATAATATGGTTTTCCTGGAGCATCAGATAAACTATATTGGCGGTTATGTCTATATTCATTCCCAGGTATATCCATTTCCACCGTAACATACTGTCCAGGATTAAATGTGGATAATTCTTTACCATCCTGCGGTTCTAAGTAGAAAGAAGTAATAACATCGCTTTCCTTCACTTTCTTTACTACAATAAAATTGCGGAATTCTCGCCATCCTCCCTCTTGCTGTTCTGCTTCTTTGTACATTTCAGACTCTATTTGAATAAACGCCTCGGCAATTACGCCGTATGCCTCTCCCCAAGCATCTAGTACTTCTTGCGGAGCATCCAACACCTCTTTAATGGCTTGTAATAAGCGAGTTCCTACAATGGGGTAGTGTTCTGCTTTTACTCCTAAACTGCGATGCTTATGGCCAATTTGTTTTACTACTGGGATGATAGCTGTTAAGTTCTCAATATTTGCAGCTACTGCATAAACTGCATGTGCCAATGCTTCTGATTGCCGCCCTTTTTTTTGGTTTGTTTGATTAAATATATGTAACAATTCAGGATACTTAGTAAACATAATATTATAAAAATGTTTTGTAATCTCTATTCCACGTTCTTGTAATATAGGTGCAGTAGCTTTCACAATTTCAATTGTTTTTTGACTTAACACATTGATCCCCACCTTTTTTATTTTTCATAATAAAATATGAATGCTTATACCTTTATTATAGGTACATCTACTTTTAAAAGGTGTGATTGGAATCACTCTAACTGTAACGTTTTTGTGAATATTTTCCATATTAATCTCTAAAAAAGAATTTTCTACCCGACACAGCTACTAACAAGATTCTAGGTTTGAGGAAAGAGTTAAAATTATTATCACTATACAAACAGTATAAAGAAGCGAACCCTCTATATTCAGTAGATGATTCACTTCTTTAGTATTTCAATAGGTTCAGTCCCTCTTTTAGTTTGACTTTATCATTACTTCTATTTGCTTAGTATTTTCACCACCTCCAAACTTTGTAACTCCCCATATATTTGTTTCACCAGTATATTGATTAATAAGAATATCTAAATCATGATAAATACGATGACTTAACACAACGTATGTAATATTTTGTTCTTCCATTCCTTGTTTTAATATATCGTAGCTGCGCTTTAAATCTATCTTTAGTGACGGGTCTTTTACCTTTTGTTCCATTTCTTTTAGAGCTGATTCATTTTGAATAAACCAATCGTGCAATAACTTCCAATCCGCATTTGTATACTTATCTGCTTTTCCATAGTTCAAAAAACCATTAAAACTTTCATGTGTAGTATGTATAAATTCCAATGTTTTTTCTGATTCTTGTAATTTTTCTAATTTCGGTATAGCAGATACATTCAGAGGCTGTTCTGCATAATACAGAAATACTTTTGTCAAACTAAAAAAACCTACTACCATAATCCCTACAGTTACCAAAAACCATAACAATTTTTTAAACATATCAAACCTTCCCCCCATATTTTTACCATAATAATTCCAACTTTCTTGCTGAATGGTATACAACATACTTAATATAGTGAAATACAGAAAGACAATACATATAGAAGCTCGTTTCATGTTTAAAACTGCTATATGCTTTAGTGAAATGCTTACAGATTAGTTATGATAAGTTTTACATTTTCCTAATTTTTACATATAATTTTATTTACAAATGCTTAATTTTCAAAAATTAACCAATACTAAGAATGTATATTAAGAACAGGAGGTGAAATAATGAGGTTTCATTCTATTATTTTAGGACTTTTATCTTTTTTTGCGTCTATTATGATTTTATACTCCATTGGAAACATGCTTTCAATAGAATGGCTGCAGCCCCATAGTGAACAGTCATTGTTATCAATAGGCGTTTGGCTCCCTTTAATTCTTGCACTCATCATCGGATACTTAATTGTTCGAAAATATAAATCAAGACTTGGCTAATGCCAAGTCTTCATTTTTTTCTTTCCAGCTTTTCCCCATACTCTTTCACATATTGAATAATATTAAGAAATGTTCCTGCTTGTTCTTTTTTTTCATTCCAAATTGTGAGGTTATATCCTTCATAATATTTCATAATAGCTTGCTCTTGCGAAGCTGTCATATTTTTCGGTTTCGGTACAAGAAAATGAATTTCGTATGTTTTATATTCATTTCCCACCTGCTCACCTTCTATAAGAACACTCTTCTCTTCCTTTAAGAGCGCCTGTACTTTTTTAGGTATCTCTAATTGAAAATAGTACATCTTTTCTTTTTCCAATACAGCATATAATGAATCAGAAATAGTATAAGATACTCTATAGTGAAAAAACTCTGGTTCAGAAATAATATGAAACTTTGTAATTTGGAAATCTTGTTTTGTTATGCTCTTCAGCTTTGATTCAGAAGAAGGGGTTGATACAGACGTTGGTTCGATATACTCAATGAGCTCTTTTGTTATATCCTTTGAAAAATGATATAAATGAGTATCGTCTCCCTGTTTCATCATCCAGCCTTGCCTGCTTTCATGATGCAGCCATAAAAAATATTTCTCCTGTTTCTTCTCTTTATGAATTACAACTTTATATTCCGGATGAGATAAACTAAATATTGCCTCCACTCGCTTAGCTTCCTCTAGCAATTGCTCGAATGGCTTGATTTTCTCTTCATCTGTCCATTCCTTAACTACAGCTTCATTTTTCCAAACGATTATTTTTTCTGTTCTTATCTCCTGCAATGTTCCCACTTCTTTCACCTTTGGCTCTGCGCATCCTGTCAATACCATTAACGAAACACATGCCAGTATGATCAGTCTGTTCATATCCATCTCCCTATTCCTAATTCTTTGGATATACAATAACCCTTCGACACCCTTCTTGAATATCCTTGTAAAACAGAAAAATTTCTTTACATTCCTGGAAATACCATTTTATTCCATATAAAATAAAAGCATACACATTGAAAGGATGGGAAGCATGTCAATAGACTTTCATTCCGAAAAAAACCGTAAGACATATGCCTCAAGAACAGCAGATCACTCTTGGTATGAATCTTTCTCTAAACTTATAAACGTTAAAGAAAAAAAGATACTGGATGTTGGCTGTGGTGGAGGAATTTATACAAAGGCATTGGCAGAAATAGGTGCTGGCGAAATTACAGCCTTCGACTTCTCAGAACAAATGCTTAAAACTGCAAAAGAGTTTTGCAAAGCCTATGATAACATCATCTATATGAAAGGTGATGCACATACTCTCAATTTACCAAACGATACCTTTGATGTAGTTATTTCTCGAGCTGTTATTCATCATTTAGCGGATATTCCGGCATTTTTTCGAGAAGCCTATCGCGTCTTAAAACCAAACGGTGTAATCGTTATACAAGACCGAACAATTGAAGACTGTATTTTACCAGGAAGTAAAGAGCATATTCGCGGGTATTTTTTTGATTATTATCCAAAGTTGATAATCAAAGAGCAAGAACGTCGTCCAAACAGCCATGATGTACAAAAATGGTTTAGGGAAGCTGGATTTCAGAATATACAGGAACAAAACCTATGGGAGATTAGAAAAGTTCATTCTTCTTTAGATGCTCTTCTTAAAGATTTATCTCCTCGTACGGGCCGCTCTATTTTACATGAGTTGACAGACAAAGAGTTGCAGAGTTTACTTGATCGTATTCGTTTGGAGTTACAAAATACGAGCAAGGAAAATCTGCCTGAAAAAGATCGTTGGACTATTTGGACTGCAAAAAAAGATGAAACTTTTATAAAGGAAAACTTCCATCAGTGAAGCTCTTCCTTCTTCGCAATGTAAGCGGAGAGTCAAAGTCCAAGTTAATACAGGATAAAAGAAAAAAACATCTCATCCTTTAACGATAAGGTGCTTTTTCTTCACTTTATAGCTAGCTTACAACCTAGAATTGCAGCATTCCTGGTATCCACCCCGTCTTTGCTGTGCCTGTCCACATTTAGAACATACTAAGAATCTGAAACTGTTTTGAGACAAACTTGCTTTTTGAAAAGATAATACTTCTGCTTGCTTTATAGAACGAAAATAATATGAGCAGCCAATTATCATTCCTAATACTACTACAAGAATTGATACAAGCATTGCAGTCACCTCTTACTGTATGTTTTTAATTTCTTCGGGTAGATAATTATTACTTTCGATGTAACCCCTTTCATTTCCTGCAATCGTATTTAAATGTTTATTAGTATAGAAAATAAATACTTGTAATTGACATAAGAAAAGCTCCTCATCGAAGGAGCTTTTCTTATAATTGCTAAGAGCACTGAAAAGAACTAATATTACTTAAATCAAATCCAGTGTACACCCATCTGAATTGTTTTCGTCTCCAACGGTATCCTGCAATTGAAGTTCTTCCTACAAATACCGGATAAAACCAAAAACTTCTTCCATTCACAAGCCAAATATAAGTATAGCGATATAAACATCTCCGAATGCCGCCTGAATCTATCGCAAATAAGGAAGCCTGCTGCTGTTGTGGAATATAAGACGGAGGCGGTCCCTGTGGCGGCCCTTGTACTCCAGGTGGTCCTCCCCCCTGTCCCGGTGGAAATCCCCCCTGTCCTGGCGGAAATCCTCCCTGTCCTGGCGGAAATCCTCCCTGTCCTGGCGGAAATCCTCCCTGTCCTGGCGGAAATCCTCCCTGTCCTGACGGAAATCCCCCCTGTCCTGGCGGAAATCCCCCCTGTCCTGGTGGAAATCCCCCCTGTCCTGGCGGAAATCCCCCCTGTCCTGGCGGAAAAGGAAATCGTCCATCTCCATAATAACCATTAGGATTATAATACATTTTTGTCACCTCTTTATAAACAGATGGTATCTCGTTTATATATGTATGTAAAAAAGACTTGGTCAGTGTACTATTTTTTATAAAAATAAAAATCCTCTTATTTGAGGATTCTTATTTAGTCAACCGATTACGAAAAGCATAAATAACTGCTTGTGTACGATCACTGACATTCAATTTACTTAATATATTACTCACATGTGTTTTTACTGTCTTCAGGGCAATAAATAATTCATCCGCTATTTCTTGGTTAGACTTTCCCTCTGTCATTAGCATAAGAATTTCAAGTTCTCGTTCTGTTAGTTCTTCATGCGGACTATCTTCTTGTTTTTGCCTCATTTTGGTCATCATTTTACCAGTAACCTTTGGCTCCAATATGGTTTCTCCATTGTAAGTAGCTCGAACCGCATCAGCAATATCACTTGCTCTAGACGTCTTTAATAGGTAACTAGTGGCTCCAGCCTCAATAACAGGATACAGCTTCTCATCCTCCAAAAAACTTGTTACAACTACAACTTTCGCTTCCGGCCAATGTGAGATTATTTCTCTTGTTGCTTCTATTCCATCTACTTCTTCCATCACTAAATCCATCAAAATAATGTCTGGCTTTAGGGAAAGTGCCAGCTCGATGCCTTTTTTTCCGTTTTCTGCTTCACCAATCACTATAATATCCGCTTGAGTGGATAAGTAAGCCGAAACCCCCATACGAACCATTTCATGATCATCTACAAGCAATACCTTAATCATACTGTTCCCCCTCTCTTGCAAGAATGGGCACCTTCACTTCAATTTGTGTTCCTTTATTAGGAAGACTGATAATTTTAAGTGCTCCGCCTACTTCATTTACACGTTCTTGCATAGACTGTAAACCGTAAGAACCAGTTTTGCGCTGATGTATATTAAATCCTATACCATCATCTATAATTTTTAAAATAGCATATTGATTAATATTTCGAAGGCGAAGTTCCATGCGCTTTGCTTTAGAATGACGAAGTGTATTGGACAACGCTTCTTGCACAATTCGAAACAAGTGATCTTCTACTCCCCGTTCCAAATCTACTGACTCCAAATGCCATTCCATTTTCATTTTCTGTTTTCTTTCTAGTTCTTTCAGCAGTTCTTCAATACCTTGATTCAACTTCTTTCCTTCTAACTGCACCGGACGCAAATGAAGCAATAAAGCTCTCATTTCTGCTTGTGCATTTACAATCATTTGTTCTATGAGTAATAGCTGTTTTCGTGTTGATTCACTGTTCACCTGTATTTTCTCATTGACTGCCGCCATCATCATCGACATCGCAAATAACTGCTGACTGACTGAGTCGTGCAGGTCACGAGCTAAGCGATGACGTTCCTGAGAAATTGCTTCTTGCTTCATCTCTTCGTTCCAAGATGCCCTCTCATTCGTTAAAGCTTGAAAGTGTTCCGCTTGCTTTTCAAATCGTTCTGCTAACGTAACAACCCTCTCCTCGATCAAGGAAAACTCATCCTGTTCTTTAGATAATAATGGTTTATTAAAGTTCCCTCTCTCTATTTCCAGTAGTAAGGTACTCATTTCGTCTACACGCTTCTTCACTTTTTGTCCAAGCGCATATCCAATTACAGATCCGATCATCAGGCTTATCCCTACTATAAATAACGAAACTGGAATAGAAGCAACCGTATGACCAATCAAAAAAGTATAAACATTTTCTCTGCTTTGCCAAGCATAGATACCTGTGACCAGCAAAGATACACCAAGGCAGGTTAATATGAAGTAGTTTAAATATGTCCATTGAATGCTTGTTTGTTTATTCATCATACGTACCTCACTTCCGTATCTCCAACAAGGAGGGAGGAAATGATTTTAATGCGCCTCGATGCCTCTCCATACTGTTCTGTTTTTAGTACAATATTCTTATTAAATCCGCCTGCTTGATGGCCAAACATTGTAATATTTCCAAATAAAACAGAAGTATTTAAAGACACTTCCACATCATATGGAATAAACAACCGAATATTGCCTACCAACCCATGGAGAACAATAACCGTTTCGCCCTCAGGTATCATGGCCATTGTAAAATCGATTTGTACATCGCCAAGCCCATAACGAATATTTACATCCTGAAGTTCATAAATTTGATCAATAATACGATGGTTGCCAACAAGGAAATTACTCATAAAGGGCTGTTCCTCTACAATCGACTTTTCTTTAATTGACTCTTTTATTTTTACAGAAATCATCGTAGGTTGCTGCTTACTTATATATAATTGATATCCGACATATCCAATAATTGCAACAAGAACCAATTGAAAAGCAACGGAAGAAAATACACTGATACAAACTACCAAGACACCGATAATAATAAAAACATTTCCCCGTACTGTCTTCCCTTTATCCCGAAAATAACGACCAATCATAATCATCACGAAAGCAAATACGAGGGCCATCGGCTCAAAACGCCCTGTTACGATATCTATAATTATCCCTATTCCAAAAATTACTGCAAGAAACCCCATCATTTCCGTTTTTGAAAATTGCTTTTTCATTTTATGCCCCCTTTCTATTTCGTGATGATAAAATAACAGGAAAGGTATTGTCTAATTACAATACCTTTCCTTCAAATATCACTATATCATAAGTACTTTACAGTACAACATCCTTTTCTTTTTCAGCTGGTTTTTCTTTTAAATGCTTTTCCAACTTTGCAATCCTTAGGTCAAATGTATCGCGTTCAAACTCCTCGTTTATACGAATTTCTAAATCTCCAATATACTGCTCCATTTTCTCAAACTGAAGAAATGGATTTCCGATAGACACCTTATGGATCGTATCATTGATTCTACGATTTACGTGAGCTAGATTTTCACGAGCCATTAGCTCCATACGCTTAGTATGCATTTCTTTTAATTTATTCTTCATATCATGTATTTTACGCTCTAGTTCTTCTACTTGTTCTGTAGTTCGTGTATATAAATCTTGCAATTTGGATGTTTGCTCTTCATAGTATTGGGCTTCTTCTAGTGCTCTAGCTTCTAATGCAGTTTCATTGGCTTCGCGAGCAATGTGAGCTTGACGCTTTCTTTTTGATGCAAGATAATGTGCTTGCTCCAGTTCACGGTAAAAATCTGCCTTTAAAGTTTGATGACGTTCAATCAACTTCTCAACCTTTTTTACTTCTCTCTCACTGTCACGTAAATATTGGTTTAATAAAGCAAGCGGATTTTGTTTTTCCTTCTCATCTAACATTTGATGAAAGTCTGCTAATACTACATCACGTACTCTTTGAAATAATGACTTTTTCATATACCTCATCCTTTCATTATTGTTGTTTCATAATGCTGTCCCATTGTTCTTCAAAATTTTCAAATGACTTGTATGCTTTATCTGCATCCTTATCACCACGTTCATTCTTCCACTGACGATATCCATAGTATAATAATGCGATGGCAACGATACCTATGATAGCCGGGAAATTACCAAACACAATAGAAAGCCCGATTAACCCAACAATTCCCCAGGAAAACTTCCCAAGTAACGAATGGGATTTCAAAAATGACTTTATGCTCCAATATGCAAGTGCAACACCTATTGCTAAAGCAATTAAGTTACCCAGACTTGCAAGTGCAATAATTACAAGCACTCCCGCTGCCAAAAATGTTAGAAATTTTTTCATATTTTGTTGCCTCCCTTCCTTTTGATACTTCTATCCTACCTGAATCTATCACTTTTCATAACGAGCTAAAGGTGTGTTTTCTACTAGGTCTAAAGTCTTAATAGAAGTAAGACTAAAAAGGATCCCTCTTGTAATAAGTAGTTCGTTTAAGAAGTAGAAAAACCGAATTCACAAGGTAAATATTAAGATAAATCGCATAATTTTAGACAACAAAATTACACAAAAAAACGTAGAGGTTTTAGCATCCCTCTACGTTTTTTTATAATCTAATGACCTGTTCTTAAACTAACTCACCCGTTATTTAGATAAATTTGTTGTATATTTTTATTGATTGTCCTTGTCATTTTTGTACTCCAAAATATCACCTGGCTGACAATCCAAAGTCTTACATATCGCTTCTAATGTCGAAAAACGAACCGCTTTTGCTTTTCCATTTTTCAAAATGGAAAGATTCGCCATAGTAATTCCAACCCTTTCCGAAAGCTCCGTTACGCTCATTTTTCGTTTTGCTAACATCACATCAATATTTATAATAATTGCCATATCTTTCACCTCAGACCGTCAAATCATTTTCTGATTTTATGTTAATCGCTTCTTGCAAAAGCCTTTGGAGGACAGCAGCAAAAACTGCGATAACCAACGAAGCAAAAGGAATGACCATTCCAACAAATATGAGACCGGGGGCATCATCTTTATCTGCAACGAGAAAATAGAGCGGCAAACCTAAGACATGCAAAATACAGATAGAAATGGCGCAGTATTTGATTTTCATTAAAGTTCGAACAGACAATTCAGAGAAAGCATTGTTCTTGTCAATATAACTTAACACTTTTAAAGCTTGATAAAGGGCGAAGAAAAAAGGTAATACGCCTCCATATAAAATGATGAAAATGATATATTTTATGGAATGAACATCTAAGAAATCTGCTACCGCATGTGCCAGTTCAGGAACCAGAAATATGCACAAAACGAGAACTGGAATCCCAATGAGAATAACAGCTATTTTCAAAAATAATGTGGTTGTTATCTTCATAAAAAAACACCTCTTGTATATTTTAAAATGCTAATTGTTTTTTGGCTGTGAATCCAAGACATTCCTTATAGGTTTTTGAAGTACGTTCACAAAAGCTGCGACGACGCTTGTTGCTAAAATCCCCATCAAACCTAGAGATATTGGACCTGCTGCATCATCACCTGTAAATTGTACACGCACTCTTAAATAAACTATTGCTAACAAAATGAAGAAGATGACAGTAAACGCGCATTTTTTTATTACCTTCAAAGATTGAAGAGATAAGTCAGAGAAAGCATTGTTCTTTTCTATATAAGTCAAAAGTTTAAATACTTGATATAACGCTACATAACACGTAATACATATGCCATATGCACCTACTAAAAGTGGATATAGCGAATAATCACCAGGGCGCTCTATCGCATCTCTTCTGGCTGCTTCAGGCAACAAATATATACACACGGCAAGCACTGCGATTCCAATCAAAAATATAATAACCTTTAAGAAAATAGTAGAATCTCTTTTAAAATGCATTTAAAACACCTCACTTTTGTTAAGATAATACAAATTTATCATAAATTTTATCGTTTTACAATAAATTAATATCGTTTTTTATTATGTTATTATTGTTATTTAAAATCTTTTTAATTTCACAAAAAATAAAAAGTATTTCTCATTACAAAGAAATACTTTTACTTTAAAAAGTTAAATTAAAACTTGTTTAGTAAAACTGCCTCGTTAGTTGAACAAGCAGAACAACCACTCTTACAATTATTTTAACATTAAGCTCGATATTTTAAATTTTCTACCTCTGACTTACTCTTGTAATAGGCTCCTTTTTATAGCTACAGTTTCATGTTCTATTTTTATTTCTAAAATTCCGATTTCCGATTCGGACAGTAACATCACTGCTATTATTCACATTCATTATCACAATGCTTTTTGATAGAATCCACCCTATTGTCAACCCTAACAAAAAATATCTTTCATGCTTCTTCAATTTAACACCCTCTCTATTCTCAAAATAATCCCTCTCGGTTTGGTCCATGTATTATACTAAAAAAGAGGAAATAAAACGTTTGGGTCTAATCACAGCCATCTTTCTTTTATAAATCTCACTCTTCATTCCCTGCTCAATCCAATTAAAAACATCTCATATCCTCTCTTTTATTTCTTCGTCATACTTGTAAAACATGTTACGAAAAGCAGGCTCTTCGTTAGCTGCTTACACAGCTTTACTGTACATTACATAAAGTGAAGCTTCCATGAGCAGAATTTTCTTCGTCTCAATTGATAATTAAACTATGTAGAATAAATACCTCATTCAGTCAATATCACTAGTTATATTCTTCTAAATAATGTATTATTCCTGTCCAAATTTTATAGCTTCTCTATTCCTGAAAGCATATACAATACAAACATTGGCATGAGCTATCGATTACCTACCAAAATAATTTTATGTAAGTACGACTCCCTACATCATCGATGAAATATGTTATTCATTACATAAATATGCAGAAAATATCATTGGAAATTATATATAAATGTAACACTCTTGCAAAAAGAACAACATAATTTCTCTGCGAGCATTACATTTTTATTACATTACAATAACATTAACTCATATTCCATCCTCCTTATGATATAAAGCTATCGAAAGAGGAGGTTTATAGAATATGAATAAAAAAATAACCTTTTGCAGTTTATTCACTGCAAGTATACTGCTAGCTTCACCTGTCATTCCCTATGCAAATGCACAAAGTAATCAACAAAAATTAAATAATATTCAAGATCAGCTCAAAGACAAAGAAATGGAACTCCACACAAAACAATCAGAAAAGGAACAGCTTCAAAGTGAAATTACTGCCCTTCAACAAGTGATGAAGGAGTTAGACCACACCATTGCCAAAAATCAAGAGGCACTCGATAAAACGGGGCAAGAAACTCAAATACTAAAAGCGACTATTGAGGAAAAAAAACATAAAATTGAAGAGCTTCATGTTCGTATTGCCAATCGCCAAGACCTTTTAAGGCAACGTTTAACCGTTCTTCAAGAACAGTCCCGTACGAACCTTGTTACGGAAGTATTAGTCAATGCAAAGAATATTGTAGATTTTATTCAAAATATATATTCTATCAATCTTATTATGAATTCAGATACTGCTATTTTAAAAGAACAACAGCAAGATCAAAAGCAGCTCAAAAAAGAAATGAAATCCTTGCAAGAAAAGCAACAAGCATTAATCCAACATGAAATAGACCTGAAAGAAAAACAAAAAGAATTGACAGTACAACAAAAACAAAAGGATGATATTGTAAAACAATTGGAAGCAAAACTTGCAACAACAGAAGGAGAAATGCAAGATACAACAGAAACAAAAGCAATTCTCGAAGCACAAAAAGAAATGTTGCAGCAAACAATGCAAGAAGAATCATCACCCTCAGTCAAACCAGGAGGATTTATAAAACCTGCATCTGGAACCATCACTTCAGAATTCGGAGGAAGGTGGGGGAAACATCATGATGGTATCGATATTGCCCAATCAGGAAGTGTGCCCGTTATTGCAGCAGCGTCTGGAACAGTAATTCGTTCCTACTACTCTAGCTCATATGGTAATGTTGTGTTTATTGCTCATCTTCTGAATGGTAAGACTTACATAAGCGTATATGCTCATTTACGAGATCGTTCTGTTTCAGCTGGCCAAGCCGTAAAACAAGGCCAACAAATCGGTATCATGGGAAATACAGGTCATTCCTTTGGACAGCACTTACACTTCGAATTGCATGCAGGCGAATGGAATCAAGCCAAAAGCAATGCAGTGGATCCGCTGCGTTATATCCAATAACAGACAAGGATATATTGTCTGTTATTTTATCGATATCTAAACTTAATTCATCTAAAAAAGCTTGCGGAAAAATCCAGCAAGCTTATATTACGCCGATAACATTCAAAAATACAATCAGAACTGTTACTGGTACAATATATCGGATTAAGAAAAACCATACTATAAACCATTGCTTTCCATACTTCGTTCCAATGCTCAATTCTTCCAACAACTTAGTTTTTGGAATTTTATACGGTGCAAATAAAGCAATACAGAACACTCCTAGGGGCAACAATATATTGCTGACTATATAATCTGCTAGATCAAATACTGTTTTTCCAAACAGCCTGACATCGCTCATCACTCCAAACGACACAGCAGAAGGAACCCCTGCTGCAAAAATAGCAAGTCCGATGTACAAAGCAAGTTTCGGCCTTTTTGCCACATCGTCTTTCGCCTTGGATGCTACAATTATTTCTAACATAGACACTGCCGATGTAATAGTAGCGAAGAAAAATAATACTAAGAAAGTAATAAAAAAGAAATGACCGAATGTAAGACTTTCAAATACAGAAGGCAATACAATAAATAAAAGTCCTGGTCCTTCTGTTGGCTTCATACCAAGTGCAAACACCGCAGGAAAAATCGCCAAGCCTGCTAAAACGGTAATAAAAATGGTTAAGCTGACAATAGAGACTGCCGATTTTGTTAAGCTTTCTTTTTTTGGCAAATATGAGCTGTACGTAACCATAACAGAGGCACCTACAGTTAAGGAGAAGAACGATTGGCCCATTGCATACAAAATTGTTTCGGAGGTTAATTTAGAAAAATCCGGCTTTAAGAAAAACTCTACCCCTTGCATTGCTCCATCGAGTGTAAGAGATCGACCTATCAGCAGCAAAAACAACATAAACAATGCCGGCATCATATACTTATTTACTTTTTCAATTCCATTTTGTATGCCTCTGCTTACAATATAGATAGTTATCATAATAAAGATAAACTGCGTACCAACAGCAGCATACGGATTTGAAATCGTTTGTCCAAATAACACATCATACTGTCCCTTCCATAATCCCCCGGTAATAGAGTAATAGAGATAAAGCAGAATCCATCCTCCTACAACACTGTAAAAGGACAAGACAATAAAACTCGTCACAACTCCTATACGTCCAATCCATGGGTATAGCTTACTGTGGGGAACAAGCTCCTGATATGCACTAATCGCTTCTTTTTGTGTACTTCGTCCAATTAAAAACTCTGCTAATAACAGAGGTAGTCCAATTAATAAAGTCAAGAGAAGAAATACAATAAAAAACGCTCCTCCTCCCCCCTGACCTGCTACATAGGGAAATTTCCAAATTGCCCCGAGTCCGATAGCTGCTCCTGCGGCAGCCAGCACAAATCCAATTTTTGATGTCCATTGCTGTGTTTTGTTCATACCTTTCGCTCCTTTGTTGTATTCGTCTAGATTGTTCTCTTCACTTCATGCTGACCACCTCCTTTAGAAAATAAAAAAGTCCCCTGCATGTTCAATACATGCAGAGGACGATATGTACAATACCGTGGTACCACCTCAATTGGATTTCCTTTCATTTAGGAAACTCCCTCTCTTCAGGTACATAAATAATACCCTATCCTTTTAACGGTGGAATCCGGGCCGCCTACTCCATATTTCAGCGTACCTCTCATAAGCCCATTCCATATATTCTATCGTATCGGGCTCTCACCTATTCCCGACTCTCTGAACGCATCAAATATATGTACTCTTCTTAATCAACGATTTTACTATGAATAGTAGTGATTATAAAGTGTCTTATTAAATTTGTAAAGGAAATTAATATATCTATCAAAAAATCGAAGTATCTATTATGATACTTCGATTTTTTTCAAAAACTGCCTTCGTTTCTCTTCAGACAAACGATACTCTTCCTTCAAAACCTCCAACAGCAGTTTATTTTTTTTACCCTTTTCCAGTACTTTTCTCTTGATTTGGATACGGCACTCATATAAAAACTCTAAGTAGTCTGCATACGATTCATCATAAAGTGCGGCAAGGTCGTTTCGAATTTTTTTTGCCAGCTTTGGACTTGCACCTTCTGTTGAAACTGCTATGAGTAGCTTCCCTTGTTTCAAAGCTGCCGGAAAATGGACATTTCCTTTTTCAGGATTGGTAATTACATTTACCAATTGATTTGACTTTGCAGCTTGCTCTAACCTGTCATTCAATTCTACATCATCTGTAGCAGCAATAATGAGAAAAGCATCTTCACAGTCACTGATTTCAATGTTTCTTTCAATCCATTGTATGGTTTGCTCTTGCGCCCACTTTCGAATTTCTTCGACAGCCCTTGGGCTTATGACTGTAATATTGGCACCTTCTTCTAGCAATAAAGCAATTTTAAAGGATGCAATTCTCCCGCCCCCTGCTACTACCACTCTTTTACCTTGTATGCGTACTGAAATAGGATACATAATTTGCACTCCTTATCGCTTCTTCCACTCTTTCTGCTAAAATTTTTTGTAAATTTGGATGATACCCTAAGTAAGGACAAAGAATAAAAGCATCATTTTTTAGCTGATGAATCATTCTCTCCATGCCTTTGATTAAAAGACCCGTAAAAAGCAAGTACGGAACAACAAATACCTGTCGATGTCCCCTTGCTGCTGCTCTTTCCAGCCCTTCTTCAAAAGTAGGTGAGCAAGCTGCCAAATAACATGTTTCGACTCTTTGGAATGGACCAGATTCTTGAAGCAAACAGGCAATTTGCTCTAAATCATGTTTTACATCTGGATCCCTGCTTCCTCTTCCTACTAGTAAAATCATGGCATCCTTCCCTACTCGCTCTAGTTGGATACGCTCTAGAAGAACCGGAATAATAGCTGCATGCACATTGAATGGTCTCCCATATGTGACAGCAATATGAGGATATTCTTGATTAAGGCGCATCAATTCCTGCGGAATATCCGTTTTCGCATGAGCAGCTGTCAATAGTAATACTGGAATTACCGTAATCTGAGTGGCTCCCTTTGCTATACAATTGGCAAACCCTTCTGCAATCGAAGGACTTGCCAATTCCAAAAAGCTTATCTCTTGAATAGGGATATCCATTTTTTTTATGCATTGTTGGACAAACGTAGTCGCTTGATTGCAAGCTTCCTTCAACCTGCTTCCGTGACAGACATACAATACAGCTTGCATATTACAGTACTCCGCTTACATAGGTATTTACGCTAGCGTTCTCAACAAATGTTTGTTCAAACCACTGTATTTTCTCACGATAACGAACTACCTCCCCTACTACAATCATACTTGGGTTTTGAACTTTTTCTTTTTGGGCTATTGTAATAATTGTACCCAAAGTACCAGATATCGTTCGCTGCAATTGTGTTGTGCCCCATTCTACAAGTGCAACAGGTGTATACTCGCTTTTTCCATATTTTAATAACTGATTACAGATATAAGGAAGATTACCTATCCCCATGTAAATAGCAAGCGTATCAATCCCTTGCGCAAGACTCTGCCATTTTGTTTCTTCTTCCATCCCTTCGCGCCGATGTCCTGTAACAATTGCAAAACTGGCACTGCTATCCCGATGTGTCACAGGAATACCAGCATACGCAGGAGCAGCAATACCTGCTGTAATACCAGGAACCACTTCAAAACATATCCCTTGTTTTACTAATGCTTCCGCCTCTTCCGCCCCCCTCCCAAAGACAAAGGGGTCTCCTCCTTTTAAACGAGTAACAATGTTTCCTTTCTTAGCATATTTCACCAAAAAAGCGTTAATCGTTTCCTGCTGCATAGTATGGGAATTGGGGAGCTTACCGCAATAAATTAATTCAGCACTTGATTTTGCATGTTCCAGCAGCTCTTTATTTACAAGACGATCATATAAAATGACATCTGCTTGTTCAATGCATCTTAATCCTTTGACTGAAATCAAATCCGGGTCTCCCGGACCTGCACCGACAATATACACCTTTCCCACCGCAACCCCTTCTTTCTATCCATTATTTACAGCACTCTCTTACCGTTGAATGACAAAGCCTCCGCTTTTACGAATTTTCTTCACTTCATATAAAGTGATTTCCTGTGCCTCTGGCATTTTCAAAAAATACTTTTCCAATTCTATATCTACAAGCTGAAAAGCCAGCTCTTCATTTTCTGCCACAATGACCACATGAACAACCTCTCCTTGTATAAGCACTTCAAAACGGTAAAGTCCCATGTTTCTCCTCCTATACAGCAACATTTTCGATAATTTCATCTAACTTTTCTTGTATAGAAGAAAGGCCCTTTCGTCCAACAAAGCTATAGAACGATTCTCCCGATTGTTTTTCCTTTTTAAAATGAGTCAGCAACTGCAGCAAAACAGCAGGAAGATCTTTTCCATCAATTTTTCCTTTTAACTTATGATTAAACTCTCCCCCTCCTAATAATGTTCCGCCTACATACAGTTCAAATGCTTCTACCATTCCTTTATCCTTAGTTTTCATCTTGACCCCTTGCAATCCGATGTCTGCTATTTGTCGCTGTCCGCATGAATTCGGACAGCCAACCATATGAAGGCGAACGGGTACATCAATCGATAATTGCGCATCCAAATATTCCGCGATTTTTCGCAACCGTTCCTTTGTTTCTACTAATGCAAGATTACAATACTCAATACCTGTACAAGAGACTGAATAGCCAATAAAAGAGCGGGGATTCGACGAAATAGGTTTGAACAATGGCTCTTCAAGAAGCTCTTCTACTTTTTCAGTTGGAACATTTGGTAAAATAAAGTTTTGAGAATTACATGTACGAATATCACCATTGCCATATTGCCTTGCAATTCTTGCGATTTCAAACAATTGTGCGGCATTCAAACGGCCTACCGGAACATTAAATCCTACATAATGTAAACCTTTTTGTTTTTGTGGATGTACACCATAAAAATAACCTGCATTCCACCCTTTCGTTTCATCTTTTCCATTAGACAGAAGCGGCCCCGTATACTCAAGAAGCTTTTCTTTGAACCTTTCGACCCCCCAATCTGCTATTAAAAATTTAAGACGGGCAAGATGGCGTTTTTCACGATAGCCGTAGTCACGGAAAATCGTGGTGATAGCGATTGCCACTGTCTTTACTTGATCTGGACGAACAAACACATCCAACGTTTGTGCCAAAAACGGTCTGGATGAGAGTCCTCCTCCTACCTTCACATGAAATCCCAGCACGTTTTCTCCATTTATTTCTTTAGAAGCTGGAGTAAAGGACACACAATTGATTTCAGCATTCGATGCATTATATACATTGGAACTGATAGCCATCTTATATTTACGAGGCAAGTTAGAAAAATCTTCATTATACTGGAAGAATTCATATACATCTTTTACGATGGATGTAGTATCAAACAGTTCATGAGGATCAATACCCGCCAATGGATTGCCCACAATGTTTCGGGTAATATCACCGCAAGCTCCAGCAGACGATAACCCTACACGCTCTAGCCGTTTAAAAATAGCAGGAATTTGCTCAATCCGCAGCCAATGAAATTGAATGGCTTGCCTCGTGGTAATATCTACTACATCTCTTCCGTAGTCTCTCCCTATTTGTGCAAGGGTGTCCGCCTGTTCATTAGTCAAAATGCCCGATGGAATGTTGACACGCATCATAAAATAGCCATCTTCTTTTGGACGCTGTAAATAAAGACCTGCCCATTTAAAAGAATCCCATTCTTCTTTCGGGATGGAATCAAACCCATACTCCGCGTAATACGGAATATCCTTATAAATCTCTAATCCGTCTTTTTCTAACTTTTTCTGTTCCGTTGCGTTCAGCTTGGGATTGTTTCCCCATTTTTTCTCATACGCCATTTTGTTAGCCTCCTCTATATGAAGCGTTTTGTTTTTAAATAGTCGATAATTTGCTCAGTACATTCTTCCACAGAAAAACAATGAGATTCGATGGTCACTTCGGGTGAGAACGGCTCTTCGTATGGGGAGTCGACACCTGTAAATTGTTTAATTTGTCCAGACCTAGCTTTTTTATATAAACCTTTTGGGTCTCGTTTTTCACATTCTTCAATTGGGCACTTTACATATACTTCAATAAATTCATGTTCTTCAAGCAGTCCTCTAACTCGATCCCGATCCTCTCGAAATGGAGAAATAAATGCGCTCAATACAACTATGCCACTATCCACAAATAATTTCGCCACTTCCCCGATACGGCGAATATTTTCATTTCGATCTTCTTCTGAAAACCCTAAATCTTTATTTAACCCGTGCCTTATATTATCTCCATCTAGTACATAGCTTCGAATATTACTTTCAAACAGCTTTTTTTCTACTGCATTCGCTATGGTCGACTTTCCTGAAGCCGATAATCCGGTAAACCATAAAATAAAACTATGATGTCCGTTTTTATGGCGGCGTTCTTCTTTCGAAACTAACGACTTATGCCACACAAGGTGAAGGTTATTGGTCATTTGATTTCTCCTCTCACGATGATACATGCTCTTTTTGCAAGCCCCGTATTAATACCTCAATGACCTCTCGTCTGCTGAACGTACTTGGCGGAAGTTCTCCTTCTCGCAGCATTTGCCGGACTTTCGTTCCTGATAAAATTACATGGTACTCACTGCTGTGCGGACAAGTTTTAGAAGAGGCCATTCCCTCACACTTAGTACAATAAAAACTATGTTCAAAAAAGAGAGGCTGAATGTCTATTTCTGCATCTGTAAATTTAGTAAAAATCTTTTGAGCATCGTAGGTTCCATAATAGCTTCCTACACCTGCATGATCCCGTCCGACGATGAAATGCGTGCATCCAAAGTTTTTCCGTACCAAGGCATGGAACACAGCTTCTCTTGGTCCGGCATATCGCATTGCGGCAGGAAAGACACTGAGAAACACTCTGTCTCTCGGATAATAGTTCTCTATCAAAGCTTCATAGCTTTCCATTCTCACATCTGCAGGAATATCATCCGCTTTTGTTTCCCCAACAAGAGGATTTAAAAATAACCCCTCTACAATTTCAAGGGCTGCTTTCTGAATGTATTCATGAGCACGATGCACAGGATTTCTTGTCTGAAATCCGACAACCGTATTCCAGCCTAGTTCCTGAAATTTTTTCCGAGTTTCCTTCGGATCCAAATAATACGAAGAAAACTTTGTTTTCGGGACTCTGCGTATAAGAGTAATGTCACCACCTACATATACACCAGGACGTTCAAATAACTTTTGTACTCCCGGATGCTTACGATCAACCGTTTGATAGACCAATAACGCCTCTTTTTCTTTATCAGGTTCATAGATTTCTTGTACCTGAATAACCCCATAAGTAACACCATTGTGTACGAGGCGAACTGTTTCTCCTATTTCCAGCTCCCCTGCTTTCTGATGTGAGATTGGAAGTGTAATAGGAATGCTCCAAGCAATGCCATCAGCAAGGCGCATTCTTTCTACAACGGACTCATAATCATGTTTAGTTAAAAAACCTTGCAGCGGACTATAACCGCCGATTGCAATCAACTCCAAATCACTTAATGCTATACTATCTAATTCGATTTCTTTTCTAATTGAGGCAATAGGATATGCTTCATTTATTTTATTGATTAATGTTCCACCATGAGGAAGAATAGAATTCATTGATTTGTACCTCCATTTTGTTATTCATGCAATCCACATTCTGTTTTGCCAGTTCCCGCCCACCTGCCGGAGCGAAGATCTTCTTCGGTATACAACGGAGAAGTGCACGGCTGACATCCGATGCTTGGATAGCCTTTATCATGAAGCGTATTATACGGTAATTGATGTTTAGATACATATCGCCATACATCGCGCCACGTCCAATAAATAAGCGGACATATTTTTATTGATTTAAACTTATTATCCCTATTGATAAACTCAGTTTTACTTCGTGACTGTGATTGTTCTCTCCGTAATCCAGAGATCCATGCCTTTCCCTCTCGTAACGCTTCTTCAAGCGGTACAATCTTTCGTAATCGACAACATTCATTTGGATTTGTTTTCCACAACTCTTCTCCATACTTTTTGCCTTGTTCATCTACACTTAAATTTGGCTTTTTCATTATAATTTGCAAATCAGGAAACCGTTGTTTTATCTTCTCAATAGTTTCATATGTTTCTGGAAAATGGAGTCCCGTATCTAAAAACACTATTTTAGCGTTTGATTTCACCTGCTGAATAAAATGCAACAAAACGATGCCTTCAATACCAAAGCTGCAAGCATAGACAATTTCATGTCCATAGTGCTCATACGCCCAGCGAAGCACTGACAGTGCTCCCTTCGTTTCATCATCTTTCTCAAATGAAAGAGAATAT
Source organism: Bacillus sp. 165 (assembly GCF_017742235.1). Lineage (GTDB taxonomy): Bacteria > Bacillota > Bacilli > Bacillales > Bacillaceae_G > JAGHKQ01. Next base: position 248,398 of record NZ_JAGHKQ010000001.1, read on the forward strand.
TGATCCCATGCAGTATAAGTGAGCATCGATTTTCCTCCCTGCTATACAAAAAGGCGGTCTTAACCCCTTAGGTTAAAACCGCCTCTAGTCTCTCTAGTCAGCGCTCTTATTTTAAACGAACTTTTTCATTCTTTTCGAGCTGAATGATTTTCCCATCTTGAACAATCAAGGTAATAGATCCATACTTCATGTTACTCAGCATTGCTTTTATCGTGCCTATTACTGCTTGCAGCTGTTCTTCTGTTACCACCTCAGTCCCTCCTTTTCTTAATGGAATGGTTCTTACAAATCATTGCACAAAAAAATCTTTCCATTTCGAAAAGACTGTTGAGGTAACATATTTTACCTTATCTCTCAAAATGGTATACATTTTGCTGGAGTTAGCACCTTACTCTTCTAAGCAGGTTGCCGGGCTTCTTAGGGCCAGATCCCTTTGCCTCTCTTGATAAGTATTAATTTTATTTTATCACAATTCCCAAAATTTACAATCCTATTTTTCCGATATGAATTATTTTTTTCAAAATCACAGCAGTATTGTTTCTTCAATACACTTCCTCTCTTTAACTACACTAGCCATTTACCCATCATTTCTTTGTTTTCAAGTAAAAATGCAATCAGTATGAAAAAATTCATAATTAGACGACACGGCAAGTCTACACTATCAATTTTATTCATCTTTACAGGTAATCTTGCAAAAAACAAATAAAAAAGCTTCTGAACAATGTCAGAAGCTTCTCTCTCTCTATACTAGCTCTTGTGTGCGAATACGATCCTTTTTTACCAAGTCCTCGTATGTTTCTCTTTCTACTACTAGCTGTGCGTCACCATCTTTTACAAACACAACCGCTGGGCGGCAAATACGGTTATAGTTGTTAGCCATCGAATAACCATATGCACCTGTACAAGAAACTGCTAATAAATCCCAAGAAACTACTTTTGGTAAGGAAACATCCCAAAGCAGCATATCACCGCTTTCACAGCATTTTCCTGCAATCGATACTATCTCTTCTTCACTTTCATTCGCACGATTTGCAAGCATAGCCTCATATTTCGCACCGTACAAAGCCGGACGAATATTATCTGTCATTCCTCCATCAACGGCTACATACTTACGGATACCAGGAACCTCTTTAATGGATCCAACAGTATACAAAGTGGTTCCTGCATCTCCTACAATGCTTCGACCTGGTTCAATCCAAATTTCTGGCAGAGGATACTCACGTAAAGAAAATTGCTCACGCACTGTATTCGTCATATGTTTCACATACTCTCCAACTGGAAGGGGGGTATCACCTTCTGTGTAGCGAATACCGAAACCTCCTCCTAAGTTCAGAATACTCATTTCATATCCAGTTTCTGTACGAACTAAATCAAGAAATGCTGTTAATATCTCAACAGCGCGTACAAAGCCGTCGGTCTCAAAAATCTGTGAGCCAATATGTGAATGCACACCTAGCACCTTGTAATATGGCTTCATTAACGCAATTTTCACTGCTTGCATCGCTTGACCGCTGGAAATCCCAAACCCAAACTTAGAATCGTCCTGACCAGTAGTTATATATTCGTGTGTGTGCGCTTCTACCCCCGGTGTCACACGAAGTAAAATATTTACGATGCACCCCTTTTCTCTCGCTAAATCGTGAAGAACTTCCAGTTCAAAGAAATTATCGACAACAAAGCATCCAATATTAGCTTCAAGTGCCATCAACAGTTCTTTTTCCGTTTTATTGTTCCCGTGAAAATGAATACGTTCAGCCGGGAATCCTGCTTGTAATGCCGTATATAATTCGCCTCCTGATACTACATCTAGAGACATATTTTCTTCTGCTGCTACCCGACACATTTCCATACATAAAAATGCTTTACTTGCATAAGCAACCTGATAAATAAAACCGCTTTCTTTAAATGCCTTATTAAAATCTCGGCATTTTTGACGAATCAATGTCTCATCATATACATAAAGCGGTGTTCCATATGTTTCTGCAAGCTTCGTTGTATCACACCCGCCAATTTCTAAATGGCCTTTTTCATTCACTCTGCTCGTACCGTGTAAAAACATTGTATTTCCCCCTTTTATATATCCAAGCTAAACAAAAAACGCGCGGAACCATGTTCACACGCGTTTCTTAACTGTTGTCAATACACTAACCGAAAGTTTAAGTATTTTTAGGATAAGAAACCGCATCAACATCTCCAGATAGCTCCTCACAAGCTGCAAACTCGTGACAGTACTGTATTTATTCAATACAGTCCCAGCAAAAAGGGTTATGGCCTCCTTTTTACTTCGGCAGCAATTCCTTTCTCTTTACATTCGCCAACCCCATTAGGTCTCCTGTAAGCTACTCATAATCACTGCAACCTCTACTCTTTGAGATAACGATGAGGTATATTTATTTTCTATTGAATCATGTTGATTAACACGATAACAGATACAAGACAGCTTTGTCAAACGGTTTTTATAGAAGCTAAGCAACCCGCATTCTTATTCAGGCTTGCGACAATTGACTTTTGTGTTATCAGGTAAATGAACTACTTTTATCGTTTGAACCTCCCATTCTCCTTCTTTATTGCTAAAAGTAATTAATACTTTATCAAACGGAGGTTTAGGTGGTTCGTACTCTTTTCCCTCATATTTGGTTATCTCTATCGTTGCAGCAAAAAGATATGTACCACTATACACTTTCTTCATACTTACGATTGTAGGACAATCATATTTTTTCTGCATCCCATAATACTGTTGTACAGCCTCATTTATTTTCGGAAATAAAACAGAATAAAAAGCATCCTCTAACATTGTAAATGAAGGTTCCGCTTGCACTGCAAAAGGTGCCATAGTTAGAATAAACGACATTATCAAGACACTAATAATTCGTTTCAATACCCCTTCTCCTTTCTCCTCACATGAAGATAGTATTTCCAAAAGCAAAAAAACTATAGTAAGCTTCTTGAGAATTACTTTTTCAATTGAATCCTCTACATGTAAGACTTTCTTTCTCTACCACTGAATATCTGTTCATTGGGCTTTTATAGATTATTTTCCTCTACTACATATTCTTGAAACACCGCGTTAATGGAGTAGCAAAATATTACGGTCCCCTAAAAAAGTGTGAATCCTCTGTTTTTAGAAGAGTTTTCTCATGTTTACTATAGAAACCTTGCCCATTTTCTTCTATTATTGTAATTGAGCACAGTTATGATGAGATTGTTTCACTTTGTATCGAAAAAATCTCTTTTAAAAATACATATAGATACAAGACACGCATTCCTATTTTTAAAAGGAGAGAGAGAAATGAAAGCAATGTTTCCCAAGCTGCGATTTGCACTGTTAGCAGCAACTTTACTTTGGATTAAAACATACATTATTTACAAACTGGTATTTGACATAAAGACAGCGAATGCTATGCAAGAGTTTATATTATGTATAAATCCGTTAAGCTCTTTATTATTATTTATAGGATTAGCATTATTTGCTGATAAAAAGCGTAATCGGCTCATTCTATTAATAAGCTTTTTACTGTCTGTTCTCTTATTGGCAAATGCCATTTTTTATGGCTTCTTTAATGACTTTATGACTCTTCCCGTCTTATTTCAAACGAATAATATCCCAGATCTAGGAACGAGTATCCAAGAGCTTATTACATACAAAATATTGCTTATGTTTGGTGATGTTCTCATTTTATGGTTTATCAATCGTTTATTTCCTAATTTCGGACATAAAGAAAAACTGAATCGCAACGAAAAATCGGCCTTTTTCTTAACTGTGACCAGTATTTTTATTATAAATTTAGTATTAGCTGAAACGCAGCATCCTCAACTTCTTTCTAGATCTTTTGATCGAAAGACTATCGTAAAAAACCTAGGACTTTATAATTATCAAATCTATGATATTGCCCTGCAATCGAGATCTTCGGCTCAACATGCCTTTGCAAGCAGCAACGAGTTCGCAGAAATTGAAAACTATGCAACTACAAAAGAGAAAGAGCCAAATAAAGCATTGTTTGGAATTGCAAAAAATAAAAATGTGATTATCATTTCTATGGAATCGACACAAAGCTTCGCTATCGGCAATAAAGTAAACGGAAAAGAAGTAACTCCCTTTTTAAATGAATTTATAAAAGAAAGCTATTCATTTACTAACTTCTATCACCAAACAGGACAAGGAAAAACATCAGACGCCGAATTTATTATTGAAAATTCCTTATATCCACTCGATCGTGGCTCTGTTTTCTTTACTCACTATGCCAATGAATTTACAGCTACACCGGAAATCTTAAAAGATTATGGTTATTACTCAGCTGTGTTTCATTCAAACAACAAAAGTTTTTGGAATCGTGATCTAATGTACCCTTCTCTAGGCTATAGTCGATATTTTAATCAAAATGATTATATAGGGACACAACAAAACTCTGTTGGTTGGGGTCTGAAGGATAAAGAATTTTTCGAACAGTCCATTCCAAAGCTAAAAGCTTTGCCACAGCCATTTTACACGAAATTTATCACGTTAACGAATCACTTTCCATTTATTTTAGATGAAAAGGATCGTTTAATTGATGAGTACAATTCAGAAAGTGAGATTTTAAATCGCTATTTTCCAACCGTACGTTACACTGACGAAGCAATAAAATATTTTGTCAAACGTTTAAAAGAAGAAGGGCTATACGATAATACCATTATTGTTATATACGGAGATCATTATGGTATTTCAGAAAATCATAATGCGGCACTTGCGCAATTTCTTGGCAAAGATCAAATTACACCTTATGACAGCATGCAACTGCAGCGTGTTCCGCTTATTATTCACATTCCAGGTCAAAAGGGCGGCACCATTTCAAAGATTGCCGGGCAAATAGACGTAAAACCTACTCTTCTCCATTTGCTAGGAGTTTCTACAAATAAAACAGTTGAATTTGGAACAGATTTATTTACAGAGGAAGCTAATCCAATTGTAGTAATGCGCGATGGAAGTTTTGTAACTAATCGTTATGTATTTACAAAGAATATATGTTATTCAAAAGAGACAAAAGAGCCTATCGAAGCAGCATACTGTACTCCATATGCAGAAAAGGCAAAGGCTGAACTGCAATACTCTGATAAAATTATTTATGGGGACTTACTTCGATTTGACCAGAGCAACCAACACAACAGCAGGGCAATGACAACTGCATTCGAATAAAACAAGGGTGTGCCTAAGGCACACCCTTGTTCATGCATATACTTTTAAAAATTTATCAATCGCATTTTCATATTCTTCCTGATTTTCTACATAAGACAAAGCATGCAAGCCTCTTTCTGCAAGGTATAGCTGTTTTGGCCCTTTCTTTTCTTCATACAGCTGCTCTGTCATTTTATAAGTTATATAATCATCCGGCTTACTATGGATAAATAAAATCGGATTATGAATATTTCTAATGCTTTTAATTGGTGACACATCTTTTATACTGTAGCCATCACGCAGCTTAAGCACCATATCGGCAATCGGTAAAATGGGCCACTTTGGCAAGTGAAATTCCACTTTCAAACGCGATGCCAACTGCTCATAAAAGTCTGAATATGGACAATCTGCAATATAAAAGCTTGCTCCATCCTCTACTGTTCCCGCATACTCCAATAAAGTAGCTGCTCCCATAGACTCCCCGTGTATTCCAAGAATGATATCCGCTCCAAACCGGGATTTCATCCAATCTACAACTGCTTTTAGATCATACTTTTCGTAATAACCGAAGCTCGTTGTTTTTCCTCCAGTAAGCCCATGACGACGGTGATCATATATTAGAACATTAAAACCACGCTTCAAAAAAAGATTCCCGTATTTAACCGAGTTCACTTTATTAACCGTAACTCCATGAGAAATAATTATATACTTATCCGCATTTATCCCTGTAAAATAATATCCGTGTATTTTATAACCAAACCCGGAGTCAATCCAAACCTCTTCCTTCTCAGCCGCTTCAAATTCCTTTGGATGAAATAGCTTTCTGTTCAACTCATTCTTAATAATTTCTTCTTCTGTTTTCTTTTTTATATACATAATTTTATTTGTAAAAAACATACCTACTCCAACCAATGCCGCTAGAACAGTACCGATCCCGGTCAATATTTTTAAAATATTTTTCATGATGCATCCCCCAAGCTGATTATAAAATGAACCTCCGGTTAATGCAGAATACACTAAGCTAACAAGAAAAACAGTGTACATATTTTAGCACATTTAAAGATGCTTTATTACCAATTTATTCATATTAAATATATATAATTATAACAAAACTTGTTTGTAAAATAGGCAAAATGTAGTAAACTAAAGAAAATTATGAAAGAAAGCAAGTGATAAATTTGTACAGAGCAGCTATACCAAACCTATTTACACTCGGTAATTTATACAGCGGCTTTTTATCTATTGGCTATGCATCACTCGGTTACCACAAATCTGCTGCAATTCTAGTGTTAATCGGCATGATGCTTGACAGTTTAGACGGACGAATCGCCCGGCTGTTAGGGGTGGATTCTCAACTCGGAAAAGAGTTAGATTCATTAGCGGATGTAGTAACCTTTGGCGCAGCCCCAGCTTTATTAATGTACTATACGTCGTTTTCACCATATGGAATAGTAGGATTGTACATAGCGGCTTTATTCCCTTTATTTGGAGCATATCGACTTGCAAGATTCAATGTGACACCAGCCTCAACCTCACTTAAATATTTTACTGGTGTACCGATTACTGCAGCCGGAGGCCTTGTAGCATTTCTGACATTATTTTCTCATATCATCCCAAATATCGTACTTGTCACAGTATTTGTAGTTTTTTCCTTTTTGATGGTAAGCCGCATTAAAATCCCAAGTTTAAAAGACGTTCCTCTTCCAAAGTATAGTATCATTGTCACTCTATTTTTAGCAGGTATTATATATACAATGTATAAAACGAATTATGCTAGATTTTCTATCTTTTTATTTATTGCCATCCCTTTATACATTCTTTACATGCTGTCTCAATTTTTACGAAAGCGTCATTTTAATAAAGATGCTTCAGAAGACTAGCATATAAAAAGCTCAATGTTTCGTAAAACATTGAGCTTTTTATCATATTGTAACAGCTTGCTTCGTACGATTTACAGGGTTCAGCGGTTCGTTTCCTTCTAAGACGCTAATAATATTCTTCGCTGCCATTTTAGCCATTGCATTTCTAGTTTCGATAGTAGCATTTCCTATATGAGGGGTAAGGACTACATTTTTCAATGCTTTCAGTTCATCTCCTATGTTAGGCTCAAATTCAAATACATCAAGTGCAGCCCCTTCGATATATCCATTTTTTAAAGCAGTCACTAATGCCTTCTCCTCTACAATAGGCCCCCGTGCAGCATTAATCAGATAAGCTGTCGATTTCATTTCTTTTAGCTTTTCTAAATCGATTAAGTGGTGTAATGATGGATTATAGGAACATGTAATCATAACAAAATCAGAGGTCTGTAATAGCGCATCAAGCGTTACATAAACAGCACCTAACTTTCCTTCTATATCTGTGTCTTTGCGGTTTGGCCCTGAGTATACAATATTCATGCCAAATGCTTGGGCACGTCTTGCTACTGCTTGTCCAATCTCGCCAAGGCCAATAATCCCCAATGTCTTGCCGTATACTTCACGTCCCAAAAAGAACAAAGGTGCCCACCCCTTAAATCCCTCATTACGGCAAAGTTCATCTCCCTCAGGAATTCTGCGGGCTGCAGCTAATAAAATAGCAAATGCAAGCTCTGCAGTAGCTTCCGTCGATACATGCGGTGTATTTGTCACTGGGATGTTTCGTTCTTGTGCATACATAAAATCAATATTATCAAAACCAGCGCCATAATTTGCAATAATCTTTAAGCGCGGAGCACAGTCAATGATTTCTTTTGTCACTTTTGTAGAAAGCAGACTTAATAAAGCATCTTTATCTTGTATTTTTTCCTTCAGCTCTGTCTCACTGATTAATTCTTCACCTTCATATATTTCCACATCATGCCCTTCTAATAGATGAAGTCCACAATCTGGGATTTTACCTGCTACAAATATCTTACTCATATAGATACACACGTTCCTCTCTACTTGTATTCCCTTTCACATTCAGTTTACAAATTGAGATACAAAATTTCAAACCATTTCACTCATCCTCACACAATACAATACGTGAAATTATTCATTTGATTATAAAAAACTCCCCTTACAGGGAGTTTTAAGCTTGTGAAGATGATTGTGCTTTACGTACATACGAATCAATTGTTCCTTCCGCATACAAGTCACTTATTTGTTCTCGTGTAATGCTGTGCTCATCTCCTTCAGTTGTAAATTGATTAGCTTTGCTGTTTTCTGCTTCATTATAAAAATTCCCTAGTGTGCCTTGGTCATTATATACTTCTCTATTATCCATTGCTTTGACCTCCTTATTTGTGCTCCATACTTATTCTGAACAAAAATAAAAATTTCAATAATGGAAGTATTATCCTCTAAAAACAACAGGGTGATAAATGGACTTCATGAGTCCCCTTCGCTGTTCAAACGTAGTCACTTCACTAGTACCATGTCTCAAGAGCTTTTCTACGTTTTGTTCCACATAGCTTCCTATATCATCCAAAAATGTGAATCAGAAGATACTGTAAACGGCACCTTATGCTTAGCGAGTACACTTAAAGAGGAACTTGGCACATTTTTTTGACAGGATAACGGCAATACAGACCTGCATTTATTTCAGTAGCTGTATCTGTTTTTTAAACCCTTTGCAATATTTTCATAGTAGGGAAGCAGAATGTTTTCATCAGATGGATAATTAAACATCTTCTTGTACAAGTTATGTTATCATAATGAAAATCGAAAAAACCTTCTGTCTAGCCTACAGAAGGTTTTTTCTATCATGCATGCTTTTCGTATGCAGCAATTTGTTCCTCAAATTCTAGTGTAACTGCAATATCATCTAAGCCTTGTAAGAGCTTTTCCTTCCAAACAGATTCAATTGAAAATGAATATTGCTTTTTAGCTGTTGTGACTGTTTGATTTTCTAAATTTATTTCAATGACGGCCGTTCCTTCTAAAGAAGCCAATTCTAATCGTGCTGCTTTATCTAATACGATAGGAAGAATACCGTTTTTCGTACAATTCATATAAAAAATATCAGCAAAGCTTCCTGCGATAATTACTGCAAACCCATAATCTTGCAGTGCCCATGGAGCATGCTCACGTGAAGAGCCGCAGCCAAAATTATCCCCTGTAACTAGAATTGTAGCTTGTTTACGCTCAACAGCATTTAAAGAAAAATGAGGATTTTTACTTCGATCTTCTAAATATCGCCATTCATCGAATAAAAATTGTCCGAATCCAGTTCGCTCTATTCGTTTTAAGTATTGCTTTGGTATGATTTGATCGGTATCTATGTTATCCTGCATAATTGATACAGTCGTACCTTTATGAATATGAAATGGCTTCACGGTATTCCTCCTTTCGAATATCTACAAACCTCCCGAATATTGCCGCTGCCGCTGCCATAGCCGGACTTACAAGATGCGTACGCGCCCCTTTCCCTTGTCTTCCTTCAAAATTACGATTTGATGTGGATGCACAATGTTCTGCTGCAGGCACTTGATCCGGATTCATGCCTAGGCACATAGAACAACCTGCTTCTCTCCATTCAAAGCCTGCTTCTATAAATATTTTATCCAAACCGAGCTGCACAGCTTCCTCTCTCACACTTTTTGAACCAGGTACTACTAAAGCTCGTATCCCATCTCTCACCTTTTTCCCTTTCACTACCCACGCTGCTTCCTGTAAGTCAGAAATTCTTGAATTTGTACAAGATCCAATGAATACATGTGCTATAGAAATATCCTCCGGCTTTTGTCCAGGCTCCAATCCCATATATTCATACGCACGATGGTCATTTTCACTTTGAATTTCAGGGAAAGCTTCATCTATACGAACACCCATCCCTGGGTTTGTTCCCCAGGTAACATACGGAGCAAGTAAAGAAACATCAATTTGAATAGTACGATCATATTGAGCATTTTCGTCAGTATATAGAAGTCTCCAATCATTTACCGCTTTTTCAAATTCTTTCGGAACATGAGGACGTCCCCTCATATAAGCAAATGTCGTTTCATCAGGTGCTATCAAACCCGCCTTGGCTCCACCTTCAATCGCCATATTACAAAGCGTCATTCTCTCTTCCATTGTCATATTCTTTACTGTTTCACCATGGAACTCTATAATATAACCGGTACCCATGGAAACTCCATATTCTGAAAGAATATGGAGTATTATATCCTTTGCGTATACCCCCTTTGGTAACATACCCTTCAGTTCAATTCCCATCGATTTTGGCTTCTTCTGCCACAATGTTTGTGTAGCCAGTACATGTTCTACCTCACTTGTTCCGATTCCAAATGCAAGCGCTCCGAATGCTCCATGGGTGGAGGTGTGACTGTCTCCGCACACAATCGTTTTCCCCGGTTGCGTTAAACCTAGCTCCGGCCCAATTACATGTACAATACCTTGCCTTTTATCTCCAATATCTGCAAGCTCAATTCCAAATTCTGTACAATTGTTCCTCAATGTATCCATTTGTGTTTTAGCAATGATATCCGTTATATTCCATATATCTTTAGTAGGGACATTATGATCCATTGTTGCGAATGTTAAATCCGATCGTCTTACTTTTCGGTTTGCGAGACGGAGCCCTTCGAACGCTTGCGGTGAAGTCACTTCATGTATCAAATGAAGATCTATATACAAAAGATCTGTACCACTATTGTCTTGTACAGTAATATGCTGATCCCAAAGTTTATCCAACAGCGTTTTTCCCATCATTTACATCTCCCTACCAAAGCTTGCTCTTCCATTTTCTCCAATACATAATAAGTAAATTTGGATGTAGACGTTGCTCCTCCTAAATCGAATGTTCGATGCCCGGCCTTCAATACAGAAGATACTGCATTCTCGATTGCTTGCGCTTCATTATGCAATTTAAAAGACTGCTCAAGCATCATAGCAACTGAACGAAGCATAGCAATCGGATTTGCTTTGTCTCGTCCGGCAATATCAGGCGCAGACCCGTGAATCGGCTCATATAAGGAAGGTCCCCAGCAAGAGTGGCTAGCTGATGGAAGCATCCCTAAAGAACCGGCGATTACAGACGCTTCATCGCTCAAAATATCTCCAAACAGGTTTTCCGTTACTACCACATCAAATCGTTTCGGGTTGCGAATTAATTCCATCGCTGCAGCATCTACTAAAAGATGCTCAAGCTCCACATCTGGATAACGGCTAGAAACTTCAACGGTAACTTCTCGCCACAGTTTGCTTGACTCTAGTACATTTGCTTTATCAATAGACGTGACTTTTCTCCTTCTCGCCCTTGCCAATTTAAAAGCATAATCTACAATTCTTTCAATCTCTCGTCGCGTATATGTTAATGTATCTGTAGCTCGTTCTGCACTACGTTCCTTCGGATATGAAAAGTAAATGCCTCCAGTCAACTCTCGTACAACAACAAAATTAACTTCCTTAACAATCTCTTCTTTTAATGGCGATAAGTGGACCGTTACTGAGTCCACTTGTACGGGACGAACATTAGCATATAATTCTAATGATTTCCGAAGAGAGAGAAGTCCTTTTTCCGGCCGTTCAGCACCTTTCTCCCATCTTGGTCCCCCAACTGCACCTAATAAAATTGCATCACTTGCTAAACAAGAAGTTAACGTTCGAGCTGGAAGCGACTGCCCTGTTTGATCAATAGCTGCACCTCCAAACAGTTCATCCTGCAAGTAAAATGTATGACCGTATAATTTTTCTATCATTTTCAGTACACTCTGTGCACTTTCCATTACTTCCGGACCAATTCCATCACCAGCTAGACACACAATCACTTTTTCCATCTCTGTTCCTCCTTTTTACTGTGTAATTGTTGTTTTTTTCTTCAGCTTACCTGCTGCATAAACATATGCTCTTGCAGAAGCTTCTAGTACATCCTGTGCTACACCAAAACCAGATACTTGCATTCCATTTTGTTCTATCTCCACATGCACTTGCGCCAAAGCATCCTGCCCTTGTGTAATAGATTGAATCCGGTAATCTATCAGCCTGCATTCTAATGAAAGGATACGATCGATAGCATTATAAATCGCTTCAATGCTTCCGGCTCCTGTTGCTGCATCTTCTAATAGAATTCCTTCTGCATTTTGCAACACTACCGTTGCTGATTGTGTACCTGTAGAAATAAAGTGGGCTTGTAAATGTTTTACTTCATATAGCTGATCCATCGAAGTCGTTTCCCCAAGTACAAGGGCATGCAAGTCATCTTCTGTAATTTCTTTTTTTCGATCTGCCAACTGTTTAAACGCATGGAACGCACGATCCCGTTCTTCCTCACTCAATGAGTATCCAAGCCCCATCATACGCTCTGTAAATGCATGTCTTCCTGAATGTTTTCCAAGAACTAATTGGTTTGTCGTTTCTCCAACAAGTTCAGGAGATATGATTTCATATGTAGTCGCTTCTTTTAGTACTCCATCTTGATGAATACCTGATTCATGAGCAAATGCGTTAGCTCCTACAACCGCTTTATTTTTTGGAACAATCATACCTGTTAGACGGCTGACCAGCTTGCTTGTATGTTTAATCTCTTTTAATTTCAAATCAGAATCAACATTGTAGTAATCCTTGCGAATATGGAGTGCAACAGCTACTTCTTCCAAAGCAGCATTTCCAGCACGCTCCCCAATACCGTTAATAGTCCCCTCCACCTGCAACGCTCCACTTTCAATAGCTGCAAGTGAATTTGCAACCGCCATACCCAGGTCATCATGACAATGACAAGAAAAAATAGCATTATTATAGGAAGGAACATTATTTTTTAAATATTTAAACAATCGGTAATATTCGTTCGGATTTGTATAGCCTACTGTATCTGGAATATTAATAACATCCGCTCCGCACTGAATGGCCTCCTCTAATACTTCTGCCAAAAAAGCATAATTACTGCGGGTTGCATCTTCCGCGGAAAATTGAACGACAGGAAACAGTGATTTGCAAAGTCGAACAGAACGGCGAACTGTTTCCAATACCTCTGTTCTAGACATTTTCAACTTGTACTTCATATGAATATCGCTTGTAGCCAAAAAGGTATGAATTCTCGGCTGAGCCCCCTCCTTTAACGCTTCATAAGCCATGCGAATATCTGACTCTTTTGCACGTGCCAAGCTCATGACAGAAGCATTTTTAATTGTGCGCGCAATTTGCTGAACAGATTGAAAATCACCTGGGGAAGCGGCTGCAAAGCCCGCTTCCATGATATGAATCCCCAAACGTTCCAACTGTTTAGCAATCTGAAGCTTTTCCTGTTGATTCAGGTTGACACCTGCTGATTGCTCACCATCCCGAAGAGTGGTATCCATAAACTGGATTGTTCTCATTTTTATCGAACCTCCACTTTTATCTTAGGTCTGACAAATGGCATCATCTCACGCAGTTTGCGCCCCACTTCTTCTATTTGATGTTTATTTTCCTGCTCATTAATTGTATTAAACTGCGGTCTTCCAGCTTTATGCTCTGCAATCCATCCTTTTGCAAACGTACCATCTTGAATTTCAGCAAGCACTTGCTTCATTGCTTGTTTTGTTTCCTCTGTAACAACACGTGGCCCAGAAACAAAATCTCCCCATTGCGCTGTATCAGATACAGAATATCGCATACCTTCTAAGCCGCCTTCATACATAAGATCCACAATTAACTTCAGCTCATGTAAGCACTCAAAATACGCCAGCTCAGGCTGATAACCTGCTTCAACTAATGTCTCGAACCCTGCTTTCACAAGTGCTGTGGCTCCGCCGCAAAGGACAGCCTGCTCACCAAACAAGTCAGTTTCTGTTTCTTCCTTGAATGTTGTTTCTAGTACCCCTGCACGAGTAGAGCCAATACCTGCTGCATATGATAATGCCTTTTCACGTGCTTCACCCGTCGCATCTTGATATACTGCGAACAATGCAGGTACCGCTGCCCCTTCTGTAAATGTACGGCGTACAAGATGCCCTGGTCCTTTCGGTGCTACAAGGAATACGTCTACATCTTCAGGAGGAGTAATCTGACCAAAATGGACATTGAATCCATGTGCAAATACCAATGCGTTCCCCCTCTTTAAATACGGTTCAATTTCGTTTTCATATACTCCTGGCTGACGTTCATCCGGCAATAAAACCATAACCACATCTGCTTCTTCGACAGCTTCTGCCACCGGCTTTACTGAAAATCCGTCCGCCTTCGCCTGCTCCCATGATTTTCCTTGGCGCAAACCAACTACTACGTCAAATCCGTTATCCCTCAGATTTTGTGCATGTGCATGTCCTTGAGATCCGTACCCTACAATTGCAATTTTCTTTCCTTCCAATACATTTGTTTGAACAGAATCAGAATAATATACCTTTGCCATTTTTAATCTCCTCCATATATTAAAATTTTTAATTAAACAACATCATATGCTGCTTTTCTTGCTTCTTCATGCTGCGTGTAAAGGCTGTTACACCTGTACGTGCAATTTCTTTTAGTCCATACGGGCGGAGCAGTTCAATTAATGCTTCGACCTTTTCTTGAGTTCCTGTTACTTGAACAACAATGGAATCCTTTCCAACATCAATAACTGAAGCACGGAACGGTTCGATCAAACTATACAATTCTGCTCTTGCCGCGGCGGACGAGGCTACCTTAATTAGTGCCAGCTCCCGAGCAATCATCGCATCGTCTGTAATATCAGATACTTTTAAAACATCTATTTGTTTATTTAGTTGTTTAATAAGCTGTTCTATTTGTTGAAGATGTTCCACATGAACAACGAACGTCATACGGGAGACGTGCGACGATTCTGTATGACCTACAGAAATACTCTCGATGTTGAACTGACGTCTTGTCATAACTCCTGTTATCCGGTTCAACACCCCGCTTTGATTGCGAACAGTAGCCGTTACAATCCGCTTCATTCCCCCACTCCCTCCATTTCATGAACACCTTTACCAGGCGCTACCATCGGCATAACTTTCTCTGATTGTATAACCCGGCAGTCAATAACAATAGGTCCTTCATAGGCAATAGCTTGGCGCAACTCTTCTTTCGCCGTTTTTGGGTTTTCTATACGAATCCCCTTAATCCCATAAGCTTCTGCCAACGCGACAAAATCCGGCTGACACTGGAGAATCGAATGTGAATATCTTTTGTTATAAAATGACTCTTGCCATTGGCGAACCATTCCAAGTGCTTCATTATTAATAATGAGAACCTTGATTGGAAGATTATGTTCTTTTACAACACTTAATTCTTGCAACGTCATTTGAAAACCGGCATCCCCCACTACTGCAACAACAAGTTCATCCTGTTTAGCAAATTGTGCTCCAATAGCGGCCGGAAATCCAAAGCCCATCGTTCCCAATCCTCCCGACGTCACCCATTTATCCGGTTCAGTCAGGAGATAGTACTGAGCAGCCCACATTTGATGCTGTCCTACATCTGTAGTGATAATAGCTTTTCCCTCTGTCACCTCATACAGCATTTTCAAAGCCGCCTGAGGTTTAATTGCTGTTTCATCGTCTTCATATGAAAACGGGTATTTTTCTTTTCGCTGTTTTTGTAATCGAAGCCACACATCGTGATTTCTCTTAACATCTTCAGATTCTAACAACATCTCTAATGCACGTTTTGCTGTGCCCACAATTGGGATTTCTGTGGGGACGTTTTTTCCGATTTCAGCCGGATCAATATCGATATGTGCTACCACAGCATTTGGAGCAAAATGCTGTAAATTTCCTGTAAGACGATCATCAAAACGAGCTCCGAAATTAATCAATAAGTCGCATTCATGTAAGGCCATATTCGCAGAGTATGAGCCATGCATCCCTCCCATTCCTAAGAAAAGCGGATCTTCCGGTGGAAATCCTCCCAATCCAAGAAGGGTATGAACGACTGGAATTTGGTACATTCGTGCAAACTCTGTCAGCTCTTTTGATGCTTTGGCATGCAGTACACCTGCTCCAGCTAAAATTACTGGTTTTTGAGCCTGCCTCAGTGCATGGAGCAGCTTTGCAATTTGCAGTCGATTCGGTTCGTACGTCGGCTGGTACCCCGGCAAGCTCATTTCTACCTTTTCTGTACGTAATCCGGATTCTACTACCATGTTTTTAGGCAAATCAATGACGACAGGACCTGGTCTCCCAGTAGAAGCGATATGAAAGGCTTCTTTTATAATGCGTGGTAAATCAGATACTTTCCTTACTTGGTAATTATGTTTTGTGACTGGCATTGTCAAACCTATCACATCAGCTTCCTGAAATGCATCTGTCCCAATCACAGTTGTTGCTACTTGCCCTGTAAAAACAACTAAAGGCAAAGAATCCATCATCGCATCTGTTAACCCGGTAATAATATTTGTCGCACCTGGTCCACTAGTTGCAATAACCACCCCCGGTTTTCCAGTAACACGGGCATACCCTTCAGCGGCGTGTATAGCACCCTGTTCATGTCTTGTTAATACATGGGGAATGTCACAATCATACAGAGCATCGTACAAAGGAAGTACAGCTCCCCCTGGATATCCGAAAATGATTTCTACACCTTCTTCTTGCAGAGCCTCTAGTAAAAGAGCGGCTCCAGCAGCTGTCTTTTCCTTTGTTTGTTGTAGTGACATTGTTACTAACCTCCTACATTTTTTTACGTAAAAAAAATCTTTCGCCCATGCTTAATCTAAGCAAAAGGGGCGAAAGATTCGCGGTACCACCCTTCTTCGCAAGATATATCTTGCCTCAACGACTCTATAGAGTCCAGCCTATAACGCGGCTTACGTCTAAGCCTTTGCCAAGTGACATTCAGCTTAGCACTCAAGGGCGATGTTCATCAGCGTGAACCATCGGTTTCCACCAGCCACCGACTCTCTGTTAGGCTTCACAGCTAACTACTCCTCCCCGTCAACGCTTTATGTTATACTTTCAAAACCCCTCCGGTATTAGCACTTGTTACAAGCTTCGCATAACGTGCCAAATAACCGTTTTTCACCTTTGGAGCTGGAAAAATAAATCCTTGCTTTCTCTTTTCTAATACTTCGTCTGAGACATCAAGATGAATCGTTCTCGCTTCCAAGTTGATAATAATCGTATCTCCATCTTCTATGTAAGCAATTGGTCCTCCTTCCGCAGCTTCTGGAGATACATGACCGATGGCGATTCCTCTTGTAGCTCCCGAGAAGCGTCCGTCTGTCAGCAAAGCTACTTTTGTTCCGAGTCCTCTTCCAACAATAGCAGAGGTTGGAGCCAGCATCTCAGGCATACCTGGCCCCCCTTTTGGTCCTTCATATCGAATTACTACCACATGTCCTTCTTTCACAATCCCTCCATGAATAGCAGCTACTGCTTCATCATGAGAGTTAAAACAAATGGCTTCCCCAATAAAGGTTTGAATCGCTGGATCTACTGCTCCCACTTTAATTACCCCACCATGCGGAGCAACGTTTCCAAACAGAATCGATAATCCCCCTGTTTTACTATAAGGATCCTCCTTTGAACGAATAACCTTCGTATTTGTAATCTCAGCTTCTTGTACGTTTTCTTCAAGTGCTTTTCCTGTAATTGTAATTCTCTCCGGATGAATAGCTCCTGGAATCGAAGCTAATTCCTTTATAATAGAAGAGACCCCCCCAGCCAAATGGACATCATGCATGGAGTAATGAGACGCAGGACTAATTTTTGCTAAATAAGGTACTCGTTCAGCAACTTGGTTAATCCGCTGCATATCATATTCAATTCCTGCTTCATTTGCTATGGCCAACATATGTAACACCGTATTCGTAGATCCTCCCATGGCCATATCAAGAGCGAATGCATCATCAATAGCTTCTTTTGTAATGATGTCACGCGGCTTGATATCTTTTTTAATAAGATCCATCAAATGAAATGCCGCTTGATAAATCAAGTCGTGACGCTCTTTACTGGTTGCAAGCATCGTACCATTTCCCGGAAGAGCAACACCGAGCATTTCCATAATGGTATTCATAGAATTTGCCGTAAACATTCCGGAACAAGAACCGCAAGTCGGACAGGCTAAACGCTCAATTTCTAACAATTCAGCTAAGCTCATTTTACCGGATTTGTGAGCTCCGACCCCTTCAAATACAGATACAAGAGAAAGAGGTGTTCCATCCTCCTTAGCTCCCGCTTCCATCGGTCCTCCTGAAACAAATACAGCAGGGACGTTTGTTCGTACAGCTGCCATGAGCATCCCCGGTGTAATCTTGTCACAGTTTGGCATATAGAAAACTCCATCAAACCAATGAGCATTGATTACGGTTTCCGCTGCATCTGCAATAATTTCCCGGCTAGGGAGCGAATAACGCATCCCGATATGCCCCATAGCAATTCCATCATCTACCCCTATAGTGTTAAATTCAAACGGTACTCCACCCGCTTCACGAATTGCAGCTTTTGCTACATCCGCCAGCTCACGTAAATGAATATGTCCTGGCACAATGTCAATATATGAATTACATATTGCAATAAAAGGTTTATCAAAATCTTCAGGCTTTACTCCCGCTGCATATAGCAAGCTGCGATGTGGCGCTCTATCCACCCCTTGTTTAATCATATTGCTTCGCAAGAAACTCTCCCCCTATAATACGACTTGATCTTCTGCATAAATTTTTTCACCGTCTCGTACGACAAGCTTTCTAAACTCTTCTAGTAAACGATTTGTATGAACTCCAGGCTTTCCATGGCCAATTGTTCTGCCATCCACCTGTGTTACTGCAATTACCTCTGCTGCTGTGCCTGTTAAGAACACTTCATCTGCTATGTATACATCATGGCGTGTAAATAACTCTTCCCGCACCTCATACCCGAGTTTTTCTCCAATCTCCATAATCGTATTTCGAGTAATTCCCTCTAATGCACCCGCTGAACTGGGTGGTGTAATCAATTGCTTTCCTTTCACGATGAAAATGTTATCTCCTGAACCTTCAGCCACATACCCTTGTTCATTAAGCATTAATGCTTCTTGTACCCCTGCCAGTTTTGCCTCAATTTTCACAAGAATATTATTTAAATAATTTAATGATTTCACTTGTGGACTTAGTACATCCGGCCGGTTTCTTCTTGTTGCCACTGTAATAATAGGAATACCTGTTTCATAATAATGAGCTGGAAACAAGGCCAGTTGCTCTGCTATGATAACAACGTTCGGTCTCGGACAAGTAGAAGGATCCAATCCAAGATTTCCATCTCCTCGCGATACAACCAAACGAATATAGCCGTCTGATAATGCATTTCTTTGAATCGTTTCTACCACTGCTTTCATTAATTCCTCTAATGTATATGGAATTTCTAATAAAATTGATTTTGCAGATTCATACAAACGAACAAGGTGCTCCTTTAAACGAAATACGTTGCCGCTGTACAAGCGAATGCCCTCGAATACGCCATCTCCATATAAATATCCGTGATCATAAACGGATACTTTTGCTTCGTCCTTTCTTACAAATTTTCCGTTAAGAAAAATTAATTGCTCCATAGCTTAAAATCCCCCTATTTCGTTTTGCTTCACCTTTACCTATTCTTGATTTCCTATAAATTGAATTCGTTTGCTTTTTTATAGTTTACGCTTGTGTTCCAAAGAAATCAAAATAATTTTTTGAATATTTAAAAAATTTAAACTTTACGAGAAGGTTTAGTTCCTTGTCAGATCAACATTGTTAACGTTTACAAGAAATCAAAAAAATCTTTTCGACAAAACTCGTGTAAAAAAACCTGTAATTTTTAAGAAGGAATTCATAAAAAGAATGCGAATCTATGTTAGCTAATAAACAGGCGTTTTGTTTGCAGTAAAATGATTGTCCACTGCAAATAACAAGAATAATAGGTGTCATAGTAAAAAAAGATGCGACATACTACTATTCTTAAAAAGCTTAAGGAGGAATTGCACATGGCAAGCTTACAAATCAAAGGATCGAAAGAAGAAGTAATGGAGATGTTAAAATTATTTGACTTAATGGACACAAAAGGATTTTGCAAGTTAGAAAGCTACGTAGAGCTTTACCCATATTCAGAATCAGAACAGGAGGATTACAGAAGTCTATTTATGGCTTCCATTGATGTGCACTCTAATAACGCAGAAATAAAAGATGTATTAAATGACTATCTTGTAAGCCAAATGCTTACAGGTGTATATAACGATTGATTAGTCTAAAATTGCAATAATACTTAATACGAACAAAACAAAGTATGAGAATATATCGTGGTATAACCCTTTCACTCTGTGAAATATTAATTTATGACTGGAATTCAAAATGTTATAACAGTAGGTTCTGCAATCGAGCCAACCGGCTTAAGCGCAGAATAAGTTTGTCAACAGGTAGAAAGTGAGTGTCAATAGTACCAAAGTATACGAGGAGCTATGCTTATGTTTCCGTCGTCATAAAATATAGAAAATCCCGATTCTGTACAGAATCGGGATTTTTATCATACCCTAACGGGAAAGTAACATGTTTTGAGTACTCTCGTGATGAAGCCCTGCCTCTCTTTCATCGCTGCGGCTCCTCTGACCGCTCCTGCAAGAAGCTAGCATGAGGGAATTCATTTCACTTCTTTACTTACCTGCACGAACGTTTGCAAAAGCTGTTAAAGTTGCTGACTACTATAAATAGCCCGATCAGTAACATCCTTTCCGTTTCGTACACGTATAAATTATTTTCAATGCATACTAGCTTATTTGGAATACTATAACATCATCATTTATCTTATGACTGAGACACAATTAATAATTATACCAAAAACAAAATAAAAGTCAATACAATAAGATATTTTTTCATCCTACCTAGTATTATTTATTATTCATAAAAAATGAAAAAGGATTCATATTAAGAAGAGACCATTCAAAAGAGCGGGTGAAATCCATGGTTTTTGTCAAAATTTTCTTAGAGCTTGTTACAGGTTACATTGCATTACTATTAACTACAAAATTTTTGGGCAAAACCCAAATCAGTCAAATTACACCATTTGATTTTGTGTCTGCACTTGTGCTAGGTGAATTCGTTGGTGCAGCAGTTTTCCAAAAAAATGTAGGCGTTGCGGAAATTGCATTCGCTGTCTTCGCTTGGGGAGGATTGATTTATCTTACAGAAGTCGTTACACAAAAATCACGAAGACTTCGTAATTTCCTTGAAGGAAAGCCTTCGCTTATTATTTGTCAAGGAATGATTATTTGGAAAGAACTAAAAAGTAATCACCTTGATATAGACCAATTGATGCAGCTCTTAAGAGCAAAGGATGTATTTTCATTGCAAGATGTAGAGTATGCAGTATTAGAAAACGACGGAACAATCAGCGTCTTGAAAAAATCAAATATCGATGTTCCGACACGGCAGGACCTTCATTTATCGGCAAATAAAGTTTCTATGCCAGCCATTCTTATCAGTGACGGCCAAGTCCGTCTAGATGTTTTAAAACAATGTGGGCTAGATAATAACTGGCTACACCAACAGCTTCAGAAGCAAGACACTGTACGTGTTAATGAAATTTGTTATGCAGAGTGGAGAGAGGGTCAGGACCTATACATACAAAAGTACAACTAAAAAGCAATATCCGAAATAGGATATTGCTTTTTAAATGTAATGTTTTTTCATAAATGAAAATGGAGATTTATTTTTTAATATATACACAATAAATGCGCTCATAAGCATCATTAAGCCAATTACAAAATTTTTCACATTAATCATCTGTCTTCCTCCTGTTTTTTTACCCCTTACGTTTATTTTCACATCTATCTTTGCCTCTTCGAATTCAGAAGTACCCTTATAGGTTTTCACCTACACCATTTTTGCCCGTTTTTTCACTTTGTAAACGGAACATAAAAATTTTATTACAACTGGATTCATTGTACAGGAAATAATTAACCCTTACAGAATTAAATACTGCATATGCTCTCGGAAGCACACTTGCAATACTATACCATATAGTTCCTGGTATGAAAATATAAAAGGAGTGAATACATATGTTGGAAACATTAAAACAGCATAAAAAGAAAACGTTAGTTTCTCTTCCTCTTGTTGCTGCAATTTCATATTGCGGTTTTCGGAAATGGCATGATAGAAATATATGTACAATGTTGCAAGCACCTCATATTTTACAAAATCCAGAATTGCCAAGAGGATGTGAAGTTACCAGCCTGGCTATGCTACTTTCATATATGGGTGTGCAAACAGACAAAATGGAACTAGCGAATAAAATTGATAAAGTTCCGTTTGAAACAGACAGTTTAAACGGGAATATGCACAAAGGTTTTGTCGGGGATATGTATTCGATGAGTCAACCTGGATTAGGGGTATATGCAGATCCTATTTATAAACTTGGCTTATCATACTTGCCTGAGTTGATAAATTTAACAGGGTGTGATACTGAAAATATTTATACTATGATTGAGGAAGGGGCTCCTGTTTGGGTCATTATTAACGACACCTTTACAACACTTCCAGTTGATCGTTTTGAAACCTGGTATACAGATGAAGGCCCTCTACATGTGACATATGCTCAACACAGTGTTTTAGTAACCGGTTACACTAAAAAGTATGTGTATATCAATGATCCTTTATACCCAGAAGCAAACCGTCAAATTAATCGGACAGATTTTGAAGAAGCTTGGATTCAAATGGGACGACAAGCGATAAGCTATAAAAAATGCTTGTAAATAGTCCTGCAGAACCAGGAATAACAGGATAAAATGCAAATAAAAAAGCCTGACAACAGGCTTTTTTATTTACAGTAATGGTTCATCTTTTTTGTGATTAGACGAATTTGTATCAAACATAGTTTGCACAGTGCCAATGGCTTGCGGGGCAACATCGATAGCTTTTTCAATCAAATGTGTTCCACTATGTAAATGCATAACTTGTACACCTTTGCTTCCTACTGTTAAAAAAGCAACTGGCGTAATCGCTACTCCAGCACCGCTACCGCCGCCAAATGGCAAATGTTCTTTATATTCCGCATCTTTTTCTTCAAGTCTATGATGCCCTGTATGAGGACGCGCTGTTCTCTTTACATTCCCTTCAAAATCACTTCCACCCGCTCCAAAGCCAAATGCTACTTTGGAAACCGTTAAAATTACACTCCCATCTGGAGTGGAGACAGGCTTTCCTAGAATTGTATTTACATCCACCATTTCTTTCAGATTTTCCATCGTTGTCTTCATGAGGCCTTGAATCGGATGTTCTGCCATACAAATCCTCTCACTTTCATTGGTATTCTCTCCTATGTTTTCCAAAACAAGTAATACCATACCCATTTTTTGCTCTTTCTTATATCAAATGAAAAATCCTTTTATGGGACATACTACAAATACTCTTCACAATGTGAAGAGATTATTTTGGGAGGGATTGCAGTGGCAGATCGAGACTATGATCGAGATTTTATTGAAGATAACGTAGACGAAGAATACGCAGCAGAGGTAGCACCTTCTACTTTTCGCCAAGAAAGACGAGAAGTAGAACCGACCACAGCTGGTGCTGCTATCGGCTGGATTGCATTGGCACTAGCTGCCTTATCCTTTTTCACATACCCTGTCTTTTTTGGAATTGCTGCTGTCGTATTAGGGATATATGCCATTAGCCGCGATGCAAAAACCACGGGATGGATGGCTCTCATTATAGGAGGAGCTGCTGCCTTACTGGCTCTCTTTTTCCGAGTTGCACTCGTGAGCTTTTTCCTTTCACTGTTTTAATAAAAAGCAGGAAGAGAACATCTCTTCCTGCTTTTATTGTTGTGCTGTAATAAGCTTCTTGCCATGCAGCAGCTTATAGTAACTCTTATGTTTCTCAACCGCTCTCATATAATGATCGAGATCTCCGCCCTGTATATTTTTCCCGTTTCTAGATGTCCAATGCTTCATTGTAAAGACGTGATTTTTTGTACTATATACCTTCCCAAGATACCAAATTCCAAGCTTTAAATTTGTTTCAGGGTGAGTAATAAGACTTCGATCAAAATATTTCATACCCATTTCTTTTGCAATGCGAGCTGCCGTTTTATCGGAGAGGTTCATTAATCCACCCTTTTGCGCTTCGTTAAAATCGCTTTCTACTTTAACAATACTTGCCACAAAAAGTGGATGAACGTTATATTCCTTTGCGTATTTTGTAATAATTTTCTCATATTTCAAAGGCAACATGTACGTTCGAACTAGAAAAAAGCTGCCTATTGAAAGAAGTATCAAGATACTGCTCACAGCCAATGCTTTTTTCAAATTCATCCCTCCTTATCATTAGAATTTCCAACGGGGTCTTTCTATACAATAATAGGTTCATGGTAAAATAAGGAGCTTACTTACCAGATCATTATTCAAATTTACAAAATAATAAAAATTTCAAAATAGAAATTACCTTTTAAAATATTGACTTCGCAAGCAAAACAATCCATACAAAAAACTTCACTCTTCATATTTCTCCCAGCGAAAACCTTTTAATCCACGTTCTTTCTCCTTATTTCAAATTTTTCACATATATTAAATAATATTTTTCTTCGCATTAACATGAAAGCCTTTCCATACAACCACTAAAAAACCTTTGCCAAAACAGCAAAGGTCTGAATCTTTATATGTAGACTAACATTTATAAAAACAAAAAAACTTAACACAATAATGAAAGACCGCCATCCACAATAATGGTTTGTCCACGGACCATACTTGCTGCTGGAGTACATAAGAAATATACAGTCTCCGCTAAATCCTCCGGTTCTACAATCCGACCCGCTGGATTACGCTCTGCAGCAGCTTGCAGCAATTCTTCTCGATTTGGAAAATGCTTCAATGCATCTGTATCAACCGCTCCACCGGATACTGCGTTCACCACAATCCCTTTTGGCGCAAGCTCTACCGCCAAATAACGCGTTAATGCTTCTACTCCAGCTTTGGATACTCCTACCGTCACATAATTGGGAAGCGCTCGAATGGAACCAAGACTAGAAAGGGCCACAATTGCTCCTCCCCCGTTTTTTTCCATTAATTTTGCAGCTTCTTGGGAAGCAAACAAATAAGCCTTTGTGTTGATATCCTGCGTCCAATCCCAATGGCTTTCCTCAACTTCCATTAACGGACGCAATACACCAGAAGCAGCATTATTAATGAACACATCTAGTCTGCCAAATACCCTTTCCGCTTCTTGAAACAAAGCTTGAATTTGCTCTATTTCTTTTACATTAGCTTTTACAAGATGAACCTTCACATTATATTGACCTTCAATTTCTCTTTTGGTTTCTTCCGCATCCCCTTTTTTCCTCATATAATTTAACACTAAGTCATAGCCTTCTTTTGCAAATCGTTTTGCCACCGCTTTGCCGATTCCCCGTGTACCGCCTGTTATCAATGCTGCTTTTCGTACCATGTTGCATCCTCCATCCTATTCTCTATACTTATAAAAATGTTGATTGAAAAATAAGTTCATCCTTATAAGGGCAAAAATCCTTGTGAAGTTCACATCGATTTCACATGCCTCTACTATACTACAATTATCATATAAAATACTAACCCCATCAAATTTGGTGTTAACATAAATCCCCCTTCCCTATAGACAAGCCCTTGCTGAATTCAGCAAGGGCTTGTCGGTTAATCTTCATGCTTTTGTTTTGATTTGCTCCCTTTATGAGAACGGTACTCTTTTCCTTTGTTATTGTCACCAACTTGAAACTCACTTCCAAACTCCATTTGATAATGACCTGCCTGCGGAGAGCTTTGATTGCCGCTTCCTTTACTTCCATTTCGATTTGTCATAGGTACACCTGCCCTTTCTAAAAGATATATTTCTTCTCCCATATTCTTTGTTTCCTACTCATTTATAATCCGTTTTATCTATAGCATTTTTTATCGTTTTGGCCAATTTCATTTCTTTTCCTATACCTTGTAAATGTAGATACATAATGCGAGGATGTTCTCCCATCCAATGATTATGTATGGCAGAAATTTCAATCTTTCCTTTACGAAGCTCGTCTATTACAGGGTTAACCTCTGTTTCTAATAATGCCAATTCTCCAAGTACTTTTGTTGCCTCTCCTTGCTTTTCAAAGCTCATATGATATACAAACTCAATCATTTTCGGCTCAATGGCTCTGCTTTGATGAATAAGCTGCTTATTTTTCCGTACGATCTCTATTTTGCATATACCTTTTTCTAGCTCCGCCTTCGCATTAAATATTTTTCCTACCCCATTACAATCGATTGATGTTTCAGCGTACTCCATAGTTGGAAACAATAGAACTCCTGCCGCTAACAGCGCTAGTACTTTCGCTTTCATTTCCACCCTCCTTGTCATAGCTTCCTTCTTTATCTTCCCCTAATGCTGTCTCGTTATAAAGAAAGCCTTCTAAGGCTACAGAGCATTACTCACAAGTAGAAGGTCAGCTAAGGCAATCAGGCAGCTCTCCGGCACTTTATATTTTCCAATCTAAAAAGCCTTCGCTTTTCTAAGCGGAGGCTTTTGCATTATGCCTGTGCGGCAGTTTTGTTATTCTGTTCTTCCTGCTTTGTTTTCTTTATAGAAGTTTTAAGCGGTATTTCCTTCAGAAAAATAGTGAAGAAAATAGCCAAACACATTACAATCGCTCCACTAAAGAACACACCTGATAAGGCAAAGCTCATAGCATCACGCAATGTAACAACAAGATGGATAAACATTTCTTGCATTTGCGCAGGAAGAGTTTGATGAATTGCATCCAATTTTTTTGGATCTAAAAGAACCTGCGGGTTTTTTAAAGCTTCCAGCTTTTGAGCCATCTCCGGCGGAATATTTGCGGCGCTTGCTCCCATCTTGCTAGACAACTCACTCATTTTATCAGTCATACGAGAGCTCATCACTGTCCCCATGATAGCTACACCTACTGTTCCGCCAAGAGAACGGAACAATTGTACTGATGCAGTGGCAACTCCTAATAATTTATAATCTACTGCATTTTGTACGGTTAATGTAAACACCGGCATACAAATTCCTAGTCCAAACCCGACAGTTATTAAATAGGATAAAACAGTTCCTTGCTTAGTCACAACATCCATAAACCCTAATCCAACCATTCCTGCTGTAGTTATAAGTAAGCCCGCATATGCTAACCACTTATATTTTCCAGTACGAGAAATAATTTGTCCGCTGATGGCACTTGCAATCACCAGGCTTATTGTCATCGTCATCGTCAAATAGCTAGAATGCGTTGCAGTAAAGCCTAATACCCCTTGAATAAAAAACGGAATATACATGGCTGCTCCAAACATGCCTACTCCCAATGTAAAAGACACCATATTAGAGATAGTAAAAATTGAATTTTTGAATAGATAAAGAGGTAAAATAGGATTTTCCACTTTTCTTTCCACTATAATAAACACGATAAAAGCAACTACAGAACCTGCAAATAAACCAATAATTTGAGAGGAATCCCAATCATATTTAGAACCTGCCCATGAAAATGCCAAAAGCATGGGCACAATGGTCAATGTAAGAAAAACAGACCCTAAATAATCGACCTTCTTCGATTCTTTTCTATCAACCTTTGGAAATAAAACCCAAATTAATGCAAATGCAACAATACCAAGCGGTAAGAATACCCAAAACACCCAATGCCAATCAAAGTGGTCAACGATATAGCCACCCATTGTCGGTCCAAACACACTTGCAAGCCCGAATACAGAAGTCATCAGACCACTCCATTTGCCTCGCTCTCTAGGCGCAAACAAATCTCCCACTGCTGTAAATGCAGATGACATAATTAGACCTGCTCCGAGACCTTGGATGCCGCGATATAAAATCAATTGATAAATATCCTGTGAAGTACCTGCCAAAAATGCTCCTACTGTAAAAATAAAAATCCCGATTAATAAAAAAGGTTTTCTCCCATATATATCTGATAAACGTCCAACTAAAATAGTCGTCACCGCGGACGTTAACATATAAATCGTGAACACCCAACTATAATAATCCATTCCTCCAAGCTCCGCGATAATGCGAGGCAATGCATTTCCTACAATTGTCTGATTCACAGCAGCAAAAAACATCGCTGCCATGATTGAAATCATAATAATGACTTTTCTCCTTATATCTAGATGCTCCATTATTGTCATCCTCTCGTATTGTTAACAATCCTTGTCTATACTAGCTTTTTAAGCAATGAATTCAAGCTTACTATTTCTTCTTCTGTTAATAGGGAAAATTTTTGTTGAAAGTACTGGTCCTTTACTTTTTCAACATGTTCTGTCATTTGCTTCCCTTCTTCTGTAATTTCCAGCAATACCACTCTTCGGTCACTACTGCTGCGAGATCTTGTTATTAATCCTTTTTGTATCAATTTTTCAGATACTGCTGTAATATGACTGTTCGAAACATTCAATTCTACCGCAATTTTCGAAACCATTTCTTTCTTTTGACGGTACAATATACGTAACACAGTAAATTCATTCCATGGAATATAAGGTTCAAGCAACCTTGTCACTTCACTTTTTAGTACACGAAGCACACCTCCTAAACTAACCGATAATTCTGTACTTGCCTCTTTACGTTTAGTTTCCATTCAAGAATCTCCTTTCTATTTTAAAATATTAATATTTAATAAAGTTAAATAAATATATTATTAAGTATAATACAAAATATAATGATTCGTCACTACTTTTTCAAGGCCACTCAGCAGTATGAATCATTCTAATCTTGGCAATAGATGATAGTACATTACTTGAAAGGATTGAGCATCATGAAACACTATATACGGTTTATATATGTTTTTATGCTTGTTTTTATATCAGCATGCACAAACAACGAACCCTCTAAAAATGAAACAACTGCAAAGCATAATGAACAGCTACAGAAAGTGGCAACAGAGAAAAAGCTGCCGCGCGACATGAATAACCCTCCCTTTACCAAATTTGAGTTGGAAGCTGATTACGGAGCAAATAAAAGTTATGAAGCAGAATATGATGCTCTTGACACACAAGATGAAGCTGAAATAGAAGATTTTATTAACCAAAAGCTTATTAAAGGTCAAGCTGCCGCTGAAATCATCCGCAATAACTTAAAAATTGTTGAAATAGATGAAAAGACGCCGAACCAGCAAGCCGTTGATCAAATAATCGAAGCGTTCCATCTTGAGCATACATATAAAGCAGTGAAAATAGAGGTACAGTTCCCAAGTGGAAAAGAAAAAACATATATAGCGAAACGATAAAAGTACAAATAGAGCCTTCCATTTAAAAACTTAATCATTACAAAGAACATCAGTAATAACACTCCTATCAGTGGAGGTACCTCTCCTCCACTGGTAATTACAACCTCTTGCAGTAAGAATACACATTGACATACTCCTCTCTCTTGATCTTAATTTCAAAATTAATCTCATAACCATGCATGTTTTTTCTTCATTTGCGCATCACATTAAAGAAAAGAAAAATTGAAAGGATTCTCCAATGAAAATATTAATGGAAATTTCTATACTGCTCCTTATTGTCTTTTTTATTCCTATGCCTGCTCAACAGCAACCTAAAGCAGAAGAATATTGTATGCCCGTTGAAATAACCAGCGTTGATATTGCAGAAACGACAAATAGCTTCAGCGAGCTTCCAGCTTTTTTATCTTACGGAAATGCATTTGCTCGAGAAACATATGCTATAGCTGCCGCCCATTATGATCTGCTTCAGTGGATTCCCTGTTATTGCGGATGCGGACAGACCGTACAGCATAAAAACAACCGTGATTGCTTTATACGAGGTATCAAACGAAATGGACAAGTAGTGTGGGATTCCCATGCAATGAACTGCATGAACTGTTTGGAAATTGCAAGAGAAGCTGCGGCATTGCAAGATGCTGGAAAATCAATTTATGACATTCGTAACTACATTGATAACAAATATAAGGTTGGCTATGCGAAACCAACGCCTACCCCTATGCCGAATTAACAAACGAATGCTGTCCTTCTAGCCAAAATGTTCTTCACTAGTAAAAATGCCTATTGTTATGCTGATTGTAGCAACTCATGCAAGTTTTTCTTCCAAATTTATATGCTTTTTTACTCATGACATAGGCATGTACCTCGCTGTACATGCCTTTAGTCTACAATCGCCTAACTCAACGAGTAAAAGTCAAAAATGCCACAGCATTTAAAATAATCCCATCAGATTGAGAAACTGACTATACCAAACGCAACTCTATTTAAATCCGGCTATAAGAAAAAGTACCAGTACAACCACGCGATAAGTACAGCTGTCCAAGCTAAAAGTCCAAACCGAACTACAATTTGATTTTCACTCCATCCATACTTTAATGCAAAGTGATAATGTACAGGAGCCATTTGGAAGATACGTTTCCCTGTTAACTTGAAGGAAGCTACTTGCAAAATAACAGAAAATTGTTCTGCAAAATAAATGATAAATAACAGCGGTACAAGTACTTCCACATGCTCTATTACAACTAAGAAGGATAATATCCCTCCAATCGCCAAACTTCCTGTATCGCCCATAAATGCTTTTGCGGGGTACGCATTATAAATCAAAAACCCGAGCAAACCGCCAATCATTGCAAAACAAAATATTTTTACTTCTATATGATCTGAAATTAAGAAAAAGAAGAAAAATACTGGAATCGAGACAACTGAAAGCAAACCATCCAACCCATCTGTAAAATTAATAGCATTCGCAGAACCGACTACAAATAATACAATTACCCCAATGTACAACAAATTAGGTACATCTAACACTATCCCTTTAAAAACAACAAACTCTGTTGCTAACGTATTATTATGTAGAAAGTAGTAGACAACCCCACCAGAAACAGTAAACTGCAGCAGCAGCTTCATTCTCCCAGAAGCTCCTTTTGGGTCTTGAAAATACGCTTTTTTAAAGTCATCTAAAAATCCGATACAGCCAAATGCAATAAAAATAATACTGAGTATATACATATCAGTATTTCGCATGAACAAGCATGAAATCAGAACACTAACTAGAAAAATAAGCCCTGTCATCAGCGGTGTTCCCTTTTTTGCTTGGTGGTCAGGAGGCAATTCTGCCCGAATCGGCTGTGTAAGGTTATACGCTTTTAGTAATCGGATTAATAAAGGTGTCAAAATTGCAACAGTTCCAAACGAAAACAGTAATGACTGTAAAGTAATCTCCATGGTTCCCCCTTAATAAATTTGCCATTTTATCAAACTG
The DNA here is from genome assembly GCF_017742235.1 of Bacillus sp. 165. Taxonomy (GTDB): domain Bacteria; phylum Bacillota; class Bacilli; order Bacillales; family Bacillaceae_G; genus JAGHKQ01. Next base: position 279,595 of record NZ_JAGHKQ010000001.1, read on the forward strand.
ACACCATCAAACATCTATATAGTTATGATGATATTACATGAAAAAGTTCCTGCTTGTAAAAGCAGAAACTTTTGTTTATGCATAAATCTTAAAACCATACTGCAATGCAAGTACATTCCACGGCTCATCGAAGCTTTTTATAATTACAACAGTTCCTACTCCTACTTGCTCAAATAAAAAATGTACATCTTCATCATACATACGAATACACCCGCTAGACACGTACTTTCCGATAGAATACGGATTGTTGTTGCCATGAATCGCGTATGTCGTTCCTTTTGTCCCGTTTACATCTAAACCAATCCAACGATCCCCAAGTGGATTGCTTGGGTCTCCTCCCGGAATATTCTCTTTATAATACGGACGGTTCGTTATCTTGTTGCTGATTGGAAAAATCCCTTCTGGAGTTGGAGTCGAGCGCTTACCCGTTGCTACCGGAAATACCCTTACCAACTGACCTTCTGCAAAAAAGGCTAGTTGATTGGTAGCACGATTAATAATAATGAGCTGCTTTGGAACAGGCGTAAACATTTCCTTCATGCTTTGTTCGTCAAAGCTGTACTGAGGAGCTTTTGAAGGTAGAGAATTCACTAAGTAGACTGTATGCAATTGTTTTTCTTTTGATTCAGCTTTGTTATAAACAAACAATCCTCCCGCAGCTATCATGAAGAAAAAAAATAAAACAGCCCAAATATACCCCTTTTTTCTTTTTTTAGTTCTTTCCGTTCGAGTTATCAATTCTCCCACAGTCTCACCCTTTTGTCCCTTGATATAACCGCTATCTTTATTTTATATGGTAAGGGAACAAAAAGGGCATAACTAAATAACAAAAATTACCATAAAATACACTATGGTATTACATCATTTGACAAACTGTTAGCTGCATCATTATATATATTCCTTAATACTTAATATGGTATAATATATCGTATTTTACATTGAAGGACTGATAAACATGCTAGAGACACATACTCTCTCACAAAAAGGAAAATATTTTTTAGTATTGCTTTTCCCAATCCTTGTTACACAAGTCACTTTATTTGCCATGAGCTTTTTCGATACAATGATGTCAGGCCATGCCAGTGCTGAAGATCTTGCAGGGGTTGCTATCGGATCTAGCATCTGGATTCCAATCAGCACTGGTTTAACAGGTATTTTACTTTCAGTAACTCCTGTGGTAGCCCAACTTGTGGGTGCAAAAAAAGAAAAAGAAGTGGCACCTGTTGTCACGCAAGCCATATACTTAGCATTTGTAATTAGCTTGGCTGTTCTGCTGTTAGGTTTCGTTCTTGTGAATCCCATTTTAGCAGCTATGAACCTGGAACCAACAGTACGTGACATTGCGAAAGGGTTTCTGACTACCCTTTCATTGGGGATCATTCCTATGTTCGTTTATACTGTGCTTCGTTGTTTTATAGATGCACTCGGTCAAACACGAGTCACGATGGTAATCACCTTATGTTCTTTACCAATTAATGTTCTCTTGAATTATCTGTTGATTTTTGGGAATTTAGGCTTCCCGCGACTCGGCGGTATCGGAGCAGGTATTGCTTCTGCAGTGACATATTGGTGTATTTTATTGATTTCAGTCGTCATTATCCGTACAAAGCAGCCGTTTTCCCGTTTTAAGGTACTCCAAAAGTTCTACCCAGTTTCAATATCTGCTTGGAAGGATATCGCAAAGCTTGGTATTCCCATTGGATTCTCCATTTTCTTTGAAACGAGCATTTTTGCTGCCGTCACACTGTTAATGAGCACTTTTGACACCGCAACAATTGCAGCTCACCAAGCAGCACTAAACTTTGCTTCTATGCTCTATATGGCGCCACTTAGTATATCTATGGCAATGACGATCGCTGTTGGGTTTGAAGCAGGTGCAAAACGCTATCGTGATGCACGACAATATGCATTCATAGGAATAGGTACAGCACTTTCTTTAGCCTTGTTTTTTGCGGGTCTTATTTTTATTTTTCACAGCGAGATCGCAGCTATATATTCAAAAGAAATATATGTACAGCAATTAACACAGCAATTTTTAATGTTTGCTATCCTCTTTCAAGTTTCTGATGCGATAGCAGCTCCTGTACAAGGGGCACTGCGCGGATATAAAGATGTAAATGTTACTCTTGTGATGACAATGGTAGCTTATTGGGTGATTGGCCTCCCTCTTGGATTTATTTTGGCAAACTACACCCCGTTCGAAGCAAAAGGATATTGGATTGGTTTAATTTCCGGTCTAGCTTTCGCAGCTGTATTCCTGTCATTTCGCCTTTTCAAGCTGCAGCAGCGCTTTATTGCCGAGCAGGCAAACAATGAAGTAGCATAATAGGAGAGTGAGCACAAAGTATGTCTTTGTACTCACTCTTTTTTTGAAAAAAATGTTAAAAAACCTCTTCCTCATGGCGCAGAAAATCTAGGCTGACACCAATTGGCGCATGGTAGATCAAAAATTCCCTCCTAAAAACACAAAATCCTCTCTCCATCTTATTGACGTATCTGCCTCATTCATTCTATGTACATTACAAAATGTACTATTTGTAAAACAGTTGTAAAGAAGACAACCCCTCTGGACATAGGATAAACCGTGACCATTATTTCTGCTTCGATTGGAGGGACATCATTGCTAAAAAAATCATTTGTGTTCTTTGTAGTAGCTTTCCTTCTGCTGTTCAGTCTAGGCGTTACCCCCAGCTCTGCAGCTGAAAACAAGTTTCTGATTATTAACAAAGCCACAAATCAACTCGCTTACTACGATGGAGGAAAACTAGTAAAGGTATTCAAAGTGGCGACCGGCAGAAGTCCATCGTATACACCAGAGGGGCGCTTTAAAATCGTCACAAAGATTGTGAACAGGCCGTACTACAAAGGTGGTATTCCCGGTGGCGATCCTCGCAACCCTCTCGGTAACCGCTGGCTCGGTCTGAACGCCAGAGGTACATGGGGTACAACCTATGCTATTCATGGCAACAACAATCCTAGTTCTATCGGAAAATATGTATCTAGCGGCTGTATTCGTATGTATGATGAAGAAGTAGAATGGTTATATGACCATATTCCACTCAACACGACCGTTATTATTACAACATCCGGTAAATCCTTTGATGCTATCGCGGCGGCAAATGGATTAGGAACGGCTACTCCTGTTTCTGGAAGCAGTGAAGTACTAAAACAAGGCAGCCGTGGGACTGCAGTGAAAGAACTACAACAAAAACTTACTTCACTTGGCTATAATACAAAGGGTATAGACGGCATATTTGGCCCTAATACCACACATGCTGTTCGCCAATTTCAAGCAACACATGGCCTTTCAGCCGATGGCATAGTAAACTCTGCAACACAAAAAGCACTAGACTCAGCAAAAGGAGGATCTACGCCGCCATCAACAGGAAGCGCATTGAACAACAGCGGTATACTTAGAAAAGGCAGTCGCGGAGCCGCAGTTACAGAGCTGCAGCAAAAGCTTACATCACTCGGATTTGATACAAGGGGTGTAGACGGTATTTTTGGATCGAATACAGACCAAGCCGTTCGGAAGTTCCAAGCAGCACATGGTCTGGCAGTAGACGGTATTGTCGGACTGGCGACAAAACAGGCACTTATGAGCAAATAAAAATTACTATCTAGATAGAGGATACACATCCTCTATCTTTCTTTTTTTACAATCTGTTAATCTATACATAAAAAAAGAAGGATTTTTTCAACTATATTACGAATATTTCTACGATATTACTTTTCTCTCAAATTATCTTCATTTTTCGAGCAGAAAGTATTGTAGTGTAACAGAAAATGTTGTAGTTTATTAGAGAAAAGATACATATCCAGATAGGAGGAATTAAATGAGAAAATTCATAATTGCTTTTGCTTTATTATTTGCATTCCTGATTCCTCAAGAATTTGCAAAAGCAGCTTCATCACCTTCTCAACTTATTATTATTAACACAGCAACCAACAAACTAGCATTCTTTGAAAATGGACAGTTAATGAAAGAGTTCCCTGTTGCATCCGGAAAAAGCAGCACGCCTACTCCTCAAGGAAAGTTCTCTATTGTAAACAAGATTAAAAATCGTCCATACTACAAAAAAAATATTAAAGGTGGCGATCCTCAGAATCCGCTAGGGGATCGTTGGATGGGAATGGATATCTACGGAACACCTGGAAATACATACGCTATTCACGGGAATAATAACGAAAGCTCCATCGGTAAATGGATAAGCGGCGGCTGTGTGCGCATGCATAATAACGATGTTCATTGGTTGTTTGATCAAATCAATGTACGAGCAACTGTTATTATCAAAAACAGTAATTCATCCTATGAATCTATTGCTAAATCTTATGGTATTACGCTCGGTTCGTCTACTCCTGTAGCTACGAAGGGTACTGGAAAAACAACCATTAACTTAAATGTACGGACTGCTCCTAGTACTTCTGCAAGTCGTATTACTACTTTAAAAGCAGGAACAACTGTAAGTATCCTTGAAACCGGAAACGGATGGTACCATATTACAGCAGGCAACATTACTGGATGGGTTTCTGCTCAATACATAAGCGTGTCTAATTCCCAACCTGAAACTAAACCTGAGCCTGCTAAAAATACAGGAAAAACAACCGTTAACTTAAATGTACGGACTGCCCCAAGCACTTCTGCAAACCGCACTACTACTTTAAAAGCAGGGACAACCGTAACCATTCATGAAGAAAAGGACAGCTGGTACCGTATTACAGCTGGAACTACTTCCGGCTGGGTTTCCGCTCAATATATTAAAAAATAATGTATAAAAGCCAGCGTCTCTTAGATAGATGCTGGCTTTACTTATAAATGGAGCGAACGTCATTTATACAACAAGCTATATTTTAGATTAAAAATCACCAATACAGCTTTAATCTCTTTAAGATGCAAAAAATTAAAAATGTTATTGTAATTTTTCTTAAATTTAATTACAATATTACTGTCAGGTATTTATTAGACACGGGGCATTAGCTCAGCTGGGAGAGCGCTACGCTGGCAGCGTAGAGGTCAGGGGTTCGAGCCCCCTATGCTCCATACATTAAAATTTCGGTTATATTTTGTATTACACCTCCTATCGAGCTTTATACAAGTTCATAGGAGGTTTTTCATTGTTAATCAAAACTGTTCAAAAAGAGTTCATTACGTAGAAGCAATTTGAAGTTCTGAAAGAAAGTTTGATTGATTCTTATCTAACTCTCTTTAAATACTAGAACACCTGTCCTTAGAATATATCTACTCGAAAAAACCCTCTTTTAAAATCCACTGAAGAATCAAACAAAGACTACATACTAAAAATTGAGAGCCTATTTAATCGGGCTCTCTTTTCTTTCGGCTCTATTACAGATAGAATCAACCATACTCGTTTCAATTAAAAATTCAGCTTACAAACGGTCATCCTCCCATGCTCTATTGTAATCTTGTATAGCTTCTTTCCCTTTTGAATTTTCCTCTATTTGACTTTGCATAAATTTTTCCTTTTTATGCTGTTCCGTTCGGTTTCTTGGCGTACTCTTTTCTTTTTTCTCCACTTCAACTTCCTCCTGCTGCTCGTTTTAATCTTATTTGTAGTCTAATCACACTATGGAAAATGGAACCATCATTATTTACAAAAAAAACCTAAAGCATACTTTACTCCTTCTTGAATATCATCTGTTTCATAGCCTTCTAATTCCTCAAAGGTTATTTTCATTTTTACGTTTTCTAATTCATAACCGCTGTCTAGGTCAATATCCAGCAAAACTTCATAGCCTTCATCGTTAACACTTGCTTCAATAATGTTGAAGGTCTGAATAGATGTACCTGTTTCATACTCAATAGGTTCTAAAAAATCTGACATATAAACACCACCTTTTCCCTTCATATATAGCTTGCCGCCAGTCACCTGCTTATGTAAAAACTCCCTGCGGTCATATCCGATAGTTTAACCGGACTAGCTGTTGATATTCATACAGCATCACCCTGCATACTTTTTCATTAAAAAATGTGTCGTTGTTCTCTTTCCTAACTTGTTTTGGAAATGTGGTAAGTTTACGAAAAAAGTGTATAAACAGCCTTATAAGGTTAATTCTAAATACATAATAAATGAAAAAAAGGAGATTACATGATGGGGACCTTTGAGATAAATAACATGATTATTGATGATGAGTTTTATGGCGAAGAATCGGTGACAGCTGATTTTACTCATGATAATAAGCAATATAGTATTACTTTTAATAAAGCAGATCTTGAAGTCATTAATGCTTGGGTTTTTGAGGGAAGCGCATCAATTCCAGCACACTTATCAGATAATATTATTGAATCCGTTAGAAATGATGTAAGAAAAAGGATTTAGTCACATGTACTAAATCCTCATTCTACCAAGATATATTGTTCATTTTCACATAGACACGCAAGAAACAAATTAAATTCGTGGACACCTCTCTACATATTTATTTCTATCTATACTGCTTAAAGAGAAAAGATGAAAAATACATATTAGAAGGATAGATTGAGGCTCAAAAATAAACACAGATTTCATATGGTAAACTAGAAAGATAGAATTATAAGGAGTAGCTGCACTATAAAAACGTACAGTAGCGAGTTTAAACAATGTGGTATATCGCGGAAAGTGGAAAATCGTTATGTTATATTTCCTTTTCTTGCCTGAATGTTAACTTTTGGCCCTTTTTCTATAGGTTTCTCCGGCTTCTTTTTTTCCTGCTCCTTTTGTTCTTGTTCCTCTTCTTCCTCTTCCGACTTAGAAAAATCACTTCCGTATGTCGCACCAATATTTAATTTTCCTTTTAACTCTTTAATACCAAGTTGACCAAAGTTATTATTCAACTCAAACTTGTCAAATACAATTTTATCAACATGTACCCTCTCAATGACAACAGGTGGCTGAATCGTATCTTCTTCCTGTTTCTTCTCTAACAATTGTAGTTTCTGAATTTCTAACTCTAATACCCTAAGTTTTTGTTCCAGCTTGCGATACTTGTCATCTTTATTTGAGGAAAAGAATAATTTTTTTAATAGCATACTAAGTCCCCACTTTTATCGCCCTTCTCTGTGGACATTCTTCTTTTACTCAGTATATGTATGTACTACAAGAACATGTCCATATTTCTTACGTAAATTTCTAAAACCAAGGAGGAATACTATATGTTCTTTTTGCCTTCATCAGTAAACTTGAACCATATTAAAATCAATTCTATGGAAAATAACAGCACAATATCAACAGGGTCTACAATAATAACCAATCACAATTCCAAAATTCAAATGAACGAAGGATTCGGGGAACAAAATGCAGATGAGGTTGGCATGTATATCCCTATTTTGTTTGTCGATGATAGCGATGTTATCGACCATGCACTAACGAAAAAAAGATATAACCCTTCTTAATCAATTGGAATAACATCGCCTGTCTGCTCCAATCTTGGATAGCTGACCTGCAGCACACCATTATAAAATTTTGCTGTAATGTTGCTCCCGTTTGTCGGTTCCGGCAACATAATATGACGCTCAAAGGCCCCATGCCTCCGTTCGTATAGAACGACTTCAACTTCGCTTTCTTTGATTATTGATTTCGGAGTTCCTTTTACGATTAAATAGTTTTGATTTATCATCAAATTTACTTCCTCTTTATTCATACCAGGAAGGTCAATTAAAATAATGATTTTCCCATCTTTCTTTATAATATCAACGAGTGGATACCCAGGGTCTCCGTTTGAGTATGCAGGTTGATTAGGATATGGTCGGTGGCTTATATTGTTTCCCTGCGTTTCCACAGGTGGTGTTTGCTTACCGTTCATCATGTCTTTTAGGGTGCTCATCTTATCCTGTGCGTCACCCATAAACGGATTCATCGTATTTTGATCAAAAATATCTTTCCAAAAACCCGTTCCGTATACGTTTGAGGCTAATTCCATTAATTGCTTAATCTTCTCGGCGTCCAATCGTTTCACCCCTTATCCATCATAATTCATCTCAGCAAGGCATATATTAAAAAGCAAAAAGAAGGAGGTCTTTCATGCCTGCACCGGTACCGTATGTTAATATTAATATTTTCTTATTGAAGATAAATTCCTTTGAAAATGCTTCCGCTGTAAATATCGGACAAAACTTATTGGTAGATTGGCACAATTCAGATAAGAAAAATCAAGGCTACGGGCAAAACTTCGGAGACAACAGTGATTTTGTAGCAACACGCAGCGCAGTAGATGACCGGGATCAAATGGATTCTTTAGCATCCTTTGAATCCGGTTCTTCTAACTTAGAAAGGAAGTGAATACTATGAACTTTGCACCAATGGTTGTAAATTTTTTAGGCATGAAAATTAACGCAATCGACAATAACGCCTCGGCAACAGTAGGACCTTACCAGCAAATAGATACCTTTGTTACATCAAAACGCAATTATGGCTTTGGAGAGGAAAACGGTGATTTCAGTTTTATTAACATACCAATTTCCTCGGTAATAGATCCGGACGTTATTGATGCACCGCCTGCTAAAGCGAGTATAATATAACGAGGAAAAGAGGGATTTATCTTGTTGTTTTTACAGCATTTTTGGAAGCAGTGCTACCACATGCTATCTTAAAAACACGAGATAGCATCCCTCTTCCTTCTTTTCTAAATTTCATCGTTTTTACAAGTGGACTAGGGTCTAGTATATTGCACTGCAGAACAGACAAAAAAGCTCCAAAATAGTGAAATTACTAAGGGTCCCCCTTTAACCCATCCTAATATAATTCTTCTTTTATCAAAAATGAAAATAAAAAAAGCTGATTCAAAAAACCGTTTTTTAACGGTCTTTGAGTCCGCTGCTCTTAATTCCTAAAAAGCTCTCAACCTCTTCTCTATTTTTTCTAATCCTACTTTCTAAACTTGTTAAACACATATATAGGGGAACGGACATACTATTTTTGTATTCAGGATTTTCTTTTAATTTGAATATTAATTGTATTAAATCGTCTATACTTTTTATTTGCCATCTATGTTGAGTTCTTGATTCCCTCACCTCTACTTCTAGTGGAATAAGGTCAGATGACTTAGCTTTGATTTTAGTAATACCTACAAATTCCGGTTTTCCTCCTCTTTTTACCCATCTAAAAAAACCGAGAATTTTGGTCTCACATAGTTCTCCACTACTACTGTTAATCAATCCACTCTCTTCCAATAATTCTCTTTCCATACCGTTTATAATAGATTGATTGAAACTAGCCTCATCATAATCATTCCAATCACTTGAACCGCTTCCCGTCGGTACAAATAAATTTGAACTTGATTGTGCATGTTCGTTTTGTTTCCAGATTATCAAATAATTATCACTTGTAAATCCAAGAGTTGAGACACCTATCTCATTATTAATTGTAGAATGTTTAATTTCTTTTATTCTAAATTTATTTTCATATACCTCAAATGGAAAGTAATTTGAACCATTTTTAAATATTAAATCGTTATTTTTTTTATATAGAGCTTTAGTACAAACATGATTTGTTAAAAAAGTATCATAGTAACTTCCCTTATGACAATATATTTTACTCTCATCTGCATAAACATCGTTTGATAAACACAATTTTTTTTGATTGAAAAAGTATTTATTATCCCTGATAGAGTTATTAAAATGATGATTAAAAAATGGTAATAACTCCTCTTTTTCGGCACTTAACATTCGCTTGATTTTTTTCTCTTTATTGTTATTTATTTCCGTTTGAAATACTTTTTCCCATAAAAGATCATTTACTTTTTCTGAATAAAAAACAAAATCATCTTGTGAAGTAATATCTATTCGAGTAAAACCATAACCTTCTTCTACAGTACTTGGATAGATATCATTTAAAAAATAAAGGTTATTTTTATATAAGATACTCTCTACACTATTTATTGAAAAACTGCCTTTATCATTATACTTTTTTAAATCAGTTATCATTTTATATGTATCATAGATGAACTTAATTAAAGATAAAACTGCAACTATGAATATAGAAGCACTATGCAGTATGTTTTTTTCAGTAAGTCCCCATTGCATGAAAAATGCTTTTGTAGAAAAAATAAAAAGGAGCAAGTCTATAATTAAAATAGATGTTTCACTCTTCTTAATAAAAAATAAATATTTGTAGTAATCAAAATACATTCTTATTTTCATTTTTTTCCCCCAAAGAACAACTTTAACCCAATTATAAACTAATTTTGTATTGAAAAGTTAATTGATTTATGCAAGACTCCCAAAAATATTGATATTCCATCCTTTAGACGCTATATTTCTATAATTGATGTCACTAACATATACCAAGGGACCTGAGGGACATAGACAAGAAAAAACACGTTAATTTCTAACGTGTTTTTTTCTCTTTATATACGATTATGGTCAGCTTTCCAATTTTTAATAGCCTTTTTAATATCATTAGGCTTTAACCCTTCAGAAGCAGCGCGCTTACATAAATCAGGAAACTCGGTATCAGCAGCAAATCGTAAAGCAACGATCTGACCCATTGTAAGTGCAGAATCTAGGGGCTTACCTGTTAGCACATAATGACGAAGACTTTCTTCTGCTCGAATGGCCCGGTCCTGTGCTTTAAGTGCGTATGTTCTTACAAGTGCTGCTATAATAACAATAATGATCATAATGAGCACTAGAATAACTGCTTGAAGAATATTTGCTCCATCATTGATAGCTCGGACTACATTGGTAACTGCAGCTACTAGTGTTCCCAAAACCAAAAGTAATAGTACATAATGATACAAAGGATGCATACGAGTATGATTCTTGTAATCTTGTGATTTCATTTGTTTCTCCTCCTATTTTTTAGTATCTATTAATCTTATTTATTCCCATTTAAATGTATAACTTGCAACGATAAACGCTCCAACAAGCCATCCTCCTAAAATCAGCGCTTCAGATCCTAAGCTTATAAACGACGCGCCCACATTCATCGTTTCACGCAATGCGTGACTTAGGTGAGCAATCGGAAGGATGTGTACGATAGGCTGCAAAAATTCTGGCATATTTTTAATTGGGAAAAATACGCCTCCCAGAAATAACATTGGAAAGGATAAAAATCCTGCAATTGGTGCAGCGCTTTCTGGAGTTTTCGCAATACCTGCAATGATAAAGCCAATCGCCATAAATGCCAAGGTCCCTAAAAGAACAAAGCTAACCAAGGTAAACCATGACCCTCTTACCTCAACACCAAAGATTAAGTGCGCTACGCCAAGTACAATAAGAGCTTGCATTCCATTTAGCACAAGCCTTGCTGAAATTTGCGCTGCGATAAAAGTTGAGGCTTTTAGTGTTGTTCCTTGCATCCTTCTTAAAATACCGCGCTCTCGCCATGCTGCTATTTGACCTGCTACTCCATTCATGTTGTTGCTCATAATCATCATGGCAACTATGCCCGGAACTAAGAAGTCAATATATTCTAAATGTAACGTTTTAATGCCCTTTGCTTCCGTTGTAATTACTGGATGATAATCGACTTTCTCTTTACTAATACCATCTACCGCATTATTTACAAGCTGAAGACCAACTTGTGAAGTGGCTAAATTTGTTTCATCATAATAAACAGGGAGAGACAATGGCTTTGCGCTTTCGGATGAGCCGGCAAGACTGTCGCCATAGCCTTTAGGAATAACAACGACAAGCTGAATATCCCCTTTTTTCAACTGTTCAAATGCTTTATCTTTATTGCTTTCTTTTTGTAAATCAATTGCTTCGTTCTGCTTCATAATCGAAAGAAATTCTTTTGATTGTATGGATTGATCTTGATCCACTACACCAATGGACAGCGACACTCCGTTTCCATTCCCTAAAAAGGAACCAAGCATAACCATAAGAAAAATTGGGAATGCCAAGGTCCAAAATAAAACTTGACGATTACGAAGAAAGATACGCAGCTGTGCTAACGTTAATTGCCAATATGCCCTCATGCTTCTCTTAAGCTCCTTCCTGTCATATGTATAAACACATCTTCAAGTGTTGATGTCCGCGTTTGCAGGTCTATCAATTGAAGCTGCTGTTCAGAAGCTAAAGTAATCAGACTAGTTAATGTCGTTTGCAGGTCATCCGTATACAGAACATATGCATCCTTCTGATTCCCCACCTGCTTGACTCCTGCTATTTCAAGTAAATTAATATCACTTTTTTCCTCTTCGAAACGGAACTGCACAGCACTATCAGACTGAAGGTTTTTAACAAGTTCTGAAGGTGTATCCAAAGCGATAAGCTGCCCTTGATCCATAATAGCGATTCGGTCGCATAGCACATGCGCTTCATCCATATAATGAGTCGTCAGTACAATAGTTTTCCCTTTCTCCTTTAGACGAAGAATAATATCCCAAAGTGTTCTTCTTGCTTGGGGATCGAGTCCTGTTGTCGGTTCATCCAAGAAAATAACAAATGGATCATGTACAAGAGCCAAAGCAATGGCAAGCCTCTGTTTTTGTCCGCCCGATAACCCCTTTATTCGATCTTTTCTTTTATCCGTCAAAAGCATGTCATCAATTAATGAAGGAATATCAACATGCTTTGGATAAAAACTTGCGTACAGGTGTAAAATTTCCTCTACAGTAAGCAGTTCAAATAATGAAGTAGATTGTAATTGGACCCCAATAACTTCCTTTACCTTATTTATATTGCTGATAATATCGTACTGGGCAATCTTTGCAGTTCCTTGGTCCGGTTTTCTAAGCCCTACCAGCATTTCCAATGTTGTCGTTTTGCCTGCACCATTAGGACCAAGTAACCCAAATACTTCACCCGTATGCACTTCAAACTCGATACCTTTAACCGCTTGAAACTCTCCATAATTTTTCACTAGATTCTGCACCGTAATAATCACTTCATCAGAATACATTTTTCACACTCCCAACTTCTAATGGTCTTTTCTGAAAAAACGTTTAAATTTAGTTGGACAAAATTTTTTAAAGCGGTTTAGCCACTCACATGCACAATCCATTGATTCTTCTCGAAGACAATAATAACGATTCCTCCCAACCCTTCGGTGCGAAACAACACCGGCCTTCTCCAGCACCTTTAAGTGCTTCGAAATAGCAGGTAATGACATATCAAAAGGCTCTGCTAGTTCTGTAACACTCCTCTCCCCTTTTGATAATACTTCAAGGATGCTTCTTCTCGTAGGATCGGACAATACTGAAAACACATCATTTAAATTTCCATCACTATACTTAACCATATGGTTAAGTATAGTAAGAAAAGTGTTCCCCTGTCAACAAATGAACTTCATCTTCTAATCATGTACTCTATCAATCTTTAACTCTATCTCTCATAAAAATGCTGCGTACCAGTAGCCTAATCAGCAAGCTTTCTAAGAACAATTCCTCATAAAATCAAAACTAACACAAAAAAGCAAAACACCTTGGGTATCAAGAAGCTTTGCTTTTTACTAATAGCTATTGAAGATAATCATGGCAGTACCGCCACAATTCATAAGCACCATACTCTCTTTAATATTAAAAATATTTTAACCTTCCTCTAGCGTAAAATATTAATTCACAGTGACAGCCAGCTTTTTCTTATGCAATCGTCTATCACGAAACCCTTTCACAATCCTTAACAGCATTTCTTTATCCATAGTAAGAGTAGTCTCATTTGCATTTTTTAATAATTCTTTTGTATTTTCAGCATCAAACACAATGGAGCGATTTAAGTATTCACTAAATACTTCTAACGGCTGATTCAGTACCTTCTCATACTCTGATAAAGATTCTTTTTCAGCATAGGGTACTATTTCAACCATTTCTGCATTTAGTCCTGCTTTAATAGCCTGAAATACCTTTTCATTTGTAGGCGGTACTGAATTCGTAATGTTATAAATAGTGTTCTTTCTTCCATTCATCAAACCAAGTACAAGAACCTTTGTTACATAGTTTACAGGTACAAAATTAGAAACCGTATCTTTTTCCGCTAACAGACGGTAGGTTTCTGTTCCTTTAGCCTTTCCTTTTTGCACTCGTTTCTTTAATAACTCAACCGTTCGCAATATACCGTACAAACCAAAACTAGTATCCGCTTCTCCAGTTTGTGAATCTCCAATAATAATAGCCGGGCGCATAATCGTTACATCAAAGACATCTTTGTAAGACATTACGAGATGCTCTGCATGACATTTACTTTCTTCATAAGAATTTATAAAAGTAGAATCTAACGGATATAAAGATTCCTCTCCTCTTGTACGGGCACCTAATGTATACGCTGTACTAACATGAATGAACTTTTTGACATTCAAGACCTCTGCCAAATCAAGAACATATTGCGTCCCTTGTACATTCATTTCAAATATTTCTTCTCTTTTTAACTCATCAAAAGATAGAAATGCCGCAGTGTGATAGACAGTATCAATTTTTCCTATTAACGTTTGCAATACGGCAGCTTGTATCCCTAGATATTCCTTTGATAAATCTCCTTCAATCACATGTATCTGCTTTCTATTATCAGCATCAAATTTTTCAAGTAGCGCTTCTAGTCTCTTTCGATTCCGCACTAGTACATAAATGTGGTGATTTTCCTCAACCAGCTTTTTCACCAAGCTAGAGCCAAGAAAACCGGTTGCTCCTGTTATAAAGATATTCATAAAATCGATCAAATCCTCTCGCTGTCATTTACACAAGAACAAGGAAGAATCCCCTACTCTATTAATAGTATATACATATTAAAGAGAGATTTAAATAAAAAAAGGAATCGTCATGCATTGACGCTTCCTTTCCTTCCATAACTATACGTAAATATAAAACTTCCATCTATTCTCTAGATCGAACAGCTACGATTAAATCAATCTCCACTGGTGCATTAGTCGGCAGCTCAGCTACACCAACTGCAGTACGTGCATGACGGCCGTTTTCTCCAAAAATCCGTTCAAGCAACTCGGACGCTGCATCGATTACTTGCGGCTGGGATGAAAAGCCTGGATTCGATTGGACAAATCCCCCAACCTTCACAACTCGTTCTACATAATCAAGGCTGCCGATTTCCGCTCGTAAACAGCTTAATCCCTTTAGGACACAAATCTCTGCACATTTCCGTGCCTCTTCCACAGAAACCTCTGCCCCCACTTTCCCTGTATACAATAATTCATTATTGATTCTTGGAACTTGACCGCTTATGTATGCAGTTCCGTTATGAATTACGACTGGGATGTACTGATATAAAGGCGGTGTTGGTTCTGGCAATACAATTCCTAACTCTTGCAGTCGCTGTTCTATCATCCATAATATCCCCTTATCTTACATTTTTCCAACAAGGAAAGACTCCCCTTCAAGAAAATGTTTTAATGTATTTAAAAAATTCTCTTTTTCTCTCCTATTTCCTTTTTTAACGGTTATTTTCTTATGTTATCAGCGGAATACTTCTTCACCTGCTGATGACAGTTCAATTTCCACGAGCAATTCTCCTCATCTTAGACTACTCAGCTTTCTACTAGTTAGGACTAGGAATCAAACCTATGCTAAAGAGTATATGAAGATCATACAAAAATTGCTATCTTATTCTGTTTCTATAAGGGTATCAGCTAGCAGTATATCTACTGTCGAAATATCTGCTGGTGCCCACTCTAACGAGTGCAAATCTTGAAGAGGAACCCACTTTAATTCAGCATGCTCTCTTGCTTTAGGCTTTCCTTCTGTAATTTTCGTTTTATAAGTCAGCAAGTTGACAATAACGTTTTCATACTCGTATATCGTATCTTCAATAAGCTCATACACATTTACTGTACAATCAAGCTCTTCTTTAATTTCCCGAACAAGGCTTTCTTGCGGTAATTCACCCTCTTCTATTTTTCCGCCGGGAAACTCCCACAAATTTGGATGGGACATCGTAGATGAACGTAATGCGCATAAAATCTCACCTCGTTCGTTGAAAGCTACAGCTCCTACAACTTTTACTCTCTTTTTCATATGTAACTCTCCTTATCTTAGTTCACTATAGAAATTGTAACACTAACAGCTCCTCAAGGAAAAAGAACACATTCATTGTTTTTCACCTGAACATACGCCCATCGCTTGAATATGATATAGCAAATGTAGAAAGGAGCTGCTCCATATGGACCCTTATCACTTTCCAATCCCCATCGAAACATTTTTACTAACTGCACCTAAAATCTCTCTCGCTTATCCTCAAATTATATGGGCTTTAAACCCTTTCATTCAAAATACGATTAACAGAGCTATCATCCAACAAGCAAATGAGTTGCTGCATACCATCCAAAAGCAAGGCTATTACAAACTTAGCAGCACGGAAGTATTATTAAACTATGAAATCAAAAACAATCAAAGGGGTATTCTCAGCCTCACCTTAAGCAGCTTTGCCAATACGTTTTCATTGGCTCATCCTGTGGACGGCCTTACATCTATCACAACAGATACTTACTCAGGTAACATATATCAGCTGCAAGATTTATTCCAACCAAACAGCCCGTATGTCGAGCATATTTCAACTGAAATTAAGCTGCAAATAAAGCAGCGGAATCTGCCTTTATTCAAACAGTTTGAAAGCATTCGTCCCAATCAGGATTTTTACATCGCAGACAAAGCACTGATTATCTTTTTTCAACGTTATGAAATCGGTCCTCGTCCTCTCGGCTATCCAATATTTCCTATTTCTATTTATAGTTTAGAAGATATCATCAAAAAAGACGGACCACTCGGGATAATGCTCCCAAACTAAAGCCCCTCTGACAAGCTTTGACAGCAGAGGGGCTTTTTCTATACTCAAAACCTGTATAAAAATGAATGCACATTTTATAACACTTTCTCACCTCTAATACCATTAATCGAATAACTCACAGCAATCGTGGCACTCAACGAATGGGACACAGAACAATATGTGTCTTTTGAAAGCTGAATAGCTCGGATTACTTTCTCCTCAGGCAATTCACCCTCCAATGCGTAATGAATGTGAATGTCTGTAAATCGTTTCGGATGCTCCTCTGCACGCGTTCCCTCTACTTCCATATGAAATGAAACAGGATTTAACCGCATTTTATGTAAAATGGAAATGATATCAATTCCTGTACATCCCGCAACCGCATATAAAAGTAATTCAGTAGGTCTTGCACCGTTATTTTCTCCTCCTACTTCTTCAGACGCGTCCATTTTAATTTCATGACCAGATGGAGCAGTACCTGAAAAAGCCATTTTCCCAATCCATTGTATAGTCGTTTTCACTTCACTCAATCCCTTCCATTTCCTTTTCATAACACTTGGTATGCTCTGTTTCCTCCATTTTTATGTAGGCATTTATCCCTCTAATGAAAACACTCGCTTGAATTGAGGTGAATCAAGCGAGTGTTTCTTCATGAGACAGTATCTTTATAACACTTTTCTACCATCTCTATTAATTGTTATCTTCTATTGAGCCTACTCTAATACAGTATTTTGACCAGCTCAGTTTCATTCCTCTTTTCTGTTATCTACTTCATCGCAACCTCAGCTAAAATTTCATACGAACGCAAACGTGCTTCATGATCATAAATCTGAGAACTTACTATAATCTCATCGGCTTCGGTAACATCTAGAAAATCCTGCAGTTTCTTCTTAACACTCTCTGGTCCACCAATAATAGCAGCACTCAATTGTTGTTGAATCGCACTCTTTTCATACTCACTCCAAATCTCGTCCATGTTTTCTACCGGTGGATTCAGCTTGCCCGGGCGGCCTCGAACTAGACTAAGGAATTGCTGGTACATCGACGTTGCCAGCCAATTTGCTGTTTCATCTGTATCCGCTGCAATTACATTCACACCAACCATCGCATACGGCTCAGTCAGCACCTCTGATGGTCGAAAATGGTTACGATACAATTGTAAAGCCGGCAGTGTATTGTCTGGAGAAAAATGGCTGGCAAATGCAAACGGAAGACCAAGTTGACCGGCCAATTGAGCACTATATCCACTGGATCCTAAAAGCCAGATTGGAATGTCAAGCCCCTCTCCTGGGACCGCTCTCACTCCCGTCGTTCCTGAAGATGGGCTTAAATAATCCCTTAGCTCTGCTAATTGCTCTGGGAACTCCTCTCCGTTGCTTCTTAGCGTACGGCGCAATGCACGAGCTGTAAGCTGATCTGTTCCCGGTGCACGGCCAAGACCCAGATCAATACGGCCTGGATACAAGGACTCCAGCGTACCAAACTGCTCTGCAATTACAAGCGGAGCATGATTTGGAAGCATAATACCCCCAGAACCGACACGGATGCTTGAAGTACCACCGGCTACATATCCAATAATGACCGATGTAGCAGAGCTTGCAACCCCTGTCATATTGTGATGTTCAGCCAGCCAATAACGATTGAACCCCCATTTTTCTACGTGCTGGGCAAGATCTAAAGTATTTCGGAACGAATCAGCAGGCGTGCCGCCGACTGTAACGGGAGCAAGATCAAGAACGGATAATGGAATATCGCTAAGCTGTTTTGTACTGCTATTTATAGAATGTTCGTTGGACATGTTTTCTTCCTCCTCTATATAAATACAATCCGACCTATAGTCAAGTTTTTATAGTATAAAAAAGGAAATATACTCTCTATAGCTCCTTTTTAATTCGTTTATTATAGCAATAGTTTTTAATTAACTGAAATTTAATGCATATACTACTCTACATTTTTACAGTTTAGATCTATCCCTTAATACTACATTAATATTTTTATACAATTGTTATCTTTTCATATGTAAAAAGATAACAATTAAGGATGCTGCTATTACATCAGCATCCTTAATTTTCTTCGTTCCTTTTTTTCTAAATAATATACATTGACAGCAGCTGCTCCCAAACTTTTTTCATCTACTAGTTAACCTGCTGCTACTCTTGTCCTGTATTAATTCCAGATTTTCTTGTAAATAGTGCAAGTACGCGCTTCCATGCTTTCTGAACCTCTCCCTGCCCCTCCTTTATCTGAGCGGCTTCTGTTTCCAAACGAATTAGCCTTTGCTCAATCCGAACCAATTCCGCTTCTACCCGAGTCACCTCTGCTTCTAAACGTGCGTGTATCGTTTCTATACGAGTTTGCCCTGCTTCTAGACGTCTTTGCCCAATTTCTATGATATCTAGCTTTTCTGCTATTGTTTGTAGCATTGGATCTATGTTTCGTTCCCCCCTTCTCTTGGACTGTACTTCTTTCTCATATTGGGATGTTCTTTTTTTCGATATTTGGTCCATATCGTACCCACTCTCTTCATTTATTATTTCGAGTACAACACTTAGAAAGTTCATTATTTTTTCGACGTTTTTTGCTAATTTATGTTCTTTATACTATTCATAAATACCAATAAAAGGATAGGTGTATTTCCTTTTTCTTTATTAATTTCATAAAATAGGCTCTTCACCATTAAGTGTCATGGACACATTCATGTTTACATGAGTTACACGGTGGGCCATTTCAGGAATGTGGTTATTTGTTTCCTAAAAACAATACGCCGATGAACACATAACCAGCTACAAATTGTAATCATGAATCACAAAATATATTATTATCTTTTATTCCTTTTTATTTTAGAAAAGGGAAGGCGATGGAACTGAAAATTTTTTGTATAATGTAAATTAAGATATTTTGTGGCATGTAATAGCGACATAACTCTTTGGCACTTGGGGCTAAAAAGAAAGGAGACCCTGTATGGCATCTTACACTATCCAGCAGGATGGAATCTTCCCTTCCGTCTGTTCTCTTGATTGTCCGGATCAATGCGGACTGCTCATTCATAAAAAAGACGGAAAAATCTTTAAAATAGAGGGTGATCCTGATCACCCTGTCACACAAGGTCATATTTGCAACAAAGTTCGCCATATGGCCAAGCGGATTTATGATAATAAACGGTTAAAATATCCGCTAAAACGAGTGGGAATGAAAGGGGAAGGGAATTTTGTTCGCATTAGCTGGGAAGAAGCTATAGAGACTATTACTTCTCATTGGAACCAGCTTATTCAAACCGAAGGGCCGGAAAGCATCCTTCCCTACAGCTTTTATGGTAATATGGGGATTTTAAGCGCAGAAGGTATGGATCGCCGCTTTTTTCATAAGCTTGGTGCCAGCAGATTGAATAGGACAATTTGCAATGCTGCCGGCGCGCAAGGATACCGATATACGATGGGTGGCAGCTTCGGTACCGATCCTGAAGATACCATTCATACAAAACTATTTATCTTTTGGGGTATAAATGCGGTAAGTACAAATATGCATCAAATTGCTTTAGCCCAAAAGGCTCGTAAAAATGGTGCGAAAATTATTGTGATTGATGTACATAAAAATCAAACGGGACGGTTTGCTGATTGGTTTATTCCTATTTTACCAGGTACAGATGCAGCATTAGCGCTCGGCATGATGCATATTTTATTTGAAGAAAATATGGTAGATAGAAAGTTTATGAGTCAATATACCGTCGGATATAAGGAGCTTGAGGAGCATGTAAAGCAATACGATCCTTATACTGTTGCAGCGATTACAGGAGTGTCTGTAGAAGACCTGTACAAGTTGGCGAGAATGTATGGAACAACATCTCCTTCGTTTATTCGTATTGGAAATGGACTGCAGCATCATGATAACGGGGGAATGTGCATACGCACCATCTCTTGTTTGCCGGCGCTTACTGGTCAATGGCTTGTGAAAGGCGGGGGAGCCACAAAAGGCAATTCCGGATTTCTAGCTCATAATATCGAAGCTGTGCAGCAACCTGATTTATTACAAAATAAAAATACACGTATCATTAATATGAATACCATTGGTCACGACCTTCTGACATTGGACCCTCCAATTCGTTCTATGTTCGTATATAACTGCAACCCAGCTGTTGTAGCACCTGAAACAAACAAGGTCAGAGAAGGCCTTGCTCGTAAAGATTTATTCACCATTGTACACGATTTATTTTTAACGGAAACAGCTCGGTATGCCGATATTGTCTTACCCGCCACATCTTCATTTGAAAACACTGATGTGTATACTTCTTATTGGCATCGTTATGTTCAAATTCAAACTCCAGTCATTGAAGCGTATGGAGAAAGCAAATCAAATACAGAAGTATTTCGCTTGCTGGCAAAAGCCATGAATTTTGAAGAAGGGGCTTTCCATGACAGTGACGAAAACGTGATAAAGCAAGGGTTTGATGAGTCTCATAATCCCTATATGAAGAATATTACTTACGAAAAGCTCACTGAAAAACAATATGTGAAGGCAGAGCGTGACACATTATCTTTTAAGAAATTGCCGACACCGAGCGGCAAAATCGAATTATATTCGAGTATTATGGAGCGTGACGGCTATCCTCCGTTACCAACTTATATACCTCTTCCTGAAGAAGACTTTTCATTTCTTTTCGTACCTGGACCGAATCATAACTTTTTAAACTCTACTTTTTCTAACAATGAAAAGCATATTAACATGGAAAAAGTGCCTCGGTTACATATGAACAGCAAAGATGCTTCTAAGGCAGGAATTATAAATGGAGAAATCGTACGTATTTGGAATAATCGAGGAGAATGTGAACTGCCTGTATGTGTGGGAGATGGCGTCCTGCCGGGCGTATTGGTAAGTCAAGGCTTATGGGCAGACTTACCCCGAACAAAGTACGCTGTAAACGCTCTTACTCCAGACCGTATTGCTGACATGGGCGGGGGAGCTGTGTTCTTTTCCGGAAGGGTAAATATCGAAAAAATTCACAACTGATTTTTATGTCTTTATATAAAGGTTAAAACAATAAACCAAGGATATTTGTTATTATCCCTGGTTTATTTTCTCTAATCCTTCCGCATATCCGTAGTTTGAGTATATTCGATTTATAGGCTGTGCCCACTTCACCGCATTTACAATAACACGCTGAATACTTTTATTATGATAGGTTGGATAGGTTTCATGGCCAGGACGGAAGTAAAAAACCTTTCCGTTCCCTCGTTTATATGTACAACCACTACGAAACACTTCACCTCCGGCAAACCAACTTACAAACACAAGCTCATCCGGCGTAGCAATATCAAAATACTCTCCATACATCTCTTCTTTTTCAAGTTCAATGTATTCCCCAATTCCTTCTGCAATCGGATGACTCGGATCTACAATCCAAAGACGTTCCTTTTCGTCAGCTACCCGCCATTTTAAATTACAGCTCGTTCCCATTAACATTTTAAAGATTTTAGAGAAGTGTCCGGAATGTAATACAATGAGTCCCATACCTTGAAGCACTCTACTTTTCACTTTTTGAACAATATCATCCTGTACATCACCATGAGCTAAATGCCCCCACCAAATTAATACATCTGTATTTTGCAACACTTCCTCTGTTAACCCGTGTTCCGGTTCTTCCAAGGTGGCTGTCTGTACTGAGAAGCCAGCTTTCTTTAAAAATTCTGCTATGGTGCCATGAATACCGTTTGGATATATTTCTGTTACAGTTTCATCTTTCTGTTCATGAATATGTTCATTCCATACTGTTACGCGAACCATGATTGTGACCTACTTTCTTCGTTTTCCCCAAAATTACATTCCACTTCTAACAAAAGGTCGATTATGAAAAATAGCCCGTATTTACAGGCTATAAATTAGAGGAGTCGTCATAATCATATCGAAGACCATCTGCTTGAACATTCCTGGCTTGACTGTTTTTGTTTGTCAGCTTTTCTAGCAAATCTTGATACTGATAAATTTCTTGATAATCAGAACTATTAGCTAATGCTGACTTTAGAGCTTGTTCAACCACCGCCAAATCATTAGTATTCATTTGCATAAGTCATACACCTCCTTCTATTTTTCTTCTCCCTGCATCATCGATCTAAATTGCCGCATCTCAGAGTCGGGCTGATATGTCACGTGATACGGATTGTGCTTTTGATTCACCTTTGTTGGATCTAAGTCTGTACGTACTCCCATTTCAACTCCTGCTCCCGGCATACTATCATTAATAGGTCCTTCATATTTACCATCCGGATTTGGATTGCCATATCTTATATCTTCTCTTTGACGTTTTTTCATATTGCATCCCTCCTTGCTTCTAGCTTTTGTTATTGTTCAGCATTCTATGTCCCTTTGAAAGGAAACTATATCTTTTGGGAAAGCTAATAAAAACAAAAAGGAGCCTGCATATGGATTACGATTCACATAATGACTATAACGAAGAGTATTCAGGTGAAATATCACCAGGTTATCGACAGGATGCCAGACATGACGAAGGTCACCGCTTTTCCCCTTTTCTGCTTGGATTAGCTATTGCTGTGACTGTACTATTGCTAATAATTGTATTTGTGTATATGTAAAAGAAGAAGAACTCCCTTCTTCTTTTTATTATGCAAATATTGTCGCCTAATTTCTATAAACAAAATCATTGCTATTTAGTCAAATTTGACTATAATGATTTGTATAATAAATCATTACAAAATAAAGGGAGGAGTAAACAATATGGTTGCAAAGGAAAGTAATCTGCGTCTTGTTGTTGCAGGTCTTTTATTAGGTATTTTAATGGCGGCTATGGATAATACTATCGTCGCAACTGCTATTGGAACCATTGTCTCAGACTTAGGAGGCCTAGACAAATTTGTTTGGGTTACATCCGCCTACATGGTTGCTGTTATGGCTGGTATGCCAATTTTTGGAAAGCTCTCTGATATGTACGGGCGAAAACGGTTTTATATATTCGGATTAGCTGTGTTTTTAATAGGTTCCGCTCTTTGCGGTACAGCCGACAGCATCGTGCAGTTAAGTATTTATCGTGCCATTCAAGGTATTGGAGGGGGAGCGTTGCTTCCAATTGCATTTACCATTGTATTCGATGTGTTCCCTCCAGAACAGCGAGGAAAAATGACAGGACTTTTAGGTGCTGTTTTCGGCTCTGCCAGTGTGCTAGGTCCTTTATTAGGTGCTTATATTACTGATTATATTAGCTGGCATTGGGTATTCTATGTAAACATTCCGATTGGGTTATTATCTCTTTTCTTCATTTTACGTGCTTATAAAGAATCTACTCAGCATATAGAACAAAAAATCGACTGGTGGGGTGCTATAACTCTCGTTACGGCTGTTGTCAGTTTGATGTTTGCGCTTGAATTAGGCGGCAAGGAATACGCATGGGATTCAGCCCCTATTATTAGTCTATTTGTAACGTTCGGTGTCTTTTTTATAGGATTTTTATATGCCGAAACAAAAGCAAGTGATCCTATTATTTCATTTTGGATGTTTAAACGCCGTACATTTGCTGCGGCGCAATTATTAGCATTGTTGTACGGCGGTACTTTTATCATTTTGACTGTATTCATTCCTATTTTCGTTCAGGCCGTGTATGGTGGTTCGGCAACAAATGCAGGATTCGTGTTAACACCATTTATGCTTGGATCTGTTGTAGGAAGTGCTATTTCAGGGATTTTCCAAACAAAAACGAGCTATCGAAATTTAATGCTTCTTTCTGTTACATCGTTTGTAATCGGGATGTATCTCTTAAGCACATTGACACCCGATACTGCTCGTTGGCTGTTAACTGTATTTATGGTCATTACAGGATTTGGAGTAGGGTTTTCCTTCTCATTATTGCCGACAGCTTCCGTTCACAACCTGGATCCCCGCTACCGCGGATCGGCTAACTCAACGAATTCCTTTTTCCGTTCATTAGGTATGACACTCGGCGTGACGATTTTCGGTACAATTCAAACGAATGCATTTACAGAAAACCTAAAAGAAGCATTTCAAGGTATGCAAGGCGCTGAAGGAAACCCGCTTGCAAATATCAGCGATCCTCGCGCTATATTCGAAGCGAGTGAACGCTCTAAAATTCCAGCGTTTGTATTGGATAAAATTGTAGATGCGATGTCATCGTCTATTACATTAACATTTACATTGGCTCTTATCCCAATCGCTCTTGCGATTGTCGTAGTGTTATTCATGGGAAAAGCACGTCTGGAAATCAACAAAGAACGTAAAAAAGATAACACGCAGCCTGCTATCAACCATTAATCCAAGGATGCTGCCTTTTTCGTAAACAGTGTTATAATACGAAACATGATAAAAAATGAGTGTAAGTCTAATGACATTTACACTCATTTTTTACTATTTAATTACAATGAAATACATAGACAAAGAATAAAACATAGTCTCTTTTGTTTACACTAGTGAAGGAAAGGAGTATATCATTATGAAAAACACTGATGAATTGCATACAAATGCACCGAAGCAAGAAACAATGGGACCAGCGTCCGATTTAGACTCTAAACACCCGTATGATAGCGAGAAACTGTATCCCGGCGATTCTGTAGATCAACATAAAAAACTAGAACATGCAAATATGTTCTTGAACGAAGCAGCTCTGAAACAGCAAAATGAAAATTTATAAACTGACACCTTACCCTCTGGTAATGTGCTGTTAAGACCCTCTATATCAAAATACTCACTGCTCGTTAATGCGCAAAAAATCCCCTCCGGGGATTTTTTGTTTTCTTCGAAGGAGTTAGTTTGTATTCTATAATTTAGAATGAATAGAAAGGACTATATATGGATCCAACTAAATATCTGCAAATCATTGAACAGCATATCCCAATACATACATATCGTTTCGATGAGAGCGGCTGGGATAACTTCGCAGTAATCATAAACAATGAATGGTTGTTCCGTTTTCCGAGAAAAGAAGAGTATGCGCAAAAAATACCACGAGAACAGCAGCTGTACCATTGGCTTAGACCTCGATTGCAAACAAGCAAGGTTTCTATTCCCGAATATCATATTTTATATGAAGACAGCGGAGTTCCTCTTTGCAGCTATTATAAAATAATTCATGGAGAACGTCTGACTTCGGCTCTTCTTCATTCTTTACCTTTATACAAGCAAGAAAAACTAGCAAAACAGCTTGCACTCTATCTGGCTGCACTCCATTCTTGCAATATTCTTGAAGCTCGGCAATGGGGCTTTCAGTATGAACAAACGGTACGTTATTGGAAAACGATGTATCAAAAGCTTACTACTCATGCGTTTTCACATTTAACAAGAGTAGAACAAGATAAAGTAACTGCTATTTTTGAAATGTTTCTATTACAAATGGGACAAAGTACATTGCCAAAAGCGATGCTTCATGCAGATTTAACACATACCCATATTTTATTTAACAACGACTCTTCTTCTCTTACAGGCATTATTGATATGGGGGATGGACAAATTGGAGACCCTGCCTTTGATTTCGCAGGACTGTACTGGGATTATGGGGATTCCTTTACTCGCACTGTATTTTCGTATTATAAGGAAAATGCTTTTACAGATGATACGTTTTACAACCGCGTGGCATCCTTTTACTCTTTCAGCCCTATCTTGCATGATATTTTGTTTGGAGCAGAAGAAAAAAAGAAAGCTATTTTCGAGAAGAATATAATTCGTTTGAAGCAATTGCTTCACATGTAAATATAAGCGTAAGAATGATTATTTTATCTCAAAATTAACGAAAAAGAACTCAAAAAAGAGTTCTTTTTCATCCTAAATACATCTCATGCTTTACTTCTTTCTCGTTCAAATACAAATTCAAGGTTGTCATAATATAAGCTTGGTCCATCCCAATTCTTGTATTGATTTGGAACGACTATATCTTCCCCATTCCAAGTAGCTGCCGTTTGTTGAATATGAATGATATATTGTGCTGTTGTTTCCAAAGCACCTTTGGCAGCAATGTCCCCATGTCCTGGTACAATATGCTGAATGTCCCACTCATCTATCACCTGCAAAGCTCGAATCCACTCATCCGGATTACTAGTTTTTAATGAGGGATGATACTGATGAAAAACTATATCTCCAGCGAATAACACTTGATCGTCAGGCAGATATAAAACAACATCACTTTCAGAGTGACAAGATTCCATATGAACTAACACAGCTTGTCTGTTTGAACCATATAAGTATAACTCCTCTTCTAGCGTCATTGTGGGAAGTGTCACTTCTATATGATTAATATGGCGGGCCAGATGCTCAGCGTCACTGGCATTTTGCAGCAGTTCCTTTCTTTTATTATAGTCACTTACTGTACTGGCTTCTGTTTTTAAAAGGACCGGGTAATTAGGATTGCGTTGTACAATTCCTATAAAAGGAGGGACATACTGTTCGATACATTCTCTCGTTTTACTTGTGCTGATAATAGCGGCGTCTGTAAATTCTTGATTGCCTAAGATATGGTCAAAATGCCAATGACTATTAACTACATACGAAACCGGTTTTCCTGTTAAAGCTGCTGCTGCTTCTTTTAAATCATTCGCAGCCAATGGTGATTGAAATGTATCAAAAATCAGTGTTTTATCTCCAAGGTCAATGATACCAGCATTTCCTAATGCACCAGAACCATCCGTGACGATTGCTGCATATATTCCTTCTTTTACTTTATACAATGTAAAATACTGTGAACGACAAAGGATTTCATACACCTCTATTTCTCCCCTTTATAAGAAGTCTATTACACTTCGTGATATTCTACTATTTTTATAAAAAAATAAAAATTTGGACAAACATACAAGCTTCTATAATTCCAAAGCATATACTTATAGTGGACATGGTTCTATCTCTAACCCTCTCCAGTCCGGAGCTTGAAGCAGCTGTAATTCCTGTGCAGCTGCTCTTTTTATTTGTATGTAAGAAAAAAAGACATAGTACAATGCCAACAAAAAAAAGCAAGAAATCCTCTCCATTTCTCGCTTTCTTACTCTTCATACCATTCTCTAGCCTTCTTGTTCCAACAATTGAACAGCGGCATGTAAAAACATTTTTACTCCTATGACAAGAGACTCTTCATCAAGAGTAAATCGCGGATGGTGATGCGGGTACATACTTTCTTCTGCCTCACTGCCGGAACCCACTTTAAAGAAGCAGCCAGATGCTTTTTGTAAAAATGCTGAAAAGTCCTCTCCACCCATAGAAGGGTTGATTCTTTGTACTTGATTTTCCCCAAATAACGTCTTAGCACTTTCTTCAATGATACTTGTAACATGGTCATTATTAATAACTGGACGATACCCATATCGATATTGGAAGGAATAAGAAGCTCCGTGTGCGGCTGTAATTCCGTTGACGATTTGCTCAATCTTTTTCTCAGCTTCTTCTCTAAGCTCTTGATTATAACATCGTACAGTACCATTAATATACGCAGTATCCGGAATAACATTATCTGTCGTACCAGCATGAAATTGTGTAACTGTCACTACACGTTGTTCAAACGCATCCGTATTGCGGGATACTATATGCTGCAAATTAGAAATAATCTGAGCACCTATGGCAATTGGATCTATCGTTTCTTTGGGATGCGCGGCATGTCCACCCTTCCCCAAAATGGTAATTTCAAATACATCCGGAGCAGCCATCATAGGTCCATATACAATACCGATTTTCCCCGTTTCTAACCCAGACATAAGATGAAGGCCAATTACATAATCAACACCGTTCATCACCCCTGCTTGCACCATCTCTTCACCGCCGCCTGGAAATTGTTCTTCTGCATGTTGAAACAAAAATCGGATTTCTCCACAAATATCATCCTTATGTTTTGCTAAAATTTCTGCTGTTCCAAGCAAGATAGCCGTATGCCCGTCATGCCCGCATGCATGCATGACTCCTGGTACAGTTGAAGCAAATTCAAATTCATTTTCTTCTAAAATTGGCAAAGCATCCATATCCGCCCGTATGGCGAGGGTTTTTCCTTTGTTATTACTAGTCAGCTTTGCCAGGACACTATACTTTGTCGGCCTTGTTACCTCAAGATTTTTAAAAGAGCATAATGTATCATATACAAATTGTGAGGTTTGTTCCTCCTGAAACGAAAGCTCAGGATATTTATGTAAATGTCTCCTCCATTTCACGAGCTTATCCTTAGATATATCTTGCAGCCAATCTGCTTTTAATTGCCTCATCTTAGTTCCTCCTTCAAACCCGCTTTTATTATGAAACTATTCCTGCATATTCGATTTTAGAAACAAAATCCTCACATTGTTTTCCTTACTTCTTTCTCTACGCATATATTTTCTTCATTATAATAGGTGTTCTCCTTTTTCATGAGGTAGATATTTGTGCTCCTTCTTTTTTAAAGGCTCTTTTCGTAAAGTTTGTGGCTTTTATAAAATATTGGTGAAGGAAATTAATTGCAAGTTGTAGAATAATTATCATTAATCGTTATTCAACTAAATGGCAGTTTAGTTTAAGTGAAAAGATTCACAAATTGCATCTTGTTTTATAATGAAAAACCTAAATTTATGTACGTTTTTCCAAATTTCAATCAAATCCTTAAAGAAGGCAAGTAGTGTACTTTAGGTAATTAATGCGCAACAAACATGCTTGATGATTGAGTTAAAGTGTATGTGATTTATTGGTATTTCATTTAAAGTTGTTTGAGGTTAATCGGAGTGAACCGTACCATAAGTAAATGAGTTTTCTTTTAGGCTCTGTTAAACTAAAATGTTGATTTTTGTTCATGAAAAAAGACTGTTTAAATTTTACAGTCTTTTTTCGACCTCATAAAACTAAGACCTGCCTTAGTTTTTAGTTTTTAGTTCTATTTTAATATCCTTTAACTCTTCGACTAATTTCAGTGCTTTTTCGTATGGAAATTCGTCTACTAATATAAAAGGGAGATTTCTTGAACCCTTTAATAATTCATTTGCCGTAATATTTAGTCCAAAAACATCTTTAATTTTCAATAAATCCTTTAATCCACCATTTGGAGTATCAATTAAAACTATTTTACAGCCATCAGCCCAGCTGCGTACCTCTTGTATTTCATCTGTATTAATTTTGAAACCGTTGTTCACCCAAAGAGTTAAATTTGATGTTACTAAAACAGAATGTTCAGGAGTCATATCTCCAGCATCAACTATTAAAACCTCTTTTTCATCGTCTCCTTGGAACATAAGAAAAACTTGCCCACCACCGTCGTCACCAATAGCAATATATCCTTTTGCATATATTTGAGTTTGCCATATTTCATTTCTCTCTATAATATCTTCGGTTCCATAAATTCTTACCCCTTCTTCAGAAGACAAACCATTTGAAGTTTTAAGTAAATCTTTATAGGAATTAGGTAGTTTTGCTATCATTTCATTTTCGACTTTCAGGATTTCATTTTCGCTCGCTGAAGGCATAAGTATTAAACCTTTTATATTTGGTAAATCCATTTTAAAGCACCCTTTCCCTACCAGTTGGTCAAATAAGGATTATGTATATTAATTAGATGATTAACTTTGACTGGCGAATTTGTTGGTTTGTGGAATAGTGTTCGCATAAGCTGGTACTGACAAATACCTCTTTTATATTCGATGTTGTTGCGTCAAAACCCTTCATATCAAGGAATTGAAACCATGCCAAATAATTATCAAGATATTTTGTCGCTACACCTTTAAATCGGTCAATCCAATGACTCAATCTTGCATGGTAACCGTTCACGTTTTGAATATGATAAATCCCCTTGATAACATGACCAGTTTTGGATGTATTAATACGATAATGTTCCATTCCTTTATCTTTCGCATATGTCATGTATGCTCGCCAAGCATCCGTACATAAAATCTTATCTGAGTCTAATAAATGACCAATCGTATCCTCAACTTTTGATTTTACAATTCGCCCCATACAAGTCACTTTAGAAACAGTTTGTTTGTTTCGGTCACGAGCAACTAATACACAAACTTGTTCACGACTGATACCTCGGAAGTTCGACACACCACCACGTTTACGACCTTTTCGACCAGATATACGTTTATTACCCTTTTCAGAGTATAAGAAATAGGTCTCGTCCATTTCGACGATACCTTCAAAACCATCAACTTCAATTTCTTTCAGAGCATTTAATATTTTGTGTCGCCAATAGAAGAGTGTGACCCATTTAATCCCTAAAATTTGTTCGCATTTTCGTAGAGAAAGCCCTTCGAACATTAGTTTGATAAACTCTGCCCAATATTTGGGATATCGTGTACCATGCATTGGAGTGTTTGTTAAGTCGTTAAATGTTTTACGACAAGCCTTACAACGATAACGCTGACGACCTTTGTACTTACCAAATCGCACAACGAATTCACAAGTGCAATGAGGACAGACGAAACCCTCGGCGAAACGAGTTTCTCTCATTTCATTCACCAGTGAACCCGTATGAACAAGTGGAAATAGCTTGTTTTTCAAAGTCCAAAACAATTGTTCTTGTTGACGAGAGTCAATATTATTGATGTGATTTAGTAGATTACGAAAGGCTTTCATTCGGTCAAACACACTCCTGATTGGTTTCTATAAATATAGTATAACCAAAAAATTCGTGAGTTATCTAAAATCAACAATCTTTTTTAACAGAGCCTTCTTTTAAGAAATACAAAGATGCCAGTTCGAAATTGGTGTACTATCAGTATAGACTGCTATTAAAAAAGCAACCTAATTCCTTAATAGGGAATTAGGTTGTTTTTTTTAACGTTTATAGTTGTAGTGATGAAAAAATGTATTTACGGCTTCTAGATCAGTATCAAGATTCTAAATTAAGATAATCTTTTTCACATAAAAAATTGCCTCATAGTAGATAGATTTAATTACTTTTTTCTGTCCACTATGATGGGAGGAAAAATCACTATTTGTTACTATTTTTTATTTGAAAATTGTTTTGATCATTATTCATTCAGTCCAATTTTACTCTAATACCCTCTGTTAGGACACTAGCCATATATTGAGCTAATAATGTTGGTTCACTTTCCATGCCGTTATTAACCCAATCAATGATTATTGCTAAATGTGCTCCTGCAATGAAATTTTCCAAATACGCTTTATCAGTGATGATTTCAATATTATTCTTTTGAAGTGGTTCAAAGCTTGCTCTTACTGATATTTTTATGGATTCTAACATTTTCCATTGAAAACTCAAGATGCCATTATTTCTTAATAAAACCTTATAAACATCTTCAAAACTTTTTACGTGTTCTAGTGATGCCAGAATAGGATAATAAACAATGTCTGCAAAAGAATGGAAGGAATCATCTGGTATATGGATATTTTGTATTAATCCTTCAAGTGCTTCACTTATAATACATTCTACTAAATCTTTTTTATCCTTATAGTGATAGTAAAATGTTTTTCGATTAATATCCGCACGGTCAACAATATCTTGTACGGTTACATGCTCAATTCCTTTCATATTGGAAACTTCCAATAATGCACGTTTTATTTCATTTTTTGTTTTTTTTATACGACGATCCATAATGATATACCCCGATTGTTCATTTTAAATTCTATGATAAAACTAATTTATTTATTTATTTTATCCCATTGTCAGGTTAAATAAAGCAATTATCAACTGAAATTCAC
The DNA here is from genome assembly GCF_017742235.1 of Bacillus sp. 165. Taxonomy (GTDB): domain Bacteria; phylum Bacillota; class Bacilli; order Bacillales; family Bacillaceae_G; genus JAGHKQ01. The sequence continues at coordinate 311,843 of NZ_JAGHKQ010000001.1, forward strand.
AACAAATAAGTTATTTTTGTCCCAAATTACACAAATATAAAAAATCTGATGGTTTTTTTTCGAACTAGTCGATTTAAAATTAAATACGCTTACAAAGTTAAGAGGGTAAGAATTTTTACCTACCAATAAAATAATAATTACTAAATAAGGGGATTATACAAATGGATTTTAAAAATATTACAGTCGCAGGTGGCGGAGTGTTAGGAAGTCAAATCGCTTTCCAAGTAGCATTTGCAGGATTTAACGTATCCGTTTATGATATTAGTGACGCAGCATTAAAAATGACTGAAAACCGTTTTAAAAGTTATATGGAAATATACAAAGAAGAAGTTGGAGCAACACAAGAACAAGTGGATGCTGCGTTTAACCGCTTGAGTTATCACACAAGTTTAGCGGAAGCAGTGAAAAATGCTGATTTAGTGGTAGAAGCGGTACCTGAAGCAGTTGAAATCAAAGAAAAATTCTACACGGAATTAGCAAAAGTTGCACCTGCACACACGATTTTTGCAACAAACTCATCAACGTTGCCACCGAGCATGTTTGCACATTTCACAGGTAGACCAGAGAAATTCACAACATTGCATTTCTGTACAGAAGTCTGGAAGCATAACATTGCTGAAGTAATGAAACACCCTGGAACAAACCATGACGTTTGGTTACAAGTGTTAGACTTTGCTAAAGCAATGGGAATGGTACCGATCGCAATCGAAAAAGAACAACCTGGTTATGTATTAAATACATTGTTAGTGCCACTTTTATTGCAAGGGCTACGACTATATGAGAATGAAGTTGCTACATTCGAATCGATCGATAAAACATGGATGATTTCAACTAGAGCACCTTTTGGACCGTTTGCTTTTATGGATATGATTGGACTAAACACAATTTTCACAGTTACTTCAATGCTTGGACAACAAGGTGACGAACAATTAGCAAGAGTAGCAGAAAAAATAAAAACAGAATTCTTAGACACAGGAAAACTTGGTAAACAAGCAGGAGAAGGGTTCTATACTTATCCGAAACCTTCTTTCCAAGAATCTAGTTTTTTAAAGTAATTTATTTAGAAGAGTCTAAAAGAATACTTGAAGATTTATTTTAAAGCGTTATACTATTTGAAGTAGAAAGAGCAATTGATTAATTTCAATTGCTTTTTCTCTTTTTATTTATCAACAACTTCGTAACATTGTTGTATTAATGAGTACAACTTTATAATTTAAAGCCTTCTTGTTGAACTAACGATAAGCTTTAGTCTAATAGTATTATTATAAATTTGGGGTTGAGTTATTGAGAAAAACAAATATTGTTCCTTGGACAGTAGAATGGGGAAATTCATACCAAAATAAAGCCGAGCTACTAAGCGATATACTTAATGGTGAATTAATTGATATTTACCATATTGGGAGTACATCTGTTAAATCGATTGGCTTCGCAAAACCAATTATAGATATTTTAATAGTAGTAAATAATATTGAATTAATTGATATTTATAACGATAAGTTAGAGTCGTTTGGGTATGAACCACGCGGTGAGAATGGAATAGCTCGCAGAAGATATTTTCCAAAAGGTAAAGAAAATAGAACTCATTATGCGAAAACAGCCTTTTTAAAACATTCACACGAACGAATAATTCAATAAGAATTTTAATTTTATACTCAAAAAAACAAGGAACATTACCGTTCCTTGTTACTTTTTCTTGTTTTTGTTGTTGTTGTTGTTTTTATTATTATTTTTTTGCGTGTTATTGCCTTTATTATTTGTGCCCTGTTTATTTTTAGAATTAGTATTAGTATTTTTGTTAGAAGCTGACTTGTTTTTAGAGTTTTTATTATTTGCCATGTTCCTCATTTCCTTTCTCGGTCAAGCTACTAACAATATATTACTAATATGTAAATTGGTTCATATGTATGAAAATTTTTTTATAGAAAATTTTATATAAAAATAAGAGGAGATTGCCTCCTCTTATTTTTCTTCTTTATTTACAGGAAAGTAGTCAAAAATCTTTCCAGATACAATATCCTTAACTTCTTCAGAAGTAAACGTTTTGTCTACATTCGTCCCTGGATTCAATACAACAGTCGCTTCTGGGTCTACTACCTTAAATAGCTCAGATACAATAATTGGTAAAATTGGCATATCATCTTTTACCATATTTTCTTGCACATGTTCTAATTGTGAAAACATTGGTAAAATCCAGCGACCGTTTCCTTGGAAATAACGTACATTTAATTTTGTTTCGTTCGTATCTTTATTATTAATAATTTCACCGAATACGAATACACGTGACTGCAAAAGAGCCTCATAAAATTCTCTTCGTTTTTCAGGTTGGCCTTTCGCTGATAACAAGAGGCTTTCAACTTTATTTAATACTGGGATGTCTGAATGTTTCATGCTCTTCAGTCCTCACTTTATAATAGTTATGTTTAAATTATACAAAATATTCTTACATTTTTCTACTTGTTTTGACAGGAAATTTATTGAAAGTATATATTTTTCAAAAGGCTCCTCTTGTCAGCTTCATCCTTATTCTCATATTACATTCACAAAACATAATCTAATTTTATGTTTATACAAAAAATCAGAATAAAAACATTTAGAATATATCTATTTCAGAATAAATATGTTATATTATGAATAAAAATGTATTATCGAGAGGAGTTCGGACATGAAAGTATGGTTTTATGAAAAAGATAACAAGAACGAGGATCTATTGGGAATTTGGGACAATGTTCCTACGATTCCTCGTATAGGAGAGAAGGTCGAAATTATTAATGAAATTCGTACTGTTACAGATGTAAAATACGTAAAACATGGCGGAAACTTTAAAGTAGAAGTTGTAATTCAATAATATCATATCTTAGCTGATGTATAGAAGAAACCTCGTCAGCTTTTTTCAGTTCAGCACTCCTATCTCAGAAGGATAAATGATGAGCAGATAAAGTAAAATTCCCAGAACTAAAAGCTCTTACAGCAAGCGTAAGAGCTTTTAGTTCTTTATGATATTTTTGACTGCATTTCCTCTTTTCTAGATTTTGTAACAATCAATTTATCGCCTTCCATTTTTAGCGTGACGTAATCCTCCTCTTCCAGATGTAATTGATTGACAATTTCATCTGGAAGCTCAATAGCCATATACTTTTCAGCTATTAATACTTGGCTTTGTATCTGCTCTTTTTCTGGCTCTTCTTCATACACACTATCTAACTGCGGCAACCCCTTCACTTCTATTACTTTCCAATTTTTATAAACAAACGGCACAATCCATAATAAACCGATGATGGTCAAGACGACACCTATCCACAAATCAGTCAGTGATCGTATGTCAGCAAGATTCACTGGTTCAGGCATTCCGCCCTTTGAACTTGATACAATGTCAAAAATGCTCAAGCTAAAATTATTTAAAGCATGCACAATCATAGGCATTAACAAACTTCTTGTTTTAATATACAGCAAACACATCACAATTCCGAATACAGCAGCCCCAATAATATTTGCATGGCCAAGTCCAAATAAAATAGATGATACGATCATCGCACGCTTGATACTCCATTTACGGCTCATCCGATGTAAAAAAAATCCTCTGAAAATGGTTTCTTCCATAATAGGCGCATACACAGAAACCGATATAATTGTAAATAATGTCATCCATATAGTACTGTGATCAATAACATTAAGCTCATTCAATGTATCAAGCACAAGATCAGGTATAATAAACGATACCGCATAAAACTCCACTGTAGAAATACCGAAAGAAAAGATCATTCCCATCACAGTAGCTATAATAACAAGCTTCCAATCAAACTTGCTAGGTTTCGTATAATAGCTTTGAAACTTCACATTGTTTTTACGTGATTTATAATAAAGCCAAAGCAACGGAAATGCAAAAAATACAAGAGACTCTGAAATTACAGTGAAAACATCTGACTCTAATTGCTTATCAGAAATAAATACCCATGGTATAACATAAACAACAATATATCCTAACAACATCCACCCGAAAAAGCTGCGAAACCGGATTTTTGAAAATGCGGTTGAAATGATTAACACCTCCATGATGACAATAGCTCTATTTTACTAGATTTTTGCAAAGTATGCTTTATTTTTTCTCTTCAATCATTCTATGTATATATCACTTTAGAAAATTCCATTTTATCTTACTATGTTTATTATATAACACTCACATATTCCTCTTTTTGCATAGCAAAGGAACTGTTGTCATCATATATCTATTCTGAAAAAAGCTTGCTGCTGCGCAACAAGCTTTCAACCCTGTAATAGATTTTGAATGGTCACCTTCAATATATCCTGCAAGGGCCCAGTTGCATATGCAACATCTAACCGTTCTGTCCATTTATGAGCATCCTTTCCCATAGGGCCGACATTCAAAACTGGCAAGTCTAGCTGCTGCAGCTCTTCAAAGGGAAGTGCATATCCTTTTTCCCATAGTGGGGTGTTTGAGATAAATAACTCTAGAGAAGATAGAGGCTGCTGTAATCCTGTATAGCTTAAATCGGATAAGCCTCCAAAATACATTTGTTTTTTTAGAGCCGTCCCGTGTATTTCCCAAGCATAATTAATTATATCCTCAGTCACCCTGCTTATCATTGGATGTTTGCGTGAACTTACTGAGGGATAATAAGGTGGCGCAAAAAATAACACAATCATTGGTGCCAACTCACTGCATAGAGCCGCGTAACCATCTACGAGACGAATCGTAATATCACGCTCATCTTCCTGTTCTATTTTCGGTTTAATCGCTTCCATCTCAATTTTCTTGAGAGCTTCATCTCCATATGTTTGAATAGCATACTCCTTCAGTTCTTCAAAGGTCATAACCTTTACTTTGAACTTGTTCGGAACAGATTGCTGCAGATTTGCAAAACGAACTGCCTCTTTATTATAAGCATCTTCCACTTTTACAGCAGCTTTCTTTGCCGCTTCTCTCAATTCTTCCACAATCGTTTGGATCGACTTTTCCATTATCAGCATATTGTATAATGCTACAGAACAATGAGGAGTCTGTACCGAATATTCTTGTTTTAAATCCTTTTGCTGTAGACATGTTGGGGGCGGTGACACTTCACCCTCTATTACTTCACAAAAATTTGTATTAAGTTCCAACTCACAAGTAAGAAAAGACGTCATGATGTTAGCATTTAAACCTGCGAGCGGTTCTCCTACATGTGATTCCTTTCCATAGCAATAAAAACCCGGGAGTACCTTGCCAATAGATCCTGTATAAATATATTTTGTTTCGTCTCCAGGATAGCGTGCAAACATCGGCTCGGAATTTAAGCAGGCTGTATACTTTAAATTATGTTGCTTTGCCAATTTTAATAGCACTGGTACTGCGGTAATCATTCCAATGGAGTTTACCTCTTCATCACAAACTGCCAGCAGCAAAATATTCCCCTCAAACGCCCCGGTTGTCGCCTGTTCAATCATGGCCATTTGTGATGCTAAGCCGCATTTCATATCCATTGTGCCTCTTCCAAACAGCCATTCCCCATGAGCAAGGTCATGCTGTACTTCGATTGGAAGGAGGTGTTTATTATGATAGAACATTTCTGTCAACTCTTTCGGACGAAACGCTAAATGTTTCCATTTTCCATAATCCTCTACATTCACAACATCAAAGTGGCTGACTAGCACTACTGTTTTTGCATGCTCTTTTCTCTTGACCAACCCTGTGACAATATAACGACCATCTTTTGTTGGATGAAGCTGTATATGATCTGGATTCTCTTGAAAATAAGAAAGCTGACTCAATTCACCAGCAATAAATTGAGCTAGCTTGATTTCTGCACTTGAACCCGTTACACTTTCAATCCCCACTAGCTGCTCTAAAAGCCGTAATAGCCCCTCTTTCGTTTGCCATTTCATTTCTATTGTTTGCATACCATCCCTCTTTTCTGTACTATGGGATATCCTTTTGAAATACTAAGAAAAAATTTTAGTATATTGTATGTTCGCCCACACTGAAATGCCATTTCTTATGCTGTGTGTTTTACATTTTGAGGTAATATGCTATTATGTTCTTCTTTTGTCATACCTCTATGTCTGTTCTCCTTTTCCTAATGAAAAGCCTTCAAATAATCTGCCTCCATAAGGCTGTAACACTTCGTCAGTAAGAACAATAATCTTTTCTTTATCTCCTTGCCGATAAAATATGTCAAACGCTTCTGTAAATTTCTCACAAAACACAGGGTTGTACACCTTTAAAGCCCGAACAATCCATTTTGATTGCCCAGTCCATTGTTTGTTTATACGCAAAACAAATTCATGCAGCTGCTCTGCCAATGTTGCGGCAATAAATAAATCTTCCTCGCGCTTTACAGAGCCGATAAAGTCATCAAGCGTATCTGTGATAAAGTATCGTCTCACCTTTATCTGTTCCTCTGTTAATGGTTCAGGCCCTTGCAAAAGCAATGTTGTTGCTTCTTCCTTTAGCTTATCCATTATTCCGTCATCCTTTAATACAATACCTTCTGCAAGCATATTTGCCATAGACGGTCTTCCCCGTCCGCGATCTTCTTCTACAAATGTCTGATAGGATACTGAATTATGTACAAACATTTCGATAGGCCATCCAAAGCGAACAAGAGATTCTCGATAAGAAGCCTCTACCCCGTCATCAATAACAACAATATCTAAATCTGAACTCTCTGTCCCCTCTCCTCGTACGATGCTGCCTGCAAGCAATGCACCGCGGCAGGCGGGAAATACTTCATTTACAAACTGTCGTGCTGCATCTAACGGCTGTAGTTTCATATCTGCTCTCCTTTATTAAGATTTCTCTTTCTAGCTGTACCTATATCTTAGTACGATTAGAAAAAAGGATGTTATATATGAAAAAGGATTTCATTTTTTGCTTCAGAATAACTATTAAGCTTATATTCTCGTAAAACTCTATCAATATAGCACTCATTTCACATGGTCTAAATTGTCTGCTAGTTCTCCTTAGATCCATACTCCTTCTCCGTGATAGTTATATTTGTTTCATGACACTCCCTTGTAAAGTTGGAAGGAAAGGCTAACTCTGTTTCCAGTTTCTGTACTGCTTCTGTATCATTACTTACAACCGCATTTTTTAATCGCTGCAAGTAATCATCACTAGCAGCGATACGTCGTTTCATCTCTGCTATACTTTGTGTAACTTTTCCGTGTCCTGGTACTAATAAAGAAAACTCAATTGTGTCCACAAGACCGCTTGCTTTTTGTAACGTTTTTTCATATTCTTTTACACTGTGATATATAAACGGCAGTTCAAAATCAGATAAATAGTCGCCTGCTATCCAAATGCCGTGCGGTTCTACTAAAGCAAACACCCCGTCCTGTGTATGACCTTGGGCAAAATAGAATGTTAATACCGTCTCTCCTATAATGAGTGTTTGTCCATCTTCTTCTATTATAATGTCCACCTGAGGAAATGAAATTGGATAGGTTCGCTCAATATAATACTCATTATCAAACTCTTGAATAAGCTGCAGCTTCTTTTCTTTATTCGGATGCTCATGAAGTCCTTTGCTGCCAATTACAATAGCATCTGGAAATGCTTCGTATCCAATGATGTGGTCAAAGTCTCCATGGGTAAACAATAGATACAGCTTTTTTCCTTCTCTGATAGTTGCTACATACTGCTGTATTTCCTGAATTTCGTGTGGAAGCCAAGTTGGATCAACAAGCAAAATCAAATCATTAGTTTCAATCACTGTAGAATTTGTTTGGAATAACGCACTCTGAAAAACAGTTACATTTTTATTTTTAAACTGAATCATGTCAGCCTCCTATTTATTATAAATCTATTCTTGACTCATTAATCACACTTACCATATGAAAAAGAGCAGCAATCGCTGCCCTTTCTTAAGGAAGTAATAAAACCTTTCCAGTACTCTTTCGGCTTTCAATATATTCGTGCGCCTTTGCACCTTCTTCTAAAGAAAATATGGTCGGTTCTGAAACTTGCAACTTGCCTTCCTGAACCCATCTGAATAACTCCTGTGAGCGTGTAACTCGTTCTTCATGAGACGTGAGCACATTCCATAAATCGCCGCCTGTCAGCGTTTTTGAAGTATCCATAAGCATCCGTGGATCAACAGGAACAGGATCGCCGCCAGCCATACCATAAAATACAACCGTTCCACCGACGCGAGTCACTTTGAAGCTATCCATTAAAGTGGAGCCGACAGATTCAAAAACAACGTCTACTCCTTTTCCACCGGTCGTATCCTCAACTTGTTGGCTCCAATTATCACTGTATAAAAACACATGGTCAGCGCCGACAGATAAAGCTGCTTGACGCTTATCCTCTGAAGACGTTAACCCAATGACTGTTCCACCTAAAACTTTAATAATTTGAACAAGTAATTGTCCCACTCCACCTGCTGCAGCATGTACTAAAGCAACATCTTCCTCTTTAATGGCATAGCTATCCTTCGTTAAATAGTGAGCTGTTAGGCCTTGTAACAAGAGTGATGCAGCAGTTTCATATGATATATTATCCGGCAGCGGAATTGCCTTCTCTTGAGGAACTGCCACAAGCTCGGCATTCGCATACGGTACATCGGCAAACGCTATGCGATCCCCCGCTTTCACACCTTTTACATCATCTCCCACACTTATGACGATTCCAGCTCCTTCATATCCCAATATGTAAGGTGGGTTTCCTGCCAAATGATAATTCCCTTTTCTTCTATATACATCGGCAAAATTCAGACCGATTGCTTTCATCTCCAATAAAATCTCGCCTGGTCCGACTATAGGATTTTCGATTTCTTGATACTGCAGGACTTCAGGCCCTCCGAATGTTTCAAATACCAATGCTTTCATGTGTATAACCTCATTTTGAAATAAATTTTATTGCCTGGTTTCATTAAATACAATTATGAATGAAAAAGCAAATGATTAAATTTGTTTACCAAGCTTATACTTAACCCTTCTATATAAAAACCCCCAACATTTACAATGAAGGGGGTGCTCATCTTAGCTTTTATTCAAAATCAAACATAAAGTCTTCATCTGTAAGCTTTTCTACATTTGTGGCTTTTACATAACCATTTCCTTTTACAGAAAAGAAATCATGGTTTTTTGTTTCTGTACGAAGTCCATTCACTACAATCGGATTGAGTTCTTCGTCTTCAAAATATGGATCCAACCCTAAGTTCATTAGACCCTTATTCGCATTGTAGCGCACAAATTTATTTACTTCCTCTACAAGACCAATTGCAGTATAGATTTCCTCTGTGTAAGCTTTTTCGTTTTCATAGAGATCAAGCAGCAACTCAAGTGTTTCTGCTTGTACTTCTTGTTGCTCTTCTTTAGACATCTGTCTGAAAAGCTCTTGAGCTAACAAACCGACAAAAACACCGTGAATCGACTCATCTCGTATAATCAAATTGATAATCTCTCCGCTGGCTGTCATCTTCCCTTGTCCTGCTAAATACAGGGGATAGAAGAAACCGCTGTAAAACAAATAGCTCTCCAAAAATACACTTGCTACCATGGCCATATATAACTCACGATTACTTACTTCTGGCTTTAGTAAACGACGATAGTAACTCGAAATCATGTTTGACTTATTTTCGAGCAATGGATGTTTATCTACCCAATCAAAAATTTGATCAATTTCTTCTTCTGTCGCCAATGTCGTGAAAATATGGCTGTAGCTTTTCGCATGAACTTCTTCCATAGCCCCCATAAAGGCAAGTACACTTTTCGCTTGCAAATTATTCAAATGAACAAGGATGAGGGGCATCCCCTCTCCTCCTTGTTTCGTATCTAATAGTGTCAACCCGCCTAATACACGCTTATAGGTGATCTGCTCTTCTTTAGAGAGCTGCACCCATGTATTTTTATCAGAGGAAACAGCAATCTCCTCCTCTGTCCAAAATTGGGACAGGTTCTGCTTCCAAAATACTAAACTGTAATCATCTTCTTTTTTATTCCAATTTACAGCTTTCAATACAATCCCCCCTCAATCTATCACAACCACGTTCTTATACTACGCAAGCCACACACTCTTCTACGCTTAACTTCCTTGTTCTCGTATAATACAAACTCTTCAACCCTTTTTTATGAGCATAAATATAATACCTGGCCAAATCACGCGTAGAAATATCGCTATTTACATATAAAATCGTGCTTATCCCTTGGTCAACGTGCTCTTGAATAGCTGCAATCAGATCAATAAGCTTAAATTGATTCATATCGTACGCTGACTTGTAGTACCAAAACGTGTCTTGCGATAGATACGGCATTGGATAATATGTCGTTGCATTGGCATATGTTCTTGATTCAATCTGGTTTACAATTGGCATAACACTGGATGTCGCATTTTGAATGTAACTGATTGATTGAGTCGGAGCCACTGCGAGCCTGTATGCATTATATAGGCCATATTCTTGTACTTGCTCTTTCAACCTGCTCCAATCCTCTTGCGATGGAACAGTAATTCCTTCAAACAGCTTCTGCACTTTCTCTGTTTTTGGACTATAATCTACGGTCTCGTATTTCACGAAGTATGTCCCTTTTGCATATTCCGATTTGTCAAACTCTTTAAAAGTCTCTTGCTTCGCTTTAGCTATAAGCATACTTTTTTCAATAGAATAGTAATTCAGCATCATGAAAAATGTACGCGCAAAATCTTTTGCTTCTTCACTTTCGTAGCCAATTTTATTTTTGGCAAGATAGCCATGCAAGTTCATTGCCCCAAGTCCTACAGAATGAAGCTCATCATTTGCCTTTTTGACTGTTGGTGCATTTTCAATGACAGTCATATCGGAAACTGCTGTCAAAGCTTCTATTCCAGCATGAACAGCTTCTCTAACTTCCTTATTTTCCATTACATTTACGATATTAAGAGATCCTAAGTTACAGTTGATATCACGCTTGATTACATCGCCTGTTCCATAATCATTAATTTCACTAGTTTCCTGTAATTGAAAAATCTCACTGCAAAGATTAGACATTTTAATAGATCCGATATCCTTTAAAGCATGCTGCTCGTTTGCATTCGTTTTAAACATCAAATACGGATATCCTGATTCTAATTGAATCATTGAGATTTTAATGAGCATATCACGTGCATTTAAATCTAGCTTTTTCTTTTTAATATTTGGATTACGAACCAACTCATCATACATAGCATCAATATCTAAATCATCTAAATGCTGTCCATATTCTTTATATACTGTATATGGAGCAAACACATACAATGGTTCATTTCTTTCTGCCAGTTCAAAAAACTTGCTTGGTACAATCAATCCAATTGAAAGAGATTGAATACGTGTTTTCTCATCGGCATTTATTTTTTTAGAATCCAGGAACTCAATGATATCCCAATGAAAAATATTTAAGTATACAGCGCCAGCACCTTTTCTTTGGCCTAATTGATTCGCATAAGAGAAAGAATCCTCTAGCAGCTTCATTACCGGCATAACACCGCTTGCTGCATTTTCAATACCCTTAATTTGCTCTCCGCGCGCACGTAGTTTGCTCAAATTTAGAGCTACACCGCCGCCGATTTTAGATAGCTGCATAGCAGTATTAATATTAAATCCGATAGAGTTTAGGCTGTCATCCATCTCTAACAAGAAACAAGACACCATTTCTCCTCGTCTGCTTCTGCCGGCATTCAAAAAGGTAGGTGTCGCAGGTTGATAGTTTTGCTTAATAATCATACGTGCAAATTGCTTAGCCTTTTTTACATCTCCTCTTCCTAGATAAAGAGAAACAATCGCTACACGATCACTATAGTTCTCCAGGTATTGCTTTTGATCATTCGTTTTTAAAGCATAGTCCTTGTAAAATTTAGAAGCTGCCATATACGATTGAAACTGAAAGCCTGATTTCTCTGTTATCTCATATACTGCTTCGATTTCCTCTAAAGAGTATTCAGCTAACACATTATAATAGTAATCATGCTCAAGCATGTAAGCTATTCTCTCTTTCACACTATGAAACTTTACAGTATTTTCTTCAGTCTCATTCATAAATTCCTTCAGCGCCTCTTTATCCTTATCAAGCTGATAAAAACCGTCCATCATTTGCGTTATTTCATTGTTTAATTCAATGTGTCGCAATCGCCTGCACCCTCTCTTTAAAAATCTCTACGTCTTTATTTGTTCCTGCCATTTCAAATTTAGATAAGACCGGTACTTTATATTGGTTGGAAATTTTATCTGCACTTGCGCCAAACATATCTCCCCAGTTGCGATTACCGCTGGCGGATACGCCTTTTAAATACGGATGATTCCGTTGTAAAAATTTATCCACACGTTCCGGTACAGCACCGAATCCGGTCGTATATGTGACAAGGACATATTCCTCACTCATCTCCAAATCTTCTTTCAGTTGGATGGCTGGCATATCAATCTTATAAATAAAGCGCTCTACATTCCCTGTCATAGAATCATATACAATTACCATCTTCGACCCTCCGTTTTTTCACTATTTAGAATTTTCTGCCTTATGTCTTCTTCACCTATATATTGTATTACTTTTTCTTTCAGTACACAATATATATGTACGCAGAAATTTATATAAAAGAATTGTCTTTTTTCGACAAAGAAAAACGGCTCTGAAAAATATGTACAAACCCTATCAAACACCATTCTCAAAAAGGTGTCAATAAAGGTTATTTTAAAAATCTTGTCAATGAATTTACCTAAAAATTACTAAAGTCAGACATGCGTACCTCTTAAAAAAGGGAGTTTTGTAGGTTTTCTGAATAAAACGTAAGGAATTTTACTTACATTTATTGAATTTAGTAAGATGTGTTTATGGACACTGTCCGCCCTGTTCCTTAGACAAAACAACCCGCACATAAAACGTGCGGGATGGCGCAGCTTATTCAAAGAAGGTTTCCGTATGCTCTTCCTCGATAAAGATGCTTTTTGTCTTTATCCGGAGCAGGTTATTTTGTATAGGGACCAAACCCTGGAAGCTAGACAGTTCTTCCAAAATTTTACACTTTCTTACTCTTTATAAAAAATAAAAAAGCCTCATTACTGAGACTTTTTTATCTTTTATTCTTTCTACACCACCAGATCGGTAAGTATTTTGTAGGGTTTAACTCGCCATGGCTATGCAGAAAGAATTGTCTATACTATGGGATTTTCATTTTGGGACAAATGTGTAGAATGAGTTTTTGTTTTTTGTGTGTTTTACTTTTAAATAAGACAAGTCTGTGTTGAAATGCAAAAACAATACCATTTCGTGTCAATAACCTAAAACTCCCTCCTTATTTCAGATTCACGAAACGTATAGTATCTTGAAATGAATTTTACATAGAAATACTATTCTTGTAAATGACTGCATATAGTAAAACCATCCCGCTATCAATTGCTGTTGTATTGTATTTGTTACAAATTTAATAAGACTGCAAGATGATTACTATACACTGCTGAACCATGAATTCTTCGTTCAAGCATTTATTAGCAAACAGTATGGTTACTTCTCCTTCTACCTATCCTATTTACTAAAAAAGCTTACATCACAAGATTTATAAAGTTTAAGAACAAGCAGATGGGCTGATATTTCAAAAACTTTTCTATTCCTGTTCTCACTTTAGAAATCATGTTAAAAGACTGTATTTAAATTCCCTAACATTACGCTATATCGTTTTTATACTAAAAAAACATTACAAATACTTAACGATAACAACATACCATTTGCTATTGTTACAAATAGTTCGAAAATCTTTCAATTAAATAACATTTACAAATTTGCTCCCTCTCACCTGTTTCTTCTATTTACTCCTAAAACAAGAGGCGTAAAAAGGCAAATCTCATTTCTTTAATTGCTCCTTAGCATGTGTACATCAATATAAGGTTTATGATTTTTCTCTTATTCTAAAATAAAATAAGGAATAAGCATTAATCTTATTCCTTATTTGCAGTGTCTTTTTTTTCACCTGAAAGACCGGTAATAAGATTTTCTTCAGAAGCTACCTTACTCTTTCCAGCCCTTACCTTCTCTACTTGACTTTCCCTGCATTCATTACTGGTTGAGTGCCTTTATCTGAGACTATAGCAACCATTAAGTTACTGACCATCTGTGCCTTCATTTCTTCATTAAATTGTACGACTTGTTTTTGCTCGAGTTGCTCTAAGGCGGATTCAACCATTCCAACAGCACCTTCTACAATTTTTTGACGTGCAGACACAACAGCACTCGCTTGTTGGCGTTGCAGCATAGCGTTTGCAATTTCAGGTGCATATGCTAAATGAGTTAACCGCGCTTCGATAACAGCTACTCCCGATACGCTCAATCGCACCTGCAACTCACGCGCCAATTCCTCTGCAATTTCCTCTGCATTCCCCCGCAGTGACCAAACTTCATTATTATCTGCATCATATGGATACTTAGTCGCAACGTGCCGAAGAGCTGTTTCACTTTGAATCCGCACAAATTCATTATAATGCTCTACATCAAATAATGCTTTAGCAGTATCTGTTACTTTAAAAACAACCACTGCTGCAATCTCAATAGGATTTCCATCCACATCATTCACTTTCAATGTATCGCTGTTAAAGTTCCTTACCCTAAGAGATACACGTTTGCGAAACGAAGGAATCGTTATAAAAAAGCCATCTTCGCGTATCGTCCCCAAATACTTTCCAAAGAAAATAACAGCTACCGATTCATTTGGCTGTACAATTGTCATTCCGCTCACAAGTAATATAGCAACGAACCCGAACAAAACCAGAAAAAGAATATTTTGGCTTGCCGCGCTCAAAAACAGACCTAATGCTGCTATACCCAACACTATCAGCAACCCGAAAAATCCATTGATTTTCCATGCTTGTTTTTCCCTCATCACCGATCGCCCTCCTTTTAAAATAAGGAAAAATATCCCTAACTTCATCTTACACCTTGCCTGATTTTTTAAACAGACCTTTTTGTAAAATCCTCCTCTATATTTCTAGCTTCTGTAAAAGATGTATATTTTTTAAGAAGGAGCAATATGTTACAATGAGATGACAACCATGACAAGGAGGTATTGCTTTGCAACAAATCCCGATTCCCAAAAAACCGATGCAGCCCGGCGCTAAGAAATTCATTATTGGCGGCTTATTATTGGCCATTCTTGCAATTTTAGTATTTAGTAGTTTTACTACTGTCCCTGCAGGCCATCGTGGTGTTCTCGTACAGTTAGGCGCTGTAAAACCAACCGTTTTGGATGAAGGCATTAACTTTAAACTTCCATTTGTTCAAACCGTCATTCCCATGGAAGTTCGCGTAAAAAAAGCGGAAGATTCTCAAGCGGCTTCCACTAAGGATTTGCAAACAGTCAAAACTACCATGTCTGTAAACTATCATTTAGAACCATCTGCAGTAAATAAAGTGTATCAAGAAATTGGATTAGACTATGAAAATCGTATTATAGATCCTGCCATTAGCGAAGCATTAAAAGCTATCACTTCCTTATATCAAGCGGATGAACTCATTTCAAAACGGGAAGAAGTATCTCAAAGGGTAAAAGAAACATTATCACAAAAAATAAATAAATATCACATTGTACTAAGCGACATCAATATTCGTGAATTCAGCTTTAGTGACGAATTCAATGAATCTATCGAAGCAAAGCAAAAGGCTGAACAGCTTGCATTAAAAGCAAAACGTGATTTGGAGCGAATTCAAATCGAAGCACAACAAAAAGTGGAGCAGGCGCAAGCAGAAGCAAAAGCCTTGCAGCTGAAAAAGCAAGAAGTAACACCTGAACTTGTACAATTAAAACAGATTGAAGTACAAGAACGTGCTCTTGACGTACAAGCAGAAGCAATCAAACGTTGGGACGGCAAGCTTCCAAATGTTACCGGCGGAGCAACACCATTTGTGGACATTAATCAACTTTTAGGAACGGTAAAATAAACATAAGCAGAAATGAGTATTTCTCGTTTCTGCTTACTTTCTAGTTAGGAGCTTACTACATATGAAAGAAAAAGAAATTTGCTGGTGTTATGAAAAATTTAAAAAAGACTTGCCCGCTGGGACAAAAACAACATGTTTTAAAGATAAATGCGCCAATTATAGAAAACATACATACACCGAAAAAAATGATAAAACCTGCAAGGAAAATTAAAAAAGCAACTTGGTGAACCAAGATGCTTTACTCTGATTTCCGTTCATTTCGTTTATGGGTGATATGCATAATATCACTTATACGCACATCATAATAATTTCCCTCTAGGTCTTTAAGAGTGACTAAACTTTCACTTTCGTCTATTTCCCAAACCCTAGCATCTAAATTTAGGAAATCATTTCTATATAAAATCGTCATTGGGATATACTTTTTGCTTATAAAGGCATCACGAATTGCTTTTTTTATTTTAAAGAGACTGTTTCCTTCCTGCTTCCTTTCCGGAAATAAAAACATTCCCACGAATTGTTGTCCTTTTTCATCTTGCCACATATAGTCCCAATGCGGCATCCGTTTTGGTGTAAAGTCTTCCAAGAACTCTCCCTCCTTCTTTTTACTGCATTGACAATATTTGATATTCCCATCATTTTTCCTGCTAAAAACACAAACCGTTTTCCCTATATCACTATTAAGAGCGTGCTGCCTCTGTATACGTATAAATTACTTTTCCTCCGTGCTCTGCGATACCACGGAAGTGTTTAAAGTCAGCGCGGGATACAACCACCTCTCTAAATGGATAAAAATCTTCTTTATTTACTATATATTCTTTTAATTCTCCAGTTTTCAATTGATCTAAAATTGCATTAGCAGTTTGTTTATCCATCATATCACCTCACAAGTATATCGAATACTTCATTTTACACTGAATGAAGTACATGGAACAACTATATTCTCTTGTAAACTATGGTAAAATAGTATGCGAGGTGAAATCATCATGACGATTCGTCAAGCAAGAAAAGATGACCGAAAAGAAATAGCTATTTTGTTAAATAATGCTTTACATGATATTGCTGTGAAGCTATCAGGTGGTAGAACACAGGAAGAAGTATTAGAAGGATTAGAAGAACTATTTATACAAGAGGGTAATCGACTCAGTTATGAACATACTATAGTAAAAGAAATAAACGGAAGAATTGTGGGGTTAATTGTCACTTATCATGGTAAGGATTCGAACAAAGTAGATCGTTTCATTATAGAACGGCTGCGAAAACTAAAGAATGACCCTTCAATTACTCTTGAAAAAGAAGCACAAGAAGATGAATACTATATTGATACACTCTCTGTTTCCCCGCTATTTTTTAGGAAAGGAATTGGAAGCAGTTTAATCCGAGAAGCAGAGCAACGCGCAAAACAACTTGGTCATAACAAAATAGCCTTATTAGCAGAGGAAACCAATGAGCGTGCGTATTCCTTATATAAAAAATTGAATTATACCGTTGACAGTACTGTTTATTTATTAGGTGCTCCTTATGCACATTTCGTCAAATACCTGTAAAAGCGAGCACTTCGTATATCTCACTCAATCAGACTATACCTTATTAACAGTAGTACACACATTACCACATCAGTGGGAGCCCCCCACTGATGGTCACCAAGCAGGAATTTCTCCTCTACTTAAGCTTTCTATTTCCCTCGTAATCTTATGTTAATTCAGAATGAAACAACCTATATACTCATCTCTTTTTCTTCTATTTCATAATACTCTACAGGCTGCTTGACTTGTTTTATAATAACTACCATGACAATCATTAATGAAAACAAACCAAAACAAACAACCATCCATTGAAATCCTATCACATCTAAAAAGAAACCTGTTCCTAGTAAAACAAGCTGGAATGAAATACGATCAAACATACTTCGGAATGAGAAAAAACGGCCATGATATTCTTTTTTCACTTGCTTTTGAAATAATGTAGCAATCGCAGGAAAAAAAGCCCCTGCCCCTAATCCAAACAAACTAAAAGAAACCATGGAGGCAACCGGAATTGTTGCAAAATACAAGGATAGCTGAGCAACCGCAATTAATAATGTACAACCAATCAAGAAAGGAACCATTCTTCTTTCTACATGAAGGCGTTTCACCAAAAATGCTCCGAGCATAAAGCTTGTTCCTTCTATTGTATATAAGACTCCTTTAACAGAAGGATCACCTTGTATTTGGCTGATTTTCATAACCATTAAATTAAAGCTTCCAATAAATAAGGTCGGAACAAGCACAAGAATCAATCCAATCAACAAAATCGGCACTTCCTTCAAAAGAGCAAATACATCTTTAAAACTTGCTTTTTCCTTTCTGCGTTCTCTTAATTCGTGTTCTTCAATTGTATAAAAAAATGTGACAATAAAAATAAGAATATAAGCTACCATTGAATAGAAATATAATGAAAATAAACTCATATGCAATAGTAAAATTCCAGCCAAGGCTGTACCTGCCACTCGAGCAATTGTCGCTACATTCATATGCCATCCGTTTACTTGCAATAGCATGTGTTCTTTTACAATAAGCGGAATTGTTGCTTGAAGGGCAGGGAAATAAAAAGCAGCGGATATACCGACGAGCATCATATTACAAACCATAAATAGAACATTCTCCTGCCAAATAGCCATAAACATAAACCCGATGCTAAGAATACGTAGAAAACTAGAATAAATTAATATCTTTTTCTTATCTGTACTGTCGATGATACGTCCTGCAGTTGGTCCTACTAAAACGCCTACAAACAAACCGCAAAATAAAATCAACGATTTCGTAAAATCCGATGGTACATGTTTTTCTAAAAAATCAAGGTTTCCTATTATGCCAAGCCATAATCCAAGACCGGCGACAAATTCTCCTGATAATAAAATCCAAACATTCCGATTTCCCCACATAGTGTCATCTCATTTCTGCTTTTAATTCTTACATTTTAACATAAGGTAAAAATGAAATTAATAATTAAATCATATTTTTTGGTAACAAGCAATAATAATATCTTACAAACTATTGAATTTTTTTAAAAAAATGCTATGAAAACATTTACAAAGCAGGAAATATAGTTCATTATAAAGAAAAGTAGCCTTGAAGCTACTTGCTCTTTAATAAAGTGAACTTCTATAAGTCTGAATTATACTTGATAAAGAATCAACACATCAGGCTTTACAGACAACCACCGCTTTCACTTTTCAGGTTCCTTAAGGGGAAATCTTACTTGTCTATTTATGCGGAATAAAATTGTTACAAGGAGAATGCTTATGAAAATTGCAGAAGCAGGAAATATCATAGAATTCAAGGATGGCATACAAGGCCGTGTACAAAAAGTAAATAAAAACTCTGTTATCGTAGACATAACAATTATGAAAAATTATAGAGAATTAGATTTAGAACCTTTAACCGTAGTAAACCATAAAAACTATAAAATTATCCGTTTAGTTTAATAGCATTACTTTCCATTAGCATCTTAAAAAGAAGAGGGAATATCTCTCTTCTTTTTATATTCCCCTGAAAATATTTACCAGAAGATATCTGTAATTTTATACGATAAAATAAACCTCTATCAGCAGGTTCACGGACAGTTTTTCTGTCCTCATTTGAATTGAACGCTTCAATCTAAAATAAAAAACCGTGATGCAGCAATACGCATCACGGTCTTCTGTATTAGCGATTATCAATCGTTTCTGGATATAAATCATGATTCATTAAACGATAATCCGCCATTTTTTCATATTTAGTACCCGGACGTCCATAATTACAATACGGGTCGATAGAGATACCGCCACGTGGCGTGAACTTGCCCCATACTTCAATATAACGAGGATTCATCAATTTAATTAAATCATTCATGATAATATTCATGCAATCCTCATGAAAATCTCCATGATTGCGGAAGCTGAACAAGTATAGCTTCAGAGATTTACTTTCTACCATCTTAATATCAGGAATATAACTGATGTAAATAGTAGCAAAATCTGGTTGTCCCGTTTTTGGCAACTGCAAATATGCAGGTGGACTATATCATATTCTTATCTCACTGCGATATAAGACAAGAACCCTCGCGCTTCCATCATTATGATGTACTCTACTCTCTTCCCAAGACGCTACTTTACTCGCTTTGCGCCCCAGCGATTTCGATAGTCTCTGCACCTTCCTCATTGAGGCTTGGCTCAGGATTAGTTTCCCTTCCCTGAATTCACGAGGTTTAAGCGACAGTGTCACCACTGAAGTGTGCCCCTATTGACACAGGCTTGTAAACTCTGGACAATTGAATTTCACAAAATAATCACGATTTGGATGATTGTTATCAAATATTTCCAAAATCGCTGGATCGTATTCAAACATATATTTCGTATTTTGATTCCCTAATAATGTTACATCTTGCAGTTCTTCGTCTCTACGTCCTGCCATTTCTTTATCTCCTTTCTTATACGCCCCGCTTATTGCCCCATACTAGGGCATGCAGCTGTGGAAGCACTTTTGCGTCATTCATTTCTGGACACTCCACAGCTTGATCAATTAACCATTCATAACGGCGAAGCAAATGGGACACAAGTTCACCATCATTTACTGTATGCACATCCTCATTTCCTACCTGCAAAAAGAAGGGTACATTCGGATAGCGCAGGTGTACTGTTTTCGCATACGAAAAATCAGCTTCATTAAACACAACCACTTTTAAGCTGATATTCCGTTTTTGCATACGTTCAATTATAGTATCTAACATAGAAAAATCTGTTTTCATACCAGAGCTCGGCGGCTTCGGAGATAAGGTTACCTCATCAATGTCTAGCAGCCAATCCTGCCACCTGCTTCCTTGCGTTTCGATTGCAGTACGAATACCATGCTGTTTAAGCAATTCAAGAAAGTCGCCAAGAGACTTTAAAAGAGCAGGGTTTCCACCTGAAATAGTTACATGAGAAAAACGATTTCCTCCGATGCTTTTTAACTCTTGCCAAATTTCCTCTGCGCTCATTTGCCGAATTTGTTCTTTTGCAGAGCCATCCCATGTAAAAGCCGAGTCACACCAAACACATTGATAATCACAGCCTGCTGTACGTACAAACATCGTTTTCTGTCCAACAACCATGCCTTCTCCTTGAATAGTTGGGCCGAAAATTTCCAAAACGGGGATTTTATTCAAACTCCATCCACTCCCGTCTCATTTCTGCGTAGCTTGTCGGCGTTTCATACAATCGTACAAATTCTACACGTGCACCTTTATATTGCTGAGAGCGCTCTTCTGTTTGCAAAGCCTCTTCCATTTTTTCAAAAATCCATACCACCATATTTTCTGCCGTTGTATTCATTGGCGGCAATGTCTCGTTTAAATAACGATGGTCTAAATAAATTTCTATTTCTGTTTTCCAAATATCCTTTATATCACCAAAATCTATAGAAATGCCTATTTCATTTACATAACCGCTAATACCAAATACGACTTTATACGTATGACCATGAAGGTTTTTACATTTCCCTTCATAGCAATGTAAATGATGGGCGGCATCAAACGTAAATTCTTTACTGACCAATACACGTTTATTATGATATTTTAACTGATTGGACTTAATGTCCTTATCAATCTTCTGCAGACCCTCTACAACTCGAAATCCGAAATACTCCATCAAACATCCGCTCCTTCACGTTCAGCAAGGTATGTGTCTAATCCTGCCTTCCGCAATTGGCAAGCTGGGCATTCACCGCATCCATCACCGATAATACCATTATAACAAGTCAATGTTTTCTCTCTTACAAACTCAAACGCCCCTAACTCATCAGCAAGTTTCCATGTTTCTGCTTTATTGATCCACATTAACGGCGTATGAATAACAAACTGATAGTCCATTGCCAAATTTAACGTAACATTTAGTGATTTTACAAATACGTCCCGACAATCAGGATACCCGCTAAAATCCGTCTCGCATACTCCGGTAACAATATGTTTAGCGCCAATTTGTTTAGCAAGCACTGCTGCAAACGATAAAAACAATAGATTGCGACCATCGACGAAAGTAGAAGGGAGTTCTCCCTCTTCCTGAGTAATTTCTACATCTGTTCTTGTTAACGCATTAGGAGCAAGTTGGTTTAATAAGCTCATATCCAGCACTGTGTGCTTAACTCCCAATTCTTTAGCAATCCCAGCCGCACACTCTATTTCGAGTTTATGACGCTGATTGTAATTAAATGTCACAGCTTCCACTTCTGCAAACTGCTGCATGGCCCAATATAAACATGTGGTACTGTCTTGGCCACCACTGAATACTACTACAGCCTTATCCTTTTTCATTTTCACTCATTCTCCTTTTCTTGTTTTTAAAGAAGCAGAAGAAGAGCGTTCTTGAACATCACGTAAAAAAACAAGAAACAACATTCAAAAATATTGTTTCTCCTTAGTTTTTTATAGAGGGAGTTCGCGAACCTCTCCCATGTTAAATCCATGGATTTCTTCTTTGATTTACCGTTCATCATTTTAACATAAATGAACATGATAGAAAACCACAAGACAATTATTTGAAATAGTTAATCTATTTTTATTTAAAAAATAAAGCGTTAATAGTATGATAGTAATATCTATATGTATAATAATACTGAAAAAGGAGGGGAGTATACTGAAACCTTTTGTTGCCCATCTTTTTTTAAATATTTTATTCCTCCTTATCTCCATGTTGATTTATCACTTGTTTTGGATGCGAAAAGGGAATCGCCATCCAAAACTAAATACATTTGTGTTCTTGTGTCTAAGCTTGTTTACCTCCATAATGTGTCTAACTTTTGCAGCTGAACCGACACCAGGATACCGATTCGATTTACGACAGATTATACTCATTGTAGCTACACTAACAAAAGGTCCATTAGTTGGCGGGATTATTTTCTTTATTATGAATGCATATCGCCTTACACTTGGAGGAGATGGAGCTATTTTAGCATTAGCTTCCTCAAGCGTTTTGTATATCTTACTCGTCATGGCTCGTTCCTTTGTACTCAAAGCTTCAAATTCTAGAATAATGGTGATTGCTGTTTTAGCCAGCGTTTTTTACACCGTTTCTTGGGTTCCCATCTTCCTAATGAATATCGAGCAGCCATATGAGTACATCCTTCATATTATCGTCTATCAGCTTTGCAGCACTTTCGGAACGATGCTTGTACTATATTTAATGATGGTATTACAGTCCCAAGCAAAGCTTCAAGAAGAGTTAATCAACATTGAAAAATTTCACCTTATCGGTGAAATGGCAGCTTCAATTTCTCATGAAATACGCAACCCACTTACTTCAACAAGAGGCTTTCTTCAACTGCTCAAAAGCGGAGCCTTTTCAGAGTCAGAACGAAATACCTACCTTGATATTGCAATGGACGGGATTGACCAAGCAAATCATGTTCTTACGGATTACCTGACCTTTGCCAAGCCGAGCATAAAAAAATTCCAACATTTAGATATAAAAAAAGAATTACAAAGCTCAATATCTCTCATGATCCCATTGGCAAACTTTTCAAATGTTACAATTCAATATGAAATGCCCGAATCCACCTTCTTGATTTGGGGTGAAAAACAAAAGCTGAATCAATGCTTTCTGAATATTATGAAGAACAGCATTGAAGCAATGCCCAAGGAAGGAACTTTGAAGATTTCTATAGAAAGAGTAAACCAAAATGTTATTGTACATATTGAAGATACAGGCATTGGGATGTCTGAAGAGCAACTCAAGCAACTCGGTTCCCCTTTTTATTCAACAAAAGATAAGGGTACGGGGCTTGGTATGACGGTTGTCTTTAGCGTGTTAAAATCTATGGGCGGAACGATTCAAATTGCCAGCGAACGCAATGTAGGAACAAAATTCGCTCTAGCTTTCCCCTTATCTAAACCAGATAAAGCAAAAACGTGATGTTATCTCATCACGTTTTCTTTCTCAACAGCCTATTGCTTCCCCTCTTCTGAAGTTAGTTCCGCAAACGATTTTACTTTTCCATGAGGCTGTTGATTTTCCTTCCTTGCTTTCCATTGACGCTCTTTTTCACGCTTTTTTTGTGACATTTTACATTCTCCTTCCGCTCAAATCCATTAAAAGTTTGTGAGCAATGTCTCCTTTGTTCAAACTGCTCACCAGTCTGCCCTTGTAGGACATCCTTTATATAGAATGGCACATCCTTCAAAAAATATGCTCACAGCATCTTGTCAACACTTATACAAAACTTATAAAAAAATAATACATTTTTAATACATTATAGATGCACATTTGTTTTGAATCATTTAGAATAGGTCATGTGGAATAATTACATACAATATTGAAAGGAGCCTTGAGCATGAATTTTTTAACAAGATTTAGCCTAAAGAATGCTGTCGCTGTATTCATCATCTCGTTTTTGCTAATTTTAGGCGGCGTATACTCATTTTCTTCCTTGAAAGTAGATTTGCTTCCTAATGTTGAATTTCCGCAACTTTCCGTTGAAGTAGTCTATCCTGGTGCTTCTCCCGAAGATGTAAATGAGCAGATTACAACTAAACTTGAGAATCAGTTCAAATCCTTAGAGGGAGTTAAAAAGCTGCAAAGTACTTCCTTCGAAAGTATTTCAATCATCAATCTTGAGTTCCCGTTTAATACAGATATGGATAAAGTTGAACAGCAAATTAACACCTATATCAAAGATACTAAGCTTCCTGATGCTGTACAAACCAAAGTAAACCGATTCTCTTTTGGCACATTTCCTATTTACAATATTTCATTATTCGCCAAAGATAACACAAATATTGAAAAACTTTTAAATGATGAAGTCATTCCAGAGTTAAATAAAATTCAAGGAATTAACAGCGTATCTATCGGCGGAGCAAAAGAAAACCTTGTGCAAATTACCATCGACAAGGAAAAAGCACTGCAATACGGATTATCTTTGAGCAATGTTAAAGATCAAATTAACCAAAAATATCTATCGTTCCCTGCCGGTCGAATCAATGCTGAAGATCTGCAAGTGCCGGTTCGTGTAGAAGAAAAATTAGATGAGATTCAAAAGCTAGAAAATCTACAATTATCACCTGGCTTCACTGCGGCACCCACAGCTGCTCCGCTTCTACTAAAGGATATTGCAACGGTAGAAACCATTTCAGAACAAGTTGAAAAAACGCGTTACAACTTGCAGGACTCTCTATCTATGGCTATCACGAAAAAACAAGATGCTAACACGGTTGAAGTAGCAGATAAAGTCATGAATGTCTTGAAAAAATATGATGATAAAATAGATTATGCAATCGGTTTTGATTCAGCCCAAGGGATTAAGGATTCTGTAGAAACGCTTATAAAAGAAGGTGTACTCGGCGCTATCTTCGCTTCACTCGCTGTACTATTGTTTTTACGGAACGTACGTGCAACTATTATTGCGATCATATCTATCCCTTTATCCTTACTGTTCGCTTCCATATTCCTGAATCGGTTAGATGTCTCCTTGAACATTATGACATTAGGTGGAATGGCAGTTGCAGTAGGAAGGGTAGTCGATGACAGCATCGTTGTTATTGAAAATATTTTCCGCCGCGTGCGTAAATCCAAAACAGGTATGACAAATGAATTGATTATTGATTCAACGAAAGAAATTTTAAAAGCTATCACATCCTCTACTATTACAACAGTAGTAGTATTCCTGCCTCTCGGCTTCGTAGGAGGGATTACAGGAGAATTTTTCTTACCATTTGCCTTGACAATTGTATTCTCACTTCTCGCATCCTTGCTCGTAGCGATTACAGTTGTACCAATTTTAGCAAAATTCTCATTCAAAAGAGTACCTAAGGAAGAAAAAGAAGGGATCTTGCAACACTTTTATGCACGTTTGATTGAACGTTCGTTAAACCATAAAGTGCTCGTTATTGTGATTTCAATTCTGCTGTTAGCAGGTTCATTTACTCTTGTACCAGCACTAGGCTTCACCTTTATTCCAAATGAGCAGCAAAAAACATTAGTAGCATCCATCGAACTACCTGCTTCTACATCACTTGAAAAAACAAATGATGTATCTTTAAAAGTGGAGAGAATGTTTGCCAAGAAAAATGAAATTAAAGAAGTAACAGCCGGTATAGGAAGCCGCGACTTCCAAACTGGATTAAAACGTGAAAACCGAGCCAATTACTTTATCAATCTAAAACAAGGAACAGATGTCGCCGCATTTATTACAGAGTTAGAAAAGGATATACAAAGAATTACCGATGCTGAAGCAAAAGGCACAAAGTTAGGAGTGCAAGAATTGGCTTCGGGGGGGCCTCCTTCTAATAACAACGTAGATATCGACTTGTATTCAACAGATTTAGATTCCTTGCAAGATGCAGCAAAAATAGTTGAAGATTACATGAAGAAAAACAGTGATTTAAAATATGTAACGAATAACTTTACGGATAAGCAAAAACAATATGTTGTCTCAATTAATCCTGAAAAATCCTCTCAATATGGTTTATCGGGATTCCAAATCCTAGGTACAATTTCCGATCAAACAAGTCCTGTAGAAGTCGGTATGCTAAACCTTGATGATAAAGAACAAACAGTACAACTTTCGTATAACAAGGAGCTATCCTCCCTAGAAGACTTGAAAAATGTTATGGTATTCTCTCAGCGCGGACCTATTCCATTAAGGGAAATTGCTGAAATACAAGATGTAGAAAGCTTTACAACCATTCAAAAACTAGACGGTAAAATTTTCGCTCGTATCTCTGCCCAAATAAAAGGGGATAATATTCAAAAAGTATCTCAAGATGTAATTAATGGGGTAAAAACCAAGCTTGCCCTTCCAAAGAATGTATCTCTTGAGGGCGGTGGCGGAAGTGATGATACAGTTCAAACATTTAAAGATTTAGGAATTGCTATGGTGGTAGCTATAGGTCTCGTCTACTTAACAATGCTGGTGACATTTGGAAAAGCACGCATTCCATTTATCATTCTTTCTTCACTTATTTTCGTTCCAATCGGCTCGCTCTTCTCATTGTATCTTGCAAAAGAACCAATGTCTGTCAGTGTTATGATTGGATTCTTAATGCTGATTGGGATTGTTACAACAAATGCTATTGTTCTTGTTGACCGTGTGGGACAAAATCGCGAAGAAAAAGGAATGCCAGTTCGTATAGCATTAATTGAAGCTGGAAAAACAAGATTACGCCCTATTTTAATGACAGCCTTTGCAACCATTACAGCGCTCATTCCGTTAGCGTTAACGACTTCATCTGGTACATTAATTTCAAAAGGATTAGCTATTACAGTAATTGGCGGGTTAACCTCTTCTACATTACTAACGCTAATTATAGTCCCGGTTGTATATGAACTATTCTTTCGCAGTCAAGCTAAGCAAGAATTATTACAGATAAAAAGAACAGACAACTAATAAAAAACGAGTATGGAGGGTGTCCATACTCGTTTTTCTGTACATCATACTGCTACCAACTTTGATAGTTTGTAACTTTTCCTCACTATTGATACTTCCTAGATGTTTAAGTCTCTATTGATGACCACATCTCATATCAATGAAATTGCAGGCTTGGAAAGGACCTCGTTTTATTCGTTTCTTATTTTCTTACTATCGCAACTTTTGCTTCTTGTATTTGTTCAGTATGACGGCGTTCATGGGATATAAGAAACTCAAACCATTGATACAGCGACAATTCTTCAAATATAGGATGCCAAATCGACTTATCTGTTAAATCTTTTTCATCTGTTATACTCTGCAGAACGTCAAGCAGCTGTTCACGAGAATGCTCTAGCAACGTTCGTATTTCATCACGTTTCATAATTGTTTCGGTTGGCCAAAGCTGTTCAGGCGCTTCCGCCTTATGGAAACGATTGACTGTCAAATGAACAGGTTTGGCCTTGACAGGCTTTCTTTCACTCTTTTGAAGAGCATATATAATCGTTGATGTAACTGCTTGCTCACTAAGGTACAAATGATGTAAATTTTGCATAATGCTCCATTTTTCCCTTTTAGGCTTTGTATTTAATTGTGTATCATTTAATCCTTCTACTTCCTGCCAAAGTGTTTTTCTTGTTTCTGTTAAATCTCGTAATAAATTAGAAACGTTTACTGTATTCAAATACTCCATCGAATTCCTCCTCTTTTAAAACAGGGAGCGCCCTCAACGAGGTCCCCGCTATTTTATAAAAATTGGTATCCAGTTGCTCTGCATAAAACCACATCACTTTTTGAGAACTTCACTGCTTTGTACCGATGGAAAATCATTTAACATGCTTCTCATCGCTATACTATATTCATCCGTATAACAAGTACCTCATTGTTAAAAACCTCGCATAATTTCTTGAAAATACATTATTCTATCTTCAATTGTTTACCGTTTTGAATACAGCTCCTAAGCTTATTGACAGCTT
The DNA here is from genome assembly GCF_017742235.1 of Bacillus sp. 165. Lineage (GTDB taxonomy): Bacteria > Bacillota > Bacilli > Bacillales > Bacillaceae_G > JAGHKQ01. Next base: position 340,080 of record NZ_JAGHKQ010000001.1, read on the forward strand.
CCTCTTGCAAATGCTGGGGTAGTCCAAGCTCAATTGCTTTTTCATAGTACACAATAGCTTCCTGTTCTAATCCAAGCCTGTTATGCATAGCACCACACTGATATTGCACGACTCCATTCAATGGACATTGTAGACCTAATCCAATTAAATATTCTAACGCTTCATATAATGACTTTTCATTTAGTGACTCCTGGTTAGAAAACGATATCGATTTGTTCACCTTACGTTCTCTCCCTTATTGTCACAACTTTGTGTCATCAACAGAATTTAACCAAGACTCAATTTCACCTACAACAGATTCTACACAGCCATCTGTAAATGGAGAATGCAATTTAGCTGTTTCAACTAGGCTAAGGAAAGATTTACTTCCGCCCTCACGACAAAGAGTAACATAGTCATTCCATGCTTCTTCACGATTTTCTCTTGAACGCTTCCAAAATTGAAACGCACAAATTTGAGCTAGCGTATAGTCAATATAGTAAAATGGGGAATTGTAAATATGTCCTTGACGTTGCCAATAGCCGCCTCTCTCTAAATAAGAGTTATCATCATAATCTTTATGAGGCAAATATTTCTTCTCAATAGTACGCCAAGCGGACTTTCGCTCTTCAGGTGTCACATCTGGATTTTCATACACATAATGCTGAAATTCATCTACGGTAACACCGTACGGCAAAAATAATAAAGCAGAACTCAAATGAGTAAAATAATATTTTTCTGTATCTTCCTTAAAAAAGTTCTCCATCCATGGCCAAGTGAAAAACTCCATACTCATAGAATGAATTTCACATGCTTCATAGGTCGGCCAATTATATTCTGGAATTTCGTAATAGCGGCTCTCATATACTTGAAACGCATGTCCTGCTTCATGTGTCAGCACATCAATATCACCTGAAGTACCATTAAAATTCGAGAATATAAAAGGTGCCTTATAGTTCTCAATAAAGGAACAATAACCGCCGCCTGCTTTTCCTTTTTTAGCTTCTAAATCCATCAAATTATTCTCAATCATAAATGTAAAAAATTCATCTGTTTCCTTGGAAAGTTCCCGATACATTTTTTTCCCATTTTCAATAATCCATTCTGGGCCCCCTTTAGGAGTAGCATTTCCAGTTGGATATTCAAAATTTTCATCATAGTATTTCAGCTGTTCCACCCCGATGCGCATTTGCTGTTTCTCTCTCAGTTTCGTGGCAAGAGGTACAATGTAATCAAGCACTTGTTGACGAAAATTCGCTACCATAGCAGCATCATAATCTGTTCGATACATCCTTGCATAGCCTAACTCTACAAAATTAGCAAATCCTAGTTTTTTCGCAATTCTCGTACGTATTTTAACTAGCTTATCATAAATATCATCCAGCTCTTGTTCATGCTCCGCCATAAATGCTGTATACGCTTCATATGCCCGCTTTCGCATATCACGGCTTGTATGCTGCATAAACGGTCCTAACTGTGAAAGTGTACGCTCCTCTCCCTCAAATAAAATCTTAGCTGAAGCTAAAAGCTTCGTATATTGAGAGGAAAATTTGTTTTCAGTTTGCAGCTCCTCTAACACCTCATCTGAGTATGTCTTTAGCTCACATTCTGCTAGTGCGAATAATTGTGTTCCATACTTCTTTTCAAGCTGTTCACGAAACGGGGAATGGACAAGGGCCTTATAATAATTTGAAACTAATCCTTTTACAACTGGGGAGTTTTCATCAAAGAATTCTTGTTCTTCTTTGTAAAACTCATCATTCGTATCTATTGTATGACGGATATAGCATAAATTTGAAAAAGTATTAAAATCATTTCGAATATCGTTTATTTCCTTCATTGCCAATTCTTGCTCTTGAATAGTAGACGCACCATAAAATTTTTGTAATGCATCAGAAAAATGCTCTTTTACTTCCTTCATATTTGGCCTTGCGTATAGATAATGTTCAAATGCCATTTCATGCCCCCCTTTATGTACTTGCATTCTTGCCTTTTCTTAAACGAAATGTACAAGTTTACTTATATATTCCATTTTTCAGAAAATTTACCTGTCTGTATTAAGAAAAAACTTCGATATTAAAAATCGAAGTTTAAGGAAGATCTATTAAAATAAACCGCGTCCCTTTAAACGAAGACAGGACCAACGTTTCTTCTTCTATTATTCTTGCGGAATCTCTTCGTTGTAAGTTAAATGTTTCGTTAATACTAACATCTCCTTCAATAACGAATAAAAAAGTCTTTCGGTCAAAGTTTGTAGTAAAGGTAATGCATGTATTTGGTTCAATCTCTGCCATATATATAGTCATATCCTGATGAATATACGCTACTTCTTCCGAAAAATATTTGGATACAATTGGAAGTAAATTATTTTTCATGTCCGCTATTGTATACGAGGTTTGTTGATAGGAAGGTGTCAAACCGTGTTCCTCTGGTAAGAACCACATTTGTAAGAAGCACACTCTTTCTGTAGATGAAGCATTAGTTTCAGAATGAAAAATACCGGTACCAGCAGACATCCGCTGTACTTGTCCAACTGTTGTTACTGCACTATTTCCATAACTATCCTCATGCTTTAAATGGCCTTCTAGCACAATTGAAACAATTTCCATATCTTGATGTGGATGCATAGCAAAGCCTCTGCCTGATGCCAAAGTATCTTCGTTGAACACACGCAGCGGACCAAACATAACATTATTTACATCGTAATATTCTGCAAACGAAAAACTAAATCGACTTTGCAACCACCCGTGATTCGCCATATAACGCGCCGCCCCGGGAAACACTTGAATCATGTGCTCAAATCCTTTCTAAATATCAATATATAACCTATCATTTCCCTGCACCTCAGCATACCTTACTTTATTCGTAGCATCCTACCTTTTTTAATAAGACTAACAGCTGGTCTTTTTCTTCTGTTGTTAACATCTCCATACATTCATGAAGAATCACTTCATGTTTTGGAAACATCTCCTCCATCAACTCCTGCCCCTTTTGGGTCAGTTGAGCATAGATTACCCGCCGATCCCGTGGACAAGGTCTACGTTTTGCAAAATCTTTTTTCTCTAATTTATCTACTACATATGTAATGCTACCGCTTGCGATTAAAATTTTTTCTCCAATTCGCTGCAGCGGTTGCTCTCCTTTATGAAACAACAACTCCAACACTGCAAACTCTGTCGGATTCAATCCCCATCCCTGTGCAGATTTATTAGATATATCCATCAATTTACGTTGTGTTCGAGATAATGCGATAAACACCTTTAATGACTTTTGAATTTCTTCTGTTTTATAATATCTATCCATATTCTTCATATCCTTTTTAAGTTAAAATCTCAAAATAAAAGTATTATAAGTACTTCCAAAAGACCATGTCAATACATATTCTTTTGCTATGAAAATTGGCCATTCAAGTACTATAACTTGAACTTATAGCTCAATCCGACAAAATTATTCCTTTTTCAATTTATTTTGCTTTATAATTAAGATATACCGAGCTTAAGGAGTCAAAATTGTGCACTCAACAATTCGAAATATTTTATTATACATACTGGTTGTTATCATTCCAACTATAAGTTTAAGTACATTGCTGCTCACCTATCATACATATACGATGAAGCAAGAGAATAAGGAACAAACAAAAGCAGTTGCCGATTTATATAGAGATTACTTAAATCGCTATATAGGAGAGGCTTCTTCAGGATTAGAAATGCTGGCGTTAGTAGTAAATACTACCCACAAAAACAAGGAAGCAATAGAAAAAGTTCTAAAAAGCACCAATGAAAAAGATGCGCGGTTTTCCGGCTTTTATTATGCAAACGCAGACGGTATCCTTTTTTTGGGCTCGCATCCAATCATAAATCCGGTAAATATAGCAGATCGTCCCTACATACAAGAAGTATTGAACAAAAAGAAAACTACAGTATCTCCTGCTGTTATAGATAGAATTAATCATAATAAAGCTATTGCCATTGCCACTCCCGTCTTGTCTCCCTTTACCGAAGTGACAGGTATTCTAATTTCAAGCTTGCGCTTTAATTATATCTCTGACACTTTAAACAGGCTCGAACCCAAATATGACTTCGAAGTATCAGACAATACAGGAACTGTTTTTTTGCATAATAACGAGCATATCAAACATACAACTGATAATGAAAAAATCACGCTTCCTGTTGATAAAGCTCAATGGCAAATAACCGTCTATTCTTTACCAATTAATAAATCCTCGCTTTATCCAAGTTTTTTTATTGAATTACTTGTGTCTTTGTTTTTAACAAATATCATTTTCTTACTCATTAAATATACGCTATTAAAGCAGCAAGCAAAACTAGAACGAAGACAAAATGAAGTGCAAAAGCTTGAGTTGGTGGGGGCATTAGCAGCAAGTACTGCACATGAAATACGTAATCCTCTCACAGGAATAAAGGGACTTGTTACTTTATTAAGCGAAAAATATAATGCACCAGAAGATCAGTTTTATTTTACTGTAATTCAAAAAGAAATCGACAGAATTAATGAAATTGTGAGCGAATTTCTAATTCTTGGAAAGCCTACTGCTGTAAAACAACAAATCTACGATTTAAAAGACATTATTAAAGAAGTATCATTAATTATTCAATCTGAAGCTAATTTGCACGGGATTGAGCTTATAACCGTAATGGAGGATAAAGATATTCCGATCGATTGTTCCAAAGATCACATCAAACAGGTAATCTTGAATATCACTAAAAATGCATTTGAAGCCATGAAACAAGGTCACACACTTACGATTGAAGTTGGTTCTCGAAATGAAAAAGCACAAATCCGCATTACCGATACAGGTGCAGGCATGCCTGATCAAATAAAGAAAAAAATATTCGACCCATTCTTTACCAGCAAAAAAACTGGAACTGGATTAGGGTTGGTTGTATGCAAACGTATTGTTGATATGTATAATGGTGAAGTTTCTATAATAAGTACAGAAGGAAAAGGAACTACGGTACATATTCTCCTGCCCCTTGCCAATATATAGCTCCCTGCCTGTCACAGATAGGGAGCTGTTATGAAAACGGTTGCTCTCTAGTCTTGAATAATACATGGAACTAAAATGCTAATTTCCTATCCTGCGAAGCTCTCTTTACATTAACGAAGTATGCTCGCCATAAGTAAAGCGAAAAAATTTTTTATCAGGGGCTGTGTTATTTTTCTATATGAAGATAACAATAAACAAGCTGCATTTTTTAATATATCTGCTACGAAAACCTTGTCCACTTTTTCTTTACAACGTTGATATTTTACTATTAAAACATCTAGCTCTTGACTAGCACGTATCGTTTCCATACTATCAAATCCATCCCTAAAAGCTGTTTCAATCATTTCTTCACGTTTATATTTAATCTCGAGCAATAGCTTGTCCATGATATACTTCCTTCTCCAAATTAACATGCTTCTCCCCCTCACAAGCAATGGCGCATTTCTCCAGTTTTATCCAAAATTCATCGCTATATGTTAGTAATTTACAAAATCTTAACCTCACTTTGAGAATTATTACAAATTATTCTATCTTTGTAAATACATTCGCAATAATAGACAAATTTTTTCTGTATTTTTTTCGTATTTGTCATATTATTCGCCAGTTCTGCTTTTTGAATGGAACTTATCCTTTCTCACTCGACATTCCATTCGGTTAAATTCGTCATTATTCGCAAAAACTAACAATAAATTTATATTTCATTGTTAAAAGGAGAGATTCATTATGAAGCGGCTAATTCCCCTGCTCATTTTACTTTCATTTTGCTCATTCCCCTTAATACCCGCAAAAGCAGCATCCGGTCATCGAGTAGTCATTGTCATTGATGACTTTGGTAATAATATGAAAGGAACAAAGCAAATGTTATCATTGCCCATCCCTTTAACTGCTGCTGTGATGCCATTTTTGCCTTCTACTAAACAAGATGCAATATCGGCTCATAAGAAGGGCTATGAAGTAATCGTACATTTGCCTATGGAACCTTATCGAGGAAAAAAAAGCTGGCTTGGCCCTAATGCGATTACCACTGATTTAAGCGATAAAGAAATACGAAAACGTGTCACAGATGCAATTGAAGATGTCCCCTACGCGATTGGCATGAACAATCATATGGGATCAAAAGCCACGGCAGATGAACGTATAATGCGTATTGTATTAACTATCTGTAAAGAACGCGGGTTATTTTACTTAGATAGCCGGACAAATTCTCAAAGTCTGGCATCTACAATAGGGAAAGAACTAGGTGTCCCTGTCATAGAAAATGAATTATTTTTTGATGACTTATATACCCATACTCACGTTACAAAGCAAGCAAATGTACTACTGCAAAAAATACAAACCGATCCTGTTCTCGTTGCTATTGGACATGTGGGACCACCGGGTGAAATAACATCCCGTGTGTTATCTTCCTATATTCCAAAAATAAAAGAAAAGGCTCATTTCGTTTTTCTATCCGAGTTAGCACCAGTGCAAACTCCTATTCCTATGCACTGAAAATCAGCAACTCGTTTAGATGAACTTAGCAATAATTTCATCAAAAATAAAGGAGAGGGTATCCCCTCTCCTTTTTCATTCTGAATTTAAATCCTATCTACACGGCTAACACGAAAATCTCTTTTCTCTATTTTGGCAACAAGCTTCTCTAATTCCACTTGACTTAATTCATCTGAAATATTCACGATGATTCTCCTCACATACTCATCACCGTTATCAAGTGTTAACAACCCGCCTATATTGTAGTTTTTTAAGACTGTTCCCAGCTCTTTAATCGTACCTTTATTGTCATGTGTCGCTAGTGTTAGCGTGTATCCTCCTATCTTCATTCCAAATGAATCTTCAATTACATCAAAAACATTGGAATGTGTCAAAATCCCTACAAAGTGATGGGAATCATTTAATACCGCTAAAAACGGCAAGCGTCTAATTGTGTAAAATGCCCGAAAGAAGGAATCTCTTTCAAATACATAGGCATGACCATCTTCTACAATACTTGTTACATTGTCTTCTTTCTTTCCATTTTTTTCATATAAATATTCTAAAATATCAACTTTATATACCAAACCCGCAAATGTTACTTTGTCTTTTAATAATACAGGGATACAACGGTATCCACTTTCTTTCATTTTTTGAGCCGCTTCTCCAATAGACTCTGTTTCAAGGCAATATACAACGTCCGTTCTAGGAACAAAATGGTATTTAACTCGCAAAATACGCTCCCCCTCATCTGAGTGATATGCAACTTATATATAGTAGCGAGGAGCCTCTTTTATGAAACAAAATGTTAAATTTAATAATTATATTAATAAAAGCGCTTACAAATTAAAAAGTGCCTATAATTTTTTAATAAAGAAACACCCTTGGAGCCCTTGCCCCACTGAGTGCTTCTTTATTAAATAACAGAGCTCTTTGTGCCTTTAATCATGAGAAGCTTCACATGATAATCCATAACAAATTCCAACCCTTCAAGCCATTTTTTCGTTTCTTGTGGAGTTTTCCCCCATACTACAATCCCTTGATTACGAATAAGCACAGCGCCTTGCTCTTCTTTAAAGCATGGCATATCTTCATCTAATAAGAAAGTAAGATTCTCTTCATTTGCAATGATTGGTATTGTTAAACGTCCATTTCCCTCTTTTCCAAATACACGCACAACATTATTATACTCAAACATTACTTCTCCTTGCTCTCGATATAAGTCAGCTATAAGCTGATTATTTACTGTACTGATATGCAGAACGCTTCCTGCTTTAGTTTTTTTATAGATTTCAGCATGAAGAGGAGCTTCTGAAGAAGGCTGTAACCCCGTCATAAATACAGGTTCGCACATGCTATTTACAACTACAAAATCATCCTCACAATGCTGGCGTTTATCTTTCCCATCCACATTTATAAAAAAAGTTAATGGATCCTGAGATATTCTCATTGATAAACTTCCACATGTCCCATAAAACCAATCCCTTGCAGCTAAATCTGCCTTTACCCTACGTAATTCCTTCCACTTATTAACAAAAAATATCATTCATTTCACCCCCGCGCAAATTTTCATTCTCATTCATTTACATCCATTTGTTATCTATAAACGTTTCGTTCGCCGTTTCCTGGTTTCACGAATTACAATTATATGGTTATTTATTATATGTTCTGCTTCTTTTTAAGTTTTTTGATAATTCTTAAAATTTAATTGAATTATCACATGATATCGATTTTTTGTCAATAACTTTTCTATATATAAAGACAATCCATTTATACAAACTTTTTTATAATGTATCAGCGTGTATTGACATATATTCTTATAATAAATCGTTTCTTTACGAGAGAATCACTATGAGAGACAGGTGTGTAAATGAATGAAGCTTACAGTTTCTTGTATACAAATGGATATCGTTTCTGGAGAGACTGGTAGAAATATAGCAAGGGCTGAATTACTCATGGATGAAGCTATGCAGCATCATCCTGACGTTCTTGTTTTGCCTGAACTTTGGACTACAGGACATACTTATAAAAACATTTTACAAATTGCAGAACCTGAAGCCGCTCAAAATTTTATGCAATCTTTCGCTAAACATCATGTAGTAAATATAGTTGGAGGATCACTCTTAAATAAACAGCATCACAAGACTAGAAATACAGCTTTTATCTATTCAAAAACAGGAACTTTAATCACCCAATACAGTAAAGTACATTTGTTTCAGCGCTCAGCAGAGCATTTATATTTTCAAGGCGGTGAAGAAACCGGATTGTTTCATATCGAAGGACGAAAAGCAGCTATTTTCATTTCATATGACATTCGTTTTCCTGAATGGATGTTTTTACACTCTTTACATGGAGCAGAAATTGTATTTGTCGTTGCACAATGGCCGAAAATCCGTCTTCATCATTGGCGTTCTCTGTTAATTAGCCGAGCAATAGAAAATCAATGCTATATCGTTGCTTGTAATCGTTGCGGTCAAGATGACAAACATATATACGCTGGTCATTCCCTCATCATAAATCCATGGGGAGAGATTATCGCTGAAGGAACAGAAAACGAAGGAGTGGTATCTGCTGAAATTGATACTGCTTTAGTCAAGGCTGTTCGCAGATTTATTCCCGTTTGGCAAGACCGACGACTGGATTTATATATACGCGAAAAAAATAAAGAATATAAAAATATATACCCTGAAAAAAAAGAAAAGCCTGAAATTTAAAAGGCTTTTTTCTTTTCCACTTTATTTAATATAGCTTCTTTTTCTTCATTATTTATCACCTGTAACTTACATAGCAGCTGGGTGTAAAATGTAAGTTTAATTTGTGTTCGTTTGTTCATTCTTTGTCCCTTTCTTTCCTTAAACCAACTTTTTTTATCTTAGTAAATACTATGTTGTAAGTTCAATTATGTGACCTGCCACAAGGAAATGATTGTTTCCCAATTTTTACATTTACTTAACGAAGTATGTACATGCTATAAAACTGTCAAAAATATGATAAGATAATATGCAGTGTGAAAAAAAGAAAAGTTGAGGGATTTTTATGAACGTAGTCATCAGTACATTAAATGCTAAGTATATCCATACAAACTTGGCTATTCGTTATATAAAGGCTTATGCAGCTCCCGAATTTAACCTTGAAATGGCCGAATATACCATTAAAGATCCGGCTATGAACATCGTGACAGATTTACATCGCCGAAAACCTGATGTTATCGGTTTCAGCTGCTATATTTGGAATATCGAAGAAACGATACAAGTTATTAAGATGCTGAAAAAAATTAATCCGGACATTATCATTTTTGTGGGGGGACCGGAAGTCAGTTATGATGTAAAAGAATGGCTTGAGCGTGTGTCTGAAATCGATTTTATTATCATTGGAGAAGGTGAAAAAGCCGTCAAACAACTTCTTTTTGAAATTGAAGGCGAAAAAAATTACGAAGAACTCAATGGAATTGGATTTGTAAAAGAAGATGGAACATATATCATTAAACCGCAGCGTGAAAAATTACATTTAAGTGAACTTCCATCACCTTATCGCTTTGAGGAAGACATACCACACCTTGGTAAACGAATTACTTATATTGAAACAAGCCGTGGTTGTCCATTTAGCTGTCAATTTTGCTTATCTTCTATCGAAGTAGGAGTTCGCTACTTTGATAGAGAACGAATCAAAGAAGATATTCGTTATTTAATGGCAAACGGTGCACGCATTATTAAATTTGTAGACCGCACATTTAACATAAGCCGTAGCTATGCTATGGAAATGTTTCAATTTTTAATTGATGAGCACGTACCTGGAACGGTATTCCAATTTGAAATTACAGCAGATATTATGCGTCCGGAGGTTATTGATTTTCTAAATAACGAGGCTCCTTCGGGGTTGTTCCGTTTTGAAATTGGCGTGCAATCTACCAACGACCGAACAAATGACCTTGTTATGAGAAGACAAAATTTCCAAAAATTAACTCGTACAGTTACGATGGTTAAGGAAGGGAAGAAAATCGACCAGCATCTAGATTTGATTGCAGGGCTTCCTGAAGAAGATTATCATTCCTTTAAAAAGACATTTAATGAGGTTTTTGCTCTTCGTCCTGAAGAGCTTCAGCTTGGATTTTTAAAAATGCTTAGAGGAACAGGTCTTCGTATACGCGCCAACGATCACAACTACGTGTATATGGATCATGCTCCATACGAAATACTCGGCAATAATATCTTATCCTTTGACGATATCATCCGTATTAAACAGGTAGAAGACGTTCTTGAAAAATATTGGAATGATCATCGCATGGATTACACAATTGAATACTTAGTATCGCAGGTATTTAAAACACCATTTGATTTCTTCCAAGACTTTGGAACATACTGGGATGAACAAGGCTGGATTCGCATCGGTCATCAGCTAGAAGATTTATTTAAACGCTTATACAGCTTTTTAAAACACAAAGAGGTAGCCAATCTTCATATTATTGAAGGGTTAATGAAAATCGATTACTTGAAGAACCACAAACATCGACCGCGCAAGCCATGGTGGGAAGATCGGACAACAAAAGATGTTCGTTCCCCCTACTATCAAGAAATTATTGAAAAGCCAAGCTTGCTTGGAACAGCATTTGAAGAGTTGCAATTACAAGAAAAAGACATTTACAAGCATACCATTTTGGAATTCTTGCCATTCGACTTTACAGCTTATATTGAAAATGGAGCCATTGTGGAAAGACAATCTGCTCTCGTAGCATATTTTGATCCAAAATCACTGCAATGCCGCCTCTATACCGCACCAATAGAATATTTTAGTGAGGTTTCCTCCTTATAACCTGCCAATTAGGCAGGTTATTTGTTCTTCTCCCCCCTACCTATTCATACATTATGAAAAAGGGGTGAGGAACATAAGCATATCAGAACGAAAATCATTTGGACTGGCACTGCTCATTTGGTTCTTTTTAGGAGGAATTGGAGGGCATAGAATTTATGTAAAAGAACGCATCAGTGTAATTCTTTGGTACTGGCTTATTTTTATGATTACATTCGGTCTTATTTGGATTATAGATGTGTTTTTAATAAAAACCTGGGTAGATGAAGCTAATCATAAGTACAAAACGAATTATTAAAAGACGGGTGCCAACTACCCGTCTTTTTTAAAGAATTAGTATACATATCTGGAGTATCCTTCTAGCTGTCATAGACCGCTTCATATTCTTGAATGGATTCTTCCGAACCATATCCATCTCTTTACTCATAAACATCACTCTTTTATTACTGGAGAACTCGTTAAGTTATAATTGCATAAAGAAGGAGACGTTCCTAGGAACCGTCTCCTTCTTTATAGAACAAAGTAATTTAACTGTTTTGCTTACCTTTTTTGGAGTTTCGATTTGCATACTTTGCAGTGCTTTCATTCTCATATTCCATCGCAAATTCTGCATCTGGCAAGCTTTCTGTTGGTGTCTTATTATTATTGGCAGCAGCATTATAATGTACTTTTCGTTTTGTCATAAAAATCCCTCACAAAAGTAAGTATAGTGAGTATATGCTCACATTAGTAGTATGAAACGAATACGAAAAACAATGAATGGAAAATATTGCGGACATATGCTGGACAACAAGCGGTCAAACTAATCAAAATGAGCAAAGAGGGTGACAGCATGAAAAACAGCAAACAAAACAACATCAACTCTCCTATCCTTGATGAAACACTTCCGCACCAAGCACATTTTCCTTCATTCAAAGGAACAGAAATGAAAATGCAGGAGCCATTTATCAATGCACACGGAGTTATTATTGGTGACAGTCAATATAATTCTCCCGATTCTCCACTTAATAATTGGAGCGATGAAATCGATCCTGCCACCATGGCAGGAGATGAATGGATTCATCCCACGAACGACATCGGATGGACCACTCCAGAAAATCAAGAGCTCTTAGAAGAAAAAAAAGAGACACACAGTAAAACTTTCATGCACCCCCAATATGGCATAAACGATTAAAATCCGACGAAAAAGTGTACATCAGCACTTTTTCGTCGGATTTCCCTTTTAGCCGATAATTAATTTCTCTTTTGGATAACGATATCGTTTCGCTTTTTCCCTTCCTCCTATTAAATATAGCAATGTTACTAATCCCACTCGTCCGATAAACATTAGTATCATAATAACAATTTTTCCCATTGTACTCAATTCAGGTGTGATACCGAGCGATAAGCCAGTTGTTCCGAACGCAGAACAGACTTCAAACACAATGTCTATAAGAGGAAACGATTCTGTAATTGTGAGTACCATAATGGAGACAAAACAAAGGCTAACACCAAGCATCGCTACTGCCGTCGCTTTAGTAATATCTTCTGTATACAATTCTCTTCCAAAAATACTGATTGTTTTGTGCCCCTTTGCATAGTAATACACATTTAAAATAGTTAATGCAAATGTAGTCGTTCGAATCCCCCCCCCTACTGAACTAGGAGATGCGCCAATAAACATAAGCAATCCTATCAATAAAAGTGTTGGTTCTGTCAATTGACTTACATCCATCGTCGTCAATCCTGCACTTTTTGTTGTAACCGATTGAAAGAGCGCATAGAACATAGTTTCATGCCAGGTTATGTTTTTAAAAAAATGGTTCCATTCCAATAACAAAATCATAATTGTACCAAATATAATCAAAATAAAAAAAATGGAGGTGGTCAATTTTGTAAATAAAGAAAAGCGATATGACCTTTTTTTACTATTCACAAAATAATTTTTCACTTCAATTAACACAGGGAATCCGATAGAGCCAAGAACGATTAAAATCATTGTAACAATTTGAACAAAATAGTCCTTATGATATGGAGCTAAGGAAGTTCCTGTTATATCAAATCCTGCATTGGTAGTGGCGCTGACTGCAGCAAAAAAACCATGCAAGTATGCTTCCTCTGGAGTTGGAAAATATGCTAAAAACCGTGTTCCCAGTACAATAGTCCCAATCACTTCAATTGTTAAGACAATGATGAGAATATGTATAATAAGATTAACAATACCCGATACACTGTATTGATTTTGGTCTGTCATAATGAGACGGCGCTGCTGAAAACTAATTTTCCGTCCCATTACAATCCAAATAAAAGTTCCGAGTGCCATCACCCCTACTCCCCCCAGCTGTAAAACTAGAGCAAGAACAACGATTCCTAGTTCATTGAACGTATCTGCTGTAGACACTACCGTTAATCCTGTAACACTGACAGCACTAACTGCGGTAAATAAAACATCAATGAAATTCCATTCCACCCCTTCTTTATGTACAAACGGGAGGCTTAGCAGGACAAATGCTATTATTGTGGCTATAATATAAAACACCACAATCATCTGAGCAGGAGTCAGCGATTTACTTTTAAATTTCACATAATCACCTAATTTTTATATGTATATAATTGTTATAACAAAAATATAAAAACAGTTCCACTCTCACCTCCCTAGCTCTTTCGATTCAAGATGGCTAAGTTCTTGCTTATTCCTTTTGTAAAGAGCTCTTTAAATATTTCTGCAAATATCATGCTATACACAGTGCCGTTCCCGCCGTATCCTAATGCAAAGTAGCAATTTGGCATATCCGGATATTCTGTTAAAAGCGGCATACCGTCATGCGTACTTCCAAACGTCGCTCCCCAATAATACTCTGCCTGTAAATTGTATTTTGGAAACATCTTTTTCAGTTCTGCAAGCAGTAAGTCTCGTTTATGTAAAATATGCTTATCTCGATACTCATCTAATATAGTAAACTCATCCAAGCCTCCCATTATAATACGTCCATCTACATATGTCCTGCAATATAAATACGGTCTTGCCGTTTCCCAAATAAGAGACTGTTCAAACCATCCTTCAAAATGAGGTATAGGGTTCGTTACGATCGCATAAGAACTTGTAAGAACAGCATTTTTGTCCGCTTTGTGTGTCTGCGCCTCGTATCCTGTGGCTATTATCGCCTTTTTAGCCGTAATTCTTCGTTTGTTGTTCGTAAAGAAATGAATTTCTTCCCTATTATACGCATGTCCAACAATTTCAGTATGTGCATAAATACGAATCCCTCTTTCCAAAGCTTTATCTAGTAAAGCAAGTGACAAGCGTACTGGGTTCACCTCTGCATCTCCTTTTGTGTAGAGTGCTGCAGGCTTAGAAAAAGGATACCGCTTTTCAATATCGGTTTGTGTAAAAAACTCTACAGGAAAACCATGCTTTTTTAAAATTTCATACTCTTTTTTCAACATATTAACATCGTTCTCTTCACTCGCGAAATATAAGCTTCCTCTCCGTATAAAATACGGATCAATATTCAAGGATGGTACAATCTCATCTAATGTATTCAATGCTTCATAGCATAATTGATAAAAACGGACGCCCTTTTCCTCACCAAACGAATGAATAAATGAAGTTAGTGTTTTATCATTGGAAAATTGCAGCAATCCTGTATTTGCGCTTGTACTGCCATGTGCAGCCTTTCTTTTATCCACCACTACCACATCCATACCAGTTTGGGAGAGCATATATGCTATGTGGGCTCCTGTTTCTCCGCCTCCTATAATTAAAACATCGCACATAATATCTTCTTCTAACATTGGAAATGATGGAGCTTCTATCGTTTGTGGCCAAAATAGTTTCCCGCTTTTTAAGTTCATTCACATACCCTCCTCTTATCGGTTCTAATTTAGTATGTGTTATTTTTTTAATTGTTCATTCACATTTCTTAACCTTAAGCATTCAGTATACAATATCATTTTTAATTCGATGCTTCCAATAAAAACAGCCTGTTTATGAACCTTCTCTAGGTTCGTAAACAGGCTGTTATCATTCGTTATCACTGACTTACTTTGAACGCTTCTCGAGCCATTCTCCAATAGTTGGATATGTTTGTTTGACTGCAGTCGGGCCATATACAACTGACATATGTCCTGTAGAAAGACAAACATATTCTTTATCTTTGCTAGAGATATGATCAAGTAACGCTTCTACTTGACAAGGCATAGCTATATGATCACGTGATGCAGAAATATTTAAAACATTCGCTTTAATATTTTCTAGCTTCACTTGCTGTCCGCGAATAACAAGCTCTCCTTTTACAAGCTTATTATTTTGATAAAACTCGCGGATCCATTGTCGATAGGACGCTCCAGGAAATGGAATACCGTCTGTTACCCATTTTTGTACCAGTTTCCAGCTTTCTACAAAACGCTGGTTATCAGAGCGATCCAGCAAGGTTACATAAGGTCCTACAAAATTGGTAATTGGCTTGAGCATTTTGTTCCCAAAATCAATCATTTCTGGAGGAATATTGCCAAGAGTATCTACCGCTTTATCCAAATTAAAATACTTCTCATCCAATACTACACCATATAATCCTGTGTCTGAAAAATCAAATGGACTTGTCATAAACACTAGGTTACGAATCGGCATATGAGGATGCAGTGCCGCATAAATAGAGGTTAACGTTCCGCCCATACAATACCCCAATAAGGAAATTTCATCTGCTTTAGACGTACGCAACACCTTTTTAACTGCTTTAGAAATATAATCCATAACAAAATCATCAAACGTTAAGTCACGATCTTCTGGTCCGAATGTTCCCCAGTCAAGCATATATACGTCAAAGCCTTTATTTACTAAGTACTCAACCAAACTGTTTCCAGGTGTTAAGTCCATAATATAGGGCTTATTAATTAATGCATAAATTAAAAGAATAGGTACCGGATGGGTTTTTTCCTGTGTAGAAACGTAACGGTACAGTTTTGTTTTATTTTTTGTCCAAACAACTTCCTTAGGTGTTAGCCCAACTTGAGGCTCAGGCTCGCGTAGCAAAATTTCACTCGCACGCTTAAAGCGTTTGTAAGCGTTCTTATATTCTTCCGGATAATAATCTAACTGCTTTTCCCATTCTGTCATTACAGTTGCCATATTTCTCATCCCCTTTACTGAAAATACATATATTGAAATCCTCACATAAAAAACCTTTATCCTTGAAAAAAGAAGTGCATCCTCTCATTCAAATCAAAGCATAACAGAGATGCACTTCTTGAGTATTACATGTATAATCCGCCGTTAATGTTCAATTGCTGTCCTGTAATATATTCTCCGTCACGGCATAGGTATAGAACACCACGCGCGATTTCATCTGGCTGACCAAAGCGCTTCTTTGGAATTTTTGCAACGATTTGTTCACGAACCTGCTCTGGTACTTCTGCTACCATTTCTGTAGCAATAAATCCAGGGCAAATCGCGTTAACGGTTACATTTGTTCTTGCAAGCTCAAGTGCCAATGACTTTGTAAAACCAATCATACCAGCTTTTGCTGCAGAATAATTTGTTTGTCCAAAACCGCCAGCCTGACCAATAATGGAAGAGATATTGATGATTCTTCCATTATCAGATTCTAAAAGAGGCTGTAAGGAAGCTGTTGTTGTGTTATACACACTGCTTAAGTTTACATCGATAACGCGATCCCAATCTTCACGGTTTAGCTTTTTAAATGTACGATCTCTCGTAATCCCAGCATTATTTACAAGGATATCAAGCTTACCAAAGCGTTGCACAGTTTCTTCCACTAGACGTTGCGCATCTTCAACTTTGGAAACATCGGCTTGGCACATATGAACTTCACAGCCTTCTGCTGTTAATTTATTAACCAAAGTTTCCGCTGCATCTTTGCTGCTGTTATAGTTAATAACAACTTTTACGCCCTCTTTTGCTAAAGCTGTTGTAATTGCTTCTCCAATTCCTTTCGCTCCACCTGTTACAATCGCTACTCTGCCTTCTAAATGAACCATTACTTTATCCCCCTCAATGTTGTATGCTGAACGTCTATAGAATCAAAAAGCTTACCGCTTTGACTCTCCCTTTTGACTATGTAATGCGGTTAACAATGTATGCTGTTTTTCAAGGTGCTCTAAAATTTTATCCACTTTGCTTTCAAGAGCACGAATATCGCTTTTCATTTTAGTTATGTCGCGTTTCACTGTAGGAGACTGTTCGAGAATATCTACTTTCTCTTCCAGGAACTCTTCAATGCCGTCAACCTTGTTTTCAAGATTAACAACAAGAGAAGCCACTCGAGCGATATCGTCTTGCGTCGGCATATTCACTTTTTCTAAATAATTCTTCGTTACATCGTTAAGCATTTTTTGCTGAAATAAATTCATGTCTAAAATGCTGCCCATCCAAGCAGAATACTCTTCAGTCTGCAACGTTTCATTCAATGTTTTGCCCCAAAATTTTTCTGTTTGGTCGTATGCATCCTTCCACGCTTTCAACGGATCAAACGCTTTTTGATCGATCATTTCGCCTACACCCCTTTGATTTCTTTTTTTGAAAAACATTTCAATCTATTCATTATTTTCTAACATTTATTAAAATCAAGCAAGAGGGAAAAAATATTTTATATTTTCTAACAATTCAATTGACATCTAAAACAGATAGGTGTAAATTACACATATAAGAAAAAGTTACCAAATTTGCAATGAATCATGAGAGGATGAACTATCATGATAGAAAATCACTCTAGACAAAACGAACTAGAAAAACAACTGAATGTCATGCCAAAAAACTTCTTAGTTCCTTTTCTTCTTCTTTGTTTGAAAGATTGGAGCCTTCACGGTTATAAGCTCATTCAAATGTTGATGGATATGGGATTTTCCTCTATCGATCAAGGTAATGTATACCGTACACTCCGCAAGCTTGAAAAAGAAAACTTAATTTCTTCTAAATGGGATACAAGCGAAGGCGGCCCTGCAAAACGTATTTATTCCCTAACAGAGTACGGAGAGAGCTATTTGAAGACATGCGCGTATTCTTTTGCACAGTATCAAAACATGCTGGGAACCTTTTTTAACCTTTATACCAGCGCATTTTTCCCATTTATGCAGACAAAAGAGAAAAATGAAACAAAAGGTGATTCTGCAGACTAACTGCATTCACAATAGCAACTAAAACCAAAGTCATTTTATTTCAATTAGGAGGTTCCGTAATGGAAAATAAACAATTCGAATTAACGAACACACTTTGGAAGCAATGGGCAAATTCATTCTCCGTGCTTTCTTCTACCGGCAAGCAAATGGAGCAAATCACGCTAAACACAATGAAACAGCAACAAGAAGCATGGAATAAAATGGCAGAAAGCATGGATATGATTGAACAGGAAATGACACAGCACTTTTCTCAAATGACTTCTCAGTATGCTGACTATGTGAAACAAATTGCAGGCAACCAGTTAGGAGCTCAAATTGATGAGTGGCAACACAAATGGAATGAGCTTACATCTCAGTTACAACAAGTGACAACTGCACCTGTAAAGTCTTCTTTCTCTGTACTTTCCCAAACAAGCGCACAATTAGAAGAAACAATGAAGCAATTTTCAGTGCAAAGTCAATTACACCGTGAAGATGTCCAAAAGCAAATGGAATCTTTTTTACAAGAAGTGCAAGCAGTACAGACTGATTTAACAAAGAAATTTGAGGAACACACAAAAAACCTTTTTACTCCGATAAAATAATAACCATTATCACCAGTGACTATCGTCTCTTTCTACCTGCATTCACATCCTTGTCTTTTTTGTTCGGCGGTAGAAAAAAGGAGGATGGAATGAATATTTTTAAGAAAGCGGAACTTGTCCCTGAGCTTACGTATAATCAAATTCATATTGGCGATCAAGCATTCATCACAAAAACCGTTACAGACGAGGATATTCGCACGTTTGCCCAACTGACCGGTGATGTAAACCCAATACACTTATTGGATGATTTCGCTGAAAACTCAATGTTTGGAGAACGAATCGCTCATGGTATGCTTGTAGCCGGTTTTATTTCTACTGTATTAGGTACAAAACTTCCAGGAAAAAATACCATTTACTTATCACAAAACGTCGCTTTTAAAGCACCTGTTAAAATTGGTGATACATTAAAAGTCCTCGTTGAAGTAATCCAAAAACGTGATGATAAAAAAATAATTACATTGCAAACCAATGTATACAATCAGTTTGATAAGCTTGTAGTAGAAGGAACTGCAGCCATTATGAAAAAGGAGTAGCGATATGCTACTCCTTTTTCATCCAATAACTGCTAGCCTCCCCTTTTACTTCCGAGTATGCACATGGTGGAAAAAGAAACAATAAAAATACCAGCATCAAGCTGGAACCACCAAAGGAGATGAATTATAATGGCTAGAACAAATAAATTACTCGTGCCTGGCGTAGAACAAGCGCTGGATCAATTTAAATATGAAATTGCAAGTGAATTTGGTGTAAGCCTCGGATCTGATACAGTTGCTCGCGCAAATGGTTCTGTAGGGGGCGAAGTGACAAAACGTTTAGTGGCAATGGCGCAATCTCAGCTTAATGGAAAATAATTCGAATATATATGGATGATTACCGAGCGTTTGCTCGGTTTTTTCCTGTTTCTCTGGAATAAAGAAGGATTTTTGTTTCTTGCTATCGTATTTTACTTGGACTACATAATTCTTCAATTCCGTAAGACAAGGAGGAATAATTTTGAATACTGTATCTGCTGTTGTAGAACAAAAGCCTGAGTTTCAAACAGGATTAAAAGACGGAATTGGAATCGCTCTAGGGTACATCCCTATCGCATTAGCATTTGGATTATTATCCAAAACAACAGGATTAACCTTTTACGAAACAGTTGCCATGAGTGCTTTTGTATTCGCAGGAGCCTCGCAATTTATGACATTAACGCTGCTTGCAAGCGGAGCTAGTGCACTCGAAATCATTTCAACAGTCTTTATTGTAAATATTAGACTACTATTGATGACTACCTCTCTAAAGGAGAAGCTTGAACAGAGCACCTTTCTCCCAAAGGCTCTTGCTGCGTTCGGCCTTACAGACGAAACTTTTGCTGTTGCATCTACCCGTCCAGAAACTCTCACCTACTCTTATGTGATTGGGCTAAATTCGATTGCCTACAGCAGTTGGGTTATTTGCTCTGGATTAGGTTTCTTTATCGTCAATGTATTGCCACATGTTGCACAAGAAAGTATGGGATTCGCACTATATGCCATGTTTATTGCTTTATTAGTACCTTGCCTTGTAGAACGCAAAACCATTTATTTGTCATCTTGTGCCGCTCTAGCCAACAGCTTGCTTTCACAAGTACTGTCAACAGGTATCTCTATCTTCTTTTCCACACTTTTCGCTGCCGTTTTCATTGAATTCGTGTATACAGGAGAAAAAACATCATGACTATTTCGATACTGCTAATAATCTTAGGAATGGCTTTTGTTACCTTTGTTCCTAAACTTTTGCCTTTTATTTCAATAAACAATGAAAAGTTGTCACCAAAGGTAAAAGGCGTACTGAACAATATCCCATTTGCAATTCTTGGAGCACTTATTTTTCCAGGAGTATTTACTGTGCATACAGACATATGGGTAGGAATTATCGGAACGGCTATTGCCTTTTTGTGTGCCTATTTACGCTTAAATGTTCTGATTGTTATGCTTTGTTCGATTGGCTCCATTGTATTATATTTAATAATCCCTTAAAGGAACGTGTGGTGATGCGTTCCTTTTTATAGTTCGGAGTATTTTACGGGTGGAAAAGGAAGCATTAACCTCTTTCATATGCAAAGCTCCTTATAAATGCACTCAAGCTTTGCAAGACTTACAAGAAACCGGGATTAGTTATCCTAATTTTAAGGATGTGATTCCTATCATCGTCACATACTATCAACAGAATAAGCATAATAGGTCCAAACACATTTTTATTTCTTAAAAATCTTTACGTATAAAAACATAACCCTTTATACTAAAAAGATAAATTCTTCATAAAACTTCCTATGAGAAAGGTGCAAAGAGTTATGAGATTTTTTAGTATTCGAATGAGCCCGCCTCAGCTGCTGGTACTGTTATTTCTATCATTGACAGTCATCGGGACGATTTTGCTGAAGCTTCCTATTGCTACAACGACACCTATTTCTTGGATTAACGCTTGCTTTACAACTGTATCAGCTTTTACAGTAACCGGACTCGGTGTAGTAGACACTGGTACAACCTTTACTCTGTTTGGACAGCTCGTTATATTAACGTTAATTCAAGTCGGCGGATTAGGTATTATGAGCTTCGCAGTATTAATTTTTATTGTTCTCGGTAAAAAGATCAGCTGGAAAAATCGAATTTTACTTCAGCAAGCGTTAAATCAAACAAATGTAGGCGGTATTATCCGTTTAGCAAAGGCCCTGTTAATTTACTCTATTGGTGTGGAGCTGTTGGCTATGGTCTTTCTATCACTTGAATGGGTGCCAGAGTATGGCTGGAAAAAAGGACTGTATGCGAGCTTTTTCCATTCTATTTCAGCCTTTAATAATGCAGGATTTTCCATTTGGCCTGATAGTTTAATAAGGCATGCTGCCAGTCCCCTTGTCAATCTTGTTATAACTTCTGTCATTATTTTAGGCGGGATTGGTTTTACTGTTGTTGTGGATATTTGGACAAAACGCCGCTTTTCTCGCTTAAGCCTCCACTCTAAGCTTATGATTATTTTTACGTTTATTTTTAACCTAGTTGGGATGCTAGCTATTTATGGATTAGAACGTAATAACATTAATACCTTGGGGAAATTAAATGAAGGAGAAAAAATACTTGCGGCTTACTTTCAATCGGTTACTACACGTACTGCAGGCTTTGATACAGTTGATATAGCAAACCTTACAGAGCCAACATTACTGGTAATTATTTTATTTATGTTTATCGGTGCTGGAAGTGCTTCTACAGGGGGCGGTATTAAACTCACGACCTTTTTAGTTATTGTACTCGGTGTCATTAAGTTTTTAAAAGAACAAGACACCATTGTCATTTTTCGAAAAGCGATCGAAGATAAGGCAATAGTCAAGGCCATCGCGATTACCTTGATCTCTATCATGTTTTCATTTGTGGCAATTTTGACTTTAAGCATTACAGAAAAAGCACCACTTATGCAAATAGTATTTGAGGTTTTTTCTGCATTTGGTACGGTAGGGTTAACGATAGGATTGACAACTGCACTTACCTTTACTGGAAAATGTATTATTATCTTTATGATGTTTTTCGGTAAGCTGGGACCTTTGACTCTCGCCTTTACACTAGCCCGAAAAAATGTAGTGAAAATCAAGTATCCGTCAGAAGATATTTTAACAGGATGATGTTTGAGTGCATATGATTCACCAAAAGAATAATTGTTCATATCTTGTTAATAACCAAATATCATATTCAAAGGGGAGTAGCGTCAGGGATACCTGCCCTGAAACAAAGTCGTCATTTCATGGATTCTCTCCATCGGCTTTGTTGACATACTGTTTACATATGTCTAGCAAGACCTTTGCCTATCAGCGGCAAAGGTCTTTTTAATGTCCATTTGAAGATTCTTCCGCCGTTTTTAGAGCTTAATTTGGGGATATTACACAAAGAGGGAGTTTCATTCTTCTTTGTTTTTATTGATATTATAGGAGGAAAATTGAAATGGAACTTTCTTTAATTTTAGAATATGGCTGGGTTCTGCTTATTCTCATCGCTTTAGAAGGCATTTTAGCAGCCGATAATGCTTTAGTTCTAGCTATAATGGTAAAACACTTGCCGGAACAAGCACGAAAAAAAGCATTATTTTACGGACTTGCCGGTGCATTTATATTTCGCTTCGGCTCATTATTTTTAATCGCATTGCTTGTCGATGTATGGCAAGTGCAAGCTATTGGAGCTTTATACTTGCTATTCATTGCTATACACCATTTGGTGAAAAAGTTTTTCTTAAAAAACAATCATAAGCAAAAGGTTCACAAAAGAAAGAATCAAAATTTCTGGATTACAGTTCTGAAAGTAGAGCTAGCAGATATTGCTTTTGCTGTTGACTCTATTCTAGCTGCCGTAGCACTTGCTGTGACATTGCCTCCCATCAACATCGGGACAATTGGCGGATTGGATACAGGGCAATTCCTCGTTATATTAACCGGAGGTATTATCGGGTTAATTATCATGCGGTTTGCGGCTACAGTATTCGTAAAGTTATTACAACGAAAACCCGGCTTAGAAACTGCTGCTTTTCTCATCGTTGGATGGGTTGGTATTAAACTTGCTGTATACACCGTAGCACACCCAGCATTGCACATATTTCCCCATGACTTTCCATCATCTTTGCCATGGAAGTTAACCTTCTGGATTGTCTTGCTTAGTATCGCTGCATTTGGCTGGTTCTTATCTAAAGAAAAACCAGCCGAACCTGAAGAAGTGGATATGGAGGAATATGAGAAAATAGAAACACCTATAACATAGCGTGCCGTCATTACAGCGCGATTCTATTTACCGTTAATATCGTTTAGTCTAAAATAAGTGTTCATATAATCATTTCATATAATCACTACAGAGTGATGCAATAAATATAAGCCTGTGTTTATCATTTTCTGTTCATCCCCCTCCATCTTTTCCTTTCGTGTCAACTTTGTGAAATAATGAACAATGATATTGTCATCGTCCAGTAATAAGAGTAAAGTGAGTATGTAATTATTTCACCTATTCACTAACGACTAAAGAGGTGTATCTAAAATGTTAGGACAAGGGATGGAGTATGTTGTCGAATTAGCCAAAAAGAAAAAGCATATCCTAGATACCGATCCAATACAATATATCATGCGCGCGGCTCTAGCAGGTATTTTTATTGGATTCATTATAGTAGTATGCTTTAAACTAGGAGAATTTTTTAACGCTGCCAATTCTCCTGCTACTTACTTAGTTTCCTCCTTATTTTTTGGTACAGCATTAATAATGATTATGTACGGGGGAGCAGAACTATTCACTGGAAACACGATGTACTTTACCGTTTCTACTATGCGTAAAGAAACCACTCTAACAGATACACTACGTAACTGGGGAGCTGTATATGCCGGGAATTTCATAGGAGCTGTATTCTTTGCATTCCTATTTCATGCTACGGGACTATTCGAACATATTCCACACACTCATTTACTTAATAAAGTTGTGGAAACCAAGATGACAGCCTCCTCTTCTCATATATTTTTTAAAGCGGTCCTTTGTAATTGGTTAGTGTGTTTAGCCTGCTTCTTGCCGTCGCAAGTAAAAGGAGACGTTGCGAAGATGGGCATAATGTTTTTGCTTGTATTTTCCTTCTTTTTATCTGGATACGAGCACTGTGTCGCTAACTTGTCTCTGTTCTCAATTGCTCTTTTATCACCCCATCCTGAAACTGTTTCATTTACAGGTGCTCTTCATAATTTAATCCCTGCTACTCTTGGAAATATCGTTGGCGGCTCTATATTCGTTGGTATGGTGTATCAATATATCACACGTACACCAGTAGAAAAATCAGTTATTTTATCTAAAGCAGAACAAAAAGAAAATACGGTATTGAATATGTAAACAATAAAGGCACTTATTTAAATAAGTGCCTTTATTGTTTACAGCTAAGTTATAGTAAAATATAAATTTCAGGTTAATATAACACACCAATAGTTAGGACAAAAGTAAGAATGAACTATAAAATTTCATTATCTCATATCCAAAAAAATATGCACACAACGTGCCGAGCATGATATAAGGACCAAATGGCATCGGTTCCCTCTTCTTAACATGACCTGTCAACAACCCTATCACACCAAAAAGGGATCCAAAAAATAAAGAAAGGATTAACGACATCATCACAATCTTCCATCCTAGCACAAATCCAAGCAGTGCAAACAGCTTAATATCCCCTCCTCCCATCCCACCTCTACTTACAATAGCAATTAAAGATAAAATACCAAATCCAGCAGTTAACCCTATCACACTATCCCACCATGAATTAAACGGTAAAAATAACTTTTCAAAAAAGAATAGTCCCGAGAAGAATAATAAAATGCTGTTAGGAATGAGCATGTACAACAAGTCTGATACAACAATAATCATGAACAAAGATACTAATGTCCAAGCAATAATGATTTCTAATGACCAACCAACCACAATTACCGATAAAACCAATAATAATCCAGTTAATAACTCGAATACAGGATAAATACTGGATATCTTTGTGCCGCACTGTTTGCATCTGCCTCGCAGCATTAAATATGAAAGTACTGGAATAAGCTCTAAGACTGTTAACACATGTCCACACGATAGACACGATGACCTGGGTGTTACAATAGATTTCCTAACAGACACTCGTAATGCGACTACGTTATAAAACGAGCCGAGCGCAGTACCTACTATAAAAATATATGCATATACTAAAATCATCAACTCACACCTCACTAATATTAGATTTACAATCTCCAAAATGATTAGACTGTTTAAGGATTTTAAGAAACACTAACACGTTCTATTCGTATTTACAAAAGTATGAAACCCTTGAAACTCCTTTAGCTTTTAGTAAATCCCGTTATATTTGTACAGATTTTCATAGCATGCTTATAAATTTTTTATTATACAAACAAAAAAGATGCAGCAATTGCTGCATCCTCTTCTTTCTTGGCTCGTTTATTTTCGTAATTCTCTCACTATATGGCCAAGCTCTGGAACTATTAAACGTGTCATTGCAAGACGGACTGCTCCAGTCGAACCAGGTGTTGAAAAAATCGCTCGTCCGTTTCGCGTACCGGCAATTGCCCTGCTTAACATAGCAGCAGACCCAATATCATCTGTATAACTGAGCATACGAAAAATCTCCCCAAAGCCGATTATTTCTTTTTCAATCAAACCACGTACCGCTTCAATAGTTACATCTCTTTTTGTAATACCTGTGCCGCCGTTTGTCAGCACAATATCAACATCTCCATTCTCACAACCTGCTATAACTGCAGCTTCAATTTCCTCTCGATTGTCTTTTACAATTTCATATGCAGTAACTTGATGACCAGACTCTTCTATCAATTGTATCATCAGCCTTCCGCTTTTATCTGTCTCTTTCGTTCGTGTGTCTGAAATTGTAATCACTTTACACTTCACTACATGAGGAGCCTCTCTTTTATGCTCAAGTACACTCATTTTCTTCACCATTTCCTATATAAATTCTATTATCTATTTTTACATATGGAAATGCAGTTATCAACAAGAGGACTGCTAATGTTCAATATACTAGGTAAGCTTTACATGAAAACTAAATAGATGTTCTTGCAAAATTTCATTCTTCCACTACAGGAAACTCTATACTAATCACAGTACCCTCCCCGACTTCGCTCATAAATTCAATTGTCCCTTCATGTACTTCAACAATCTGTTTAACAATAGCTAGGCCTAATCCTGTACCTCCACTTTGACGACTGCGTGCCTTATCTACTCGATAAAAACGTTCCCCTAATTTATCCAAATGTTCCTTTGGAATTCCTACTCCGGTATCAGAAATTCTTAGTATACATTTTCCTCCAACTTGTTTGAGCATAATGGAAATAACACCGCCCTCAGGCGTATAACGGATAGCATTATCAAGTAAATTATGAAGAACTTGCTGAATGCGATCTTCGTCTATATTTGCAATAATATCGGGATCCAGTTCATGTTGTAACATAATGCTCTTTTCTGCCGAAACAGGTTCGTATGCCTCTAATACATCCTCGATCAGTTGAGCAAATACAGTAGGATGTTTTTTTATAGGAAACAACGCTCCTTCTAACTGAGCTAAATCAAGTAAATCATGAACCAAACGCTGCATCCGACCTGCTTCTTTATTGATTAACATAATAAATTTTGTTTGTTGTTCTAGCTTTACAACACCATCCAAAATCGCTTCACTATACCCTTTAATATAGCTAAGAGGTGTCCGTAGTTCATGTGATACATTGGCTAAAAATTCTTTTCTTTGGATATCCTCTTTTTGCAATGCTTGCGCCATATCATTGAACGCCATTCCCAATCTGCCAACTTCATCATTTGATGTAACTGCGATCCGCTCATTAAAGTTTCCTTTTGACATTTTATATGATACACGTTCCATCTGTAATATTGGTTTCGTTATGGTCACCACAATTTTCTTTCCTATAAAAACAGTTACTGCGATGACAAACAAGGCAACAGGTGCCAATAATAGAGCAGCATCATAAATAATATCCCGAATGTTTTTCAATGGAATATATGAATAAATAATTCCATTAAGCTTTTTTCCATCTAATACAGGAATCACAACTCCCATAATATTACGCTTAAACCGATCTTCATATCCCACCTTCGTTACTGTATTACCATCTAATAACATTTGTCGGTCCTTTTCACTAATAAGGGACTCATGATGAACATCGAATGGGAGACATGCACTTAAATCACGGGGATTATTTACAAATAAAATTTCTGCCTGGGAAATATCGTTGTACCATGCTACTTTTTTCTTAAATTCATCTGAAATCGGTCCGCCTTTATACTCACTCACTAGACGTTTCCCTTCTTTTTTCAATGTTTCCTCTACATTTTGCACGTATAATTTTTCATAAGAATATAAGGAAACAAAATGAAACAAAGCCAATGTAATGATAACGACGACAATGATAGTCATCCATAATTTTTGTACCATTGTAAAACGCATATTACACCTCAAACTTATAGCCGACACCCCAAACAGTTTGAATATACTCCCCATACCTGCCAAATTTTAAACGTATCGTTTTAACATGAGTATCTACTGTTCGCGTGCTGCCTGCATAATCATACCCCCACACTTTTTCCAGGAGCTGTTCACGGCTGAATACTTGCCCTTTATGTTGAGAGAGAAATTGAAACAAATCAAACTCTTTTACAGTCAAAGGTATCACTTCTCTATCTATCTCTACACGTCGTCCCTTTTCATTAATAGAAATCGGTCCAAACGTTTCTATGCTCTCTTGTTCCTGCTTTGTATAACGTCGTAACACAGCTTCCATGCGAGCGATCAGTTCTCCCGGACTAAAAGGTTTTACAATGTAATCATCTGCTCCGATACGAAGACCTGTAACTCTATTCCATTCTTCCCCTTTTGCCGTTAAGAAAATAATAGGCACATCAGATGTTTTACGTACTTCTTTACATAAAGAAATCCCATCAAGCTCTGGCATCATAATATCTAGAATAAGCAGATCAAATGTTTCCTCCTGCAGCATGTGAAGCGCTTCAATGCCGTTGCTTGCTTCCTTCCATTCACAGCCTGCATTTTCTAAATACATTCCCACAAGCTGACGCATATCATTTTCATCATCTACAATAAGCACTTTATGTTTCACTGCTATTCTCCCTTTCGCTCAATAATATGAAATGGCCCTTTTCCGACAACAATTTTTTTTATGACTTTCATACTGTCCGTATCCACTACATACACTTCATTGCTGTCATAGCTCCCTACATAAATTTGCTTTTTATATGCAAACACACTGAACGGATTAGACCCCACTTCTACAGCTCCTTCCTCCTGATACGTAGAACTATCTAGTTTCCTCAGCATGTTTGAACCGTGACTCAGTACATAAACATGATCGCTATCAGCTGTAAAATTAATAGGCATGGACGAAGCTTCAATCGTGTGTACTTCTTTTCCTGTTGCTAATGAATATACAAAGACCTTAGAATTGATGGTATCTCCGTTGCCGTGTCCACCAAGAAGCAGCTCGTTCGTCTGCAGATTAACTATAGCTCCTGTCGAAGAGGCTGGAACCGGTATAGCATGAATTACTTTTCGTTTTTGCAAATCAATAACCGATACAGTTGTATCATTAAAATTTACAACATATAGGATCCCTTTGTCTTCTAACATAGTAAGAGGTCCTTTATCAACCGAAATAGTCTTTTCTTTTTCTCCTTTCAAGGAGTATATATGAACTTCATTCGTATCCTGATTAGCTAAAATAACGTTCTTTTTATCAGAAGAAAGGATCGCATTCGCAACGCCTTCCCCCGTATTCCAGGATCCTATTTGCTTTCCTTTGTTTAATGAGTAAAGGTATACTTTGCTCAATTGCTTTCCATATACAATAAGAGTATCATTATCAAGCAACAACGATCCCATAATCGCTTTTTTAAGCTGCCATGTGGCAATCAACTCATTATTTTTTTCCTGAATAAAGCTTACGCTGCCATCTTTTATATTTGTCGTCACAATTATATCTTCATTGGAGGGAATTGTACTATATCTATCGCCTGTGCACCCGCTCAAAACAATAAGAATGATCACTGTCATTACTAGCCGTTTCAAATTCTCACCTCTTCTATCTATTCTAGCTTGTACAATAACAAATAATTGTGATGAAAGTGTGAAGTTATTCTCATCCAGTAAGCCTTTTCCAAGCTCGTTCATGCTTAAGATTGCCCCTTCATTATATAATGAATAAACACAGATTTAACTATTTGAGGTGTATACTATGCTTTTGCCTTCGTTAGCAAAAAAAATTGTACAAGAAGTGCGACGACTCATAACAGAAGATATTATTATTATTGATGTAAATGGCATTATTATTGCAAGTACAGATTCAAAGCGTTTGAACACGTTTCATGAAAGCGCTCTGCTTTGTTGTCAGCAAAAAAAAACAGTGGTAATTACAAAAGAAGATGAACATCATCTAACGGGTGTAAAAGCCGGCATTAACTTGCCTCTTCTTTTTAATGATGAAGTAGTCGGAGTCATCGGAATTACCGGCGAACCAGAACGTATTTCACAATACGGTGAACTTATGAGAAAAATGACTGAACTGCTTATTCATGAAAATTATTTTACAGAGCAATTAGAAATTAAGCAGCGTTCTTATGAAGCCTTTTTATTTGATTGGCTGCACAGCAAAGATTTGTCTTCCTCATTAACTGATCGAGCGAAAATGTTTGGAATTGACATAAATGCTCCCCAACAGCTCATTTTATTTTCCATTGATAATGCTGACTCTACCCTGCAAAGCAAGCTTTGGCAGTACATTCATTCTCAAATCAGTATGGAAAAAGAAAAAATTTTGGTACGTTGGGGTAACGAACGTCTTATCTTACTGCAGCAAGCAGAAAAAGAAACTATCCATACAACCAGGAAAATATTAGAGAAAATCCAACAGGATTGCCACGCTCATTTTTCTGTATCCTTATCCATAGGCGTCGGAAAACCGGTATCCCCAACCGAGTTATACCTCTCATACGATCAAGCGCTTCGGGCATTAGAAGTTTCGCTACAAGAGAAGAAAATTGTATTTAATGAAGATTTACGTTTAGAAATGTGTTTACAGGATATCCAATCACATACTCGAACAGAATTTTTGCAGCGCACGATTAAAGTGCTGCTAGACGAGAAGGAATTGCTGTATACGCTCAAGTTATTTATGGAAACTAATCAATCCTACAAACAAACTGCAGAAACTCTTCATATCCATATTAATACTCTTCACTATCGCTTTAAGAAAATAGAAAACTTAACTGGACTCAATCCAAAAAATTTCAAAGATTTGGTAACATTGTATATCAGTTTAGCGTTATTAGAGGATTATCCAAAAAAATAAGAGAAAATCTAGATTATCTTTGGATGTTTATCTATAGCGGGATACCCCCGCTTTTTTTATGATAAAAGAAGGTAATAGGTACGAAGGGGGATTTTATATGCTTAATCAACAAATTATCGAAAAATTCATCTCCATCGTTGGCAAAGACAACGTAGATACCTCCAACATGGGACGTTTAGCTTATAGTTTTGATGCAACACCTCAGTTTCAATCACTTCCAGATGCAGTCATTTCACCGCGCAGCACACAAGAAACGGCTGAAATTGTAAAAGTATGCAACGAATACAAAGTTCCAATTGTGGCTCGCGGCTCTGGGACGAACCTATGTGCAGGAACATGCCCGACTGAAGGCGGAATTGTTCTCGTATTCCGTCACATGAACAAAATTCTTGAAATTGACGAGGAAAATTTAACAGCCACCGTGCAGGCTGGTGTTATTACCCTAGACCTCATTCATGCAGTAGAAGCTAAGGGATTATTTTATCCACCTGACCCAAGCTCTATGAAAATTTCAACAATCGGCGGCAATATTAACGAAAATTCGGGAGGGTTACGCGGATTAAAATACGGTGTCACACGTGATTATGTTATGGGACTCGAAATTATACTGCCAAACGGTGAGATTATGCGTACAGGCGGCAAGCTGGCAAAAGATGTGGCCGGATATGACTTTACTCGTTTGTTTGTCGGTTCGGAAGGAACGCTTGGCATTATTACAGAAGCTATCCTAAAATTAGTGCCCATGCCGGAGACGAAGCAAACCATGCTTGCCCTGTATGAAGATATTGAGGATGCCGCATGTGCTGTATCCGCTATTATTGCAAATAAAATTATTCCGACTACGCTCGAGTTTTTAGACCAAGCTACCATCGAAGTAGTCGAAGACTTTGCGCAAATCGGACTGCCTACCGATGCCAAAGCAGTTCTATTAATAGAGCAAGATGGTCCACCCGAGGTTGTCCATCGTGATATACAACGAATGGCTGAAATTTGTACCAATCTCCATGCTGTTTCTGTACGAATTGCGGCAGATGAAGCCGAAGCGGACGCCTTACGAACAGCGCGCCGAAGTGCTTTATCAGCATTAGCCCGTCTAAAACCTACCACAATTTTAGAGGATGCTACAGTGCCTCGCTCACAAATTGCACCAATGGTCAGAGCGATTAATGAAATAGCAAAAAAACATAACGTACGTATTTGTACATTCGGACATGCGGGAGACGGAAACCTGCACCCCACTTGTCCAACTGACGCACGCGACAAAGAAGAAATTCATCGAGTAGAACTGGCCTTTGAAGAAATCTTCGAAAAAGCAATTGAGCTCGGTGGAACCATTACAGGGGAACACGGTGTAGGCGTGATGAAAGCTCCTTATCTCGAATGGAAACTTGGGGCTTCTGGTATTGCTGCGATGAAAGCTGTCAAGCATGCTTTTGACCCGAATAACATTATGAATCCAGGCAAAGTATTTGCTAAGGAATCCCGCAAAAGAGTGGTGATTACACAATGACAGCCTTAAATAAACAAAAAATCCAAGAGGATTTTAAGGCTCGTATGGATGAAGATGAGTTATTAAACTGTATGCGATGCGGATTTTGTCTCCCAACCTGTCCAACATATATTCAATCAGGTTCCCAAGAGGCTCACTCGCCGCGCGGGCGAATTGCACTGATGAAAGCTGTTGTTGACGGTTTAATCGAACCGGACGAAGATATTGAAAATACATTGAATACATGTCTTGGTTGCCGTGCATGTGAACCAGTCTGTCCATCTGGTGTAAAATACGGGCATTTATTAGAAGAAGCTCGCGACATTATTAATCAGCACAAAAAGCATTCTGTTCCAGTTAAAGCTGTTCGAAAAATTATCTTTGAAGACTTGTTTCCTTATCAAAATCGCATGAGAGCTTTAACAGCACTGCTAGGCTTATATCAGCGCTCGGGTATACAAGCCTTAGCTCGGAAAACTAAAATTATGAGTTTATTACCAGATACATTAGCAACCATGGAAAAGGTGCTTCCAGCCGTTCCTACCATGAAAGAAATGAAGGAACGCCCAGACTTTTTGCCGGCAATAACACCTCTTCGCAAGCGTGTGGCATTTTTCTCAGGATGCCTGATGGACACCATGTTTTTAAAAACTAATGATGCTACAATGAAATTGCTACAACTTGCTGGTTGTGACATCATCATTCCGCAAAATCAAAATTGCTGTGGAGCTTTGCATGGTCATGCAGGGGAAAAGAATGGGGCAAAAGAATTAGCAAAAAATAATATCCGTGCATTCGAGAACTTAAACGTTGATTATATCATTACAAATGCAGGCGGCTGCGGTGCCTTTCTTGTGGACTATGATCATTTATTAAAAGATGATCCTGAATGGACAGAGCGCGCAAAACGATTTACAGCGAAAATTAAAGATATTTCTGCGATTCTCGTTGAGCTCGATTTTCATAAACAAGACTTGCGTTTGCCTCCGCAAATCATCACATACCAGGACTCTTGTCACTTACGTAACGTTCAAAAAACATCTGTACAACCAAGATTGCTTCTTAAAGCAATCAAGGGAGTAACTTATCGTGAAATGAAGGATGCAGATAGGTGCTGCGGTTCTGCAGGCATATACAATATTGTACACTCCGAGCTATCAATGCAATTTTTAGACTATAAAATGAAACGTATACACGAAACAAACGCAACAACAATTGTAACAGCTAATCCTGGTTGCTTACTGCAAATGCAGCTCGGCATCGAACGTGAAAAGCTCTCTAATAAAATGAGAGGCATTCATATCGTAGACCTGCTATTAGAGGCTGTTAAATATGCTAAAACAGAAGTAAAACAATAAGTACTTTAACTATAATGGAGAAGAAAATGCTTCCTAATAGAGGCATTTTCTTTTTTGGTATGTTTATAAAGTATTTTAAACTTTATATATTCCATATGAAATAAATCTATTAGTCTTCCCCTCATTAATGCAGGGAGCCAAAAAAACTTTTGTTTTACAACAGTAACATAATATAAACACTGTGCTACATGAATATTACAGAACGATTACAAAATTCCCAAAATCTCTCAATGTATATGCTTCTTTTCCCTGTATTGACACTATTTCATCACATATGAAATAGAAATTTTAACCAATTTTTCCTGTTATATTTTTGAGAAAAAATGTGGCATTTCTATTTAAAAATCCATGGATATATCATATATTCAGTTCATTTTTAACCTGTTCTTGTTTCATAAATAAATACTTTTCCTAAAAGGATAAATTTGGAAATTTATTATATCATGAAATTTTTTCTATCTTTTCTTTCTAGCAATCTATGTTACTATGAGTTTGTCAGCCGCGGTGAGCTGATACTGAACTTAAAAACGATAAACTTCTATAACTTTATATAGACAAATATAAACCTTTTTAGGAGGTACACACTATGAAGAAAACCACTTTATTATCTTTAGCAGCAGCAACATCACTTGCATTCAGTGCATCTTCTAATACAGCACATGCAGAAGCAGTTCAATCAAAAACAAATACCAATAAGGTTATGTATACCGCACCATTTGCTTTTAACTTTCAAGCTGTTCAATTTGGTAATGTAGAACAATTGTTAAAATCTATATTCGGTGATAATTTTGTTATCAATAACGGACATATCGTGAAACCTCCAACTAATAATGGCAATAACGGCGGCACTGTTACTCCTCCAGCTAACAATGACGATAACGGAGAAACTGTTACTCCTCCGACTAACAATGGCGATAACGGAGAAACGGTTACTCCTCCGACTAACAATGGCGATAATGGGGAAACGGTTACTCCTCCGACTAACAATGGCAATAACGGTGGCACTGTTACTCCTCCAGCTAACAACAGCGATAACGGGGAAACGGTTACTCCTCCAACTGGTTCTTTAAGTCAATTTGAGCAAAAGGTAGTCGATTTAACAAATGCTGAGCGTGCAAAATATGGGTTAGCTGCATTAAAAGTAGATACTGCATTAAGCAACGTAGCACGTATTAAATCTCAAGATATGCTAAATAAAAACTACTTCTCGCATACAAGTCCAACTTACGGGTCTCCGTTCGACATGATGAAGCAATTTGGTATTTCCTACCGCACAGCGGGTGAAAATATTGCAATGGGTCAACGTACACCGGAAGAAGTAGTACAAGCTTGGATGAACAGTTCAGGTCATCGTGCGAACATTCTTAATAACACTTACACTCACATTGGTGTAGGATATGTCGCGCAAAAGAATATCTGGACACAAATGTTCATCTCTAAATAACACTAAGCCGCCTCTTTGAGGGGGCTTTTTTACATATTGTTATCTTTCCCTTTTATTTTCATCCTTTTTTCGTATTATTACCAATCATGCTTTCAAAAAGAATAGACACAATAAAAAAAGAACCTGCATATATGCAGTTTCCTTTTATTCATTCAATAAGGAGGGTTTTGTAATGCATAAATCTCGACTCCTATCTATAGCAACAACCGCAGTTCTTTCTGTTTCTTTGTTGACAGCATGTAACATGGATCATAACAAAACAGCGATGAATAGCAATAACAAAATGAGCGGTGTCTCAACCAATGCTGGATCTGGATATAATTATACGCCAGTCCGAACAGATAATGGATACAACAGTTACAGCAAACGAGTTCGTTTATGTCCATGTCCAACCACACCAACTACGCCGACGACACCGACTACGCCAACTACACCGACTACGCCGACGACACCAACTACGCCGACGACACCGCCTGCAACAGGTGGTAGCATTAGCAATATAGAGGCTAAAGTAATCGAATTGACCAATGTGCAACGCCAACAAAATGGATTGCGTGCATTGCAAGCTGACACATCTTTATCTGGTGTAGCGCGAAAAAAATCAGAAGATATGTTAAGCAAACGTTATTTTTCACATACGAGCCCAACATATGGTTCTCCATTTGATATGATGAAAACATTTGGTATCACATATCGTTCAGCTGGCGAAAATATCGCCAAAGGCCAAAGAAGTGCTGAGGAAGTAGTCAATGCTTGGATGAACAGTGCTGGTCACCGTGCTAATATTTTAAACCCTAATTTCACGAATATTGGGGTTGGCTACACATCAAATGAAAATATTTGGACACAAATGTTCATCAGTAAATAACCACTTGCAAGGCCTGTCTGATTAAGACAGGTCTTGTAGCTGCTTTAAAAGCAGTGACATTTTCTTTTTTTCAATTTGTTCTAATGATTGTCCGTTACACCGTACCCCTGATCCAAAATGGACTTCTTGTACCCCTGTGTTTGCAATAAATTCCTTCACTGTTTCTATTGTAAGGCCGCTGCCCGCCAAAATAGTAAGGTGGGTATCAATTGTTTGTTTTACTAATTCCTGTACTCTTTCTTTCCCATCTAGCACACTGTTTCGGCCGCCTGATGTTAAAATTCGTGTAATACTTCTATATTGCTTAATGATTCTTAATGCTTCAGACATATCATTTGTCTCATCAAATGCTCGATGAAAAGTTATTTGCAGAGAACCAGACACAGAAATAAGACGTTCTAATATCTTTACATCTATTTCCTTTTGATTCGTAAGCGCACCAAACACCACTCCTTGTGCTCCAAGATCTTTTACCATTTTTATGTCCTCAATCATTGTCTCTACATCGGTTTCACTGTAACAAAAGGAACGGCTGTGCGGACGTATCATAACATGAACAGGGATAGTCACATGCTGCATGACTTGCCGGATTGTTCCAAAGCTTGGTGTTACCCCTCCTTCCTTTATCCCTGTCACGAGCTCGATTCGATTTGCTCCGAATTGTTCAGCATCTATAGCATCTTGCACACAGGTTGAGATTACTTCTAGTTTAATCACTTTGCATCTCCCTTTTTACTTTAATTTGCCTAACAAAGCAAATAAATCTGAAGGTAACGGTACACTTACCTCTACCTTTTCCTTCGTAATTGGATGCAGCATCGTAATTTCTTCTGCATGCAATGCTTGACGGTTCAACAACGTTGTTTGTCCTCCATATAGCTTGTCCCCTACGAGAGGATACCCTATATCACTCATGTGAACCCGAATTTGATGTGTGCGTCCTGTTTCTAACTCTAAATGCACCAACGAAACATTTTGTTTAGAGAAGTATTCAGATACATAAAAACGAGTAACTGCACTGTCTCCTGTTGGTGAGACTCTTCGGCGTGTAGAGTGATGACGATCTCTTCCGATTGGCTTGTTAATGATTCCTTTTTTCTGATTTACTTTTCCTTCCACTAAAGCAATATACCTTCGTTTTATGTTCCGTTCCATGAGTAGTCTGTCCATAACCGCGCCTGCAAGCGAATGTTTGGCAAAGACCACTCCTCCCGTTGTATCTTTATCAAGGCGATGAATATGGCGTACTTTTGCAAAAATACCGTTTGCTTGCAAATGATACGCTACTCCGTTTGCTAAAGTATGAGTACCTCCTTTTTCAGAGGGGTGGGTATCCATACCATAAGGCTTGTTCACTATGAGAAGATGGTCATCTTCATATATAATTTCAACATCCTGATATTCCGGTGTTACCCCGTATTCTTCTTCTATGAACATATGCACCTGCAGCTTATCACCTTCTTGCAACGTGTCTGTCCAACGCCTGTACTCTCCGTTTATTTGGATGCTTTTTTGCATCCGATATTCATGAAGCAGCTTTTTAGGCACCTTCCACTCCTCTTTTACAATATCATCAATAGTTTTTCCGTCCCACTCACTAGAAACTATGATTTCACACCATTCCCCTTTTTTATATGTAAGCATATATTTTCTTCCTTTCGTACTATATCTAGCTTGTAATGTACATATTGCTGATTCTCTATTAAGAAATCACATTCCCTAAGCATCTAATTTTATGTATCGTCTTTCATTTGGATCTTTTCTCCCTGCAAGCAAGGCAGGAAGTTAGCAAACCAGCTTCTTTAAGCTATAGCAACAGAGAGGCTCCTTCACCTTCACTTTACATTAACTTCTTTCAGTTCAAAATAAGAATTTTTTGATACCTCTTTATTTTTATTGCTTTTTTAAATTTATTTTGTTATTTTTAATATTTATATTATTTTTTTGTATACAAGACGAATTCTTTTCCACAGGGTAAATCCATATGCTAAAATAAGATTAAATCTTATGCAGAAAGGATTTTGATACCATGTCTGCTCGAAGGAGCATCTGGAAAAAACAAGACTTGTCTTATACTTAGCGTATCTGTTTATTTAGAGCGATTTGTTCAATCTAAATAAACAAGATATGAAAGTAGGGGAAATTATGGTAGAACGAAGGCCTCGTTATTCCTTCTGTTATATATAGCGCGTAGTTAGTTGATTGTTTATGAAACTAACTACACATAAACATCGTTGCTGTATATGGCGTAGTTAGTTACTAACGCTTCAAAAACTAACTACGAAAGAGGAATAACTATGAAATGGATTCGTTGGCAAGACATTATGATGATTATGTTTGGTTCCTTTATTTTATCCGGAGCTTTTTATCACATCCATGTACAAAATCATTTGGCAGAAGGCGGCTTTATCGGAATTGCCTTATTAATTAAACAACTGTTTAATATCTCACCTTCTATTACAACCATTCTGCTTGATATCCCACTTATTTTCTTAGGTTCTAAATTACTGGGAAAGCAACTTGCTATTAAAACTATTATTGGTGCAGCTTCTTTTTCCCTTTTCTATTCTTTAATGGAACACTATTCTCCCTTTGTGATTAATTTTTCACAAAACTTACTTGCTGCAGCAGTAATAGGAGGAATTATGGTCGGTTTTGGTATCGGCTTAATTCTTAGACATGGCGGAGCAACTGGCGGAGATGATATTCTCTCCATTATGCTGAGTAAATTTTCAAAATGGTCAATCGGTAAAATCTATTTCCTATTCGATGCACTTGTATTAATCTTGTCCCTTATCTACATGTCTTGGGACCAAGTGGCGTATACAATCATATCCGTCGCAGTATGCGGATATATAACAAATGCAGTATATTACTATAAACAAAGTGAAACTGAACATGTTTTTGCATAGAGAAAATCGGACACCGTATGATTGTACGGTGTCCTTTTTAATCATTATAAAATATTATAGAGCTATTCTTTACATTAATTTTATTTCCTTCAGCTGTCCAAGGGTTTCTACTGCTTTTAACTCATAGGACATATCATTAAAAAACGTAGCCAGGCGTTTATAATCATTGTATGTATCTAGCAGTCGATTAATTTCCTCTTCAGGTGATACCGTTACAATATGCCTTTTTTCAGCTTTAATTTTCACGGGATAGCTGTACCCCCACATATCACTTATTTTGTAATACTCGTCCTCCACTTGAATCACTTTTGTAAGCTCGTCTTCTTCCGCATCTACCGTATAATGATCAAATTCTCTCAGCAATTCATATACGATATGTGTCCACTCATCTTTTGGATAAAATCCCTTCTCCAATCGGTAGCCGACAATTCGATAAATATGCCCGTCATTTTCCTTAAATTGTACTGTATCATTCAGCTTAAATTTAAAATAGCGAAACATATACCCACACCCATTCGTTAAGAAGTGTCTTTACAACATACTATTGTCAAAATGGCCATGGCTCTATGCATGATTTACAAGAAAAACTGTAACTTATTATTCAGACAGCGTATAAAGCGAATTAGGCATAGACAGTAGCATACATTGTTCGGAAATTAGATACAAAAGGACGATACTCACCAAGCCAAATGAATTTAAGCACCGCTTTGCGCTTCCTCTCTATCCTCTTCATCACTTGATTTACGAAATGGCAGCCACCAATTCCAATGACCAAACATTTTCATTAAGCTTGGCACGAGAAGCAGACGGATGACAGTAGCATCTAATAGAATAGCCAACGCCACACCAAGACCCATTTGCTTTACAGGTAAAATATCTGTAAAAGTGAATGCACCGGTGACCACAATCATGATCAATGCCGCTGATGTGATAATACTGCTGGTAGATACAAGTCCTTCTAATGTTGAATAATCATTATCCTTTGTTTCATTGTAGATCTCATGCATCCTGGAAATAAGAAATACCTCATAGTCCATACTTAGTCCAAATACGAGGCCGAAAACAAAAATCGGCAACACATACATCACAGCACTTTGTTCAAGTCCAAAATGTCCTCCTTGGAACAACCATATTATAATTCCAATGGTCGCACTCAAGCTTAAAATATTCATAACAATTGCTTTCAATGGAATCAAAAGCGAACGGAAGGCAATCATTAAGATTAGGAATGTCGATCCTAAAATGACTGATGCACCTATTCCAATTTTCGATTTGATTTCATCCTGCAGCTCCTGTTCAAATTTCGTATAACCTCCGACAGAGTAGACGACACCTTCCACCTTGTAAGTTTCTTTAAATGAACGCACCCATTCTTTTGCTCCTGAAGATTTTGGCTTTTCATTTAACCACACTTGTAAAAATGTTTTATTTCCCTGTGTGTAAGCATCAAAAATCGGCTGCACCTGCGGTTTTTGGGAACTTTGTAACAAATTATAAAGCTGCTCGCTCGGCATATTGTTCAATTGTTGATATAAGCTTGTAACTTCATATACTTTCTTATCCTGTTCCAATTTTGTCACAATGCGTTCCACCGTTTGCAGACTCTTTTTTTCCGTCATCTTCTCCGGTGTTGTTACAACAATTGTCACATCAGCATACATTTTAACCTTTTGATTAAACTCCTGTTCATATCGCTCATATGATATTCGGGCATCACTCTTTTCCGGCAAAGCTTCCACACTAGGAAATTGCAAATTCGCATCCCGAAGAGGCAATAAACAAACGAAAATAAATGCTAGCACGACCATGGTCATCATAACAGGATACTTCATAACAAAATTAGCAAAGCTGCGCCAAAATGTGTTTGTTACTGCGTGATGTTTCATACCCTTCTTCAATAACCGTTTTCCCATTAGGGATAGAAAAGATGGCATAAGGGTTAAAGAAAACAACATACTCATGACAACAACAATCATCCCGCTGATAGCCACAGACTGTATATAATCAATTTCAAAGAAAAACAATCCGGATAATCCGACAAATACACAAAGACCCGAAAACACAATCGCGCGACCAGCTGTTTGGTACGTCGCAGCCATCGCTGCTTTTACATCCTTTGTTTGCAGCTCTTCACGGAATCGATTTACAAACAATAAGGCAAAATCGATAGACAGCGCCAACCCAATCATCGGTGCCACATTCAATACAAATACAGAGAGCTCCTTATCTTGTCCGATAAAATACAAGATTCCCATCGTTGTAATCACGCTTAGCGCCCCATTTATAATTGGTAAAACAGAAGCCATCAAGCTCCCAAATGAAACCAGCAGCACAAGAAATGCTATCGGTACCCCAATCATTTCAGCTTTCTTTAAATCACTCTGACTTCGTTTGTTAATTTCATCATTAATGACTGTATAGCCTGTAGGCGATACTTTGACGATACTGTTGCTCTCTTTTTGAATCTGTTTGGCAAACGCAAGAGTATTCTTTGTAATCTCGTCTTCGTTTTTTCCTTTTAATAAAATCGTAGCATAGGCTATATCTGCTTTAATCATGGCAGGTTCGTTCAATGGATGGCGGAATACTGTATATTGCTCGTGTTTTTCAATTTGCTTTACAACATCCCCTACATTTTTACGAAATACTTCTTGCGATGCTCCTTTTTTCTTTTGAAACACTAAAAACATCGTATGCTGAGACTGCTTAAAATCTTGCTCCAATATTTTTTGCGTCCGTTGATAATCTCCAGGTGTTTTGAAACCATCTCCACCTAAGATAGAAGGAAGCTTAGCTGCAAAACTTCCTAGCAGAACGGCAACAAGCAGTAATACTACTAAAACCGTAAAACGAAATCGATGAATGAACAAGCCCATTCTTCCCCATCCATCAAGCTTTGATACTGAACTTTTCATATGCAGCCCTCCTCAAAAAAATGCAATCACTACGTTTAATAACAGAAACTATAGAATGCTGTTACTTTTTAAATCGAACGTGCAAAAAGTAATTCAGATATAAAAATGAAACGAGCAACAATCCACCTAAACAATAGCCACCTAGTACATCTGAAGGATAGTGTACAGATAAAACAATTCGGCTTAAGCCAATTAAAATAACCAATACCGCAGCACAAACAGCAACAGCAGCTTGCTTAGTTTTTCCAGCTATTCCTTGAATCATGAGAAAAGCAACAAATCCATACATAACAACTCCAACCATCGCATGTCCGCTTGGAAAACTGTAACCAATTGCATCTACCGCTTCCTGTATGGAAGGACGTTCTCTTGCAACCCCTTCTTTAATAATCTTGTTTAAGAGTTGTGCACCAACTACTGACACGACTAGTATTATCATCGAAATATAATCCCGACGTTTTATCCACAGCCAAATCAAAGTCAAAATAAGAACAAGGATAATCC
Source organism: Bacillus sp. 165 (assembly GCF_017742235.1). GTDB lineage: Bacteria > Bacillota > Bacilli > Bacillales > Bacillaceae_G > JAGHKQ01. The sequence continues at coordinate 382,429 of NZ_JAGHKQ010000001.1, forward strand.
CTGCCTCTGCCCCCATCTCAGTGAAATAAGAGAAAAACGTGATTGCCCCTTCTGATTGAAAAGATTGCAATTGATTTTTTAGCACCTCGTCTACAACCAGCGGTTCTTTATTCATAATTTTGGAAACAATAATACCAAATAAAAATAGTAGCAACATACAAAATGCTCCTAAATATGTATGTTTGTTAAACAATTTTTTATACATACCTCTTCCCCCTGCTTTACATGAACATAATGCTCTTTATTTTTTATCTCTTTAAAAAACGCGATTCCTTAGCAGAAATCGCGTTCCTATCTTATTTTTCTGTTCCTGTTTTCAGTTCTGTCCAATATTGGTCATAAGTTTTTAAGCTTTTACCTACATCCATCAACCATTCCGTTCTCTCTAGCTCTTCCTTGCTTAAGAAAATCATTTTATTTTCACGATACTCTTTACTATGCAACTCATACGCAGCCTCGTTCGGATTACTGTAACCGATGGATTCATAGTTTTTCACACTTACCTTTGGATCCATTAAATAATTAATGAATTTCTCGGCTAGTTCTTTATGCTTTGCTCCTTTTGGAATAGCTAATGTATCTGCCCAAATTGTCCCGCCTTCTTTTGGTACAACGTAGGCTACATCCTTATTATCTTTAGCAATGAATGCAGCATCTCCGGACCAAACCGTTCCAATCCACGTTTCCTCCGCGATAAACTTCTGCTTGATTGTATCCGTGTCAAACGCAAGAATATTAGGAAGAAGAGTTTGCAAGTCTTCAAATGCAGTTTTAATCTCCACTTCGTTTGTAGAGCTATTGGAGAATCCATTCTTTATAAGAGCCATTCCAAGCGCTTCACGAGAGTCATTTAACACTGTTACACGCCCTTTATATTTAGAATCCCAAAGATCAGACCAACTATCAATCGGTTCTTTTACATATTTTGTATTATATGCAATCCCCGTCACACCCCACGTATACACAATAGAATATTTATTGTCCGGATCAAACGGAGGTGTTTGGAACGTAGAAACGAGATTTTGAGTGTTCGGAATCTTACTCTTATCCAACTCTTCTAACAATCCAAGCTGAATCATAGTCGATACCATATAATCTGACGGTTGAATTAAATCATACTTAGCACCGCCTGCTTGCAGCTTGGCAAGCATTTCTTCATTACTTGCATATACATCATAATTTACTTTGACATTATATTTTTTTTCAAAATCCTTAATAACACCTTCATCAAAGTTGTCCGCCCAGCTATAGACGTTTAATTCTTCTTTCTTCTCTCCGCACCCTGCCAGAACTCCGCCAACTAATCCAACGGAAACCGCAAGAGACAAAGCTGTTTTCATCCATTTCATCTGTTTTCCCTCCTGTATTATAGAGGCAGTTGTCCGCTTCTGCCACTTTCCCCATCTGTTCCTTTCCTACGGAACAATTCCGATAACAGCATAAGCACAACAATTGCAACCATCAAAATCGTAGATAATGCATTGATTTCCGGTGTAACCCCCTTTTTCACCATACCGTATATATAAAGCGGCAATGTAGTAGAGCCTGGACCAGAAACAAAGAAGCTGATAACAAAATCGTCAATTGATAATGTAAACGTAAGCAACGCAGCGGACACAATACCAGGTGCCAAGCTTGGAAGTGTAACATATTGAAATGTTCGAAACGGTGTTGCTCCCAAATCATTTGCAGCTTCTTCCAATTCCTTTCCCATCCCAGCAAGACGTGCTGATAACACCACAACGACGAACGAAATACTAAATGTAACATGAGCTATAATAATTGTTGTTTTTCCCAATTCAATCCCAATTTGACTAAATAAAATAAGAAGTGATAACCCCATTAAAATATCCGGCACTAATATTGGCAAATAAATAAGACCATTCAAAGCAGGCTTGAAACGGTATGTGTAGCGATGCAGAGCTACGGCACAAAATGTACCAATTATCGTTGCTACAATTGTAGTAACGACAGCTATAATAAGGCTATTCAGAAAAGCATTCAATACATCCGGGTCTTGAAACAGCATAATATACCAGTCAAACGTAAAGCCTTGCCACTGTGCATTAATTTTGGAATCATTAAAGGAATATACCATGAGTACAATCATTGGAAAATATAAAAACAATAAGATTAGCCATGCATATGTAACCAAAAACTTTTTCATAGCTCTACTCCCCTCCGCTCTCGTAATTGTATACTTTGGCCGCACGATAGTATAAATAAATTAATAAAACGGAGAATAACACGATGAAAAGGGAAAGCGCTGAACCGAAGGGCCAATTTCGAGCTCCTAAAAACTGGTTTTGAATCACGTTTCCGATTAATGCCACCTTAGATCCACCCATAATATCTGAAACGACAAACATCCCAATCGATGACACAAAAACTAAAATAGATCCTGTTATAATCCCAGACGTTGTCATTGGCAAGGTGACATTCCAAAACGCCTTCAACGGAGATGCTCCTAAATCACTCGCAGCTTCTAGCTTTCGTTTATCCAACTGTTCTATCGATGCATAGACCGGCAAAATCATAAAAGGCAATAAAGTGTATACCATTCCAAGAACCACTGCCGGTGTATTGTATAATAAGTTTAACGGTTGCTCTATAAGACCCATTTTTAATAAAAACGTATTCACAAGCCCCTGCGAACGTAAAATCACAATCCAAGCATAAGATCGAACTAAAAAATTAATCCAAAATGGAATTGTAACCAATAATAACAACACTGATTGCCATTTTCTATCTATTATAGTGACTGTATATGCAAAGGGATACCCGATGAACAAGCATAACACCGTTGTAATAGTAGCAATGACAAAGGTTTTCCATAAAATAGTAAGATATAGAGAATCAAACACACGCATAACATTTTCTAATGTAAAGCTCTTTATTATCTCTCCATATGTGCCACGCTCAAAAAAAGCAAAGGCCCCTACAAATACAAGAGGTATTAGAAAAAAGAACAGGAGCCAAAGAGCCGCTGGCAGGGCTAACAGTTTCCCTTTATTCACCGCAAGCTCACCTCATCTTCTTTCTTCCACCCTACATAGACAGAATCTCCTACAGTCCATTGTCTTTCTCCTTCAGATGGCTGATAAGAAATCAGTATAGAAGAAGAAGCCTCTTCCTTCAGATATACCTTGTCCATGTTTCCTACAAATTCTACATCCTCTATAGTAGCTAACCTATTGTTTACAGCAAAAGCTTCTTCCCGTGGATACACCTTCACTTTTTCCGGCCGCACGGACACATACCCTTCCCCGTTCGATAAAATATTGTTTTCTCCGATAAACGTTGCCACAAACATGCTTTTCGGCTCATGATAAATTTCTTTGGGCGTGCCAAGTTGCTCTATCTTTCCTTTATTCATAACAGCAATACGATCACTCATACTCATGGCTTCTTCTTGATCATGTGTAACATAGATGAACGTAATACCTAAGTTACGCTGGAGATTTTTCAATTCACGCTGCAGGTCTTTCCGCAACTTAAAATCAAGCGCTCCAAGCGGCTCATCCAACAAAAGCACCTTCGGATTATTCACAATGGCGCGAGCAATTGCTACCCGTTGCTGCTGTCCCCCAGACAGCTTGCTTGGCTTGCGATGGCGAAGTTCCATTAGCTGTGTCAAATATATCGCTTCTTCTACGCGTTGCTTTTGTTCCTTCTCAGGTATATTCTTCATCTTTAATCCAAAGCGAATATTTTTTTCAACTGTCATATGTGGAAATAACGCATAATGTTGAAACACAAGATTCATATCTCTCTTATATGGAGGCAAATCATTTATACGCTGACCATCTAATGAAATAGTCCCCTTTGTTGGCGTTTCAAACCCTGCAATCATGCGAAGCAATGTTGTTTTTCCACATCCACTCGGCCCTAAAATGGTTAAAAATTCTCCTTCTTCTATATCAAGTGATAATGGAGGTATCACCGCTTGACCCGCAAAATGCTTTTCTACCGAATCAACTGTAATAATTTTTTTCATTTTCCCGTCCTTTTCTCTCTATGTTTTGAAAAACGATCCTTTATCTAATATTCATCATACAGGATACTCTTTCGTTTATAACCTGTTATCATATATTTACACTGTATGTATTTTCTAAAAATTAGTATGCTTTCCAAGTACTAGGATAATACATTCCATAACAGAAAAACCCCTTCAAGAGAAAGGGGTTGAACATACTACCATTACAATTGCATATAATCTTTATTTTAACAACTTTCGAATGATTTTCAAAGCATTTTCTTTCGTTTCATAGCGGAATTTTAAATCAAGGGCGGTCGATTGATATAATACACTCTTATAATGAGAGAACGCCTTAAAGCTATACTCACCGTGATAGTTTCCAATGCCGCTTTCCCCTACCCCGCCAAACGGTAAAAACGGACTAGCAAGGTGATACACGGTATCATTAATGCAGCCCCCTCCATAGGAAATACGGCCCACTATTTTCTGTTCCATCTCCTTGCTTTCTGTAAATAAGTACAGCGCCAGTGCCTTCGGACGTTCATTGATTTTTTTTATAACCTCTTCGATATCGTCATACACTAAAATCGGCAAAATCGGCCCGAAAATTTCATCCTGCATAATTGGAGATTCCCAAGTTACACCATCTAATAATGTAGGCGTAATAAGCAGCTTAGATGAATCTGTCTCTCCCCCAATTACAGGATTTCCATCTTGTAAAAATGAAACAAGCCTCTCGAAATGTCTTTCACTTACGATACGAACGTAATTTTTATTTTCTAACGGATTACTTCCATACTGGGCATGAATTGCTTTTTTCATGTAATGAAGAAACTCATCTTTTACTTTATGATGGACGTAAACATAATCCGGTGCCACACATGTTTGACCAGCATTTACAAATTTCCCCCAAACGATACGCTTGGCAGCTACCTCAAGCTTAGCATCTTCATGGACGATACACGGACTTTTTCCTCCGAGTTCCAGCGTTACGGGAGTCAATCGTTTTGCCGCAGCTTCCATAACAATCTTCCCAACTGGAACGCTTCCTGTAAAAAAGATATAATCAAATGGTTGCTCCAATAGCTCTGTACTCGTATCCTTGTCACCTTCTACGACTGCAATATGCTCCTCTTCAAATAATTCCCCAAGCAGCTTTGCAAGCAATCGGGATACATTCGGCGTTAACTCAGACGGCTTCACAATCGCAGTATTCCCAGCTGCAATCGCTCCAATAAGCGGCGCAATGGCCAACTGGAACGGATAATTCCAAGGTGCCACAATCAATGTCACTCCATACGGCTCTGGTACAATTTTCCCTTTTGCGCCAATAAAGAGCACTGTATTTTTCACACGCCTCGGTTTCATCCAAGAGGCCAACCTCTTCTTTACGAAAGAAATTTCCTTTAATACATATCCAATTTCAGTTGAAAATGCTTCTAATTGTGATTTATTTAAGTCTGCCTTCAAAGCTTGAAAAACCTCATCTTCATAACGCTGAATTCCTCTGTATAACGCCTCAAGATGACGTAGCCTAGCCTCTAACGACCTTGTTTTACTACTGTAAAAATAAGCTTTCTGTTTCTCCACTAGAGTTGTAATACTCATATCGTTCCCCCTATCCGCTTTTTTGTTTAAACATTTGAACGAAAAATAATTAAACATACTATAACAGTGTCAAAGGATTTTTACTTTAAGAAAAAGACTGTCGAGAGAAACCTCCCGAACAGCCTTTTTGTTCTTACTTATGAATCCAGATTGTACCTGCAGAGTTATCTTTCGCTTCACCTACAACTTGGAATTTCAAGCCTAAGTTAGGAATTTTACGTCCTGCATCTGGGATTAAATCGTTCATGTATGTTTTAGAATCATCGAATGTTGTTACACCTGGTAGTCCTTTATAATCGAAAATTCCACGTGATGGAGAATTTACATACCAAGCTGGAGTTTTATCAAATGAGAACGCCGCATCAGCAATTTGGTAACGAGTGCTTTGGAATACAGATGGTTTGCCATTTAAGCTACCAATAATCGCTTCTGGATGGGAGTCTACAACTCCTAAGAAACCTTCACCAGGATGTACTCCTACCCAGTTATCTGTTTGGCTTTCATCTGCATACCAAACTACTAAACCAGTATTGTATACAGGACCTCTTCCGTATTGAAGCGCCACGTCAGCACCTGCATAGTTTCTCCACTCTAAGTAATAGTAGTGATCTTTGTAATCCATACCATTAGATACAACTGCTCCATCTAATGTAAACTTCGGTGTTCCCTCTGCATCATCAGAGAAAACAACTTTACCGTCTACTGTTAATGTTGCATTGTCGAAAGCAAAACCATCAAGTGCCAAGCCGCCATCTGTTACATATTCAAACTGAACTTTCACTTTTTGACCTGCAAACTGGCTTAAGTTATAAGACTTATCTACCCATTGACCTTTAGATGATTCTGCACGTGCATCGCCATCTGTATCATTATCTCCAATTACATCAATCGTTGCTAGTTTTGTTCCATTTTCAGCAAGTACATTAACATATAAGTAGTCATAATCAAACTCAATGTCATAATACGCTTTAACATCAAATGTTGCGTTTGTTGCTTGCGTTAAGTCAAACACAGGGCTTGTCATAGCCGTATGTAGATCATCGCCCTTCGTGCTGTAGTAATACTTTTGACCAAACTTAGGTTCAATACCCTTTACTGCTTTCTTCGGCAAGTTCACTTTAATAATACCAGGACGGTTAGATTTCGTTACACTTTGATCTAAATAGGAAAGCGTTCCGAATGGTGAAATCTTATTGTAGTCCACCTCTAAAATATTTGCCCAGTTTCCGCCGATAGTCTTTTGGAAAAAGTCTTTGTTTTGCGGAGAGAAGCTCGTTGGCTGCGTTCCAGCAATTTTACCTGCCCAGCTGCCGCCACTCATAATAGACCAAGATTGAACTGGTTCACCTTGACCAGTGTATTGTGTATCGTATTCATCTGGAAGACCTAAATCATGACCGTATTCGTGAGCGAATACACCAGTTGCTCCGTCTTCCGGCATGATTGTGTAATCATATGCCGCCATTTTGCCGCCCCAATAAGGAACCTTTGCTGTTGTATTTGCAACAGGATATACCCCATTTAAAACCCAGCGGTGAGACCAAATCGCATCATCACCTAATTTACCGCCGCCAGCTTCTTGCCCAACACCAGCATGAACGATCATTAAATGATCCACTAAGCCGTCTGGCTCATAAATATTGCCATCGCCATCTAAATCATAAATATCAAGGTTGTCAAATTCAGATAAATTAACACCGCTTGCTGCCGCTGCATTTAATGCGTCTTTTACTAGATCACGAGGACCTTTCGGTGCTAAGTTATCATGACCTCCAGCAGGATTGTCATCCCCGTACTCTTTTGCTGTACCAGGAACAGTTAACCACTCGGAAACGTATCCATCCACAGAATAGCTGCCGCCAGATTGCTCTTCGTAGTATTGTTTAAACGTTTGAATTTTTTCAGACATTTGTCCTGAACCATCAGTAGCTGTAAATGCCTTATCACCGAATAGCATCTTTTGATAATGCTCACGGCTAAAATCTTTAGAATACAGATAGCCAGCTTCCGGATCAATATTGTTATGTTTAAAATCAGAGTATTCTACAAGCAATACAAGAGGCTTGTCCACACGTGCAGAACCATTATATTTCGCTTGTTTTGCAGGTGATGGTGGCAATAATCCGTCCGTTTTGCCTTTCGTCGCTAAAGAGCCTGTCGGTTGCTCTCCTTTAAAGGACTTTGTCTCTTTTTTCAATGCAGCCTTCTGGTCCATCTTTGCATCTTTTGTTTTCTTTACAAATTCACTTTGTCCATTTGTTTCAACAGACTCTTTCCCCGGTTTTTCCCCTTGCTTCTTCGCTACGTATTCCTCAACTGCTTTTGTAATTTCTGCTTTGGATGCATTCTTTTTAATAAGTCCGCGCTTCTGCAACGCTGCTGCCAATCTCTCATCCGGGATAAGATGCATATCGATCGGACTTGATACTGTAGTTTCGATAGGTGTTGCCGCATTTACAGATGGCGTAAATGCAAATGTGCAGCTTAATAGTGTTCCCGCTGCTAAAGCTGATAAAACTTTTAACGGTGTCTTCCTTTTCAAGTCAATTCCTCCCCTAAAAATAATAACCTTTACATTTAAATAATACAAAAAATTCAGAGATTTCTCAATATTATTTTGTAATAATTTATAGATTAATAGATTAATTTGTAAATATTTCTGTTTTAAAATCTTGTACATATTGAAAAAATAGAATTTGTCGAATTTTCTTTCAGAAAAACCCTCTTTACATTTTTTATTAATAAACCATATGAAATAAATTCAAAAAAAGACGAAATTTAAGAATTTTCTTTATTTTCTTTTGAATTTGCCCAATTTTAATATCTATATTTCTGTACTATGTGACGAAATATTCAAAAAACATACGCGAAATAGATTCTACAAATTTCGACAGAATTATCGTTAACTATTTTTTATAATAATAATATATTGTTATTAGTAAATATCCTTTCCTAATACAAAGTCATAGAGAAGAACTGTTACACCCTTTACAAAATATACATACAAACGTTAAGAGGAGATGAGGTTGCGAATGAGCAGAGTTGAATCATTGGATCAAGAATGGATAGATTTAATCTTACATGCACTTGATATAGGAATGAGTTTGGAAGAAATACGTCAGTTTCTTGCCTCTGCTCCACAGTAAGAAACGCGATGAAAATTGTAATGTTTTGTAATATTACTGTTTCATATTTATGGTATAATAGCGTAGAATTATGTACTACATAAGAAAGGTGCGTTTTATGGAATGATAGGCGAGCGTATAAAACAACTTCGTCTACAACGGGGCATCTCGCTGACAGAGTTAGCTGAAAGAGCCGGTGTGGCAAAATCGTATATAAGTTCCATCGAAAGAAATATACAACAAAACCCGTCCATACAATTTTTAGAAAAAGTTGCAGTTGTACTTCATGTCCCTGTAGACTCTTTAATCCAAGATGACTCTATTCAGGAATACCGTTTGGATTCAGAATGGCTCACGCTTGTTAAAGAAGCAATGAACTCTGGAGTATCAAAAGAGCAGTTTAAAGATTTTTTAGAATTTAATCAATGGAAAAATAAGCAAAAATAAAACCCGGTTCTTGTAAAAGCAAGAACCGGGTTTTATTTTTCATAAAAATCTCTTATAAAATTTTCAAAATACTACCATGTAACCATTCAAAAACAACCTAAGCCCTTATAGAAAGGGCTTAGGTATACACCAAATAAAACTACTCTTTATCAAGTTCTGCTTGTGAATTTTCACTAGCAGCCCCAATATTTTTTTCCTCTGTCAATCCCGTATTCTCGCTTTTTCCTAACTCCACATCACTTTGAGCTTTACTTGATGCTGGTTCCTGATCTACGTTCGAAGTATTCTCCGTACCTTCTGAAACAGTTGGGTTCAGTTTTTCTTGGTCCACATTAGCAGTCACCATATGATCAAAATACCCCTTAAATCCAACAATATGATACATTTTTTCTCCGAAACTTTCACAATTATCGCTGAGAACTTGTTCATGGGAAATCTGCTGTCCTGGTGTAAGAGTATATTTTGTTCCATCAATTGTAATTGGTACATCTATACTGTAAATATTCTTTATACTTACGCTTTGAACTGCCTTACAGCTACTATCATACTGCACTTCCCCAGTTTCAATTTCCACTATTTCATCTTGCGTTGCATTTTGCAGACTTACAGTACTTTTTACTTCTGACGTAAAATAAGAATAAGTTCCTGCTGTACCATAGCCAACTATGAGAAAGAACAGTGCCGTATGTAAAAATAACGACTTTATTTTATTAATCTTCCTATTTAGATTCATAGAAATCCTCCATTAAACGACGCCTGCTGAAACAGGTCTTACAGATTGTTTATTCCATTTCCTATCATTTTTTAAAATACATCTTTAATCCTTCTCCAATATAAAACCCCAATTCCAAGAGCTAATAACATAGCCCCGAGAGCTAGATAAGTGAACATAGAAGTAGCCGTATGAGGAAGAGGGTTTGTTGGTTCTACTTTTATAACTGGATTTCCTGTTGAAGGATTCTCTCCTCCAGGCGATTCAGTGCCTGTAACAGCTTCAGCCCCTGTTGCAGTAAAGGTTCCTTTCAAGTTTGCTTGTTGAAATTCATTTCCAGCTGTTTCAAGTAATTTCACCTGTACTTGAAACTCGAATTTTTGATCCTGAGCTAATGTTGCTATGATTTGATTTTCTTTATTAAATTTGTTCATAAATTCAACAACAGAAATCCAATCACCTGTTAAGCCTGCTGAAGACATGTCAATTGCTTCACCATCATAATATGGTACCACTTTAACCATGTATTTTGAAAGCATAGACTGCAGCTCAGATTTGCTTACACCATCTTTTTCAACCCAAAAAGTAAAATTCGATGTAATATCTAAATTGCCGCTTCCACCATTAGATAGAATTACTGTAGTAACATCGGTCGTTCTGGAAGGAGCTAAGCGTGTTTGAGATTCAAAGAGATTTTGCACTTCTACATCACCGCTTTGTATCCGCAGCTGAAACACTTCATCGTCAGCAGCAAATACGCTTTGCAAATTACACCCTAAACTAAAACATAAAATCAACAAAGTACAGACTGCAAAATTAAGAAAGCTAACATTAAATCTTCCTCTATTTTTTTTCATAGAACATATCCCTTACAATAAATTTTTTATGAAAAATAGCCGGTTATTGCACCGACTATTTTTGTACAGAAATCACGAATGATTAGTTATTTGGAAATTTTGCATTTTCGTCAATTTGTTTTCCTTGGAATTCGAAGTTTCCTTTAAGAGTAGCACCTTGATATTCGTTGCCTGCATTCTTTTCTAACATTACATTTAAAACGATTTCGAATTTGTCGCCAGCTGCGAACTGTCCGGAATCTGCAGGGTTATTTCCTGTGCCATCTTTACCTGGAAGCCATTGATCTAAAAGTGGTTGTAAATCTTTAATCTCCACCCAACCTAAATCTGCAATAACTTCACCGTTATATTTTAATACAGGTTGTACTCTGTAACCTTTTAACAGATTTTTTGCTGGTTCGTTATCTTTTTCTACCATGAAATCGATTTTACCGCGAACGAACATATTTTCTTCACCAGTATTTACGATAGTAATAGTTTTCTCTCCAGTTTCACGAGAAGGTGCTAGTTTTTTTCCTTCTGGGAATAATGATCCTGCTTCTACTACACCATTATTTAGCTCTAAAGTAGTATTTTGTACTTCACCGCTTGCAGTTACTTGAGCTGTGAACCAAGAATATGTACCATACCCTCCGCCTACAACTAGTGCTCCAGCTAAAGCTGTTCCTAATAAAGCTTTTTTTACGTTTTTCATTTCTCCGTTCCTACCCTTCTTTTACTATAATATTTTGTACGAATTGACATGGTGTATTGTTATGTCTTCATTCGTCACCACTCCTTTATCTCAATAGATTGTCTATTTAATGCTGTATATCCGTCTCTTTTTTTCCGATTATCCCGAGACGCTGAAAAATTTCTAAAATTAAAAACATAAACAACGGAAATGCTACTAATAAAATGAAGCCTACTGGCCCTGAAACGAACTTGGCAACATATCCAGCTTTAGGAATACTGATGGCTTCTACCCCCAAGATGCTCTCTCTTGAAACAAAAACATCATCTTCTACGTTGTTGTTGTCACCTTTCGTTCTAAAAAATACTTTCCCGTCTTTTTCTTCTGTTTTCACAATTCTATGTGTCACCAAAATACCATCTGGATGCTTATAGGTTATAACATCATTTACTTTTGGTTCTGTATCAACATTGATGAGAACTATATCTCCTGCACTAAAAGTCGGCTGCATACTATTAGATAACACCGTTAACGGCTTGTATCCAAAAATACTTGGCACTTTTTCAATATTTCCTTTTGATTGAAAAACAAAGAAAAGGACAGCTGCAGCTGCAATAGCCAGTATCACCATGAATAACGTTGAAGTAACTTTCAATACTTTCCTCATACTAACCACTACCAATCTTCTGTTTTTCTTAAATGACAAAAAACCCCTTAAACTAACAAACTAACATAATATATTTCTTTAATATATAAAATTTTCTGAATTTAAACATTAACATATTCTTATTAATTACATTATAAAAAAAGAATACCTAAAAATAAAGTGAAAAAATTGTTTGTATTTCGATTTTTTAGACAAAAATAATCTTATTTCCTCTTCATCTCTATGTTAAACTCAATGCATTCTTCATTTTTCTTTAAATTCCTTCATATTTCGAGTTTTGATTAAACCTCTCAAAACAGTAATACCTCTCACCGTATCTCCAAATCTACTATAAAATATTACATTTTTTGACTACTTCGTTAGACAATATCATTCTACGTGAATACAAAAAGAGCGAATTTCTTTATTTAGAAATTCGCTCTTTACTATTAACGCATACGATTGTATAGCATAGCTTTTCTTGCTTTTACTCTTCGGATTTTTCTTACACGTAAACCAATAAATAAGATAAGCAGACCTGCAAACATAGTAATCAAAATTGGCTTATTAGAAGTTTTTGAGAAAATAGGTTTATGAAATACAGTATCTCCTTTTGCCAGCACATTCACCTTTTCTACAGACAAACCGTTCTTTTTCAGTTCTATCTGTCCGATCACTTCACCTTTTACAATACCTTTGCTGTAAAGTTTCTCCTCATTTTGAGCAAGAGGTGTAAACACCGTTTTGAACTGTTTCTCTTCTCCACCTCTCGTTTCAAGTACTATATTCCGTTCCAATTCGCCTTCTATCTGTTTATTAAGCAATGTTATATTCTGTTTCCAGTTCGTTTTATCTAACACTGTGTGTTTTTCCAGCTGCGGGAACACATGGTCAGAAATAATCTTCATATCTTCGTATATAATAGGATTCGCCGAAGCCATAACGACGTTAATAATCTCCTTATCATCTTGCTTATTGATTTCAATCAGCGTATTACGAGCTTGGCTTGTAAACCCTGTTTTCCCTGCGATAGTAGCAGGATTTTTAAAAAACTTGGCTTTATTGAATATTTCTTTTGTTTGAAGTGAAGTGGTTACCTTAGCATGCTTAGTATACATTGCTTTCATTAATTCAGGATGATGCATGGCTTCTCGTGCGATAAGTGCCATATCATACGGAGTTGTATAATGCTCTGGATTGTGAAGGCCGTTTGCCGTCACAAAATGACTATCCTTTGCTCCAAGCTGATTGGCTTTCTTATTCATCAAAGCCGCAAACGCCTCTTCGCTTCGCCCAATATGTTCACCAATTGCATAAGCCATATCATTGGCGCTTAGCACCATCAATATGGTCAATGCAGTATCCCTGTCCACTGTTTCCCCAGCTTTAAATTCAATTTGGTAATTGCTCTTCTCTTGCTCTAAAGCCTTTTGTGAAAATGCAATCCGCTCGCCCGGCTTTACATTTTCCAAAAGCAGGATAGCCGTCAGCACTTTCGTTATGCTCGCAGGAAATGCTCTCGCATGAGCACTTTTATCATACAAAATATCCCCTGTCTTCGCTTCAATCGATACAGCATATTTCCCAAAAACATCCGGTTGCCCCTGTGTTCCTTCCGCATAAAACACTTTCGGAAATAAAATTACCATAATACAAGTCAGTAATAAAATCCATTTGCCCCTTTTCTTCATACCTTCACCCGTATTTTCATATTTTTAAACGGCTCTTCCGTTATGATTACGTTACACACCTTCACTATTATAAAGATTCTCCATCTAAAAAGTAATGCCTTCATACTAATGGTATAAATTTCTATGAAAAGGGGTTTATATAAAAACTGATATGGGTAATTGCTTATTGAATGATTTTATTGCAGTAAAAAAATGGTTGCAGGTCTTCACTCAAATATGTATAATAGAGCTAATAGAAGTACTAGAAATATTGATGTACCTATAATTATCGTGATCCTGTAGCTCAGCAGGGAGAGCGCCACCTTGACAGGGTGGAGGTCGCTGGTTCGAACCCAGTCGGGATCATACTTTTTGAGAAGCGAAAACCCTTGATACATAAGGGTTTTCGCTTTTTCGTTACCCCTACATTTTCCAATGCATATTTTTGATTTTCTTCAAATTGCACAAAAACTGCACATTTATTTTTCATGTAAGAATTCCTCTTCAAAACGGGTCGCCGTTTTCCGTTGTATTTCTTGGTTTGTATGGGAGTAAAAATCCAGGGTGACAGCTACCCTAGAATGGCCTAATCGTTCTTGTACAACCTTCGGGTTTTCTCCCATAATCATCAAGATTGTGGCATGCGTATGTCGCAGACCATGAAATGTAATGTTAGGAACCCCGGCAACTTTAATCATACTTTTGAACGTTCGCAACAAGTTACGTGGAAATAAGGGGTTGCCTCTGTAAGTACAGACGACTAAATCATGATCAGCATACTCATGTCCTAACGTTTGCCGGATGGTTTCTTGCTTCCGCTTGTACTCCCTTAACTTCTCAACAACGAAGAGTGAAACATGAACATCACGCAGTGAGCTTAATGTTTTTAGTTCTTTTATATCTATTCCACTACTGGTTTGAACCAGATTTTCACGCACATAGATGACGCCGCGCTCCAAGTCGATATGTCTCCATTTAAGCCCTAATATCTCACCTCGACGCATACCAGTAAAAATTGCAAGTAAAAATGGAATTGCACAGTTTCTTTTTTCGCATACATCTAAGAATCGTTTCGCCTCTTCTTTTGTCCAAATTTCTTTAGGCTTCTTTTTAATGCAAGGTGCAGTTACTCCATCCATAGGAGTCTCCCGCAATATTTTCCATTTTAAAGCTTTCTGGAAAGCTTTACTTAACGTGTTGTGCATGATTTTCACGTAGGCGGGTGATAACCCTTCCTTCAACTTCTTCGAATAAAACGTATCGATATCAAAGGCCTGTATATCTTTTAGCAGATACTGTTGGAAGTAAGGTACAATATGTACATTCACTACCCCTTTTGTTTTTTCAAAGGTCGTCGCTTGTACTTCCGCTTTATAAACTGTATCTAACCAATGATAGATATACTCTCCAAATAGTTGTTTGGAAGGCTCAAAGTATGTTCCCTCATTTACACCATCTTGAAATTTAGCAAGAGCTGCTTCCGCTTCACGCTTTGTTTTGAATCCACCTCGAAACACTTGTTTCCGTTTTCCTGTACCGGGATCCCGACCAACATCAATCCGAAATCCCCAACCTGTCCCTGTTCGTTTAACAGTCATTCTTTGTTTTTCTCCTCCAATCGTAGTTGAAGGCAAAAACGTGGTTAATTTTAGTTTAACCATACATTTTACTTTTCTATCATGTAGTTACTGAAATCCAACTATTTAAAGAATAAATACATTGTACCTAACTTATAATTGCATCAAACTTTGTATACCGAATACTCTATTCTTTTTAGCTTTATCGCAAAGATTACTACTAGACGAATCAGAAATACACAAAATTTTATACATGTTCAAAGCAGCTGCTCTCTTACAAAACATTGCTGGAACGAGATTGTATAAAACAATATATAATCCATGAATGATGAGCAAGGAAAAATCCATTACAGTTGTTGAATTTATAGGTAGACAAAACTTCCGAAAATGAGATGTTATATTAACTGGATATATATCATATTCACAAAAAATAACTTGTTCTTGTTCAACTAAATGGCAGGATAGTTCAACAAGAATTGGTTGTTTATGTACGATTGACCATATTTTATGATAAAATTTGTACGGTATAATTTGTAATTTTCCGAAAACTAAACATAGGAGGTAAGTTTGTGAGTAAAATCATTAAAGATAGTCCAGGATACAAAGTAGATATAGGCGGTATTGAGCTGTATTATGAATATTTTGGAGAAGAAAGCAATAGTCCAACACTTGTTTTTGATACTGGGTACGGATGTCCTTCAACTTATTGGGAATCAATTAAAGTTGGTGTATCTAAATTGTCTAAAGTAGTTATGTATGACCGTTCCGGCATTGGAAAAAGCCAAAAAGATGAAAGGTCTCGTAGTAGCAAACAAATTGTTGAAGATTTACGTACTTTACTTCAACAAGAGGAAATTAAGCCTCCATATGTACTAGTAGGTCACTCATTTGGTGGAATTAATGTTAGATTATATGCTGACATATATCCAGAAGAAATTGCTGCGGTTATTCTTCTAGACTCCTCTCATGCAGATCAAAACGAAAAAATGGTACATCTTTTTAGTAAAGAAGTACAAGAAGATTATTTTAAAGGATTTGAATATGAAATCTCTCTAAGCCAATTTGAAGAAAGTTTGGAACAAGTCCGTGCAGTCACATCATTAGGTAACATACCGCTTACAGTTGTTACAGGAGGAACACAACCCCATCATACTGCTGAATCCATGGCTGTTTGGATGGAATTCCAAAAGGAATTAGCAGGCTTATCAAATAATAGCCAGCACATTATTATTAACGATGCTGGTCATAGTATTCACATGAGTCACCCTGAAAATGTAATAAACATAATTAATGAAGTACTAAAAAATCTAAAAAACTAGATTTTCTTTTTATATTGGCTCTGTTAAATTTAAATGTTGATTTTTGAGAAAAAAAATAGACCACATTTTTTGTGGTCTTATCTTTTTTGATACAACTAAACATCAATTAGTGCTTTAATTTCTTTACAATTTTAACGATTGCAAAAATAGTTGCAAATAAAACAGCTAAAATAATTAATGAATTTAATAGACTAAAATTAAAGTTAACCATTTTTTTCTCCTTTTTTACATAATTACTGGGTATATTCGACATAAATAATTAATTTCCCTGTTCGATTATCCTGCCATTATTGAATATGAAAATCAACAATATACTTTAACAGAACCTTTATATTATAAATACATAGATTTTTTTCTAATTCTTATGTAACTAATACTTGAACAAGAATACGAGTCGCAAACCCGACTTTTTTATTGGACAAACCAGAAAAATTATATTTTTAAAGGTGAAAAGAATTATATATCGAAATTTTATTAAAATCTTAATTGGTATGAGAATAGCAGGAAAGTAATTGCGGGGGAGAAAGAAATGAAATTAGATGCAATAATTGCAGCAAAACGTTTTGTTAATGAGTTTCATAGAGATTGCCAGTTTGCATTGTTGGCAGGTAGTGTATCGAAGGGATTAGCAACAGAAAGTTCCGATTTAGATATCATCGTTTTTTATGAAGATTGTCCTAATACGAGAGAAAGTTATGTGAGATATGATTGGAAAATTGAATCGTTTGTACATAATCATTTATCCTATAAAGAATACTTTGCAAAAGAAAAACAAAGTGGACGACCTGTTTTAGCTAGTATGATCAAAGATGGAATTGTTTTAAAGGAACATCCTGTGATTAATTCTATAAAACAAGTTGCAGTTGATTATTTAAATGAAGGTCCAGAATCATTAACGCCTGAATTTATTCGATTATCGCGTTATTTTGTGTATGATTTACTTGATGATTTTGTTGATTCAAAAAATGATGAAGAGGCTATGATGACACTTAATTTACTTTCCATACAAGTTGCAGATTTTATTCTGCGAGTTAACAATCAGTGGACTGGACGTGGGAAAGGTTTAGTAAGAGCATTTAAGGAGTTTGATGAATCTTTCTCTGAAAGGTATTTCAACACCTTAGATGAGTATTTTAGAAATGGAAATAAACAGCCATTTGTTGAACTAGTCAATGAAGTCTACGTGCCACTAGGTGGACAGCTTTTTGATGGATTTAAACAATAAAATGGAAGCTTCGTATGCAACTAATGGCAGATTAGTTGAACAAGGAATCATTAATATTATAGAAAATATTGATATATTACACTTACTTGAAGTAAGTAGATTTTTGGAGGAATAGGTAAATGAATGAAGTAAAAAAAAATGAAGTAAATCAAAAAATTGATATAGGTGGAATCGAGCTTTATTATGAGTTTTTTGGAGAAAAAAATGCAAATGTAACTATGGTATTTGATTCGGGATATGGTTGGGATTTAACTAATTGGAATTCCATTAGAAATGAAATATCAAGATTTGCGAAGATGTTTATTTATGATAGGGCAGGTATTGGGAAAAGTGAAAAAGATGATCGACCACGTCATAGTAGGCAAAATGTTGAAAATCTTCGGATGTTACTTCAACATGCAGGAGTGAAACCACCCTATGTATTAGTTGGGCATTCATTTGGAGGAGCAAATGTTAGATTATTTGCAAGTAAATATCCTGAAGAGGTTGCTGGAGTAATCCTTTTGGACTCAGTTCATGAGAATCAAAATAAATTTATGGCTCCTTTATTTTCAGATAAAGTTAAAGAAGAATATTATGGTCAATTTAGATTTGAAGCCTCATTAAATGAATTTGAAGAAAGTCTTGAACAAGTCCGTGCATCTAAAACTCTTGGAAATATGCCTCTTCTCGTAGTTACTGGAGGTGACCAACCTTATCATACATTAGAGTCCTGGACTTACTGGACTGAATTTCAAGAAGAACTTGTTAAATTGTCTACAAATAGCAAGCATATAATAGTTGATGATGCTGGACATGCGATTCATATTGATCGACCAGATGCAGTCATTAAAGCAATAAAAGAAATGTATGAAGCTGTTCAATAAACAACAACAGACAATTTCCTAATACAACTAACGCATTGCGAATCATCAATAGAAGAACGCTTTTTCTTGTTCAGCATAATAGCAGGATAGTAGAATAAGAAGTGGAGTATTATTAATTATTGTTTGAAATTTGAAATTCTTAAGGTGAAGTAAACGGGAGAAAAAATAAATTGGTTAGAAAATCAAGTTTTTTATTGATATCAATTGTAATCATATTGCCTATCTACGGACTAGTTACAAACCGATTCTGGACTGTGATACCTTATTCATGTTTCATATTAGGAATAATAATTTTCACTTTGGTATTACAAGAGAAAGGTAAGTTTAAAAGGAATTTTTTCATTATGACAGGTAGCATCATTTTTCTTGGATTTATAAGATTATTATCTAACTAGCGCATGCTTTAGTTGAATAAGACTTCTTTAAAGCCATATCATCATTGATATGGCTTTTTTGTTTCAATTCAACTATATTTATACTTCTCTTAAATATTGGCTGTTTTCTAAAACATTGTTGTTTTTGGATATGTAATTGTATTTGTTTTTTATGTAATAGTTTTTATGGAGTTGGTCGCAATCATAGCAGCTATCATTTTCATTGTTAAATTCTTACGTAGAGATAAGAAAAAAGAAGAACACTTAAAGAAAATTGGAGAAAAATTCGATAAGCTTACTGAAGAAATAAAGCATCAGAAAATATAATGTAACCTTCTCTTTCGAAGGCTATGTTGCCTAAATAGCGAAATACATGGAGAGAGCTTTTAAGTTACTCTCCCCTGTTCATTCAAGACATACTAAAAATTATACTTTTGTATCTCCTTTAAAATTATTTTCCTGCTATTTAATTGCACGTTGACACCTTTCTCAAATCGATTTGCCATCTTACGTTGCATCTCCTGATTAGTATGAGAATAAACATCCAAAGTAACCCCTACTCTAGAATGTCCTAATCGTTCTGCAATGGCCTTAGGATTCTCCCCTAAAGCCATTAAGATTGTGGCATGCGTATGCCTGAGTCCGTGAAACGACATCTTTGGAACTTTTGCAAGTTTGATAGTCTCACTAAACTTTCTCAGTAAATTCCGTGGATATACTGGGTTCCCGTTCAATGTGCAAACAACGAAATCCTGATCAATATACGCTTTCCCTAATCGTTCTTTCCATTTCCCTTGCTCATTTCTGTACTTCTTAAGCACCTCAACAACTGTTGTCGAAATATGAACATCTCTCAGAGAGCTACTGGTTTTTAAATCTTTCAATATTAAGCCTGTACGAGTTTGAACCAAATTTTCTCGAACATAGATTACTCCCTTCTTCAAATCTATGTTTCTCCATTTTAAGCCCAATATCTCTCCACGACGCATTCCTGTAAAGATACCTAACATAAAAGGGACCAATGCATTCCACTCAGTACAGGTATCCAAAAAGCGATTTGCCTCTTCGACTGTCCAAACTTCTTTAGATGTTTTAGGTACTGTTGGCGCTGTTACTCCTTTCACTGGGTTCTCCCTAATTAATTCCCATTTTATCGCTTTTTGAAAAGCTTTGCTTAACGCGTTATGCATGACCTTTACATATGCCGGCGACAGCCCTGTTTTTATCTTTTCAGTGTAAAATTGATCAATATGAAAAGCTTTGATTTCATGTAACGAAAAGTATTGAAAGAATGGTATGATATGTGAAGTAACTACTCCTTCTACTTTTTCAAAGGTAGTAATTTGCACTTCATTCTTATATGAGTTCAGTAACCAGTAGTCAATGTAATCTCCAAATAATTGCTTTGAAGGTTCAAAATACTTTCCTTGATTTAATTCTAATTTAATTTTTGCGAGAGCTGCTTCCGCTTCTCTTTTTGTTTTGAAGCCACTTCTATACACTTGCTTACGCTTCCCTGTTTTTGGATTCCGCCCAGCATCTATCCGAAATCCCCATTTCTCTCCAATCCGCTTTACCGACATTTCAAATCCCCCTACTTTTATCAAATGTTAGACATGCTGTTTAGCCAGTTATAGAATTCATGCCGGAGTACGCGCTTAGACCTCCCTATACGAATAAGAGGAAAGTCTGTTCTTTCCATGACTGTATATGCCGTAGGTAATGAAACTCGTAAAATATCTGCAATATCATTTGCTGTTAGGATTTCATAATTGGACTTCATATTATAACTCCTCCATTGTTGTTAAATTGATGCGTGTTATGTTTAGGAGTTCGATTTTTTGTCTACAATATGATTAAAGGGTTCGATTTTTCATTCAAATTCTGATCAAAAATTGGATGATAAACCGAACCAACGGGTTAAGAAGTCATTGATTTCAAAGGGTCATGTCTCTTGAGCCTCCATTAACATTCCCATTAAAATTCAAAAGTTCGATTTATCATCTAAATTTAAAGACACACTTTCGATTTTTTATCCAATGCTATTCTCTCTTGGTTGATAGAGGAACTTTAAAGGATTTATACTATATTCAACGGAAAACCTACCTTGTTTATTGATACTAACTCTTTGAATAAAATACAAAGTAATCAGACGATTTTCTGTGTTAGATAAACTATTTAAAGTTAATCGTTCAAAACGCTCTAAAAAAACGTTTAGCTCTGAATCACGCAAGAGCAACTCCATTTCTAAAATACGGAGATTTACTTCTTGAAATTCTGATAGTACTTGTTGTTTTGCATTTTCAACAGCTATTAATAAATCTGCATTATCCAAATTATGAGCATGCTGCTCATTGTACTCAATCCTTTCTTTCTTCTCTTTCAATTGACTTAAACGGCTATGAAAGACTTTTAAAGTAGCATTTATATCTTTGATTACCTCTTTATGACGGAATTTCGTAGCACATTGTAACTTGTGTTCCAAATCCTTTAATAAATATGCGTTTACTTGCTTGGTATCAAGTTCATATTGACAGTGAGTACATTGATATTTCATGTAAGTATATGATTTTCCTGCCTTCTTAGTAGAAGCATTCCGATGTTGAAGTTGTTGTTTGCAAGTTTTGCAATATAGTAAATCAGCGAAAATAAATGGCGTGTCTAGTTTATGGTACTTTTTCTTTAATTCATTGTTCATTTGAACAACCTTATGCAATGCGAACGGAACAATTGGCTCATGAACATTCTCATAAAAGAATGTCATTTGTGAAGTATGTTCCATATCCCAAGCTAAATGCCCAAGGTAAGCAGGGTTTTTTAAAATATGCTCCACTGTACTGCTTCGCCAGACTCCATTTCTAGGAGATTCAATTTTTACTTCGTTTAATAAAGACGCAATGCTTTTCATTGAATGCCCCCAACTAGCTAGATAAAAAATAAATAATATAATAGAAGCATATTGATTGGGTACAAGAACCTTGTCTCTTACGTCATACCCATAAGGAACACACGCACCTGGTCTCTTTTTATTTTCACCCTTCAAGTTTCTATGGTGTGAATCAATAGTTCTTCTTGCCTTATCCATAGATTCTGCATTTGCTAAAATTAAAAATAACTTCACATCCAAGTCTTCTGGACTCCACTCCGTCCCTTTTGTTGTTGAGTAAAATTTCAAATGAGGTTTTGCTTGAATAACATCATAATAAAATTCGGATACAAACGAATATACTTTACGATCGATACGTGAAAAGTCATAAAAAATCACAGCATCAAAATCATTCTCTAAAATAGTCTTCTTCAACAGCATAAGGCCTCTTCTCTGATACGCTGACTTTTTATATGCACTCACTGCATCATCTTCAAAGATAAATTCATCTGCTAAAACATACCCTGCTCTCTTTGCAAATTCAGTAATTGCTAATTTTTGAATCTCAAAGGAATCGTTATCTTTCTGCTGAGAAGAAGAGCGTCGAATATATCCAGCTGCTTTTTTCATACTCATTTATCACAGCCTTCTAACTTTAGTATTCCGTGTCCTTCTTGTTTTAAGTAACGATTGAACAAGATTTCAAACTCAATCTTCCCCTCTTGAACGACTCCCTTTTTAATAATTAGCGGACCAAGTGTAAGGAACTCTTGCTTTGACAAAGATTTGTAATATTCATGAGTGATACTTTCTAATAAATATCCTATTTGAATCTTATTTTCTTCACATAATACTATCTGCTGATTTAGTATGTTATGGTCTTTCTTTAAATCCTTTAGTTGTGTTAATATAGCTTCACATTTTTGTGAATGAATATCTTTAAAATGCAATGTTGCTACATCTAATTCTTTCTGTTGAATAGCCGCTCGAGTTTGAAAGCGTTGATTTTCAAAACGCTTAATTAATTGATTTAAATATGTGATAGTTTGTTTTTCGATTTCCCTTGCTTCTAATCTACTTAGTACATGCTTGGTCACTTGACAAATACATGCATTGTACTCCTCCCCACTAACCTCTATCTTCTTATGTTTATTTGAGCAACTGTATGTTCCTGTTTCAGCATATGGATTAACTTTATATTTCATTTGCTTTCCGCATTGAACGCAATACGGGGATAATACATCTGTATTCCTTTGAGATTCTACGTTTCTCTCCATCCTGTTAATATATCCTTTAGTTTTCATTTGAACTAATTTAAAAGTTTCTAATGAAACAACTGGTTCAACGTATGCTAAGTTACTATAATGTCCATTCGTTTCTTCACTTGCTGCATAAAAACAATCAGAAAGTATCCTTACCAACTTGGGTATATTACTTGCTCCACCTAACCTCCTTGAAAAATTCATAATTAGCGTGAAAAATTCTTCTAGTGTTTCAATTTTGGCGGCTTCATCAAATAGTTCACACAAAATAAAACGATATTGATCATCAATAACATAGCTTTTTTTAGAGTTCCCCTTTTCAACCTTATATCCAAACTTCTTTACAGGAAGCCTTTTGTTTTTATCACGTATACGACGAGCAATCCCTTTTCCCTCTTCTTCAATAGCAATAGCATTGAAGCCCTCTGTTAAGTAGTTATTACTGAATGGAGGATAACTGAAGTCTGTTGTAGTAAATACTACTTTAATGTTATTTGAGAGAAACAAATCGATTAGCTCAAAGTATTCGTAAAAATTCCTTGCTAAGCGGCTACGATCATAGACATACAATGCATCAACGTAGCCTCTTTTAATATTATCCATAACTTCGACTAATCCGGTACGTCCAGGTATTTTTACTTTATTTGCAGAAACTGCTACATCATTTATTTCAATAATGTCATTTTCGTTGTACTGTTTCCTATATTTCTCCTCTGCATTGATTTGCATCTCAATGCTTTGTCCATGTGAGCTTACACGTCGATAAAAAATCTTTTTTTTATCAACTGAAGCGTTTTTTCTATGCTTCATCATCGGTTTTATTCTCCCTTTCGTAAGTTCTTATGTAACAATTCATACAAAACTTCCTGTTTGAGATGCAGTGGTAAATCTAGCTGTTCTACAAATAAACGTGTAAACATATGATTCATCCAAATGTCTGCTATTTCATTTTCTTCCTCAATAAATCGAATCTCGGTTACCTTTTTCATCATCAATCTACCTCCTTATCGTGTCATCATAGACAGGAGGTAGATATTTTATACTCTTCTACAATTCTTCAATTTCTAATGGTAGAACCTGTTGTACACTATTATTCTCTCCATTTTCTTTTTCGTGATGAAGAATGACCGTAATAAAGCCAGTTTCATAACCAGGAACCTTCAAATCTATAAAAATTTTATTCATTTTGAGTCTTTTTCCTGTCCTTTAAATATTTTGCAAACTGCTGAATAACCATAGAAGATATATTATGTGTATCGGAAATTTCTAGACAATGTGTAATCCAAAGCTTATTTTGTTTTACAGTCACGTTGCACTCCCCCTTTGTTGTAGTTGACTTAGTTTCACCAAAGTAGTGTTGTAGATTTTATTCTTTGGAATTTTTAATAATTTTTTCAATTTAGCTTTTCTCCTTCTAAGTTTTGGGAGGTACTTGTCAAAAATAGATGGGTTTTTTAATTACAGAACAAAAAAATTATTCTGCTTTATTTTTTCATTTCGAGTATAGTTGTTTTAGAAATTGAATGCCAAGTGTTTTTTAAAATAAATTTTTTTATTTAAAACGTACTAAAATATTTTTATTGGACAAAACACTGCTAAATCTTATTCAAACTCAATTATTTCAGCAGTTAAAGAGCTCAAACATTGTTCTGTTTTCTCAACAAATACTTTTGTATGTAATTAAATAAAAGGCTTTGTTAAAAAATAGTCGTGATATTCGCAAAAAAATAGACCATCATTTTTTTGATGGTCTTCTTCAACTAACGCCAAGCGTTAGTTACATAAGTTTTATATAATTTGTTTCACTTTAATACCCTTGTTATCTCTATTTTGACTTATCACTTCACCAAATGTGCCCTATTAACCGAATTATTATTCTTGGTATAAACATTAAGATGTTACAAATTACTTCAAAAATCATTTCAAATATAAACTCAATCAAGGTATCTTTAAAAAAGCCATCTCTATTTCTTTTTTTCATATTCGAACTCCCAATAATCAATCATTGTATAACTTTTCTAAATCGGAATTACAAATTTACTTTTTTTAATTCGATTCTTCTTTTATTATACCATTTGGTTATTCCACTAACCTGTCATTTAGTCCAATAAAAAAAGCCGCTTTTGCGACTCATGATCCTGTTCAACTAAAGCATCAGTTGAACAAGAAATAGTTTGTTATGTAAAGTATGTTATCTTCAAACTTTAATAAAGATGGCTCAATTATTAGTTCTAAGTTCTATTTTAATTTCTTTTAGATTACCAACTAATTTCAGTGCTTTTCCGTATGGAAAATCCTCTACTATTATATAAGGTAGATTCTTTGATCCTTTTAGTAATTCACTTACTGTAATATCCAGTCCAAAAACACTTTTAATTTTCAATAAATCCTTTAACCCACCAATCGGAGTATCAATTAATACTATTTTACAGCTATTAGACCAGCTGCGTTCCTCTTGTATTTCATCAGTTTTAATTATGAAACCGTTGTTAGCCCACAGGGATAAATTTGAAGTTACTAATACAGAATTTGCAGGAATCATATCTCCAGCATCTACTACTAAAACCTCTTTTTCTTCGTCTCCTTGGTGGATAAGAAAAACTTGTCCGCCACCATCATCACCAATAGCTATATAGCCCTCTGCATATACCTTTGTTTCCCATCTTTCATTTCTCTCTATAATTTCTTCGGTTCCATAAATTAGCACCCCTTCTTCAGAAGACAGACCATTTGATACTTTAAGTAAATCTTTATACGAAATTGGTAATTTTGCATTCAATTCATTTTCGACTTTAAATATTTCTTTATCACTCGCTGGTGGCATAATTACTAAACCGTTTAAATTAGTTAAATCCATTTTAATACACCTTTCCCTTAAACATTTTATAGAATCTTATCTGTTATATTCGGGCTAATTTTCAACTGTCCTTGTTTAACTATACTGGCATTTACTTCAATAAAAAAACGAGCTGCAAAACAACTCGTGATCTTCAACTATCACATCAGTTAGTTGAATAAGAAAAATTATTTTTTAGCTACTATCAAAAACCTTTTAGAATTTGTACAAATTCCCTTTTTGGTTCGATTGTTTTCAATGAAATCATTCAGAATATCAAAGTCCTTTTCTTCTTGACCAAAACTAGAGATGATTGGCGTATGTTTAAGTAAGAATATAAGGTCTTCAGGTCTTTGATAATAATCAATAGCGTTGTAATCAAAGGATTGAACTCCAGTAAAACCTGCACCTTTAAGTTCCCTTATATATCTCTCTTTTAATGTTCCATCAGCTTCTTCAAAAGATTGTCCTCTGCCAAACGCTTTTTTCAAATTCCATTTGTCATGTTCACTGACTTGCTGAGTTAAAAACACACCATTTTCTTTGATTACCTTTGCTACTTCTGTCGCAACAAAAGAAGAATGGCGGCTCGACACAATATCAAAAAAGGCATTTGGAAACTCTAAGTATTCTGAGTCCATCTTGAAGAACCGAACGTTTTCCGCTTGTGCTTCTTTTAAATTATAATGCGCTTTCTCTATCATGCCGCTTGAATTATCGATCCCAATCATCAATAGGGCTGACGATGCAATGTATAATATATTCTCTCCTCCGCCCGTACCGATATCGAGCAGTATATCTGAACGTTTACACCTTTTATTTACTTCTTTGTAAAAATCCCATTTAACTCCCTCTGAGGTGCATTTTAATTTACTAAAATCCCAACCGTTTATTTTTCCAACCTTATCATAGAAGTTTTTATACTCTAATTCATTCATTTCATAGATCCACCTTTCAAATAATAAATCTATTCTTCTTCAACTATCCTGCCATTTACTTTAATAAAAAAAGAGCATATAAATGAGTCTCAAAATTTTTTTATTGAAAATTATTGACAAACTATTAGCTGGTTTAGTTGCATAAGATAAATGAGATGTAGCCCATTTCGAAAATTAAGTTTTTTCATTTCGTTAAGGTGCAGTTTTTGTAAACTCATTTATGATTTCCATTATAAACATATAAACTATAACAGTAAGTGGCAAAAAATTTATAATTAAAGCAAAAATTCTTTTAACTAGATTTTCCGAGCTAAACATGGAAATCATACTTAAAGGAATGCCAAGCACCGAAAGTACCACTGGAAGCATAACTAGACCTTCAAATACAGCTTCCACCTCCTCAGAAGTTATAAATATTAGGAACACACTTATGGGTATTAACGTAATCGTAAGCAGTGCAATAATAAATGAGATTTTAGTGAATATCTTAAGATTTTCCCCTACCAAAAATTTCACCTCTCTTTAGAAAATCAATTAGTTAAATAGCAGGCAATCAAAAGCCAATCACTTAATCAATCAACTCACGAATCTAATACAACTAATGCTTCATTTAGTTGAATAAGGAATTTAGTAATTGTATAGATATTCAATAAACTCAAAGAAGTATTTATTCCTATAATTCGGATTTTCAATATCCATTCCTATAAAATCAACCTCCACTAAATCAGGGATTTCCTCTCGAAAATCATAACCAAAAGCAGTACCTCCACCATCTGATCCTATAATTAATAAGCCAGGTGCGAATTCACTTACTGAATAATCCTCATTACCTTTAACTAATTCTTCAATTTTCCATAGTCTCAGATAACTTTCTCCAATATTCCCTTCACCACCGTTTGACTTAATCATAAACTCAACATAATCTGATGGGAACTTTACATTCAGCTCCTTTTCAACTTTTTCTAATTCCTCTTTAGGAATGGATTCATTAAAGTTGAATCCTTTAAATAAATATTTCTTTTCATCTAACACCTTTTTCACTCCTAATTTAAAACTATTAATTTCATAATTAGTGATAAATGCTACTAGATTGCTGTTGTTCCTTCTTCAACTATGCCACCACATAGTTAATAAGGAGCCACTCGGCTCCTTTAATTGTTAAACTATCGCATGCGTTAGCTTAATAAGAACTTCATATCCAACCGATTGTTATTACCTCATCATGACAAAATTCAATTACATATCTTAACACTGGACTATAAATCCATTGGTCTGGTCCCATTTCCATAATATTCTCAATGTTTTCTAGTATTCTAAATAAAGAGGTCTTTACCAATGGGTAATTATATATCCCAACAATAAGGTAAACAGGAACTGAAGTATCCAAAGATTGATTAGATAGGATGTTAGGGATATTCAATATATCTTCTTTAGTAAGAATAATTTTGTTACTCACTTTTTCCCAATCAATTCTTCCCCAACATGCAATTGGAAAACTATTTGTCATATTACTTTCAATCTTATCACTTTCGCTTTCATCTAATATATTCACTTTGTCTTTTTCAGGGAACAGCTCTAACATCTCCGAAACTTGTTGCTCTTTTTCCAATCTAATTTCATGTTTTTTCCTTTCTTGAATTAGAAATTCTAATCGCTTTTTTCTTTCTTCTCTATTCACAGGATATGCTCCTTTACTAACTAACTAATTATAAAATGTACCACGTTCTTAAACTAAACTGTCATTTACTTCAATAAAAAACGAGCTGCAAGCAACACGTGATCTTCAACTAAAGCAGGTGTTAGTTGAACAAGATTTATGATTTATTCTCCCATTTAGTAATCGCATATAGTATTTCTTTTGGGTTTGGATCATGCTCTAAATATCCACCGTAACGTGATACTAGTACTCCATAACTGTAATCTTGACTAATAATCCATATGTCTTCATTGTTTAAAAATTGCCATAGAATATCAAAATTTTTTATTATCCATTTTCCGTCAATAAGAAATATTGGACTATCTTCTATACCTAAAAATAAATACACCAATTGCTCTTCGATATCTATTCCTTGCACATACTGAATTACTTCACTTTCCCAACTAAATTCCTTTCTAAAATTACTATAATTTAATATAAAATCACCTTTATGTAAATCATAGTTCCACTTTGCATGAACTTTATCTAGAATCTTTTCCAATTCTGGAGTAGTGATCATTTCGCATATTTCTATAACAGATGACAAATCTTTAGGTAATATTTTCATTAATTCATTTCTCTTATATTTTTGCTTAGTAACTTTAATTTTTTGCTGCATAAGTATTTTCCGTTCGTTCATAAGTTCACCATATTATTTGTTATTTTTAATAATACCATTAATATAAATATCCAATTAATACAACAAGGGGACTAATAACAGACTTTACAATATTAAACTACGCATGCGTTAGATACTTAAGGAAAAGCATTAATTAAATTTAATTAATGTAAGCTAACCAAGCAAGGCTAAATGGAAAAGAGAGGAAATAAATATTTACTAAGGAACCTATTATCATTACAAACTTAGTACTTCTTTTCCTAATAAGAATTGATAAATAGAGCCCAATTATAGGTAAGAAAATCACGCTAATTTGTATAGTAATATTAATAAAATTATGTATTCCCCAAGGACTAACATTCAACATTCCTCTGTTATGAATATAGATAAAAGCTCCTGATAGTACCCAAATTAAAATAGTAATAATTGAATAAATTATGTTTTTCATTTGTAACTCCTTTTTAAATTCATCTATTAAATTACAAATTACAAGCAAAAAAATTCATTACCTAATTATTCTATTTAATATTCAATACATCCTGTTTCTTATTCAACTAAAGTATGCGTTAGTTGAATAAGGAATTACATCTGATCGATGTACTCTTCTGCTTGAAATCCATCAACTGGAAATTTTTTCATTGTAAGAGCATTATAATAGAACTGACCGATTGACCAATTCAAATTAATATAGTTTTCTCTTACTATTGCATCTTCATCTTCCCAGATTTCATCATGAAATACATAACCGACTCTTAACGTATGTAGATTAACTACAATAAAGTCACCATTTAAGCCTGAACCAATTACTAGAAGTCCTTCATCAATACACCTTTTATTTTCTTCCCATAGATTATTATCTGGAATATCATTAACTTTATCAAAATAAACGTGATCAAATAATAGGTTTTGAGAAAAAGAGAATTTAGACATAAATAACAATATATCTTTTGGTATTTGATATTCAGTAAAAAACCTTTGTGTTTCTTCACTAATTGGCTTAGATTTAACTAATTCTTCTTTTAATTTTGGCTCTGTTAAAGTAAAATGTTGATATTTATTATTTGAAAAGGACTGTCAAAATTGACAGTCCTTATTTCAACTAAAGCTAAGTTTAAATTCGACATGCAACTTGTCTTTTATTACATATAATGTTCGTGCTATTCATGACTCTACATAATTACTAGTATCACAAAAACTTTTTAGATTTATTTCACTTCAAATTCTATTACTTTAACAAATTGATACATTCCATCGTCTGGCTCATACGGGTCATCATTATCTGTATTCCAAGCAATGACAATTATTTTATATTTTCCTTTTGAGTTCACTGTGCTTTCAAGTGTTTCTCCTTCAAAAGTGTTTTTTGATTTTAAATCACGAATTTCTGTATTTTCTAGCTGTGTCCAAGTTTTATTTTTGTAAATATAGTCAATTTTCACCCTAGCATCAATTGAGTGTTTGCTTTTATTGTAAATTTTAAATTTGATGGTTTCATTTTGCTTGGTTGGCAGTTTTTCGTAAGAAAATGTAATGCCTTCAATTGTAATTTTGTTGGCATACCATTTGTTATTTGGTGCTTCACAAGCAGTAGTGAGAAGCAATAGAATTAAGATGAAAAGCAATTTTTTCACTTCGAACCCTCCCTAAAATGATTCGATTTTATATCCAATTTTTTCATAACTTAGCCAGTATCAACAATCTTTTTTAACAGAGCCTTAATTTTAGAGCACTTTCAAATAATTCTACATCCATAATGATCCCCCAAAAGTTAGTTTTATTATTAGGCTATTTTCGTATTAATTGTTGCTATTAAACTATTTGAAAAGACACTCCTTGAGTGTCTTTAATTATTAATAAAATCATTTAACGCTAACGTTTATAAATCATTAAAAAATTAATCTTCATCTATAATTGCTATTGAAAACAAGTCCGATAATCTCTCTACGATAATTTCCTTATTTTTTATAATCTGCTCTGTATCTTCTCCATACTCGTGGTCTAATAAATAAACAGGTGGATTATTTCCTTCACTAATATTTATCGCATAAGGATTACCTATACCAATCTCTACACCAATACAGAGATACCCTCTATTGAAAACAGCACATCCAGGTACAAAAGATTTATTTTCCTCAATTAATTCTTTTGGTTCCAGAAAATCGATTAATAACTCAAATTCTCCATCTTCTACTGCAAATGGAACAACAAGGTGGCTACTACATATTGGCAATTGAGACATTAAATTAATTAACCAGTCTGGTAGGTTTCCACCAAGTTCATCTCTAAGTAAGTTAATTTCTGTAACTGAAGCAACTCTAGCTGAAATTTTTGAACGTTTAATCATTTCTAATGCAGACTCATATAATTCATTATTAACCATTTTTCTCCCCCGTTATATTTGCTTATATTCCCAATATATTTCGTTGTTAAAGTTAATTGCTCCTTCTTTAACTATTCTGCCGTTTTGTTGAATTAACCTACTAATTTATACTTTTGTTTCATTTTTTCAATGGTTAAATGAGTAGGTATATTACAAGCATTCAGTAGCAGAGATAAAGTGGCTTCTTTTTTATGCTGGTTTTTAACCAACTCTAAGAAACGATGCCAATAGAGATAGTTATCCAAATACTTTGTGGCTACCCCTTGAAATCGTTCCATCCAACCTTTTAATCGTTTGTGGTAATTATTCACATGCTGAACATGAAAAATCCCACCGTTTTCATAGTGTAGCTACCAAATATCTCGATAACTACCTCTATCGGCATCAATTCTTTTACATGGGGAAGAAAGCGAAAAAGCAGGTTCAAACGGAAGACCTGTTTTTACAAGGATTCCATCGTGCGTGGGGGGTAACAGTAGAGAATCTAAGGAGAAGTGCTTAAGACACTCATAAAAAAGAACTAGAGAGTCTAGGGGTAATGGAGTATGAATAATGAATCGTTTTTTCATCCTATTTTTGGTCAAGTAAAATGGTATACTGATAGAACAGAATGGGCAGGAATAATGCAATTACCAAATGGCAAGGTGATTGAAGTTGCTATTAATGCCGCAAGGGAGGATAAACAAATGGATATACACTCACGCTCTTGCATACAACTCATGCAACATACACACACATTATTTGAAACTTTGGCCGATGACTTAATTGAAACTCATAACGAAACTTGGAATGAAGGGGAATCTATTACTAAAGAGGAATTCATTAAAAAGTTGTCATTAGAAATGGTTGCTTTTTACAATGATGGAACAAGTGATTTGTATTTTGACGATGGAGATATGTTTTGGGGGCATATCATTATAGCCTCTGTTGATTCAAATGGATTATATGAAGAGGCTCAGATTTCGGGTTAGTTTTAAATATGATGAGCGGAGGATACATAATGGACAATTTATTTAATAAAATTTCAACTTTTTTAAACATATCGTTACCTCAGGAAATAATGAATGCTTTTGACAATCCAATCTATTTGAAGCAAAAGAATGATTTTTTAGTACGTTTATTATCCTTTGAAGAAGCAGCAGAAATGTATTCATACCTAAAGGAAGATGTTAATATTTCAGAGGTTTTTCCATTATGGACAGATGATAACTCCAATTATGTAGGCGTTTATATGTTTGGATTACTAACAGGCAGAGTTTGCTTTATAAACCATGAAGAAATAGATTTATCACCCGTATATCCTAATGTACAAACGTTAATACAAACCCTGTTAGAAAATCCAGAAAGTGATTGGTATGAACTTCCAAGATATTACCCTCAGCCCAAAGAACATACTGATAAACTGCAACTAAAACAAGATGTACAAGCCATTGAAGAATTGAAGAACCTTCTTAAAAACCCTGAATTAGATGAAGAAAAAAGAACTCAATATTTATTTTCAGTTATGGCCTTAACTCCTTACACACAATTGCATAAAATAATCCCCCTCTTGGAAGACTCGGATATGTGGGTACAAGAGAGAGCTGCTGAAATTCTAGGTTTCCATAGATACATACCTGCTAGGGAAAAACTAAATTGGGTTAAAGAACATGGACAACATAACGGAAAAATGTCGGCTGAACTAGCATTAAAAAGGATAAGAATGGAATTAAAGAACCAGAACATAAAGAAGTAATAACATCAGGCTGTGGAGAAAGTCTCTCCACAGCCTGATGTTATGTCTGAGCTTCTTTTCCTCTGTCCAAACTGATTAAAAAGAGGAAAAGGAGCGATGTGGTATGATGGGAGCACTGAAAAATCATCGAGAAGAACGCGTAACAATTTCGGTAGAAGAGTTAGTTCCACAAGACCATTTCTTACGGGCAATTGAAGCTACGATTGATTTTGATTTTATTGAGGAGAAGTTGCGCCCCTATTATTGTGAAGATAACGGTCGTCCTTCTATCCACCCTATTACGTTGTTTAAGGTGATGTTTGTTGGATATTTCTATGACATTCGCTCAGAACGGTAACTAGAGAAAGAGATTCGAACCAATGTAGCCTATCGCTGGTTTCTTGGATTCTCTTTGTCCGGCTCTGTTCCTGACCACTCGACCATCAGTTGGAACCGACGCACTCGCTTCCTTCATACCAATATATTTGAAGAGATTTTTGATGAAATTGTCCGTCAAGCGAAAGCCCACCGTATGGTGGGTGGCCGTGCTTTGATGACAGATTCTACCCATATCAAAGCGAATGCCAACAAAAAGAAACTTGTGAAAACATTCAAAACAAAGGAACCAAAGGTTTACTTGAAAGAACTTGAACAAGCAGTGACAGAAGATCGGGAGGCACACGGAAAAAAGAACTAGGACCTCGAAAGGAAGGCGAAGCCAAAGTACAAGAAATCCGTGAAAGTACAACGGACCCGGACAGTGGATTTCTCATGCGAGAAGGAAAACCAAATGGTTTTCCTTATTTGGACCATCGTACGGTAGATGCGAAATATAATATTATCACGGATACCTTTATTACGGCTGGGAATGTCGTCGATTCTGAGCCGTATTTGGCACGCCTTCAAGTACAAATCAAAAAATTTCAATTTAAGGTAGAAGCGGTCGCACTCGATGCCGGCTATTTTACGGGTTATATTTGTAAAAAACTAGCCGAACAGAAGATTTTTATGGTGATGGGGTATCGACGATTTGGGAAACAGAAGAAAGAGATGCCAAAGTACAAATTCCGTTATATCAAAGAAACCGATGGATATGTTTGTCCGCAAGGCTGTATCCTCTCTTATACGACGACGGATCGGGAAGGACAACGTCAGTATAAATCGAAGATAGACGACTGTGCGATCTGTCCGTTTCGCTCGTCTTGTTTTTCTGCAAAACAAAAGCAACGTGTCATCACGCGCCATATTTGGGAGGACTATAAAGATATCGCACGGACTAACAAACTCACGAAAACAGGAAAAAGCCTATATAAGGTACGTTGTTCTACCATTGAACGGAGTTTTGCCGATGCCAAAGAACTGCATGGCTATCGCTACGCCCGCTTTCGTGGGCGGAAGTCTGTCCAAATGCAGGCCTATCTTACCGCTGCCTGCCAAAACATGAAAAAAATCGCCCTACACCTCACCAAAAAGGGGCTCGTGTAGGGCGATTCTGTCTCTTTTTCTTCTATTTGCGTAATGCTTTTCTTATATACTCTACAAGATTTCTGTCAGAGCTCGAGAAACCCTTTGGGTTTCTCGACACTCTGAACATAGTAGTATAACTTGTAAAAACGATAAGTTAAAACAAAAAATTTATATTTGTTCTTTATTAAACTCTACAAAATGCTAATGTTCATATTTGTATAAAAGAAAGGATCTGGTAGCAACAATCTTTGCGTACAGAGCCTAATAATAAGAGCAGATCATCTATATCGACTCCAACTATTATGCAACTATCGCAAGCGTTAGTTGAGCAAGAAATTTATTTTAATCCCACCAAACTGAATAAACTTTGTAACCTTCAAATAATTTTGGTGCTATTTCTGGTACACCAAAAGCATATCCTTCATCTACTTCTGATGGTTCCAAATCTGTAACCCATTCTTCAACCGAAGAATTTTCTGCATTAGTTAATATATAAACTCTTTCAGAAAAAGCCCAATAATCGACGCCATCCTCCATCTCCATAATTTCTACAAAGACGCCTTGAACATTGGCTTTTTCTCTTATATTTATCAGTACATCATAAAATTTTTTAATTCCTGGATGGTCTAAAAGGTTGCATCCAATTGAACCTTCATCAGTATTTCCTTCAAAGAAATCTTCTAAATTAACAATAGGTGCTGCTTCAGCATTTGGATACCCTTGAGCATATATTATTTCTTTGAGTTTCTTTCGCATTTTCTACCTCCAAAAATATTTCTATATATCATATCATTTCTTATTCAAATATCCTGCCATTTTGTTGAATTAAAAAAAATCGACTATACGGCCGATCTTGTTGTTCAACTAGTGCATGCTTTAGTTATATAAGGAAATCAGTCTTCCCAAACAGTTAAACCATTTAAAAATATTTCAAAGTTGGGAGCTAAATTAATAATCTGTTCTTCCTCCACATCAATGAATATAACAGGTGGTTCTTCACTTGTATTTCTGTAATCAAGAGCAATCCACGAATGTCCATCCCCAGAGATCAGAACAATATTATTCGGTAATCCCCATTCTTGAATTAGATACTCGCTTTCTAAAATACCTTTTTCTTCTCCTATTCCTAAAATATGATCCACATTTATGTGGTCATCATCCCAAGATGTTGGAACCACAGAAGGAAACGAATCAAATTTGATGTTCCCTCCATTTTGTTCTTTGAGGATTTTTATGTAAGAACTTGGTAATTTTATTTTAAGTTTTTCTTCTGCTTTTTTAATAATCTCAACAGTTACTGGTTCTAACTTGTAATAGTCGTTGTTCTTTTGCCAAATACTGTTCCCTATTTTCCTCACCCCATAAAATTTTTTATTAGATTTATCTATATTTTAATTTTAATGTCCATTAATTGTAAATTCTTATTGAACTAAACAGCCAATCTTGTTGTTGAACTAATGCAGTGCGTTAGTTGGATAAGAATCTATAAAATTTATATCATTTTTTTCTATAAATACTTAACTGACCTCCAGATGTCTGGACCCACTTCCAATTATTCAGCACATCAGCAAGAGGGACACACTGATATGGATTAAACATCGTTTGCCCTTGTTTATTAAATACTAATCCATTACTCAATACAAAACATGAATGGAGTGTATTTTGATCTTTTCCCCAAATTAACACGTCATTTTGCTGGATCGAACTCGTATTAAATTTCATATAATCTCTCTTTTTTAGCTCTTCATAGAATTCTGGTGTAAGAACCCATTTACTTAGGATTAAGTCTTGATTCACCTCATCTTCATTCAATGCTGCCAATACAGCACCCAAACAGTTCGGTCCATTCATTTTTCCAAAAGTATTCAATAAATAAGCGATTGTTGGATATTCACTCTTCACGTCATTCAAATCTGTTGATATTGAAATCGAATCCAGATCGACAAACATATCAGCAACATAAAGTAATATGCTCGTTCTTACGTGATAAGGAAAAGCTTTCCATAAAGCACCTTGTAATGTTATCAGTTGCTTCCCATTATCATTAATTGAATAAGAATCAAGATCATTCATTACATCAACTGAAATGTCTCCTATTACGTTTCTTAACTCATCTAATTCAAATATGTAACCTCGATTGAGACGAATCTGTTCCCTTAAGACTGATTTTTGTAACGCCTTCTCCCACCCGAGAAACTCATCATTTGATACAGTCCCTATATAACTGGCTTTTGAGGAAATATTCCACGGTAAGTATGAGGTTTTTAGATCTAATGACAACTCAACTGTTGTACGTTCCTTGACTGATAAAAAGCTTGGACGCTCCTCGAAATAAAAGTAATCGAGATCAGGTACAAATTTTTGATTCCATGATTTCAAAACTTCTTCTGTAATTATATTGTGTTTTATTTTATGCATTATTTCTCACCAATCTTAATCTGTATGTTTAGAACCTTTGTGGCTCGTTTTTTGTTTCATTAAATTAATTTCGACATTTTTTTATCATATCCTTGTTCAACTAAACTGCCATGTACTTGAATAAAAAACCCGCATTTGCGGGCTCTGATCTTGTTCAACTAAAGCATGATTTAGTTGAATAAAAATTTTTAATTAATCCTTATTTACTACATTAACTCTTACAAAATAATTTGCTATTTTACCTACACCAAATTCCGTAGAGTACTGAATGATATAATGACCAGGTTTATCTATTGTTTGTACAGTTGTTTCAGTTTCTCCATGTGTTTGATTCTGTTCAATAGAATAAATACTTACTTGAGTATAATCTTTAGAAGAATCACTTTTATATGTAATTGGTTGGTTAGTTTGGACGGTTAATTCAGGTTCATTCTGTAAATATTCATTCAGTTCACTTAAATTATTCCAAGTATAAGGATTTTTTGTTACGCTTTTCCCCAAAAAATTGTAATCATAATCTTTTGCTTGTAATTCATATTTCTTTTTACTTACTTGGATAGAAGCAACTGGTACAGATGGTTTATAAACAAAACTATAAAAAATAACAATGACAATTGCGATAAAGCCTAAAATAGTCTTTTTTGATTTAAACATCATATTCTCCCTTATATCCATTTCTTCTAAAAATAAATATTCGACACAAATAAATGCGTCTCCTTTTTCACCTAAACTGTCATGTAGATGCATAAGAAAAACGATCCTTCGTTATTGAAGAATCGCATGCGTTAGTTAAATAAGAAATCACACTCATTTAGTTCCTTTGAGCATTAATAATATCAAATATTAGTTGATGCAGTTCGTAAGGTATTTGCGTCAATATCCTCTTCATCTAAACTATATAACTTAGAGCTTATGAAAATTAGGCACACCACTCCAAGTACACATCCTGCAATTAAAAAGTAAAAAGATGCTCCAAAAAATTCTGATAAAACACCTGCAATAGTTGTACCCAACGGAATAGTTATCCAAGCAATCATTCTGAATAGACTGGTACACCTACCTAAAAGATGATCGGGAACAATTAACTGTCTTAGAGCCACTGTTTGAATATTCCATGCTATTAGTAAAAATCCAACAATAAATTGAGTAAATAAAATTACGATAGGCTCCTTAGAAACTATTAATAAAAATGCCGGAAAAACCTGTCCGATTGTTGAAATAGCAAGTAAAAATCCCATACTCAAACGTTTTTTTATTCTTCCAATAGTAATCGCACCAACGACCATCCCACAACTTAAACCAGCCATAATTATTCCAACCCAATTTGAAGCTAGATGTAATTCATTTTTAATACGGAATAGTAAAGCAATGTCTATTCCAGGACCAACCAAATTTACTAGCATTGAAAATAATGCTAATGTTCGTAATAATTTAATTTTCCATACATACTCTAAACCTTCTCGAACTTTTTTATGTAATTTAGTTTCATTTTTAGATTCATCATTTTTATTTACTGAAGCTGAAAAAGAGGCACGAATAAAAAAGATCGTTAATATCGATATTACATAAGAGATAACATCAAGAGATATCGTATTCGCTGCACCTAATATTGATATCAGTAAACCAGCAATTATAGGTCCTCCAATTCTACTTAGGGAAAATCCCATCTGCAATGCACTGTTTCCTTCTTGTAGTTCTGCCCGATTAATGATGTTTGGTAAGCATGCCCCGTAGGAAGCATCGAATATTGCCGAGAATACGCTTGTACCTGCTTGTACAAAATACAATAATAATATGGGGATATCTCCACTGAATACATGTATTAATGGAATGGAAAGTAGTAAAAGCATACGGCAACTATCAGCTATAATCATCAACGTCTTACGATTGTATTGATCAGCCCAAACACCTGCTGGTAATGAGAATAATAGATATGGGATGAACCCAACAGCAAAAGCTAGACCAGTTTGTGCTGCGGAATTTGTTAGTTCTAATAACAACCAAGGTATAGAAAATGTTGTGATCGATGTACCCAATTGTGATATTGTTCTACCTGTAAATAACCACATAAAATTTCTATTTTTCCAAACAGATGAAGTCATGTAAGAATCCTCCTTTTCATTTCTCTAATAACACTCTTCCATAAGATGTAAAATTTAGACATTGCATTCAAAATAAGCTTCCAATTGTTTGTATGCATGTTGTAGTGTAGTAGGCTTCAATACATAAGTTGTACCATTTGAAATAACTAACCTAGCAGAACGCAATAGAGTAAGATGGTGATGAATGGTTGATTTAGCAAGATCAAGGATCTCTGTTAACTCCTGTAAAGTACGATCTTTTTCATGTAAAATCTTTAAAATACGTAGCCGATTTTCGTCACCTAATGCACGATAAAGTAAAACAAGAGAAGCCGAAGGGCGAAATGGATCGTTCATGCCAAACAAACTTTCATCACTTACAGGATAGTAATATACTTTCGTATCAGATAAATTAGCTTGTATAGTCCATGGTCTATAAGAAATATGAGGTACCAGTAGTACGTTTCTTTCACCTGGTTCCGGTACATATGTTGCACCGATTGCCCACTCTATAAATGCTTCAAAAGATAAGCGACTTTGCATGTCCTGCTTTGAAGTTAACTCACGTTGCAAAATATTTTCCCACTCTGATTTTCTAGGCGTAATCGCAGCTTCGTACCAACTTTTCATTAAAAAAATCAAATGTTTTTTGAGCTTCTCTACATCTTCATTTAAGAAAAAAGGAACATAGGTTGAGAAGAAATTATGGTTTGCTACTGCCTCTATTAGTTTGGCTACTGCATCCCTGTCACCACTTGCAGCTTTAAGCCGTAAATCTTTTTCTTGAATCCCCTCAAGAGGCGGTAAAACTTGAAAACGGAATTCCTCTACTGTTATTGTGCTTAAATAGTCCAGAAATTCGTCTATATGCGTACTATTACTTCCATGAATAAGGCGTAGCAATGCTTGCCAAGTATTATGCTTCGCACAATAATCTAATTCATGTTTTGCTTCTGACTGTAATCTCAAAATTATTTCATCCCATTCAGATGTTGTTCGCTCAAGTGTGTCTCTAATTTCAGTGTAGGTAACAGCAGCTATTCCCAAAGCACATTCAAATAGTAATGACGCACAAACCTTTACAGAATATGATTGTCTTTCTAAACTCAAATCCAAAATCGGCATAATCTTTCCTCCATAAAAAACTGTTATGGAATTTATAATTCTATAAAAACAGAACGACACCTTCTAACTTTTTCGAATTTATGTAAAAAATAATTCCTTCCAATATAAGTTGTGCAGATCTAACAACAAAATGGAATGTAAAAAAAGACTAGCAATATATCGCTAACCTTTTAGAATTCATATTTAACTAACGCATGCGTTAGTTGAACAACCATTATATTTCTCTGTTTATAAAAGCTTGTTTTTCCAAAGTGGATTATCAGTCACAACGTAGGAACTAAATAACGAATCAACCTTCTCATTCTCTAGAGTGTAAACATTAAAATTACATTGTGAACTCATCGATTCATATAAAGTTTCGATTGGATTTGTTATTAAATTTAGGTTTAATTCGGAAAGAATTTTTTTCCTAACAGTCTCAATTTCAGGGAAATCCTCTATTAACTCATCTTTAAGCAATGGGAATGCTTTTTTCATTTCAATAACTTGACCATTTCCAGAGAACTTCAACAAGTCTCTCCAAAAAGGACAAGTAATCATTAATGAAAAAAACTCTTCAAAATTATGTCCAACTTTCCCTACTTGTCCCTCAGAATTAATAAAAATAACTGGTAAATCTTTAGTTTCACCTTCACCAATTAACGCAAAAACTCCCCCAGTTGCATCTTGCGCTATAACTTTTGCTGAATTATCAACTTTAAAAAAATAATTTTTTGTATTTAAACTAAAATCTCCTAATTCAAAATCAAAGTATTCGGAAAGTATTTCATGTAATTCAATATTTTCCATAATTTTCTTATATAGATTTTGGGTTTTCATAATTTAAAAACTCCTATTTTATTTATGCATGTGATGTAATTGGAAAGTAAAAGTGTTTAGGTAACTCCTTTAATAAAGGACGAATAAATAAGGTATCATCGCTTGGTTTTATATTTTCTGTTTTAATACTATTAATGTGCTCTGGTGTAAAATGAAAATGAATTGACTCTGTATCACTATTGACAATCTGATATAAAATTTCATTTATATCAATTTCATCCTTACTTAAAAGATCAAATAAATGCAGCTCTTTTCCTTCATGTTTATATATTAAAGCTGCGTCTTTTTCTTCAATGTAATAAATCGAATTATTAAATACATATATAAAGTAGAACATCATTAATGGTTGTATGTCTACTACCCCTAATACTGAAGATATTGATTTTCTTTCGGTGGCTAACCTTTTCAAAATAGTAAAATCATCTATATTAGCAGGGTTTAATGACCGTATTGAATATAATGGACTAGACGAGTTATTGACATCAGAAACCTTCATAAAAAAACTGCTTTCTTCCACTTGGGTAAAACCAAATTTCGGATAAAAATCCAAAACAGTTTTATTTGCGAATAAATATATAAAGTCATATTCTGATTCATATTTTTCGAGAATATGGTTCATTAATTTAGCCGATAATCCTTGATTACGATAATCTGAATGTGTCATAACAGTGCCAATTTGAATAGCATTATATTCCTGATCATTAATGACAACCTTCATCTTGCTAATCGAAGCATTTGCTATCACCGAATCATCTTTAACATATGAATAACAAATATATTTATCCGTCCAAAACCCATTTTTATACCAATTGCTAAAATCAATTCCGAATGTTTGTTTAGCTAGTGTGTTAAAACTTTCTCTATACCTCTTTATATGTTTATAGTCACTAATTAATTGATAGTCACTCATACTATTACCTCAATAATTCCTCAAATTTGTTTTTTTGTAATAATTCTAATGCTTAATGAGTTTCATTATAAAATATAACCTTTTTTTCTGAAAATTAGAAATAGATATTAATTACCTGTTTCATTCTAAGAAACTAAATTCCTTATGCAGCTAAACTGCCGTTTAGTCCAATAAAAAAACCGACTATACAGCCGATCATGTTGTTCAACTAAAGCATCAGTTAGTTGAATAAGAGAGTTTGAAATTTCAGTTGTTTAGTTCCCTGATCAACAATGATTTATTTTTATCTACATACAAAATAAGGTTATCAAATATGTTTCTATTTTCAGAAGAAATATAAAGTTTTTCCGCAATTTCACAAATCCTATCTGCCATATCATCATATGCTGATCCATGTGTTTCACTAAAGCTTTGAATGCTATAAAGTTCTTGATCATTTGTATTAACTCTTAATTGAGAAGTAGATATATTATTCTCATCCAATATATGCTTGATATTATTCAATATATTGTGATCTTGTTCTGCTTGTATCTTTTCTAAGGTTTCTATTGTATCGTTTAGATAAACACCACTTGAGTTTTCAAGGAAACCCAATATACCTTCCATTGCAAGTTCAGTATCAAAATTGATTAAAAGAATAATATCTCTAATTTGTTCAGGGATTTTATAAAAATATTCCTCTTGGAATATTAAATAATTTTCTCCTTCATATAAGTTTGATGCAATTTCTTCTACGATTTCTTCGCCAGATTTATCTTTTAACTGCTTAAATGAAACTAAATTATTAAGAAATTCTCGATAATTCCTATCATTCATATCTAAACCTACCTTTGAATTAAACTATCGACCCTATTGACCTATCGCATCAGTTAGTTCAATAAGAACTTATCTTTTTATCTCATTTCGTAAGTTTATTACGTTATTTGGATTTATTGCCCATTTGTTCATTAGATATTGTTGCCTTTTTTAAAATCAACATATGGTTCTGCAATCATTTCGATTTCATTAAACCTAATTTCAAAGACTTTACTATCACTTATTTTTTGATACTCACCAAAACCCATGTCATCATTTAGTAGCCATATTACCCTTTTTATATTGGCAAATAAAATCCCACCAGTACACACCGGACAAGGTTCTAAGGTGGTATCAATAGTAAATTTTTCTCTGTTAACTTTTGCCTTAAAAATTTCAACACCCGTATTTCGTATAGCATCCATTTCTGCATGTGCAGTAGTATCTTGCTGTGTATGTACTCTATTTCGTCCTTTAGAAATGAGTTCATAATTTTGATCAACAATCACAGCCCCAATTGGGTATCTATTTTCCATTAAAGTTTTTTCAGTCTCTTCAAGTGCCAACTCTAAATAATACCTATCTTTATCAATATTCATAAATTCTCTCTCCTAGATTTAAAACCTATGGTTATCCCTTTTTATAATTCTATTTATTTAAGAAAGAGTCCTTTTCTAATTCAGCTAAATTGCCAATTAGTGAAATAGGAGCTGATTAATCAGCTCCTAAGTGTTATTCAACTAACGCATGCGTTAGTTCAATAAGTTAAAAACTATATGAAGTTTTTCTAATATCTAAAACTTCAGCTTTCGAACAATAAAAATGCAATCTATCGTCTTCAAAATCCGTCACTTCAAGATTTAAATTCTCCCATCTCCGTTCGCTAATGTTTATTATATCTAATGATACTTGGAGAAAGTTTCCACCAGCTTCAAATTTGATTTCTTGTGGATCATGAAACCTAATGATTGTTTTATACCAAGTTCCAGTTCTTTCAA
Organism: Bacillus sp. 165; assembly: GCF_017742235.1. Classification (GTDB taxonomy): domain Bacteria; phylum Bacillota; class Bacilli; order Bacillales; family Bacillaceae_G; genus JAGHKQ01. Next base: position 426,431 of record NZ_JAGHKQ010000001.1, read on the forward strand.
TTACAAATTCAATATCAAGAACAGCTTTCTTTTCAAACGCCTCTTCAAACATTTTTAAATGAAAATCAGTAATTAGTTTAACATCAAAAAAAGAAAAATCGCTTATTTTTCTTTTTTCTAAGTCTATATTCTTATCCATTTTTACCTCCAGGTGAACCACTCAAATAATAACATCCATTATCAAATAATATATAACTAACGCATGCATTAGTTGAACAACAAGATCGGCTGTTTAGTCGATTATTTTTCTTCAACAAAATGGCAGTATAGTTGAATAAGGTACTATATAATAATGGTAAATTTATAAGTGAATTTAAAAAGGAGATGAGATTTTTGGATCCTCTAAAGATAAAAATAAATAGTCGAATTTCCCAAAAAAATTTGCATCCCATTATGAATAATACTAAGTGGGAAAAATTACAAAAGGCCATAATAAACGATTTCCCAATTCCCCCTCCTTTTCAAGTCAAATATGTCTTGGAAGATAATCCTGTACCTGAATCATTCGAAGGTGATGTATGGTACTTAGGAGATTGGAAAGAGGGAATATTGCCTTTTTATTCAGTCGAATGGATAAGAGTTAAACCTAGATATCTAAAACATAAGCGAAGACTTATAGACGATGAAGTTATTGATTTTACAAAAGGATTTCGTACATTGTTACAAGAGTTAAAAATACCGTATGTTGAAAAGAACAATGACTTTTATATTTATGGCTACATATCGAATACCGACTTGATTTCTAAAAAATAAGGCTCTGTTATAAAAGATTGTTGATTTTCTTCTTCAACTAAATGGCAGTTTAGTTGCATAAGGGATTTTATAAATTTCCTTAGTTAAAAAAGGTAAAATGTTATAAAATTTAGAGGACAAAGTTTTAACAAAGGAGAAAGAATATGAACAATGCAGAGTTTGTTAAAAATATATATCAATCAGTAGTTAAGGAAAGTCTTTCTGAGTATGAAGATTTATTTGTTAATACTGAAACTAAAGATGCGACAGATCCTTATTGGAAAGATGCACTAAATTTCTTTGCGAAACTCACAGATGATAATAAAAAGATGCTTTTTAAAATAATTGAACAAGTTCAGGTTGATACTGTATCCCACGTTTTGGGAGTATTTGATGGAGTAGTTTCTATATCCGATGACGAGTATGAAATTGAAATGAAGATTAATGGGGATGAAGAACTTTTAAACGGAGATTTACAAGATTTATTTCTGGGATATGTTGAAGATAAAGAGTAGTTATTGAACTAACGCATGCTTTAGTTGAATAAGAAAAAGCAAAGACCACAATTTTTGTGGTCTTATTTTTGTTCGAAAATCAACAATTTAATTTAACAGAGCCAAAAATAAAAAAGACTTTATTAGAAAGTTAATGCAACTAAATCATGCGATAGTTGAAGATCAAAAACTGCTTAATTGCAGTTTTTTTTATTGAAGTAAATGGCAGTTTAGTTGAACAAGGAAATCAATCATTCTTATAGAAGAGTTAGTCTTATATGCTATATTCATTGATAGTTAAGGAGGGACATAATGTACAACTTTTTTCAATTACATACTGAAAACTTTGATGAATGCAGGGAAACTATAAAAAACATTTTCTGGATGTACCAAGATATGATAAGAAGCTATGGAGGATTTGGGCATAATATTGACTTTGAAACAGTTAATTATGAAAAATTCATATTAGTTGAGATAATCGACGAACGAATGAGTGGGTTTAATGAAGAAGTTGATATATTAAGACAAGGTTCTTTAGTAGCCTTATGTTGTGAAGTCCAAAATTTGCTTGATGAAATGCAAAGAGATGACAAGGTATATAATTTTATTAGAAAATTAACTACAATTCCTGAAATTAACAAAATGTCATTTGAAAATGATGTATTATCTTCTATGTTGTTGGCATTAGAAGAAAAACCTGGTGATTGGTGGGAAACTTTAGAATATGGTTCAATTTTTTCAAAAAAACTAGAAAATGTTTATAAAAAATTTGTAATTAATTATTTTAAGCGTTTGTTAGTAGAAGGTGAAAGTGGGTTATGAATACAAAATACTTTAATTCTTATTCAACTAAAGCATGCGTTAGTTACATAGAGAATATTATTATTTATTTAATAACAATTTTTTTAATGTTTCCGATTTATTTTTATTTAACTTTCCATAGCTTTTTTCTTTATCATTACTTAAAAACTCAGCTTTTCCATTTTTATTAAACCAAATTTCATATTCATATAATCTTTCAGGCATGTTTTTCTCCTCTTCATAATAAAGAACAGCTTTCACATCCCCTTCTCTTGCCATTGAAGGAATTGCTTTTTCCCATTTAATTTCATCTACAATAGATGCCAGTTTCTCTAGTGTTTTTTTATCAGCAATAACAGATTCCTCTCCAAAAGTTCCATCTTTTTGTAACTCTTGAAAAGTTACTCTTGTCAATTTCTGTTGTTCTTTTCCACATCCTGAAAAAATCGTTAAGATGACAAATAAAACAGACGCTAATAAACCTAATTTCTTCAAAAAGTCCCCTCCTCACAAACTTAAATTTGTTATATCACACTCATATGATTTCTTAAAATTAACAATCATATGAGTGACTAGTATTCTACAAAATACATTAAACTTCCTTGTTCAACTAAACTGCCATTTCCCCCAATAAAAAAGAGCTACAAGCAACTCGTGATCTTCAACTAATGCATCATTAGTTATATAAGATTTTACTTTTTAAATGGCTATGTTCCTAAAGAGTGTTGCTATTACGTCATGTTTCTTGACTTTGTTTGTGACAATCGCTTCTATATAGAGTTTCTGACGTTAAAACGCTACTATTTTAGTACGCTAAGAGAGCTTTTAAACGAGTGAATTCATATGATCTACTTATACGCAGAAAGAAAAAAGCCCCTTTTGTGGGCTTTCAGGCGACATAAATGAAATTATCGGTAGTTCAATAAAGAATTGATTAGTTTTCACCTTTTCTTCTTGAATGCTAAGAAGGTAAGAATTAATGCAATTAAAACCAACAAATAAACTGGAGTCATCCAAATTAAATAAATTGAGTCCGGACTATTTTGTATAAATCCCGTATCAATAGCTATTCTATTCCAATGCAGACTTACTGGATTATCGACATTCATGGATAATTTAGGAAAATACAAAAAAGGTTTTGTAACCCTAAAGATTACATAAATGAAACTTACCAATAAAAGCATAACCGCAATTAGTAGTTTTTTCACACTTCACACTCCTTGTATTTTATTTAATATTGATTTACGAATGTACATCCTATACATGTGAGGTTAACATAACACATTATTATCGGTAGATTCACTAAGGTATGAAGCATTGATGTGACTGTCTTTTTACCAATTTCTCTTTTGTTTGAGTACACAGACTTTTATACACTTGTGTCACCCCAACGTTTGGGAAGAAGAGTAATGACAATAGACTGTGTAGATTATTGCATATGATATCCATATTTTAACTGTGGGGTCCCCTTATTAGCAACAATCTTTTAGAACATAGCCTTTTAAATTTACTATACTCATCAATATAAAATGCTACAAAATCACAGTTTGGACACACAGCAGCTTTTGTATTGATGTTATCTATTTTGATAACGCAAACATTGATGAAGATATTTAAAAAGAATTTGGCTGTGTTCTAAAAGATTGTTGCTAATAAGAATGAAAAAGCATTCATTTTAAGACTTCAATGGTTGTCCATACTGGTGATAATGAGATGTTATGTTACCTAGGATTGTATGTTTTTGTTATAGAGTTATCATTTGTTTATTATTGAATTTTCTGAAATTTAATAATACTATTAAAGTAGTAGAATTGTCATATAACAATTTAAGTAAGGAGGAAATAGGCTAATACAATTGTTATGTTTTTATATGGTGTTTTTGAACTCTCTCTTATTTCACCAGTAGTCTTAGTAACTAAATACAAAAATTTAAGAAAAAGGGGCAAATTAGATGACTGTTTTCTAAAAAATTGTTGTTTTTGGATATATAATTATATTTGTTTTTTATTCTGTTAAAATATGTTATACATAAAGGGATTTTTCAGATATTTTTAATCAAGGGGGTAAAAAAATGTGGGAGACTCTTCCTAATTGGTTTTGGGCATTATATTACTTGTTTTTCTTCGCAACATTAGGAACTGCAATATTCAGTGTTGTAAAAAGGAAACATAGGGGATTGTCCGTTTTAGCCATCCTATTTACTGTTACAGTTCCAATTATTAGTTTGATAAATAGCATTGGTAGAATAGAAGGAATGAATGAATTTGAACACTTAGTTAGTCAATTGCAACAGGGGGCAGTTTGGTCTATCTTTGCAGTTATAGGCTATATATTTTTATTAGTATGGTGGATATTAATCCTGTTCATCAGTAAGTCCAAAAACCAAGTAATAATATCTAATTGAAGCATTGCATATACCTCAGACCTCTTCTCTATTCGGGGTCTTTTATTATACACTTCTCAACATTTTAACTGTATGGTAAAGAAAGCCACAGTTTATACGAAAACAGCCTTGATTTTTGATTTCAAATCATGTATGGCACCTATGGAAATCAATGTCATAACGGTACCATAAACATAATGATGGTCAGTAAAATTCAATATGGTAATGATTAGTATTGCTATCGTCGATATAACTGAACGCACAATATTCTTTTTGTTTATTTGCACTCTTACTTCCCTCCATAACAAACAATTATCCTTCTCATTTGAATACTGATCTTCTACTAAGAACCTTGAGTTCCTTATTCAACTAACGCTAAGCGTTGGTTGAATAAGGATTGTTATCTCACTCTAAATAATCATTACTTAAAATTGGATTTAAATACCTCCCCATTCCTGTTTTAAGACTTTTCAATCCCATTTTTCGATAAAAATCTTCATTTCCATTTGTTGAAATTAAATGTATACAAGAAACATTGCTCAGTTTATTAAGTAAAAACTCCATAATTTTTCTAGCTATTCCCTGTCCTTGAAAATCACGGTGTACAACCACATCATAAATTGCTGCATTAAAAATACCATCTGACATCACTCTACCGAATGCAACAATTCGATCATCAACGGTAACTAAAGCTATTACATTGCTCGCACCAAAAACTTGTTTAATAATTTCACTTGTATGTTTTGTCCACCCGACAGAATAATAAACATCTTCCATTTCATAAAGATTTGCGTTGGTAAAATCACTATGAATTCGAACTTCCATATGTCACCCCTATTTCTTATAGAGTCATTAATTAATAATTTCTCCTAAATTTATTAAAAGTCCTTGTTCAGCTATCCTCCCATTTAGTCCAATAAAAAAATCGACTATATAGTCGATCATATTGTCCAACTAATGCATGCGTTCGTTGAATAAGAAGTAATATAAAAACATAAAAAGTAAAATTTAGTTTTTAACTTTTAGTTTCTTGAAATATATTCTTTTTAGGTAAATTTCTAATTTTATATATTGTTATTATGACGAAATAACCTATAATGCATCCTATTGTATTCAATATTATATCGTCTATATCAAACTGACCAATTTGAAGGGAAAATTGTAGGGCTTCAATTAAAAAACTAATAATAATCGAGCTAATAAAAACTTTCGAGAGCATATTGTATTTCTTAAATAAGATAGGAAGAAACATTCCTAAAGGTAGAAATATTAGAATGTTTCCTACTGTATTATTGATGATAATATCTAGGTTAAATCGTTGAGATCCAGTAATGTAATCAAAACTATTTTTAAAAGGAATAATACTTGCATTTAACTTCCAAACTTCCATGTCAAAAATACTATTATAGTTTTGTGGATACCAAAAGTATCGATTAAATAAATCGTGATTAATAATTCGATCAATCATTCGTACAAACAGTAAATTCCAAAGTAAAACAAGAGAATATAAGCCGAATAAAATCCAAGTTCCTCCCCTGAATAGTTTGTAATAAGGATACAAGGATTCTTGATATCCATTACTTATTTTTCTTAGTTCACCAAAACTTTTCAATGCTTTTTGTATCGCTTCTTCATCCGTAAAACCTTGTTCGATATACTCATTTTTCAACAAGTTTAAATGATCGTTCATTTCTTCAGCTATTTCTTTTTTTTCTTTCTCATCACAATTCAATTCGTTTACCATCTGATTAAGATAGGTTTCAATGGTTTTATCCAAGCCATTCCCTCCAAACAAACTTTTATTAAATTGTTAATTTGAGTCCATTCTAATATTTTTCTATTTAATTCTTTTTTCCCACCTTTTGTAATTTTGTAATATTTTCGTCTCCCACCTCCGTCTGAATCACCCCAATAAGATTGAAGCCAATTTTTGTTTTCCAATCTTTTTAACGCAGGATATAGAGTTCCCTCACTCATGTTATAAAGTTCATTACTATTTTCTTTCAATGTTTTTACAATTTCATACCCGTACATTTCCTTAGTGTTCATAAGCGAGAGTAGTAAAATATCAATACTGCCTTTCATGATTTCTTTATCCATAACAACACCTCACTTCATACTATATATATTAAGCATCGCTTCACCTTAGTACATCGTATTACAAGGTTATAGATTTATTTTCTCTTTCTATTGAAAAGTTATTCAACTAAACTGTAATTTAATAGAACAAAAAAGAGTCCCCCAAGCAACTCGTGTTTTATAACTAACGCTTAGCATTAGTTCAATAACTCCTAACCGATAGGAGTTGTTGCATAGTAAATTCCAATTAAAATTATCATAATCACCACTATACCTAAAAGAACACGTTTCATCTCCCAATCCCCCGTTCTTTGATATAACTTTCTGTATAATAAATTTTTATTCATTAATTCATAAATCCTGTTCAAATAATGTCCATTAGTGCAAAAAAATCGACTATACAGCCGACTTTGTTATGTAACTAACGCATCCATTAGTTGAATTAACTTATGCTTTGATATCTTTATAAACATAAAAAACACCAATAAAAAAGAATGTTGCACTTAACGACATCGGTATCGTTCCAATGTTAAATAAAGGTGTTCCAAATACACCTAGATTTGAGTCCCATCCTGCTCCATCTGGCTTAGATAAATAAAGTAAATAGATTGATGCTGAAACAAGCTTCAATCAAAAAATGTTTGATAAAACTCCGACTCCTCCAATTTTTAGTACAAAAAACTTTTCCAATTTATAACAAAGTACCACCTTCTAACTAAAGCAGAGAAAACTCTCTTGTGTTCTCCATTTATGCAGTGTTTACATAAGCAGTCCATGTCTCTAGCATTCAGGTGGTGTCTTGTATACAAAGGACTATCCTATTTACATAAGACAGCCCTTTCAGTTTATTAAGTTATTTCTTTAATTCAAGAATGATGTCATCTAATACAAATTTTTCTTTCCCTTTACCAGGTTTTTCTATTAGTGGAAGTTCCTTTGGCCCATCTTTCGTTATCTCGACTGAACCATAATTATCAGAAGTATATTCATATAAGGTTATATGAGGTGTGATAATAAGTTTCGTTGCATTTTGGTCTAATTTTTCGAAAGTTTTACTCAAACTCATGTTATAACCCTCACTATCACCTGAACCTCCATTTCCTGCACCAGAATATCTATTTCCTAAGTCATCTTTAATTTCTACATCCACATCTACCCCGTGCCACTTGTTTCTGACCTTCTCAGAAATGACTTGATTAAAATAAACGATAAAGGACATCGGTGTGACCGATATTTTTCCTATCGTTACTTTTACTCCATGTTTTTCTGCACTATGATCACTTAATTGATCCTTATGTTCAGCTGCCTTTAATGAAAGAGCAAAGTTCCAATTACCTTTTATTTCTGTCTGTTTTTCTGGAATTGTTATACTATTAATATTCCATTTTAAATTTACAGTATCTTCATCATTAAGATTAAATGTACTAGCTGTTATTAGACCTACATAATTATATTCACCCACTTTTGAAATTTTAGAGCTACCAGCCAATCCTTTTGACTCTTTTATATCTAGATGCTCAAGAATGATAGGATTATCACCTAAATCTTGATTGCTTTCTATGGAATATGTTAATGAAACGGTTTCTCCATCAAATACGGCATCATTTATCGTGACTTTAATACCATTACTTTCTCTTGCCATGTTTATCTCACTAGAATATTCCTTATAATTATCATAAAGACCTGTTCTTCCATTATCCAAAAATCTAAAAATATCTCCGATTACTGGAATGCCACCTGCATAGGCAGGAAACGTTACTCCAAACGTTGTAACTGAAAAGCCAAAAATAACGGAAGCTACCACAAGATTCTTTTTCCAACCCTTCATTTTTTTCTTCTTATTTATTAATTGTTTTAATGTTCTTTTTACTTTAGCTTTTTCAAATTCATGCACTTCCATTTCCTCAAATACATTTTCATCTATATCCATATCATTTAATAATTCATAAATATCCTTCATACTACACTACCTCCTAGATTAAGATTCGTAGCTTTTTTATAAAGTTTCTTTTTCCCTCTATAAATTCGATTATCTATCGAAGCCTTGGTCAGCCCAAGCTTTGCAGATATGTCCTCAGTTTTTAAACCTAGAAAGAACTTCATGATAAAAATATTTTGGTCAACAGGATCTAATAAATTAATCAACTGGATGAGCTCAGCTCTGTCTTCTATCATAATAAGTTCATCTTCTGCTGATTTTTCCACACTCAAATCCAGATAATTAGGAGTGTGTTCTACGTTCTTACTAATTTTTCTGTAATAATCGACAGCTTTGAACTTAGCAATGGCACAAATCCATTTTTTAAAATCAGTCGGATCTCCATGAAATTTTTTCGAATTGTTCCATATGGAAAGAAAAATATCATTGATACATTCCTCTATCATGCCGCTGTTTTCAACGGGGGCGAGAACTTTATAAGTTATCCCTTTTATTAATGGCAAATATGTATCAACTATGAATTCTAATGCGTCTTCTTTTTGACGCTGTAATCGCTGTATAAAATTTTCATCATTAGACTTCATGTAACAACTCCCCTTTTTTGTAAAAGCTCTTATACCTTATATAACGTATTGAAAAAAGATTTTTTCTCACATTTGCAATAAAATACTTTAATTTAGAGTGACGTTTATGTTTGCATACCATATTGATGTAAGATTTTCACATAAAGTAGCCTTATCAGCAGTCAATGTATCTAACATTCAATAAAAATACCCTTCAGACCTTGTGTCTAAAAGGGTTTTTGTTCATATAAACCGGATTATCAGTAGTCCTAATTTAGAGATACGGTAGTAAAAAAATACATGACAGTTAAAGCTAACATGCTTACCAAAATAGTCAAAAGGATTCTCTTCAAGACTAATAGGTTCTCCTTTGAGAGAGAAAACAATAAAATTAATAGGATAAAACCAGCTCAAATAGCAATTTATTATTCTGACTTTTTTATTGTTAAAATAACGTTTGAGTTGAAACTTTAATGGAAATAACAGAAAATTAGCATATAAATTAAAATCGTACAATATCTATTGTCTTTGCTGATTAGAGCTCTGTTTATGTTGCGATATTGATTAAACATCGGGGTGATTAGGTGGATTACGCATTGCTAAAAGAAAGAATAGAAACCATTATTTCTAGAATTCAACAGTTAGGAGGAGATGTTCGGGAAGTTGTTATAGATGAACCAGCTTCGCTTGAACAAATATTGCAAACAGAAGAACATCTCGGAGTTAAACTACCTGCAAGTTTTAAGAAGGTTATTACTGAATTCTCTGGTATTTTCAACTTACGTTGGTTTTTACCAGACAATATAGAGCTACCAATTGAATTTAGAGGGATTTTTTGCGGTACACCTCACTGGAGTTTGGAATACCTTCCTCAATTCGAAGAAGACCGAAAAGGTTGGATAGACAATGTATTCCCAAACCCTGAAGATGAATACGATGTTGTGTGGCATAACAAATTAGCATTTTGTGAAGTTGGAAATGGGGATTATTTAGCATTTGATATGAAAGACAATACTGATGCTCCGATAGTTTACCTCAGTCACGATGATGGAGAAGGACACGGATATAAGATTGCAAATAATTTCATCGAATTCATTGAAAACTGGTCAAGATTAGGTTTTGTAGGGTGTGAAGATTGGCAGTGGTTACCTTTCACAACAAGTTCTATAAGTGGAATAAATCCAGATGGCGAGGCAGCAAAAAGGTTTAGAACTTGCTTGGGACTAGAACTTTAATTATTAAAAAGAGCATTGAATTAAAGTTCAATGCTCTTTTTTTACAGTTTTAATCGAATTTTTTGGTCAAAATATGTGTAAATTTAAGGCTGTGTTCGAATAGTTTGTTGCTTTGAAGGAGTACACGAAAAAAAGAGTATGTCAAACGCGGGTTGTATCATATTCAGCATGTCAATAGTTACCATAGCCATTTAAAAGAATGGATGTTTCGATGTCCGGCGTAGCAACGAAGTATCTCGACAACTACCTGTACTGGCATCAATTCTTGTACATGCGAAAGAAAGCCAAAAAACAAATCCAGACAGAGGATATGTTTTTGGAAGGATTCAGATGCGCGTCGGGCATAACGGTAGAAACATTGAGAAGAATCACATAAGAAAAGACCGTAAAGGTATTTATACGGTCTTTTGTGAGAAGCTCCATTCCTCAAATTTAAAATGAGTTTCGAAAATAGTAATGAATTCTGGAACATAGTCATTACTTAAGTAGATGATTATCGGCATATGGGTCATAAGCTCCCGTGAGAAGCAGTAAAGAGAGAATAAAAAATACCCCTGTTAATATAGCCAATATAGGGAATACTCTACTTTTTCTCTTTCTATTCACTAAAGCTCCGTAAAACAGAAATAATGAACCAATAAAACATATCATTCCCATCCCGATATTCATTTTACATATCTCCCCTTATTCATCAAGATATGATGATTTTACATCAGAAGCTTCATAAGATACATATCTTTTCTATAACAATCCCATGATATTTGATACTTCCATCCTTGTTTCTCCATCAAGCCAATAATACGGTCTTATCCTTTGCCTTGCTCCATTTCCGTTATGTATTGCATGGCCTCATTAGTTGAAACAACCTTAACAATTTTTTCATCTGTAAGATGAAGTTTAGAAGTTGCATATGCTTTTGAGACTCTTCCCATATTTATATAAAGCAACGTTATTAGCATTGCAACTAAACAAGTGATTACAATTTTTCTCTGCAATTCTTTACCTCCATTTCATGAACGAAACCCCAATAGAATTTTCCTTTATATACGCATAGCAAGAATCTCTGCCCTGAGTTCTAGAATACCATCGAATTCCTTGCCACCAAGTTCTTGATTTATGTATATCCTAAGTTCTTCTAAAGCTTTTTCTGGTTCACCATTTAAAGCCAGTACCTTAATCCACAGTTCCCAATCGGCAGGTACATAATGTTCGTGAAATCTTGCTTGTTCTGCTATTCCTAACGCACCTTTTATGTCTCCTTTATCAAGGTGAAGGGCGGTGTACACACGCAAAGGTGCTGTGCTATAACAAGCATAATGAGTAACAGCGTGTGCGTATTCTCGGAAATACTCCTGCAATACTTCTTCAGCTCGTTCTTTGGCGCCTGCATCATAAAAATATTGTGCACACTCAGCCCAAGACCAAGGAGATATTCCCATTGCATGTTTATTTAATCCATCTTCTCGGTTGCTTGCCAGCTTTGCTTCCGCTGCTTTATACGGCTCGGAAGACGAACTCAAAGCTCTTGCATACCAATCTTTTGCTCCAGGGTAGTCTGATGTCATCTTCAATACTTTCTCGAAATCAGGCAATGCTTGTTTGTCTTTACCTTGCCCCATCCGTGCCATGGCTCGCTCGAAGTATGCGTCAGGGTATTCAGGATACTCCTTTATCAACCTCCCACAAAGCCGTATTACTTTCGTATATTCCTCATTGTCATAGAAATCCTGAACTTTCAGAATTTGATCTTTGTATTTTGTCATGTGTTTCTCCTCTCTATATTTGTCTAATTGCTGTATTACATATGATTGTACTGAACAAATATGATAAATGATATTACATTAGATAACTCAATTTACATAATTTAGTAACGATGAATACTCTATTCTTGTGAGTTTAACATAACGCTCAAAGCCGGAAGTTCAGGTTAGTATGTATTTGTTCAAATTTAGGATTTTATTCTCTCCATTTGCCTTTATTACTGTATGTTTCGTAATCAAACTTTGATATATAATCAAATTCTTCGTCATTTTTCTTTTCAAATGCTTCTCTGGTGATACCCAATAAAGATTCAAACTCCATGTCCTTCGGTATTTTCTCTGGACTCTGTAATACGTCATAATAGAAGTCCCGTCCATTTACTATGACCACACATCTTGCATACAAAAAATTGTCTACGGAGAAAAATTCTTCATCGTCAACATAGGCATATTCACCAATGTTTTTTGCATATTCAATACCGTCCAAATCGTAAAGCAATTTTGAGAGTATGTCCTCAAAAATAAATATATCTTCATTAGACTTTTCACTTAAATAGTTTACCGCCTCTTCCAAAACTGCTTCGTCATCACCCTCATGCTCCCAATCAAACATATCAACAATTTTCCAGAACTCATTCTCATCCATTTTCTGATTTTGAGATGTGTTAGACATTTGAATCTTCTCCTTTGTGGTGTTTTTACTTATAACTACACTTTAATTACTTTGATTACAACCAACGAAACAGACTACATACCAAAAAGAGGCAAACAAATAACTGTTTCTTCATACAAATCCCCTTTTCCTCTTCATTATACGATTTAGGAACAGGTATGTATCCCACTTTTGAAGTATATGATCTATTCACGTTAGTGTTATCTGAAGTTATTTTTGTTTTCGGTAACATATATAAGAAGCTATGAATGCATTCAAAAAAAGCATATTGCATTTTCTGTTGCTTTTTTCAAATAAGCAGCGTTGTTAGAATTGCCACAGTAGCAGACGAAAGCGGTACTGATGAGATGTTTTTATATCGCGACATATGTACTTTTTTCTTTAGTTTGTAACCTACTCCTATATACAAGAGTTCATTAGAATATGATAAAACCCTTCAGCGTTTAAACTGAAGGGTACTATAACATCCGAAGCCAGAATTTAGTTATTTTGCTATATGACAATAGGTTTCATATACTTGGAAGCCGATTTTTCTTAAAATCGGGTCTGAATGCCCTTTTCTTGCTTGGCAAGTAGCCAATGTAACTCCTCTTTCTTTAGCAACTTTTAATCTCTTATATACAAGATTTGAATAAATCCCTTTGTTACGATATTCCGGTAATACTCCTGATCCATGTAAATATAGAATAGAGCCATCACAACTATATCTAAAATTAGCGTATCCCACTGCATTTTCTCCATCACAGCAAATGATATATCCCGAGGTACCCTTGCTTGCTTTTATGTAATCTCTCCTTTGTTTCAAGAGCTCTTCTTCTAAGGAAGAGCTATAACCCCAAATTTTAGAACTTACTTTTACAAGTTGTTTAATCTGTTCATCTGTTTGTACTTCATAGTACGAAAATCCATTATTTAGTGAGGGAACTTCAAATGTATGTAGAGATAACGCAAGACCAGTGTATTGATCTATTGTTTGAAATCCAACTTGGTATAGTTGCTTTATAAGCGGTGTATTTGTTAAGGGAATCCACCATGAAAAAGATAATTCTCCATAAAACTGATGAACCTTTTGCAATGGTTCATCCAAATCATTTTGAAAGTTAAAACGAACTACTTTATTGGCATGTATACTGTTAAGGTTTTGATTTTTTATCATAATCAGTTCTTTTGTGTTAACAAATTCTACATCACTCGGAATTAGTTCAGGTGGATAGTCCCAATGATGAGATTCAATTGCTTCTATAATTGTAATATTGTCTAATTCTTGTATTGGTATGTGTTTCATAGTAATTCCCTTTCCTGGATGTCCAATTTTATTACTATTCGTTAAATATTTAGTAAACCCCTTTTGTATACTCTATTCATGTGAGGATAACATAACAACTCATTTTCGGAAGTTATATTTCTTTGTTGCTATTGCAATTAAGATAGCAATAATAAGTCCAGCAACAGCATCACTGATTACATCATTTTCAAACCTATTTGCAATAATGATAATAATGAAAACTGAAATTATAATTGAGTATCTTTTTTCTGCTAATAGTTTAAAAACGCCTCCTTGTATTAGATATAGGTTACCATAATCCTCGTTATCAGAAATATACAAAAAGCCATCCAGCAGATGACTTTGTTTTTGATTTCATACATATTGTCAAAAAACTAATACTTTAAGAAATAAACGTTGAGTAAAACTAAAATAATTACGGTACTAATGCCTATTATGATTTTTTTAGGAGTGTTTGGATGTTTTAACCATCTTGATCTGTTTTCTTTAGGTACCATTACAAGGTCTACCATTGTTAATATGATTGCACCTGCAATAAGTATAATATAAACCATTGAAATACTCCTCCTATAAGAAGCTATTATATAAATTTCACCATATAAAGGTGTATTAGTTTATTTCTTTTTTGGGACTTCTCTATACATATCCCATACATCCTTAGTTAACACAACGCCCATGATTAGTAGTTATTTTTGTTTTCGGTAAAATATATACGAAACTATGAATCCACCAATAAAAGAGGATGTAGCTATTCCTATTGCTTCATTCAAATTTTTAGAAGTAAATAATGTCACTAGGAATAATCCAGTAGCACATCCAAGCGGTGCTGATAATATGGTTCTATATTTCAACATCTGTACTTTCTCCCTCAATTTGTAATCTATCTTACTAAAAAATTCTACAAGCGAATCGTATTTCCTTTAAGTTAGATTTTCAATGAATATCCTATACATCCCCAGTTAACATAAGGTCTTATTAACAGTAGTGAATTATAACCTCCTAAAGAACTAGGGTTAAAAAACAGTATGGCTTTTATCTCCTTGACCTCAAATCAACTTGGATACTATTAAAGAGGATTTTACCAACCTTAACTAACAAGCTTTTGATCAAAAATATAATGAAAGCTCTACAAAAATAAAAAAGCATTGAAAAATAAACTTCAATGCTCTTTCTCCACTTCTTTAATGTAAAAATTTATTCTTTTCCTTCTGCATACCTGTCTCGAACTTCTTAAAAACATTTCCCCATCCTACAATAAAACTCACAACTTTTTGAATATCACCATTTACTTCCTCATTATCTACACGTATCGTGTAATACCCCTTCATAGCAAGAAACAACATCCGATTTACATCACACTCTTGCTGCTGTTTCTCTTTATGATAGGGTCCATCCACTTCAACTATAATCTTCGCCGGATGGAAATAGTAGTGAATCAGCCCATCGACTGTGCACTGATCAATTTTAGCTTGCGGATCAAAGTCAATTCCACGTTTCAGTAACTCCCCAGCCAAAAGTATTTCTTCCGGTGTCGGTTTTTTCAATACATTCTTCTTCATATAATAATAAGCTTGGTGACTCAAATACGATAACATGTTAGTTCTCACCTTTCTTTTTGAGAACCGCCTAAACCTCAGACGACTATGCATAAGACGGTTCTAGACCATTTTAGTCACCACGTTTTTGCCTTTGCATAAATGTCTGGCTGTTTCAAATTGCACACAAAGTGCACATAATTATTTAAATCATTTTATTCCATTGAATTCTATTGCATAAAAAACCAATCAACATCAGAATACATATAGATATTTAACTGTTTTATGCAGAAAATAATTCATTATCTTCGCCTATTCCTCTTGACAGGGTGGAGGTCGCTGGTTCGAACCCAGTCGGGATCATACTTTTTGAGAAGCGGAAACCCTTGATACATAAGGGTTTCCGCTTTTTCGTTACCCCTACATTTTCCAATGCATATTTTTGATTTTCTTCAAATTGCACAAAAACTGCACATTTATTTTTCATGTAAGAATTCCTCTTCAAAACGGGTCGCCGTTTTCCGTTGTATTTCTTGGTTTGTATGGGAGTAAAAATCCAGGGTGACAGCTACCCTAGAATGGCCTAATCGTTCTTGTACAACCTTCGGGTTTTCTCCCATAATCATCAAGATTGTGGCATGCGTATGTCGCAGACCATGAAATGTAATGTTAGGAACCCCGGCAACTTTAATCATACTTTTGAACGTTCGCAACAAGTTACGTGGAAATAAGGGGTTGCCTCTGTAAGTACAGACGACTAAATCATGATCAGCATACTCATGTCCTAACGTTTGCCGGATGGTTTCTTGCTTCCGCTTGTACTCCCTTAACTTCTCAACAACGAAGAGTGAAACATGAACATCACGCAGTGAGCTTAATGTTTTTAGTTCTTTTATATCTATTCCACTACTGGTTTGAACCAGATTTTCACGCACATAGATGACGCCGCGCTCCAAGTCGATATGTCTCCATTTAAGCCCTAATATCTCACCTCGACGCATACCAGTAAAAATTGCAAGTAAAAATGGAATTGCACAGTTTCTTTTTTCGCATACATCTAAGAATCGTTTCGCCTCTTCTTTTGTCCAAATTTCTTTAAGCTTCTTTTTAATGCAAGGTGCAGTTACTCCATCCATAGGAGTCTCCCGCAATATTTTCCATTTTAAAGCTTTCTGGAAAGCTTTACTTAACGTGTTGTGCATGATTTTCACGTATGCGGGGATAACCCTTCCTTCAACTTCTTGGAGTAAAACGTATCGATATCAAAGGCCTGTATGTCTTTTAGCAGATACTGTTGGAAGTAAGGTACAATACGAATATTTTTGAAAATCCCCTATATCTGAGTATATGACCTTCTTGCTAAATTAAGGAAGTTCTTTGTTGTTATAAATAAATAGCATGATCTCTATTCTTGTTATAAAATATTAATTGAATATTTTAAAATTTCTATATCAAAAATACAAACGAGAAAGCGAGGATTTTATGGCAACAAATGTAGTAATCATATTAGCATTCCTATTGTTTCCTGCACTTGTTATATGGCTATGCGCAAAATTTCCATTTTTAAACAAGATAGGAATCGTTTTGCTTTGCTATATCGTAGGTATGATTGTTGGCAATATCGGTATATTGCCGAGTAGCTTTGATAATGTGCAATCTTTGATGCAAGATGTAAGCGTTTCCATCGCTCTGCCATTGCTTTTGTTTTCGTTAGATGTAAAAAAATGGATTAAAATGTCTAGCACTGCTTTATTCTGTATGCTCCTTGCAATCATCGCAATTATTATAACAACCTTCGCACTTCAACTGACCATCGGGTCCAATGCACAAGATGGCTGGAAGCTCGCAGGGATGTCCGTCGCGGTTTATACCGGTGGAACACCAAATCTTGCGGCAATAAAGTCTGCACTGCAAGTATCAAACGCTACCTACATCCTCTTCAATACATACGATACGGTGTTTTCACTGATTTATATCTTTTTCATGGCTTCTGTAGCGAGAATATTTTTTCAAAAAGTATTCAAGTTGAAACCATACAAGTTCCTAGATAGAAAGGAAGGAACTGTTGCATCGGATATTAGCGATGAATCCATTGAAGCATACTTCAAAATGTTTAAACCTTCCATTTTAAAAGGCTTGCTTCTTGCTTTTTTCGTTTCTGCAACGATACTAGCCATTGCTGTTGTACTTGGAAGCTTGTTTCCGAAAAATTTTAGTACAGCCATCACGATACTGCTCATTACTTCTCTCGGTATTGCCTCTTCCTTTATTAGGCCAATACGGAGAATTAAATACTCCTTCCAGTTTGGTATGTATATTATTTATCTTTTTTGCTTTACCGTTGCTTCGATGACAAAGCTTAGTGTTCTTATCCATATTAACTGGGATATACTGTTGTACGTTCTCTTTTCCATTTTGGGAAGCGTGCTGCTCCACGCTCTCATGTGTAAGTGGTTTAAAATTGATTCCGATACTATGATTGTTACCTCGGTATCAGCAATGTGTTCTCCACCTTTTGTACCGGTGGTAGTAAACGGATTAAAAAATAAGGATGTTTTAATAGGTGGTCTTGTAACAGGTATTATCGGATATGCAATTGGAAATTATCTCGCCATTGCTGTGGCGATGCTCTACCGAGTTCTATTCGCATAACAGGACCATACCGTTTTATATGCAAAAATCAAAATTCAAGAAATGAGGTTGAAAACTATGAATTCATCTATCCCTGAAAAAGGCAGGCCATACGAAGAAATATTAGAAGAACTAGATAGGTTTGGCAAAGACGACCCTCTTTATAAAGAAGGAAAAACCTGGAGCCTAGTCTACTATCTAGATAAAGAATATACGAAATTTCTTGAAGACGCATATGCAAAGTATTTTTCGGCAAACGGATTAAATCCAACAGCATTCAAAAGCTTAAAAAGACTCGAAAAGGAAGTACTAAAATTTACTGCAGAGCTATTTCATGTCGATGACAATGCTTGTGGAGTTATGACTTCTGGAGGAACAGAAAGCTGCCTTTTAGCCGTGAAAACTTATAGGGACCTTGGTCGAGCAAAGGGCATTAAAAAGCCAGAGATGATTATTCCAGAAACGGCACACGTTGCTTGGGATAAGGGTGCCGAATATTTCGGCGTCAAAATACGACGAGCACCTCTTGCGTCAGACTATGGGGTAGATGTGGATGCTGTAAAAAAACGAATAAATAAAAATACCATAATGATTTTAGGTTCAGCTCCAGAATATCCCCACGGAATAATAGACCCTATTGAACAATTGGGGGAACTTGCTCAAAAGCACGACATCCCGCTACATGTGGATGCTTGCGTGGGAGGCTACATTCTTCCTTTTATTGAAGCTAATGGTACTTCATTGCCTTTGTGGGATTTTCGGGTGCCTGGTGTAACTTCTATATCTGCTGATATTCATAAATATGGATTTGCTGCAAAAGGAGCGTCATGCATTTTATATAGAAACATAGATTATTTTAAGTATCAAATTTTTGTTAATGAAGATTGGCCGGGGGGAGTGTTTGCTTCACCAGCATTATTAGGAACTAGACCAGGAGGAGCATATGCTGCGGCATGGGCAAGCATTCAAGCCAATGGCCGTGAAGGTTATATGGAGTTGGCAAGAAGGACAATGAATGCAGTAAACAAGCTTACGGAAGGAATTCGTGCTATAGACGGTCTGGACATTATCGGTAATCCGCAGGCTAGCCTTATTTCGTACCGCTCGACTAAACCAGATTTGAATATATTTGCTGTTGGAGATGTGATGGAACAGAAGGGCTGGCTGATTGACCGAATTCAGAGACCTGATGCCCTTCATGCTATGGTCATTGCATCACATGACAAGATTATTGACCAATATTTAGCTGATTTAAAGGATGCGGTAGCAACAGTGCTGGCTCACCCTGAATTAGGAGAAACAGGACAAGCAGCTACCTATGGAATGATTTCCCATATCCCTTTAAGAAAATTAGTAAAAAACCAAATTGCACAAATGTTTGCAAATTCATACAAACTTAACGCTAAGGAAATAGATTTGACTGATCATGAAGGACTTGCTCCTGGGACAGAGGCCACAGAGCATCCATCCAACAAAAAAGAAATCGTTCAGGGACTTTTAAATTGGTATGTAAAAAGGAAAATGAAACAAAAAAGTAATTAACACATAACATTTAGCACTACGGACTTAAATGTTTAGGAAAGCATTACTATACTAATAAAGCTACAATCTCAAGCGATATGTAGTGCAAAAACGTAGCAACTGTAGCAAACTTCGACTGCAGACTGATTTTGCTAGAATTCCCGCACCTATTACACAAAAATTGCACATAATAGATTCTTTACCCACTTTTAAAAAGTATGCCTAAAAAATATCCAACTAGCAGAGAACCAGCTTGTAAAAATATGTATAAAGACAATTATGAGTTACTTCATTATTGAAAAAGAGTGAACGCTTTGTTCACTCTTTTGATTTATATATTGTGTTACAATGCAACTGAATAGCATATGGGATTAAATACACTTTACATAATAATTGTATCGGGCTTTGCATTATTTCTAGCTATGCTTAACTATTGTTAAAAGCCACTTTATTTGAGTAATTAACCTTGGATTATTTGCATGGAAATTCAAATGTATTTTTTTCTAAATATATTGTTTCATCAGATGTTTTAATAATAATATCAAAGTGCTGGCTGTACGGATGCATAAACACTTCGTACTGAATGCGACGTTCTTCATGAGACTTTCTTAAATAATTGATATCAGTTCCCCTTTCAATAACATCACGATTCACCCTTCTCCTTAATTCCGTTTCACCATCTGTATAAAAATAAATTTTCAAGTCAAATAAATCTGGATTAATGAATGCAACACTCATTCCTTCTACAATCGTTACGTTGTTTTTTGGTGAAATTAACTTACTTTTCATATAATGTGTATCTATCGTATATAAATCTAAGCCGTCTCTAACCATCTGAATATCTCTTTCTAAAGAGGGCAAATGGTGTGCTGATGGATGGCAAGCCGTCATTTTATAACCATGATCTTCGTTTTGATATGTATAATGGATAATTGTATGCTTTCGTACATTCGAACTAATAATATATGGATCTGTATTAATATAATTCACTTCATTTTGGTTTAATAGGTTTACGAGCCTATCAGTAAACGTTGTTTTTCCAGCACCACCATGCCCTGAAATGCCAATAACAACCTGCTCATCAGTCATTCTGGTCCAACTTATGATTTCTTGTATTAACGTATCCATCATTCTCTCCCCTTTATTAACTATACTCTGCCCTTATTTGAATGAAACAAATATCAAAATGGCCTTTCTTTTTATTATACATAAATTAAAAAAGTGGTATGATTTCCCATCATACCACCACTATTTTCAAATAGCCTTATTTTTTAAATGACTGTATTATCCATTAAACAAATTTATCCTCACTGAACTTATCCTATCCCTTATTTCCCTTCCACTGAAATTCTACCTAATTCTCGTTGCAGCCGGCCAAACAAAATTAACCGATACATACGAAAATCAGCTCGCAGTGACCAGAACGGATGACCAAAAGTAGCTGGTTTGTTCCCCTCAATAAAAAAGTGGCTAAACCAAGCAAGTCCGTAAGCAATAACGGGTGCTAATAATAAGAACCAGACGCTCGTTACTATAGAGAGTATGATACATATAAATACAAAGGACGTACCAACAAAATGCCAAGCTCTTGTGGAAGGCTTACTGTGCTGAGATAAATAAAATGGCCAAAATTCCTCATAATCTCTAAACTTCATATTCTCCACTCCTCAATACAGCTTCTTATTGATAGATTTTATTCATATTACATGTTTTTGTTCAAAAGTATAATCATTCCTTTTGGAAATGTACTATACTGATTAAATGTTATCAAATTGCTTACCTTAATCTGTTTAGTTTTCTAAATTCAAATAGAAAATTGAACTACGGTTACTCTCTAGTTATTTCTATTCGCTTCTCCCCACTTCGTAATTTTGTAATAGTTTCCATCTCCTCGGTTATAATTCATGACAGCGTCAAGGTCGTGAAAATATCGATGAAGTTTTCGAAGATTATTCTTAGGAAAAAATCCTCCATTTGCCGTTTCTAGTTCTTTCGCTAATTTATAAATATCTTGAAAATCCTGCTGCAAATCTGAGTCCCCTTTATACTGTATTGCATCCAGTTTTTCCATAACCTGCTGTGCTGTTGAATGAACCTCATCCCAATCAGGATTATTAATTCTCCCCCATCCCGTCAATTCATTCAACATATGATGATAGGTTTCAATAAATCCCGTCGTAGATCCATATTCTATTAGCGATACTTCTTGTTCGTCCATACCTGGTTTTTTAGAAGTACTGCTTGGTTCTGTTGCTTGAATTGGTTTGTCACCGAAGACATAAGGTGTAACCGTATACGCACACCATGAAACCGCACCAACAATAATCGTCCAAAATAGCAACCAAATAACTTTATTTTTCACATCGTCAACCCCTTAGAACGTTTTAAGTAAGTATGTATGCTATTTCATTATAACGAAAAATACGAATATTTAGAAATAATTTCGTAAACAATTTGAGACAACTAATCTATGTATGTAGTCCCTATCATCAGCAAGTAGTATATATTTAAATATTTTATAAAAATTAAAAGATTACTACCATCAAGTTTGTCCAATCATAGTAATTTGATAGAAACAGGTTAATTACAATAAAATATAATCTTGCTCGTATTATACAGAAAACCCGAGCTGACTTTTCAAGTCAACTCGGGTTCATGGATTCCTTCAATGGCTTTCTTAATTCATTTTTTCCTCATTCCTACTCTTCTTATTTTCTATTCTTTGTAAAATCCCCATAGGAATATACGTAAGAATAAATACGATTACTGCTGCTATTTCAAGATTAATATAATACATAACGCCCTTTCCGAAAAATGTTAATAATGTTTTTGTTTGTGATGGATTCGCTAAGAAAAAAAAGTTCGTACCTAGCAGTTGATTCAAGAAAAAAACAGGCACGGCAATAATGTTCACGCTTACATAACTAAATAAAATAGCGTTTCTTGGCACTCTATAGCCTTCAAACAGAATAAAATACAATACAGCTAACGCGATAGCTGCATGTTGAAGAAAATATCTTACGAAGCGAAAATGAGGAAATTGGTAGATTAAATCCGGTGTAACCATGCTTAAAATGGGAGGAACAGTACCAATAAAGAATAACAACCAAAATGCTTTTTCATTGCTTTTTAAAAATAAGAATAATGCTAAAAAGGTACTGAGTGAACAGAGCTGGATAGGAAGATCACTAACCTGCCATTCTTTTGTTAATACAAGCCATACATGTAACGATATTTCACAAACAATCAAAAGATAAAATAAGGTCCATTTAATAATAGATTGATATGGTTTAAGCTTTTTGCTGTAATACATTAAAGCAAAATATGTGAAAAAAAATAGTACTACTGTAACAAGATGAGCCGTAGAGAATAATTCGAAATTACGCATTTCTGCAGGAGAAAACATGATGCCATCACCCCATCACATGGATTGAAGTGCAGTTTTGTATCATTGTATTCGATAAAATCAAATCTAGACTTTGTAGATTGAACTCTTCCTTACTTCATAAATTCTTGTAGTAAGTATTTTCGTCTATAAAAGAAAAAGGTATCTCACTACGTAGGAGATACCTTTTCCCCATCCATTAAGATTACTTTCATTGCCGAAGACCCTCTCCTGCAAATGCCCCCTTCTTTCTCATTAAAGGAGACACCATCTCATAAGCACGCAGAGCAAATTCAATGCATAGGCGTTGTTCCTGCTCTAAAAAATTTTCACCAAGCAGTTCTTCTAACTTTTCCAAACGGTGATACAGCGTTTGACGATGAATATATAAACGAGTAGCTGTTTCCTGCTTTGATCCTCGGCACTTTAAAAATTCATCTAACGTGCGAAGAAGTTCACTCTTATTCTCTCTGTCATACTGAAGGATTTTGCCAAGGTGAAGTGAAATAAAAGGAGAAAGCACTGTTTCTTCAGGTAGCACTGTAATTAACTGGTATACTCCTAAATCCTCATAAAACGGAATTATAGATGTGTTACGAGCACGGTTCACACGTAAAGCTTCACCTGCTTCATTAAAGCTTTGAATCACCTCGGTGACTTTCGTTCGAACCCTTCCAAAGCCTGCGTATATCTCAATATCCCCTGAAAAAGAGCTTCCTATAAAATGCTCCAGCTCCCGGATTGCATATACTAATGCTTGCTTTATTACTGCTGTAGAGTTCGATATCCCCTCTTGGATGACGAGCGCATATATCTCATCATTCTGTATTAAAAACAAGCTGGATAATCCTTTCTTTTTCAGGAGAGAACGCAATACAATTACTATGTCTTGATTTCTCGATTCTGCTTCTTTATCTCTCATTACACCCTTCTCTATTTCAATTATGCCACCAATAAACGAGTAAGAGTTTTTGCCGGAAAAACGCAGTCCCATTCTCTGCAAGGCTTGTTCTTCATCCTCTACATTATGTTGTAAAATATCCTTAATAAACTCGTTATGGCTTCGCAGTATTTGCTCTTCTAGAAATAATTTTCGAAGTAAAATATGAGCAACCGCTTTAGCAGTATACTCTAGTAACAAATATAAAAAATCCGTTTCTTCCTCTTGATGAAGAACAATACCAACATAGGCTAAAGTTTGTCCAAAACAAACGATAGGATAAGAAAGAACTTTCTTTTTCCCCATCATTACTATACTTTCCACTTCAACTGTTTTCTTTTGATAACATCGAATCAATCCCTCCGCATTTTCAGCAGAAAGAGACGGTACATATATATTAGGTTCATTTGTTGAATAATAAAGGATTTGTGCATTTGTATAGTCATGCAGTGCGTGCAGAATAGGTTGAGTATGTGTGGCCTGTAAGGTTATTTGCTGAAGGCGTCTGGAAAATGACTCTAGTTCTTGTAATATTTGATGCTGATGGTTAATGAGCAAAGAATGAATATCTTGTGTAATATCTACAAATCGAACCGTCTCTTGAAAAACAATAAGTGGAAAATCATTTTGATTGGCTAGTTCAATCATTTCTTCAGGTACTTTTTCTAGATAACTCCCTAGCTCTATACAAAGACCGGCTGCTCCTTGTTCAATAAGTTCCTTTATATATATCACACACTCCTGTTTATTTTGATGTAATCCAAGTCCCGTCGTTAAAATTAAATCATTAGCGTTCACATATGGTGCCGCAGTCGTGATTTCGAGAATATGCACCCAATTGACTCGGCGCAGTACTCCCCCTTCTCCAGCAATCACTATTGCGTGTTTAAATAAGGGTCTCTCTATAACCTCTTTTACCGCTAAGCTCCCAACATTTTTCACTCTATCCCTCCTTCACCATTATATTATGACACTCTGACAAACATTTCCTCTTTAACATCAGACAATCTGTATGATGAAAACCTATTATTACTAGCATACTATATACTTACACGTTATATTATTTAGAATTTTCATTAAATCATAAAGGCAGGTGCACTCTCCATGAGTAAAGAAATAATAAAAAAAACCTCTTTGTTAAACAAAGAAGAGTTATTGGAGAAAGACCGTCAATACGTTTGGCATCATATGTCCCCTCATAATCCTAATCCTATGATTCCTGTATCTGGTAAAGGAAGCTGGATTACGGATATCGACGGAAACCGCTATTTAGATGGAATGTCCGGTTTATGGTGCGTAAACGTCGGCTATGGACGCGAAGAAATTGCCGAAGCAGCAGCCGAACAAATGAAAACACTTGCCTATTTTCCCATGACCCAAAGCAGCGTACCAGCCATTAAACTTGCCGAAAAATTAAATGACTGGCTTGGTGGGGGGTATCGTATCTTCTATTCCAACTCCGGTTCTGATGCCAACGAAGTTGCATTTAAAATCGCTCGTCAATATCATCATCAAAATGGCGAACCTTCTCGTTACAAATTCATCTCCCGTCATCGTGCCTATCACGGAAACTCCATGGGCGCACTGAGTGCAACAGGTCAAGCCCATCGCAAAGTAAAATATGAACCCCTAAGCACAGGCTTCCAACATGTCGCACCACCCTATTGTTACCGCTGTCCATTTGGTCAAACATACGGTTCATGCCAGCTTGAATGCGCCAAAACATATGAAGACGTGATTAATTGGGAAGGGGCAGAAACAGTAGCTGGTATTATTTTAGAGCCGGTCATTACGGGCGGCGGTGTCATTGTACCCCCACCGGAATATGTAACTGCTGTTCGTAATATTTGTGACAAATATGGTGTATTGATGATTGTAGATGAGGTAATCTGCGGATTTGGCCGCTCCGGTAAAAAATTTGGCCATCAAAACTTTGGTGTAAAGCCAGATATCGTAACTATGGCCAAAGGCCTTACAAGTGCATACTCCCCTCTTTCAGCTACCGCTGTTCGAAGTGAGCTGTACGATGTATTTATGAAACCTGGAAACGACAGCCATTTCCGGCACGTGAACACATTTGGCGGAAACCCAGCCTCTTGCGCTATTGCTCTTAAAAACTTAGAAATTATCGAACGGGAAGGATTGATTGAACGAGCAGCTCTGTTAGGCGCAAAACTGCGAAACAAAGTAAATGTTCTACTTCAGCATTGCCACGTTGGCGATATCCGCAGCTTCGGCTTCATTGTAGGCATTGAGATGGTAGAAGACAAACAAAGCAAAACTCCGGCATCCGCTGATAAAGTCCAAACTATTATTACAGAATGTAAAAAACGCGGACTGATTGTCGGAAAAAACGGAGATACCGTACCAGGGTTTAATAATATTATCACGCTCTCCCCCCCATTCACAACAACTGACGAAGATCTCGATTTCATTGCCAATACACTGATAGAAGCTTTTTCTCTATTATAGCTTTATTAGAGGGAATTTCTTTTATATCGGTGGAGTCACGGATTTATCGGCAGGGCTCACATTTTATCGGTGAAACTGCCATTTTATCAGCAAGACTCTCGTTTTATCGGCGACACCACCAATTTATCGGTATAGCTTAAGTTTTATCAGCAACCATCCGATTACTAAAAAGAGGTGAATCTATATGTCAGTGGAAACAAATGTACACACAGTAAAAAATTTTATTGGAGGTCGCTGGATCGAAGCATTAGGCGCACAATTCCTCCCTGTTCCTAATCCTGCCACAGAGGAGGTGCTTGCGTATGTCCCTTTGTGTAATCGCGATGACTTAAATCAAGCAGTTGCTGCCGCCAAAAAAGCATTTCCAGCGTGGAGTAAAACTCCTGTTCCACGGCGTGCTCGTATTCTATTTAAATATCAGCAACTTCTGATAGAACATTGGGATGAACTTGCAAAGCTCATTACAATCGAAAATGGCAAAAGCTATAAGGAAGCACACGGCGAAGTGCAACGCGGTATTGAATGTGTAGAATTTGCTGCAGGTGCCCCTTCTCTTATGATGGGTAAACAGCTTCCTGATATTGCCACGAATATGGAATCTTCCATGTATCGTTATCCTGTTGGCGTAATCGGTGGCATCACTCCGTTTAACTTCCCAATGATGGTACCGTGTTGGATGTTCCCGCTCGCAATTGCATGTGGAAACACCTTCATTTTAAAACCATCTGAACGTACACCGCTCCTTGCAAATCGGTTGGCAGAATTGATTACACAAGCCGGTTTGCCAAGCGGAGTTTTAAATATAGTGCATGGTGCCCACGATATCGTGAATGGCTTATTGGAACACCCAGACGTTCCAGCCATCTCCTTTGTCGGCTCGCAGCCTGTAGCGGAATATGTGTACAAAACAGCTGCAGCAAATGGAAAACGCGTTCAAGCGTTAGCCGGCGCAAAAAATCATAGCATTGTTCTGCCCGATGCTAATTTAGAAGATGCAGTAACCCAAATTATCAATGCTGCTTATGGATCTGCCGGTGAGCGTTGCATGGCTTGTTCAGTTGTTGTAGCAGTCGGTGACGTTGCTAATCCTTTAATTCAAAAGCTGCAGGAAAAAGCTGATACTATTACAATTGGGAACGGCTTAGAAGATGATGTATTTCTCGGCCCCGTTATACGTAAAGAACACCGTGAACGTACGGCGCGCTACATTGAAATAGGGCAAGAAGAAGGTGCTTCCTTGCTACGAGACGGGCG
The DNA here is from genome assembly GCF_017742235.1 of Bacillus sp. 165. Classification (GTDB taxonomy): domain Bacteria; phylum Bacillota; class Bacilli; order Bacillales; family Bacillaceae_G; genus JAGHKQ01. The sequence continues at coordinate 454,113 of NZ_JAGHKQ010000001.1, forward strand.
AAAAGACGAAGCATACGGACAAAAAGGGTATTTTATCGGTCCCACTATTTTTGACCATGTTAAACCGACCATGAAAATTTGGAAAGAAGAAATCTTTGCACCTGTTTTGTCCATTGTTCGTGCAAATTCATTAGAAGACGCTGTTACTTTAACTAACAAATCTGATTTTGGCAACGGAGCTTGCTTATTCACAAACGATGCCCGAAGCATTCGTTATTTCCGAGAGAATATTGAAGTTGGCATGCTAGGAGTCAATATCGGTGTTCCCGCCCCCATGGCCTTCTTCCCATTCTCTGGCTGGAAAAACTCTTTTTACGGAGACCTGCATGCCAACGGATCAGACGGTGTTGAATTTTATACAAGACGCAAGATGATTACGAGCCGGTTTGAATAGAAAAAAGCGCGGATACTCTCCGCGCTTTTTTCTAAACGATAGATTGAATCTATTACTCATAAAAGATAACACTATAGTTTGTTTATAATTCTTCCCTTTACAATTCCAACCATATATGCTTATATAAGCATATATTTAAGATATTCAAATTACATATAAAGTAAGCAAAATAAAGTATTGAGACTTCTATTGAAACAAAAGAGACTACATAGCAAACGGGGGATTATTTTGGGGAACACAACTTCAATGTTAATTGAACACATTATCAATGGATTTCATTTCTTATTGGTCCTTATTCTGTTCATATTGACATTAACTGGACTCGACTTCGTAGAACCACTATACAACTTTCTTGATAACAGCAATAAAGACGGACTATTAGCTATTTTTATCTTATTCCTTCCTTTCGTTTATACACTAGGCTTAATCATGGATAACTTTGTAGACGACGTTATATTTAAACGTAAAGAACAACAAATCAAAAGCAGTATCCTAAAAGATTCCGAATCAGCCCGAAAGCTTATTTTATTATCTGGAGACGACAATCAAGGACGTCAGCTGGACTATATTCGAACAAAAATTCGAATTACGCGTTCCACCACTGTGAGCTTTGCGTTAATCACATTCTTATCCTTAGTGTTTACTGCAACTCGATTGGCACCTCCTGTCCTTCAACAAGAACACCTTTCTCTTCTTTTATGTGTGGAGCTTCTAATTGGACCTTCTCTAACACTATTAGGCTACTGGTCTTGGAAAAAGAATACGGAAACATTCTGCCGTCGTGTTGCCAATGGATTTGCAATCCTGGAACAAAGAAATGAGTACAACAATAAGACAACCGTAGGGAAGTAACCTATGGTTGTCTTGTTTGTGCCTCTATTCTTATCATTAAAATTCTATTATAAGTTTATTTTAAATAATGTCTCCAAATCCTTTTTCCCATTCATCTCTTGGTATATCCTCCACAGGTACCGGCATAGAGAAAAATTTTCCTTGTCCATATGAAATACCTAATTCTAGGCAGCCCTCTAATTCAAACTTATTTTCAATTCTTTCTAATATAAATTTCTTTTTTTGAGAATTTCCATATTTCTTTCGTACTGCATTTGGTCCGTATTCAGCTATATCATGTTTGCGAACCTTTATATAATCGGGCTGCAATTCCCCAACCTCGTCTAAGCTTTTAGCAGCACCTCTTCCAAAATCATCTAGTGCAATCTTAAAATCTCGATATTCCTTTGTAAGCTGCAAGTATTCGTAGACGTTCTCTTTAGAGGTATATTCCGTAAATTCTACTGTTAACGGCAAATTACTGGACTTCAATATTTTTATACATTCTTCTATAGCTGTTGGAGAAAGATCGGACTCTAAATTAAAAAATGCTCCTATTTTACAATAAGGCTTGATGGCACCAGCTACTTCCACCAGCTTTTCACAAGTCAATAAAGTCAATTCTTCTAAAAGTCCTGTCTTTCTTGCTAATTCAAACATAGTATTAGGAGGATATAAACAAAATGCATCTGCTCTGCTCAACATCTCAACCGCTTCAATTTGTCCATTTTCCAAATTTACAATAGGCTGAGCTACTAAATATAGATCCTTATTTTGTATCACTTCTTGCAGTAAAGCAAATTGTTGTTTGTCAAATGCTTCCGGCCATTTGAGATGAACGAGATTGTCTTTTTGCATTTGCTTATGATGATCAATCCCTAGTTTGTGTAATAAATATTTGAGATTGTAAGCAGCATATATAAACGAAGCAAACCTTTTACTATCATCCTTTGTTTTTCGTAAAAAATTAAATCCTGCACAAATACCGGCCAGATAGTAAGAGCCCATTAAATCCCGTTTTATAAACTTTCGGGATAATCCTGTTTTTATATAAAAATCATTATATAATGCTGGGATCATTCCTTGCAGCGGACCTGAATCGGCCAAATTTAAATGCTTGATTGTTTCTATTTTTCCATCTTCGCTTTCGCTTACTTTGATAAACTTTTCACTCAGTCCTTCACATATATCTCCCCAGATTCTGTTCCAATGCAGATGGTGCTTTTCCCCCATATAATCCATCAGTAAATGCAGCTCTAAATATCGTTCATCATAAAAAATGTTAACATCCTCTCTGAACAGAGCAAAATCAATAATTGACACTTTTTCTTCAGAAATAATAATGTTATTTCCATGCAAGTCACCATGACTATACCCCAGCATGGAAGAAATCTTTATGCCTTTCCATAATTCAGGGACATTAAAAAACACTGCAGGGTTAGGCAATAAATCACCATTAAAATAAAAATAATCAAACTCATCTTGATCTGTTAAATTATTATGTATGTTATTAAGAGCCTTAAAAAACTTATCGTCAAGCGCTTTTTCTGGGCCAAGTGTTTGTTTCATCAGTTCAATCGGTGTATCTTTTTCTATCTTTTTCTTTAATCCTTTATTCCATCCATACATAAAAGATGAAATCTGCTCGTATACACTGCTTCCCTGATAATAATTATTTAATATCGCCTGATTTAGCGTTGTGCTATCATCACTTAGTCCCATAAATTCATAAATGATGCCTTCTCTTCCATCACCTATTTCCTTTCTTTCAATGATTTTTGGGATAAAATCTCCATACGCACAATCTTCTAATATTTGAATGGCTCTTTCATGATGAAGAGCTTCTTGCTCTGCAGCCACATCATTTCTTCCTATCTTTAATATGGCTGGTTCATATCCTTCATTGCGTAGAAAAACACTCAGTACATATGCTCCTGACTTTCCTCCGAAAATCTCTCTATCAAATTCTGGATCACATTCAAATCCAAATTGATCAATAAGGGATGCAAAATAGGATTCTCCACGAACTTGCACGAAAATCACTCTCCTTTTCAACAATATAGTTTTATAGATAAAGAACAACATGAAAGAAATATATCTTTATTCCTAATATAAGGATATTATACTTAACATTCCGATAGCTATAAATAAATTTCTCGTCTTTAATAAAAACCTATTCTGCTTAGTCATCTTCTCCCCATATCGCTAATGGAAATATCATCCTGCAACTATCTTATTAACTGTAAGCGCTACCCTACGTTATAATCAATGTGGATTTATAAAACGAAAGAATAGAAAGGGATTGAATTGAAACGATGAAATGTCTTTCCATTGATTTAGACGGTACTTTATTGAATTCTCAACATGATATATCTATAGAAAGCAAGAAAACCTTACAAGAATTACAGGAACAAGGATATGAGATTATTCTAAACACAGGCCGTGCTTATGCAGATGTAGTAAAAATAAACGCGATTCAAGACATGAATGTTCCTATTTTCTGTGTGAACGGTTCTGTATTGTATTCAAAAACAAATGAGCTGTTGTACGAAGCAACTATTTCTATCCCTACTTATAAACACGTCTTCACTGCTTTAAAAAAACTGGGTGTAGGCATTCTCGTCTATACGAATTACGGCGGTTTTCCATCTACTTTGCCGCCGCTGCATCATAAAACTAAAGAAGAGCTGAACACATTGTTCCAAACATACAATTACGATAGCATTCTAGAAAAAGATAATCTTAAAATCTATAAGCTTATTGCTTTAGTCCATCATGATGAATTGGATCAAATTGAAGAAGTAAAACAGACACTAGCTGATAAATACGATATTTCCATGGCTTCTTCATTTCCTAATAACGTAGAAATCACATCAAACGAAGCGCAAAAAGGAAAAGCATTATTACGTTACCAACAGATGATGAATGTATCCTTTGAAGAGATTTATGCTTTTGGAGATGGCGGTAATGACCTTGCTCAATTTGAAGTCGCCACCACTTCCATTGCAATGGGAAATGCTCCTTCGTATATTCAACAGCAAGCGGATATAATAACAAAGACAAATGACGAAGAGGGATTCTCCTATGCAGTACGTCATCTTTTACAGTTACTACACTCGGAAAAAACAGTGCCTATGATGTAACATTTTTTATTGAATAGTATGCCCCTATGTTACAATGGAAAAAACGAGGAAAACGGCGGGGATTCTATGAAAAAATGGGTATCAGCAATAGCAAAGCGGAATTTCTTACAATGGTTTTTACAGGAACATAGACTTAAAAGTACAGACGGACGCAGATTGCTAGAGTTTATTTTGAATAAGCCTCATATTTTGGAGCATATTTCGTTTACGGAAAAGCTTAAACCAAATGAAAAAACAATTATCATTTCCAGCATGAATTCCGATCAAATTGGCTTTGCCTTTCACTATAATCAATACAAAACAACCGATATATCAAGAGCATTAAGTGAACTCTCCTCTAATCCATCCGGCAAAGTCAATCTTATTTTGCATTTTTACGGAAAAATGTTGAACCATCGCTATCTGCAGCTCATTGAAACATCTGTTTCTGATAATATAAAGCAATATGAACGGTACGAACGGCAGTCGAAAGAAACGGATACCGTTATTACTCAAGCAATGCTGGCAAAAGAGAAAGAACATATCAAAAAACAAATTGATGACGCTCTCGACCAAAGAGATGAACAGCTCTTCAAAAAGCTAGTTGCCAGACTGCATGAACTAGATAAGCAAGGATAATTACAAAAAACGGAGCCCACGTATCATGGCTCCGTTTTTTAATTACATTTCATATATTGAATAATTGTTCCGAATTGACGTATTATCGCTTCGAAATTGAAGATAATTGCTCCGAATCGAAACTTAATTGCTCCGTAATACCATATAATTGCTCCAAACTTCGTCAGACTGTGCTGCTATCTTCGATACTTTCCGCTAATTCCTAAATACCCTTTTACTAATTCAATTGTTTCAGGTGCCCGTAGACGCCCCATCGTATAAGGCGCTAGTGCTTCTGTACTCGTAATCGGAGCACCAACCCACATAATTGTATCATCAATCATAATAAAAGGAGCCTGTAAATCCATAGCTACTTTACGGATTCGGTTTCCTACTTTCTCACCTGGCGTATACACTGTAACAGGTACAGTTTGACTTGCATGCTTCAATTCCGCTAACAGCTTTCCGTTCATTACGCTCATATCACAAACAGAGACGATCACACTTTTCTTGGCATTCCTTATGTCTTTATACACATACTTCGATTCACTCGCTTCTTTGCTTGAAAACCAGCGCAGCTTCTTCGCAGCCACGTCTTGTAAAAATCCCTCATAATGCTCATACCGATTCGAAATGCGAGACTGCTCATACATATGATTCGTTAACTGAGAAATCGCAAGCTTCCTTGATAACCTCGCTTTGCTGTACTGGACATCAACTACTTCAATAAACTTTCCGCGCGCTCGAGTAACTGCAACATTGATAAGACGATTACTGTTTTTATTAAACAGCAGTACACCTGGCTTCTCCTGCGGATATCCATCTGCCACATCAAAAATTATCGCATCTCGCTCCGATCCTTGAAAGCGATGCACCGTCGAAATTGTAATCGCCTTCTGAATCTTTGAATCGATGACAATTTCGCGTAAGCAAGCAGATAAAAAACGAGCCTGTGCTTTATATGGGGTAATAATGCCAACAGATTCCATCCCCTCCTGCACAGCCAATACGCCAAGCTGTAAGCTCATGAGTCCCGAAAGAATATTATATCGGGAACGCGAGGACTCTTCTGTTAACGCATATGCTCCCATCTTAGATATATCAACAAGCATCGTCGCTTTTTCAGGAAATGGACCCTTCTTGGCAATTTCACTTCGCTTCGACGCATTCTTATGGTCTGTTACTTTGCCACCATACATAAACGAGTTCGTGAAGCTTGAAATATCAGGATGCATCCGCCTCTGCTCCTTCAGCATATATAAATGAGGATGCTTTCCACCGTTATTCACCTGTTCTACAATACCAACATGATAAAAAATATCCTCCCGCATCCACTTATCCACAAGCGGATGATTCGCCATCGCAATCGGCGGCAGCTGCTTAAAATCACCGCACACAACGATACGCTTTCCAAGGGACGCTGCAAAAGCAAGCTGCGGCACATACGCCATACTCACTTCATCAACTACCACTAAATCGTACGAACGGCTATGCAAAAGCGGATCTACCGCGCATTTCGTAAGAGTTGCTCCCACTACTTTCGCTTGCTCGGCATGCTCTCCTTCGAGCCCTTTCATCGTACCGCGCATTTTCTTTAATGCCTTGCGTAATTCGCTCAGCTCTTTTTCATCCTGACGCGTCATGGTTGCTTTCTCTTTTAAATATCTTCGTCGCTCTTCCAGCTCTTCCCGTTCACTTCTCACACCCGGATGCTTGTATTCTGCCAACTTAGAAGATAGTAACGATGGATGTGATAACACCTCTTCATCGTTACTATAACCATAGCGGATTACCTCACCGTCTTTCCACTTTCCATGCTGCTGAAGCACCTTCGCCACTTCGAGCATCAACACATCCACTGCGGCGTTACTGTGCGCCATTACAAGAACCTGTTTTCCTTTTAACGCATGCTGCGCAATAACACGGGATAAATTATAAGTCTTCCCTGTTCCCGGCGGGCCCCACACATACGTTGTCGCATTATAATACGAACGATAAATAAGCTCCATACTCGCTTTTTTCATTTTTTCAGCATGTCTTACTTCACCGTCACCACTCATCAAATGCTGGACCCGTTTCATTCTTTTAGAAGATTTTTTTATTTCATCTAATCTGTCTGCCAGTTCTTCTAAGAGCTGCCACGGTTCACTAAACAACTTTGCTTCCTTTACTTCTTCACCCACATAACTCTCAAGCTTTAGTTCAATATCAAACCCTTCAACTGCCAGCACTTCACCATTTACTGCTGTATCTCCAATCTCCAAACGCACAGGTGTGTCACTTGGAAAGAATACTTCCGTTACAAGCTGAAAAACATAAACTGATGCATTGATATCTCTATATAAAAACTTACCATTTGTAATCGTATATCCAGCCCCGCCCCTGTTTTTTAAATGTTTTACCTCTTCTTTTAGAGCGATTTGCCATTCTTTTACCGTTGATAATAAGCTCATAATGTATATAAAATAACTCCTTTATTAATAGATGCAAAGTTCTATTGTACAAAAGGTACGAAGGATGTTCTAGTTTTATGAAAAGGGAATTTTTTACTGTTATCAATATGTTTTGAAATAACATGTTAAAATTTCATCGTTCCTGAAAGACCTGCACCTTTACAATAATTTATAAAAAGCTGTAACATTAACATAGGTACCACTATAATTCGCGAGGTTTCTATATATGTATAATCGTAATAGAGTATGGTATGCAGTGATGCTGATCATTGTCGTTGTTCTTGGATTAGGCTCAAGAAAGATGGCTGATGTAATACATGATGTATTGGATACATACTTGGGTGACGCCTTATGGGGATTAATGATTTTCATAGGCGTTGGGTTTCTTTTTAAAGAAACCCAAACGAAATTCGTTGCATTGATAGGACTTGTTTTTTGCTATAGCATTGAATCCACCCAGTTGTATCATGCTGCTTGGTTAGATGCTATTAGACAAACAACGTTAGGCGGCTTAGTATTAGGCTATGGATTTTTATGGAGTGATTTAGTTGCCTATACGCTTGGGATTGGAACGGGTGTCGTGATAGAGCTGTTATATACAAGAGGAAAACGAGCAGCATAATCAAAAAATCCAAAAGAGTAAACCGTAAAGGTAAGAAGGTGAAAATAATGAAAGAGCTTATAACTGAAATCATAATTCCAGCAAAGGTTGAGGACGTGTGGGCTGTGCTAATCGATGCTGCAAACGTTCCAGAATGGAATCCACAAATATTCAAGATTACAGGTCGATTCGGACTAAACGAAAAGATTACAGGTCATGTCTATGCCCCAAACGGTTCTGGAAAACGATTTGCTTTCAAAGGCAAAGTGACAGATTTTGAAAAAGGAAAGAAATTAGCCTGGAAAGGCGGGGTTCCGGGAGTTTTATACGGGTATCATTATTGGGAATTAATTGATTTAGGAACTGAAACAAAAGTGATTCATGGTGAGCAATTTTATGGGGTATTTACATTTTTGATATCTGAAGCCAGGTTGAATATGATGAAACCCTTTTATGAGGATGCAAACACAGCACTCAGAGAGTACTTGTTGAAAGGCAAATTGTAAAACTTGCTTCTTGAGTTTTTTGCAATAACAATTGCCCTGTTATTATACTCTATTGCTAGATGACTACACTCTCGATTCTCTCTTATTCTGTTTCTGTATCTTCAAACCAAATGGACCGAACGCAAAGGATTAAACGAATCAAGAGTTCAAAGTAAGAAAAAGCTGACCTGTTCTTCTCAAAAATATGGAATGAAGGTCAGCTTTTTTACTTTTATTATGCAACTTTTTTGATATCTATCTTTTTCCCTTCCTTAAGCCTCTTCTTAAATTCAGCTGTTGCAGTGAACAGGACGTCTGTTGATGAGTTAAGTGCAGTTTCAAAAGAGTCTTGTAAAACACCAATGATAAACCCTACTCCAACTACCTGCATTGCAACATCATTAGGGATTCCAAATAAGCTGCATGCTAGAGGAATCAATAATAGCGAGCCACCCGCAACCCCTGAAGCACCGCAAGCACATACAGCTGACAACACGCTGAGAATGATAGCGGTAGGAATGTCCACTTGAATGCCTAGTGTATGCACCGCTGCAAGTGTTAAAACAGAAATCGTTACCGCTGCACCAGCCATATTAATAGTAGCACCTAGCGGAATCGATACTGAATAGCTATCTTTATCTAAATCTAGCTTTTCGCATAATTTCATATTTACAGGGATGTTTGCAGCTGAGCTGCGTGTAAAGAATGCTGTAATGCCACTTTCCTTAATACACTTGAATACAAGTGGGTACGGGTTTTGGCGTAAATTTGCAAACACAATGATTGGGTTGACGACAAGAGCCATAAAGAACATACATCCAATCAACACAGCAAGTAATTTTCCATAACTTAGTAAAGATTCGATTCCATTTGTTGTAATAGACTCGATCACTAGACCCATAATACCAAATGGAGCGAACTTTATTACCCATGTAACCATTGTTGATACTGCATCGGACACATTAGAAATTAACGTTTTTGTCGTATCAGTAGCATTTCTTAAAGCCAAACCAAGAAGTACCGCCCAAGTTAAAATACCAACATAGTTTGCATTATAAATGGCTTTAACAGGATTATCCACTACGTTCAATACCAAGGTTTTGAGAACCTCTCCAACACCACCGGGAGCCGCCAAATCATCAGCACCCTTCGCAAGTGACATACTTACAGGAAAAATGAAGCTTACAATAACAGCGGTTAATCCAGCTAAAAAGGTTCCTAAAAGGTATAGAAAGATAATGGATTTCATATTCGTTTGCTGACCTCTTTTATGTTGAGCGATCGCCGACATAACCAAGAAGAGTACCAACACAGGTGCAATTGCTTTTAACGCACCTACAAATAAAGAACCTAAAATAACAAGAGGTTTTGCTGCTGCTGGAATCGTTACAGACAAGATAATGCCTATAATCAAACCAACAGATATCTGTTTTACGAGACTAATTTGATTCCACTTTTTCAATAGATTTTTCATAGAAATTCCCCCCGCTTGTATAATATAAAATTGCATATCTCCATGGGTCTATTAAGGTATACTAATATCGGTCTATAGATTTCTTATTATGTTTAAGCAATCTATATCCCTAGCTTAACTATAAATTCTAACAAATTTTATTATAGTGAATATTAATATATATTATATCGTTATTTTTAATTAGCTAGAGTAAACCGAACAAAAACCTACTAAACCTAGTAATTCTAAAATCCCAAAACGTGCTACGTATTAACCCCTCGATTAAATTACACTAATTAAATAATACTAAAAAATCAAAAAATTAGATAGCTTTATTTTCTCAATATAAAAAAATTACTATCAAATAAAAATATAATCGAACAAAAGAATGAGGGATACCACGATAACTCTTTTCTTATTTCTGTTCATAAGTAGTTCGTCGAAGCAAGAGTATATCTCTTTTCGGAATACCATAAATACATAAAATAACTTTCAACCCTCTCTCACCTTAGTGGTTCACAAAACCGTAAGTGTGGGAGGCTTTGATAGATTAGATTAAAATATTTAGGAGATAAAAATGCGCTATAAAGGTTTTGTTGCAGTATAGCAAACTTCTCATCGAAGATAAGTACCATGGATTAACTAGACTAATTAAGGAATATTCGACACATGTTTTACCACTTCTTGATGAAAAAATTGATATGCGGCTAATCCATGCATTGAATATAGTGAAAAAATGAAAAATGGATAATACGCCAACATGTGATACCATGAAAGCTTCACTAGGAGCAGCGTTATATGTTTTGAAGGCCCCAAAATATGTAAATCCCATTACAAACAGGAGCAAGGACATTAACTCCTCGCTCCTGTTCCATATCTTATATTCCTGCTATACGCTGTGGATGAGTATAGACATTAAATCCATTTCCCCTGATAAAACCGACAGCCGTGATACCAAGTTCGTCGGCCATATCCAAGGCAAGATTCGTAGGCGCCGATTTGGACAGAATGATTCCTGTTCCAATTTTGGCTGCCTTGAGTAACACCTCAGAAGAAATCCTGCCGCTAAAGACAATGATTTTGTCCTTTAGTGATATACGGTTTATGATGCAATAGCCAAATATTTTATCTAAGGCATTATGCCGACCGATATCGGTTCTCGCTATAACAATTCCTTCTGTCGTACATAAAGCGGCATTGTGAACACCGCCGGTTTGCTGGAAATGGGAGGAGCTTTCCTGCATCTGTTTCATTAACTCCTGGCACTCTTTTGGTGTAATAGTCAATTTCGTCATGATTGTTTTCGCTGTCTTCACATCATTGTAAAAATAAAACTGCCGTCCTTTTCCGCAACATGAACCGATAAATCGCTTAGAGTGGAAATCCTTTTGCATGGAATGCTTGTTGACAAGATCTACATAAGCAAATCCTTTTTGTTCATCAATGTGCATGGACTGGATATCTTCATACACGCGGATAATGCCTTCGGAAGCTAGAAATCCAACTACCAATTCTTCTAATTCAGAAGGGGTACATACCATGGTGGCAAACTCAGTTCCATCCAACATGATTGTCAATGGATACTCGATTGCCATTTCATCCTCTTGCTTTATAAAGTTTTGTCCGTCATATCTTACAATATTCCGAGACGTAGTCACTTGCCCTATCACATGTGTTCCCCCTTCTGTTGTCCCTTTCTTGCATATTAACTTACTTCTGTTTCCATATCTGGAACCGGTTTTTCCAAGTATTGCGTATCCTTGCGGGCGTTATAACGCTCCGCCTTTTCCACCGTTACCGCAATATTATAATCCGGAATACCTGCAAATTTTTCATAACGTCCTCTCGGCAGTAAGAAGTTTCCTTCCGGGAAGTGGACTTCCAGGTTGCCAGGCGCAATATCAACAAACTTAGCACGGCCTTGGAAGACACCGAAACCGTTATAAACAACAATTCCTTCACCTTCCACAATGCTTAGTCTCCTCGCATCTTCAGCGTTCATTAAAACATCATAACGATCAGCACCGTTCAATGGGTCTACTTCCTTATACACCATGGAGTTGAACTGCTTTCCGCGGCGGGACGTTACAATAAATTGATCTGGTTTTTTGTTTAAATCCGGAATCTCTACTGGAATCAAGCTTCCTTTTCCATCCGGTGTCGGACAAATCCCATCTTCACACAGCCACGCTCCGCCCCACTGGAATACATCCCCTTTTTTCTTTAAGTGCTGAATTCCATCATAGTTCGGATTTGCTATCGCGATTTCATCACGAATGTCTTGCGCATCTTTAAATTCAACTAAATGAGCTGTCTCAGGCTTTACACGCTTCGCCAAATCAATATAAATTTTCCATTCTGCACGCGCTTCTTCAATTCTATTTTGATTTCCTTCGATTTCAGGGGAAAAGTATACCATCCGTTCTGTTGAAGTAGATGTTCCGCCGCCTTCTTGCTCATATCTTGTTTTGGCAGGGAGAACAATGACTGCTTCTTTCGCATCAACAAGTGTGGACGTATTTAAAATAATGTCTTGATGAATACGAATTTCAAGCTGGGATAACGCTTCTCTCACAAAATCCGGATCCGGCATCGTTTCAAGGAAATTCCCGCCGCTTAAATAATACAGCTTAATTTTCCGTTCATGATCTTCTGGCAACAGGATATTTTCAAGAGTAACCCCAAGAATGTCTCCTTGCCAACGCGGCAGTTCAAAGTCCCAAATGCTTTCAATTCGTTCAATATTTTCTCCATAAAAATCCCCACCAGGAAGAACAAATGGATCTGCACCCATTTCTCCTGCCCCTTGTACAGAAGAATGTCCGCGGAACGGCATAAGTCCAGAATACTTACGTCCAAGGAAGCCACGCAGTAGAGCAAGATTCGCAACTTGGGAGATATTATCCGTCGCAAATGAATGCATCGTCAAACCAAGCGCCCAAGCAAATACGGCATTCTTCGCTTTCGCCAGCATTTCCGCCAATTCAATAATACGTTCCTTTGAAATACCAGAAGATTCAATAATATGATCCCACGTTTGTTCCTGCACGTTTGCTTTTAATTCTTCGTAATCTTTTACATGCTTCTTAACGAATTCATGATTGATTGCAGACCCATGCTCTTTTTCTTCCATCTCAAACCAATGCTTCATAATTCCGTGCATAAAGGCAATATCCCCGCCGATATTCACTTGGTAGAAGTCATCCGCGATTTTCGTCCCAAACAGTGCAGACTCAGGGTTAGATGGAATCCAATACTCATCCATCGACGGTTCACGGTATGGATTCACAACAATGATCTTTGTCCCTTTTTTCTTAGCTTCCAACATATATTTAGTCGAAACAGGAGAACTGTTTGATGCAACGCTGCCCCAGAATAAAAGAACATCCGTACCGATCCAATCTAAATAATTCGCTGTAGATGCACCAACTCCAATTGAGCGTTTTAATGCCGTTTTACTTGGAGAGTGACAGATGCGGGATGCATTATCAATGTTGTTTGTCCCTAAGAAGCGAGCCACTTTTCCTGCTACATAATAGCTTTCATTTGTAATTCCTCTGGACGTCAAATAAAAAGCATATTGCTTAGGGTCTAGCTTTTTCATTTTTTCAGCGATCATATCCATCGCTTCATCCCATGTGATACGAGAGAATTTGCGTTCTCCTTTTCGGCGAATCATAGGATATGGAATGCGCCCTAACTTGCGAAGTTCCGTGCTGTCATATTTCCTTAATTCATCAATATCTGCATGAAGTATTTCAGACTTCACAGCAGGCATTGTATTCAGGCGAAGAACATTCAAACGTGTTGTACAAATATGCGGACCGTCCAATGTCTGGTCATATAAACCGGATACCCCAAGCGCGCAGCCATCACAAACTCCATCTGTAATAATACGCGCCGCATAACCGAAGTTATCTTTATTTTCCCAAGCTACCTTCATCGTATCGCGAATGTGCTTCGGCTTAATCTTTCCTAGTCCAAAAGGAATTGGGCTTACCCAAAATTTCGGTGCTGGCAGCCACTCCTTTTTTTGTGGTCCTGGATGCTTTGTTTTCCCCATCTTCATTTCCTCCTCTATTTCTCTCTTAGAGTACTGTATCTAATAAAAAAACCGCCAAGGAGAACATTCATCGTATAAAATTCGGACGAATATCTCTAGGCGGTTAGCTTTCACAGGTATACTGCCAAGTGCCAACAGTTAAAATGGCGATCCTATGTCTCCTCTTAACCGATAAACAGAAACGCTGTTTGGTCTTAAAAGCAGATCGTCCTTTATGTTCCCAAAATGTTCTAATATGCTATGGTTATACTAACATGGAAGCGCATTCATATCAATGAAATTATTTTACAATCTTATTATTTTTGTATATACGATAAACATTTTCCTCATAATGAAAATACGTACGAGCGAAAATAACTATAAACTACGTCTATCTAAAAAACGACGAGGAGGATATACATATTGGAGAAGCATGAAAACGATTATGACCGCATCCATGAAACAAACGGAGAAGCATATCACGATATAGATGCTGCTTCATTGAAGGATGTTCTTCAACTTTCTTTGGAAAGGGAGGAAGAAATGATGAGAACATACCTCATCACAGCTGAACGGATTCATGAACAGCCAGAATTAAAGGAACGCCTGCAAAACTTTGCCGAGGGAAACGCCAAACGTTCCCGGCAGCTGATTGATGAACTGAAGAATTTGACATGAGGTGGAATCGACAGCAATCATGAATTGTAGATTTCTGTTTGACACGCTTAGCTATTCATGAGACAAGGAAACTCCTTTCGAGAATGATTGGTGATATATCTATGCTACCGAACGAACACTTCCTTGTCTCTTTTTCTATATGTGAGTTTTTCTAAGTGATTTGCTCAAGTACAGCTTTTTACTTATTAACCGCCAAAGAATAAGTCGATAATATTGGAACCCGTGGAAGATTGTTTATTATAAAACTCTGAATATCCGCAGCTTTTGCAATACACTACAACAAATTGATTATTTTGGACATCAAACAACTTCGACAGACCTGTTCCCGTCATGGCTACTTCTTTCTTTCCGGCATTCGTACTTCCGCACTTAACACAGCCCTTTTGATTCATAGCTCCTCAGTTCCTTTCTGATTAAAAGAATGTAATGAAAAAATTCACTTCTTCAAAATCAGTACGAGTAATTCTGCAGTTATTTCTTTGAGCTACATGTTTCATCCCTTATTTCTTTACTTGTTTGTATTATAATACAGATTATTGCTACAACCTCTTTATACTCCAAAATATGTAAAAATAGAGATAGAACGCTAACTTCATTATCATTATTTAGCATTCTATCTCTAAATTATTTCATGTTATTCGCGTTTTAATCTTTGAACCGATGCAACCTTTATATCCTAGTTACTTGATTCTCGTCATGGTTGAGTCGTATCCGCCTCCAGGATATACCCAAGCGCCGCAGTTACTATTTCCATCTTCGCTCCACTTACCCTTGTAATAAGCTGGAGATCCCTTTTCTCCACCCCAAATCGTAAGAAACTCGTCATCAACTTCATATATATAGTCGAAGGTATTGCCCGTGTTGTCATAGGCTCGAGATTTTAGGTTCTCACTCGGAGATTCAGCACCGAATCCTCGCTCGTAACCAATGATCTCTATCCCCTTGATGTTGTGTCCACGATGCTTCAGGTTATAATGTTGCATAAGGAAAAAGCCGCCTTCCAACCATTCGAAGGTAACCTGTCCCTCTATCTCAGAGCCAAACACTTTCCAGTTTCCCACCAATTTATTCAAACTTTTAAGACCTGGATACTGGTTAGATGCCTCCCTCTGATCGTTATTGTTTTCGACTGTCATAGCTTTTCCTCCTTATCATTTGTATGAAAATCTTCATAAAATTCACAGCCTGCACCAAAATTAACCTGACAGAGTTATTTAGTGGACATCGATCGATACAACCGCTTAATCGTTTCTATATGTAATGCCTCATGATAAAAGCTGAACAAAAATGCTTCGCCTGCTGTGTAAAACGTAATGCCTGCCTTGTTTGTAAACGGATTTTGCAGTGTTTCATGCAAACGACTTGACAGAAAATCTTTGATTCTCGTTTTTTGTTCCATCAAAACCATCCCAATCTCCGCAAATGAAGGTGGTGTTCCTATCCATTCTACCGGTTTTGTTCCGGCAGCAAAAAACGGCTCGTAATCTTTCAGGACAGTGGTCTCTTCACCTAAAAGTCCAAAAACAATCTTTTCCTGTACGAATGCAATGTGGCCGAAGTTCCAGCGGATATTGTTGTTGAATCCTTTCGGAATGATGTCCGCAATTTCTTCTGGAATTTTATTGATTGTTTGCTCAGTGATGGCACGTACGGTTTCCATGTGCCCCATAATTAGTTGTTCCAAGAGAAAACTCACTCCTTTTTAGGAATCTCGGTATAAGAATTTCTTTCTCTTTCCTTTCTATACCTTCTGATAGGAATATTTTTGAGTTCGGTAAAGAAAGAAAATCTATAATATATTCATACACAAGATATTAGAAAAATAAAGACATAAAAAATAAGCACCCAACAATTCCTCCTCTAGAAAAATTTGGGCTCTTTCAATATATCTCACTATCCATTCAATTGCTCAAAAACTTCCTTAAAAAACACCGATGTATTCCTTACTACCAAGTCCAATGATAACTCTTTAAATACTCCCTCTTTTCCAATCAGCGCATTCCCACGTTCATAGTCAATTTTAATTTGCACATCTTGAATGTAATAACTGCTAATTGTGGAAGCCTGATCCAAATACGAATTATCTAACTCGATTCTAACCTTCTTCGTAAACCTGCGAAGTGTTTGCCAAAGAACCCGCTCCTCCTTTGACTTCATAAACAATTCCGGAAGCTCTTGAACCTCTTTTAATAACGACATGCTTGTCATCGTATATACTTGAAGCCCGTATCCTACTGGGCGAATGAGATGATCAAGCTTTTTCCATGGTGCTAGCTCAAAATAAATGTAATCATCTATTTCGTTGCTGGGTAGTTCATAAATTTGGTTTCGTTTTTTCACTTGAATATTTTTAATTCTGGCTACATACTGAATGCCACCGTTTTCTCCATACCACTTCTTCGGTACATACAAAGCCACATATTTGGCCTCTTGCCAGCCCAACTTTAATTGTGAAACTGGAATATGGTAGAAACCTTCTTTCATATGTACGTTATAATGGTCTTCATTTTTCACAACTCCGACTAATACTTTTTCATCTAAAGAAGATTTCCATTCCTCCATTGTTCCCCTTGGAAGAATCCCTTCTCTTATAATCTCTTCCCGATTTTTTTCAATAAGATGACCAAGGAATTGCTCTACTAGTCTCGTTGCATTCGGTAAAAATGGAAAACCGCCAATGTTCACTTTTTCAATGCTTTTATAAAAAGGATGATGCTCATACTCTTCCTCTTGGTTCCATGGGAATAATACATAAGCACCGTAAGCCGTTCGCTCAAAAGGTCCTCCCTGATTGGCTACTAATGCATCTCGATAGCGGTGCATCGTATTAATATCTTCTTCCATCGGACCAGGAGTACCGTATTGTTTTTTATAATACGAACCAGATCTCGCAAAATCGATTCGATATTTCGCATCAAAAATATACTGATATTGATAATCCTTTCCTTTCTTCTCAATCGCAAGCATCGTATCAGGTTTTTGGGACACCGTTGGTAACGCCTTACTCCTCTTTTGGAAATAGAGCTCGATGACTTCCTCTGTTTGCGAATGAATAAACGTTCGTTTTGCAGTCGAGCTTTCATCAAGCGTCACATACAGCCCATCTTGCCGAACCTTAATAATATCTTGAGAGGTGGTTTCATACTTTTCAGATAAAATTTGACCAAGCTTTAAATATGTCCAGTATTCATATAACCTAGCAACATCCTTTACAGACATTTTAAAAACCTGCCCCCGTAATGTCAGCCCTCTCGACAACATTAAAAAAATTTGATATGCATCTCGATAGCCCGCTGCCATTTGAATGACAAGAGAGAAGACAGAACGGTCCAATTCCCCAACCTCACTCCAAAATGGATCGTTCAACTCATTTTTCATTCGGGATTTCATTCTTCTTACTTGTTGAATAAAATCTTCATCAATAGCCAGTCGATTGAATTCTGAACCTGATTCTAACGCCTTTTCCAAATCATCGATTTTATGTACCACTCTCTTAATCATCCACTTAACAAAACGATTCTCTAACGTATCGTAGGACACTTCCTTACGAGCCGTAATCCCTTTAGCTGGAACCATATTTGTTTCTGCTTCTTGAAACAAATGAGGGCGTTTTCGCAAGTAATTTTTTCCTACAGAATCAAGACGGCGAATCTTTTCCCCCCGTACAAGTTGATGCTGGGTCACAAGGACATGGTGTGGCTGTCGTTTAATGTGAAAAATAGCCTTCATAAATCGATCAAATGAGTCATTTAAAATACGATAAAATTCACTTCTAGAAGGATTGGACGCATGGAGCGTTGACGCCCCTAAATACGTTCGTTTCAATAAATGAAAGGCTAGATTATAAATTTCATCATTCACTTCGTCCAAAAGAGCTCGATAGTCGTCTTTATAGTCAAGCTTAGATGGAAAAATCTCTAATGTAACTGTTAGTAAAGAGAGTTTCTCATCCCGAATTTCAAATGTTGTATATCCTACCTCATTTGGAAAGGAGAGGCTGCCCATTAAAATCTTCAATGACCCCATTTGAGTGGAACTGACCGCTTTTCGAAGAATCGGATGCTCATGGTAAAAGGACAGCTCCCGATCATCCTTAGGAACAATGACAAGCTGATAGCTTCTATTCTCGAAAAAGATAGGGGGATGCTCAGCACAACTGACAAGCTCTTTTGCTCGAACATCGTACACCAAAACAGACTCTGCCGCTCCCGCCACATGAAAATGCATCTTTTCATCAGAACTGATCGTCTGATACTCTTTTAAACTCTCGTATTTGTCATGATAAGGCTTCCCTTTAATCGTTAAAGAAAAATCAGCTGTCTCAATCTTCACGAGTTCTACTTCATCATTAGAGCCAGAAGGAAGTGAAGCCATCATACTCAAACCTCCTTAACATGCGAGACAGCTTCTTCGCAGATCGAGCATACTTGGCATAAGAAATATCTTCATCATGTAAATCCCCGCTGTTAAACTCCTGATTCACGCATAGCTGATATAACTTCTTTAATACTTCTTCTGTTCGTCCATCACTTCCGGCAATACGAGGTAAAATCTTTTGGTAAATCTGATAGTTTAAAGCCTCATCAAACGATAATAGCTCACCTGACTTATTGTACGCCAAGTAAAAACATATCTCATCACGTACACGATACCCAACTTGTGCTCCGATCGGCTCGAGAATTTCGTTGATTTCAACTAAAACATGGGTTACTTGCTTTACAAGATCTTCATGTTCCCTAAAACAATCCTTCAAATGAAGAAACTTAGCTGTCAAAGAATCATTTGAAACGCGCTTTGCCCCTACTTCTTCTAACTCCATCAGAAATTCAAAAGAGTTCAGCTTCACCTGATTAAATTCAATGGTATTTGCGCGATCCAATACTTTTTTACTTAAAGGATGCGTTGTTTCATCCATATTAACAGTTCCAATCATATATACGTTTGCTGGGATGGTAATTCGTTTTCCTGCAACAGACTCTGGAAGAACAGCAGATGTTACAATCTCTCCATTTTCCCACCTAGGACTTTCAATTACACTTAAGAAATCACTAAAGTAATACTCCACACGAGCCAAATTCATCTCATCAAGCACTACAAAATAAGGCTTGTCCGGATGATTTGCTGCTTCTTCCAAAACCTTGATTAACGGTCGTTCTTGGAACTTCCCTTGAATATCAACATAGCCTAGTAAATCGGAACTGTCACTCCAGTCAGGACGAACAGGAAGAAGTACGAACTGCCCATTTTGTTCGGTTGCTCCTAAACTTTCGGCAAACCATTGAACAATTTTTGTTTTTCCTGTACCTGAAATACCGGATAAGACAACAAAAGGCTTTGTTTTTAGAGAAAGGAAGAGATTGATGATGTCTTGCTTGTCGTAGTAGAAGCCTTTGCTCTGAATGTATGAAGAGATATAGTCTACGATCTCCTTCTGAGTTAAATAGGGTTCTTTTCTCTCGTAAATCATCTCAGCACCAACCTTGTCCTCTTTTATCCATTCCTTAACTTCTAAAGGGAACCTCTCTTCGAAACGACTATATAAATTCTTCACAAATTTTTCTGATACATTGAAAAAGTAACCTTGCTTTACATTTCCATTCCGATCAAAAGGTCCTGTCTCTTCTAATCGCCACTGTTCTGGAATTTCGCCTTTACGAATCCTTGATAGAAAATCAAAATAGTCAAGCTCTAATAAGTATCCTTCCTCCTGCCAGCCGTGTGAAGCAATCTCTGCTGGCTTTGGAGCTTCTACCGCTTGCTTTTTTACAATCCCTATACACTTAAGCTCTCCACCTGAGTAACAAAAGACAATATCATTCACTTTCGCTTTTGTTAGGTTAACATGATGAGGCAAGGGAATTCCCTGCTTAGACTGTTGAGGAGCCCACAGATACTCTCCCTCTTTTTCCTGAAAATGTGTTTGGCCCTGATTCACCCACCAGAAAGAAACTTGTGAATGAGCACTAACCGGAACTAACTTTACTTTATAAATAAACGCTTGATCTGTTTGGTAGAATTCTATGTATTCAGTTAAACGATCTGGTACGATGATATTTTTTTTCGAGCCTTCCTCTTTATGCTCTGTAATATATTGATAAGATGTTTGAAATACGTCTCTCATTAGTTGCTTTAACTCTTGATTTTGGTCATAGCGCAACTGAAAAGCACCTATTTTGCTATCCTTACGGGGTACATTGGTTAAGGTAGTAGTATAGTTTTTATCATTAATAATTAATTGTACAGAGTGCTTTTCTCCCACTTTTAGATGCCTATTTGAATTAGCAAGAACGAAATCTTCATGAAACTCAACAGGAATATGACTCCCATATTCAAAAATTGACCAATCTACTTTTTTCCTGCCTATAAGATCTGGTAAGCCACTTGGTTTTGACCAACTTCTTATTGATTTAATCATTGTTTGCACCAACTTTTTTATAAATTCTTCTTTGTACAAGAGTATATAATAAATTGAATGTAATTTAATAATCCTACCTACATTATTTTTCTACTTTCTCTTTTATCCACTCAATAAGGTCTTCAAACCAATCTCTTCCATGTATACAAAATAAAAAAAGGAGGTGGCCCTCCTTCCTGATCATAATAATATAATAGCTTAATTTAACGCATTTTCGTTAGAAAATTTCGATATATAATTTAGTACTAACGCCCCTATGCCTTGAATAAGAGTTTTCATTAAAACTTGTCCAATAATTGCTGCTGGCACTGCCTCCCACGACAAAAAGTTTGCTCCTAGAGGACTTAAGCCAATAATTACAAAAATTGTCGAGTCTAACAAACCACCAACTAAACCACTATAAAAGATACGCCAACTCATTGGTAATTTTAATCGAGAATATATCTCGGTATCCGTTGTTTCTGAAATTGCAAAAGAAATTGCCGAGGCCAACACAATTAATAATGTGTCACCATGTAAATAAGGAGATACTGCAGATAACATTAATGCTGTACCAATAACAATATACGTTTTAGTCCTTCCATATTTATTCTGGACTAGGTCCCTCAAAATAAAAGTGGCCCCAATCAACAATGTACCCATTGGAACTATAAAAACACCTAAATGCAAAGGTGCAAATGCTGCTGTTACAAAGTTAGCCAATACAATTGAAATAAAATATAGAATAATTCTCATTTTATACCTCCTAATCATTCATTTTCTTAACTCTTTATAATAACCTAGCATCTCTAGTTAATAGTTTCTAATAAGAGGGCTATCATAATTGCCTTCTCCCTAAAAGTATTCAAGTACAAATATACCTACTCCTTTATAACCACCATAAAACAAACACTTGTTCTATTCAAGGGCGAAACCGTATGCTCTACTGATTTTCTTTCGACAATTAGGGAGACTTTATGGGGAGTTATAAACAAAAAGCTTTTAGGATTCAGCCTTACAGACTATATTAAAATTACTTATCCAATTAATTGATATGTATACTATTAAATTTTACATTCACAAAAAAACAATTAAACTAGATTCTTTCTTCTATAAATACTCGCTTAATAATTTTAACTAAAAAGGAGATGATTAAACAAACCCATCTCCTTTTTATATCTATTAAACAATTTTACTTGTATATCTTTATAAAGTTTAAAACTCTAGTTTTATATTTTAAACCTCTCTTTTATTTCCCCACACCAGTGCATGCAGTTGAGGAAGCACCTTTGCATCATTCATTTCCTTAGCAGCGACTGCCTGTTCAATTAACCATTCATAACGCTTTAACAGATCGGAAACTAAATATTTATCGTTTGTTGTATGCACATCCTCATTTCCGACCTGCAAGAAAAAAGGTACGTGTGGATAGCGTACATGAACTTGTGTTGCATACGCAAAATCTGTTTCATTAAAAACAACTATTTTTAAACTCACATATCTTCCTGTAAGACGTTCGACAACATTGTCCAGAATATCAAAATTTGTTGTCATTCCTGAACTCGGTGGCTTTGGGGAAATAGTAATCTCATCAATGTCAAGAAGCCAATCCTGCCACTTGCTTCCCTGTGTTTCAACTGCAGTACGGATACCTTTTTTCTTTAATAAATCAATTAAGTCACTAAGAGACTTTAACAAAGCCGGATTCCCCCCTGAAATCGTAACGTGGGAAAAACGCTCATGGCCAAGTCGCTTTAGTTCGTTCCAGATTTCTTCAGTACTCATTTGCTTGATTCGATCCTTCCCCATGTAAAAGCTGAATCACACCATACACAGCGGTAATCGCAGCCAGCTGTACGGACAAACATTGTTTTTTGCCCTACAACCATTCCTTCTCCTTGAATAGTCGGACCAAAAATCTCCAAAACAGGAATGCTATTCAATTTCCATCCACTCCCGTCTCATCTCTGCATAGCTCGTAGGCGTTTCATATAATCTTACGAACTCTGTGCGTGCTCCCTTATATTGATTAGGACGCTCACCTTTTTGTAATGACTCTTCCATTTTCTCAAAAATCCATACGACCATGTTTTCAGCTGTCGTATTCATAGGAGGAAGGGTTTCATTTAAATAACGATGGTCTAAATAAATTTCAATTTCATTTTTCCATATTTCCTTTATATCGCCAAAGTCAATAGCAAGTCCTACTTCATCTACATAACCACTGATGCCAAATACAACCTTGTACGTGTGGCCATGCAGATTCTTGCATTTTTCTTCATAACAATGCAAGTGGTGTGCTGCATCAAACGTAAACTCCTTACTTACCATGACACGCTTGTTATGATATTTTAATTGCTTGCGGTCAATATCCTGACCAATTTCTTGCAGATTCTCTACAATACGAAATCCAAAGAAGTTTTGTTCCACTATTCCTTCTCTCCTTCCCGTTCTGCCAGATACGTATCTAATCCTGCTTTACGGAGTTTGCACGCCGGACATTCACCGCAGCCGTCACCGATGATTCCGTTATAACATGTTAATGTTTTTTCGCGTACAAACTCAAAGGCACCCAGTTCATCCGCAAGCTTCCACGTTTCTACTTTGTCAATCCACATAAGTGGTGTATGAATAACAAATTGATAGTCCATTGCCAAGTTCAAAGTAACATTTAATGACTTTACAAATACATCACGGCAATCCGGATAGCCGCTAAAATCTGTTTCACATACCCCTGTTATAATGTGCCTTGCACCGACTTGCTTGGCTAATACAGCTGCAAATGATAAGAAAAGTAAATTGCGTCCATCTACAAAAGTAGACGGCAACTCTCCTTCTTCTTGTGTAATCGCAATACCGCTGCGCGTTAATGCATTCGGGGCAAGCTGATTCAATAAGCTCATATCTAGAACTGTGTGTTTAACACCTAATTCCGTTGCTATGCTGACAGCACATTCAATTTCCAAGCTATGTCGCTGATTATAATTAAATGTGACAGTCTCTACTTCCTTAAAATTTTCTAGTGCCCAAAACAAACATGTCGTACTGTCTTGCCCGCCACTGAATACAACGACTGCTTTTTCACTTTTCACATTATTGCCCCCCTAATAAAATGAGAAAACCATATCTAGCTTCGATATGGTTTGTTGTTAAAATAACATCCTATAAATTTATATACACATCATTAAAATCGGCTTTAAAATAATATCACACTATCTTTAAGATATATTATATCAAAATTTCAACATTGTCACGCAAGAAATTAATAAAAGGTGTTTGCATAGAAACTTACCAACATACAACTTCACAAAGTGAGCAAAGCCGATTCGGATACTCTAAGCTTATTTAAATTGCGTTGTTTCCTCATTACTAAGACAATTGCAACAAAAGGAAATATTAAAGTCATAACATATAAAATCCCATTCCAGAAATAGGCAGGATCTTATTCTATGATACTTCTTGGTTTTCTGCTATTTGATGAACATATTGTTCTAGAGCCTCAATAATTCCAGTTTCTCCCGAACTTCGGGCATACACAAGGTTTTCTTCCACAAAAGGTGAAATTCCATATGTTAGGGCATGAGACATACAGGTTGTAACAAGTATAATTAAATCAGAATTACGCGCATATGATTTTGCTTCAGGAGTTAACTTACTGTCAGTGCAAATCCTTACTTTAAGATTCGGATTTCGTGACATGATTCGGTTTGCAGCCCGCTGTGCTGGTTTTTCACGTAATGAATAAATTGTTATCAGCATAGACGGGAGTATAACCAGTGGATCGTTCTCGGTTTTAGCACTGATTTTCTCTACTAATGCAGCAAGTATTGTGGGATCTGCAGAAATACTTTTCCCTACATTAAACCATGAATGAATAACAGTCGGGGCAGATATTCTATCAAGTAACGTCCCACACCAGTTTGTCCAGACTGACTGTAACCTATCGTCTGAATGACCATATTCTTTAAACAATTCTAACGCTTCTAACACATATGAAGATATACGATCTGTAGGTGGTAGGTGGAACCATGATTCAACTTGATTCCAGTATACATTAGCCTTTGTCATATCTAATAGCAATAATCCTTCAGTTAATCGAAGTAGAAACCCTGCATTATTCTCGTTGCGTTTGCCATGAATATATAGAGTTTCTCTTGTATATTCATATAAATCTGTAGCTTTTTCATTAGGAAAGCGTTCATCTTGCAACAGTTCCGTAATAAACATCGGTAATGCTGTTTGTAACAACCTCTTTTGTGGCGAGGATAGCGATTCAACTCCAACCATAGCTATCATATCTGATAACTTGCTAAGGGAAGAAATAGACCATACTATATTCCCATGTTGGGTATCCATCACTGTTAGCTCCTCCTCTAAGCGATCAAAATCAGTTCCCTCAAGAAAAGCATTAAACCAATAGTTCCAGTTTAACTTTTTCAACTTCTCATCAGGTTCCTCTTTTATCAACAGAGTAGGATTACCATTTTGTCGATTAAGCAAATAGACAATCCAACCTTTAGATTGTGGCTCTTGCATTAATAATCGCTGTTCATATTCGGATAAATTTTTATAGTGTTCAAACGCAACGGAGCATGTTTCTTCTGTCTCTTGCATCATAGCAATTCCAGTAAGCAGTCGAACTTTCTCAACTGAAAGCTCGCAATCGTCTAGAAAAATGAATGCATCTTCATATTCTTGGTTAGCAAAACTCTGTTGCGCTAGCTCAAGATTTGATAATATCGGCAAAATACTAGGTTCTTTATTGTCTTTATTCGTTTCAACACAAATCAAAAGAAACTCAATAATATCTTTTGTAAGATCATCTTCTGTTTTTTCAAGATAACGTTTAAGTTTTTCTGCTTGTCCCTTATATGCTGACTCATATGCAAACACACGAATTGCCGAATCCTCATCCAACCCTAACTGAGAATACAATAAAGTCCCTAGTTTACTCCGGTTTTCCTTAAAGATTTCCATCGTTTTATTATAATGCCCAAGAATATCTGTTTTGGAAAGGATTCTTTGATAAAATGCTCGCAACAGAGCTATATGAACTTGGTTTGGCAACTTTCCTACCCCTGCTAAGAGCTCGAAATCATTCGATTCCCAAATACGCTCCCACTTACCTTGAGCGCTTAACCATTGAATAGTCAAGAATTTATAGTTTTCATCAGTTAAATATCGCCCTTGTTGAAGTTCTGTCAGGGTTTCTTTTGCTTGTTCCCATTTTTTCAAAGCAATGGCCTGGTGAAACCTACTACGTAATGTAAACACATTGATTTCTAACTCGTCGTAGGAAATGCTTGGGCGGCGCTCAGTTAAAAGTCGCCACAATCCAAGCATATTCCAAATTGCCTGTTCGTTCTGAATATTGGATACATAACCAAAATAGCCTTCCGGAAACAATTCATACCCTAATTTAGCCATTCTCTTCTGGGGATTAAAATATTGTTTCTTCCCGTTTTCCAATGGAGTAACGTAATATGGAAGTAAGAATTTATCTAACTCTCTGGCATGTCTTACTAATAAGGTATCTTGATCGGTAAACAAAAACCAAAATATACCATTATTGCCGTTTCTGAAAGGTAACACGGCAGATTTATTATTATAGAATCGCTCAATCATCGCCAAGAGTTCAAAATTTGGCCCCGACCACTCATTTTCAATAATGGTTAATTGATAGGGATTATGGCCATCTACTTGCAAGAGAATACGAAGAAATTTAGATTTTGCCGATTCTGTCATGGTCGTTCCGCCTCCTCCCACCTTGCCCGAGCAGACATGAAGGCTTGATTTACTTCTACTCCATTACTAGTTATCCTAACATTCTCGCCGTTGATATTAATACCTCGATACGTAAAATTCATTGAACCATGCAAATAGATACGACTTGTAACAAGGCCTTTTTCATGATTATTATTTAATTTTTTAATTTCAGCACTGTCACCAAGTTGGCTAATAAATCTTCTAGTTTCAATTCGTTCCGGATCGCATATAATTCGAATGCTTGATCCTCTCCACGCTAACGTCTTCAGAATGTCTGAAAGATAAATCAATTTCCCCTCAACTAAAGGAAACAAATCCGTGTACTCATCTAACGCGTTCTGAATAATCGGCGAATTGCTTAAGAATGGCGATATTAAGTAGATTTCTTTACTTGGTAAAGCCGCCTCTAGTGAAAAAATTGAAGTTAAGCAGTCTTTCAAAGTTACCGTACCGTTATGAGATCGAATTATTCGGTTAAGCATGGGTAACCTCCCTTACACGAACATCAAACAACCAATTTGTCCCGCTGCTTCGAACACCAGCAATATACGGATAATAGAACTCATATTCAAAATCGATTGGTGTTTGGATGATATTCATTAACATCCGTTGGCACTCTTCCATATTCTCAAATAAAGTAATAACGCGAGCCTGTTTGCCCTTCTTTAAGCAATCTATTAGTAACTCACCCCATTTCGGTTCATGTGAATCAATAATAATCGTTGTCGGAACTAATAGTGATTTAAGCAATAGACGAGACGGCTTCGCAAACGATTGGTAAGGACTATACAAATTTAAGCATTCTGGACATGAATCGTTGCAGTCACTCCATAGAAGGGTTTCAATTAATATGAAACGCTGCTTTTCATCAAAGTTTCCACCCGGATATAAATCTGATATTATTGTATCAATGCGGTCCTTATAATCATCTAACCGTAAACAAGCGACAATAAATACTCGAACATCAATTTTACAGCCTAACCGTTTTTCTTCTTGTCTCCAAAGTTCCTGTAAATCGCGCATTAAGTCATCAGTCATCTCGTTGCTGTTTCGATTTAGCAGTTTTGTTGTAAGGCTAACAATTAATTCTCGTTTTGGTGTAATTCCACGGTCACTCAATTGCTTTTGAAGCAATTCTAATTGTTCTTTTTGTTCATCAAGGTTTGTAGATCTACGGATTGTTGTAAATGTATCATACAACTCATCATTATCAAACTCTTTAATTATAGCGGATAGTGACTTAGCAATTTCACTGCGTGGGCACTCATCAACAGCTTTACTAAACAACTCCTCGAACAGTCTTGGCTCGTTCCGAATTGCAGAAGCAATACCTGAGATGACACCCATACCGCCAGAATCGGTTTCAGATAACCAAACTTGGTTATCATTAATGTCAATAATGAGATCCTGAGTATCTACGTCAGGAAGCAACTGTTCAATAGCACGCTGAATGCACGCTGCGATCGTTGCATGTGTCCGCTCTTCAATCCAAGAGTAAAATATTCCGTAATTAGTGATGTCTTTGTACAACACATCGAGATAAAAAATGAAATGTTTCATAATGCTATCTGTCTCTAAATAAGAAAGCAGCCTCTCATAGAGCTTAGCCTCATCGGTTTGTTCCTGTTCACCATCTTCTTCAGCTTTAACTACAGTTGCTTGAAAAATCACATCAAGAGCCCGGACCGAAATAGATTTAATATGTTTTCGGTAATAATCAACGGCTTCTTCCAAACTGAACTGCTTACTGACCGCAGTGGCAATTGTAGAAGAAAGACAAATTTGCCACAGCCACTCTATCTCAAATACAGATAGTTGTCCGCTTAATACCGGGTCCTTTTGCAATATATCTAAGTAAAATCGAGGGCGTAACTCAGCTAGTAACCGCTTCCAATTTTGGCTAGTTGATATTTGTTCTAAGGGAAGACGACGCATAGTAAATGCCAAAGCATCTACTTCTACTTGAAATCCGATGGCAGACTTCCTTTGTCCCTCCCTGAATAAGTACGTTTTCCGCTCAGAAGTACCGTCCTTATACTTAATTTCACTCTTTACTTCAGAAGCAAATCGTGTAAAAGTAACAGTTTGATGTTCATTGGAAGTAAATAGATCAATACGATCCAAAAATGATGCTAATGCGGAATTGGATAATAATTTAATTTTTGATCCTATCTCTTCATCCGCTTCGTTTCTTGGTACAATTTCAACATCCCAGTCTAAAAAACCAGTAGTTCTATCGCTCAATTCCTTAGGTATTTGCGATAACTTATACTGTTGTGGGAGATAAACAGGAATACTCTCCTCTTCACGCATAATGTGCTTTAGTAATATTCCAGTAATTTCTTCACCATTGACAGAAATCGTATCGTCAGTTAGAGGTACCGGCAACCAGTGTGCCTCTGTTGTTCGATGTGCTTTTGCATAACGTTTCGAAACATTTCCAGGAGAAAATTCCATGATTCCCTGTTGCAAGGCCTGATAATGCTCATTCTTTGGATCATTATTAACTATAAGGAGCAATTCATTCACTTCCAAGGAAGAAAATAAGTTTCTTGGTACATATCCTTGAAGCGGCGAATGAGGTAATGTGTCTTCTCTGCCTAAAGTTCTTCCCCAATCCATTTTTAAATGGTTTAACAAATTTGGAAGCAAATCAAACATAATTGAACGCGGTGGTGTCCATAATATTCTATCAAGGGCTACTCCATCTAATTGTAAAGCTGATTGGACATAGATAATAAAGTCCTTATCTGTTCCATCTAAAATTCTGATAGTACAATCGGCAAGAATCTTCCGCTCAGCCTTATACTGGCTATACTTAGGGGAAAGTATATTCCAGATTGGGGATTCTAATCCACGTTGTTTAAGTTTACTAGCGAAATAATCCATCACAGTAAAACCTGCTTGAATTCGCTGAATATAAACATTTCGAATCGGCAGCGACAAGTCAGGCAAAATCGGGCTAAATAGCTGTTCTGGATAATCATAAACATAGCGATCTCTTCCGTAAGCCGAGGTAACGACAACTGTCCAAGGGCGCATTCCGCGGCGGCGTCCGGCTCGCCCTTTCCTTTGCAGAAATGAAGCTAAGTTTCTCGGAGCCTTATGCTGAATGACAGCACCGACATCGGGGTCATTATAACCGACTTCCAATGTGCTTGTAGCAACTACAAATTTTGCTCTCGTATCAACGCCTTTATACTGGGATGACGTAATGTCAATTTTCATAGGATTTTGAAGTCCAAAACGATCAATTTTCTTAGCGAGTCCCCAGATTTGACCAGAGTTGGACTGTTGTTCTCTCGTTCTTACTAAGGCAGGGGCTTTTTCCTTTAGAACGTCCCAATCGCGGTATTGACTGAGCGTCTTAACTTCTTCAGCATCTTTCTCAATATGGAACCAACGATTAATAACATCAAGTTTATCGGTAAACCCAAAAATTTTTGAGCCATATGCCCCCTTAGAAACAGACTGGTTAAGAGGATCTAACATCCTTCCCAATAGCATAGCTGTTTGGACTGATGTTGATAGTAATGCAGTACTCGAAAACGGATCTCCTCGTAAGACAAGATTATATTCAATTCCCTCGTCGGTCATATCATCACGGTTTGGAGTAATATACTTACAACTGTTCTCTGGAACCCCAACTAACTGTGAGAAGAAATGCTGTGGATTAGGTAACGTTGCCGATAACCCGACAAATTGGATGCCGACATGAGAGTGATTATATTTCTTTACGAGACTTCGCCACCTTCGCAATACATAGGCAACATGAGCGCCATTAATACCATTGTAAATATGAACCTCATCTAACAAGACAAATAATGGTGGTTTATGATCCTCACGAATACCAAATATGTGTTGGTCAAACCCGCTTGATAGTTTCCGGTTTAACATCTCAGTTGTTGTAAACAAAATATCTGGCTGGTTCTTTAACATTCGGTGTCTTGTTAATATGATGTTCCTAGAATCTATACATACTTCACAAGAATCACTTGAACAATAAAGTCTTTCATATTTATCATCTTTAGTAGAAATAGCTTGGAGAAGATCTTCTTCTTTCCAGACTAATTCAGAACCACATTTCGGATCTGGACAAGCTATAGATGGACAAATGTACCCTTCTGCTCTTTTCTTCCATTTTCGATTCTCGTGTGAACGTACCTCTTCAGCATTGTTTGGAGTGTCGCCATAATAACAACCAATTGTTTATTGGACGAATCGAGTTTGAATCAAATAAACTGTTAAGTTTTAAAGCTTCACTCAAGGCTTCATTATACTGATCTTTTAACAATTCTGTTCGCGGATAAATACCTAACATTCGTGTCCAAGTGCGTTGATCTCCTTTAATAGATGCGGCAATTTGACCAAATGCTGGCAAATAGAACGCCTTCGTTTTGCCTGAACCAGTTCCTGCTCCAATAATAGTTCCACCATCAGTTGATTTCCCCCCTTCTTTCAACAGATGTGAAAGTGATTCAACCTGAAAGCCCGATAGTTGCAAATTGCCGTGTTCAAGTAACTCATCAAGAACTGAGAGAACAAAATCAGGTGTACGTGCATCCTCTAATAATACACGTGTTTGATTCCAAGTGTGATTACGCTTTGGATAATTGCGATACCACAAATTTGTTTTTACGTTACTTACTAAACTTGGGGCATTTAGCCAATCTTCAAATTTAAACCTTTGTTTAAGTAAGTATAATAATCTAATCGTCTCTGCGTATCGAGAACGGTAGCCTGATTTTCCTACGAACAGTAATTTCCGTTCTACTAAGTTTTGAACAATATGCTCAATTGATACACCTTGTCTCTCTGATGTTAACCATAGTTCTCTGATGAGCGGGGTTGGCAAAGAATCAATAATTTGCTCAACTTTTGTTATAGCGTCAAAGGTTCCACCTGTGATTCCCCAAGATAGTAATGTGTTCTCTTCCATTTCTAACTGCGTCAGTACTTCTTCTGCTAACTTGTCTAAATCAGTATGTTTCATAGAAACCTCACTTAAAAGATATCTTTAAATTATTTAAAAAGTTATTATCTCTAAGCCATTCCATTACTTCCGAAGTTATGTCTGCAATTGTGGCCTCATTATTAGCAACCCGATTAAGAAACTGTTGAACTTCAGGGGTAGTGTTTAGACTCATTAACTTTTCCTTAGCCTGAAAAAGGTGCTTTGAAAATTGAGTTATATTGCTTTCTGATATTGGCCATTTATTTGCAAGTGACTCTAAGACACGAATGATAGTATTAATATCATCGACCGAACCCGCTACTTGTTTAACAGAGTTAAGTCCGCGAATAACCTCTTGGCTTTTTTTAGTTGCGTAATCAGTCCACTTCACTTTCCACTGCTCATCATGAATACGTATTTCTTTTGATAAGGCGCTAATAAGACTTTGTTTTGGCTCACTTTCAAAAGTACTTAGCAGTTCATTAATCTTAATTAAAATTTGTGACAAGTCTGGCTTTACAAAAGTTTCTGGGGGAGAAGTCAGCATACTTCTCAGTGCCTCAATAAATTGGTCAAAATCAGGAGATTTTTCGATCAATTTTTGATAAAAATCTTGATATTCTTGATGTCGATTTGCCCGTTCTTCTGCTAGCTTTACTTTTTCAACCAATTGACGTGTTTCTCTCACTTTATCTAATAACATGTGACGCCTCCTGATGGATGCCTTCAATCCTGCTGCGTAGATTCTCTATTTGCTCTCTTGTGCTTTCAATAATTTGTTCAGTTTGACCATCTTTTAGCCTCTGTTCAAGACTTCGTTGTTTCTCATCAAATTTTGTATTCTTTTTTGAAAGTAGATTGTTTATTTTTTCAAACAATCGAATATACTCAGCAAGTCGTTCTATTGGACAGTTTACTAAACCTAATAACAATTTATCACCCTTCAACTCACCTACTTGTTTTAAAGCACTTATGTGTGAAATGAGTTGTTGCTGGTTCAACTGCCGATTCTGTAATCCTTTGAAATCGTCCGTCGAGTATCCTTCATTTATAGTTCTAAAATAAGTAAGTAACTCTCGCATTTCGTTAAATAAATCCGTTGCTGCTTCTTCAGAACCAACGTACTCCAACACTTGATTTACTCTCTCACGAACTAAGGAACTCTCATCATTTAACGCAAGGGGCAGTAATTGCTTGATTAAATCTAAAAGCAGCAATGAGACGTATCGCGATGATTCTTTATATATACTCCGATCTGGTAAGACTACATTCTCAATATCCCACTCACTTTTTTTCAGTTGATCAATTTCTTTTAAGATTGCCGCAGCATCAATAAAGTGAACTTCCGTTTTATCGGTAATCTTCCCTTGTACTCGATTATGCATTCCTCTAAACAGCTCGTAGTTTGTTTGAATTAATTTAGAATTTACAGGTTGTTTAAATCTTTTTTG
Organism: Bacillus sp. 165; assembly: GCF_017742235.1. Classification (GTDB taxonomy): domain Bacteria; phylum Bacillota; class Bacilli; order Bacillales; family Bacillaceae_G; genus JAGHKQ01. The sequence continues at coordinate 487,355 of NZ_JAGHKQ010000001.1, forward strand.
CATCGTTATCCAGTTTGTAGAACGATTTTCCTCGACCCTAATGTTTGGCGATTGTAACAATGCTTCATATATCTTTAAGGCTGATGTATCACCCCTATTAATATTTCCGGATAATGCCATTAAGTAATAGCTAGTTAGGATGTTCCATTTACAAAATTGCCACTGATCAGGATTGTTTATCTCTCTTGGGTATTTTACAAAAGAAATCACTTTTTTCTTTTGCTCTTGTAACCAGTTATAAAAGCCAGGTAAGTAATTAATACTACCTTCAAAGCTCCAAGATTTGTTTCCAAGGTGACGCCATGCAGCCATTGCCAGCAATGCGTAATATGTTGAACTCGATTTTTCAATAGTAAAATAGTCACTTCCACGGGTAGTAACAGATTGACCTTCAATGTGTATCCTGCGACTCATAAAGTTATCGCTCACTAATGGAGCAGAAACACCTTCTGCTTCCCAATCGATAAACTCAATAAATGTACTATAAATATCTTCCCGAAAACTATTGTAACTAGTCAGTTTCCCGTTATTATTAAGCCATTTATCTAATTCTTCTTCAACCTTACCAAATGCATCTTGACCTGGATTTCTTGGAGGTGATGGTACTGGTTCTGGGTCAAGCCTTGGATTGGGATTAATATCTGGATTAGGATCCGGTTTCGCATCAGGCTTTGATCTTCCAACCCTGTTCTTATCTACTATAAATGGTAATCCAAATGCTTTAAAGGCTGATTCCGGTAAGCCTCCAACCGTGAATTGGCCATCTTCTTCTTTCGTATCAACTGTGCCGTCACCCCAAAGTCTTAAAAACGAGGTTAGTTGTTCGCTAAAGTCAGGTGCTTTGATATCAATCGTACGCTTAGATAACGAATCAATGAAATTTGGCAGGTTTGCAAATTCAGTTGAAAGGTCTGTAATCTTTGGTGGGAACTCTTCATTAACAAAATACAATTGCAATAGATGGGTTAAAACATGCTTCAGAAATCTCCTTGGCGTTTTGTAATCTAACGCATCATAGAATTTTTTTAACGCAATTTGGTTAAACGGAAATAAAGTAAACGTCCTGTTATTCTGCAAACGGAATGTTGCCCATTCATGTTCAGCGTAAATTGGAGCAATTGGCAAAGTTTCTTCCTGGGCACCTTCTTCAACCCACTTGACAAGTTCATTTCTTTCAAGATAAATGGCATTAAGATATCTAGCAGCCATTTCTGATATTTGATTTCCACTAAACAAGGAAGCTTTATCAATTAGAACTCGTCCGGTTACACGCTCCTTCAAATTGTCAGGAATGGTGGTTTTATAGTATTCATTCGTAATACCGACAAAGGATAACAATCGACAATATTCTTCATTATAATCAGTACCTTTATGCTCAGTTACGAGCACTTCAACTAGTGCTCTATCAATGCCTGTAAATGACGTAATGTCTTCAATAAATAAAGTTAAATTCTTTCCACTCCCCTTTAACTCCTTACGAAGATGTTGAAAAACATCTTTTAAATCAGAACCTCTAAGATTTACGCAACGCTGGACAACCGATTCTAGGAACTGATTTAAATAATCGGCAAGATCTTTTCTCAATTGAACTGAGTTATCATCATTAAATAATGACTCTGCTAATTTAAGTGCACGTCTAGACACGTCTGATTGCTTAAATGCCGTTAATAAATCGACTGTCATAGCAAAGTCATCAACTTCAAACCTGGGAGAAATATCGTCTAATCGTTGATTAGAACTCTCAGCAGCAAGTCTCAGTTTAATTCGCTCAATAGGACCAGATTCTTTAAACAAGAATTCCTGAATGGCAGGGTCAACAAGAAAAAAGTATAAATTTTTTTTTATCTTGCTTGGCAGCAAACTGGTTTCTTCATCATTTTGTACAGCAATCGCAAATTGATGGATAATATTTTGCTTTAAGTTGCTTTCACTCAAGTGTTCATTCGCCAAAATCAGTTTCTTAATATGATCAACCGTATCGTTTTCCTCAAAAATGCCTGAATTAATAATTTGTTCGAGAGCGCCGCGCAATGTACTTTGTGAGCGAGAAATAAAAAGTACTGCCTCTTCAGTTGGATTCACTGCATTTTCATAACGCTCCTTTACCCAGCGTATAAAGTGAGATTTCCCAGTACCATTATCACCCTGTACAATAATAAATTGATGATCGTTACGACGCTCTAACACATGCTTGAGAAAGAACGTTTCCTCATCCATCTCAGATTTACCAACTTCAGTTATCCCACTCGTCACATGAATTAACTTCTTAAATGGCGTGTGAGTAGCAAGAAAATTGACGCGGTCAATATTGGTGGCATCAGTCCGAATAATTTCAGCAACTCTATCTAAATAATGTTTCATTTTGTTTTCACTAATATTCATGCTTTAATCACCGTCCAATCTTAATCTCGGATACTTCCATGACGATTTCATGAGTATTGCATCTAGTTAAAAACCACGTATCTAATGCGTCAGATTGGTAATGTAATTCAATTACGCCTTGATCGTGAAGGGTCCTTAATCCAGAGGATAAACCAAGTGACAAATGTTGAGACGGTAAGATTGTCTCACCCTTGTTTCTATTAAACAGTTCACCGCCATCTAGTTCAGGTGAAACACTTGCTAACCAGCCCATAAATTCGGCAAAAGGGATAAATTCGCCTTTAAACAGGGTACTATCCGCGATTAAATCGATTAGGCGAACATCTGTATTTGGAATTACAATTCCTCCATGCTGAAAACCGTATCCGAGAAAACACGCCCACTTTTTCCATGCGTTGATATTAGTATCATTATACTTATTCGGGATATCATCACCAAATTGCATTTCACTATTAAATGCAACAGCAAGATCCTTACTCGTTTCCGCAAAAATAGATTCTCCACGCATTAAGTACCAACTAGTAAAGCGGTAAAACATTAAATTCGGATTAGAAAGACCTAGCTTTGATACAATGCGTCGAAATGCCTCTGGATTTGCTACATTCTCTTTGTCCACTTTCAGTTTAACTTTTCCTGATACAGAATCTTCTTCGATGATGTTTCCCTCTTTAGTAAATCTAAATACATTGTTAAACTGTTCTTTACTACTGTTTAAGTGCGCTGGTTGCAACAAATCCGATAATTCTTGTTTTGTTAATGACTTGTAGGCAACTAACTGACATAAAGCTAAGACGCGGTTAGGCGTCATCGTGTTAACTAACCGTTCTATAAATGGCATTATTACTAACCATCCTTTTAACAGATTATTAGAGCCAATCTTCGTCATCTTCTGCTCTAATTAATATTTGCTCAATATTACAAAGTGAACCGTCTATTAATTCCAACAGTTGTTTTCCCTCAGATTCAATTATATAGCCCTTTGGCGCAATATGAATCACACTATTGTTAGAATTTTGAGTTTGGTAGTTACCTGCCCAACGATAGACCCAATCCCCCTCAGTTCTCAACTCAGGGTATACGATTGCAATTGGGCCCGATAACATGTACATATCGCTATCTTTTTTAAGTTCCTCAATTTCAATAATCGAATAACTGACTTGTGTTTCCACTGGAATGTTCTGGATAAAATGATCTCGATCTACATTTAGTAGTTTAGGAATAACAATCATTTGAACCCTGGCGTTTACCATACTATTAATAGCGCCTACAATTAAATCTTTTGTCGACATTTTATTAGTATACAGCAATACATCTTTATAGCTACCGAGGTATTGTTTCAGAATCCCATCAATATTAGCATCTTGGTTAACTGACGGCGTACTTGCTACCGTCATCGTTGAGTATTGAAAAGGAGTAACTTGCTTTCTATGACAGGCTGGACACCCTCCGCAGGTCTCACTTGCGTAAGGATACGAATCTTGAAAACTTATACCAAAACACTCATCTTCAGCGTTAGAAATCATGTTTTTCATATTGTTAAATTCATAACGAAAACGATCTTTTTCCCTCTTTCGTAAAGGCTCTAACGTTTGATTCAGCAATTCTCTATCGCTTAGAACCTCAATATTGATCATCTTCACCAACAATTGACGCCGCTCATCTTCTTCACGCTTCCGAATGTCAACGATGTCAATTAAGCCGTATCTATATAAAAATAACACCGTTGTTTCGTTCCAACCTGCATTATGATTACCGGTTTCTTGATTCCTCAAATGATAAGGACGAGCATTTGTATCAACCCAAAAAGAATCACCAGTAAATTCCTTTGCAACTTGGCGCATTTTCTCCCATCTCTCAATCATATTATTAACTGTTAAAACCGCGCTATTGTTCGTATAATTAGATTCATCTTGTCTAATTGCACTCAATAAACTAATAGATGCAAATCCGTCTCTGCCACCACGTCCTACTTCTTGATAAAAGCGATTGATACTTTCAGGAATATCACAATGAATAACTGTTCTAACGTCACTCTTGTCCACACCCATTCCAAAAGCTGATGTCGCCACTACCATATCAAGCTTATTTTCATTCCAACGTTTAAGAATACGCTCGCGCTCATCACTTAGAGTGTCTCCTGTAAAAGTAATAACTGAAGAAAATCCACATTCTTGAATAGAATTCATCCATTCCGTAGCGCTCTTAACACTATTCACATATAGAATAAGTGGTCGGGGCAACAAAGGAATGAGTTCAAGTATGCGCTGTTTCCTTTGGTCATGGTTTTCAGGTTGATCTAGAAAGTAGATTGGTTCAAAGCGCAGCGCATCACTACGAAACTCGATTAAATGATTGTCTTCAGAAAACAATTTACAGAGCGTTGATGTGGCTACATCAGTAAGCGTTGCAGAAAGGAGGATGGTTTTCAGTTTTCCTCCACTGGCTTCCATCAGTTTCTTCCGAAAAACAGATAACAACTGAAAGTCTGTTCTAAACGCTCCTCCCCAATCAACAACAATATGAGCTTCATCAATAACTAATCGATTGACTCGATTTTCTTTCGCTGCATCAAGAATAATACTGTACAAAGGTCCATTAAGAATAGCTTCCGGTGATGTATAGAGCAATGGAATTGTTCCGTTTCTCACACCAGCATAGATTATTTGTTTCGTATCTTTATCTAAACCACCATAATATGCCTGCGGTCGATGTTCTTCATCACGGGCATCCTTAAAATATTCTCTGGACGATCTATTCTGATCAATTGCTAGTGCTACAGTTGGAACAATAACGAGCGTAGTACCGCCTCCAGCGACACCTCCGTAAATTCGACCGCCTTTTGTTTCATAGAAAGCGGGGAGTTGGCCAATTAAACTCTTTCCACCCCCAGTCGGCAAACAAGCAAGAAGGGTTTGTCCTTCTTGCATTGTCATACTTGCTCTTACTAACGCCTTCTGTTCTCTTGAGGCGTATTCTGTATACCCAGTTACCTGAAACAGCAAGCCATCACCTATACGTCGAGTACTAGATCGTCTATATTCCAAATCATAGACACTTTGCATCTGTTTGGAATGGTTCAACCAACTAGGCAAAGTTGTACTACAATTAACTTCGTTTGCATAATCAATTGTAAATCCAAATGTACCCTTCAAAGTCGTGAATTGTTTTGCATAAACTTCATGCAATGGCAACCCTTCATGATACATTAAAATAATTTGACGTAGATGTCCGGCAGCATCGTACCACGTATCAGTATCTCCTTTATCTTCAATGGAAGACAAACAACGAGATAACCGAAGAGCACTGAACGCTTTTGCTATTTCTTTCTGATCAGTTTGCCTCTTAATCCAAGCATTGATAAACTTATATGCTTCGCTTGGTTCTATCTTTTTTAACAACAGATCTTTAATGATACTTAAAGCATCGTCCATCTATTTCACCAACCATCCGAACGCAGCTGATTCTAGCGTTATTTTTGGGCGTACTAATCCTTGTAATAAGGCATAATAAATATGTGATAATCGTGTAATTTCTTCCTCGTCATCAATATCATTTTTGTTAAAATATAAATTTGCTGCTCTCATTCCGTCCAACCGACGTTGGAAATCATTTTCAGCCCGTTTCATATCAATCATCTTAGATACTTGCAGTTTAACATCGTTATAACTTTGTTCGTACATGTGCTCAATCTTTGGTAACCATTCGTCAGCAGGGAACATCTCTTTGAACTGTTTAAATCTTCCATTCCCTCTCTTACCTAAATGCTCACCTTTGTATCTATCATTATAAGATTTAAGAATACGTCTCACCGTCTTTTCATCAACAGCTTGATCTGATTCGTCATAGCCGTGTACCGTATAGGTGTGCTCAAGAGGAATATAACCTTGAGCAAGTACAAGATTCTCTAGCCCTTGATCTCTATCTAACAAATAACTAGGGTCAATAGAAACAGACCATGTTAAGATAAAGCCCTTCCAATTGATGCCTGTATTTTTTTGATAAAATGCACAACATCGACCAAGATCAGAAGAAATTGCATTAGTCACAATAGCATCGAAAAAAGGATCCCCAGGGGCGTAAAATATTAGATCTTCTCGTTCAATTGCCTTTCTGCGGTTGAACGTTCCTCTTACTTCTCCTGTTCGTTTCGCTCGTTTATGAGACTCTTGCATGTTAAATGGGGGAATGAGTAATGTATTTCTCATCGACTTTAAGCTGATCCCTTCAGGTCTAAAGATAGTGACTTGGCCCTGTTCACCATTAGTTCCGTGTAAGCCCGCAAGATTAGCCCATGACATCATTGTCTTTCCAAGCAGTGCACCGTTATCTCCGTCAAATTTATTAATTAGGCTTATCAGTTGCTCCTGCACGCTCTCATCAAGTTGGCGAGCCATATCATAATAGCGCTCAACCTCTACTTTCTTGCGCATCTCCTCTAAGGAGGATTGCATAATTCCTAGTACGTCAGATAGACCATAACGGATATTAGTAGTTAACGCCTTGTTAATTTGTTCGTTAATGTCTCCAAGCGCAATTTCAAGACCACTCAATGATTCGTTAAAGATATTGAGGCCATCATTCCATAATTGAAATAAATCAGTTTCAACCGTTTGTTCTGAAACAAATACAACTGACAGAACTTCTTTATCCCTGCCAATACGATCCAATCGTCCAATTCGTTGTTCCAACATGGACGGAGACCAAGGCAAATCAACATGAAGAATCTCATCAGCCATTTGGAAATTCCGGCCTTCCCCACCCAATTCATCGCACAGCATAAATTGGCATTTTGGATCTTTTTGAAAGTCATCTACAGATTGTTGTAATTCTTGATCGCTCATGCCACTATAAAAGCTCCGAATAGATTCCGAACCAAACTTATTGGCAATAACTTTTTCCAGTTCTAGTAGTGTCTCTTTCCAAGAAGCGAATATCACAATTTTGTCACTTAGTGATTCAGCTATATAATCGACAACCTTCACAAGTCTCCCTTTAATTAAATCGGGATCGTCTAAAAGTTCATCTAATCGTGTCAGTTCTAGTGCATTAGCCTGTCTCCAAAGGTTAGTGGTCTGAATTAACCTATTCAGTAGTGCCTCTTCACCAGCAATAACAGCAGTCTCTTCAAGAGACCTAATGGCAGAACGGCCTGCAATAGATGTTGTAGAATTGTTAGCATCTCCTATAATGACTCTCTTTCTTTCCTTCAAAACAGACATCAATGCAAAAGGAGAGCTAAACATGGCCGACAGCAAAATTCGTTTAAATTCTACATTATTTTTATCAAACCTATTCAGATAATCTAATAATATATCATATGTCTCATATTCATAAAATAACTCATCGGCCCCCCTCATATCGTAACTTACCATTTCAAGGGATCGACTTGCTAATTTGTCACCAAGCTCTTTACGACGATGACGGATAATTTTTCGTTCAACTTGATAATGTTCTGCTATATAGGCTATCGCTAATCTTACCGCAGACAAACCCTCGTCCTTAGAATCAATATCAATATTAGATACTAATTTTTCTAAGATTGGATCGTCTAATTCGTCAGCAATTTCTTCTAACTCATCTACGTAATCTTCAGCCAATTCATCAGTATAATAATCGTCTAAGTCACGAACTAGACTATGAATTTTGCCACTTAAATAAGTTTGTTTTTCTAATAAATTGTTGAACCTTAATTCACTTATATCCGAATACTTCTCTGGTTGTAATAACGTTAATAACTTTAGATATTCCGTTCTTCTATCTTGAATTGGTGTAGCACTTAACAATAATAAGTGACTCACTCTCTTACTTAACCGCTTAATAATGCTATATTCAGAGCCCAGGTGTAATAACCGATGCGTTTCATCAATAATGCATAAGTCCCATTTTGAGCGTAGAACCTGGATGCCTTCTGGCGTGTTCACCTTTTCTAATGGGAAGATTAACTGTTCTGACAGCTTATAGCTCTCTCCATCCCAAACAGGGATATTTTCCCAAAATTTATAGTGAAATTCATTTTTCCATTGATAGACAAGGGATTCTGGAGCAATAATTAATACTTTCATGTTTCCCAGTCGTTGTTCTAACCCTTTCTTGATAACCGCGGCTTGTATCGTTTTGCCAAGCCCTACTTCATCGGCTAACATAAAACGACAAGGAGTTTCTCCTATTACTCGTACAATAGTGTCTACTTGGTGTGGCATAAGAAATACTCGAGAACCTACAAGTGTTTCGAAGCCAAAAGTAGCACTCTTTAACGTGTGTAGAGCACCCGATACAATCTGGCGATTATGATACCAAATTGGATTATGAAATTCATAATTTTTTAGTTGAAAAATGGGAAAACTATTACTTCCAGAAAAGGAGACCTGTAACTGGTCTTCGCGGAACACATTAACCTTCTTGTTGCCGTCTTCTATATATTGAACATAGTAATAATAATATTCATCTTGACTATTATCTACATTACAAATAATTGAACCTTTTATGGATGATTTAATTTTCACCTCTATATTTGGATAAATTTCACAATGAACCACTTCATTAATAGGGAAAACTTGTATATTGTTAATTCCATATAGAACTGTCATCGACAATTGATTGTTTAGTTCATGAAACCTTACCTTCACTTCACAAAGTAACTCATTATATTCGACAATTTGCCCTAAAGCAAAACGACGTGGTAATTCTGGATACTCTTCATCAATGGGACAACGAACATACATGCCTTTTTTTAATTTATCCAATTAAATAGCCCACCTTGTAAAAAAATTAATATTATTTATCTATTGTCACTAGTGTTGCATAAAATTTGTTTGAATTTTCAGTTTTATATTTTTTCTAATGAAGAGCCAAAAAGTGATATCCAAACAAAGGTTGTGTCATCCATTTGGAATTTATTTATAATTAGACGTAAGCTACAACGACCATTTGCTCGTTAAGGGACGGCTTTCCCTTCAATTTTTCGAAGCCAAACAGATGTCGGCTTCCATATGGAGGCTCTTAAATAATGACTAATTTGCAGGGGTTTTCGCTTGCTTTTCGTTTCTTGCTGCACGAGAACATGCAAGCAAAAGACGATGAGTGCAATAAACACTTGGTTGTGAATCGTCCATTCGCTTTGTCCATAAAACGTTTTGATGTGGAGATGCTGCTTGATCCATTTGAAAAACAGCTCGATCGCTCAGCGCGATTTATACATCTCTGAAATCTCTTCCGCGGTCAAACACATACATGCATTCCTTTTCATCTACCATGACTTCAAGCTGACCGCGATCATGTTCGTTTGCGGTTGTCAGCACAGCTTTTTCAGGGTAGGATGTACCTTTTTCCATAAATACGAGACGAAGGTGTATCTTTACGCCGGCCTTTGTTTTGCGGAATGTTGCCCTCGATGATTAGTTAAATTGAGTGGTAATGTGCTTGAATCAATAATTTTCAAGGGCATCACGAGTTTCTTATAGTACGTTTTGGCATGAATTTGTGTTACTAAATCAAGGAAAAGTCGTTGGAATATATCTGAATTCATGCCATTTAATCGACGCGACAGCTGAGAAATACTGATGGAATCAAGATCAATCCCTTTTTGAAGCTGGTCGTCGAAAAGACAATCACTGAGCGCGTGTAAACTTTCGATTTCATTTAGCTGCGCAAAAAGCAATAATTTCAAGAAAGAATCAGTCGTTAATTTTTTCGTATAGTAATCTAATTTCATCGTTTTCACGTTTTCTTCAGATAATTGAAGATTTATTGCTGAAAACTATTGTGCAAATGAAGTTTTTCGTGTAATCTTGTCCATGAGATTGGTCCTTTTTAGTGGTTTTGAACGGGTTACCACCTGACTGTATCCATTATAAAGGGCTTTTTCTTTGCTTAAAACAAAGTTAATGAAGATTTTGAGTGTTTTTAAGATTTTGTCTTTTTTAATACAACGTTAGTGATATATTGTAATTATATCATGAATATTTTGTAAAAAGACCGTTAGCACTTATAATTTCATTAATTTATTAATTATTGCAAAAACAATCCTTGATTGTCGTATTATGAAACTCATAATATTAGAACAGAGTCTTTTAATGTCAACTACACATTTTGTTATTAAACTTAAACTAACAACAAAAGTAAAAAAAATCGCCTTCCTTCTCAGGAGACGATTTTCGGGTTAAATTTTAAGGTAACGGTAACAAGGTCTTTCAAAATTCCTGGATGAATTTGCTCTAAGTCTCTCATGACTCCCTTCCACTGATTGCGCGGTAAGATTGTTTCCCCATCAATAAGGAGTTTCGTCAGTTGTTTTTCAATTTGCGGCCTTACTTGCAAGTTCTCTCTCAAAATTCTTTCTAAATCTTCTTTATCTTGCAATAATATTTCTTCCTCTTGTTGTAATAGATACTGTACAAAATATCGCGTATTGACTAGAAATTCTCTTTTTTCATACCAATCTTGCATCAACCTTCTACCTTGGTCACACTGACTAAGCCAAGTTTCAATTTCATTGAATTGCTGGATATGTTGGATTTTCCCTTGCTGTACAATCCAACTATTTAAAAGACGCTCTACTCTTTCACCATGCTCGGCACTAGTAACATTAATAAAAGGTAGTACTTCCCTGTATAATTTTATCCTATCAGTAATGAAGGGAATTGCTCTTTTCTCCATCTCTGATATTGCTCCGTGTAAAAAAGAAATGAACTTATCGAGACTGTATCCTCCTATGCTATACTTACTCAATGCAGGTTTAGGTTTGTGTATTTTGAACCACGCTTCAAATTGACTTACGTCTGGCATGAGTTCGATGCTTGCATAGTCGATCATATTGTCCCGTAGAGAGAACCAATCAAGATATAATTGTTCAATTAATTCATACACCTCATCTGAAAGCAAGTGCCGGAATCCTTCCGCCCAATCTGCTTGACTAACGGTTCTCCAAATATCCGTGTATGTTTTCAAACCGTATGCAAATTCAGATAGACTTAACTGCAACTGTTGCTCTATTTCGCTTCTCCAATCTTCTTTCAAAAACTCTGTGGTATAAATCCAGTCTGCAATAAAGGCATCCTGAGTATGCCGTGAGAACAGCGCTGCCTTCTGCTGTGGTTTTTGTTCATGAAAATGAAGCAAGTATTTGTTATTTAAATCTTTTTGAATGTTTATCGTATCTTCTTGAACTTCCCCTAAAACGATAGGATATTTATACCGTTGTTGTACCTCTGTTCTTTGCAAAATGGAAGTTACCCTTATATGCCTAGACGTATAAGGTCTCGACATATTCGTTCCTTTTGTCACTTCATGAACAATTTGTGCTGTACTTTTTTTCAATGCCTCTAGTACATTTTCATTGACTTTCCGTCCTTCAACCCAATCTAAAAAATGTGCTGGAACAACCTCTTTTTTTATAACTGTTTGTTCATCCGCAGGAAAGACTTCCTCTGTAAACTTTATGATAGGCAGCACAATATCTATAGCTTCTAGACCAAATGCCTGTAGTGTCCGACCGGGGAGGGTCACAAAATCATCATTTGGACTTGCAAACATTTCTCCTAATAGTTTTATGATAGGAGAGTCATGTTTGATAAAACTATCACGTTGAATATAGCTCTGAATTTTTTGTATATCCACAGGTTTCCCAGCAGAGAAACACTTTAAAATCTCTCGCATATGCAGTACCATGTATCGTAAAACACCCTTACCAGTCGGGATGCCATTATACATTTTATGAATAAGTGCTCTATTAAATGGTAAGATACGAGTAGTTTCCTCCCCTATAAGGCGCTCTTTGCATTCTTGGTGATAAGGACACTCTACCGAACAAGTATATCCGTTTGCTGTTTTTAGTGCGTTTATATACTTTTCAGTATATTCATATGCCTGCTCCTGAGATAAAGAAAAAAACATTTCTCCTGCTTCATCGGAAAGCCAAAGCTTTTTTACCCTATCATCTATTGTATCTAAATGCTGTACTCTCTGATTGAACTCCCTATCATAATCTGTACCGTTGACTACACCAGGAGTCAGTCCCACAACCACATCCCAATTTCCTTCTTCGAGAGTAATGAAATGGTCTAAAATTTCCGCGGCATACAAATTCACAGACTGTACTAAGTCATCAATCAACAAAAGGGGTCTAATTTCATTTTCTTTTAGATAATGGGATAACTGTCTTAGAAGTTGTGAGAGGTTATGTCCTTGAAATAAAAAATGTTCTAGTTTCTTTGCAAGAGCATCCTGGAGTGTTTTAAACTTAATCTCTATCGGAATTGTGGTACTTTGTTGAATTTTTTTAAATTCATCCTCTGTAATGATTTGAAGTGGTTTACTAATATCCTTTCTTCGCACCTGCTTAGCAAAATCCATAATATTGTACTCTACAACTGGTCTTAGAAGTAGAGCAACTGGTACAATCTCTTCGTCACATTCTAATACTTCAGATAAAGCTGTCCAAATCATTTGGTTGACAATAGTAATAGGCTTTTTCAGCAGGATATCCCATTTCTGCTCATCTAATAATAGGCCCTCCGCCTGAATACCCAGCACATTATAGCACCTCTTAATTAATAATTGCGGGTTCAGTTCACTCCTCGAAATACGAATGACTGGTCTTGTAACATTTCGCATAATCCATTGATCTTTTAACCAACAAAGCAACTCAGACTTGCCTGAACCTGTAGAGCCAAATATGATATATACTCTATTTCCAGCGAAATCTGGAGCATCTTGCAATTCAATAAGTAATTCTTCCTCTTCCCACTGCTTTAAAAGTTTTTGTTTGTAAAATTCACTCATCACTTGTGGATAATGAGTTTGACGAAACAACTCCTGAGAAAATTCATATCGTTCATCTGCTGTTCCCTTCAACATCTTTAACTTCTTTGCGTCTAAACAAGGTAACATGAAACATCCTCCTTAATTTGAAGCCAATTCCATCTTCCATGCATTCCATCATAATGTACGTACGGTAAATCTTGTTTGTATTGTAATTTTATTATTCCATTACTGTGCAGACCTTGTAGGCCATGCAATATCCCTTGATAAACTTTTCCTTTATATTCACAAGGAATAATAGTAGATACATGTTCCTGACAAAATATCTGTGCTGGTCCTTCCCATCCCTTTTGACTTGCTATAATCTTTAAAAGCAACGTAGGGTGTGGAAGTGCATAAAAACCTCCATAGGCTCTATACCCAAGTCCCAAAAACTCCATTATTCTCTTCCATGCATTCACCTTTTCTTGTCCAACTGGTTGACTTACAAATACCGCATTAGTTTCATAGTATATATCTTGTACATACAGGCGATCCGGCTTTATAAATAATTCATAATACATTGTTGAAAATAGATAATTAAAAGAGGGCTCTTTTTCATTTTTCATTATTTCGTTCAGTCTTTTTAACAAAGTAATAACATCCCAACCATTCTGTCTAGGATAGATCCGTTTCTCTTCCACTGCCAAAAAATCTACCTCTTTCAAAAAAGTGATTGCTCCCTCTATAAGAGAGGTAATGTCCCCATCTGGATTGTACTGAAACAAATCAGTCAGTTCTATCATCGTTATACCCGGTTGCCGACAAACAACCATATGAATAGCTTCTAACTCAGGACCGTAACACATTTGAAACAACATTTACATCATACTCCTTTCGCAAGAATGGTTGTATGGTCTTCAAAAAGTGGTAATAATTATGGATAGAGCGTAATTTGGTATATTTTTGATGAGTAAGATTCATAAGATCAAGTGCATTCTCTTCGCATACGGGACATTCACAATGAAGGGGAGTTGAAATTTTCTGCCCTCCCCTATCTATTCCTGAATGTTTTATAAGATAGGTACGAAATGGATTACTATAAAATATTTGATGGTATACGGCTACCTTGGTTGGTCTACTAGAATCGAATGAAGAAATGCCGATATGACCCATTGCCTGAATTTGAGGAATTCCAGTTACCCCAAAAACATGAAGATTCCCCGCACCAACAAGTTCTGCTGCCCAACTGATAAATTGCATCTGTTCCGACATGTTCCTCCCTAACAATGATCCTAGACCAAATTTGTGGTATCCTAATTTTTTTAACTCAAATATACTAAATTGAATACTGGGAAAATCGTATCCTTGGATTACACCTAAAATCGTTACATTAGAATTTGTATCTATTTTTTGTTTCCTCACTAAATTCATATACTCATAAGCATTGATGAGCGTTTTCTCAAATGCACCGTATCTTTCTGCTAGTGTCACTTTATTCAACAAGGGTTCGTCTACATGCACAAATGTAATTGGGCATGTAGATAAAAGAGGCATTGCAATAAAAAGTTGCCGTTCAAAAATCTCTTTTACTGTATAATGAAGTCCTTTTCGTACATAATAAATTGCACCTGAATCAATCATTAATTTAGATGGCAACTTTTTAAACTTCCGTAAAGCATTCTTGTTATCAGGGACTGCTGATATAAGAATGGGACAATTGTTAAAATATTCACAGTATAAAGCATCACTATGCGACCAACTAACATAAAACTCCATAAACCTCCTCCTCTTTTATCAAATCAACATAACCATTATTCCATTATTTTTAATTTACCAAACAAAAAATTCTCTTTTTTCTTAAAAAAATACATAAACGTGCTTATATCTATAGAAACATATATAGAAAGGGCTGTTGAAATCTCATTTCAACAGCCCTTTCTTAGGAAGGTTTATGGCGTAATTTTATCTCTGTGCACGATTTTTTTAAATTGTTCGTAGAAGACATGAGTATTATGAAATCCTCTTCTTCGATTACGATTGTTACCACGAAAGATAATAACTTCCACTCCGACATCTCGACAAATTTCACAACCGCAGTTCTTCCAAGGTTGATCTTCTAGTACCCGTTCATAATGAGGTCTAAGCTTATTACTAGTATATACGGTGTTATAATTTTCTTTAAAATATTTCTTTATTGTCGATGGAATAAGAATTAAGTTTTCCCGCTCTATTACATCCGCTTCTAATGCTGCAATATCCTTCATAATTCGCAAAAACGGATCTCTTACATATTTCTCAATAACAATAATATTTTCAGAAAGGAATTTATGAAAACTAACATCTCCCCAAGTATATTCTTCAAAGTGTGATAACTTTTCCTTTTTATGAATAGCACGAACTTGTTTCAAAATCTGCTCTTCCACCCATCCTAATACTTTAGAAGGTTTCCAATTTGCAGAACTAACTAAAATGGTTTCAGCAGTAGTAACTGCTGATTTGCTCGGTATATCTTTGGCAATTTTCAACGCAATATCTTCAAGTTCTTGTGATGTAGTCATAAGGTTGAGAGCAATATGTTTATTTCTTTTCTCCATTTGTACCTTGTGTAACTTTTTGTATTGTTTCAAGGTTTCAAAATACGAATCATATTGCATAACAGTCTCAATTGTTTCTTTCATCCCAGCATTTCCTACAGCATAGTTTCGCAGACAGCTAAGTGCTTTTTTTTCCATATCTTCAAAGTAAGGTAAATCACCAATACTTCTAGCGACGAGTTCCTTTAACTTTGAATTTTTACTTATATTGGCTTGTGGAATCCGCACAGCGGCATATTTCTTCTGATCCTTAGTAAAATAATTCCCACCCGTTGCGCTTCCCCATGCCTTCTTAAGAAAAGTTGTAGAATCAAACGAAGTAACACCTAGTCGATAATATAATTCAAGTAATTCTAACCGCGCCGCTCCAAACAAATGAACTTCTATATATTCCGGTAACAGGGGGGCTACTTCCATTAATACTGCAAGAATTTGTTCAGATTTTGCAAAGGCTAATCCACCCAGAGATATATGACGATAACCCATCTCAACCAACTGCTTAACAGCTTCACGATACGATGCTGGGTCCCATCCCTGAGCGATACCTGATGGTTTGAACTGATATCCACCCTGCTGATGTTTTACGAGAAACTTCTTGGCGTTTTCCAGTGTCAAATCAAACCGGTAATTTCTTTTGACAACGTCTTGGGCGATATGTCCGATAACAAGATGATCAATTGATACCCCGATATCAAACTGGAAATCCTTATAATATTGCAGTATTTCTTCTGTTTTATAAGGTGGTTTCTCAGCATTAATGTAGCTGAAAGCGCCACAGTCGCCGTACAATGGAATATCAGAAGGAATCCTTAAGAAATTGCGCAATCCTCCGGCCTCAATAATCCTTTGTTTTCTCATTTCAGATTCATCAATATTGACCTTAGAAATCAAGACCCCATCATAATTTGGTTTTTTATAAATTTCATGTGCATATACATCATCTATAAATGGATCCCGGTCCTTTGTATGTTCTTCCGTGATGAAGTTAAAGTTTGGATCAACACGGTCATTATTTTCTGGCATAAAATACTTCATCTCATGAAAACCATAGTTCTTTGCGTTATGCAATTCGAGTATCTCTATACCTGACTTCTTCACTTTGCTATCTCCCTTGTTAGCTTTACTTTGCTTTGCCTTAGTTACCTTTTCCTCAAACAGTGATAGTTGTTCAACTTCTGGCTGTCTATAGTGATTCAGTAAATGAAGTAACTCTTCCGGCTCACGGTATACCGTTTCTAGGGTCTCTAAACCGTTTATTGCTGTCTCTTGTGCAAGTAACTTAAAGAGATGCCCTTTTATACTAATTGACATTTCTCCAAACTCTTTAGCATCCTGATGTCTTACTTCCACAAAGTAATACGGATGATGATTTGGAATTAATTTTTTACTAGCCTTACTTGCAAAAAAAACTAGCTTTTGATCATCCTTTGTTTTTAAGAAGGGCAAGCAGAGAGAGCGGAGGTATTCTTCTCCAAGTAAAAAAAATACTAAATCATACGATTGAATTAACGCACTTGTTTCCTCATTTATCTTTAAATAATTAGACCACTCAACTACTTCATCTTTCTTCATCTCACTGAAAGTAACATTGTAAGGGACTATTTCATCATCTTCGTCCAGCAAACCATAGCCAGCAGAGACGATAGCAAAATCGACTACATGCCTTCCAAATTTATCTCTTAAATGTTGAATACCTTCCATCACTCTTAAGTGTTGCCTTCCTTTATATATATCCTTAGCTTTAGTTCGAAAGGGTCCCAATTCTTTTTCTTTTTTAGCGAAGAGATTCGTATCTTTAAAGTCAGCCTTACTTAACTGCTCATTAATATTATATATTTTATCTTTTGTACATGAACTAATAATTAGAGTTTTCATTTTATTCCCCTTATTTATGAGGTTAGCCATACCATCTTTTTAGACATAATCTATATTCTAATATAAAAGATATTCTTTTTCCAATTCCAATAATTCCGTAACTAGTTTTTGTAATTATTTAGAGTGATATCCTAATAATTATTCCCTATTATTTGCTATATAAATCCTGTTTAAGTTCTCGACACGTGTAAATGTCTACTCTTTTGTCTACACTGCTCCTAAGAAGAACTAAAAAGGAGTGGATGAAAATGGGAAAAGGATTACTGGTTACAAATGACCATGGCTGGACGGTGGAACGCCTCGAAGTTCATGAAAAAACACTAAAACAGGCAGCTATGGCCAAACGGGTCGCCGTGATCCGTCTGATTATGCAAGGGTATTACGCGATTCAAGTGGCAGAGCTGTTGAATGTCCACCGCGAAACGATTTCAGGCTATGTGAAGAAGTTTAATCAAGGCGGGATGGATGCCTTGTTATACCGGGGCTCTTCGCCCGGCAAACCGCCGTTTCTATCGTCAGAACAGGAACAGGAATTGAGACGCCTGCTGGTGCACAGTACACCAACTGAAGAAGGAATTGGCTGTGAATCCCGTTGGGATACGCGGATTTTGAAGCATGTCATCCAAGAGAAATTTACCATTACCATGTCCCGCAATGGAATCGGTGATATGCTGAAACGATGGGGCTTCCGTTATACACGTCCCACCTATACGTTAAAGCATGCGAATCAAGAGAAACAGGCTGCCTTTGAAAAAGAATTGGCCATGATAAAAAAAACGCTCCAGATGGAGTAGTGTTCTTATATGAAGATGAAAGTCATATTCGTCACTACCAAACCCTGCGTTCCACATGGAGTCTCAAAGGCAGACAAACCCAAATCCCTACGTATGGACATCATGCGGCGGTCAGCTTATTTGGCTGTGTCAACATTCAAAACGAGGAGTTTCTTTGTATGGAAACGAATCGATGCAATGCGACCACATTTCTTACGTTTGTACGGTACATTCTCGCGCAATATCAAGAAGAACACATCGTCATGATTCTAGATAACGCCAAAATTCATCATGCGAAGTTGCTTAAGTCCTTTCTCAAACAGAACGAACCGCGACTCACACTTCTCTTTCTGCCGCCATACTCCCCCAACCTAAACGCAGTGGAGCGTATTTGGGGATGGTTGAAAGGCAGTGTCATCGTGAATGGGTTTCATGCCACTCGAAAAGAGATTCGAAAATCCGCGGAGTCCTTTGTGGACTATGTTCATGCGTATCCAAAGAAAGTGCTCCAGGGGATTGGAGGACTAGCCATGTCGAAAAATTAATCGGAACTTATATAGAGAATAAATACTGGAATAGCTTAATAGCTAAATCGATCTGGACATGAAAACACTTTATCAAAATCATCATAGTGTCTACTCTATTGATATAGACTATTACCAACTTCATTTCAAAGATCAATATAAATTATCCTGCCAACATGCAATACAAATCACTACACAAACTCACTATAATAAAAATATACACATTTTCATATATAAAAAGGAGGTCAAATCTATGCCAACCTACAACAAACTCGTTCGGGACAAAATCCCAGCTATCATCGAACAATCTGGAAAAACATGCACAACAAAAATTTTGAATAAGGAAGAATACATACAAGCCTTAAAAACAAAAAGCCAAGAAGAGCTAAACGAATATCTCGAAACTACAGACAACGAAAGTGCTTTGGAAGAACTCGCAGACCTTATAGAAATCATCCACGCCCTCGCCCATTACCACGGTTCGAGCATAGATGAAGTAGAACGTATCCGCCAAAAGAAAGCAGAAGATCGTGGTGGTTTTATGGAGAAAGTCTTTTTGATTGAGGTACAGGACTAATATGCGGCAAGTAGAGCTGTATACAAATCAGCTTGGAGAAGAACTTCTTCCCTATATAAGGAGTTCTTCTACTATTTATATTTTAACTTCTTTTACTATGAAGTCTGGCGTAAGGCTGTTGAAGCAAACGTTGCTTGAAGCAGCAGAACGGAACGCTGATATTAAGGTTTGTACCGGAGATTACTTGTATATTACACAGCCAGAAGCGCTGGAGGAATTAATAGGGATTCATGAAAATATACAAGTGAAGTTGTTTAAGAGCGCCGGTACGTCTTTTCATCCGAAAGCCTACATATTTGATAATAATGAATCTGGAGTTTTATTTGTCGGCTCTTCCAATATGTCAAGGTCCGCTTTACGAAATGGGATAGAGTGGAATCTTGGGGTGCAAAAATCGGCAGAGCAAAGTACATTTGAAAAGGCAATTGAAGAGTTTTTGAAACTGTATGACCATGAAAATACGGTTATGCTCAATCGCGAAACTGTAAAATTGTATAAGGACGATTATGAAAAATATCATGAACAGCAGCCAAATCTTGCACAAAACTGGACAGAGGCGGAAGAACAGGATTTGATGCTGCCTGTGAACAAGAAGGAGCAGCCTGATATTATTGTTGATCCACCCCTTTCTTATAACATTCAGCCTCGTTTTGCACAAGTTGATGCACTGCGGGAATTGGAAACTGCCATAGAGGAAGGCTTTGATAAAGCATTAGTGGTGATGGCGACAGGACTTGGGAAAACATATTTAGCGGCGTTTTTAGCCCAGCATTTTCATCGTGTGTTGTTCGTCGCTCACCGAGAAGAAATTTTATATCAAGCGCAGCGGTCTTTTCAAAATGTGCATCCCGGTAAAACAACAGGGATTTATAACGGTAAAGCGAAAGAGGGCGATGCTGATTTTGTATTCGCCTCCATTTCCACGCTGAATCAAAAGCGACACCTTGAGAAATTCGCACCTGACCATTTTGATTTAGTCGTCATTGATGAATTTCACCATGCTGCAGCAAATTCTTATAAAAACGTGCTCACTTATTTTCATCCTAAGTTTTTACTTGGCATTACAGCGACACCATACCGAAACGATAACCGCGATATTTTTTCATTATGTGATGGGAAGGTTGCTTATAAAATTGATTTCATTGAGGCAATTCAACACAAGTGGCTCGCTCCGTTTCATTATTACGGTGTTTATGATGATACCGATTATAGTAAAATCCGTTGGGTTGGAACGCATTATGACCAAGAACAACTAACGGAAGCACAAAACAGAAAAGAGTTATATGAAAAAACACTGGATACTTGGCGGAAGCATAAGCAAACGCGGACACTTGTATTTTGCTCCTCTGTTCGGCAGGCGGAAGCCCTCAATTCTTTTTTCCGAGAGAATGGTCATAAGACCGTAAGCCTACATTCAGGCACGACAAGCATTTCCCGGTCTGAAGCTATTCGGCAATTACGTAACGGCGAAATTGAAGCAATTTTTACCGTTGATTTATTTAATGAAGGTATAGATATTCCAGCTGTTGATACTCTTCTGTTTGTAAGGCCTACCGAGTCCCTAACCGTCTTCACCCAACAGGTAGGACGTGGGTTGCGTTTGTATGATGGAAAGAAACATTGTGTAATCATCGATTTAATCGGTAACTACCGGAATGCTGATGTAAAGATGAGTTTGTTTCAAGTAGCGGATGAAGGAAAGAAGTCTTCTGCTTTAGAACCAATTCTTCCAGACAATTGTGAAGTCAACTTTGAAGTTGCGGCAATTAACCTGTTGGAAGAACTGGTGAAAAAGAAAATGCCAAGACGTGACATATTAAAAGAGAATTACTTTACCGTGAAACAGGATTTAGGAAAACGACCAACATATTTAGAGACATATCAAAACGGGACTGTCGATCATGAAATGTATCGTCAGGAGTTCAAATCATTCATCGGTTTTCTTGATTGGGTAGGCGAGTTAACAGTACAAGAAAAGGAAACTTATAAGTTGTACAAGCCATGGCTTGAAGAGATTGAGAGAACCAGCATGAGTAAAAGCTATAAGATGGTTGTGCTGAATGCGATGCTGATGAGAGGAATTGACCGCTGGTTTTTGCCGATTCGGTCTGAGGAAACGGCTCCATATTTTCATCAATACTACATGAGCAAAAAATACCGCAAAGACCAGGACTTCTCAAGCGCGAATACCAAGAAGCTTTGGGACTATGACGAGAAAAAAGTAAGCAAACTTATCGCCGATATGCCGATGACTATGCTCAGCCATAAATCAGGCGGTTTGATTTCATTTGAGAACAACGTGTTGACGCTGCATTTCGATATTTTGCCAGAGCACCGTGAGCTGTTATGGCGCTGGACGAAGGAGATTTGTGAGTATCGCTTGCATTATTATTTCTTTTATCGGGGTATCAAGTTGTATTAAGCGAAAAACGAGCCCCTTCATCGGTCTCAAAGGGGCTCACCTTTAAATTGTTCACTTGAATTATGATTTTGGTACACACTCAACATGTCCAGGGCGTATGTGGCAATACATAAGATGCTGGTGAGTATTTTTTATAAATAAAATAATTGGATAAAATTCTTCTTTTTTAGAATTAGTTCTTTTGTATTAAAGCCCCCGTCGTTCATATATTTTTTACCTAATTCAGTTTTTTCTATAACTCACTTTTGTTTGGAAAAGGAAACGACTTTATTTATAAAGATAAACATATAAACTGATGCCTTCTTTTATAATTTTGTAATTATTAAAAGGTGTTTCTTTTATGAATGTCTCAAAATCTTCTTTTGTGTAAGCACCTTGTTTCAAGAAAGTCTTAAAAGCAAATTTCACAAAATACTTGTCAAACCCCTTCATTCCTGACTTTCTCACTTCCGTTTCAATATCTTCGGATGTTGCTTCGTAATTCATATCTATTATGAGAGATGTTCCGCCTTGTTTTAGCACTCTATACATTTCAGATAGTGCCTTTACAGGATCTTTGAAATTCTTAAATGCAGCACTGCAAACAACAAAATCGAAAAAGTTATCTTTACAAGGGAGATTTGAAGCATTACCTTCTTTAAAATCAACAGAAGCATTTGCTTCCATTGCATTTTTCTTTGCTATTTTTACAAAATCAGGGCTTATTTCGACTCCTATTACATTAAAATCTTTCTTAGCAAGTTCTATAGACAAATAACCAGGGCCGGGTGCGACTTCTAATACATTTGCATTTTTGCTAACATGAGATGCAACTTCATTAGCATATCTTTGCATTTCAGCCATTCTGCTTTTGCGAGAATTTTTATCATACCATTTTGCTGTTAAACCATAAATACCAACGTCTTTATTTTTTCGCATGTTTTTCATCATAACATTTCACCTACTAATTATTTATTTACGAATATTTTCATTGTTAATTGACAGACCTGTAAAAATGCCGGCTCAGATTCCAACAACTGCATTAAACCAGCCGGTACTGAAAAATTAAGTAACCCATAATTATCAAAAAAGGCAAGAACAAAACCGATACGCTGGGTAAAATTATATTTCCTGCCTAGAAAACGCCTACTGCATTAAGTTGATTTTCTTATGTTAATAGACTATAATCAGCTATCTAACAACGTTAGTTAACTAACGCCGTTAGCGTATCATCTAACACTGTTAGTGTCAATGTTTTTCCAAAAAATTTTGGAGTGATTTCATGGCTATTACAAAAGAAGCAATTGTAAATGCATCACTTGATATCTTGAATCGTGATGGAATAGGCAATTTATCAATGCGGACTTTAGCAAAAGAGCTTAATATTAAAGCAGCCTCCTTGTATTGGCATATCAAAGATAAACAGGATTTATATGATTTGATAGCGGAACACATTAACCTAGAAATTGTTATTCCTGAAACCATTGATAATGCAAAAGAAGCAATAACAATCCTTGCTTTAGAAGTTCGAAGAGTATTATTAAAAACCAGAGATGCGGTAGACATTTTTGCACAATCTTTTCCGAGCACACCCAGCAGAATAAAAGCAATAAAATTTCTTATAGCTGCTCTTACCAAGTACGGTGTATCAGATAAAAACTGTCTAACTGCTGCAAACCTTGTAAATAATTACATACTATCATTTGTAGCCGATGAGCTTCGTGCAAAGCATTTTTCTCCTGAAGAAACTAAACAATTTGGATTACTTTTTGGAGAGCAATATGAAGTTAGTTTGGATTTTGAGCAGCAGTTTTTATATGGATTAAGAGTGTTGTTTACAGGATTGTTAATTGATTAAAAAAAATGTCAGATCAAAATTAAACAAACTTTGATCTGACATTTTAAAGTATCTTAATACAAATGTTAGCCTAAATACGCTTGATACCTTTTGTATTAAGCTATTTTCTTCCTATCGACACAACCGTGCATGGAGTGTATGTATAAAAATACTTTCAGTTTTTCACAAGATCCATAGTATCTAAACTATGTAAAAATGAATCCAATTCTTCTTCTGTTTCAAATTTGAAAGAATACCCATAATTTATTGGTGTTTTTCCATTATTAATTTCTTTTGGAAATTTTCTCAGCGCTGTACTGCGAGACTTCTTTCCGCCTTGTAAACTTGAATTATTTTCTACAGTATTCGGATTCAAAACAATTGTTATTTCTTTATTAAACAGCAAGTATACAAATTCTTCATGAGTAGCATGTTCAAATTCTATAGCCTTAGTACTTGTATTCGTTCTAGTAAAATTATTTTGTTTAAAAAAGCGATATAAATCCTCTATTTCTTTACTTACTGTAGTTATTTTATTTACTTTTTTATTAGCTGGTGTACTCGTCTCAGTTTGTACTCGTCCTTTCTCCTGCCTAATAACTTCAAGCTCCTTTTGAACTTCTGACCACATATCATCCATTTTTTGCAATGTTTCATCTAAGTACGGTTTGATTAAAGAATCCATATCCATGGCTCCTAATGAATTTGTTTCTTTTTCAGTTTTAACAGGCAATTTATAAACTGGGACTTCAAAGTTATAGCTTACGTATACTTGCATATACCAGACGCTAATCTCAAACAGAAACTTATGAGCTTGCAGTGCATCATGGATATCTACTTCCTCTACATTATGTACTGCTTTATTTCCTTTCTTCCTGATCCATTCCAGCTTTAGATAAATATCTTCTTCAATTACATTCTGCCGGTATAATTTATGTATTTGTTCGGAAATCTTAAGGGGATAAACTTCCTCAAGTTTTTCTTCTTTACTAATAATCTTCACTAGCTGTTCATTGTATAATCGAGCCTGCATCATAGACGCATGGGGTTGATCTAGCAATTGATTTTCAATACGGTATGCGAGTTCAGCCAGTTCACTTGAGAATTGTCTGACAAACTCAAATAAAAAATCATTGGGCATCATCATGTCTCCTTAATAACTAGTTATCTATTCAGTGTTATAGTTTTTGAGGTAGCTATAATCCGATTTTATCATATATAAAGGAAAATCATAATTATTCGATGACACCTTTTCCCCATTACAAGCCTTATTTTTCCCACTAATAATGGACAGTATACTGCATATCCTGCTTTTCTCTATCAAACCAACAACCGAAACGCCTTCACCACAACCCCATCCCCCGCCGGTTCAAAGTCATATTCTGGTAAACGCTCAAACCCTATACGCTCATACAGCTTTATCGCGCTTTCCATAAACTCCCCTGTATGTAAGCCAATAGCAACAAACCCCTTCGCTTTTGCCCTTCTGATACATTCATAAACCAAAGCGGTTGCCACTCCTTTCCCACGGGCTTCTGGCGCTACTGCAAGCATGCGTATTTCAGGGTAGTCGAGCTCATCGATACTTCCTTCATAGGCATCTGTTTTGGCAGGAAATAACGTAACACTGCCAACTATCCTTCCGTCTACTTCGGCCACGATGAGTTCTACGCCGGGTTGTATATCCGCATCCGAAGAGATGGCTTTTTTAAGAGCAGCCCAATGTTCTGCAGAAACGGCCCTTGTATATTCACTGTATGCTTGGATTCTTTGTTCACGAATGAACTCTAGTTCACTCTTTACAGCATCGCGTATTTTCATACTTTATCCACTCCTCACATGATTTACTTTCCTTTATGGATTAAAAATTTCTCTTCTGTATTGCTTAGCATATGGCGATTATGCGGTAAATTCCATACTTCTAAATCAGGTCCCTTAGGCAATATTTTTTCATGCTTATCAAGGAAAATGGTGATAGACAAATGATAGTGTCTCTTAATAGAGTCAAAGTCGGTCGTATCGCCAAATCCCGGCGTTTGGTATAAGTCCCGAGCATAGCCCCATAAATGTGTAAATTCGCGAATTAGATTTCGATTTGTCTTGAATGCTGTGTAATAGGCAGCATCGAATCTTGCTAATGTGGTATATAAGCAAATATCGGTGTCTGTTATAAAGTCTCCAAATAAGAAGCGTTGGTGAGAGAGTCGTTCCTCTAGCTCATCTAATCTTGAAAACAGCTTGTCAAATGACTGTTCATACGCTTCTTGTGAACGTGCAAATCCGCATTTATAGACACCATTGTTAATATCATGGAAAAGTATATCATTTAAAGCATCAATCTCCTCACGCAACTGTTCAGGGTATAAGTCTGGAGCATCTTCTTTATGAAGCGGTGTCCAAGCTGTTTCTAAATAGTTTGTTAGTTTAACATAATCATTATTTACGGCTTCCTGTTTCTTAATATCTACCATAAGTGGTACTGTGGGTCTGCCAGTATAATGTGGGTCTGTTTTTTTATAGATTTCACTTATATATCGTATCCCTAAGACAGGATCCACTCCATCCTCATCTAAAGAAAATTCCCAATCCACATGCGGGAGTTTGGGACGAATGGGACTGACCGTACCCAAACTTATAGCATCCTCTAGTCCAAGAATTTTTCGAACGATTACAGAGCGATGAGCCCACGGGCAGGCAGCAGTCCATAGCAGACGGTAGCGGCCTGCTTCTACTAGAAGTTCACCTGGCTTTTCTCCAAATGGAGTTATAAATCTGTTTTGTTGCCTATTAAATGATCCATCCGTTTTAAATTCATTAGCTGTATTGGAAGTTGCCCTTTTATTTTGTTCCATTCCAAACCCCCTCTTTTACGTTTGTCTATGTTCAACATTTACATCTGTTGTATCTATTTCCAATAGACTCCATTAACTACTCCTCTAATAAATACGGAACCATAGTATCCATTTTATGTTTTGTCCATCCTTATCTTTCCTAAAAGTTTGCGGTATTCTTTTTATCTTCGTTCTACTCATTTCTTCCTTGTAATATATAAAATCTATTGCAAAACTACATTCAATAACCTCTGTGGAATCTGTTTAGGTAAAAAGAAAATTATTTCTGGTTTTTCCCCTTTAGAAAGGTTTTATTATTTAATATAGTTAAATAATTCACGTATACTAAATACATCCCCTTTTTCAACATGTACTTCTTTTTATTAAGATAAAGGACGTACTTTCTATTCCGCCTTATCAAAATACAGTAAAAATATAAGGAAGTGATATGTATGAAATCCAGAAACGGAAAGATTTTGTTCGGCTTGTCTCTTGCTGCCTTTCTTGGACCGTTTACACAGACTATTTATACACCAAGCTTGCCGGAGGTTGGACATTTTTACGGAGTGAACCAATTTATGGTGAATCTAACAATCTCTTTATATACTTTTATTTTGGCGGCTAATCAGTTCTTTATCGGCCCACGAGCGGATACGCGCGGACGAAAAGCCACCTTGCTTCCCGGTCTTCTCATTTTTATGACCGGTTCACTCATTTGTTTCCTTTCCTCAAATTATTATTTGTTTCTGTTTGGGAGAGCAATGCAGGCGTTTGGTATTACGACAGGCTCCGTCGTAGCAGCGGCTGTAATCGGGGATATCTATGCTCCGCATGAACGCGGTAAGGCTATGAGCGTGTATCAGACAATGGTGTTTCTTGGTCCTGTTCTCGGTCCTTTGATCGGCAGCTTTATTTCTGCTTATACAGATTGGCATGCATCATTTGCGGTCCTTACTATTGGAGCACTATTCGCGTACCTATATAACCGTTTTGTCCTGCATGAAACACTGCCGAAGGATACTACTTCGAAAAGAATCACAGTTCGGACCTTCATGGACATCTTGACAACTCGTGCCGCGTTTTCGGTTCTGCTGCTTGGTTTTTTCCAATTTTACGGCTATTATATTTATCTTGTATTCTTGTCTGGTTTGCTGGATGAACTGTTTCATGTGCCCGTAGCTGTGGAAGGGTTATTTTTTGTACCGCTTACGGCAGGTATTGTGCTGGGCACTATGCTCGGAGGAAAGCTGCAAGCACATATGAAGCACTCTTCCATCTTAGTGTGTTCTGCATACGGTCTTGGATTTGTTGTTATGCTTTTTGGTGCGTGTTTATATTGGAGTCTTTTGACGATACCAAATTTAAGTTTGTTTCTGCTTAGTTACGGCATACTGCTTGGGGTCAGCTTGCCTTCTCAATCTACTTTACTTGTTAATTTATTTGTAAAAGAGAAAGGAACCGCAATGGGGGTCTATAACTTTATCCGGTTTACCGGTGCTGCTATCGGACCGCTCCTTGGGACATCGCTTTATAAGCTCGGCGGTGAAAATGCTTTGTACATGACCTTATCTTTGTTCTTGCTTATCGGAGCTTTCGTCGTACAGCGAAACAGTCATGTTCCCTTACAAGAGCATGAGTAAAAAAATCCCGCTTCTTTTAGGAAACGGGATTTTTCTAACAAATTTTACTTTCCTATACCGCTATTGTAAATCGCCTGTATTTTCCTTATAAAATCGGACCATGCTATAATGGATACTGAAATCTAAGAGAAAAGAGGGATATTCCTATGTCCGATGAAGAAATTGTAATTCTTACAGATGACGAAGGCAATGAACGCGAATTCATTATCGTCGAAACTATGCACGTAGAAGAACAAGAATATGCCATTCTAGTTCCAGCTGACGGCGAAGAAGGTGACGGCTTCATCATGCGCATCGATGAAGATGAAGAAGGTGAAGAATACTTGGTCGACATCGAAGACGAAGAAGAATGGAAAAAAGTCGTTGCAGCTTATGAAAAGCTGGACGAAGAAGCGTAAGACAGCAATACTTATACATATTGCTGTCTAGATAATTAGTAGGATATAAAGTCATCCACCTTTCAAGGTTGTTCTGACAACATGGAGGTGGATTTTTATTTTGATAATATATTCAATTTTTATTCTTAAAGAGCATTATCCTTATTATGAATACTAAAAATCAGTCTCCTCTTATGAACTCAAATCCATTTTCTAATTGAGACTAAAACAAACCATATAAAAAGGAACTGCCCCTTAGGACAATTCCTTGTTCTTAATTCTTATTAAAAAACTCCTCATATAAAGCACGGACCGCTGCTTGCTCATCCGCTCCTTTTACACCGAACATCATGCTGACCTCGGAGGAGCCTTGGTTGATCATTTCGATGTTTACCTTAGCTTTTGCCAGAGCTGTAGAAGCACGGGATGTTGTGCCTATTTTTGCTTGCATCCCTTGTCCTGCAATCATGATTACAGCCAAGTCATGCTCAAATACGACACTGTCCACTGCCAGCTCTTCTTGAATACGCTGAATGATTTGCTCTTCCATTTCCGTAGTCAATTGGTTTTGGCGCAGAATTACAGAAATGTTATCGATGCCAGAAGGTGTATGCTCGTATGATAAGCCGTAGTCTTCCAGGATATGCAGCAGCTTACGTCCAAAGCCGACTTCTCGGTTCATTAAATATTTGCTGACATGAATATTACAGAAGCCACTGTCGCTTGCAATTCCGATGATAGGACCGTTTGTATGCTGGCGCTCGGATACGATTCTCGTACCAGGAGCTTCTGGATTGTTTGTGTTTCGAATGTTTACAGGTATGCTGGCGCGAAATGCCGGAATCAATGCTTCATCGTGAAAGACAGCAAAGCCTGCATATGAAAGCTCCCGCATTTCTTGATATGTTAACTCTTTAATTTCTTTAGGATTAGGTACAAAATTTGGATTTACACAGTATACTGCGTCTACATCGGTGAAGTTCTCGTATACGTCAGCTTGGACTCCATTTGCTAGAATAGAGCCGGTGATATCAGAGCCGCCGCGTGAAAAAGTCACAATGTCTCCTTCTTTGGAATAGCCGAAAAATCCTGGGAAAATTAAGATGCCGGAACGCTCGCGAAGCGCTCGCAAATTATCATACGACTCTGGCAACACTTGAGCGTTACCTGGTTCGTCACTGACGATTAACCCTGCTTCTTTCGGATTTACATAATAAGCTTCTACCCCTTGCTTATTAAAATATGCTGCAACAAGCTTGGCATTATTGTCTTCGCCGCTTGCCTTGACAGCATCCATAAACTTAGCAACGTTGCTTCTGTCACCATGTAAAATCTCAAGCAAATCCATAGAAATGCGATCGATAATATCATGTGAAAGACCAAGGTATTCTGCAATCTCTTTATACCTTGCAATTACTGCTTGAAATGCTTCTTTTCCTTCTCCATGCTGTAGGTACTGCTCAGCACATAAAATAAGTAAATCTGTTACCTTTGTATCTTCTTTAAATCGTTTTCCTGGAGCGGAAACAACGACTACTTTTCTTGCAGGGTCAGCTATTACAATATTAAACACTTTTTCAATCTGCTCTCCTGACGCTAACGAAGTCCCGCCAAACTTTACCACTTTCACTTCATATCCCCACCAATGCATGTTAAATAGAAAATTTCGAATTTTTTCTGCATAAACAAGCAGTCTCTCTAACAAAGTTAAAAGTGATCTAGGAAGTTAAGTAGAGGAAGCTGCCCGCAATAGATAAGTTCCACTAAACATTGATTAATTGAACTTTATATAAATCTCATTATCTCTCTAATTTTGTCGAGTTGCAATATTTTTCTTATAAAAAACGACTGCCTTCGATCGCAAACGAAAATTCATTCTCTGCTTGATCATCACCGTTGTATGCTCGTTCCATAAATGTGATATTTTGGCGTCCTATAAATATAAGCGCGGACGACCTTGTACCGTAGTGAGGAGTTTCAATAAACAATGGAGACAGCTTTTTCTCCCATTCAAACGAAACACCTGTGCTTGGCAAGTCTTCATCCGGTGCCGGCTCTGCCCGCTGGAGACTGGAAAATAGGCATTCCTTCCTATTTTCAACAGGATCTTCGAGACATTGTCTGAGTCCTTCTTTTCCTTTTTGTACTTTTGGCCAAGGAGTGTCAAGCAAATGATTACTGATTCCGTACAGCCCCGGCTGTAACAAATGTATATTGTCTTCAATATTGGAGTAGTAGAAAAGAGAGTTTCTATCACCAACAAGCAGATTAAAGCCTGGATATTCTCTGCGATTTTGTTGAATATGCTTTACATAGTCTTGCGGCGAGGCTTCGCCTAGTAAAAATTGGCTTACCACCTCTCCGCGGGAGCGCTTATTGCTTGTTATTTCACTTGGGTCACGGTAATTCGTCAGAGCTGCAAAACGCCCTTGTTTTGTTACGCCCATCCATGTACCCATTTTTTCTAAATCTCTTCCCGCCAGCACATGAGGCGCATCTTCCCAAAAATGCGCCCGAGCAGTCGGCCGATTATAAAATTCATCTCGATTAGCCGCCACAATTAAGTCATAGTTTGGGTCTATCTTATATGCAAAATTGATTAAACACATATCTTTCACCTATCTTATATTAGCTATTCAAACAATCCCATACTTAAATACCGCTCTCCTGTATCTGGTGCGATACATACTATCTTTTTGCCGGCTCCTAATCGTTTTGCAATCGTGATGGCTGCGTACACTGATGCACCTGATGACGGTCCAACTAAAATACCTTCTTGTTTCGCCAAAGCTTTCATCGTTTCTAGTGCTTCTTCATCAGCAATTTGAATAATTTCGTCGTACACATTCGGATTTAAGTTTTTTGGAATAAACCCTGGGCTTGTCCCAACCAACTTATGCGGCCCAGGCTTCCCCCCTGATAAAACGGGCGAGCCTTTCGGTTCCACCACAGCGATATATAAATTTGGCAGCTTTTCTTTTAATGTTTCTCCCGTTCCAGTTATCGTTCCCCCTGTTCCGGCAGTAGCAACAAATGCATCCAGCTGCCCATTCATTTGCTTATAAATTTCTACAGCTGTCGTGATGCGGTGTATATCAGGATTCGCTTTATTTTCAAATTGCTGAGGGATAAAGCTGCCTGGAATCTGCTTGTGCAGTTCCATTGCTTTTGCGATAGCACCCGGCATCCGCTCTGCAGCAGGTGTCAATACTACTTCTGCTCCATATGCTTTTAAAAGATTGATACGTTCTTTTGACATATTGTCCGGCATAATCAGAATCGCTTTATACCCTTTAGCTGCAGCATTCATAGCTAAGCCGATACCTGTGTTTCCACTTGTCGGTTCAATAATTGTATCTCCTGGGCTGATCATTCCTTGTTCCTCAGCCATTCTGATTAAGTTATAAGCTGCACGGTCCTTTACACTGCGGGACGGATTGAACATTTCTAATTTAACGAACACATCTGCCGCACCGGCCGGAACGATTTTTTGCAACTGTACAACTGGAGTATTACCGATCAATTGTGTCATATTTTCGTATACAGTCATTTCTTCCACCTACTTCTTTTTTATCATTATAACAACACCGCTCAGGAAACTGAACGGTGTTGCATTTTTCTTTATTATTTTACACGGTCATTCGGTAAAAGCCATGATGTAACCCCTAAAAGAGGCAGGAAGCTACAAAATACCATGATAAATTGTAAGCTGTAGATATCAGCTAGCTTCCCAAGAATAACTGCCCCAAGTGCACCCATTCCAAATGCTAGACCGACAATTAATCCAGACACCATTCCTACTTTTCCTGGGAGCAGCTCCTGTGCGTATACCACGATAACACTGAAGCTGCTGGAGCTAATAAAACCAATACAAATAAATAGCGGTACAACCCATATGAGTGAAACATGCGGTAAAAACAGCGCTAATGGTGCCGAACCAAGCAAAGAGAACGCGATGATATTCTTTTTCCCGAAGCGATCCGCCAATGGCCCGCCGCAGAAGGTTCCAAGTACCCCGGCAATCATAAATGCAAATACGTAAAACTGTGCGTTTTTTATCGATAAACCATAATGATCAATTAAATAAAACTGATAAAAGTTGCTGATTCCGGCACCATACCAAGAACGAGCAAATGTAATAAAAATAAGAAGAACGATAGCAAATTTCACTTTACTGCTGATTGCTTCAGTTCCGCCGGCTTGCGCAGCTCGTTTTTTTACACGCGCCATTCTGCCAGCAAGCTCTGCTTTGTACCAGGTAGAAACATAGAGTAATAACAAAATTCCGATTCCTGCAAGAATGGTAAACCAAGCCGCACCCATTTGGCCGAGAGGAACAAAAATAAGTGCTGTAAAAATAGGAGCAAGCGAGTTTCCCGTATTTCCGCCTACTTGGTAAATCGCTTGTGACAATCCTCGTTTGGAACCTGCAGCCATATAAGCAACCCTGGCACCTTCCGGATGAAAAACAGCGGATCCGAGTCCAATAAATAAAACGGACAGCACTACAACATAAAAATTCGGAGCGAATGCTAATCCAAGCATCCCAAGTAAGCTTGAGAACATCCCCATCGGTAACAAAAATGGTGATGGCTTCTTATCCGAATATGTTCCGAATACTGGCTGCATAATGGACGATGTCATGTTCAGTGCAAAGGCAATCCATCCTACTTGCGTATAAGAAAGATTCATAGATCTCTCTAAAATCGGAAAAATTGCCGGTACGACTGCCTGCATCGAGTCATTTAATAAATGACCCAAGCTGATGGCGAATAAAATGCGGTATACCGTCGGTGCGGCCATAGTGTTTTGTTTCGCAGCTGCCTGCATTTTTCTTCGTCCCTTCTTTAATAGTTAACAATATAAAATAAAAATCCGTTTTCTGATGTACTTTTCAAACAATTAATATTGTATACCTGGTTTTCATCTTTTTCCAGCTATATATACTGACAAAATAGGATATGTTGAAGGTGCTTCAGCCCGTCCCTTATTTAAGCTGTTTACTTGCATTTCGCAGCCGAATCATGGAAAACCCTACAGTAGAATTTAAAATTGCTTCCCGTAATCTCCAAAGGCTTGGTGTAATCCTCAATTCCACATTAGATTTTGCCAAACTGTACAATAAATCTCCTACTGGTTTGACAGATAAAGGCACGACTGCTGCGCTAGAAACATAATAGCCGGCATTTTCATCTATGCACTCAAATGTATGTGACGGTAATTCATAGACATATAGCTTTGTTTCTCGAATGTTCTTCAGCCAACTGCTTTCTACAGCAATAATTCGCTCTGCAAATGTCTGACTAAAAAACCGTTCTCTATCTTCTATACTTGTTTCTAAGGCAGGCCAATATGCAATCCGTGGACAATCCCTCGGAAAATAATAATGCGGAGCATGCTCCTCATCAATCCCCCAGACATATGCTTTTTCATCTGTATTCATTTTTGTAATACGCGGTTCAACATATGTAATATCAGGGGTTTCACTAAAATGAAACAGTTTCATATATGTATTCCTCTTCTCTATATAAAGTTAATCCATTCTTTATTTTATTTCTGTTTCCTTCCTAACTAATAAGATAAAACTCTTAGCTCTTTAAAATCTATGTTTAATATTTCGTTAAAAATGTAATTAAAGGTTTTTTCTACCATCTAGGTTCATTTATAATAGTAGAAAAACTAGGAATCGAAGGTGATACTATGCCTCAATCAAGATGGTTTCGATTTGGCTACGGCATTTTGCTTATTTTTCTTATTATATGGGTAGGAACTAAGATTAGCTTTGTTTTTCAGCCGGTATTCGTACTCGTTCAAACTCTCTTTTTTCCGTTTTTATTAGCAGGTGTGCTCTTTTATGTGCTTAGGCCGTTAGTTCTTTATTTAGAATCAAAAAAGCTGCCGCGTGCCGTTTCCATTTTACTCATTTACATAGCAGCAGGGGGAATAGTCACATTGCTTGTGTACTTATTAGGACCTATTTTGCAACGCCAAGTGAACAGCTTAGTGCAAAACTCTCCAGCTATTATTGAATCAGTTCGGCAAAAGATCTTTGAATTGCAGCAAAACCCTTGGTTCAACCGCTTTCCAAAAGGAACAAATATGAATCTAGAAACGATTTTCGACAACGTTTCGAGTCAGTTATCCAATACCTTATCCATTATAGGGATGAACATTGTAAATTTTATTGCGTTCATCGCAAACATTATTACAATCTTTGTTACCGTTCCGTTCATTCTCTTTTATATGCTGAAGGAAGGCGAGAAAGCCCCTCAACAAATTTTACGCTTGCTTGCTCCGATGCAACGAAAAAACGGCAAAAAGATACTTGGCGATTTAGACATTGCACTTAGCTCATATATTCAAGGACAGGTTCTTGTGAGCGTTTGTGTGGGGATTATGCTGTATATCGGATACCTAATTATCGGCATCGATTATTCTCTTATTTTAGCAATTGTTGCTATGTTTACAAACGTAATTCCGTTTCTAGGCCCTGTTATTGCCATCATTCCGGCATTGGTTGTTGCGATGCTTGATTCACCGTTTATGATTGTAAAAGTACTGATAGTCATGGTTATTGCCCAGCAGATTGAAGGAAACATTATTTCCCCGCAAATTATGAGAAAACAGTTGGCTATTCATCCGTTAACCATCATTTCTCTATTGCTTGTGGCTGGCAGCCTTGGCGGTGTACTTGGTCTAATTTTAGCAGTACCAGTGTATGCGGTAGTAAAAGTCATCGTACAGCACATCTACCGTTTATGGAGATTGCGCAGAAAACAAGAAACAAAAGAAAATATTCTTCCGTAAGAAAAGATCCTCTCACTTCCGACTGTGGGAGGATCTTTTCTTTAACTTAGTTTTTCAGTTCAGCTTCTTCCATTCTAGGTTTTCTTCTATCGATGAGGCACCTTATGCCCTTGTAATAGTGTGCTTCCCGCCATATGTGCTCTCCCTTTTATCTATTGGCCTTTCTTTCACATAAGCTACTAAAATAAAGCTGACGATTACCAGCAAAAACCACGAACTGATTTTGCCCATATGAACAACTTCCCACTGCATCGATTGATTTGGATATTGCCAAGCTCCAAAAAATGTAGCAATATTTTCGGCAATCCAGATAAAAAATCCAATTAAGAAAAAAGATACAATCAGCGGCATTCGATAACGATACTTTCCAATTTGAAATGAAACCGTGCATGTAAAATAAACAACGAATAACAGGAAAACTAAGACCCAGCGAAAGTCATATACATAATGATGTGTAAAGAAATTTGCATAAATGCAAATGCCTACTATCAATGAGATAAGTAAATTCGGGTAGTTTATCAAGAAGAGCTGCATCCTTTTCCATGCTTGACACATATAACTGGCTACGCTCGCATACATAAACCCGCTATAGAGCGGGACTCCCAAACACTTCGCATAAGCTTCCTCGGGATAAGACCATGACCCTGCATGCACTTTAAATATCTCTAAACCAAGACCTATTATATGAAATAAACAAATCACCTTCAATTCCTGCTTCGTTTCATATCCAGTCAGCAGAAGCAGGAATTGAAGGAGAATACACGCTAATAAGATAAAATCATATCTGGGCAAGTAAGGAATAGAAATTACCTTTGAGAGAGCAAGGGTGCCAAAAATAAACACCGGAAACAAACAAGACAAAGCTTGCTGATATGCAAACCTCCATAGCTGACGAATAAAAAACAAAGTATCTCCTCCTACATAGAAAAGTACTTCCAATATCCGGTAGCCATAGGAATTAATGAAAGCAAGACATGCGTAATTAATCCTATGAAAAAAGAAATATCAGCTAATTTCCATTCAAGCAGCATAGCAATAATTATAGACAAGCAACCCTTCTTGTATAATAGTTACAACCATTTTGGTCAGCTTTTTCATTCGTTCACTCCCTTTAGCACTGCTTGCATTTAGGCTAAAATAACCTATTCTAGTTCTCTTCACCCAAATTTTAACATACCCCTATGAATATTCTTAAAAATATTTACACTAACTCTTATCGACATCCTAAAATAAGGATGCTCTATAGAACACCCTTATACTTACTCTAATACTCTAACCTGATCTCCGACTTTAATTTTCCCGGTTTGAACAACAGATGCATACACACCGAAGTTATTACTTCTTTTCCTTGCAACGGTTTTCAACAATGAACGATCTAGAGAATACGTGTCTGGGTCTATGTTAATCATATCGCAGCGCTCACAATAGCCTTGGATTTGCAGCACGGCTTCACCGAATTGGAGGCGTTTCCCGAACCATGTTTCTTCCAAAAATGGACTATCTTCATATAAAGAAAGCACTAAGTTGGCTCGGAACCTCCGATGGTCAATCTCTTCTCCCCACATAGAAGCAAGCTTTTGTAATGAAGGTTCGGTAACAAGTAAAATATGTTCTTCCCAAATCCCTCCCATTTGCACACAATCTGCCTCGTATTGAATCGTTTCAATTTTTCGCCCTGATTCTTTTTCTATTTCTTGCAGCAGCTCGCTATCGTTCCAAAGGTAGACCTTTCCCTCCGGTGTTTTTACTTCCACTTGTGGAAATATACGTTCAGTTTCTTCTCCTTTGAAAGCTGGAGCATATCCGACCATAGCTGAAAATTGTGAGGCAGTGATAAATTTTCCCGGTTTTGTTTTATCCAGATATGCATGACTGCGATCTCCATATACTCCATATCGTTCGATTGTTGTTGTCTGCACATTTTCACCGCGCATTGATTTTACCGGATGGCGTATAATTTCCTTGATTTCTCCCACTATCATGTTAAAACACCTCTTTCTTTATGTACTATTTATATACTCACCTTTTAACAAAATAAAAACAAATATTACCGTTTTTCTATAATTCCATAACTTTTCATGAACATACCCATAACACCGCAAAGAATTCATTATAATGAAGCGTACTATCGAAGTAATGAAGAAAGGATGACAGTAGTGAATGCATTTGAAATTAAGAAACTAGAATTTGAAACCATGAAAACTGACTACGAAAATTTGCTGCAAAAACTGGATCCAAAAGCAATCGAGCTTGTCAATATTCTATTTAATGAAGAAAATTATATATAAAGCGAAATTATGGAACGTTATTCATTCACAGCTCAAACGTTGTGATTCTCTTACGACAGAATTGTGACCCCATTTATTTAGAGCGGAATGAAGTAGCCGAAATATTGTCTCACATTGATATGCTGTATGCTGAGCAGCAAAGAGTACTGCAAAACTAAAGTAAATTGACTGATATTGTTGCACTCCTTTTGGAAATACTATAAAGGAAATTACGTTGGGAGGAATACATATGGCTTATATTGTACGAAACAAAGCGTTTACATTTGAGGACAATCGTATTGATGACGAACGAAAATTTCAAACAAGAGAAGCGGCTGAAGATGCATTACAAAAAATGAAAGGCATTTTACCGCTTGAGGAGTTTGAAATTATAGAGGTGTAATGTTAAAAATTGAGCACGGATATTGCTCCGTGCTCCTGCATATTCAAGTCAATGTTATACATACTTTCCTTGATTGCTCTCTACCCCTTATTCTTAACTAAGCAGAATCCTTCTCTACAATCCAAATCATAATTTTACTTCTTCTTACCATCATCTTCATCCTCCTTTAATTATTTTTTATAGCATTATATAGTGCGATAGACTGAGCACTGACGATCAAGCAGTGTATTTTGTAATTGTTCCATGTTTATTCGATTCGCTATCTCTGCTTTTGAATTTTTCTTTTTTTGCATAGTAATAGCAAAAAATAAGAATATGAATCTCATATTTGTACATCTCCTTCCTTTGTATGTTTTAAATAACATTTTACTTTTTTACAATGAGCGATAAACTGAACACTGGCGATCGAGCATTTCCTCCCCCAGCTTTTGTACCTGTGCGTTGCGCTCAATATCCTCATCCGATACATGGCGTTTCTGAATCGTAATGGTGAAAAATAAAAATGTGAATGTCATGATGTTTCACTCCTTTCCGATTGGCGACTAATCGTAATCTCCCACTAAAACCATTTCATTGTTTATAAATATCATCTTGTTCATTCTCCTTCTCCTATTCTTACTACTTAAAGCGGCAAATAAAGTGAGCACTGACGATCTAACACTTCAT
This sequence comes from Bacillus sp. 165, assembly GCF_017742235.1. Taxonomy (GTDB): domain Bacteria; phylum Bacillota; class Bacilli; order Bacillales; family Bacillaceae_G; genus JAGHKQ01. The sequence goes on from NZ_JAGHKQ010000001.1 coordinate 526,049, forward strand.
CCATAAGTTTTTTTCTATTGACATTGTGGTCAATGTCCGCTTTCGACATGTGACGCTTTTGAATAGTGATTGTAAAAAATAAGACTGTGAACTTCATGATCAGCTCCTCCTCTCCTCTTTTTAAAATGTTCATTCTTCCTCTTAAAAAGGCACAAAAAAACCACAGGCTGAATTACTCCTGTGGTCATAAAAGGACACAAAAAAACCACAAGAGCTTTTCCTGTGGAAGGCATAAAAAATCCACAGGGAACCATTCGTCCTGCGGTAGAGTTTACTTGTTAAAAGTAAGCTGTTTCCGTTTTTCCGTTATTGCGGCCGAATAGTTTGATTGTTCGTATGAAATTATTCCTGTTTCTTTTACATTTGGTTTCATAATCATTTTATCCGACCTCCTTTTGGAAAATTATTCTTTCACAGTTAATTATATCCATTTATAATGGGTTTGTAAACTAAAAATCCAAAAAATGGGTTTACAAATTCCAACAGTCATTACTTAGCAAATGACGAAAAAATCATGTTTGTAAAATACCTATAATAATGCAATGAAACTGTAATATTTGTTGCTGATTTGTTTTGTGGTTTCTAATCGAAAATAGATACAATAAAGATATTCCCTTACTACGTTTTCTACCCTACACGAAAAAGCACATCTGACCAAGATGTGCTTTTCCTATGTCCCCTATAAATAATACGTCTATTACTCAAGAAAACAGTTGCATAGCAATAACTGTTTCCAACACCACGATAACAACTCCTCCCAAAATAAGGAGGGTCGTTTTTTTTAACAACTCGCTTTCTCTATGTGGAATGCCGCATAAAAGGGAACCAAGTGTAATCCTTGAAGGACACGCGATAGTTGAGATGGAAGAACTTGTGTTTTGGCTCATAGCTATAAGGGCTTTCGGCAAATTCACATGTTGAGCCGTTTGAAGCTGCAATTGAATGAACATCGCATTTGACCCGGCATTACTTCCAGTTAAAAACCCGCCCATTGCACCTATGAACGGAGCAATTACCATAAACAGCGTACCAAATGTACTTCCCGCCGCTGCAGCTAATGCTTGATGCATGCCGCTATTTCCCATGATTTCAGAAACAGAAATAAACATGGTTGTTGTAACCGCAAAGGGAATCCATTGTCTTATCGTGCTATACAGCGATTCTCTCACAATACTGCCGGGTATACGGAACAGAAAAATAGTAAATAAACAAGTAATGGACAGCCAAAAACCCGGAGAGTACAGTAACGCTAATGTATATGTATAACGCGGCAAATCAATCACTGCATACTCTTGTAAACTATGCTTCAACATCGGATTAAGACGAGAGAATAATATACATGCCGTTAAAAATAGATAAGGGCTTAACATTTTTAAGATAGAACCGTTTGAGTCAGAAAGACGCGTGGCGGCATTTTGTGAAAATGCTTTCTTTGGTTGGCGCTTTGCTTGAATAACCATCAACCCAAATCCCGTGGTCAAAATTGCACTTAATATCCCAGACAGTTCTACACTGACATAACGATTAAAGAAATAAATAGAGATAGAGAATAATAGAAAGAAGCTGATAAGTTCCTTTCTTTTTTCTTTAATCGCACTCCATCCCCCTGTGATAAACAAGGCTGCTCCCATAAAATAAAGAAAGATCGGTATCGATAAAATCGCAGTTCCAGTGCCCAATGCTGTAAGAGACATATGAATTAAATGCGAACCGATGATAGTGCCTGTTGCCAAAGCTCCCCAAGCACTTGCAAGCAACCCGATAAACGAAAGCAAAGCTGCTTGCAGAGGGGGATAGCCAATTGATAGAAAAATAGGTGCTGTAACCATAAATCCGATACCGAATCCACTTGCTGACTCTATAAGCGGACAGAGTCCAAAACACAGCAAGAAGGTTTGCAGTAATCTATCATGTGTTGTTTGAGAAATAAATGCCGCAATTGATTGAATGACACCCATCTTATTCATTAAGTGAAACAAAAAAATACCAAAAAACAATACATATCCGACAATAAAGCAAATAAGGGCACCTTTTATAGTAGAATGATAAATTTGATTTGCTTGAAGATAATATGGAGGGTATAAAAGCACAACTAGAAGACACATAATATAAGACAATATGGCAGATTTCATAGATGAGAGCTTACAAACAAATAAAAAAATAAAAATACTTAATATTGGACTTAATGCAAGTATAGTTTTCACTTGTTCCTCCTTAATTTTATTTAAGTAGCTTCATAAAAAAACGCCCTTTATTATATAACAGTTATTTTGTATTATAACAGAAATGTGACACTAATTTTATTTTTAATTATTATCTTTAAAGATTTTTTAATCTTATTTAAATGTTTCGACTGTATAATGAAAACCTAAACTATCTTTAAAAGAAAAATCTAATAATTGGAGTTAGGAGAATGCTGTATGCTTGCAAATTGGGTTAAAAATCAAAAAGAGAGAAAGTTGATTTATATTGCAATTGTAGCTTCTTTAGTTATTCTTGCATTTGGCTTTTGGACAATAGCACACCGAGGCTCATTAACAGCAAACTTACCGACACACTTTAAAAACGAAACAAATCACTTGCACCATCCACTGAAAGACTTCAATCCTCTGAAAGCATATGCTAAAAATAAAGGCTCACTGGGGCGTATTGGTGTTTTTGCTGCATTTGCGTTGTTTCCTCTTTATTTTTTAATACGTTCAAAGAAATTAAAATTAACCAAAGAAATGAAAACTTTACTTTCAAAAGCTTTGAAGTGGGTAAAGTTGGTTCATGTACCTATTTCCCTTATTGCATTTGCATTAATTACTGTACATTCTATTATCATGGCCTTTTATGAATGGAAAACGAATGCAGTATATCTATCCGGTGTCATTTCCTATATTTTATTCTTACCTTTAGGAATATTGGGTTTTTTACGGTATAAGCGCAAGGATAAAAATCTACACTATTATTTGTCATTTGCCTTTATTCTTTTTATGCTGCTCCATACGTTTATCTAATAGAAATTTGGTAACTATTTTATCGTTTCAGATGCTTGGAGTACTACATCTGAAACGATAACCGTATATAAAACGAGGATGATAATTAATAGACTAGTTTTATACTAATTTTATTTTTCTACCTCGGTGAAGTGATGCAAACGAACGGTAAAATCTCTTTCGCAATGTCAAGCGCCTTGTCGTTTGTCGTTTTGCTGATATACTTGCTCAGTTCGTCGATATATTCCAAAACCCACCGATTTCTCCTCTTACTTCGCCGATATACTCACTACAAAGTAAAAAAGTCCTCTACATGCTTATAGCAATAGTTGGCTACCGTGGTACCACCTCTATTGGAGTGTATACTTCACCTATTTGAGTACAATCCTACCCCGTGTCGCCTACTGAACCTCTGCTCTGGTAGTTCCATTCCGTATAACCCGGCTCTCTGAAGTGTCTATAATATTTACTCTTCTTCATCTTTGCTTATATATTGAAAAGTTGTTATCACTCTATGTCGATAGATTTTCATTTTCATGCATTATTTGGAATTTAAATACCGATTTATATAAGTTCAATTTAGTTTTATGATATAATTAGTCTGATATTCCTATATATGTATTTACTTGATGAGTCTTCATGCCGAAAAGTCAAATGCGTTTTATATAATTACCATTAAAAAATACTACTATTCTTCTATTTACAATACCTTTCAATTATTTATATTTTAGAAAAATTGGTATTTATATATAGATTTTCAATTTTTTAAATGATAAATTAATAAGGTAAACAATATGCAAATATGCATAACAGGAAGGGGACATCTAGGAATGAACGCACAAATACTTTTCTCGGTTACTGTGTACATGATAGGCATGCTCGTCATCGGTTATTTTGCCTATAAACGTACAGCAAACCTCTCGGATTACATGTTAGGGGGACGCGGTTTAGGGGCTGCTGTAACAGCTCTAAGTGCAGGAGCTGCCGATATGAGCGGTTGGCTGCTTATGGGTTTGCCAGGTGCGATGTATGCTTCTGGATTAAGCAGCGGTTGGATTGTTATCGGTTTAACTCTAGGAGCGTATGCAAACTGGCTTTACGTTGCGCCTCGCTTGCGTACGTATTCAGAAATAGCTGGCAACTCCATTACCATTCCACAGTTCTTAGAGAACCGCTTTAACGATACTTCTCATATGTTACGTTTAGTATCTGGAATTGTAATCATGGTCTTCTTTACATTCTATGTATCTTCAGGTATGGTATCAGGAGCTGTCTTGTTTAATAATACATTTAATATGGACTATCATCTTGGACTTTGGATTGTAACTCTTGTTGTTATAGCCTATACATTATTCGGAGGGTTCTTAGCTGTAAGCTGGACAGATTTTGTACAAGGATTGATTATGTTTATCGCTTTGATTCTAGTACCTGTTGTTACCATTATGCATGTAGGCGGCTTAGATTCCGCATTTACTGAAATCAAATCTATTGATCCAGCTCTTCTTAATATTTTCAAAGGGACCTCATTATTGGGGATTATTTCTCTTTTCGCATGGGGACTTGGATACTTTGGACAACCTCACATTATCGTTCGCTTTATGGCTATTTCATCTGTAAAAGAAATAAAAAAAGCGCGCCGTATTGGCATGGGTTGGATGATTTTCTCTATTATCGGAGCCATGTTTACAGGTTTGATTGGTATCGCCTACTATTCTAAAAATGGTTTAAGTCTTTCTGATCCTGAAACAGTATTTATCCAATTGGGAGAAATCTTATTCCATCCTATCATCACCGGGTTCTTATTAGCAGCCATTCTAGCTGCGGTTATGAGTACAATCTCTTCCCAGCTTCTTGTAACAGCAAGCGCCATTACAGAAGACGTATATCGAACATTCTTCCGCCGCTCTGCTTCTGATAAGGAATTGGTACTAATTGGCCGATTATCTGTTCTTATCGTATCGTTAGTTGCGATTCTGCTCGCTTACAAACAAAACGATACTATTCTCTCATTAGTAGGGTATGCATGGGCTGGATTCGGTTCTGCTTTCGGTCCAGTGGTCCTATTAAGTCTATATTGGAAACGCATGACAAAATGGGGCGCTCTTGCTGGTATGATTACAGGAGCTGTAACAGTTATTCTATGGACACAATTTGATTTGTTAAAGGAAAACCTTTATGAAATGGTGCCAGGATTTGCTGCTGCTTGGCTTGCTATTATTATCGTAAGCTTGCTCACAGCACCATCTAAAGCTGTACAAGACCAATTTGAAGAATTTAAAAAATCAGCATAAAAACTGAGCACGGGATACCACCCGTGCTCAGTTTTTTTACAGGCTGTGGAGAAAGTCTCTCCAGAGCCTGTTTTTGTGTCTGAGCTTCTGTTCATCTGTCCAAATGCATGCCTATCTCACAGCCACCTATCAAAACATGAACAAAATCGGTCTACACCTCACCAAAAAGGGGCTTGTATAGACCGATTCTGTCTCTTCTTTTATGGTTGGGTAGTACTTTTCTTATACACAATACCAGATTTCTGTCAGAGATTGAGAAAGCCAAAGGTTTTTTCAACACTCTGAGCTACGTAGTTAGGTAGCTGCTCCATTTTTTCGAATTAATTTTTAGTTTGCTTTGAAATTGTAAAGCGGCTTAATAACATTAGCAATTTCGATTGTGTCTTTTGTATTTTCAACAATCTCACTCATTGTTTTATAAACCATTGGACTCTCATCAAGCGTATTAGCGGAGACAGAAGTAGTCCATACACCTCTCATTGTTTCCTCAAAATCCTCTACTTTGAGAGTTTCCTTTGCTTTAGAACGGCTTAGGATTCGTCCAGCTCCATGTGGTCCAGAGAAGTTCCAATCAGGGTTTCCTTTACCAAAAGCAATAAGGCTCCCGTCTCTCATATTGATAGGGATAACAACTCTCTCATCTTTTTGTGCAGAGATTGCCCCTTTGCGCATAATCATATTGTCCATATCAATGTAGTTATGAATGGTTGAGAATTGATCTACAATATGAAAACCCATTTGCTTCACAATTTCTTCTATCATCGCCTTGCGGTTATATGAAGCATAAACCTGAGCAATCTTCATGTCGTTCATGTAATCATTGAATCCATGCCCATCTAAATATGCTAGTTGCTTAGAAATCTTTGGAGTTTTCACACCACGCAATGCCGCATGAATTTCCCTCTCTCTTCCCACTGCTTTTAGTTCCTCGATAATCTTTTCCTTTGTGGATCTCATATCCATAAGTCTCTCATAAGCAAGGTTTTGATAGTGCTCAGCGACTTGCTTGCCAAGATTACGGCTGCCGCTATGGATAACGATATAGACACGACCATTAGTATCTTCATTTAACTCAATGAAATGATTTCCACCACCGAGTGTACCGATACTTTTTCTTGCTCGATCTACATTGATAGGCGCTCGTACTTCATCAAAAGAAATATTGTTAACAAAACGATGCTCTGTACCACGAATCGCAAAACCGCTTGGTACATACTTGCGAATCATGTCATCTAGCTGATCGAAGTTAATATCATCTTTCGTTTCAGAAAGAATAGCTACTTCCATGCCACAACCAATATCGACTCCAACCAAATTTGGCACAATCTTGTCTGTAATTGTCATTGTTGTGCCAATAGTGCAACCAGCACCTGCATGTGTGTCAGGCATAATCCGAATCTGACTTCCTTGTGTAAATTCCTGATTGCATAATTCAATAATTTGAGCCATAGCAGTTTGTTCTACATTGTCTGTAAATACCTTTGCTGAGTTATATTTCCCTGTTAATTCCAGCATCTAGCTACCTCCCCCTTAATCAGCCTTTGCTATCTTCAAAAATCAGAAGTTCCCTAATTGGAAGCTTCACCTTCATTAAAATATAAATCCTGCCACTCTTCCTCTGAAACTGGAAGATGGCATGTATTTCGAAAGTCACAATAGTGACACATAATATCTAATGTAGTTCCTTCTCTTGCCGGTAACTCCCGACGATTCGAATACTCAATGACCTTCTTAATCTCGGAGATAACTTGATTCATAAGTTCTCCATTGTATTTCACCACAAAATACTTAGACTCCTGTGTGTCTTTGTTTTCATAGTAAACTAGCCCTTTCCGAATACCCATTAGATAAAAGTAGAGTTGCAACTGCATCTCATGCTCTTTTTTAGGCTTGGTCTTAGGTACCTTTTCGTAGTTCTTATTCTTAATTGACTTCAGTTCTACGATAAGGATATGATTAGCAGGACCTCGATAGACCTCCTTATTACCATCCTTCGGATCATACGAGACAAGTTCCTCTGCATCTTCTTCTTCCTGAAAAAAACTGAGCACGGGCTACCACCCGTGCTCAGTTTTTTAAAAGTGAATTTTTCTGTACTGTTCCTACAGCCATAATGAATTTATGGATTGTTATAAAAAATGGCTCAAATCATATTTGTTTTACAAAGAAGCCTGCCCTCTTTGCAATTCAAAGCTTTTTTAAAGATTTTCGTTTTAAAATTAATAATTTCTTTATGTTCCATTCAACTTCTACTAACACTTTTCCGATATGATTGAACTTACAAATATAATCGGGAAGGAGCATTTTCGATGATTAGAAAGCATAAAGAGCATGTATGGAACACCGCTTTATCTTCTCACACTGCGTTATTTATTGATCCTCTGCTTGAGAAAACAAAAATACGAAAACCACTTACCCCGGTACCTGTGAACGTTATAAGCATCCATGTAAATAAACCAAAGCTGAAAATGAAAATCGGACAAGCTGAAAGTATTACATTTAGTATTATTCCCGTAAACGCAACAAATAAAAAAGTACATTGGGTTGTCAGCAATCCCGATGTTGTTCATTTAGAAATTGAAAACGGCAAAGCCGCAGTAAAAGGAAAGCGGGCAGGACGAACTATTATTGTAGTGACTACTGAAGACGGAAAATACCGCGATTTATGTGAAATTACAGTACATAATTTTTTAAATGGCAGGTAAATCCTAGTCTAATAGCAGTACTATCAGCAGGAGGCTTTTTCCTGCTGATAGTATTCTCCAATTAGCGCTCACTCTCTCGGCTTACTCTATCTTTACGCCCCTTCTCTTACAACCTCAGTGTACGGAGTTTTCTTTTGCTGCTGTATTAAAAAGAAAAATACTCCTGCTAGCACAAGCATTCCTCCAATAATTTGCCAGCCAACTAGACGTTCTCCTAATAACAAGATAGCCAGTATAGTCGCTCCTACAGGTTCCCCTAAAATACTCATAGAAATAGTTGTAGCATTTACAAAGTTTAACAGCCAATTATTAATGACATGCGCCAATGTCGGTACGGTAGCCAATAATAGAAAAATCCCCCATTCTCGGGAGTCATACCCTGTAAATGCTGTTCCTGCAGCCAGATTATATACAGTTAACACCATGGATGCAAATAAAAATACACAAAAGCTGTAAATCCAGTGTGATACTTTTTTGACTGTACTTTGCCCAATTAATAAGTAGCCCACAACGGCAATGACGCTCAAAAAGGAAAGAATATCACCAAGAATGGCCTTGCTGTTTAAAGCAAAATCCCCCCAACCAATCATCATTGCTCCTATTATAGCAATTCCCATCGTCATTAGAGCTGAAGCTGTTGTGCGTTCCTTAAACACAAAAAAACCGCCGATCAAGGACACGATTGGCTGCAATGCAAGAATAATTGTAGAACTGGCGACTGTCGTCAACTTCAAAGACCCGAACCAAAGTACAAAGTGCAATGCCAAAAAGAAACCCGAAAAAAATAATAAATACCAATCTTTCTTACCTATCTTTTTAAAATCGTCCCGTTTTCTCCATACAATTGGCACCAATAAGAGACTTGCCAGCCACATGCGATACATACTTAAAATCGAAGCGGGTGCATGTGACCATTTCACAAAAATAGCTGAAAAAGATATAGCAATAATAGCAATGACTAGCGGCAATCCAATTGATGGTTTTTCTTCCTTCTGTTTCATGTTCCCTACGTCCTTTCTGTTTCCTGCCACTATTATAATACTCCATAAATATTCTATCATTGTAGACTTTGCGATTCTATATTTTTGTTGTTCTTATGTTAATATAGAAAAGAACGTTTCAACAATTTTCACAGGGGAGATTATCATGACACAAACTTTAGGACTTATTCAAGAACTCTCACTTTACAGCACCTCGTTGCAGGAAGAGATAACCTTACTTGTCTACTTGCCTACAAGCTATACACCTTTACTGAAGCACACTCTTGTCATAGCACAAGATGGCAAAGACTACTTCCAATTTGGGAAAGCAGGAAAAGTCATTGAGCAGCTCCAAAAAGAAGGAACAATCGAACGTACTATCATAGTCGGTATTCCTTATAAAAACGTAGAGGACCGAAAAGAAAAATATCATCCTAATGGTTCACAAAATGAGGCATATATCCGTTTCTTAGCCCATGAGCTTGTTCCATACCTTGATGAGCATTTTTCAACATATCAAGTTGGAAGCGGCCGTGTTCTTCTCGGTGATTCTCTCGGAGGAACTGTATCCCTCATGACAGCACTAATGTATCCGCATACATTCGGCAAGGTGATCATGCAATCACCATTTGTAAATGACACTGTGCTCAATAGAGTGAAATCCTTTACTCAGTCTCATTTACTGGAACTGTATCATATCATTGGAACGCAGGAAACACATGTAAAAACAACGGATGGAAAAATTCGCGATTTTGTACAACCGAATGCTGATTTAAATCATCTGCTTACCAAAAAAGGATTCCCTTATATATACAAGGAATTTGATGGTGACCATACTTGGAAGCATTGGCAAAAAGACTTACCATCTGCCTTTACAAATATGTTACAGCTTAAATAACACCTCCTTATATTCTGAATTATTTGATATAATAAAAAAAGGATGTACCTTTTCTAAATATCATATATATTGGCTTATAATAAAGGGGGACTTTCTCATGAAATTCGGAATCGTTATATTTCCGTCAAAATCTATTCAAGATACAGCAAACTCTTATCGTATGCGTTATGATTCTCACTACGCACTTGTTCCGCCTCATATCACACTAAAGCCTGCATTTGAAGCGGATGAAAATGAAATAAATCAAATCGTTAATGAATTGAATGAAATTGCAAACAAGGTACCCCCTTTCACACTGCGGGTCCGAAATGTGAATTCCTTCTATCCAGTAAATAATGTAATTTATTTTAAAGTCGAAAAATCAGATGAATTAACATCATTAAATGAAAAAATGCACTCAGGTTATTTTTCTCAAGAGAGAGAATATGCGTTCGTTCCTCATATTACAATTGGTCAAAAAATGTCAGACGATGAACATTCTGATGTATTAGGTCGCCTAAAAATGATGGATTTTAACCACGAACAAACAGTTGACCGCTTCCATTTGCTTTATCAATTAGACAACGGAGCATGGACAGTATACGAAACATTCCATTTAGGAAAGGAACAATAAAACATTGAATATTGCAATAGTAGAAAACGAAAAGCAACTGCAGGATGCTTTTTCCGTCCGTAAACAAGTATTTGTGGATGAACAAAAGGTATCAGCAGCAGAAGAATACGATGAACATGATCCTACCGCAACACATGTTGTGTTATATGATAACGGAGTGCCGGTTGGTGCAGGACGGATGAGAGAGCTTGACGGCTACGGAAAAATGGAGCGCATTTGTGTTCTTTCTTCTCACCGCAAATGCGGAGCCGGAAGACTAATCATGGATGCATTGGAACATACAGCTGCTGAGCAAGGACTGAAAAAAGCAAAGCTTCATGCACAAACTCAAGCTGAATCTTTTTACAAAAAGCTTGGATATGATACTGTATCTGATGTGTTCATGGAAGCTGACATTCCTCATGTTGTCATGAAAAAACCATTATAAAAAGAAGACGAGAACAAAAGATGTTCTCGTCTTCTTTTTTTCCTTTCTGATATTTGGTAAGATGAAGATTGCTGATATTGAACGTGTGGCAGGAGGTTAGCTTATGGACATTGCACGGTATAACCAAAAAGAAATCAACTTGTTATATTATCCAAGAGAACATTATCAAACACTCTATGAAGCTAGTCTTCGTGGTGAAGTAAGCTGTATTAACTGTGGCGAACAGGTGAGATTATATTTGGGCATTCAAAAAAAACCTTATCTTTACCATACCTTACAAAAAGAAACCTATGAATGCGATGCAGCAGCTCATGCAAGGAAGCAAGAAAAAAAACAGGAGCTTGTTGCAATTGGTACACAATATGTTGAACAAAATGGTTTTCGTATTCCAAAAGAACGCAGCATTTCTGAAGAGCAGACATTCTCGTCACTATGGAAAGACTCACAACCAATCAAAAGTATTCCAGAGTTTCAAGAAAGAACCGAAATCGAAAGCTACTCAATTTTAAACGAAGAAAACTTTCCTCTTGATTCTGCCCAATATGAAGCTGTTACACATATTGACGGCCCTCTTCTCATTTTAGCAGGGGCTGGCAGCGGAAAAACACGTGTATTGACTGCGCGTACTGCTTACATGATTCATGAGAGGAAAATAGACGCAAAGTCTATTATGCTTGTAACCTTTACTACAAAGGCAGCACAAGAAATGAAAGAACGCTTGCAGCGTTTTTCTACCCTGTCAGCAAAAGAACTGAAGTCTCTTGTTGTTGGTACATTTCACAGCATTTTCTATAAAATGCTCCTGCACCACGATTCCGAACGCTGGTCCCCAAACTCTTTGCTGAAATATGAATGGCAAATGGACCGTATTCTAAAAGAAGCTGGTGCAGAAATCGGCATTGATGAAAAAGAATTTGCATACGATCAAGCTCTTCAGCAAATCAGCTACTGGAAAAATACATTAACAGACGAAAGCACTATTATCCCAAGCAGTCCTTGGGAAGATAAGGCGTTGTATTTATATCGGCGATACGAGCAGCTGAAACAGGAACGCAAATTATTCGACTTTGATGATATGCTGTATGGTTGCTATGAGCTATTACAAAACAATGAGGAGCTATTACAACGCTACCAAAACCGCTTCCATTATTTTTTAATTGATGAATTTCAAGATATAAACAAAGTACAGTATGAAATTATGAAAATGCTGTCTAATCATACCAATAATATTTGCGTAGTTGGAGACGATGATCAATCCATTTATGCCTTCCGTGGCAGCGATCCTTCCTTTATACTAAACTTTGATAATGACTACAAAGATGCGGCCATTGTGACATTAAATCAAAACTACCGTTCTTCTCACAGCATCGTAACTACTGCTAACAAAGTAATACGAATAAATAAAAACCGAAGAGCCAAAAAAATGAAAGCCCAATTTCACTCTTATTCCCTTCCATCCTTTTTCTTCCCTTATGATGAAGAGGAAGAAGCAACAATGATTGTGACGGATTTGAAAGAGCGAATCGAAAATGGCGCCAATCCATCTGACTTCGCTGTTTTGTATAGAACCCATTCAGCAGCACGTGCTATGTTTGAACGCCTTTCGCAATCTCATCTACCTTTTATTATGGAGAAGGATTCTGAGTCATTTTATCAACGGCGCATCGTCCGAAGCATGCTTGCATATTTGCGTTTAAGCCTAAATGAAGATGATGTGAAAGCGATGAACGATTTAATTGTATCGCTGTTCTTAAAGCAATCTGTCCTGCAAGACTTGAAAGCCATCAGTATATTAGAGGATTGTTCACTTGTCCAAGCTTTAACAAAACTGAAGAATATCCACCCTTTCCAGCAAAAGAAGCTGCAAAAGATTGTACCGTTGTTTAAAACGTTAAAGGATGCCTCTCCCCTCGTCGCTATAGGAATAATAGAAAAAGAAATGGGATTTTCTGATTTTATAAAAAAGCGCGGCAGTGAAGGCAATACAATGGAAAAAGGATCTGACGATATTCGGGACTTAAAAGTGGCCGCGAAAAAGTTCACCACAGTTCTTGCCTTTATATCTCATGCAGATCATATGATTGCTATGAATGAAGAAATGAAAAAATTAAGTAAAACATATGACAATGCTATTCAATTATTAACCATTCATCGATCGAAAGGATTAGAATATAAGCATGTGTATGTACTTGGAGCAGTCGACGGGTGTTTACCCCATGATTATTCATTAGAGGCATATCGAGACGGGAATAGTGCACCGCTTGAAGAAGAACGACGTTTAACGTATGTGGCTATGACTCGTGCCAAAGAGTCCCTGAATGTTTCTGTACCGCAAACACGCCGGGGCCGAACAGCATATCCGTCACGCTTTATTAAACCCCTTTTCTAACACGAAAAACCAGAGCCCACAAAACAGCTCTGGTTTTTATTTTTTCTGTTCTTCATCATTCTGCATAGTCATTTTCTTTTTCTTTTTGTTGCAGCCACAATCAGGTTTTTTAATATAGCCTTGATCATATAATTGCTGTTGCATTTGATAATATTGCCATTGATTGAGAGGTTGTTGGCCCATAGGACGTTTCTGCATCTTTACTTCGCTCCTCTGCTATTTCTAGATTCTTATTATCATATGAATCTACACGGAGAACGTGCCCCTATTTTTATTCATCCTTCAGCTTGCTAACGATCACTTCAATAACCGCAGCAATACCTGCAACTGCCAATAACAACAACAATGGTTCAGCCACTTTCGGTATATAGTAATAAATTATAAGCAAAAATGCTGTACTCCATATCCCTGTACACCAATAGCAGCTTAACAGCTCCCCGATGAATTTTTGTATTCCTCTTCCTTTAATTCGAATATAAGTAACTGCTTCTCCATCCTCCTCTATAACTTGTTTTTCTTCAATGAAGGGTACTCGTATAAACTTTGTGATTTTATCAAATACAAGAAGACGCGTCAGCCTAAAGCTTGCAAAGGCAAAAATAACCAGAAGGAACCAGCTCGTAAACATCTCCCCTCACTCCCTTCATATTCCTAATCAAGCAGCTATCCTATACAGCTGTTTATCCCTCATCAGTACATGCCCATTTACGAAAAAATAGGATAACATCAGTAACCGATTGTATCTCGTTTCAATATCTTAATAGTGTAAAACAAAACTTAATGATAAGGAGTGAAATTCATGAGTTGTAATGATAAAAAAGGTAAATTTGACTCTCACTGTGTATGTGACGTGGTTAAATTTATTAACGAACTACAAGACGCTGTAACTGATACTTGCCCAACTGGCTGTGATACACCATTTTTAGGAGCTAATACAGCCGCCCCTTTCGCTAATACTCGTCCTTTCGTTCTATATACAAAATCAGGAGACTTATTCTTACCATCTAACTGCTTTAAATTCGCTGGGGACTTCTTCACAATTTCTCCATTCCTACGAGTGGAAAGTGTAGACGATTGCTGTGCAGTCCTTAGAGTCTTAACTCCAGTAGCTGAAGATCATGATGACGATTGTCATTCAAGAGGCTCCAAACATTCCTTGCAAGAAGAAGCAAGAGAATTGATTTGTGCATTTACAAATGGTCTTCATAATGGTCACAAAACTATACCTGTAAACCTAGAAGCATCGAACTCCTGTATAACAGTAGACCTCAATTGCTTCTGTGCTATTCAATGCTTACGCGACACTCGTGTAAGAGGAGTATAACTCCATCGTAAACTAAAAAACTATATGGGTGGTAGACTGTGATCTACCACCTTTTTCAATTTTCTACAAACCAATAATTTGGATAGACTTTATATCTTCGAACTGAACCTTAAACTCCCTTATCTTTGTCATACTTCTCATAATTACATATCCCTCCTCATAAGAGAGAATATAGCCGATATAAGTATCTTGACCAGTCTGAACTTTACATTTTGCCCTCGGTATATAATGAGGTCTGTTAACTAAAAATGCCACCTTCTCTTCCAATGTCATGTCCTTGAAGGATTTATTACTCCAAGAGTTGCTTCTTTTTGACACTTCCTCTTGTTCTATTTCCTCCTCTCCATCTTCTGCTATCGCTTCTATTTCTTCCGTTTCCATTGTTTCTTCTGCTTCTTCAGTTATCAGGTCTTCTTCTGTAAGAGCTGCTTCCAACCCTTCCTGAGATTCTTCTTGGTTTGCTTCTGCCTCTTGCTCTTCAATTGCTGCTTGTTGTTTCACAGGTTCTTCTCTACGAGGCTTTCTTTTTACAATAAAAACATCCTGTACATCCACCCTTGGCTCTGCCATAGAAGGCTGAACAATATACAGCAATGGTTGATTTTTGAGTTCAGTTGACTTTTGAGACATTTTACTTCCTCCCTTTTTCCAAAGGATTCTCTGTTAAATGTATATTCAATGTTTGCGAAATTTAACTCACTTTTTTTAGCCTTGAAAAAGACTTAAAAGAAAACAAGCCCACACTCCATTATTAGGAAGGGGTGATAAAGCATTAGTTCGTTTATTTATGTAAGAACATACACGAAATAGATTCCAAAAAGCATTCACCCTAAGGATGAATGCAAAGAAGAGAATTAACGCGTAGATTGTTTGGAGTGAGAGGAATTAAACAGCAGAAAGAACGTCAACTTGAATAAGAAGTGCTAATAAAACTTGCAGTAATAACTGAATAGAAACTGCCACGTCAGTATCAACTGTTGAAACAGTAACACTTCTAGAATTTTTAATGATGATGTTTTGACGGTTTGACTGTACGATTTTTGTATTTTGAAGAAGGTCGTGTGTGAAATCCTCAGCGTGAGCATCACTGCTAAGAACTGCAATATTAATTACAATCGCAATCGCAATCTGTAAGGCTGCTTGTAACGCTACAGCTACCTGCGTTTCTGTAGTAGAGACATTAATATCTAAGGAATCAGAAATATAAATTTTTTCTCTAGAGAATTGCCCTTCTACTACATTTTGTGCTGCTTGTTGTTCGATTGTTGCATCATCATTGAAAAATGCAGAAATAGGATGTTCCGCATTTGTATTTAAAGCTTGCCATCTTAAACCCATGATTTTCCCCCTTTCCATTTCATAATATTATTAAATGCGCTTGTACTAAAAACGTATAGACAAACTCATTACTGGGACAGCCCGTTTTTCTAAATCTCCACTCTAGCTTGCAGCCGTTTGTTAGTTTCTTTTCTTTTTCTTAGTCTCTGTTTCTTTATTTTTAGTGCTTTCTACAAAACTATTAACTTGCTTCTCCAACTGTTGAAACATATCTTTCAATTCTTTTTTTTGCTCTTCTGTCAAGGTCTTTTTTATTTCATCTGTTTTGATATTATGCTTTAGCATCATGCTTTTTACAATGAAACTTGCAATTGCACTCGTAGCTTGAACGTCCTCTGGTTTGTTTTTGTCTTGTTCTTGCGACAATCTCTTCACCTCCTGACTTTATCCTGAATACGATATCTAATCACTTTTTCCACGTCGTTTTACTTTCCTGCTGTCCCTGCCTCCTTAGCCTTGTTCATTTGCTCATTAATCGTTTGAAGCATAGTTTGAAACAGTTGTTTTTTCTTTTCTGTCATAGTAAATTTAGGAGTTTTAGTAGCTAAGTATTTATTTAAAACTCCCTTTAAAATCTGTGTGGAAAGCTCATAGTTTGAATCGCCCATATTCGCCACCTCCTTGTCTATAGTACGACGCAGTACAATATATTCATACAAGCTTACAAATGTATAATTCATTGTCCTACAAACGTCAAAATAGGCGGGAAAGAGCTACTATGTGTAAAAAGAGCAAAACAAAAAGCCGAGACTTTTGTCTCAGCTTTTTGTTGGTTATCCTAAAATATGATATCCGGAATCCACATGAAGATTCTCACCTGTCATTCCGCGAGATAAATCACTAAATAAGAAGACAGCCGAATCGCCTACCTCTTCTTGTGTTACATTGCGGCGAAGCGGTGCTTTTTCTTCGATTTCTTTAAGAATGCTATTGAAATCTCCTACACCCTTTGCAGACAATGTACGGATTGGACCTGCAGAAATAGAATTCACGCGAATATTTAATTGTCCTAAGTCATTTGCTAAATATCGAACGCTTGCATCTAATGCGGCTTTCGCTACACCCATCAAGTTATAGTTTTTCACCACTCGTTCGCCGCCAAGGTATGTTAAGGTCACAATGCTTCCGCCTTCTGTCATAACCTCTTTAGCAGCTTTTGCGACTGCAGTTAAAGAGTACGCACTGATGTCTAAAGAAAGCGCAAAGCCTTCACGGGATGTTTCTACAAACCCGCCTTTTAAATCTTCTTTATTAGCAAATGCGATACAGTGTGCAATACCATGAATCGTACCCGCTTTTTCTTTGATTGTTTGGAAGCAGCTTTCAATATCTGCATCATTAGTTACGTCACAAGGTAAAACTAATGCTTCCTGTCCTTCTAATGTGTCCGCAAGATCACGAACGTTCTTCTCTAAACGCTCACCTGCATATGTGAAAATTAAATTCGCACCTGCATTATGCAGAGAACGCGCGATACCCCAAGCAATGCTTCGTTGATTAGCTACGCCCATAACTACAATATTTTTCCCTTTTAAATTGAGAAGATCCATTATTTCATCCTCCTATAATCAAACTAACACTAGTTATTAGTACCTGATACTATTCGTAGTGTATCATACTTTTCTAGTTGTGAAAACGAAAAAAATACTTCGTATTCATTCATTTCCATATTTTTTCTTTATACTCCTCTATTTTCTAAGAAAAACCGACACAACATACTTATTACAATCCATGTTTAGAAAATTTCTCTGTAAAATGTGTATAAGAGATACAACTGCGTTCATACAGGATAATTTCTTAGCTATAAAAAAACAGAACGGTATAGTTCGTTCTGTTCTCTACTTAATTAAATACTCCATAAACATATTCGCCATGCCAAAGTATACTAAAATGCTAATCATGTCGTTTACGGTTGTAATAAATGGTCCCGAGGCCACTGCTGGGTCAATTTTCAGCTTTTGCATAATAAGAGGAACAACCGCTCCTGCTAGTGTGGCAAATATTAAAGTCACTAAAATGGAAACACCAACTAGCATTCCTAAAACCAAATTATGATACCAAAATGAGATGATTCCTGTTACAAGCAAGCCGCATGCTGCTCCTGTGATTAAACCCGTCCCTGCTTCACGAAGCATGAGCTTCCACTTGCTCTCATCTTCAAATTCACCCGTCGCAATTCCACGCACCGCAACTGCGAGAGCTTGTGTTCCCGTATTCCCAGCCATTCCTGCAATAAGAGGAATGAATACAGCTAAAATAGCTACTTTATGAATGGTTTCTTCAAATTTGCCAATTAAAGTAGCTGTCATCATACCAAGAAACAGCAAAATGATAAGCCAAGGCAGACGTTGCTTTGCTGCAGTAAAGGGATTGCGGGAAACTGTATCCACATCAGAAATCGCAGCGAATTTAGAATAGTCGTCCGATGCTTCTTCATCTAATACATCCATTACATCATCAACTGTAATAATACCCAGCAAATGGTTTTGAAAGTCGACGACCGGCATTGCCAAAAAATTATAATCCTTCATCATACGCGCTACTTCTTCCTGATCTTGCGCCACAGATACAGAAATAATTCTGTCGTTCATTACCTCTCCGATAACAGCTTCATCATCTCTTATAATCAAGTCTCTAAGAGACAGTACTCCAACCAAATGCTTCTCCTCATCCACTATATAAATGTAATAGATAGTTTCTGCATCAGGAGCTTCTCTTTTCAAAATTTTCATAGCGGATTGAACAGTTTCATTCGCACCGATAGCAACAAATTCTGTTGTCATAATACTTCCGGCTGTGTATTCTTCATAATGAAGCAACTCTTTAATCTCTGTTGCAGCTTCCGGATTCATAATAGACAGGTAACTAGCAACCTCATCTTTTCGCAGCTCATTCAATACATCTACCGCGTCGTCTGCATACATATGTCCTAACATATCCGCGACAAACGCAGGATTCATTTCCGCAACATACGGTGCAATTTCATCCATTTCCAAATTCTCAAAAATAGCGGCCGTTTCTTCTGGAGACATATATTGATAAATACGCATGCGGATCTCTTCTGATTGCTTCACAAAAAACTGAGCTTGGTCATATGGAAGAAGTTCTAAAAACTCCTGTCGAAACATATCAATATCTTCCCGTATTAGAGCTTGTTCCAGCATATCTTCAGCCAACACTTCTCTGTCTAATACTTCAGGCATTTTACTGCCTCCTTTCATAATGAAAATATTTCATTCCGCAATCCAAACGCAAAGGGTTCCGTAGGATTCACCTTGTCCGAATTCACCTCGACCTTTATAATAGTAACAAAACTCTCATAAAATGTCGTCACTTGTTTCGTTATGTCACACATACTAGGTGTTTGCAAAGTGTAGAAAATTCGTTAAGATGGTAATGGAGCTTTTTTTCTCATATTATACGTATTTTTGCATATGCCCTCTTGTAATAGAAAGGATTGAACAATGGAAAAAGAAAGAACGTCACAGTATCAAATAGATTTTACTTTATTAGGAATTTTGTTATTATTGGCCATTACAAGCTGTTTGGCCATTTCAACTGCTCAAGCCCACCCTGACTTTCCTGAAAAATTAAAAGCAATTAACTTCGTAGCTCAACAAGTCAAATGGTATATTGTCGGCTTGATTGCAATTGCAGGAACAATGGTTATCGACTTTGATCGATACAAACAGATTTCTTGGTATTTATACGGGTTTGCAATGATTTTATTATTAGGACTTGAATTAGGTATCCCAAAATCCTTAGTATTAACTATTAAGGGAGCAACTGCCTGGTATCAAATTCCTGGTCTTGGTAACTTTCAGCCATCTGAAATTATGAAGCTGTTCATCATTATTGTGTTAAGTCGAATTATTGTAAATCATAATGAAAAATATCACATCCGTACACCAAGAGAAGATTTACTTTTACTTGCCAAAATATTTGGCGCAAGTTTGCCTCCTCTTCTTTTAATTGCAAAAGAACCTGATTTAGGAAACACGATGGTAATGACAGCAATTATTGCTTCCATCATTTTAGTATCAGGCATTCGCTGGCGTTTTATTTTAGGGCTTACCGGCATCGCTGTCACAGCCGGCTCTATCCTTGTTTATATTTATTTTGCTCATACTGCTTTCTTTAAGGCCCATATTTTAAAAGAATATCAATTGGACCGTTTCTATGGGTGGCTGGCACCGTATGAATACGAAACACAAGGTTATCAATTACGCCAAGCGATTTTAGCTACCGGCTCAGGAGAACTATACGGAAAAGGCTTTAAAAACAGCGAAGTATATTTCCCTGAACCTCATACAGACTTTATTTTTACAAATATAGCAGAGCAGTATGGATTCATTGGGGGCAGTATTGTTATTTCTCTATTTTTCTTACTCATTTACCGTATGATTCATATTGCACTTGAAAGTAATGATCCTTTTGGAAGTTATTTATGTGCAGGTGTAATCGGAATGATTACCTTCCAGGTATTCCAAAATATCGGAATGACAATCGGTATTCTGCCAATCACAGGGATTACCTTGCCATTTCTCAGCTATGGAGGAAGCGCACTCTTAACCTATATGATCGCCATTGGTTTTGTACTGAATGTGCGCTCACGCACAAAAAAATTCATGTTTGATTAAATCTATCCTGCTTTGGATAGATTTTTTCTTTATACAATCGCAAAAACTAAAGTAAAGAAAAAAGAAGGTGATAAGATGAAACTAGACATAATCGGCGATATTCACGGATGTTATGAAGAATTCAAAGCTTTAACCATCCATCTCGGATATAAATGGGACGATGATGTGCCTAAACACCCTGAAGGGCGTCAACTTGCGTTTGTCGGAGACTTAACAGACCGGGGACCCTTCTCATTAAAGGTCGCAGCACTTGTTCATGAGCTTGTCATTCATCAAAAAGCAGCATACTATTCACCGGGGAATCATTGCAATAAGCTATATCGTTTCTTTTTAGGACGTAATGTACAAAAGACACATGGATTAGAAACGACGGTTGCAGAATATGAAGCACTTCCCCCAAAGGAACAGAAGAGTATTCGCGCCAAGTTTATAGAACTGTATGAGAACTCTCCGCTTTATCATGTATTGGATAAAGGCAATCTTATTGTATGTCATGCTGGCATTCGGGGAGATTATATAGGAAAGGTGAATAACAAAGTAAAAACCTTTGTATTGTATGGAGATATAACAGGAGAAGCACACCCAGACGGCTCTCCTGTACGAAGAGATTGGGCAAAGCAATATAAAGGCAAGGCTTGGATCGTATATGGCCACACACCCGTTAGTGAGCCGCGATTTATAAACCGAACAGTCAATATTGATACAGGTGCTGTATTCGGAGGAAAGCTGACCGCCCTTCGTTATCCAGAGATGGACACCGTTTCTGTTTCTTCCTCTATGCCGTTAGTGGAAGAAAAGTTTCGCACATTCGAAGGATAAGCTATTCTGCATACAGCATATCTTTTCCTAAAAAATGAGCATTCCTCTGCGGGAATGCTCATTTTTGCAATATTTGTGCCATATCATCTGGAAGCTCTGCTGTAAAAGTATATTCTTGTTCATAAACAGGATGATAAAAAGTCAACGTTGTACTATGCAATGCTTGTCTCTTTATCTCTTCTTTTATCCCCCCATATAAATCATCACCGAGCAGCGGATGTCCTAGATAAGCCATATGAACACGAATTTGATGAGTGCGTCCTGTTTCTAATTGCAAAGAAACATGCGTTATCTCTTTTTTCCTCTCTAGTACGCGAAAATGAGTCACAGCATGCTGCCCATCCTCTCTTACCGTACGCTCAATAATACTGTCTGCCTTTCGTCCAATCGGTGCATCGATTATTCCTTCATTCGACTTCAATACACCGTGAATAACCGCTTCATATGTTCGTTGAATAGATTTTTCCTGCTGTTGCTTAGACAACAGATGATGTATAAATCGATTTTTAGCTACTAGCATCAGTCCTGATGTGTCCCGATCAAGCCTTGTGACAATATGGACAGTGACAGGCAGGTTTTGTTGATCATAATGATACAACAGCGCATTTGCAACCGAACCGGTCGGATGCTCACGAGAGGGAATAGTCGATATATATGGATCTTTATTTATAACAAGAACATAATCATCTTCATATACAATCTGTAAAGGAATAGCTTCCCCCTTCATTTCTGGGCTCCGTTCTTCAGGAGGAAAAGCAATACGCAACTCTTCCCCTGCTTTAAGGATATGCCTCACTGTTACAGGAGATCGATTGACCTCAATGCTCCCTCCATGAAACTTTATATCCGTAAGCGCAGCCTTCGAAATTCCCTTCGTCCGCAAAAACTCTCTTACTAGCGTCCCTTCCTCTTCTCGTTTTATATCCCACTTTAAGATAAACAATCCACATGACCCTTTCTATTTATCCGCAACAAAGGAATCCCGAACACGATTCCAAAACGGAAACGGACGGAATCGGACAAATCGTACTTTTTGATTTGCCACACGAAATTGAATGGATTTTACATCTTTATGCAACACTGTTAAATGGTCAATTGAAATTTGAAAATTCGTGGCTTTAACCGGTTTTAACACACAAGTATGATGCTTCGGTAAAATAAGAGGAGAGCCGACAGTACGAAAGACGCGATTATTGATGGATGCCATCTCCGTTAATTGAATAGCTTCGATAGCTGGGTGTAAAATTGCACCACCTAATGCTTTATTGTAGGCCGTACTCCCCGAAGGAGTAGCCACACAAAGCCCATCTCCCCGAAACCTCTCAAAATGCTCTCCACGAATCTCCACATCTAAAACTAAAGTACCTTCTAAACTTTTTACGGTACATTCATTTAAAGCCAAGTACAGTGATTCTTTCCCTCCGTTTAAGAAACGAATAATCACTTCTAATAGCGGATACTCCACTACTTGAAACGGCGTTTTGGCAATGGCAATTACAAGCTTTTCTACTTCATCCGGACGCCAATCCGCATAAAATCCAAGGTGCCCCGTATGTACACCTACAAAAGCCGTACTCTCTAATCGATGAGCATAACGATGGAACGCATGTAACAACGTTCCATCTCCTCCTACTGAAATAACTATTTCCGGTTCTTTCTCATCATCTTGAAAGCCAAAATCAAGGAGATATTCCCTTATCGTAGCAACAATTGCATTTGAATCTTTATCTCCCTTTGACATAATTGCAAATCTCATCGCTAACACCCTTTAAACATTTATTCTGAATCCTGTGTTTCTGTCTTACGTAAAAAGACTTTTTGGGCTTCTTGAATTTCGATACGAATAGAAGACATTTCTTCATCTAGTAAGTAAGCGGCTTCCGCAGCACGCTGCAACCTGATTTTAATATCTGCAGGAAATCGCCCTCTATATTTATAATTTAAGGAATGCTCAATTGTAGCCCAAAAATTCATGGCAAGCGTCCGAATTTGGATTTCAACGAGCACCTTCATTTCTCCTTGTATGGTTTGAACTGGATATCGAACGACCACATGATAGGAACGGTAGCCGCTGTCTTTTTTCTGCGTTACATAGTCTCTCTCTTCTACAATTTCAAAATCATTTCGCTTCCGCAAAAGCGCGACAACCATTTTAATATCTTCCACAAATTGACACATCATTCGAAGTCCAGCTATATCCTGCATTTCCTCTCTTAGCTTATCCAGCGGAACATTTCTTTTTTCGGCCTTATCGATAATACTTGGTACAGATTTTACTCGTCCTGTAACAAACTCGATAGGTGAATGTTCAGAATGCATTTCGAATTGCGAACGCATCCCCCTTAATTTCACCTTTAATTCCCCTACCGCTTGATGATAGGGTGCCAAAAATTCTTCCCAATTTCGATTCATTATACCACCATCCACAAAGAGTTATTGCCGCAGTTTACAGAAAGATTTCTTCTACCTTTCTCACTAGCTCTTCTCCATAATTTGAATTGCCTTCAATATTATGAATCAGATAGTCGAGTTCCTCTTTTAGATTTTCCAGCTCTAATTGCCACTCGTCTGCTTGCACTAATATCTTTGTATCAGCTTCTACAGCTTCTTTTACTTTGCTCCACACTATGTGCGGGATGCTTACATATACGAATTCGTCATCATTTTCTAAAATGTATAAAAAAGATAATTCATCTGAATCCACTAACACATGATTGCGTGCACGAAGCTGCTGAAGCGAAAACTCCGGTTGGTCTGCACATAAAATAAGAGCTTGATCCTGTTTGTGTACGCTCTTAACATAAATCTTTTTTTGCATTTTATAATTCCTCCACCTAAATCTCATTATATATAGTATTTACTTTGCTTTATTAATTGTAACATAAGATACCGGGTAAAATTAAATCATTGCTTCAAAATCCTGCAAAAGACATAATAGAAACAGCATATAGACAAAAGGAGTGGCATTGATGAAACAAGAAATTGAAATTGAATTAAAAAACATAGTAACCAAACAAGAATTTGAAACACTCGTAAATGCTTTTAACATCCATTCTTTTTCCACACAAGTCAATCATTATTTCGAAACACCATCTTTTTCCCTGAAAGATAAAGGTGCAGCACTTCGCATTCGATTCAAAAATGATGCCTATACCCTTACATTAAAACAGCCTGCTAAAGTCGGATTGCTCGAAACACACCAATCCTTAACAAAAGAAGACGCAACCAGGATGATACAGACAGGAAAGATTGTACCGGGCGGAATATTAAACTTATTACACTCGCTATCTGTTCTCCCAGATGAACTGCAATATCTTGGTGAACTGACAACAAACAGAGCAGAAATCATATATAAAGGCGGCATTCTTATGTTCGATCACAGCTTCTACTTCGATACTGATGATTATGAACTCGAATATGAGGTAAAAGACGAGCAAGAGGGAAGAAAGCAATTTTTGGAACTGCTGCAAAGTCATCATATTCCTGTTCGTCATACAGAGAATAAAATTAAACGGTTTTTCCTTGAAAAGCAAAAACGGTCAAAATAAGTATAAGTCGGCTCGTTTCAATACTAAATATAGAGTTCCTTCTCTGCTCAAGTCTCTTTGTTTGCGCTTCTTTTTGACCATTGCTAAAATAAATTTACACTGAAATGTAAGAAAAGGAGCCTTAATATGAACGAAGATACGTTAACACCTTATGAAGCAATCGGCAAAGAAAAAGGTTTAACAACACTGGTGGATACGTTTTACTCGTACGTCGGTAAACATCCCGACCTTGCCCCTATATTCCCTGACGATCTAACAGAAACAGCTCGTAAGCAAAAACAGTTTTTAACTCAATATCTCGGGGGACCCGATTTATACACGAGAGAGCATGGTCATCCTATGCTTAGGGCACGGCACCTTCCTTTTGAAATTACACCAAAGCGTGCTAAAGCATGGCTTGCCTGTATGCATCAAGCTATGGACGATGTTGGATTAGAAGGACCCGTTCGGGAATTTATTTTTGACCGTCTGCGGTTGACAGCCCAACATATGACGAATACACCGGACACAGAAACGGGTGGTTGAAATGAATAGCTTAAACAAAATTACTCCTCTTCGTTTTCAAAAATGTATTCGAAAACCGATAGAAGCGTATTTGTTTATTGATCCATTATGTAAAGACTGTTGGGCAATCGAGCCTATTATTCAAAAGCTAATGTTAGAATATGGAAAATATTTTACACTTCGGCATATCCTGACCGGGAAAATACAGCCGAATACGTCACACAAATGGAATAAGCCTGCTAATATTCGATTTGTGTGGGAAAAGTCTGTCCCTAAGTATAAATTTGCATGTGAAAAAACCATAAACATTAAGCATTCTCCGTCGCCATACACTGCTTCTATTGCTATTAAAGCTGCAGAGCTGCAAGGTCGAAAAGCAGGTTCGAAATTTTTGCGTAAATTTCAAGAAGCTTTGTTCTTAAAGCAGACAGAAGAGATAGAAGAAGAGCTATTGCTGAAATGTGCACAAAAAAGCGGGATTGATTTAGAAGAATTTCAAAAAGATATACATTCTGCAAGCGCAACTAAAGCGTTTCAATGTGATTTAAAATTCAGCACTGAAATGCATATTACAGAAATTCCCTCTCTTGTTTTCTTTCATGCCAACTCGGATGAAGAAGGAGTGAAAATTTCAGGTATTTACTCTTATGATGTATACGTGCAAGTGTTAAAAGATATTATAAAAAAAGAATTAAATCCAGAGCCGCTACCGAATTTCGATTCATTTCTGCGCATGTATGATTTTTTCTCTACACAGGAAATTGCAATTATTTACAGCATATCTTACGCAGAAGCGGAGCGGGAACTCAAAAAACTGATGCTTAGAGGAAGGGTAATACCGATTCCAACAGACACAGAAATATACTGGAGATATCTTCCCTAATCATCGTAAACAAATTTATTCAACGCCTTCCCAGAACTGCCCTTCTCTTATTTGTTCTGGGAAAAACTATTACTCAGAAACAAGTCATGAGAACTTATACATTCTTATCTATAAAAAAAGACCTGGCGGGAAACCAGGTCTTTTCGACGTCCTGTTCAGACATCAAAGGGGATGGGAGAAATTTTCACGTTCAAACAAAGGGGTATATGTTTGTTTGTGAATCAATTCACATCTATTATATTATATTGTTCGACACTGATTGACAATATATCCGATTGTAGTTTCACAAATTTGTCAAAAGTTGAATTGTAAACACTCTTATAGATTCACATAGTTTCATTTTAATTTTTTATATAAATATATGCACAACACCTTTGACAGAGCTTGTTTGCACCATTTCATACAATTCCTAAATTCTAAACCTGCTTTTGTATGAATAAAATAAAACCAAGCATCTTCATTTTTAGGGGGTATTATGAACGGGTATAAACTATTGATTAGCATAATCCTTATCGCCGTTTCTTTTATTCTATATATTTTGTCTCTTCTTGAAGTATTTCCGCTTCTTCTCGCTGTACCGCTTCTTTTTTTTACTACTTTTATTACTGTGATTATGTTTAACAATCATAAACGGTTTAAGGGCTTTCGCTCATAAAAAAGACATCCTCCTTAGGATGTCTTTTTTATCTATCTTACTTTTCGAATAGCAGCTCTTCTAATTCATTAAGCTTTTCTTCAAATACTTGAAGCGCTTCATTTATCGGTTCTGGAGAAGTCATGTCTACTCCAGCTTTTTTCAACACTTCAATCGGATAATCTGAGCTTCCAGACTTTAAAAACTCCAGATAACGCTCTATAGCCGGCTTGCCTTCCTCTAATATTTGTTTAGATAATGCCGCTGCTGCACTAAATCCAGTTGCGTATTGATACACATAGTAATTGTAATAGAAATGTGGAATACGAGACCACTCCAGACCAATCTCTTCGTCAATTACAAGTTCTGTTCCAAAGTATTTTTTATTCAAATCATAATACAAGGACGTTAACAAATCAGGAGTCAAAGCCTCTCCCTCTTGTACTTTTTTATGAATGAGATGTTCGAACTCTGCAAACATCGTTTGACGAAATACTGTTCCACGGAATGCCTCTAAATAATGATTGAGCAAGTACAATCGTTTTTTCTTATCATCAGTAGTTTGCAGTAAATAATCATTTAATAACGCCTCGTTGCATGTAGAAGCTACTTCCGCTACAAATATAGAATAATCTCCATATACATAAGGCTGCGTTTTACGAGTATAGTAACTGTGTACTGAATGGCCAAACTCATGAGCCAATGTAAATAAATTATTTACATTATCATGCCAGTTCATGAGAATATACGGATTAGTACCGTAAGCACCTGAAGAATATGCTCCGCTTCGCTTCCCTTTATTCTCATGTACATCTACCCAGCGATCCTCATAGGCTTCTTTTAAAATGGATACATACTCCTCTCCAAGAACAGCAAGGGACTTCAACAAAATATCCTGTGCTTCTTTATATGAAACCTCGATTTTAGCTTCTTGTACAAGTGGTGTATACAAATCATACATATGAAGTTCCTGAAGGCCCAATGCACGCTTACGAATATTAACGTATCTATGCAACAAATGAAGGTTATCATTTACAGTATTCACAAGTTGATCATACACCGCTTCAGGGATATTGTTATTACTAAGTGCAGCTTGACGAGCAGAATCATACTTACGAACACGGGCGTAGAAATTATTTTTCTTTACCGCTCCGCTTAATGTGCTTGCAAATGTATTTTTGTATTGTGCGTATGTGTCATATACTGCTTTAAACGCATCACGACGAACTCGCTGGTCTTCACTTTCTAAAAACTGAATATAACGACCATGCGTTACCTCTACTTCTTCTCCCTGTTCATCTTCAATAGACGGGAATTTTAAGTCTGCATTGTTAAGCATTCCAAATGTGTTGCTTGATGCGCTGAGTACTTCAGAAGCTTGCGCAAGAAGCGCTTCCTCCTCAGCCGATAATACGTGTGGACGCTGGCTTGTAATTTCCTTCAACGCATGCTCATACACTTTTAACTCTTCATTTTCTTGTAAAAACGCCTGCAGCTTGTCCTCTGGAATTGCTAAAATTTCCGGTACAATATATGCCATAAGACTGGATGCCTGCGTATACAAGTTAGTAGCACGATCATTGTAAGCTTGATAGAATGAATTCGTTGTATCTTGATCATAACGCATATGGGCATATGTATATAATCTACCTAAACGTAAGGATACCTCATCCTGATATTTAAGCACGGTAAGCAGGTCATTAGATGAATTATCAAGTTTGCCTTTAAATTCACTTAGCTTTGGAAGCATTTCTTTGACTTGCATAAATTCCTTGTCCCATTCCTCATCCGTTGCAAATATATCTTCTAAGCGCCATGTTGCTTCGTTATCAATTTCATTTCGTTCCGGCAGCTTCTTTACTGTTTTTTGTTCAGCCATGTATATTCCTCCTATCGTTTCATCACACTCTTTAACAATTCTATTCATCCGTAAAGATTCCTTCTTTCGCCCTGTTTATTATATCCTGATTCTCCAATCATGTTACAACAAACAGCTCTAGAGCTTTTTGTATCATCTCTTCCTCCTGTAAAACAGCCTCTTCTGCTGTTTTCAGCACTGTGCAATTGCGGATCTTTTTGTACTTTTGCACCCCTACATGTTTAATCATTCCAATAGACACTAAAAATTGTAAATACTCTTCTACAGCCTGTTTTCCACTCGTTTTCACATAGGGAAGGGTACGTTCCTTCATATGCTTTTTTAATGCATTATACACTTGCTGTAATGAAAAATACTCGCCTTTCTTAAGCGGCCCGATTACATCAAGTAAAATATAAGTTTGCCATATGATAGCCGGAGTTTGTATGGATAAAAGTGAAGGAAGAGGAATACCCGCCTCAGGAGGATAGAGCGATGGTGGAATATGATGAGTATACAGCTTTTGTAAAAACGTATAGTACCCTCGTTGAAAAATTTGTAAAGAATGAGTACGCCATCTAATCTTTTTTTGCATCCATTCTCGTTTTAGTACCTGCTGATTCATAGAGTTCGGTTGAAACAGCTGAGAAAATTGTGAAGTTTTTAATGGGTAAACAAAGCTGTGGGAAAAAGCCACTGTAGGTGAAAATGGAATGAGAGGGGTACACTTTGTAAAAGTACACAGCCGAGGACAAAAATAAAATAGAGCATTTTGATATGAGAACATAGCTTGAAATGAAGAGAGCCTAATCCAATGAGCAGAATAGCGTTTATATTGGTTCCCTCCCAATATCCAAACCACGTTAACACCTTGTTTTTGATAGGATTCTGTTCGTTTCATAAACTGCTCTTTCGTTATGAGAGAACATTGAAACTCAACAGCTGTCCTGCTTTCTTCCATAAACAAGTCTGGTCGTCGACAAATAGAAGGCAAATATTTTTCCAACTCTACTGTGTAGCCTTGTTGCTGCAGCCATAGATAAAGCATTGCTTTTCCTTGCATATGATACAGTGATTCATGAGTAAACTGGCAGGTATTCAAATGAACATGTGCAAAATGAGGCTGCTTTTTCTCTCCAATTTTAAGGCGTACACACTGCTGACAGCTCGGACATATGAATTGTTCCTGTTTGCGCAAAGCAACCAGTTCATCTCTTGCACGATGATCTAACACATTAATACATTCACCTCTTGCAGTAACCGCAACTAACAATAGCAAAACCTCCTTTCTTTATATTATTCTCCCTTCTTTTCTTCCGCTCCTGCCGGAAACACATGCAGTTCCAAGGCATTATAATAAAGGAGATAATAAACGGTATGTTGACTCCACTATTCGCATAACCAGCCTGCGATTCTTAAAAGTTTCCATATGAATCTCGCTTGCTACCTTTAAATCCTCTTCATAATCTTGTACAAGCTTCACAATGCTTGGTGTATCATATAAAAATGCGTTGACTTCAAAATTCAAGTGAAAGCTCCGCAAATCCATGTTAGCTGTTCCTATCGAAGCTAGATCCTTATCTACAATCACAATTTTACTGTGTAAAAATCCTCTTTCGTATTCATATATTTTCGCCCCTGCCTCTAATAGTTCTAGAAAATAGGATCGAGATGCATAAAATACAGTCCGTTTATCCGGTTTGCTTGGAACAAGCAGACGGACGTCAATTCCACCTAGTGCAGCGACCTTTAAGGCTGAAAGAATGTTATCATCAGGAATAAAGTACGGAGTTGCAATCCAAATCGACTTGCGTGCAGAAGAAATCATCGCAAAATATAGATTTTTAATCGTATCCCATTTATTATCTGGTCCGCCTGCAACAAGCTGTACACCACCGAATTTTTCACCTGCTACTTGCTCTGGCTCTAAATAAGAAGGATTCATAATAACTTCGCCTGTCATATAAAACCAATCTTGTAAAAAGATTAGCTGTAAGCTTTGTACAGCCTCACCGCCACGCAAATACAGATGTGTGTCACGCCAAAACCCAAAATACTCATTTTCTCCAAGATATTCATCACCAATGTTCAAGCCTCCGACAAAACCTTCATTTCCGTCAACCACAATAATTTTCCGATGATTGCGATAGTTAATTTTATCATTCAAAATTGGAATACGCACCGGGAAGAATGGGATGACCCGTACACCTGCTTCCTTCAATTCTTCCACATATCGTTTTGATAGCTTCCAGCTGCCTACAGCATCGTATAAAAAACGAACCTCCACTCCTTCAAGAGATTTACGAATAAGAATATCCTTAATTTCTGTCCCGATTTTATCATGTCTCACTATATAATATTCCATATGAATATGCCGCACTGCTTTATTTAACGTTTCTTTGATGGCGGAAAATGTTTCCTCGCCATTTGTCAAAACCTTTGTTTCGGTATGAAAAGAAATATTTAGTGCGCCAAGCTTTTGTGCCAAGCGGAAAAGAAGTTCTTGATGCTTTTTAACTGATATTTTGCTATCATTCCTCTCTTCGTCTCCTTTATGCTGCGAAAAAGCCTGTTCATCAAGCGATGCTTTCTTTTGAAACATTCGTTTTCTCTTGAAATTTTGTCCAAACAACAGATAAGCAAAAAATCCAAATACCGGAAAAATGCCTAGCACGATTAGCCAGGTCAACGTTTTGGTTGGATGACGGTTTTCCAAGAATATAACAAAACCAATTAAAAATGCTGACAACGTAAACAAAACGCTGAATATACCAAAAATAGAACTATGTTCAAGGTGAAATAACCCTGTATAAAATGTTGTATCCGTAAGGAAACGCAAGCCAAGAAAAACAGTAAAAATAATAAAAATCAAAAAAAATAATTTTAAGATATTTTTCAAAATATGGCCTCCTTTCCATTTCCCTCCACCTATATTATAAAACACAATATAAGCATAGCATATAAATTTACAGATATAATTCTTGTCCTTATTTACATTTTTTCCATTGATACTGTTAATATTTAATTTAAAGAAAAAGGAGGACGAAAATTCGTCCATCCCATTTTAAAATAAGAATATAAATCAAAAATCATGGCCTATTGTTCTCTTGCAAATAAAGTAAGGACTTATCAATTTATTAAAAATTCTTATTATTTCCGATGTTATGGATATAAAAAATCGATTTCTGCTTACAGAAATCGATTTATGGCAAGAGTGGGAAGTTTGCGCTAATGGTATGCAACGCTTGATCGGAAATAATTTCTTTTCCATATTCTTGTATACGATGAACAGTCACAGCAGACTCTTCTCCATATTCCAAAACCATACTTAAAATGCTATCTATTTCATCTTCTGCATGTAACTCTTCATCAAATTCTACATATAAATAATATCGGCCTTCAAATACATATAATTGATTGAGGGTATCTATGAGTTCCAATCGATGACTTAAAGATATTATATCTTCGAAATCTTGAAATTTTACTACAAATCCAAGTGTACCGTCGCTGCTTAAGTAATATAAGTCTTCATCTTCCAAATGTTGCTCCAATAAAGATTCAAAACGTTCATCTAGAGGAATATCAATCACCTTATCCAAGCCGATTGGAAGTTCTAATTTTTGACCGTCTTTTGATAGCTGCGCTTTCGTAACAATGACCTCAATACCTTTATCCAAAGCCTGCACTTGAATCCAAAGTGGACCATCGATAAAAAACTCATCTTGATAACGAACTTCATCCATCATTTCCCAAAAAAGCTGTTCGCTTTTCTCACGATTGTACCAAATTTCCTCCCGGTCAAATCCACGCTCTTCTATATCTACATAAGATATATAAAACTTAACTGTATTATCATTAATTCTTTCCATATCCAAAGCATTCTCTCCCTTCTTATCTAATGGATAGTACTGAAGGGACTATTACCCCCTAAAACACGATATATCATCAACTGCTACGAATGAGGGCTTTTTGTCTGTCTCTTCGATAGACAGTCGCGATTCCTCTTTGCCACAAACAAAAAGGAGAATTGTATAGTTCTACACATCATATCAAAACTACTCAAAAGAATCTAGAAAATCTTGTACTCTCATTTTATGATAAAAAAGGTCAAAATGGAAATAAAAACACGTGAATAATGAAAAACAGTTATACACCTAGTTAAGGTAAATCCCCTCTCGAAAAAGAGGCTTTCCATTATCCTTTTCTTGACAGGCTGTACATCTTCCCTTATATTGATTAAGTAATTATGAACAGGGAAAGAGATATATAGTTTGCAAACGGGGGATACGATATGGATTTAGAATTCCTTACTCAAATATTAGTTATTATTGGAATTGATATAGTTCTTGGTGGAGACAATGCTATCGTCATTGCTTTAGCAAGCCGCAATTTGGCGGAATCACAGCGTAATAAAGCTATTTTACTTGGAACTGGTTTAGCGATTGCCATTCGTATCTTATTAACAATTGTTGCCGTATACTTACTAGAAATTCCATTTTTACAACTGGTAGGCGGTCTTTTGCTTATTATGATTGCTTATAACCTCCTTTCAGATGATGGAGATGATCTCTCCAACATTAAAGCTAGTTCAACTCTAATGTCTGCAGTTCGTACTATTGTATTTGCTGATATTGTAATGGGCTTTGATAATGTGTTGGCAATTGCCGGAGCAGCTCATGGAAATATAATATTGGTTGTATTAGGGCTTTTAGTTTCTGTACCAGTCATCATTTGGGGAAGTAAATTGATTTTAACATTTATGGAGAAATTTCCGTTGCTTGTATACGTTGGTGCAGGTATTTTAGCATATACTGCCGGAAGTATGATTATCCACGAAAAACGGCTTGAGAATTTTTTCACTCAAAACAGTTTCCTTGCAACCCTTATTCCTATTATAACAGTTGTGCTCGTACTTATTGCAGGATATATTATGAATCAAATTAAATTAAAAAAAGCTCATAACTGATATTAAAAGGGATATGCTTCCAAGGCATATCCCTTTTAATATGTATAACATATTCCAAAGCTGCTGATAAACAATAAAGCTCCGGCACTCAATCATCCGGAGCTTTATTTTAGTTTACAAGACGCTGCGCTTCACGCAGTTGAAACGTTCTTACTGTACGAGGTAAGAAACGACGAATTTCATCTTCGTTATATCCTACCTGTAGTCTCTTTTCATCAATAATGATTGGACGACGCAGGATACCTGGATAATCACGAATTACCTTATATAAATCTTGTAACGGTAATGATTCTACATTTATGTCTAATTCCTGAAAGATCTTAGAACGAGTTGAAATAATTTCATCCGTTCCGCTTTCTGTCATACGTAAAATTTCTTTAATTTCCTCAATAGTTAAAGGCTCTGAAAAAATGTTTCTTTCTTGATATGGAATATGATTTTCTTCCAACCAAAGCTTTGCCTTTCTACATGACGTACAGCTCGGTGAACTGTATAAGGTTACCATCATTTACCCACTCTCCCCCAATAACTGAGTATGAACGCGTAAATACCATTTGAAGAATGATTACCATTCAACGTATATTAGCGTAGTATAAACTCTTTTTTAATAAATAATTACTTTTAATAAGTAACTTCTATAACCATTATACAATATATTTACTCAGAAATATACATTAATTTCTTTACAAAAATTTAAAAAAGTTATACAAAAATTATACAACATAAAAACACTTTAAATTCTTTGTGTTAAATTGTCGGAAAATATTTATTTTTATTTACTCTTATTTAACTTTCTTATAATTTGGCATACAATATTTAAGAAGGAATAAATTTCTATACGTACATAGTAAGGGAGATGAGCAGATGATAGATTATTTGATTGATTTAGTTATTGTAGCTGTATTAGTTATTGGCATTACAGCTACGGTAGGAGTAATTACAAATAGCATTGGTGAAAATCTGTTTGGCGGCAAAAAGAAAACAAAGTTCATAGATAAAAGCGAAAGAATGCAATCCGGGTGGAACAATGTAGGAGGAAAAGGAATTTACAAGAAAAAAACCTACTAAAATTGCAGAGTGAATGTACAACTTCAACTCCACTCTTCCTTTTTCCTTCTATCTAAACATGCACCTATTCAACAAAACACGTCAAACTAAGCTTAATTACTTATGAAATACTTTTCTGTTCTTAATTAACTAATTCAAAAGACCTTACAGAATATCCTGTAAGGTCTTTAAAATTAGTTATATATTTCCTTATATTTCTTATACTCTGCTTCTGAGCATAATACCCAGTGTCCTGGACGGATTTCACGCATAACTGGCTCTTCGCTGCCATAATTATGTTGTGAAGAGTCATATACTGTACGTCTGCGGTTACGCTCATAATCTGGATCCGGAAGCGGAATAGCAGATAATAGAGACTGTGTATACGGATGAATTGGGTATTCATACAATTCATCACTGTCCGCCAATTCTACAATTTTACCATGATACATAACACCGATACGATCACTGATATATTTTACCATGGATAAATCATGCGCAATAAATAAATATGTTAAGCCTTTTTCACGTTGCAGCTTTTTCAATAAGTTTACAACCTGAGCTTGGATGGATACATCCAATGCAGAGATTGGCTCGTCGGCAATGATAAACTCTGGCTCTACTGCCAATGCACGTGCAATACCGATACGTTGTCTTTGACCACCTGAGAATTCATGCGGATAACGGCTTGCATGCTCTTTATTTAAACCTACTGTTTCAAGAAGCTCATATACTTTTCTCATACGTTCTTCTTTACTTTTAGCAAGGCCGTGGATATCAATACCTTCTGCGATGATATCCGAAACCGTCATACGCGGGTTTAATGAAGCGTATGGATCTTGGAAAATCATTTGCATTTTACGATTGAATTTCTTTAAGTCTTTTTTCGATTTTTTACCATGAACACTTTCGCCATCAAATAAAACTTCTCCGGCTGTTGCATCATATAAACGGATAATCGTACGTCCTGTTGTAGATTTACCAGAACCTGATTCTCCTACAAGACCGAACGTTTCTCCTTTGTAAATATCAAAAGTTACGTCATCGATGGCCTTTACTACGCCGCCGCCTACATTAAAGTACTGCTTTACATTTTTAATCTCAACAAGCTTTTCCTTTTGATTAGCCACGGAATTCACCTGCTTTCATTTGACGAATACGTTTTTGTACAAGCTCAGGCGGCTCTACTTTTGGTGCATCTTCATGCAATAACCAAGTTGCCGCGTAATGAGTATCGCTCACCTTGAACATTGGTGGAGTCATCTCAAAATCGATTTTTAATGCACGAGGGTTACGTGCAGCAAATGCGTCACCCTTTGGAGGTTTAATTAAGTCAGGCGGTGAACCTGGAATTGCATATAAATCAGCTTCTTCACTGTCTAAGCTTGGCATAGAAGCAAGTAATCCCCATGTGTATGGGTGCTGCGGGTTATAGAAAATCTCATCCACTGTTCCAATTTCTACGATTTGTCCCGCATACATAACAGCTACACGATCTGCTACGTTTGCAACTACTCCTAAATCATGCGTGATAAAGATAATTCCAGCTTCTGTTTTTTGCTGAATGTCTTTCATCAGCTCCAAAATTTGAGCTTGAATTGTAACGTCCAACGCTGTTGTCGGCTCATCTGCGATTAAGAGCTTCGGATTACAAGCAAGAGCCATCGCAATAACTACACGCTGTCTCATACCGCCAGAGAACTGATGCGGATATTGTTTTAAACGAGCCTCAGGATTCGGAATTCCTACAAGCTCCAATAACTCGGTTGCTACTTTACGAGCATCAGCTTTACTCATTTTTTGGTGCTTGATTAACCCTTCCATAATTTGGTTTCCGACTGTCATTGTAGGGTTTAAAGACGTCATAGGATCTTGGAAAATCATTGCAATGTCTTTTCCGCGCACGTCTTGCATTTCTTTCTCTGATAATTTTGTAAGATCACGACCATCAAAACGGATTTCACCCTGCTTTATACGTCCTGGAGGGTTTGGAATAAGCCCCATCAGCGCTTTAGATGTAACCGATTTACCAGAACCAGATTCACCCACAATCGCTAATGTCTCACCCTTTTTCAAATTAAAGTTAACTCCGCGCACTGCATGAACTTCCCCGCCATGCGTATCGAAGGAGACATATAAATCCTTTACTTCTAATAAGTTTTCCATTCTTTTCTCTCCTTTCTATCTTACTACTTACGCATTTTTGGATCTAGTGCGTCACGTAAACCATCTGCTAATAAGTTAAAGCTTAAAATCAGTAAACTGATTACAAATGCAGGAATGAACATCATATGCGGATACGTTTGAATAGATTTATATCCATCATTAACAAGTGATCCTAGGGATGCGAACGGAGGACGAATACCTAAGCCGATAAAGCTTAAGAATGATTCCGCGAAAATCGCACCAGGAATTGTGAACATCGCCATTACAATAATTGGACCCATAACGTTTGGAAGTAAGTGTTTCAAAATTAATTTACCATTAGAAGCACCTAATGTACGAGATGCCAATACATACTCTTGGTTTTTTAATTTCAAGACTTGTCCACGTACGATACGTGACATGTTAATCCACCCAGTTGCCACCAAAGCAAGGGAAATAGATAATATTCCAGGCTCTAATAAGATTACGAGCAAAATAACAATAATCAAATATGGTATACCTACTAACACTTCCACTATACGCTGCATGATAGTATCTATACGGCCGCCGTAAAATGCTGAAACACTTCCGTACGTTACACCGATGATCATATCAACTACTGCAGCTAACAAACCGATATAAATAGATACTCGAGTACCTTCCCACGTTCTTGTCCATTGATCGCGGCCAAGGTCATCTGTACCAAACCAGAAATATTCTTTGATATTACGCTTAGCATATTGGTCTACCCCATATTGATCTTTACCGTCAAATGGTAAAAATTCAATATGCTCCAATACCGGAATTTTTGGAGGTAACTTCGCAAAATTCAAGTCCTGATCTTTGTAAGAATATTTGTTCATAGATGGACCAAATATTGCAAAAAGTGCGATCATAACAATGATAATCAACCCTAAAGTTGCCCCTTTGTTTTTGAATAAACGTCTTCTAACATCCTGCCAATACGTTAAGCTGGGACGAGCGATTAGTTCGTTGTCTATTTCAGCTAAGTTAGCAGGCTGAAACAACTCAGGTGAAATTTTTCGATTTTCTAATTTATTCATTATTTCTTCCCTCCCGCTACACGAATACGCGGATCAACTACTCCGTATAGTAAATCAACAACAAAAATTACAAGGATAAATAACGCACTGTAGAAAATAGTTGTACCCATAATAACTGTATAGTCATTGACTGTAATAGATTGTACGAACTGTTCCCCTAGACCTGGAACTGAGAAAATTCGCTCAATTACCAGTGTACCAGTCATTAAGTTAACTGCCATTGGTCCTAAAATTGTAATTACCGGAATGAGTGCGTTACGCAACGCATGTTTAACAATGATTCCAATTTGAGAAACACCTTTTGCTTTTGCAGTTAAGATATAATCAGAAGATAGTACCTCCAGCATTTCTGTACGCGTAAAACGTGCTATTGTAGCCGTTACCCCCACTGATAATGCAATTGTCGGCATGATTGTATACTCGAAGCCTTTCCAGAACGCTACAGGCAACCAGCCTAATTTTACACCTACGTAAAATTGTAAAAGTGCAGCAAATACAAATGACGGTACGGAAATACCAATTACGGAAATTCCGGTTGCTGAGTAGTCTACCCAAGAGTTATTTCTCAAGGCTGC
The DNA here is from genome assembly GCF_017742235.1 of Bacillus sp. 165. GTDB lineage: Bacteria > Bacillota > Bacilli > Bacillales > Bacillaceae_G > JAGHKQ01. Next base: position 564,678 of record NZ_JAGHKQ010000001.1, read on the forward strand.
AACAATACCAAGCAATAAACCGAGCGTAGTTCCTAAAATAAGTGCTTGAAAACCTAATTGCGCTGATGGTCCAATACGTGTGGTAATCATTTCTGTAACAGGGCGGTTATCATATTTAAAAGATATGCCTAAATCACCTTGCACTAAATTTTTCATGTAATTAAAATACTGCACTGGTACAGGGTCATTTAGTCCATATTTTTCATATATGACTGTTTTTTGCTCAGGTGTTAATTTTTCTTGGTTAGTTAATGGAGAACCCGGCATTAATTTCATTAAAAAGAATGTAAATGTTGCAATTAAAAATAACGTAATAATCATGTAGCCGAAACGCTGAAGAGTATAACGTCCCACACTAGCACCTCCCTAATAATTTAGCCTTTTCTTTTATTTAACGAAATGTTCTGCAAATTCAAGTACAAATGAACAGAACATTCCGTCAATGAGTAAAAGAAGAGTACATGCCGTACATGCATATACTCTCTTGAACTACCGTGCGTTCCCTTATTTCTTGATGTATGCCCACTTGAAGCTGTAGTCGCCACCAAAGCTGTGCTCTAAAATACCTTTTACATAATCTTTTTGTACATATGCAATACCGCGTTGGTATAGAGGTGCGATAGCAGCATCATCAAATAAGATTTTTTCAGCTTCTAGCATATTATCCCAACGAGCTTGTAAATCAGACATATCTGTTTTTGCTTTTTCAATCAACTCATCATATTTAGCATTAGAATATGCCATTTGGTTATGAGAACCGTCAGTTACAAACATATCTAAGAATGTCATTGGATCTGGATAATCTGGACCCCAACCAGCAAAGGACATACCATAGTCGCCTTTAGACTCTAAATCTAGTTTTTGAGCAAATGGTTGTTGCTTGATTGTTACAGTTAAACCAGGAAGGTTTTTCTCCATTTGTTCTTTTAAATATTCGCCAATTTTTTTAGCGCTTTCACTATCATAGTTTAGCAATTCTAGTTGAATTGTGTCAACACCTAGTTCTTTTTTACCAGCTTCCCATAATTTCTGAGCTTCTTTGACATCAGTTTTCGCTAATTTTCCGTTTTCTTCACGGAAATCCTTTTTATCAGGACCTTGTACAAATTTTTGAGGAACTAAACCGTATGCTCCCACAGAACCGTTATTTAAAATTACGTTCGCCATGCCTTCTTTATCATAAGACATAGAAATTGCTTTACGGATGTTCACGTTAGCCAAGTTCTTGTCTTTTTGATTTAAGCGAATAAAGAACAAAGTTGGTTCTTCCATAGTTTTGAAGTCAGGAGAAGACTTATATTTGTCTACAAACTCTGCACTCAAACCAGCACGGTCTACTTCACCTGTGTCATATAAGTTAACAGCTGTTGCTACGTCTTTTACAATGCTGTAGTTAATTTCTTCAAGCTTTACAGTTTTATTATCCCAGTAACTTTCATTTTTCTTTAACTGGAAGCTTTGCTCATGCTTCCATTCGCTTAATACGAACGGGCCGTTATAGATTGTTGTATTTGCTTCTAGACCAAACTTATCGCCTTGTTCTGTTACGAATTTTTCATTTAACGGGTAGAACGTAGGGAATGAAGTTAAGCTTAAGAAGTATGGAACCGGAGTTTCAAGTTCTACTTCCAATGTATAGTCGTCGATTGCTTTGATTCCAAGCTGATCTACTGGTACTTCTTTATTGTTAATTTTTTGAGCGTTTTTCACATCAAACATGATGTATGCATATTCTGCTGCTGTTGCAGGATCTACTGCACGCTTCCAAGAATATACAAAGTCTTTTGCCGTTACAGGGTCACCATTAGACCACTTAGCGTCTTTGCGAAGCTTGAATGTATACTTTTTGCCATCTTCACTTGCTTCATAAGATTCAGCTACAGCTGGAACAGGCTTGTCCCCTTTACCAAGAGTGTATAATCCTTCCATTACGTTGTTCATTACGTTAAATGATACAGCGTCTGTTGCTAAAGTAGAATCCATAGATGGAATCTCAGAGGACTCTAATAAATTTAATACTTGTTTCACATTTCCTTTTGATGCTTCTTTGTCTTTTGTTGCAGTAGTTTCTTTGTCTCCACCACAAGCTGCTAAAAATGAACTGGTTGCTAATGTCAAAGCCATAAGGCCCGTTAGCTTTTTCTTCATGTTTTGCGACCTCCCTGTATATCTATATTTGGCAACAAATTTTAAGAAGTGCTTCTTAAATATTCTGACAATTGGCGATATATATCGTTTTTTGTCGTTTTGTTGCTACACTTTCATTATACATATATTCCGACAATTGTGAATATACTTTTTGTATTTTTTTATTAAAATTTTTAAAGAATAATTTATTTTGTGTATTTTTCGTGAATAAATATTGTTATATCAAAGTATATTTCTTCTTAATTTATATTTAAATATTATTTACTTTCAGCATCTTGCAGTCTATTGTCACATTATTAAGTTATTGTATAATATCTATATCTTAACTTGGCGGAGGTTGAAGGTTTTTGCAAAATAAAAAAAAGCTAACACTAGTCATTTCAGGAAGTTCAGCACTCATTTCAGGAATAATAGCTGTATTTAATGGTGCCGATAATTTTTTATTACATTTCGTAAACTCACTATTTTACTTCGCATTATTATTTATTCTGGTCGGCGGCTTTATGTTTGTGCTAGGGCAAGGCTTTTTTAACATAACCCGCTATGCTTTTCGAAGATTATTTAAATCAGCTAATAAAAAAGCAGAAGACTTGATTGAAGAAGAAAAATCTGAAGCAGATCAACGTGACATTATATATCGAACATACTCATTTAACTTAACATATCCTATCTTGATAAGCGGTTTGATTTTAGCTTTCATTTCAACTATTCTCAGTTTTCTTATAAGCTGACTTGCATCTTTTTGACGATTTGTTATAATGTTATCTAAACTAAAATGATATTTATGCGATGATAAAGAAGAGTACGTATTGATGCGCTCTCAGAGAGCTTGTGGTTGGTGCAAACAAGCAGCTGCATAATACGGAATGGACTTTTGAGCACCAAACTGAACTAATAGTAGGCTTTGGCGTTTCGTCCGGCGTTACGGACTTAAGTGATTTCGCTCTGTGCGAAATAATTAGGGTGGCAACGCGGTCCATTCGTCCCTTGTTTTACGGGGATGAATGGACTTTTTTTATACCATTGAGAAAGCAGGAGCCTCATCTACTTCCTCTGCGTACAGAATTAGACAGACCATATCTGCTTTCTTATTTTATTTTTATTGGAGGGAATGAATATGTCAGTTATTTTTTCCGGTATTCAACCGAGCGGTATTATTACAATTGGAAATTATATTGGAGCAATGAAACAATTTGTAGAACTTCAAAATGAGCACGAATGCTACTTTTGCGTAGTGAATCAACACGCAATTACTGTACCTCAAGATCCAATACAACTAAGAAAGAACATCCGCAGCCTAGCAGCCTTATATTTGGCGTGTGGTATTGACCCCGAAAAGGCAACTCTCTTTGTTCAATCAGAAGTACCTGCACATGGACAGCTTGGATGGATTCTACAATGCATTGCCTACGTTGGCGAATTAGAACGAATGACTCAATATAAGGATAAATCAAAAGGAAAAGAGTCTGTTGCAGCAGGACTATTAACCTATCCCCCTCTTATGGCTGCAGATATTCTTCTATATAGCACTGATATTGTTCCTGTAGGGGATGATCAAAAACAGCATATTGAGTTAACACGCGACTTAGCAGAGCGCTTCAACAAACGCTACCGCGAATTGTTTACAATCCCAGACATTTATATGCCGAAAGTTGGGGCAAGAATTATGTCTTTAACAGAGCCAACAAAAAAAATGAGTAAATCTGACCCTAATCCAAAGTCCGTAATCAGTATTTTGGACGATCCGAAAACCATTGAAAAGAAAATCAAAAGTGCTGTAACAGACTCAGAAGGAATTGTAAAATATGATAAAGAAAATAAACCTGGTGTCTCAAATTTATTGACAATTTACTCATCGTTCTCTGGCCGCTCTATTACAGAATTAGAAGCCCAATATGAAGGAAAAGGATACGGAGAGTTTAAAGCAGATGTTGCTCAAGTAGTGGTAGAAGCCCTAAAGCCAATCCAAGAAAAATACAGTGAATTACTGACTTCTCCTGAGCTAGACGACATTTTAGATCAGGGTGCAGCAAAAGCAAACTATGTTGCCATGAAGATGCTTCGCAAAGTAGAAAATGCAATGGGATTAAGCCGTAAAAGAAGATAAGGGAATACTAAAAGTTTTCGTTATAAATCCTGCTTGAAGATAGTTTGTGATTAGCAAACTATCTTCAAGCAGAATTCCTACAAATCATCACAAATTATTATATTTCAAAATTAATATAACTTCCAAACACATGCGTCGCAGGTACAATTAAAAAAACGAGCACAAGTCAATGTGCTCGTTTTTTAGTGTTGTGTAATAAAAGACTAGTCTTCCTCCTGCTTTGTCCGAAGACATATCCATATTCTTTAATTTACTTTAGGTTCTTTTTCTAATTCCCATAGCTTTTCAAAGAAGGGCTGTCCCTTTACAAGACGTTCACACAACTGTTCATGCTTGTCACTCCAGCCGTATTTTGCTTCTTCAAATAAACGATTCCATACTTCTTCGAATTCTAAATCTTGAACATTTTGATATGATGCTGGATCCCACTCTGTGTACCAATATCGGATTTCCGCTGCGTTCTTAGTCGTATGTAATTGGTCTAATGCCATAAAGAGAAGCTGCTTAAGCTGTCTTTCTTTTCGTGTCAGGCCGCTCATCATGTATGGAGATGGGGATAAAATATGGTGCTCTTTTTTGACATCTTGCGGATAAGAAAAATCGTACCTGTGCACTTCTGCATTTTCAATCATTTCATACACCATTTGTTCCTGTCTAGGAATGAGTCGGCTTTTGCGTATCGGTATATTATAGCCTATTGAATCCACGGCCAGAATACCCTTTCCATCCGATACAACAAAACAGTAATCAAGCTGCAGCCGCTCATGATTTTTGCGCACATATGCCTTTTGATACACTTCTTCTAGCAATTTCGCAGGCAATTCCATGAGTTCATTCTCGATGTAATGAAATAAAGCAGATTCTACTTTTACAAGAGGTACTTGATCCAATAGTTCCACACTGTCGTCCTTGCGCCATTCGTAAAAATGACAAACATTATATCCATTTTCCTCACCTTCAAACCAGTTTACCCATACATCATGCAGATACAACATAACTACCCCTCACTTCACAACTGTTTGTAAATATCAGTATGGTCAGCGCTTCAAAAAATTATTCCAATACAGGTAATATATTCATATTGCTGCATCTATATTTTGTGAATTTTCTATATATTTTACAGATTTTTGATTAAATATTACGTAAATTATAACGAGATATAAAACAAGCTGTTCTCCTACAGTACAATCATATGCTATACTTCTTTCTCCTATACTACTCATATTATAAGGTCTTATTACTATGTATAACTATGAGACCAAGTTGCTCATCATAGTTAACTAACCTACTGCTCAAAAGAGGATGCAAGAGTTAAAATGTCTTCAGCTGACATAGTCAGCAACTCTCTGCTGTTCAAACCAGAATTTGCAATACAATCCTGCACGACATGGTACCCTACACAATAACCGAGCATACTAGGATATAGATTTCCCCCATTCAACAACTTTTCATGTTGTTTCGTACCCCTCTTTACATTGACATTATCACGAAGATGCCTGCGCCATAACCATAAAGCTTCCTGCTTCGTATAATAGGAAACCCAAACAGCATGCAAGGCTTCCGAATACCACTCTGCAACCGCTACCTCTGCCAGCCCTTCCATAATGATAGTGTCTAACAGCGTACACTCTTCCTCTTTTTTTTGCAATGCATGCAAACGGGTCACGTGATGATATTCATGAGTTAAAACTGCTTTTATTTCTTCGATCTTGTTATGGCTTGAAACAAATAGAAAAATACAATTAGGAAAGGCCAAGCCGCTCTTCCCACCGTATTCTCTCTGTATTGTGCGATTATAACGATCTGAGGGGAAAATGAAGATGGGAACATCAGGTCCACGAAGCCATTTACGAATATGCTTTAACTCTGTTTGTATCTCATTCCATATATTATTCTCTTGCAGATGCTCAACTTCCTCTTTCCCTCCGGAAACTGGCCGATACATGCCGGATTTGTGTAAATATTCATACAGTTCCTCTGTTTCAAATGGCAGAAGTGTTTTTAAACGCTTGCATATTATCAAAGGTGTTTCATACTGTTCAAGCAGCCATTTATCCGTTCGAACGACCCCCACACGTCTCCCCTCCTTACACCTTTTAAATATTAATATGTGAAATCAGGAAAGAAGGTCCTCCTTTCGTGCACTTTTAAACACATCTTCTACTTTTATAAAAAGCAGCTTCTTAATCACTAATAAAATACTTCTGTGTGTCTCTTTCCTATTTGTTTTCATAAAAAAAACGTGCAGGCTTTTGCCCTGCACGTTTTTTTTACGCTTCGTATTTTTTGAACACTAATGCTGCGTTATGACCGCCAAAACCTAATGAATTGCTTAGTACTGCACGGACATTTTGCTGCCTTGCAGCGTTCGGAACATAATCTAAATCACACTCAGGATCTGGTGTTTCATAGTTGATTGTTGGGGGAATAATTCCGTCTGTTATAGCTTTAACAGAGAAAATAGCCTCTACTGCTCCTGCTGCGCCTAACAAATGGCCTGTCATAGATTTTGTAGAGCTGATTGCTATCTTGTATGCATGCTCCCCGAATACTTCTTTAATCGCCATTGTTTCATACTTTTCATTAGCCTCAGTACTCGTCCCATGAGCATTGATATAATCTACTTCATCCGGCTGCAATCCTGCATCTTCTAAAGCCTGACGCATTGCACGAACACCGCCTTCGCCTCCTGGAGCTGGAAGCGTGATATGGAATGCATCTCCTGTAGCCCCATATCCCACAATTTCTGCATAAATCTTTGCCCCACGTGCCAAAGCATGCTCTAATTCTTCTAATATTAAAATACCTGCACCTTCTCCCATAACAAAACCACTTCGGTTTTTGTCGAATGGACGGCATGCTGTCGCTGGATCTTCATTAAAAGAAAGAGCTTTTGCAGAACTGAAGCCTGCAAACGCCATTTGTGATAATGGTGCTTCTGCTCCTCCCGTAACCATAGCATCTGCATCTCCACGTTGAATAACCTTGAATGCATCTCCAATGGAGTTGGCTCCAGATGCACATGCAGTTACTGTGCAAGAGTTGATTCCTTTTGCTCCCAATGCGATGGAAACTTGTCCAGCAGCCATATCAGGAATCATCATCGGAACAAAGAAAGGACTTACACGGCGAGGTCCTTTTTCTTTAAAAACTGTAAATTGCTCCTCGAACGTTTCCATACCGCCAATCCCTGATCCTACCCAAACTCCAATACGGGCAGCATTTTCATCATTAATTGTCAAGTTTGCATCGTTTACCGCCATTTTTGCTGCTGCTACAGCATATTGCGTAAAACGATCCATTTTTCTCGCTTCTTTTTTATCAACATATTGTCCAATGTCAAAATCTTTCAGCTCTGCTGCAACCTTTGCTGGAAAATCATCCGGATTTAAACGTGTTAAACGACCGATTCCTGAGATACCGTTAATCACGCTATTCCAAGCTGTCTCTACATCATTTCCTACTGGAGTTACTGCACCTAAACCTGTCACGACTACTCGCCTTTTGTTCATACTTAAGACACTCCTTTATAAATAAAAATAATTATTTTCCCCAACGAAGAGCAACTGCCCCCCAAGTTAAACCTCCGCCAAATCCTACCATAATAACAACATCCCCATCATTAATACGGCCATTTTTTCTTTCCTCTACTAGAGCAATCGGAATAGAGGAAGCGGAAGTATTTCCAAATTTCTTAATCGTTGTGCTCATCTTATCTTCTGGAAGCTCCAAACGTTGTCGTGAGGATTCCATAATGCGGATATTCGCCTGATGCGGTACTAGGAAGTCTACCTCTTCCTTCGTTAAACCTGCTTTTTCCAACACTCGCATACAAGAATCTCCCATTTGACGCACGGCAAATTTGAATACTTCTCTTCCATTCATAATAACATATTCATCTTTGTATAAGTGCATACCCCCAGTACCGTCTGCCCCTAGTTCAAAGGATAAAATCCCTTTATCCTCAGACACAGGACCCATTACTGCTGCTCCCGCTCCATCGCCGAATAGAACTGCCGTATTACGATCAGACCAGTCAGTAATTTTTGAAAGCTTGTCACTGGCTACTACTAATACATATTTATAGGCTTCTGTTTGAATAAACTGGCTGCCTGTAATAATTCCATACATAAACCCTGCACAAGCCGCACTGATATCCATTGCCGCTGCATTCTTAGCACCGATTTTCTCTTGAAGCATACAAGAAACCGTTGGGAATGCACGATCTGGAGTAACTGTAGCAACTAAAATCAAATCGATTTGTTCTGGATGGATTCCAGCATCTTCAATGGCACGCTTTGCTGCTTCTATTGCCATATGAGATGTATCTATATCGTCACTGGCAATGCGGCGTTCCTCGATTCCCGTTCTTGTGCGAATCCACTCATCGTTTGTATCGACAATCTTTTCTAAGTCTTTATTTGTAACGACTTTCTCTGGCACATAGCTTCCGATTCCCAAAATGCCTGCCTTCACAGTTCATCCCTCCATTTTATATCAAATATTATGACTTGGTACTAATTTTAATCTATAAAGTTTTGTTTGTCCATATACCAATTTTCGAATCATTTTTTAAAGCTATGAGGGATTTCTAATGTGACTTTTACTAAATAACGCTATACAGATTGATTTGATTTTCTTATACATCAAAAAATAAGGAGACCGTACATGCGTATATAAAAAACCGGCAAAGCATGCCGGTTTTTTATCAATTCTGTTCTTGAAATGCTTCTTTTTTTCCTAGTTCATAAGCGTCATTCATTACCTTCATCAGCAACTCCATTACAGGTTGCACTTTTTCCATATCTAGTTCTATCCCGCTTTGCTCTAAAAGCTCCTTAGCTTCAGGTAAATGACTTAGTGCAATTTGTAAAAATTGCATGCTGCGCTGTTGATTCATGGATCTCTTCCTTTCTTTGTTACATATCCACTATTATAACGCGCAATAAACCACTCATTCAACCATTGCTGTTAGGTATTATACAAGTGCTGATACTTTTTAATATGAGCTTCTTGCTCAATAAGTCCCTCTTTTAAAGTAAACTGCGGGCGATATGCATACCGCAACGCTGTATGTTTTTCACTTGGTTTTGGAGTTAGAAAGCCCTCAGTTTCTCCCTTGAGCAGTTCAATCCCTTTTTTCCACTGCTCCGATTGTCCGCTTTCTATAAAATATATTTCGCTTGTTTCTTGCTTTCCCATTTCATACAAACATTGTGCCACATCACTTACATAAATGCTGTCTTCGCTTGTTTCGTTGCTCTCAATATTTAAATCCTGATTCAAAATATGTGAAAGGATAAGCTGATGATATGTCATAAAAGAAGGCTGCCATGGCCCATATACAACAGGAACTTGCAATACTGCATATGAAATTTGATGGTGCGTAAGCGAAGCTTCTCTTTTATAAAAAAAATTCCCGTTTTCTGTTGAAATATGATTTTCCTTCTTTCCCTTCATGGTATGAAGGTGTACAGCAGAAGCCTCAATTGAAGATAAAAACACTAACCTTTTTTTATAATGAGCGCAATATCGAATTACCTCTTTAAATGTTTTTTCCTCTTCTCGTTCAGAAGGAAAAGAAGGTTGATTTGGTTCATATAAACAAAAAAAGACCGTATCTATATCGTCAGGCTGCATCTGTTGAAACACATTTTTTTCCTGTAACGAATAATAAGAAAAATATGCATTTCTCCCTATAAGAAACAGTTTTTCTTCGTTTATGCGGCTTAGCTTGCTCAATGGCTCCTGATCGATTCCAACTACATCTACCTCTTCGTCTAGCAACTTTAAAAGCAAATGATACCCAACAAATGACCAAACTCCAACTACAGCAGCTCCTTTCACCTGTTATCCCTCCGTTCAAAATAGCCTTTTATAAATCTTTTTCATACAGTTTGTAAAATTGACAAATAGAATTCCCGATTCCGTACTTTGCTTCCTGTATATAAAAAGAACTTGAAACGAGCCCCCCTTCTCGTTCTCGCTTCCTCTCATATTCTCGGTACAGAGCTTTGAATTCTTTTCTTTCATGGATAGCAATCCAAACCTTTACAGGTACTGCAGAAGGATAATGATGAAATGACTGCTTTTCAATCAAAGCTCCTATACTGGTTTCATCTGCTTCATATGCTATTTTCAGTTCACGTATAAGTCTTTTATAAAAAAATTTGCGCTCTTTTTCTAATTCAACATGTTTCTTTAAGTCTAAGCATGGGTTGATCATAGCAATTGAACGTATGACCGAAAGCTCAGCTGCTAACTGTATAGCCAGCAAAGCACCCATCCCTTCTGCTATAATATGGATATTTTCATTTAATATTTCTTTTCTCATCACATCATAATATAAACGTTTGGCAAGACGAATTGCCTTTTTAGATCCCCAATGACGACCATAAAAATTAGAGGAAAAAATTGTGTATCCTTTGCTCCTTAAATGCTCCAACAATCTTGATTTACCTGCATGCTGCATCCATAAACTCGTACTTTTGTCCACAAAATGATTGGTATCTCCTAAAAGTAAAATTCCAAACCCATTCGGTTTTTCGGGCAAATGAATGACACACGGTTCTCCTTCTAGCAAAAAGAATCGTTCTCTTATACACATAATGCCCCCGCCTTGATGAAAAACTAATTTATATGCTTTTTATTAATGTATGATATAAGCGGAAAAATGAACTGAAAAACAAGAAAATATTTTCTTTATTCAAATTTAACTTATAAGGTTAGTCTTATGTTTCTTACGAAAGTGTGATAAAATGAGGAAGGATTTTAGAAATAGGAGTGTGAAAATATGCGTGTTGTTTGGACTTTAATTTGGTCATTTTTACTTTCTCAAATGATGGCTTACGTTATCAGTTCTATGACTGGCACTACATATGACTTTATGCAAGCTACTATCATGTCAGTAGTTATTGCTGTAGGTGTTATGCTAGTTGCAGCAGTTATCCCAAATGAGCCTGTAGAACATCATTAAAAAAGAGTCCGTTAATACGGACTCTTTTTATATTGGCTGCTTTACTTGGACAATAAGCTCACCTTCTTCTTCATCGATTGTCACTGCACAATGATCTTTAACGGTTCCTTCAATAAGTGCACGTGCAAGCTTTGTTTCAATTTGCCTTTGCACATAACGCTTTAATGGGCGCGCGCCGTACAGCGGATCGAACCCGGCATCTGCTATAAAGCTTTTTGCTTTTTCTGTCAATGTCAATGTGATATGCCGATCATGCAAACGTCTCTGTAATTCTTTTATAATCTTATCAACAATCTCCTTAATTTCTGCTGTTGTGAGCGGTTTAAATAATATAATTTCATCAACACGATTCAAAAACTCTGGACGGAAGTGTTGACGAAGCTGTCCTAAAACAACCTCTCTTGTCTCTTCTTTTATTTCACCTTCATTGTTTAAACCTTCTAATAAATAGGCAGAACCAATATTGGAGGTCATAATAATTACTGTATTTTTAAAATCCACTGTTCGTCCCTGTGAATCTGTTACGCGACCATCATCTAACATTTGCAATAAGATATTAAATACTTCTGGGTGTGCTTTTTCAATTTCATCCAATAACACTACAGAATACGGCTTTCGTCTAACAGCTTCTGTTAATTGTCCGCCTTCTTCATATCCTACATAGCCCGGCGGTGCTCCAATCAAACGCGATACAGCATGTTTCTCCATGTATTCAGACATATCGATACGTATTATTTGTTCTTCACTATCAAACAACGATTGCGCCAGCGTTTTAGCTAATTCTGTTTTCCCAACCCCAGTGGGCCCTAAAAAGATAAAAGAACCAACAGGACGATTTGGGTCCTTTATTCCAGCTCTTGCTCGCAGCACGGCATCTGTGACCAGCTTAACCGCTTCCTCTTGTCCAATTACACGTTCTGCTAAAATATGTTCAAGCCGAAGAAGCTTTTCACGCTCACCTTCTACGAGCTTTGTAACTGGAACACCTGTCCAACGTGATACAATACCAGCAATTTCTTCTTCAGTTACTTCTTCACGTAACAAACGGCTTTCCCCTTGTTTTTGCAGCATAGCCTTTTCGGTCTGCTGAAGCTCCTTTTCTAAAGCCGGTATGCGCCCGTGCCGCAATTCCGCAGCTTTATTTAAATCATAGTTTCCTTCTGCCTCCTCCAACTCTCTCCGCAATTTCTCCAGCTTCTCTCTAATATTTTGAACATATTGAATTTCTTCTTTTTCTAACTGCCACTTTGCTCGCATACTGTGAGCTTTATCTTTCAGTTCAGACAACTCTTTCTGCAACACTTTTAATCGTTCCTGACTTGCTTGATCCTGCTCTTTACTTAAAGCAGCTTCTTCAATCTCTAGCTGCATCACACGTCTCGTCACTTCATCCAGCTCAGTTGGAAGAGAATCAATTTCTGTACGGATAGTGGCGCAAGCCTCATCCACTAAATCAATCGCCTTATCTGGTAGAAATCTATCAGAAATATAACGATCAGATAAAACAGCTGCAGCCACTAGAGCTCGGTCATGAATATTGACACCATGATGAATTTCAAAACGCTCTTTTAATCCCCTTAAAATCGAAATCGTATCCTCGACTGTCGGTTCTTCCACTAGCACTTGCTGAAATCGGCGTTCAAGTGCCGGGTCTTTTTCAATATATTTCCGGTGTTCTTCTAGTGTAGTCGCACCTATGCAATGCAATTCTCCTCGGGCCAGCATGGGCTTTAGCATATTTCCTGCATCCATTGCCCCTTCTGTTTTGCCTGCCCCTACAATAGTATGAAGCTCATCAATAAATAACAAAATACGTCCTTCACTTTTCTTTATTTCGTTCAGTACTGCTTTTAATCTTTCTTCAAATTCCCCTCGAAATTTTGCTCCTGCAACTAAGGCGCTCATATCCAAAGCAAATACTGTCTTATCTTTTAATCCCTCAGGCACGTCTTTTCGAACAATTCGTTGTGCTAATCCTTCTACAATCGCAGTTTTCCCAACGCCAGGCTCTCCAATGAGAACAGGGTTGTTTTTGGTTTTCCTCGATAAGATACGAATGACACGACGAATTTCGCTGTCACGCCCAATTACAGGGTCCACTTTACCAAGCCTAACCTCCGCAACTAAGTCTCTTCCATACTTTTGCAGCGCTTCATATGTAACTTCAGGATTTTGACTTGTAACACGCTGATTGCCTCGAACCTCTAGCAAAGCTCGCAACAAGGATTCTCGTTTTATTCCAAAATGAGCGAATAATTTTCCAATATCTGAAGCAGCCTTTTCATTAGCAAACGCAAGTAACAGATGCTCGACAGAGATATATTCATCTTTTAAATGCTTTGCCTCCTCTTCTGCTCTTACAAATACTTTTTGGAGAGAACTAGTAATATACACCTTTCCTGCTTCCACCCCGCTGCCACTCACTTGGGGTCTTCGATCTAATAAAACCCGCACCTCTTTTTCAAATTGCGCCGTATCAATATTCATTCTTTGTAAAATTCTCTTTGCCAAGCTTTCCTCCTGCTGTAACAAAGCATGCAATACATGTATAGTGTCGACTTCTTGGTTACTGTTAGCAACAGCAATTGACTGTGCCCGCATAACCGCTTCTTGAGTTTTTTGCGTCATTCGATTTACGTCCACTGTCTTTCCCTTCCCTTTCTTGACTAAATTTGACCTTTAATTATTATTATATCCAAGATTTTATTTTCTACAAATAAAAGCCATCCCTTAAAGAGATGGCTTCAATCTTGTTTTAAAATATTAATGGACGAATTGAACACGAATGTTACTTTATGGTTTTCTCTTATATGTCCATTGTCTGTTATGGTTTGAGGTCTCAGGGAACTTGTCTCCGACATTGAGCTTAATCATTTTAGGATGCTTAACCATGCTCCCCGTTTCGCCGATTTCTACATAAATACCATCATTCGGTGCTTTCTGTCCAGGTCGGAATCGATGATTTTGTCCCATAATCCTTGTCTCCTTCCAAAAATACTTACACCCTTATATTTCCCGTTATCTCTTTGAATCATGAATGTGTTTTATTAGTAAAATTATGCTGATAAGACGGAGTATAAGTCTTTACAGGTTAACATAAGTATCACTGCTTGCTCTTCTTTCATATAAGCCTTTCCCTTACATAAGAATATCATAAGCCTCATATATTTAAAAAAAGTTGCTTTTCTGAACGAAGCATGTGATGGAAGTTGTTCAGATAGACAGGATAGATTCAAACAATTAGACAAGCCTGTTATTTTTATAAATCTGCATAAAAAAACTGACCAAACTGGCCAGCTCACAGGAGAGTCAAAAACTTACACGAGAAGATTACATTTTTATTATATCGTTTCTCCAAAAAAATGTAATCCCTTTCACAAAGTGGACACATTTTTTAGTATCATTTATATTCATTCTCAATTTCATCTTGACTTTCTATTCACTTTAGCTTTTAAGGTAGACAAAGAAACAGATAAAGGCGTAAGATAAAATTATACAATCTTATAAAAAAAGGTGATGCTATGCAAAAACATTTGATTGCTCTCGATTTAGATGGAACACTGTTGAAAGATGACAAGACAATTTCAGTACGCTCGAAAAAAGCTATTGCAAAAGCAAAAGAACAAGGCCATGTTGTGGTTATATCAACTGGACGTCCCTATCGTGCCAGCAGCTTATATTATGACGAGCTGAAATTAGACACTCCAATGATAAACTTTAATGGTGCATACATTCACCACCCTCTCGACCCTTCTTGGGGACAATATCACGAACCTCTAGACTTAACCATTGCCCAAGAAATTATAAAAGCATGCGCCGGATTCGGTGTGAAAAATATTTATGCAGAAGTAATCGATGATGTATATGTGCGTTATATAGACGAAGGTATGAAACATATTTTCCAGTTCGGTAATCCCAAAGTACACACTGGCGATTTACTCCGTATTTTACAAGACAATCCTACATGTTTATTAATTGATGCGGATGAACAGGAAGTCGAACTAATTCGAACTCATTTAAGCGATGTTCATGCAGAAGTAATCGATCATCGCAGATGGGCTGCACCTTGGCATATTATTGAAATTGTAAAAAGCGGATTAAACAAAGCTGTGGGTTTACAGCGAGTAGCAAAGCATTATGATATTCCACAGGATCGCATCATTGCATTTGGAGATGAGGATAACGATTTTGAAATGATTGAGTATGCAGGGCACGGGATAGCAATGGGCAACGGTATACCAGCTTTGAAATCTTTAGCAAATCATGTAACATTATCAAACGAGGAAGATGGCATAGCCATTTACTTAGAGGAAGTATTAGGACTGTAATGTAAAATTTATCATTCATAGGATTCTTCAAATAACAAACAATATAACAAGACACAGCAAATGTGTCACTCTTGTTTTGCTAACATAAAGGAGGAATCCACATTGGGTAAAAAAAACAAATCCAAGCGTTTTGTTCAACAAGGTTCTGATGCAGTAATGAAACATGACGAAAAGATTCCTTACCACCTTACTTTAGCACAAGCAGAAGCAAGAAAAGAACAAAATAATTCTACTCTTGGAGGCATCTAATGGGCAACCTTTTATTTCAACAAGCAAGAGATGCTGTCACACAAGCTTCACAGTGTACATCTAGTGAACAACAAGAGTTAGTTTCAAAAGCCAAAAATGCACTTACCTCAGCTTATGCAAATTCCTCTACAGCTGAAAAAGTGCAGCTGAGAGAAATGCAAGAACAACTGCAAAACCTTTCTGATACGCAATAAGGGGCAACTTGCCCCTTATTTTAGTCTTTACGGAAAGCACCTAATACCCCTACAGTTTGTACCACGTTTGTAAACGCATGAGGATCTACTTCCTTAATAATTCGCTCCAAATCATACAACTCATAACGAGTAATAACCATAACCAGCATTTCTTTATTTTCATTCGTAAATGCTCCTGTGGCAGGCACAGTAGTAATGCCTCGCACTAAACAAGAATGGATAGCTTTACGAAGAGCAGGTCCATTCTTGGTGACAATCATGGCCGTTACCTTTACATGACGAGTATGAATGGCATCGATAACACGAGTGGATACGTATAAATTTACTAATGTGTATAATGCTTTTTCCCATCCATACAGTTGTCCGGCTGTGATAATAATAAGGGAATTAAATGCAAAAAAGTAAATTCCAATGGGTTTATCTTTTAAGCGCGATAAAATCATCGCGACAATATCTAACCCTCCTGTAGACGCTCCATATTTTAACGTCAAACCGATACCAGCAGAAGCTATGACTCCTCCGAAAACCGCATTCAAGATAATATCATGGGATACGGCACGCACCGGTATAATCTCTAGAAACAAAGTCATAAACGCGACACTGATAAAACTGAACAGCGTAAAAGATTTCCCTACTTTTTTCCATGCTAAAATAACTACCGGTATGTTAAATACAATGAATAAAATACCGGTTGATAGATGAAAAGGAGTATATTCTTCAGTAATACGCGAAATAAGCTGGGCTAGTCCAGCAAAGCCGCTCGCATATACATCTGCAGGAATTAAAAACAAATTCATGCCGATTGCGTTTAAAAGTCCACCTATAAAGACAATAAAGATTTTTTTTGTAAACTCCTTATAATTTAGCTTTATGTTCACTTCTTTAAACTCCTCCTTACTACAACCATCTCGAAATATACAACTCATCTTATGTAACTTTGTACCACAATGTCATAGCATACTTAATTTATCTGTAATTGTAAAACATTATTTTAATATTTTTTCTAAGCTTATACATAGTCTTTACTGAAACGGGGACGATAAACATGCATCACAGAATTAAGGAGGAAATTTTATTATGCCGCATACAAGTGATAATGATAAAAAAGCAAGAGATAATAACGCAAAACATTTTGAAAAAAATATACTTGCGCATAAAAATGCTCAGCACGGAAAAAAATCATATTCTAAGAAAACAGATCATCTATGAATAATAAAAACCCTGTCAAAGCAGGGTTTTTATTCATTATTCTTTTTAAAATAGGTCCAGCCGTCTTCTTGGTACACTTTTTCTTCCTTCATAAGCTTGCCAAGCGCACGTTTAAAAGCAGCCTTACTCATATTAAAACGTTCTTTAATATCTTCTGGGTAGCTTTTATCCCAAAACGGCATAGCCCCTCCTCGGTTCTCCATATAATCGTATACAGTCTGAGCATCTTCATCCATACCTTCCTGCTTGCGCGGCAGCAGAGACACATTAATGCTTCCATCTTCTTTAACATCAATAATGCGGCCAGATACCCTCTCTCCAATACGCGGTTCCTCTCGTTGCTCGGATTCGTGAATAAATCCTAAGAAATGCTCATCTGTAATAATCGAGGCACCTACGCGCAGGGACTTGTAAATTCTTCCATTTACATTTTTGTTAAACATTGACTCCGTTGCCGGTACCATAATATCTCTTAGTTGCTCTTCATTTGCCATTTTGGCCAAAAGGCGTCCGCTGCGAGTTATTTTTAACGTACAGTAAAGCTCGTCTCCTTCTTGCGGCCATACTTTTTTATAGGAAGGCAAATCTTCTTTATCAATTAACATATCTTTGGAAACGCCAATGTCAACAAATACTCCTAAGTTATATTTAACCTCTTTTACCGGTACCCAATTAAAATCTTCTGCGGTAATAAGAGGCGTTTTCATTGTAGCTGTAAGACGCCCTTGGTGATCGTGATACAAAAATACATCAATAGTATCTTCCAGACATATCTCGCCCGCTACTTCATTTCTATGCATAAACACTTCTGTTTCTTCAGTACCGACCATATATCCAATATCTGTTTCTCTTAACACGGTGACAGTCACAATATATCCAGCTTCTAATTTCATTAATAATAATTCCTTTCTCAAAATATGTACTGTATCAGAATCTCATAATACCCTAAACAAAGGACAATTATAACATGTTTTTATTCCTATTTGTGATTCCTTCAGAATTTCACTATAATTAGAGTAAAAGAATGGTGGAGGTGGAAATATGTCAAAAGAAAGTTCATTTGATATTGTATCAAAAGTAGATCTTCCAGAGGTCTCCAATGCAATCAACATTGCCTTAAAGGAGATTCAGACTCGCTATGACTTTAAAGGGAGCAAAAGTGACATCAACTTAGAAAAAGAAGAGATTGTCTTAATTTCGGACGATGAGTACAAGCTTGGACAGCTAAAAGATGTACTCATTGGAAAATTGGTCAAACGTGGTGTCCCTATCAAAAACTTAGATTACGGAAAAGTTGAAAATGCTGCAGGTGGAACCGTTCGCCAGCGTGCAAAGCTAGTACAAGGAATCGATAAAGATAACGCAAAAAAAATTAACAATATCATTAAAGAAACGAAGTTGAAAGTCAAAAGTCAAATTCAAGACGATCAAATTCGAGTGACAGGAAAAAGCCGTGATGACTTACAATCCATAATCGCTGCTGTCCGTCAAGCAGATTTATCAATTGATATCCAATTTATCAATTATCGATAAGTACATAAGTTAAAGACCCGCTAGTACCAGCGGGTCTTTATCATTAGGCTTTATTTTGTTGAAGCGCTATCGTAACTGTACCGTTCGCCGGCAGAGTAATTGTTTCATCGTATACTTTTACTTGTAAATCGTCCCCGTTTGTTTGCGTCAATGTGACTCCTTCTTTGTCTACCCCTACTTTGAAGTTATGATTTCTATACACAATATTAAAGGAGTAGCTCTCCCAAGCAGATGGAATAAACGGTTGAAATGAAAGGGATTCTTTGAATGTCCTCATACCTGCGAAGCCCTGGACAATAGCTAGCCAAGAGCCCGTCATACTTGTAATATGCAAACCATCTTCTGTATCGTTATTATAGTTATCCAAATCCAAACGAGCTGTGCGATTATACATTTCATACGCTTTTCCTTCCATTCCAAGCTCTGCTGCTAAAATAGAATGGATGCATGGTGATAAGCTGGATTCATGTACTGTCATCGGCTCATAAAACTCGAAGTTGCGGCGCTTTTCCTCCAATGTAAATCGGTCATTTAAGAAATAAATTCCTTGCAATACATCTGCTTGTTTAATAAAACAGCTGCGTAGAATTTTATCCCAAGACCAATTCTGATTCAATGGTTTGTCTTCTGAAGCCAACGTGTCTACTGTGCGTAAGTCTTTATCTAGGAATGTATCATGCTGTACAAATACTGCAAGCTCTTCATCATAAGGATAATACATATTCCCTACAATATCTTTCCACTTCGCAATCTCATCTTCTGCAATCTTTAATTCAGCCAGTCTGTCTTGATGACCATTTTCCTTTAAGTACTCTATTACACTAAGTGTATACTCCAGTGTCCATGCAGAGATTAGATTTGTATACCAGTTATTGTTGATATTATTTTCATACTCGTTTGGTCCTGTCACACCATGCATCATATATAATTTTTTCTTTTTATTAAAATGGACGCGATCTGCCCAAAAACGCGAAATCCCTGTCAGCACATCTATACCATATGTATGTAAATAATCTTTATCGCCGGTGTAATTAACATAATTATATACTCCATATGCTATAGCGCCATTACGATGAATTTCTTCAAATGTAATTTCCCACTCATTATGACATTCAATTCCAGTGAACGTTACCATTGGATACAAAGCCCCTGCCAAACCTTGCTTGCTGGCGTTTACATATGCTTCTTCTAATTGGTTATAGCGATAAACACACAAATTACGCGCTACCTCTGGCTTGGCCGTTGATAAATATAAAGGAAGTGCATAAGCCTCAGTATCCCAATATGTTGCCCCTCCGTATTTTTCACCAGTAAATCCTTTTGGTCCAATATTTAAGCGAGCATCTTCACCATAGTATGTACAGAACAATTGGAATAAGTTAAAACGAATTCCTTGCTGCGCCTCCTGGTCCCCTTTAATTTCTACGTCTGCAATTTCCCACCGAGACAGCCATCCTTTTTTATGCTCGTCTAGTAAGGTATCATATCCTTTCCCGATGCTTCTTGCCAATATTTCTTTTCCTTTTTCGACAAGTACTTGAGCGTCATAATCTCTATCCGTTGTTACAGCAACATATTTTGTTAACGTAACTGTTTGATTTTGTTTAGCTTTTACCGTAATGATATTCTCAATATATTCGTTCTTGCTATTTGCTTGTATTTCTGCAACAGGACATTGGACCTCTATATTCATTGTCGCAGCCACTTGAAACGTAGGTGTTCCAAAAGGATTATCCTTCGTACGCATTACTAAGCTGCCTTCATATTCTTTCACCGCTTGCGAGACAGGTAACCAGAAATCTTCTTCATAATTAGAATCTTCGTTCCGTACATCACCATCTAGATATGGAATATATGTAATAACTCCCTCATAGTTTAATGGCGTTGCATTGTAACGAATTACTCCGAGCTCGCTTTCTGCTACAGACAAGAAACGAATAACTTCAAATTCCGTTTCTTTCCCTTCTTGGTTCACCGTAAACTTTCGTGTTAATACTCCATGCTGCATATCCAATTCACGATAATATTCTTTTATATCTGCACTGTATAAATCAAGTTCTTTTCCATCTATTAAGACACGTATGCCAATGTAATTTACAGAGTTAATAACTTTGCCAAAATAATCTGGGTAACCGTTTTTCCACCACCCAACACGTGTTTTATCCGGAAACCAAACTCCGCCTATGTATGAACCTCGATGAAAATCCCCTGAGTAAGTTTCCTCAAAATTCCCACGCATTCCCATGTGGCCATTTCCTAAACTTGTCATACTTTCTGCCAAACGAAATTCATCTTTATGTAATTTATTTTCAATAATTTTCCATTCATCTACACCAAATAATCTTTTCATTTTTTCACCTTCATTATTTAAAATTATGCAATCGTTTGCACTTCGAAATATAAACTCAGCTATGTCACTAAGTGCATAGCTGAGTTTCAATCAATTTACAAGTTTGACGCTTAATAATTTTATATGGTACCACAATACTTTTTGGAGCAAGATCTGGCGATTCCACTTTTTCAACTAAAGATTTTGCAGCTTCGTATCCTAACTGGAAGATACGGACATCCACCGATGTTAACGGAGGACAGGCAATCTCAGAAAAAATCACGTTGTTGAAGCTTACCACAGACACATCATCAGGTACAGAATACCCCTTTTCTGATAACATACTGAGCACACCAAGCGCCATTAAATCATCCGTTACTACAATTGCACTAGGTGGCTGTGGCAAAGACATAAGCTGTTCTACCGCTTGTTGTCCGCCTTCACGCAAAAAGTCCATATAAAAGATATAATCATCCAATAACCACAGTTCAGCAATTTTAAGAGCTTCTCTAAATCCTGCCAATCGCTCTTTTGTTACCATTAAATCCGGACTGCCTCCTACAAATGCAATATGCTTATGTCCAAGGGAAATAAGATACTGTGTAATTTCTCTGCTGGCTAAATAGTTATCGTTATCTACATATGTGATCTCTTCTATTGCTTTATGCGGTTTGCCAATCAAAACAAACGGAAATTGTTGCTCAATCAAATATTCAATGACTTTATCATCAATACGTGAATATAGGAGAACAATTCCATCCACGCGTCTCCCCTGCACCATCTTCACAACACCTTCATAAATTTCTTCCTCTGTTTCGCCTGTTGACATATATAAGGAATATTCCTTTATGTGAGCAAAGGAGCTAATGCCGCGAATGACCTCCGGAAAAAACGGGTTTTGAAACGATTTATTCGCAGAACTAGGCATAACAAGCCCAATTGCCTTTGTTGTTTGATTAGCCAAGCTTCTAGCATTCAGATTTGGATGATATCCAAGTTCATCCATAATTTTTCTGACACGCTTTTTTGTCTTTTCACTGATTCTTGGGCTATTTGCAATTACTCGAGAGACGGTCGAAGGTGCAACATTTGCTATTTTGGCTACATCTTTAATGGTAACAGCCATTTACACCCATTCCTTTCTCCTTAACCTGTTTCTTGACTACCTTTTGAGCCCACAAAGCATTAAGAAACTTAATAAACAAAAATTATTATCAGAAAAAGTTGTACAGTATAAGTATTTCCTTTTCCTGAATCGTTTACATTATAACATTCTAATTACAAAAATTTTACGGTTTCCTATGAATTTTTACTTATTCCATCTAGGCTGTTTCTCAATAAATTCGTGTGTTCTATAAGGATGGATGCAATTCACATTAGAGCACAACATACGTTATTGCTTTTTCTTGCGTTTTACCAATACTAAAAAAATCATAAATAACACATAAATACCAATTAATGTAGCGATAAACGGAATGTTTAACCCAGTTTTAGGAGCAAGCGCATATACATTGGCCTTCTCACGATCCAATATTAAATCGTATCCGTCCTTTGTAGAACGTACTAAATCATCGTCTAACAATCCTCTTAATTCCATATTTTGTGCTAATTGTTCATTGGTCAAATGTACCTTTTGTGACTCGGTTGTATTATTAATCGCAACAATAGTAGTTTCTGTTTTATAAACGCGCTTGAATATACTCATGCCGTTCTCTGCATACAATAGCTCAAAACTTCCTCTCCTTAAAGATGGAAGCTGATTTCGCAGCTCTCCTAGCTTAGAAATGTACTTTAAAAATTTATCATCTGTTTTAAAGTCCATTAGACGGCGATTATCAGGATCCTCTCCTCCGTCCAATGCGATTTCTGTACCATAGTATACAATAGGAATACCAGGAGATGTGTACAGATAGGATAATGCTAGTTTCAACCGTGTTGGCGGGTATTGTTTATTTTCCAATGCCACTCGAACAAAGCGTTTCATATCGTGATTATCGATGAAGGTACCTAGCATATAAGGATGCGCATAAAACCTCTCATCCCTCATCCATACATTGTACAAACTTTCAGCAGAAACATTCGGTTTACTGAATGCATTCGTGATTTCCTTTTGATATGGGAAATTTAATAAAGAATCTATACCCGTGTTCATATAATCTGCAATATAACGCGGGTCTTCATCCCATACCTCTCCAATTAAATAAAAATCTTTCTTTACGGACTTCATTTCTTTGGCAAAATCTGTCCAGAATTCCTTAGAAACAAACTTGACTGTATCCAACCTGAAACCATCCACACCTGTTTCTTTAATCCACCATTTCGCATTATTGATAATGTAGTCTCGCACTTCTGGATTATCTTGGTTTAAATCAGGTAAGCCATATAACCAGCCTTCCTCTACCGATTGCTGATTACTATAATTAATTGCTTCGTTTTTCTCGTGAAACCAGCCTGCTTTTGAAGGATCTTTTAACCAAGGATGGTTGTAGCCAGTATGGTTAGCAACATAGTCAAAGATTACCTTCATCCCCCGCTTATGCGCTTCGTTCACAAGTTCTTTTGCATCTTGAAGCGTTCCAAAATGCTCATCTACTTTGTAAAAATCCTTTGGCCAATACCCGTGATACCCTTTATCTTCATTATCAATAATAGGAGTAAGCCATATAGCGGTAAAGCCCATGTCCTTTATATAATCGAGCCGTTTAATGATTCCTTTTAAATCACCGCCATGGTACGCCTTGGGATCCTTAGTATCCACATCAAAATCGTTTGCTGTATCTCCGTTATTAAAACGGTCTACCATAATAAAATAAATACTTTCATCTTGCCAACTTTTTTCTTCTTTTTCAGCAGCCCCTACAGGCATTCCATAAAAAAGAAGAAACGGGATTAGCAATAGTGTCATCACTCTTTTGCACATCTCCGCTCCCCCTCTCCACAATACTATTCTTAGCCTTTTGTGCCTCCAGCCGTTAAGCCAGAGATAAAATATTTTTGCAATGACAAGAATAGTATAGCAATTGGAATAGCAATTAGGACAGACCCAGCTGCAAATTTTGTAAATTCATTGCCGAATTGTTTTGCTACTAAATCGTATAATCCAACTGCCAATGTATAGTTTTCAGGTGATCTTAAAATAATACGCGCCACAATAAAGTCAGTAAACGGTCCGATAAACGTAAACAATGCTACTACCGCTATAATTGGTTTCGCAAGAGGCATAATAATTTGCCAGAAGATACGAAAATGTCCTGCTCCATCAATACGTGCAGATTCATCCAATTCTTTTGGAATCGTATCTAAATAGCCTTTCATAAGCCATGTGTTCATTGGAATTGCTCCTCCGACATAGATCAAAATTAAAGCAAGATGTGTATCTACCAAGCCCGTTAGCTGTGCCAAGATAAATAATGCAATCAACGCGGAAAAGTTTGGAATCATTTGCAAAATTAAGAACGTTAACAACCCATTTTTACGTCCTACAAAACGGTATCTTGAAAATGCATAGCCAGTAAAAGCAATCGAAATAACCGAAAAAATCATCGTAAAAATACAGATTTTTAATGTGTTCCAATACCATAATAGATAATCACTATTTGAAGTATCAAATAGCTCGCGATAATGTTCTAATGTAGCATTTTTTGGAATAATGCTCGATCCCGATAAACTATCTCCTGCATTAAAAGAAGAACCTATAATCCAAAGGATTGGATAGAAAATAACAACAGCCATAAACAAAAGTACTAAATAAGATAACGTCAATCTAATATATTTTTGTTTTTTAATCCCCATATTACATCATATCCTCTTCTTGGAATGATTTTGTTCTCTTGAACTGCCATAATGCTACTGAAATAACAACGATAGACAACAGCATTGTAATAGCCGCCGCTTTACCATATTGTGCAGATGTCATCGTCAAGCTGTAAATCCAAGAGATCAAGATATCTGTTCCTCCGGCATTCTGTCCTGGTACCGCTGGTCCGCCGCCATTGAACAAATAAATAATGTTAAAATTATTAAAATTGAATGTGTAC
Organism: Bacillus sp. 165; assembly: GCF_017742235.1. Taxonomy (GTDB): domain Bacteria; phylum Bacillota; class Bacilli; order Bacillales; family Bacillaceae_G; genus JAGHKQ01. Next base: position 589,788 of record NZ_JAGHKQ010000001.1, read on the forward strand.
TGCGTTATGATAACCGGGGCTGTTGAATAAAGCACTAATGGCAATGTGATTTTGTTGAATTTTTGCCATGTTGTTGCACCATCAATCGTTGCAGCCTCATACAAATCAGCTGGAATAGCTTGTAATACGCCGGTAACCATAGCAAATACAAATGGAAATCCTAACCAAGTCTGAATGAGAATTAATGCTGTACGCGTCCAAAGCGGCTCTGTCATCCATGAAATGGGATCGATTCCAAACGCGCTTAAAATTTGTGTATTAATTGCACCAAAAGATTCATTAAACATTCCAGCAAATACTAAAATTGATACAAATGCTGGAACTGCCCAAGGCAAAATTAAAATCGTACGAATAATTGCCTTTCCTTTTAAATCAGGCTGATTGACTAAGATAGCTAAGAAAATACCTAACGACACTTGTAATGTTGTAGCAATAAATGTCCAAGCAATTGTCCAACCCAATACTCCAAAGAAAGTAGTTCTCCAAATCGATAATGTGAAAATATCAACGAAGTTTTGTAGTCCCGTCCAATCTACTAACTTTGCAGGAGGAGAATGATATAAATCGTAATTTGTAAATGCTAATAAAACAACGAAAATAATTGGGAAAATAACGACAAATACTAGCAAAAGGAAGCCCGGTGTAATCATTAAGTAAGGAAAGCCGTTATCAACGAGGTTTTTATACTGTTCTCTTACAGAACTTACTTTAAGACCTAAATCGCGTCTTTTTCCATTTTTGTATGCATCTCGTAAATTAAAGGCATAAATAGCCAGACCAAAAACGATAACAATGAGCGCCAAAATCCCTTGTACTAACAAAAAAATAGAGTGATCGCGAGGCAGTTCTTCCCCGAGTGTCACAATTCCCCATAATCCAATGTTTAACAAATCTTTGAATGCAATCACGAAAGATGCAGTTAGAATTAATAAGATAAGCCCTTTTAACAACTGTCGGTTGTATATTTGCCCAAGACCCGGGATAACAGACAATGCAGTTGCAACTTTACGGTGGTTCGATTGTGATGTTGGTTGTAAGATTTCTTCCATTATTATGGGTTCCCCCTTTAGGCTCTCATTACCCTTTAAAATAGGTTATGTTGCCTCTTCATCACGAAGAGGCAACATACAGTGAGATTTTTAGTTCTTTTTTTATTTCTTATGGTTTGTTTCAATATTTGTTTTGATTTGTTTTACAGCTTCATCAAGCGCTGCTTTTACATCTTGTTTTCCAGTTGCAATTAATTGTAATGCGCTTGCAGCCGGTGTCCAAACCTCACCCATTTCAGGGATATTTGGCATTGGAACCGCATATTGAGATTGAATTGCTACTGCTTTTGCACCTTCATTATCAGCAATAATTGGATCTTCAATTAAAGATTTTACAGGTGGAATTTCTTGAGTTTTTTCGAAACGAACTTTTGCATTTTCTTCATTTGTAATCCAATCGATAAACTTTGTAGCTAACTCTTGGTTTTTAGAGAATGAAGACACATGCCATCCTTTAACACCCATAAATGTTTTAACATGCTCGCCATTTGGCAGTGTCGGCATTGGTGCTACACCAAAATCAATACCTGCTTTTTGTATTCCATCAAACGCCCAAGGACCATTCATTACAGCAGCTGCTTTGCCTTCGTTGAATAAGCCGTCCATTGCAGAACCACCATTTTCACCGATAATACCTTTCGGGAACAACCCTTCTTTGTACCATTTTTGGATATACTCAGCACCTTTAACTGCTCCATCATTGTTTAATCCGATATCATCTGGATTTAACATGCCGTCTTTTTCACCAAACACATATCCGCCCATTCCAGCAATCGGACCATGCGCAAAGTAGAAATTATCCCATAATGCTAAAAACCCGTAATTTCCGTTCTTTGTAAAATCTTTAGAGAATGTATACAGCTCGTCCATTGTTTCAGGAGCCTTTGGCATTAACTTTTTGTTATAGATGAATACAGGTGTTTCTGTTGCCTTTGGTAACCCGTATAATTTTCCGTCAAATCTTTCTGCTGCAACAGAAGAATCAGTGAACTTATCAAGTACAGAATCATCTACTTTCACTTCAGCAAGTAAGCCTTCTGTAACTGCTCCTCCGATTTGGTCATGAGGAAGTGTGATTACATCAGGACCAGTACCAGCAGGACCGTCAAGACGAAGCTGCTTCACTTGATCCGTCATTTGCATTTCTTTTACTGTTACTTTTACATCGTATTTCTCTTCGAAAGATTTTACAGCGTCCTCTAAACCTGCACTCTTATCTTTGTCTTCCCAAACTAAAAGAGTGTTTTGTTTTTCTGCTGTATTTTTTGCACCCTCATCCTTGCCAGTATCTTTTGGTCCGCATGCGGAAAGAACACCAATAGCCAAGGCAGGCACAGTCAATAAAGATAGCGCTTTCGCTTTTTTCATAGAGAATACCCCTCTCCTAAATAAATTATAATAACAAAGTAAAATTGCTCAAACGTTTGCACAACAATTGGTGAAAACGTTTGCACCTTTTATGATTTTTATTATACAACTAGTAATCTTTTTTATTCAACATTTTTTTGAAATTTTATCAGAAATCTAATATTGCACTTAGCTGAAATTACAGCTGTATTAACAATAACACCATTTTATAGTGAAAATCTGCAATCTAATCACCCCTGCTCAATATACAATATAACCAGCATTGACTTTACTTAATATAAATAATAACCTAAAGAATAAAGAAGGCAAACGATTGCCATTTAAAAATTAGGAGGTCTAATCAGTGCTGAAGGAAGCTATTTATCATCGCCCGAAAAACAACTATGCTTATGCGTATGACAAACAAACATTACATATTCGCTTGCGCACCAAGAAAAATGATGTAAACGAAGCACACCTAATCTATGGGGATCCTTATCAATTCACCAATGGTAATTGGCAATATGAAACAGCTCCAATGACAAAAATAGGGACAACAGAATTATTTGACTACTGGTTTGTAGCTATTCAGCCCGATTTCCGCCGTCTCCGCTACGGATTCGAAGTACAAGATAACCATGAAACTATAATTTATGCTGAAAAAGGGTTTTATTCAGAACCTATAACAAATGACACTGCACCGTATTTTTGCTTTCCTTACTTAAATGAAGAAGATGTATTCACTCCACCAGCTTGGGTAAGGGATACTGTATGGTATCAAATTTTTCCAGAGCGCTTTGCTAATGGAAACCCTGCAAATAACCCTGAAGGCACTCTACCTTGGAGAAGCGAAGCTCCTACACCAACAAATTTCTTTGGGGGTGATTTTGAAGGTGTCATTGAACATCTTGACTATCTTGTAAATCTAGGAGTAACAGGACTTTATTTCACACCGATTTTTAAAGCAACCTCTAATCATAAGTACGATACTATTGATTATATGGAAATCGACCCGCAATTTGGCACAAAGGAAACATTCAAAAAGTTAGTGCAGTTGTGTCACCAAAAGGGTATTAAAGTGATGTTAGATGCGGTATTCAATCACAGCGGATTCTATTTCCCGCAGTTTCAAGATGTCTTGAAGAACGGAGAAAGTTCTAAGTACAAAGATTGGTTCTATATGTGGGACTTCCCTGTAAAAACAGAGCCAGCACCAAACTATGATACATTCGCTTTCACTCATATGATGCCAAAGCTTAATACTTCTCATCCCGAATTAAGAGAGTATTTATTGGAGGTTGGCCGCTATTGGGTTCGTGAATTTGAGATTGATGGATGGAGATTGGACGTAGCAAATGAAGTTTCGCATGACTTCTGGCGGGAATTCCGCAATGAAGTAAAAGCAATTAACCCTGACGTATACATTTTAGGGGAAATTTGGCATGATTCTATGCCTTGGCTGCAAGGAGATCAATTCGATGCCGTGATGAACTACCCATATACAAGTGCAGCAATTCAATTTTTCGCACAAGAAGCCCTCGGAGCTGAAGAGTTTGCCCATAAAACAACAGATGCTCTTCTTATGTACCAAGAAAACGCAACCGAAGTAGCATTCAATCTGTTAGGCAGTCACGACACTCCTCGAATTTTAACAGTATGCGGGGAGAACAAAGCAAAAGTGAAGCAATTATTCACATTTCTACTCTCATCACCAGGTTCACCATGTATTTACTACGGAGATGAAATTGGCATGTCAGGCGGAATGGATCCCGGATGCCGAGAATGCATGATTTGGGAGGAGAAACAACAAGACGGTGAGTTACACAGCTTCATTTCTCAACTCATTCGACTACGAAAAGAAAACCCAGCATTCGGAAACAAAGGGGCATTTCAATTCATTCGCGCAAATGATGAATTAAATTACGTTATGTATGCAAAAACATTTGCAGATACTACCCTTCTATTCACTTTTAACAATTCAGATAAGAGTATTACGGTTGATATCCCTTATGACTTAAAAGGAAAAACCGTAACAAACCTATTAACTGGAGAAGAATTTGCACATGAAACAGCGAATGTAGATTTAGTGCTAGATGCACATGGATTTATAGTTCTATCCTTTTAAAAAAAGGAGCACAGAGCAATCTGTGCTCCTTTTTTTAAAGCAAGCTTCCTCCTACCCCCATGTCTCTTTTTTCACCATACCTTGTCTCCAAATAAAAAGAAATGCCATTTCGTTTCTTTCTTAATCAGGTGATCTAATGCCCTCTCTTTGCAGCATTCTTCTATATTCTTGTGGACTCATCCCTTCTTTTTTACGGAACAGCCGAGAAAAATATGTTTCATCATGGATCCCTACTTGTTTCGCAATTTTTTTTATTTTCTCATTGGTAGATGACAAGTATTTTTTTGCAGAAGCCAATCGGACTTCATTTAAATATTGCAGCGGTCCCATCCCCATGGTTTTTTGCATACACCGCGTAATATAGTCCGCGTGATAATGAAGCCTTTCAGCAATATCTGTTATTTTCATTTCTTCTCTGTAATGCTCGAGAATATAAGCAATTGCTTGTTCACTCACCTTTTCCGCAGCGCTAGGAATGGCAAGAGCCTCTTTTTGCAGAAAAAGAAGGAATTTATGAAAGTGCAGTTGCTGCTGCAATTTATTCTCGATTAACGCATGGTCATTTGCACTGGTCAAGTCCTCTAGCATCCGTTCTCCTAAGTCTTTGTTTTGTAAACTTCCGCTTTGTGGTATTTGCATTAAAAACTGGGCAGGCTCTGTAAATGTTTCTTCTGCAACAAGCACATCATTCCACTGTATTTCTTTTTCGTCTGTTAGGAAATAAGGGGCGTGAGCTAAAAAGTGACACCAGTAATAATCTGTACTCTCTTCACAAGGTCTGTATCCAAAATGCTCATGTCCCGGGGAAAGAATAATATATTCTCCCTCTCTAATTTCAAACTCCTTTCCATCTTCATTCATAAACAACGTTCCTTTTTGTACATATAAAAAATCAAATACTGTATAAATCCGCCGAAAATGTTTTTTTCCTTTCCCAAATGTTCCCTTACCCACCTTAATAAAAGTCGGAAACGGAGGAATTTGAAATAATAAAGTCTTCATGTTTTCTCCTATAATGTAAGCCTTTTACCAATACATGTTTTTCCCCTTTTATCTCTCGTTAAATCCTTGATGCTTTTAGATTTCCTGTATGCAATTAATGGTTTTATTAAAAAAATCAAAAGTCGATTTTATCCTATTTTCTTCGTTTCATTCTCTTTTTATTATAGCAATTACTATGTAAACTAAGTATGGTTTAGAAGTCGGTTTTTACAAAGGAGTTGTCTTATGAATAAAGAAAAAAATCAGAAATTATCTTTGTTCACTTTAACTTGGCCTATCTTTATAGAGGTACTACTATATATGCTAATGGGCAATGCAGATACATTGATGTTAAGTCAGTATTCAGATAATTCCGTTGCTGCAGTTGGAGTTGCGAATCAAGTATTAAATATCATTATTGTTATGTTTGGCTTTATTACAGCTGGCACCGCTATTCTCGTTGCTCAACATCTTGGAGCTAAAGACAAATTACGTGCTATGGAGGTGTCAGCTGTATCCTTAGCAGCTAATGCCGTATTTGGTATAGTTGTCAGTTTCTTTATTTTTTTATTTTCCGCCCCACTCCTAAAAGCAATGGGGTTAGATGCCGATTTGCTTCCACGTGCGGAAAGCTTCATGAAAATCGTAGGAGGTTTTTCTTTCATCCAAGCATTTATCATGACAGTCGGCGCGATTTTGCGCAGTTATGGCTTTACCCGTGATACGATGATAGTTACTATCACCATGAATGTATTGAATGTAATTGGAAACTACTTTGTAATTTTCGGTCCGTTTGGCATGCCGGTTTTAGGAGAATCTGGGGTTGCGATGTCGACTACAATAAGCAGAACCATCGGATTAATTATCATAGTCTATTTACTTATGCGACGAATTGGTAATCCATTTAAATCAATAAAAGGCGGACTCTTTCCCAAACACCATCTTCGCAATTTATTAAAAATCGGTATTCCTGCAGCTGGGGAAAATTTATCTTATAACGCTTCCCAAATGATTATAACCATGTTTATCACTATGATTGGTACACAGGCATTGACTACAAAAGTGTACGCACAAAACATTACTATGTTTATTTTTCTATTCAGTGTAGCTGTCAGTCAAGGAGAACAAATCATCATCGGGCAGCTTGTCGGAGCAAAACGTTACGAGAAAGCATTTAAAAGCTGTCTCCAAGCACTAAAGATTTCAATCCTTATTTCCATTTTGATGGCTGCGTTATTTTCACTATTCAGCAGACAGCTAATGGGCATATTCACAAATAATACTGATATTATTCAAACAGGTGCTGCATTGATTTTACTCACTATTATTCTTGAACCAGGACGTGCATTTAATTTAATTATCATCGGATCGCTTCGTGCAGCAGGAGATGTAAAATTCCCTGTATATATGGGGATTTTATCCATGTGGGGAGTCAGTATTCCTATCGCATACATTTTGGGTATTCATTTTGACCTTGGTCTTATCGGCGTTTGGATTGCCTTTATCGCAGACGAATGGCTACGGGGATTGCTGATGCTATGGCGATGGCGTTCACGTATATGGGAAACAAAATCTTTCGTCACTTCCTCTCAGCCTGCTTAGAATAGTGAAGAAAGAAAAATTATTAAATACAAAAGTGAAACACTTGATATAATCAATTATTTCTCACAAAGTATACACACCTCAAAAAAAGTCAAAACTACTGACTGAGGAGGTGTATAACAATGGCACTAGACGTATTATGCGAGGTAAACAATTGCAAGTTTTGGGCACAGGGAAATAAATGTTCCGCAGACCAAATTTACGTGGTCAGCCACAAGGGCAAGCAAGCATCTGAAAGCGAAGAAACGGACTGTAAAACATTTGAAGCAGAAATATAAGAATAATGAAAAGGACAGCGTGGACGGCTGTCTTTTTTCATTACTATTATCGATAATAATTATCATTATTATTCATATATCCCATGAAAATTTCTCCAAAGCATAAACTTCATTCCTTTTCACCTCGTTTATTTTTATACAAATAAATACAAAATCGATCCATGTAAGAACAAATAATACTTGTTAACGCTTACAATAAAAATAGGCTTTTTTTATATATAAATTTGTTTATTTTTTCTGAAAATTCTATTGATAATTGAATATAAATTGAATATGATATTAAATATAACAACTCATGTAACATAATCTAACATTAGGCGCCGGTGTTAGGAAAACGGAAAAGTTAAGTTTAGTAGAAAACGAGAATGGAGGAATTATATATGGAAGGAATCAACATTGGAGATACGGTCTTTATTTTCTTAGCAACTGTTATGGTGATGCTGATGACCCCTGGTTTGGCTTTATTTTACGGCGGAATGGTAAAAAGCAAAAATGTGTTAAGCACCACTATGCATAGTTATGGAGCTATGGCAATTGTATCTATTCAATGGATTTTAATTGGATATTCATTAGCGTTCGGCCCCGATTGGAACGGACTGATCGGCGGATTAGATTGGATTGGTCTGAAAGATGTAACATTTACTCCAAACGCAGACTACAGCACCGCTCTTCCCCATAATTTATTTATGATGTTTCAATTAATGTTCGCGGTTTTAACACCAGCCCTAATTTCTGGTGCATTTGCAGAGAGAATGAGATTTTCAGCATTTCTTCTCTTCATAGTATTATGGACAACATTTGTATATGATCCAGTAGCACATTGGGTTTGGGGTGTTGGCGGCTGGCTTCGTGAACTTGGAGCGCTCGATTTTGCAGGCGGCAACGTTGTTCACATTACCTCAGGTGTATCAGGACTCGTACTTGCAATCATGCTCGGAAAAAGAAAAGATGTTCACTCCTCCGCTCCTCATCATCTCCCATTTACCGTCCTAGGAGCAGGTCTACTTTGGTTTGGCTGGTTTGGATTTAATGTCGGAAGTGCTCTTACCCTCAATGACGTTGCATTGACAGCCTTTATCAATACAAATACAGCAGCAGCCATGGCAGCAATCTCTTGGGTTGTATGCGAATGGATTATCAACAAAAAACCAACTGTTCTCGGTGCCGTAAGCGGAGCCATTTCCGGTTTAGTCGCCATTACTCCTGCTTGTGGATTTGTCACTCCTCTATCCTCTCTTGTGATTGGGTTGATTGGCGGAGCCATCTGCTTCTTGTCCGTCTTTTATTTAAAGAAAAAACTCGGCTACGATGATGCACTAGATGCTTTTGGATGCCACGGTATCGGCGGAACATGGGGCGGAATCGCTACAGGGCTATTCGCTACAACATCTGTAAACAGCGGAGGAGCAGACGGCTTATTTTACGGAGGTGCTGCATTACTCGGAAAGCAATGCATTGCAATTCTTGCCACCTATGCTTTCGCAGCACTTGGAACATTTTTAATTGTGAAAGTCATCGGATTATTTACTCAAGTACGTGCAAATGAAGAGGAAGAAGCAATTGGACTTGATATTACAATGCACGGCGAAAAAGCATATCATGAGAGTGTATAGGAAGAGGGTGAGTGTATGAGCGACAAATTGACAAAAATTGAAATCATTACACGTCCAGAAAGATTTGAAAATCTAAAAGAGGAGCTCGCCAAAATCGGAGTGAGCGGCATTACAGTTTCCAATGTTCTTGGCTGCGGGTTTCAAAAAGGATTTACCGAAGTCTATCGAGGTATGAAACGAAAAATCAATATGCACGAACGTATCAAGGTAGAAATTGTAGTTTGCAAAGTACCGGTCCAATCAGTTATTGATACAGCAAGAAAAGTATTAAACACCGGAAAACCAGGTGACGGAAAAATTTTCATATACGAAATTACGAATGCAATAAAAATTCGTACAGGCGAAGAAGGCTGCGACGCCTTACAAAATGATACGCCATAAAAACTGTGGAATCCCTCTCCACAGTTTTTTTATAGAAAGAAAATATACACATCCACCTATCCTTTTTACAAATTTCGAATATTACCACAACTGACAAATATGATATAGGTAACTCCTAGTCTTTCACACATCCGATAATTTCTTATATATTTCATCTAAAAAAGTTATACAAAAATTGAAAATCCACTATAAATAAACATATAATACAAATAGGTGATACTTTTATGAATTGGGAAAACTATGTATTTCGTTTCTTTTTAATTTGGTACGCGTGTGGTGTTATTTTATTGAGCCTTAATATTCTCCCACCATGGCTAGAGTGGGCAAATGCTGTATTTTTAATCCTCTCCGGCACACTGGGAGCAATATATTGGTGCAAATCCTATGGGGTATTACAAGGAGGGATTGTTTCAGCAATCATTTTTCTTGCTTCCATGATCGCTGAGTATACAGGGACTACATATGGATGGATTTTCGGAAAATACTTTTATCAATCTGATTTCGGTCCACAGATTCTAGGAATACCTATCACCATTGGCTTTGCTTGGCTAATCGTTATTAGCACCTCTCATGCTTTGATAAAACGTATGATGCAAAATAGAAGTAGCATTATATATATTTTTTTGGGAGGAGTTATTGCAGTGGGGATGGATTTAATTATCGATCCGGTAGCATTTGTGGCTAAACAATATTGGATATGGGAAAAAACAGGCCCTTACTATAATATCCCCATACAAAACTTTTTGGGGTGGTTTTTCGTTGCCGCCTTTCTTCATCTATTCATTTATTTCTACTTACAAAAGTACTGGCATCAAGAAGATTCTGCTTGGCATACAAAAATGATTGTTCTTTATATTCTTGTTATCTTTATGTTTATTCTGCTAGCTTTCATTGCTAAACTGTATCTAGCCGTTTGTATTACATCTCTTTACAACTTACCGATACTGATCTATTACTTTCGGCAAAGGAGAGTGAACAGATGATTCCAGCACAAAAAATACGGTGGCTTCAATTTGGCTTTCACCAATATAACACTTTTTTACTAAAGCACAGATTTCATCGTATTTTAGTTTTAAAACATTCACTTGAGCGCCCCCCCTCACCAGCATTATTTATAATGAATCACAGTTCATGGTGGGACGGAATTATCAGTATTCATTTAAACCGTTATGTATTTGATAACTCCGGCTGCTTTATGATGCATGAAAGCGGTATGAAACGCTTTCCTTTTTTCCGATATTTAGGTGCTTTTACAATTAACCGAAGCAACCCAAAAGACATTATACACTCCTTACACTATGCTTGTGAACGCCTCCAGCAAAAAGAAAGTATATGGCTGTTTCCACAAGGGGATGAAAAACATTTAGAAATTCGTCCGCTCAGCTTTTTACCAGGATTCGTTTATATAATCGAAAACAACTTGGACATTCCTATTGTTCCGGTTTCTTACTACTATTCATTCGGTCATCATCAAAAGCCTGATCTATACATTGCTTTTGGCGAACCTTTGTTTTATAACCAGCTTGCAGGTACTACACGTAGGGACAAGACTAAGTATACTGAAGAGCTTTTTACAAATCAGTTAAATTCCTTAAAGACACTAGTTGTGACGGAACAGCTAAATGCCTTTGTTCCACTTAAAGAATGGAGGTGGAATACATGATTATGATACTAACTACCCTTTCAGCTACATCGCTTTTATTTTTGCTTTGGACAATCTTGAACTCTATGTTTCTTCCTAAATTTACGAATGTCGAGCATCGTAAGTGTTGTACTCCATTTACCTCTATTCTTGTTCCTATGCGAAACGAAGAACGGAATGTCTCTGCATTTATTACGAATATTCAAAAGCTCAGTTACCCTAACTTTGAATGTATTATTCTTGATGACCAGTCAACAGACAATACTTTTTCCTTACTAACCCAAGCTATTGGCAGTGACAACCGTTTCCGGATAATCAAAGGTAACATCCTGCCAAAAGGCTGGGTTGGTAAAGTACATGCCTGTCATCAATTAAGTCAACAAGCAGCTGGAGACTACTTTTTATTTTTAGACGCCGATGTTCAGATACAAGAAGATACGGTAGAAACCGCTCTTGCTTTGTTACAAAAACGAGGAGCAAAACTGCTAACCGGATTCCCCCATTTTCCAGTTACACCTTGGCTCGCAAAACTTCTTGTTCCTATGCAGCATTTTATAGTATATTTTCACCTTCCTATTATGCTTGCAAACTATACATCGCGTATACATACGACTGCAGCTCACGGAGCATTTATGCTTTTTGAAAGAAATGCCTATTTTTCAATCGAAGGACATAAGTCTGTTAAATCCTCTCTAGTAGAAGATGTTCATATTGCCCGTAAGATGAAAGCTAACGGACATCATGTTATTTTAGCTAACATTACTTCCCATGTTTCATGTTATATGTACGAAACTAATAAAGAAGTATGGAGTGGCTTCACAAAAAACATTTTTATTGGATTAGGCCGATCTGTGCCCCTTGTAATAGGATTAACGGCATTTTACCTTATTTTTTATGTTTGGCCGTTCATACTTATTGTCTTAGATTTTCACTATGGTATGACAGGATTGCTGCCTATTTTACTCTTATGGTTGCAGCGCTTATATATCGATTGGTGTACAAAACAGCAAAAATGGTTGTTTGTAACACTTCCTCTTTCTATTTTATCACTCATTGTTATAATGATTCATTCTATGAAACTTGCTTTGCAAAAGAAAAACTATCATTGGAAAGGACGGACTTACTTATGAAGGAAGTAGTTGTAATCGGAGGTGGCCTAGGAGGATTGGCCGCTGCTATCACATTACAGTATAACGGGTTTTCAGTAAGTGTATTTGAAAAAAATGAACATTTCGGCGGAAAACTTATGCCTATCCAATTAAATGATTATTATTTCGATTTTGGTCCTAACACAATTACGATGCCGCATGTGTTTCAGCATGTTATTGAACAAACCGGCGAGAAAGCTGATGACTATTTTCAGCTTATAAAGCTTGCTTCGCATACGAGAAATTTCTTTCCTGATGGTACTTCGTTTGACTTCTCAACTTCTCAGCAAATTATGAAAGCACAATTGAAAATGATTGATACGAAAGGACTGCACAATTACCCTTCCTTTTTAGCAGAGATTGAGCGATTATACCATTTATCAGCACGCTATTTTCTGCCCCGTATGTTTACATCATGGAAGGATTATCTTTCTCCTTCTTTAGGAGCAGCATTTCTTCGAGTACGTCCACTTGAAACATTGGATCACTTTTTTCAACGTTACTTTCAGCATAAACATATTCTTCAAGCATTTAATCGATATGCTACTTACATCGGCTCATCTCCTTATCAAACACCGGCAACCTTTGCGATGATTGCGTATTTAGAGCTGATACACGGAGTATATTATGTAAAAGGAGGCAACTCTAATATTGCAAAAAGCTTTGTTCGCTTAGCGAGGAAATTAGGGGTCAAACTCTACCCGAGTACGCAAGTAACGAAACTTGAGGTTAAGGACAGAAAGATTAACAAGATTATTTTAAATTCAGGAGAAACAGTCAATGCAGACTTTATTATAATGAATGCTGATTTACTGAAGGCTTATCCTCATTTAGTACTTGAAAAAGAACGACCCCATTTTACAAATCAAAAAATAGAAGGATATGAACCTTCTATCTCTGCATTTGTGATATTAGCAGGATTAAAAAAACGACACCAAGGCTTACTTCATCATAATGTTTTCTTTTCAAATAATTATGAGCAGGAGTTCCGTGATTTATTTACAAATAAATGTTATTCAACGGACCCTACCATTTATATTTGTAATTCTTCTTACACAGACCCTACTGTAGCTCCAAGCGGGGATAATCTCTTTATTCTCGTGAATGCTCCTTCTACCAAAAATGCTGAGGCACATGATGGACTGGAAGACTATAAAGAGCTTGTATATAAGAAACTAGAGACATATGGAATATCTATCAATCCCCATCTTGCAGTAGAAAAGGTTATTTCTCCACTTGATATTGAAGAGAAGTTCGGAGCATTCAAAGGTGCTTTATATGGTATTTCTGCAAACCATCGGATGAACGCCTTCTTACGTCCTTCTAATATAGCAAAAGATATCCACAATTTATATTTTGCAGGAGGAACGACCCACCCTGGAGGAGGCTCTCCTATGGTAACTATAAGTGGATTAAATGTAGCAAATCATATAATAAAAACAAAGAAGGAAACTAAATAACTTCCTTCTTTGTTTTATTCAACATAGATAAGATAGCTTGCTTTTGCTCATCAGGCACAAAATACTTCCTACCAAACACACGATACTGATTTCTACGAATTTCATCCAAAATGGCCCGATATAAACGAGCTGCCCCTTCTACCGGAATTCGGGAGGTTAGAGGATATAAATGTATAGTTTTAAATGCTTCATTATATAAATTCTCTGCTTCCTTAGCAAGATGCTCCCAAAGGGATAGAAATGAATCGTTTACAGTTCCTGTACATAAGTGTTCCACAGTGTAGCCGTATGCTTTCATTAACTGTGCAGGTAGGTAGGTACGGCCGCGCTCTAGATCTTCGCCTATATCACGTAAAATATTCGTAATTTGCATAGCTAGCCCAAGAGAAATGGCTCCTTGTTTTAAATGTTCTACCTTTGCCGGAGCTAAAATCGGCAATAAAATTAACCCTACTGTACTTGCCACATGGTAGCTGTAATGCAACAACTCTTCATAGGTACTATACGTATACTTAACTACATCCATTCTTTGCCCTTCTATCAGCTCATAAAATGGCTTGGTCTCCAATTCAAACTTTGAAAATACATCTTGTAGTGCAATCCACAAAAAGTCTTCTCTATCCGCTTTTCCTTCTAAGAAGGCTACAAACTCACGGTGAAATTGTTCCAGCTCTTCAATCACATTGTCTCCTTCGTCCACAATATCATCTACTCGTCTACAAAACGCATACACAGCCCATACAGCATTTCGCTTCTCCCTCGGAAGAAGTGAAAATGCTTGATAAAAAGTTTGAGAATTCTTCTTAATTATGTCTTCACACTTATAGTACGCTTTTTCTAAAGAAATCAATGCGTTCCACTCCTTTGTATAAGATCTTCCAGCATAGCTTCCACCGCCAGATTTGCACCTAACATAACGATTGGAACACCTCCACCAGGATGGATAGAAGCTCCTGCTGCGTATACATTTTCTATTACAAACGGCTTTATCTGCGGACGAAACACTCCTGATTGCAATAATATAGGTGCAATCCCAAAGCTCCCACCTTGATACAGCCCTTCTGTCATCGCTTCATTAGGTGTCTTAACTCGCATCCACTCGATATGATTTCTTAAATTAGGAAACCCGCGTTCTTGTATACTGTCTATAATTCTTTCAACAAAATTAGCTTCATTCTTCCAATCAATATGGTCTCCTGAAGGTACAGGAACCAAAGTATATAAAACTCCTTTTCCAGCAGGAGCCAGTGAAGAATCAATTAGAGATGGATGAAATGTATAAAAAGAAGGATCTGTCGGCACTTCTTTTGTTATAAATATTTCCTGCATATGTTTATCCATATTACCACTTAAGAAAAATTGGTGTACCTCTGCCTCTTTGTAGGTTTTATTTAAACCAAAATAAAGTAATACACATCCAGAGGAAGGAACATATGGGTTTCTTGTCCTTTCTGTGTCAACGAGCGACTGCATGTTTGGAAAATCTCCATTCACGAGTATTGTATCAAACGAATAAAATTTATTATTCGCCCATAACCCTTCAGCACGCCCCTTTTGTACTTCTATCTTTTCTACCTCAGTCCCATAATAAATCTCAATCTTTCTTTTACGTAATTCCTTCTCTAAAATACTCACAAGGCCAGCATAGCCACCTTTGATATACCATATCCCAAATTCATGTTCACTGTACGATACTAAACTGTATATCGCAGGTGTTTCACTCGGATTTCCTCCAATATATAGTGTCTGAAGTGAATATGCATCCTGCAGTTTTTCATCTTGAAAATATGAGCTCATCATTTTTTTTGTAGTTTGGTATACTTTGAGTTTTAAAAGCGTTTTAATATTTTCATAAGTAAAAAAATCCCGCTTTTGAATAAATGATTTTTCTAAAAACATTGGTTTCCCTAAAGAAAAACGTAATTTCATATCTTTCATAAATCTCAAATAACCTTCTTGCTCACCCGGAAATACTCTTTGCAGTTCTTCCAACTGTTTGGCTTGATCAGCATATTTCGTATATGCAGAACCATCTTTGTAATGAATCTTGTATAAGGGATCACAAGAAAGCAACGAATAATCCCCTCTATCTATTCCTGACTTCTCAAGTATCTCCTCTATTATCTTTGGTAACAAAACAATAGTCGGTCCTTCATCAATCCGATAACCATCTCTCTCTACAAAGGACAAGCGCCCCCCCAACTTATGCTGTTTCTCAAAGATTGTGACGTTAATGCCTTGCTTCGATAATAATAGTGCTGCAATTAAAGAGCCTATTCCTCCTCCAACTATCCCTGTATTTCTCATATACTACCTGTCACCTCCATTTTGTATTTCTCTCTAATCAGCTTTGATGTAATTTTGGCTGACTCTAAAATAGTAGGAAGCCCGCTTCCCGGGTGAGTTCCTCCTCCGACAAGCCAACAATTCTCAAGTTCATCAAACCGGTTATGCGGGCGAAGATACATCATCTGTGAAAGTTGGTGACCTAAATTAAATGTAGCACCTTTATAGACAAAAATATCTTCTTCCCAATTTTTCGGCGTTACTATTTTTTCAATTTCAATATGCTCACGTAAATCTTTAAAATCTGTTCTCTCTTCAATTATGCGTAGCACAAGATCACGAAATTTACTTTTGTGATCTTCCCAATCGATATTGCTCATATTATTAGGTACGGGGGCTAATATATACAAAGCTGATTTACCTTTCGGCGCAAGAGTATGGTCTGTCACAGAAGCATTTTGAATATAAATGGAGGGATCAGCAGAAAGTATCATTTTTTTTGTAATTTCTTCGACATTTTTTTTATAATCATTCGCAAACACTATTGTATGATGTGGCAAATCATATTGCTTATTAATTCCGGCATATATCATAAATGTAGAACAAGAGTACTTTTTTCTCTCTAGCTTTTCTCGGCTATATTTTTTTAAAACACCTTCATCGAGAAAATTCTTCATGGCATACGCAAAATCCGCATTAATAACTACTTCATCTGCCATTACCTCTTCACCATTTTCAAGAAGGATCCCCTGCACGCGTTTTCCATTTAATAATAGTTTTTTCACCCCTTTTCCTAGATGTATACGACCACCATACTCTTTTGTAATTTTCGCCATTGCTTTCGGAAGCTGGTTTACCCCTCCAATAGGGTGAAAAATACCGTATGCATGCTCCATATAAGACAAAATAGAGAACGCTCCTGGGCATTCCCAGGGTGACATGCCTAAATATTTTGCTTGAAAAGTAAAAGCAAACTTTAATCGTTCATCTGTAAAATAACCAGAAAGCACATCATACAAGCTTTTAGATAAAGATAAATGAGGTAGAGCTTTTACAACCCTCAAACTCAAGTAATCTTGTAACCTATCGATAGGATTCTGTAAAATAGGAGTCATCACTTCCAATTTTTTAGCATTATCTTTCATAAATAAAGAATAGCCTGTCTCATTTCCTGGAAAACGCTCCGCAATTCTTTTTTTCATCTCGTGTTCATCTCGTGTCATCATCAGCTTAATATCTTCAAAAATGAGTTCATACATATCCTTTAACTCTTTTAAATTCATGTAGTCTTCTGTTTTACGATTGACCAATGCAAAGAGCTCTTTCACAAGATGGGGCATGCTTAAAAAGGTCGGCCCTAAGTCGAATGTATATTCCCCAAGATGCAAAGCTGTGTTTCTTCCGCCAACAGATAATTGTTTCTCATATACATCTACCTCAAAGCCTTTAGAGGCTAACAGCATAGAAGTTGCTAGTCCACCAGGTCCCGCTCCTATAACAACAATCCGTTTTGCCATCTTCTATCTCCCAACTCTCTTTTGTATTATACAATACATTGTACATAACATATACAAACATTATATAAAACTACAAAAAACAAAACAACGAATTTAAACTTGTCCTTCTTACAAAATTATGATTACCTTTGAATTCTCATACCGTATTCTCTTAAAACATAGTTAATTATTTACAAACAACAACCTTGAAGATAACATTATAACCTTAGGTAATTTACATTCTGTAATACTTCCTCTCCTATAGCTTTTCATATTAGAGGGTACATACTGGCTATTAAAAACTGAGCAGGGGAATCTTCTTCAATTTTTGTACACTATTCAAATCCATCAATACTCTACGTAAAAATAGGAAATACACATTTTAAAATTTTATGCTTTCTTAACCAAAAAAAGCGGACACAGTCCGCTTTTTTTAAAAATTACTCTATAAATAAAGGTAAATCCGCTAGGCTGTAATACACACTAATCTTTACAAACAGTTGTCAAAAGCTTCCCTACTCCTTAATATTAATACCATATGCTTCAAACCATACATGCATTTGAGCAAGATGTGCCAAAAGCTGTGGTCCTGTCATTAACTGCCCGAACCAAGGAACAGCAAATGCCTTCCCTTCCGTTGCAATTAAATCTTGCAGCTGCTGCCGATCAAAAAAGACATGTAACATTGAATTTTTATCTTCCAATAATTGATTCAACCACTTTGTTACAGCTTTTGTATAATACGGATTATGCGTTTTAGGATATGGACTTTTTTTACGGTAAAGTACATCATTCGGTAATACTTCTTCTAGTGCTTTGCGCAGCAATCCTTTTTCTCGGTTTTTATACATCTTCATTTCCCATGGAACATTCCATATATACTCTACAAGACGATGATCTGCAAATGGTACACGCACCTCTAAGCTTGCTCCCATACTCATTCTATCTTTTCTGTCTAACAGTGTAGTCATAAACCAAAGCTGATTCAAATAGAAAAGTTCACGGCGTTTAGCGTCGACCAAGCTTTCTCCATCAAGAACTGGTGTTTCCTTTACTGTCTCCTCATAGCGCTGTTGCACATATTGTCGAAGCTGCAGTTTTTCTCTCCATTCCGTTTTCAATAAATTTTCTCTAGCTTCCGTCGACCTCATCCACGGAAAACTTGCTGATGCCAAGTCTTCTTGCCGATGAAACCAAGGATAACCACCAAATATTTCATCAGCACATTCACCAGATAAACTCACTACAAAATCTTTTTTTATTTCACGACAAAACCAAAGCAGCGATGAATCAACATCAGCCATCCCTGGCAAATCTCTTACAATTGTAGCTTCTGTTAAGTGTTCAGCTAACACCTCTGTTGGAATAATACAGCGATGATGAATCGTTCCGAACGTTTCAGACATTAAATTAATATACGGTGCATCAGAATTTGGCTGAAATGCATTGGATTTGAAGTATATATCATTATCCTCATAATCGATAGAATACGTATGAAGCGGCCCTACTCCTTCATGTTCATAGGCTTTAGCTGCAAATGCAGTAATAGCACTCGAATCTACTCCACCAGATAAGAACGTACATAACGGAACATCCGATACAAGCTGCCTTGTAATAGCATCCCTTAATAAAAATCTTACCTTTTCTACAGTTTCATCAAAGCTGTCAGTATGCACATTACTTTTTACATTCCAATATCGCCATACTTTTAATCCACTCTTCGAAAACACCAATGCATGACCAGGACGCAACTCTTGTACTCCAGCAAACACACCGTGCCCTGGCGAGCGAGATGGCCCTAGCCCAAATACCTCTGCCAATCCTTCACGTGTCAGTTCTGCCTTTACATTTGGATGTGCCAAAATAGCCTTCAATTCTGAACCAAACAACAAGCGTCCGAAATCCTCTTTAAAAAACAACGGCTTTACGCCTAATCGATCTCGGCCAATAAACAACTTTTCTTTTCCACTATCCCATACCGCAAACGCAAAAATACCATTTAAATGCTCTAAACACGCTTCTTCCCATTCAATATATGCTGTTAATAATACCTCTGTATCTGAATGACCTTGGAACGTATATCCCTTTTGCAGCAAAATTTTACGAATATCCTCTGTATTATACAATTCACCGTTGTAACAAATTGTATAAGTAGCAGCGCCTTTACTACGCGTCATCGGCTGCTTTCCACCTTCTAAATCAACAACTGCCAAGCGTTTATGACCAAATGCCGCATGAGTCACAGTCCAAATATTCGTATCGTCCGGTCCCCGCTTTGATAATGTTTCTGTCATTTTAGCAACTATTTCGGTTTCATTAGTTAAATTGCATGTGTAGTCAACCCACCCTGTAATTCCACACATAAAAATCATCCCTTCAAGAACAAAAGTTGTTTTCATTGTATGCCTATCACACCAGGGTGGTGTCAGTCTATAAGTTTAAAAAGCAGCAAAACTGTCTATACCAAAAACAGAGTATGCAACAAGGAGGATAACTTTATGGAGTTACAAAACAGATATCATATATTTCGAGAACAACCTCGCGCCCATACATTAGGAAACATTGAATATATTAATGAAGAATGGATTTTTTTTGATGAGGAAAGCGATGAGGCTTTTTCTTTATGGGATATTATCGAGGATGACTTTGAAATTCTCTATAACAATAACTGGTTACCAGCACGCTTTTATGAAGATAAAGCTGTTAAAGTCGACAACGAGCTGTATCCATTACAAGACGGAGAAATGATCCGTGTCAAAAAGAAGCTCCATCCTACCTATGAAGAATGGCTCAAATTACTGTCTGACAACGCCTTTTCCGCAATAACAAACGTGTTAAAGCAATCGGATTATTCACTATATGATTGCATATTTTGCCATAATTTTTTAGGGTTCCAACCCAAAAATACCCCTTGTCAAGGTGTCAATATTATCATCTTTGATAACTTGGATTTAGTTTGTGCACTGCATCATCATTTCGTTCGTGACGAAAACGGGCAGCGAGACCAGTTTGAGTTTGTGCGAACAGACGGACAAAAATACAGCATTGCTGTATTGTGAATAAAAAAAAGAACTGCACTGAGAAGTGCAGTTCTTTTTTTATGAGAAAATGTGAATGTTTAACGGAAGCTTGAATCCTAAGTAGAAAACAGCCACTAATGCAACAAAAAACAAAAACCAAGATACCTTAGTGTTCTTTTCTTTTTTAGTACGCACCAATACCATTTCCATGAAGCCTATTATTAGAATACCAGCTAATGCTTTCATGCCGTACCACATATGCATACTAGATGTCAGCTCTAATGACATATAAAGCATAACCCCCGATAGTACAATTAAAATAAAAAATAAGCGTAGAACCATATGAACGATTTTCGCTTTGCTATTCCCATTTTTGTACATAGAAACCGCAACAAAAAATAAGATGATCCCAATTAACCAAGCAGTAATATGAGCGTGAATCATTTTTCTTCCTCCTCTAAAAAGTACGATCAGTTCTATAATACCATGTACAAAGAGTTTTAGAAAAATAATATGGTTTATTATCAATCATGTTATAAAGAACAGTACAAACCGCTGCTATTTTGCATATCAAAAAGCCATTCATAATGAATATGTTATCTTATTTCACTGCATTTTCCAATGTTCCAATGTTATCGATTGTAATCTCAATCCGGTCTCCCTTTCGTAAAAAGCGCGGTGGTTTAAACCCCTTTCCTACCCCTGCAGGCGTCCCCGTTGCAATAATATCCCCAGGTTCCAGAGTCATCCCCTGACTGGCAGCAGAAATAATATCCTCTAGACTAAACACCATATTTGAAGTGTTAGAAAATTGCCTTACCTCCCCGTTCACTTTTGTTTCTATATTCAAACAACTAGCATCATCTATAGCAGAAGAATGAACTAGGCACGGCCCCATAGGACAAAATGTATCAAAGCTTTTTCCTAAAAAAAACTGTTTATGACGTCTTTGAATGTCCCGAGCTGTCACATCATTCAATATCGTATATCCAAAAACATAATCCATTGCCTGTTCAGGACGAATTGTTTTTCCTTTTCTTCCAATAACAACAGCTAGTTCCCCTTCATAATCCAACTCTTCTGTTATATGTTCGTAACACTGAATTGTATCATTTTGTCCAATAACCGTTGTCGGAGCTTTAGTAAAAAATAAAATATTCTCCGGCACATCCTCAGATCCCATCTCCACAGCATGGTCTCTATAATTCTTGCCCACACAAAGAATGTTTTTTCGCGGTCTTGGAATCGGAGCCATCAATTTGACATCATCAAGGAGATAGCGACTAGCGAGATTCTGCTGTTCATTTGCCCAGCCTATCACTTCATTCACTTGCGAAAGAAAAGCTTCTCCCGCTTCAATGCACTCTAGCATCGTTATAGGCAATGACACTTTTCCTGCCATCTCCTTTTGGGCTTCTCTTAAATTCAATACAGTAGTCAATGTTTCCTCTATAACGCCGACAAATACCTTTTCTTGCCTTTTAGCAGTTATGAATCTCATCTCTCCACTCTCCATGCTGTAATTAACATCATCCTACATTTAATTCGCACCTTGCATAAAAAATTCCTCTAAAATTGTCACAGTGTTGACATTCTACTACAAAATCGTATACTAAAATACCACAAAAACCTTTCGGATTTGAGTTATTTGTAAAACGCTGTAACATTTTTACTACTTTTATCGAAAGCATTTCTTTTTTATGATATTTCTGTATAATATAGTTAAATAAATTGGAGCAAAAATGGTAATAGGTTGTCTTCTCGAAAATAATAAGGAGATGGAGCAAAGACTATGTTTGAATTAGCCATTGAAAAAAAACGAGCAAAAATGAAATATCTAGCTGCACGTTATGGTATGACCGCTAAACAAACAGTAACTTGCAGTCAAGAGTTGGACAGGTTATTAAACATTTTATTACTTTGGAAATTACACGATCATTTAGAAAATAAAAATGTTTAGCGCATGCTCTGTAGCGAGTATGCGCTTTTTATTATAGATTTTTCAGATTTTATACACATTTTTGGGCAAACACCCATACAATAACAATAAGATTTAAATTTTATCTGAAAGGTGTTTTGCATCATGCCTGCCATCGTAGGAAGTGTAAGCATTATCAATATTGGAAGCAGCGCCGTATTTCATATAGGTGATGTTTTCTCGATTCAGCCCTTGAGTTATGCTCGTACCTTCGCAGGTGCAGGCTCATTTAACGTAGGTCAAAATATTGCAGTTTATAATTATCAGAACACCACAAGCGTCAATGACTCAGATGTAATAGATCAACCAACTATCGGATCTTTGTAGCTCAGGAGGTGTCTGTTTGAAGCTGTACGTTAATCAAAGTATCATCATCCACAGTTTAAAAGTTGGAAGCGTGACTACGTCTTCCGTCTTTCAAATCGGAAGTGTAGGAAGCATCAAAGCATTGTCTAAGTTTACAAATACGGGAGATTATACTGAGGAAGCACGACCTTTAGAGGCAAAAGGACAAATTATTTCTACTTCGTTTGGAAGTAATGGCTCCTAGCCATAGTGACTTCCCTCCCTATTATGCATGGAGGTTGCTATGATGAACCAAGACCTGTTCCCTTATCTTCAGCAGCTTCAAGCTGTCTTGCAAGAACAGCAGCAGAAAATAGCAGACCTTGAAGCAACTATTCTACAACTATCAGAAGAAGTTGAAGCTATGAGAAAAAATCCGCCGACCTCCATTGGAAAGGTCGAGTATAAGTTCGATCAGCTCAAAGTGGAAAACTTAAACGGTACATTGAATATAGGCTTAAACCCATTCACCCCTAATCCTATAGAAGACCTTGTGATAGAAGAAGAAAAGTTAAAGGTAGAACCTGAAGCTCAGCTCTCTCCTGACTTTTATCAAGATATCATCCAAGAAATGGATCGATATTTGAATGAAGAAGCATATGGCCGTATTATCCAACTTGAAAACGAACAACGTACACCGCTTGATGAAATGTATCGGCAAATGATGATTGATGATATAAAGAAACAAATGGAGCATCGTATCCCGTACTATATGTCACAAGTAGAACCTTATCCAGAAATAACTTCTAACCCCAAATATATGAAAGAAATTATAATCCAAACAATGAAACAGGATATTGATAAAGCATTCCTTGCCTTTATTCAACATTTACCGCATAACGTTCGAAAGGAGTGGTAATTTCTGAACTTTACTGTGGTTAATCGCGAACTGAATGTAGGTAACATTCAGTGTACGGGTGTATCCTCCTCCGCTTTAGTTCTTGTTGGAGATGCTCATACATTCATTTTGACCTCCATTTTAGATACACCCCCTGAATCCTTAGCAAAAGGACCTTTCGTACCTCTTGTACTTGATGTGCCTACAGCACCAACAGGATAATGCTACTTAAAAATAAAGGAGAGAGCCGCCTTGTTTCGACGCTTTTCCGTTGTCAATCGCGTAGACATACGCTCTATGGGTTTTGCTAGCGTTCTCCAAATAGGAGATTCCAATCAAATTCAAACTCGAGCTCGAGCTATTGCCGTACAGCGTGAACTTCCCATTTACGATGCAAAGGAAGGACATTTTGCAAAATACAGCCTGTTTCTTGATACAGAGATCTCTATATTGAAGCGAGAACAGGATATACGTATGCATCAAGTACACGAAGTCCCTTTTATTTGCGTAAAATCTGTGGAAATTGTATCCTTTGGAAATTCAGGCATTTTGCATATCGGTTCTACAGATAATGTTTATGCAAATGCTCGTATTCTGCAAATTCGTCACTACATTGAGGAAGAACCTTTCTCTGAACCGAGCATATAGTAACACCATCTAAATAAAACGGCGGGTGAAAATCATGCCTTCATTTGTAGGAAATGTATTGGTGCAAAATAGTAATGGCTCTTTTAATCTAGGAGACTTTTATAACGTTTCACCGAAAGAAAACTCCAAATCGTATAACGGATCAGGCGCTTCCAATGTTGGAATTGTTATTAATACCTTCAGCGGAGTTAATGCTACAAATACATTGGACCCTGATGTAAACGATCAAAACCAAACAGCAAATGCATAAAAAGAGGTGTTCATCACCTCTTTTTATGCTTTCGCTCATTTGATTTTTTGGTACGTACCAATTTCGATGACGGCTGCTTGCAAACCCATTTCAAAAACGAAGCAATTTGTTGATCTGCTTGCAATGCTTCAATTGTATACAAACGACCCGCAAGCTCTTCATTTGTATACAATGCATGAATTTGTTTGTGACAAGCAAGACAAAGATTGGCAATTGGACCAAACGTTCCGCCCATTTCTTTCGGTATTAAATGATGCACAGTAATTTGCAAATCTTCCCGGCCACATAACTCACAAACTCCTAACTGCTTTTTCATCTGCAAATCTCCGTATTAAAATTTAATCTTCTATCTGTAGTATATAGCCCCCATCAAAAAAATATAAATACTTTTCCTTTACTTTTTGCTGAAGACTTTTCTCAACTGCTAGACTATACAGATGGAGCTGCTTGCGATAACGTTCTTCTAATATTGGTTGTGCTTCCATAAACCCTCCAGTAAACCTTTTGATACTGTCGGTTTTAAAGTCAACAAGGGTCATGCCCCCCTCCTCTTCCATAAGACAATCGATAACCCCTTGAACAAGAACCTCTTCTCTACCGCCTGTCCAATCTTGATACGTATCCTTAGCCTCTAGCATCATCGTAAACGGCACTTCTCTATGAACAGCTTTGGCGTCTTGCATGCGCTTCCCAAGAGGCGATGCAAAAAATGCTACAATCGCTTCTGCTTCCACACTTTCTGCCTGTTCTTGCGTGAGTAATTCATTATTTACCATTTTTGCTAACTGTTGCTGCACACTTTCTTTTGTAATCACGCCCCTATAATCAATATGCTGCATAGCGGTATGCATAGCAGTTCCTCTCTCCGCTGCAGTCAGACCCTTCCTTTCCATAAAACGTGGTCGTTCCTGTATCGGTATTCGTAAAGGAGTAATGAACCTTGTATCTCCTTCATCTTCTGACTGCTGATAATTTCGCTTAATATCGGTAACTGATTGCTTTGCACGATGAGTAGTAGCTTGATTATAGGCATAACGCCACATTAACCGTTCGTATACCTGTGGTTTATAGGTACTTTCAATAGATACCTCTTGCTGTTGCCGAACTGTTTCTAATAGCTCTTGACTCTGTTGCTGTTCCTCTGGCTCTGCCGCAAGTAGTGTATCTGTCTCGACTATTTCCATATGCCACTTAGCAGGATAGTCACGGATTTCCTCCGGTACTTGCGGCAGCCTAGAAGTTATTTCAGTGCTGCTTCTATGTCTCATCAAAGCAGGACCTATCCAATCAATATAAGCAGTCGCTTGTGCTCTCGTATGTTCAAGAAGCACCCACTGGTCATGCTCGCCAGCTTCTATCCATTTTTCTAACTGTGCATTTGCATCCTTTATCGTTCCAACGAGATATAGCTTTTCTTTCGCACGTGTAAGTGCCACATACAGCACACGCATTTCTTCGGAAATTAGTTCCATTTTCATCCTTCGGCCAATGGCCAATTGCGGCAGCGTAGTATACGTTATCCGTTTTTTGGGATCTACAAATTTTGAACCAAATCCTAAGTCTTTATGAAGTAAATAGCGCTTATTTATATCCCGTGTATTAAATTTCCTTGATAATCCCGCTACAAACACAATAGGAAACTCCAGCCCTTTACTCTTATGAATGGTCATAATACGTACTACATCTTCCTGCTCTCCTAATGTTTTTGCAGTTCCCATATCATCTCCTCGATCTGTTAACCGCTCTATAAATCGAAGAAAACGAAACAACCCTCGAAATGCTGTTGCTTCATATTGACGAGCACGATCATATAAAACACGCAAATTTGCTTGCCTTTGCTTACCGCCCGGTAATCCTCCTACAAAATCATAGTATCCGGTCTCGCGATAGAGTTTCCAAATCAGTTCCGATAATGATTGATGACGCGCAATGCTGCGCCATTCATCTAAGTGAGCCATAAACCATTGGAGCCTTTCAAATAGATCATCCTGTAATGATTGGTATTCTAAATAAGAGGTGATGGTTTTATAAATGGAATCTTTTTTCATATGAATACGCACACTAGCTAATTGTTCGTCTGTTAATCCTACGATAGGGGAACGCAGTATAGACGTTAACGGGATATCTTGTGCCGGATTATCAATGATATGCAAAAGGTTTAACATAATTTTGACTTCCGTTGCTTCAAAATATCCTGTTGTAAGCTCAGCATAAGCAGGTATACCATACTTTTTAAATTCCTCTATCATTTGTGGTGCCCATGGCATGGAGCGTAGCAAAATCACAAAGTCTCGATACGAAACAGGCCGCATCGTATTATGCTTTCGATCATATATCTCATATCCGCCTGCAACAAGCTCATTTATTTTCTGTGCAATTAACCGCGCTTCAAGTTGGGACGATTCTAAATCAAGTAAATCATATTCACCATTATCCGTATTCTCATCATCTTCCTTATCAACACCCGCTTCACGGTTTATAACAAGAAATTCTGCGTCTGTTTGTGTGGATTCAGGGTAGCTTGCTCCTAATTTCAGTTCAGCTTCTTCATCATATTCGATTTCCCCTACAGACTCTCCCATGATTTGCTTAAATAAAAAATTTGTACCATCAAGAACTTCCGAACGGCTACGGAAGTTCTTGGATAAATCGATTTTCATCCCCCCATTTATCCCGTGAGGAGTAAACCGTTTATACTTATCAAGGAATAAACCAGGCTCAGCCAAACGAAAACGATAGATTGACTGCTTCACGTCCCCGACCATAAATAAATTCCCATTTGCTTCAGTACCTCTTGTCACAAGCTTTAAAATAGACTCTTGTACAAAGTTTGTATCCTGATATTCATCAATAAGAACTTCAGCAAACTTTTCGCGATACTGCAGGGCAGCTGGCGAAGGTATCAACTCACTGCCTTTTGCAGAAGCATCTCTCAATACTTCCAAGCACAAATGCTCCAAATCTGTAAAATCTACCAAGCCCTTATCACGTTTCACTTCTTGAAAACGGATCGCAAAGAGCTTCACAATGTTAGTCAATTTTCGCAAAAGCGGATGCATTAATGTTAAATCCGCCAAATAACGTTGAGGTGTTCTTGTAAATAATTCTTCTTGAAGATTTTTTATAATTTCTTTTTGTTTATCACGCAGTTTCTGTGTCTGTTCAACCAAATCCTCATCGTACGCTTCCTTTTTTATGCGCTTCAAGCTCGAAAAGCTCACGTTTTGCATCGCTTCATACAGAGCTTGCCAAGAGGTATTTGCTGCCGAGATAAGGTTATCTAGCTGCATTTTGTCTGCTTCAAACGTTTCAAGGCGAGGAACGGGCCCATTCGGCTGATTCGTTAACACTATTGCTTTTTCCAAGGAATATCTTGCTGTTTCTAGACGAAGCATAACATCATCCATCAACGGCTTTTTATATGGTAAATCGTCTATTGTTTTCCCTTCTGTATGATAAAGCTCTACAAGGCCATCAAGCCATTGTTCGGGATTTGGATGAGCTCTCGCTTCTGTATAGAGCTTCAAAATCATTTCTTGTAAATCAGTATCGCTGCGATCTCCCGTATAACAATCTACTAAATCGAAAAACAGCTCATTATCTGGTGTACCATACTCATCCTCTAAAATCTCTTCTAATGTTTCTTCTTGTAGCAACTGAATTTCCGTTTCATTGCCAATCCGAAATCCAGGGTCAATATCCAATAAATAATAGTAGGTACGAATCACTTCCAAACAAAAAGAATGAATAGTTGAAATAGATGCTCTGCCAATTAAGCTAAGTTGTTTTCTTAAATGAGAAGAAGCAGAATTCATCATTAATTCCTTCTCTAATGCTTCGCTGATTCTCATTTTCATCTCCTGAGCCGAGGCATTTGTGAATGTTACAACGAGCAGACTATCTACATCGATTGGATTTTCGTTACTAGTAATTTTCTTGATAATGCGCTCTACAAGAACTGCGGTTTTCCCCGAACCAGCAGCTGCCGCTACTAGAATATCCTGACCATTTGCAGCTATCGCTTTCCACTGATCATCTGTCCATTGTGTTCCTTCCGGTTTCGGTATCATGAATTCTCACTCTCCCCTCTCATCTTATTCAATGCATCTGCTCCTTTTAATGGGCGCAGTACCCTATATTGATTATCCTCAAGCGATTCATCAAATTGACAAATCGATTTAAACTCGCAAAATGTACACGGAGTTTTCTCCTTCATCTTATAAGGAGCGATATCAATAACCCCTTCTGTAATATTAGTGCCAATTTTCTCAAACGTTCTACGCACATATTGTTTTAACACAGCAAATTCTTGTTCACTTGCTACAGCTGAACTAGAATAGAATGTACCATCTTTTTTCAAACCGGCTGATACAATATTGGAATGTCCTGTTTCCAACCCTTTATCCATAAGACGAACTGCCTCTTCTTCTGCCAGCATAAGGCCTTTCATTTTAAATTTCTTTAAAATTTCTGTTTCAATGCCTTCCGGCGACATATCTTTTTTAATATCAATCATTGGATTATGGATATGAAAATACAATACTCCAGCTGGTGTGACATCTTTCCCGCGCCCTACCCACTTACTTGCGTTAGTGACTACCACATCTAAATAAGTAAGCATCTGCAAAGCCAAACCATAATATACTTCACCCATATCCAATGTTTTTGCACTGGACTTATAGTCGATAATTCGTAAAAATGTTCCACTTTCATTTTCTGCCTTGTCTACACGGTCAATTCGACCGACTACAGACATTTGTATTCCATTTTGAAGCTGAAACTGCATCGGAGGAAGCGTCTTTTCTCCAAATCCGAACGGCACCTCCAAATCCACGGGGACAAACCCGCTTGCTTTTGCATGTTCACTTAAAATAATGGAGGCTCGTGAGATAATTTGCTGTAATTTTCTCTTTAAATAGTAAAAGCGGTTAGAACTGAGTAAGATTTCCTTCTGCAACAAGGGAGCTAGCTGTTCAATAGCTTCACTAGCTAAATACTCACATTCTTTTCTAGTCAAGTCTTCCCACCCTCTTCTTTCTTCAAGAAGACGATGAGCCATTGCTTTTAATGCTTCATGGAAAAGCTGTCCAATATCAGGTGCATTCAGTTTGAATAACTCCCTCTCTTTTAAGCGCAAGCCGTGCTGTACAAAGTGGGCATATGCACAGCTCTGGAACAGCTCCATTCGAGAGACGCTGCCCTGAATATCTTCTCCGTACAGTTGGCGACTGATATCTGTACCAAGAGTTTTTGCCTGATTTTGATAAAAAAGGCTCGACAACACACGAATACTCTTGTTCTTCCATTCTGAAGATGTAATATAAAAATTATAAACATCCCACCAAAAAGAAAGGTCTTCCTGCAGCCCATACCTTTTCCATCGCTGCAGCTGCTGTGTTAAATAGGAAAGTGTCATGGTCCGGTTCGTCACATAAGCAAATTGCTTATCTCTAGCTACATCACTTACGTCATTTGTAATAAATACATCCTCAATACGAGGAAACAATCCTTTTATACGTTTTAGTAAACTTGATGGCAACAGAGCCTTTCCTTCTTCATCTGCCAGTGGATAACAGAGATATAATTTTCGAGACGCCCTCGTTAATACATTGTAGATAACAAAGGATTCATCGAGCAGCTTTTGCCTGCTTGATGGTGCCAATTCTATCCCTGAGTCTAGCAAAACTTCCCGTTCTTCATCTGAAATCATACCATCCTGAGATGGAATGGCTGGAATAACCCCTTCATTTGTCCCAACCACGAAAACGGCTTGGACGTCAGACAAACGTGAGCGGTCGATATTCGCAACAATTACTTGATCTAATGAAGCAGGAATATTAGCAAATTCTAACGACTCTAATCCTGTTCCTATTATTTTGATAAACATATCAAGCGACAGTTTTTCTTCACCCAATACTTCCACACATTTATCTAGCAGGGCAACGACTTCCTTCCATACTTGCTCATGGTCGCTTGCGAAAATCAAGTTTCCTTTTTTCTCTTCTTCTGCCCGCATAGCCTCTAACTTTTCAGGTATTTTTAATTCATCTAAACATAAATATAAAGCTTCACACATTTGTCTCGTGCTTTTCGCTCTCTTTAACCGTTTCTGCAGCAGCAGCAGTGGCTCTGCCACAAGCATTCTCAATTGATTAATCTTCTGCTCAAATTCTAGTTCTTCATCCGTATGCCTGCTAGAAACCCCTTCAAGACCTCGGTACCTTCTATAAGTCCATGGCATTTCGTTTGTCCATTTACTTCCCTGAACACCATAAGCTAAGCAATAGTTTTCAAACTCATCCATTTCTTCACGTATCTGCTTTTTATTGCTCTTTATCGGGAATAACAGCTCCGTTTTAATCGTGCGGAATACAGCATCGTAGCGCCAATGTCCATGTATCACTTCCAAAGAAGAGCGAATAAACTCAATAAGCGGATGATGCAGCATAGATCTTTTTTGATCAATAAAGTATGGAATATCATGATCTTCAAAAACGGTCTTGATTAAATCATAATAATCATTACCATTTCGAAGCATAACAGCTATGTTGCGATAACGATACCCTGTACGTACCAGCTCTCTTATCTCACGAGCAGCTCCTTCGATTTCCGCTCTTCTATTTACTGCCGAATGAATAGTAATATCTGCATCATCAAAAAACGGCTTGTATGGACGCACATCATAGTATTCTTCTAGATGGGCAAGAGATGAGCTTTTAACAAAGCGCTGCTGCCCTGTTAACACAATAGGAGAATGGATTGGAGTTTGTAATTCTTTCCCAAGCTGATATACCCTTTGATATGTCTTAGATGACATAAAAAATAGGGAAAGCTCATCTAAGTCCCTATTTTCACATGGTTCCTCTAGAGTTAGACAAACATTGACTCTTTCGCAGTGCTTTAGTAACCCTTTGATTATTTCTAATTCTTGCGGGGCAAACGTATGAAAACCATCTATATATATAACTGCATCCTTTACATATCGAGAAAAAGGAAGCTTTTGACAAAGCAGGCGAAGATAGTCTTCTGAATCTAGATATTTGCCTATCAGCGCCTTTTCAAATTCTTCATAAAGCAGATGCAAATCGTGAAGCTTTGTCGCAAGAAGCGCATCTTCTGTTTTCGTACTAGTCAATTCCAACTCCTGTTGCTGTAAATACAGCTCAGCAGGATTCAGATTGTATCGTTTCAGCTCTGCAATCATTGTGCTTAGTTGTTCAAAAAAACCATTTTGCTCCGCAGCTTTTTGGAACACCTTCAAATCTTGCTTTTTCAGCTCTACAATTTTGCGCAGCAACATGTTAATGCCGACTTGATCAATATGAAGGCGGCTGGCTCCGCCTGTTTCTAAAAGCACCTTCCAAGCTAGGCGCGTAAAACTGAATACCTGAGCACGAATTGCCCCTCCTAGCCTTGCAGCTAACGCTTGCTGTGCTTGAAACGTCATTTGCTCTGGTACAATATATAAAATTGTTGCTCCAAAAGGATCGTTCTTACTTGCTTTTTCGATTTCCTGCAAACAATACTCGCTTTTCCCGCTTCCGGCACGTCCAAGAACAAATTGAAGTGACATATACTTCCCACCTTTATATAACAAATTCCTATACTCTATTTTACCATTCATACCACACTCTAGTACATATGTTCTATCGTGATAAAATTGAATCCACCTGATTATTTCAGGTGGATTTCTTTTAGAATTTTGTCCCAGTCTCCTGTACAGGCCAATAACGAAGGTCCACTTTTCCAACAATCTGATTAATCTTCACAAACCCGAAATAGCGACTGTCTTGACTGGCCAAGCGATTATCACCAAGAACAAAAATATGCCCAGGCGGTACTACTTGCTCTCCAGTAATACTCTGTAGAGTAAAATCTCCTGTCAGCGGGCTACCAACCATTTGCTTTTTATAAGCATCTAAATATGGCTCTTCCACTTTCTGACCATTTATGTATAACGCATCGTCTTTATAAAATAAACGATCTCCCGGTAAACCAACAATTCTTTTTACATAATCTTCCTGTTTATTTGCATGAAATACAATAACATCAAAGCGATGCAGCTCTCCAATCTGATAGCCGATTTTATTGATAACCAATAAATTACCGTCTTGCAATGTTGGCATCATAGACTTTCCTTCTACAACATACGTAGAAAAAAAGAATGTTCGAAAGAAGATAGCCAGTATAATACCAATCCCAATTGTTTTAATCCATTCCATTCCCTCTTTTTTCAGCTTTTTACTCATCTCATTTTCCCCCCTTCATTGTAACAAACATACATACCAATGCTTATTTCTTATGTAATTCCAGCCTTATCTCAATTCTCTTCCCAACATACCATAAGAGAAAAATACCGCCTACAGCAATAATAGTTCGAATTGGCTTGTGGATTAGTGCTAACGCATCAAATCCCACATAGCTAATCATTAGAACCATCACAACCTTGCCAAGCATAAGCGCCAGCATAAACTGCTTCATGCTCACTCGAGACAAACCGGCAACAACATTGATTAATGCTGATGGAGTAAATGGAAAGCAATAAAGAATAAAAATCGGGCCAAACCCTTTTCTCTCAATCCAACGCATCGACTGACGCACTTTCGGGTGCTTATTTAAAAAGGAAAAAAAACGGTGCCGGCCATACTTTCTAACGATTAAACAAAGCAGCAGTGCCCCGATACAAGAACCGAGCCAAGAATAAAAAAAACCGGCCCACAGTCCATACGCTGCAGCATTTGCCATTACAAATGCAAACAACGGCAATACAGGCACAAACGCTTCCACCAATGTCAGAGAAATGCCGAACAGCGGTCCGAACGCACGATAGCTTCGCAGCAGCTCTTGTATATTTTCAATTGTCATATATTCCTTTATAGCATGTAAATCCATATATGTATAAATTCTCCTTCTTTTCATAACTTCCTTTGTATTAGTATTGTACCATTCTTTTCTAATTCCTCTAAGGAATTACCTTGAATAAGATTATTTTTTTACTACTCTCTTCCAAGCATCTAGATGAGTGAACCCCTTCTCTACTGTCGTTCTTTTCACTACACGTTCATAGTTATTCATTTCTATCTGACATATGACAAGAATGATAATACACTCAACGAAAGAAAAAAGAACAGTACCCGTAAATGTTATACTCCCTAAAAAAATCCCATGTCACAATGACATAGGATTCTTTTATAGTTACTCTTCTTTTCCTTCATCCAAAAAAGTTAGATATTGTCTTTCATAATCTTGATGAGGTTCAAAAATTTGATTGCTTTCCGCAAATCTAAAGGTAACAAAAGATTTATGTTTTTTTCGATCTTCGAATGCGGAACGAAGCTGTGCAGTACGATACAGTTGATTATCAAAACTCCCTTTAGACATATCGAGTTTCAAAGTTTGTCCATTTGTTAGTGTTACAAGAAGAGTGCCATGCAGTATTTGTTTATTGCTTGCTACATGGAAATGAGAAAGCCAGGCGCATTCCTTACGGACAGATGATGTTGTAGGAAAAAAATACAAATTATCTGTCGGACTGATTGCTGTCGGAGCTTTGTGAGTAACACCAATTAATTCTTTTGTCCCTTCTTTACGACCAATATAACTTGAACCGTAATATTTGCAGCTTTGTTCAATAACCTCTACTGGCTTTTTGAGCACAAGAAACAAATCCTCCTCCTCTAATATAAGAGTGATTACCCTCTTATCTTTTGTCGTAACAGGAAGGACGGCCATAGTTGCTCCACTGACTATATATTCTGGTAAATACTTTTCCAATGTTTTTTTCATAAGGTTCACTCCTCCAAATTTTGTAAGAAAATCTTAGTACTTCTACGTTTTCGAGTTTATCACAAAGCGAATATTAAATGAGGGAAGTTAGAGAATTTTTACATAATTTTACATAAACAAACAAATTCTCTTTCCACCCCCCTTATGTGCTTAGCTACATAGGAAACGTTTGTTTTATGACTTTTATATCTGCTTGAATTTGCTTTACCTTTATCAAAAAAACAAAACATAAAAAACTCCACTTTTTCTTGTCTTCACACCAAAAAGACTGCCTCCATGTGAGACAGTCTTTCCTCGTTACTTATCAGCAAACTGTTCTTCTTCTGTAGAGCCTTTTAATGCGGTGGTAGAAGATGTTCCTCCTGTAACAACTTGCGCTACCTGATCGAAGTAACCTGTACCTACTTCACGCTGATGGCGCGTTGCACTATACCCGTATTGCTCTGCATCAAATTCCGCCTGCTGTAATTCAGAGTATGCCGCCATACCGCGTTCTTTATATCCTCGTGCTAATTCAAACATACCATAGTTCAAGGAATGAAATCCGGCAAGGGTCACGAATTGAAACTTATAACCATACGTCGCAATTTCTTTTTGGAAGTTGGCAATAGTTGCATCATCTAATTTCTTCTTCCAGTTGAAGGATGGAGAGCAGTTATAGGCTAATAATTTTCCAGGGAATTTCTCATGAATCGCTTCCGCAAAGCGCTTTGCATCTTCTAAGTTAGGCTCAGAGGTTTCACACCAAATCAGGTCTGCATACGGTGCATAGGCAAGACCTCTTGCAATCGCTTGGTCCAATCCTGCTTTTGTACGGAAAAATCCTTCTGTTGTTCTTTCCCCTGTAATAAACGGCTGATCGACAGGATCAATATCGCTTGTAATAAGATCTGCTGCATCCGCATCCGTTCTTGCAACGATAAGCGTTGGTACTCCCATAACATCAGCTGCCAGACGAGCTGCAATTAAGTTGCGTACTGCTGTTTGCGTTGGCAGCAATACCTTCCCACCCAAATGACCGCACTTCTTCTCAGAGGAAAGCTGATCTTCAAAATGGACGCCTGCCGCACCTGCTTCAATCATGCCCTTCATTAACTCAAATACGTTCAATTGTCCGCCGAATCCAGCCTCTGCATCAGCTACAATCGGAACAAAATAATCAGTTTCTCCGCTTCCTTCCATATGCTGAATTTGATCAGCGCGCTGAAGCGTTTGATTAATACGTTTTACCACTGCCGGAACACTGTTTGCTGGATATAAGCTTTGGTCTGGATACATGTGACCAGCTAGGTTTGCATCAGCCGCAACTTGCCAGCCGCTCAAGTAAATCGCCTGCAACCCTGCTTTTACTTGCTGCATCGCCTGGTTTCCTGTTAATGCTCCAAGTGCATTAATATAATCTTCTGTATGAAGCAAGCCCCATAGTTTTTCTGCACCGCGGCGTGCTAATGTATGTTCAATATCAATGGAACCACGCAGCCGAATAACATCTTCAGCAGAATATGGACGCGTAACACCATTCCAACGTGAATCTAACTCCCAGCTTTCTTGTAACTTTTGAATTCTTTCATTTGTCATAATTCTAATCTCCTCTATATTAATTTAGCAATCTATAATACGTCATACCCAGAAAGTGTCAAAAACGTTTGGAATGCATCATCTTCTACGAGAGCCTCAAACAGTGCTGCCGCCTCGTTGAATCGTCCATTCTCAAAATAGCTCTTTCCGCATTCCAGTTTAATTTTTTCTAACTCTTCTTCTTTTAGTTGCTCCACCAGCTCGAATGTTACTTTTCTTCCATCTTCTAGTACCCCTTTGGGATGACGAATCCATTGCCATACTTGAGCACGAGAGATTTCGGCAGTAGCCGCATCTTCCATAAGGTTATAAATAGGTGCTGCGCCTCTTCCCTGCAGCCAAGATTCAATGTATTGAATCGCAACATTAATATTAGTCCGGAGTCCCTCTTCTGTAATCGTTCCTTGAAGCACTTCAAGGAGATCTTGTTCTGTAACATGTACGTCTTCCCGCTTTTTATGAATTTGGTTTGGCGTTGTCATGATGCGGTCAAATACTTCTAATGCAACTGGTACAAGTCCCGGATGGGCTACCCATGTCCCATCATGGCCAGCATTGGCTTCCCGCTCTTTGTCTGCTCTTACCTTATAAAATGCTTCTTCATTAGCCTTCGGATTATTTTTCACTGGGATTTGCGCTGCCATTCCCCCCATCGCTGGTGCATTTCTTTTATGGCATGTTTGAATGACAAGCTCACAATATGCCTTCATAAACGGTACGTTCATTGTCACTTGTGCACGGTCTGGCAGAAGGAACTCTTCATGTTTGTGAAGGCATTTCAAGAAACTGAAAATATAATCCCAACGCCCGCAGTTTAAACCTGCGGAATGCTCTTTTAACTCGTATAACAGTTCATCCATTTCAAAGGCTGCGTGGATAGTTTCCAATAACACCGTTGCCTTAATTGTTCCTACAGGAATACCCATATACTGCTGTGCATATACAAATACATCATTCCATAGCCTTGCTTCTAAATGACTTTCCAACTTCGGTAAATAAAAGTACGGTCCACTTCCCTTTTCAAGAAGAGTAGCAGCGTTATGATAGAAATACAATCCAAAATCAAACAGACTTCCAGACATTTCTTCTCCGTTAATTACGACATGCTTTTCATTTAAATGCCAGCCGCGTGGCCGTACCATTAAAACTGCTGTTTGTTCATTCAGCTTGTATAGCTTTCCATTCGGATTGGTGAATGAAATAGTCCCCTTTACAGCATCACGCAAATTAATTTGGCCATCTATTACATTTTCCCAAGTAGGGGAATTAGCATCTTCAAAGTCAGCCATAAATACCTTTGCACCGGAGTTTAATGCATTAATAATCATTTTCCGTTCAACCGGTCCAGTAATTTCTACGCGACGATCTTGCAAATCCTGTGGAAGTGGAGCAACTGTCCAGTCAGCATTTCGAATATGCTCTGTTTCCTTGAGAAAACTCGGTAATCCGCCTTTATTAATTCTTTCTTGTTTTTCCTTTCGAAGCTGTAACAATTCATTTCTGCGCTCATTAAATTGCTCGTGCAAACATTTCACAAACTTCAAAGCATCTTCTGTCAGGATTTCTGAATAAAAAGGTGCCAACGAGCCAGCTATCGTGACTCCTGATGTCTGTATAGACATATCCACATCTCCTTTACTATATTACTGTTTTATAACAGATTGTTTTTTCTTTTATATATTATATAACAATTTTTCTGAAAAGGAAGACTTTTTTGGAAATTTTTTCTGAAATAAAAAAACGCCTATCTTATCGATAGACGTTTTTCATTATCGCTTTCCCTTTCCATACTCCTCAAAATAATTAATTCTCTCAAAAATAGTCGGATGTGTGTAAAAGAAAAATTTGACTAACCCCGGCGGGTTCACTTGACTTAAGCTTGACTTGGAAAGCTCTTGAAATGTTTCAACTGCGGCTTTGCTGTTATTGGTCATCTCAAGAGCATACTGATCTGCCGCATGCTCCTCCATGCGAGATACATAGTTTGAAAGAGGGTTTACTGCAAACGAAAGCATAGACATGATAAGCAGTAAAAGAGGTAATGAAGAAAAGCTTGCAACACTTGAAATTTTAAGTGTTTTTCCATACCTCGCAATCATAAAATTCATTATTTTACTAATTAAATACAATCCAATAAACGAGAGGAGAATATAAGCCCCTACTCCCCAATAAATATGCTTCATAACATAATGTCCCATCTCATGAGCCATAATAAATAAAATTTCATTATCTTTTAATCTATTCAATGTTGTGTCCCATAGAACAATGCGTGAATTAGACCCTATTCCTGTTACATATGCATTAAGGGCATTTGTCTTTTCTGACATATTGACTTCATATACGTGCTGTGCCGGTATATCCGCTTGCTCAGCAAGTTGCAGAATTTTCCCCTCTAGTTGTTTATTTTTTAGAGGAGAAAAATCATTGTATAATGGGTCAATGATAACCGGCTGAATAAATGTTAAAAACACAGTGAACGGTATGGATAATGCCCAAGCATACAACCACCAACGCTTTTGACTTTTTTGTATCAATAAAAATAATACAGCTACAACGACAAACATCAGCCCATAATTAACCCAAAAATCAATAACTTGCTCCTTAATCCAGCTTTGAGTGGTTTGAACAGAAATTTGATATGATTTGGAGACTTGATAGCCAATCCATTGTAACGGAAGGGATAACAGCGTTGTAATTAATGATAAATAGAGCAAATAAATACCGATATGTACAAATTGTTTTGACGTCGTCTCTTTTGCCCATGTCTCCAATCGTTTTGAAACCCCTGTTACCAATAAAAATAATAAGATAATCCACTCTAAAGGAGTAGATAAGAAATACAGCAAGTATTTCGTCACAGAATATTCTTGCGATAGGATCAACTCCCGTGCACTCATAAACGTATGGGGATCTGCACTGCTTCCCTTATACGCAGCCGGAATTGCCGAACTGCTCCCATAATACAAATACCAGTATATAAACACACCAAAACACACATATAAAATAAGCGACCAACCTATCACCTTGCGCATGTGATGTCCTCCTCCTTATCGTTCAAACTGATGTATGTACTATTATTTTAGCGGACAACTTCAAAATTAGAACAAGCATCGGAAAGTTTGCTCAAGTAGAATTAGTTGAATAGAAATATAAGCAATAAAAATAAGCTCCCTGCCAAATGACAGAGAGCTTGTTTTTATGCATGTATGATTTGCTGCTTTAAAGCACGTCGTAAAATTTTTCCTGTTGTATTTTTAGGCAGCTCCTCTAAAAATTCAATAGTGGCTGGTACTTTATATTTGGCTAAATGCTCTTTACAATACGCAAGCAACTCTTCTTCTGTAAGAGACTCTTGCTTGCGTACCACAAATGCCTTCACCGCTTCACCAAAGCTATCATCCGGAACACCAAGCACAACTGCTTCTACTACAGCTGAATGGCTGTATAGTACTTCCTCTACTTCACGTGGATACACATTATAGCCGCCTACAATTATGAGATCTTTCTTACGGTCTACAATATAAAAATACCCTTCTTCATCTCTCTTTGCCAAGTCTCCAGTATACAGCCAGCCATCTCGAATAGTTGCAGCTGTATCCTCCGGCATTTTATAGTACCCTTTCATTACGTTTGGACCGCGAACAATCAGTTCTCCTACTTGACCATGAGGAACTTCTTCTCCTAATTCATTAACTATCTTGTTTTCTACGTTAATGATATCTGTTCCAATAGAACCCGCTTTTCTTGGACGATCCAGCGGATTAAAGCACGTAACAGGAGATGCTTCAGACAAACCGTATCCTTCAGCAACAATAACAGTGAATTTTTCCTCAAAATTTTCGAGCAAGGCAACAGGCATGGAAGCGCCTCCAGAAATACAAAGACGAAGCGTTTGTAAATCTTCCACATTTCCTTCTGAATATTGCAGCAAGAAATTATACATCGTAGGGACACCTGCAAATACTGTTGCTTTATACTTCTGAGAAATATTAAAAATTTCTGAAGGGCTGAATTTAGGCATGATAAGAATTGTCGATCCCTTAATTAAAGGTGCATTTAATGCTACTGTTAAACAGAAAACATGAAACATTGGAAGCGCGGCAATAATTTTATCATTCTCTGAAAATTGCAGATACCATCCTATGTCTCTAGCATTACTGTATAAATTTTTATGCGTCAGCATAGCGCCTTTTGGTTTTCCTGTTGTACCAGAAGTATAAAGAATTACAGCCGTATCTTCTTCTTCAATAGGTGCAGCCGGAAAATCTAAGTCTCCAGCAGAGAGCACATTTGTAAACGGTTGCATTTGTTCATTTTGTAAAAATACGTTCTGTTCGTTGGTTTCTTGTGAGGTTGAGCATACAATGATGTGTTCGATAGAAGGTAGTTTGTTTGTTATTTTTTCTAAGATAGGCGAAAGTACATCTAAAGCAATAACAGTCTTTACATCTCCGTTTTGGATAATGTACGAGATTTCATCTGGTGTATACACAGGATTAATTGGAATAATAGTAGCTCCTGCGTACATTGCTCCATATAATCCAACTACAAACTGAGGAGAATTGCCTAAAAGAAGCGCAACATGGTCACCTTTTTTTACTCCAAGCTTATGTAAGCCGCTTGCAAACATCGTTATCTCATTATACAGCTCTGTATATGACGTCTCTTTTTCCTGAAATATATAAGCTGTTCGATCGCCGTGTTTTTGCACGGTTTCCATTAATGAAGAAATTAGATTCATAAATAAACCTCCTTGTCAGAAAATATAAAATTATTAAAATTCTATATACATTATATTGGAAGAAGGTTAGACATACAATATAATATGTCTAAATTTACTGAAAAATAAAAATAAAAAAGAAAGGAAGCGATGTTCACACCACTCCCTTTCTTTTTACTTATTTAGAAAAATAAGGAAATGAACTCTTGCTGTGTTATATTACCAAAATATCTTTGCATTTCCATATCAGCAAGAGCTGATTGAAATTCATCTTTATCGAACTTCAGACCAATCAGACGCTGCTCAAGTTCTTTCACGTCTTCTACACCAAAAAAGTCTCCATAAATTTTACATTCTTCCACAACACCTTTAGTCACTTCCAAACGGACATCGATTTGTCCTACAGGGAAGCGGTGAGAGTGCTGCACATTGAATTTTGGAGATTTTCCATAATTCCATTCCCAATTGCGGTAGCGCTCTTCAGACAATTTATAAATAGCTTCCCAATCATTCTCTGTCAACTCATAGGAAGGAATAAGGTCGTCTGTATTAAAAATTGACTGCAGAAGTAATTGTTTAAACTGCTCAATTGTCACATCTCTTTGTATAAATTCACTAATATTTGCCACACGACTGCGAATAGACTTAATTCCCTTCGACTGAATTTTATCCAGCTTTACGTTTAAAGCTGAAACAACATCCTCAATCTGAGAATCAAACAATAATGTGCCATGACTGAACATTCTTCCTTTAGTGGAAAATTGGGCATTACCAGAGATTTTCCGTCCTTCTGCCAAAATATCGTTACGACCGCTTAACTCTGCTTTTATACCCAGCTTTTGCAACGCTTCAATAACGGGCTCTGTGAATTTTCTAAAGTTGTGAAAGCTTTCCCCATCATCCTTCGTTATGAAACTAAAGTTTAAGTTTCCCAAATCATGATAAACCGCACCGCCTCCAGATAAGCGCCTTACCACATGAATACCTTTTTCTTTCACATAATTTGCATTGATCTCTTCAGCTGTATTTTGGTTCTTCCCGATAATTATAGAAGGCTCATTGATATAAAACAGTAAGTATGTTTCATTAACATCTAAATTTTTCAAGCAATACTCTTCAATCGCCAAATTGATTGTTGGATCTGTGATTCCTTTATTATCAATATAAAGCATACGTCTACCTCAGCTTTCCCATGTATATCCGCTATGTGCTAGTGTAATTTTACCTTCAAATACTTTACCTGCCTGCTCTGCTAATTGCTGTATATTCCCCTGATGAGGCAGGTGAGTAAGCAACAGCTCTGTAACTTCTGCTTCTTTCGCAATGCTTCCTGCTTCTTTACTATTCATATGACCTATTTTTGCCCCATCCTGATTTTCGTATAAATTGCACTCACAAATAAAAAGATCGGCTCTATTTGCAAAGGAAACAAATTCTGAAAGATAGCTGGAATCTGCCGTAAATACTACTGTTTGTTCGCCTCCAGTTATACGCATAGCATAACAAACAGCAGGATGCTTGGTTTTCATAAAAGTAATAGAAAATGGTCCAATTTGTAAAGCTTCCTCAGGTTTATATGCAATACCTTTTGTATATGGTTCATGCGTCAAAGAGGCGAATCCTTGTTTATCTGCCGCATGTCCGTAAATAGGCAGTTCCGGCAGCTTATCTCTCCCTAGACTTGTAATAAGGCGCGCATATTGCAATACCCCTATGTCTGCCACATGATCATGATGGTAGTGCGAAATTAATACAGCATCAAGCTGTTCTGGTGCTATGTATTTTTGCAAGTGTGACAGCACACCGCTGCCGCAATCTATAAGTAATCGAAAGTCATCTTGCTCAAATAAATATCCTGTTGTAGCTTCACCAGCCTCGGGATATCCCCCCCAGTAACCGACAACTGTAACTTTCATGTGTTCACCCTTTCACCAATACGTCTTCTGCACTATTCAGTGTTCTCCTTACTTCTTCACTATAATCTATTTTCTAGACATTTTCATCATTTTGATTTTTGTTATAAAACAGAAGTTGACATAGTCAATCTGTTTTAATACAATATTATTAATCAGAACTATTGGAGGGGATATACATGTTAGGTAGCGCAGTAGAATTTTTTAGAAATTTACCACCAAAAGTTTGTACGGATTGCGGAAAAGAAATTGAAGAACAGCATGAAGCGTATCATAATAAGTGTGATAATTGTATTGATACAGAATATTGGAGTTCAAGCAAAGAAACAGCATAAAGTAAGCGTACAATTAAATAGATCGGCCTGTATCATACAGAAAAAGCCCTGCACATAATAATGCGCAGGGCTTTTGTATAACAACTTTGAACTAAATTCAATTACAAGATACAAAAAAGCCTAGTAAGTACTTACTAGGCTAACATCATTACAGTATTCATGGTAGATCCCTTTATTTTCAGCTCTAAATCAAATTCATGAACTTCTTTTTGTCTATATCGTTTCGTGTGGATTTTTTCTATCATTAATTCAATAACCTTATTTGCCATCTTATCAACAGGCTGACAAACGGTTGTAATAGTCGGTTCCGTAATTTCTGATAGCAATTGATTATCAAATCCCACTATAGCGAGCTGTTCCGGTACATTCCATTGATGGCGTTTTGCCTCTGAAATAATCCCTGCTGCTACCTCATCTCCCCCAGCAAAAACGGCAGTAGGAGATTTTTTCATGCTTGTGATTTTATGGAAAATATTGCGGCCGTCCTCAATTTCGTAAGCGTTTTCTAAAAATTCGATATACTCTACTTGTTGTTTATATTCGGCCACTGCGCGTAAAAATCCCCTTTTTCTATGCTGAACGACCATGCTCTCCTCACTGCCGCTGCAAAATAACAATCGGCGATGGCCTTGTTCTAATAAGTGCTTTGTTGCCGTATAAGCACCTTCAATTTGATTGAACTTGACTGTAGGAATTTCCGCTTCTTCTGTATATTCATTACATAAAACAATAGGACCATGCTGTAAAAACGGCTCAATTTTACCCCAATCATTTTGCAAAGAGCATAAAATAATGCCATCCACTTGCTTAGTAGATAGAAGTTGTAAATATTCAAGTTCTTTTTCAGATGAATATCTTGTTTGACATATAATTAATTTGTAATTGTACTCAGAAGCAGCCATTTCTAAAGACTCTATTAATTTACTAAAAAAGGGATTGGTCACCCGAGGGACTAACACCGCAATTGTTTCTGTTTTTTGATTTCGTAATCTGCGCGCTGCTGAATTAGGCACAAACCCAAGCGTATTCATGGCAAGTAACACGCGTTTTTTCTTGTCATCAGATACGTACGGGTGGTTATTAATCACTCTTGATACGGTTGTTCTAGATAGCCCCGCTAATTTAGCCACGTCCTCGATTGTTGACACATTCCTCTCCCCCTAAAAAAAATGAAAGCGTTACCATTGTACATTATATATTATGCTTATGTAACTTTCAATCTATTTTTAAGAAAAGTGCTCAACACTCATACTGCTTTCTAAACTCCATGCATCATTCACTAAATATACGTAAAGGTACATTGTGCTCCCAGCACTTTAAGCTTATATAGCTTGTTTTCTCAAGCTTTAAAACGATCTCGTTAATATATTGTAAAAACATACACTTTCTTTTAAAAAAACAACGGCGAGAGATTACATCTCTGCCGTTGTCCCTTGTTTTATAT
Source organism: Bacillus sp. 165 (assembly GCF_017742235.1). Lineage (GTDB taxonomy): Bacteria > Bacillota > Bacilli > Bacillales > Bacillaceae_G > JAGHKQ01. The sequence goes on from NZ_JAGHKQ010000001.1 coordinate 634,051, forward strand.
TGTAGCTAGAATAACGCTTATGAAAGATTGTGAAAGTTATAATGGTTGCTAAAGCCATAGCTGCTATAAACACTAATAAAACACCTATATTTTCCCACATAAAACTGAAATCCCCACTTGAAATGACCGCTTTAAATCCAGAAACAGAATATGCCATCGGCAACCATCCATGAAAGATTTGCAATGATTTAGGAATCAATTCTAACGGGAATGTTCCTGCACTTGTTGATAATTGTAAAACCAAAGTGATAATCGCTAAGAAGCGTCCTACGTCACCGAATGCTGTTACTAAAAATTGTACTAATGTTAAGAAAGTGACACTTGTAATAAAGCTGAACAGCATAAACAATGAAACACTCTCTACGTTAATACCTAATACCATTAAGAGTATGATGTCTGCTATAAGTGATTGGAGTAAACCTATCCCTAATAATACACCATATTTACTAACAAACCAGCTGAAACCAGATTTTGGAGCCCCCACTGTCTCACGTAAAGGAAAAACAATAGAGGTTACTAACGCTCCAACAAACAACCCTATAGATAAGAAGTACGGTGTAATTCCTGTTCCGTAGTTTGGTACAGGTGCAACTTTATTTGTTTTAATCTCTACCGGCTGCGCAAGCATATTATACTTATCTTTATTCCCTTTAACTTCACCAGTCTCTTGAGCTGCTTCATTTAATTTATTCGCCAATTCTCCCGTTCCATCGTTGATTTGACCAATACCATCTGTTAATTGACTGGAACCTTCCGCCAGCTTTCCAACACCTTCAACCATTTGGATAGAGCCTGTTGATAATTGTCCTAAACCAGATAACAATGCAGCACTTCCGTCCGTCAATTGCTTTGCACCATTTTGCGCTTCACCAAGCTTACTTCCAAACACCTGAAAGTTTCTCAAAAATTCAGTTTGCCCTTGCTCAAGCTGTGAAATCCCTCCAGCCGCTTGTACTTGTCCTGCATTCAACTGACTAACCCCTTGTGAAAGCTGAGATACACCCATATTAATATCTTCTGCTTTTTGAGCTAATAAATCAGTTCCATCCGCAACTTGTTGGCTTCCTGCCACTAGTTCATCAAGTCCTTTTTGTAATGCTTCCTTCTGCTCTTCTGTTAGTATAGAGGAGCCTAAAATGGGTTGAAGCTGCTCTTGTAATTCTTTTGCGCCGATCACAACTCTTTTGGCTCCCTCATTTGTTGATACAGCTCCAGCCTTCCATTCTGCAACACCTGTTGCTAATTGATCCGCACCATTTTTTAAATTTTGCGAGCCATTTACGAGCATCGGCATTTTACTTTGCAATTCTTGTAAGCCACCTTGAATTTCTTCTCCACCTTGATATAACTGACCCTGTGCATTATATAATTGTCCAATCCCGCTTGATAAGTCATTCAATCCGTTTTCTACCTTGAATGACCCTTCAGAAGCGTCATTTAATCCATTTTTAAATGCAATAGACTTTTCAGCAAGTATCTTTAAATTATCACGAATTTGCTCCGCCCCTGCCTCAGCATCTGCAGACCCTTCATTTAACTTCGTTGCGCCATCTCCTGCCTGTGCTAATCCATTTGATACCTCTTTAATAGAATCAAACATTTGCTCCGCATATGTTTCTGTTAATGTGGCAGATATTTCTCCTTTAATTTTTTCCATTGCAGTGTTTCCCATTTGAGATGATAAAAAATTATAGCTTTCATTTGGAATATATTCTAATTCTAAGTGCTTTGGTTTTTCATCTAACAAGGTTGTTGCGTTCGAAGAAAAATTTTCTGGGATGCGAACCATCATATAATATTTCCTGTTCTTAAGTCCCTCGCTTCCCTGCTTTTCACTTACAAAATCCCATTTAAAATTCGAACTTTCTTTCAATTTATCAACAAAATCTTCTCCAATTTTCAGCTGTTCTCCCTCATATATTGCTCCTTTATCATTGTTTACAACAGCAACTGGAAGCTCATCAAGACTCTTGTATGGATCCCAGAATGCCCAGAGAAACATGCCACTGTATAAGATAGGAATAAACAGGACTGCCATAACCGAGATCAACAGTTTTTTATTTGTCACAATCGCCGAGAGTTCTTTTCCTAGCAATGTAAATCCTCTCATATATTTCCTCTCCTTAAAATAATTGACCATTTTGTTCATTTAGTCATTTTAGTGATAAGAATAAGGACTATCTCATTTAGACAATCCTTTTAGCAAGTAAAGCTGAAACAACTCTGCAATTTTTTCTTTTTCAAGCGGCTTGCGATTCTTTTCCCAATCAAAAATGAGTGCAATGTATAGACGAAGCATTACAAAAGCAGTAAGCTCTGGATCACATGGTTGGATTTCCCCTTTTTGAATGGCTATTTCAAGTTTTTCTTTTATAAAAGAAATTACTTCAGTATCAATTTTTTGCAGTACTGCCTGAACTGTAGGAGTTCCAACCTCTTTTTCTTCTTGAAACAATTTAATAGTAAGCTGGTGATCTTTACGAAATTCCAAAATACTATATAGAGCACGATGCACATTTTCAAAAAACGGTAACCGTGGATCAATAGCATTTTCTGCCACAAGCTTCATTTCACAAATCAAGTTAGAAACAATATCGTCGAACAATTCTTCTTTATTTTTGAAAAACGTATAAATCGTGCCTTTCCCTACATTGGCCATCTTTGCGACTTGATCCATTGTTGTTGCTTTGTACCCAAACAAAGCAAACGACTTAGTAGCTGCTTCTATAATGGAGCGTTTTCGATCAATTGTCAGAGCTCACACCTCCAGAAATAACTGAATGGACATTTTGGTCATTTAGTATGAACGTATTTTATCACATAAGAACATACAATGCAATTTTATATTCCAACCTAACCGCCCTTGTTCGCTTTCCCTTCTGCTATAGCCTCTCACATTTCCTCGCTAGAACAATCTGTGTATAGCATACACAAGGTTTCCTTCGTTGGATACCCTTTTGTAATTCAAAAAAACCCCTACCGCATTTGCAATAAGGGTCTTATTTTATTGTACTGCAGCCTCTTTTTGTTCAAATAACAAATAATCTAACACATATTTAACAGCTGCCTCACCTTGATCAATACAATCTGGTAATCCAGTACCCGCATAAGAGCTTCCTGCAAAGTATATACCTGGCAGCTCTCGATTGATAAATTTTTTGAGCTTTTCCATTCTCTCTTTATGACCAATTGTATATTGTGGCATAGCGTCCTTCCACCTGCTTACTACCGCAAATTCAGGCTCCGCTGTAATATCCATTATTTTGTTCAAATCTTCTAATACTAATTTTATAATTTCATCATCCGGCTGCTCCACAATTGCTTCGTCCCCCGGTCTACCAACATAACAACGAAGCAATACTTTATCTGCCGGCGTTGTATGAGGCCACTTTTTATGTGTCCATGTACATGCGGTGATAGTATAATCACTGTTTCGCGACACAACAAAACCTGTACCATCGATATCCTTTTGAATAGCACTTACTGGAAACGCAAGCGCGACGTTTGCTACTGAAGTAGCAGGCATCCGTCTAAAAAAAGATAGTTCCTTATACTGGGAAAACATTGTTGGTAACGCAGTATGTGGAGTTGCCACAATAACTGCATCTGCCTCTATCGTTTTTCCATTACTGAGAGTAACAGTGTATTCCAGCCCCCGTTTAATGACTTTTTCAACACGTGTACTTTTCAAAATCGTACCTTCCGTCAATCTTTCTTCCACTGCTTCCACTAACGATTGCAATCCTTTTGTCAATGTAAGGAAGATGCCTTTCGGCTTTATATCCTTAGACTTTGGCGGAGCTAGTGTGCGCATCCCAGCAACGATACTTCTGTGCTCTTGCTCAACATGATAAAACTGCGGAAACGTAGCCATGAGACTCATTTGATCAATATCTCCGGCATAAATCCCGGAAAGAAGCGGCTCAATTAAATTTTCCACCACTTCATTTCCAAGCCTCCTTCTAAAAAACTCCCCGAGTGATTGATCTGATTTTGGCTTGGAACGGGGCAGCACAAAATCAAAACCCGCACGAATCTTGCCAACTGGAGAAAATAAGCTAGAAAACAGAAACGGAGTAACTTGAGTAGGGATCCCCATCATCGACCCTTGCGGAATTCCGTGCAATTGACCATTCACAAGAACATACGATTTACCAGCCGTATTGTTCACAAGGGTATCCCCTAGACCTACTTCTCGAACCAAACGTGCTGCACTTTCTTTTCTCTCCAAAAATGAGTCCGGTCCTCTCTCAATCACATATCCTTCACGTTGTATGGTTTGAATTTTCCCGCCTAGCTTCGCGGATGCCTCAATTAAGGTCATATCAATAGGTAAGTTCTTTTGTTTCGCTTCTTTTTGCAGATAATAGGCCGCAGTAATTCCTGCTATCCCACCGCCGATAATGACGATACGCTTTTTTTCCCTGTTCATCAGCTGCTCCTCCTCTGCTATATCACTAAACGGTATGAACCTTATTCATTACAACATCTGCCAAACATGCAATAAACTCCTCTTGCGCATTCGGCATTTCAGGACGATAATAACTTGCTCCTATCTTGTCCGTTACCGCTTTACACTCAATATCATTGTCATATAATACTTCTAGATGATCTGCAACAAATCCCACTGGAATATATACAAATGCTTTATACCCCTGTTTTTCAAACAGTTCCTGAGTTAGATCCTGAACATCAGGTCCAATCCATGGATCAGGAGTATTTCCCGCACTTTGCCAGCCTACTTGATATTCTTTGATTCCTGCCGCTTCCGCAATTAAATCAGCTGTTTCTTGTAATTGACTTGGATACGGGTCACCCATTGTAATAATTTTTTCCGGCAAGCTGTGTGCAGAAACAATAAGAACTGAACTATCACGTTCTTCTTCTGTCATACTTGCGTAGGTTTCCTTTACTTTGGTTGCCCAATATTGAATAAACTTTGGATGTTTATACCAGCTTTCAATATCATAAATAACAGGGCCGCCTATTTTCTCAGTCTCTTCTTTTGCACGTCCGTTATACGACTTGACACTAAAAGTAGAATAATGAGGTGCAAGTACAAGGCTAACCGCTTCCTCAATACCATCTTCCTTCATCTGTTGCACAGCATCTTCTACAAACGGCTCAATATGCTTTAAACCTAAATACATCTTAAACTCAATTTCATTTTGTATCATATTCAGCTTTTGCTCTAGCTGCTCCGCTTGTTCAAGCGTAATTCTAGCAAGCGGAGAGATACCTCCAATTGCTTGATAACGTTCTGTCAGCTCATTCAGCATTTCCGGACTCGGCTTACGCCCTCTGCGAATGTGTGTGTAATAACGTTCAATATCTTCTTCCTTATACGGCGTTCCATATGCCATTACAAGCAGACCCATTCGTTTTTTCATTTTGTGACTACCCCTTTACTACTTAGATAACTTTGCTGCGGAATATTCATGAACAAACGCCGCAAGTCGCTTCAACGTTTCCGGCTGTACTTGAGGGAATACTCCATGTCCAAGGTTAAATACATAACCAGGTTGCTTCATTCCTTGATCCAAAATAGCTTTTGTTCGTTCTTCAATAACGTCCCATGGCGCAAGTAATATAGAAGGGTCAAGGTTCCCTTGTACTGTTTTATGGATACCTCGCTCACGTGCTTCATCTATTGATAAACGCCAATCTAAACCGACAACATCAAGAGGTAAATCATTCCACTCATTTGCTAAATGACTTGCGCCTACCCCAAACATAATAAGGGGCACATTGGTTTCTCGAAGCTCGGAGAAAATACGTTCCATCACAGGCTTAATAAATGTACGGTAATCTGCCACATTTAATGCTCCTACCCAAGAGTCAAAAATTTGGATTGCTCTTGCACCTGCTTTAATCTGTGCTTTTACGTATGTGATAGTCATATCTGCCAATTTTTCCATTAATGCAAACCATGCCTTTGGTTCTGAATACATAAAAGCTTTTGTTTTGTTATAATTGCGGGAAGGTCCCCCTTCAATCATATAGCTTGCTAATGTGAATGGTGCTCCTGCAAATCCAATTAAAGGTACTTGCAGCATTTCAGTTGTCAACAACCGAATCGTATCCAGCACATAAGGGACATCATCTTCCGGATGGATTTCTCCCAAGCGCTCTACATCCTGTAAGGAGCGAATAGGATTATCGATTACAGGACCAATTCCAGATTTAATTTCTACATCTACTCCAATTGATGGAAGCGGTGACATAATATCTTTATAAAGAATAGCAGCATCAACGTTATATTGATCTACCGGTAACTTTGTAACATAAGCACACAGCTCAGGCTGATGAGTAATTTCAAATAAAGAATATTTTTCTTTAATCTTGCGGTATTCCGGCTGTGATCGTCCCGCTTGACGCATATACCAAAGAGGTACGAAGTCTGTTCTCTCACCTCTGCAAGCTTTTAAAAATGTGTCATTAAATTGTTGTACCAAACCCCAAATCTCCCTTCATCAGCTTTACAGCGTAAAACTACAAATAAATTATGATTTTCTTTACTATTAACTATACCTGTTTCCAAACAAATTTGCACAGTTACCATTGCAATGTTCAACAAATTGACATTTTTCTTCATACAAAACCAAAATATATTATACCACACGATACGACATATTCACTTAATTTTCGCGTTTATCTAAGGCTGTAGAACTTTTGACCGTGGACCTGGCTTATTTGTTTGCTTATTGAATGGGACGATGTAAAATTTTGGAACAGAAAAAATATTAATATACTTTGCTTTATAACTCCCTGTTCCCGTCACAACATCAATTTGCGAAGCTTTCTTTCCTTCAATTTTATAAATACGATATTGAATACGTTTATCTTGAGGGGGCGTCCAAGTTAGCTTTACAGTAAATAGCCCTAATGGAGTAAACGTCCATTTCGCCTTCAAATCGGTAACACGTTCAAGGCGAATAGGCTTTTCTACATCCATTACCCCTTTTGGTTTCACAAACATTTCTAATGGTTTGACTTGAGAGGCTGTTAAAATTTTCTTAAAAAGAGCAGCTGTGTAACCACTCCCTCCTATTAAATGATGCCGTGAATCTGTTTTATCGTACCCCATCCAAACAGCCCCCACCATTTGTGGAGTATAGCCGACAAACCAAGCATCCTTAGCTCCTTCTCTACTATTAATTAAAGAAGTTGTCCCTGTTTTTCCTGCCAATGCTCCTATATACTCCCCTCTCTTTGCTGTTCCCTCTTTCACTACCCCTTCTAGCATTTTCGTCATAGTCCACGCAGTTTGAGGAGAAAATATTTTTATTTCTTTGATATCAGGTTTATTAATTGGTTCACCATTACGCTGCAGTATTTGTGTAATAACATGAGGTTCAATGATTTTCCCTCTTGCGGAAAACGCGCGATAAAGTTTAACCATGTCAAACGGACTAACTCCCTCTGATAAACCGCCGAGTGCCAAACTTAGCCCATTGTCTTGCAAATGAACCTCTCCATAATCTAAATATTGTTTTCCTGACTCTATGCCAATCTCGTTCAAAAGCCAAACGGCAGGAACATTTGCTGATGTTGTTACCGCATCATACATCGTAATATCTTTAGAATATTGGTTATTGTGATTACGAGGGATATACCCATCGAATGACAGCCTTTCGTTTGGCAAAAGAGAATACGGAGTATATACTCCCGTTTCTAAAGCGGGAGCATACACAATCAGAGGTTTAATTACTGAACCAGGCTGACGCTTCACATAGATTCGATTTAACCCTCGCTCAGCATAGCTTCTTCCTCCAACAGCAGCCACAATACCACCAGTCTTACTATCCATTAATAGGAAAGCACCTTCTACCTTGTCATCTGTACCCGGAAAGTATTTCTTTTCTTGAAACAATTGATATGCAGTCTTTTGTATTTTCGAGTTCATGGCAACTACAATTTTATATCCACCCCTTAAGACCTCTTCATTTGATAGACCGTATCGCGTTGCAGCTTCTTGAAAGACCATGTCCACATACGTCCTATAAGCTTGTTCTCTTTCCCTTTCTTTCCTGTTTAAATATATTGTTTTCCCTTGAAATCGAACAGCCTCTTCCGGGGTTATATAACCAGCTTGTTCCATTAAGGATAAAACAAGATCTCTCCTCTGTTTTGATTTGTTACTATTATATATAGGAGAATAAGATGCCGGAGCTTTCAATAATCCAGCAAGCAGAGCTCCTTCATCGACAGTTAAATCTGCTGTGTCCTTATTGAAATATATATCGGCAGCTGCTTGAATACCGTATGCTCCATGACCAAAGTAAATTTGATTTAAGTACATCTCTAATAATTGATCTTTCGTATATCGACGCTCTAAATTTAGAGCAATCACCATTTCTTTTGTTTTTCGTAACAACGTCTTCTCGTTTGTTAAGAAAATGTTTTTGGCAAGCTGCTGAGTGATAGTGCTTGCTCCCTCTACTTTTCCTCCTGCTGCAAGATCTTTATAGAGAGCCCTAAATATAGATTTAAAATCTAGACCATGATGTTCATAAAATCTTGCATCCTCTACCGCTATAAAAGCTTGCTGAACAGGCAGTGGAATTTTATCAATGGATACTATTTCACGATTTTCTAAATATAATTTAGAAATTTCTTCTCCTCGCTCATCAACAATCTTTGACGCAGAATTGAACACTAATTTTTTATCATCAATAACATAATTCCCAATTGCAACAATAAACAAATACCCAATCATCCCAATTACAAACACCGTAAATATGCTAAGAGACCCTACTATACACTTTTTCAAAGAAGACTATCCCCTTTAACAAATTTTGGTTAATTTTTAGTATTTGAATATTTCTTTCCTTTATGTACCAAATTTAAAGGATTATTTCATATGCACTAGAATAAAACTTGTTATAATTAAGAAAACCTCTGAATTATTAAGAATTGCGGCGTTAGAAAAGCCTCTTATCTTATGCTTGGATTCTCTCGAAAATGACAATTCCAGACAAAATCCACTACGTATTTCCAAGGAAATAGACAAAAAAGGAGCGGGGAAATTTGATTGATCGCTTATATAAGCTATTAGAGCAAAAATATGAACAGATGGTAGAAATGAGGCGTTATTTACATCAATATCCCGAATTATCATTTCAAGAATATAAAACAGCTCAGTATATCGCTTCGTTTTATGAAGAACGGGGAATTGAGGTACAAATGCATGTGGGTGGGAATGGAGTGGTAGCAAAAGTTCACGGGAAAAGTCCCGGAAAAACTGTTGCGCTTCGCGCAGACTTTGATGCCCTCCCTATTCAAGACGAAAAAACTGTACCCTACCGCTCTAAAGTTAATGGCGTCATGCATGCATGCGGTCATGACGGCCATACTGCAACTTTACTTATCCTTGCAGAAGTACTGCATGAGTTACGCCATGAATTTGATGGTACTGTCGTTTTTATTCACCAGCATGCGGAAGAGTTGGCACCTGGAGGAGCAAAACCAATGATTGAAGCTGGCTGTTTAGAAACTGTCGATGTTATTTTTGGTACCCATTTATGGGCTACTGAACCTCTTGGCTCTATTCTTATCCATCCTGAATCCATTATGGCGGCAGCTGATCGATTTGAAATTGTAATAAAAGGAAAGGGCGGACACGGCGCACAGCCCCATGAAACTAAGGATAGTATCCTCGCAGCTTCTCATCTAGTGTTAAACTTGCAGCAGATTGTAAGCCGGCGAATAAATCCGTTGGATAGTGCCGTTCTTTCGATAGGTTCATTTGAAGCGGTTAATGCATTTAATGTAATTGCTGAACAAGCAAAGCTTGTAGGAACCGTACGAACATTTAAAGAAAATATACAAAACTTTATGCAGGAAGAAATAGAACGTATTATCCAAGGTACATGTCTTGCCTTTGGTGTAGAGTATGAATTTACATACTTTAAAGGATATCCTCCCGTTATAAACCATAAAGATCAGACCACATTTTTAGCTGATCTTGCAAAAGATATTCCTGGAGTACTCAAAGTACATGAAACAGAACCTTTAATGGTTGGAGAAGATTTTGCTTATTACCTGCAATCCGTACCGGGTACTTTCTTTTTAACAGGAGCACAGGCTCCGCATAACAAAAATCCATATCCTCATCATCACGCAAGATTTGATTTTGATGAACGTGCTATGCTCATTGCAGCAAATACACTTGGAAATGCTGCTTTGACATATATGAGTGCTTCTCCCCTGCTTCAGAAAAGCAATATTTCAGACACAAGCAAAATATGAATACTTAACATCTAAACAGAAAAGGAAGGCATTCAACTGCCTTCCTTTTCTTTAATTATGCGTAAACGATAGCTGTTCATTACTACCTCACCCAACCTGTCAAGCAATTGATAATTTGCATAAGCTCCTACCGCCGCTCCAATTACCGGCACTAGTTGTAACATTTTCGCAAGATCAATATAATCTCTATATTCTTGTTGAAACACTCTCCAGTCGAGCTCCTGCACCTTTTCTTTTTTTTCTTCCCAATTCTCTATAATGGAAAATACTTTTTTTCGGTGTGCGTCACTTGAAAAGGCAAGCTGAAATAAATATAGTAAAAATACTCTTTCCTCTCTCTTAGTTGTATCAAAGCCGTAAATCGTTGCGGCATCGAATAAAAATTTGATTTTAATCCCTAATAAAAGCGGAAAATCTGCTAAACCAAGTAGAAATCCTCCCGCACCTGTTCCTGCTCCTTCTGCTGCTGCAATTTTTTTATAATCATTTATTTTTTTTTGCAAATCCCTATCTTTCTCCTGAAGTGTTAATCCTGATACATCCTGTGATTTTGTAATCAAATCAGAACCTGCCAGTATTGTTTGTACCATCACCTTAATAGTATCTGTCAACACCTCATGGACTTTTTCCGGAATTAACTCTTGTACCTTTGTTTGCACTCTTTTTGATAACTTGCCTACAACAGTGGAATCCTTCATCATCTTATACTTCCAAGCCGCCAGCTCCAGCCTTACTTTTCGTTCGTATGTCATCATCTATTTGTTCCTTTCTTTTTGATTTACCATATGCAACAACATATCGGAATAGTAAACCCCCTTCATGGAACAAGAAAATTTATAATTTCGTTTTAACATACCGGTACGAAAATATATATACAAATACTGTGCTAATGCCGAAAATAATCCCGGTCATTACAAAAGAAGCTGTTACAATTCCAATCACGGCTGAAAAAATAATACTTACTATGAACAATAGAACGAACAACAAGGTCTGAAAGGATTGCGTTCTGCTTTCTACTGAAACTGGGTATAAATCAATCCATAACTTCGACTGATGATGCTTCCATAAAGTAATCAACTGAAACCCGATAAAATATAAAAATAAAACACTAATTGCTAATCTTGCGTAAAAAAATGGTACAAAATACAGCAAAATCGCACCAATAACACTCAAACGAACATATACACCCAAGTAATCACCAGAGCGAAGAAAAGTGCGAATATACAAATATAAATAAACATGGCCATCAGGAGCTAATGAGGCAAGCAGATCCAGCCACCTTCTTCGTTTCACCCTTGTCTTTAACATGGGAACATCGGTAAACATATTGGCAACACGATAAAACAACGTCATTCTTTTCTCTTCTTCCGCAATTAAATATTCCCACTTTAATGACTTTGTTTTAACTGACTGATGTAAAAGAGTAAGGTAGGTAATCATGAGGAAGACGAGACATCCCAGCCAGATAGTTGCTGCATTTACAAACAAAAAGTAGCAAAATAAAAAGTTTATTCCAAACCGTACCAGACTGTCGTATAAATGCTTTTTTTCATCTGTAAGCAAAGAAATTTCCCATGTTACAAACATATTCCATGCTTTAATAAGTGCCGCCAGCAATAAAAACAAGAACAACGCGGAAAATGGCTTTTTTAATTGCTGCATATATAAAGGTGCTGCTGCTGCACCTGCAATAATTAAAATATATATTTGCATCATGTAACTCCATACAAAGGCTCGTTGAAAATATGGATTCATTTTTTTTTCAAGCGGTAGCAAAAATACCACATCTGCCTGTTTTAGTAACGTTTGTACTGATCCCGCTGTTAGTATCACTCCAAACAGCACAGCAAGTATAAACGCGGCAGGAAAAGAAGATGATAATGTTTCTAACCATTGTTGATAATAATAAGCTCCTATACCAATAGCAAAAATAAGAATAAACTTTAAATGGTCATTAAAAATATACTTAACGTATCTCCTTACTTCCTTCAAAAATAATTGAAAGCGCTGCTTCCATAACTCTATTGCATTAAACATAATCTTCTTCCTTTGTCAGTTCGATATAAATATCATCTAATGTGGCATTCGGCATCGAAAATTGCTGCTGAAGTTCTTGAAGTGTTCCTTTTGCACGCACTTGACCATTATGTAAAATAATGAACGAATCGCAATATCTTTCGGCTGTAGCAAGAATATGAGTGCTCATTAAAATTCCTGCCCCTTGCTCTTTCATTTGCTGCATAAGCTGCAATAGCGATTGAATTCCCAGTGGGTCTAATCCAACGAACGGCTCATCTATAATATACAAAGACGGCTGTACCAAAAAGGCACACATAATCATTACCTTCTGTTTCATCCCTTTCGAAAAATGGGACGGAAACCATTTCATGCGGTTTTTCATACGAAATTCTGTAATTAGTTGCTCTACACGTTTGGCATATTCTTCTTCTTTTACCCCATAGGCCATGGCTGTTAATTTCAAATGTTCTTCCAGTGTAAGTTCTTCATATAATACGGGTGTTTCAGGTATGTATGTAAATGCGGCCCGGTAAGAAGTTGGATTTTGAGTGAACATTTGACCGTTAATGGTAATCGTGCCTTCCTTTGGCTCCATTAAACCAATAATATGCTTAATAGTCGTACTTTTTCCGGCTCCATTCAAACCAATTAATCCTACTAATTCCCCTTTATTAATTGAAAATGAAATATCTTGTAATACGGGCTTTTTCGTGTATCCTCCCGTTAAATGCTGAATTTGTAATAATGGTTCCATAGCAAAATCCTTTCTTTTGGATTTGTTCCTGCCTAAAGCACAGATCTTCTGTAGAAAGTGAACACCACCCAAACATTAAAATTAATGAATAAAACTTGTTCCACTATACTTTCATCTTACCAAAAATTCTGCCAACTACATAGCGAATCCCATTGTTATATTTAAAAAATAATTTACGTTTCATTTGTATATAAAAAATGAAATGCGGGTATGCTATTTATTGAAGAGGGGAGATGTTGAAAAACATCATCCAGCAAAAAGGTGAATACGTTTTGTGGTGAATTCTCATCATAAAATGGGGTGTCAATCAAAGACAAAATGTCTATGTAGTAGGAGTAAGTTTTTGTTCAATTCGGAAATGGGGTGTCTCTGGGAGAGCATATAAACTCAATTAGAGATGAGAACTCAAATTACGAAATGGGGTGTCTCCGAAAGGCGTCGTAGCGTAGTACCTCATAAATGAAGGTTCGACAACGACAAAATAAGGGGATGGTTTTCTTGAACAAAGTCACCGTTTTACAGGAGTAAACCAACTTAACTACAACTGCAAATGGGGTGTCTCGAGCAGAGTAGACAACTGGATTACGCATATTATCCTGACAAATGGGGTGTCTCCGAAAGACAATATTGAGTAAACATCAGGTTTTTCAACTTCCCTATCTTCTTTAAAACAGGAAGCAATTCAGCTTCCTGTTTTTTATTTATTTTATCATTGTTTTTTCTACCGTCTAAATATGGTAAAATACGGATAATACTATATGAAAGGATGAAAAATATGAATCATTTAGCAGATGATTGCATTTTTTGCAAAATTACTGAAGGAAAAATCCCTTGTGCAAAAGTATTTGAAAACGAACATGTGATAGCGTTTCTTGATATTAGCCAAGTAACAAAAGGACATACTCTCATCATTCCAAAAGTACATAAAAAAGATGTATTTGAATTAACATCTGACATTGCAGCAAATGTATTCTCTGTTGTGCCGACAATAGCAAACGCTATCAAACACCAATATAGTCCAGTGGGATTCAACTTGTTAAATAACAACGGGGAAAAAGCTGGCCAATCTGTATTTCACTTTCACTTACACTTGATCCCTCGCTACGGAGAATCGGACGGATTTGGAGCAGTATGGAAATCTCATCAAAGCGACTACACACCATCTGCTTTACAGGAAATTGCAGAATCGATTGCCAAGCATATTTAATTATTAAAAAACTGAAATATTATTGTGCACAGCAAGCTCACTCCGCCTAAACAACCATATGTAAAAGCTCGTTGCTTAAGCAGCACAGCAGGCGGATATGCTCGCTTGCTTTTTAATAACGTAATTTCATACATAGCACGTACAAAAAAGAACACAGTGCATATAAGAAGAAAAAAGACCATTTGTCTACTCCCCTTTTCCATTATGGATATGCTTATAGTAGACATTTCATGAGTACATGCTGATATTAAGGAGGGTTCTTTATGGCAAAATCAAAGCTTTTTATAGTTGGAGTATTGTGCGGAGGAGCAATTACCGGAGCAGCAGCATTATTGGCTTCCCCAGCCAGTAATGAATTGAAACGTAAACTAAAGGAAAAGGGCAAAGAATGGAAACAATCTTTGCATGAACTAAAACTAGATGGAAACCGTTTAAAAGTACAAACAATTGAAGCGCTATCTGAAGGAAAAAATGCAATTGCTAAACTAAAAGATGAGATGCCGAAGTCACTTTCGATTTGGCAAGCAAATATTGAGCCAAATAAAGAAAAGATCCAACAAGAATTAGATAATCTAACCAAAACATTAGAAAATCTTCAACAAACGCTTCCACCTAAACATTAATATACAAAAATGCACCTCGCTATAAAAATCGAAAATCTCTCAATTATACTAAGCTAGACTATAATATGTCTAGCTTATACAAAAAATTTTAACAATTCTAACAAAAGTACTTTATAATTTTTTATTTTACTGGCATAATAGATACTAACGAGATAGATTTATAGAAAAGTAGGTGAGTCAATGAAAAGCGGGGATAAAAACTATACAATTAAAGAAGCAATGATTTTTAGTCAACGTATCGCCCAGTTATCAAAAGCATTGTGGAAGTCCGTAGAAAAAGATTGGCAGCAATGGATTAAACCCTATGATTTAAACATTAATGAGCATCACATCTTATGGATTGCATATCACTTAGAAGGAGCTTCTATTTCTGAAATTGCAAAATTTGGAGTTATGCACGTGTCTACCGCATTTAACTTCTCTAAAAAGCTGGAAGAAAGAGGATACCTTGTATTTTCTAAAAAAGAGGATGACAAACGGAATACGTACATCGAAATTACGCCAAAAGGCGAGGAACTTCTCCTAAAATTAATGCAAGAATATGATCCTGAAAGCAACTCTGTCTTTAATGGCGCATTGGCACTTCGTGATTTTTACGGGAAATTTCCAGAAAATATTGAATTAATGGCAATTTTACGCAACATTTACGGACAAGATTTTATTGAAATTTTCGAAAAGTCTTTAGATAATATCGAAGAAAACTTTAAAGTAGAAGATAAAAAACTGATAAAAAAATAAGGTCTATATACATCTTCTTCAAATTCATAAGCTTTCTGAATTTAATTATTAGCGTGCGGAACATCTTTTGCTTTTACATAGCTTCAATTCCTTGTCTTAACATTGGCTTTTGTGGAAGCGCTTTTCCAAATTCCGTAAGAAGCGGATAATACCAAAGTTAATCTTCCGCTTTTTGCTTTGTATATCTTTGTTCATTTATTCACAAACTAATAGATAATTCTTGATTGCGTTTTAAACTAAAAACACAGAATAAATTACAATGTACTATTTATACCTCTTTTTATTTCCTCTCTGTACACTGATTTCTATCCTATCCCTCTCTTTCACACCTGTTATTTTACAGTTTTTTCGAAATGACACTATAACTTTGAAAACACGAATCTAACAACCTATGGTACAATGAAATGGATATTTGTTTATTTTTACATATAAGGAGGCATATCCTATTGAGTGCAATCTATATTCCTTTTGCTCTTATTGTACTATTCTACGCTAATTTCATGACCCATACCCTATGCAGACAGAAGGATATGTCCGAAAAACGTGAAACAAGAACTTTTCGAACTATTAACGTGTGTATAACTATTTTATTAATTTCATCCTATATAGAATTCATACATGCATAGGTAAACGGTAAAGCAAAAGCTTTACCGTTTTTTGTTACATATAAATAATCCCCACTATAATAAGTAAAATAAATAAGACAAGTAATAAAACAAAATAAGAATTTTCATATATGTTTCCCACTTTAATACCTCCTCTGTTCTCTCCTCTCGTTATGTATATGTAGGCATAAATAAAAAAGTTCAGCCACGGTTGACTGAACCTTTCCTATAGTTTTTTCATTTACTGTATTATAACCAAGCACATCCTACGATGATTAATAAAATGAACAGAACCACGATTAATGCAAAGCCGCCATAGTAGTTGTATCCTCCACCCATGCCTGACACCTCCTTCGAATTACCTATGATATAATATGCAAATTCCGTTTGTAAGGAGTAGGCGTTTATCCTGCTTCTTTCAATCTTCTAATTTTGAGTTAATTAGGAAATGTAAGCACACCCTACGATGATTAGCAAGATAAACAATACAACGATCAGTACAAATCCGTTACCATAATTGTATCCCATCTTTCTTACCTCCTTTTTAGGCCTCCATACATACTATTGGAATTTTTAAAATTTGCCTATGCGAATGTCCCGGTTTTCTTGAATATGACAACAAATTGGCAAATTTTCTTTTCGACATATGAAAACAGATATAAATGTGATATATTAATTGTTGTATCGATTGAACATACTGTAAATAAAAATACATACATAGGAGTGTTAATCAATGAAGAAAGCAATTATTGCGTTAGCTGCTACAAGCATGCTTACATTATCAGCATGCAATTCCATGCAGAATTCTGACCCAATTGTAAAAACAAGCGCAGGTAACGTAACGAAAGAGGAATTTTATGAAGCAATGAAAGACCGCGGCGGACAAAGTGTCTTAAAAGAGCTTGTCGTGGCAAAGGTTTTCGCAAAAAAATATAAAGTTACTGATAAAGAAGTGGATAAAGAATTTGATAGCGTTAAAGAGCAGTACGGTGACCAGTTTGAGGATGCATTAAAGCAAAGCGGCATGGATGAAAAAGCATTAAAGGAGCAAATCCGCTCTAATCTTGCCATCAAAAAAGCAGTAGAAAAAACAATTACTGATAAAGAACTGAAAGAAAACTATAAACCTGAAATTCAAGCAAGCCATATTCTTGTAGCAGATGAAGCAAAGGCAAAGGAAATCAAAGCACGCCTAGATAAAGGAGAAGATTTCGCAAAATTGGCAAAAGAATTCTCCGAAGACACAGGCTCTGCTGAAAATGGTGGAGACCTAGGATTTTTTGGTCCTGGCAAAATGGTTGCTGAGTTTGAAGCAGTAGCTTATAAATTAAAAGTTGGTGAAATCAGCGAACCCGTTAAATCTCAATTCGGTTACCACATTATTAAATTAACTGATAAAAAAGAGCTTGAACCATTCGATAAAGTAAAAGATGACATCAAAGCAGATCTAGTTGAGAAAAAAGTAAACGACCAAACTTATGTGAACAAACTTGTGGATGATGAACTGAAAAAAGCAGACATTAAAGTAGAAGATAAAGATTTGAAAGATACATTCAAACCTTCTGAAGAAACTTCTGAATAATAAAGAAATCGAGCATAGAAATTTTCTATGCTCGATTTTTTAGGTAAAATGGGACTTGGATGGGAGAACGGTTTTCGCTCCTCCTTTTGTCATTACAATTTGCATAGAAACGTGAATTGGGCTATTCTGAATACCTGATAAATAGTGGATGTCCTCTTGTTTTCGTTACATACTCTCCTTATGCACTTATATCCGTAATCTTGTACTCTACTATGCACCAAGCATATTCGAATCCTCATCAGGAATAACCGCATCAGACAATCGTCTTTCCACTTCAGCCACATACTGTTTCTTCTGCTCAGCAGTCCAATTCAAACGCTTTTCCATATAATCTGTAACTGCATCCTTCCATTTATACACCCAGTGAATATTAAAAAATAAGGCTCCTGTTCGACGAATAAAGAAATCTACCGGTTTTACCGTCATTTCATAATCAATAGCATACGCGAGAGGAATCAATACCTCTAAAGGCAAATTACAATTCTTTACTTCTTTTTCATATTTTTGTACAAAATCAAAAATACGATTGACATTAGAACCATAAAAGCGTGCAAATCGCTCTGCCTGTTCCTTGCTCAAGCCATACCTTCTTCCTTCTGCCGTTTTTTGCGCAAGGAACATTTGAAAATTAGAAGAACCACCTATATCTCCTCCTGAAATAGGCATATGCTTTGTTTTACAAGAAGAATATACACCATTTCCTTCTTTTTCAAGTAACTTTACTACTACATCCGTTACAAATTCTGACATTTTTCTATATCCCGTCAACTTTCCTCCTGCAATCGTAATTAACCCTGACTCCGATTGCCAAATTTCATCCTTACGGGAAATTTCTGAAGCTGCTTTTCCTTCTTCAAAAATAAGGGGACGTACTCCTGCCCAACTCGATTCAATATCGTTTTCTGTAATATTTACTGTTGGGAACATATAATTAATAGCTTCAATTACATAGTTACGATCTGCAATTGTTATTTTAGGATGAACTATATCTTGATCATAAAATGTATCTGTCGTTCCTACATATGTTTTTCCATCTCTTGGAATGGCAAATACCATTCTATGATCAGGTGTATCAAAATACACAGCTTGCTTTAATGGAAATCGTTTTTGATTAATAACAAGATGAATGCCCTTTGTGAGCTGCAATGTTTTTCCGCTTCTTGAATTATCTTTTTCACGTAATCTATCTACCCAAGGTCCCGTTGCATTGACAACTTTTTTTCCATACACTTCATATACTCGTCCGTCAAGCTGATCAATTACTCTTACTCCCTTTACTTTGCCATCTCTATAAATAAATTCTTCGGCTTTTGTATAGTTTAAAGCAATTGCTCCTTGCTCCACTGCTTTTTTTATTACTTCTATCGTCAAACGGGCATCGTCAGTACGATATTCTACATAATATCCGCTTCCTTTTAATCCTTCCTGCTTAAGCAACGGTTCCTTTTCTACTGTGTCTTTTACATTCAGCATACTGCGGCGTTCTGTTTTCTTTACTCCAGCCAAATAATCATATACCTTTAATCCAATCGAGGTACTAAATTTCCCAAATGTTCCTCCCTTATGAATTGGAAGAAGCATCCATTCCGGAGTAGTAACATGCGGGCCGTTTTCATATACAACTGCTCGTTCTTTTCCTACTTCCGCCACCATTTTAACCTCAAATTGCTTTAAATAGCGTAACCCTCCATGAACAAGCTTTGTAGAACGACTGGAGGTACCAGATGCGAAATCTTGCATTTCAAATAAAACAGTAGAAAGCCCTCTTGTCACTGCATCAAGCGCAATTCCGGATCCTGTAATCCCCCCTCCGATGATTATAAGATCTACATGCTTTTTATTCACTTCTGCCAAAAGCTCTTTACGCTTACGGCTTGAAAAATTCATGTCATATCCCCCTTTATATAAAAAGAGACCGCAAATAATACTATAGATAAAATAACTATAGTATATTGCGGTCTCTCCAACTCTCTTGCCTAATGTATGAACTTATCTACAGCCTACTATATTGTATGTTACTTGAATACTTTTGTTGCCACAATTGCCTTTTTCCAACCACTATACAATTCTTCTCGTGTTTTTTCTGGCATATTCGTTTCAAATTGACGTTCAATCTTCCACTGTTCTGCAATTTCATCTTGGTCTTTCCAATATCCTACAGCTAAGCCAGCTAAATATGCTGCCCCAAGAGCTGTTGTTTCGTTTATGACAGGACGCTCTACAGATACCCCTAGTATATCTCCTTGAAATTGCATCAAAAAATTGTTTTTCACTGCTCCTCCATCCACACGAAGAGTTTTTAACTGAATTTTAGCATCAGCTTCCATGGCACTGATTACATCTTTTGTTTGATATGCCAATGCTTCCAGAGTAGCACGAATAAAATGCTCTTTTGTTGTTCCTCGTGTCAAGCCAAACACCGCTCCTCGTACTTCACTGTCCCAATAAGGTGTACCAAGACCAACAAATGCAGGAACTACATATACTCCCTCAGTAGAATCTACTCGAGAAGCATACTCTTCACTGTCTTTCGCATCCTGAAACATTCGTAAGCCATCACGAAGCCATTGCACTGCGGAACCCGCCACGAAAATACTGCCTTCTAATGCATATTGCACTCTTCCGTTCAAGCCCCACGCGATAGTTGTCAGCAAACCATGCTGAGACGAAACAGCTCGCTCTCCTGTATTCATAAGCATAAAACAACCAGTACCATACGTATTTTTAGCCATTCCCTCATGGAAGCAAGCTTGCCCAAACAAAGCAGCTTGCTGATCACCTGCGATACCTGCAATCGGAATGTTTTGGCCGAAGAAATGATACTCTGCTGTATATCCATATATTTCAGAAGAAGACCGTACCTCCGGGAGCATACTCTTCGGTACGCCTAACAGATCCAATAATTCCTCATCCCATACCAGTTCATGAATGTTAAAAAGCAGTGTACGTGAAGCGTTAGAATAATCCGTTACATGGTTGCTTCCTCCTGATAGCTTCCAAACAATCCATGTATCAATCGTACCAAAAAGAAGCTCTCCTCTTTCAGCTTTTTCTCGTGCACCATCTACATGATCTAAAATCCATCTCACCTTTGTGCCCGAAAAATAAGCATCAATTAACAAGCCTGTTTTTTCTCGTACTACTGTATCATATCCTTGTTCCTTTAATTCATCGCAAATCTCTTTCGTTTGACGAGACTGCCAAACGATGGCGTTATAAATAGGCTTACCTGTTTCTTTTTCCCATACAACCGTTGTTTCCCGTTGATTCGTGATACCGATTCCGGCAATTTGCTCAGGCTTTACATCTGATTCAATTAAACAAGTGGCAATCACTGATAAAATTGAACCCCAAATTTCATTCGGGTCATGTTCTACCCAACCTGGATGTGGAAAATGTTGCGTGAACTCTTTTTGTGAAACGTGAACAATCTGACCCTGATGATTGAATAAAATGGCACGTGAACTCGTTGTCCCTTGATCAAGTGATAATATATATTTCTCCATACATCTCCCCCTAACGTTATTACATACAAGAAAAAGAGCCCACAATAAATTACACTTTATCAAAAAGCGTATTTTATGTGGGCCTCCATTTCTCCGTCACTCCAATTAACTTAACAACAATGGTAAAATACCTTAAAAACGTTGTCAATCCTTATGATTTTATTCTTTTACCATTTACCTACATCCTGATTCCTTTACCTCATCTTAGAAACTCTTATTATGAAAATATAGATGAATCCTGGTTTTTATTTTTTTGTTTTTCTCTGGCTTCACGGATACGGTCCATATAGATTTCTCCTTCCCGTTCCACATAAGCCTGGTCAATTTCTTCTTCCTTTTTAGAAGTATAAAGCACCATATATCCGCTTATGATAATACCCACAATCACGAGATACACCCACCAAGGCAATAATTCCATAATTATCCTTCCCTTCCTAAGACAAGCTATTTATTCTCACTATATGAAGGAAACAAGAAATTATGTCTATTGATGAAATGTTGGCTTGTAAAAAGAGCGATTATCTAAAGCAAAAACTCGTTCTGTAAATTCACCTGGCTTCACTCTAACTAAAGCACGATCTAGCATATTCATCTTCGCATCCAAGTTATCAATATAGTGAAGCACCTCCGCTTCTTTTATCATCGGCGGTTTTGGGCTACCCCATTCCGGTTTTCCATGATGACTGAGAACAATATGCTGAAGCACCATCACTTCTTCCCCTTGGATATTCAACTCTTCTGCCGCTTTGGCAATCTCGCTTACCATAATGGAAATATGTCCAATTAGGTTCCCTTCGACTGTATAAGTAGTAGAAATGGGACCTGACAATTCCGTTACCTTACCTAAGTCATGTAAAATCACACCCGCATATAATAAATCTTTGTCTAAAGTCGGGTATAAATGTGCAATTGCTTTTGCTAAATCCAGCATGGACACTACATGATACGCCAACCCTGATACGAACTCATGATGATTTTTTGTAGCAGCAGGATAATCGAAGAATGAAGTTTGATATTTTTTAATTAAATGACGTGTAATACGCTGTATGTTAGGATTTCTCATCTCGAAAACATATTGCGTAACTTTTTCAATCATTACTTCCTTTGTCAACGGAGCCTTTTCAATAAAATCCGAAGCATCTGGTGCTTCATGAGGCTGCGCCAAGCGGATTTGCTTCAATTTCAGCTGAATTCTGCCTTTGTAGTTCTGGATATCACCCAGCACCTTTACAATTCGTTCTGCAGCATAATTTTCCTCATCATCTTTTGATACATCCCATAGCTTAGCCTCAATGTCACCGCTCTGATCTTGCAGTATAAGAGTCAAAAAAGGCTTTCCGTTACTGGCTGTTCCTTTCATAGAAGATTTAATGAGTAAATATAAATCAATTTGTTCGCCAACTTCATATTGAGTAATTTTCTTTTTCATACAATATCCTCCAGCTTAATACTACTCTTAGTATACCATCAAAAGATTGGCATATGAGTCTAAATTTAACAGATGATTTTACTCCAAAAGACGAGGGCCAACAGCAGCGCTTTCATAAGACCTTCTATATAAATACTCACTAATTCATTGATTCACTACATTTTCTGTTAACCTTACAATTTGCTCTTCATCAAAGAACCTCAACATATGCTCATGACAAGTAAAGAAAAAAATCTGCCGTTCCTTTGCCAATTCCTGTAGTAAAGACAAAGCTTTTTCTGTACGTAAATAATCAAAGTTAACAAAGCTATCATCAATAATAAGGGGATACTTCACTTTGGCTTCATAGGTATTTGCAAGTGCCAAACGAAGTGATAAATACAACTGCTCTGCAGTTGCTTGACTCAATTCATTTGCATAAAATTGTGTCCCATCATTCCGCTGAACTATAAATGGTTGACCATCCCGAGGGGCATATACGGCTTTGTACTGATTTTCTGTTAAGAATTGAAAATATCGTTCCGCCATCATAAGTGTGGATGGTAGTTTCTCTTGGTGATACCGCTCTTTCGTTTTCAATAAAATCGATTTTGCAACAGCATATGCTGCCCACTTTTTTGCTTGCTCACGCAATTGTGATTTTTTCAATTCATAGGAGTGAAGGAAGTCAGCATAGGCACTCCCTTCCTCCAAAGATGCAATGTGCAGCTTAGATTCAGCAAGCAATGTTTGTAATTCCTGTTCCTCCTCACGATATGCTTGCCGCTTAGACTCTAATTCTTCTAGCAGAGTGTTATAGTCAGTTTGCAGCATATTATCATCTATAACTACCTCTGCTATAGAGTTTTGCAATAGTCCAATTTGTGCATCAAGAAATACAAGGTGCTTCCTTGTTTGATTAATTTCCTCAGTTGTCTGTCCTTTTTTTCGAAATTCCTCTTCATCTTGTACTTTCGCTGATGCAAAAAGTGCAGTTGCCTCTTCTTGCAATTTTTTACATAAAAGACTAAGAGCCTTACGTTCTTTCTCCCAATCTGCTTTTTTCTCCTCTAGCTGCGTTTTTCTCAGATTTTGCTGCTGTTGCTGCGTTAATCGCTCCTCCATTTTATATAAGCACACTGAAATATTGTCTTTCTGTATCCCAAAAACATTTGCAAGTAAATATACTCGTGTTTCATATGCCTCCTTTTTTTCTTCTAATATAGTTATCTTTTCATTTTGCCTTTGAACCTCACCATATAGGTCCTTTATTCTTTGAATTTGCTCGAAAGCTGTCATAAGCTGTGAATATGTGATACTTGTAGGCAATCCATAGTAAGCTGTCCATTGTCTAATAGTATGCTCAAGCTGAAATGAATCCTTTTCCCATTCTTCGTATTCAGTAACTACGCGATTATATTGACTCTCAGCTTGTTGTAATTTAAACTGCTCACGCTCTAGAAGCTGATTAATTTGTTCATGTTTCTCCAGCTTATGTATAGCTTCCCGTGCGGCAAAGGCTGAATTTCCATCAAGTTTATGTTCGAGTTCGCTTATTTCTTCCTGTATCTCTCGTAATAACACAGTTTCCTGACCTCGTGTAAGCATTAGGATAACTATGGATATAACAAAAATAAATATACCAGACAAAGAAACTGCCAAGCTTTTCATAACTAGGCCAAATAAGATAAGAACGGCAACTATACTAAATACGACCCCTATTGTTAACTGCAATTGTTTCTTTTTCTGCTTCCCTGTTTGTTCCAATTTATTTTTTCTAGTTTTTAAGTCTTGTATTGTTTTTTCTTGAAAAACGGCATTTTCTTCTACTAGTGATTGTTTAGTATAGGTACTCAGTTCTTCTTCAGATAGCAATTGTGCTTGCAAATACTGTATCTGTACCTCATATTCCTCTAATGTTGCTTTTGTACCCTGAAAACGTTCATCTAATTGATGTTTCAGTTCTGTCAGTCTGCGCCCTTTCTGTGCAAGCACAGTTACTTCTTCCTTAGCAGCGAGAGTCGTATCCCAAGTCAAACTGGAATCACGAGAAGTGCTCATTCCTAAGCTTTGTGCTATCATTTCTATTTCTTCTCGATTGCGTGAAGCTAATGCTTTTAAATTTTCTATTTCTTCCAAAAGATTATCATATGTACCTTTTTTCAACCTGCACTCTTCTACGGCTGGTGCTGCCTCTAATTGTTGTTTATCTACATTTATAAAATTCAATTGTTGTTGTGTATTTTGCACCTTTTGCGATACAACGTCTAATTGCAGTTCTATCGGCTTCAACTCTGCTATTAAGGCATCATATCGTTTTACTCCATCTGCTGGAAATGAGTGATCTTCTAACAACTGCAAGTAGCTTTCATGCTTTTTTTTATCAAGCAACAACGGCTGAAGAGCAAGCATTGCTTTTCCTTCTTGAATTGAACGTTCTACTAGTTGCTTTTGTTTATCTAATTCAGATAGTCGTTCCTCATATTGCTTCTTTTTCTGTTTCAATTCCTCATACACTATGAGCTGTTCCTGCCATTTAACCATCTTTTCATGCATACTGGCAGTTTCCTGAAACATAGCATTTACAATGGGTTTTTTACCGTTTGCTTTAAACAAACTATCCATTTCCTTTTGCAGCTTTTTTTCTGTACGAAGCAGCGTATCTGTTCCGACCGTACCTGCTGAAAATAGATAACTTCCAATCTCCTCTTCGTTCATGCGATGAATATTTTGCAATCCATGCATATCAAAAGCAAATATAGAAGCAAACATTGCTCTGTCTATGCCTCTTACGAGTTCCCGAACAACCTCTTCTCCCCCTTTTCCTCCATCATCAAAGTAGGCAGTCACTTCCCCTCTAGCTACTTTTGGCAAACGTTCAATCCTCAGTTTCCCATATTGCTCTGTAAAAACTGTAAGTGAACCTCCATACTTACCGCCATGCTTCGGTTCATAGCGTTTTTCATTGCGATTTACAGGAAAACCAAAAAAGATAAAACGTATGAAGGACATAATTGTCGATTTTCCCGCTTCATTTTCTCCGTAAATAACGGGGAAAGAAGAAAATTTCAGTTGTATTTCTTCGAGCTTTCCGTATCCATATATATGTATTTCTTCTATTTTCATCTACTCTCCCCCCTCTACTCCTTTAATAATTCTTGCAGCAATAATCGCTCTGCCTCTACTGCAATCTCAGCTTGTTCTTCCACTGTAAAAGGTGTTAAAACTTTACGTGCCGCTTGCGTATATAATGGAGCCAGCACTGTTTTCATATCTTTAAACTGATCCATCGTTTCTATTACATCTCTTAAAAACGCATCTTCTTGCAACTCCTCACGGCTTACATAAGGAACTGTCCGATTTTCATACTTCACAATATATACAAAATTATCCTGTTCTTCTTCTTCCATAAGAACTGCAATGATTTCCTCCAGCTGTGCCTGATCCTCTAGCAGCGCTGCAATACTTCCATACCCTGTAAACCTTACGGACAGCAAAATACCTGCATTTTCATGACGAGCGATGTTTATTCCATCAGAGCAAGCTTGTATCAGGTCATCCATTGTATGTAATCCATCGATTGGGACCTCAAGCGTATCCCATATAATATCTGCCGTCGAAACAAAGGTACAATCAGGCTGTGCAGCGGATAATGAAACTAGATAACATCCTTTTTCACCTACTTCTTTTCTATGACGACCTTGAATATTTCCTGGATAAATAATGGGTGGTTCCATGGAGAGAATTTGTCTCTTATGAATATGTCCAAGTGCCCAATAATCAAATTTCGTTTCAATTAATTCAGATAGCAAGAAAGGGGCATACCGGCTATGTTCACTTTCTCCCTCAATACTACCGTGTAATAGACCAATATGAAACGGAGCAGTGCCTTGCTTTACATACTGCGAAACTATACTTTCAGTAACTGCTTTTTGATGGTAGCTGAAGCCGTACAGGCTTGCAAGCAGCTTTCCATCTTTATAAAAGGATTTCATTTCTACAGATGGCTCAGTATAAACATGAACGTTTTCAGGTAATTCCAGAACTGCTCCATTTCTATTAATATAATCGTGATTCCCGTGAATCACATATACTTGAATACCCTGAGGCAGCAACCTCTTCATCTGCTCCCGAAAAAAGGATTGAGCACGTATACTTCGTATTGCCGAATCAAATAAATCTCCTGAAAATAGAATAAAATCTACCTTCTCTCTAAGAGCCGTATCGACTATCTTTTGCAAGGAACGAAATGAACTTTCTTTCATTCTCTCAAAAATAAAAGGCGGCAAGCTCATTTGCAGCCCTTTAAACGGACTATCCAGATGCAGATCAGCCGCATGAATAAATTTTAGTGATTTCATCATACTACACATCCTTGTCATATAGTATAAGCTATGTTGCTCAATCAGCAATAAGCTTCTCGCTGATAGGAATATCCTTTCATTTTAGCATTCTAGTTATACGAATGCACATTCCTCATATAAAAAGCTATTTTCTTTTTGCACTCTATTTATTTTTATGACAAAATAGTAGTAACATTCAGATTTTTAGAGGGGGAAACACTATGAAATACATATTAACAGTTTTTGAAAAGAATGGAGAAAAATTGTTGGACGAAGCATTTGAAGCAGCAAGTGAAGCAGAAGCAAAAACAATTGGAGAAAAAGTTCTTCAGGAAAAAAGTCTTTATAAGCATACTCATCGTTGCACATCTTCAAGCGGCAAGCTTATTTTATTTCAACGTTAAATACAAAAAGGAGCAGGTACGCTCCTTTTTATTTTCCTTTGAACAATGGAGAACGCTTTTCTAAAAAAGCTTGCACACCTTCTGCATGATCTCCTGTTGCACGCATCTTGAATTGTCCTTCTTTTTCAAGTTCGAGTACCTTTACTAATGATGGTCTGTTTACAGCACACAAAATTTGCTTTGTCTCAATCATAGCTTTTACCGGCTTTTGCAGCCATTCTTCTACTCTCCTCTTAACTGCTTGTGGAAAATCTTGCTCGATTACCTCATCAATGACTCCAATTTCGAGTGCTTCCTGTGCCTTCATCTTGCGACCTTCCCAAATGATTTGTTTCGCTGAACCCTCACCCACACGATTTTGCAAGAAGAAATGTCCGCCTCCATCTGGAATTAATGCAATGCCAATAAAATTCATCGCTATGATCGAAGAAATGTCGGCCATTACATAGTCTGCCGCTAATGCAAGGCTTAAACCTAGTCCAGCTGTCGGTCCATGAATAGCGCTGATTACAAGCTTAGGCATACTATAAAGTGTTGTAACTACTTCAGAAATCGTGTCCATAATAACCGGAAATTGACTGCTGTCAGGATTAGACAACATAGATTTAATATCTCCACCCGCTGAGAATCCACGTCCATTTCCGCATAATACAACTACATCGCATGAGCTTTCTGCGACTTTTTTCAATTTCACAAGCAGTTCCTGTAACGTCCTTTCATCAAGAGCATTTAATACCTCAGGACGATTTAACATAATGGTCGCTAAGCGGCCTTCATATTTTACAACTACGGAATCAGTAGAACTAGATACTGTCATAACACATCGCTCCTTATATACTTGTTCACTATAACATTTACAGATACTCTTACATAAATCCTTCTTTTTATGAAATATTCCGAAAATAAATAACAAAAATGGATGAGGAATCTTCTGCTTCCCATCCATTCTTATAAAATCAGTCTGCCCTGAAGGAGACTTTCCTCCTTCTCCCACTAACGGATTCCCAATCTATTCAGCTTTTACAAGCATTTATTACTAAATTATACTTAAAGATGTACAATAAAAGCCTGCCTTTATTGATTAGGAGATGCTTCAAACATTTTACGCAATACAAACTTTTGCAGCTTTCCGCTGGCATTACGAGGAAGCTCATCTACAAATACATAATGGCGCGGTCGTTTATAATCTGCCAGAGCATCACTATTTTTACAATATATATCAAGCTCCTCCACATTCAAATCTTTATCTTTCTTGACAATAACAGCAATTACACGCTCTCCCCAAAGCTCATCTGGCTCTCCGAGCACTGCTACATCTAAAATCCCATCATGCCCATGTAAAAAGTCTTCAATTTCACGAGGATAAATGTTAACTCCTCCGCTGATAATCATATCATCTATACGATCTGCCACATACAAGTAACCCTCGTGATCCAAATACCCTAAATCACCTGAATGGTACCAACCTTTATGAGTAGATTTTTTCGTTGCCTCTTCACGATTATAATATTCGGCCATCATACAAGGCCCTCTCATAATAATTTCCCCTACTTCAAATGCCGGCAATATATCATTAGGATCGGATGGACCTTCTTCCCTTGGTTTCACAATACGAATTTCATGATTTAAACACTGTTTTCCAGCAGATCCAGCTTTTCGAAGCTGGTCTTCTTCCACAAGAAAGGAAACAACTGGCCCCATTTCTGTCATGCCGTATATTTGTACTAACTCAATATGTAAACGCTCTTTACATTCTTTTACTAATGATGGCGCCATAGCTGCTCCACCATAAATTCCAATTTCGAGAGAATCCAACTTATAGTTCTCTAAATCTTCTTGCAAGAGCATATTCCACATCGTTGGCGCTGCAAAGAAGCATGTAATCCCCTCTTCTTGAATGGTCCTTAACACTTGTTTCGTATCAAACTGATGCAAAATTACATTTTTAGCTCCTACATGAACACGCGGCAAAATCCCTGCATGCAGTTCCCCACAATGATACATCGGTGCTGTAACAAGTCCTACACTGTCTCGATTATATTTTAAATAATATGTACAAATTGTACTATGCTCAGCCATTTCACGATGACGATGCAGTACTCCTTTTGGTTGTCCTGTTGTTCCGCTTGTGTACATCATGGAACAAAAATCAGTTTCCACTACTTCAATGTCTGCTAAATCAGAAGTAGCTTTTTTCACTTTATCGTGATAAGAAACTGCATACTCTGGTGTTTCCCTATCAATACACCAAAATGAAATTGACGGAAAATCTCTTTCGATGCTGCTGATTACCGGTTCGACAGCTTTTTCAAATAACACTACTTTTGGAGCTGCATCAGATAGTATGTAGGAAACTTCCTTAGCTTTTAAACGGTAGTTAATTGGATTGAAAACGGCTCCAATTTTCGCTGCTGCAAAGTAAGTTGTCGCAAATTCACTCGAGTTATATAAATATGTAGAAATACGATCCCCTTTTTTGACACCCGCTTCTAATAATGCATTTGCTGTCTTATTTACCTTCTCTTCCCACTCTTTATACGTCCAGCGAATTCCTTTTAACGGCTCTACCAGCGCTTCTTTATTCGGGAAACTTCGAACTGCTAAATCAAAAATACGGCCTACTGTCATAAACATAGCTTTCCCCTCCTAAAAAGATTCACAATGCTATCATTTCGTGTATGTTTCGAGCTCTTCCTTCTATAAAATAACTAAAAATTCAAAATTTTATCGACATTTAACGTGATATTTATCATTTTTTGTAAAATTTTAGTTGTGAATATTGTAAGAAAGCGAAAATTTAGTGTAGTAAAGAATATTTTATAGTAGAGAATGAGCCTTTGCCGGTAGATAAACCATTTTGGGTATAAAAAAGAAAGGCCATCCTATGACAGCCTTTCTTTAAATAGCTCTTCTAAAATTGTCAATTTGTCTTCTGTGTATTTTTCAAAACCTTCATTATAAGATTTCGGATCTTTCGGATTAGCAAAATGAGTGATTGCACCCGTTACAGGATTAACAAATTTGCTTGCCGCACCGCATCCTAAACCAATAATAGACTGTACTTCTTCCATAATAACAATGTTGTAGATACTTTCTTGTTCTGGCATTGAGTAACCTACATTTTCTAAGTTTCCTAAAATATTTTTTTGTCGATATAAGTAATATGGAACATAACCATGTGCAGCTGTCCATTCTTCTGCAGTATGCATCATTTCCGTAATCTCTTCTCGACTCGCTACTTTATATTTCCGTTTATTTTGTGTCATTTCAGAAGCACGTTTAAACGATAAGGTATGGACCGTTAAAGATTCAGGCATTAACTTTTCAGTTTCAGCCAATGTATGATTAAAAATATCCAATCCTTCTCCTGGTAACCCAATAATTAAATCCATGTTAATATTGTTCATACCCATCTCTCTTGCAAGATGGTATTTTTCAATCGTTTCTTCTACTGTATGGTGGCGTCCTATTGCTTTTAATGTTTCCTGGTGATATGATTGCGGATTAATACTGATTCTGTCAATATTCCACTTTCTCAAAACATCAAGCTTTTCAGGAGTAATTGTATCCGGACGTCCCGCTTCTACTGTTACTTCACGAATCTCCTTCACACCTGGGAAAGATTGATACATTTCTTCATACAACATATCCATCTCTTCTGCCGTAATGCTTGTTGGAGTTCCTCCTCCGTAATATACAGTTGTAATCTTAATGCCTTTTTCTTGCAAAAACTTACCTATAGCCCGCATTTCATAATGCAGTCCGCCTAAAAACGAATCTACCGATCCTTGCCTTCCATTAATTGCATACGCAGGGAAGGTACAATATGCACATTTCGTCGGACAAAACGGAATGCCGATATAAATGCTCACTTCGTTTTTTAAATTATATAGATCTGGAACAGCAGCTAATTGTCTATCAACGATACGCTGCATCAGAGTAATTTTTTCATCATGAATTAAGTATTCTTCTCGAAGCTCTTTATGAGCTTGTTCCTGATTCATACCGCTTTGCAATTTTTTATGCAACAGCTTCGTTGGGCGTACCCCAGTTAAAATGCCCCACTTTTGTTCTATTCCTGTTAATTGCTGCAATACAGATAAATAGACATATGATACAGCCTGCTTCACTTGTTTGAAACGTTCTTTCTCTGTTTCAAATTTCGTAATATCTTTTGTAAATACGGCTTCAAATGTTTGTCCATGTTCCAGATCCGTTAACCTTGCAAACACCGTAACAGCATCTGTTCCTTCTATCGAAAGATCCACTTGCACCTTTGCTTCTTTATCTTGAAAAGCCACTGTACATTCTTCAAAAAACAAGCTGCCAATCAACTGCAGCGGCCGTAAAAATCGATCATCTTGAATTCCTGTTATTACAATACGCAACTGCCATCACCTTTTCATTATCAAACTTCCTTTAGTTTACTTGAACCTCATTACTATGGTCAACCTATTCGAATCCCCTTATTATATCTAGTATTTACCATAAGGTGAACCTTTCCTCAGTGCACAAGCTTCTTTTTCCATTGAAGATAAATTAGCTTTTTGTACAATATTAAACATCCTGCTCTTCGTAAAAAATCTCCTTGGATATGTATCCAAGGAGATTCATTTTACCACCTTCTTACTTTAATGTGATCTTTCAAGAAGTCTAGTGGGAATTGCTTGCGGAAGTGCTCCTTAATCATATAGGTTACTCCGCTTTGATTGTTCGAACGAGTAACCCAATCAGCGGCCAATTTTACTTCCACCGGAGCATTCCACATGGCTACTCCTAATCCAACACTTTCAATCACTTCAATATCATCTATACTATCACCGATAGCTACCATTTCTTGTAAATCAATTCCAAGATGATCTCCCAGCACTTGTAACCCTCTAAGTTTTGAGACGCCTTGCGGTAAAATTTCAATCCGTTCTCCGTTGCATGCCACAACATTTACATCACTGAATGCTTCTCTAATTGTACGGAGAGCATTTTCTTTTTCCTGTTTATTAGAGAAAAAGACATCGATTTTCGGTGCAGCTACCGGCTGATCTCTTAGTGTGTCACCTAGTGATTCTACGAATTGAATCGGATAAAACACTGGGTCTGCACTAGAAAGAACGGTTTTTGCTATCAGATTTGATCCCAGCTTTCTCCTATTTCCCAATGAAAATCGTTCATGCGAAATTCGAATGTTACATTCAAAGTGCTCCAACACCTGCACAAGATTAAATGTCTTCTCCTCAGACAATCGTCTTTGCACAAGCGGCGTATCCAGAGAAGAAGAAATAAATGCCCCACTATGAGTAACCAGAATAGATTCCAACTTTAATACTTTTGCAATTTTTTGTGCCGCTTGAAAGTTTCGGCTCGAATACAGCGTAACATATACACCCTTTTCTCTTACAAAGTCAATTGCCTCTTTCGTACCTTTCTGCAACTTACCGTTGGACCGTAACAACGAACCATCTATGTTAATAGCAAGCAAACGATAGATCACGTATCTGTGCCTCCTTTTCTAAGGTGTTACATCCTACAAATAAAGTATGAAAGGAGAAGTGCAATTAGAACGAACGTTACACTTGTTATACAAGCTTTAATATAGCCATTGTTCCTAATAAAGTCTGTACGTCCTTTTAGAGTTCTCTTTTAATCAGCCTTTTCAAGGTTTAATACACTAGTCCTACTATGGAAATATAATAACCGCATCGTGCTATGCTATTGCTAAGTCTCTAGATTGTGTTTAATAAGTACGTTTTTATGAAAAAATAATAATAAAAAGGAGTGAACTTTACTTGAAACTCCCTCTTTCTTGGTATGAAGGAGATACATTAGAGGTCGCTACGCGATTGCTTGGTCATAAGCTTGTTCATATTGTGAATGGAGACAAGCGAAGCGGATACATAGTAGAAGTGGAAGCATATAAAGGACCCGATGATAAAGCAGCCCATAGTTACGGTGGACGCCGCACAAAACGGACAGAAGTAATGTTCGGGCCTCCAGCACATGCGTATGTCTATTTCATTTACGGTATGTACTACTGCTTTAATATTATCACAGCACACAAAGAAGTGCCTCAAGGTGTATTAATTCGAGCTTTGGAGCCTGCGGAAAGCATTGAAGAAATGAAGCTATCTCGTTACGGAAAGAATACTATTACAAAGCAACAATGGAAGAATTTAACCAACGGTCCAGGCAAGCTCTGTCGTGCCATGAATATTACAAAAGAGCAAACAGGGCTGTCTCTTTTAAGCAATGAGCTGTATATAGAGTATGTCGAGCCTGACGTGCATTTATCTACTACACACTCCATTATCGCAGGCCCACGTATCGGGATTGATTATGCTGAAGAAGCCGTTGACTATCCATGGCGTTTTTATTTTAAGGATCATCCCTGTATTTCTAAAAAATAGATATACATATAATAAAGAAGCAACCATGATATACAATAAAAAGCAATGGAATGTCTCTTGTTATTTAAATCATAATGCTCTAAAAAAGCCTGCTTTCTTTAAAGGAAGCAGGCTTTTTCCTATTGTTGCATAGGACCATATAATTCTTCAAGCGGCTTTAAGATAATCTTATTTAAATCTGTAATAAGCATATTCATGCGTTGTTCTGCTTGCATTAATTGAGAAATCTTAGGGTTTTGCTGCACTTGCACTACGATTTGCTGCGCCTTCATATTATCTTGCTCCGTAATTTCTTGCCCTTGCATCATCTTTTGCTGAAGCTCCATTTGTACGGCACGGAATTGTTCAAATAGTTGTTTTGCTTGTGGATCTGTCTGTACTTGTTGATAGCTCGTCTTAAGAGCTTGATAATCCGGATTTTCAGTGATTGCTTTTTGTAAGTCATAGGCTGCATCATACATGTTTGTTGCCATTTCATTTCCTCCTTTACACGGACTGCCCCTTAACTATAACAGACTATGTATTATATGTGTAGTTTTGAAACTACATCTTATGCAAATTCATTTGCCGTAAAAGTTCTATTTTTTCCATATTTCACAAACTCTTTTGTTTTATCATAAGATGCTACATAGACAATCGCCCATGAAGATAAGACTTATCCATTATATAAACAAATGAGGGACTTATATGTTTTCCACCACAACGATCAAGCTCTTACCAAATGAAAAAATAAAAAAGATTGCGGACATTCAAGTAAGTCGCCGCTTGCTTTCTTACTGGAAAGTGAAAACAAATGAAGAAATTACTCTTTTTTTTGGTCTAACAAGCGTTCCTGTGAATATTACTTCAATAGATGAAAAGGAATTTGTTATCCATTGCAGCGAGGCTTTATTTTCTCATCTTTTATTACCTATAAAGAATCATAGTCTTCACTGCGACTACCTTCCATCTGAAAACAAACTGATTTTAGGCCCTATCGTAGCATTGCTTACAGAAATAAAAGAACAAGCCTATCCCGTTTCATTCGGAACGCTTTCTTCCTTTTGCGAAGAGATTGCCCATCTTGCTCAAAATAGTGGCTGTTTCTTTTATGTAACCTCCCTTCCTTTATGGAACGAGAAACAAATTCAAGGTTATTACTATGAAAATGAGAAATGGCACAAAGCAACTATGCCATTTCCTCATGTTGTTCACAATCGGATTCATTCTCGAAAAACAGAACAGGGTATAATGTTTCAAAGACTGCAAGATATTCTAAGCAAGCAAGGTACTCCCTATTTTAATACTCGATTTCTAAATAAGTGGGAAGTCTATGAATCACTGCAGGCTGCACCGCATTTACAACCTTATGTTCCTCCTACTGAATTGTTTCGCAACATGAAAATATTAGAAGAATCACTGGATTTGTACACTGTTGTATTTGTCAAACCTGTATTTGGAAGTCAAGGCAGACATATTTTTAAAATTCAAAAGCATACCACCCAATATATTTTAGAGTACACCTCATTTCAGGATGAAATTCAAACTTGCTATGATTCTTCCACAAAGTTGTTTCAATCTATTAAGCAACAAATCAAGCAAAAGCCCTATATCGTTCAAAAAGGATTGGATTTATACACATTTAAGGAAAGACCACTCGATTTCCGCATTCTTTGTCATATGAATAGCTACAACAAGTGGAAAGTTACATCTGCTGTTGCCAGAGTTTCTTCAAAGGAACAGTTCGTTTCCAACGTCGCCCTTGGCGGTGAAATTCACAAAATTGATGATGTTTTGCGATATACCTTTGATGCAAAAACAACGCAGCATATCAAAAAGTTATTAGCTGAACTAGCACTTGAAACTGCTAAATGCATCAGTCTAACCTATGAAGGCTTATTTGGCGAACTTGGTATCGATATGGCAATTGACAAGGAAGGCAACCCTTGGATTATTGAGGTTAACTCAAAGCCGTCTAAGGAGTTGCTGCCTGCTGCTTCGATGAATAGTATCCGCCCTTCTGTTAAATCTGTTTTATACTACTGTATCCATATTGCTCAACAATTTCATAAGGAGTGAAAATATGATTACACTCGGTTTGCTTTCTATTCGTTTCAACCAAGAAGAAGACTATTTCACCGAGCTTGCGAAACGAGCTGATTCCTATAATATCCAAATCGTCCGCTTTACACCAGCAAGTATTGACCCAGTTACAGAAATAGTTCATGGATTACGTTTTCAGCCAACTATACAACAGTGGACCCAAGAATCTTTTCCTATTCCCCCTTATATTTATGACCGCTGCTTCTACAGCGCAAACAGTAGTTCTCAAAAAGCTCGACCGATTGTTGAATGGCTCAAAAATCGTCCTTCCACAACCTTTTTAGGTTACGGACTGCCAAGCAAATTACAAACATATGCTGTTCTTTCCAAAAATCGCGTTGCCGCTTCTTATCTGCCTCAAACCGAAGAGGCAGAGTCTGCGGCTACTATATACAATGTATTAATGAAAGAACGCTACTTGCTTTTAAAACCGGCAAACGGGTCACAAGGAAATGGGATTGTACGATTAACCTTAGAAAGAGGAAGACTGGAAGTATCCGTCCAAAAGCAGCATGAGGTTACAACAAAGCCTTTTTACAAAAAGGAGGAACTAGAAACCTATCTCCAAGCTCTCTTGGCAGATCAAGCCTATATGATGCAGCCGTTGTTATCCGCACAGGATGTGCAAGGACGTCCATTTGATATTCGAATTTTACTGCAAAAAGATAAAACTGGATTATGGAAAGAAGCTGGAAGAGGTGTACGATTGGGTGCCCCTAATCACCTTATTTCAAACTTAAGCATTGGGAGCAGTGTCGTACCGTACGAAGAATGGAAAATAAGCTTACGAAACCGAGATATTGTGCTCTTTGAGGATGATATTAATACAATTATACAAAACGTTCCCCTTGCACTTGAAGAAGAATTGCCACCATTATTTGAAATCGGCTTAGATATAGCTATTGATAGGAAGCGGGCTGTTTGGCTTTTAGATGTAAATTCAAAGCCTGGACGAAAGGTCATTATGGAAGCAAACCCAGCATGTCATGAATCATTATTTACTGCACCTCTTGAATACTGCCGTTTTCTTGCCGACTCAATTTCCAAAAAAGGAGCTGAACGCCCATGAATCATTCCGCTTATTCTATCGTATTAGGGGAGCGTGAACCTGATAAAGTATTTATACCCTACACATTTCCAAATATAAACTCCCTTCACTCCATCTCATTTGGTACAAAACTATTTGAGTGTGCAATTCTGCCAGATTATATGTCTCCGAATACAATTACAATCGGAAAAGATCTTTTTAAAGAACTTGGAATCCCATACGAAAGTAAAATCCATGCCTTTACTAAAGATGATACTATTTTTTTAGGTCCGCTTATTGGGATTTTCACAGCCGGTTTTACAGAATCCTACCTTCGTCCTTTGGGAGAACGTTCCATGTTTTTTGCAAATCTACTAACAGCCAATCAAAGTTTTAAAGCTTTTATATTTGTGTTCGGTTCACATAATATAAACTGGCAGGAAGGAACAATTACCGGCTATTTCTATAATGAAAACCGCTGGTGCCAATATGATGTACCCTTCCCTCACGTTGTGTATGACAGACTTCCTAATCGAAAAACAGAAAATCACCGGGCAATCGCACGTGTAAAAGACCGTTTGCAAACAGAATATTTAATCCCTTGGTTCAACCCTGGTTTCTTTAACAAATGGGAAATTTATAAACTATTGAAAAATGAACAGGCTGTTGCTAGCTATCTCCCAGAAACACATCGTTTTACCAATTTTGAAACAATTGAAATTATGCTTTCAAAATATGGTCATGTGTATGTGAAACCAATGGACGGCAGCTTAGGTTCCAGTATTTATCAAATTTTCTATTCCTTTGAGGAAAACGTATACTACTGCCGCTATCGTGATAACGATGAAAACAAACTGCGAAAATATCAAACATTAGAAAAATTAATCAATCATTTATTAGGAGACCGCGACTTAGAAACATTTATAGTGCAGCAAGGTATTGCTTTAAAACGAGTAAACCAGCAGCCGGTTGACTTCCGTATTCATACGAATAAAAATATACAAGGAAACTGGCAATTGAGTGCAATCGCAGCTAAAATAGCCGGCCAAGGTAGTATGACAACCCATATTAATAATGGCGGCGATGTAAAAACCCTTGAAGAAATATTTCCAGATTATACAGAGCGGGAGCAAGTAAGAGAAAATCTTGTAAAAGCCACTCTATTGTTAAGCGAATGTATCGATAGACAAATCGAAGGTTATATCGGTGAAATAGGCTTCGATATTGGTCTTGATAAAAACGGAAAGGTATGGCTATTTGAAGCAAATTCCAAACCAGGCCGCTCTATCTTTGATTATCCGAAGCTAAAGGATAGCGACCGCCTGACAAAAGAGCTTTTTTTTGCTTATGCTTTATATCTGACTGAAAAATCTTTACTGCAGCCTGATGAGCTGTTTGAAAGATGAATATTTATTATAATGACAAACAAGGCTGGTTTCATAAGGATACGCAACTTCAATTCGGTGACAAAATCGTAAATCCGCAACAGCCCTTACAGCCCTCGTATTGTTTTTTAATAAAAAATACAAAAACAAAAGCAGGTCCGCTTATTGGAATTTTAACAAGCGGTACGGAAAACGGGAAAATATTTGGTGATTTTAAACGCTGGGCACAATTGCAGGAGGAGCTGCAGCAAAGCGGAGGCATCAGCTTCCTCTTTACTCCGTTCAGTTTACAAGAAGACAAGATTTACGGCTATGTGTACTTAATTAATTTGAAGCGGTGGAGAAAATGTACAATGCCTTATCCTGATATTGTTTATAATCGCGTTCCCTACCGTACTCATGAAAAGCTTAGCAGCGTCCAGCAAGCGCTGCTACATTTTCAACAAAAACACATCCCGGTATTTAATCCGTCCTTCTTTTCTAAGTGGCAAGTATACGAAACATTACAGGCAAATTCTTATTTGCAATCATTTTTACCTCATACACGTCTGCTACGGACAGAACATGACTTGGAAATTATGTTACTACAGCATAAAAAGCTGTATATAAAATCATGTGAAAGTGCAAAAGGTAAGCATTTATTTACATTAGAGCAGCTCCAAAACGGCCGCTTAATCCGACAAAATATTAAAGAAGTGCCCATTGAAACAAACATGAAGGATGTTTATAGGTTTCTTAGTACCTCCTCTCACTCTTACCTGGCACAGCAAACTATAAAAGTTGCCATGTACAAAGGACGCCCCTATGATTTACGAGTGTTGGTGCAATATGTACGACATGCCTTTACAGTAACTGGAATCGGAGTAAGGGTTGCTCCTAAAAACGGTATTGCTACACACGTGCCAAACGGTGGAGAAATCATTTCAATAGAACAATTGAAGTATCCAATTGATATTAAACTCATTGCAAGAATTGCCTCTGAGTGCGGCTATACTCTTATGCAAAAATTTGGTAATATAAAAGAGTTTTCCATTGATATTGGGATTGAACAAAATGGACACTACTATATCTTTGAAATAAATGCTAAACCCATGATATTTGACGAGCCTCTTATACAACGGCAAGCTGTAAAAAATCTTTTAAACATTTTTGAGGAAGAGGCTGGATTTTCTTCTTCAAATTAAAGGATTTCGACAAAAAACAGCGTATTGGTTTCTTATAAGGATCAACAAGGGGGAACACAATATGCTTGTACACTTTCAATGGAAACCACTTTATCCGGGAACCGAATTACCAGGATGGAATATTTCTTTCTTTTTTAAAGGAACCTATTATACTGCTGTTTATCATAAAGAAGGCCGAGTTGAAT
This sequence comes from Bacillus sp. 165, assembly GCF_017742235.1. GTDB lineage: Bacteria > Bacillota > Bacilli > Bacillales > Bacillaceae_G > JAGHKQ01. The sequence continues at coordinate 673,755 of NZ_JAGHKQ010000001.1, forward strand.
GGACTTCTGCTGAGCCTCCAGAGGATATGCAAAAACAAATCGTCTCACACATTCACGACCTTATGCTGTTCCATGTTTATAAGTGAGAGCTATCCCCTTTTTCTAAGGGGATTTTTTTATGTTACAATAAAGTGAAACTTCTATGAGTGGTGATTTGCTTTCTTCTCTCACTACTTATTTAACTAAACCAACTAGTCAGTTCTTCCTGCTTTTTCTTCCCTAGCAGCCTTAAAGCAGGGCATATAAAGACGGGATAATATTTGATCATATACGCAAGGGGATAAACACATGCTGGAGCGATTAAAGGACTATTACAAAGGAGCCATTATAATTAACACACTGCCGGACAATCAAGAAGATTATCAGTGGTTTGCAGATGAAACAAATTCAATTATAGGAATAGAAAAACAAACCATAAGCGAAAAAGACTTTGCTATTATATCTTTGTTTTTGACTCCTATTACAAATGAAACCCTTCATTTTTCTTCAGAACAACGTCTATGGCAAAAGCTCTTATTCCAGAAAAACGCCGAAGAGCAAGTTCATGCATTATTAGAACAAATAAATAAAGCAAATACCTTTATTCGCTTTATTCAATTTCACATAAGGGAGCCCTTCTTTGAAAAATTAGCTTTTGAAGAAGCGTTATACGGCTTACTTTCATCACAATTCATTATCGTTTGGAAAGATAACCAATATGGAACTATTATTGAAATTTACGAGGAACAAAATCCGGAACAGCTGTTAAATAATCATATTTTTGATACGTTAATAAGTGACTTTTACGTTTCTATCACTGCTTTTGCAGGCAGACTATATCCATTGGATAGTACTCTTATATCTTCGTTTCATTGGGAGAACCAGATTTTCCAAACAGTGCGTCAATACAATAAAAATAAAAGTTTACTTCAAATGGAGGATATTCTCCCACGCTTTCTCTTAAATGAAATCAAACAAGAAACACATCAACAATTCTCACAGCAAATATTGCAAGACGTAAGTGAAGACAAAGAATTACTTACTACTATTCGAGCATTTTTAGAATATAATATGAATGTTTCGCTCGCTGCTAAAAAACTGTATATGCACCGCAATAGCGTACAATATCGTGTCGATAAATTTATCGAAAAAACAGGGATTGATATTAAAAGCTTTAAAGGGGCAGTCTCCATTTATCTAGCACTTCTTGCTTATGAGCAGGCTTCTATCTGACTTTTTGTACATATTGCACAAATTCGAACACTTTTTTTATTCACGTTACCTATTTACCAAGTTCCATTGATTTGGTTACACTTACAATATAAGAAAACGATTTCACGATACTGTGAGGAGGCATTTGCATGGCAGAGTTAAAGTTAGATAATATTTATAAAATTTACGATAATAATGTAACGGCCGTTACAGATTTCAATCTCCATATCAAAGATAAAGAATTTATTGTATTCGTCGGTCCATCTGGCTGTGGAAAATCTACTACCCTTCGTATGATTGCTGGTTTAGAAGAAATTTCAAAGGGTGATTTCTTGATTGATGGCAAACGTGTCAATGATGTAGCGCCAAAAGATCGTGATATCGCAATGGTATTCCAAAACTACGCACTATATCCTCATATGAGTGTATATGACAATATGGCATTCGGTTTAAAGCTTCGTAAATTTCCAAAAGATGAAATTGATCGCCGTGTAAAAGAAGCTGCCCGTATCCTTGGCTTAGAGCAATACCTAGAGCGCAAGCCAAAAGCGCTGTCCGGCGGCCAACGTCAACGTGTTGCTTTAGGGCGTGCTATCGTTCGTGACGCAAAAGTATTTTTAATGGATGAGCCATTATCAAACTTAGATGCAAAATTACGTGTATCAATGCGTGCAGAAATTTCAAAGCTTCATCAACGCTTGGGAACAACAACCATTTACGTAACACACGATCAAACAGAGGCTATGACTATGGCCACTCGCTTGGTCGTTATGAAAGATGGCGTTATTCAGCAAGTAGGAACACCAAAAGAAGTTTATGAAAAGCCAGAAACAGTGTTCGTAGGTGGATTTATCGGTTCTCCTGCGATGAACTTCTTCAAAGGCAAACTGACTGAAGACATATTTACTGTAAACGATCTTTCTGTGAAGGTTCCAGAAGGTAAAATGAAGTTCCTGCGTGAGCAAGGCTACGTTGGAAAAGAAATTATTATGGGTATCCGTCCAGAAGATATTCACGATGAGCCAGTTTTTATTAACGCCTCATTAGATTCCGTAGTTAACGCAAAAATCGAAGTAGCTGAATTGCTTGGTGCAGAGTCTATGCTATATTCTCAAGCAGGTGGACAAGATTTCGTAGCGCGCGTGGATGCTCGCACAGAATTTAAGCCTGGACAAGTCGTTCAACTTGCATTCAATATGAATAAAGTTCACTTCTTCGACGTAGAAAACGAACGCCGTATTCGCAGTGCAAGCGAAAAATAAAAATACTTTAAAAAACTCGATTCCAAAGAATGAGAAGATCTAACAAGTACATTACATTCTCCCTCTTATAAAACACAAAAGTCCGCCTTTAATGAGGCGGATTTTTTTACATTAAATCTACTTTCAGCTGTAATTCCTGCCTACATGTCGCGCAATAAAATACATGCATACAATAGATACCCGACTCTATTTCCTTCAATCCATCCACTTGCTCAAGCAGCTGCTGATCCATATATGCGCTATAATCATCTAAATAATCTACTGTTCTTCCACAGTCTTGCAGTTCATCCAAACATGAAGGACATTGATATGCAGAATTAGTAAACCCGTTACATCTCGGACAAAGCCCCATCTTTATTTGCCCCCTTGAAATGTAAAAGAGGCGGGTTTTCCCGCCCCTATAGCCATCTATTTATTTTGAAAACCCGCCTAAGTGTTGTTCAGCATACGATACAAGACGCTTTGTAATTTCTCCGCCAACAGAGCCGTTCGCGCGCGCCGTAGCATCGGGTCCTAATTGTACGCCAAATTCAGAAGCAATTTCATATTTCATCTGATCAAGAGCACTTTGTACTCCAGGCACTACAAGATTGTTAGTTCCTGCCATGTGATTTCACCTCCTTAGTTGGTGTATGGATAGTATGTGAAAAAGTTTATTGAATATGTTTAAAGAACATTTGAAAATTGTGGAATTTTCCTAGAAAAATTTACTATATAGCTTTAAGCATATATCTTTTTTTCTTATCCATACTATTAGTACAGTAAGTTACTTCACTACATTGGATTAGAGCCGATAGAGGCTGAATCCTGGTGCAACTCCAGCTAATCCAACCAAATAACTTATTAAGGAGATGACAGCTATGCCAAGTCAAAATTCATCTAATAAATTAGCAGTACAAGGTGCACAAGCTGCATTAGATTCTATGAAATACGAAATTGCTTCTGAGTTTGGAGTAAGTTTAGGAGCTGACGCAACTGCTCGTGCAAATGGTTCAGTAGGCGGCGAGATTACAAAACGTCTTGTTGCAATGGCTGAACAACAATTAGGCGGATACCAAAAATAATTGAATATACAATGGCTAAAGGGGCTCAGTGTAAAAGCTGAGTCCTTTCTATTTGATTTGTACACTTGTATAATACATAAAAAACTGTCACAGCGTGTATGGCTGTGACAGTTTTTTATTGAATCAATTGTAAAAAGCGCTTTGTTCTCTCTTGTTTTGGATGCTCGAATATATCCAGTGGTGTGCCTTCTTCTACAATAATCCCGTCATCCATGAAAATAACTCGATTAGCAATCTCACGTGCAAATCGCATTTCATGAGTCACAACCACCATCGTCATCCCTTCAAGTGCGAGTTCTTTCATAACCTTCAATACTTCCTGTACAAGCTCGGGATCTAAGGCAGACGTTGGCTCATCAAATAAAATGACTTGCGGCTCCATCGCTAAAGCTCTTGCGATACCGACACGCTGCTGCTGCCCGCCGGACAATTGGAACGGATATAAATCCATCTTATCACTCAATCCTACTTTATCTAAAAAAGAAGCCGCTTTTCGCTTTGCATTACCCTTAGTTTCTTTTTTTACAGTAACAAGCCCTTCCATTACATTTTCAAGAGCCGTAAGATGAGGAAATAAATTATGATGCTGAAACACCATACCTGTTTGTTTGCGAAGCTTAGCAATGTCACTTTTGGAGATTTTATTTGAAAAATCAACGACTTCTTCTCCAATTTGAATAGTGCCGCTATTCGGCATTTCTAGTACGTTCAAGCAGCGCAAAAATGTCGTTTTTCCTGAGCCTGATGGACCAATAATAACTACGACCTCACCCTTTGCTACTTCTACATTCACATCACGAATGACTGTATTTTCTCCAAAGCTTTTTTGTAAATGATGAATCGAAATCATACTCTAATCTCCTTTACAGCAGAATGCTTACTTTAAAACATAACGTTCTAAACGGCGTTCTAATGATTGCTGCACAAGCGAGAGTAAGAAACAAATTACCCAATAAATAAGGCCAGCTAATGAATAGACCATTAACACCTCATAATTTGCAGATGCAATCTCCTGAGCCTTTCTAAACATCTCTGTTACTAAAATTAATGAAGCAAGTGATGTATCTTTTATTAAACTGATGAATGTATTGGACAATGGCGGTACGGATACTCTTGCAGCCTGTGGAAGTATAATCCGCTGCAGTGTTTGTCGATATGACATATTAATGGTGTATGCAGCTTCCCACTGTCCTTTAGGAATAGATAAAATAGATGCACGGATAATTTCAGATGCGTAAGCTCCTACATTCAATGAAAAACCGATAACCGCTGCAGGAAACGGGTCTATTGTAACACCAATAGTCGGCAACCCATAAAAAATAATATAAAGCTGTACAAGTAACGGGGTTCCTCGAACAATTGATACATATACCCTGGCAATCCATTCTAATACAGCATTTCCAGAGATACGCCATAAGGCGGTTATCGTTGCTAATATTAAACCTAAAACAAAAGTAATAAGAGTTAACGGTATAGTATTGAAAAGAGCACCCTTTAGCAAAGGCATAAAGGATGCTGTTATAACATCAACCCAAACGGACAATCGATCAGAATTTACTACACTATTTAGATACATCTTCACCGAACCATTTCTTTGCAATTTTGTCATATGTTCCGTCTTGCTGCATATCATCTAATGCTTTATCTACAGCCTCGACAAGAGAATCGCTTCCTTTGCGGAACATAAAGCCGCTTTCAGATGCCTCTTTTTCGGTATCCACGATTTTCACTTTTGCATTTTGCTTCGTTGCCAGATAGTTTAATACAGACAGGCGATCATTGATAGTTAAATCCACTCGGCCTGACGTTAATAATTCTACTGCTTGATTAAACCCATCAACCCCGACAAGTTCAGCACCGTATTTTTTTGCCATATCGCCGTAATTGCTCGTTAAAGATTGTGCAGCTTTTAAACCGTTCATATCTTCAAATGCACCAGGCTTGTCTTTATCTTTTGCGATCACTAATACTGCTGATGAAGAAATGTAAGGCTTAGAAAAGTCATATTTCTTTTGACGATCTTCACGGATACCAACTTCATTGGCAATCATATCAAAACGTTTCGCATCTAATCCTGCAAACATAGCATCCCACTGTGTTTCTTTAAATATTGCTTTTACTCCTATACGCTTGGCTACTTCTTCCGCCAGCTCTACATCAAATCCGGTAAGCTTACCGTTATCATCATGAAATGTAAAAGGGGGGTATGTGCCTTCTGTTCCAATTAACATCTCGCCTTCTTCTTTCACATCTGCGAGCACATCGCCTTCTTTAGCTCCCGTATCTTTTGTTTCTTGTTTTGTGCAACCTGCAATAACGCCTAAAGCAAGCGTAACTAATAAAATAAATGAAAATATTTTTTTCATAATACAAATCCTCCAGTATTCATATCGGAATTAATAACATAACTGATTGTAGTCTAATTTTTATTTTTTTGCAATTAAAATCTCTCTCCTTAGTTTAACCTTATGAAAAAAAACCAAAACAAAAAGAGTAGATTGTTTGTCTACTCATCATGTTCAAAGCCAGTAACAGCAATCGTTACCTTCCGTATTCTTCTGTTTTCTACCTCATCGATTGTAATAACCATATTCTTATATTGAAGCTGTTCGCCTGCAATCGGAATTCGTTCAAATTGCTCAAAAATCCAGCCTCCCAAAGTATGGTAATCGCTGTTAGGTTCAGGAATATTCATCATTTTCACAAATTCATCTAAAGGAAGCTCCGCGTTCATTTTGTACGTATTTTCATCAATTTGAACAATTGTTTTGACAGTTTCATCATGCTCATCCCATATTTCTCCCACAATTTCTTCTAAAATATCTTCAAGCGTAATAAGACCTGAAGTGCCGCCAAATTCGTCTACAACAATTGCCATATGTACCTTGCTTTTTTGCAATTCTGGAAGCAGTGTCGAAATCTTCATCGATTCCACAACAAACAGAGGCTGCCTTAAAAGTGCCCTAATATTGATTTCTTGCTTGCGTACAAGATGACTTAGAAATTCTCGTTCAGACAAAATACCAATTACATTATCAATGTTATCTTCATATACAGGAATACGCGAATAGCGTTCTTCTAAAAACAGATTACAGATTTCTTCAATAGGCTGATTCACCTCAATTGTTATCATATCAATTCGAGGCGTTAAAATTTCTCCAACTAGGATATCATTAAACTCTAAAGAACGATACACAAGCTCTTTTTCTTTATTGTCAATGACTCCTTCTTCTTCGCTTAAATCCACCATTACTTTGATTTCTTCTTCCGTGACAGACGGTTCTTGTACCGTATTCTGAAATAACTTTAATATGAATTTTTTGAGCAGAACAAATAAATATGTAATAGGAGTGAATAGCTTCATTAAAAATACCATGATACTTGAAATGAGCAATGCGAAGGATTCAGCATTTTCTTTTGCAAATGATTTGGGAAGCATCTCTCCAAAAATTAAAATAACAATTGTCATAAAAGTAGTGCTGAATAAAATACCCGTTGCCGCCCCAAAGGTGTCTATGGATACCTTTGTAGCAATAGAAGCAGCAGCAATATTAACAACATTATTTCCAACAAGAATAGTGGATAACGCCTTATCAAAATTTTCTGTAATATACCATGCATTCTTACTGCCTGGCCGCTTTTCATCCAAGTAATTTTTCAGCCTAATTCTATTAGCACTTGAATATGCTGTTTCTGCAGAGGAAAAAAAGGCAGATAATATTATCAATAGGACTAAACTAAAAATTGTATTCAAAGGCAGCTCGCCCAACACTCTTCACTCTCCTAATTTTTAAAGTAAGCTATACTTTCTATACAACTTATGCACAGATGGATTAAGATAGCTAACAAATACACATTTTTTATATTTCCTCTTCAATTACAATAGAGAAAAGAGAGAATAATTCAGAAAAGCTTCACATGACTATGAGGCTCAGCTTCAAAATAAATAAGAAAGAAAACTGCTAGCTGGTAGAAATTTTACTTTATCTCTTATCTTTCTAAAAAACGGAGCTTGGTTGGACTCCATGCTCCGTTCTTCTTTATCACAATCATATTACATTGCCATTTGACCGCCTGCTGATTGAATCTGGTACATGCGTGCATAACGCCCGCCCTTCATCATAAGCTCTTCATGTGTTCCTTGCTCAATAATTTCCCCGCGATCTAACACAAGAATTTGATCTGCATTTTTAATTGTAGATAACCGATGTGCAATAATGAAGGTAGTGCGTCCCTGTTTCAGCACCTCTAATGCATTTTGAATAAGAGCTTCTGTTTCTGTGTCAATGCTGGATGTCGCTTCATCCAATATTAGAATAGCAGGATCAAATGCCAATGCTCTTGCAAAAGAAATGAGCTGCCTCTCTCCATTAGAAAGTGTGCTTCCTTTTTCTATGACTGGCTCATCCAGTCCCTTGGGTAAATTCGCTATAAAACGATTTGCTCCTACATCGTTAACTGCTTTTTCAATTGTTTCTCGGCTGATTTTTGGATTTTCAAGACCTACATTAGATGCGATAGTTCCGGTAAACAAAAATGGATCTTGCAGCACAATACCCATATGCTCACGCAACGTTTGCTTGGGCATATCTTTCACGCTCTGATTATCGATTGTAATATCTCCCTTTTGAAACTCATAAAACCCAAACAATACGTTCATAATCGAACTTTTCCCTGATCCCGTATGCCCGACCAAAGCAACAGTTTCTCCTTGCGTCGCCTTAAAACTGATGTTTTTTAATACGTAATCTTTTTCATTATATGCAAAAGAAACATTCTTGAATTCCACATTTCCTTTGTAACGCTTCACATTGTTGCTACTTATTGCTGTTCCATTCTCATCAAGCAGCTCAAATACACGCTCTGATGCCACTAGTGCCTGTTCAAGATTAGCAAGCTGATTAACCATACCTGTAATAGGTGAAAACAAGCGTGTTAAATAATCAACAAACGCATACAGTACTCCGAGAGAAATTGCGCTTTCAGCAGTGAGAGACGCGCCTCCAAAATACCAAATGACGGAGATGAACGCCATATTGCGCAGTACACCGACTAAATTATGCGATGTTGCTGCATTCAAGCTTAACAGCTTGTTTTGATGTGCGTAATAATCATTATTTAATGCTTCAAACTCCCCTTTAGTTTCCCTCTCTTGCCGGAACGCTTGAATTATCGTCATACCGTTGATAGATTCATTAATCATACCATTAATATCGGACAAACGTGTTCGAATGATATGATTATACTTCGAAGCATACTTTCGGTATAGCACCATCCATAAATATAAAATAGGTACAATTACTAAACAAATTCCGGCCAATTTCATATCGAGCAAAAATAAGGCTATAAAAATACCTGTAATGTATATAATGCTGGAGAAAAAGGTTGCCAATACTGTTACATAAAGCTCTCTAATCGCTTCTGTATCATTGGTGATGCGAGACACAATTTTCCCCGCCGGCAAGTGATCGAAATACTTAATCGGCAGTGTTTGAATGTGAGCAAAGACATCCTCTCTCATGTTTTGAATAATTTTATTGGAAGATTTTTGTAAATATAATTTTTGTCCGTATGAAAAGACGGATGCTACAGCTAACAAGGCAAAATATCCTCCTGCAAGCCAAAGCAGCCGGCCAATTTCCGGTTCGTAAAACGCAAATAGTTCATCAACAGACAATTTTTGTCCCTTATAAACTTGAACAGCCTCTCCATTTTTAATTGTTATGACATTATTGACTACTGAACGTTTACCATCAAAGGAAACTGATCCATTGATAAAATAATACGCTCGTTTCACTTGGAGAATATGAATTTCTTTTCCCTTGTTTTCATCGACTTTGAACCGATCACTCCTCTTGTACCAAGTTCCTTTGTATTGTACGGCATCATGACCTTCTGTTGTTTCATACCACGGCTGCTCAATTCCTACAATATGCTGATCAATCATTCGTTTTGCTACAAACGGTCCTGTCAGCTCCGCAACTACTGAAATAGTCAGCATAGCAAGCGCAGCAATAATAACTCCTTTTACTGACAAGGCATATTGAAATAAGCGTTTTCCAACTTTCATACGTTCACCCCGCTTTCTTCTTCATTCATAAGCTTTTGACGATCAAACTGTTCTTTATACCATCCGTTATTTGCAATCAGCATTTCGTGTGTACCTTCTTCTGTAACCTTTCCTTCACCTAGTACAAGAATCCAATCCGCATGCTGTACAGCAGATAAACGATGAGTTGTAATAATCGTTGTTTTATTGTTTCGTTCACTGCGAATGTTCTGGATGATGGCTGCTTCTGTCCGTGCATCTACCGCTGACAGAGAGTCATCCAAAATAAGAATTTCCGGATCAGAAATCATCGCACGTGCAATAGAAATACGTTGTTTTTGTCCGCCTGACAACGATACTCCCTTTTCTCCTACAAGCGTTTCTAATCCTTCTGATAAAAACTCTACATCATTCTCTAAAGAAGCAAGTTGAATCGCTTTTTGAAGCTCTGCTTCGGTCGCTTCATTCTTTCCAACCAAAATGTTTTCCTTGACTGTTTTTGAAAACAGAACATGCTCTTGAGGAACATAACCGATCCAGCTAAGTACACTTTCAACTGGTATTTTTTCAAGCGGCACTCCATTCACACTTATCGTTCCTGCACCAACAGGATATTGACGCAGCAGCTGACGCACGAGTGTTGTTTTGCCGCTCCCCGTTTTTCCCACAATGCCTAATGTCTGCCCTCGTTTTAATGAAAACGTGATTTGTTTTAAATTTTTACTATTTGCAGTGGGATACGAAAATGAAACATTTTGAAACTCCACATTTACAGGCTTATCAACCAGAGTAGGGTGTCTATCATTTACTACGTCCTGCTTATATGACAGCGTTTCATTCACGCGATCGAGCGATGCATTGCCTCGTTGCATGACATTAATTAATTCACCAATAGCAAACATTGGCCAAATCATCATTCCTAAATATACGTTAAAGGAAACAAGCTCTCCTAACGTCACCTCATTTTTAAATACTAGAAATGCTCCATATACGAGCCCAATTAAGTAGCTCATTCCAACGAGCATTTTAATTGTCGGTTCGAACAAAGCATCAATTTTTGCTACTTGCATATTTTTATCAAATACATCATCAGCAAGATGAGAAAATCGTTTCTGGTCTTCCTTTTCTTGTACATATGCCCGTATTACACGTACACCGGCAATGGATTCCAACACTTTATCATTCATATCACCAAACGCGTCCTGTGCCTTTATAAAGCTTTCATGCAGCCTTTTACCATAAATATTCATGGCAAGCGCCATAACAGGAAGCGGAATCAATGCTGCAAGCGTAAGCTTCCAACTAATAGTAAACCCCATCATGCATAAAATAATAAGCATAAACATGCTAGAATCGATTAAGGTCAAAATGCCAAATCCGGCTGTCATGGATATTGCTTTTAAGTCATTTGTTGCACGAGCCATCAAATCTCCAGTACGGTTTTTTTGGTAAAAGCTAGGTGTCATTTTGACTAAATGCCCCATTAACTTAGAGCGCATCACTTTTTCTAATACAAATGCCCCGCCAAATAAATTATATTGCCAAAAATAAGACAGAGTATAGCTAGCGGCTGTTACGCCCAGTAAAATACCTACGTACGAAAGAACTATTCTTGTTGTCAAATTCCCCTCTTTAATATCATCTATAGCCACCCCAATTAATTTTGGGGGTACGATTTCAACAAAATTCACAATCATTAATAATGTAATGGCAATCGTGTACCTCTTCCAATTCTCTTTAAAAAACCACGTTAACTTCTGTAAGACTGCAAACAACACTCTCATCTCCTCTCAGTTGTAACTATCTTTCCTTCTATCTCTAGCTACTGTCCATATTTCCTCTATCGCTTGTCAATAACACTTTTTTTGTCTGCATATCCCATTCCCCTCTTCTTCATTTTTTATCATAATCACAATAAATGTGAGAATAACCCGCTTTTAAACATAAAAAAGGCATACCGCCGCTTTGACGATATGCCCAAAAGCATAAAAAGCGCCTGTTACAAGTACACGTAACAGGCGCGGATATCCATATGAATTCCGAACATACAAAGAAGAAGAGAATACTACATAAATTCTCTCTTATCGGTTACGTATATGAGTATGCAGTTATATCCTAGTACTGTTCTTGCTACAATCATCACGTAACCCTCCTTTTCCTATTTTTTACATGTTTAATTGTATTATTAAACCGACTTTTCTGTCAATTGATTTTTACATAATTTTCAAAAATTAATTGATAACATACCTTTATGTAACTTTCTTTTTATAAGCTTCTTTTCCCTTATGTTTTTTTAGTAAAGAATACAAAGGAAAAAAAGAAATCATGTAGTATTAATAAGCTGATTACCTGTATGGCCAGCTTATTTTAGAAATGAGGTATAAATATGATAAAGATGTTATGGTATCAAAGGTACCACATTCACACTCAAAAAACTGCTAAATATTTTGCCCTGATTGGCAATAGTGTATTTTATGCTTTTCTCACTTTATTCGGGTTGGGAGGATATTGGTATGCAAAATTGCTTCCTTCAGTAGCTCCTCAAACACCATTTTCTTTAATTATAGCTGTCATATTAGCTTTTTTTCTAACACGCAGCCGCATTCGTACCTTCTTGCAAGAAGGGGATCTCGTATTTCTACTTCCTTTAGAAGAGAAAATGAAGACCTACTTTCTGCATTCATTTATTTACAGTTATACAATTTCAATAATTCCGCTTCTTGTTGCCGGATTAGCGTTGGTTCCGTTTTATATGCATAATCCAAAAGCTAATATAGCATTGTTTCTGATTGGACTTTTATTTCTTTGTTTACTAAAAGCATGGAATATGTATTTATATTGGATTATTCAAAAAAACAGAGAACCCTCTTCTCTATACTTAGATTACACAACACGTTATATATTTAATACAGCTTTTGTTTTCCTTTACTTACAATCTTCTTTACTTTTAGTAGTTATTGTTTTATTAGGAGCTGGATTAACCCTATTTTATCAAAAGATAAACAGCAAATTCATTCATTGGGAAAGGCTGATTGCTCGAGAACAGCAAATGAATATATCCTTCTATCGTTTTATTAATCTGTTTATGGATGTTCCTCACATTAACAAAAAAGTGAAAGCGCGCAAACTAATCAGCTTGCCGATTAGTATCCTAGTAAAATCACCTTTCCTTTACGCATACACTCTTGTGTTCGTCCGAGGAAATGATTACTTAACACTCTACATACGACTTATATTAATTGGATGCATCGCCCTATATTATATTCCAGGAGATTATGGAAAGCTAGGGGTACTAATTCTTTTTCTGTTTATGACTGCATTTCAAACTATTCCACTATGGAAGCATTTTTATGGAAAAATAATCATGGATCTATATCCCCTTTCCTTACAAAAACGGAAACAATCCTTTTTATTACTGTTATTCTTGTTAATTCTTATTGAAAATACTGTATTTACTATCATTTTAGCTATTTGGGCCAAAAACATTTTCATTGTAGGTTTTTTCATTGGAATGATATATATAGTACTCTACATCTATTTGATAGTACCAAAGAAACTGCGTATATAGCTATTATCGTCTAAAAGTTTTCCTTAAACTGCGAAAGAGGATTATGCAGATTATCACTCACTCTAAATACCGCCCGCTGCTTCAGCGGGCGGTTCTATTATACCAAAGAACAGCCAATGTACCCTCTCCTGCATGGACACTGACCACAGATGTGATAGGAGCAACATCAATAGTTAAGTATGGAAAAATAGTGAGTAGTTGGTTCTTCCACTCCTCGGCATCCTCTCTTCTGTTTCCATGTAAAACCGCAACCTTCTCTACTCCATTTGCTGCAATCGAATGTTGGCATTCTTCTAAGATACGTTTTGCTGCTTTTTTCCCTGATCGAACCTTATCGTATACGTGAATTGTTCCTCCTTGTATTTGCAAAATAGGTTTAATATTCAAGAGTGTACCAAGCAAGAATTGGCTGCTGCTCATTCTGCCGCCCTTGTGCAATTGTGACAAACTTCCTACTAAAATATAATTTTCCAAAGTTGGAATTGTGGCTTTCAAATATGAAACAATGTCTTCGACAGTGTTTCCTTGTTTGTGTAACAAAATTCCCGTTTCTAATAAATACGTAATACCGTAAGATACAGACAACGAATCGATCAAAACATAATCAATCCCTGCTAAATCCGCAGCCTGTTTACTTGCTGAAGCAGTTCCGCTCAACTGCTCAGAAACATGAATCATGATTACCTTTTCATACTGATCCCTTAATCTCTCATACAATTCTACAAATCGCCCTATGGAAGGTTGCGATGTTGTTGGTAACACGTCGTACTCCCTGATTTTCTCATATAATGTTTCTTCATTTATAGTCATGCCATCTTCATACACACGTTCCCCAAAAATAATAGACAAGGGTATCATAAAAACATCAGGATTATTCTTTAATTCTTCCGTAATATAAGCAGTACTGTCAGTAACCCAAGCAATTTTCTTTTTCATACTACCTCCCCTAATTTTATACTAGGTACTAGTAATTACTAATATAGATTACTACATAATTATGCTCTTACAGTAGAAAAGTTTCATACTATTCTCTATTATGTATACGCTTTCTTAAACTAAACCTCCTGCAGTAGAAGGCTTTCTTCTTCTGGCGTTCTTGATTACTTCCATCCAAAAAATAGAAGCCTGTATATAAACAGGCTTCTTACTTAAAACAGCGTTCACCATTCACATAATAGCTGTTTTCCCTATAAGTTACAAACGCAACTTCCACTTCTGGAATGCCAAGAGACATTACATGCTTGGTTATTGCTTTTGCAAATTGATCACGCGTCTCTTGGCCTCTCTCAAACCAACCGACCTCAATAAACGGATAGGAATCAACTATTTTCCCGTCTATAATAGACGTTGTATGCTGGCATTCCAACATAAAGTTGTCTGTGCCGCATTCGCAAATATCGGCTAGTTCTCTAACAAGCTCTTCACTGATTTCACACACTTGTTTCGGATTAATTCCGCGAATTAACAACTGAGGCATATAAATCTCTCCCCTTCCTAACTACTATAGTTTTATTTTACCACAAAAAAAGATACGGTTATGCCGTACCTTTTTCTCTACAAATCTTATTGAATTGTTTTTCTCACAAACCCATCTCCGTTTTGGAGTTTTTGCAAAGCCATATTATAGTCACAACCAACTAAAATCATCACGATCGCCGCTTTTACATTACGATTTGCAGTTTCATAAAACCTAGCTGCTGTTTCATAGTCAACCTCTGCCGCTTGCATGATGATGCGTTTAGAGCGTTCAACTAGTTTCAAATTAGTAGATTGTACATCTACCATTAAATTTTTATATACTTTACCTATGCCAATCATGGACGTCGTTGAAATCATATTTAACACAAGCTTTTGCGCAGTTCCTGCCTTTAAACGGGTAGAGCCTGTTAAAATTTCCGCTCCACTTTCCACTTCTATACTTATTTCAGCGTATTTGCTGATTTCAGCATTTTTGTTGCAGGAAATGCTCCCGGTATTTGCACCTACTTGTTTTGCGTACTTCAGAGCACCAATCACATATGGAGTTCTGCCGCTTGCTGCAATCCCAATGACGGTATCGTTGTTTGTAAGAGAAATCGCTTTTAAGTCTTCAACAGCTAAGGATTCACTGTCTTCTGCTCCCTCAACTGCAACCGTAAACGCTTCCACTCCGCCTGCTATTAATCCTTGAACCATTTCTTTATCCGTACCAAAAGTCGGTGGACATTCTACTGCATCTAAAATTCCTAGTCTTCCACTTGTACCTGCCCCCATATAAATCAAACGGCCGCCCTTTTTAAAGGAAGCAACTACTTTTTGCACGATAGCTTCAATATGTTTAATTTCTTTTGAAACAGATATAGGAACAGTTTGATCTTCCTCATTCATTGCTTTTAAAATTTCTATTGTAGTCATTTCGTCTAAATTCATTGTGCGTTCATTTCGACGTTCAGTAGACAAATGTTCGAGCATGCTGTCACCTACTTAAATTATTTGAAATTTTATTTCACAATTTTATTTTACCAATAAGAAATAAAAAGTCAATAAAAATAGGTTTAATAATGAAATTTAATTTCATTATTATCGTCTCAGCTTAACCACTTCTTCCCTTGTTTCATGAAACTGCTTAATCATACTTCCCCCAACTTTATTGAAAATAATGAGATAAAGAGCATCTATAATGTTTAATTGTGCAATTTTAGATGCAATACTGCCAACACGGTAATCCTGTTCTATATCCGGTGTGCAGAGACAAATATCTGCTTCTTTATACAGCGGCGATTTATCTAGCTTTGTAATTGCTAAAACAGTCACTTCTTTTTTCTTAGCAAATCTAACTAGTTCTAGTATATCTTTCGTTTGACCTGATGTTGAAATAGCTACCATTACATCTCCTTTATGAAGATTTGCTACCATTGGGAGCATCATATGAAAATCTAAAGATAACATAGATGGATAACCTAGCTTTGTAAATTTATATGCTGCGTCCACTGCTGAAGCTGCTGACCCGCCTACTCCATAAAACAAAATTTTTTCTGCTCCCAAGAGAGCCTCTGTAGCTTTTTCGAGTTCCTTTTTATCCAATGTAGAGACCGTTGCTTCAATAGCAGCTTTATTAACATATGTAACTTTATTGAATAAATCATAAGGCGAATCTTTTTTGTCAATAACAGAAAAGTCATTGATATTCATATCTGCTACGGTCAAATCACGCACAAGTGCTAACTTAAACGATTTAAAGCTGCCTATGCCGATGGTTTTACAAAAACGGACAACACTCGCCTCACTAGCACCGGAGCTTTTAGAAATATCCTTAGTCGTCATATTTGGAACTATCTCTGCATTTTCCATTATATATACAGCTACTTTTTTCTCCGCATGCGTAAATTGCTCCATATTATTTTTAATCTTTGATAAAATTGATAAATGCTTCAACCTTTCTGGCCCCCCTGGCTTAGTACTGAAAAAATCATACCACTAAATGAAGAACACTGACAAAAAAAATTGTTCTGTCTCTATATACTATTTATTTGCCAAATGCCTTTTTTAGCATAGGTGGAGTAACAATGGTCGTTAAAATAACGACTATTACTATCGCCGTAAAATATTCTTGAGCCAACAGGCCAGCTTCTAAACCGATAGCCGCAATAATTAAAGCTACCTCTCCTCGCGATACCATTCCTGCTCCGATAGCAAAAGAAGAAGACAAATCAAATCCGGACAATCGAGCCCCAAAGCCTGATCCTATCAGCTTTGTAAGGATTGCTACGATGGTTACAATAAGAATAAACCAAATTTGTTTTCCAATCCCTTCAAATGAAATAGTCATTCCGATACTAACAAAAAAAATAGGAACAAAAATAGCATAAGCAATTGGCTCAAGCTTTTTCTCTACCTCGTGCTTATAGCTTGTTTGTGATACTGCAATCCCTGCTGCAAATGCACCAATAATTCCAGCAATTCCCATCATTTCACTATAGTAAGCAATTGAAAAACAAACAATTAAGGCAGCACTTATAATAGATTCGGTCACCCGTAAAGGAGACAACCAGCGCATAATAAGCGGGACAACTTTCCAGCCTATGAAAACGATAGTGACAAAGAAAATAAGCTTTTTCACGATAATTACAGTTAAATTGACATCTTGAGAACCAAGGAAGCTCATAGCAAATGCAAGCAAAATCACGACAATCACATCATCGAATACAGCAGCTCCTAGTATAGTTGTACTCTCTCGCGAGTTCATCTTTCCTAAATCACGAATTGTTTGAACAGAGATACTAACCGATGTCGCGCAGAGTAGCAAACCTAAAAAAATCGCCTCATCCTGCTTCATTCCTAGTAATAATGCAATACCATATCCTCCGACAAACGGGAGAATAATTCCTCCAATTGCAACCGCAAACGAAGCATTGCGATTTTTATTTAACTCCTCTAAATCCGTTTCTAAACCGGCTATAAACATTAATAATAAAACTCCGATTTCACTTAATTCATCTATCAATTCTGATGTTTCAATAAGCTCAAATACTGCAGGGCCAATTAAAATACCGACTAACAGCTTCCCTAGCACCGCCGGCTGGCCAAGACGGACACTGATATCACCAGCCAACTTTGTACTTAATAAAATAATAACAAGCTCTAAATAAAATAGCATGTTATCCTCTCCTTATACCTAAATAAACATACGATACATTTCCTATTAGTATCTGTTTCCTCTTTTAATCCATTCTTCACAATATTTCCCTTTATTATTAGGAACAAAAATAGGAAAAAATCTTCTTACAACTGTAAACAATAGGAGTTGAAGAATATTGGAATCGCTGTTACCCAACATTAACATAGATAAATCCGATATTTTTAATGCCCTAATCTTAATCCTTATCCTATATATAATTTTTTATATTTTGCAGCACACTCTTCGCATCTTTTTTAAAAGAGCTACGTTTATTGAACCAAAAAGAGCAGAAACCATTCAAAGTGTATTTCGTAATACAATAAAGTATTTATTATTTACGATTATCCTTTTACTAATCCTTCGTCCATTTGTTAATGTGGGGCAGCTTCTGCTCGCCGGCGGAATTATCGGTACAATTGTCGGCTTCGGAGCTCAGTCTATTATTAAAGATTTTTTATATGGCTTTTTTTTCTTATTTGAAGGGCAGTTTCGTAAGGGAGATTTTGTCCATATCAATGACGATCAGCAGGGAGGAACCATCGAGGAATTAGGGTTTCGCGCTGTGAGTATCCGCCTTTTAAATGGAAAACTAATGACTGTTCCTAATGGTGAAGTACGCAAAGTAGTAAACGGAAATGTACTGCAAAGACGTATTTTTGAAAGTGTAATTGTAGACTTTAAAGAAGATCCGGAAATAGTAAAGGAAGTGCTAGAGAAAATCTGCGACCACTTTAATATTCTGCTACACGATGTTTTGCTGAAAGATGGGTTTGGAGAACCAATCGAAGCTTTTTCCTATTGGGGATTATCCTCTTTAGATTCGTCCCCTTACGGATACAAATTCTCCATTGCAGCCACTATAAAAGATACGGATTATGTTCCCGCCGTGCAGCAAGTAAAAATGGCGCTTGCTACTACATTACGAGAGCACAACATTACACTAGCAGAAGTAAAACGGATGATACCATAGAAAAAGCACTAGTCGGTCGACTAGTGCCTTTATTTTAAGAAGCTCCCTTTAGTGAATCATTGTTTTGTTCTTTCCCTTTGTTTTTTGTCCCTAAAAGCACTACTACAAGAACAATTAATGCTTCAAAACCATATTTTATGGCAGGATTGTCAAAGTATCCTTTTAAAAACGGTTCACTCACAATCATTTTAGATGCAGTCCAAGCAAGAACGCCCGCTCCAACAGTAATAATCCAAGAAAAGCGATCTACCAGCTTTAAAATCATCTGGCTTCCCCAAACCATAATTGGCACCGAGATAATCAAACCTAATACCACTAATAAAAAGCTTCCATGTGCAGCTCCTGCCACAGCCAACACATTATCTAAACCCATTAGTGCGTCTGCAATAATAATCGTACGGATGGCTCCCCAAAATGTAGAACCTGCTTTCATATCGTGCCCTTTTTCTTCTACTAACAGCTTATATGCAATCCAGATTAACAACACTCCTCCTGCGACAAGCAGACCTGGAACTTTCAATAGCCACACAACAGCCAGTGTTGCTAACGCACGAATAATAACTGCTCCGACAGTACCCCAAATAATAACTTTCTTTTGTTGATCTTGAGGTAATTTTCTTGCTGCAAGACCAATCACAATCGCGTTATCTCCAGCCAATACGAGATCAATCATAATAATGGACAGAAGTGCTGTCAAAAATTCTAATGAAAATAGCTCCATAGTACACTCTCCCTTTTATTTATCTATTTTTGTTACTAGCCTTCTAGCTCGGTTAAAAATAAGAAACAAACTGATGCCTCCAATGGCTAACGAAAGTGGCAGCATATATTGCTTCGCTAATGTTCCTGCTTGCTCCCAATGTTCTCCTAGCTGCATTCCTAAATATACGTATAACGCTGTAATCGGAAGCATAGCAGCAAACGTATACAGCGAGAACATCCAGATATTCATTTTTGCAATCCCGCATGGGAATGAAATAATAGTCCGTATCCCCGGTATGAAGCGGCCCAAAAAAGCAATAGCGGTACCATACTTTGCAAAAAAAGCATCCGCTTTATTTAATTGTTCTTCCTTAATGAAAAAATATTTACCGTATTTATTTAACAAAGGTCGGCCTCCAAAATAACCTAATGCATACAAAGTTAACGGGCCCGTCGTTCCGCCAAGAGTTCCTGCTAAGACTGCTAAAAAGAAATTCATATCACCTTGATATACCCAATATCCCACGAGAGGCAGTACAAGCTCCGCAGGAACAAACTCAAACGTTAACGCAAACACAACTCCAAAATAAGAAAACTGCTTTAAATACTCAATCAAAGATAGCAGTAATTGTTCCATCACTAAATCACCACATTTTCCATTTACATAACCTATTTTCTTTGGAGCCCCTATCATATAGTTACTGCCAAGTACTAAAAGAGTAAAACGAGCCACCTAAAACCCGTTACAACGTCTGGAGAGATATCAAAAGGAACCAATCCTAAGATGACTAAAATAGACAAAGGTCCATTAAATGAGTATTTCCTCCTTTCTACGCAAAAAGGACCTTTTACCGATTCGGTAAAAGGTCCTAAATAAATACAGACCTCTACCGTAACAGGTAAAGGTCTTGCTAACAACGTCATAGTTGCCAACAAAGCCGAGGGAACAATCCCTGTAATGACGACTTTGCTGTAAAAGCTACTCCCCTTTATGGGTGAACATATTCAGTTTATAGATGTAATGATAAGGTGTTTTAACATATAAGTCAATAGCCTATTTCTTTACCTCAGTTATTTCATCTACAAGCTTTTCTGCTACTCTTCTATATAAATTACTAATGTGGACAAGGGACGCAATCAATAATACCTTCTCTAATAACTCCGAAGTACCCTCCTCCATATTTATTAGTGCTTCACTTGCTTCTGCTGAGTGCTGCTGTATATCCTCTTTAAAATTCTCAACATTTACGGCAGAAAGACTGAGATAACTGCGATAAAAAGCATCTAAGTCCATTTTACCTTCTAAAATTTTTTCATTTATTCCACTTAAAACAATTTTTATATCATTTATGGATAACGCACCTTTTAAATGATAAATGAAACTGATTAAAATGAGGTGCTCCCTAGAATATTTCTTATTCTTGATAGGGATGAAGAGCTTTCCTTTCGCATAGTTGTTTATCATTGTTTTTGTTAAAACTTTCTCATTTTCTGTTCTCCTTGATTCACTGAATTTACTTTCAAATAATTGGATAACTTGATCCATATATAAATCTATATTGGGAATATCCTCTAAAATAAGGCTATTTTCTAATCCAAGCTCTGTAATAATTTCATTTATATTTCCCACTACACAACCCCTGCTTTACTATTTTTTATACAATTATTATAACTAAATTTTCACACAAGGTAAACATTGACTACATAATGTGTTATCTATATAATGAAAAGTAGTATTTAAAACTACATACTTATTTCAAGGGGGCATAGGAACATGAACTATTATATTCGTGAACCGATTAATGGACTGACACACTTGGCCGGAGCTATTTTATCCTTTATAGGACTTCTCGCCATGGTGATTAAAGCTGCCATCACTACACCAACCTTCCTGACAATAGCAGCTGTTATAATCTTTGGAATTAGTATGATTCTCCTATATGCTGCATCAGCTACATATCACATGGTCATAGCTAAAGACAAGGTTCTCGCATTTCTGAGGCGATTGGACCATTCTATGATTTTCGTGTTAATAGCAGGGTCATATACGCCGTTTTGTTTGATTAGCTTACATGGCATAATAGGGTGGCTTTTATTTTCCATTGTCACGTTCATAGCGATATGCGGAATTACATTTAAAATGGTTTGGTTTAATTGTCCACGTTGGTTATCTACAGCATTGTATATCGGAATGGGATGGATTATTATTTTGGCCGTTTCCCCCCTTTCTGCTGCTTTAAACACTATCGCTCTATCCCTTTTAATACTTGGAGGCATTTTATATACAATCGGCGGTGTGATATACGGAATGAAGCCCCAGTTTCTAGAATTTAAATATATGGGATTTCATGAAATTTTTCATATCTTTATCCTGCTTGGAAGCTTAGCTCATTTTCTCTGTGTATTCCTCTTTGTTCTGTAAAGAAAGCGCCCCGTCATACAGCGGGGCGCTTTCTTTACTTGTGTTTTTGCGAATATAGAACTTCATCATTGGATTTCTTGAGGGTAAAAAAACCATCAGCGCCAATAACTGTATGTGCTAAGTCATGCGGACCATTAGCACGCTGTTTCTTGATTGTATGTGGATTTTGATTTCTTCCCATACTATATCACCTCCGCTATATGTAGTATTAGTAAAAAAATAAAAAGTTTATTGAATAAACTTTCCCTAATGTGAACAAGCATATTATTACTGCGTATACTTCATCCATCCACTTTCTGATCGCTCCGCTTTATACTTGCCATATGACAAGAGCTTCATTGCTGAACGGACTGCTGTATGAAATACCAAACGAAGTTTATTCGCCTCATCCATTTCTTCAGAATAGGATGTTGATTCATATACATAATAAGCTGCCATAATACAAGGGACAGTTTCTTCTGGTACGAACTTGTAAGCCATTACT
The DNA here is from genome assembly GCF_017742235.1 of Bacillus sp. 165. Classification (GTDB taxonomy): domain Bacteria; phylum Bacillota; class Bacilli; order Bacillales; family Bacillaceae_G; genus JAGHKQ01. The sequence goes on from NZ_JAGHKQ010000001.1 coordinate 696,124, forward strand.
TCATCCAAGACTAAATCAATGACATGCCGGTCCCCCTGCTCAACTTCTTTTTGAAGCAGTTGACGGACTGTCTCTGGCACTAGTCTCAAAATTTCATTCTTCATGACAATCACCTCGTTGCTATTATGTATCATTTTAACCTAATACACCTTACTTAATTCTTTTTAAGCCTACATGCTTGCTCCCAACATTCAAATAAGAGGAGAATATATACACAAACATACCGTCTGATTGTATTTTTATGATGCTCAGCTATTCTATCCGCGAACTTTACAATATATCGGCGGCTCCCCTCGCTTTTTCAGTAAACATGAAAAGGACGCATCTCTTAGATGCGTCCTTTTCATGTTTTATCCTTCTAACAATAAAGATTCTGGATCTTCCAGTAATTCTTTTACTTTTACTAAGAAACCGACAGCTTCTTTTCCATCTACAATTCTATGATCATAAGATAGAGCAATATACATCATAGGACGATTTTCAATTCGCTCTTCGTCAATAGCAATCGGTCTTGTTTGAATTTTATGCATTCCAAGAATTCCTACCTGCGGGCTGTTTAAAATTGGTGTGGAAAGTAATGAACCAAATACTCCTCCATTTGTAATCGTAAACGTGCCGCCTTGTAGTTCTTTTAATGTAAGAGCATTTTCACGTGCTTTTTGACCAAGTGTATTAATATCACGTTCAATGTCAGCAAAGCTCTTTTGGTTTGCATCGCGTACAACAGGTACTACTAACCCTTCTGGAGCCGCTACAGCAATACCAATATCATAAAACTTCTTCAAAATAAGCTCGTCCCCTTGAATTTCAGCGTTTAATAGAGGATATTGCTTTAATGCCGCCACAACAGCTTTTGTAAAGAATGACATGAATCCAAGACGCACACCATGTTTCTCGAAAAACATATCCTTGCGTTTTTTTCTTAAATTCATAACAGCTGACATGTCCACTTCGTTAAACGTAGTTAACATAGCCGCTGTTTGTTGTGCTTCTACCAGACGTTTTGCAATAGTTTGACGACGGCGGGACATTTTTACACGTTCCATCGGTTTATCCGTATTCATTGTTGCTTGTGCAGGTGCTGGCTTTGGACTAGCCTTTTCTACTTTCGGTTCTTCTTTTACTTCCTGTGTTCCAACGTGCGCTCTAATATCATGCGGACGAATTCTGCCAAGTAACGGGTCGCTGCTTTGTACTTGACGTAAGTCAATTCCAAGCTCTCTTGCCATTTTACGCGCTGCGGGCGAAGCGATAGGGCGTTCCATTGGACGTTCAACCTCTGCTTGCGGCACAGGATTGTTTTCTACTTCTTTAGGAGCTTCTTCTACTGGACGTTCTGGCTCAGTTACCGGCTGCGTTTGCACTGCTATTCCGTCTTCCAAAATTGCAATTACTTCGCCTACTTCTACTGTATCTCCTGGTTCCTTTAACACTTTCGTCAACATACCTGTATATTCTGCAATTACTTCCAAGTTAACTTTATCTGTTTCAAGCTCCACTACGCTAGACCCTTTTTCAACCTTTTCTCCAACCTTAATTAGCCATTGTGAAATGGTTCCTTCTGAAATGGATTCTGCAAGCTCTGGTACTTTAATTTCAATCATGCTTTATATCCTCCCTTGTCCCTTAAACAACTTGTTAGATATGTCTATTTTCATTGGATTACTGTTTTATTTCTAGCTATGAAGCAGACAGCGTACTGTCAAAGCTTGATGAATAATACGTTCTTGTTCGACTTTATGAACAATTGGGTCACCGCCTGCAGTACTTGAACGATCCAAGCGTCCGATATAGTCTACTTTTAAGCGACCGGAAGCCAGTTCAAACAGAATCGGGGCAATATAATGCCATCCTCCCATGTTCTTCGGCTCTTCTTGAACCCATACAATCTCTTCCAAATTAGGATAACGTTCAACAATTGCTTCCACTTCTTGCTTAGGAAACGGATATAATTGTTCGATTCGAACAATATGCAATTCATCTAAGTGTAGCTCTGTTTTGTTAGACTCTATTTCAGCAGCCAAATCAATAGCCATCTTACCTGTTGTTAAAACCAGACGCTTTACTTTATTCACTTCTTTGCCAAGCTGCGGCTGTTCTAATACCTTTTGGAATGCCCCCTCAGCAAGATCTGTTCCAGTAGAAGCAGTTAACGAATTACGCAACAGGCTTTTTGGCGTCATAATAACTAATGGCTGAACGATGTCTGTTCCCAAAATAGCTGCTTGACGACGTAAAATATGGAAATATTGCGCTGCACTCGTCAAATTTGCAACTGTCCAGTTGTTTTCAGCAGCAAGCTGTAAAAAACGTTCCGGACGAGCACTAGAATGCTCAGGTCCCTGTCCTTCATATCCATGTGGTAAAAGAAGAACAAGTCCTGACTTTTGCCCCCACTTAGCTCTTCCAGATGAAACAAATTGATCGAAAAGAGGTTGAGCTGTATTAGCAAAATCTCCGTATTGCGCTTCCCACATAACTAGTGTTTCAGGCGCGAACACATTATAGCCATATTCAAAACCGACAACTGCCGCTTCTGAAAGTGGGCTATTATAGACTCCAAAAGAAGCTTTCGCTTGTGGAAGACAATGCATAGGTGAAAAAGTTTCGTTTGTTTCAGTGTCATGCAACACGACATGTCGCTGGGCAAACGTTCCACGTTCTGAATCTTGTCCAGATAAACGAATCGGTGTGCCGTCTTTTAAAATTGAAGCAAATGCCAATGCCTCAGCTACTGCCCATTCCACCTTACCATTTTCTTTCAATGCGCCTTCACGACGCTCTAGAATACGCTTTAATTTTGGATATATATTAAAGTTTTCCGGCCATTTAAGCAGTTCACTGTTTAATTCCTGAAGTGTATCAAGTGAAACAGCTGTTTCTATATATGGAATTCCATTAGCGATTTCCACTGGTATCTCTACTTCGTGTACCGTCTCATCTCTTCCTTTATCTACCACTTTATCATACTCAGTCTGTAATGTATCTTGAACCTGACGCTGGATTTGCTCTGCTTCCTCCTGGGTCATTAAGCCTTGAGCCTTCAATTGTTCTATATACAATGTTTTTACAGTTGGATGCTTATTAATTTTTTTGTAAACTTGCGGTTGGGTAACTGAAGGATCATCCATTTCATTATGACCAAAGCGTCGATACCCTACTAAATCAATAAGGAAGTCTTTTTTAAAGCATGCACGATACTGATACGCAAGGTAAACAGCTGCAAAACAAGCCTCAGGATCATCAGCGTTAACGTGAACAATTGGAATTTCAAACCCTTTAGCTAAATCGCTTGCATACCTTGTAGAACGAGAATCATGACTATCTGTCGTGAAACCTACCATATTGTTTGCAATAATATGAATAGTTCCTCCTGTTTGGTACCCTTTTAACCCACCTAAATTCAGAGTTTCTGATACAATTCCTTGACCCGGGAATGCCGCATCCCCATGAACTAAAATTGCAAATGATTTAGAAACATCTTGTTCAGGGTAACCAGCTTTGTTGCGTACTTCCTGTGCAGCTCTCGCATAGCCCTCCACAATCGGATCGACAAATTCCAAGTGACTCGGATTATTAGCTAAAGTAACACATGCGCGAACAGTTTCTTCTTCACCAATGGACTTGTCTCTACCTAAATGGTATTTGACATCTCCTGTCCATCCGTAATTGATTCCTCTTGAACCTTCCGATGGTACAAGATCTTTATTTGGAGAATGATGAAATTCAGAAAAAATATTACTATATGGCTTTCCTAATACGTTAGTGAGTACATTTAGACGTCCACGATGTGCCATCCCAATCATAACATTTCGGACACCATCATGAACTCCTTCACGAATTACTTCATTAAGCATTGGCACAAGCATATCCAAGCCTTCAATGGAGAATCGTTTCTGACCAACAAACGTACGATGTAAAAATTGTTCAAACCCTTCTACCTCTGTCAATTGCTTTACAAGGTCTAATCGTTCTTCTTTTGATAGCGAACGGCGCAATGTTCCCGTCTCCACCATTCTGTTTAACCATTGTCTTTCCTCGATACTATGGACGTGATCAAACTCATAAGCTAGCGAAGTAACATAAACTTCTTTCAAACGTATCACTGCATCCAAGGCCGTTTTGACCTCTTGAGGTGCATCCTCCCATACTAAATGAGCTGGAATCGCTTTCAATTCTTCTTCGCTTAAGCCATACTGTTCTAAATTTAAAAAGCTAGGTTCTTTTACATTACTCTCTAACGGATTAATTTTTGCCTCTAAATGGCTATATGAACGAATATCTTCGAGAAGTCTTACTACTTTCAGCACTTTTCGCATATTCACTAGACTATCAGGAATATTAGACACATGTTCAATGGCTGTTTCAATATCATTAGTCTCCACAGAAAGTGGTGACCCCCAGTTTAAAAATAATTCTTGTAATTCTGGATCAACAGAACCCGTACCGTTCACGTACCGTTCATATTGTTCAGCTACATAGCCTAGATTTGGCCCGTGAAAACTTCTCCAAGGATTTTGTTTAGTTTTCTCCATTCGCAATTCCTCCAATGATGCCTTGCTTAATGTAAATAAATAATGAACTAACGAGAGTTTCATTTTAAAAATTGCAGCTTTTCTAAAATAGGTTTTTTTCTATAGCAAAATTCTAATCAACCTACATATATGATTTTACATCAGTTTTTTTGAATAATCTATAATTTATGAGTATCTATTGTTATAAAAAGAAAAAAATAATTTTTCTAACCAAACTCTTCCTTTTTTTGATGATAATCAACAGAAGTTAGTATATTTAAATATTCTCTAAATATAGTAAAATTTGGTCTGCAATCGCTTATTAATTTAGAAAGGCTTTTAACGAATTACACAATTATAACAAATATATTCTCATTTATTTATCTTACATTTTGTTCGCGCCCATACTTTCCAACATATTTTTTTGATATCGTTCACGAAATATGAGTGTTCAGATATACTCAAGTAAATCGATAAAAATGTTGCTCTAAATGTTCTATCCCCTTCATTTGTTACATACAACTCCAGACAATTTGACCATTGACAATTCGTTTCTGTTCGCAGACAACGAAAGGAACGTATGTTCTAATTATAAAACATAAATGATTTTAAATTTACAAAAGGGAGAATTTTGAAATGGTAAACTCTAGCCAAAAGATTTCTACGTTTTTAATGTTCTCAGGGAATGCTGAAGAAGCAATGAACTTTTACACATCCCTATTTGACCAATCAGCAATAAATACAAAGTTTCATCATGAAGACGGAACATTGCTGCATGCCTCATTTACATTAAAAGGACAACTATTTATGTGTATGGATAACAAAAATGGACACCATCATCCCTTTACCCCTGCAATATCACTATTTGTAACATGTGATACTACTGAAGAAATCGATACCGTTTTTGAAAAATTGTCTCAAGATGGCAAAGTTTTAATGCCTTTAGCAGCTTCTCCATTCAGCGAAAAGTTCGGTTGGGTTGAAGATCGATATGGTGTTTCTTGGCAATTAAGTTTGGCAAAAATCTAAAAGAAAAAGCAGACCTTTAAATACAGTTAAGATCTGCTTTCCAAATTGCCCCTTTTGTTTGTTTCTTTTGCCATGACCTCTTTATCTGAACTAATGTCATTAATCAAATTCATACAAATAAATCGGGTAATTCAAGAAGTTTCTAGTTGTAATTTCAGATAGTATAGTCACCGAAATGTTGATATATTAAGTTAGACTATTCGCCTAAATCTACATTATGATACATATGTTGCATATCTTCCACACTTTAGCGATACGTATTTCTGCACTAACGTTTTCAACGATTGATTTCATGAATAAATCGCTACAAACATATTACATATTAACTGAAATGCCAATATAAATCAACATTAAGGTTTGGCATATCGTAACAATGGTTCAGGTGAGATTTGCTTCAGCTTTCCCTTTCGACAAGCACACCTCTTTTATATCCAGCAAAGCATAACTGACAACAAAAACAACAGCGAATATTGTCATGTTGTTTTTGTTGTCAGAAAATTCAGTATATATTATGCTAGTTATAAAAAGGAGTGAGAGATTTGCTATATGTATTTGATACAGTAAAACAACTTCCGTTAAAATTAGATGGTGATGGCTATGCATATGACTTGTTAAATAAGGAGATATTCTCTTATGAACCAAAATCTATTAATGACCGTTACATTCCTATAACTCGAAATTCATACAATAATTTGTTTGCAAGCATAGGTTTTTATGAAGAATTTAAACTTCATGTGTTCGTTCAAGAAATAAATCAAGAATTGGCGAAGTATGGGTTATATGATGGAAATGATTTTCCGAAACCAGTTAAAGTAACCTTCGACGAAGCGAATGTATAAAACAGTATTTCATATAGAATTGATGCTTGAACTTGTAAAACTAGGGAACGATTTTCCATCCAGCGAACAGATTTATTATTTTTAGATCCGAAAAAGATTTGATTGTATTGATTGGCAAAGATTATGACGAATACATCTAGGAGGAACATATGAACGAAGAAAAGAAAACAGACCGGACACGAAAAGAAGAAGTATTGAACTGGGTTGGCATTCTAATCTTACTAGTCATGATTTTTATATCTAGTATGCAATTGCCCTGAAGATTGTCCATGAAAATGGGACAATCTTTTTAGCTTGAAGGGAATTGTGAATATTTGTATACCTCTTAGAATGAAGCGAGATGCTAGTATACGGACAATGACTTTTGGAAAATGCGGTAAAAAGTTTCACTACAAAGTAACGGTTACGCATGCTCTAATAAAACCTTGATAGATAGTAGGTCTTTGTCATCCGCTTCAAATCCGCAAAATTCCCCATCCGACATACAGAACTCTTCAACTAATATACAATCATAAATGGGGACATCTTTTCATGCAGTACTGGATGAAAAGATGTCCCCATTTAATACGTTTTATATTGTAACGTTTATCTTAATCGAAGACGTTTTTGTTGTAAAATTAGGAGATCCATCGCATGACATATCAACATTTTGATGATCATTCACCTAAATCTACATTATGATACACATGCTGTACATCTTCCAAATCTTCTAATGCATCAATCAATTTTTCGAATTGTACTTGTGCATCCTCAGTCAATGTTATGTCGTTTTGCGCAAGCATTGTTAATTCCGCAATTGTAAATTCAGTTATACCTGCATTTTTGAACGCTTCTTGTACGGAATGGAACTGCTCTGGTTCTGCATAAACAACTACAGATTCATATTCTTCTTCAATATCACGGACATCTACATCCGCTTCCATTAACATTTCAAGCACTTCATCTGCTGTTTTACCTTCAATACCAATAACAGCCGTTGCATCAAACATATATGTTACAGCTCCGCTTACTCCCATATTGCCGCCATTTTTATTAAAGGCAGAACGAACTTCAGCAGCAGTGCGGTTTACATTATTTGTTAATGCATCTACAATTACCATAGATCCATTTGGTCCAAATCCTTCGTAGCGAAGCTCGTCATAACTCTCCTCCGAGCCGCCCTTAGCTTTTTCAATTGCCCGGTCAATAATCGTTTTTGGCACACTATACGTTTTAGCACGCTCAAGTACAACTTTTAAAGCTCTGTTTGATTCTGGATCTGCTTCACCTTGCTTTGCCGCCACATAAATCTCACGGCCAAATTTTGCATATACACGACTTGTATTTGCGTCTTTTGATGCTTTTTTCTCTTTAATATTGTTCCATTTACGACCCATAATGAACACTCTCTTTCCACTTTGAATCTACATAAAAACTATTCACATAAACTATACTACTACTTCAGCACTTTTTCAAAACAACTGCTAAGCAGTTCGTTACAACTTATATTGTAAAAATACAACATAAAGTGAAGAGAAAGACTGAATGACTAACCTTTATTATACATCAACTGCCTAAATTTTCACGAGTTTAATAATATAAAAAATAAAGAGTCTTTAAGCTAATTTAACATCCATTCCGGAGATGGTTCGTTTTGTTTCCTATATTTTCAAGATTCATTATCTAAATACATTTTCTTACACTATTCTAAAACACATTGATAATAGAGAGAATACGATAAACATTTCTTCAGTATTGATAGAAGTTCTTCAACCGTAAAGTTTAACTATTGTTATCATACATAAAAAGCAATCCTCTTTCTGTTAAAAGGATTGCTTTTTATTTTACATTTGATGTTGTTGCTGGAGAATAAGAGAAGAAAAATACTTCCTACCTTCAGCTGTTTGAATATGTAACACTTCATTTCTTTTCTGTTCTGAAGATTTTGGATGTGTCAGTTCAAATTCTATAGATGCCCCATTTAAATGTTCAGTCACTCTTTTTATCCGATATCCCTTTTGAATAAGAACATCCATTTTACTACGCTCTATTATAAACTCTTTGTACTCTGACATTCCTTTTCTCCTCCCCTTTTCATAAACAGGAAAAATAACATGCTCGTTATGTTGTCAATGTTTCATTCAGCGGTTGCCCATATTTTGCTCGTTTTAAATATGTTCCGTGTTCTGTATTTCCTACAAAGCATTTGTCACGAATAACGAATGTACCACGTGAAAGCACAGAAACAGGTTCTCCTGTTATCTGCATCCCTTCAAATGCATTATAATCCACAGCCATATGATGTGTTTCCGCAGAAATAATACGCTCTACATTTGGATCGAAAAGTACTATGTCCGCATCCGATCCTACAGCAATTGTCCCTTTTTGTGGAAATAATCCGAACAACTTGGCAATTCGAGTAGAAGTAATATCTACAAATTGATTTAACGTAATTCTTCCTTTTTTCACTCCTTCTGAAAATAAAATACTAATACGGTCTTCGATAATAGGACCGCCATTTGGAATTTTTGTAAAATCATCATATCCTAGGTCTTTTTGTCCTTTAAAATCAAAGGAGCATTGATCTGATCCTACCGTTTGAAGCTGCCCTGTCTTTAATGCATTCCATAATACCTTTTGATGCCATTTCTCACGAAGCGGTGGAGACCAAACATATTTCGCTCCTTCAAAATTCGGCTTCTCTAGCGCTGACTGGTCCAACACTAAATATTGTGGACACGTTTCACCCCATACATTAAATCCCTTATTACGTGCTTCTACGATTTTTTCAACTGCATCGGCACAGGAGACATGGACAACATATAACTGAGAATTAGCAAGACCTGTTAAGGCCGCGGCACGTCCCGTCGCCTCCCCTTCCACTTCTGGAGGTCGTGTCAAGGCATGATAAATCGGGGCTGTTTTTCCTGCTGCCAATGCTTGCTTCGTTAAATAGTCAATAACATCTCCGTTTTCCGCATGAACCATGACAAGAGCGCCTAGCTCTTTTGCTGATACCAGCGTACGGTATAATGTTTCATCGTCCGCTTGAAACACATTTTTGTAAGCCATAAATACTTTAAAAGATGTAATTCCCTCTTCCTCTATCACTCTAGGCAGCTCCTGCAGCACTTCTTCATTTATTTCTGCAATCATCAAATGAAATCCGTAATCAATTACAGCCTTCCTTCTTGCTTTGCCATGCCATCTTTCGATTGCTTTGTGCAAAGGTTCTCCTTTATTAGTTAAACAAAAATCAATAACTGTTGTGGTTCCTCCGAAAGCCGCAGCGATTGTTCCGGATTCAAAATCATCCTTTGTGACAGTTCCTCCAAAAGGCATATCTAAATGAGTATGCGGGTCAATTCCTCCAGGAAACACATAACAGCCCGACGCGTCAATGACCTCTGCTTCTGCTGTATCAAGACTCGTCCCAATTGCCGTTATTTTCCCTCCATCAATGAGAATATCTGCCGTATACGTGTCTGCTGCTGTAACAATAGTACCGTTTTGAATTATTTTTTTCATAACTTCTCCCCTTTCCTGCTTATTTCCTACGGTTTATTGCTTCTTCACTTAATGCCTTAATGCTCGCTTGCCGATCATTCCATGTCATAGGCTGTTTACTTGGAATTTCAACCATATGAATAGCTGTATCCACCGGACAAACAATGGCACATAAATTACAGCCTACACAATCCTCTTCCCGCACCTTTAAATAGGACTTGCCTGTTTGATCCTTCAACATATCAATACATTGATGGGAGGTGTCTTCACAGGCCAGATGGCATTTATTACAATTAATGCACACATCTGTATCAATTCTAGCAACAACTTTATAATTTAGATCCAAATCTCCCCAATCAGAATACTTATGAACGGCTTTTCCTACTAAATCCATTGCAGAAGAAATATTTCTTTCATCTAAATAATTATTCAATCCATCAATCATGTCCTCTACAATGCGGAATCCATGATGCATCACTGCAGTACATACCTGAACGCCAGTCGCTCCCATCAGCATAAATTCAACAGCATTTTGCCAATTAGAAATTCCGCCGATGCCTGAAATCGGGATGGAAATATGCGGACTTCTTGCACATTCTGCCACCATATTTAACGCAATCGGTTTTACTGCTGGTCCACAGTAGCCTCCATGGGCTCCTTTTCCTGCCACATGCGGAATAGTGTTCCAATTCTCTAAATCAACTCCCATCAAGCTGTTGATTGTATTAATCATACTGACTGCATCAGCTCCGCCTTGCACAGCAGCTTCCGCTGTTGCCGTAATATCTGTAATATTAGGAGTCAGCTTTACAATGACAGGTGTTCTAGCAGCTTCTTTCACCCAATAAGTTTGCTTTTCTACTAGCTCTGGAACTTGCCCAGATGCCGAACCCATTCCTCGTTCTGCCATACCGTGAGGACACCCAAAGTTCAGCTCTAGTCCATCAACACCTACATCTTCGACTCTTTTTACAATTTCATGCCATTTTTCTTGCTTAGGCTCAACCATAAGTGATGCGATAATTGCTCGATCAGGAAATTTCTTTTTTGTTTCATAAATTTCCTTTAAATTTACGTCAAGCGGCCGATCTGTAATCAATTCAATGTTATTGAACCCCGCAACCCGCTGACCATTGAAACTAATAGCAGCAAACCGTGAGGAAGTATTCAAAATCGGTTCTCCTAACGTCTTCCAAACAGCACCACCCCAACCTGCTTCAAATGCCCGCTGTACTTGATAGCCAGAGTTAGTGGGTGGAGCAGAAGCAAGCCAAAACGGATTCGGCGATTGAATGCCAGCAAGGTTAATTCTTAAATCTGCCATGACTAAATCCCCCTTTGTATAGTTGTTTACAATTGAGGTGATTTGCACAGTTTATGAAGCGCATGTGCTACCTCTTTCCCTTGCTGTGCTGCGGTTACAACCATTGCTTCCCCATTGCCCTTTCCAAAAATCAAATCTCCGCAAGCAAATATTTTTGGGTCTGAGGTTTGATAGGTTTCACGATTGACTGTTACCACTCCGTCGTTATGTTCTACGTCAAATTGTTCTATTAAACTCTTATATCGCATTTGACCTATAGCCTTTATCACTGCATCAACTGAAATAATATACTCTGAATCAGCTACGGGCACAGGGAGACGACGCCCATCCTTTCCAGACTGTTTCAGCTTCATTCGGACACACTCTATTGCAGTTACTTTTCCGTTTTCATCACCTATAATTCGAGTTGGAGCTGTTAACCATCGGAATTCTACCCCATCCTGCTTAGCAAACTCATATTCAAAGTCATAAGCGGTCATCTCGGTTTCAGTTCTTCGATACATCACCTTAACATTCGCTGCACCTAGACGAATCGAACATGTAGCAGCGTCAATCGCAGTATTGCCAGCTCCAATAACAACAATATTTTTACCTACAAAGCTATCTGGGAGTGTCCCTGATTTTGTACCCTTCACAAATTCAATAGCATCATACACTCCATCCAACTCTTCTCCATCAATCCCTAACATAGGGACTTTACCCATCCCTACCGCAAGGACAACCCTATCATACTTTTCTAGTAACTCTGAGGCAGATATATCTATCCCTACTGTTGTGTTCGTACGAATCTCTACATCTAAATTCTTCACTTGCTGCACTTCCCAAAACGAAATACGCTGCGGTAAACGAAATGAGACAATGCCGTACGTATTCAATCCTCCTGCTTCGTTTGCAGCTTCAAAAATTGTAACTTTATAGCCTAAAAGCGCCAGTTCACGTGCAGCTGATAAGCCAGCCGGTCCCCCGCCGACAATGGCAACTGTTTTTCCATTCTTTTTTCCTGCTTGAAAAAGCACTTGCTCATTTTGAATTGCCCAATCCGTTGCATAGCGCTGCAAATTGCCTATCATAATCGGTTTGGTCGCATGATTAAGCACACATGCTCCTTCACAAAGCTCTTCTGTAGGACATACACGTGCGCAACTGGCACCAACTGGATTAGAAGACATAATAGTTTTTGCAGACCCTTTTAAATTACCGGAAGCAATTTTTTTAATAAACTTCGGGATGTCGATACCGGTAGGACATGCTTGAATACAAGGGGCATCGTAGCAATATAAACAGCGATTCGCCTCTTCAATCGCTTCTCGTTCCGATAATCCTTGCTGAACTTCCTCAAAATTCTTCCTTAAATCATTTAACGAGATTCGAGCCAAGAACAATCCCTCCTTTTAGCATGCCAAACACCTATAAAAGAATGAACTTTTATGGAAGAAGAGCTGTCATTTCTTCGTACGTTTCAGGACGACGGTCCCGATAAAATTGCCATAAATCTCTAACTTCTCGAATCATTTTTTTGTTCATTTCTCCAATAATAACTTCATCTCTATCACGACTTGCCATCACAACAAAGTTACCTCTTGGGTCCACCAAATAAGATTGTCCATAAAATTCTCCCATGTTCCAAGGACCTTCATATCCCACTCGATTAATAGCACCAACATAATAGCCATTCGCTACTGCATGAGCAGGCTGCTCCAACTTCCATAAATACTCTGATAATCCTGCAACAGTCGCAGACGGATTAAGAACAATTTCCGCTCCTTTTAATCCCAGAATACGTGCTCCTTCTGGGAAATGACGATCATAACAAATATATACACCTACTTTTGCGAACGCTGTATCAAATACTGGATACCCTAGATTTCCTGGTTTAAAATAAAACTTTTCCCAAAATCCGCATCCTTCGTTGCCCACACCAACATGAGGAATATGGTGCTTTCTATATTTTCCGAGATAAGAGCCGTCCGCATCAATGACTGCAGCTGTATTATAATAAGTAGCAATTCCTTCTCTTTCATAGATTGGAAGAATAATAACAATACCAAGTTCTTTTGCTAACTCTTGAAAAAGCTTCGTTGTCGGTCCATTCGGAACTTCTTCAGCTGCATTGTACCATTTTGTACTTTGTTCAGCACAAAAGTATGGGCCGTAAAAAATTTCCTGTAAACAGACAATATTGGCTCCTTTTTCTTTAGCCTCTCGCACAAGTTTAATGTGTTTTATAATCGCTGCTTTTTTATGAACCTCGACCGGCTCATTTCCGTCCACATCATTAGCAGCTTGAATTAATCCGATTTTTACAATGTCAGCCATAACAATCCCCCCTATAAAATGAAACTTCCATCAGTGAAGAGGTTCTTTCTTCACTGACAGTTTATTAAATCAATCTTGTATGCTGTCGTATTACTGCTTATCCAAATTCAATTATGCCTTCTCTCTTATTTGAAATCTTGCAAGTTGCCATATTATCGAAGTAATTTAATATATGATTTCTAGCAAAATTTTAGACATGGTTATCTCTTTATTGCCGCAGTTATTTCAATAGATATAGTTGTATCAATATTTTCTTTTATGCTAAAATTGGCATTTCGTTCACACGTTTTACAAAAGTCTGGCTGGTTTTACTCTATTCTTATGACAGTGATTTTAGGTCTTGCATGTTACTTGATTTTTTCAAAATACCGTACAATACGCTTAGGAAAAGACGACGAACGTCCAGAATTCAACTATCTTACGTGGCTCTCCATGCTTTTCGGAGCAGGAATGGGAATTGGTCTGTTATTCTACGGGATTGCTGAGCCAATTGCACACTTGAGTTCTCCCCTAACAGCTAGAGCAAGTCCTGAAGACAGTGCACGTTTCGCTATGCGTTATTCATTTTTCCATTGGGGATTGCATCCGTGGGCTTTATATGCACTCGTTGCTTTAGCAATCGCATATTTTACGTTTCATAAAGGAAAAACTGGTACAATCAGTGCCACTGTTGCTCCCTTATTTAATACTTCTTCTTGCTCTGCATTAGGACGTACTATAGACACTTTAGCTGTACTGGCAACTGTATTTGGCATCGTTCCTTCCTTAGGTATTGGAGCGCAGCAGATTTCAGGAGGATTAAGCTATCTATTCCCATCGGTCCATAATACTCTATTAACACAATTAACTTTGATCGGAATATTTACTGTACTGTATCTTCTATCAGCACAAACAGAAACAATCCATAACACCTCTATTTTTACTCTAAATATATTCAGTGTAGAAATATATGATGAACAGTCCCATTAGAGAATAAGCAGCATCCTGCGTACATATAACAGACATTCATAAACTACAGAGTAATAACAAACAAAAAGAGCTTCTATCAAAAACATGAATATGCTTTCCTGTAATGCCTTCACCAAGAGCAAAATAAACAATGATTATAACCTTATGTAGTAAATTTCAATGAGGAGTTTTTTATAAAACTAGTGAGAATACTTTGGCTAATTACTCGATGAGCAAAGGGGGGTGCAAGGGTTTTACTTATCTATATATTCATGATAACATGGCTTTCTATGCCAAAAGGACAGTTTCGTCTTATACTTAACATTATTCACACTATTTCCTATATTAAAAAGCGTATAAACAGCTCATACGCAATATAGCGGAATATATATGAAAAAGAACCAGCCCCTCTGAACGGCTGATCCTTTTTATTAAATGTCCAATATAATCGCCGATTACCGTGACACTCTCATATCTCTAACCTTTAGAAATCCCTTTCAATGTTTTATTTCTTTAAAGCGACAGTTAAACCATGTGCTACGCAGCCTGCTCCAATACCAATCACTGTACCTAAAATCAGTCCCAACCAGCTACCAGTGATAAAGCCAATTGCGCCACCTAAAATCAAAAATCCCCCATAAAACACTCCAATTGCTTCATATATTTTTTCATCATACTGCATGTTTTTACCCGCTCCCTTCGTTTGATTCAATTCTGAAAAATCTACCCCCTCGAACTCAGACAGGACAATTTCCAATGCTTCCTCCTCTGTCATTCCTTGAGAAACTAATTCTTTTACATGCTCTGTTATATGAGATTGTATTTCCTCTTGAAAATCATTATTTTTATTAGATGACAATCGCAGCTTGAATAAAAAATCTTTTGTATCTTCCTTAAATTGCTCAACATTTTGTTTCATTTCTTTTTTAGCATTGTTTAGATTCATTTTGACTTCTTCTAAATAAGTCATATTTTCAGTAGAAACGATACCTGAATTGACAGAAATATCATTCACAAATTTTTGGATGGCTTTTTCTGCTTTGGTACTAAGTAATCTATTAGTCACGATTAGTCACTCCTTTTAAAAAATGGTCCATGATTGTTTTAAAAAATGTCCATTCATCTTTTTTTTCTTCTAAAACAGTTTTACCTTCGTCTGTTATTTTGTAATATTTCCTTCGCCCGCCTTCAACACTTTCATCCCAATAGGACTGGGCATATCCATTGGTTTCCAACCGCTTCAAGGCCAAATACAGTGTACCTTCCTTAATTTCAAAGCTGTTTTTACTTTCTTCCTTGACGCTTTTACTCAATTCATAGCCATACATATCACGCCGATAAATCATACTTAAAATAATTGTATCAATGTATCCTTTTAGCATTTCTTTATTCATTTCCATATTACGAGCATCCCCTACCCTTTAATATATATTACTCTATATAACAAGGTATAAGAACAAAAAATCCCTTTAACTTGTGTTTTTATTGTAAATTATAATACTCTATAATGCAAGGTAGGAAAACCTTTTATTAATAAAAATTTTCTACTTCTTCCTACCAACGACACAAAATCCATACAACAAATTAAGACTTTAGCCTTAGCTTCGGCTAGGGCTAAAGCTTGTATTAAAACAATATTTTTCTTGTTACACTAAAAAGTGTTTGCCCTATGTTCTTTAAACATAGAAAGCACCCATCAATTTATCATTGTATTAGAACTATAGGAGGGGAAAAGTTGAAAAAATTAGGACCAACGGGTATGAAATGGTTGAAAATACTTCATATTATGCTAGTAACATTGTTCTTTGGCGGAATAACAAGCTCGTTAGCTTTAAATCTGGGGATTTCATTAGATTCTTATACTAAAACTTTTGAGACCTATAAAAGTATAGTCATAATTAGCGATAATATTATTAGAATTGGAGCAGTAGGAACTTTATTTATAGGTTTATTGTATGGATTATTTACAAATTGGGGGTTTTTTAAGCATAGATGGGTAACTGTAAAATGGATTCTATTTATGATTCAAACCTTCATTGGTATATTTGTTGTTGATAAATTAATGTTGGTCAATATGATGATTCTTGAGAATCAGAAAAGCATGGCGTTAAACAATCCTGTTTTTATACACAACCATACATTAAGACAATATGCCGTCATCTTTCAAGTTGTAACTACTATTTTTATTCTATGCATCTCTGTAATAAAACCTTGGAAAAAGAAAAAAAGCATTTCGAAATAAAAATAATGTAAGTTATAGCTGCCAGGCACTGCTTCTTTAACTTACATTATACTTTCGTTTGCTATCTTAGCTTCAATAAAGCATTTAGCAACCTTTGCCATGAACGTTACGGAGTTCTATAACCTAAAATCTCCTGAGCTGCTCGTTCTCCACTTTCTGCCGCCCCGTTGAGATATCCTTGAAACTCAATAGATGTATGTTCACCAGCAAAATGCAAGTTACCTTTTGTCCCTTCGCGTTCGCCTTCTATACCGGCAAATGTTGTATACTGCCCAACCTTCCAGTAAGAATACGAACCTAAAGCAAATGGATTGTCTAACCATTCATCTCTAGTCACCATTCCATTCCACTTACTTGAAATGCCAGGTAATACCGGTTCACACTGCATCAAAAACCGTTCTGCCTGTTCTTGTGGAGTTCCTCCATTCAAACTTTTACTAATAGCTCCGCCGGTATAGTTAACTAAAATCCCACTATTACCAGCTTGTGCGCGACTAGCCTCAAATGTATTTTGATATCCCCTATCAGCGAAGGTTTCACCATTACAGCCAAGAGTATGCCAGTGACGATCATGAAATTGTACGTGAAGTTTTGTATTAGTTCCCATACCCAGTTCCTCAATCGCTTTGATTTTCAACGGTCGTAAGCCCGCTTTGCTATAATCTACTGAAGTACGCAACACTGAAAACGGAATTGTGAGTACAACCTTATCAGCATTCACATCAAATGTATTTGTTTCACTTTGAAAAGTAAGCGTGTAGGTTCCGTTATAATTTTCTTTTATAGCGATTAAACGTGTTCCTGTGACAATTTGATTTTCCAATGTTTTGGATAGTATCGTAGAAATTTGATCATTGCCGCCGCGTATATGGAATCGCTCATCCGAAGATCCGAAAATCTGAAACGGTCTCTTTCTAGAAAAACCAAGTAGATAAATCAAGTTCAATGCACTTTGTTCCTTTGATTCAGCGCCATATTCAATATTATAGGCAACATCCAATAAGTGGCCAAACTTGGAGTTGATTCCTCCAGGAACATTCTCATTAATCCAGTCCCTTATGGACATATGATCAAGCTCAAAGCCTCGCTTCGTAAACCTATTATATAATGTAGGATAGGCTGCCAATCGAAGGTCCTTTTGTAATCTATGAAAAACTTGCTTGAAATCCTGAGTAACTTCATCAAATGAATATGCCTGTCCATTGAAATAGTAGCAAGGTTGAGTCCCTTTTGCCTCAGCTTTATGCAAATTATCTATCTGTAATCCTAGTTCATGACAAAGCCGAAGAATAGCTTCGTGTTCCGTATCAATTAATGTTCCTCCACGTTCAACAATTTGATTCTCTGAAAAATCTCCTCTGCGTGTGCTGCACCTCCCGCCTACTTGATGATTCGCTTCATATACCGTACTCACAATTCCCGCCTGTTTTAAACGATAGGCACAGGTTAATCCAGCTAGACCAGCACCAACAATAACAACTTTGGGTGATATGAGAGTGTTGGATGGTAAAAATGAATTTGAGGGAGGGATAGAGACTTGCGGAACAATTACGTTGGGGGACAAATTCTCGTTTTCTAAGCATTCTCCGTGATTGATTGAGTTATATGAAATATCTTTTTCAAATGTTTTACACATTTCTACATAAGTATTTCTAAGTATTTCAGTCAATGGTGTTCTAGCCATCACAGCTCCTCCAATTTAATAGAAATACTATAAAATATGCATTTCTATTAAATTGGCTTGTACCTCTATCACAACCAAAATAAAAATATGTGGTTGTCTATAAGGGGTGCTTGCAAATCTTTGCCGTCCTAATAACTATTTGTTCATCCTTACAGCTTCAATTTTTTTCTGTTCCTATGGAACCTTTCCTATACCGAATTGTTTTTTTGATTTAGAATATACACCCTCTCTGGTCTTCCGATCATTCCGTATGAAAGATCTGCTGCGACTTCCTTCTCGGAAACGAGATATTCTAAATAGCGTCGTGCTGTGGTTCGGCTAACTCCTACTTTTTTCCCAACTCTCTCTGCTGTCATCCCTTCCTCTGTTTCTTTAATAACTAACAACACCTTATCTAGTGTAAGCTTATCGATTCCTTTAGGCAGAAAAAAGCTGCTTTTATTTCCTCCTGTTTTCCCTAAGAGTAAGTCAATTTCCTCTTGTGACACTTGAGGCTGAGTTAGTTTTAATGAATATAGCCTTTCATAGAAGCTTTGATATTCCAATAATGTAGCTTGAAAACGCTCAAAGATAAGAGGCTTTACAATAAAATCAAAAACACCAGCTCGAATAGCTTGACTTACTGTATTAATTTCTTTTGCAGCAGTAATCATTATGGTATCTATATGCCCATAATGTTGCTGTATGTAGCGCAAAAACTCTAATCCATTCATATCAGGAAAGAAGTTATCTAGTAAAATCAAATCTGGTTGTAAAATACGTACTTGCTCCTTTGCCTGTTCTTCATCTGTAGCAATACCAATTACTTGAAAATTCTCCAGCTTTTCTACAAAGTGGCGATGAATTTCAGCAATTCGTATATCATCTTCGACAATTAGTACTTCAATAGCTTTTGTTTTCTGCATTCTCTTTACTCCTTACACCTTTTTGGAATAGCTACGGTAAAGGTTGTTCCTCCATATTCATTCTCAGAAAAAATAATATACCCTTGCATCTGAGTGACGGCTTGTTGAACAAGAGCCAAACCAAAGCCACTATTCTTGCTATCTTTCTTGGTTGTAAACCCTATTTCAAAAATGTGTTCTTCATACTCTTTGTCGATTCCTTTTCCTGTATCCTCAACTTCTATGATTAAATCTTCTCCTAAGTCTGTCAAAAACACTTTCACTTTTTTTTGACCTGATTTATTTCCAATAACAGCCTCCATAGCATTATCAATGAGGTTTCCTATAATCGTAACTAGACTGTCTCGATTAATAGAGGAAGGAATATCGGCAAATGTGCTATCCTCTTCAATCTCCAATTCTACTTTTAATTCATTGGCCCTGCTGAATTTACCAAGAAGCAATCCCCCCACGATAGGATCTGGGATTTTCTTCATTATAAAATGCATCAGATTTTGTGTAACATCAGACTCTTTTGTGATAAAATCAATTACTTCTTGATAAGATTCTAATTGGATTAACCCTGAAATAGTATGTAATTTATTTGAATATTCGTGAGTTTGAGCTCTTAACCCTTCTGCATATTTCTTTATGTGCGACAACTCTTCTGTTAATCTCTTTAGTTCTGATTTATTTCGAAAGCTAGCAACTGCACCTGAAATTTGATTTTGATTATTATATATAGGAATTCGATTCACAACCACTACATTGTCTCCGATAATAGATTCTTGATCAAACTCTGCATGCCCCGTTTCAACTACATTAAGCAAGCGTGAACGTGGCAATATATCCACAAGGTGCTTCCCTTCTGCATTTGAAACTCCTAATAATTTTAAAGAAGCTGCATTGGCCATTGTAACAATTCCTTTTTGATTAATAGCAATGATTCCTTCATGAATCGATTCTAAAATAGCTTGCTTTTCTTGATATAAATGGGCAATTTCTCTCGGCTCTAAGCCAAAGATAGCTTTTTTTACACTGTAAGCAATCAGCAATGCCCCTCCTATACCACCCAGTATGATGAACACAGTTATATAGAGAAGCTTTTGACGATAATGTTCAATCTTCTTTTCAATATCTTCCGTTAAAAATCCGACGGAAACAACTCCAATAACCTCACCTTTTCCATCAAAAACAGGTGCCTTTCCACGCAAAGATCTACCCAAAGACCCTATAGATTCGGATACTATCTCTTTCCCCTGAAACACCAGCGCATTATCTCCACCTACCATCTTTTTTCCGATTCTTTCAGTAATTGGATGAGAATACCGTATTTCGTCCCTATTGCCTACTACTATAAACTCCGCCTTTGTTTTTTTCCGAATCTCTTCTGTAATCGGCTGAATTATTTGGGAAGGATTAGCTGTGTAAAATGCCTCTTTTATCTCTGGCATATTTGAAATGGTTTGAGCAACCGCTAACGCTCTTACTCCCATTTCATGCTTTAAATTGTTTTGCAACATTGATTGAAATATGAGTTCAAATAAAACTATAACTACTATTAACAACGAACAAATCAAAATAATCAACTTATAATGTAAACGCATTCTTATCTCCCCTTATTCTCATTGTAATGAGATTTGCACAAACAAAAAACCCCTTTTTTTAAGGGGCTATGCTTCTACATTAATAATTACTTTTTTCCCTCTGAGCTTCATGAAGATCGGAATAAGAATCCAAATTACCGCTGCAAGCAAGAAAATACTTGAAACAGGATGAGTGAAAAAAGTAGAATATTGTCCGTTAGAAATCGTTAAAGCACGACGCATATTATTTTCAATCATTGGTCCAAGAACTAATCCTAGCACGAGCGGAGCAATTGGATAGTCGTGCTTTGTAAGGAAATAGCCTGCTACACCGCATACAAGAAGCAACCCTAAATCAAAAATCGAGACTTGTACCGCATATACTCCAAAAATGGAAATAGCAATAATCATAGGAATTAAATATTTAGGCGGTGTTTCAATAATTTTTGCAAATACCCTGACAAGCGGCATATTCAAAATTAACAGCATTAAATTACCAATAAACATACTTGCAATCAGGCCCCACGCCACTTGAGGATGCTCTTCAAATAATAATGGTCCGGGTTGAATGTTATACATAATTAATGCTCCCATCAAAATAGCGGTTGTACCTGAACCGGGGATACCAAGAGTAAGAAGGGGAATCATAGCACCTCCTGAAGCAGCGTTATTTGCAGACTCTGGAGCCGCTACTCCTGCAATAGTCCCTTGTCCGAATTTACTCGGATTTTTACTGATCTTCTTTTCTACAATGTAAGAAAAAAACGAAGCTAAGGTTGCTCCTGCCCCAGGTAAAATACCGATGAAGAATCCTAATAAAGAACCACGCACGATTGGCCCTGAGCTCTCGTTTAACTCTTCTTTTGTGGGAAGGATGCGTGTAATCTTTGCAACTTGTCCTTCATTTGTTTCCCGTTCTAAAATTGTTTTAAATACTTCGCCAAGTGCAAATAAACCTACAGCAATTGTTAAAAATTCCAGTCCTTGATATAAAGAAGGAATATTATATGTAAAACGTGCCACACCCGAGACATTATCCATACCAATTGTCGCGAGCAATAAGCCAAACACAGTCATAATCAATGCCTTTGTAATAGATTTGCCAGCTAATCCGCTCACGGCACAAAGCCCCAATACCATTAACGAAAAATATTCTGCAGGACCAAATTTTAAAGCCACTGTCGATAATGGTTTTGCAAGAAATGCAAGTGCAACCAGTGTAACAATACCAGCAACAAAAGATCCAATTGCAGCAATTGATAAAGCACTACCTGCTCGTCCTTGCTTTGCCATTTGATATCCATCTAATGCTGTGACAACAGAAGATGACTCCCCAGGTGTATTTAATAGAATAGAAGTAGTGGAACCACCATACATTGCTCCGTAATATACACCTGCCAATAAAATAATAGAGCTTGTAGCTGCCTGCTCTGGGGGCAACCCGCTTGTTAAGGAGGCGGTAACCGGAATTAATAAAGCTACTCCGCTCATCGGACCGATACCTGGAAGTACACCTACAGCTGTACCAATTAAAACACCTACAAATGCAAATATAAGATTATACCATTGAACAGCTGTTTCAAATCCTTGCATCAAATACTGTAATGTACTCATTCTGCTTCACTCTCCTCTTCACATACCCAGCCAAACTGGCCAGCCAGGCATAGAACCTTTTAATACATCAACAAAGATGAAATAAACGCCGAAGGAAAATGCACTAGAAATCAAGATTGATTGTATCCACTTTCCTGCTTGCATCGTTTGAAAAGTGATAAGTAAAAAGAGAAATGTACTGATAACATACCCAACACTCTCAAGAAATGCTATGTACATAACCGTTGTACCTAAAATGATAAAAAAACGTTTATAATCATAAAAACCAGCTTGTTTATGTTGTTGATAACGAAACGTTTCATAAAACAAACGAGCACTTAAGAGCAATAAAATAAGGCCTAAAACAAAAGGAAAAATATCCGGTCCTACTGCACTTCCATATGCAGTTTTTGAAATTTGTCTACTCTCATACATAAAGCCGATTCCAAGTACAAAAAAAATTATGCTTGCTATTTGATCAAACCGTCGATCCATATACATACACCTCAATCTCGACTAGATTTTAAAAAGAAGGATAAGAAAGCATTTCCTTTCTTATCCTATCTGTATTGTTTTACTTTTCCATGCCCAATGCTTTTAATAAATCCTCAATCAGTTGTTCTTGTCCACCAAGGAATGTTTGAAAATCTTTGCCATCCCGATAATCACTTTCCCAGCCTTGTGTTTCTAGCTCTTTTTTCCATTCCTCTGTTTTAACGAGCTTTGAAATAGTCTGTTGCCAATACTCATATGCTTCTTTTGACATTTCCTTAGGTCCGAAAACACCTCGCCAAATAATAAATTCAGCGTCGATTCCTTGTTCCTTTACAGTTGGAATATCCTTTAATTCACCGCTAAGACGCTTAGGAGCAGTAACACCCAACACTCGTACTTTTCCTGCCTTTAAAAATTCTCTTACACTAGAAATATCAGTGGAAATGACATCTGCATTATTCCCTAATAATGCCGTGATAGCTTCTCCGCCCCCATCATATGACACATACTTTATAGAAGCCGGTTGAATTCCAAATTTATACGCCGGTAAAATTCCAATTAAATGATCCATAGAGCCTGGTGAAGAACCACCTGCAAGTGTGATTTTAGAAGGATCTGCTTTCATATCCTCTAAAAGAGATTTTAAATCCTTGTATTTTGAATCTGCTCTAACAACAATCGCTCCATAGTCCTTTGTCAACTGGGCAAGCGGAGTTGTATCTTTGTATCCAAACGGGCTATTTCCCTCTTTCTTTAAATTGTTAATTAGAATAGGAGGTGAGCTTATAAACAACTTCTCATTATTTTTCTTTTCTTGAGTTGCATATTCCGCCATGAAAACGGCACCCCCACCGCCTGGCTTATTTTCAACAGTCATTGTTTGCTTTACAAGTTTTGTTTCTGTTAACACTTTTGTAAATGATCTTGCCGTAATATCCCAACCCCCTCCTGCACCAGATGGAGCCACAACCGTAATCGATTTTTTCGGATATCCTTTTTCAGCAATATTCCCAGATGTCTTACTTGCATCACTGCATGCCCCTAATCCTAATAAGAGAATACTAGATAATACTAAAACAGATAACTTTTTTCTTCTTTTCATTTTTACCCCTCCTCAGTGTAAGCGTTTCCTACTCTAACAATATTCTATCCTAAAAATTCAGAATTAATAGATTATTAAACTAAAACATTTAAAGTGTATTAGTTTCATTTTGTTCTTTTTGTTCATAGATAATGTAGAGGTAGAGAGCGACATACTCCACGAGTCATTTGTTAAGAATAACTATTCTGTATAAAAAAGCACCTACGTATAAGAACGGTATCCTTTTCGTTATTCCAGCAAGATTATCTTAATAGTTATTTTTATAGAATACATTGATTTATACAGCTAATATAAGCATTCAAAATGATGTACTTTTTACTAACATACATCTATATATTTAATGTTGATATCCAAAAACAGATGGGGTATGCAAATCAATGATTGGTTTGCATACCCCATCTGTTTATTAATAAGGTATATATTTTTTTCCCTATTTTTAAAAGAAATACACGGCTATCCACATCACGAGATTTCTATCTTTCGTTTTATGACAATTTGGAATCTTTTATGCCTTGCGAATACTCTATACTTGCAGTAATCTTACATAGTACAAATTTTAGAAAGAAGGGCTTTTCGTGAATACATCCATAGTACGACAAAATGAACGCCTAAGTATAAAAAACGGGGCTGCTTCCACCATTAGTCAAAGTCTTGCTAATAATTATTTTTCTTTATTCGCCATATCAGTATTAGGTGCAACCAACATACAAGTAGGATGGTTATCTTCTCTCCCAGCAGTTGCTACCATGCTGGCAACACTTCCTGCTTCTTGGTTAATTAATCGTGTACAAAGTAAGCGGCAGTTCACTGCAATAAGTATCCTGTTAACTCGTTCTCTTCTTCTGTTGTTGATCTGTATTCCTCTACTGTCAACTAAATTAAGTTCTTGGATATTTGTCGTGCTCGTAGCTCTTATGAATGTCCCAGGTTCCTTTCTGAATGTAGGGTGGCAAGCCTTAATTTCAGAACTTATACCAGATACAAGGCGAAGCAAGTTTTTCAGCAATCGCAACAGAATTCTAACCATTGTTGGAATGCTGGCAACATTAGGGAGCGGCATATGGATGTTGATATTTCCATCAAAAGATCCGTTACCTTTTCAAATATTATTCGGTATAGCCTTTTTATTTGGATTATTAGAGTGGAAATATTTAGCTCAACATACCGAGAATCCGGCACATTCTCATTCTCTCTCGTATTCAAAACCGAGCACAAAAAACATCTACCTTCATCGTCCTTTTCTATATTTTCTGGTAGCTGCTCTGTTTTTTAACTTTGCATGGCAACTTGCGTGGCCTTTGTTCAACATTTATCAAATTCGTGACGCCCATGCAACAGCTATATGGATTAGTATCTTTACCGTTTGTAACCAATTAGCTCAAATCGTAAGCTACGGTTGGTGGGGACGCATGGCTGACCGATACAGCAGTACTAGAATTTTAGTGATAGCTGCGCTTGGTATGGCTACAGCACCTGTCCTGACCATTGTTTCAACCAATTTATATTATTTAGCCGCTATAAATATTTTTACTGGTGTCTTCGTATCTGGTACGGTACTTCTTCTATTCAATTCCTTGTTAGAATCTTCCTCACCAGAATGGAAAACAGCCTGTATTGCGCAGTATAATATCTGGTTGGCAGGCGTTGCATTTATAGCTCCGCAAGCGGGAGTATGGATGTTAGAAACATGGGGAATGGATGTAGCTATGTTCTGGGACTCGGGATTGCGCGCATGTGCTGCTTTAGGTTTTTATATTATGTGGAGGAAAATGTCTTCTCTCCACCTTCCTGAGTCAAAATCACTACAGGCTTCTTAATACTGATCTATATACAAGGATTAATACTTTCCATAAAGAAAGCAGCATTTTGCTGCTTTCTTTATTTTTCTATTTATAGCTCAACAAGTATACTTTTTCTTACTGTATACGGAAAGAACCGTAAATCGAAGAATAGCTACTATAATAAATATCAACAACCATACTTACATCATTATAATTAGAATGTCTTATATACTAAATAGAAGTGACATTCTTATCTATCGGTAACATAAAAAATAGACGTTCATTAAGCAACAAACGAGCTCAAGAAACGTCTATTCAATCCTTATTTTTATGTAATTGCTTATATATTATATCTTTTTCACAAATTCTGATTTTAATTTCATTCCTCCAAAACCATCAATTTTACAATCAATATCATGATCTCCATCAATCAAACGTATATTTTTTACTTTTGTACCTATTTTTACAACTAAAGAGCTCCCTTTTACTTTAAGATCTTTAATAACCGTTACAGAATCACCATCATTTAAGATATTTCCGTTTGCATCCTTGATAATTTTTTTATCTTCAGTATCTTTAGTTTCTGATTCTCCAGTCCATTCATGAGCACATTCTGGGCAAACAAAAAGGGTTCCATCTTCGTAAGTGTATTGTGAATGACATTTTGGGCAATTTGGCAAATGGGACATAATTTCAATTCCTCCGTTCGTTATCCTTAATTCTAATATGTGAGAAGTAATTGTTATTTACAATTGCGTACCAATAGTAATAATGCAATCTTATACTTCACACACCGTTTAGAGAGTTTCTTATATACTGCCATAGTCGCCTCACATTGGCAACTCTCACTTCAATCCGTGCTCTATTCCTCATACGAAACTCCATTTTTCAAATAACTTTATTAAGAAAATACTAAAATTTACAATATAACAACAAAGCCTCACATTTATAGACAATCAGA
The DNA here is from genome assembly GCF_017742235.1 of Bacillus sp. 165. Classification (GTDB taxonomy): domain Bacteria; phylum Bacillota; class Bacilli; order Bacillales; family Bacillaceae_G; genus JAGHKQ01. The sequence goes on from NZ_JAGHKQ010000001.1 coordinate 722,908, forward strand.
AAAACAGACGAACAAAGTCCGCCTGTTTTTCTAAAAGCCTCTTATTTACTTTTTGCACCCTCGTCTGTCTGCTTCGCAGTCACTGTAAAGTTCATTTTATATTTCGCACCTTGATATTCATTTCCCGCATGTTCATCTAGTTTAACTCCAAATAGAATATCGATATATTGATTTGAATTCAATTTCCAGAATTTATTCGTTTTTCCATCCTCTGCTCCGTCACCTAACAAATCTACTTTTTTATTCATCACACGTGCTTGGACACCACTAGGCTCTACAATACCAGATACAAGTTCCACACCATCACCTAGATTAATAGAATTTCCTGCCGCGAGAGTACGCGTCACTTCATTTGTTGTGCCTTTTAATAACTTTTGAAGCTTCTCTTGAGAATCTGCTAATACTTCCTCTGTAGGCTTTACCGTGTATTTCAGCGCTATGTACCCTACTTTGTATGCGTCTAATGATGCATCCTTATTGATTGTTTGCTGCAGTGTTGCTTCTAACAAGGCATCCACATTTCCCGTATTGTCAATCGTTAACCAATTCCCCCACACCAGTTGGGAAGGAGCGAATTTTTTCGCAGATAACACTTCACCAAGATTCTCTTCTCCATTGTTCAATTGAAGAACCGCATTAGTCACATCTCCCGTTGCTGTTACAGTGGAAGTAAACCAAGAGTATGTTCCATAGCTCACTGCCGTAGTCATTACACCTGCTAATGTTGTCCCTACTAACACCTTTTTCATTTTCGTGATATTCATGTCCTTATTTCCTGCTTTCTATCTGTATATTTTTGATTATATAAATGTTAAAACATTCGTACGAAGGAGAATGGGCCAAATATACATCCGGCCCATCGCCATCCTTACCCTTTTATTACTTCAATCCTAACTGTTGCTTAATAGACTCTATTGTTTTTCCATTTGCTTCTTTTTGTGGAGTCGGAGTGTCTAACACAAATGGATTTTCTGTTAAATAATACTTCTCTAGTAAACTAAAGTCTTTCGCATCTGTTTTTCCATCAAAGTTAATATCCGTTGCGCGATTATTTGTACCCCAATTATCTTGAAGTAGGATTACATCGTGAATATCGATTGTATTATCCTTGTTGATGTCACCCGGTTTGGCACCAACTGTCGGGTAACCAACATTTTCGCCAATATTGATTCCTCTCTCTGTACGGCCCAATTCCATCGGTGTATACGTCGTGTAATGTCCTGGGATATCCGTAATCACCGTATACTTTTGCATCGCTGCTGGTAACCCTTTAAAGCTTACATCTCCATTTTTTGCAATCTCTCCATCATAGATGACACCGTTCGTATCCTTCAGCTTTATCGTGCCCCCTACTTGAGTATAGTCAATGCTGTAGTTATAAGCACCTGCTGCAGTATATAAGCCTACACCATTTAGTTTCGCTGTTGTTTTAGAGTAAGGCGAATATAACGGTACGAATCCCATAAACGTTTGTAGTCGATTTCCGCTTTCATTATTAACCTGCATTGTAGTAGGAGTAAAAATAGTGCCAGTTGTGTTTATGAATTCATTGGCATTCGTATCAGCTTCTAATTCAAATAACGCCACATCACCAGCAACCCCTTCGCCTGGAACGCTAATATCTACTGTCGTAGTTAAGCTTGTAGTACCCGTTGTCGTTACTTTCAGTTCAGATCCCTCTGGTAAACCTTTTCCTCTTGTAAAATTAGTACTATCTAAGTATTTAGCTTGATAATAAAACTTTAAAGAAAGCGTGTTAGCTTTTCGTAAATTGTGTGCATAGAATGTATACGTTACTTTATCCCCAAGCACTATCCCATCTTTATTTGGTTTTGCATACACATAGGACGCACCCGGCTTCGTATAATATACTATTTTTGGCAAAGCAGCATTTCCTGCAAAGTCTGCTCCTACATACTGGACAGTAGAGATAGTGGAAGAAGTATTAAGCGAAATCTCTTGACTAAACTTTCCATTCTCATCTACATTCGTATAATAAGATGATCCAGTTGCTCCATAAAACACTTTATTGTTCGCCTGAGAAAGTGGCATGCCTGCTGCTTGTGTTTGAGTGATTTCTGGATCCAACAGCGTTCCAGAAATAGTTACCGTTTTTTGGCCTTCTGCCAGTTCTACAAATGGAAGATCTCCTTTTGGCATCGCATTTGTATCATCAAAGGTGATTGTTGGTCCATTGTTATCAATGCTAACTTTTGATGTTTTGACAAACTGCTTGCCTGCTGGATTGGTTCCAATCATTTTAATGTCATAAACTCCAGCTGGTGCCAGTTCAGAAACGTACCCGATTGGTTTTTTCGCATTTCCTGTGAACGGATAGTATCTGCCGTAAAATAGGTCTTCTATATAATAATACGTATCAATAGCTGCATCTGCCGCATCAAAAGAAGCGATTAGCCCTAATTCTTTGTTCGTTTTCGGATCGACTAATATCCAATCTAATGTTTTCATCGGTGAGTTTAAGATAAAGTCTAAATCCGTCTCTTTTCTGCTGAATGGATTGGTTACATGATTTGTTGAAATACTCTTTGTATACACATCAAAGTAACCTAACCCTTCTTCCACCACCCTTACTCCAAATGGAATACGGTAGCTTTCTTCTGGATTGTTTTTGTCTTGAATATTGATATATCCCTCATACATGCCTTTTTGAGCCGTTTTCGGAATCACTAGTAATGCAGAGAGTTGTTCTGTGCTGTTCTTTTTCACTTTAAGTGTATTTGGTACTTGTACTGTCACACCATTTTTCTTCGCATCTAATGATCCTCGTGCACCTACATTGTATTCTACAGACAGTTCATACTTTTTGTTTTCTTTCCCGCTATTAGCAAATGATAGTTTTGTAGTTTTTGTGTAATTTTTATTTTCTTCCATTGCAACAAAACCATAGCTGATACCGCCTGTTTGTTCTGCAATCATTTTTTCCTCGCCATTCTCAATATAAGGCGTCTCATCTTGTACACTAATAATCATATCAGAATGGATTGCTTGCATTGGATCGACTCTACCAGCCCCCACTTCAAATACGCTGTACGGGTTCTTTAATGGATCCGCTGTATTCATTAACACAGACTTTACATCGCCCGGCGTATACTCTGGATGAGCCTGCAGTAATAATGCTGCAATTCCTGCTACATGCGGACTCGCCATCGATGTACCTGATAGCCTTGCATATGCGGAGGAATAATCAGAAGTATTTACTTTGTTTGCAATATAAGAAGGTACTGTCGATAAGACGTCTACCCCTGGTGCTGTTACTTCCGGCTTAATATCATATAACATACCAGATGGTCCTCTAGAGCTGAAGTTTGCTAATGCATCGCCAGGAATTTCTGCTTTACCTGTCGCTCCAAATGTAACTGTCGGCACACCGCTCGCGAACAAGCTCTTGACCGCTAGACCATCTTTATTTGTCATGGAGAATGTCGGAATATTATCGTTGTTTTCTCCTAAGTAGAACGGAATATGCCCTTCATTCGCATTAATGTTGTAGATAACAACACCCACTGCTCCATTCGCTTTCGCATACTGCATTTTCTCAATCAAAGCATATGTGCCGCGCTGGATAAATGCTACTTTTCCCTTGACATCTTTTCCATTGTAATCGCTCGCTCCGCCTAGACCTACATCTACCATATCGAAGGTTTGTCCAGATAAGCTACTAAAATCATCTGTCCATGTTTTCGTCATCAACTGCAGCGTTGCGCTAGCATTATTACCAGCGGCAGCAAATTGACTCTTAAAGGTTGTAACTGTACTAGGGACAGAGCTAGCACCAACTGTTAATGCAAGCGCTGCAGCTCCTGGAGATCCTAACGTGAACATATCGCTTCCAGAGTTTCCGGCTGCAACTACAGCAGTTACGCCGCTTAATACAGCATTATCTACAGCTAAGCTAGTAGCATATAACGGATTATTAGTGGAAGCACCTAATGACAAGTTAATCACATCCATGCCGTCCGCAACCGCTTTGTCGATACCAGCAAGTATCCCTGCAGTCGCTCCGCTTCCGTATGGTCCTAATACACGATACGCATATAAATCTGCTTCCGGCGCAACTCCGATTACTTTATAGTCTGAGTTATTTTCTGCTCGCCCCGCAATCGTACCTGCAACGTGCGTACCATGTTCTGTATAATAAGCACTGCCATTATAAAATTCTGTTTTAGTAGTCTTTTTCCAGTCAGCATAAGTTGTTTCCATCGGATCATTATCATTGTCTACGAAGTCATATCCGCCTTTATAGGCATGCTTCAAATCTGGGTGATTATAATCGACTCCTGTATCAAGAACCCCGACCTTGATTCCTTTTCCAGTAAAGCCTTCTTCATGAAGTTTATCAAGATTTAAAAATGGGATACTATCTACCTTTGTTTGCTCCTTCGCATCTTCTCCTTGAGCAGGTAGATCAAGTTGTACCGTGTAGTCACTATAGACAGCTTTTACTACATCAGATTCTAGCAATGTATTAATTTGATTTGCTGGCAGTGTTAACGCAACACCATTCCAGGAATTTTTATACGTATATTTGATTTGATAGGAATCCTTGCCTGATTTAGTCTTTCCTACTTTTGATTGCAGATCTTTATTGAACTGAGCATGTGATTTTTCCACATTTTCTTTTGCCTGTGCAAGAGAAAGCTTTTCTCCCTTGGCAGCTTTTGCAATTTGCGCTGCTTTTGCAGGAAGGTCTTTGAACTCAACGATAACCGTTACCTCTTTATCACTTGTTAAATCGACATCCCGTGATAATTGTAATCCTGTTTTCAATTCTCGATTCTCTAATTTTTGCAATGCTTCACGCTGTTCTGACGTTAGTGTTGCTAATACGCTCTCTGCCGTTGTATTGGTCTTTGCATGAGCAACAGAGGTATAGTTCAGGTTGGCCACTGGTCCAACTAGAAGACCTGCGCTTAACGCTACAACTGCAGCTTGTTTTGCCATATTTCTTCTGTCTTTAACCAATTCTCTTCATCCCTTCTTGTTCAATTTATCTATATCCATTTCATTACTATGTACTCTCGACATGCTCTATTGACATTACGCCAATAGAGTACAAGGTAAAGAAATTAATACCAGTACATAAACTGTGTATCACTGGTGAAAACTGGAGTAAGTATCTGATGTTATATCTCCTATTGTAAATACCAACAGCTATAAATCACCTGATTGGCTGAATTTATTGCGCATAGACAAGAATTGATTTCATTTCTATACAGTTAAAGACAAGCACCTTGTTTTAGCGCAGTTTATTCTTTCGCTTGAAAATAATTTTTTACAAAATTCTGCATTTTTCAACTCTATAGAATTTAGTATACAATTAATCCAAAAATATAAATAATATATTTCACTTATGGTTATATAAGTGAAAAGTATGGAAAAGGGTAGGCTGAAAAATTGACATTTAAACCGTTGCTACAAGAAATAATACAAACGCTGATAAAAAACAGGCGAACAAAGTCCGCCTGTTTTTCTGCCATTCTCTTATTTGCTTTTTGCACCCTCGTCTGCTTGCTTCGCAGTCACTGTAAAGTTCATTTTATATTTCGCGCCTTGATATTCATTTCCCGCATGCTCATCTAGTTTAAATGCAAATTGAATATCGATATATTGATTTGGGTTCAGCTTCCAGAATTTATTCGTTTTTCCGGCTTCGGCTCCGTCACCTAACAAATCTATTTTTTCATTCATCGCACGTGCTTGGACAGCGCTTGGCTCTACAAAGCCGGATACAAGTTCCACACCGTCACCTAGATTAATAGAATCTCCTGCTGCAAGAGTACGTGTCACTTCATTTGTTGTTCCTTTAAATAATTGCTGAAGCTTGTATTGAGACGCTTTTAATACTTCTTCTGTTGGCTTTACCGTGTATTTCAGCGCTACGTACCCTACTTTGTATGCGTCTAATGATGCATCCTTATTGATTGTTTGCTGCAGTGTTGCTTCTAACAAGGCATCCACATTTCCCGTATTGTCAATCGTTAACCAATTCCCCCACACCAGTTGGGAAGGAGCGAATTTTTTCGCAGATAACACTTCACCAAGATTCTCTTCTCCATTGTTCAATTGAAGAACCGCATTAGTCACATCTCCCGTTGCTGTCACAGTGGAAGTAAACCAAGAGTATGTTCCATAGCTCGCTGCCGCAGTCATTACACCTGCTAATGTTGTCCCTACTAACACCTTTTTCATTTTCGTAATATTCATGTCCTTATTTCCTGCTTTCTATCTATATATTTTTGTTTATATAAATATTAAAACATTCGTACGAAGGAGAATGGGCCAAATATACATTCAGCCCATCGCCATCCTTGCCGTTTTATTAATTCAGTCCCAAATCTTTCTTGATAGACTCAATCGTTTTTCCATTCTTTTCTGTTTGTGGAGTCGGTGTCTCTATAACAAACGGATTTTCTGTTAAATAATACTTCTCTAGTAAACTAAAGTCTTTCGCATCTGTTGTTCCGTCAAAGTTAATATCTGTCGCACGATTATTCGTACCCCAATTGTCTTGAAGCAGAATTGCATCCAAGATATCGATTGTATTATCTTTGTTAATGTCACCCGGTTTGGCACCGACTGTCGGATAGGTAATCCATTCTCCGATATCAATTCCGCGCTCCGTACGGCCAATCTCCATCGGTGTATATGTTGTGTAATGTCCAGGAATATCCATGATCACCGTATATCTTTGCACTGCTGCCGGCAATCCTGTAAAGTTTACATTTCCACCTTTTTCGATCACTCCATCATAGATCACACCATTTTCATCTTGCAGCTTCATTGTTGCTCCTACTTGAGTGTAATCAATGCTGTAGTTAAAAGAACCTGATGCAGTATATAACCCTACACCATTTAGTTTTGCTGTTGCTTTAGAGTAAATCGGATACATTGGCATTACTCCCATAATCGTTGATACCCGATTTCCGCTTTCATTATTGACCTGCATTGTAGTAACACTACTAAAGACGTTCGAATATACGTTTAAGAATTCATTGGCATTTGTATCCACTTCAACATCGAATAGCGCCACATCACCAGCAACTCCTTCATCTGGAATGTTGATGTTTACTGTCGTTGCTAAGCTTGTCGTACCCGTTGTCGTTGTTGTCAGTTCGGAGCCTTCTGGTAAACCTTGTCCTTTTTTGAATTCAACACTGTCCACATATTTGCTTTGATAGTACATTTTTAAAGAAAGCGTGTTAGCTTGTCGTAAATTATGTGCGTAGAATGTATACGTTACTTTATCCCCAAATTTGATCGCATCTTTATTTGGTTTTGCATACACATAGGACGCACCCGGCTTTGTATAATATACTACTTTTGGTACAGACGCATTTCCAGCAAAATCTGCCCCTACATACTGCATTGTATTAATGTTACTATACAGTTTAATTTCCTTACTAAACTTTCCATTCTCATCTACATCTATAGAGAGTGATGGGTAACCTGGACCATAAAACACTTTATTATTCTTCTGAGATAAAGGAATGCCTGCTGCTTGTGTTTGATTGATTTCAGGATCCAATAGCGTTCCGGAAACAGTTACCGTGTCTTGACCTTCTGCCAATTCTACAAATGGAAGATCTCCTTTTGGCATTGCATTTGTATCATCAAACATGATTGTTGGTCCATTGTTATCAATACTTACTTTTGATGTTTTAACAAACTGCTTTCCTGCTCTATTGGTTCCAATCATTTTAATGTCATAGATTCCATCTGGTGCCTTTTCAGAAACGTATCCGAGTGGTTTTTTCTCATTTCCTGTGAACGGATAGTATCTGCCGTAAAATAAGTCTTCTATATAATAATACGTATCAGGAGCTGCACCTGTCGCATTAACAGTAGCAATCAATCCTAGATCTTTGTTCGTTTTCGGATCGACTAATATCCAGTCTAATGTTTCCATCGGTGAGTTTAGTATAAAGTCTAAATCCGTATCCTTTCTGCTGAATGGATTGATTACACGATTCGTTGAAATACTCTTTGTATACACATCAAAGTAACCCAACCCTTCTTCCACCACCTTTACTCCAAATGGAATGCGGTAGCTTTCTTTCGGATTGTTTCTCTCTTGAATATTGATATATCCTTCATAGATGCCTTTTTGAGCTGTTTTTGGAATCACTAGAAATGCAGAGAGTTGTTCTGTACTGTTCTTCTTCACTTTAAGTGTATTTGGCACTTGTACCATTACACCATTTTTCTTCGCATCTAACGACCCTCGTGCACCTACATTGTATTCTACAGACAGTTCATACTTTTTGTTTTCTTTCCCGCTATTGGCAAATGATAGTTTCGTAGTTTTTGTATAATTCTTATCTGCCCCCATAGGAACGAAACCATAGCTGATACCGCCTGTTTGTTCTGCAATCATTTTTTCCTCGCCATTCTCAATATAAGGCGTCTCATCTTGTACACTAATAATCATATCAGAATGGATGGCTTGCATTGGATCGACTCTACCTGCCCCCACTTCAAATACGCTGTACGGGTTCTTTAATGGATCCGCTGTATTCATCAGCACAGACTTTACATCGCCCGGCGTATACTCTGGATGAGCCTGTAATAATAATGCCGCAATACCCGCTACATGCGGAGTTGCCATGGATGTACCTGACATTCTTAAATATGCGGAGGAATAATCAGAAGTATCCTCTTTGTTTCCGATATAAGAAGGGACTGTCGATAAAATATCTACCCCCGGTGCTGTGACTTCCGGCTTAATATCGTATAATGTACCGGATGGTCCTCTAGAGCTAAAGCTCGCCAATTCATCGCTAGGAAGTTCCTTTTCGCCTGTCGCTCCAAATGTAACCGTTGGTACACCATTTGCAAACAAATCTTTAACCGCTAGTCCATCTTTATTAGTCATGGAGAATGTCGCAATATTATCATTGCTTTCTCCTAGGAAATACGGAATATGCCCTTCATCAGCATTAATGTTGTAGATAACAACACCCACTGCACCATGCGCTTTTGCATACTGCATTTTTTCGATTAGAGCATACGTGCCGCGCTCGATAAATGCGATTTTGCCATTGATATCTTTTCCTGTGTAATCGTTTGGTCCGCCGAGACCTACATCCACCATATCATACGTTTGTCCAGATAAGCCGCCAAAATCATCTGTCCATTTCTTCGTCATCAATTGCATCGTTGCACTAACCTTACCGCTGCCAGCTGCAAATTGACTCTCATAGGTTGTGATTGTACTAGGGACAGAACTCGCACCGACTGTTAATGCAAGGGCTGCAGCTCCTGGAGATCCTAATGTGTACATATCACTTCCGGAGTTGCCGGCTGCAACTACAGCAGTTACGCCGCTTAATACTGCATTATCTACAGCTAAGCTGGTAGCATATAACGGATTATTGGTAGAAGCGCCTAACGACAAGTTAATCACATCCATACCATCCGCAACCGCTTTGTCGATACCAGCAAGTATCCCCGTAGTCGCCCCACTACCGTATGGTCCTAGTACACGATATACATATAAATCCGCTTCTGGCGCAACGCCGTTTACTTTATAGTCCGAATTATTTTCTGCTCGTCCCGCAATCGTACCAGAAACGTGTGTACCATGGTCAGTATAATACGTACTGCCATTCGAAGTTTCTGGTCTATTAGATTTTTTCCAGTCAGCATAGGTCGTTTCCATCGGATCGTTATCGTTATCTACAAAGTCATACCCGCCTTTATAGGCATGTTTAAGATCCGGATGATTATAATCAATCCCTGTGTCAAGGACGCCAACCTTGACACCTTTTCCTGTAAATCCTTCGTCATGCAGTTTATCAAGATTTAAAAACGGGATACTATCTACCTTTGTTTGCTCCTTCGCATCCTCTGCTTGAGCAGGCGGTTCTACTTGTACCTTGTAATCACTGTAGACAGCTTTTACTACATCAGAATCTAGTAATGTATTAATTTGGTTTGCTGGCAGTGTTAACGCAACACCATTCAAGGAATTTTTATACGTATATTTAATTTGATAGGAATCTTTTCCTGATTTAGTTTTCCCTAGCTTTTCCTGCAGATCTTTTTTGAACTTGGTATGGGATTTCTCTACATTCTCTTTCGCTTGTGCAAGAGACAGCGTTTCTCCTTTGGCAGCTTTAGCAATTTGCGCTGCTTTTGCAGGAAGGTCTTTGAACTCAACGATAACCGTTACCTCTTTATCACTTGTTAAATCGACATCCCGTGATAATTGTAATCCTGTTTTCAATTCTCGATTCTCTAATTTTTGCAATGCTTCGCGCTTTTCTGGCGTTAGTTTTGCTAATACGCTCTCTGCCGTTGTATTGGTCTGTGCATGTGCAACAGGGGTATAGTTTATATTTGCAGCAGGTCCAATCAGAAGGCCTGCGCTTAATGCTACAACTGCAACTTGTTTCGCCGCATTTCTTTTATTTTTAGTCAAATCCTCTCACCCTTCCTCATGATTCGAAAATATCTTTCTCTTTAATTCTACAATTATTTCAACTAACTACAATTGGGAAAATTCTTCGGATTTCATTCAAATAAATCATATTTTATCTATTTTAAATATAAGAAATCCTTATGTATTGCGACTATAACCTCAAAAAACTTGGGAAAATTTATTGTTTTTTAGATTTTTCAGATTAATAAATAAAAAATTTAATGCTTATCATTGAATTTCTTTCATATTATAAAAAGCGTATCCATACGGACACACTTTTGTATTAAACAACTCGTTTTTCATTTTCAATTCAGTATTTTTATATTTTTAATCATCCACTAATGAATGCGACTTCAAAGTAAATTATCAACTTGTAAGCACCTAATTTTAGAGCAGTGCCATTTCTTCAATTCCTATAGATATAGAAAAGCCTTTAGCTATTAGCTGAAGGCTTTCAATATGAATAAAATTTTTGTAAATATATAGGAAATGTTTCTATAGATTATTATGAAACAAATAACGTAATAAATGCTTACTGAATTTTCACTTTTCCTGCAAAAGCAGAGTATTGGGAAGTCTCCTCTTTTACTTTTCCATAAGTAAAAACTATCAATCTTTAAAATGGAGGGTGATTATCGTATCTCCTAGTCTCTAATCTCTTAGTTTTTTCATTTATTTCTTGATTGGTTGACCGATTAGGCAAGATACTTTTATATTTCTTGTGTATCCAAAAACATACTACCATGTGTATAATACAGATTCCCCAGAAAATATATCCAAAAATAGTCATATAATTCCCCCTCGGCTTCATTATATGTGCTATTTACTCAACATAATGCATGTTAAAGGACTGTATTTTGGAGGATATGAGTGTACGTTTCACATTCAATCAAATACGGCTGAATATAATATGAACATGTCATCAACAGCATAAGAACAGACCTATGCACTAAAGTAGCATTTTTCATACCTATTCTTAGCTATCAATGTCTCCTAGTCTCACTTCAAACTCTTTAAGGTATAGCTAAAATTGAACCCCTTGATTTGTAAGAATATCATCGGCGATAATTGCAATGCCGTTCACCTTCGTCCCTGATTTTACTCTAGGTTGAATAGATGGATTTAACGGATAGGATTTATTTGTATACTTCATCTTTGCATAAAAAGGCTTGATTCCCCCTCCTGAAACATACATGATTATATCGTGAAATCCATTTGTTTTATGATCACTAATAATAATGGGATTACGAACAAGCGTAAATTCCGAGATCAATTGATAATCTTCACCAACCGTTTTAAAAATAGCTGCACTGCATCCGCCAGTCCCGCAAACTAAAGGTCCCACAAGATACACAAAAACTTCAGGCGCACCATCTCCATCAAGGTCAATCCGATTATAATAATACCGTATCTTATCGACCCCTTTCTGTAATCCATACATCTTGGCAAAAGCCTTCTCCAGTTGTACATCTTTAACTGTTTCTGAGTACATCTTTTGAACATTCGAGAGATCTATATTATATCTACCCGTTCCCAACAGATTTCCTCTATGCAGCTCTTCATCTGCCACTGCTGGAGACTGCTTGCTTGGAACGAACGGATTTCCATCCCAATGAAGAACAGTTTCAAGAAATCTAAAACCATTATCAGGAAAGTGAGCAATCATGCTTTTCAAGATAGGCTCGTAATCATCCTTTACCTTTTTCAAATAATAAGGATAGGCATCTTTAGCGAAATCTAACCCACCACAACTCCATCGATACACATCGATCCTAAACCCTTTTTCTCTATCATGTACCCATAAAGCAATTTCACCTATACCGTCTCTTCCATGTACACCTGGCATATCTTCAATTTCCAGTCTGCTGAAATGAATTCCCCTAGGAAGAATATGTTGAAATCCATTTGAAGTCCACTGCAAAATATCTAACTCTGAGCAAATCCCATCAATCTGCCATCCAATAATCAAGCTATTCATTTTTCGATTCATAATAGGCGCTGCCAATAAATCTGTAATGCTGTAGCCGTTTCCTTTCATATTGGCAATAGGATACCATGTGTTATAATGCTTTTTTAAAATCATTACATACAGTTCGCCTTGATATCTATATACAACCACTAATTCCACAGTATTATCCCCGTCTAAGTCTGCCGATAATACTGCGGGGGCATAGTTCGCCTTTGGCAATTCTATAAGCTCTGCCATAGGTGGCAGCCAGCTTTTGAGAATAGCAAGATCGTACATTCCTATTTGTTTCATAAAAACCTCCCTGGTTTTTATTTTTCAACACAGTATATGCAGACCAATTCTTTACATGCGCTAATAACTCCATACTGTTTCAATTCAAGAGGGATTCAGAAAACTTGATGATTGAAACAAAGTATTCCTATCCTATCTAAAAGTACAACCATATCCTTACTTTAAGCCCACTTTTTGTTCATATTCAGTTCATAAACATACTTTATTCTTTAAATCAAAGTTAGAACTGAAGGGAGACGAAACAAAAGGAATCAATTATTCAATCAGACAAATTTATGAAATAATATATCTACATCGGTATAATCGTTAATTCAATTTTTCAACCCACACTTTAACGAAAAGGAGGGATAATTCGTGGCAAATATATTAATTGTAGATGACGATTCACATATTCGAGAACTGATTCGTGTCTTTCTTTCACAAGAAGGGCTCTCAATAGTTGAAGCAGTTGATGGGAAAGACGCCTTAGCTGCACTAGAGTTAAAAAAAATCGATTTAATCATTCTAGATATTATGATGCCGAATATGGATGGATGGACATTTTGTCGTGAGGTACGAACGTATTATTCAGATACGCTCCCAATTTTAATGTTGACTGCAAAAGGTGAAACAAGCCAAAAGGTGAAAGGCTTTGATCTTGGAACAGATGATTATATGGTGAAGCCATTTGCTGCTGCTGAATTAGTAGCTCGCGTTAAGGCGCTGCTCAAACGTGCTCAAATTTCGTTTTCTAATAAAATCGAAATTAGACATGTAGTGATTGATCGAGCCTCTTACAAAGTTTTGGACGGGCATAACGATATAACCTTACCGCTCAAAGAATTTGAACTCTTGTTCAAACTTGCCACAAATCAAGGCAAAACTTTTTCAAGAGAACAGCTCATTGAGACTATTTGGGGGTTTGATTACGAAGGTGACGAACGAACAGTCGATGTCCACATTAAGCGATTACGTCAGCGTTTTTCAAATCCAACATGCCCGTTTAAAATTACAACCATCCGCGGTCTCGGCTACCGTCTAGAGGTGATAAAATGAAGCTACCCGAAAGAATGGAACAGACTGTATGGACTATAACAATGATCCTTACCTTATTCTGTAGCTGGTCTGTAGTGTATTTTTTAACAACATGGTTCTACACTGTGATTGATCAAAGTCCGCACGCCTATGTCCGACAGCTTATCAATTTTTCATTAGGAATTCTCCTATTTGCTTTAATGACGTTTACCTTTTTAAAACGAGGACGTATGGAACATAGATTTATCCTTCCTATTATCGATGCTATGAAAATGATGGCTGCGGGTAATTTTAATATCGATCTATCTTATTACAATCAACGCATCCATTCGCCCAATCATCCGTATTATAGTATTATCCAAAGTATCGAGCATACAGCAAAGCAGCTTGGTGAAATGGAACAAATGCGTCAGGAATTTATCTCAAATGTATCACATGAAATCCAGTCACCACTAACATCAATTGCTGGATTCGCCCATGTCTTAAAGAATGATCAGCTTACCCCTAATGAACGCGCTCATTATCTCAATATTATTGAAACAGAATGCATGCGTCTTTCAAAATTAAGCGAAAACCTGCTTAAGCTGACGTCCCTAGAATCAGAGCATCCGCCCTTTGAACGAAAAAGTTATCGCTTAGATCATCAGCTCCGTCGCGTCATCTTGGCAAATGAGCCGCAATGGCTTGAAAAGAATATTGAAATGGATGTTGCTCTTAAGAGCTTAACCATTGACGCTGACGAAGAGCTAATGGATCAGGTTTGGACTAATTTAATTCACAACAACATTAAATTCACACCTAAAAATGGAACCATTTCAGTTGAAGTGTTTGAACTAGATCTAGATCATGTATCCATAATAATCACCGATACAGGGATTGGTATGGACAAAGAAACACAAATGCATATATTTGAGCGTTTTTACAAAGGCGATAAATCTCGGAACCGCACCTTTGGAGGCAGTGGTCTCGGTCTTTCGATTGTAAAAAAAATTATTGAACTCCATCAAGGCAAGATTGAAGTCCATAGTGAACTTGGACAAGGGACAGAGATGACCATAACATTACCTAAAAGATGGTGAAAGAACTACTATCAAAAGTAGTTCTTTCACCATCTTTTACTTCTGCTTAGAGGCTCACTTGATTTTTGATAGACTTTTTCCCTTAGAGAGTTTGGCTTTTTCATCATATGAGCAGCTTCTTTCGTTGTAAAAAGCGAATCGCTTTAGGTTGAAAATTTCTAAAATAAACAAAAATAGCTCGAATAAAAGAGTATGACAACTCTTTTATTCGAGCAGTAGGCTTATTTCTTAGACAAGGATAAGAGATTTTGCTTCTATCTTTACTAGCATATCCTTCGTCATTTTCTCTAAATCATATTCTGTCTTAAATCCCCATTCTTCTTTTGCACAAGTGGAATCTATTGAATTCGGCCAACTGTCGGCAATAGATTGTCTTACAGGGTCAACAGCATAATCCATAACAAATTCCGGAATATGCTTTTTGATTTCAGCTGCAATTTGCTCTGGCTCAAAGCTCATAGCGGACACGTTGAAAGAATTTCGGTGTTTTAATTTTGAAGCATCTGCCTCCATCAATGCAATAATAGCATTTAAAGCATCAGGCATATACATCATGTCCATATACGTCCCCTCAGCAATGTATGAAGTATATCGTTTGTTTTTAACTGCTTCATAGTAAATTTCAACTGCGTAGTCAGTCGTTCCCCCACCTGGAGGCGTAGCATACGATATCAGTCCTGGGAATCGAAGACCTCTCGTATCTAGTCCAAATTTATGATAGTAATAATCACATAATAACTCTCCGGATACTTTATTCACTCCATACATCGTCGTCGGCCGTTGAATGACATCTTGCGGAGTGGAATCTTTAGGAGTAGTCGGTCCAAACACTCCTATGGAACTAGGTGTGAAAAATTGGCAATTAAGTTCTCGTGCTGTTTCCAAAGCATTCACCAATCCACCCATGTTTAAATTCCATGCTAAAAGAGGATTCTTTTCAGCTGTTGCTGACAATAAAGCAGCTAAATGAATAACCGTATCCACTTCATATTTTTTTGCAATGTCAAACATCAGATTTGCATCTGTTACATCTAAAATCTCAAACGGACCTGACTGGGCAACATCGCTTTCCGTTTTGCGAATATCTGTCGCAATAATATTGTCAAATCCGTAAATCTCTCTCATTTTCATTGTCAGTTCTGAACCAATTTGACCTAAGGCTCCCGTTACTAAAACCTTTTTCATTAAAAACTCCTCCTTGTTTCACTCTGAAGTAAGCAATCCCCTTAAATAATGGACATCTCTTTTCCTACTTTTTCATAAATAGCTAACGCACGGTCTAGCATCTCTTTTGTATGAGCAGCTGTCGGCATATTTCTCACTCTTCCTGTTCCCTTTGGAACGGTCGGAAAGACGATGGATTTAGCATAAACGCCCTCCTCGATCAGCCTCTTACTGAATTGCTGCGTTTTCGCTTCATCTCCTATAATACAAGGCGTGATTGGTGTTTCGCTCTCTCCGATATCAAACCCTAATTCTTTTAAGCCTTTTTTCAAGTAATCGCCGTTTTCCCACAGCTTATTTTGAAGCTCTGAGCTATTCATCAAAATATCAATGGCTTCTATACAAGCTGCAGCTGCGCCCGGTGTGACAGCCGTTGAAAATAAAAATGGGCGGCTTCTCACTTTTAACCAATCAATTAAATTTTTCTTTCCGGCCACATAGCCGCCTACAACACCAATAGCTTTGGATAATGTTCCAATTTGAAAATCCACTTTATCCGATAATCCAAAATGTTTTACCGTTCCTGCACCATTTCCTAACACACCTGATCCATGCGCGTCATCAACATACGTAATTAAATCGAACTCTTCTGCAATCTCTACAATTTCAGGAAGTTTGGCAATATCTCCATCCATTGAAAACACTCCATCAGTAATAACCATGATTTTGTTGTACAATCCGGACTCTTTCGCCTGTTGTGCTTTTGCACGTAAATCTTCCATATCAGAATGGTTATAGCGAATAATTTTTGCTTTAGATAATCGGCAGCCATCAATAATCGAGGCATGATTCAGTTCATCTGAAAGAATAGCGTCGTTCTTATCCATTACTGCGGAAATCGCCGCCATATTACAGTTAAAGCCTGATTGATAAGAAATAGCTGCTTCTGTATGCTTGAATTCAGCAAGCCTTTTTTCTAACTCGACATGAATATCTAACGTTCCGTTAATAGTACGAACCGCCCCGGAGCCAACACCATATTTTTCTGTTGCTTCTACGCAAGCCTCTACTAATCGTTGATCTGTTGCTAAACCTAAATAGTTATTGGATGATAAATTAATTAGCTCTCTGCCAGCAATGGTGATCATCGGACCATTTGCGCCTTCTAACGGATCAATAACATTGTACAACCCTTTTTCTGTTAAATCTTCTAAATTCTCTTTCAAAAATTGCTCTAATGTTTTACTTGACATTTCATATCCCCCTCATTGATGACCAGAAAAAATTCAGAATTTCCCAAATGATTTACCCTTGTTTTTAAACATCACTTTTCAGAATAATGAATGGTTCCAGTGCAAAAGATTCAGACGTCCAAAACACTGCGAATGTTAAGCGCTTTACAAAAACTTTTCATTGGAATAAAAGATTAAATATCGATTTTTTATCGTATAGAAACCTAAGTGTTCCGTATTTATCTTATATTTTTGTTCATACTTTGACAACATTCGAGATTTAAACCAGTGTCGAAAATTTTATCACTACTTAAATTTATATCATGTAAATATTAATTACAAGATGTGAGTTCGTGGAAAAAACCTTGATAACACAAGTTGCAGAGTAGGTTTGCCATATATTGAAGCTAGATCGGGGCTTTACAGCGTATCACCTTGAAATAGTAAGACTCATCTTAGACTGAGAATGTTCCATTTGAATACTATTGCTTTTTCATACTAATCAAACATCTTTGTAATATATCCAAGTGGTATAGATTAATTACAAAGGGTTGAATCAGAAACGATTCCCTTCATGCCCTATGTACTATACTTTTTGGTTATCTATCTAAATTTTTTCTATGCTGTCGACAAAAATCTTTTCGTAAGAGAGTGAATTACGCCCGTTATCCGGAAACAGCACAGCCTTATTCTCCAGCACCGTTGACCCCCATTCTCACAAGCTGATCGCGAACTTGTTCCCACCCTTTGTCAACAGTTTTGCAGTCCTTGTCTTGCTTTTGGAAGAGGTACATATCTTCCCGCATAACAAGATCCTTATGTAAGTAGTTCCGCAGAAACGAGCTATCCGATTCCATTTCACGTACCTCGAATATCTTTTCCCTACCGGCTCCCGAATCTACACCGCTTCGGTTCATTTCTTCGATCGGGTTGTTGTAACGTTCTTCGATGGCTTCAAACATTTTCAAGCCGAGATAATATGGATTAATGCTTGTGCGGAACATCTGGACAACGCCTACGTTCAGCTTGACGAACTCGATGGCTTCATCTGAGGTGAAGTCCATTTCACAGAGTATACGCTGGTGCCAATAACTGGCCGAGCCTTCATTCTTCCAAAGTGCTTCTCAACACATATAGGAAAAAACCATAAACCTGACTGACAATCTCCATACACCATGGATCAAGCAAAGCTAAATCAATCGTATATAACATACAAACGCCCTCTTCCAAGTAATGGAGAGGGCGTTCATTTAATCCTCTGAACTGAATCTTTTCATTTCTACTGAATAAACCAAAATTCGGACCTGCTGTGCGCTCAGAAGACTATGAAGAGCATCCATTTAAAGTTATGTTTATCTTCTCGGCTGTCCGACTTGCTCCTGACCTCTCGGAACGCCTGGAACGCCGCCCATGCCCCCTCGACCTGGTCCATTCTCACCCAGCTTCGAGAGCTCAACGGAGGACGCGTCAATGAGACTGTCAGGTTTCGCCTGCTGACCTTCGATCGTCGATGGAATGTCGCCGTCCAGCTGACCTCGAATGCTGTCGGCTCTCAGCGTTCCAAGCTTAATCAGTTCTTTCACCGCTTCCTCATACTTCTCGTACGTGTTAAACGCGCTTGGATCTTGCTTCACATGTTCTGCAATCAAGGCGTTCACGCTTTGCACCTTCTGTTCGAACTTCCCCTCCGCGAAGTAACCGTCCACGATCTCCTGCAGGTACTTATGATACTTCTCCTTGTATGTTTCAATCTCTAGAAGCTTGCCCAGAATCGGACGCTCCTCCAGTGTAATACCGGAAACTGGAGTATCAATAGCAAGATTAACGACGTCCGATGCATCGCCTGCTTGGAAGCCGCCGAATGCCATATTGTAATCCCATGGTAGCATGCTGATCTTCCCACCGCTCTCATAGAGATAATAGTTATGAGCCATGTTGGACGTGTAGCTATCCATGTTGACTACCACCGTATGGGCGGCAAAATAACGCAAAACTACGTCCACGTCCACATAGCTTTCCAACTCCTCACCTTCATTCAAATGCTTCAGCGCTTCGATAACACGCTGATGATCCTCTTCCGTTGTTTTCGTCTCGGCATTATCAAAAATGCCTGAATAGCTTTCCAGCTTATCATCGGTATAAACAAGCGATACGCCGTTACCTCCGCCTTTCATTCCGCCGAAGCCGCCTTCAGGCATTTTCATACTGTCTTCCATTCCAGGCCGCTTACCTTCAGGCATTTCCATACCGTCTTCCATTCCAGGCCGCTTACCTTCAGGCATTTCCATACCGTCTTCCATTCCAGGCCGCTTACCTTCAGGTATTCCCATGCCACCGTCGTCATTATTCGGCTTGTACAGTTCACCCTCATCGCCCTTGATACGGGCTAGATACCCGCTGTCAATATCCTCGACGGCCAGATAGAAGCCCCAGGCTTCCCCGTTCACTCGAATGTCAGCGAAAGCGTACAAAGGTGCATCCACACCGATATAGCTCATAATGTCATAGCTCAAATATTCTTTCATATAGCTGTTATCCGTAATCATGTTATTGATGACCAGCTTGTCGAGTCCCTTCCAGGTTTGGTCCTGAACGTATTCATCAAACTTGATCTTAAAGCTGTATCGATCCGTAGTATCTTCGTTAGCAACTTGTCTCAGGCTGGAATTTCCCTTTGCACGTATACCGACATTGGTGATCTTCGTTCCGTTAATCGTGATGTTCGCCGAGATGTATTGCTCCTCTGTCGCATTATTCAGCATCTCCTTCCAAGCTGCCTCGTCTGCCTCAATCGACATAGACATAATCTCCATGCTGTCCATCTCCTCGGCATATTTCGCAGCGGCAGCCGTATTCGCTACCTTCATACTTCCCACGTTCTCCTCCTTGGTGCATGCCGATACCAACAGCACCGTGGACAAAGCTAAGGTACCCATATATTGTCTCACGCTAATCGTCTTCATCACCTATTATTCCCTCCCTATTAGGTAATTAATAGTCTCCTTTACTCGATGGCACCATCGTAAGCGAAATATCGAGATTACCATTCCGTGTGCGGATTGCATCAAGCAATTCCTTCTGATTCGTGGAAGACCCAAAGGTAACACTATAGACCAGTTCATACAAGCTTCCCAGCTCAGTCGTGCGCACACGCTTCAGCTCATACTCCACCCCGAACTGACTGAATACTTCCGCGAATGCCTCCTCGTACCCGAGACTCTCTGGAATGGTAACCTTCAATTGCTTCTGTTGTGATTTTCGTGCTCCGAAGTTAAACTTATTAAGGCCATACATAAGTGCACATAAGATCACCGTGAAGAGTACCGCGTACCCGAACGCACCTACACCGCAGGCAAGACCAGCTGCCATGGTGAACAGGACATACGCGATATCCTTCGGGTCACCAGGCGCACTTCGGAACCGGATAATGGAGAAAGCACCTGCCAAGCTGAAAGCTCGTGCAATGTTGCTCCCAATTAACAATATAATAATCGCTACGATAACGGGCAGAATAACCATCGTTAACGTAAAATTCTGTGAATAGCCTATCGGATTCGTCTTCATATAAGTCAAGCTGATGATAATACCTAGTAGAATAGACACCACTATCGTAGCGACAGCACTGCCGAAGGTCATCGTCGTATCAGCCGTTGTTGGGTTGAATAGGGATTGAAAATCAAACATAGATTTCACGCTCTCTTTCTGTAGATGTTATTGTGTCATCCAGCAATCCCGCCGTGGCAACTGCCACAGGTTGCAGGATTGGTTCTTTGACATTTATCCTGATGCCACTTCTTACCGTCTTCTTGTATTCATTACCGTACTTAGAGAAACTCGTCCGGTACAGCCCATGCTCCGACAGCAACCGCGACAACCACATCGGAATCGTCTTCTCCGCCTTGACTTCCATCAACCATTGGCCAGTCGGCATAAGTCGCTCACCGTGATCCCCTAGCTCAAGCCTGAGATCGTTGCGTCGATGACGGATGTTGGTATCAAATGTGATCCGCAAATCGCGGCTTTCCTTGCTGAACATGGCCTTGCGCTCGTAAGCCAGATACACCTTAGGCACTAGTTCGTACCTTCCGAGTACATATTTGATCTCCTCGATGACCTGCTTGTTCATGTAAGATTTGTAGTCCGGCACGATTCCAGTCCGTACGAATTCATAGGCTTCACGAAGCTTCATCCCGGTCCTTCGTTTGTTCACGAGACCACACACCTTCTTCTTTAACTCCAGATAGACCTTTGCTTCTTCGCCCGGAACGCCGTACGCCCTTAACCTAAGCTTCTCCTTATATTTTGGCTTGGACAAGCTGGTCCGAATGAGCTCGTCATTCGGCGTATCGAAATACAAGTTACTAATCGAATAAAATTCGTGTTGCTTGTTATAATCGTCTAGCTCCATAAAGTCCTGCAAGTCGTTATAGAATCGTTGATACGCCTGATCATCCAATAAATATTTGTTTTCATATCTATTGAACACCTCGATTGCCATTGCCTCATCCCCCCTTTTTTAGTTGTACGTTTTGTTGTATTTACCTTACTTGTGCCTATATTAATTCCCTAACCTTAAAAAAGCCTTAATAAAATTTACAATTTCTTAATATTACAAAGCAGTCGGCTCTAGGCTTCTGGAACTAGCCATCAATGGCTAAGGCTACAAATAAAACATACTGCACAAAGACTAAAATAATAAGGAAGTTCACAGCGGGACAGTGTGTAAGGAATAAAAAGAAAAAAGCCGCCAGACTCCTGGCAGCTTCCCTCCTCATACATACTTCCGATGCATCGTCTTCCCATCATACGTAAACAACACAGCTTTATTCTCCACCATCGTTTCCATATGCACCGAACGTCCCCATAACTGATAAATATACGGCAGCACTTTTTCTAAGTATTTAATATCCAGTTCAATTCCTTCATATCCGTGCTTCAAGTACAGTTCCCCATTTTTCAGGTAGTCCCCGTCAGTCACCATTAAATATGGGAAGCCACCGTTCACCCGCATGCTTACAAGCTGATCGCGGACTTGCTCCCACCCTTTGTCGACGATTTTGTAGTCCTTGCCTTGCTTTTGGAAGAGATACATATCTTCCCGCATCACGAGTTCTTTATTTAAATAGTTTCGCAGGAATGAACTATCGGATTCCACTTCGCGTACTTCAAACATCTTTTCCCGGCCGGAGCCCGGCTCTATGCCGGTTCGTTTCATCTCTTCGGTCGGATTATTGTAGCGTTCTTCGATGTCTTCAAACATTTTCAAGCCGAGATAATACGGGTTAATGCTGGTGCGGGACGGCTGCACAACACCTGCGTTCAGCTTGGCAAACTCGACAGCTTCGTCTGAGGTTAAGTCCATTTCACGGAGGATGCGCTGGTGCCAATAACTGGCCCATCCCTCATTCATAATTTTCGTTTCCATTTGCGGCCAGAAATACAGCATCTCTTCACGCATCATTGTTAATATGTCACGCTGCCATTCTTCTAGCTCCCGACTGTATTCTTCAATAAATAAAAGCAAGTCTTTTTCTGGCTGTGGTGGAAATTTCTTTCGGCTTCGTCTAGCTGGAAGCTGAGATCGTCTCTCTTTTTTCTTATCTAAATTCCATAAATCATCGTAAGGTGATTGTGCTTTTTTCTTTGTTTCTTCCTCCGGCGCATCCTCTATGCTCCATGCTAGTTTCGGCCGCACAAGCGATGGATCGATATGTTCCTGTATAGCGAGCACCGCATCGAGAAACTTTTCTACTGTTT
The DNA here is from genome assembly GCF_017742235.1 of Bacillus sp. 165. Classification (GTDB taxonomy): domain Bacteria; phylum Bacillota; class Bacilli; order Bacillales; family Bacillaceae_G; genus JAGHKQ01. Next base: position 745,855 of record NZ_JAGHKQ010000001.1, read on the forward strand.
CTTTTCCGTATTTGTGCTCATAGTTTTTAATACGATCGGCTGTTGCTGCCATGCTTTCAACCATGTCGCGTTTTGTATTGGTGAATCGGACATTATTTTTGAAAAAGTCACAATGGGCTAAAACGTGAGCCACTATGAGCTTATTTTGGATAAGTGAGTTCGTATCCAGCAAAAAGGCATAGCACGGGTCAGAGTTAATGACCAATTCATATATCTTACTTAACCCTAAATCATAATGAAGTTTCATCTTAAAAAACTGTTTACCGAAGCTCCAGTGTGAAAAGCGTGTCGGCATGCCGTAGGCGCCAAATGTATAAATAATATCCGCTGGACAAATTTCGTAACGCATTGGATAAAAATCCAACTTAAAGCCTCGGGCAATTTCTGTAATCTCGTCAATGGCATATTCCAATGCTTTGTAATCGCTCCCTTTCATTGCTCTCCCCCTTTTCCTCCGTTACCACAATGTATGAGACAAAACCGAAAATCATGAAAAAAAGCATCGGAAATACATCCGATGCCGACCAATTATTTATATATATCCAAAATTTCATTCCAAGTCCTTTTTTCATAATATGGATCCGCAATATCTATATTTTTAATCCACAGCTTTGCTTGCGAACCGTCAGCATTTGCAATCCACATATTTGCTTCCTTACGGTTGGAACGTATCCACGTTAATTGGTTTGACTGTTTCAAAAAATAGGGATAATAATCGCCATATCCCTTTGGAGGGTTGGTAACAGTAATTTGGTGATTATCGTTAATATTGACTTGAAACAACCTCGGAAGAGGCCGTTTATCTGGATCATTGGACCATTCCGCTTCTTTAGCACGTGAGACTGTAATTATTGTATCGTTGTGCCATGTGAAATCCCAATCAACAAATCCCTTTGGTGTAAAGGTATCTGATCTAAACGCCGGGAGTTCCTTTGTTTTCAAATGTTTATTTTCTACTGCAAACCGTCCCTCTCCTTCAATATAAGCCATGATATTTTTCCCTGAAGCCCATTGAAACCAATTGTTATTTGGAATCATTTTATCAACAACTTCAAATTTCTTACCGTCTGAGGAAAGAAGGCAAAGTATATCACTATCCATAGACCAGGATGCGGTTGGAATTGCTAGAAAAGAAATCCACTTTTTATCCTGTGACCACTTAAACGTGCTTGTGGAAACAGCAAAGAATGAATCAGACTGTTCGGGAAGAGTATAAAAATGTTTAACTTTTTTAGGATTCATGTTGGCATCAACTGGAACCGTAAACAGCTGCACACTTGTCCATCCAGAAGGAAGCACCTGAGCATTCGAAGAAACTAAAAATCCCTTACCATCGGGAAGCCATGAATAGTTTCCGGCTCCAAATGCTACGTTTTTAAATTGCTTATCCTCATCATGAAGATTAATTATATTTAGTACCCCTCCAAATTGAAATGCCAAAACATTTTTATTTGGAGCCCATTGATAATTTGTGGCTTCATGTAAAACTGGGTGTATATGTTTTCTATTCATTACATCATATAACCAGATTTCTTGATCTTTTCTTCCCCTTGTATACGCAATCCATTTCCCGTCATGTGACCATTTCGGATAGGACACATATTCCCCATGAGTCAATTGAGTCTCTTTCTTCCCCTCTTTAAGCCAAAGATCATGATTTCTTGTAAAAGCTACAATTGATTCACTTTCCGCTTGTACTACGGGGCTGTACATAAAAACTATAGCAATAAGAAAAAACCATACTTTACAGCTTTGCACCATCTTTACCCCTCCGCCCGGTCAGCATTAGTAACATTCTCTTATTAGATATTACCTTCGCTTTATAATATTTTATAAAACTGTCGTTTTCATTCTCACATTATTCATGCATATTATTTAGAAGTTTTTCAGAAACTAAAATGTCAGCTACAATGAAAGAGGGTGTTTCATATCTTTAAACTCCCGTTCGGAAAAAAACAAAGAACAGACACTCACATCTGTAGAGAGCTTCCTGCAACAAGCGAGAAATTCTATTGATTTCATACACTTTTATGCTACAGAATAAGCTACATCATTTTTGTAATAAATTACCATGTTTTCATCCTCTTTATTTTATAAAATAGCTGTAGTATACTTTACCAAAACACGAAGGAAAAAAAGGGAGAATTTTACTATGTTTAACACAACTATGTTTGTACAATTACATCATCATACATAAACCCTTGAACCTTGCGGAAATTTACGCGTAGGTACAAGGGTTATTCCCGTTGTACCTACGTTGCTATTATAAGAGCCATGTAGGTATTTTTTACACCTGCATGGCTCTTTTTTATTTCCTTAAATGTAAATTTATGTAAATGATGAATGTTATTATTTCAAAAGGAGAGAGAAAATATGAACAATAAAAAATGGGGAGTATGGTTTTTAACAGCATTCGTGGTAGGTAATATGGTTGGCGGAGGAATTTTTATGCTTCCAGCCAACCTTGCTCAAGTCTCCAGCCCCTTTGGAGCAACACTAGCTTGGCTTACTACTGGTTTAGGTGTATTCATGATGGCATTAGTATTTGGGAATTTAGCAATAAGACGACCAGATTTAAAAGCAGGTCCACAGAGCTATGCACAGGCATTGTTCATTTCTCCGAAAACTGGCAACATTGCCGGCTACAGTATGGCTTGGGGATATTGGGCTGCAAATTGGGCTGCTACTGCTTCTGTTATTATTTCCTTTGCAGGTTACTTATCTACATTTTTCCCGATTATGCAAAGCCCGGCAGTACTAATACAGCTTGGTTCATTTGAACTACAGTTAGGAAAGCTTATAACATTTATGATTTGTTCCATTATGCTATGGGGCATTCAAATCATTTTAAGTAAGAGCATCGAGAATGCAGGAACTATGAACTTCCTTGCAACCATAACAAAAATAATCGGATTTGGACTATTTATCGTTTTAGCTATGTTTATTTTTGATGCAAGCAATCTTGGGAACGGAAGCACATTTATCGACCAATCTGGCAATTCCATATCATTAGGAGGTCAAATGAATGGAGCAGTGATTTCTGCATTATGGGCTTTTATCGGGATTGAATCTGCTGTTATGTTATCCAATCGCGCCAAGTCTCAAAAGGATGTAAAAAAAGCAACAATACTAGGATTATTGATTGCTATGCTTATTTATGTCGGTATTACATTATTAACAATGGGAGCATTGTCGCAAAGTGAATTACGTGAATCTCAAAAGCCGTTAGTCGATGCCTTAGAAGGTATTCTTGGAAACACAGGCTCCTCCATCATGGCTGCATTAGCACTCATTTCCTTGTTTGGATCTACTGTAGGATGGATTTTAGTAAGCTCTGAGGTTCCTTATCAAGCAGCGAAAATAAACCTATTTCCAGCTTTATTTGCGAAAACAAATCAAAGCGGCAGTCCAGTCCATTCATTAACATTAACCAATATTATGACTCAAATATTTTTATTTGCTACTATATCAGGAACAGTAATGCAAGCATACAATTTCGCTATTGTAGTGGCTACATTAGCCTATTTAATTCCCTATCTCGTATCAGCTGTTTATCAATTAAAGTTAGTCATCACAGGTGAAACATACGATACTATTAAAGGTTCTCGAAAGATAGATGGAATTGTGACAACTCTTGCACTCCTCTACTCCATCTGGGTCATCAAGACTGGCACAAGTGATTTGAAGACTTTTTTACTAGGGATTGGGCTGTTTATACTAGGATTGCTGCTCTATCCATTCATAATGAAAAAAACTTCTCAATCATACTCACAGCCGGAGTCTAGAACGAATAAGAAAGGAGCTTGATATAGATGACAACTAGTAGATGAATGGACTGACAAGCCATATTTCGTTGATGGAACCCACAGATTTTATATAGAAATACAAACACCACAGCATTTTAATAGGAAAGCTGTGGTGTTTTAGGTTGTTACAGATTATTTCCTTCTATTAAATGATGGACTAATTTAGACATACCTTTAATATGATGGAAAGGAAATAGCAATAAGGAGTGAAAGAATGCAGCAGTTCAGTGTACCGATAATAGCAGTCATATTCACCTTTACAGGACTTTTATTTGGAGGAACTGTCGGAGTACTTGCAAAGCAAATATTAGAGAAAAAAATGTATGGATTATACAGCTTTTGCGGCGGGATATTAATCGGCTTATTATCCTTAGACCTTATCCCTAAAACCTTCTCCACATACCATATTGCCGGTCCGTTACTTGGTACTGGATTGGGACTGCTATTGATGATACTCGTCGATATATACTTTCATAGTTCAGCTGAGCAAAAAACTTCTCAAGGATTGCAAGCTTTTTTCTTTCTGGCACTAGCCATATGTATTCATAATATCCCGACAGGAATGGCACTCGGAGCTTCTATGGCTGCACATGAAGAAGCCGCATCTTCTTTGCTGCTAGCTATTATTTTTCATCACGTTCCGGAAGGATTAGCATTGATGATTTCCTTCCTCTTCACACCTTCGAAGCTTATTTCATACATTTTCACTATTGTATCTCTTTCTGTTGTATTGGGATTAGGAGTGTCCCTTGGAGAATTGCTTCAAATAAAGGTTCGGCACTTGCAAGGGTTCATTCTGGGAGGCGCAGTCGGTACTCTGAGTTATGTTACTGTACATGAGTTTTTGTGGAAAGCAACACAAAAACTCTCGTTTCCGCTCTTTGTTCTATATACTGCTGCTGGAACAATTTTGATCAAGCTATACTTGGATTTATTTCATTATCATCATTAACAAAAACGGATTCAGAGAAGCATTTCTTAAACCCTTCTTTGAATCCGTTTTTTGTTTTTAACTAGGGAAGACTATCCCTGTGAAACAGAACATGGAAACATTTCTGTACGATGTCTTAAACAAGACACACAATTGCTTCTGCATATCTTGTACTTCTACACTTATAGACTCGGCATCGGAGTCGGTGTTGGCTTTGCATATCCTTCTTTATACTGCTCATCGATATACTGACGAATTTCCAAAGCAGATGCACCTTTTTCTTTCATAACGGCCGATTGAAGTGCAATTTCGAGACAAGCAGTGCATGTAATCGCATGAGAATCCCAAACTACTTCCCCGTTCGGCTTTACCTCGCGGATAAAGCAATTTTTATTGCTTGTATGCCCTGCACTCTCACCGCATCCGCAATAACATGGAATCCAGCTTAATAATTCATGATTTTGTCCAGCTATCTGATAAATGTTCTGAATTTGTTCAGGTTGATTCGATAAAAAGGATGGAAGCATGACAATATCCTTTGTAGTCTCGAAAATATCGCCTCCCTCTCCATGTTGATGGGAGTCAGAGACAGTACGCTCTTCATGATTCGTGCTTTCATGGGAATTTCTATCATTTGAACTGCAGCCTGTAATAACTAATACTACACTTGCCATAACAGACACAAACAAGAACCAATAGTTCTTCATTATCTTTCCTCCCTTTTACGTTCCATTATCATTATTATTGTAGCAAAGCAACTGCTATTTTTGAATCATTACCACGCCACTTTTATGATCGGCTCTCTATTTATCAATAAATTCGTACTTTTATTGACACATTATAAATAAGAAGCATATACTTTATAATAAACATATGAACACTTGCTCATATATTCATGTCCAAGGGAGTGAAGAAGTGTGATCGAAGATAAAACAGAAACTTGCAGTGAGTCTTGTACTCAAACTGTTATTCATGAAGAAGTCATTGTAAAAGTAAAAGAATCCCTTCCTAACGAAGAATCCTTACAAAATATGGCAGACCTATTCAAGATACTAGGGGATCGTACGCGTACCCGTATTTTACATGCTTTATTTAATGCCGAAATGTGCGTATGTGATTTAGCTTATTTATTAGATATGACCCAATCTTCTATTTCTCATCAATTACGTGTATTAAAACAAGCAAAATTGGTCAAAAACCGTAAGGAAGGAAAAGTTGTATATTACTCTCTGGCTGATCACCATGTAATCGAAATTTTTGATCAGGCATTCCAGCACGTCAATGAATAATGGCAATCTCAGGGGAGAGAAGGAGTATGGCAGAAAAAATAAACAAGCAAGAGCTTATATTAGAGGGATTAGATTGTGGAAGCTGTGCTGCTAAAATCGAACGTGGAGTGAAAGAGATCGATGGTGTAGCCTCATGTTCAGTCAACTTCGCCACTCAAACATTAGTGATTGAAGCAGAAAAAGAAGAAGTGTTTTCAAACGCTAAGCAACTTATTAATAAACTGGAACCTGACATCCACATAAAAGAAAAGCATACTAAACAAACCGTACAAAAGTTTGTATTAAAAGGATTGGACTGTGCAAACTGTGCTGCTAAAATCGATGCACAAGTCAAGCATATACCAGACATAACAGAAAGCTCACTGGACTTTGTTTCCAAAACGCTTACGATTAAAGTTAACACCCCTTCTCAATGGGAACACATTACAACACAAATCAAGAATACTGTGCATCGCTTAGAGCCAGATGTAGAAGTAATATTGATGGAGAAACATAAACAATACTCTGAGCATACCCATGAACATGGAGTGAAGGAAACAAAAAAAACGATTTGGAAGCTGAGTATTGGAGGTATCCTTACTGCTGTTGCTGCATTAACAGCAGTACCTCACTCATTTGAAATAGCTTTGTTTATCATTGCTTATTTAATTGTTGGGGGTGACGTAGTTTTACGTGCCTTAAAAAACATTACACGAGGACAAATATTTGATGAGAATTTCTTGATGGCGATCGCCACTCTCGGTGCTTTTGCTATTCAAGAGTTTCCCGAAGCCGTTGCTGTTATGCTATTTTATCAAATTGGGGAATTATTCCAAGGTATCGCTGTAAACCGCTCCCGTAAATCTATTAGCGCCTTAATGGACATACGTCCTGATTATGCGAATTTAAAAATAGGCAATGAAACAAAACAGATAGCACCTGAAAATATAAATATCGGTGACATTATCATTGTAAAACCTGGTGAAAAAGTTCCGCTAGACGGAAAAGTCATCGTTGGAAGCTCTATGGTCGATACGTCTGCGTTAACCGGGGAGTCTATACCACGAGAAATAGGACCTGGAGCGGATATACTAAGTGGATTTATCAATAAAAATGGTGTATTAACTGTTGAAGTAACAAAAGAATTTGGGGAATCTACTGTTTCTAAAATTTTAGACCTTGTCCAAAATGCAAGCAGTCGAAAAGCACCGACAGAAAACTTTATTACAAAATTTGCTCGTTACTATACGCCTGTGGTCGTAATTACAGCAGCAGCCTTAGCATTTCTTCCTCCCCTCTTTATAGAAGGAGCCACGTTTGCAGATTGGATTTATCGTGCACTTGTCTTTTTAGTAATCTCTTGTCCCTGTGCCCTTGTTGTCTCCATCCCACTGGGCTTCTTTGGAGGAATCGGAGGAGCGTCCAAGAATGGTATTCTTGTGAAAGGAAGCAACTATCTTGAAGCATTAAACAATGTAAGATATGTTGTCTTCGACAAAACAGGGACACTGACAAAAGGTGTGTTCGAAGTAACAGATATTCAGCCAATAGGAGACATTTCAAAAGAAGAATTGTTAACATACGCGGCATTTGCCGAAGTTCATTCTAACCATCCGATTGCGCAATCAATCCGAAAAGCATATGGAAAAAAAATAATCACCGATGAAATCACCAGCTATAATGAGATTTCTGGATATGGTATTGAAGTTGTAGTAGAGGGCAAAGAAATTTTAGCGGGAAATGCCAAGCTAATGAATAAAGAGCAAATTATGTTTGAACAACCAGATGTAATTGGAACTCTTGTTCACATAGCAGTTAATAAGCAATATATTGGCTGTATTGTCATTTCTGATGAAATAAAAGAAGATTCTGCAAAGGCTATTCGTTCCCTAAAAGCTCTTGGCATTAAAAAGACGGTGATGTTAACCGGTGATGCAAAGGCTGTAGGAGATGCCGTTGGCAAAGAGCTCGGTATAGACGAGATTCACGCAGAATTACTTCCACATCAAAAGGTAGAAGAAATAGAAAAATTAGATACACAAAAGCCTTCAAAAGAAAAATTAATCTTTGTCGGAGACGGTATAAACGATACTCCAGTTTTGGCTAGAGCAGACATAGGGATTGCAATGGGCGGACTTGGTTCAGACGCTGCAATTGAAGCAGCAGATGTAGTTATTATGACAGATGAACCATCTAAGATTGCTTCCGCTATTAAAATTGCTAAACGGACTCGTCACATCGTATGGCAAAATATCGTCTTTGCATTAGGAATTAAGGGCATTTTCTTACTGCTAGGAGCAGTTGGCGTTGCAACTATGTGGGAAGCTGTATTCTCTGATGTAGGTGTGACAGTATTAGCGGTTCTCAATGCTATGCGCGTATTGAAAGTAAAGCATATATAGAACAATACGCATTAAACCTCTTCTTTAATAAGCATAGTGATTTTTGTCAAACCGAGCAGAAAAAGATACCCTCTCCCTATTCTTTGTATTATACTTTCAATTCGACATGCTTCTCTCCTGCATCGTCTAACCCTGAATAAGGTACCCCATTTCTTATCTATAGAAACCAATCGTACATAACCGATTGGTTTTGCTATTTTATTCCTACATATTATTTTCCTACATAACAAAATATTAAGGGTATGGAGTTTTCTCAAATCATACTCTTATAAATAAATAGCAACAGATGAAAAACTCCCTGATTTTTAGAAATGGCTATTCAACCGTTTCTCATCAAATTCCTGCTACGTACTATATAGCAGATTGTTTTCATTACGTACTTAGGAGTGATTTATGTGCGCTCAAGTAAGATTGCGGGTCTTTCTGTTGCCAGTAATACTTTTGTTGTATTATTAAAGCTTATAGTCGGAATTATTACGGGATCCGTTGCAGTTATTTCCGAAGCAATTCATTCATCATTAGACTTGGCAGCATCTGTTATTGCCTTTTTCGCCGTTAGAATTGCAAATAAACCACCAGACCCTAAACATCCATACGGACACGGGAAGTTTGAAAACGTATCTGGAACGATAGAAACATTATTAATTTTTATAGCTGGTATATGGATTATATATGAATCTGTACACAAAATTATCGATCCCACACCAATTCGGCTTCCATGGTTAGGAATTATTGTAATGTTAATTGGTGCTGTGCTCAATTTTACAGTCGGAAAAATTGTCCAAAAAGTAGGACGAGAAACTCGTTCAGTAGCCATGCAGTCGAACGCTTTGCATTTGCTTACAGATGTATATTCCTCCTTAGGAGTAGCTGTCAGCTTATTGCTTGTCAGTATCACAAACTGGACTATTTTAGATCCACTAATCGGAATTGCCATTGCACTATACATTATAAAAGAAGCCTTTCACCTCGTGAAGGAATCCTTTAACCCTTTGGTCGATACAGGTTTAGCAGAAAAAGAAGAAAAAGTCATTCAAGCGATTCTTCAATCATATAAGCACCGTTACATTGAATATCATGATTTACGGACACGGCGCTCCGGCTCTGAGGAACACGTTGATTTGCATCTTGTTGTTCCCTCAGCTATGAATGTAGAAATGGCTCATGAGCTTTGTGATGAAATCGAAAAAGATATCCAAGAATCTCTTCATAATGCCAAAGTATTAATTCATATAGAGCCCGAGCATGAACGTATACTTACAGTGAATAAAGCTAACAATACATTAAATGATTAACAAATCGTGTTCCCTTCTTGTCCCTCTTAAAAACCTGCATAACCTACTGTAAGCAAAGTAGAAAATGAAGAGATTGATGCTCTTTATATAAAAAGTCCTTCACTTCAAAGAATGAAGTGAAGGACTTTTTATATTATTCGTTCTTCATCAATATATTTTAATTCCTTTGTTTTTCATAGCTGTACCATTCACGGATTGCCTTTCCGACAGAATCGTCCACATCTTTCAGGTTAAATGTTGAGCTTCCCAAACCTGATTTTGTATACACTTTAATTGTACAAAGCATGGGATTATCTTGAAACATTGATTTGTATGTTTGCAAGGATTGAATACGACTTCGTTTTACAAGTATGGTCGTACGGATAAAACGCCGTGTAACAATAAAAAGCTGCTGGTTGAACAACATCCAACCTGTATCTTTAAACTGCCTATACCCAACAGCTATAGAAGCTGCCAGTAAGAAAGGCACAATATATTTTGTCATTGGAACAAAATAAAAACAAATTAAGGAAAGAAACAATACTGGAACCATTGCTCGAATAAGATATCTCAGCAATGATCGTTTTGGAAGAGATTGCACTGAAGAACAGAAGGTATAATCAGGAAGGTAGTGCTTGAAGATAATCGGAAGAGCTTTCTTTTTTACAATAGGAAAACAGATAAAGCTGAGTTCCTCATTTGCTTCAGCCCCTCCGCTTGCACTGAGAAGCCGAATCGTTACAAATCCAAACCATTGCCTCACAATATTTTCTTCTACCTTAACTGCTTGAATGCGCTGCAACGGAATGATTAACTTTCGCTTTTCAATTAATCCTCTTGTAATAATTAAATCCGCATCTTTTCTTATAACTTGGAAATCATAATATTTTTGATATAGGATGAGTATTCCTATTATCCAAACGGATACTGCAAGCAAACAGATAGCCATGATATAAAATGAAGTAGTTTGGGCCACAAAACTCGCAACATTAAGAGAAATATGTACGTAATCATCAATTTGCAAATACAATCCGACCACTGCTGATAATGCAATTCCTACTCCTCCCGATGTAGCTGAGAAAAATAACAATTCCTTAGGGGATAGACGAAATGAAAACGGTGATGCTTGTACTTCTTCCTCTGTATCCTTATAAAGAAAATGATGAGACAATTCCTTCCTTATTTTTTCTGCCTGTTCTCTTGTAACTGCTCCTAACACAACTTCTGGTTCACCGCTGCCCCCCGCTGTTTCAATTTGCAGTTTTACTAAACCAAATATACGGTGAATAATATCTTCAGCTTCTTGAATCGATTGAATGCGTTCTTTTGGAATGAATCGCCTTTTTCTCATAAACAATCCGTATTCTACGCTTAGTTGATCTGTTTGAATTTCGTATAAAAATCGTTTCCAGCTTATTATTGAACCAATGCTGATACAACCTAAAAATGTCAACATCAGCAAGCTTGTATTTATAATTCGATTAAATGGTAGTATCGCATAAGAATTAAACAAAATAATCATGTAAAGCGGGAAAAGATTTCGCACATACTTTCCTATATTTAGCAAAATAACTGCAGGATGCAGTCTATTTTGGTTATACATCTTCCGTCGCCACCCTCGCTAAGTTTGATAATTGATTGCGTAATCGTTCTGCTTCCTCGTATGCGACTGCTGGTATAACATGCGTCGTAGCAGCAGTCGTAATATCTACTGAAGCTAATCCATAATGTCTCATAATCGGTCCTTGACGTACATCTACATGCTGTACACGAACCATTGGAATTAATGTTTTTTTCGTTACAAATACCCCATGATGTAAATCAATTTCTTGTGCATAGACAGCATACCTCCATCTTTGCCGTCTTAATTTGGGGAGAACAAATACAGTGAAAATAAAAATGGTACATAGCACCCCAAAAATACCTACTTGTATTAACAAAGGCTGTCGAATTCCTTCAAACAATACCCATATAATCCCATATGTAAAAACCAAAAAACTATTTATAAGAAAAGCCATAATCTTCCAGACTTTCACTGCTCGTTCATCAATGTAATATTCTAAACGCGAAACCAAGAACAGACACCTCTATTTTTAAAAATTTCATTTGTTTTTACAATTTTCAACAAAATTCATCGGAATATCCTTACTATAATCTAACCACACTTTTCACGAAAATTATGTAACAGTTTGGTAACAAATTCTTGCATGCTTAAATCTGCTTCCCCTGTCGCAAACTAAACTCAACTCCCAAAAGAGGAGGTTTACGATGTACAATTATTCCGATTATGACAAAGCATTGTACTATACGTACTGCTGTAACTGGGAGCAGTTGTTAATTTTAATGGTTCAAACAAAAGATGAAGTATTCTCCAAGCGGATTGAACACTTTTTACATGCTTATAAATATGAACGAGACTTGGCTGCTGTAGATAAGCAACTGCAGCTTATGTTTCAATATATAGATCATGCGTCTCAGCAAACACATACTGAATTAACCGAACAACTTCACTAATAACCAAGGGATTCCCTATTAAGAGGGAATCCCTTGGTATCAATCATTTAATGAATATTTTACTTGTTCTTGTCTATACTAAGCCTAATACTAAAGGTACAGCTTTTAAGGATGTGATATAAATTGAAACAAAAATGGATTGCTCTTATCCTTATGTTTTTTATGATAACAGGCTGTAGTCAAATGAATCACAATTCCTCTTCTAAAGATGGTTCTCATAATGGAAAAAATGAAACAAACATAGAGGACATGGAAAAAGGATTCAAGCAAGTTCCTTTTCATGGCGTAAAGGATAAGCAAGGACGATTAAATATTTTAATCGTCGGGGTAGACTCCAGAGGAGAAAAACGTTCCCGCTCTGACGCGATAATGATCGCACAGTATGATCCTAAAAGCAAAAAAGCAAAATTAGTTTCTATTATGCGTGATTCCTATGTTAAAATTCCTAATTATAGTAAAGAATACAATAAAATTAATACTTCTTACTATTTAGGCGGAGCAGATTTACTTCGGCAAACCATTAAAGAAAACTTTGGGATTGATGTAGAACATTTTCTTGCTATTGATTTCAAAGGATTCGTAAAAGTGGTGGATATGATTGCTCCTGAAGGCATTGAAGTAGATATGAAAAAAGAAATCATTGCAGATATGGGTCTAAATGTCGAGCCTGGAAGACAACGTCTGCATGGTAAAGAATTATTGGCATATGCCCGCTTCCGTCACGATGCTGAAAGCGACTTTGGACGAGTGAAACGCCAGCAGGAAGTGCTTACAGCCTTAAAAGATACTTTCACAAATGAATTAAGCACCTTAGAAGGTATGTTCAAATTGCCCGGCGTAGGGCAAGAACTGATGAATTATATCGATACGGATATGGATTTTCAAACTTTGATTGCTATTGGCGGAAGTGTGCTATTGAATCCTATTGCACAAATTGAAACAATGCGCATCCCCCTTAATGCTTCTTATGAAGACATACGTTACGATCATGCTGGTGCCGTACTTGAATTAGATTTTGAGAAAAACAAACAAGCATTGAAGGAATTTTTAATTAACGAACCGAAACCAGTTAATGAACTAAATAAATAAAAAAACAAGGTCGAAAATCGACCTTGTTTTTTATGCTTTATTCATTAAACTTTCATTTACTTTTTCCATAAAAGCTGCAGAGGTTTTTTGTAATTTCGCTTCACTTTCTTCTAAACTGCTTCCTGTTACACCAAAGTAGAATTTTACTTTCGGCTCTGTTCCAGAAGGACGTAAGCATACCCATGTTCCATCTTCTAAATAATATTTTAAAACATTTGATTTAGGCAGCTTAATTTCTTCTACTTTCCCCTCGACAGTTGTTCTTACACTCGTTTTGTAGTCCTCTACCACTGTTACGCTGTGTCCAGCAATTTCAGTTGGAGCTTGTTTACGGAATGAGGACAACAGCTTAGCAATCTGTTCTGCTCCATCTTTTCCTTTTAATGTTAAGGATTGTAACCCTTCGCGATAAAAGCCGTACTTCTCAAACACTTCTAATAAACCTTGATATAATGTCATACCGCGTTTCTTGTAATAAGCAGCTACTTCGACTGCCATAAGTGTAGCTTGTACGGCATCTTTATCACGTACAAAATCTCCAATTAAATATCCATAACTCTCTTCATATCCAAATTGGAATACATATTCACGTGTTGTATTGTATTGTTTAATTTTCTCTCCAATAAATTTAAATCCAGTAAGAGTATCTATCGTCTCTAATCCATAAGCCGTTGCAATTTCACGACCGATTTCCGATGTAACAATGGTCTTTAACACGATTCCATTTGCAGGCAATAAGTTCTTCTCTTTCTTTTGTGATAATAAATAGTCAAGGAAAAGGGCGCCTGTTTGGTTTCCTGTTAATACAATATACTCTCCTTCTAAATTCTTTGTTGCCACTCCTAAACGATCCGCGTCTGGATCAGTCGCAACAAGAATATCTGCATCAATTTCTTTCCCGTACTTAATGGCTAAAGTAAATGCTTCGTGTTCTTCCGGATTCGGTGATTTTACTGTCGAAAAGTTAGGATCTGGCAACTCTTGCTCTTTAACGATTGTTACATTTTTATATCCAAGTGCCTCTAGTCCCATACGCACTGGCATATTTGCAGTACCATGTAACGGAGAGAAGACAATTTTCAAATCCTTTCCTACTTCTCCAGCCAGCTCAGGATTCACAGAAATAGTTTGCAGCTTTTCTACGTAGGCAGCATCAATATCTGAACCAATCATCTTTATAAGACCTTTCTCTTTTAAAGATTGCTCAGATTCTACTTCGAGCTCAAGTTCATTCTCCACCTCATATACTTTTGCAATAACCTCATCTGCTTCCTTCGGAGGAAGTTGCCCCCCGTCATCCCCATATACTTTATATCCATTATACTCCGGCGGATTGTGGCTCGCCGTAATTACAATTCCGGAAAATGCATGTAAATAACGTACTGCAAAGGACAGTTCTGGTGTTGGTCTCAGTTCTTCAAATACATATGTTTGAATGCCATGTGAAGCTAAAGTTTTAGCTGCTTCCATTGCAAACTCCGGTGATTTATGGCGAGAATCATAAGCAATCGCAACCCCTCGCTTTTTCGCTTCTTCACCATAAGTCTCAATGAAGCGAGCTAAGCCTTCTGAAGCTTTACGAATCGTATAGATATTCATACGATTTGTTCCTGGTCCAATCTCTCCACGCATACCGCCGGTACCGAACTCTAAGTTTTTATAAAAACAATCTTCCAATTGCTTTTCATTCTTACCAATACTTTCTAGAGATTGCTTAAGTTCCTCGTTTAAATGCGGCGTATTAATCCAACGCTCGTAAGTTTGCTTCCAATCCATTCTTTTATCCTCTCCTGTACGAAAAAATTTCTAGTTGTGGAACGAAAAACTACTTTCATCTATAGTTCTATAGTTCTGTATACATTTTGTTATTTCCTGCAATCATTTGTATAAAACGTGTTATTTTGCTTTCTTCCTATTTTATACATCTGTTTCATTCCATCATCATTATATATAAAAAATAACCAATGCTATTATACTTTCTTGAACCCGATATAACAACCTTTCGTTCTCATCCAACAAATGTGCATCACACTAAAGCTTATTCTCCTTGTAAAAATATCGAATTGAAGCCACTTTGACTATTATTTTGATTGGTATTGTTTAAAAACAATCAAAAGACCCTTTTAACACCTGATTTGATAAGATATATGAAAGCGGCGTATACTCTTTAATTAAATGCAACAATCACTCCAGATCCCAAATCTGTTATATTTTCCTAGCGTAATGGAAAATATAAATTTCCGAGAAACAGACGAATGTTAAAATCATCCTTATAGAAAAAGAAAATTATGTTGTCATTACTGTGGAAGATCATGGACAAGGTATCCTCAAGAAGCACCTTGCTCATGTAAAAAAATCCTTTTATCAAGTTAATACAAAGAAAGAAGGAACAGGGCTAGGACTGGCTATTTCTCAAAATATCATTTCACTTCACAATGGGACATTGGAAATAGACAGTGAAATCAACAAAGGTACAATCCTCATAATTACACTGCCAAAACAGCAGTAAAAAAAGGAATACATGAGGTATTTAAGCTTTGCTCACACTAGTACAGAAGGAGGAATGCTTCATGCCAGAAGTAAGATGTTCTGTTTCTAACTGTACCCATTGGGGGCAAGGAAATTTTTGTCAAGCATCTGCTATTATCGTACAGCCGGATAATAACATGTTTACAAACATATCCGGAGATTCCTATCAAAGTGCCTTGTTAGCTGGACAACAAATGAGCAGTACTGCTTTAGCTAGTGACGAAACATGTTGCCAAACCTTTGAACCAAAATATTAGACATGAAATCGCTGGGAAATAACATAAACTGCTGTATTTATAAAGAAAGAAAAGCCCTTTATAAAGGGCTTTTTTATCTTCCTTGTCATTAAAATATCTCCACATGTACCATCACCGCACACCTTTGATCCGTTTATATTGATTGACAATAATATACCGGGGAATTTCTGTGTATTTTACAGATGCACGTGCAACATCTATAATATATAAATTATTTCCTATATAGTATTTTCCTTCTCTCTTCAAGGAATAGACAACGAAAGTTTCATTAGGAAAGGAATCGCGAATACGTGTAAATTGACCGTTTGGCTCTTGCCAATATACCTGAGTACGATCTGTTACTGTTAAAACCCCAATTTGCTCTGGAAAAACCGTTTTTGCATTCCAGCTTACCACTCTATAGCCATGTTGATGAGCAGCTAGTTCTGGTGCTGCATAAAAACTAGAAATAATAACTCTTGTATGGATAGGAACACGTTCATACATCCATTGTATATCTCGGTTATGCATACGAATACATCCGTTCGACTCATAAGTACCAATGGTGCCTTCTCTGCTTGTACCATGAATGGCGTATTCTTTATTGTTCAATCCAAGCCAGCGTGCCCCTAAAGGATTTGTCGGATCTCCACCCGGAATATTTTTGCGATGATATTTTTTATTCTTATATTTATTAATTACTTTAAAATCACCGTGAGGCGTAGGCGTTGCTTTTTTTCCGGTAGAAATCGGGAATGTTTTCACATACCTTCCATTTTCAAAAAAGGAAAGTTGATTTGTCGCTACATTTATTAAAATCAAACGGTCTGGTTCATGATTGATGGCAGATGATGGATGTGGAAAAACAGCTAGCATAAAAGTTATAACCACGATTGTAAGTAATCGTTTCATACAATCCCTCCACTGCAATTACCTACAACCTTAT
This sequence comes from Bacillus sp. 165, assembly GCF_017742235.1. GTDB lineage: Bacteria > Bacillota > Bacilli > Bacillales > Bacillaceae_G > JAGHKQ01. The sequence goes on from NZ_JAGHKQ010000001.1 coordinate 762,850, forward strand.
GTTTTGTTATCTGAAAAAATCTATGATTTCCTTTATTAGCTAAAAATATATCCCCTTTTATCTACTCATTTTTATCTTTTTGTTCTATAACACTTAATACTAGCCATTTACAATAACTCCCCCATTTATATGAAGCATTTGTCCAGATACGTATGTGGAATCATTAGAAGCAAGGTATACATAAGCCGAAGCGACCTCCCACGGCTGACCTGCTCGTCCCATTGGTACATTCGCTCCAAACTGTGCTACCTTTTTCTCATCAAAGCTGGAGGGAATCAGCGGGGTCCAGATTGGTCCAGGCGCTACTCCGTTTACTCTTATACCTTTTTTGATTAAGGATTGTGATAATGAACGAGTGAATGCAACAATTGCCCCCTTTGTTGCTGAATAGTCAATAAGCTGCTCACTTCCTTCATAGGCAGTAATGGAGGCTGTATTGATAATCGTATCTCCCTGCTTTAGGTAAGATAGCGCAGCTTTGGTTACATAGAAATACGAATACACGTTCACGCGGAAGGTTTTTTCCAGTTGTTCTGCGGTTATGTATTCTAAGCCTTGTTGTGGATATTGCTGAGCGACATTGTTTACCACAATATTAAGTCCGCCAAGCTGCGACACAGTATCTTCTACTGTCTGTTTGCAAATTGCTTCGTCACTTAAGTCCCCAGAAAAAGAAACACATTTTACTCCATGCTTTTGCACAAGCTGTTTTGTGGTTTCAGCATCTTCATGTTCATCTAAATAAGCAATTGCAATATCTGCACCTTCTTTTGCAAAAGCAATTGCCACCGCTTTTCCAATTCCACTGTCGCCCCCTGTAATAAGTGCAACCTTTCCTTTTAGTTTGCTGCTTCCTTTATAAGAATCGTCTTCTGATTTTGGTTTTGGGTTCATAAGCGTTTCTAAACCTGGTTGTTTATCTTGATGCTGCGGTGGTTGATTTTGTTTGTTTGCTTGTTGATTTTGATTTGTCATAACATTACCTCCATACGCTAATTTGACTTTCTTATATTTTGCTAAATCCACCCCTTTTACATAAAAAACTTGCTATCATAATTGCAATGTTTTATTCCCTATAATTTTCCTGTAATGACTAAACTATCTATAAAAAATACTATCCTTATCAGTATTTTTTTAAAAAATTAAGTTTTTATTACAAAAAATATACTTTTCTCTTGCAAAATAACAAATAAACGAATAATATATATAACTGTTGTGTTTATCATTCGCTTTAATTCTAGAAAGGATGCTGTTATGTTTAATTTCAAAACTCATAATACTTCTGTTAAAACAGAAATCATTGCCGGGATTACAACATTTTTGACAATGGCTTATATCATTGTTGTTAACCCAGTTATATTAGCCGACGGGGGAGTGCCCTTCCAACAAGGCTTCACTGCAACAATTATTGCAGCTGTAGTTGGATCCTTATGTATGGCTTTATTTGCAAATCTGCCGGTTGCTATTGCACCTGGGATGGGATTGAACGCATATTTTGCCTATTCCGTAGTACAAGCTAATGGCAACGTTGACTTTAAAATTGCTTTTTCCGCGGTTTTTGTAACAGGTCTTCTCTTTTTACTTTTATCTCTGACAAAATTTCGTACAAAATTAATTGAAGCCATCCCTCAAAGCTTAAAGTATGCCATTACAGCTGGAATCGGATTATTTATCGCTTTTATTGGATTACGAATGTCAGGAGTTATTGCCGATCACCCCGCTAACTTAGTTGGTTTAGGCAACCTTCATTCTCCTTCTGTTATTTTGGCATTGGTTGGTCTTGCTATTACTCTCGTCCTTATGTCATTAAATATCAATGGAGCGTTATTTATAGGGATGTTGATTACTGGAATAATTGCTTACTTTACAGGGGACCTAAGCTTTAAAGATGGGATTACCTCTATGCCTCAATTACCAGAAGGGGTTATTGTGTGGAACCCGATTACAGCAGTTTCTGACGTAATCAAGTATGGATTATATACTGTTATTTTTTCATTCTTGCTTGTTACTCTCTTTGATACTACAGGTACACTCTTAGGAGTAACAGAACAGGCGGGATTAATGAAAAACGGTAAATTGCCGAATGCCGGACGAGCTTTACTTTCTGATTCTATTTCTACTACAGTCGGATCTATGTTTGGGACAAGCCCGACAACCGCATATATCGAATCCTCAGCAGGTGTTGCAGCTGGCGGACGCACAGGTTTTACTACATTAATTGTAGCTGGACTATTTATTATCGCAGCATTTTTCAGTCCGTTAATCGGGGCCGTTTCCGGTGTGGCTGCTATTACAGCTCCTTCATTAATTATTGTCGGCAGCTTAATGATTGGCGCAGTACGCCATATTGATTGGGAACAATTTGATGAAGCCTTTCCGGCCTTTTTAGTTATTTTAAGCATGCCTTTAACCTCTAGTATCGCAACAGGGATTGCTCTTGGCTTTATTTCCTACCCATTGATGAAAATTGCAAGAGGTAAATTCCGAGATATTCATCCATTTATTTATGTATTTGCAGTATTATTTTTATATCAGCTCGTATTTTTACCACACTAAAAACTGCAGTTGTTGAAAACCATCAAAACCGACATTTTCGGTTTTGATGATTTTTTATATATAGACGTAGACATTTTCTTATTATTAACATATATTATTAGATAATTAGATAATTCTCTAAATATCTAAGGAGGTGGATGTATGAATCAAGCCTTTAAAGCACTTTCTGATCTGACGAGAAGAGAAATATTAGATTTGCTTCGTAAAAAGGATTTAACTGCGGGAGAAATTGCCGAGCATTTTCACATTACAAAGCCAAGTCTCTCTCATCACTTGAATATCTTAAAAGGAGCAAACCTTGTACAAGATGAACGGCGTGGTCAATTTATTTATTACTCACTTAACACAACTGTATTTCAAGATGTAATGAAGTGGCTTTTAGAATTTGTAGATAAAAACGAAAGAAAAGGTGATGAATAATGAAAAGAAATATTTTCCCTTTATTTCTTTTACTTATCTCTGTTGTCATGAGTATAGTGTTTTATCCCCTGCTTCCCGATCAAGTTCCCATTCATTGGAACATTGCAGGAGAAGTGGATGGTTATGCAAGTAAATTATTTGCTTCTATTTTTTCTCCCCTTATATTAGGTGCAATGTATGTACTATTTTGGATTTTGCCAAAGATTGACCCTCGCAAAGAAAACTACCAAAAATTTAAAGGCAGCTATTCCATTATTATATATGCTATCCTGACCTTTTTAGTCATTATACAAGGCACGATTATTACAAATGGTATGGGCGTTACCGTCCATATGGACTTCATTATTTTTATATTAATAGGGCTCCTGTTTATTGTTCTCGGCAACTATATGCAAAGAGTGAAATCAAATTACTTTGTCGGTATCCGTACTCCTTGGACATTACAAAACGAAGAAGTTTGGAAAAAAACACATCGTCTAAGTTCAAAACTGTTCGTCATAGCAGGGATGCTCTTTATTATTTCAGCTTTTTTACCGAGCGGTATAAGACCTTTCATCCTTATCGTTACTATTGTTGTGATTGTTGTTCTCCCGTATTTCTTTTCATATTGGTGGTTCCGTTCGGGTAAGTATTAATAAAACCTCTTTCGGAAATATCCGAAAGAGGTTTTATTTTTCCCTCACTGCAAAGCTTCACTTTTTCTCTAAAAAATGCTGTAAATCCTCATATAGCCGCTCAGCATCCATATAGCCTTGATTATAAAGAGCGGTAAGTTTCTGCTGATTCTTTTCCAATCTTCCCACTTCAAGCTTTTCAACAGGACGAATAATAAACAAGCTTCCTTCCCGCTCTTGTTCTTCGATATATTTTAACGTCTCGTTATATAAAAAATAACGTTTTTTCATCTTGTTAACTAATTGTGGATAAGAAGAAAATGCCCTTTCTACAAGCCATCCTGTGCTCGATTTTTTCTTTGTATAACCTTTGTTTCGAGTTAAAATAAGCACATTTTTTTCAAACCCATCACTTTGGGCTTTTCGAATCGGGATCGGATCAACAATTCCACCATCCAACAACTGCTTATTCTCATGCTTTACGATAGGAGCAATAAATGGTAACGAACTAGATGCTCGCAGTACAGTCAGCATATCTTGTTGACTCCCTGCTTTTTCGAAATACATCGGTTCACCTGTTTCGATATCAGTTGTCCCAACGACAAATCTTTCTGCACTATTATAAAATGTATCAAAATCAAACGGCACATGCTGTGTTGGAATTTCATTAAAAATAAAATCCATATCAAACAGCTGCTTCTTACGCCAAAGGTTTTTATATGACAAATAATTTGGGTGGTTAATATAACCTATGTTAACCTGTTTATTTCTTTCTTTTTGACGAGATAAATATGAAGCGGCATTGCATGCTCCGGCAGATACCCCAATGATATAAGGAAAAAATAAATGTTTTTCCATAAAAAACTCGAGTACACCTGCCGTATACACACCACGCATGCCCCCCCCTTCTAACACCAATCCTGTTTTCTCTAGCATCTCCAATCGCCTCACATCTTTTACGGTTTCTTCTACAATTATTAGTATAACAAGATGCAGCCTCAATCGAAAAGAGTACGCTCAAATTTAAAAGCGATTATATGCGGCGATACAGGTGTTAATATTCTTTGTTTTTTCCGTGACAGTATGTACTATATAAATAAACATGCTTACCTTCCTTTTGTATCTGAACTTCCTTAATCTATTTTATAAAGGGACTATACAGATTGCATTTTTGCTAACTGATATGCGAAATGGTTTGTTGGCCCATGCCCGCTTCCAATATTCAATTCATGTTCGATTGCTTTTGTAATAAAACTTTTTGCTTCTTCTACGGCTTGATAAATGGTGTAACCCTTTGCCAATTCTGCAGTAATGGCAGCTGCAAACGTACAACCGCTCCCATGCGTTTGTATAGAATTAATACGCGGACTTTTAAATTCTAAAAATGTCTCTCCGTCAAATAAAAGATCTACTACCTCTTCTCCCTGATACGTTGCATGTCCACCTTTCATAACAACATATTGTGCTCCCCAGGTATGCAGCTGTTTAGCTGCCTCCTTACTATCTTCTATAGTGACAATCTGCATCCCTGTAATCACTTCTGCTTCCGGTATATTGGGCGTAATAACCGTAGCAAGCGGCAGCAATTTTTCTTGTAACGCTGTAACAGCTTCTTTCTGCAATAAAGCTGCTCCACCTTTTGCAATCATAACAGGATCAAGCACAATATTTTTCCATTTATATTCAGATAATTGCTCAGCTACTAATGAAATAATTTCACTGCTGAACAACATGCCAAGCTTAACCGCATTCGGTTTTAAGTCATCGGCAATCGATTGAAGCTGTTCCTGTATACCTTCTACAGGAACAGGATATACCCCTTGTACGCCTAATGTATTTTGAGCGGTAATAGCTGTAATTACGGTCATGCCATACACTTTTAATTCTTGAAAGGTTTTTAAGTCTGCTTGAATCCCTGCACCGCCTCCACTGTCAGATCCGGCAATCGTCAATGCCCTATTAACTTTCATAACTTTCACATCCTTTATCCAAAATAACGGTGATACAATGTTTTTGCTTCCGTTATATTTTTTGTACCGTGAACTAATACACGACCATCCTTAAATAATACGATTCTATTCTCTCCTGTTTGAAAGGATAACAAATATGGATTGTACACCAAATCTTTCACATATCCATGCAGTACCCTTGCTTGCTCTTGCAAATTAACAACTCTCTTGTACGAAGGACGAATTTGGACTGTATCTCTGCCGCATAAGATTGCTGTTTTCGATATATTTTCTTCTTGTAAATATGGATATATTGCTTCTAATCCGCAGGATAGACAATCCGTTTTTTTAAAGCCTTGTACATTCAAAGAACTATACTCATTTTTCCATATGTCAAAAGATACAAGTTCGCGACGAAGAGCATCTCTATTTTCAGATAAAAGCTTTAGAGCTTCACTTACTTGATAGGAAACAACCATGGACACAGCAGGAGAAAGAATTCCTGCTGTATCACAAGTAGCCCCTCCAACAGGAATTCTTTCTACTAAACAAGAAAGACATGCTGTTTCACCAGGAAGAATTGTGTAGCATAACCCGTAGCTTCCTATACAAGCACCATAAATCCAAGGAATGCTATATTTTTGAGCTATATCATTAATAATAAATCGTGTTTCAAAGTTATCTGTAGCATCTACTATTAGATCTGTCTCATCTGCCAAGCGTTTCAATAGTGTTATAGAAGCGTCTTCTGCATAAACGTCAATTACTATTTTCTTATTGATTAATTCTAATCTCTGTTTGGCTGCAATAGCTTTCGGCATATGTTCTATTACATCTTGCTCTGTATACAATTGCTGACGCTGCAAATTACTCCAATCAACATAATCTCGATCAATAATAGTTAATTTGCCAATTCCTGCACGAACGAGCATTTCTGCATTCATACTTCCTAATGCGCCTGCCCCTATAATCAACACATGTTTCTTTCCTATATTCGTTTGCCCGCTTTCTCCTATAGGTGTAAACAAAATTTGACGTGAGTATCGATTATTCAATTACACTCATCCCTTGCAAGGGGCTGCTTGCCGTCGCATAACGCTTACGGGGTATACGCCCTGCTTCGAATCCTAAGCGACCCGCTTGAATGGATAGCTTCATAGCTTCTGCCATTTTCACAGGGTCGTTCGCTCCGGAAACTGCTGTATTTAATAGCACGCCATCTACTCCCATTTCCATTGCTAATGTCGCATCAGATGGACTTCCAATGCCTGCATCCACAATAACAGGAACCGTTGCTTGTTCAATAATAAAGCTCAAATTTAATGGATTTACAATACCGAGTCCCGAACCGATTGGAGATGCTCCCGGCATGATGGCGTGAACACCAAGTTCCTGCAACCGTTTTGCTAGTAACACATCATCAGATGTATAAGGCAATACAGTAAATCCTTCTTGTAGTAGCTCTTCACATGCTTTTAACGTTTCCAACGGGTCTGGAAGCAGCGTTTTCATATCACCAATAACTTCAACCTTAACCATATCACACAGACCTGATGCTTTCGCTAGCCTAGCAATACGAACTGCTTCTTCTGCTGTACTGGCACCTGCCGTATTAGGGAGCAATGTATAGTTTTTTACATCAATCTTTTCTAATAAATTTGGTTGACTCTTCTCAAAAATATCCATACGTCGCACTGCAAATGTTAAAATCTCTGCCTCTGATACTTCTATCGCTTTCTTTTGTATGTCAAAATCACTAAATTTTCCTGTTCCGAGTAACAACCTGGATTGAAATGAAAATGAACCTATCTTTAACATCCTCAACCGCCTCCTACAAATGTCACAATTTCAATTTGATCTCCTTCAAATACCGTGGTATTACTATGATCCTGTTTTTCTAAAATCATTTTGTTCTTTTCCACCACTACAATTTTATTCTGCAGCTCTAAATGCTTCAGTAAAGTTTCTATCGTAGTAACTGTTTTTGGAACATCTATGAGTTTACCGTTAATTTGTAAATGCACTTATACCGCCTCCGCTGTTAAACAAGGAATGAATTAATTTATTTTCCCTTTTTCCTTCAATAAGATCAGTCATAAACTTGCCTGATATCGGACTAAGTAAAATACCATTCCGATAATGTCCTGTACAAGCATATAAGCCTACTATCTCATGATGCTTTCCCATATACGGCATACCATGATTAGATTGAGGCCGCAGCCCCGCCCAGACTGCTTCCCACTTTACCTCTCCAATTGCAGGCAGAATACTCTTCGCTCTTTCTAATAAGCTAACAATGTTTTGCGCTTCTACAGCTTTATCGTATACTTTTGGTATAACAGTAGCCCCAATCAAATAACGGTTCTCTCGTTTTGGCACGATATAAAACCCTTCCTGGAATACTGGGGCTGCAAGTAACGGTACATGACTTGTTACAGATAACATTTCTCCTTTAACAGGGAATGTGCCCCATTCCTTTTGAAACAATTGTAAAAACAAAGTACTCCAGGCTCCTGCAGTGATAATAACTTTTTCAGTGAAAATAGAACCAGCTTCTGTTCTGACTCCTTTCACTCTACCTTTTTCAATTATGATATCTTGAACAGCCGTATGTTCCACAATGTCTGCACCGCAATGACCGGCAGAATGAAGAAATGCTTTCGATAAAGAAGGCGCAATCACATGTCCATCTTTTGGATAATAAACCGCACCTGCAAGAGAGGAAGCCAAATATGGCTCTTTTTCTTTTAACATTTCTATGTTTAAAAAATAAGCTTCTTCTCCAGTTTCTTGCTGCCATCGCATAGACTGCAGCAATTCTCCCACTTCCTCTTCGGATTGAGCAATCTTATAAATTCCTTTTTCCTCATAACCAATATCAATTCCCGTTATCTCCCTTAACTCTTCAGCCAATTCTGGAAATAGAGAACGACTTTGGCGTGCCAATTCAAATAAAGGATCATATTCTTTCCACTCCGCTTGTACACCGAGTAATCCAGCAGCGGCTTTTGAAGCTTCTGAAGCAACTGCACTCTTTTCTACTATTAGTATTTTATAGCCTCGCTTTGAAAGATAATAAGCAACAGCTCCCCCAATCACTCCGCCGCCAATGATTATGACATCATAGTATTTGTCCATGCTTCCTCACCTGCTTTTGTAATACTTTTCTGTATTCCTCTGCTGTATGTAACGCGTTACACGAAGTGAAAATACCAGACATTACCGCAATACCTCCTACGCCTGTTTGAAGAACCTCCTCTGTATTTTCTGGAGTAATTCCTCCAACCGCAATTATTGGAATAGACAGAGAGTTTACTATCTTTTCAATTTCTTGTCCCCCTCTTGGAGGAATCCCTTGCTTTGATTTAGTTTTAAAAATATGCCCGTACATAACCGAGTCTGCACCTTTCTGTTCTGCACACACAGCTTCTGCGTATGAATGGACAGAACACCCGATATGCATATGTGGAAATTTTTCTTTTACCACCTGCACGTCTGCACTTATATAGCCCAGCTGTATCCGTGAAACTCCTGTTAATAAAGCAATATCGAGACGATCATTTATAATCAGTTTTTCAGAAGGGACACCGTTGGTAAGTAACAAGATGATTCCTTCATATAACTCCTTTGTGCTTTTATGCTTTTCACGAATATGGATAAAGTCAACACATGTATGAATGCTTTTCGCTATTACAGCTATTTCATGAAATGATAATGTCCCATTCGATATAACATGAAATTCTCCATTCACTTTTCATCCCTACTTTACAAGTGTTTCAAACAACTCATCTGCAGAAACAATCTTCTTTGTCATTCCTTTTTCTTTCAACCACTTGCTTTGTTCTTCCCAAGATCGACTCGTCTGTGATAAAAACCGCTCGTCTTTCGTCTCCATTTTTTCTAATAAAATAGCCAAGCTTTGCTTTTCTACTTCAGGAATCAACGGAAAATTCTCCTTTTCTTGATGTGCCAGCAATATATTTAATGCTTTTTCCGGGTTATTTTTCATATATTCATAGCCTTTTTTCGCACCTCGTAAAAAGGCTTGCAACGTTTCCTTGTCTTTTTGTATTGTTTTATCACTCGCTACAAAAACAAGCTCATAATAATTAGGGACACCGTAATCTGCTGGGCTAAAATAAGCAGGATTATATCCTTTTTCTCTTAATACTGGTATTTCATGATTAATATAAGCTCCTGTTACTGCGTCTACTTTTTTCGTAATTAATGAGGCTACTAAATCAAATCCTACATCCACAAGCTTTACTTTATCTGGGTTTCCCCCATCTTCTTTCATCATAGTTTTTAAATATTCTTCACTCAGCAGTGTTCCGGAGTAACCTACTGTTTTTCCTGTTAAATCTTTCGGTGAATGGATTCCCGCTTCTTGTAAAGAAACAATATGATTCAACGGCGAACGTACAACTGCACCTATAGATTTGATTGGAATACCTTCGTTAGCCCGAGCGATAATAACATCAGGCTGATAGTACAAACCTACTGTGGTCTTTCCCGCAGCCGTTAATGTCAGAGGATCGGTAGGATTAGAAGGAAACTTTATGTTGACTTTAATCCCTTCTGCTTTAAAATAGCCATTTTCTATCGCTGCATAAATGAAACTGTGAACGGCATTCGGATACCAATCGAGCATCACAGTAACTTCTTTTTGTTTTAATTGTTCCTTACTCGTTTCACTTGAACAGCCTGCAAAGACAAATAGTACGATGGTTAAAAGTAATACATATTTAATATTCTTCATAACTGCTTCCTCCAACTAATAAGTTTCCGTTCTAACAATGAAACAACCGCGACACATAAAATAGCTAATAGAGACAAAAGTACAATGGGTGCAAATACACCCGCCCCGTCTAGCTGTGTCATCATTCGTTTACTAAAATACCCGAGCCCAGCCTGTGCCCCGAGCCACTCACCTATCGCTGCCCCAATTACACTTAGTGGTATTGCCACTTTTAAAGCCGAAAAAAAATACGGCATCGCTGCGGGAATCGCTAATTTTAAAAAGATGGTTCTTTTACTTGCCCCATATGTAAAGAGCAATTCCTCCCATTCCTTTTTTGTAGAGCGAAATCCATCGTACGTATTTACCACTATAGGGAAAAAGGTAATAAGAACGGTGACGACTACTTTGCTCCAAATAGAATATCCAAACCAAAGCACAAACAATGGTGCTAATGCTGTGATAGGGATCGTTTGAGAAGCAACAAGAAGCGGATAGCACGCTCGCTCAACGAAAGGATATATACTCATTGCTATAGCCAAACCTATTCCAAAAATAATAGAAATAACTAATCCAATAGCTATGATATGTACTGTAGCTGGTAGATGAACAGCAACTAATACTTCGCGCAGTTCCCATATTTTAATAGCAATCACACTCGGAGAAGGGAGAATATACATTTCATTAATACTCCGTGCTGCAACTTCCCACGCAATAAGGAGTGCCAGGCTAATCAATAGCGAAGGGATATGATATGTAACACGTTTCATATGGCTACTTTTCCTTTCAGTTGTTCTATCAATTCTCCTTTTAACAGCTGTAATTGTTTATCGTACAGCTGATTTCGAATACGTTCGTCTCCAAGTGGAACATGAATTTCTTGGATTGTTGTAATGGGCTTTTCAGTCACTACTAAAATACGATCAGATAGATAAATAGCTTCCTCCACGTCATGAGTAATAAACAAAATTGTTTTTTTCCATTTCTTCCATTGCTCATATAGCCATTCTTGCATATTTACTTTTGTAATAGCATCAAGGGCACTGAAAGGTTCATCTAGAAGAAGAACATCGGCTCCGGTCAAAATAGCACGCAAAAATGAAACACGCTGCTTCATTCCTCCAGACAAATCTTTTGGATATTTATGTTCATATCCCCCTAGTCCAAATGCTTGTATTAAATTCATTGCCTCTGCATATGCTTCTCTTTTTTTCCTCCCTTGACACTCTAAGGGTAATGCTGCATTCTTCAGTGCAGTACGCCATGGCAAAAGTAAATCGTGCTGTGGCATATATCCTACTTTATTTTCTTTTCTTCCTGCTTCTGCTCCTTGCACCATAATCTCCCCTGCTAAAGCTTTCTCTAATCCAGTAATGAGACGAAATAACGTGCTTTTTCCGCATCCGCTTGGTCCTACAATACTTACAAATTCTCCTTTTTTCATAGAGAAACTTAAATTTTGAATAATTGCTTTTTCCTCTCTAGGATAAGAGAATGTTACATTATGAAAGCATAGTATACTCTCGTTCAAAATCCCACATCTCCTTACGATATGCCATATCCCAAAATAGATATTCAAAACGGCTCATATTTAAGAAAATTTCTTCTAACCTTGCAAGTTCATTTTTCGACTTTCCCTCTGCCAGTGCGTTTAATAAATCAATCAACCATACACAAAGCTGACCATATTCCTTTGAACTATATCCCCAGATCCATTCTCCATAAAATTCATGTGTATTCGCCCCTGGCTTTTCATTTAATCGTTTTCCAATTTCCCAATAACTCCACATACACGGAAGTAAGGAAGCAATTAATTCGGCTAATGTTCCATGTTGAGAAACAGACATCATGTAATTCGTATACGCCAAATTTATAGCAGACGGCTTTGCCCCTTCTAATTCCTCGATTGTAATACCAAGACGTTTTGCATACCGGCGATGTAAATTCATTTCTCCGTTTAAAATTGAATCTAACAGCATGGCGAATTTACTCATCACCTTCAGGTCATAGGCTTTTACTACACCGATTGCATATACTTTTGCATAATCTAAAAGATATAAATAATCTTGTACGATATAAAACCGAAACTTATCAACCTCTAACGTACCCTTTCCAATTCCAACTACAAACGGATGGTTATGACTCCTCTCCCAAATTGGTTGTACTTTTTCAAATAATTCCTCACAAAATTTCATGTGGATTCCCCCTTTAAAACTATATAAAAAACCGCCCCCAAGTTTTGGAAGCGGCAACAAGCAAACATACTGATAGTAAATATCCTTGCTTCATCACTTCCCTTCGCTAGCATTACCTAGATCAGGTCATAAGGGTTAGGATCTTACATCCCTCTCAGCTTACAGCACCCCTAGTGAAAAATATTTAATTACACAAAAAGCCCAATTTCCGGATAGGGAAATTGGGCATAATATACACTCATATTATCCATTTCGCTTCCCTACGCTAGAATTATCTAGATCAGGTTTCAGGGTCAAAGACTGTCAGCCTTACTCTCAGCTGGTCACACCAGCTCCCCTAGCAACTGTTTCATTTTCGTGTTAAGTATAGCACTCGTCTTTTGAATTATCAATCCTTTTATTTTTCATTAGCTGCCTCTTTTTCAATCGTAGTCTTCCGAAATTTCACTTAATGCTATTCCTGCTTGTTCATCAACTTGGTCTTCCACTGCTATGTCACCAAGCGATAACATGCCAACAAGCTGTCCGTTTTCTACTACTGGCAAGCGGCGAATTTGATGTGTTGCCATCAATTCTGTCGCCTTCTCCACCGGATCATTTGGTGATACACAAATAACCTCTGTGGACATCAGATCTGTGATTTTACTTGACCCCGGATGCTTTTCAGCAATTCCACGAATCACTAAATCGCGGTCTGTCACAAGACCAACCACATGACCATTCTCTACTACAGGAATCACACCTACATCTTGCTGCTTCATCATAAGTGCTGCTTCATAAGCATTATCCAAAGGCGTACAGCAAAAAATGTCTGTACTCATAATTTCTCTTACAGTTGCCATTATTAGCCCTCCTTTCCAATAATAGTTTGACCAATTTTTCATATTTCATTTTTTTTATTGTAAAGGAAGTAATTGGAGAGTTTGCCCCTCTTCGTTATAAAGATACGTCGTATGATATGTACCCTTCACCCAATCTTTAAATTGGTTATGATACCAATCACTTGCCACATGTCCGGATTGCCCTGGAGCAACAATATGATTCCCTTTTGTAATATCTTCTAAATCAATAACAAATCGCCATGATGCCCCATGGTTTACGAGGCCTGTTTTTGGATTCCATCCGGCCGCTTGTACTGTTACCCGACTTCCCCCAACCGGTATCGGTGTTTCCGAATTGAACAAATATTTTAACACACTTACGCTAGATAATGGATGCGAAAAAGTGATACGATGATACGATCCCCATTTCCATTCTTGTACATTACTTCCTTGCATTTCTTGAATTCGTTTTATTGTATTTTTGTATGATTTATTCAGCACATTTTCAAGACCGCCATTTTCTTTTATCCATGGTCCTGGATTATTTTCATGAGCATGCCTTATAAGCTGATCTACAATTTGACCCTTTCCTTCAAACAGCTTATCCATATCCTGTGAAATGTCCTTATCGAACAACACCTTACTGATTTCATCTTTCCATAGCTGGAATACAAGCGGTGCTCCTAAATCTCGATCATCTTTATACTTCCATTCTTTTAAAAGTGTTAAGCCTTGCTTCTCTATATCTGATAACTTATTTTCATCAATATATGATAAAAATATTGGAACAAACTCTTTTGCCTGTAAATCATATTGATCCATCTGCAGTTTCTCCATATCCTGCACTGTAATATTATTCTTCTGCTTCAGTACTTCGTTAATTCGCATAGCTCGATACGGCTGTGCCCATTCATTACTTATATGGTATGGATAATCGTCATTCACCACTTTATTATTTGCCGTTGCAATAAATCCTTCTACCGGATTTACAATTGTTGGAAGATCATCCCATGGGATATATCCCGTCCATTCGTACTCTCCTGTCCAGCCCGGTACAGGCACGAGGCTATCACCTTTTTCTCGAATCGGTATTTTTCCATTAGCTCGATAAGCAATAGTACCATCTTTGGATGCAAATACAAAGTTTTGTGCTGGTGTATGGAAGAATGTTAACGCTTCTTTAAAGCTTTCCCAATCCTTTGCTTTATTCATTCTCATAACAGCTTCCAGCTCTGTCGACGGCTCTAAGGCTGTCCACTTTAAAGCAAGGACTGTATCCTGTTGTTTATCCTGAGCAAATTCCGAAATAACAGGACCATGTCGAGTAATGACAACTTTGTAATCTATATCATCCTTCCCTTTTACTTTTATTTTCTGCGGAATGACTTTTGCTTTTTCCCAGCTGTCTTTATATAAAAATGAGGTGGAATCGTTAGGATTCCGTTTTTCAATATACAAATCCTGTACATCTGGCCCTACATTCGTTACCCCCCATGCTATATGATCGGTATGTCCTAATATAATTCCCGGTATCCCTGCAAAAATAACACCGCTTACGTTAACACCGGGGCCATTTAAATGCATCTGATACCAAATGGCGGGAGTTGCTAACGAAAGGTGTGGATCATCTGCTAGAATCGGTTTTCCGGATTTTGTTTTACTTCCGCTTACAACCCAGTTATTGCTGCCATTAAACTCTGGCGGTATTACTGCGGATGCAAAACTCTGTTCAATATTAATATCTGATTTTACAATAGATTCTATAATTGCAGGACCACCTTGTGGATAAGAAGGGAATAAATCCAGTGCTTTTTCTCGCGGAAGCGTTTGCAGAAGGTGATAACGAAATGCCTGTCCTTCCCAATGCCCACCAAGATCAAACGCCATATACTTTCCAATAGTAAGAGAGTCAATAGGAGTCCATTCTGTTGGCTTATAGCCAAGTATAGTAAACTCTACAGGCAACTTGTTATTTTTTATTGCTTCTTGCATATAGGTATTAACCCCTTGAGCAAACCATTCCAACATTTGCTTTGCTTCTTTTGAATAATTTTCATAAGAAACCTCGGCTGCACGGCGCAGCCCGAATGTACGGAAAAATTTGTCTCTTTCTATTGTTGCTTCACCAATTACCTCACTTAATTGACCGGAAGCCTGCCGTCTGCTTAAATCCATTTGAAATAATCGATCTTGTGCTTGTACATATCCCTGTGCCATATATAAATCGTGTAAACTATCTGCTTGAATATGAGGTACTCCCTCATTATCTCTTGTAACAAGTACCGTATGTTCTAATCCTTTTACAGAAACTGTTCCATTTATTTTTGGTAAACTCCTTTTTAAAAATAAGGTTCCACCTATAAAGCCAATACTGGTAAGAAGTACAATCAGTGCAATTCCAATATAAATTACGCGAACAAATCCCTTTTGTCTTTGCCTTCTTCGGACTACTACCTCTTCCATATATTCAACTCCTTTTCTTTTCATAGTAGAGGGGATAAAATAAAAAAAATGTAGAATCACGTAGGAAAATACAAATATTTTTCTACATAAAAAGAACCAGTCTGGAAACCAGACTGGTTCCTTTTAATTAGTTGACTCCAACTGCATCAAAGGATTTGTTTACTGCATTTACTTCAGCAGAAGCAGCACCGTACAACTTAGCGGCTGCTTGTACAAGCGCAGCACGCGCTTGACTAAATGTGGAGGATTGTGTTAAAAACTCATTATTAGCAACATAATAAATAGCTGCCACCTTATTTAATCCAATTCCTGGAACTGTCACACCGTAGAAAGTTCCTCCAACTGCAAGCAAGTATGCTTGCTTATTAATAATACCGCTGTTAGTATGAACACCTCCATTATCTTGTGTACCTGTATATCGTTTGGAATAGTGGTCTGGATCACCATATTTGGCAGGATCACTCATGGAACGAAGTGCATCTCCTGCTTTTGCAGGTGTATAAACATCTTCACCTATTTCATAGTCAGGATTACGATTATCATAGAATTCTATAATAGTACCAAAAATATCAGAGATAGCTTCGTTTAGTGCACCCGATTCATTTTGATAAATTAAACCGGAGGTATATTCAGTTACAGCATGTGTCAGTTCATGTCCGACTACATCGATTCCGCCTGATAATGAACGGAAGGTAACACCATCACCATCGCCATATACCATTTGCGAACCATTCCAAAATGCGTTATTATAATTTCTATTATAGTGAACCGTTGATTTTAATTGTGCTCCTTTATCATCGTACGAATTTCTGCCAAACGTATTTTTATAATAATCATACGTTTTCCCAGCATAATAATGAGCATCTACTGCAGCACCGTCGTAGCTTGCATTAAACACATTATCAGTATCAGTCCATAAAGAGCCAGGCAAACGAGAACGATTTTTTGCGTCGTAAGTATAAACCCCATTGCCACGCGTGTTATCTTGTAGATAGTAATAAGATCCAGAGAGAGTTGTATTAATAGACTTTGTATCACCGAGTACCCCAGTTCCTGTACCTACTTTATTTGTTCCAGTAACTGGTTTAGCAGGTTTAGCTGCAGAATTTGCAGTATCAATACTGTTGAACTTATTTAGTACTTTTCCGGTTTCTGCTTCAATAAAGTAATAATAATTACCTGGCTCTGGAGATAAGAAATTTAAGTTTACTACATAAGCATACGTTGCTTCATCCCCATATGTATACACATGAACCTTTGCTGTTGGCTCTTTTTCATATTGCGGCTTATAACCTAAATCTTTCTCAGCTTTAGCAATAGCCTGCTTTTCTGTGATTTTCTTTAAAAAGTTAAGCTTGTCCTTTTTATCTAAACCTGGGGATACAGTTCCGGATACAACAGTAAGTATACCATCTGCATCAACATGTGCGACTTGTGTAGAACCCCATACTGGAAACCCATTAAATACTTGCTGTAAGCGAACAACTGTAGAGCCAAATGTATCTTTCACTTTAGACTTAACTGTGAATGATTGCTCTGCACTCCTATCTCCGAGATTATACTCCTTTTTGTTTTGATTAAAATAACCAAATACGATAGCTTCTGCACTTTTAGAAGACGGCTTTGTTAGTGCTCCAGATACAAATTCAGGAGATCCAATTACCTCATTATATTTTTTGGTAGATAAAACATTTTTAGAAGCAGCAAATGCACCGCTTGGTACGGCCGTAAATGCACTAACAGTCAACCCCATAGATAATACTAAAGCTAAACCTTTCTTCTTCAATGTAATTCCTCCCTTTAATACAATTAGAATTTTCTGAAAATTCTTAAGAGAAATATATCACACATGGAAATTATTTGAAAAGAAAGGATTTACTTCTAATTTCGATATATTTACTTATAATTTGACACATAAAACTATTATGCATTTAAAATATATGCAACCTTCTTCATGATTTTATGGTATGTTGTACTTTTCCTCTCTGCTTCAGCTGTATATTCATGTATATACAAAAGAGATAATGTTAAATTTCGTCAAAAATATTACCTTTTTTCGTATTGTTTTCACCGATTGAAATAATGGGAATAAGAAAAGGAAGGTTACTGTAACCTTCCTTTTCTTATTCTTAAGATACTTCTTTCTCTCTTTTTTGATATTCCGTTTCCCAAAAATCAGCATCTTGAATACCTAGCTTTTGCGGATCAAATATTGGATCTTTCCCTTCTGCCTTCTGCTTCTCATAATCCTTTAACGCAATTATGGCAGGCTTTTGCAATAAAAGAATGGCAATTACATTCAACCATGCCATCACACCTACACCGACATCTCCTAATCCCCAGGCGAGCGCTGCTGTTTTGATAGAACAATAGAACACAGACCCTAACAAAAACACCTTTAAAGAATGCGCTAACCATGGTCGGTTTACCTTACGATTTAGATAAGCTATATTGGTTTCTGCAATATAGTAGTACGCCATTATAGTTGTGAAAGCAAAAAACAATAATGCAATAGCTACGAACGCACTTCCAAATGAAGGGAATACTGACTCTACTGCTTTTTGAGTATAAATTGGACCTGGCTCTAAGTCTCCTAAATTATTAATTATGTATCTACCACTTGGAGCTTTCACATTATACATGCCTGTAATCAAAATCATAAATGCTGTGGCTGAACAAATGAATAATGTATCAATATATACTGAGAAAGCTTGAACTAGACCTTGTTTTACAGGATGCGTTACTTCGGCAGCTGCTGCAGCATGAGGCCCCGTCCCTTGTCCAGCTTCATTAGAATAAATTCCCCTTTTAACGCCCCATGTAACCGCCATGCCTATAATTCCTCCAAATGCGGCATTTAGTGCAAAAGCACTTTTAAATATTAAAGCTAATACATTTGGAAGCTCCGTAATATTAAGGATTATGATTGCACAGGCTACAAGTATATATCCAATAGCCATAAAAGGAACAACTACTTCGGCTACCTTCACAATTCTTTTGATACCTCCGAAAATAATCAATCCCAATATAATTACTAATATAAGCCCTGAAATGATAGGACTTATACCAAAGGCGTTCTGCAATCCTGCAGAAATACTGTTAGCTTGTACACCTGGCATCAGCATCCCCATTCCAATTACAGTCGCAATAGCAAATAAAACCCCGTACCATTTCATCTTTAAGCCTTTTTCAATATAGTAGGCAGGCCCTCCTCGAAATTCTCCATCTTGCTTTACTTTATAAATTTGAGCCAAAGTAGATTCTACATACGCAGAACCTGCTCCCAAGAAAGCAATTGTCCACATCCAAAATACTGCTCCTGGACCGCCAAATGCAATGGCAGTAGCTACTCCAGCTATATTTCCTGTTCCAACCCTACCTGAAAGTGAAAGAGCCAATGCTTGGAAGGAAGATACTCCCACCTCAGAACCCTTATTATCCCTCAGCATTTTAATCATTTCTTTAATATGCCTAACCTGAAGAAAGCGAGTACGAAATGAGAAATACAAGCCCGCTCCCAAACATAAATAAATTAATGCTTGGCTCCATATAATATCATTTAAAAAACCGACAATTTGATTCAAAAATACCCCTCCATTTTTCTTTATTTTTAGATAATTTAAATTTTAAAATATTTTCTTTATTTTTACAATATTTTTTAAATTTAATATATTATCTTATTTATATTAAAAGAGAGAAGTACCCGAACACATAAAAAAACACCGAAACAAAAACGTTTCGATGTTTTGTATGACCCGTACGGGATTCGAACCCGTGTTACCGCCGTGAAAGGGCGGTGTCTTAACCGCTTGACCAACGGGCCTCAATGGCTCCGCAGGTAGGACTCGAACCTACGACCGTTCGGTTAACAGCCGAATGCTCTACCACTGAGCTACTGCGGAATAACAATAAGTATTATAGTGATATAAATTATATGGTGGGCCTAAATGGACTCGAACCATCGACCTCACGCTTATCAGGCGTGCGCTCTAACCAGCTGAGCTATAGGCCCATATTGGCAGGGGCAGTAGGAATCGAACCCACATTGGAGGTTTTGGAGACCTCTGTTCTACCATTAAACTATGCCCCTATAAATGGTGGAGGGGGACGGATTCGAACCGCCGAACCCATAGGGAGCGGATTTACAGTCCGCCGCGTTTAGCCACTTCGCTACCCCTCCAAATATGGTGCCGACTAGAGGACTTGAACCCC
>NZ_JAGHKQ010000023.1 GCF_017742235.1 Bacillus sp. 165
CTACAAGAGTACCTGTTTGAACAATTGGAAATAAAGTGTTTTTCAATGTCCAAAACAATTGTTCCTGTTGGCGTGGGTCAATTTTCTTAATATGATTTAGTAAATTACGAAAAGCTGTTTTCACGCGGTCCCACACTCCAATTGGTTTTTATAAAGTAAGTATAACCAAAAATTTTGCGTGTTTTCGAAAATCAACAATATTTTTTAACAGAGCCTTATAATAAAAAGCGTCAGCCAAATAGGCTGACGTTTTTTATAGAGGATGTGGAGAAGTAACAAAACCAAAGGAAAGGTGATCTTGTACAGGAATCCACGCACCAATTCCATGAGATGTCACATTTTTAATCATAAGGCTGCGTTGGTTTCCTTTTAATACTAGATACACTTCTCCAAATGTCACTTTTCCCTTTTCATTTACTGCAGGTGCATATGCATGTAAATATCCAAGATGTTTTGGAGCAATATTGTATACACGCGCATGCTTTGTTCCATATCCTACAATGGTTTGAAATGCAAGAGGAAGGTTGGTTTTTTCCATGGCTGTTAGCATCATCATCTTTTTAACATCTTCTGCATTCTTAATATTGGCTGTCAATCCGCCTTGTACGATTTTTTGTGCTTCTTGATTATACCGTAATTGAAAGTATGTTTTAGCACCTCTATTATCATGAAAATTGCGGTTAATTTGCTTGTACTCCCAATTAATCGTGGTCTCCGTTGATTCATAATTAAGCGGCCAATGACCTAAATAAATTTTTGCGCGATAGCCTACGGCTAGTGGTGCATTTGATATTGATGTTTCATTAAACATACGGATTAAATCAGGGTTTTCAATTTTGATTTTTGATGTTTCCAGCAATGTTTTCGCAAGCTCGCTTGGCTGTAACCTCGGTAAATCTTGAGTCGGGTTGGGATACGTATTTTCTTTTGAAATTATTACTACCGAAGAAGGAATAGTAATTTTACCAACAGGTGCTTGTTTCGCAGACTCAGGCTTCCCTTCCGTTTTTGCAAACGTTATGGAAGGAATGGCAAGAGATACACTTAAAAGAAAAAACATAACGACAGTTTTTATACTCTTCATAGATGTAATTCCTTTCTAGTCAAAATAAGTCATCATTATTGTTTTCCCTTTTGCCTTCTATTATCCAACTGTTCACAAAAAAGCACCTCTCAATAAACAAGAAATCCTAAATAAGTTTCAGTTTCATTAACTCTGATGAATGGGGCACTTAGGATTAATTGGATCTAAAGCACTCTTTACCCCAGTATAGATCCTACTTTGTGTATAAGTCGTTCCATTGGTCGATAAAGTAATTGAATAATCGGTCCAATTGTACAGGCTACAATTAAAGTACCAATACCGACAGGCCCTTTTAAAAGGATAGCAAATACAAGAGCAAATA
Organism: Bacillus sp. 165; assembly: GCF_017742235.1. GTDB lineage: Bacteria > Bacillota > Bacilli > Bacillales > Bacillaceae_G > JAGHKQ01. Next base: position 1,407 of record NZ_JAGHKQ010000023.1, read on the forward strand.
TTTCCGCCATTGTTTTGGCGGTCATTAAACTCATGCCGAACCTCTTATGAATAGCAACCATTAAATTATCTATTGGATTTACAGGGAACCTAGAATGAATATACATCGTAATTCCGCATGCAAGAAGCATAATACCGAATATGAGCATAGCGATTCGTTGGATAAGATGATATGTATACTGATTAGTCCATATATGCATCAGCCAGAAATCAAGCAGGATTCCGATGAGAAAAAAGGTAACAACAGCAAAGTATTCAGGCCCTGTCTTCATTAACCACGAATTGATAAATAATAAAACCAATCCATTTATGATGACACATGTTCCTATAGTAAGGCCCGTTGCTTTTGACTGTCCCGCTGCAAGCGCATCCCATGGCCCCGCTCCCAGACTTGCTTTTAATGTCAGGCTTGCCCCTAAGGTTAGTACTGCGATACCTACGATAAAAAAAAGAAATCTTGTAATTTTCATGGTTCGCTCCCTCTGTAAAGTATGTACAGTACAAGGTATTACGTATGTTTGATTCTTAGGACAAAATTAAAAAATTCTTGTTCAACCCGAAAAAAAGAAGCACATCACCTAAAGTAATATAGATGCTGTGCTTCTTTTTCTCCCTATTAGGTAAATATTTTCACTCTTAATCACAACAGATAAAACCCAATACCCATGATTAAGTATGCGGCCAATAATGTAAGACCTTCAAACCAGTTCGTATCCCCATCACTTGTAAGGGTAATAGTTAAAAATACAGCTGTAACCATCGAAATAAGCTCTGGCATGGTAAATACAAGGGGCAGCCTGTCTGCAAATAATAAAGAAATCAGTACAAGTACTGGTGCTACAAACATAGCAATTTGCAATGTGGAACCCACTGCAATTTCAACCGCAATATTCATTTTGTTTTTATAAGCCATAATGATGGCTGAGGCATGCTCTGCGGCATTCCCTACGATCGCTACAATAATAACCCCAATGAATAATTCCGTCCAGCCAAATGAATGAGCCACAGTTTCAAATGTATGTACTAAGCTTTCTGATACATATGCAACAGCGACTGTAGCCGCAGCTAAAATACCAAGAGCTTTCCCTTTTCCCCATTCCGGTTCTTCATGCTCTTCTACTTCATCCGTTTTATGCTGATATACTCCGCGATGCGTTACAAGCTTAAAAAATAAAGCCGCTAAATATAGTGCAATCAGAATAACTGAAATCCCAACACTTAAATGAAATGTCTCATCAATTTGCATTTCCATTGAAAAGACTTCTGGAATTACAAACGCTACGATAACTGCAAAGATTAATAATCCAGAATTATGGCGAGCATCATATACGTTAAATTCTTGTCTTTTAAATTTCAAACCTCCAATAAAAAATGACAAACCGGCTACAAGCAGCAGGTTTCCCAGTACAGAACCTGTTAATGATGCCAGCACTACTTCTGTTAATCCTTCTTTTAACGCAAAAATGGAGATAATAAGCTCTACTGCGTTGCCGAATGTAGCATTCAACAGTCCACCTATACGAGGACCTGAGACAATTGCCAAGCTTTCCGTCGCACGTCCCATATAGCTTGCAAGTGACACAATAGTTAGACAGTACACGCCGAACATTAATGTTTGCGACCAATGAAGCAAGCTTCCTGCTACTGACAAAGGGACACCTACAAGCACTAACATAAAAAATAATCTATTAATCATTCCGTCCAACCCTTCCTACATTTTACAATTTTGTCATTCTTTATTTTATCATTATTTATTTCCATATTTTATTAAATTCATTTTATTTTTTGTTTAAAAATACATCTTCTATGAAAAAGTAAGGAGTAGGCAATATCAAATCCCCGCCAGCGGGAACCACGAAGGGAGTCTCTATCATGGAATTAAAAGAAAAAATCTTGAAATTAATGAATGCACAACGAACAGGAGTATTATCTACTATCCGCAACGGAAAACCACATAGCCACTTTATGATGTTTTTTCATGAAGATATGACAATGTATGCTGCTACAGACATTCAATCTAAAAAAATCCAAGATATTAAACAAAACCCCGATGTTCATGTACTGCTTGGGCAGGACGGTATTAATTGGGACCAAGAATTTTTAGAAATTCAAGGAACTGCAGAAATGACACAAGATCCGGATTTGAAAAATAAATTTTGGACCAACACATTAAAGCGTTGGCTAAATGGGCCTGAAGATCCTAATTATGTCTTGCTTAAGATTACACCTACAGCTGTTTACTATATCGATAAAGCAGGTGCTGTTAAGCCTGAAGTTCTCACCCTGTAATAGTACAGTCTCTCGAAAATCGAGAGACTGTATCGTTTTTAATAATTTTTTTTGAAAAATAGACTTTTTTATGAAAAAATAGTAGCACTTTCTTCGTTTTCTGTTATATAATAGTACTAACTAAAAAAATCTGTATTAAAACAGAAAAACAAAGGGAGCGGATAATTATGAAAAGGGAAGAACGTAAAAATATGATTGAATTTATTGAAAAGAAAAAAGGACTTGAACGAGAGAATTTAGTATATATGACGGATGAAGAAGTAGAACATATTTATAACGTGACCTACTACTTATATGAAGAAATTGCTGAATAAGCAAAACAGTATGATGGAATCATCTGAAACCGGATAGTACATCTTTTCTACCCTCTATTATCTTTGTAAAAAAGCGAAGGAGCACATCCTTCGCTTTTTTACTCTGCAAATATCCACTCAGACAGGGTAGACAAGGAATATGTCGGTTGACTTTCAACAGTTTGCAAATGTTCTTTCGTTGTGACACCTGTATGAACCAATAAAGAATCAATGCCAGCACGTATACCTGCCAAAATATCGGTATCGTAATTATCTCCAATCATGATGGTCTCTTCTTTTGATGTTCCCAATACCACTAAAGCCTGTTCCATAATAATGGATTCAGGCTTTCCTATAAATATCGGCTGTATCCCTGTGCATACAGTCACAACCGAAACAAGAGATCCGTTTCCCGGCAGTAATCCTCGTTCTGTCGGCAAAGCTACATCGCCATTTGTTGCAATAAATGTGGCACCGCTTCGAACATTCGTTGCCGCCCCAGCTAATTTTTCGTATGTAATAGAACGATCTAAGCCAATCACCACATAATCGGCGTCTGTTTCTACAATATTCAACCCCTTTTCTTGAAGGGCGTAATGAAGACCTTCTTCTCCAATGGCATAGACGCGTGCATCTGCTCGTCTCTTTGCAATAAAATGAGCTGTTGCCATACTTGTAGTAAAGACATGGTCCTTGGTTGCAGGAACTCCCATTCCCATTAAATGCTCTGCTACCTGCTCAGGACGCTTAGTAGAATTATTCGTGACAAACAAATACGGCAGCCCTTTTCGTTCTAATTCCTTTACAAATATAATAGCTTCTTCAATTTTTTCCGTACCGCGATACATAGTACCATCTAAATCAATTAAAAAACCTCGATATGATTTCAATGTATAGCCCTCCTCTTAACAAAGCATACAGTCTTAGTGGTTTTACGTGAAGGTACAGGTTGTACGAGTTTAGCTTACACACATAATGTTTCTCCTATAGAAAATGTAAGCGTCTCTTTCCAATCATTAATCTCAGTAATCTTCCGCTTTTTATAAATACTGCTCACCATTTTACTTATTCTTCAAGCCCTCCCATTTACACTCTACAGTACAAATAAAAGGATTGAAAAGTGTTTACCGTCTACGATACCTATATATTTTTACAATACACTCTCGTCATCATTTTGTTTTAATTCCTTATTATTTTGTACATTTACGTAGATATTACGTTCTAAAAAATAAATTATTATGTGTCTTCAAGTAACTTCAATTGAACAGAACAAGAAGATTCATGTAAAATGTCTGTAGCAGTTAAATTACATAGCATTCTAAAAAATCTTTACAGTTTCATTCACTTAGTTACACTAATTTTTAGGACACCATAAGAAAGACTAAGTATTTCATATTGTTTTTTTACATGTATTACTAAATAAGCTATATACTAAGTGTGAACTATTCAGAATAAAGTGAGGACCTTGCATTCATGAAAACTAATACACCTAAATCTATTATCGTTATTTTTGGTGCCACAGGCGACTTAGCTAAACGAAAGCTGTTTCCTTCTATCTTCAGACTGTATCGAAGCGGCAAGCTTTCGGAGGATTTTGCTGTTGTTGGTGTTGCAAGAAGATCTTTATCCAATGAAGATTTTCGTGAAAATGTGAAGCAATCTATCGGGCATTTTTTAGAGAAAAATGTAAGCCACGATACATTTGCCTCTCATTTCTATTATCACCCTTTTGATGTAACAAACGTAGTATCTTATCAAGAGTTGAAAAGCTTGTTGAGTTCTCTTGATGAGCAATATAACACAGAAGGTAATCGAATCTTTTACTTAGCGATGGCACCTGATTTCTTTGGCACCATTGCGGATAATCTAAAGAAACAAGGGCTGACATCTACAGAAGGATGGAGTCGTCTAGTTATTGAGAAACCATTTGGTCAAAATTATGAATCCGCGAAAGAGTTGAATGAACAAATTCGCCAAGCATTTACAGAAGATCAAATTTATCGAATTGACCACTATTTAGGAAAAGAAATGGTGCAAAATATTGAAGTGATTCGTTTTGCTAACGCTCTGTTTGAGCCGCTTTGGAATAACCATCATATCGCTAACATCCAAATCACTTCAAGCGAAACATTAGGCGTAGAGGATCGCGGACGATATTACGAATCCTCAGGTGCGCTTCGTGATATGGTACAAAATCATATGCTTCAAATGGTTGCTCTTCTCGCAATGGAGCCTCCAATCAAACTGACTACAGACGAAATTCGCAGTGAAAAAGTAAAAGTGCTGCGCGCTCTGCGATCGGTTCCCGAGGAACAAGTCGATGATTATTTTATTCGTGGACAATATGGAGCAGGAATTGTGGATGAGGATAACGTCGTTGGCTATCGTGAAGAGAACTCAGTGAACCCTGAATCCAACACAGAAACATTTGTTTCAGGAAAGCTGCTAATCGATAACTTCAGGTGGGCTGGCGTACCATTTTATATTCGTACAGGGAAACGTATGACAGAAAAGTCTACTGAGATTATCATTCAATTTAAAGATTTACCGATGAACCTATATTTTAACCGCGGCAAAGATATCCGTCCGAATCTGCTTGTGATTCATATCCAGCCGGATGAAGGAATCACCTTGCACTTAAACGCTCAAAAAGGCGGCGGTCATGCTTCTTCTACACCAATTCAATTAAATTACTGTAATAACTGCGGTGATAAAATAAATACACCTGAAGCATATGAACGCCTTCTGTATGATTGCATGCTTGGGGACGCAACTAACTTCACGCATTGGGACGAAGTTGCTCTTTCCTGGAAGTTTGTAGATACCATTTCACAAGCATGGGAAAAGAATAAAGCAAAAAACTTCCCGAACTACGAGTCTGGGTCTATGGGTCCTAAGGAGTCTGATGCTTTATTAGAAAAAGATGGATTCCACTGGTGGCCAGTAGGAACAACAAGCTATTTGCTTACATAAGCAAAACCCCATCCTTATCAGGATGGGGCTTTTTAATCTATATTACTTTTGAAACCACTCTGTATGGAAAATACCTTCTTTATCTACACGCTGATATGTGTGTGCACCAAAGTAATCGCGTTGTGCCTGCAAAAGATTGGCTGGTAACGTTTCCGTACGATAGCTGTCGTAATAAGCTAACGCACTAGAAAAACATGGAACCGGAATACCGCGTTCAATCGCTACTGCAAGAACTTGACGCAATGCTGATTGGTAGCTTTCAACAATTTCTTTAAAGTACGGATCTAATAACAAGTTCGCTAAGTTTTGATCACCATCATACGCTTCTTTAATTTTTTGCAGGAACTGCGCACGAATGATACAGCCTCCACGGAAAATCATTGCAATATCTCCATAGCTTAGATTCCAGTCATACTCTTCAGATGCTGCTCGCATTTGAGCAAATCCTTGTGCGTATGAGCAAATTTTGCTCATGTATAGAGCTTTACGAACTGCTTCAATCAGTTCTTCTTTATTACCTGCAAAATCTGGCACTGTAGGTCCTTGCAACATTTTACTTGCTTTTACACGCTCTTCTTTCATAGCAGAAATAAAGCGAGCAAACACAGATTCCGTAATAATTGGAAGCGGTACTCCTAAATCTAAAGCACTTTGGCTTGTCCATTTACCTGTGCCTTTTTGACCTGCTGTATCTAGAATTAAATCAACAAGCGGTTTACCTGTTTCTTCATCTACCTTCGTAAAGATGTCTGCTGTGATTTCAATCAAATAGCTATCTAGTTCGCCTTTATTCCATTCTGCAAACACTTCATGAAGCTCCTCTGCATTTAAACCAATCACATGCTTCATAATAAAATATGCTTCAGAAATTAACTGCATATCGCCATATTCAATACCATTATGCACCATTTTTACATAATGACCGGCACCATTAGGCCCAATATATGTGCAGCAAGAATCTTCCTCCACTTTTGCAGAAATTGATTTTAAAATTGGTTCTACAAGTTCATAAGCTTCCTTTTGACCGCCAGGCATAATAGAAGGTCCCTTTAAAGCTCCTTCTTCACCGCCTGAAACCCCAGTACCGATAAAGTGAATACCTGCCGCTTCTAATTCTTTATTACGTCTGATTGTATCTAAGAAGAACGTGTTTCCTCCATCGATTAGGATGTCACCCTTTTCAAGATACGGCTTCAGTGAATCAATAGTCGCATCTGTCGGTGCACCAGCTTTTACCATTAATAAAATTTTACGCGGCTTCTCCAATGAGTTTACAAACTCTTCAACACTATATGTACCAACGAAATTTTTTCCCTCTGCTTCATTCTTTAAAAATTCTTCCGTTTTATCAGCTGAACGGTTATAAACAGCTACTGAGTAACCTCTGCTTTCTATATTTAACGCAAGGTTTTTCCCCATAACCGCTAAACCGATAACTCCGATTTGTTGTTGTGCCATAGTCATTCGCTCCTTAACTCTTTCTAGTCTTACGTAAAAATAACACATTAAATTATACCAATTATCGAAAGATATGATAAACAATAACGTATCGAATTACCATTTTTCAATTTTGTTCCTGATTACACTCAGTTCAAAACACTATCCTTATATTATTTCAATTCAAAGCCTTTCATTCATAAGCTTCAAGCAATTCTCACTTTTGTTGGTCTGCAGGATAGACAACGCCTATTTGTTTTCTTGCTTCTTCCATAATTTTTGCCGTTATCAGTGAATAATTATAGGAATTTATAGCTGATTCAACCTTTCCGTTTTTGATCAACTCTACGAACTCTTTTGCTTCGTAATACATTGTATTACTTTCTTGAGGCTGAGAAATATCTTCCACAGAGCCGTCTCTATAACGAATTTCCACCCTTTCAGGGGTATGAATTTTATCAATAATAATGCTGCCATTCTCTCCTTGAATTTCACAAGGTACATATGAATCTGTAATTTTTGAATACATAATAGACGCATCCATTTCTTCATACTGCAATTGAATACTGCCCTGTCCATCTACGCCGGACTCTAACATATACCCCATCCCTTGCACCTGTTTTGGTTCCCCAAACAGGACAACTAGTGGATAAATACAGTAAATTCCTATATCCATTAATGCACCATTTGAAAAAACTGGATTAAAAGCATTCAGTACATTGCCTTGCTTATAGGAGTCATATCTTGAGGAATATTGACAATAGCTCGCAAAATAGCGGCGAACCTTTCCAATCTTATGTAGATGTTCTTTTATACATAGAAAATTCGGCTGTAATGTGGATTTCATTGCTTCCATAAACAATACGTTGTTCTTGCGTGCAACACGAATCATTTCTTCTGCCTCTGCCGTATTAGAAGCAAGAGGCTTTTCACATATCACATGCTTCCCATGCTCCATCATAAGAATTGCCTGCTGTGCATGCAAAGAGTTTGGACTCGCAATATATACTGCTTCAATTTCTTCACTTCTGGCCATTTCTTCAAGATTCGTAAATATGTTTTCTACATTAAACTTCGAAGCAAATTCTTTTGCCTTCTCTTCAGTTCTGGAATATACAGCCGTTAAAGAAAAATCCTCGACTTTAATAGCTGCATCAATAAATCTTTCTGTTATCCAATTTGTTCCAATAACACCGAAATTTATCAAATTATCACCTCATAAACTCATGTGGTATTTATCATACCAAACTTTCTCTAGTATGGCATACTTTAAGCAACTAAGCTTCCATTTTTATTATTCAAAAAAACAAATACTCCCCCAATATACGTAAAAAATGAAAAGTTGGACCTCTCGCATTTATGTGGTGACCTGAGTACGATCTTCATTTAGCATTTTTTCAGTTATTTTTAAATACTTTACGAAATATCATCTGGACAACCAATCATAGTGGTAACTTCGTAAATTTTTAACCGTTCATTTTGCAGCAATACCTTTACCTTTTCAATCCGAACACATACTAACTAATCAGATCAAAAATATTAATATAACGAAAAAGAGCAACCTCATACAGGCGCTCTTCATTAACAGTAGTTACAATTAATCGTGCTTTTACAGTCAAGCCTCTCCCGCATTCATTAAATAAAACACTATAAACGCATTATCGCTGCAACGAAAGCACCATATAATCTTCATCATAATATTTATCATTAACCCGCAATGCCCGCTTCTCCGTACCAAAGTGTTCGAACCCTAAACGCTCATACAATACCTTCGCAGCATCGTTAATGGTTACAACAACTAAGTTAATTTGCTCAAGATCCTGGAGCTTCTTCGCCTCTGCAATAAGCTGTTGAAGCAAAAGTCTACTTATACCTTGTCCACGATAATCTGGAGTGACATACATTCCCCAAACCATTCCCTTATGCTTCATTTTCATTGCCTGCTCTTGACGAAATCCCGCCGTGCCAATTAATTTTTCTTCTTTCGAAAACGCCCCTACGATAAAATTATTATTTGTTACCGGAAACGTTTCGGCCAATTGCTTGACTGTCCGAGTCACTGCTTCTTCGTAACTGGAGCCAAATGCCTCAGGATTAGTTTTGAGTGCTTCTAATCGAATGTCACGGTAGGATTCTACATCTGCTCTTGTCAACAATCGGATGTCCATAATCTTTTTCTCTCCTTTATAGCACGATTACTATCTATTTTCTTATTCTCCATACCTTCTTCTTGCTTTTACAGTGCATGTTGAAATGCACTAAGTACCTTCATATAAAAACAAACGACACTTATTTACTTCCCATTTCATACACTTTAAAGATTGAAAAATTTGTAAACAGTCTACTTAGTAAGAGGAAGTAAAATAAACAGCTTCTTCCTTTATTCTTCTGATAAGATTTGAACGCTCTCTACCATCTTGTTTTAACCTTTCAATATTTCGTTTTTTACCAAGGTATGATCGAATGTCTATATTAGTATAAATAACATCCCGATACTGTTTATGTGCATACAAATCCCTAAACCAGTCTTCCTGCTCCAAAGACTTCAACCGATGTGCTAGCTTCTTATTACTTGGATTTCTATTGATAGGCCAATCCAATAAATCACATATCAACGCCTCGACAATACCTTGTAGTAAAAACCTTACCACCCACCAAAAAGCTCTAAACACATTACCAATTATTTCTTCCATGCTCGGCCCTTCCTACTTTGGTATACGAATACCTTTTACAGGGTAATAAACACCTTTTACTTTTCCTAAAATCTCACTTTTACGAATGGTTCCCAACCCATTACGGCTGTCACGGCTCACTAGGCGATTATCCCCCATTACAAACACATCATCATTTGATAAGGAAATTGGACCAAAATTACCGGTCAGTTGCATCATTAATTTGTCCGCTTGTTCTTTATTTTCCTTCAAATACGGTTCATTTTGTGGTTGGCCGTTAATATATAATTGGTCATTCTTAATTTCTATGAGATCCCCTGGCAATCCAATAATTCGTTTTACATAATAATCATCCGTTTTAATCACAACAATGTCTCCATGGTGTAAATCATGTGTATAAGTAACGAGCTTACTAACAATCAACTTATCTCCTGTGTGCAAGGTCGGTTCCATTGAAGCCCCTTCGACCTTTGTTGGAAAAAAGACAAACGCTTTCAAAAGCATAACAATTAAAAAGGCAAATCCAATTGATTCTATCAGCTCGCGCAGGGTAGATTTTTTCTCCATTTTTTCTCCTTTTCCATATGACCTATTATAATTATATCAAACCAAAGTTTTCCCTTATGTAAAAAAAGCTCTATCTTTTATAAAAGATAGAGCCTATATTAAGACGCTTTTTCGATTGTTTTCTCTTTTACATTCGGTGTACGATTAACGACAATAATTCCTGTAGCCACACATACTAATCCTAACAGGACAAATGCATGAATAGCTTCGTTCAGCATTAACCCGGATAACATTACACCAAATACAGGAATTAAAAACAAGTACATTGATACTTTCCCTACCTGATTGTACTTCATAACCGTATTCCAAATCATAAATCCTGCAGCAGAAACAAATGATAAATATAACAACATAAGCACTGCCTTCAAATCAAAGGTAAATGGCAGCAGCCCCACTTGTACAATGCCGATGGCCAAGAGCCCGAATGAACCAAATAACATTTGGTAGCTGGTTAAATAACCAACATCCATTTTTTTGCTTCCTTCCTTCGCAAGAATATTGCCGTACGAATACGAGATTGTCGCGAGTAAAAGAAGAAACTCTCCAATTCCAAACTCCAGCTTCAATTCTCCTCTTGAAATGTTAACAAGAATAACTCCTAAAAATCCAATAAACAACCCAACAAACTTGCGGGTATTTAACGAATCCCCTTTATAGTAAAAATGGGCCAAAATTAGTTGAAAGAACGATGCAGTACCCGCAATAATAGATCCCTGAATACCTGTACTAAAGCTAAGACCGATATAAAACATTAAATATTGCAGGAATGTTTGAAACAAACCGATTTTCATCACTGCACCAGCTGTGGCTTTCTGCAGCTTCATTTGTTTACCCATAACACTAAACACTAATAAAATAATAAGAGCAGATAGAAAAAATCGATAACCGGCAAATAAAATTTGTTCTGCAATGTCTTTTTGACCGATACCAAGCTCTTTATAACTCAGTTTAATAAACGGAAACGCACTCCCCCATAAGAAAGTTGTAAATATTGCTGAAACAGCAATACCTAAAGGGTGCGTAAAAAATTTGTTTGCTTTCACATAAAGACTTCCCTTCAGTATTTCTACACAACATATCTATTTATATCAGCAGCACATAAGAAAGGCAACTAAAAAACTTTTATGCACAATCAATTTTCTTTCCTCCCATGTCAACATATGGTATAATGAAGAACATTATAATACTAACCTGCAAATATAATCTGTTTACACTTTATATACCCACGCTGCTATCTCTGTGATAGCAGCTTTCGTCATTTTATAGGGATAACGATTTTGATTCTTTTTCTCAATGAGAATGGAGGAGGATTTCATGAGTACAGAAGCTAAACGAATAATGAACAGCCAAGAACTTGGAGGTTCAGAAAAGCCATCATTGCTGCAAGTGTTTCGCAGTCATTATGAACTCGTATTTGCAATAGCATGCGGTGTCTTTATTTTTATCGGTTGGTCATTAGATAAAACAGAGCAATCCACTGCTTCTACAGCCTTTTATTTACTTGCTTTTTTAATTGGCGGTTATGCCAAAGCGAAAGAAGGCATTGAGGAAACAATTGCTGAGAAGGAACTCAACGTGGAAATGCTGATGATCTTTGCTGCTATCGGATCCGCTATGATCGGATACTGGACAGAAGGTGCCATACTGATTTTCATTTTTGCGTTAAGTGGTGCTTTAGAAGCCTATACCATGAGCAAAAGTCAAAAAGAAATTTCAGCTTTATTGGATTTACAGCCCGAAGAAGCTTTGCTAATTAACAATAATATAGAAAAGAGGGTATCGATACAACAACTGCAAATTAAAGACCATATACTTGTTAAGCCAGGTGAACGCATTCCAGCTGATGGAATAATCATCAAAGGAGAAACTGCTATTGATGAATCTGCCATCACAGGAGAGCCTGTTCCAAATGTAAAACACCTAAAGGATGAGGTTTTCGCAGGGACAGTAAATATGCGTGGCTCTATTATTGTTGAGATTACAAAACCAAGTGATCAAACATTATTCCAGAAAATCATCCGTCTTGTACAAACAGCGCAAAGTCAAAAGTCACCTTCTCAACTGTTTATCGAAAAATTCGAAGGAACCTATGTAAAGATAGTGTTATCAGTAGTGGCATTAATGATGATTGTTCCCCATTATGCACTAGGATGGAGTTGGAATGAAACCTTATATCGCGCCATGATTCTACTGGTTGTTGCTTCTCCTTGTGCTCTTGTGGCGTCCATCACACCAGCTGCTCTATCAGCAATTTCAAATGGTGCACGTCATGGAATTTTATTTAAAGGCAGCGTCCATTTAGAACGATTGGCTTCTTTACAAGCAATTGCGTTCGATAAAACAGGGACATTAACTAAAGGAAAACCCGCTGTGACAGATGTATATACGCGTGAAGGAGTAAGTACAGAAGAGATTCTGCATATAACTGCTTCTATCGAAAACCATTCAACTCATCCTCTTGCTGAATCTATTGTGAAATACGCAAAGGAACAATACAATACAGCACTAAGTACACCTGAGAATGTGGAAGATGTTACCGGATTCGGTCTGCAAGGTGTATTGAATGGTAAAGAATATAAAATAGGAAAAAGCGATTTTGTAGGAGAAGAAGCTCATACATTCCATAATTCCATTTCAAGCAAATTGGCGCAGCAAGGAAAAACAATAGTCTACATCCAAGACGAGTATGGTATTTTAGGATTGATTGCTTTAAAAGACGTGCTGCGTCAAGAAGCCGTAGCTTCTATACAGGAATTGAATAAATTAGGTATTAAAACCATTATGATTACCGGTGACAACGAGCAAACCGCACAGGCAATCGCTTCGGAAAGCGGAATTTCCGAATACTACGCCTCCTGCTTACCAGAAACTAAAGTAGAAACCGTAAAAACCTTAAAACAAAAATACAAAAATGTGGCTATGGTAGGTGACGGCATTAACGATGCCCCAGCTTTAGCAACTGCCAGTGTTGGTATTGCCATGGGAGAAGGTACGGATGTGGCTCTAGAAACAGCAGATATTGTATTGATGAAAAATGAACTATCTCGTCTATCGCAAGCTATTTTGCTTTCCAAACGCATGAATACCATTGTAAAGCAAAACGTGGTTTTCTCATTAGCTGTTATCATGCTGTTGATTTGCTCAAATTTTTTACAGTTTCTTGATTTGCCATTCGGCGTTATTGGACATGAAGGAAGTACTATCTTAGTTATTTTGAACGGATTACGCTTATTGAAATCGAATGGATAAACATGGTGAAAATCAGCTTTATTGTTAAAAAGCGCATCGGTATATAGCCGATGCGCTTTTTGCTTAATGATAGTCGTTATGTCCATTCGCACTGCTGCTTGTTTTATGCTTAGGCTGAGAGCTGCTACGCTGCTTGCGTTGGTTTTTATCGTTTGTGTTGTTTCCATGCTGGTTTTTGCTCATGGTGATCCTCCTACATTAAAATGGTTACACCTATAGTATGGAGGAACTATGGTTTTTTATAATGGGAATCCTTTCCGCTTGTACGATAGCAATTGAGCAATGCATTAATCTCTCCGCCAAGTAAAACGACCCAACCGGTCAGATAGAACCAAAGCATTAAAATGATGATTCCCCCAATACTCCCGTAAGTAGTAGAATAGTTCCCGAAATTATCAACATAATAGGCAAAAAGATAGGAGACAGTTATCCATCCTCCAGTTGCAAATAACGCCCCAGAAATAACTTCCATAGGTTTTAATTTACGGTTGGGGGCTAATTTGTATAAGAAAGAAAATATGATTAGAATCACTAAAAAACTAAATAACAATCGAAGAATACTCCATACATGTAAGAAGTTATGCGACAATCCAAACACTTTCAATACAGCATTTCCAATCACCTTTCCAAAAACAGGAATAAACAAAGCAAACATAATGACAAACACCATGCCAATTGTCAGTACAATTGCTAAGCCTCTTGTTATATAAAACGGTCGTGTTTCCTTTATGTCATATGCTCGGTTAAAAGCCCTCATAATGGCATTAATGGCATTAGAAGCAGCCCACAGCGTCGCTAACAACCCGAACGATAAGAGACCGCCGTTTTGTTCACCTACAATTTTCTCTACATTTGTTTCAATGAGCTCCATTGCATCTACTGGAGCATATTGCCGAAGGAATTCGAGGACATCTTGCGTTTCAATCGGAAGGTATCCAAAGAGGGTAATTATAAAAAATAAGGCAGGAAATAAAGACAGTAAGAAGAAGTAAGCGAGCTGAGCAGCCAAGCCCGCTAAATCGTCATCTTTTGTTCGTACTACAAGGTCTTTGATAAATGTCAGAATGCTACTTCTTCTTTCTGCAGAAAGCATTTGTTTCACCTACTTAGCTTGGGATTTTTTCTCGTCCGTTTTTGTTTTGTCCCCAATTAAAGCTTCGTTTGTTATTTCATCCTGTTTTTGGCCTACAAGCTCTTCGCTTTGTTTTTCGTTCTTTACAATCTGTTCTGTTTCTTCTTCAATTGTTTCTTCCTGTACACCTTGGTTTGCTAGTACAATCCCTCTTGTTTCTTCCATTTCATCAATTTCTGATACCATTGGCTCTTTCTCGAGAATTGCTGTCTCCTCTAACGCAGCAGCAACTTCTGTTTCTCCATTATCTTGTACATTTTGTTTTGTCTTAATAAAGCGCTGACGAGTTTCTTTTAATGTTTCCATGACAGCCGGAGTTATTTTTTTAAATTCACTGACTTTATTTTTCACTTGAGAAAGATCTGTAAGCTCTTTTCCCTTAATACTTATAGTTTGTACATTTTCTTTTACTTTGTTTTTAAAATCTGCAGGGTTTTCACGGATTTCAATCATTTTAGTTTTTGCTTTTCTCGCGTTGCGTACAACTTTCTCACGATTATCTTTTTTTAGTAAAGTAACCGCAGCACCTACTACAACTCCAATAGCAATGTTTCTCACAATGTTATTCTTCTTTTCCATAAATCCTTCACCCTTTCATAAATAATATAAAGTTAAATCTTGTGCTTCTTGCGAATAAACTGCAGCAACTCCCGACAACCGTATGTTACCACTTCATATACTTCCTGAAAGTTTCCTGTAAAATATGGATCGGGAACATCCTTCCAGTCCTGATCAGGAACAAAATCAGACAACCGTCCTATATATGCTTCCTGTCGAACTTTACCAATTTTTTGAAAATCAATCAAATTTTTGTTGTCCATCGCAATTATGTAATCGAATTTTGTTAAGTCTTCTTTTTCTACTTGACGAGCTTGAATTCCTTCAAAAGGTATTTCATTTTCTGTTAAAATTTTTTGTGTACCTTCATGAGGAGGATATCCGATATGCCAATCTCCCGTTCCTGCAGAATCAATTACGATCTTTCCTTCTAATCCTTCTTGCTTTACGAGGTTGCGAAAAATTGCCTCTGCCATAGGAGATCGGCATATATTCCCTAAGCAAACAAATAATACAGATATCATAGTTTTCTTCCTTTCATGGTATCCATTCTTATGTTTAGTATAAACAATCCATTTTTATATATAAAGAAAACCAGAGAGGTTTTAAATGGTTTGTGATATTTCTTTCACTCCTGTTATATGAAAAATGTTAAGATACAGTTATAGTAAATAAAATTGGGGGGCTTCATATGGATTTATCTGTAAAATCTCTAGAAAACGTTGAATATATGGTAGAGGCCATTAAAGAAAAACTTCGTATGGTAAATGCTGGAGCAGTACGAGCTTCCAGCTTCAATGAAGAAATGTATGAGGAACTAAAAGAAATTTACGAGCTTGTGATGAGAAAGGATACATTCAGCATCAGCGAAATGGAAGCAATTGCAGCTGAGCTTGGTTCTCTTACGAAGAAGTAAAAAAGCATTTGAAACTTGTTCGCTTTTTCTGTATAGTAAGGATGATAATTCAATACGTAATCCACAAGGGGAGCCAATATGGCTGAGAGTGAATGTTGTATTCAGACCCTTCGAACCTGTTAGTTAATGCTAGCGTAGGGATGTGGCTTAGAACGGTCAGCAATACAAGGGGCATCTAGGCATTCCTGTATTGCTTTTTTGTTTTATAAAGCTCCTTGGACAGGATTACGCATCATAAGGAGGAGACATCTATGGGAAACAAGCGCATTCAATTTTTAATCGAAACAGCTATGTGCTCGGCATTAGCAATTATTCTTGATACTGTCCCATTTTTTTCTTTTAAGCTTTGGGCACAAGGCGGTTCTGTTTCGTTCGCTATGATTCCGGTATTCTTAATGGCGTTTCGATGGGGATGGAAAGGCGGTTTGGCAAACGGACTTATGTTTGGCATACTGCAAGTAGTCACACAAGCCTACATTGTACATCCAGTACAAGGCTTTATCGACTATTTCTTCGCCTTTACAGCACTCGGTTTTGCGGGTGTATTTTCTAATAAGATTAAACAAGCATTTGCGGCAGGGAATAATAAGAAAACCATTCTTTATATCTCATTAGGAGTATTATTAGGAAGCGCACTTCGATTTTTAGCCCATTTCACCGCAGGTATAATTTTCTTTGCGGAGTTTGCTCCAAAGGGTCAGCCGGTTGCACTCTATTCTCTTGTATATAATGCTTCTTACATGGTGCCTGCTGCGATTTTATCCGCGGTTATTTTATCGTTTATGCTAACCACTTCACCACGTTTAGTACGTGTAACCAAACCAGCATAATCTTTAGCTGCCTAAAAAAATTGTCGAGCCATAATTAAACAAACGTTTGATTAAATTAAAATAAACCCTTGAAACCGTAGGGTATCTACCTCTTAATCAAACGTTTGTTTAAGAAATAAGAAAAAGCATCGAGACACTTTTCTCGATGCTTTTTCTATTAATATGCTTTTCCCCAATATACCATTGTTTGTGCTGGTTTACCGCAACACACGCAAGTATCAGATAGCCATTCTTGTTCAAACGGCATGCAGCGAGATGTTACACCCGCTTCTTCTTTCAGCATTTCTTCACACGATGCTTCTTTGCACCACATAGCTTTAATAAAACCAGGTTTTCTATTAGCAATTTCTTTTAATTCTGAAAGGGTTAATACAGTATAGGTTTTCTCTTCCCGAGATACACGGGCTCTTTCTAGCATGGATTGATGAACTTCCTCTAGAAGTGCGGCAATACGCGCTTCTAGATCCTCCATCGACACAAATTCTTTCTCCTTCGTATCACGACGTACCAACACCACTTGATTATTTTCCATATCTTTTGGGCCTACTTCTAAACGAATTGGTACACCTTTCATTTCATATTCGTTAAACTTCCAACCGGGTGTCTTATTTGAAGCGTCCAAACGAACTCTTGCTATTTTAGCAATACGTGCCTGCACCTCTTGTACTTTATTCAGCACCCCATCTTTATGCTGAGCAATAGGAATGATAATAACTTGTGTAGGTGCAACCTTTGGTGGCAGTACGAGTCCATTATTGTCGCCATGTACCATAATAACAGCTCCTATTGTGCGAGTCGTAATTCCCCAAGAAGTTTGATGAGCATATTGCATTTCCCCATTTTTATCTGCATATTTTATATCAAATGCTTGAGAAAAGTTTGTTCCGAAATTATGGGAAGTTCCTGTTTGCAATGCTTTTCCGTCATGCATTAGGCTTTCAATTGTATATGTCGCTGTGGCCCCTGCAAATTTTTCTTTTTCAGTTTTTTGTCCTTTAATTACAGGAATCGCTAAGTAATCTTCGCAAAAAGATGCGTACATGTTCAAAATATCGATAGTTTCTTTCTCAGACTCCTCTGCCGTTGCATGAATTGTATGACCTTCCTGCCATAAAAATTCTGTAGTACGTAAAAATGGGCGTGTTGTTTTCTCCCATCGAACAACCGAGCACCATTGATTATATAGCTTTGGAAGGTCATTATATGATTGTACAATTTTTGCAAAATGCTCGCAAAACAGCGTTTCAGACGTTGGCCGTACACATAACCGTTCTGTCAGTTGCTCACTTCCTCCTTGCGTAACCCAAGCAACTTCAGGAGCAAAGCCTTCCACATGATCTTTCTCTTTTTGTAATAAGCTTTCTGGAATGAACATTGGCATATATACATTTTCATGTCCCATTACTTTCAAACTATCATCAAGCACTCTCTGAAAATTTTCCCACAAAGCATAGCCATATGGACGAATAATCATACAGCCCTTTACACTTGAATAATCAACTAGTTCTGCTTTTTTTACAATATCGGTATACCATTGAGCAAAGTCTTTCTCCATTGCCGTAATTTCCTGTACAGCTTTTTTTTCCTTTGTCACATTATTTCCTCCTCAATTAGATAAATAAAAAAAGCCCGAATCCCTAAAACAGGGACCGAGCTTTGTTCGGCGGTGCCACCCTCATTAATGCAATCATACACTCTCTCAACGTGGATAACGGTAATTGCCGCTGCAGCCTACTTTCATGTTCAGTGCAGAACTCCAAGGCTGGTTCAATACGCCCTTTTTAAGAGTCTTACAGCCGTGGACTCTCTCTCTGGAAAAATTGGGACAGCATTTACTATTCCTCTTCATAGTGATGTCATATAAGATTTTAGATTATTTTAATACAATTATATTTTTGTTTCAATAGAAAAAACAGATAATTTAAAATTTAGTATCACCTAGTATCTATATTTCATACTAAAATTTCAACATATCAGATTTCTTTAAAAGCGCTTGTAAAACCTTCGTTAAATTCCTTTCTATTCTGCTTTCTCTTGCTCTACTTCCAATAGAATAAACATATAAAGGGGGAATTTTTTGTGAAAACAACAAAAGCTGAGAAAAGCTGGATGTTTTATGATTGGGCTAATTCCGCCTACACCTTAGCCATCACCACCGCGATTATGCCTCTATACTTTAAGATGGTGGCAGAAGAGGCTGGTATGAAAGCTTCTACATCAACAGCCTACTGGGGATACGCCAATTCACTGGCGACATTGCTTATATCCATTTTAGCACCTATTTTGGGGACAATCGCTGACTACAAAGGCTATAAAAAGAAATTTTTCTCGTTTTTCTTTATATTAGGTGTCCTATTTACCGCTTTACTTTCAGTAGTGCCCGGAAACCAGTGGAGCGTATTATTAATTATTTACATGGTTACAGCTATTGGCTTTGCTGGCTCCAACATTTTTTATGACGCATTTTTAGTCGATGTAACAACAGAAAAACGGATGGATAAAATTTCAGCAAATGGCTTTGCCATCGGTTATATAGGCAGCACCATCCCATTTATTTTCTGTATGGCGATTATTGTGCTGGCGCAGCAAGAACTTGTCAGCTTATCCGT
This sequence comes from Bacillus sp. 165, assembly GCF_017742235.1. GTDB lineage: Bacteria > Bacillota > Bacilli > Bacillales > Bacillaceae_G > JAGHKQ01. The sequence goes on from NZ_JAGHKQ010000023.1 coordinate 20,931, forward strand.
CATAGCAGCCTGTCAAATTTCATTTTTTATTACAGCAATATGGTGGGGGATATTTACCATTCCAATGCTTCGTAATGTAAAGCAAGTATATTATATAGAGCGAGAGGCTCATCCAATCGCAAACAGCTTTAAACGTTTGTTCATAACATTTCGCGATATTCAAAAACACAAAACTTTGTTTTTATTTTTAATAGCGTATTTCTTCTATATTGACGGAGTCAGCACTATTATTAAAATGGCCGCCACATATGGAAGCGATTTAGGAATCAGTGCTACTAATCTGTTAATTATTTTATTAGCAACACAATTTATAGCATTTCCCTTTGCCTGGTTATATGGAAGACTGGCTGAAAGATTCCCAGGAAAATCCATGCTCTATGTAGGGATTATTATCTATACCATTCTTTGTATCTATGCCTATTTTATTGATACAACAACTGATTTTTGGATATTGGCACTGCTTGTCGGAACTTCACAAGGGGGCATTCAAGCTTTAAGTCGTTCGTATTTTGCCAAGCTTGTACCAAAAGAGCAATCTAACGAATTTTTCGGATTTTACAATATATTTGGCCGTTTCGCAGCGGTTTTAGGACCTTTTTTAGTAGGTATCATTTCGCAATTGACCGATAGTACAAATAACGGCGTGTTGAGCATTGTAGTATTGTTTATTATCGGGGGAATATTATTGATAAAAGTGCCAAATCAATCGACAGAAATAAAACAAAAGGGCGACTTTCCCGTGTAAATCTGCTAAAAAGAGCTTACGGATCCTTACTCCGTAAGCTCTTTCCAATTATGAAATTCACGCTCCAAATCCTCAAACTTTATAAAACGTGCATGACGTGAAACCTCTTTTCCTCCCACAAAGAACAATAAAGCAGGCGCTGTAAAAACTAAATATTCCGCTGCAACTTGTGGAACGGTATCCATGGGAACTAACATACTTTTTATCATAGGGTACTCTTGTAACAGTCCTATTGTTTTTTCTAAAACTACATCACATACACCACAATTTATACTCTTAACAAAAAGCAAACACATGGTGCCACTTTGTATAACACTCTTTATACTGTTATGTCAACACTAAACTAGACAACTTTTTTAAGGTGTTTATCTTTATAATCAATCGGACTTTCATATCCAAGGGTTCCGTGAATTCGTATGTTATTAAACCAGTGGACATAGTCCTGTAATTCCCTT
>NZ_JAGHKQ010000024.1 GCF_017742235.1 Bacillus sp. 165
ATCCACTTCTATAATCATGAACGGTCACAAAAACGACTCAACCGTTGTTCCCCTGTAAAATACAGGTTAACAACGGTTGCTTAGTCGGTCTTATTTAAATGTGTCTACTTGACAGGGGTAAGTCCAGGAAGCTGGTCTTTTCAAGTAGAGAAATTAGTATTCATAGGGGCCCCAGCACGGTATGTCGCTTTATACCCTTTTGTTACACTAAAACTAAATATCGTACCAATACACTATATCAGCTCCTTGATCCTGTATACAGATGTATATCGTATTGCTGCATTAATTTTTGGGTATGTCCTCATCACGAGTGTAGAAAAGAAATCTGCAGAAGAAAAACAAATGAAGCTGAATTTGTAGGCAAGGACATTGTATTGAATGTTAAGACAGTGATAGTTATTATGGCTTAACCTATCTTTTAGAGTAAATAAAAACGAGCAGCATCAGAGTTTGGTGGATATATTAAACTATAATAAGAACGGAAAGGGGGGTTCCATGACATTATTTGGACTCATCTTTTGGGGAGTTTTTGCTATGTGTCTCATCAGCGCTTTTTATATACAGAGAAAGTATAAATCAGGCACACCTGAAAAGTCGTTAAATCAAGAAATGAATGAGGCTTCTACGCGACTTGACAATGCTCGAAACGATAGACCTAGATTGTAGCATATGACGCCTTCATGGGAAGGTGTCTTTTTTATCGGACAGATCACGAAAAAAGGAGCCAACATCTTGTTGAAGTGTATCATCTCCTTCCTATTTTCTTTCTTAATCTTCTCCTCCTTAGGGTCTTGTCAGACGCTCGGGCTTTTGAGGAGGGGGGATGCATCAGTCCGTGCTTCTCAGAACAGCACTCTCCTTTTCGTAACGTAATGAGAGAACTACAGACAGTTATTCCACTTCCTTTTCTGAAGCTACTCACCCCTTTTTATAAGTTTTTACAATTCTTTAATCTTTGGCCCAAAACCACGGAGTTTTTCCCTGATCAGTGGGGATACGATCTTATATCTTCTTTTCTAGCGCACTTCTGTAAACAAAAATTGATATTAAGTTTATGTTAGAGGGTTATAATTTGAACCGAATAACATGAAGGAGGAAATAAAATGAGAAGATTGCTGAACCCAATTACAGACTGGGTATCGACAAAGAGGGGGATGTGGCTCACTATCATTTTTTGGATAGTACTGATGGTAGGTTTAAGTGCTGGACCCAAAATTGGCGACTATAAAGTGAGTAACTTTCAATCACTCCCTGATGAAGCAGCGTCGATAATCGCTGAGGATAAAATAGAAGAATTATTTCCGAATGAGCAAGGGACTCCTGGTATCCTTGTTTTTCATAATGATTCAGGTGACATCAAGTTAGATGAGGTCAATGAGATTCTAAAAGGAATCATGGCTGAAGATATTAAGGGAATCGATCGTATCGTTGATATCAGCAAGCTTCCGCCCCAAGCTTTGGAAGGGTTTATCTCCAAAGATGGATCTACGGTGATTGTGCCGATGGAATTGGAAAAAGGGCTTGGAAGTAAAGATTATTCAGAAATCAACGACAAGGCGTCGGAAATCGGTAATGAGATTGCAGATACATTCGACCACATGGAATTCTATATTACTGGTCCTGCGGGAATTGCGGGGGATGCGACAAAACTGTTTGAACAGGCGGATGTCACTTTATTGATAGCGACAATAGTGATCGTATTGGTGTTGTTGATTGTTATATACCGTTCGCCTCTGCTTGCGTTCATTCCTCTCCTGGCAACGATCATCGTCTATCAGGTAGTGAATCAGAGTGTGGCTCTGATGGGGGCTGCCGGATTGGAAATCAATAACTCGACGACGTCGATCATGAGTATCCTGCTCTTCGCAGCTGTTATTGATTATTCATTATTTGTGTTTTCACGTTACCGTGAAGGACTCTACCAAGTTGAGAGCAAATATGATGCCATGAAGAGCGCCATGCGTGCCACAGGAGAGCCTGTGTTTTTCGCTGGTGGTACCGTGATGGTGGCCATGTTGATCTTATTCTTAGCTGATTTCCGTGATTATCAGAACTTTGCCCCGGTATTTGGATTAGCCATGTTCTTTATTATGCTTGCGTCCATAACGCTTGTACCGGCGCTATTCACTCTATTTGGACGGAAGTCGTTTTGGCCGAAGGTACCGAAATACGGTGAGAAAAAAGGCATGAAACACGCTTTTTGGGGATCAATTGCAAAGTTTGTGGTGAGAAAACCATGGCTCAGTGGTGGATTGATAGGAATTTTCTTGGTGCTGACGGGAATCAATGTGATGAATATTGATTTTGAGTTTGATACAGTGAAGAAATTTCCAGAAGATTTACCATCCCGTGTCGGATATGAGATTGTGGAATCACGTTTTGATAAGGGAGAGCTTGCCCCTTTTACATTACTCATTGAAAGCGATGAGACTCTAACACAAGAACAGACGGATGAAATCAAATCAGAATTGGAGAAGTTTGACGAAATTGCATCGGTTCGTACAGGAGGACAAACAGAGGATAAGAAAGCAGTGAAATTAAGTGTTACTTTATCCATGAATCCTTATTCTAAAGAGGCCATAGACTTTATGGAAGAGCTAAGGGAATCGACGCCTGAAATGCTCCGGGATCTCTCTATCGACGGTGAAGCGTATTATGGAGGAGTAACAGCAAAGCTGGTGGATGAGAGGGCGGTAAATAATAAAGATATCGTGACCATCGTGATTCTCGAAACAGTCCTTATTTTGGGTCTCTTAGTGGCTCTTACGCGTTCCATTAGGATGCCGTTATATATGGTGGGGACGATCTTGCTATCATATGTCTCTGCATTGGGGCTTGGAAGCTTTCTGGTGGATGTGTTGTTCGGTTTTGATGCCCTTAGTACCCGGGTACCTGTATATGCATTCATCTTCCTCGTAGCGTTGGGGGTTGATTATAATATCATCCTTGTATCCCGGTTTATGGAGGAAAGGAAGAACCATGGTGTCAAGAAAGCTCTTGAAATAGCTATGACGAATACCGGTGGAGTCATATCATCCGCAGGTATCATCCTGGCTGCGACCTTTGCAGCCCTGACCACAATGCCGATTGCTGATCTATTCATATTTGGATTCATTGTAGCGATTGGGATCCTTATGGATACCTTCTTGGTGAGGGGAGTATTGCTGCCAACCTTGATAATGGCATTTGAAAAGGATCATCAAACCTCTCATAATAGTCAATAGTAGAAATACGAGGGAATCCCGTATTTACTGATAGGAGGTTGATTCATGAAAATTCTGGTTGTTGATGATGATGTCAATATTCAAAAGCTAGTCTCCATCCATTTAAGCCGCAAGGGATATCAGGTCATTAAAGCGAATCATGGAGAGGAAGCATTGAAGGTATTAGAAGGGATGACTGTTGATTTAGCGGTGGTCGATGTGATGATGCCGGGAATGAATGGATTTGAACTGACAAAGATACTATCAGAGGATTATGATATTCCGGTAATTCTGCTCACGGCCAAGGGCCAGTTGGATGATAAGGAAAAGGGCTTTTTGTCCGGATCGGAAGATTATATCGTGAAGCCTTTTGAGGTAAAAGAGCTGTTATATCGTGTAGCTGTTGTCCTGAGGCGGGTGAAACGGGCAATGGAAACAGTAATCAAGGTAGGGAATGTGGTGCTGGATCGAAACAACTTTGAGGTGATGATCAATCAAGAAACCATCCTTTTTCCGTTAAAAGAGTTTGAAATATTGAGTATCCTTGCCTCACGCATTCAAAGGATTGCACCGCGTGCCTTATTGATTGAACAGATTTGGGGAAGTGAATATGAAGGAAGTGAACAAACCCTGAATACCCACATCAATCGCATTCGAGATCGCCTAAAGAAATATGAGGCGACTGTAGAAGTTCAGACTGTGAGAGGGATTGGTTATAAGCTGGAGGTTTTGTAATGAGGACACTTTACCGGAAATTTGTTGCGGCTACACTCTTAATCCTGACCATCAGTGTCATCACCGGCTTCATCCTTATCAACTGGATATATATGACCACAACCAAGCAGAAGATTGATCGTCAGAACGTCGTAATTGCAGAAGAAATCGTTTCGAGCATAGAGGGAATGCATGGTCACCGATCTGCTCTGGCGCCATATTTAGAATCGATAGGGAAGCTGGGATATCAGGTGCTCTTAATCGATAAGGAAGGGAAAAAGCAGTATTTTGGGGAGGATTTCTCGAAGACCGAGCTTTCTCCGGAAGCTATGAAGGTATTGGACGAAAAGGAAATCTATCACGGAATGAGTGATGATTCCAAACATCCTTTTATGATGGGCCACTTTTCTAATGATGTTCGTAATACCGTCGGGGTACCGTTTACTTCCGATGGTCAAGAATATGCGTTGTTCATGCGCCCCAACAACAAACTGCTTTTTTCTGATATTCACATGATTCTCGTATGGTTTATTTTAGCGGTTGCAGTAATAAGCATTATCGGGATGATTTGGTTTGCCAAACATTTGATTAAGCCCATTACCCAACTGACTGAAGCCACAAGGGAGTTGACTCGTGAGAATTTCAACTATGACTTGACGATCACACGCCGGGATGAAATCGGGCAGCTGGCCGAAAGCTTCACCACCATGCAACGGCAATTGCAGCATAATGATGAAGCCCGAAAATCCTTCATTAGTAATGTGTCTCATGACTTTCAGTCACCTCTGATGAATATTAAGGGCTATGCCGAGCTATTGAAGTCAGACGTGTCCGAGGAAGAACGTGGCCAGTATCTGGAGATCATAGATGAGGAATCAATACGACTTTCCCATTTGACAAAACAACTATTAATAATGACATCGCTGGATCAAAAGGCTTACCCCATGAAGATTTCAGAAGTCCGAGTAGATGAACAGATCAAACAGGTCATACGCAGATATCAATGGCTCATTGAGGAAAAGGGCATAGAGGTTTCGTACAATCTCATTCCGTGTGTATTCAAATACGATTCAGAACTGATGACGAATGTATGGGATAACCTCATGACCAACGCCATCAAGTATAGCAGACAAGGAGACAGCATTTGGATAGGATTGGATGAAAAAGAGACAGAGCTTATAATTACCTTTAAGGATACTGGCATCGGAATGTCCCAAAAGGATATGGAGCAAATTTTTGACCGATTTTACCGTGTCGATTCAGCGAGGAAAAAGGGAGGTACCGGTCTCGGGCTCTCCATTGTCAAACAGATCATTAATCTGCATAAGGGAAAAGTCGTCGTGGAAAGTAAAGAAGGGAAGGGGGCTATCTTCACGATCACCCTTCCTTCTATAGAAAAGTAACTATTGGGGGAATAGAGAATGGAACAAACTTGGAGTTTGCGGTTAATTCGATTTGCTGCAATTTTTGGTATCATCGGAACTTTTATGGGGTCGCATATGGCTGGTCAAATGGATTATGCCCTAAAGCCGATTCATACACATATTTTATTAGTAGGATGGCTTTCCGTATTCGCATGGGGAATTTTCTATAAAGTATATACGATAAAATACAAAAAGCTAGTAGCGATTCATAGTATTTTTGGAATGGTAGGGGCACTCGGACTAACTTCGGGTATGTGGATGTACAACCTAAATCCCTTTCAACTAAATGAATCAGTGATTATTGTGTTTTTTATTGTTGGCGGTACCTTGCTTCTGTTGGCATTTTTATTATTTGTGGTAATTACATTCATGGTGGAAAAAAGAGCGGCATAAGACCTACTCTCGGTGATATAAAATTACAAATAGCATGATAAGCAGGTCTAATTCACCAGTGAATTAGACCTGCTTTATTTATTGTTGTATCAGGGTTTGTATTTGGTTTTGTAATAAATTTTCACGTTGATTGGCAGCTCAATTATCCATAGAACAATAATCATGACAGAGTAAAGAGGTTGCTAGTTTGAGGTGTTAACTAAGTTGTCAATTTTCTCCTACATGAGCTCTCTTGAAAGGATTTGTGTGATAACATTTTAAAAATGGATATTCAATTATCGGCGTGGTTTAGTTCAATACGAAAGCCTGTTGAAGGTCAATTTATTTGGTAAGATGTATATAAATTAATCTTATATAAAGGTTAGTTACATATGAATAAAAAGAAGTTTCTAGTCATAGATGATACTGTGCAAATTCACGGAAACAAAATCGACGAATACGTTGATTTCATTAATACATATAACTTTAAAAGTGTCTATATTAACAGCCTTACATACGAGCCGGCGGATATTAAATTTCTCAAGGATTGCCCTCAAATAGAAGACTTATCTATCGGTAGTCCGTATATTACAGATTTTTTCGGGGCTATATACATTGAAAAATTTAAAACGCTTAAGGAAACTTTCAATTTGGAAATACAAACCGAAAGAAAAGAATCTTGAAGAACTAATATCGCTAACAAAGCTTGAAGAATTAAAGATAATACAAGGAAATCTTAATTCATTAAAGGGAAGTCATGCATTTTCTAAGCTAACTAAACTGGAAGTAAATGATTTAAGAAATCTTGAGTATATTGATGAGGTTGAAAAAAACTCAACAACTTTGAAATGGATTGAGTTTGATAATTGTAGCAAGATAAAAAATCATAGCTATGTTAGTTGCTTAAGAGAGTTGGAAACTCTTATTTTTGCTCGTTGTGGAGACATACAAAATTTGAAATTTATTAAAGAAATTCCAAAATTAAAGCATTTGAGTTTTATTGATTCAAATATTGTAGATGGGGATATAGAACCTTGCATTGGAATAGATTTTGTTGGATTCAATAACAAAAGACATTATAGCTATAAATTTGAAGAATTGAATCCAGAGCTTGCTAAACACCTTTCCTTTTTTAAATAAAGGGTTGTTTTATTTGTTGAACTAAGAAGTGCTGATTTTAAGTAAAATACATTTGTTTACGTCCGCTTTCGCCAATTATGGTAAGTAGACTTGAAAATAGGGGATTAAAATGAAGGTAATAAAGGAACTTTTCACTAAAAACAAACTCTATAAGGCAGAAATTATTAAGATAAATGATGGAATATATACATTTTCAATATTTGCATGGATACATGATGAAGTGGAAGAAGAAAATTATTATGGTGAATATTATTGGTCAGAAGTAGGAAGTCAATTATCTTTATTTGATACAGAGGAAAATACCGTTACTCATACTGCTAGAGAATTACAACGGTTTTGCGAATAAATATCTGTAACTTAAGATAAGTGGGGCTAGGTTAATAGAATCTCTTAGGATAGCTAAAAAGGAGGTATTTATGAGTTTACTTGCTTGGATTCAGTGTAGAGTTTCAATTGAAAAAGAGAAAAGACAGTTTGCGGGTGCAGGTGGATCAACAAATTTAGAGGAGATATTAGAGGGCTTTAAAAGATGGGTGGAAATATAATTACCCCTTTGCTAATTTACAACTACCGATAATCCTGATTATGTCGCCTGCGTTAGAGACTCAGGCTTTTTGTACTACGTTATCAAGCGTTCTATAAGTGAAAGAACAAGTCAATAATTCAGCAACCAAATCGACATATGATGTGGTTGCTTTTTTGTGGGGATATAGAGGTGTATGCTTGTTCGTGAGAATACAAAAATTCATACAAACCTCTAATGTGTGAACGAAAAAGAAAGCTGAACACCTTGTGTTCAGCTTCTTTTATAAACCTTATAGTAAGAAAATAGCCACAATCGTAGTCACAACCAACCCAATCACCACTGGGAACAAGTTTCGTCTAGCCAATTCAAACGGATCCACATTACAAATCGCAGCCGCAGGAATTAACGCCCAAGGGATTAATGTTCCACCGCCTACCCAAATGGCGGCGATTTGACCCATTGCAGTCAGGGTGGCGACACCATGTCCTATGGCCACGGCGAATAAAGAAGCAACTGATCCAGCAAGTGAAATTCCTGAGAAGCCGGATCCGTCCAAGCCTGTAATTGCACCAACCGCCGTTAACGTTACTCCTGCTACGCTAGAGTTTACGGGTACTGCATGGGCAAGGGCAAAGCCTAAATCATTTACAATTCCATTCGATCCTTTTGGCAGGTAATCCCCAATAATGGCGGTAAATCCGCTGTCACCGAGATAAAAGAAGGCTGCGATTGGAATGACGGGGCCGAATACGCGGAATCCGAATTTAAAGCCATGAATTAAATAATTTGTTACTTCTTCAAATCCTTTAGATTTATGTCCTAGCATGGATAGAATGGAAAGGATGATGAGTGAAGTACCTCCGATTAATGCTGTTGCATCCCCGCCTTGTAAGTTGAAGTGAACCATTGCCCAAATATCTACTGCAAACAAAATGAACACAAGAGCGGCCATCCATTTTTGTTGTGTAGAGGACAGTAGATATGTTTCCGTTTTGGATTGGTTTTCAGTTACGTCTGCTTTTAAAATTCCTTTTTTCATATCACGTTTTAAGAAATAAAAGGCAACAACAGTTGTTACAACGCCCATGACAATTACTAGAGGAATACTCGCTTGAATCACATCAGAAACAGGAATTCCTGCTGCATCTGCCGTTAATTTGGGAGCTCCTTGAATGACAAAATCACTAGAAAGTGCGATGCCGTGTCCGAATAAGTTCATGGCCATTGCGACACCTAATGCTGGTAACCCTACACGTAGTGCTACTGGCAATAATACTGCTCCAATTAATGCTACAGCGGGAGAAGGCCAGAAAAACCACGACACAATCATCATGACTATCCCAATTGTCCAGTAAGCCAGTGTAGCGTTTTTCATCACTTTCGTAAACGGACTGATGAGCGCTTGATGCACTCCGCTTTCTGTTAATGCTTGACTCATAGAAACGATGATCGAGATTACTAGAATTGTGGAGAGTAATTCGGTTATGGCGTAGATGAAGCTAGAAAATAAAATACTGACTGAGCTGGCTAGTGATTCAGTTGCTACAAGGCCAAGAAGAAAGATACCTGCTAAGCAGACTAGACTAGTGTCACGTCTTAGGATTAAGAACAAGATGATAATTCCTATAAATGTAACGTATATCCAGTGCAGGGTTGTTAAATCTACATGCATTATTGTCACTCCTTTTTAGGCTGTATATTGATTAGTAATATATGCATTTGCCTAATTTGGGTGATTCAAGTGTGGGTTTATTATTTAAATAGGAATCAAAATTATGTAATGCTAGAAATACTTTATATCAGAAAATAATCAATTTAAAAAATTTTCTGAAAAATATATTGCTCAGTAAAATACTTCTTATTATAATTATCTTAAGAAACAGCAAGTATTTTTCAAAGTGTTGCTATTGGTTCAATTTAACTGGTCCGTACGTCGTGATGAGTAGTTTAAATGATAAAGGAGGAATGTTTATTGATTGATACGAATAATCCGATTCCTTTACATTTGCAGCTTAGGAGCGTTATAGCGTCTGATATAAAAAAAGGAATTTATAAGGATAAGATTCCAAGTGAAAGAGATTTAATGGATCGATTTTCTGTCAGCAGGACTACAGTTCGTGAGGCAATTTCTCATCTTGTTCAAGAGGGAGTTTTAGAAAAGGTTCATGGTAAGGGGACGTTTATTTCTCAAACACCGCCTGTACACGAATGGCTCGATTCTTTAAATAGTTTAACAGATACAGTGAAAAGGATGGGAATGAGACCAGGGTCCAAGCTCTTGAACAGCGGTATTGCTTCAGAGGTAAACTATATCTCGGAACTCTTAAATACCGAAACAGTGTATACGATTGAACGACTTCGGACAGCGGATTCGGCTCCAATTGCAATTGAACGGCATTTTTATGCGAAAGAAATTGGTTTACAGCTAGCAAACTATAATTTGGAGACAACGACCATCTATGATTTGCTTGAAAATAATTTGGGCATTGATCTGATAGAAGCAGAGCAATTTATTTCCTGCAAAGAAGTTTCTGCAGAAGATGCCCTGCATCTTGATGTTCCAGCCGGTTCCAGCGTATTAAGTTTAGAGCGGCTCATTACAGATGCTAAAAGGAAGCCGATTGAGTATTACATAAGTTATTTTCGTCCAGATATGTATGTGTTTCGTATTAAAACAAAACGAAATAAATAGCTCATTTCGTAATTATGACGCATATGGGAGGAATAAAGAAATGAGTAGTTCATTATGTTTGCCAAGGGTCATTCACCTTGGCTGCGGCAGCGTACAAAAAATAGGAGAAACAGCAGCAAAACATCATGCAACTCATGTATTTGTCGTGACAGGCTCTTTGCTGCAAAGCGGGACGCTGCGTTCTCAGCTTGAAGAGAACCTGAAAAAACATGGTATACAAGCAACGTTTTTTTCTCATGTAAAAGGAGAGCCTACGAGCAAGCATTTGCAAGAGGCATTAGCTGAAATACATGCATGCAAAGCGGATTGCATTGTCGCGATTGGTGGAGGAAGCGTAATTGATTTAGCTAAAGCAATCTCGGTATTTGCTATACATAAAGATTGCAGCTTAGATGATATCGCCACAATGAAAATAGTAGAGAGGGTTCCGCTTATTGCTGTTCCCACAACAGCCGGAACAGGGTCTGAAGCGACTAAAGTAATGGTGATAACGGATGCTGAGAACGGGGTGAAAAAGAATCCCGGTCATCCCAGTCTGATTCCAGATGCAGCAATTCTTGACCCGCAGTTAACAGTTAGTTTGCCAAAAGAGATTACAGCTTCTACAGGGCTCGATGCCCTAGCGCATGCTATAGAAGCATATGTTTCAACGCGAGCTACTACAATGAGTGATCATTATGCACTAGAAGCAATCCGAATGATTGCTGAAGCATTACCTAGAGCTTATGAAGATGGAAATGATATCGGGGCAAGAGAGAAAATGCTGCTAGGAAGCTGCTATGCGGGAATCGCTTTTTCTAACTCGTCTACGAATCTAGCACATGCAGCTGCAAGACCGCTCGGTGCAAGGTTTCATATTCCTCATGGTATATGTGTTGCGTTATTGCTGCCTTTTGTGATCGAGTATGGATTGGAAGCATCCGAGGAACGATATGCAAAAATTGCACAAGCTATGGGCATCGCAGGTGGAAGTGAAGCAGATTTAGCGAGAAATCTTGTAAGGTATATACAACAATACAACTCGACCTTTCATATATGGGAGACAGGGTTATCGTATATTGATAACGCCGCTCGTTTGGAGGAAGCACTGCCGACTTTAGTAGAGGATGCTTTATCTGGAAACGGCATAGTAACGAATCAGAAAATCCCGACAGAAAAAGATGTAGAAAAAATATATAAAAATTTATGGTTAGAATTACAGAAGTATGCAGTTGTCTAAATATAACATTAGATTTCAGAATAATTAAATTAATCAGTAAAATAAAAGCGTTTTATTTAAGGGTATCCATTATATTACCTTAAGGGGTAGCAGGAGGGAACGTATGAGAGAAATGTCTGGCGGCGAAGTAATCGCTAAAATGCTTAGTGTTGAAAGTGTTGATAAGGTTTTCGGAATTATTGATGGTACTTATTTTGGGTTTTATTCCAATTTGCAAAAATATGGAATTGAATTGATCACACCAAGACATGAAACAAGTGCGGCTCATATGGCGGGGGCATATGCGCGTGTAACGGGTAAGCTTGGGGTATGTATGGCAAGTAACGGCCCTGGTGTAGCTAATATTTTGCCTGGTCTAGTGGTGGAAGAAGGGGAAGGGAATAGAGTGCTTGTGATTACAAGCTCAAGAAGAACAGGGATTATGTATCCAGATCGAGGCGGTACGTATCAATGCTTTGATCAGGTTGGCGTTATTTCTAAAATTGCGAAATGGAGCGAAGCGGTTCCTTCCTTTGATCGAATTCCGGAGATGCTGAGAACAGCTTTAAGAAAGTGCTATGAAGGAAGACCTGGGGTTGTCCATATTGACATTCCTGAAAATATATTAAATACGAAAGTAAAATGTGATCTATCTTTTTGGGAGCCACATCAATATCGTGTGACAGAGATGCCAGGTGCTTCTGAACAACAATTAGATCGTGCAGTAGATTTACTGATCAATGCAGAGTTTCCTCTTATTCATGCCGGGAGCGGAGTAGTGCATGCACGTGCATACGAAGAGCTCGAAATGGTTTCTGAACTATTGCAATCTATGATTACAACGAGCTGGGCAGCTCGCGGGGTAGTACGAGAGAGCAATCCATTAACGATTCCTATGATTCATATTGGGACAAACAACAAAGCAAGAAATGAAGCAGATGTTGTTCTTGTTCTTGGTTCTAGACTTGGGGAAACAGATTGGTGGGGGAAAGCTCCTTATTGGAATGCCAACCAAAAAATGATTCAAGTCGACATTGACCCAAGTATTTTAGGAGCAAATAAACCAGCAGAAGTTGCTATTCAAGCTGATGTAAAAACCTTTTTAACGCAGCTATATAATAAATTGCAAACAAGAAGAAGTGAGATTTCGATAGAAAACCGTAAAGCTAAAATTGAAAAAATCATTGCTGATAAACAAAAGCACCGGGAAAAGCTTGATCAACAATTAGAAGAATATACAGTTCCGATGAATCCTGCTCATGTGCCTTCCATTTGTCAGGAAGTATTTCCAAAAGATGCAATTAAAGTATTAGATGGCGGGAATACCGTGATTTGGTCTAATTTTTACTATCACTTGGAAAAACCGGGTTCCGTCCTTTCAACCTATAAATTTGGTATGCTGGGTGCAGGAATTGGACAGGCGCTTGGTGCTGCTGCTGCAAATCCGAATTTACCGGTTTGCTGTATTATTGGTGACGGAGCAATGGGCTTCCAGCCGCAGGAAATAGAAACAGCTGTACGAAACGATCTGCAAGTCATTTTTATTGTAATGTGCGATCGACAATGGGGAATGGTGAAAATGAATCAGCAATTTGCATTGAAGCCAATTAAAACATTGTTAAAAAAATCTTTAAGTCCTGAAGAAACCATTAATGCAGATTTGGGAGAAATCCAATTTGATAAATTAGCAGAAAGCATGGGGGCACATGGAGAATATGTAAATGATGCGAAAGACCTGAAGCCTGCATTAGAACGGGCGTTAAGCACGGGAAGATGCTCAGTTATTCATGTGGATGTTGATCCAGTAAAGCATATGTGGGCACCGGGGTTAAAATATTTCAAAGATATGCATCAAGAGCCTAAGGGTAAATAATGAGTATCGATCAAGTGCAACTTAACTTTAATCCTACTACACTGACAATCATGAATATTGCAATTGCATTCATTATGCTTGGTGTAGCCTTAGATTTACGGATTGCCGATTTCAAACGCACATTTACAACCCCAAAACCAATTCTTATTGGGCTTATTGGTCAATTTCTTGTATTTCCTGCGCTGTCGTATTTATTAGTAATGGCGGTTCAACCGAGACCAAGTATTGCATTAGGATTATTTCTCGTTGCTTCTTGTCCAGGTGGAAATCTTTCTAATTTTATTACGTACTTAGCAAAGGGCAATACACCGTTATCGATTACGATGTCGGCAGTTTCTACGGTAATAGCTATCTTTATGACACCTGTCAATGTTATGTTCTGGGGTTCATTGTATCCTGATACCCATGCATTGCTGCGATCTTTTACAATCAGTCCGATAGATATGCTAGTTTCCATCTTTATGATGCTTGGACTACCTCTCATTATCGGAATGCTTATAAAATACAAATATCCAGCTTTCGCGAAAAAGATGAATAAAGGAATGAAATACTTTTCAATCATATTCTTTATCCTGTTTCTTATCGGGACTCTAGCAGCTAACTTTACCTATTTTGTTCAATTTGTTGGTATGGTTGTTGTTGTCGTATTCTTGCAAAATCTTATTGCGATTCTTTCAGGATATTTTTCTGCCAAACTATTTAAACTTCCAGAAGCTGATCGCCGTGCGATTGCCATTGAGGTGGGCATACAAAATTCTGGATTAGGGTTAATTCTTATTTTTAACTTTTTTGATGGACTGGGCGGCATGGCTATTGTAGCTGCTTGGTGGGGAGTCTGGCATTTAGTATCCGGTTTGTCACTTGCCACGTTTTGGTCGCGCAAGCAGTCAAAAGTTAAACCTGTTATTGAGGAGTTACATGTATGAATCTATTGATTACTGGAGCAGCGGGTTATCTTGGGAGCAACCTTTTAAAAAAATTAGTTGAGTTAAACCGAGAAGCAGACGAAAAATGGAATATTGTCGCAGCGGATATTAGAGAGCCTGCTATAAAGGATCCTGCTATTGTATATGTAAACGCAGATGTTCGCTCAACAGAGATGAATGAGGTGATGAAGCAATATAATATCGAAACCGTCGTTCATCTTGCATCCATTGTAACACCGGGAAAAAAGAGTGATCGTCAGTTTGAATATTCGGTGGATGTTCTCGGTACAGAAAATGTATTGAAGGCTTGTGTAGAAAATAAGGTGAAACGAATCGTTCTTACATCAAGCGGGGCTGCTTATGGCTATCATCCCGATAATGCAGAATGGATTGAGGAAGATCATCCAATACGAGGAAACGAAGAGTTTGCTTATTCTTATCATAAGCGTCTTGTGGAAGAGCTGTTAATTGATTATCGGAACAAACATCCGGAGCTGGAGCAAGTCATCTTTCGGGTAGGCACGATTCTTGGTGACTCCACGAACAATCAGATTACTTCCTTATTCGAAAAGAGAATGTTAATCGGTATAGCTGGCTCCAAAAGTCCCTTCGTCTTTATTTGGGATCAGGATGTTGTGGAATGTCTTATACGAGGTATTAAGGGAGCAAAAACAGGAGTATTCAATGTTGCGGGTGATGGAGCGTTGACAATTGACGAGGTCTCTTCCATTTTACGAAAGCCTGTATTGAGGATTCCAGCTTGGTTATTAAAGGCAGTTCTCTTTATTTTTAAAAGATTGTCATTTACTCAGTATGGAGAAGAACAAGTAAACTTCTTACGTTATCGTCCTGTGCTTGATAACAAAAAATTGAAGCAGAGCTTCGGCTATACACCGCAGCTAACGTCTAAAGAAGTATTTCAATTCTTCTTAGCAAACAGACTTCCAGGAAACGATAAACACACTCACATGTAATTAAATAGAAAATTAAAGAAAAAGGTCAGTATATACTGGCCTTTTTCTTTAGAAGGAGGGGGTTGCATTGAAAGGTACATTTAATGGAAAAAAAGTCTTAATAACAGGGGCAGCAGGTGGTTTAGGAACTGAGCTTTGTTTGGCTTTTGGCACAAAAGGAGCGACGATTATTGCGATAGATATAAATCTCGAAAGACTGCAAACGTGGACTTACCCCTGTCAAGTAGACACATTTAAATAAGACCGACTAAGCAACCGTTGTTAACCTGTATTTTACAGGGGAACAACGGTTGAGTCGTTTTTGTGACCGTTCATGATTATAGAAGTGGATA
>NZ_JAGHKQ010000025.1 GCF_017742235.1 Bacillus sp. 165
CTTGCATGTATTAGGCACGCCGCCAGCGTTCGTCCTGAGCCAGGATCAAACTCTCCATAAAAGTGTTTGACTTGCTCATTTAAAACTTGACGTTTGTTTCTTGTTTTGTTCAGTTTTCAAAGAACTATTGTGTCACTCAAGGCGACTTAATCATCTTATCATCGTCATGTTTTTTTGTCAACGACTTTTTCACTTCTTTTTTATAACTGTTAATATCAATTTCAGAAGCGATGTTATTTATAATAACAATATAAATATACAAAGTCAACCGATTTTACATTTTTTTAGTTTTTAAAAGATAGATTGATAGGCGGACTACACCAAATGTGGATAATAGAAAGACCCTATTAAGTCACTTATGTATTGGCACATTCTGTTAAGCAGTTCGCACACTTTCTTCTATTACAGCTAATGTTATCTGGTATGTTAAACACCCTCCAATCCTAAAGATGGCATTTCTTTATATAGAGTTATAAAACGCGCTCGAGTTGTATATCTAAAGGCTCCTTATCATAAATTCTTTGATTGATCTCTACGGCTACTATACAGCCGGCAGCCTGATAAAAATACTGGGTTTCTTCTGACGGGTGAGTCGCTATGTATAGCTTTTTCGCCCCCATTTGCTTTGCTTTTATACAACATAGCTCAAATAGCTTTTTACCAATGCCACGATTTCTACATTCATTAGACACATGAATATATGGTAATTCTAAATACTCTTTATTACTGCCAAATAATTCACCTTCTACATTTGCAAACCCAACTAAATTAGTACGTATAAACGCTCCTACTACACTCCCTCCTGTTTTCACACAATGTCGCAACGAATGTATGACTAGTTCCTTTTTTTCATCATCCCATTGTTCAGTAAAGTAATCAGCCTTCAGTTTGTATTGCTCGTTGTCCTTAAACCATACCCGTTTTGTCTCCTGATAACGATTGAATGTTTTTAATAACGCAGCATTTAAATCATCTAAGTGCAATTCTCTGTACATTATATTGTTATTTTTCTCCATTATTTTTCCTCATCACATTATAAAATCAACTGCTTCGACTCACAAAATAACGATAATTAGAATTTTATACTTACTATTGCAGCTGAGTTAATATCAATTTCAACACATCGTTCTGTGACATGTTATTAGTCAAGATCCCACGTAAAATATTTCATTTATTATCACACGACCTCCATCTAATATTAACATTATTTCATTTTACAGGTACCCATATTTCAGAGTATAGATTAGGGTTGGAGGAATCTTCACCAGTATACACTTCTAAGTCTGGTGTACCTGCATGCTGATAACCACTTGATGGAAACCATTCTGAAAAAATTTGTTTCCATGCTTTTTGCATAGCATCCGGCATTGGACCGTGGACTTCAAATACAGCCCATTTGGATGCTTGTATCTCAAGTTTCGATAACCCCTCAGGTATGTTCCCTTCATATTCTACAGCTATCCAATAATCCATTAGCTGCTTAGCTTTTGTATCACCGGTTGTGACACATACACCTAGCACACCTTTAATTTGACCATTGTTCAATTTAAATAGCACATTGTCTGTCCCGTTCTCCGTAACTTCCGCCCACATTCTTGGAATACCAATAAGATTTTCTCCATTAACACACGAAAACTCTTTTTTAATTCCTACAACCTGAAAACCATCTCTTTCAACGATTATATATTGCACCGTTCTCCCCCTTTCAAACTCACCGGTATTATGAGACGGCTATAAGATTCATTTTTCCTATGCTCTGCCAATTTTCACTCGGTGTCTACCATACTTATAAAATTCGTTCTAAAGAGCTCTATATCTCCCCCTATTAAACGTCGGCGTCTAATATAGTCAGAAACATATATAGCAGTCAATTTTGTAAATGCACATTGAAAGTAAAATACTAATGCATTAACCTGTTTCGCTATACTATTAATTTAATCTGTCCCTTTTTGCAACACTTCCATTCAGCACCCATCATTCACTCCATTAAACCATCCTAGCAAACTTATTTTATTACGTCCTTCCAACTTGTGCTGTATTGTCGCAGTTAATAGCTTCCATTGAGAATTTCTTGATGAGATTATTTTTTGCCGCTAGGCTCTAATTCTTCCTTATATTACAAAATACCTTTTCTGATGTTTTGGGATAACAGCAACCCTTACATTTTATATTTTTTAAATTTAATACTTTCTTAATAATTTTGTTAGTCATTGATAAGAATTTCAAATTACGATTTAAATGCCTGATAATTATAAGGAGGTACGCTATATGAAAAATTGGAAACAAATTTTAACTATCTGTACAATAACAGGAGCATTTGCTTTAGTCGGATGGGGAACATCCAATGATATGAAAGAAACGGATTCGAAAATGAAGGAATCAAAAATGGAAGAGAAAAAAGACATGGGAAGGAATTCCTCTCCGTTCTTTTCTAGAGAGCATAGGGGTTGAAAAGACAGCAAAATATGTAAAATTTTATTCTAGTGACAGTATTTATACAGATACATTAACAATAGATCAAGCTATGATGGAAGATATTACAATTGCAGTTTTACGTGACGGTAAACCAATTGAGCAAGATTTAGGAGGACCTGTACGGCTAATAGTTCCTAAAATGTACGCATACAAGTCAGTAAAATGGCTGAACCGAATTGAATGTATTGCACAGGATCATACTGGATACTGGGAAGCACGAGGTTATAGTACCAATGCCTGGGTCAAAGCAAAGTAGAACACAATAATATATTTGTGCACATTCGGCTTAGATCAGATATATACTCTACGGTTCTAATAGAATAAATGTATACACTAAAACTGCCAATATATCTTATTGCAGGTAATCTAATATTATACAAGCACCGCATTATCTTATTCTACAAAGCGGTGCTAAATTATACTAAATGTTATATCCTCTCACATAGACATAAGGCAATTCCTTCTTAATATATTTCATTCTCAAGTTACTATCGCTGTACTAAACTGCCCATGATATCTGCATTTGTTTGCTGCAGGTGCTTCGGTATTTCAGTTCGTATGCTCTGTAACCCAAAATAGTACGTGTTCTCTGCATCTTTGTAGTACTCCTGTTGCACTGGTATTTCTTTTTGTTTCAACTTGTGAAGTAGTTCAATAATAAAGTTTTCATCTGTAATTGCATCATATGTAGTTAGATGGAATACCCCCAGTAATTCTTTTTCGATAATAAAGCGTAGTTGTTTGGCTAAAGTAACATCTAACAAACTAGTACGAATTAAATTCCGATATGCTGGTATCGCTTCTTTCTTACTTATCTGTTCTTTTATTTGATTAAACCTAGGCGAACGAGTTCCCCAAACTTGAGGCAAACGGATAATTATGCCTCGATCTTGTAATTCATATTGTATGATGGATTCGCACTGTACTTTGAATTTGCCATACTCAGAAAATGGTATAGGAGTATCCTTTTCAGTATGAAGTTTTGAATCATCCCCATCGAATACATTCGTAGTGGATAAAAAATATAAGCGTGCATCTGTCAATCGTAATAGAGATACTAAATGCTGATGAAATTTCTGCTGCTGTTGAAACTCTCCCCGCAGGGAAGATATTACAATGTCAGGCTGCACTCTTTGAAGAATATGTTCTAATTCTACCTGTTGGTCTACTTTTAATTGGAACTGCTTATCTAATGGAAGCGCAATCGATGATTGATTATATGTTCCGTAAATATCATAATCTCGTGCAAACTCTTCAATTATAGCTCGCCCAATCAGACCGCTTGCTCCTAATATCAGCACCTTTTTCATACAACCATTCTCCTTTTCAGCTCTATTTTCTCCTGCAAATTATTACCCCATTATATAAAATAATATCCGGCTTCTTATGCCGCCTTAAACCCTATTATATTTAGTGAGGTTTTATCCAAAAAGAATTGACAAAAACAGTATTAAACCCTATTTTTAACATGTTGTTATGGCTTGTTGAGGCAAACTCCACATCTGTATATAAATGAACGAGCCCTAATTGTCTTGCTGCTTGAATACGGTGATGTATCAAAGCAGTCTGACATCCCTGACCTCTATATTGTTCAAAAGTATAATCGTTTGCTATGTATCCCGTTTTTTCATCTATGAAAAGAGAGCCTATAGCTGCAGGTTGATCACCAACATATACAATATAATTTTTAAAGTTAGAACAACAATAATAATGTCTTTTTTGTTCAATAACTTCCTTCTGAATTTCCATGCCGTCATTCGATAGACTGATCAAGTTAATAAAATCATCAACATTTGTTTCCGTTACTTGTACAATTTTAAATGCGTGATTTTCTATTGCCCTCTCTAATTATACATCTCTATATAAAAATGCCAGTTGTTCGGAACAAACAAATCCTCTTTCAGATAATACCCTACTAATCTCTCCACTACATTGGTTAGGGAGCAAATCAAAACAAGGAACAATATTTTCGGAAGCATATATATCTAAAATTTGATCAAGCTTATCTAAATCTTTCATTCCAAATCCTTTAATCCCATTATAGTAGATTGAATTCGGAGAGCAAGCGTCCAGCAACAAAGTGCTGAACCCTAGTTTTTTTATTTTGAGGTTCTTCTCACCTGATGAAAGAGTTCGCTTCGAGTTAAAAATTGTTAAAGCAGTTTCAGCCTCCTCTATTGCATTTACTTGCTTCACTAGCTCATTAGTATTGTATGTAGTATTCAAATCTGTTTCCTCCAACCAGTTCGTTCAAAATCTTATAAGTATGCTTTATCTCTAAAGTATTTATTTTATCTCTCTTATAATCTTTAAGTCCCACTCCCTACTTCCCCTCTTTATGGCCATATTCCATTTTTACCATGATAACAATAGTGATTTTTCATTCACTATTCTAAGAAGTACTTCCTTAGTTGGAGCGTCTCCGCTAAACGGTACAGTGTATGTTTAGAATATCCTTTCTTACCATGAAAGAAAGATATAATATAGATTTTCTTCAAAACAAAACATTTTTTCTGTATTTTCTGTTAAAATACAAGTTGTAAGCGATTACTCAAATTTTTTTAGCATAATTTTTATAAAGACAAAGGTATTTCCATTAAAACCATTGGGGGTAAAATTCTTAGATAAAATTCATTATTAGGATATAAGTTTATAAATACAACATGTGTAAGATTCTTAACTAATTAGACTACGTTTTGTAAAGGAGCAGAATATATGAGAGAAACTATACAGAATCAAGAATTTCTTAAGTTTATTGAAGATATAACCACTGTTGTAGAAACTACGGAGAATGATGATAACATTGTTAATGAAGTTGAAAGTTTGCTTGGAAAACTAGTATCCGCAAGCTCATGGCTTCCTATCGATAAACAAACTCCAGAAGAAAATCGATACGCAAGACATTCGTTATATCACGATGCTCTAGATCGCTTTGAAGTCATTGCGTTAGTATGGAATCCTGGACAATCTACTCCGCTGCATGATCATGATGGTACTTGGGGGGTAGAGGGAGTAATTTCTGGAAGAGTAAAAGTCCAAAACTTTTTACAAATCGATACATTATCAGATGATTTAGTTAAATTATATTATACAGGCAGTGTAACATTAGGAGAAAAAAGCACTGGACAGTTACTTCCTCCTGCAGATTGCCATATTCTTACTGCTGAAGGCAATGAAAAAGCTGTAACCATCCATATTTACGGAAAAAAGCTTCAACATTTTAAAGTGTTTGAACCTACCTCAACTAAAGATGTATATAAATCTGAAAATTGTACAATAAGCTACAATTCTTGATTTTGGTACTTAGCAACTCTACTTATTTTTTCTTGATAAT
Organism: Bacillus sp. 165; assembly: GCF_017742235.1. Classification (GTDB taxonomy): domain Bacteria; phylum Bacillota; class Bacilli; order Bacillales; family Bacillaceae_G; genus JAGHKQ01. Next base: position 5,810 of record NZ_JAGHKQ010000025.1, read on the forward strand.
AAAAGATGTGCTATGTAACCTTTTTTGACAGACATCGCTATCACTCCCCTAAGTTGTGCTGCATGTACGACTTAGGGAGCATTGCGAATATATGAGTCAGCTTATACACATTTCCTCTTCTTAAGTACATTGGATATTTATGAATAACATAAACATAACTACCCGCCCTTACATTTTCCAATATCACGAAAGATCAATTTGTTATATCAAAATTATAAATTTTTCACCAATATACCCTCTATATCTACACCAGAACTTATACCTACATGCGGAGTAATTCTTCCATCTATGTTGTAACAATCCCATTAATTTCTCCCGTTAGATAGGCAATTAGGTTAGCAACTTCAATCGGTTCTGCAATCCGTTTTATTGATGACTTATCCATAACTTTCTCAAAATAATTGAATATCCCCGAGGGATGTATTTACATTACTGAGACAAATTGCATTGCATGTTATTCCATAGTTCCCCCATTTTGCTGCAATTGTTCTTGTGTAGCCAATCATTGCATGCATGTTTGCTTGCGACGTAGGTAGAGAAGTGAGCATAACCAAATAAACCTTGTATAGATGCAATATTAACAATCCGGAATATTAATCTGATAATTTTAAATATTCTTTACAAATAAACCTAGATATAATATTTTATAATCAAGATTCGTTGACGTTAACGTCAATTAGATAGCTTTATAGGAGGAAGTGAGCGATGCCGGAAAAACAGTATTCCATTAGTGAAATTGCCTCGTTGTATGATATTAGTTCCAAAACAATCCGCTACTATGAAGAAATTGGATTAATTCAATCTGAAGAAAGAAATCTTCCGAATCAACAACGCATTTTTACAGACAGACACGGCCGAAGATTGAAATTAATCCTTCGAGGGAAACGTTTGGGCTTTAGCCTTAACGAAATTAAGGAGATGGTAGATCTTTTTGATAACAACCCAACAGGAAAAATAGAAAAGAAACGGATTCTTGAATACTCAGATCAAAAAAATTACGAGAGATTGACGAAAAAATATCAGAATTACAAACTGCAAAAGCAAAAATTTTAGCATATCGAGAAAAGTTTCTACATAGTTAAATTTACAATAAAAGCCGGGAAACGGATGCTAACCATTCATGGTTTATTGGAACGAAATGCAAGAAAATTTCCGAACAAAGAAGCTTTTATTTCTAAAACTGCATGTTTGACTTATCCTGATATGAACCGTATTGCAAATCAATTGGCAAGATTTCTTAAAGAACAAGGAATCAAACAAAAAGACCATGTTGCTATTCTAATGAACATTTCTTTTATACATATTTTACTATACTCAAATTAGGTGCTATTCCAATGTCCTTAAATGTTCGATTAGCTGCAAATGAATTAGTTCCTATTTTAAAAAATATGGACGCGGTCAGCGTTCTTTTTAAAAGCGATTTCAAAATTGTTATCGATAAAGTAAATGAAATGCTTTCTATGCCGGATATCTATTCAATTGAAGAATCTATTGAATAGGCACAGGCTTTTTCAGGTGATAACTTATATCTTCCTATTGATTCAAGAGATATATGCGAAATTATGTTGACATCAGGAACCACGGGTCTCCCTAAAGGAGTGCTGTTAATTCATGAACAAATAACAGAACATGATTTAAAAGAATATACTTCCCACTTATAAATGTCCTCGTATCTACACTTTTGTGAACGCATTGCCGTACAATGCAAATGGTAAAATTTTAAAACACCTTGTAAAGGAGATGTAAGTCATGACAAACAGTATAACGAATCATAAAAAAATCGACTATACAAAATGGAAAAGTGGAAATGATGCAAATTGGTATACAGATGATCCAATATTAACCCGTTATGCCCAGCGCTATTTATCAGAGATAGTTCTTACCTATGTGGAATCTGCTTTTCAGGAAACAGGAAGGCTTGCTGCAGGTCCAATTGATAAACGTGCTGTACATACTGATAGAGATGGTGCTCCAAAGCTTATCCGATATAACCGTAAAGGTGAAGAAATCAATGAAATTTGGTATAATGAAGGTTATTTACAAACTGTTAAAGATGGTTACGGTACAGGGGTTCTTTCCTATCGCTACGATGCAAACGCTCCTGAAAAAATTCCATTTATGGTAAACTCCATTTTACTGTATATGCTGTGTGAAGCAGAAAATGGTTTTACTTGTCCAGTGGGGCTTTCACAGTCTGTAGCGTTTGTATTAGAAAAATTCGGTTCCGTCGAGCAAAAGCAGGAGTACTTGTCCCGATTAGCTGCAATAGATCCGGATATACACGAACAAGGAGCTACCTTTCTTACTGAAATTCAAGGCGGGTCTGACGTAGGAGCTACGGAAACAAAAGCAATTAAGCAAGGTGATCATTATTTATTGACTGGGGAGAAATGGTTTGCAAGTAATTGTGATGCTGAAATTGCCATCACATTGGCACGTGTTAATGACAAGCCATCGACGCGTGGATTGGGTCTCTTTCTCGTTCCCCGCACACTTCCCGATGGAACACGTAATAATGTAACTATCCGCAGATTAAAAGATAAATTAGGAGTTCGGGCGGTAGCTAGCGGTGAATTAATTTTAAATGAAGCAATCGGTTTTCTTATTGGAGAAGAAGAAAATGGATTCAAATACATGGCTGAAGCATTAAATGTTTCTAGATTAGGCACTTCACTTGCCGGACTTGGAGTTGCAAGAAGAGCATTTTTAGAGGCTGCTATCTATACAAGCCAAAGAAATACGTTTGGAAAGACTATCAATCGCTTTCCAATGGTTCAGGAAACATTGACAAATATGATTACTGAAATTGAAGCCGGGTGGGCTGTTTCCTCACAAATGATTCGTTTGTTCGATAAAGTTCATACCTACGGTAACCATTCAATGGGAGATTATACTTTATTGCGAATTTTACTATCACTGGCAAAATACCGTTGCAGCGAGTTGGGTGTATCTGCAACTAAAGATGCACTTGAGCTTCACGGAGGAAATGGATACATCGAGGAATATGTGACTCCTCGACTGCTTCGGGATGCAATTGTTAATCCTGTCTGGGAAGGAACTGCAAACATCCAATCACTTGAGGTATTAAAAACACTTCAAAAAGGCGGCACAGAACCATTTATGGCAGACCTATTCCAAACGCTTAAAGCCATTGACCATTCAAAACTGTCAAATATAAAAGCACAGTTAATGAATGAGGTTAATCGTGTAGAAGAACTCATTGAACACGTCTTAAAACAAGATCCAATCCAACAAAGTGCTCTTGCCAAAAAGCTTGCTGATTTCATGTACGATGTTTATGCTGGTGTTCATCTTCTTGAGGAAGCACAGTATGATATCAAGAAAACAGGAAACCGGAGAATGGCCTTAGCTGCAGAACACTGGATACATTTGCGATTTAACCATTCTCCTGATCGCGGGATTCTTTCAAACAGCCGAATCACTAATGAAATTTATGAAACACTTGTTTGTTTTGGACGAAAATAATTTTTCAATGAGGCAAATTTATAAATTTAACTCATAAAAACACCACCTTGTTTTATTCTGCAAGGTGGTGCTCTATAATATAATTTACTCGGCTTCCAACTTCCTTAATCAAACTTCTTTTCTTAAACATCTCTCCAAAAATCGTAAGGCATATTTTTCAATTTTAATGCGATTATGAGAAAACAAGACCTTATAACAGATTACTTAAATTTCAATCTAACCAGAGATTAATTGTTAATATATTCCATATTTTCTGTTTTCATCAGTTCTTAAGTCAAATATTATCTAAGCAAAACTCGATAATACCGTTTTAATACGACTATCCACTACTTCATAGTAAATTTCTAATCCTTTTCGAGTACCAGAGATAATTCTAGCAACTTTTAGTTTAGATAAATGCTGACTAATGGTACTTTGAGGCAATTGCAATTCTTCATACATTGTTGTTACATTGGTAGGACCTTTTGTAAGCAGTATTTCTACTAGGCTTAAACGAACGGGATGCGCTAATACTTTTAATACTTCAGCGATATCTTCATATTTTTCTATTCTTTCTACCATTTTTACACCTTCTTTTTATATACAGAATAAAGCATATCTTAATATAAGATTCGTAGGAATATACGATTTTGTGTGGGTTGTTTTTAAAAAAAATTGGATTTATAGAATATTTTTTTGAAATTATAACATTTATGAAAAAATCTTTGATTATCAGCCAGAAGTATTCTAATAATCGTTGAAAGAACTTAACATGTGTTCCACTTCTTGTGTAACATTTTCTATTATATTTATTGAACTATAAAGCCCCTCTGCCTCATCTGATAATGTTTCAAAACTCATTAGTATACGTTCTTGAAATCGTGGAGGAGTATTTTCAAAATTAGAAGCTAACTGTACAGCACCTTTTTCATTTATAAAATAACATTTGTTTAAAGCAAACAGCACCTGTGTTAAACATGAAACGCTCCGAAAAAGACACCCTGAAATATATGATATGTCAAAAATCGGAATCCCTTTTTTTGCATTTTCCAAGGAGAATCTAGCTTCCCATAAAAACTTAGCTATAACAGCTTCTTGTAAAAGCAAAGGATACGGGACTGTTTTAGATTTTAGCTTTTCAATTTTATAATTAGGGTCCCACAATACTTTACAAAGAGCTACCTCTCCAAGATAGATGTAATTCAGAAAACCGTGTGGATGTCCTGGCTGATACTCTAGAGTAACTTGCCCAGATATACACTCTTCCATTACGGTAGATACTTTTTCTAAATCTCTATAAAGAAAATCTACTGAGGTATTCTTTACTTTAAGCCAACCGCCACCATTAACCCATGGTCCCCAACCTCCAATTGGAGTAACTAAATTTCTCCTATGTAAATCATCGAGCTCTAAGGCTACTTTTCTTAAGCAATTAATATCAAACTTTTCACTGGAACTGTAATATATTCCTATATCAATATCAGATTTTGGTGTATGGGTTCCTTTTGCCCTTGATCCCCCAAGCACAATAGCTTCTACTCCTGGCACTTCTTTTACCCGTTGTACAATATCGCGAATAATTACCTGTATCTCCATTCCTTTTTTCGTCCTTTCATTTATATCCTTTCTACAAATTAGACAAATTCACCATTTTATCTATACATTTCTGCAGTAGACAATGTATATTTGCTTAGTAGTACTGTTTCTATTTTTTATATAATAACTAAATAACGTAATCCTAATTGAGATTGATAGCATATTCTAAAGATAAATTATTTTTCATGCTTATATGCAGCTGAACATCGAGCTGTATGGCAATATAAAATAAGACAAACAACATAACAAAAAGGCTTCATAGAAAGCGAAGCCTTTTTGTTAACAGAATTCATGTCCTTTTAACACCTTAGTATACGTTAGGTATGCTAGCTTATTTTACTTTCTTCTAGAGCATGTTGCCAGCTTGGATAATAATACAAAGCACTCCGCATTAAATCGGGATAAACTTGCTTTACCTCTTTTTTACGCAGAGATTTACCTTCGTTATGTAACCTCTGGATCTGAGTAATGACTTCCTTTGATGTTAATGTAACATCCATTCTTCATTCCTCCCTTTCCGAGTTATCCTTATTATCCTTCCCATTAGAGAGCGATTTAAAACTGTAAAAAGGATTTTATTGCCCACTTTTCTAACTCTCTTTGATTGAAAGTTAGATTTATAACTATATCAAAGCAAGTTATATGTTAACGAAGAGACGTAAGAATCATGTACATCCCATTACTTAGCTTTACAACATCTCCAGCTACAGCAAGAGTAACTTCACGCATCAATACCTCTTGCTCCTGTTTGTCTTTAGCTCAAATCAGTAACGAATTTCCTGCATGTATCATCTTTTCATCATGTTCTTGTGTTGCAATAATAGCGTATATATTAAGATCGCTCATGTCGATTCTCCCATCTCTTTAAAAATATGTGAGATTTGTTCAAGCTTTCTAATACTGGTGTATGACGAGCGACTTCAATCATTTTTTTTATATCGCCAAATAGAGGAACAATAAAAAAGACAATTCGTCCATCTTCATAATTTTTTCGTGTAAAATGATATCGTTTGATTCCAAGGCTTCTCGTGATTTCAAACAAAATAGCTTGCCGCTGTCCATAATTATCTAGTGCAATGCGATAATGTTGCTCTTTCGGGAATATAACAACAGCGAGACCTTCTTGCAGAATCATTTCTTGTCCACGCTCAACCCCTACTTTATTAGAAATAAATATATCATCTACATAAAGCTCGTTGTTTTGAATGGTAACTTTGCCTTCTTTTACTTCTGCTATATCCGCAATAATTTGACCTTTAGCAAATAGGGTGAGCCCCCAATATACAAGCAAAGCACTTATGACTCCACAGGTTATGCGAATGATAAAATCTTGAGAGTGCATGAGTTGCATCACGATTCCAATAGTAAGTGCTACAAATAATGAAATGTAATTCCGCGCTTCAAATGTTTTAGCAATACCATCAATGTAAGCATTTCCGCGTTTAGTATACTCTGTTTCTTCCAACAACTGAAGGCTGGCTTGCTCTTGTCTTCTCACATTTTGAAACTGTGTTAAAGCCAAAGTAAAAAAAGTAACAGCCGTAAAATTATTTGTCATTAATGCAGGGATAGATACGGCTCCTAAGGTTGCTGAAATAAACCCCAGAACAGCTTGTCCTAAATATCCGTTTGGATAGGAAGGGTATTGTCTGTAATCTTCTCGAAGTGTCGCAAGACGTGCGAAAGTTCCCCCAATCACCGCGACAATAATTAAATGCAAATTTGGTACAGAGAGGATTTGCGTTTTCATACCAGCATCACCCTTAATAGTCTATTTTATAAACTATATATTATCCAATTAAAGGAAAAATATATAAAATTGATGATACCTTTAATTAAGATCATGTAAGTAACAAATGTTTTTTAAACATGACGAATGATACGATTATATTCAAATTTATATGAATGATGAAAGCAACTTCATCCTCTAAATGTATTGAAAGATTAAACAAACTTTATATAGAACGCATTATTTCCTTCTATTATTTAAAGAGATAGAGCCTTGCTGGTAAATCAGCAAGGCTCTATCTCTTATAACATTCTCAATATGAAGTTTTACTATTTTGTCTTTTTTGCTTGAAACACATTCGCTACCAGGTGTTGTTGATACAAGCGAGTAATAACTTTGTTTGCTTGCTCTGTTTTTTTTTGTTCTATTTTGGCCTTCTGTTCCAAACTGAATTTTTCATAGGTAGTCAATCGTCTCATTTTTATCTTCTCCTTTTATATAAAGTTAGCAATCTCCAAATCAGATTAATTGGAAATCTACCCTTTATTCATAAGGAGAAGTATTGTAAAGCATAAAAACACTTCCTCTCTTCAGACGCTTACGAGGTTAGCTGTCGGACTTGGGATGAGAGTTATCCCTACCTTAAAAGGATTCGCCCCTAGCGGCTTTTAACCGCTCATTTGGTTCCCCCGCTCCTATTTTAGGATTCAGCAAAAGGTTTTATGAGTTTTACCCTAACATACTTTGGAAAACATTGCAAATTTTCTTTACAATTCTAACTTCTTTAATTTGGATATACACCCAATATGAACAGTCATATTTTATCTTTATACTACTTATACAACTTTATCCATACCTTATTTTCTATTATCCATACAAACTATATGAATAGAAACTTCAAGTTATTTTCCTGCATACACTTTAGGGCAGTCGTTTCCAGTTGGCTCATAGAAACAATGGTTCTTATATCGTCCGGCATGCGGTTGGTCCCACCATGTAGCAGGGCAACCCCCAGTTGGACGAAAAAACCAAAGAGAATATACTCCAGGCCATATTCTAGCATAATCTAAACACTTTTTTGCAAGTGCTTTCTCACTTTCTCTTGCTCGTTGATAAAAGTATCCTTTCATAGTTGCTTCAAATCCGCCTGGTCGTTGATATACCATTTGAGAAATATTTGTCACTTGTTTAAAGTCCAAACAATCACACATAACCCGGTTTACACCAACTGTCCCTACGGCCAACATTCCTTGTTGTCCTTCCCCTTCTGCTTCTGCTCGCATTAGACGGGCTAATAAGTCTACATCGCTTTCTGTATATGCAATTCTCATTTTATCCCTCCATTCTCTTCATAACTATATGTAGGAGGAATTAAAAGGCAACCATTGTTTATGAATAAATTAGAATGAAATACTAAAATAGCAGTATTATATGAAATTTAAAAAGGAGAACACAGCAGCACTATCGCTTCCATGTTCTCCTTTTTGTGTAATACCATTCTAACTAGCATGCATTTCATTTCTTGCATTTTTCTGCTTACGCACTTTGATATTACCTGTAAAATGATTATGCAGCTTTGTAGTTTCAAATTCGGCCACAACATTAAATAATAAACTACAACAATAAGAACAGCTACCAATTTTAATGGAACTTTATTCTTGTACTTTTCTAAGGGGCACGTTTTTCCTTTTTATATAAAAATAAACACACACTGCTTAATAAACAAATTGTTGAAAGAGCTTGTTCAGTTTTAGCTATACAGCACAATATCCTAACCAGATGGACATGTTCCACAATTGATTTCTATCTATTTTTAAAAAGCTAATCCCATTATTACTTGTACCAAGTTCTTCATCAATAAATTTGTAACGATACTAAAAAGAGATGCAGGAGTTTGCTCCTACATCTCTTTTCGAATCATATCGGCAATTTCTAATAATTCTTCTTTACGGATTCTTATTTTACCAAACGGTGCCTTATCACCGTTATATTGTATGATTTCAACATCATCTTCCACAATATCAGCTTTTGTATGTTTGTTTACTTGAAACATAACCATCCTCCTTCTCTTGCTAGCTTACTTAATGTTTTTTTCATACTACGGATACAAATCCAATCTTGCTGTATTTTGTGCCTTCTAACATAAAAAATTTTGATTAATATTAAAGCCTATTTTTTAACAACTCTGTATCCTGAGACACTAGAGCAAAGCTTTAATAGCGGCACAATAGAGCTATTTTCTTTTATGTATGAAGCATTGTATATTTGTTAGAATATACAATGCCAACAAATTCTATATTGCTAAGATGTGCAAAATCGTTTGTTTTATGCCATTATTTATTATTATTAAACAAATAATGTATAGAGCTGTGCGAAAGGATGTAAGGCTAACTTATTTTATATCATTATCGGGACTATGAATAATAGTAGCAACAAACATTTCTTTCGATTACAACACAAAAAAACCAGTCAAATCGACTGGTTTTTACTTGCCTAGCGACGTCCTACTCTCACAGGGACAAGGTCCCAACTACCATCGGCGCTGAAGAGCTTAACTTCCGTGTTCGGAATGGGAACGGGTGTGACCTCTTCGCCATCATCAC
>NZ_JAGHKQ010000026.1 GCF_017742235.1 Bacillus sp. 165
GTTCGTCCTGAGCCAGGATCAAACTCTCCATAAAAGTGTTTGACTTGCTCATTTAAAACTTGACGTTTGTTTCTTGTTTTGTTCAGTTTTCAAAGTTCATGTATCGCTCATCAGCGACTTTAATAATTTAACATAACATTTACTCTGTGTCAACGTTTAATTTCTTATGTCGTTGACGACGCTTATTAATATATCATACCTATTTTTATTGGTCAATATTTTTTTAAAAAAATAAGAGAACATATACATGTTCCCTTAAACAAGAATATATAGTTGAATCACTGTTAATGCAAGTAAACCTGGAATCCCTAAAAATCCGCATATTGAAGAAGTAACAAGGTTAATAGGGATATGGAGATTAACTTGGGGTCCGATTACATTTAAACAAAATAAAAGCAGTGCCCCCACTAATACTTTAACAACGCTATTGCCTATAAATCGAATTGGCTTTATTGGTGCACCTATAAATAGCAGCAATCCTATAACCACAACGACACTCGAAATAATTATGACATGGCTCAATCCTTCTCTCCCTTTCCATTGTGATAACTTGTACTACTATTTGTATGTAACAGAGAGAAAAAAAGACCATACCCTTATCTCTTTATCATTATCACCTTTCGATTCTTTGCTTCACGTAGCATATAAAAATATTTAGCCTCTACAATAGACAAATGACAAAGAACTTCATATGATGGCTCTAAACTATTTTCAACAATTCGTTTTTCTCTAAGCCATTCCTGCTTTAATTGTTCTAATAATATAACGAGATTCTCATCAAACTCTTTTCGTAAATATCCTTTTCTACGAAAGAACATAAGCCGCCTCCTAACAAAACACCTCTACTATAGCTCTCGTCTTCCTTCTAAAGCTTTGGAAAGGGTAACCTCATCAGCATACTCTAAATCTCCCCCTACAGGGAGACCATGAGCAATACGAGTTACTTTGATTCCAGTTGGCTTTAATAGACGGGAGATATACATAGCAGTAGCTTCCCCTTCAATATTAGGATTAGTCGCAAGAATCACTTCTTGAATCGTATCATCTTGCAATCGTTTAAGAAGTTCAGGTATTTTGATATCCTCTGGCCCTACTCCTTCCATCGGAGAAATAGCCCCATGCAACACATGATAAACCCCTTGATATTCCTTCATCTTTTCCATGGCAATAACATCTTTTGGTTCTTGTACAATACACACAGTAGATTTATCTCGATGAGAGTCATCACAAATGTAACAAGGATCACGATCAGTAATATGACCGCATACTGAACAATATGTTAGATTACGTTTCGCGTTTACTAGCGACTTAGCAAAATCTAATACGTCGTCTTCTTTCATATTTAGTACAAAAAAAGCCAGTCGAACGGCCGTTTTAGGGCCGATGCCTGGCAATTTCATAAAGCTGTCTATCAACTTTGAAATCGGTTCTGGATAATGCATTTATATATGCCTCCTAGAATAAACCGCCTGGTAAGTTCATTCCTTTTGTAAATTGCCCCATTGTTGATGCTGTAAGCTCCTCTGCTTTTTTCAATGCATCATTGGTTGCAGCAAGCACTAAATCCTGTAGCATTTCAATATCATCAGGATCTACAACCTCTTCTTTAATTTTCACTTCTAAAACTTGCTTATGACCACTTACAACTACCGTTACCATTCCTCCGCCAGCAGTTCCTTCAATTGTTTTTTGACCTAATTCTTCTTGTGCCTCTTCCATTTTCTTTTGCATTTTTTGCATTTGTTTTAACATGTTATTCATGTTACCCATTCCGCCACGCATCATATTATATTCCTCCTTAAAATTATTCTTTTATTTCGAGCAAATGCTCTCCTACCAATTTTATAGCTTCATCCACTAAAGGATTTGCTTCCTGCTCTTCCTCTCTTGGTTCGCTTTCTAGGAAGTCTTCTCGTATTTTTCCCCATTCTGATTCTGGAATTGCTATCATATTGAGTCTTTTCCCTAGCATACCAGATAATAGCCTCTGTATTATACCTAAAACTTCTGCATTCTCACTTGCCATTTTACAATGAATTTCATATTTAAATGCAAGTACATAAGAATCAACAGAAGCAGCTACCGGTTCACTACTAGCTAATAAAGCTGCATAGGATACTTTACTTTGTTGCTTAAGTTGTTCCAACAACTCGCTCCATACACCTTTTAATTGCTCTAAATCCTTACGAGTGGCCTTTTTTAGTACTTCATGTATGCGTCCTATCGGCAACCGCATTCCAGTACGAGCAGGTTTAGATGGTTTTCGTTCGGACGTTTGCTCAATAGACTCTTGTGAAATCAGTACTCCATTTTGCTTTATTTCCTTTAATTCTTGTTCAAGCTCTTGGATACGCTGAAATACCTGCTCCAACTGACTTGAACTTTGGCTAGTTAATAAAAACTGCTGACACAGCTTAACAATTACAACTTCTAGAAAAATTCTTGGATGGTTGGTCCACTTCATTTCCTGCTGACTTTTACTAAGAAGGTGAATCACTTCATAGATAGTAGATGCAGTTATTTTTTCACTCAATGTCTGGAACTCTATATCGACAATTACTCTCTCTAACAAATCTTGAAGATCGGGTGATGTTTGATAAAGCAGCATATCACGATAATAATAGATAAAGTCTTCCATAAAACGAAGAGGGTCTTTCCCCTGATCCATCATCTGGCCCACTATGCGTAATGCTTCTGGTACATCATTTTCGTATACACATTTTACTAATTTCGCCATATGTTGTTGCGAAACGGAACCTGTTACTGCTAATACATCTTGTACCGTTACCAATCCATCACTGTAAGAAATAGCTTGATCAATCAAGCTCAGCGCATCACGCATTCCACCTTCTGCCGCTCGTGCAACAACTTGAAGTGCTGTTTCTTCAACTTGTACCCCCTCATTATTCAACACAGTTTTTAAACGGGATACAATATGTTGCACAGAGATTTTACGAAACTCAAAGCGCTGACATCTTGAAATGATAGTAGGTGGTATTTTATGAGACTCCGTTGTTGCTAAAATAAAAATAACATGCTTAGGAGGTTCTTCAAGCGTTTTTAACAAAGCATTAAATGCACCGATAGATAGCATATGTACTTCATCAATAATATACACCTTATAACGAACAGCGTTAGGAGCATATTTAACCTTATCACGAATTTCACGAATTTCATCTACACCATTATTAGAAGCCGCATCAATCTCTAACACATCAGAAATTGTACCATTAGTAATCCCTAAACAAGATGGACATTGATTACATGGTTCCGCTGCAGGCCCTCGTTCACAGTTAATAGCTTTGGCAAAAATTTTTGCTGCTGTTGTTTTTCCAGTTCCACGCGGTCCTGAAAACAAGTAAGCATGAGAAATCTTATTTTGAAGAAGGGCATTTTGTAATGTTTTTGTTACGTGTTCTTGACCGACAACATCTTCAAACTGTTGCGGTCTCCATATTCGATAAAGCGCTTGATATGCCACGAAAGTACTGCCTCCTTCAAAGGTTATATCTCATTTATTATACATTATTATTAGTATGTATTCCAAAGTTATTTCCAAACACCACGTAACTTCCACCAACACTTATTGATGCCAGATAAAAATAAAACTCACTCCATATAGAGTGAGTAATTATTTGTATAATAACTGCCGTGCACCTTCTGTCGATTATGTGCCATAAGCGTTACTCAAGCAGTTAGCTCAGTCCAGGCACCCCTGCGGCACACGAGAGATTCCGCTTATTGCTGCTTCCTTCCGGACCTGACAAGGTTCACGGATTCTCGTTGCGCAGGACCCAGACGTCAACACCACTTACTTGAGGCAGACCCTACAGCATCATAACCTCGAGAAGGAATTCGGCCTCGCTAGAGCGGATTGCGAGTACAGGGCACCGCTACCTCCCCGCTTAGCACGGCAAAGTTAAAACCATATTTAGTTTGCCTTATTGAAGGCATTATCAGTATAACTTTTTTGTAAAAAAAAAGCAATGTATTACGTACAAGTATTTTTATCCATCTTTTCCTGTTTCTTTTTCTGGCGAAGCTCCCGAAAGAAATTTGTGAGCAGTGAGCTGCATTCATCTTCTAAGACACCGGCTACTACCTCTGCTTGATGATTAAAGCGGCTCTCATCAAGCAAGTTCATTAAAGTACCTGCACATCCGCCTTTAGGATCTTTAGCACCATAAACTACACGTTTTATACGTGATAACATAATAGCTCCTGCACACATGGGACAAGGCTCCAATGTTACATATAAAGTAGCTTGTTCTAATCGCCAACTCCCCAAACTTTTACAGGCTGCATCCACCGCAAGGAGTTCTGCATGCGCAATTGAACGCTGCTCTGTTTCCCTTAAATTATGAGCACTGCTAATTACCCTATCTTCAAGTACAATTACAGCACCAATCGGTACTTCGTTTATTTCCCTTGCTTTTTTTGCTTCCTTAATAGCAAGCCTCATAAAATATTCATCGCGTTCCATGATAATTCATTCCTTTTTTCTAAACAAATAAGTTTCTGCTTTATAGTCAAACTATAACCAAATAGAAAGGAGACGGAAAGATGAACATAAATAATACCGCCCTGCTTATTATTGACATGATCAACGATTTTAACTTCCAACATGGTCCTTCTCTAGCGAACAAATGTTATGCAATAGCAGATAACATTTTATATATCAAACATTTTCTCAAGCAACATCAGGCTCCTATCATCTACATTAATGACCATTATGGAATTTGGCAAGCCAATATGGATAAAATCATCGTAAACTGTAAAAATGAATTGAGTTCTCCTATTTTTTCAAAAATCCAGCCTGATGATGATGATTATTTTTTAATTAAACCTCATTATTCAGCATTTTATGAAACTCCCTTAAACAGCTTACTAGGATATTTAAAAATCGAAAACGTCATTTTGACAGGAATCGCTGGAAATATATGTGTGTTATTCACCGCAAATGATGCACATATGAGAAATTATAAACTGTATGTTCCAAAAGATTGTATTGCTTCCAACGATGACAAGGATAATAATCATGCATTGACAGTAATGGAAAATGTACTAAAAGCGAATATTCAAGATTCTTCAAATATAAAAAGCTTATTTAATCACCCTTCCCACTAAGACAGCTTTTTCAGTGTATGTTTAATTTTTCTAATAGGGTTTTTAAAAATATTTGGTCCGTTCCTTCCAGTCTTATGCTACAATAATCCTGTTTTGATTTTTTGTACGTCTTTTGACGCCCTTTATGAGGAGGAGCAACGATGGCAGTTATACCTTTTATCACGGTTGAAGGACCAATTGGTGTTGGAAAAACTTCACTGGCAAAATCTATTTCAAACCATTTCCAAATGAACCTACTTAAAGAAATTGTTGATGAGAATCCTTTTTTAGGAAAATTTTATGAAGATATACAAGAATGGAGTTTTCAAACAGAGATGTTTTTTCTCTGTAATAGATATAAACAAATCGAAGACATTCAAACAAAATACTTAAAGAAAAATATGCCGGTAGTAGCGGATTATCATATTTTCAAAAATCTTATCTTCGCCAAACGTTCATTACAGCAAAAACAATATAATAAATACATCCAAATTTATGATATTCTTACGAAAGACATGCCGGCTCCAAATGTTATCGTCTATTTGACAGCCAGCCTGAACACGTTACAAGAGCGAATTGCTATACGGGGACGTGAGTTCGAAAAGAATATTGACCCCAACTATCTTATACAACTCATTTCGGATTATGAAACAGCAATGGAGAACTTCAAACTAACCCACCCTGACATCCCTGTGCTAAAATTCAACGGTGATGATTTAGATTTCGTAAACAACAGAAATGATTGGCAGTACATTATATCGATGTTGGAAAATACCTTAAAAAAGGAGATTAAACAACAATGAACCTTAGAGAAAAATACGACATCCCAAATGATGCAGTAATTACAATTGCTGGTACGGTAGGCGTAGGAAAATCCACAATGACAAACGCAATTGCAAAATCCCTCGGATACCGTACTTCTTTTGAGAAAGTGGACTTAAACCCATATTTAGATAAATTTTATGCAGACTTCACACGCTGGAGCTTTCATTTGCAGATTTACTTTTTAGCAGAACGTTTTAAAGAGCAAAAACGAATTTTTGAATATGGTGGGGGATTTATTCAAGATCGCTCTATTTATGAAGATACAGGTATCTTTGCCAAAATGCATTTTGAAAAAGGAACAATGACAGAAATTGACTATGAAACATATACAAGTTTATTTGATGCTATGGTCATGACACCGTATTTTCCTCATCCAAATTTATTAATTTACCTAGAAGGATCTTTTGAGGATATTATTGACCGTATTCGTGAACGAGGGCGTCCAATGGAACAGCAAACTCCTCTTGAGTACTGGAAGGAAATGCATGAACGCTATGAAGCATGGATAAATAATTTTAATGCTTGCCCTGTATTAAGATTAAATATCAACGAATATGACATTGTTCAAAATGAAGAATCAATTGAACCGATCATCAAAAAAATAGGACATTTCTTACAACAAACAAAAAGATTAGTGAGATAAATAAAAATCCGTGCAGATTACTGCACGGATTTTTTCATATTACGCTTTGTCGGCGCAATAATTTCTTCTTCTGTTTTTCCTACGTTAATACGTTGCCGTACAGTACTTGTACTTAAACCGTATGCTTCTGATATTTCTTTTACTGTCATTTCTTTTCCATTAATAACAGCTGTCATCATTTTACCCTTACGTACAGGTTTCTTTTGGACTGATTCGTCATGTTTACACGTACATCCGCATAGTTTACGAAATGCTTCTTGACTTACTATATTCGATACATTAAATGTACTATTCAAAATACGATTCTGCTTGCAAACAGGGCACTGAACATAATAAAGTGTTTTTTCTGGTAAAGGAAATGTTTGTATAATGATATCCATTTTGACTCCTTTCATGCATAATACAAGAATAATGAATAAACTAAACTGTATGCTCTTTGATTATACACGTTGCACTAAAATTTTTAAATTTGTTCAAATTTAGTCCCATAAAACAAAAACTCGTTACGCTAGGTAACGAGTTTTTCAATCTCCACTTATATGCGCTTTTGTCAATGGTATTATGGCGGAGGAAGAGGGATTCGAACCCCCGCGCGGCTCGCACCGCCTGTCGGTTTTCAAGACCGATCCCTTCAGCCAGACTTGGGTATTCCTCCTTATTGACATAAGAAATTATACTAAAACTTATTTCATGCGTCAAGCATAAAATATAAATAAGAGAAGAGGATATTCCCTTCCCTTATTTATCATTATTGTATCACTTCTTTGCTTCCCATATACGGTCGAAGTACTTCTGGAATAATTACAGATCCATCTTCTTGCTGATAATTTTCTAAGATAGCAGCTACTGTACGACCAATTGCAAGACCTGAACCATTTAGCGTATGAACATGTTCTGGCTTTCCATTTGCAGCTCGACGGAAGCGAATATTCGCACGACGTGCTTGGAAGCTTTCAAAATTACTGCAAGAAGAAATTTCACGATATGTTCCATAGCTTGGGATCCATACTTCAATGTCATATTTTTTTGCAGCTGTAAATCCTAAATCTGCTGTACACATGCTCATTACACGGTACGGAAGCCCCAGAAGCTGTAATACACGCTCCGCATTATTTGTAAGTTTTTCTAACTCTGCGTAAGAATCCTCGGGCTTCACAAATTTTACAAGCTCTACTTTATTAAATTGATGCTGGCGGATCAATCCGCGTGTATCACGTCCTGCAGAACCCGCCTCTGAACGGAAGCATGCACTAAATGCTGCGTATTGAATTGGCAGCTCCTCACCATTCAAAATTTCATCGCGATGCAAGTTAGTCACAGGAACCTCTGCTGTTGGAATTAAAAAATAGTCTTCACTTTCTATTCTGAATGCGTCTTCTTCAAATTTTGGCAGTTGTCCTGTTCCTGTCATGCTTTCACGATTTACTATATATGGAGGTAGAATTTCTTGATAACCATGCTCCTCTGTATGTAAATCTAACATAAAGTTAAATAAAGCACGTTCTAGTCTCGCTCCTAGACCTTTATAAAATACAAAACGACTTCCTGTGACTTTACCTGCACGTTCAAAATCTAAAATACTTAAGTTTGTAGCAATATCCCAATGTGGCTTTGGCTCAAATCCAAAGTCTTTAATCTCTCCCCACTTTCGGATTTCCACATTATCATCCTCTGTTTCCCCTACTGGGACTGATTCATGCGGGATATTTGGAATTGTAAGCATGAGGCGCTCTAAATCTTCTTCTACCACACGAAGTTCATCGTCAAGATCTTTAATTTTTGTTCCTACTTCACGCATTTCTAAAATTAAAGCTTCTGCATCCTTCTTCTCACGCTTTAATATAGAGATTTGCTGAGATACTTCATTACGCTTGCTTTTTAACTCCTCTGTTTGCACTAAAAGTTCTCTTCTCCTAATGTCCAAATCTTCAAATCGTCCAAAATCTGCTAAATCTTCTCCTCTATGCTGTAATTTTGCCTTTACTTCCTCAAAATTAGCACGAAGAAATTTAATATCTAACATGTTTCAAAACCTCCTTGTCTTTTTAAACAAAATAAAAAACTCCCGTCCCTTAAAAAGGGACGAGAGTTAACCCGCGTTGCCACCCTAATTGAAGGCATATGCCTTCCTCTTAGCAGAATATAACGGCTCTTCGCCGGAAGTGCTTACTATTTGTTCCGCACTTCACTCTAGGATGGATTCACAAGGTTCTTCTGTCGATTTTCACCTTCCACCGACTCTCTGAAAGAAGAAAACACTTGTTACTGCTTCCTATCAACGTATTATAGATATAAGTTTATCCTCAATTTACTATAATGTTTATCAACTTGCAAGAAACTTATACCACTTTTTTTATTTTTGCTTCCTTTGCCATCTCTACAAAGTAAGCTGCCATACGGTGATCGTCTGTTAATTCAGGATGGAAAGACGCTGCTAGCAAATGTCCTTGACGAACAGCCACCATTCGTTCTCCATGGGTAGAAAGCACTTCTACTTCCTCACCTATACTTACAACATACGGAGCACGAATGAACACGCCAATAAAGTCTTCCCCCACATCCTTAATCGAAAGCGGCACTTCAAAGCTTTCACGCTGTCTTCCAAACGCATTTCGCTCTACTGTAATATCCATTACACCAATATGTGCCTCTTCGTAGCCCACAAGGTTCTTTGCGAGTAAAATCATACCTGCACAAGTACCAAACATCGGCTTTTCTTCACGGGCAAATTGACGTAAAGGTTCCATGAAGCCATACTTGTCAATTAAACGACGCATAGTTGTACTTTCTCCACCCGGCAAGATTAAACCATCAATTTCTTGAAGTTGTTCTATCGTTTTTATTACTATACCTTTTGCACCTGAAGCTTCTACTGCCTTTATATGCTCACGAACAGCACCTTGCAGACCTAATACCCCAATTGTAATCATGTTGTAAACCCCTTTATATTACCAACCACGTTCTTGCATACGCTGTTCTGGTAATAAAGATGAAATTTCAATCCCCTTCATAGCGTTACCTAATCCTTTAGACAGGCTTGCAATCAATTCATAATCTTCATAGTGAGTTGTTGCTTCTACAATCGCACGAGCAAATTTAGCAGGATTTTCAGATTTAAAAATACCCGAACCCACGAACACACCATCTGCTCCTAATTGCATCATTAACGCAGCATCTGCTGGAGTCGCTACTCCACCTGCTGCAAAGTTTACAACTGGTAAATGTCCAAGACGCTTAATCTCTAATAAAACTTCATAAGGGGCACCAATTGTTTTAGCGTAAGTCATCAATTCGTCCTCACGCATAGCTGCTACCTGACGAATTTCAGAGTTTACCTGACGCATATGACGAACAGCTTCGACAATATTTCCTGTTCCCGGCTCTCCCTTTGTACGAAGCATGGAAGCGCCTTCTCCAATACGGCGTGCTGCTTCTCCTAAATCGCGACATCCGCATACAAACGGAACCGTATAATCACGTTTATTCAAGTGGAATACTTCATCTGCAGGTGTTAAGACTTCACTCTCGTCAATATAATCTACGCCTAAAGCCTCTAGCACGCGTGCTTCTACAATGTGACCAATACGGCATTTCGCCATAACCGGGATAGATACGGCACCCATTACCTCTTCTACAATTGTTGGATCTGCCATACGTGATACGCCGCCAGCTGCACGAATATCTGCAGGAACGCGCTCTAATGCCATTACAGCTACTGCCCCTGCTTCTTCTGCGATTTTAGCTTGCTCAGCGTTGATAACGTCCATTATAACGCCGCCTTTTTGCATTTCTGCCATCCCACGTTTTACACGCTCCGTACCTGTTACATTTAACATCATTAATACCCCTCTCTATATATTACTCCCTATAGATTTTCCTTATAAAATCAAGAATACTCTTACATTCTATCATTACTTATCACAGACTTGTCTACTATTTTTTTATCAACCAATCGTACAAAATCAAATGAAATCCAATCTGTTTAATCTGAATAAATATAAAGAAAGTAAATCTATGCAAGTTATTGAATAAACCAAAAATACGCTCAATGAAAGCAGTCTTATTTTTCCACTAATAAGACATGATGCACATCATCTTTATAGATGATTATGCCCTTCATCTCTTACTCCTATATTTTTAGTATACAAAAAATCCCCTGTAATCAGGGGATTAGAATATGCCTTTAATTGCATCTACTGCACTTGACCAAAGTCCGCCAAAGAAAGAACCTATTCCACGGAACATGAGTATGAACCAATTTGCTTTCTCGACACTCTTTTTGGTCACTACTTCTGTTTTCAGTTCAGAGCCGGAAACAAAACCAGCATCATCAGCTTCTGTGCTTTTTATAATCATATAGCCAACTTTTGTTTCTTTTTTAGTTGGAGCTTCTAATTCTTTCTTATTAAGTTTATAGCTCACTTTATACGGATTTTTCACGCCAATCGGTACCGGTACAACTACAGCTTTTTTTGTTGCAATAGAAACTTCTTTGTCTTTTCCTTTTGGTACTGAAATAGTTTTTTTACCTTTTAATTGATAGCCCGCTGGATATAATTCTTTTACCTCATAAGTAGTGAAGCCATAATCGAGAAGCTTTTTCGTTTCTGCAAAACGTGCAGCTTCAGAATTTGTTTTCATGACTACCGTGATTAAACGCATACCATTTTGTTCTGCTGTACCGGTAAAGCAGTATCCAGCAGCCGAAGTATGCCCCGTTTTGAGCCCATCTACACCAGTATAAGTATATCCTAATCCAGGAAGCATTTTGTTCCAATTGATCATTGTTATCGGGTATTTTCCGTTCTCTCGGAAGATTTTCACAGGAATTGCAGCTGTACTTAATACATCTGGATATTCTTTTATTAAATATCGAGCCAACACAGCACAATCTTTGGCAGATAATATGTTCTCACCCGTAGCATTTTCTCCAAGTGGACCTTTTCCTTTTAAATCCTCATTAGTTAAACCTGTAGAATTAACAAATTTTGCACTTGTAAGTCCTAATTCTTTTGCTTTAGCATTCATCATTTTGACGAAGTTTGCTTCAGTGCCGCCAATAAGTTCAGCTAACGCAATTGTTGCCCCATTAGCTGAATAAATTGCCATTGCTTCGTATAATTCCTGAACTGTATAAGTTCCTTGATTCTCTAAAGGAACATTCGACAATTGACGGTCCTGTGAAATTTCATAAGCATATTCAGATATAGTTGTCTTTCGATCCCACTTTATTTTTCCTTGTTTAACTGCCTCATGAACAAGATATTCTGTCATCATTTTAGTCATACTAGCAATTGGTAATGCAGTATCTTGGTTTTTTTGGAATAAAATTTTTCCTGAATCTGCTTCAATCATAATAACAGCTTCAGCTTGAATATCTAACGCACCTTGTGCAAAAGTTAATTTAGGTTGATATGTAAAAATACTGCACAATAGCGCAAACACACTCAAAACGACAAATAATCGAGTTTGAAAAGAAACTTTCACATTGCTACCTCCAATTTAAAAATTCTCACATAAGCGTTATTCTAACACACTTCAAAAAAAATAGACAGAGATAGACTATCTCTGTCAAGAAATGTAATATTACAATGAATAGTTCGGTGCTTCTTTTGTTATTTGTACATCATGAGGGTGACTTTCTCTCAGACCTGCACCGGACATGCGAATAAATTGTGAATTGTCACGTAAAAACTCTAAATTCTGAGCACCGCAGTAGCCCATACCTGAACGCAATCCACCAATTAGCTGATCAACCGTATCGGAAAGAGGTCCTTTATAAGGAACTCGTCCTTCAATGCCTTCAGGAACAAGTTTTTTATTTCCTTCTTGGAAATAGCGATCCTTACTTCCTTTTTCCATCGCTCCTACTGATCCCATACCACGATATACTTTAAATCGGCGGCCTTGGAAAATTTCTGTTTCTCCAGGACTTTCAGAAACACCAGCAAAAATACTTCCTAACATAACTACATGAGCTCCAGCAGCTAAAGCCTTTACGATATCTCCAGAATATTTAATACCTCCGTCTGCAATCACTGGTACTCCATGCTTGCGTGCTTCTGTAGCACAATCATATACCGCTGTTAATTGAGGGACACCAACCCCTGCAATAACACGAGTTGTACAGATTGATCCAGGTCCTATTCCTACTTTAATAATGTTAGCCCCTGCTTCAATTAGTTCGCGTGTTGCTTCTGCTGTCGCTACGTTACCTGCGATAATATTCAGTTTAGGATACTTAGTTCGAATTTCACTTACCTTTTCTATTACACCTTTAGAGTGACCATGAGCAGTATCAACTACAATTACATCTACATTTGCTTTTACAAGTGCATCTATTCGAAGCATAGCATCTGCTGTAACACCCACAGCAGCACCTACTAAAAGACGCCCCTGTTTATCTTTTGCTGAATTAGGGAATTCAATAACCTTTTCAATATCTTTAATTGTAATTAAACCTTTTAATACACCGTCTTTATCAACTAGAGGAAGCTTTTCAATTTTATGCTTTTGTAAAATCTTTTCTGCTTCGCTTAATGTTGTTCCAACTGGAGCAGTAATTAGATTTTCTTTTGTCATAACATCTGAAATTTTAATGGAATAATCTTGTATGAAACGTAAATCACGGTTTGTTAGAATACCAACTAATTTTTGTTCGGATTCGTTATTTACGATTGGAACACCGGAAATACGATATTTCCCCATTAAATGTTCTGCATCGTATACTTGATGATCTGGAGTTAAGAAGAATGGGTCTGTGATAACGCCACTTTCAGAGCGTTTTACTTTGTCAACTTGCTCAGCTTGCTGCTCAATAGACATGTTTTTGTGGATAATCCCTAAGCCACCTTGACGAGCCATTGCAATAGCCATTTCGCCTTCTGTTACTGTATCCATTCCAGCACTGATAAGCGGAATATTTAACTGTAATGTATCAGATAAAACAGTCTTTATGCATACTTCACGTGGCAGAACTTCTGATTTTGCAGGAACCAATAATACATCATCAAACGTTAAACCTTCTTTTACAAATTTACTTTCCCACATACAATTACTCCCCCTATGATTCCTAAAATATTATTAGTAGATTAACAATTGGATAAAATACTGTCAAGGAAGTATGTATATGTTAGAATATTTAGTTTATTAAAGGAGCCATTTAATTATGATGAATAACGAATCTACTTGGCATAAATTAAGCTTTTTTATTTCTTCTTCCAACACACAAAATTATCTCTATAATTGCTATAAAAAATTAGGACTTGCAGAAGCAGAAAAAAAAAGTTTCGAAAATTGTTACCCTTTTATCTATTATTTAGAACATGGAAAAAATTATTATGATCTCTCACGTCTGTCACCTTTATCTATCAAGCCTGTTCTTTTATTTTACGGCATGATTCAACTGTTTAAAGCCTGCTTGCTCACAGTAGATCCAGAGTATCCAGAATCCACTTCTGTTTTGGCTCATGGAGCTACTACTAGGAAACGAAAAAAACAAAGTTATGAGTTTTTGCAGGATGAAGTAAAGATTCAAAAACTTGGACTATTCACTCATATTGGAGAAAAAATGTTCCACATGAAACATTTAGAGGGAGAAAAATTTACAATGGAAATGCTGCTAAAAAGAATTCCAGAGTTAGTGGATCTATTTAAATATAGTAAACGGGTTTCCCTCTTTTATGAGCTCGAGAAATTAAATGCCCACACTTTGTCTATCCCAATAGAAGTATTAGATAGTTATCATATGACTAAGGATCGATTGGTTGACTACATAGAAAATACTTGCCATCATTTACAGTGGAAATATGTACAATCTACAGACGAAGGAAAGTATTTATCATTTCACATCTCCCATTCAAATTGGAATGCGCTAAGCTGTTCACCACTAGCATATGAATTATATAAACAAAAGTATTTTCTACCAATGGAACGCCAGCAGATGAACTGTTTCCCAGAATTATTAGCTCATTATTTATTAATGTATAACCTTAGTATGATTTCACGTTATGAAACAGAATGGTGGAGTGACCTACTCCATAGCTATTCAACAGAGGATTACCCCTTTATTCAACAATTTTTATCTATTTCAACAGAAAAAGTTCCCTATTTTATTTATTTATATCTATTACAAAATCCTTATTGATACAAAAATATTTTCAAGGAAATAAATACTCGTCTCGAGTATAGATGATAATTAAAATCAAACACAAAAAAACCAGTCGATTTGACTGGTTTTTGCTCGCCTAGCGACGTCCTACTCTCACAGGGACAAGGTCCCAACTACCATCGGCGCTGAAGAGCTTAACTTCCGTGTTCGGAATGGGAACGGG
>NZ_JAGHKQ010000027.1 GCF_017742235.1 Bacillus sp. 165
GGAATTACAGGACTATGTCCACTGGTTTAATAACATACGAATTCACGGAACCCTTGGATATGAAAGTCCGATTGATTATAAAGATAAACACCTTAAAAAAGTTGTCTAGTTTAGTGTTGACATACCAACCTTTCTATTCGTAGAGTAAAATAGAAGCAGTCACTGTTGTGCATACCATGAAATCAATACAGCTTTTAGGAAAGGGCACTAAAAAAGAATATTTGGGAGATAAAATACAAAAAGGTAAAAACGCTTATCCCATTTACGGTTTTAGGTATATTGTCCGTGAGCAATTATTATTTTGATTGGAAAAAAGGATGTACCATTATGGAATATAATACATCCTTCTTAAAAAATCAGTATCTTTAATTATCCGCTACAATCATCCTTTTACTCTTCTAGATGCTACAAGTAAAACAATATCACTCTTGTAGAAAAGAAGAGGAAGAAAGCATGCAACAATGATATATAAAATTAATCCAGTATACCAACTGAACAACGTACAGACGAGAAAACTTATTACAAGAAGTACAATCAAAATATTATGTTTCATTAAGAAAATATCTAGCTTCTTTCCAAAATACCAATTTGTATACAATAACCATAAGAAAAAGGATGTAAAGTTAGCAAATGAAATATACTGAATATTTACCTTTAATCCAATGGCAACTCCATTTAAGGCTAACGCAATAAGTAAGGCAATAAGGTTATTCTTATTATAGTCTTTCTCTAAGCGCAATGTTTTATAAAAGTTTCCAGCAACTAAATTAATAATAGCACGGAACATAATAGTTGGATAAAGGATAGCGGTAATAGTTAGTGCATCTATATAATGTGGAAGAAAGTTTTGGACAACTACTTTCAACACAAAAAAGGATGCTAATGCTAACCCTGTTAAGCTTGCAATTATTTGATGCAATGTAATATACATTTTTGGTAATTTTTCTTGATCCATTCTTCTTACATATGGATAGATAAAGTTTGAAATAGCTGTAATGAACGTGAAAACCAAGCTTAATAAAGAAACGGCAAAGGAATAAAAGGCAAATTCTTCCAGGGTATAAAACCGCTCAATAAAAATACGATCAAGCCCCATAATAAAAACTCCCATGATGTTTCCTAGTAAAATAAAAACACCTACCTTAAACGTTCCTGTTATTTCACCCTTTAAAGATTGTAAGCTAGGAAGCTTTCCAAATACAATTTCTTTTAGGTGAAATATATATCGTGCAAACAAGGTAAGGTTCACAAATGTTTGTAAAAGTATATATATTACATAATTATCGACTTTCAACAGCAAGAAAATGAGTGTTCCTAGAATCAGGATGATATTATTAATAACAATATTACGAGTAACAGTCTTAAAATCTTTCGTAATTTGACAAATATAGGTGAAATAAGTTGTCAAATTTAAAAGAACTAGATTAATGGCTACAAATAAAAAAATGAGACGTTTATTATCATCACCATTTGCAAAAAGCAAAAATCCAATCAACAGACAGCCGAAGGCTAGTTGAAAAAGGCCGAGGAAAAGAGTAAACCCCCTAAACTTTTCCTTCGGCAGATTCTTATAATCATAATTTCCATACAAAACTAATATACCATCTGCATATCCAAAATGTGCAAAGCCAACGAATGTTAAATATAATGTAAACATTCGGTAATATGCATAGTCATGAATGCCCAATATTTTTGGAATAATTAATGATGTGACAATTCCGGCAAGCAATGTAACGATATTAGCAAAAATTACTCTTAGTAAATCTTTGTTTAGCATGCTTAGATTACCCACTATTCCTTAGTTTAGTTCCTTTAAATAAGTACTAAGTGCTTCTTTCCAATTTTTTAAAGGAGTTAAACCTTCCTCTTTGATTTTCTTCTTGCTTAATACAGAATATTTTGGCCGCTTTGCGGGACGCGGGAATTCGTTTGTTGTTAAAGGCGTTACTTTTACATTTCTTCTTGTTTGTTTGAAGATTTCTAAAGCGAATTCATACCATGAGCATTGACCATCATTAGTTGCATGATAAATACCATATTTTTCTGTTTTCATTAACTCTACCATAAAGTGTGCTAAATCCACTGTATATGTTGGAGAGCCTATTTGGTCATGAACAACGCCCACTTCACCGCGATCTTTTCCGAGACGCATCATGGTTTTTACAAAATTGTTACCATGAACGCCAAATACCCAGGCGGTACGGACAATAAAGAATTTCTCCGCGTATTCTTGTACGAATTTTTCCCCTTCTAGCTTTGTTTGCCCATACACACCAATCGGGTTTGTTGGAGACTCTGTTTCATAAGGCTCTGTTGCTGTTCCGTTGAAAACATAGTCAGTGCTAATATAGAGAATTTTCGCACCGAGCTTTCCCGCTGCTTGTGCAAGGTATTTTGTTCCAAGTGCGTTTACTTTATAGGCTGTTTCTTGATCTGATTCTGCTGCGTCTACATTTGTATATGCAGCCCCGTGGAGTATGATATTAGGCTGTATCTTGTCCATATATGCTAAGACAGACTGTTCATCTGTGATATCCAGTATTTCACGGGTTATTGGATAAACTTCACAGTCGCAGGACGTTAACACTTTTAATACATCTTTCCCTAACTGCCCATTTGCTCCTGTTACGACAACTCTCATTGTTTTTCCTCTAATCTCTCACTGTATTGCTTTGCAAAATACTCTTGATATTCGCCCGAAATGATATTTTCCCACCAATCACGATGATTTAAATACCATTCAATTGTTTGTTTAATGCCAGTGTCAAATGTATAATTTGGCTGCCAGCCTAATTCTGTACGTAATTTTGTCGCATCGATGGCATAACGAAGGTCATGCCCAGGGCGATCTTGTACAAATTTAATTAATGTTTCTGGTTTTTTTAAGTGCTTTAAAATTGTTTTCACGATATCAATATTTGTGCGCTCATTGTTTCCGCCAACATTATAAACCTCACCATCTCGACCTTCATGTAAAACCAAATCGATAGCTTGACAATGATCTTCTACATGTAGCCAATCACGAACGTTCAACCCATTTCCATATATAGGAAGTTGGTTGTCGTTTAATGCATTGATAATCATTAAAGGAATGAGCTTTTCTGGAAAATGGAATGGACCATAGTTGTTTGAGCAGCGAGTAATATTAACCGGTAAACCAAATGTTTCATGATATGCCCGAACCAGCATATCGGCCCCAGCTTTACTCGCGCTGTACGGACTGTTAGGTGCTAATGGAGTTGTTTCAGAGAAATATCCAGTTTCACCTAATGTTCCATATACTTCGTCCGTAGATACTTGTAAATATTTCTTCACATTAAAATTTTTTGCTGCATCTAATAAAATTTGTGTACCTTGGATGTTTGTTTTTACGAAGATATCTGGATTCGTAATACTTCTGTCTACATGAGATTCAGCCGCAAAGTTTAACACGTAATCAAACCGTTGTTTTTCGAATAAATCATTGACACAGTCACGGTCTGCAATGTCACCTTTTACAAATGTGTAATTTGCTGCACTCTCGATGTCTTTTAAGTTTTCAAGATTTCCTGCGTATGTTAATACATCTAAGTTTACAATATGGTATTGTGGATATTTTGCTACCATGTAACGCACGAAGTTGCTTCCAATAAAGCCTGCGCCACCTGTTATTAATAATTTCATATTTTTCCTCCTATTTCTCATATACAAAATTAATGTCAGCTTCCACTAAAATCGGGTGTTTTGTATCTTTTTCAGAAAGAATAGGATCCCTTGTTGGCCAATCAATGCCAAGAGCCGGATCATTCCAGAGAATACCTCTATCATGCTGTGGAGAATAGTATTCATCTACTTTGTAAGCCACTGTTGTGTTTGGCACCAACGTACAGAAACCATGAGCAAAGCCTTTTGGTACAACTAACTGATGTTTATTGTGTTCACTTAAAATTACTCCAACCCACTGCCCATATGTGGGAGACTCCTTACGGATATCTACTGCAACATCATAAATTGCCCCTGTGAGACAGCGTACAATCTTTGTTTGGGACTTAGGGTTGAGCTGGAAGTGAAGCCCTCGCAGCGTTCCAACTGGAACAGATAAAGATTGATTATCTTGTACGAATTTATAGCTTAAGCCTAGTTTATCGAATATTTCTTTATTGTAGCTTTCCATAAAATACCCACGATGGTCACCGAATACTTTTGGTTCTAGGATGACAACATCGTCAATTTTTGTTTTGATGACATTCAAAATAGACACCTCGATTTATTTGATTTGATTTGCAATTTTAATTAAGTACTGTCCATACTGGTTTTTCTTTAACGGTTCAGCAAGCTCTAATAGTCTGTCTTTTGTAATATAGCCCATTTTAAAAGCAATTTCTTCTAAACATGCGATTTTTAATGTTTGACGCTTTTCAATTGTTTCAATGAATTGTGATGCTTCAAGTAAGGATTCATGTGTACCGGTGTCTAACCATGCAAAGCCGCGACCAAGAAGTTCTACGCTTAACTCACCAAGTTCTAAGTATTTTTTGTTCACATCTGTGATTTCTAATTCGCCTCGAGTAGATGGTTTAATATTTTTCGCAATTTCTACTACACGATTATCGTAAAAGTAAAGCCCTGTTACTGCATAGTTAGATTTTGGCGTTTTTGGTTTTTCTTCAATAGAAACAGCCTTTCCTTCTGCATCAAATTCCACTACTCCGAAGCGTTCCGGATCGTTTACATAATAGCCGAATACAGTAGCTCCTCTTTCTTTTGCCGCAGCATGACGCAGATGTTCAGTTAAACCATGTCCATAAAAAATATTGTCTCCAAGAACTAACGCGACATTATCAGACCCAATAAACTCTTCGCCAATAATGAATGCTTGTGCCAGTCCGCCAGGATGTGGTTGAACTGCATAAGAAAGTGAAATCCCTAAGTCCGAACCGTCTCCTAAAATTTGTTCGAAACGCCCAATGTCTTGTGGAGTTGAGATGATTAAAATTTCTTTAATACCAGCTAGCATTAAGACAGACAGTGGATAGTAAATCATTGGTTTGTCGTATACTGGTAACAATTGCTTTGAAACAACCTTTGTTAATGGATAAAGGCGTGTACCGCTTCCGCCTGCAAGAATAATGCCTTTCATTATACTAACACTCCTTTGATATTTGTGTTTATATTTTCCCCGTTAGCTTTCTTAAATAGAAAGTTGTAGCTCGAAACGCACTTAATAGAGGGATTTTTATTGCCAAGTACTTTTCTGTAGAGTAATTTTCTAAGTAATACCGTTCACTTTCGACTGAACTACGGTATTTCAATAATCCTATTTTTTTAGTAGATTGCCCACTTTGATGTACAACGTAAATGGTGGGGTCTAGGTAGATTTTTTTATTTTTTCTACTGATTTTTTCTGTTAAGATAATTTCTTCCTCATATAAAAAGGTATTTTCATCAAATAATCCAATTTCATCCATTAACCTAGCATCTATCATAAATGCTGCGCCTGAAAATAGTTCTAATTCCATCAGATTTTTTTTATCTGTAATATCGACGAAATGATTTTTATAAAAGCTGGATTTACGGAAAAGACGGTTCAGTGGGCTGTATATAATAAAACGATGACTGATTCTAGGCTTCGTTCTTGCGCACCATCTTTGCACAGTATGGTCGGGATTTAAAATTTTCAAGGTAACAATGCCCGCATCTGCATTTTCCTTGAATACTTTTATCATTCTATTAAAAATCGGTTCTTCTAACTCTGCATCATTATTTAATACAGCGATGTATTCACATCCGTCTTTTATAGCTTTTCGGATTCCAACATTGTTTCCTCGTGCATATCCTAAGTTTGCATTTGTTTCTAGCAGCTCCATATCTATTTCTGATGTTGCTTGTATCGTTTTGGATAATTCTTTAACAGAATTATCAGTAGAGCCATTATCCACTAAATATATTTTCATACTAAGGTCTTGATCTAAATGATTTACAATACTATGCACCAAAGCATTGGTCGAGACATAGTCATTCCAATTTAAAATTACTACTCCTAAAGTATAGATACTCATAACAAGCTCCTTTGAAATTTTATAGCATATTATGTCGTTTTTTATCAATAACCATAATTATATAATCGAAACTAAACTTCATTCTACTACATTTTCAGTTTTTCTCAAATAAGACAAATAAATAATACACTATTCGTAATTGAACAAAAAAACAACCTTTCCACAATGGTCCAGGTTGTTTAATTATAGAAAGATCTGCTGATTCTTTGGTTTTCCTAGCATCAGAAGTGGCTCTTAGGATTTATATATGACTTACTCAATCTCTAAATCACATACAAAGTAAGCTAATATCGCAACAAAGTAGATGCTTACGGCTGGGGCTGTAAATACATGTCCTGCAGTATACGCAATTCCTAATCCTAGTACTAAGCTTATAGCAAGAAGTACATATTTTGTTGTAAATATTTGGCTGAAATTTCGAACTAAAGCCATTATACTTCGAATAGAAAAGTAGATAAGTGGGAAAATTAAAAAGATAAAGCCAATAATCCCATATGAGAAAAACATGTCATGAAAGTCCATTTCAATCATTTTAGGCTGATCTGTATAATTACCACCATAACCCATTCCGAATATTTTTTGAGCCGCTGGAGCTTCTTTATAATAATTTCTCAATAAATGTAAAAATTGATCTCGATTACTATAAATAAGTCCCTCTACATTTTCTTTATTTAGTTCTTCCTCATCCTCAATAGTTGTTTCATCTTCACTATTCTGTTGATATTCTTTTTGTTTTAACATACTTAAATGTATATTAGTGTTGGACACAACTGGGGTGTAAGGAGTAATTATTGCTACAATGGCTAGAATAACAAAGATGATAAATGCATTCAGCTTGTAGTTTATCTTAGTAGTATTTTTCTTTATTAATAAATCGATAATGGTCATAACCAAAGCAGCTCCGAATGAAATAATAACACCGCCGTACCCTACTTTTGTACCGATCATTAATAACGAAAATATAACTAGTAAAGCAGGTATCCAGTAATAGGCTTCCCCAATTTTCTTCGTTTTTAAGATAGAGTACCAAATCACAACAGGTAATGAAATCGCCAACAAAGATCCTAGTTCGTTACCGGCAGAAAACCATCCCGTTTTACCTGCTTTCATGTAGTTGTAGCTATTTAATCCAGTAGATGTCAAAGTCGAAAGAATCATAACAGCCCCGATGATGATCATAGCGTATATAAGATACTGAAGGAACAACGAACGTTGACTCTGTTTCAGTGATTTAAAAGCAATGAGGTATGCTAAAAGCATGGTAAAGGCGTATGAAACCTTTAAGGTAAGCTTTATTTCTGAGCCAATAGACATGGGATGTTTAAAAGTTATATTAATAAGCAAGTTAATAACGAAAATTACTATTAACGAAACAAAGTAATAGAGATATTTCCTGTTCTCTTTCTCTTTTGACTTGTATAAAATATATATTCCACTTATAAACATGACTAAAAATCGAACAAGCATTCCAGCAGTAACGTTTATTTTTAAGACAAGTATGCAAAATGTAGTCAGTAAATCTAGAATAGGTTGAAGGATTATAAAATATAAAAGAAATGTTTCAATGTTTTTTTCTATTGTCTGTAATCTTCCTAGCATCTTCTACCTCCAAATCAAATCACTTGAGAGAGTGATTTACTCCTCTGTTAACAAAGGCGTTTTTAATAAGTCAAACATGTTTATCATATCATTAAAGTATCTGCCCTATCTAGCCCTAATATTTTACTTGTATACCTTAAGTTTCTCGTAAAATCTCTCTGTAAAAATGTAAATCATCGATTGGTTAGTTTTTGTTGATAGAAGAAGACCATTAATTCAATAAAAAATGTCCCAAAGTAACTTCAATACTTAGGGACATCTCTTTTTAAAACTTATAAGGTGATGCATGTTCTGTTGTACTAAATAAGTTTGTGTCATTATAAGTAAACAAGACAATATCAGGCTTGTTTGTTTTAATATAGTTATTTAAAGACCCTTGATAATAACGCAAATCTAATACAGTGGTATGTGCAAAATGCTGAGGAAGTAATAAAAACATTGAATCAAAGTAAGAGTCCTTAATAACCACAACATGTAAATCATTTTTTGCTAGTTTGTTTAGTACATTTAATTCCGGATAATCTGTTGTATACACATCAACATAACTCACAGTTTCTTTGGAAACGCCACTACCAAAAATAGAGTCAACATTTACTTCGTTCTTTGCATTAACTGGACCACGGTATATTGTATAATTCATTTGCTTTGGTTTCCAAACGGGAATCTCTTCTTTAGCAT
This sequence comes from Bacillus sp. 165, assembly GCF_017742235.1. Taxonomy (GTDB): domain Bacteria; phylum Bacillota; class Bacilli; order Bacillales; family Bacillaceae_G; genus JAGHKQ01. The sequence continues at coordinate 8,316 of NZ_JAGHKQ010000027.1, forward strand.
TTACTAATCCATATAACTGTCTGTTAAAGCTTCCTAAAAAATTCCGATGTATAAACTCTTCTTGGAACGCCTCTTTATTTTGTAAATGAATTGGTACAATCTTCGCGAGTTTTTCCATTATAGCTTGATAGCCATAATATGCACCAGTACCATTCCAATGGTGATCTGTCCGAAAATATAGGTCGTCCATAGTTTTGTTGTCAAATTGTTCATTAAAACTTTTAAGAACATCAATAGTTGGCATGACATTCTGAACCTCATTAATGAAATAGGAACGATTTTTTTCACCACTTCCTTTTGGAACCCAAGAAGGGTATTTATTTGATAATGCATTAATCTTATGAGGTAAAACGGCAAACACAAATTTAGTAGTAGGATTGTCTTTCTTTAATTCCTTTAAATTTTCTACAGATTTATTAATTAAGTCTGGATAATACCCATAAGCAGGGCGAGGTATTATCCACTTATCATCTGTTATATAATAGTTGTTCACAAATGTTTTACCAAGCAGCATCTGCAGTTTGGTATATGTTTTAATAAATGCATCTCGTTTGTATAGTTGATCATAGAAAAAAGTTGAAAAGCCATCAAAATACGTTTTATTCCAGATGCCGGAAATTGTTATCCCGGGTTTTTGTGCAAGTGAACGGTTTTCGATACTTGAAATGGTTCTAGCAGGTGTAAATATTGTTGCCGCATAAAAAAAACTAATAGCTATACCAAATAAAGCTACAAACCAGAAACTAAGTTTTCTCCATATGCTATTTTTCATACTTTTCCTCCACTAAAAACGAAAATAAATGAATGGATTATATGTTGCAGTTACTAAATATAAAATTGAAGTTACAAACAAAATAGCATAGTAAACAGCTTCTGGAAATGTAAAGCCGAACCTAGCATTAATTTTATTCATAAACCATGGAAAGATTGGAGTAGCACCGATAAGGGCAATACAAAAAATGTACCAGTAATCGTGAACATATAATCCTACTTTTGTATCAAACAGGGGTCCCGCACCAAACATTGTTTGTAAATATATTTTCGAATATGAAAATGAATCTGCACGGAAAAATACCCATCCAATCATTACAAGTAGTAATACATAACTATGTTGGAATATTTTGGGCAGTCTTTCTAGGATTGTGGAAAGGCCCGCTTTTTCGAACATAATGAGAATTCCATAATAAATTCCCCATGCGACAAATGTCCAACTTGCTCCATGCCACAGGCCTGTTAACATCCATACAATAAACAAATTAAGATAAATTTTTCCTTCACTAACCCGATTTCCTCCTAATGGGATGTATACATAATCACGAAACCAAGACCCAAGTGAAATATGCCAACGGCGCCAAAATTCGGAAATAGACCTAGATATATAGGGATAGTTGAAGTTTTCAAGAAAGTCGAAGCCGAAGCATTTTGCTAGTCCTATTGCCATATCACTATACCCAGAGAAATCAAAATATATTTGTAAAGTATAGGCTAAAATTCCTATCCATGCCGCTGCAGTACTAGTTGGTGAAGCTTGAAATATTTCATCTGCCACCAAACCAAGTTGATTTGCAATAAGAACTTTTTTAGCTAAACCAATAATAAAACGTTTTAGTCCATAGGCAAAGCTATCAATTGTTACTGTACGTTGATGTAATTGATGAGAAATCGTATTATAACGTACAATAGGGCCTGCCACCATTTGTGGGAATACTGTAAAATATAGCGCTAAGTCCAAGATATTTCTTTGTGGAGACACTTTTTTCTTGTAAACATCTATTAAATAACTCATAGCATGAAAGGTAAAGAAAGAAATACCTACAGGTAGCGGCAATTGCTTTATCGAAAAGGAAAGACCAAGTGAATTTAGAATTTGTACAATAAAAGCAGCGTACTTATAGTATAAAAGAATTGATAAATTAATGATAATTGCGAGAGTTAATACCATTTGCGGCCTTCTAGTATTTGCAAGTGAAAGCCCAAAAAAATAGTTGATAAATATAGATAAAAGCATTAAGAATACGTATTGGGGTTCTCCCCACGCGTAAAATAACAAACTAAAAAATAAAAGGATGATGTTTCTGTACTGATCACAAGCAAGAAAATAAAAGCCAAGGACTAGCGGAAAGAACCAAAAAATAAATAATAAATTACTGAATACCATATATAATCCCTTTCGTCGTTTAATTAATAAGCATGATGCACAGTAGATAAAACATCAATTAGATTATAAAAATGATAAGCCAACATATGTATTCGAAAACTTAGACATAGAGAGCTATCAATAGTATTATCCAAATCATTGAAAACATGTTAATTAGAAGTGATATCATGATTTGAATTTTGTTCCAAAATAACGAATTTTGCTTGTATAATCAATAATGACGTAGATATATCGATTCATTTTAGCACAAAATAAAAGGTCTTGAGTAAAATTTTTCTTTTTCTCAAGGTCTTTTTTGGTAGTTTAAAATGGATTATAAAAATAATTATTTATTTTTCATATGGTAAGAATGTATCTTCATAGGTCAGTAATACAATAAGAGCGTCTTACTTAATTATATTAATAATGGGAGAAAATCTTATGCTGGAAGTGAAATGCCCTGTTTCTTTTTCACCTGTAGGACATTTAAAAGAGTTTAGAAAAGATCCTCTTGTGTTTTTGGAGAGCCTGTATAAGCGCTATGAATCTATTGTTTCCTTCCAGTTTGCACATCGTAAAATAAAACTGTTACCGGAAGCGACTTTGGTATTAGCCACTATAGTACAGCGGTTTACTTTTGAACTTGTACCGAATCATTATGAAGTGAAACCTGAGCCTCTTATCACGCTTCGCCCGCAAAATGTACTTCGTATGATCGTAAAAAGAGGGGGAATAATGAACAGTAGTTAAAGAATAGTGTATGTCAAATCTCTATCTAAAGCTGCGAGAGATATTTCTTATAGGGTAGACGAATAAAATAAGTTTAGAAGGATAGTAACTGCATAAGTTATATTACTTACAGCATGGTATTGGACAGGATTATACAAAATGAAAATAGACTAAATTTACTATTTTAAACAAACGTTGAATTAAAAGAGGTACTGTATGGAAGTGTATACAGATATACAAAGTATGGATAGGCTACACTTAGTTGGACAGAATTTTTAAGGTCAAGTAGACTACATATAAAATATTTGAGGAGAATCTACATGGCCAAAAGAGAACGCCGAACCTTTACTGAAGATTTCAAGCAACAGATC
>NZ_JAGHKQ010000028.1 GCF_017742235.1 Bacillus sp. 165
TACTACTTGAAGCTTTAGTTCTTTCGGATATACTTTCCTCTTCATAAAAAATCCCCCTATTACTCGTTACTCTAAGTATAAAGAATCACACCTTAGAGTGTCCAAGTTCATTAGGGGGCTAAAAAGAGTTCAGTTCTTGATATTCTTGATTATAGAAGTAATACCAAAAAATGCAAATTTACATTTCACCGTCTTTGTTTCACAAATAAAAATTACTTAAACGGGCAATGTGTTTCTTTTATAGAAAGGTAATAGTATTTTAAGTCGATGATAAGGTATAACTTTTCTATTTGGCATAACTGTAGCTCTATCTTTATTGCTAATCACTGAGTTTTCTTAAGGTTTGTTTAAGGTTCGTCCCTAATAATATGACTCATAGGTAATAGAAAACACCAAAACCTATTTACGCATAAAGGAGATGACCATATTGAAAAGAAAATCAAAATATACAAATTTCACAGTATCGCTTATGTGTACGGCGTTATTATTTGGCTGTAGCAGTAACAGCAGCAACTCGAATACGGCCACGAAAAATATTTCGAAAATCGATGCTGAAAGCTTGAGTACGATTGGTAATCAAAATATTGCTGACGTAATTAGTAAGACAGTAACGTATGACAAAGATGATTTGTACAGTGATTGGAAAAGTGAAGATACGACATTCATTCAATTAACTGGTACAGGAGCTACCCTTGAGGGCGGAGGCGGGGCAATTGCAGATGGGAATATTATTACCATTAAAACATCAGGGACATACTTGATTAGCGGAAATCTGAACGATGGACAGATTATTGTCGATGCAGAGGATAAAGGAACCGTTAGACTTGTGCTGAATGGTGTAGACATTCATTCCTCCACAAGTGCCCCAATTTATGTGAAGAAAGCAGAAAAAACGGTCATTTCTCTTGAGGAAGGGACGGAAAACTATATCACGGATGGTCAAAAATACAACCTAGAAGGCTCAGAAGATGAACCGAATGCCGCTATTTTTAGCCAAGATAACCTTACCATTAACGGTACTGGAAAATTGGTTGTTAAAGGAGATTACAATAATGGGATCACAAGCAAGGACGAATTAAAGATTACAGGCGGAATCCTTGAAATCGAGGCAACTGATGATGGATTGATGGGTCGTGATTTATTGGCTGTTAAAGATGGAAATATTACTATTAAAGCAGACGGGGATGCGGTCAAATCTACGAACGATAAAGATGCATCAAAAGGAATTATTGCTATTGAGGGGGGAACGTTTAACCTGACAGCTGCAAATGATGGAATTCAGGCAGAAACATCATTATTGATTGCAGATGGAGACTTTAACATCTCTACAGGCGGCGGCAGCCCTGAAGTAATTGAAATGAAAGAAAATGGCGGGCCAAGGCTAGAACAAGGGAATACCATGGAAAAAACTACGGTTACTGAAAAGGAATCTGAAAGTGCGAAAGGCTTAAAAGCGGGAACTGAGGTGGCAGTCGGCGGCGGGGCGTTTAATATCAATGCCTTAGACGATGCTATCCACAGCAATAACAGTGTGACCATTACAGGCGGGACATTAGCGATTGCTACTGGTGATGATGGTATTCATGGTGATTCAGCAGTCCTTACTAAAGGGGGAGACATCACAATCAGCAAAAGTTATGAAGGAATTGAAAGTACAGTTATAACAATTGCGGATGGGAATATTCATATAAATGCAAGTGACGATGGTATAAATATCGGGGGAGGTAATGATGGATCCAATCCAGATATGCAATCATCTTCATCTGAAAATCGTCTGCTATCCATTAGAGGCGGCACTGTTTATGTAAATTCACAGGGAGATGGTTTGGATTCTAACGGTTCTATTTCTATGACTGGAGGTACCGTAATCGTCAGCGGCCCAACCAATAATGGCAATGGTCCTCTTGATTATGATCAAACCTTTGATATGAGCGGCGGCTTTCTGATTGCTGCAGGAAGTTCTGGAATGGCACAGGCCCCATCAGATAGTTCAAAACAATATTCAATGCTGATGACTTATCCTTCAACACAGAAAGCAGGAACCATCCTTCATTTAGAAGATAGTGAAGGAAATACGATTGCAACGTTTGCACCTGAAAAAGACTACCAAACTGTAAGTATCAGTTCGCCTGAATTGAAAAAAGATGGTGTCTATACGCTGTACTCAGGTGGATCTGCTACGGGAAGTCAAGCCAATGGATTCTATAAGGATGGAGATTATTCAGGAGGTACGAAGGTAGTCCAATTTACTACTGAAGATTCCGTAACGTGGCTGAACGAATCTGGAATTACAACTGCTAGAAGTGGTGGTCCTGGCGGTGGCGGCCCTGGTGAAGGTGGCCGGTCTGGTGGTCCTGACGGTGGGGGGCCTGATGGCGAACCACCGAATGGAGGGACTGGAGGCGATATGTTTTCAAATCTAGATGATGAAACGAAAGCAAAGGTAGAGGAAATTATGGAGAAAGAACGAGAAGGTACAATCACGAGAGAAGAGGCACAAGCTCAATTAAAAGAATTGGGGGTCGAATTTCCAGGGAGCAAAAGACCATAATAGTAAACTCTCTAATAATTAAATCTTGAAGGGCAGAAGCAATTTAATTGCTCTGCCCTTTTTAAGTCATTTCATGACTTAAAAACAAGAGAAACAGTACATACATAGATGCGAGATGTTCGTTATGAAACGTGCAAATGATTTCTTCTTGTTTTTAACAATGACCTTTCCTCATTAGTTGATGCATTTGATATTATAAGTTTTGCTTTTATTTGTTCCTAAAGCCTTATTAAGGAACTTCTCACAAGCTTTTAAATAGCTAATAGTAAATAAATATTTTAATCTATCGATAATAGTAATATACTATTATTAGGTTATGATTAAAAAATGATATACTGTTATTAGATAATAATTCAATAGTGATATACTTTTCTTGGGTTACAATCGATCTAAAGAAGGTGTGTTCCTAGGTGCATCTACCTTTTTGTGACATCTAAGCAAGAGCACATATTCTTTTTTGTAAATTTAGGGTGATAAGGGTGGGTATAATGAGAAACGTACAGAAAAAAACAGACGTGATCTTAATTGGTGCAGGAGTGATGAGCGCAACTTTGGGAGCATTACTGAAAGAGTTAGTACCTGAATGGGAAATCAAAGTATTTGAGAAACTTGCACAAGCGGGAGAAGAAAGCTCTAATGAGTGGAATAATGCTGGTACGGGCCATGCTGCACTGTGCGAGCTTAACTATACGTCCGAAAAGTCTGATGGGTCTATCGATGTGAGCAAAGCTATCAACATTAATGAACAGTTTCAGCTTTCAAGACAGTTTTGGTCTTACTTAGTAAACAGCAATTTGATTCGTAATCCGCAGGACTTTATCATGCCAATCCCTCATA
>NZ_JAGHKQ010000029.1 GCF_017742235.1 Bacillus sp. 165
TTGGTTAAGTCCTCGATCGATTAGTATCCGTCAGCTCCATACGTCGCCGCACTTCCACCTCGGACCTATCAACCTGATCATCTTTCAGGGATCTTACTAGCTTGACGCTATGGGAAATCTCATCTTGAGGGGGGCTTCATGCTTAGATGCTTTCAGCACTTATCCCGTCCATACATAGCTACCCAGCGATGCTCTTGGCAGAACAACTGGTACACCAGCGGTATGTCCATCCCGGTCCTCTCGTACTAAGGACAGCTCCTCTCAAATTTCCTGCGCCCACGACGGATAGGGACCGAACTGTCTCACGACGTTCTGAACCCAGCTCGCGTACCGCTTTAATGGGCGAACAGCCCAACCCTTGGGACCGACTACAGCCCCAGGATGCGATGAGCCGACATCGAGGTGCCAAACCTCCCCGTCGATGTGGACTCTTGGGGGAGATAAGCCTGTTATCCCCGGGGTAGCTTTTATCCGTTGAGCGATGGCCCTTCCATGCGGAACCACCGGATCACTAAGCCCGACTTTCGTCCCTGCTCGACTTGTAGGTCTCGCAGTCAAGCTCCCTTATGCCTTTACACTCTTCGAATGATTTCCAACCATTCTGAGGGAACCTTTGGGCGCCTCCGTTACATTTTAGGAGGCGACCGCCCCAGTCAAACTGCCCACCTGACACTGTCTCCCACCCCGATCAGGGGTGCGGGTTAGAACTTCAATACAGCCAGGGTAGTATCCCACCGATGCCTCCACCGAAGCTGGCGCTCCGGTTTCAACGGCTCCTACCTATCCTGTACAAGCTGTACCAAAATTCAATATCAGGCTACAGTAAAGCTCCACGGGGTCTTTCCGTCCTGTCGCGGGTAACCTGCATCTTCACAGGTACTATAATTTCACCGAGTCTCTGGTTGAGACAGTGCCCAAATCGTTACACCTTTCGTGCGGGTCGGAACTTACCCGACAAGGAATTTCGCTACCTTAGGACCGTTATAGTTACGGCCGCCGTTTACTGGGGCTTCGATTCAAAGCTTCGCTTGCGCTAACCTCTCCTCTTAACCTTCCAGCACCGGGCAGGTGTCAGCCCCTATACTTCGCCTTACGGCTTCGCAGAGACCTGTGTTTTTGCTAAACAGTCGCTTGGGCCTTTTCACTGCGGCTCTCCCGGGCTTGCACCCAAAAGAGCACCCCTTCTCCCGAAGTTACGGGGTCATTTTGCCGAGTTCCTTAACCAGAGTTCTCTCGCTCACCTTAGGATTCTCTCCTCGCCTACCTGTGTCGGTTTGCGGTACGGGCACCATTTACCTCGCTAGAAGCTTTTCTTGGCAGTGTGGAATCAGAAACTTCGCCCCGAAGGGCTTCGCCATCACAGCTCCGCCTTCACGATGAGCGGATTTGCCTACTCATCAGCCTAACTGCTTGGACGTGCACGACCAGCGGCACGCTACTCCTATCCTCCTGCGTCCCTCCATCGCTCAAACGGTAAAGAGGTGGTACAGGAATATCAACCTGTTGTCCATCGTCTACGCCTATCGGCCTCGACTTAGGTCCCGACTAACCCTGAGCGGACGAGCCTTCCTCAGGAAACCTTAGGCATTCGGTGGATGGGATTCTCACCCATCTTTCGCTACTCATACCGGCATTCTCACTTCTAAGCGCTCCACCAGTCCTTCCGATCTGGCTTCACCGCCCTTAGAACGCTCCCCTACCACTGACACCATACGGTGTCAATCCACAGCTTCGGTGATACGTTTAGCCCCGGTACATTTTCGGCGCGGAGTCACTCGACTAGTGAGCTATTACGCACTCTTTAAATGGTGGCTGCTTCTAAGCCAACATCCTAGTTGTCTAAGCAACTCCACATCCTTTTCCACTTAACGTATACTTTGGGACCTTAGCTGGTGATCTGGGCTGTTTCCCTTTTGACTACGGATCTTATCACTCGCAGTCTGACTCCCAAGGATAAGTCATTGGCATTCGGAGTTTGACTGAATTCGGTAACCCGATGGGGGCCCCTAGTCCAATCAGTGCTCTACCTCCAAGACTCTCACACTTGAGGCTAGCCCTAAAGCTATTTCGGGGAGAACCAGCTATCTCCGAGTTCGATTGGAATTTCTCCGCTACCCACACCTCATCCCCGCACTTTTCAACGTGCGTGGGTTCGGGCCTCCATCCAGTGTTACCTGGACTTCACCCTGGACATGGGTAGATCACACGGTTTCGGGTCTACGACCACGTACTATACGCCCTATTCAGACTCGCTTTCGCTGCGGCTCCGTCTCTTCAACTTAACCTTGCACGGGATCGTAACTCGCCGGTTCATTCTACAAAAGGCACGCCATCACCCGTTAACGGGCTCTGACTACTTGTAAGCACACGGTTTCAGGTTCTCTTTCACTCCCCTTCCGGGGTGCTTTTCACCTTTCCCTCACGGTACTGGTTCACTATCGGTCACTAGGGAGTATTTAGCCTTGGGAGATGGTCCTCCCTGCTTCCGACGGAATTTCACGTGTTCCGCCGTACTCAGGATCCACTCAAGAGGGAACGAAGTTTCGACTACAGGGTTGTTACCTTCTGTGACGAGCCTTTCCAGACTGCTTCATCTACCTCGTTCCTTTGTAACTCCGTATAGAGTGTCCTACAACCCCGAGAGGCAAGCCTCTCGGTTTGGGCTATATTCCGTTTCGCTCGCCGCTACTCAGGAAATCGCGTTTGCTTTCTCTTCCTCCAGGTACTTAGATGTTTCAG
>NZ_JAGHKQ010000030.1 GCF_017742235.1 Bacillus sp. 165
ATTGGGATATCGTGGTAGCGGGTCAACGTGTGCAAGTTATCAAAGATACGGAGGCCGGCGGTAAAGGAACACTTCAATTTGGTACGGAAGTTATTAGTGCCGCTGATGGTTCGATAGCTGCCTTACTTGGCGCTTCTCCAGGTGCTTCTACTGCCGTGCACGTTATGCTTGAGGTATTAGAAAAATGTTTCCCGCAGCATATGAAAGAGTGGGAGCCGAAAATAAAAGACATGATTCCATCTTATGGCGTGTCACTGATGGAACACCCAGAGCTTTTCCAAGAAATTCATACTTCCACAGCAGAGACACTTGGGTTAAGCGAAAAAGAACTTGTCCATTGTTAATAATGAACAAGTTTAAGTAGCATCTTTTATATACCTATGATGAAGAAGATCAGTAATCTTTTAATTTGTGCAAAGGACAGCAGGTAATTCACCGGCTGTCCTTTCTGATATGCTTATTTAGATGTGAATTGATTTATCACTAAGAGCCTTCTTCAACTAAGCCCGGCGCATATACGCACGTACTGTTATTGGAGCAAAAACGGCTACAATAAGCACAGCACCAATAATAGAGATGGCAAAATCCCATCCGATAGTTCCTGTATTGGTAAGATCCCGGACTGCAGTGACGAGGTGAGAGATTGGATTAATCTTTACAAACCACTGTAGCCAGTTAGGCATGGTATTGGCTGGTACAAAAGCATTAGAGAGAAACGTTAGTGGAAACAGAATAATCATTGAGATTCCTTGTACACTTGAAGCAGTGCGGGCAATTACACCGAAGAAGGCAAAGATCCAACTCATGGCCCATGAACAGCCAATCACGAGAAGTCCTGCGATGGCAACTTGATCTAACCCTCCCTCTGGCCGATAACCCATGATATACCCCATCGTAAAAGTAAGAACAGTCGCAATTGTGTACCTGATAGTATCTGCTAACAGGGCTCCTGCCAATGGGGCAATACGTGCGATAGGCAGGGACTTGAAACGGTCGAATACACCCTTATCCATATCCTCCCGTAATTGGACGCCGGTAACAACTGATGTCGTGATTACGGTTTGTACGAGGATTCCGGGAATGATGACCGGCAAATAGTTATGCACATTTCCAGATATCGCCCCGCCAAAAATGTAAGTAAACATTAGCGTAAAGAGGATAGGTTGGAGTGTGACATCAAATAATTGCTCTGGTGTGCGCCGAATCTTTAGAAGGCCACGATATGCCATGATTAAGGAATTACTTACTGATTGGCTGAAGCTAGTTCTGTTACGCAGTTGACGTTCAGAAACAGGCTGAATAGTGTTACCTTTCATATTCTTACCTCCCTTGCTTTTTCCGCTTTATTAGACACTTTTGGTGTATCCTCTTCGACTCCATGGCCTGTAATGGTCAGAAAGACCTCATCTAGAGTTGGTTTCTGTACACTCAACTCGGACAGCTCAATTCTTACCTCTCGAAGAGCAATAAGCAAATCAGTAACCCGATCGGCATCTATCATCGGAGCAGTAATCTTCCCAGTCTCTAACGATATAGTTGATTGAACTTGAAGCACCTGTTCAACTGTTTGACGTGCAAGCTGGATATCGTGCGGGTATTTGATAGTTAATTGCAATGATGAAGTCCTCACTGATGCTTTCAATTCATTTACGGTACCCTCGGCAACAACTTTTCCGCGATCAATAACAGCAATTCGATCTGCGAGTTCATCTGCTTCCTGTAGGTACTGTGTTGTTAAGAGGACAGTAGAACCATTCTTTACTAATCTGCGGATAGTATCCCACATTTGATTTCGTGTTCGTGGATCAAGCCCAGTAGTCGGTTCATCTAAGAAGATTAGAGGTGGCTGTGCAATCAGGCTTGCTGCTAGGTCTAATCGCCGACGCATTCCACCAGAGAAGTTTTTAAGAGGACGTTTAGCTGCTTCTGTTAAACTAAATTCCTCCAACAACTCCGCTGCTTTTCGTCGTGCTTCTTCACGCCCCAAACCAAGCAATCTGGAGAAGATAACTAGATTCTCAGTAGCACTAAGTGATTCATCGACTGAAGCATATTGTCCGGTTACTCCAATTAATTGACGCACAATGTGCGGTTCCTTCACAATATCATGTCCGAAGATACGTGCTGTACCAGCATCTGCTCGCAGTAAGGTTGCTAACATTCTAATTGTTGTGGTTTTACCTGCTCCATTTGGACCAAGAACACCATAAATCGTACCAGCACGTACGTTTAGGCTTACACCATCAACAGCACGATTGTCACCAAAAGTTTTCACGAGTCCACAAGCTTCAACTGCTAAATCACCATTGTTCGGCACTATTTTCGTTTTATTTTCATAGCTCATTCCGATTCCTCCCTGTTCACATTATTCTGATTGGGTATTTGCTATTGTTAACATGCATTCATGTGGCAGATTATCTCCGTCTTAAGTCATATTTTTTCTTTACACAACCCCTTGGCAAGAATTAATTCTATAAGGATGATAACCCGTGATTATGAACTGAATATGAACAATGAGTCTTTTGTTTTTAAAAATATTTCAATATGTGGAGATGATCGGATGAAAGTACAACGTGGGTATAGAATAAGAGAATCCATCTTATCTTTTTAGCCCCCTAATGAACTTGGACACTCTAAGGTGTGATTCTTTATACTTAGAGTAACGAGTAATAGGGGGATTTTTTATGAAGAGGAAAGTATATCCGAAAGAACTAAAGCTTCAAGTAGTA
>NZ_JAGHKQ010000031.1 GCF_017742235.1 Bacillus sp. 165
AGGCTCTGTTAAACTAAAATGTTGATTTTTGCGTACTAAAAAAGACTGTTTTTCACCAAACAGTCTTTTTAATGCTTATTAAACTAATGCATCAGTTAATTGAATAACTCCTAACCAATATTAGTCGAATAGTACATTCCAATTAAAATTATCATAATTACCACTATACCTAAAAGAACTCGTTTCATCTGCCAAGCCTCCGTTCTTTAATAGAACTACTTGTACATTATATTTCTATTCAGCTATTTAATATGTCTTGTTCAACTAAAGCACGCGTTAGTTAGTTAATTCAATTATATTTTAATTAGGTTTAGCAAAACGGTTTTGTATAACAAATGCGATAATAACTGATAACATTGTTATAATGATTGGAGATACTGAAGAACTTTCCGCAAAAACAACCTCATTTGGCAATTTTGAAATATTACTCCATTGATTAGCTATATCTGGCTGATAAAGTACCGTTAAAAGCATACCTGAGAAGACATTTAAAGCAACAAATAATAGGATAAAACTTACTGAAAACATAAGAATTTTTTTCATTTTTATTCTCCTTTAGTTATTCAATTTATTATATTCACTAAGAAGATTTATCTAAGATGATACTATTAACATTAACATATTTTTCCATTTTTAACTATAAGTTTGCAAATTCCTTATTGAACTAATCTGCCAGTTAGTTGAATAAGGATTTTTAAAAATATTTTAGATGACTAATTTTGATTGGCGAATTTGTTGGTTTGTTGAATAGTGTTCGCAAAGACTGGTACTGACAAATACCTCTTTTATATTCGATGTTGTTGCATCAAATCCCTTCATATCGAGAAATTGAAACCATGCCAAATAATTATCAAGATATTTTGTCGCTACACCTTTAAATCGGTCAATCCAATGACTCAATCTCGCATGATAACCGTTAACGTTTTGAATATGATAAATCCCCTTGATAACATGACCAGTTTTGGATGTATTAATCCGATAATGTTCCATCCCTTTATCTTTCGCATACGTCATATATGCTCGCCAAGCATCGGTACATAAAATCTTATCTGAGTCTAATAAATGACCAATCGTTTCCTCAACTTTAGATTTTATAATCCGTCCCATACAAGTTACTTTAGAAACAGTTTGTTTGCTTCGGTCACGAGCAACTAATACACAAACTTGCTCACGGCTAATGCCTCGGAACTTTGATACTCCACCACGTTTACGACCCTTACGACCAGATATACTTTTACTACCTTTTTCTGAGTATAGGAAATAGGTCTCGTCCATTTCGACGATACCTTCAAATCCATCAACTTCAATTTCTTTTAGTGCATTTAAGATTTTGTGTCGCCAATAGAAGAGTGTGACCCATTTAATTCCTAATATTTGTTCACATTTTCGAAGAGAATACCCTTCGAACATTAATTTGATAAACTCAGCCCAATATTTAGGGTAATGAGTTCCATGCATTGGAGTGTTTGTTAAGTCGTTAAATGTTTTACGACATGCCTTACAACGATAACGCTGACGACCTTTGTATTTACCAAATCGAACGACGAATTCACATGTGCAATGAGGACAAACGAAACCCTCTGCGAAACGAGTTTCCCTCATTTCATCTACAAGAGTACCTGTTTGAACAATTGGAAATAAAGTGTTTTTCAATGTCCAAAACAATTGTTCCTGTTGGCGTGGGTCAATTTTCTTAATATGATTTAGTAAATTACGAAAAGCTGTTTTCACGCGGTCCCACACTCCAATTGGTTTTTATAAAGTAAGTATAACCAAAAATTTTGCGTGTTTTCGAAAATCAACAATATTTTTTAACAGAGCCTT
>NZ_JAGHKQ010000002.1 GCF_017742235.1 Bacillus sp. 165
ATCCACTTCTATAATCATGAACGGTCACAAAAACGACTCAACCGTTGTTCCCCTGTAAAATACAGGTTAACAACGGTTGCTTAGTCGGTCTTATTTAAATGTGTCTACTTGACAGGGGTAAGTCCACTGCGGAGGGTCTTTTCTATAATGTTTAAAACATATCAAATTTGGAAATATTATATATGGTGTGAATGGAATTTTCTATTCCGCATTAAGATGGGTTTTAAGATTGCAATATTAATACAGGGAGAAATATTGAAAGTTCCTTTCTGTAAAATGATTTTCGACTTGATTGTCGTAATGTGTTGTGGTATAGTAATAAACGGTGTTAATACACACGTTTGCAGATTTGAGCGTCGGTGCTGCTAGTGCAGTTTCGCTTAAAGATGAAGCAGACGGAGGAAAATAAAAACCATTCAGGAGGAATAAACATGTCAGTAATTTCTATGAAGCAATTGCTTGAAGCTGGTGTTCATTTCGGACATCAAACTCGTCGTTGGAACCCAAAAATGAAGCGTTACATCTTCACTGAGCGTAACGGAATCTACATCATTGACCTTCAAAAAACGGTTAAAAAAGTAGAAGAAGCTTACAATGTGATGAAAAATATCGCTGCTGACGGCGGAAACATCTTATTTGTTGGTACGAAAAAACAAGCTCAAGATGCAATTAAAGAGGAAGCAATCCGTTCTGGTATGTACTATGTAAACCAACGTTGGTTAGGTGGTACATTAACAAACTTCCAAACAATTCAAAAGCGTGTTAAACGTTTAAAAGACATCGAAAAAATGCAAGAAGATGGTACTTTCGAAGTGCTTCCTAAAAAAGAAGTTGTACAACTTCTAAAAGAATTAGAGCGTCTTGAAAAGTTCCTAGGCGGCATTAAAGATATGAAAGATCTTCCAGATGCTATGTTTATCGTAGATCCTCGTAAAGAGCGTATCGCTGTTGCTGAAGCACGTAAATTAAACATCCCTATTATCGGTATTGTAGATACAAACTGTGATCCAGATGAAATCGATCATGTTATCCCTGCAAATGATGATGCAATTCGTGCTGTAAAACTTCTTACATCTAAAATGGCAGATGCAATCCTTGAAGCTAAGCAAGGGGAAGAAACTGTTACTGCGTAAGTAATGTTGAAAGGTGATAAGGGGGAAAGCCTTTTATCACCTTTTTTAAGGTATACATAAATAGGAGGATGAAAACTATGGCAATTACTGCACAAATGGTAAAAGAACTTCGCGAAAAAACTGGCGCGGGTATGATGGATTGCAAAAAAGCGTTAACAGAAACTAACGGCGACATGGATAAAGCAGTTGATTTCTTACGTGAAAAAGGTATTGCGAAAGCTGCAAAAAAAGCAGACCGTATCGCTGCTGAAGGTTTGACTGTAGTTGAAACAGCTGGAAACGAAGCTATAATTCTTGAAGTAAACTCTGAAACTGACTTCGTAGCAAAGAACGAAGGTTTCCAAGTATTAACGAAGGAATTAGCTGCTCACCTATTAGCTAACAAACCAGCAACTGTAGAAGAGGCTTTAACACAAGAAATGGAAAACGGTGTAACTGTAGAACATCACATCAACACTGCGATTGCAAAAATCGGAGAAAAGCTTACATTACGTCGCTTTGAAATTCTTACAAAAACTGATGCAGATGCATTCGGTGCATACTTACACATGGGCGGACGCATTGGCGTATTAGCAGTTCTTGCAGGAACAAACGATGAGTCTGTAGCAAAAGATGTTGCTATGCATATCGCGGCAGTTAACCCTAAATACATTGACCGCAGTGCAGTATCTGAAGAAGAAATCGAGCGCGAGCGCCAAGTATTAACGCAACAAGCACTAAACGAAGGCAAGCCTGAAAATATTGTTGCGAAAATGGTTGAAGGTCGCCTAGGTAAATATTTTGAAGAAATTTGCTTAGTAGACCAAGCATTCGTTAAAGATCCAGACATGAAGGTTGGCAAATATGTACAATCTAAAGGTGGAACTGTAAAAGAGTTTGTACGTTATGCAGTTGGAGAAGGTATCGAAAAGCGTCAAGATAACTTTGCTGAAGAAGTAATGAACCAAGTAAAAGGAAACAACTAATACAAGCGAGGGGACACATAGTGTTCCCTTTTTTAAAATAAGGATATGAAAATTGGAGGTTCATTATGAGTCAAGCAAAATACAATCGTGTAATTCTGAAACTGAGCGGTGAAGCATTGGCAGGCAATGCAGGTTTTGGAATTAATCCGTCTGTAATTCAATCCATTGCAAAACAAGTAAAAGAGATTGCCGAAATGGGTGTAGAAGTTTCTGTAGTAGTCGGAGGCGGCAACATTTGGCGCGGTAAAATCGGAAGCGAAATGGGAATGGATCGTGCCACGGCAGACTATATGGGAATGCTTGCAACAGTTATGAACTCTTTAGCTTTGCAAGATAGTCTGGAAAATTTAGGTATCCAAACACGGGTGCAAACATCGATTGAAATGCGACAGGTTGCAGAACCATACATTCGTAGAAAAGCAATTCGCCATTTGGAAAAGAAGCGTGTAGTTATTTTTGCGGCAGGTACAGGGAACCCGTATTTCTCTACAGATACAACTGCTGCTTTACGTGCAGCAGAAATTGAAGCTGATGTGATTTTAATGGCGAAAAATAATGTTGATGGTGTGTACACGGCAGATCCAACTGTCGATGAGACAGCAACAAAATATGAATCCTTAACGTATTTAGATGTGTTAAAAGAAGGACTAGGAGTTATGGACTCTACAGCGTCTTCACTATGTATGGATAATAATATACCGTTAATCGTTTTCTCAATTATGGAAGAAGGTAACATTAAGCGTGCAGTATGCGGTGAAAATATTGGAACAATAGTTAGGGGGAAATAAAACATGGCACAACAAGTAATTAACAATGCAAAAGATAGAATGGAAAAAGCAGTTGGAGCATATTCAAAAGAATTAGCTGGAGTAAGAGCTGGAAGAGCTAGCGCATCCTTATTAGATAAGGTGAGTGTAGATTATTACGGCGCTCCAACACCAGTAAACCAGCTAGCAGGTATTTCTGTTCCTGAAGCGCGTTTATTAGTGATTCAACCGTATGATAAATCAGTACTTAAAGAAATTGAAAAAGCAATTTTAAAATCAGATTTAGGCTTAACGCCTACTAATGATGGATCTGTTATTCGCATTACTGTTCCAGCATTAACTGAAGAACGTCGTCGTGACCTTGCAAAACAAGTGAAGAAATATTCTGAAGATGCAAAAGTAGCAGTACGCAACGTTCGCCGTGATGCAAATGACGAATTGAAAAAATTAGAAAAAAATGGTGAGATCACGGAAGATGCACTTCGTGGCCATACGGAAACTATTCAGAAAGAAACTGATAAGTATATAGCGAAAATTGATGATGTAACAAAAGTAAAAGAAAAAGAAATTATGGAAGTTTAATTCCTTTTGACCCTCTGAATACGGGGGTCTTTTTACCATTTTTAGGAATTGAATTATAGTGCTCTTGGAGGGTTTCTATGATAAAGAAATTAGCCTTTTGGAAAGGGAAACAAGCAAGTACTTCAACGCTTGATAAGATGGAGGAAGCAAAAAAAGGGGAAATTCCAAAGCACATTGCCATCATTATGGATGGAAACGGCAGATGGGCAAAAAAACGAGCTTTGCCGCGTGTGGCAGGTCATCATGAAGGCATGAAGGTGGTACGAAAAATTACGCGATTTGCCAATGAGCTCGGAGTGCAGGTTCTTACGTTATACGCATTTTCTACGGAAAACTGGAAGCGTCCGAAACTGGAAGTGGATTTTTTAATGAAGTTGCCGGAAGAGTTTTTAAGTACATTTTTACCAGAACTAATTGAAGAAAATGTACAAGTACGTATTATTGGTCAAAAAAATAAACTACCGGAACATACACGTCAGGCAGTTGAAAAAGCAATGCGAGAAACAGCGGGCAATACAGGATTGATTTTGAATTTTGCATTAAATTATGGAAGTCGAGACGAAATGGTTTATGCAGTGCAAAATTTGGTTACAGATAGTAAAGAAGGAAAAATTTCCTCTGAAGCTATTACGGAGGAGTTAATTTCATCTTATTTAATGACAAAGGACTTGCCTGATCCCGATTTACTCATTCGCACTAGCGGTGAAATTCGTATAAGTAATTTTATGCTATGGCAAATTGCGTATTCAGAGCTGTGGTTTACTGATGTGTATTGGCCTGATTTTACGGAAGGACACTTGCTTGACGCAATCGTAAACTTCCAACGAAGAGGACGCAGATTTGGTGGCGTATAGAAAGTGATGTGTTGGTTATGAAACAAAGGATTATTACAGGTGTGGTTGCTGCAGCCTTATTTCTTCCAATTGTAATTTATGGCGGCATTCCGTTTACTTTATTAATTTATGTATTGGCCACTATAGGTTTGTTTGAGTTAATTCGCATGAAGAAGCTTAGCTTTTTTTCCGCACCAAGTATTTTGACAATGGTGTTACTTTGGATAATTTTGATGCCGAATACAATGTCAAATTATTTTGAAGGGTTTTGGTTATCGAAAGTTGAATTAACTTTCATAATCGTGTTATTACTATTATCATATACAGTGCTTTCGAAGAATACATTTACTTTTGATGATGCTTCTTTTATGCTCTTGTCAACCTTATATGTAGCGATGGGATTTTATTATTTTAATGAAACGCGTAATGCTGTTGAAGGTTTATCCTACGTTTTTTATGCGTTGTTCGTTATTTGGGCTACAGATTCAGGTGCCTACTTTATTGGTAAGGCCATTGGAAAAAATAAGCTTTGGCCTGAAATCAGTCCTAATAAAACGATAGAAGGTTCTCTGGGCGGTATAGTATGCGGGGTAGTAGTTGCGGTAATTTATAATGTGTTTATCCCACTTCATGAAAGTTTGTTTGTTGTGATTGCAATGACAATTTTTGTGTCTATATTTGGACAAATTGGTGATTTAGTAGAATCGGCATTCAAACGTCATTACGGTGTAAAAGATTCCGGTACTATTTTACCGGGGCATGGGGGAATTCTGGACAGATTCGACAGCCTGTTGTTTGTTATGCCTGTGCTGCATTTTTTACATTTCATTTCATAGGCTGTCGTTAATTGAGGAGCTGGAGTAATGAAAAAAATAAGTTTACTTGGCGCGAGCGGGTCTATCGGCACACAAACGTTGGACGTGATTCGGCTGCATCCAGAAGAGTTTCAACTAGTTGCATTTTCGGTTGGGAAAAATATTTCGTTAGCTGTACAAATTATTGAGGAGTTTTCTCCAGATATTGTATCTGTACAGAAAAAAGAAGATGCAGATGCACTGCAAACCTATACTTTTTCCAGGCGGCCGAAAATCGTATATGGAGACGAAGGCTTAGTAGAGGTTGTTTTGCATCCTCATGCCGAGGTTGTTGTAAATGCAGTAATTGGAAGTGTTGGACTTGTTCCGACATTGTATGCTATAGAAGCAAAGAAGACCATCGCTTTGGCAAATAAAGAAACACTGGTCACAGCAGGACATTTAGTTATGGAAGCAGCACGAAAGCATGGAGTGGCTTTGTTACCAGTAGATAGTGAGCACTCTGCTATTTTTCAAAGTTTAAACGGAGAAGCTCAAGAATCGATTGAGCGTTTGATTTTAACTGCTTCAGGAGGAAGTTTTCGAGATAAATCAAGAACGGAGCTGCAGCATGTAACTGTAGAGGATGCACTTAAGCACCCAAACTGGTCGATGGGCTCGAAAATTACAATTGATTCTGCCACAATGATGAACAAGGGATTAGAAGTAATCGAAGCACATTGGTTATTTAATATACCGTATGACAGAATCGATGTTGTTTTACATAAAGAAAGTATTATTCATTCTATGGTAGAATATAAAGATCGAAGTGTTATAGCACAATTAGGAACTCCAGACATGAGGGTGCCGATACAATATGCGCTTACCTATCCAAAACGCCTTTCCCTGCCTGCAACAAAGCAGCTGCATTTATGGGAATTAGGAACTTTGCATTTTGCCAAAATGGATTTTGACCGCTTTCGTTGCTTAACGCTTGCTTATGAAGCAGGAAAAATAGGCGGCAGCCTTCCAACTGTTCTTAATGCTGCAAACGAAGCGGCGGTAGATGCGTTCTTACATCGAAAGATCGGGTTTTTAGCCATTGAAGAGCTGATTGAACAAGCAATGGAGCAACACACGGTTATTGCAAATCCAAGCTTAGAAGAAATCCGCGAAATTGACCAGGCTGCAAGAAGGTTTATTAGCGAATCTATATAGCAAAGGTGGTTATAAACTTGAATACGGCGATTGCTTTTATTCTTATTTTTGGTGCACTCGTGTTTTTTCATGAGCTAGGCCATCTCTACTTTGCAAAGCGAGCGGGTATCTTATGCCGCGAATTTGCAATTGGCTTTGGTCCCAAAGTATTTTCATTTACTAAAAATGAAACAATTTACACTATTCGATTACTGCCGTTAGGCGGATTTGTTCGCATGGCGGGAGAAGATCCGGAAACGATAGAAATTAAGTCTGGAGCAAAGGTAGGACTTTTATTTAACGAAAAGCAGGAAGTGACAAAACTTATTTTAGACAATCGAGATAAGTACCCTAATGCCATGATGATTGAGGTAGAAGGAGCTGATTTGGAGCATAAGCTTTTAATCAGTGGGTATGAAGAAGGCGATGATGAAATATTACAAACCTTCCAAGTAAATGATAAAGCGCACTATGTGTCTGAGGGAGAGGAAATCCAAATTGCGCCTTATAAGCGTCAATTTGCTTCAAAGACGTTAGGACAACGAGCTTTAGCCATTTTTGCAGGGCCTGCAATGAACTTTGTACTAGCTTTTGTTATTTTTATTGTTATCGCCTTGGTACAAGGAATCCCTGTGGATAAACCCATTGTCGGAGAGCTTGTACCAAATAGCGTTGGTGACAAAGCAGGGCTGAAACAAGGCGACATAATTAATTCTATTGATGGTACTCCTACACAAACATGGGGAGACGTAACAACCATTATTCGCGATAACCCGGGAAAAGAAATTGAGCTTGATCTTGAGCGAGACGGTAAGAACTTAACAGTAGAAGTTACTCCTGCAACTGAAAAAGAAGGAAATGAGCAAGTCGGACGCCTAGGGGTATATGGACCTGTAGAAAAGTCTCTGCTTGGGTCATTGGAGTTTGGGGTAACTCAAACTTATAAATGGACAAAACTGGTTGTAGTATCATTGGTACAGCTTGTGACAGGGCAGTTTTCGATAGATATGTTATCTGGGCCTGTTGGTATTTATAATTTAACTGGAAAAGTGGCTGAATCTGGGTTGGTTAATTTACTTGGTTTGACGGCTGCACTTAGTATTAACTTAGGGTTATTTAATTTGCTTCCTATCCCAGCACTTGATGGAGGAAGATTGATGTTCTTCTTGGTTGAAGCGCTGCGTGGAAAACCGATAGACCGTCAAAAAGAGGGGCTTGTACATTTTATAGGATTTGCTTTACTTATGCTGCTGATGCTTGTTGTAACATGGAATGATATTAAGAAATTTTTCTTATAAGGGACTCCTTTACTGAATTTTGTATGGAACAAGGGATCATTACTCCTCCATTTCATTGTGAGAGCACGGAATTGAATAAGTAAACGGCAGAAGAGGCAAATTTATTTGTCTCTCTGTCTGTTTACATAGAGTAATTGTAAATAAAATTTTCGTCATATAAAGAGGTGCAGAATATGAGACAAAGTATATTATTGAGTCCAACATTGCGAGAAATTCCTTCTGATGCAGAGGTGAAAAGTCATCAACTCCTGCTTCGGGCAGGATTTATGCGTCAAAATACATCAGGTATATACAGCTTCTTGCCTTTAGGGATGAAGGTGCTGCAAAAGGTAGAAGCTATTGTTCGCGAGGAAATGAACAATGCAGGTGCAGTTGAGTTACTGATGCCTGCAATGCAAGCAGCTGAACTCTGGCAAGAATCAGGAAGATGGTATTCATATGGTCCAGAACTTATGCGCATGCGAGACAGACATGATCGTGAATTTGCACTTGGAGCTACGCATGAAGAGGTTATCACATCATTAATTCGGGATGAAGTGAAATCCTATAAAAAGCTCCCATTAACGTTATATCAAATTCAAACAAAATTTAGGGATGAGAAGCGTCCGCGCTTTGGTTTATTACGCGGAAGAGAATTTTTAATGAAAGATGCATATTCCTTCCATGCTTCTCAAGAAAGCTTAGATGAAGTATATGATAAATTGTATACAGCCTATTCTAACATCTTTAGAAGATGCGGATTGAATTTCCGGGCTGTTATCGCAGATTCAGGAGCTATGGGTGGTAAGGATACTCATGAGTTTATGGTTCTTTCTGAAATAGGTGAAGATACTATTGCTTATTCAGATGCTTCTGATTTTGCTGCAAATATTGAAATGGCACCTGTTGTGATGACTTATGAAAAGAGTAAGGAGGAAATGGCACCTTTAGATAAAGCTGCTACTCCGAATCAAAAATCTATTGAGGAAGTGTCTCAGTTCTTAGAGATGGGAGCTGCCAAATGTATTAAGGCAATGGGCTTTAAAGTGGACGGGCAGTTTGTACTCGTACTTGTGCGAGGCGATCATGAAGTCAACGACATTAAAGTGAAAAATTTATACGCTGCAGCAGTAGTTGAACTTGCTACTCCTGATGAAGTAAAAGAAATGATGAACTGTGCAATCGGATCATTAGGTCCAATCGGTGTGTCAGAAAAGATAGAAGTCATTGCTGACCATGCAGTAGAAGCGATTGTAAATGGCAGCTGCGGAGCAAATGAAGAAGGCTATCATTTTATAAACGTAAATCCAAACCGTGATTTTACAGTAAAGCAATACGCAGATTTACGTTTTATTAAAGAAGGGGATCCATCTCCAGACGGAAAAGGAACCATTCAATTTGCAAAGGGTATTGAAGTAGGTCATGTCTTTAAGCTTGGCACTCGTTATAGTGAAGCGATGAATGCGACATATTTAGATGAGAATGGGAAAATGAAGCCGATGATTATGGGATGTTACGGCATCGGCGTGTCTCGAACTGTTGCAGCAATCGCAGAACAATATAATGATGATAATGGCTTAACATGGCCAACTGCAGTTGCGCCGTTCCATATCCACGTTATTCCTGTTAATACAAAGAACGATATGCAGCGTGAAAAAGCGGAAGAGCTGTATGAGACATTGATAAAGCAAGGATTTGAAGTGCTTCTTGATGACCGTCAAGAACGTCCTGGTGTTAAATTTGCTGATTCAGATTTGTTTGGCATTCCGGTACGAGTTACAGTAGGAAAACGAATTGATGAGGGAATCATTGAAGTAAAATTGCGTCAGACAAATGAAAGTGCAGAAGTGAAGCTAGAGGAGCTTAGCACATATATTGCAAATATAGTAAAATAAGGATAGGTACCTCTAAAGGAGGTACCTTCTGTTCTCTCAAATAAAACGGGGGGGAGGTTTTTGCTTGGCACCATTAACGCAAGAACAACAAGAGCGATTTCAAATGCTGTTGAATCAAATTCAGTTGCCGGAGCCGCTTATTACGCAATATTTTACTGGCGGTGGAATCCAAAAGCTAATAGTAGATAAAGCAAATAAAAGCTGGTATTTTCATTTGGAGCTGCCTCGCCTTTTGCCTGCCAACGTCTATGAATTATTAGAAAATCAACTTGTACAATCGTTTTCTCATATAGCAGCTGTATCGTTTCAGTTAGAAGTGGAAAAAAAGGAATATGGCGAGCAAGATGTACAGCATTATTGGCCGATATGCTTAAATAAAGTCCCTTTATCTCCTATGTTTCAGTATCTGAATAGCCAATATCCGCAGATGAATGGGCTGAAATGCTTGCTGCATGTAAAAAATGAAATTGAAGCTACAAAAGTAAAGGATACGTTGGCCAAGCATATTTCCAATCAATATGAAAAGTTTGGCTTTCCTCGTTTTCAAATTGAAGCACAGGTACAGCAAAATGAAGAAGAGACACAGCGCTTTCGCGAGCTGAAAGAGCAGGAAGACCGGGAGAAGGTTCTAAAAGCAATTGAAGAAATGACGAAAAAAGAGCAAGAACAAGGTGCTCCTCCATCAAACGAGCCTTTAGTTGTGGGATATCTTATTCGTCAGGATGAAGAAATTACACCTATCCAGGAAATTCAGGATGAAGAAAAACGCAAGACTATTCAAGGCTACGTGTTTGATGTGGAAACCCGTGAGCTTCGCAGCGGACGTACGCTGTTGACGTTTAAGATAACAGATTATACGGACTCGCTAATGATTAAGATGTTTTCGCGGGATAAAGAAGATATTCCATTGCTGCAATCAATTAAAAAAGGTATGTGGCTGAAGGTAAGAGGATCGGTGCAAAACGATACATTTGTTCGGGATCTTGTTATGATTGCAAACGATATAAATGAAATGAAGGCACCACAGCGCAAAGACAATGCCCCTGAAGGTGAAAAACGTGTGGAGCTTCATTTGCACACACCTATGAGCCAAATGGATGCAGTTACATCTGTATCTAAGCTCATTGAACAGGCCAAAAAGTGGGGGCATCATGCAATTGCCGTTACGGACCATGCTGTTGCGCAGTCGTATCCAGAAGCTTATTCTGCCGGGAAGAAGCAAGGGGTAAAAATTTTATACGGGGTAGAAGCGAATCTCGTAAATGATGGAGTGCCAATTGCGTATAATGAGGATCATCGGCTGCTTTCTGAAGAAACATATGTGGTGTTTGACGTTGAAACAACAGGATTATCGGCTGTGTATGATAAAGTAATTGAATTAGCAGCTGTTAAGATTAAAGATGGTGAAATTATTGACAGGTTTGAGTCTTTCGCTAACCCTCATCACCCGTTATCTGCCACAACTATTGAATTAACGGGGATAACGGATGATATGGTACAAGACGCACCAGATGAGGATGAAGTATTTAAGCGATTTGCTGATTGGATTCAAAATCATACGCTCGTAGCCCATAATGCATCCTTTGATATGGGGTTCCTTAATGTAGGTTTTAAAAAATCCGGATTGGAAAAGCCTACAAATCCTGTTATTGATACATTAGAGCTTGCACGGTTTTTATTCCCAGAAATGAAAAATCATCGTCTCAATACATTGTGTAAAAAGTTTGATATTGAGCTGACTCAGCATCATCGTGCGATATATGACGCAGAAGCTACAGGATACTTGCTTGCAAAATTACTAAAGGATGCAATAGCGTTAGGAATGGATTATCACGACCAGTTGAACAACAGTATGGGAAAAGGAGATTCCTATAAAAGAGGAAGACCGAGCCATATTACGTTGCTGGCAGTTACAGAAGAAGGTTTGAAAAATTTATATAAAATCGTTTCCCTCTCTCATATTCAATATCATTTTCGTGTCCCGCGTCTACCACGTTCAGTGTTGAAAAAATATCGAGAA
Organism: Bacillus sp. 165; assembly: GCF_017742235.1. Taxonomy (GTDB): domain Bacteria; phylum Bacillota; class Bacilli; order Bacillales; family Bacillaceae_G; genus JAGHKQ01. The sequence goes on from NZ_JAGHKQ010000002.1 coordinate 11,464, forward strand.
GGAATCCTTGTCGGCAGCGGATGCGATAAAGGAGAAGTATTTGAAGCGATGATGCAAAAGGCACCAGAGGAAGTTGAGGACATTGCCCAATTTTATGATTATATTGAGGTGCAGCCTCCTGAAGTGCTTTCTCATTTAATCGAATTGGAATTAGTGAGAAATGAAAAGGATTTGAGAGAAATTATCTCTAATCTAGTGAAACTTGGGGAAACCTTAGGCAAACCAGTTGTGGCAACTGGAAATGTACACTATTTAAATGAACAGGATGCTATCTATCGTAAAATATTAGTGAACTCTCAAGGCGGAGCGAATCCATTAAATCGACATAAACTTCCAGAGGTTCATTTCCGTACAACGGATGAAATGTTGAAATGCTTTTCGTTTTTAGGAGAGGATAAGGCGAAAGAAATCGTTGTGGCTAATACGCAAAAAATTGCAGAAATGATTGAAGAGATTAAGCCTGTTAAGGACGATTTGTATACTCCTAAAATTGAGGGGGCAGACGATGAAACTCGTGAGATGAGTTATGAACGTGCGAAGAGTATTTACGGAAATCCGCTTCCTGAGATAGTAGAGGCGCGTTTAGAAAAAGAATTGAAAAGCATTATCGGACACGGATTTGCGGTTATTTACCTTATTTCACACAAACTTGTGAAAAAATCTCTTGATGATGGATATCTTGTGGGGTCGCGTGGATCAGTAGGGTCTTCGTTTGTGGCAACGATGATGGAAATTACAGAGGTAAATCCGCTCCCTCCGCACTATGTTTGTTCAAACTGCAAGCACTCTCATTTTTTTAATGACGGTTCTGTAGGCTCGGGCTTTGACTTGCCGGATAAAGATTGCCCAAATTGCGGCACAAGATATAAAAAAGACGGGCATGATATCCCGTTTGAGACGTTTCTAGGGTTTAAAGGGGATAAGGTTCCTGATATTGATTTAAACTTCTCTGGAGAATATCAGCCGCGGGCTCATAACTATACAAAGGTATTATTCGGAGAGGATAATGTATATCGTGCTGGAACAATTGGTACAGTGGCTGATAAAACGGCATTCGGCTATGTAAAGGGGTATGCTGCTGACCGTAACCTGAGCATTCGGGGAGCGGAAGTTGAACGACTTGCTATGGGCTGTACCGGGGTTAAGCGTACGACAGGCCAACACCCGGGCGGAATTATAGTCGTGCCAGATTATATGGACGTATTTGATTTTACCCCTATTCAATATCCGGCTGATGATACATCTGCAGAATGGAAAACAACACACTTTGATTTCCATTCTATTCACGATAATTTGTTAAAATTGGACATTCTCGGACACGATGATCCGACGGTTATACGTATGCTGCAGGATTTAAGCGGCATCGACCCAAAAACCATTCCGACAGATGACCCTGAAGTAATGAAGATTTTTTCAGGAACAGAATCTATAGGGGTTACACCTGAACAAATCAACACAAAAACAGGAACGCTCGGTATACCGGAATTCGGTACAAAATTTGTACGACAAATGCTAGAAGAAACGAAGCCGACTACTTTTTCAGAACTGGTACAGATTTCCGGTCTTTCTCATGGAACGGATGTATGGCTTGGCAATGCCAATGAGCTGATATACAGCGGTACATGTACACTAAGCGACGTGATCGGCTGCCGTGATGATATTATGGTGTATTTAATTTATCAAGGGTTAGAACCGTCTCTTGCCTTTAAAATTATGGAATCGGTCCGTAAAGGAAAAGGAGTGCCGCCAGAATGGGAAGAAGAAATGAAAAAGAATAGTGTACCGGATTGGTATATTGATTCTTGTAAAAAAATCAAGTATATGTTCCCAAAAGCGCACGCTGCCGCATATGTTTTGATGGCTGTTCGGATTGCGTATTTTAAAGTGCATTTCCCGCTTTTGTACTATGCAGCTTATTTTACTGTTCGTGCAGAGGATTTTGATGTAGAAGCAATGGTGAGAGGTTCTAACGCCATTCGAGCCAAAGTTGATGAGATTGTGCAAAAAGGTTTAGAAGCTTCTCCAAAAGAAAAAAATCTGCTGACCGTGCTAGAGATGGCACTTGAAATGTGCGAGCGCGGATTTTCATTTGCTAAGGTAGATTTGTATCGTTCTAGCGCCTCGGAATTTATTATTGATGGAAATTCATTAATCCCGCCTTTCAATGCTATTGCTGGTTTAGGTACAAATGCGGCATTAAATATTGTAAAAGCGAGAGAAGAAGGAGAGTTTTTATCCAAGGAGGATTTACAGCAGCGAAGTAAAATTTCTAAAACTATATTGGAGTATTTAGATAGTCAAGGTTGTCTAGAGGCTCTTCCTGATCAAAACCAGCTTTCATTGTTCTAAATACGCATGTTTTGTGCACAGTGAAATCACACGGCAGATGGAAAAGAAACTAGATTTCCTTTGCAAAGTAAAGTAATTTGTGTTATATTTATTATTGTGTTGAAAATACATCCCATAGATTTATGATGTTCGTTTTCAATTTGCTTGTTGTTCCTTACCGCTCAAAATGTTTTTATGCGGAAGGCATTTAGTTTAGAAATACATGAAATATGTCAACAAAGAGTGGGGAAACCCACTCTTTCGTGTTAGTTACTTACTTTTAAAGAAAGCAGTACTAATATACATATTATTCTAGAGTTTTTGCTGCTTTTGGTAATACTAAGACAGATACTCCCTGCCAATGGCAGGGGCTTTTGTTATCGGGTTAGAAAGGAGGCTGCTTATGAGCAAAAAAGTAACAGAAATCGTTGAAGAATTAGCAGGGCCGATTGTAGAAGAATTACAGCTTGAGTTGGTTGATGTTGAGTATGTAAAAGAAGGAAAAGATTGGTTTTTGCGCGTATTTATTGATTCTGAGACGGGGATAGACATTGAAGAATGCGGACTCGTAAGTGAGCGATTAAGCGAAGCATTGGATAAAGCTGATCCAATTCCTCATTTATATTTTCTGGATGTATCCTCTCCTGGCGCAGAGCGCCCATTGAAAAAGGAGCAGGATTTTCATAAAGCAATTGGAAAACAAGTAAATATCAAAACATATGAGCCATTAGACGGTGAAAAAGTGTTCGAGGGTAAGTTGTTAGCGTACGATGGATCTTCCGTCACAGTATTAATGATCATTAAAACAAGAAAAAAAGAGATTATTATTCCAATGGAAAAAGTAGCGAGCGCAAGGCTTGCTGTTACGTTTGAGTAAGAAGGGGGATCTACATGAGCACTGAATTATTAGATGCTTTACTAGTGCTTGAAAAAGAAAAAGGCATCAGCAAAGATGTAATTATTGAGGCAATAGAAGCAGCATTGATTTCTGCCTATAAGCGTAATTTTAATCAAGCGCAGAATGTACGTGTAAGCTTTAACCCTGAAATCGGATCTATTCGAGTGTTTGCTCGAAAGGACGTAGTGGAAAATGTATTTGATCCTCGATTGGAAATTTCAGAAGATCAAGCAAGACAGTACAATCCAAACTACCGTGTAGGGGATGTTATTGAAATTGAAGTAACTCCAAAGGATTTTGGCCGTATCGCTGCTCAAACAGCAAAGCAAGTGGTAACACAGCGTGTTCGTGAAGCGGAACGCGGAGTGATTTATTCTGAGTTCATCGACCGTGAAGAAGATATTATGGTTGGTATCGTGCAGCGTCAAGATGCGCGCTTCATATACGTCAGCTTAGGGAAGGTAGAAGCGCTGTTACCGGTTAGTGAGCAAATGCCAAATGAACATTATAAGCCTCATGATCGCATTCGTGTGTTTGTTACGAAGGTAGAGAAAACGACAAAAGGCCCGCAAATCTTTGTATCCCGTACACATCCAGGGCTGCTAAAGCGGTTATTTGAGTTAGAGGTCCCTGAGATTTACGACGGAACTGTGGAGATTCGTTCCGTAGCGAGAGAAGCAGGAGACCGATCTAAAATTTCCGTGTACTCTGAAAACCCAGATTTAGACCCAGTAGGCTCTTGCGTAGGACCAAAAGGACAGCGTGTACAAGCAATTGTGAATGAGCTAAAAGGGGAAAAAATCGACATCGTACGTTGGTCAAATGATCCAGTAGAATATGTTGCAAATGCGTTGAGCCCATCTCAAGTTATTAAAGTAGATGTGCAGGAAGATGAAAAAGCAACAACAGTAATTGTGCCGGATCATCAGCTTTCTTTAGCAATTGGCAAACGAGGTCAAAATGCACGTCTAGCTGCTAAACTGACAGGGTGGAAAATTGATATTAAGAGTGAATCTGAGGCAAAATCGCTTGGATTGTTAGACAAAGAAGAATTTGGAGTATTAGGTTTATTTAACGAAATGGAGCAGGAGTGAGACGAGTGAGCAATCGTAAAGTTCCATTAAGAAAATGTGTGGCTACACAAGAGATGAAGCCAAAGCGTGAGCTTGTTCGTATCGTTCGATCTAAAGAAGGGGAAGTCTCCATTGATTTAACAGGAAAAAAATCGGGAAGAGGCGCGTATTTAACAAAGGATCGCGACTGTATTTTAAATGCTCAAAAGAAAAGCATTTTAGAGAACCATTTAAAAACCAAAATTGATCCATCTCTATACCAAGAGCTGCTAGAGCTTGTGGAAAAGGAGTCATCATGAGCGGTAACCAATGGAAATCTCTGTTAGGATTGGCGAACAGAGCACGCAAAACTGTATCGGGCGAAGAGCTTGTATTAAAAGAAGTACGCAGCAAAAAGGCGAAGCTGGTCCTTTTATCGGAAGATGCTTCGGCGAATACCACAAAAAAAGTGACAGATAAAACAAGCTACTACAACGTTCCTCTTCGTAAAGTCAGCAATAGAGAAGAACTTGGAAATGCCATCGGGAGAGAAGCGCGCGTCGTAGTGGCTGTATTGGATGAGGGATTCGCCAACAAGCTGCTTACTATGCTCGATGTATAACTTATCGGGGGTGAACGTATGAGTAAGATTCGAGTATATGAATATGCTAAGACAAATAATATATCAAGCAAAGAAGTGATTACAAAGTTGAAAGAAATGAATATTGAGGTTGCAAACCATATGGCTATGTTAGATGATGATGTAATTGGAAAATTGGACAACAAATTAAACCCGTCTGCAGAAGCAGCGGAATCAAGTAAGGCCCAGCCTGAAAAACGTTCTATTGTAGAACAATTTGATGAAGAGGCAGATGCTGCACAGGAAGTGGCTCGTGGAAAGAAAAACAGCAATAAAAAGAAAAAGAAAGATAAAAAGCAGGGACAAGATAATCCTCGTCAAGAACGCTTTGCTCCAGGAAATAAAATGGGACAAAGACAAGGAAAAGCGGGTTCATCTGATCTTCCTGATAAAATTATTTTCAGTGGCTCTTTAACAGTAGGAGAATTAGGGAAAAAGCTTGGTAAGGAACCTTCTGAAATCATTAAAAAATTATTCTTGCTTGGTATTATGGCAACTATTAACCAAGATCTAGATAAAGATACAATTGAATTGATTGCTGGCGAATACGGAATCGAAGTAGAAGAAGAAATTGTAATTGATGAAACTGAATTTGAAACTTTCATTGATGAAGAGGATGCCGAAGCAAACTTAATTGAGCGTCCAGCAGTAGTAACAATAATGGGACACGTTGACCATGGAAAAACTACATTACTGGATTCTATCCGTAATTCTAAAGTAACAGAAGGCGAAGCTGGTGGAATTACCCAGCATATCGGGGCGTATCAGGTAGAAATCAACGATAAGAAAATTACGTTCTTAGATACTCCTGGACATGCTGCATTTACAACAATGCGTGCACGTGGAGCGCAAGTAACGGATATTACTATTCTTGTAGTAGCTGCTGATGATGGTGTAATGCCGCAAACGATTGAGGCAATTAACCATGCTAAAGCTGCTGAAGTACCGATTATCATTGCTGTGAATAAAATGGATAAGCCTGCTGCAAATCCGGACCGTGTTATGCAAGAGTTAACAGAGTTTGGTCTTATTCCTGAGGCTTGGGGCGGCGACACAATTTTTGTTCCACTTTCTGCTTTGACAGGAGACGGAATTGATACGTTGCTAGAAATGATTCTGCTAGTGAGTGAAGTGGAGGAATTTAAAGCAAACCCTAACCGTTTAGCGACAGGTACTGTTATTGAAGCACAATTGGATAAAGGAAAAGGGTCTATAGCAACATTATTAGTACAAAACGGTACTCTTCATGTAGGAGACCCAATAGTAGTAGGATCAACGTACGGCCGTGTTCGTGCAATGGTCAATGATATCGGACGCCGTGTGAAAGAAGCAGGTCCATCTACGCCGGTTGAAATTACAGGCTTAAACGAGGTGCCAAATGCGGGAGATCGCTTTATGGTATTCTCTGATGAAAAGAAAGCTCGTCAAGTGGGCGAAGCACGTGCGCAAAAATCAGTGGTTGCGCAGCGCAGCGATAAAGCAAAACTTAGTCTGGAAGATTTATTTGAGCAAATTAAGCAAGGCGAGGTAAAAGAAATCAACATCATCGTCAAAGCAGACGTACAAGGGTCTGTAGAGGCTATGGCGGGTTCCTTGCAAAAAATTGAAGTAGAAGGCGTAAAAGTTAAGATTATTCATACAGGCGTTGGAGCAATAACGGAATATGATATTATGTTAGCATCTGCTTCAAATGCAATTGTAATTGGTTTTAACGTTCGTCCAGATGTGAATGCGAAGCGTACGGCTGAAACTGAGAACGTTGATATCCGTCTGCACCGTATTATATATAAAGCTATTGAAGAAATTGAAGCGGCGATGCAAGGTATGCTAGATCCAGAATTTGAAGAAAAAGTAATCGGCCAAGCTGAAGTTCGTCAAACCTTCAAGGTTTCTAAAGTGGGTACTATTGCCGGATGTTATGTAATAGACGGAAAAATTACTCGGGACAGCGGCGTACGTTTAATTCGCAACGGTATTGTTGTGTTTGAAGGTAACCTTGATACGTTAAAACGCTTTAAAGATGACGTAAAAGAGGTAGCACAAGGTTATGAGTGCGGAATTACAATTGAGAGATATAACGACCTTAAAGAAGGCGATGTTATTGAAGCATTTGTTATGGAAGAAATTAAAAGATGATCATAGCCGCCCTTCAATGTGAGTGCATAATTTATGATGCGCATTCTTTAAAGGAGAAGCGGGCGGTATTACAGCGCATTATAACGCGTCTAAAGCAGCGTTATAATGTGTCTGTTTCTGAAATTGATTATCAAGACGTTTGGCAACGGACAAAGTTGGCCATCGTTTCTGTTTCGTCTAATCGAGTTTCTACTGAAAAAGAAATTCAGCGTGCAGTGGATATGATTGATTCCTTTCCAGAAATTGAACGCACGATTACGACGGTAGAATGGTATTAGGAACGAGGTGATAGTATGAAGTTACGTGCAAGCCGTGTGGGAGAACAAATGAAAAAAGAACTTGGCGATATTATTGGCCGAAAAATCAAAGACCCGCGTATAGGATTTGTAACAGTAACCGATGTACAAGTAAGCGGAGATTTACAGCAAGCAAAGGTGTTCATTTCCGTGTTAGGCGATGAAGAACAAAGACAAAATACGCTGAAAGGTTTAGCTAAAGCAAAAGGCTTTATTCGTGCGGAAATTGGTCAGCGTATTCGTTTACGAAAAACACCGGAGATTCAATTTGAATTTGACGAATCTATCGATTATGGAAATCGAATCGAGACATTACTCCATCAGTTAAACAGCGAATCTCAGCAGGAAGAATAGCGGATAGACAGTATTGTCTATCCTTTTCTGCGTTTACATATCTGCAAATTGGCACAGGATAAACATAAAATATGAGGTGAAGCATGGAAGGAGTATTATTATTAAATAAACCAAAAGGAATGACTTCCCACGATTGCGTGTTTAAAGTGAGGAAGTTATTAAAAGAGAAAAGAGTCGGGCATACTGGGACACTCGATCCTGATGTGACAGGCGTTCTTCCAATCTGTATCGGAAGGGCTACAAAAATTGTGCAATTTTTAACAAGTGAAACCAAGGCTTATGAAGGTGAAGTAACCATTGGCTATTCTACAACGACAGAGGATGCTTCTGGTGAAGTAGTGGAGGAAAGAGAAGTCAATCGTCCTATTTTTAAGAAGGAAGTAGAGGAAGTATTGAAAAGCTTAACCGGAATGATTGAGCAAATACCTCCTATGTATTCTGCTGTAAAAGTTAATGGCAAAAAACTATATGAGTATGCTCGGCAAGGAATACAGGTAGAACGTCCTGTTCGTACTGTTACGATACACAAATTTGAACTCCTTACAAGTGAAGATTCCTTTATGGGACCAACTGTATCATTTCGATTTCGTGTTTATTGCAGCAAAGGTACATATGTGAGAACACTTGCAGTTATGATAGGAGAAAAATTAGGGTTTCCAGCCCATATGTCTGATTTGAAACGTATTGCTTCAGGGCACTTTAACTTGGAGGACTGTATCACCCTCCAAGAAATTGAGGAACGCACGGAACAAGGGACAATGGATGAGGTTTTATTGAGCATTGAAGAAGCTTTGCAAGACTTTCCAAAAATTATTGTTGATGCAGAGGGAGCAGAAAAAGTGAAAAATGGGGGGTTTTTACCTCATGATCATGAAAAGGGAGCCTATTTTACTGTATTTGATGCAGCCGGGAATTGCCTTGCAATCTATGAAGGGCATCCTAAACATGCAAAACTGCTCAAGCCAACAAAAGTTCTTGTGAATAATCAAGAGTTAAAGATATAATGAACAATTAGAAGGATAATTGTGTACAGGAAAAGGTGAAGTTGAGCGTGAAACTTATTCAATTGACACATCCGCATCAGTTGCATAAAGAGGATATAGAGCCAACTGTTATGGCGTTGGGGTATTTTGACGGAATTCATCTAGGGCATCAAAAAGTCATTCGAACTGCCAAAAGAATAGCTGAGGAATACGGCTATAAAAGCGCAGTTATGACATTTCATCCGCATCCATCAGTTGTTTTGAGGAAAAAGGATGCACATGTAGAGTATATAACACCGCTTTCCGTTAAGGAAACAATCATTGCCGAATTAAACATCGACACATTGTATATTGTAAAATTTGATGAATCATTTGCAGGATTACTTCCGCAGCAGTTTGTTGACGATTATATTATTGGATTAAATGTCAAGCATGTTGTCGCTGGTTTTGATTATTCATATGGCCGGCTAGGTAAAGGAACGATGGAAACATTGCCATTTCATTCTAGAGGGGAGTTTACTCAAAGCGTGATTGAAAAAGTAGAGTACCAAGAAGAGAAAGTGAGTTCCACACTTCTAAGAAAATTAATCCGTGAAGGAGACATGGAAGCGATTCCTTCTATATTGGGTAGACCCTATACAATTACAGGTACGGTAGTGCATGGAGATAAAAGAGGGCGGCAAATTGGATTTCCTACAGCTAATATAGCGTTAAACGAAGAGTTTATTTTACCTCCTGTCGGAGTATATGCCGTACGTATGAAAGTACAGGATATGTGGCATGATGGTGTTTGTAATGTTGGTTTTAAGCCGACATTTAATAAAGAGGCAAAAGAATTATCCATAGAAGTGCATTTGTTTCAGTTTGAAGGAGACATATACGACGAAAAAGTAGAAGTAGAATGGTATATGCGCATTCGAGAAGAAAAAAAGTTCAATGGAGTGGCAGAGCTAGTTGCACAAATTGGGCAGGATAAACAAAAAGCGGAGCAATATTTTCAAAAACAAGAGAACTTGCTTGCTTTTTCCGAAGAAAAGTAGTATTCTTATAAACGTACTTTATTAGAACCATTGCTTGGCATATCGATTCACCAACGTTATGCTAGGTATCTGGGGATTATTATAAGGAGGTGAATAGGATGGCCCTAACTCAAGAACGTAAAAATGAAATCATCGCTTCTTTTAGAACTCACGAAACTGACACTGGTTCTCCAGAAGTTCAAATCGCTGTCCTAACTGAGCAAATTAACACTTTAAATGAGCATTTACGTACTCACAAGAAAGATCATCATTCACGCCGCGGTCTTTTGAAGATGGTTGGTAAGCGTCGTAACTTACTTACTTACCTTCGTAACAAAGACGTTACACGCTACCGTGAATTAATCAACAAGCTTGGATTACGTCGATAGTCAGAAAAAGCGGGAGGATTCCCGCTTTTTTGTTAGGAAAAAATACTTAGTTCTTGATATGAATGATTTATTTAGGCAATAATAGTGAAGAAATAGGACTACAAATATATAAGTACATATAAAATCAATGTATGAGAGGGGTACTTTTGCAGATGACTCAAGAAAAACAAGTCTTCTCCATGCCGTTTGCAGGCCGCGAGCTTTCTATTGAAGTAGGACAGCTGGCAAAACAAGCAAATGGCGCTGCTTTAGTTCGTTATGGCGATACTGCAGTATTATCAACAGCAACGGCATCTAAAGAGGCAAAAAAAGTAGGGTTTTTTCCATTAACAGTGAATTATGAGGAGCGTTTGTACGCAGTAGGCAAAATTCCTGGAGGATTTATTAAACGTGAAGGGCGACCAAGCGAAAAAGCAATTTTGGCAAGCCGTTTGATTGACCGTCCGATTCGTCCGCTGTTTGCTGAAGGATTTCGTAATGAAGTTCAAGTAGTAAGCGTAGTTATGAGTGTAGACCAAGACTGTTCTTCAGAGATTGCAGCAATGTTTGGTTCTTCCTTGGCTCTGACAATTTCTGATATCCCGTTTGAAGGTCCGATTGCTGGAGTAGTTGTTGGCCGTGTAGATGGCGAGTTTTTGATTAATCCGACTGTAGAACAAGCAGAAGCAAGTGATATTCACTTAGTTGTAGCAGGTACAAAGGATGCCATCAATATGGTAGAAGCAGGGGCAGACGAGGTACCGGAAGAAGTGATGCTAGAAGCAATCATGTTCGGACATGAAGAAATCAAACGTCTGATTGCTTTCCAAGAGAAAATTGCGGAAGCGGTAGGAAAAGCAAAAACGGAAATTCAGTTGTACGAAGTAGATGCAGACCTTGAGCAAAAAGTGCGTGAAATGGCTGAATCCGATATGATAGCGGCGATTCAAGTACACGAAAAGCATGCTCGTGAAGAAGCAATTAGCATTGTAAAAAAACGTGTTCTTGGATTACTTGAAGAACAAGAAGCGAATGAGGATACCCTAGGGCAAGCAAGTGAGATTTTAAGCAAAATTGTAAAACAAGAAGTGCGCCGTCTAATTACGGTAGAAAAGATTCGTCCAGACGGAAGAAAGCAAGATGAGATTCGTCCACTTTTCTCTGAGGTAGGGTTACTTGCGCGTACGCATGGTTCTGGTCTCTTTACTCGTGGACAAACTCAAGCGCTAAGTATTTGTACTTTAGGGGCGCTAGGAGATGTTCAAATTTTGGACGGTCTCGGAATAGAAGAGTCCAAGCGTTTTATGCATCATTATAACTTCCCTTCTTTCAGTGTTGGAGAGACTGGTCCAATGAGAGGACCAGGACGTCGTGAAATTGGACATGGTGCACTAGGAGAGCGTGCATTAGAGCCGATTATCCCTTCTGAAAAAGATTTTCCTTACACAGTTCGTCTTGTATCAGAAGTGTTAGAGTCTAACGGTTCTACTTCACAAGCAAGTATTTGTGCAAGTACGCTGGCTATGATGGATGCAGGAGTACCGATTAAAGCACCGGTAGCTGGTATTGCCATGGGACTTGTGAAAGCAGGAGAGCATTATACAATCTTAACGGATATTCAAGGCATGGAAGATCATTTAGGTGATATGGACTTTAAGGTAGCTGGCACATCTAAAGGGGTTACTGCGCTCCAAATGGATATTAAAATTGAAGGGTTATCCCGTGAAATTTTAGAAGAAGCTTTGCAGCAGGCGAAAAAAGGACGTATACAAATTTTAGAGCATATGATGTCTGTGATTTCCGAACCACGCAGTGAATTATCACAATATGCGCCGAAAATTTTAACAATGACTATTAATCCAGATAAAATACGTGACGTAATTGGACCGAGCGGTAAACAGATTAATAAAATTATTGAAGAAACTGGCGTTAAAATTGATATCGAACAAGATGGCACGGTTTTTATTTCGTCAGTTGATGAAGAAATGAACCAAAAAGCGAAAAAAATTATTGAAGATATCGTCCGCGAAGTAGAGGTAGGACAGCTGTATCTTGGTAAAGTTAAGCGTATTGAGAAATTCGGTGCTTTTGTTGAGCTATTCAGTGGTAAGGATGGACTCGTACACATTTCCGAGCTAGCGGAAGAACGCGTTGGAAAAGTAGAGGATGTTGTTGCTATTGGAGATGAGATTTTGGTTAAGGTAGTAGAGATAGATAAGCAAGGCCGCGTCAATTTGTCTCGTAAAGCCGTAATCAAGGAGCAAAAAGAGAAAGAACAACAACAACAGCAATAAAAAAAGTCAGGGAATCATGCCCTGGCTTTTTTATTTGGATAAAATATGACAATACTTGAGGAAAACATCTGTCATGCAAACAGTATACTCATCCTTTAGAAGGATGTACGTACAGAAGCAACTAAGAGAACAGCTAAAAATACCCAATTTTTCAAAGGGGAACATCGTGCTTCTAAAGGTAGGGAGAATGTTCTTATTTTGAATAATACGTGAGATAAGAAGGGATAAATTTACATGCTTCGGAAAAGATTAACATAGAGAGGGGACGTTGATTGCTGCTAAAACTTGCTATGTCGCTTTAAAAATGTTCTTAGCATGGTGATCATTTTTTTCTTTTTTGGAAAAATGCTTTTCGTTCTACTCCAAACAGTTTGTACATAATGTGTTACGAGGAGGTAGGAGAGGATGAAACAATTAGGTAAATTGACATTTCTTGCGGTTATCGCTTTGTTTGCCTATATCTTGGTAGAAAATACGTATATTACTCATTACTTACAGCAAATAAAAGCAGATGCCCTTAGTGCTTCGAAAACGCAGGATGTATTATATGAGGAGATTAGGCAGAAGTCAAAAGCATACTATATCCCGCCTCAAGATGCTGTTATCGATAAAATATGGAAAGCTATGCCAGGATACAACGGCTTAGAGGTAGATATAAAGGCTTCTTATGATAAAATGCAAAAAGAAGGAGTATTTAACGAAAAAAAATTAGTCATCAAGGAGATAAGTCCTAAAGTTCATTTGGGGGATTTGCCGCCTGCTCCTGTGTATCGCGGGCATCCAGATAAAAAAATGGTAGCCTTCACGATTAATGTAGCGTGGGGGAATGAATATATACCTAGTATGTTAGAAATATTAAAAAAACATGGTGTAACAGCTACTTTTTTCTTAGAAGGACGATGGGCAAAGGAGAATCCAACACTAGCAAAAATGATTGCAGATGCGAAGCAAGAAGTTGGAAACCACTCCTATACACATCCTGACATGAAGACATTATCAACGAGCGCTATACAAGAACAGCTTGTCAAAACCAATGAAGTAATAGAAGCTACAACTGATCAAAAAGTTAAATGGTTTGCGCCGCCAAGTGGAAGCTATCGTGATGCGGTTGTGGACATTGCCTCTCAACTGGGAATGAGGACCATTATGTGGACTGTAGACACTATTGATTGGCAGCGGCCGGACCCTTCAGTACTTATCAATAGAGTTATGAGAAAGGTTCATCCAGGTGCTATCGTATTAATGCATCCAACTTCGTCAACCGCAAAATCGTTGGATACACTCATAAAAAATTTAAAAAAACAGGGGTATGAAATTGGAGATGTGTCTACACTTTTAAATGAAAAGCGTATGGATCGATAGACTTTTGAATGACATACATTTGAAAAATTGGTATGATTAACAAATAGGATTGAACCATTTACAGAGAAACACATAAGAGCATATTACATAATAGGAGGTTTGCACTTGATAAATAGATATACTTGTAAAAATGGAGTACGAATTGTATTAGAAAAAATCCCCACTGTACGCTCTGTTGCAATTGGTGTATGGATTCATACTGGCTCTAGGAATGAAACGGAAAGAAACAATGGAATTTCTCACTTTTTAGAGCACATGCTTTTCAAAGGAACGACCACGCGCTCTGCTCGTGAAATCGCAGAGTCATTTGACAGCATAGGCGGTCAAGTGAATGCTTTTACATCCAAAGAATATACATGCTATTATGCTAAAGTACTGGATGAGCATGCAAAATATGGTCTCGATATTTTAGCTGATATGTTTTTTAATTCCACTTTTATAGAAGAAGAGCTTAATAAAGAGAAAAATGTAGTATATGAAGAAATTAAAATGTATGAGGATACGCCGGATGATATCGTACACGATTTATTAACAAAGGTGACCTATGAAAATCATCCACTGGGCTATCCGATTTTAGGTACAGAGCAAACTTTGGCTACGTTTACAGGTGACATACTGCGTCAATATGTAAAGGATCATTACACACCTGAGCAAGTAGTTGTTTCCATTGCGGGTAATGTAGATGAATCGTTTATTTCAACTGTAGAACAGTATTTTGGCAGCTATGAAGGAACAAGCATACAACAGGATATACATAAACCGGAATTTCATGCAAATTCGATAGCTAGAAAAAAAGAAATTGAACAAGCTCATCTTTGTTTAGGATATAAAGGGTTAGAAGTAGGGGATAAGGATGTATACAATCTGATTTTGTTAAATAACATTCTTGGGGGAAGCATGAGCAGCCGTTTATTCCAAGAGGTGCGCGAACAAAGAGGATTGGCATATTCCGTATTTTCTTATCATTCTTCCTACAAGGATACAGGTATGCTCACTATTTATGCCGGAACAGGGAACAATCAACTGGAGACCTTATATGAAACTGTTCAGCAAACAATAGAGCAGCTAAAGAACACCGGTATTACGCAAAAAGAGCTGGATAATAGCAAAGAACAGCTAAAAGGTAATTTAATGTTAAGTCTAGAAAGTACAAACAGTAGAATGAGCCGAAATGGTAAGAATGAATTACTTTTGCGTAAGCATCGTTCTCTTGATGAAATCATTGAAAGCATAAACAGTGTGACAAAAGAGAAAGTGGATGCATTGATTGGAAAGACGTTTACCAATGAATTTTCTGCTTCTCTTATCAGCCCTACCGGTGAATTACCGAAAGCACTTCAGTAGCCTGCGAGTTATAACTCGCAGGTCTTTTTTTTAACTAAGCTGAATAGGTACTAGTATATAGGACAAAAGAGGTGAGAGCATTGAGATTAAGTGAATTAAGCGGAAAAGAAATTGTAGATTTGCAGCGCGCGGAGCGTTTGGGGGTACTCGGACATGCGGATTTAGAGATTAACGAACAGGATGGTAAGGTGTTGGCATTAATCATTCCCACAGCTAAATGGAGCGGTTTAAAAAGAAACCAGCAGGATATTCGAATATCATGGGACCAGATTAAAAAGGTTGGGAAGGATATGATTATTTTTGATTTAGAAAGGTAAAAAAAGCTGAGCTGCGAGACACATATGTGTCTTGCAGCTCAGCTTTTTTAATCGGTACGAAAGGTTGCTATGAAATAACACGAGTCCCAAGCAGAAGACATGGATAGGTTTTTACATGTTCAGTTTGCCTGGATGCCATTACCGAACTGAGGAGGTAATCGGAGGGCATCATACAGTGCAATGAACCTGCTCTTTTTTTCAAGCGGTCAATCACGTTGTACTCGTACGATACATATGATGTGGAGGAAAACAAAGAGATAGGCGTTTATACACATACAATAATCATACTGTTCTGCCCCTTGCAGATTGGAGGGGTTACAAATATAGAAAAAAAGAAGGTGAAGTAGGATATGTTAACTGACATGCACATAGCTGTGATAGGGGGAGATGCCAGGCAGCTAGAGGTGATTCGAAAGTTAACAGAATTGGATGCAAAGCTTTCTCTGGTAGGGTTTGATCTATTAGACCATGGATTTACAGGGGCTTCCAAGGAGCAAATCGATGAGCTCGATTTTAATGGATTGGATGCAATCATCTTACCGGTAGCCGGCACCAATATGGAGGGGCAAGTAGACACAATATTTTCAAATGAAAAGGTAGTCCTCACACAAGAGCAAATCGAACGAACACCGAATCACTTTACAATTTATTCAGGAATCAGCAATGCCTATTTAGACACGTTAGCTTCCTCTACAAATCGCAAACTCGTAAAGCTGTTTGAACGAGATGATGTTGCTATTTATAATTCGATCCCAACAGTAGAAGGTACCATCATGATGGTGATACAGCATACAGACTATACCATTCACGGATCTTCTATTGCTGTACTCGGCTTTGGCAGAACAGGGATGAGCGTGGCAAGAGCATTTCAAGCTTTAGGTGCAAAAGTAAAAGTGGGAGCACGACGTTCTGAGCATTTGGCACGTATAACAGAAATGACATTTAGCCCGTTCCATTTAAGTGACTTAGAAAAAGAAATACAAGATGTGGATATTTGTATCAATACAATTCCTCATCCTGTGGTTACGGCAGCAGTAATTGCAAAAATGCCTGCACATACACTGATTATTGATCTGGCGTCAAAGCCTGGGGGGACCGATTTTCGCTATGCAGAAAAAAGAGGTGTGAAAGCATTTTTAGCACCGGGGCTTCCAGGAATTGTAGCACCGAAAACAGCGGGTAAGATTTTGGCAAATGTATTATCCGCATTATTGATAGAGGATTTAAAAGTAAGAAAGGAGAATACAAAATGAGTTTAAAGGGGAAACGAATCGGCTTCGCATTTACAGGCTCTCATTGTACGTATGAGGAAGTTATGCCGTATTTACAGCAGTTGGTAGACGAAGGAGCAGAAGTGCTTCCAGTAGTTTCTTATACATTACAAACAACTAACACACGTTTTGGAGAAGGCGTGGAATGGATTAAGAAAATTGAAGAGATTACGGGTCAAAAGGTCATTGATTCTATCGTAAAAGCTGAGCCACTTGGACCAAAAATTCCCGTTGATTGCATGGTAGTTGCACCGATGACAGGGAACTCCATGAGCAAGCTAGCAAACGCCATGACAGATTCTCCTGTCCTGATGGCTATAAAAGCAACTTTACGCAACTGCAGTCCTGTTGTTCTGGCAATTTCGACTAATGATGCACTCGGTCTCAATGGTGTCAATTTAATGCGGCTAATGGCAACAAAAAATATATATTTTGTACCATTTGGGCAAGATGCGCCTGAGAAAAAACCAAACTCTATGGTTGCTAGAATGGAGCTGCTGCGAGATACTATTGTAACAGCAATAGAAGGGAAACAGCTGCAGCCTGTCATTGTTGAAAAGTTTCGCTATATGAATGAAAAATAAACAAGAATTTTAGAAAAAATCCTCATGCTGTCATTCGAATATGGTAAAATTGTTCTAATAAAGATGGGGTGCTTGTATCTGCTCCATCTTTTTACGAGTACTATATAGAGAAATTGACCTAGAAAGGGGTATAGTGATGGAAAAGAAAACTTCTTTTCATGTCGCTGTAGTTGGAGCAACCGGTGCAGTTGGCGAACAAATGTTACAAACTTTAGAGAAACGCAATTTTCCGATAGCAAAGTTATCTTTACTATCGTCAAAACGATCTGCGGGTAAGAAAATAGAATTTAAAGGCGCGGAATTTGTAGTACAAGAAGCAACGCCTGAAAGTTTTGAAGGAGTAGATATTGCGTTGTTCAGCGCAGGGGGAGCTGTTTCAAAGCAATTGGCTCCTGAAGCTGTAAAACGTGGTGCAATTGTTGTAGATAATACGAGTGCGTTTCGTATGGACCCGAATGTACCACTTGTGGTGCCAGAGGTCAATGAAAAGGATTTATTAGCACATAACGGCATCATTGCCAATCCAAACTGTTCGACAATTCAAATGGTAGTGGCATTGGAACCATTGCGTCAACAGTATGGTTTGAATAAGGTTATTGTATCTACGTATCAAGCAGTATCAGGTGCAGGTGCATCCGCAATTGAAGAACTAAAAAGACAAGCGGCAGCATTCTTGAGCGGACAAGAAATGGATCCAAAAATCTTGCCGGTAGGCAGCTTAGATAAGCATTATCCAATCGCGTTCAATGCAATTCCACAAATCGACAAGTTTGAAGAAAACGGGTTCACGTTTGAAGAAATGAAAATGATTAATGAAACGAAAAAGATTATGCATCTGCCGGAGCTGGAAGTCGCTGCCACATGTGTTCGTTTGCCGGTTGTTGCCGGACATTCAGAGTCAGTATATGTGGAAGTGGAGAAATCCGGTGTAACTGCGGAGGAAATAAAGGCACTATTAGCTGAATCAGAAGGTGTTATACTTGAAGACAACCCTGCGGAACAGCATTATCCAATGCCGCTTTTCGCAGCAGGAAAAAATGAAGTATTTGTCGGCAGAATCCGTAAAGACTTAAATAATGACAACGGATTTCACATGTGGATTGTATCCGATAACTTATTAAAGGGTGCGGCATGGAACTCTGTTCAAATTGCAGAAAGATTAGTGAAACTAGGGTTAGTGTAGACTTCTAAAGAGGTGCTATCATGAAAATTATCGTTCAAAAATTTGGCGGAACATCCGTAAGAGATGACAACGGAAGAAAGCATGCGCTAAAGCATATATCAACAGCATTAGAAGATGGATACAAGGTTGTAGCAGTAGTTTCTGCTATGGGGAGAAAAGGAGAACCATACGCAACAGATACGCTGTTAAGCTTAGTGAATGATAAGAAGGCATTCATCTCTAAAAGGGAACAAGATATGCTATTATCGTGCGGAGAGCTGATTTCGTCTGTTGTCTTCTCTAACATGCTGAACGAACACGGCATTAAAGCAACAGCATTTACAGGTGCGCAGGCGGGTTTCATCACAAATGCAGACTTTACAAATGCGAAAATTATTGAAATGAAATGCGGACGTATATTGCAAACGTTGAAGGACCAAGATGTCGTGGTAGTGACAGGTTTTCAAGGACAAACAAAATCAGGTGACATTACCACTCTCGGAAGAGGGGGAAGCGATACATCGGCATCAGCGTTGGGCGTAGCATTGAATGCAGAGTACATCGATATTTTTACAGATGTAGAAGGTGTGATGACAGCAGATCCGCGTATTGTAAAAGATGCCAGACCTTTGAATGTTGTTACGTATAATGAAATTTGTAATATGGCTTATCAAGGTGCAAAGGTCATTCATCCAAGAGCAGTGGAAATTGCTATGCATGCTAAAGTTCCTATCCGAGTACGTTCTACGTATTCAGATAGCCTTGGTACATTAGTAACTGCTTATGATGGAGCCAGCAAAGGGCGAGATGTACAGGAACGTCTTGTGACAGGGATTGCCCATGTATCGAATGTTACACAAATTAAAGTGCTGGCAAAAGATGCACCGTATGATTTACAAGCACAAGTCTTTAAGCAGATGGCTCAAGAGAGGATTAGCGTAGACTTTATCAATATTTCTCCTACAGGAGTGGCTTATACCGTAGGTGATGATGTAGCAGACCGTGCTATTGAAGTATTGCGCAGTATTAACTATGAGCCGGTTGTAACAAAGCATTGTGCAAAAGTTTCTATTGTAGGTGCCGGTATTACAGGAGTTCCGGGTGTGACAGCTAAAATTGTTACTGCCCTGTCTGAAAAAGGTATACAAATTTTACAATCCGCTGACAGTTACACAACCATATGGGTGCTTGTAAAAGAGGAGGATATGGTGGAAGCTGTTAATGCGCTTCATAAGGCCTTTCAGTTATCGGGAGAAGTTGAGAAGCGTTTGGAATATAAGGAGTGAAAACATGATTGATTTTGGTACAATTGCAACTGCGATGGTAACCCCTTTTGACTATAAAGGGAATATCGATTTTGCAAAAACGACACAGCTTGTAGATTATTTAATTAATAACGGAACGACTTCTCTTGTGGTAGCAGGTACAACAGGGGAATCTCCTACGTTAACAACAGAAGAAAAACTGGCGTTGTTCCGTCATGTCGTGTCTGTTGCGGCTGGAAGAGTACCGGTTATTGCAGGAACAGGAAGTAATAACACGCATGCTTCAATCGAATTAACAAAAAAAGCTCAAGAAGCCGGCGTAGATGCTGTCATGCTTGTAGCACCTTATTACAATAAACCGAATCAAGAAGGGTTGTACCAGCATTTTAAAGCAATTGCTGAGAGTACGACGCTACCGGTCATGCTCTATAATGTACCTGGCCGCACTGTAGCAAATATATCAGTAGATACGGTAGTTCGTTTAGCTGAAATACCGAATGTAATCGCTGTTAAAGAAGCAAGTGGGGATTTAATGGCAATGACAGAAATTATCGAGAGAACGAGCGATGATTTTGTATTATACAGCGGCGATGATGGATTAACGCTTCCAGCATTAGCTATTGGAGCCAAAGGAGTTGTCTCCGTTGCCTCTCATGTATTTGGAAATCAAATGCAAGAGATGGTTGCTGCATTCCAAAATGGAGAGATGCAGAAAGCGCAAATGCTTCATCAGCAATTAGTACAGGTAACTAAAGCCGTTTTCATGGCTCCTAGTCCAACTCCTGTAAAAACAGCATTACAGATGCTCGGGTTTGATGTTGGTTCAGTACGTTTGCCGTTAGTTCCACTAACGGAGACAGAGCGTCAAGAACTACAGCGAGCTCTTCAAATTGTTCAAAAATAAAAGAGATGATGGGTTCCCCCTAACGAGTTCGGTTATTGGGGAGAAAACATTAATTAGCAATCTAATTGGGGACACAATTCACATAGGAATTGGTGTCCCCTTTTTTGTTGTCATATCAATACTTTCCAGATTAAATACTCAAATTCACACATCAATTCGCAGATAAATTGGAAACACCACATAAATTTATGCGGTGTTGTTAAAACGAGTGCTAAAATGATTGCGAATTGGATATACTAATTGTATGACCAATTTTAGACAGGAGACTAATAAGGATGAAGTTCATTAAACCCAAAAATCAAAATGCAGAAAAGGTAGATTGGCTCATATCGGAACGGGCAAGAAATATCGTAAAAAGCTATGCAGAATACACAGAGCATAGCGAGAGTGAAGTCGTCAATTTATTTCTTCTCAACCTGTTGGATGATAAAGAATTCATCGCTTGGATTGAAAACAGGAGAAATAACAGAAGGATGGTTAAGCAGCTTGGAATTGAAGATTTAGTAGGTGACGAAAATATTGGCTAAATTAAAGCGATTGGCTACCAAAGAAGATTATATAATTGAGGTTCTATCCCCTCTTTCAATGAGTGAAATTGGGGATAGAACGAAAGATTATGATGTATTAACACCGAAGCAGTTTGGAACAAAGTATAAAGATTTACTGTTCACGCCTACTGAATTTACTTGGAATGGCAATACACATCAAATTCAATACAATCATTGTTCCAATCCATTTTGTAGGTATCACGGAATGCCTCAGACAAAATTTGCGACCAAAGGAAAGCCAACTCGCTATAAACTTTCAGGAGTATCTAACCATAAGTCTATCAAATGCAATCCAGACCCAACGAGAGTGAATGGTGAAGAAGTATTAGGTTGTTACACTTCTACTCTTTCCAATTGGTCTGTCGCACAAGAAATACAACGATTGGTACAAATCAATTCTGTACAGGACAAAGAAGAAGAATATGAATTTCATAAAGAGGGCTGTATTGCAGAAGAAATTACACCATTTAATGAACCTGATGGCTTTTACAAACAAGGAAAAAGCCGATTAGGAATGCAACGCTTCCAGTGTAAAGTTTGTAAAAAGAAAACAGCTCTTACGCCTAGAAGAGATGACTCTATAACTTACAATCAAAAACGAAGCGATATTCATCATCTTTTCGCTAAGTTGTTATTAAGTCGCACACCCGTTACGAGAACCTGTGAAATTTTAGAAATTGGCAGAGGAACGTACTATGATAAATTGGAGTTGCTTTATCGAAGGTGTTTAGAGTTCCTCGAACGACACGAAACCAAACCTCTTCAAAAATTAGAGTTTAAAGAAATGTGGCTTAATACTGATAAGATGACCTACTATCTAAACAATGTTCGTCAAAAAGGGATGGGTGGCAGCCTTTACGATGATGTGGAAGAAAATCAATTTCCTACCCACATTTTGGTGTCGGCAGATGTGTTATCAAGATATGTTTTTCGCAGTGATGTTGCCTATGATTGGGATATTACACTCGGAGATATTGCTCTCGATACGGTATTGCAAAAAGAAGACCATCTGAATGAATTTGCAAAAAAGTATGCCAGGTATCCGAAGTATTCTCACTACCCGATGCCACCTTCGGCTAACGATACCCAAAGTAAAACAGAGTATTATAAAGAATTGGCTCAGGTGGAACGAAGAATGAAATACACAGATGGATTACACGTCGGTTCAACTTACACGACAATTGCACATCTATGGCTCATTAAACGGCTCGTAAAAGCCCCTGAGTGGCGTTTTGTGACCGATGAAGACAATTCTCTTATGACATCCATCAACCGAGTATTCTCAAAAGAAATACGGCTATCTGATGCCCATCATTTCTTGTGTCAAACGGATAAAACGAAAACTAGAAAACAGGCTCGTGAGGAATTTATTCAAGCAAGAGTTGATTTAGTTAATTGGGGAACAATGCAAGGATTTGGAACAGGTTCTCTAAGAAAATTGGCATTTCTGCAATTACAAGAATTGTTTGAGCACCATCATTTCCACAAAGAAGTTTCCACATCATCAGGAACGCACCTAGAATATGCCGATAACCCTATCTTGCATCCTCTTGCTACGATTGATAGAGGGTTGCGTTCTGTTGATTGCACGACAAACCTTTCTTCGTTGGAACCGAAAGATGTGGCTGCTTTAATATTGAATATCAATGACAATGCAACCAATACCTTTATTCAACAAATTCGCAGAAGATTATCCATATTAGAAAGACCATTAACCACTGCCCGTGGTGATGGAAAAAGTTATATCTATTCCAATTTCAATCCAAAGTATGCTCAAATGGCTATCACAATCCTGCGAACTTATTACAACTTTTGTTTTGCCAATAAATCGAACGGAACAATGGAAACACCTGCACAACGATTGGGTATTACAAATAAAAAGTTCGATTTAAAAGATATTATTTATCTGAGGTAGTTCGCTTTAATACAAAGCGAACTTATTTTTTTAATAAGGAATTGGAAAATTTATGTTAAAATTATATCACAATATGCAAGTGTACAAAAATTAGGATAGAGGTGAAATTGATATGAAAAAAAGATTAGTATTCTTTTTAATAGGAACGATTTTATTTTTAACTTCTCTGCCATTAAGCACAGAAATGATAATGGAACTCATTCATAATCAAAAAATGAATAAAGAGTATAAGATTACAAATGTAAGCAAAGGTGAACCCCCTACTAAATCTACATTTAATTTTAAAGACCATATTGTAGAGATTAAAGAAACAATAATAGATGAGGAAAGTTATATAGACCCATGGAGTAATAAAATTGGCATCGCAGATTTATCATTAAAATTAGATGGGAAGGAAATAGATACATTAAAAGGTTATCCGATAAGGATAGATGAAAAAGGTTTGAATAGATACTATGGAGAAATTGCATATTTAATCTTAGAAGATAAAAAAAATGATAAAACCCAATTCATTCTACTTTTGAAAAAAACAAGAGAATTAGAAAAAGAGATGCCAAACGGAGATATAGTCGGTGGGGTACCTTCAGAGAAATTGAAGTACACGCTATACACATTAGATGAAGATGGTAATTTCAAAAATAAATCTTTTAATTTTACCGAACGAGACGCTTTACAAACAGAACTACTGAATGCTGGTGTAGTTGTTCCTTATTCGATTGGATATTACACTGACGCTTGGGAAGGTTATCCTACAATATTCTTCCCCTTAATATTCCCATTTTTAACCTTGTTACTAGGATTAGTATTAATACTTGTCTTTTTTCCGATTAGAAAAGTAAAAAAATAAGAAATTACGAATTGGTGTAAAGTTCCTGGTTTAGTGGGTGTTTTAGGTAAATTAGGTTAAAAATTATAACATCAAAAAACGCTCAGAATAAATCTGAGCGTTTTTACTTGCCACTTATATTACTAATTTACTGTTGAAATATACGCTAATTGACTTGTTATTTACTTAGTTATTAGCAATTTTCTCCCCATCAACCGAACCCGTTAGGTTCCCCCTCATCTCTTTTATTTTTTTCGGTTAATCTAAGGTCAAAAAAGTACTAGAACTGAAGTAATCGTGTTTTATATGTATATGGAAATGCCTGCTAGATTAAACTTGTATTCTAATTCTGCCATCAGTTATAATAAATCTAAATGACTTGGTACGGGTTATTGTTAGGATATTTTCGGGAGGAACGAAAGTGATTATAAAAGAGACAGAAATTGTAAAAGTGTTTGCTCTTGGAGGAGTAGGGGAAATCGGTAAAAATATGTACGTGGTAGAAATAGATTCTGATATATTTGTTGTAGACGCGGGACTGATGTTTCCAGAAGAAGGAATGTTTGGCATCGACATAGTCATACCTGATACTACCTATTTGGAAGAAAACAAGGCACGTGTAAAAGGGATCTTCATTACTCACGGTCATGAAGATCATATTGGCGGTATTTCGTATATACTCAGAAAATTAAATGTTCCTGTTTATGGAACAAGATTAACATTAGGATTGATAGAAGATAAGCTCAGTCAAGCAGGTTTATTAGGTCGAGTTACTTTGAAGTTGGTAGATGCAAATTCAGTTGTTCAGTTCGAAAAAACAGCTGTGACCTTCTTTAAAACAACCCACAGCATACCTGATTCTGTCGGTGTTTGTTTTCATACTTCCCAAGGGGCTGTTGTGTATACAGGAGATTTTAAATTTGACCAAACTCCGGTTGATAAATATGGGGCAGATATAGGTAAAATTGCTAAAATTGGAAATGAAGGCGTGCTTTGTTTGTTGTCTGACAGCACAAACGCAGAACGTCCAGGATACACAGGTTCTGAAAAAACGGTGGGAGCAGAAATTTCAAAAGAATTCTATAAGGCAGAAGGAAGAATTATCATCGCTTCCTTTGCTTCCAACGTTCATCGTGTTCAACAAGTTATTGATGCGGCTTATGAGCATGGAAGAAAGCTAGCTGTTGTGGGCAGAAGTATGGTGAAAGTAGTAGACATAGCCAAGACTCTAGGATATTTACATATACCCGACGGATTGATGATTTCTGTACAAGATATCGAGAACTATCCAGAGAAGAACGTAGTGATTTTAACAACAGGAAGCCAGGGAGAACCGATGGCGGCGCTATCGCGGATGGCAAAACATGCTCATAAACAGGTGACCATTCAAAAAGGAGATACAGTTATCATTGCGGCAAGTCCAATTCCGGGAAATGAGACATCCGTATCCAAAATTATCGATCTTTTATTTAGAGCAGGTGCGAACGTAGTGTACTATGGAGAGAAGAAAATACATGTTTCTGGTCATGGCAGTCAAGAAGAATTAAAATTGATGCTGAACTTGATGAAACCTAAATTTTTTATCCCTGTTCATGGTGAGTTTCGTATGCAAAAGGCGCATGCCCGCCTAGCTGAGGCTGTTGGAATAGAAAATGATAATATTTTTCTTGTAGAAAAGGGAGAGGTCATTGAATTTCAAGAAGGACAAGCGAAAATGGCAAAAAAAGTACAAGCTGGCAACGTATTAATTGATGGACTAGGAATTGGAGATGTAGGTAATATTGTTCTTCGTGATAGAAAACTGTTATCACAAGACGGGATTTTGGTTGTCGTTGTGACTCTTAGTAAAGAGTCTAAAGCAATTGTATCGGGACCAGAGATTATATCTAGAGGTTTTGTATATGTCCGAGAGTCTGAACAGTTAATAGAAGATTCAGCTAAGATTGTCAAAGAAATTGTCAATCACTCTATTAAGGAATACTCGATTGAATGGTCAACCTTAAAACAGCACATTCGCGAGCTTCTTGGCCAATATTTATTTGAAAAAACGAAACGCAGACCAATGATTTTACCGATTATTATGGAAATATAAGACGAAGCATCTTGTTGGACGTATACTTTCCCTTCGGCAATGTGAAGGAATAATGTATAATTGCTCTAGCTTCTATCAGAGGAGAAGGAAGAAAACACCTAACGATAGAAGGTGCTTTCAAAGTAGAAAAAAGCGCTCTTTATATAGGGCGCTTTTTTCTACTTTGAAAGCATGAAAAATATAAGGTGACGAATACTAGTAGTATATTGGCGAAAGGAGTTTTTAAATGAACCAATACATAACATCGAATGAAGAGACAGAACCAGAAAAGAAACCGGAATCAAAAGAGGCAGGATTACTAGAGAAAATTCAGCAGTTGGGACAAACAAACGTTCCGCAAATGAGCGAGTCAAAAATTCACTGTTTAACAATAATAGGACAAATCGAAGGACATGTACAATTACCCCCCCAAAATAAGACAACCAAATATGAACATATGCTTCCTCAATTGGTAGCAATAGAGCAAAATCCAAAAATTGAGGGGTTGTTACTCATATTAAATACAGTAGGAGGGGATGTTGAAGCAGGATTAGCCATTTCTGAGATGATTGCTTCTCTATCAAAACCAACAGTGTCGATTGTATTGGGTGGGGGACACTCTATTGGTGTTCCTATTGCAGTTGCGACGGACTATTCGTTTATT
Source organism: Bacillus sp. 165 (assembly GCF_017742235.1). GTDB lineage: Bacteria > Bacillota > Bacilli > Bacillales > Bacillaceae_G > JAGHKQ01. The sequence goes on from NZ_JAGHKQ010000002.1 coordinate 38,065, forward strand.
GCGGAAACAGCTACTATGACTATCCATCCTATTCGATTGACTGGGCTTGTCATCGGTGTGCCGCAAACATTTGAGTATTTAGATAAGATGCAGGAACGCGTAGTTCGTTTTGTAACTAAGCATTCTACAGTAGCAGAAGAGCAGTTTAAAGAGCTAATGTTTGCAAAAGGAAATCTAACACGAGATATCGGAACCAATGTTGTGGGAGAGGATGCTGTCAAATACGGGTTAATTAATGAAGTGGGCGGCATCGGACAAGCGATAAAAAAATTGAATGAATTGATTGCTACGCAAGGTCAGACAAGTGAGGAAGGCGGAATATTGCAATGATTTTATATACCATCATGCCTGAACATTTAATATTTCCTACAGATGAGACGCAGTTTGACAAGAGAAGAATGGTCACCTATAATGGCGTTTCCATGATGGTGGAGCAGGGAGAATATAATCAATATGTTGTTGTACAAGTAATCAGCAGCGATCCGCAGCATTTTTTAGAGTATGAACCTGGACAAAAAGTCTGGTTAAATTATTGAAAGCAAGTAGTAAATATGTGTTATCTTGTGCTATAATAGGAAAAAAACGTAAGCAGCCATATTGGGCTGCTTTCTTCCGTTTACATGGTATTCGAGGTGAAAACATGTCAAAACAAAAAAAGAGAAAATCGAAAACGAAGCAACGTGAAGTAGTAAAAACAAGCATGTATTATGAGATATCCGGCTTGCTGATCTTTGCTCTTTCCTTGATTACTATTTTAAAGCTCGGTATTGTAGGAAAATCACTGGTCTTATTTTTACGCTTTTTCTTCGGTCAATGGTATATGCTTAGTTTGCTGGCTTTAATAATGTTATCCCTGTATTTTGTTATAAAGCGAGAGTGGCCGAATCTTTTACATAAACGATTAATTGGCATGTACTTAATAGTTTTGGCTATCTTAATGTTTAGTCATATTACAATGTTCCATCTATTAACCAAAAACGAAACGTTTGAAAATCCTTCAGTGATATTAAATACGAAGAACCTGTTTGTTATTGAAGCTGGCGGGAAAATTGGATCTGTGAATTTGGGGGGCGGGATGATTGGGGCTGTCATGTTTGCTTCCTGCTACTTTTTATTTGATGAGATGGGGGCTTACTTGATTGGTGTGTTACTTATTGTTCTTGGTGTGCTAATCATCACAGGTAAGCAGCTTGGGGAGGTCCTTTATAAAGTTGGCTGGCCAGTTTTTCGATTGCTGAAGGGACAGTGGACTGCATTTCAAAACGATTGGAAGGGCTGGAAAGAAAGCCGAAGCAGCAATCATAAGGAAAAAAGCGTGAAAACAAAAGTTGTAAAGAATGAGGAAGAAGGTCGAGAGGAACGGGAAGGAAATTCGGAAGAGGTAGATGTTACACCGCCGATTATTTCTAACTTTGCAGAGCGCTACGTACAACAAGATCCAGAACGGTATGTGCAAGAAGAGTTAGCGCTAGAAGGAGTAGAGCCGATTAACGAGCAAGAAAAAGGACCGGTAAAGCCAAAGCTGCCGCCGAAGATAAAAGAGACTCTAGAGCTTAGTCCGCCAATGCAATTTGAAAATGTGGTAAACAAAGATTATGCTTTACCGCCGCTTGAACTGCTCCGTCTCCCAAAAAATAACCCAGTAACAGATGAAAATGAAAAAATTTACGATAATGCCAGAAAGCTAGAGCGTACATTTCATAGCTTTGGAGTAAAGGCGAAGGTCACCAAGGTGCATAAAGGACCAGCAGTCACAAAATATGAAGTGTATCCTGACGTAGGAGTAAAGGTAAGCAAAATCGTCAACTTAACGGATGATTTAGCTCTTGCCTTAGCCGCAAAAGATATTCGGATTGAAGCCCCTATTCCAGGAAAATCAGCTATAGGTATCGAAGTGCCGAACACGGAAGTGGCAATGGTTACGCTGCGGGAGGTGCTTGAATCAAAAGAAAATAATCGTCCAGATGAAAAATTAATGGTGTGTCTTGGCCGGGATATTACAGGAGAAGCTATCTTTGCTGCATTAAATAAAATGCCGCACTTGTTGGTAGCAGGGGCAACAGGAAGCGGAAAGAGCGTATGTATAAATGGGATTATTACAAGTATATTAATGCGTGCCAAGCCGCATGAAGTAAAGATGATGATGATTGATCCGAAAATGGTAGAGTTGAATATATACAACGGCGTGCCTCATTTGCTTGCGCCTGTTGTAACAGAACCGAAGCGGGCATCTCAAGCATTAAAAAAAGTAGTCAGTGAAATGGAACGGCGCTATGAATTATTTTCGCACAGTGGTACAAGAAATATTGAAGGATATAACGATTACGTTCAACACTATAATCAAACAGCACAAGCGCAGCAGCCTACTTTGCCGTATATAGTAGTAATTGTAGACGAGCTGGCAGATCTTATGATGGTAGCTTCTTCTGATGTGGAAGATTCTATAACGCGCTTGGCTCAAATGGCGCGAGCAGCTGGAATCCACTTAATCATTGCCACGCAGCGTCCGTCTGTAGATGTTATTACAGGAGTTATTAAGGCTAATATTCCATCTCGCATTGCGTTTGCAGTTTCTTCTCAAACGGATTCTCGTACAATTTTAGATATGGGAGGAGCAGAAAAATTGTTAGGGCGAGGAGATATGCTATATATGCCTGTAGGAGCTTCTAAACCGACAAGGGTCCAAGGTGCTTTTCTGTCAGATGAAGAGGTTGAGAAGGTAGTGGATTTTGTAATTTCGCAACAAAAAGCACAGTATCAAGAAGAAATGATTCCGCAAGAGAACGCCGATGCAAATCATTCAGTAGAGGACAATTTATATGAAGAAGCAGTTGAACTTGTTGTGGAAATGCAAACAGCTTCTGTTTCTATGCTGCAGCGTAGATTTCGTATAGGATATACGCGAGCGGCCAGGTTAATTGACGCTATGGAAGCAAACGGAGTTGTTGGTCCGTATGAAGGAAGCAAGCCGCGAGAAGTACTAGTCAGCGGTGCAGAAGAAAGAAGCTCATAATTAAATGAAAATCGATTGTTTTTAGTTGGATAGTGTATAGGGTATTTTAATAAAATTTCTCTGAAACTCCTTACGTTTTCGAGAGCATAGCATTAGCCTACAATAAGCACGAGAGATTTTCTCATGCTTATTGAATTTTTTGTCGAATTATGTTGACCGTACCTATTAAGCATGGTACTATAAACACGGAATTACGAAATAAACCTCATATAAATTTGGAAATACGGTCCAAAAGTTTCTACCTAGCAACCATAAATTGCTGGACTATGAGGGAAAGTGAAATACATAGGAACTGTTATAAATCCTTGTGCTTACAGCTTTCCCCGGTGATTGTGGGATGGTGGGCACAAGGTTTTTTTGGAAATTGTATAGTTTTAGAAGCAACATAAAGTTATTATAAAAAATTGACATTTATTCGACAAATCACATTTTTTATGTTTTGATTTTTGTGAGATTCATGATATATTATCTTTGGTAATAGGAAAAGGTCTTACATCTGAAGTCGAATAAGCGATAAGACTGGGGGATTAGCATGACAATAAGGTCAGACAGCAGACATTTGTATCTTCGGGTTATTGACCGGTTAAAAGAAGATATAAAAAATGGCGTTTATAAGGAAAAACAAAAGCTTCCGTCTGAATTTGATCTCGCGAAAGAATTAGGGGTTAGTCGAGCAACTCTCCGTGAAGCACTTCGCATACTGGAAGAAGAAAACGTTGTCATTAGACGTCACGGAGTCGGAACATTTGTGAATGCAAAACCATTGTTTTCATCCGGAATTGAACAGCTATGCTCCATAACGGAAATGATTAGTGGAGTAGGAAAAGAACCTGGAACAATTTTCTTTAATTCATCCTTGATGAGCTTGACAGAAGAAGAAAAAGATAAGTTCAACAGTAATGATTTAGAGGTTATGGCCATTGAAAGGGTTCGAACTGCTGATGGAGAACCTGTTGTGTACTGCGTGGATAAAGTGCCGCGAGATGTTTTGTCTGATTTGTCTGAATATAAAGAAGAGTCCCTTTTAAATATTATAAATAAAAAAACGAATAAAAGGGTAACTTATGCAGTAGCGTACATCGAGCCGCTTGGATATCATCCGAAAGTATCTCCAATATTGGAGTGTGACCCTGAAACAGCATTATTGGTTTTAAAACAAATGCACTATGATCAAAATGACGAACCGATTTTGTACTCTATTAACTATTTCCGAGCTGACAAATTTAGCTTCCACGTTCTTCGCAAGAGAGCGTAAATTATATACTAATGTTTGTAGAGATGAGATAGGGTGAGGAAGCAATACCGTTATCTCATTCTCAAGTACTTTCAAATACTCAGGAGGGTTTAATGTTTATGAAGAAAAAAGCTGGATTATTATTATCTTTAACACTGGCTGCCAGTACAATTTTAGGGGCTTGTGGAAACGCTAACAAAGAAGAAAATAAAACAGAAGGCGGCAAAGCTTCAAATTTCAAGGTAGGTATGGTAACTGATACTGGCGGTGTTGATGACAAATCATTTAACCAATCTGCTTGGGAAGGATTAACGAAGTTTGGTAAAGATAATGACTTGAAAGAAAATGAAGGCTTTCGCTACCTGCAATCTGAAAAAGAAGCAGATTACCTTCCAAACTTAACAAAATTTGCTGAATCTAACTACGATTTAACATTCGGTATCGGGTTTTTAATGGCAGATGCTGTTGGTAAAGTAGCAGATCAGTTTCCTAAAAATCAATTTGCAATCGTAGATATGGTTGTTGATAAGCCAAATGTAACAAGCATTACATTTAAAGAAAACGAAGGTTCTTTCTTAGTGGGTGTAGTGGCTGCATTGACAACAAAAACAAATAAAGTGGGCTTTATCGGCGGTGTGGAAAGCGATTTAATCAAAAAGTTTGAATACGGCTTTATTGCAGGTGTTAAAACTGTAAATCCTAATATCGAAGTAGTATCACAGTATGCTGGTGATTTCAACGCTGCGTCTAAAGGTACTCAGTTAGCATCTACAATGTATGGACAAAAGGTTGACGTGATTTACCATGCGGCAGGCGGAACAGGAAATGGTGTATTTACAGAAGCAAAAAACCGTAAGAAAAAAGGTGAAAATGTTTGGGTAATCGGAGTAGACCGTGACCAACATCAAGAAGGTATGCCTGAAAACGTAACATTGACTTCTATGGTTAAACGTGTAGACATTGCAGTTGAAGAAGTTTCAAAAGAAAAGAAAGAAGGAACATTAAAAGGCGGATCTATTAAAGAATTTGGTCTTAAAGAAGATGGCGTAGGTATTGCTCCAACAACTGATAATGTAAACAAAGACGCATTAGCAAAAGTTGATGAATACAAACAGAAGATTTTAAACGGTGAAATTAAAGTTCCTGCTACTGAAGCTGAATATAAAGAATATGAAGCTTCTCTATAAGAAGTAATATAACAGAAGCAAACAAAGGTTAGTTCCTTGAACTAACCTTTGTATGTCTATAAAGCAAAGTATTTAAGTCTCATCCTGTTTTTAGGAGGTAACCATATGGAATATGTAATCGAAATGAACAATATTACAAAAATATTCCCTGGTATTGTAGCGAATGACAATATTACGCTCCAAGTAAAAAAAGGCGAAATCCATGCTCTATTAGGAGAGAATGGAGCTGGTAAATCGACGTTGATGAACGTATTATTTGGATTGTATCAGCCGGAGCAAGGGGAAATTAAAATTAAAGGTAAGACTGTAAAAATTACGAATCCCAATATTGCAAATGATCTTGGAATTGGAATGGTGCATCAGCATTTTATGCTTGTTCACAATTTTACAGTAACAGAAAACATTATTTTGGGAAGTGAGCCAACTAAAGGCGGAAAAGTTAACATTGAAGATGCAGCTGCAGAAATTAAAAAGCTTTCTGAACAATATGGATTGGCAGTAGATCCGTATGCCAAGATTGAAGATATTTCTGTCGGTATGCAGCAACGTGTAGAAATTTTGAAAACTTTATATCGCGGAGCGGAAATTTTAATTTTCGATGAACCAACAGCCGTGTTAACTCCGCAAGAAATTCAAGAATTAATCGCGATTATGAAGCGTTTAGTAAAAGAAGGAAAATCGATAGTTCTTATCACTCATAAACTGAAGGAAATTATGGAAGTGTGCGATCGCTGTACCATTATACGTAAAGGGAAAGGGATCGGTACAGTTGAGATTGAAGAGACAAATGAAAATCAACTAGCCGCCCTTATGGTTGGCAGGGAAGTGAACTTCAAAACCCATAAGTCAGACGCCCAACCACAACATACAGTCTTGCAAATTGAAAACTTGCTAGTTCATGATTCTCGCAATCTTCCTGCAGTAAAAGGACTTGACTTAACCGTTCGTGCCGGGGAAGTTTTAGGTATCGCTGGAGTTGACGGAAATGGACAAAGTGAATTAATCGAAGCCATTACAGGATTACGAAAAGTTGAGTCAGGTTCTATTACATTGAACGGGAAAGACATCATTGGAATGCGCACTCGTCAAATTACAGAATCCGGGGTGGGACATATTCCGGAAGACCGTCATAAACATGGATTGGTTCTTGATTACTCAATTGGTGACAATATGGTACTTCAAACATATTATCAGCAGCCGTTTTCAAAAGCAGGAATTTTAAACTTTGGTGAAATTTATAAAAAAGCAAAGGCGTTAATTCAAGAGTTTGATGTTCGTACACCAAGTGAACATACACCTGCCCGTGCATTATCAGGAGGTAATCAGCAAAAAGCTATTATCGCGCGCGAAGTAGACAGAAGTCCTGATCTGCTTATCGCTGCTCAGCCAACGCGCGGACTGGATGTTGGAGCTATCGAATTTATCCACAGCAAGCTCATTGAAGAACGGGATAAAGGAAAAGCAGTACTGCTTATCTCTCTGGAACTAGAAGAAATTTTAAATGTAAGCGATAGAATTGCCGTGATTTATGAGGGAGAAATCGTGGGTATCGTTAATGCAAAAGAAACAAATGAACAAGAACTTGGCCTGTTAATGGCTGGAGGTAAGGAAAGAGAGAAGGTGAGCAATCATGAGTAAAGGAATTTTTACTCCCCGTACGATTAACATACTTGTGCCTATATTATCTGCAATTTTCGGGCTGCTTGTTGGTGCTATTGTTATGTTCTCGACGGGATATGACCCTGCTTTAGGTTATAAAGCTCTATACGAGGGTATGTTTGGTACTCCTCGTGCAATTGGAGAAACTCTTCGTGCAATGATTCCTCTTGTACTTGCCGGGTTATCGGTAGCATTTGCTTTTCGTACAGGCTTATTCAACATTGGTGTAGAGGGTCAATTACTTGTAGGTTGGCTTGCATCTGTATGGGTAGGGTATGCATTTGATTTACCGGCAGTGATTCATGTACCGTTGTCCATTATTGCTGCAGGGCTAGCAGGGGCGTTTTGGGGATTTATTCCTGGATATTTAAAGGGGCGTTTTAAGGTTAATGAAGTTATCGTTACGATCATGCTGAACTACACTGCCCTATACGTAACCAATTCCCTTATTAAAACGTTTATTTATGCGGGTAACGAAAAATCGCATGATATTAAATCGTCTGCTTCTTTGGCATCTGAATGGCTTGCAAATTTATCAGGCGGATCACGTCTGCATTGGGGAATTCTTGTAGCATTCATAGCTTCATTTGTGATGTGGTTCCTGTTAAACCGGACGACACTTGGGTATGAATTAAAAGCGGTTGGTTATAATCAGCATGCTTCACACTACGCAGGGATGAAAGTTTCACGAAATGTTATCTTGTCCATGTCTATTGCTGGTGCGTTTTCAGGGGTTGGCGGTGCGATGGAGGGTCTGGGAACATTTCAAAATATGACAGCTTTATCTTCTTTTACTGGGATTGGGTTTGATGGAATTGCTGTAGCGTTATTAGGGGTAAACAATGCATTTGGTATCATTTTATCAGCTTTATTATTTGGTGGATTAAAGAGTGCCGCTCCGCAAATGAACTTTGAAGCGAACGTGCCATCTGAGTTGATTAACGTCATTATTGCATGTATTATTTTCTTCGTCGCATGCAGCTATATACTTCGCTGGGCATTGTCTCGCTTTAATAAGGAGGGGAAATAAATGAGCTTCCTAGATGTATTGGCGATTATCGTATCTGGTACTTTGTATACGGCTGCGCCGTTAATTTTTACAGCGCTCGGCGGAGTATTTAGTGAACGTTCGGGTGTAGTTAACATCGCGTTAGAAGGCTTAATGTTGTTCGGGGCATTTATTGGAATTGTTACAACTTTATTGATGGGAGATACGTGGGGAAGTGCAACACCGTGGATAGCTATTCTCTTTGCTGCAATTGGAAGCGGGTTATTCGCATTGCTGCATGCTCTCGCATCCATTACATTCAAAGCTGACCAAGTAGTCAGCGGGGTTGCTATTAACTTCCTAGCTCTTGGGGTAACAGTGTTTGCAATTAAAAAGATCTTTGGAACAGGACAAACTGATTTTGTTAAGTATCGAATTGATAAAATTGATATCCCAGGACTGTCGGATATTCCAGTCATTGGGAAGGTGTTTTTCTCATCTGTACCATTAACGTCTTATATCGCCATTATTTTAGCCTTTGTAGTATGGTATATCATTTATAAAACACCATTTGGTCTTCGCTTGCGTGCAGTCGGTGAGCATCCGATGGCGGCTGATACAATGGGGATTAATGTATATAAAATGCGTTACATGGCCGTAGTTATATCCGGTATATTTGCAGGAATCGGGGGAGCAGTGCTTGCTTTGTCAATTTCTGGAAACTTTTCTGGCGGAACAATAAGCGGTCAAGGATTCTTGGCTCTAGCAGCTATGATTTTCGGTAAATGGCATCCAATTGGATCTATGGGTGCAGCGTTATTCTTTGGTTTTGCTCAATCGCTAGGAATTACGGGAGGAAGTCTTCCATATTTGAAAGAAATTCCTCCTGTGCTCTTAATAATCTTACCATATGTGTTTACCATTTTAGCCTTGGTAGGATTTGTAGGACGTTCTGAAGCGCCGAAAGCACTCGGAACTCCATATGAAAAAGGAAAACGATAAAGAAAAATCCGTACAATTTTGTACGGATTTTTCTTTATAAGTAAGAGCTGCAGGAGGTGTAAGGTTACATCGTCTTCATTTTATCTGTGTAAGCAAATAATACTGAACCCCATAACATACAATAAGGTTATAAGTGGAGAAAGAATGAAACAGTTGAAAAGATATTCTAAAACCATGTATATTGGAAAAAAGATACAAAAGGAGGAAGAGGGATATGGAAGGAATTCAACACGTTGTGCGTCAGTTTGATGGATTGAAGCTTCATATTATTCCAACAGCTAAGTATAAAACGAATACGCTCATGTTACGTTTAAAGGCGCCATTAACAGAAGACACAGTTACATATCGAGCACTATTACCATATGTACTTCAAAGCGGTACAAGCAAATTACCGTCTGCAAAGGCTATTCGACAGCATTTAGAGGGACTATACGGGGCTTCATTAGCAGTTGATGTAAACAAAAAAGGAGAGTCTCATATTATTTCTATTTATATGGATGTTGCAAATGAGATTTATTTGCAAGATAGTTCTCCTTTACTTGAACAAACTATTGCTACTCTTGCAGATGTTCTATTACATCCTGTATTAGAAGGAGAAGCGTTCCAAGCAGCAATTGTTGAAAGTGAAAAAAGAGCATTGCAACAGCGGATCGAATCTACCTTTGATGATAAGATGCGCTATGCTAATCAACGGATGTTAGAAGAGATGTGTAAAAATGAGCCGTATCATTTGAATCCAAATGGAAGAAAAGAAGATATTGCTGCTATTACGCCGCAGACGTTGTACAGTTACTATCAGAAAGCAATAGCGGAAGATGAAATTGATTTATATGTTGTAGGGGATATAAAGGAAGATATTGGACCGTTAATACAAAAATATTTCTCATTGGCACCACGGGAAGGTTCGCGTCAGACATCGCAGGAACCTTCTGCTGTAGACGTTAAAGAAGTAATTGAGAAGCAGGATGTAAATCAAGGGAAATTACATATGGGATACCGTGCGCATATAACGTATGGAGACAGCGATTATTATGCTTTACAGGTATTTAATGGGCTGTACGGAGGGTTTTCACATTCTAAGCTTTTCATTAACGTAAGGGAAAAAAATAGTCTCGCCTATTATGCAGGCTCACGGTATGAAAGTCATAAAGGATTGCTTCTTATCATGTCTGGAATTGAAGATAAAAATTATGAAAAAGCCGTTACCATTATTAAAGAGCAAATGACTGCGATGCAAAAAGGAGAATTTACGGAAGAAGAGCTGACCCAGACAAAGGCTGTTATTAAAAATCAAATTTTAGAAGCAATTGATACAGCAAGAGGCCTTGTTGAAATATTGTATCATGACGTAATTGCGCATTTTGAACGTCCAATGACAGAATGGCTCACAGAGATTGATAAAGTTACAAAAGAAGAAGTTGTAGCAGTGGCAAATAAAATGGAAATTGATACGATTTATTTCTTAAGAGGATTGGAGGGAGCGTAAAAATGGAAAAAATTGTGTATGATCAACTGAAGGAAGAGTTGTATTTTGAAAAACAGCCAAATGGGCTGCACGTATATATCCTCCCAAAGAAAGGGTTCAATAAAACATATGCCACTTTTACAACAAAATATGGTTCTATTGATAATAGCTTTATACCCTTAAATCAAAGTGAACAAATTCGTGTGCCAGATGGAATTGCTCATTTTTTGGAGCACAAATTATTTGAAAAAGAAGACAGGGATGTCTTTCAAGATTTCAGTAAACAAGGAGCATCCTCAAATGCCTTTACCTCGTTCACACGTACTGCATACTTGTTTTCGAGTACATCCAATGTAGAAAAAAACTTAGAAACACTCTTGGATTTTGTGCAAAGTCCGTATTTTACAGAGCAAACCGTAGAGAAGGAAAAAGGGATTATCGGACAAGAAATTAAAATGTATCAGGATAATCCTGATTGGCGTCTTTATTTTGGAATGATAGACAGTTTATATCAAAACCATCCTGTTAAAATTGATATTGCCGGCACAATTGAATCCATTAGTACGATAACGAAAGATTTGTTGTATGAATGCTATAACACATTTTATCACCCAAGCAATATGCTGTTATTTGTTGTTGGACCAGTAGATCCTGCTGCTACTATGGCTTTCATCCGTGACAATCAAGCTAAGAAAGAATATACAGACAAACCGGAAATCCAACGCTTTTTTGATAAGGAACCACAAGAAGTGGCAAATAAGAAAAAAGTTATTGCTATGACAGTGCAAACACCAAAGTGCTTAGTCGGTATAAAAGCAAAAAATCCTGTTAAATCAGGACGAGAGCTTCTGAAGTATGAGATTACAGTTTCTTTGCTTATGGATTATTTGTTTGGCCGCAGTTCTAATCACTACGAGGAATTGTACAAAGACGGCTTGATTGATGATACATTTTCATATGATTACACGGAGGAAAACAGCTTTGGTTTTGCTATGGTTGGAGGAGATACGAAGCAGCCTGATGAGCTGGCAGAACGATTAAAGAATATTTTCTTGCGGACAGATTATAACAATTTAGATTCGAATGCGTTGAATCGGGTAAAGAAAAAGAAAATCGGTGGTTTTTTACGTTCGATGAATTCGCCTGAATATATAGCCAATCAATTTACACGATATGCATTTAACGATACAAGCTTATTTGAGGCTTTGCCGATTTTAGAAGAAATTACAATTCAAGATTTGCAAGCAGTAGCGAGAGATTTTGTGGATGAAAATCGTATGAGTATTTGTCAAGTTGTTCCGAAGCAGTAAGAGCATCCTATATTTGGATGCTTGTTTTGATATTAAGAAAAAGTACAGGAGAGAGATATGAAACGATATGCATTAGTAACGGGAGCAAGCGGAGGAATCGGAGCATCGGTTGCTAAAACATTAGCAGCAAAAGGCTATTCTTTGTACTTGCATTATCATACAAATGAAGAAACTGTAAAGGAGCTATATAAAAAATTACAAACAGAGTATACAGAAATATATATGGTGCAAGCAGATTTAAGTGAAGAAAAAGGAGCCGATTTGCTATGGGAGCAAATTCATCATGAACTGGAAGCCATTGTATATACTGCAGGGAAAAGTGTATTTGGACTTGTCACTGATACTTCAGAAGAACAATTAAGAAGTATGATGACACTGCATTTAACCAATTTATATAGAATTGGCAATAAAGCTCTGCCGACGATGATTCGCAACAGAGCCGGCTCTATTGTTGTCATCTCCTCTATTTGGGGGCAAACTGGCGCTTCATGTGAGGTGTTGTATTCCATGGTAAAGGGCGGACAAAATACGTATGTAAAAGCGTTGGCAAAAGAAGTAGCACTGAGCGGAGTACGGGTAAATGCAGTGGCTCCAGGAGCGGTGGAAACAGATATGCTAAGTATATTTTCTGAAGAAGAAAGAAAGGAGATTGCACAGGATATCCCTATGGGGCGATTGGCATATGCCGACGAAATTGCAGACACAGTTTCTTTTTTATTATCTAAACAATCATCGTATATTACAGGCCAGGTACTTGGAGTCAACGGAGGATGGCATTGCTGAAATGACCGTATAAAAACACCTTAATAAGTACATAGTAAAATCGATACAATTTTAATGCAAAGGTGGGATACAGCATGTCAGTTTTAGACAACTTTGAACAATGGAAGCAGTTTTTAGGAGAACGGTTAGAGCAAGCACAATCCAACGGAATGGATAACGGGGTAGTTTCTGAAATGGCATATCGCCTTGGTGATTATTTAGCAAACGAAGTGGAACCTAAAAACGAGCAGGAGAGAATTTTGTCGGAGCTTTGGAAAATAGCTGACCAAGAAGAGCAGCATATTCTTGCAAACCTTATGGTGAAACTGGTTAAAGGATGAGTGTAAAAGAGAGGAGCTTCCTCTCTTTTATTTTCGGTTTCAGAACCTTCACGAAAGGCAGAATATAGAGAATAAGTATTACAAAAATACCACATTTTCACCTTTTGCACAAAGTTGTAAAAAGTAATAGTGTCATTTCACTTTCTTATTGACAAAAAATCATATAATATTATACATAAGTGTTTTGATAGGCAAGGGGGAGAAAAGTATGATTGAATGGTATTTTGAGTATGAGATACATAAAAACCGTCCAGGATTGCTTGGGGATATATCGTCATTGATCGGGATGCTAGGTATCAATATTGTGACCATCAATGGTGTTGACGATATTAGGCGTGGACTTCTGCTGAAATGTGAAAATGAAGAGCAAATAAAGAGACTTGAATCAATCTTGAATACCATGGATAATATAACGGTAACGAAATATCGTACACCAAAACTCCGCGATCGTTTAGCTGTACGGCACGGCAGGTATATCCAAAGAGATGCAGACGATAAAAAAACGTTTCGCTTTGTTCGGGATGAGTTAGGGTTGCTGGTAGACTTTATGGCGGAGCTCATGAAGAAAGATGGACATAAGTTGATTGGCATTCGCGGTATGCCTCGCGTCGGAAAAACAGAGTCTATCGTAGCGGCCAGTGTATGCGCCAATAAACGTTGGTTATTTGTTTCTTCCACATTAATTAAACAGACGATTCGGAGTCAGTTAATTGAAGATGAATACAGCGAGAACAATATTTATATCATCGACGGCATTGTGTCGACGAAACGTGCAAATGAACGCCACTGGCAATTGGTTCGAGAAATTATGCAGCTACCAGCGACCAAAGTTGTTGAACATCCAGATATTTTTGTTAGCCAATCGGAGTATAAACTCGATGATTTTGATTATATTATCGAACTTCGCAATGAATATGATGAAGAAATCACATATGATATCGTGGATGAAATTGAGCTTAATAAAAAGAATAATCTTTCTATGTTTGATTTTTAATTGAATATCGAGGTGTTACCATTGACGGAATTAGGAAATCGCTTAAAGGAAGCGAGAGTGGAAAAAGGATTTTCACTAGATGAATTACAGGAAGTCACAAAAATTCAAAAGCGGTACTTAATAGGGATTGAGGAAGGGAATTATAAAGTGCTGCCAGGAAACTTCTACGTACGGGCGTTTATTCGACAGTATGCAGAAGCGTTAGGACTGGATCCGGAAGAGATTTTTGAGGAATATAAGGCAGAGATTCCTGCTGCTGCAACCGCTGAAGTTTCTCAATTGTCTCGAGTAAGAAGAACGCAGGAGTCAGTTTCTGGTTCAACTTCTAAAATCATGGACTATATGCCTAAAGTGTTGCTGTCCCTTGTTGCAATAAGTGTTGCAGTAGGCATTTGGCTGTTATTTCAAAGTTTAACGGCTGGCAGTGAAAAAGCCAAAGAGCAGCCTGGTACGAAAATAGAAGCAGAGGTGGAAAAGGCAGAAAATTCACCGTTGGATAAAGAAGAAAAGCAAGAAGAGGTTAAGCAGACTGAAAAGGAAACGGAGTCGGAGCAGAAAGAGGAGCCTCCTGCACCTGTTCAAGAACTAAAGATTGTTGAAAAGAAAGGAAAGTATTCAACAGTTGAAATTAGCAACGCAACTTCTTTAGTTTTAGAGATCTCTTCAAAAGGAACAAGCTATGTAGACATAAAAAATGGCAAAGGCAAAAATTTTTTCGCAGGCATACTAAAATCAGGAGAAGTGCAGCAACAAGATTTAACATCAGAAGATACTATTCGTTTGAATATTGGCCGCTCTTCTGATGTGGAAGTGAAAATTAATGGACAAGTGCTGCAGTTTCCGCAAAATCCGAATGATTACGTTCAACAAATTATTACGATTAAAAATTTACGAACTGCTCAGTCATCCACGTGATGACTTTTTTCAATCAATATTTACTATTTGTAATGTGGAAAGTATGGAGGAATAGTTGTGAATATACCTAATAAAATTACTGTATCCCGAATTATGTTAATTCCGTTGTTTTTAATTGTGATGTTGGTGGAATTTGACTGGGGAACATTTACTGTGGGCAATGTTATCTTGCCTGTAACTCATTTCGTAGGAGCTCTTATTTTCATTCTTGCTTCAGCAACGGATTGGGTAGACGGTTATTACGCAAGGAAATACAATCTAGTAACTAACCTTGGAAAGTTTTTAGATCCATTGGCAGATAAATTGCTCGTATCGGCTGCCTTAATAACGTTGGTTGAATTGCAGTATGTGCCGGCTTGGATTGCTATTGTTATCATCAGCCGTGAGTTTGCTGTAACAGGGCTGCGTCTTCTTTTAGCAGGTACAGGAGAGGTTGCAGCTGCTAAAATGCCTGGAAAAATAAAAATGTGGATGCAGGTTGTTGCTATTTCTGCTTACTTGCTTCACGATGTACCATTAAACTTTTTACCGTTTTCTGTTGCGTATGTGACGATGTGGATTGCTGTTATATTTACTATCTATTCGGGATGGGACTATTTCCGAAAAAACAGAAATGTGTTTGTAAACTCAAAATAGCAGGCGTTTGGGGGAACGGGAGATGAACGCAGAAATTATTGCGGTTGGAACTGAGCTGTTGCTCGGACAGATTTTAAATACGAACGCAAGATTTTTATCACAAAAATTAGCGTTGCTCGGCATTGATGTATATTATCAAACGGTTGTAGGAGATAATGTTGGACGCTTGAAAAGTGCAATTGATGTTGCAAAGAACAGAGCGGACATTTTAATATTTACTGGAGGATTGGGGCCAACTAAGGACGACTTAACAAAAGAAACGATTGCTTCTTGTGTAGGAACAGAACTCGTATACGACGAACAGGCAATGCAATATATAGAACATTATTTTAAAAGAACAGGACGTCCTGTGACCGAGAATAATAAAAAACAAGCACTTGTATTAAAGGGTGCTTCTATATTTGCAAATGACCATGGAATGGCACCAGGAATGGGGTTGGAAGAAGGTGAAAAGCTATATATTCTGTTGCCGGGCCCGCCGAAGGAAATGAATCCGATGTACGAGTCTTATGTAGAACCGTTTTTAATGAAAAAAGTGCATAGAGAAGCTCAGTTGTATTCTCGTGTGCTTCGGTTTTTCGGCATAGGAGAGTCACAGCTGGAAACAGAGATTGAAGATATCATAGATAGTCAGACAAATCCTACTATTGCTCCGTATGCGTCAGATGGAGAAGTTACACTGCGCATTACAGCGAAGCATAGTTCTTCGGAAATAGCTCAGAAGCTGATTAACGAGACGGAAGCACGTATTTTAAATCGAGTTGGTTCGTTTTTTTACGGATATGATGAAATGGAGCTGCATGTTAAAGCGACAGAACTGTTAAAAGAAAAAGGGCTTACATTATCATGTGCGGAAAGTTTGACGGGAGGACATTTCAGTCAGCGTATTACGGACATACCTGGTGCATCGGAAGTATTTAATGGAGGCATTATTTGCTATAGTAATGAAGTGAAACAGCAGGTGCTGCAGGTTCCTCAAGCTGTATTAGAAAGTGAAGGTGCTGTGAGTGCAGTTTGTGCGGGCATCTTAGCTCAAAATGTACGGCATCTACTCAAAACAGATATCGGAATCAGTTTCACAGGAGCTGCAGGCCCTGACGGGTTAGAAGGCAAAGCGCCGGGCACTGTGTATTTAGGTATAGCAGCAGGAGAGCAGCCGCCGTTTACTGTGAAGCTTTCACTTGTCGGAAGCAGACAAGTGATTCGTGAGCGGACGGTGAAATACGGATTTTACTACTTATTGAAAAAGCTAGAGGAGCTATAAAGTTGCCTCTAGTTTTTTTCTTTTATTAGCTTGAAAAGATGAAAGTCTTATATGAAAAAAAAACAAAAATCGAATAAACGTTCGATTTTTGTTGGCATTTTTGATGCAAAAAGGGTATAATGAAGATAGTTTCAAAGAAAAAGGAGGAAACAGAGTGAGCGATCGTCAAGCAGCGTTAGAAATGGCGTTAAAACAAATAGAAAAGCAATTCGGTAAAGGTTCTATCATGAAGCTGGGAGAGCAAACGGAACGTCAAATTTCAACAATTCCGAGCGGTTCTTTAGCGCTAGATGTAGCGTTAGGAGTAGGTGGTTATCCAAGAGGGAGAATTATTGAAATCTATGGTGAACGAATCGCTTAATGGTAAGCGAAAATCGCCCGCTTATTAGGAAACTGATAAGAGGAAAGGGGCAAAATCGGAAAACCTCTCCAAGGGGAGACGATTCCGAGGTAACTATGTGAATTAAAAAGCACATAGCACCGTAACGCGTACCAGGTGAAAACTGCGAATGTGTAGAATATAATCCTGGCAAGAGTGTCCCTTCCCTAACAGGTTATGCTGAGGGATAATATGTACGCTGAGCTGAATTGGAATTGACCAATTGTAGTTATACGTCTGCCAGAGCGTATAATAATGAGGGTGACCTCCAGAAGCAAGGATAAAAAGCCTTGTGTATAACAAACCTG
Organism: Bacillus sp. 165; assembly: GCF_017742235.1. Classification (GTDB taxonomy): domain Bacteria; phylum Bacillota; class Bacilli; order Bacillales; family Bacillaceae_G; genus JAGHKQ01. The sequence continues at coordinate 55,522 of NZ_JAGHKQ010000002.1, forward strand.
CCTGAATCATCTGGTAAAACGACTGTAGCACTTCATGCAATTGCAGAGGTACAAGCACGCGGAGGACAAGCGGCATTTATTGATGCGGAACACGCGCTTGACCCTGTGTATGCACAAAAATTAGGCGTTAATATTGATGAGCTTTTGCTTTCACAGCCTGACACGGGAGAACAAGGCTTAGAAATCGCAGAAGCTTTAGTACGAAGCGGTGCGATTGATATTATTGTTATCGATTCCGTGGCGGCTCTTGTACCTAAAGCTGAAATTGAAGGTGAAATGGGTGACTCACACGTTGGTTTACAAGCTCGTTTGATGTCTCAAGCTTTGCGTAAACTTTCCGGTGCGATTAACAAGTCTAAAACAATTACAATCTTTATTAATCAGATTCGTGAAAAAGTTGGGGTTATGTTCGGGAACCCAGAAACCACTCCAGGCGGACGCGCGTTAAAATTCTATTCCACTGTACGTTTAGAAGTACGCCGTGCTGAACAGCTAAAGCAAGGTACTGATGTTGTGGGTAATAAAACGAAAATCAAGGTTGTAAAGAATAAAGTAGCGCCTCCATTCCGCAACGCAGATGTGGATATTATGTACGGAGAGGGAATCTCAAAAGAAGGAGAAACTCTTGATATGGGATCGGATTTGGATATCGTACAAAAAAGCGGAGCTTGGTATTCTTACAAGGAAGAGCGTTTAGGACAAGGACGTGAAAACGCGAAACAGTTTTTAAAAGAAAACCGTGCCGTAAGAGATGATATTGCAGCGCAAATTCGTATGCACTATGGCATTGATAAAGATACACATGCAGTAACAGAAGAGGATGAAGGAGAATTTTCACTTCTAGATGAATAAATCAGATTTAATTCTGTAAAGGAAAAAGACACATCATTGTGTCTTTTTTTACTAGAAATAAATATCTGATTTATTATAGTTGCTTAAGAAACGGGACGGAAATAATTTTCAATTTTTTACAACCGGTCAATTAGGACACAAAACTGTAACATTCTTTTCAGTTGACAGGAAATGAAAGTAATCAGAGACAACCCTTGACAATGAAAATACGCCCCTATACAATGAGAATGTATATTCTTTTTATTATGATGTGAAAAGCGTAAAAGCCATTATGCTGTACGTTGAAACGTCAAAGTAACAATGTACATGCCGACATTTTATAAGTTTATAGCAAGAGGAGGTGAAATCATGGATACAGTAATACTACTCATCTCCATTTTGCTTGCCACAATCGTCGGTGCAGTTGTTGGATTTTTTGTTCGAAAATCCATTGCTGAAGCTAAAATTAATGGTGCTACAAATGCAGCTAATTTAATTTTAGATGATGCGAAGCGCACGGCAGAGGCTTTAAAGAAAGAAGCACTGCTAGAAGCTAAGGATGAGATTCATAAACTTCGTACAGAGGCAGAGTTAGATATTCGTGACCGAAGAAACGAATTACAAAAACAAGAAAATCGTTTAATGCAAAAAGAAGAGAACCTCGATCGCAAAGATGATTCGCTCAATAAACGTGAGCAGCAGCTTGATAGGAAAGAGGATGCTCTAACATTAAAACAACAGCAGATTGAAGAGTTGGAAAGCAAAGTGGATGAGCTGATTCGAAAGCAGCAAGAAGAGCTTGAAAGAGTTTCAGGTTTAACTCGAGATGATGCAAGAGGCATAATTTTAGAGAAAGTAGAAAATGACCTTTCTCATGAAATTGCGATAATGATTAAGGAAGGCGAAGCACGTGCGAAAGAAGAAGGCGATAAAAAGGCAAAAGAAATTTTGTCTATGGCTATTCAGCGCTGTGCAGCTGACCATGTTGCAGAAACAACAGTTTCTGTTGTAAACCTTCCGAATGATGAGATGAAGGGACGTATTATTGGTCGTGAAGGCCGAAATATTCGTACTTTGGAAACGTTGACAGGTATTGATTTAATTATCGATGATACCCCTGAAGCAGTTATCTTATCCGGATTTGATCCAATTCGAAGAGAAACTGCCCGAATCGCTTTAGACAAACTTGTTCAAGATGGTCGCATTCACCCAGCACGAATCGAAGAAATGGTTGAGAAATCAAGACGCGAGGTGGATGAGTATATTCGTGAGGTCGGAGAGCAAACAACCTTTGAAGTAGGTGTACATGGTTTGCATCCAGATCTAATTAAAATTTTGGGTCGTCTGAAATTTAGAACAAGCTATGGTCAAAACGTGTTAAAACACTCCATGGAGGTTGCTTATCTAGCAGGACTGATGGCTGCTGAGCTTGGAGAAGATGAGAAACTTGCGCGCCGAGCGGGACTTCTCCATGATATCGGAAAGGCAATTGACCATGAAGTGGAAGGAAGCCACGTTGAAATTGGTGTGGAACTGGCAACCAAATATAAAGAACATCCAGTTGTAATCAATAGTATTGCGTCCCATCACGGAGATACAGAACCAACCTCTATTATTGCTGTTCTTGTCGCTGCAGCAGATGCATTGTCAGCTGCAAGGCCAGGAGCAAGAAGCGAGACATTGGAAAACTATATTCGCCGTCTTGAAAAGCTGGAAGAGATTTCAGAATCGTATGAAGGTGTTGAAAAATCATTTGCGATTCAAGCGGGACGAGAAGTGCGCATCATGGTGAAGCCGGATGCTATTGATGATTTAGAGGCACATCGTTTAGCACGTGATATCCGAAAACGTATTGAAAATGAACTGGATTATCCAGGGCATATCAAGGTTACCGTTATTAGGGAAACGCGTGCAGTAGAATATGCAAAATAAAGTGGTGAAAACCACTTTATTTTTTTTCACTTAGAAATATACTAATAAAAAGACAGAGAAAGGGAGCTAGCCATGAGAATACTATTTATTGGTGATGTAGTCGGAGCACCTGGCAGAGAAATGATTCAAGAATATGTGCCAAAGTTAAAAAAGAAATATGCTCCGTCGCTTACTATTATTAATGGAGAAAATGCCGCTAACGGTAAAGGGATAACTGAGAAGATTTATCGAAGTTTTCTAGAAAGCGGAGCACAAGCGGTAACTTTGGGCAATCATGCCTGGGATAACCGCGAAGTTTTTGAATTTATAGATGAGGCAAAATACTTAGTGAGGCCTGCAAACTTTCCTGAGGGAACACCCGGAAAAGGAATAATTTTTGTGAAGTGCAATGGAACAGAGGTAGCGATTATCAACTTGCAGGGAAGAACATTTTTGCCTGCCATAGACTGTCCTTTCAAAAAATTGGACGAACTAATAAAGGAAGCTAAAAAACGTACACCAATTATCTTTATTGATTTCCACGCAGAAGCTACAAGTGAAAAGCAAGCTGTTGGCTGGTATGTTGATGGAAGAGCGACTGCAGTTGTAGGAACTCATACACACGTTCAAACGGCAGACAATCGAATTTTGCCAAATGGAACAGCTTACATAACTGATGTTGGCATGACAGGACCCTATGATGGTATTTTAGGTGTGCAGCGTGAAGCAGTGTTAAAGCGCTTTTTGACAAGTTTGCCTGTCAGGTTTGAAGTAGCGGAAGGACGTACACAATTGAGTGGTGTTATTATTGATGTGGACCCGAACACAGGAAGAGCAAAAGCAATTAATCGCATCCTTATCAATGATGACCAATCCATATTCGAATAAAAAAGTTAGAAAAAACAATATATTTTAATTTTTCGGAAAAATTAAGAATTGTAAGCAGGAATACGTTATCTTCCTCGTGAATATATGTAAAGTGAACTCTATCAAGCTTATATTTTTTATAATACGAGGAGGAACTAGGAATGGAAATATTAAAAGTTAAAGCAACTTCAGTCCCAAATTCTGTAGCTGGAGCACTTGCTGGCGTAATCCGTGAACGAGGATCTGCGGAAATGCAAGCGATTGGCGCAGGTGCGTTGAATCAAGCTGTGAAGGCAGTAGCAATTGCAAGAGGGTTCGTAGCGCCTAGTGGAATAGATTTAATTTGTATCCCTGCTTTTACGGATATTATGATTGACGGGGAGGAGCGTACCGCAATAAAATTAATTGTAGAACCTCGTTAATCTTAAAACCTGTTTGCAAATGCAAACAGGTTGTTTTTATGTAGCTTTTGCAGATAGAAGGAGAGAGAAACAATGAAAATTTTTGATGCGCATTGCGATGTTTTGTTCAAACTTTGGATGAATAAAAAATATCGCAGGCCAGACAGAATAATGACATTTGAGTATGATTCCGATCTCCATGTTACTAGACAGGGACTGCAAGCCGGGGATAGTCATATTCAATGCTTTGCGGTATACATACCGGAAATTGTTCCTCATGAACAACGATTTTTTGCTGCACTTGAAATGATACAAATCTTTTATGAGGATATTTTAGAGAAGTCACCTGACATGAAGCTTATTTTATCTAAGAATGATGCGGATATGCTAGAAGAAGGGGAAATTGGGGCGTTGCTCACGCTAGAAGGCTGCGATGCTATTGGGCAAAGTCTGACAAAATTAAAAACATTATATCGATTGGGCGTAAGGTCTGTCGGATTAACATGGAATTATGGCAATGCAGTAGCAGATGGTATACTAGAAAAACGTGGATCCGGTCTTTCTTCATTTGGAGAACAAATAGTAAAGCAGTTAAATACATATAAGCTGTGGACGGATGTGTCCCATATATCTGAAAAAGGGTTTTGGGACGTAATGGAACAAGCTAATCATCCGATTGCTTCGCACTCTAACGTTTTTTCGCTTTGTCCTCATCCGCGTAATTTAAAAGATGACCAGATTAAAGCGCTTATTGAACGTAATGGTATAATAGGTGTTACATATGTCCCCATGTTCTTGAATGAAACAGGAAAGGCTGAAATAGCGGATATAATAAGACATATTGATTATATATGTAGTATGGGTGGAGAAAAACATATTGGATTTGGTTCAGATTTTGATGGTATTGATCATCCAGTTGAAAACTTTACAGCATTTGCACAATATGAGCATTTTATAAATGAACTATTGAAGCACTATAGTGAGGAACAAGTAAAATCGTTTGCGTATAGGAATTTTATTGATAAAATATCCTTTTGATTTATGATCAAAACAAAAGCTTTAAAAAATATTACATAATAATTGAAAAATTTAAAAAAATGTTAATAATTTCGTTTGAAAATCTTGCATTTTTCTGTTAGTCGGTCTAGAATTGAAAACGAATTAACACTGTTTATGGAAAATGAATTTAAATTTATAGATTTAATTTGCCAGCATTGTAGTGGTATCCACCATAAAATGATAAACTATAAATAGGAAATTACGCTACAATGAATGTAGTTTAAAGGGGTGTAGGAGATGATTAGTCAGCTTTCTTGGAAAGTTGGAGGACAACAAGGTGAAGGTATTGAAAGTACAGGGGAAATTTTTAGTATCGCGTTAAACCGTTTAGGTTATTATCTGTATGGATACCGTCACTTTTCATCGCGTATTAAAGGCGGTCACACGAACAATAAAATCAGAGTAAGCACAACGGAAGTGCGTGCAATCTCCGATGATTTAGATATATTAGTTGCGTTTGACCAAGAAACAATTGATGTCAACTTCTATGAGCTACGCCCAGGTGGAATTGTTATTGCTGATGCGAAGTTTAATCCGACAATTCCAGAAAATACGGATGTTACTTTGTATGCGGTGCCTTTCACTGATATCGCGACTGAACTAGGTACTTCTTTAATGAAAAATATGGTGGCTGTGGGAGCTTCCAGTGCAGTGCTGGGGTTAGGTGAAGCAGTGTACCTCGACGTAGTAGAGGAAATCTTCGGCCGCAAAGGTCAGCAGGTAGTCGAAAAAAATATGGAAGCAATCAAGCGCGGTGCTCAATATATAAAAGAATTACTTGGCAATAAAGTAAATTTAATGCAGCTTGAGCAAGCAGACGGTAAAAAGCGGATGTTTATGATCGGCAACGATGCTATTGCGTTTGGTGCACTGGCAGGCGGTGCTCGCTTCATGGCAGCGTATCCTATCACGCCTGCTTCTGAAATTATGGAATATTTGATTAAAAAGCTTCCTAAAGTAGGAGGAACTGTTATTCAAACAGAAGACGAGATTGCTGCTTGTACGATGGCTATCGGTGCAAACTATGGCGGTGTTCGTACATTAACGGCATCTGCAGGACCAGGATTGTCTCTAATGATGGAAGCTATCGGATTATCCGGTATTACAGAAACGCCGCTTGTAATTGTTGATACACAGCGCGGGGGACCAAGTACTGGATTGCCTACGAAACAAGAACAATCTGACTTGATGGCCATGATTTATGGAACTCACGGTGAAATTCCAAAGGTAGTAATTGCTCCAAGTACAGTAGAAGAAGCATTTTATGATATGGCAGAGGCGTTTAATATTGCGGAAGAATACCAAGTGCCGGTTATCTTATTAACAGATTTACAATTGTCCCTTGGTAAGCAAACGGTGGAACCACTCCAATTTGACAAAGTACAAATTCGCCGCGGTACACTGGATTTGAACGCACAGTTACCTGAAATTGAAAATAAAGGCTATTTCAAACGTTATGAAGTAACAGAAGATGGTGTGTCTCCGCGCGTAGTTCCAGGGATGAAAAATGGTATTCACCATGTAACAGGTGTAGAGCACGATGAAACAGGGAAGCCATCTGAAGTCGCAGCAAACCGTAACGCACAAATGGATAAGCGTCTTCGCAAACTAAGCAACTTACGATTTGACACTCCTGTATATAAAAATGCAAAGCATGCTGAGGCTGACTTGTTATTGGTAGGATTCAACTCCACTCGGGGAACTATTGAAGAAGCAATGGATCGTTTAGAGCAGGATGGCATGAAAGTAAATCATGCACATGTTCGTTTAGTTCATCCGTTCCCTGCGAACGAATTGTTACCGCTTGTAAAGAGCGCTAAGAAGGTTGTTGTAGTAGAGAATAATGCAACAGGGCAGCTTTCCAATTTAATCAAAATGAATGTAGGCCAAGCAGAAAAAATTTCCAGTCTCTTAAAATATGATGGAAATCCATTTCTACCGAAGGAAATATACAACGAGTGCAAAAAAGGAGTTGTTTTAAATGGCAACATTTAAAGATTTTCGTAACAACGTAAAACCAAACTGGTGTCCTGGCTGTGGAGACTTCTCTGTTCAAGCGGCAATACAGCGTGCAGCAGCAAATGTCGGATTAGATCCTGAAAACTTAGCTGTTGTTTCCGGTATCGGATGTTCTGGACGTATTTCTGGTTATATTAACTCTTACGGCTTACACGGAATTCATGGCCGTGCATTGCCGATTGCACAAGGGGTAAAAATGGCAAACCGCGATTTAACAGTAATCGCTTCTGGTGGTGACGGAGATGGATTTGCCATTGGAATGGGCCATACAATTCATGCGATTCGCCGTAACATCAACATTACGTATATCGTCATGGATAATCAAATTTACGGATTAACAAAAGGACAAACCTCTCCGCGAAGTGACGTTGGCTTTAAAACGAAGAGCACTCCGCAAGGATCTGTTGAATCTGCTCTTTCTGTAATGGAAATGGCATTAACAGCAGGTGCTACATTCGTTGCACAAAGCTTTTCCAGCGACCTTAAGGAACTGACGTCTTTAATAGAAGAAGGCATCAAACATGATGGATTTTCTTTGATTAACGTATTCAGCCCATGCGTAACGTACAATAAAGTAAACACATATGATTGGTTTAAGGAAAATATTGTACGCCTTAGCGGTATTGAAGGATACGATCCAAGTAATCGTATGACAGCAATGCAAACATTAATGGAAAATAATGGTTTGGTAACCGGGCTCATTTACCAAAATAAAGAACAAAAGTCGTACCAAGAGCTTGTGAGCGGGTACAGCAAAACTCCGCTGGTACACGCAGACCTTCAGCTTGATAAAGAGATGTTCGACGAGCTTGTTGCAGAATTTATGTAGATCAAAAAGTCCTTTTACAAACGTAAAAGGACTTTTTTATAGTGTATATTCCAAGAAAGCGGTTACTTTACCGCGATAATATAGAGTGATAGAATATGTAACAAGAGAGAATCAGCTAAACAGAAGGAGTGCTGACAGTGTCCACAGGAAAAATGAAAGCAATTGTAAAGCATCACCGTGGTTATGGGGCAGAATTGCAAATGGTGGATATACCAACAATTAATGATGATGAAGTATTAATAAAGGTAAAAGCAACTTCTATTTGTGGTACAGATGTGCACATTTACACATGGGATGATTGGTCGGCAAGTCGTGTAAATCCTCCATATGTATTTGGCCATGAGTTTGCTGGGGAAGTTGTAGGAGTGGGACATAATGTAACAAATGTACAACTAGGAGATTATGTATCCGCTGAAACACATATTGTGTGCGGAACATGTCCTCAATGCTTGCGCGGTGACTTCCATATATGTAAAAATACTAAAATTATCGGCGTAGATACACAAGGCTGCTTTGCAGAATATGTAGCGATGCCGGCATCTAACATTTGGAAAAACCCGAAAGAGATGCCGTATCATGTAGCTTCTATTCAAGAGCCGATGGGGAACGCTGTTCATACAGTACTAGCTGGAGATGTAACTGGTAAAAGTGTGGCTGTAATTGGCTGTGGTCCAATTGGTATTATGGCGGTAGGAGTAGCGAAAGCTGCGGGAGCTTCCCAAGTTATCGCGTTTGATGTGAATGAATTTCGTCTTGAGTTAGCGAAGAAAATGGGTGCAACAACAATTGTGAACTCTTTAAAAGAGAATCCGGTAGAAGTGGCAATGCGATTGACAGATGGAAACGGTGTTGACGTTGTTTGTGAAATGTCTGGACACCCAATCGCGATGAATCAAGGGTTTGACATGGTAACAAATGGTGGACGTGTGTCCATTTTAAGTCTGCCTGTTCGTCCAGTTGAAATCGACATTACGAACAATATTGTATTTAAAGGTGTGACAGTACAAGGTATTACAGGACGCAGAATGTACGAAACATGGATACAAGTATCTAATTTGTTAAAATCCGGACAAGTTGATGTAGAACCCCTTATTACGCATCGTCTTCCATTGGAAGAATTCGAAAAAGGCTTTCAGTTAATGATTCAAGGCAAATGCGGCAAAGTAGTATTAATTCCATAAAAAGAAGAATTGCAGCAAGCGTACAATGCTTTTGAACAAGCAGGAAAAGAGCTTGGTATTCTTAAATAAAAGCAAACTTTCACGAGCGGGGGCAGCTGTCCCCGCTTGCACTTTATATTATTCATGAATAATGCTCCTTCTTGTTTAATTCCCTTGAAACCCTTATACTATGATAATGTGTACAGATAAAGTATAAAGAGAATTGTACATGTCTAGAATGTCGATTCATATTGAAGTCTGGAAAGGAGATTAACCATGAACGAAAAACAACGCTTAGAAAGCACGCAAATAAATCCTTCGGACAAAAAATCCGAAAAGGATTATAGTCAATATTTTGAAAAGATTTATCAACCGCCTTCTTTAAAGGATGCCAAGAAGCGCGGAAAAGAACAAATCATCATTGAACGCGGTTTTGAAATTCCTGAAGATATGATTGGTATCGGAGCTGGTCGGAAATTTTATATCCGGACTTACGGATGTCAAATGAACGAGCATGATACGGAAGTTATGGCAGGGATTTTCACTGGATTAGGCTTCGAGGCTACGAATACAACGGAAGATGCGGATGTAATTCTTCTTAACACATGTGCGATTCGTGAAAATGCTGAAAATAAAGTATTTGGAGAAATCGGTCATTTAAAACCGCTAAAGCGAAAAAATCCTGATCTTTTAATAGGTGTTTGCGGATGTATGTCCCAAGAAGAATCTGTTGTAAACAAAATTTTAAAAACGCATCAGCATGTGGATATGATTTTTGGAACACATAATATTCATCGTCTTCCATTTATATTAAAAGAAGCGATGTTCTCAAAAGAAATGGTTGTAGAAGTGTGGTCTAAAGAAGGCGATGTTATTGAAAACCTTCCTAGAGTACGCCGCGGTGACATTAAGGCTTGGGTTAACATCATGTATGGCTGTGATAAGTTCTGTACGTATTGTATTGTACCGTATACTCGCGGTAAGGAACGAAGCCGCCGTCCAGAGGATATTATTCAAGAAGTACGTCAATTAGCAGCACAAGGTTATAAGGAAATTACCCTACTAGGGCAAAATGTAAACGCGTACGGAAAAGATTTTGATGATACCAAGTACGGTTTGGGAGATTTGATGGATGAACTGCGCAAGATTGATATACCGCGTATCCGTTTTACAACAAGCCATCCGCGTGACTTTGATGATCATTTAATCGAAGTGTTGGCTAAGGGTGGAAACTTAGTAGAGCATATTCATTTGCCTGTTCAATCCGGAAGCACGGAGATATTGAAAATCATGGCTCGTAAGTATACTCGTGAACAGTATTTAGAACTTGTTCGCAAAATGAAAGCAGCCATTCCAAATGCTTCTTTTACAACAGATATTATCGTTGGCTTCCCAAATGAAACAGAGGAGCAATTTGAGGAAACTCTTTCCCTGTATCGTGAAGTGGAATTCGATAGTGCCTATACATTCATTTATTCTCCACGTGAAGGTACACCAGCAGCCAAAATGCAAGACAATGTGCCACTCGAAGTTAAGAAGGAGCGGTTACAGCGTTTAAATGCGGTTGTAAACGAAATTTCTGCGAAAAAGAACTTGGCATACCAAGATCAAATCGTCGAAGTATTAGTAGAAGGTGAAAGTAAAAATAATCCGGAAGTGTTAGCTGGATATACTCGCAAAAATAAACTAGTAAACTTTATTGCTCCAAAATCTGCGATCGGTAAAATTGTAAAAGTAAAGATTACAGAAGCAAAAACTTGGTCGCTTAACGGTGTGATGATAGAAGAACCAATTGAGGTGAAATAAAATGGGTCACTATACAAAAGATGAGATTGTAGAACGTGCAAGAGAATTAGCAAAAATGATCGCTACGACAGAAGAAGTGGACTTTTTTAAGAAAGCGGAAGCGCAAATTAATCAAAATGAAAATGTGCGCAAGGCTATTGAACAAATCAAAGCTCTTCAAAAGCATGCGGTAAACTTACAGCATTACGGTAAAATCGAGGCGTTGAAAAAAGTTGAATCCCAAATTGAGGGATTGCAAAATGAACTGGAAGCCATTCCTGTTGTGCAAGAATTTCAAGCTTCGCAAGTACATGTAAATGATTTACTTCAGCTAGTAGCTAGCACTATCACGAATAAAGTAACTGATGAAATAATTGAATCTACAGGCGGAGATGTGCTAAGAGGAGAAACAGGTTCCCAACTGCAAAATAAAAATGGCTGTGGCACGAGCTGCGGCTGCGAGTAAATAAAAATGAGGTGTCCAATTAAGGACACCTCATTTTTATTTACTCTATGAGGATAAGCGCATTAGCAAATGGAAATACAACTTGTTGCCTTTTACAAAAAATATGAACATATTTGGGTATACGTGCATAAAATGAATTATATCGGTTTTTATGCTTTTTTAATTACGAGCTTTATTTTTACAACTATGACACATTAAACGATTGTCTCGCATATGATTAATTGAATATTGATTGAGGAGGGTTTGTTCCTTATGTCCGAATACAGAGAGATTATAACGAAAGCGGTCGTTGGAAAAGGACGTAAATTTACCAAATGCACTCATACAGTGGATCCGAATCACCACCCTACAAGCATTTTAGGATGCTGGGTGATTAACCACGCGTATGAAGCGAAAAAGCATGGCAAGTATGTGCAGATCGAGGGATATTATGATATTAATACATGGTATTCTTATGATCACAACACAAAAACAGAAGTAGTAACGGAACGTGTTCATTACACAGATGAAGTGAAGATTAAATATCGTGATAAGAATTTTACAGGCGATGATTATGAAATTATTGCGCGCGTGATTCAGCATCCAAACTGCTTAGAGGCCATTATCTCCCCGAATGGAAACAAAATTATCGTAACAGTAGAGCGAGAATTTATTGTGGAAATAGTAGGGGAAACTAAAGTATGCGTCAAGGTAAATCCAGATGGCTGTCAGGATGATGATGACTTCTATTATGATGTGGATGATGAAGAATTTGAAGATTTAGATCCAAACTTTATTTTGGATGCCGAAGAAGAATAATAAGCGGCTAGGAAGGCTTTCTTCCTAGCCTTTTCATTTCTCTCTGAGAAGTGTGAGATCTATTGCTTAAATATGAATAGGTGAAGGTTTCACTTAAGAGGGCTAAGCAGGAAGAAATGCTGTTTCTATGCTATAATGACAAGGGACTATGTAAAGATGGAGGAAGACGATGGCAAACTATACGCCGATGATGCAGCAATACTTATCCATTAAGGCAGATTATCAAGATGCCTTTTTATTTTTTCGCCTCGGCGATTTTTATGAGATGTTCTTTGAGGATGCCGTAAAAGCGGCACATGAACTAGAAATTACACTGACGAGCAGAGATGGAGGAGGAAGTGAACGCATACCGATGTGTGGTGTTCCCTACCATTCTGCTAAAAATTATATAGAACAATTGATAGAAAAAGGGTACAAGGTAGCGGTTTGTGAGCAAGTGGAAGATCCGAAAACAGCTAAAGGAGTAGTAAGGCGAGAAGTTGTTCAGTTGATTACCCCAGGTACGATGATGGAAGGAAAAGGGATTGAAGAGAAAGAAAACAACTTTCTAGTCTCAATTTCTTTATTTCGAGATGGTTCGTATGGGCTTGCCTGTAATGATTTAACAACCGGACAAAACTCGGTTACTCTTTTGACAAGCTCCATGGAAGATGTGCTGCTCGAAGTATATGCACTAGGAGCGAAGGAGCTTGTGGTTGCTTCTGACTTTTCAGGTGAGGTGCTGCGGTCCATTAGTGAAAAGCTAAAGCTTACTATTTCATATGAAGATGACATATCAATTCCAGACGGCTTTGATCATTTAACAAAGCATATTACACAAACTAAACTAATTGAAACCTTTGGACGCCTTTTACGTTATGTACTTCGTACACAAAAGCGTGCTTTGGATCATTTACAGCCGGTTGAAATTTACCATACAAATCAATTTATGAAAATTGATGTTCATTCCAAGCGGAATTTAGAGCTCACAGAAACCATTCGAACGAAGGAGAAAACAGGTTCTCTTCTTTGGCTATTAGACAAAACAAAAACTGCCATGGGTGGAAGGCTACTAAAGCAGTGGATCGAGCGTCCTCTTGTTGTGAAGGAAGAAATTGAACAGCGGTTAAGCATGGTAGAAACGTTCGTGAACCATTATTTTTTAAGAGAAGACCTGAAAGAAAAATTAAAGGAAGTATATGATTTAGAACGCTTAGCTGGAAAAGTAGCATACGGCAATGTCAATGCCAGAGATTTGCTGCAGTTAAAACGGTCACTTTTACAGGTGCCTGATATTTTAAATATTGTTCATCAATTGGACAATCCCTACACTGCTCATATCGTCAAAGGAATTGACCCGTGTGATAGCTTGATTGCATTATTAGAGCGTGCTATTAAAGAAAACCCGCCGTTGTCTATAAAGGATGGCGATATTATTAAAGATGGGTATCATGAAAAACTGGATGAGTATCGATATATCAGCAAAAACGGTAAAACATGGATTGCAGATTTAGAAAAACGAGAGCGTGAGTTAACGGGTATTAAATCATTAAAAATCGGCTACAACCGCATTTTTGGGTATTATATCGAAGTCACAAAAGCTAATCTGTCGCTTCTTCCTGAAGGGCGGTACGAGCGCAAGCAAACATTAGCGAATGCAGAACGGTTTATCACGGATGAGCTGAAAGAAAAAGAAGCGATGATTTTAGGTGCAGAAGAAAAAATTGTGCAATTGGAATATGATTTATTCGTTTCAATCCGCGAAGAAGTTAAATCATATATTTCGAGATTGCAAAAATCAGCAAAAGCAATTAGTGAGCTTGATGTATTGCAAGGATTCGCAACTGTAAGTGAAGAAGAGCATTTTGTCAAACCAGTATTAACATCTAAGCGAGAAATTGTAATTAAAGACGGTCGTCATCCTGTTGTGGAAAAGGTGCTAGAAAAGAAGACGTATGTTCCGAATGATTGTGTAATGGGTGAAGATTTAAATGTGTTTTTGATTACAGGACCAAATATGTCAGGTAAAAGCACATACATGAGACAACTAGCATTAATTGCAATAATTACGCAAGTGGGTTGCTTCGCACCAGCTAGTGAAGCTGTGCTGCCTGTATTTGACCAAGTGTTTACTAGGATAGGAGCAGCGGATGATTTGATTTCTGGACAAAGTACATTCATGGTAGAAATGCTGGAAGCTAAAAATGCTATAGCTAATGCGACAGAAAAGAGCTTGATACTATTCGATGAAATTGGACGAGGCACTTCCACCTATGACGGTATGGCGCTGGCACAGGCGATTATTGAATATATTCATACCAATATTGGAGCAAAAACATTATTCTCCACTCATTATCATGAATTGACAGTTTTGGAAGAGAGTTTGGACAAGCTGAATAATATCCATGTGGCAGCTATTGAAGAAAATGGTAAAGTAGTGTTTTTGCATAAAATTAAAAAAGGGTCTGCGGATAAAAGCTACGGTATTCATGTAGCGGAATTAGCAGAGCTTCCACATTCGCTTATTGCACGAGCAAAGGAAGTATTAGAAGCTTTGGAGAATAGCAGTGCCACAATAGTGCAGGAGCATAGGGGCTTGCAAGACATAGAAGAGAAGCAAGAAGAGGCAGATGAGTTACTGGACAGTCAATTGGCCTTTTTTGAAATAAATAGGCCAGAACAGGTAAAGGAAAAGAAGAAGCCGTACCCGCAAACTTCGCAAGAAAAGGATGTACTGGAAACCATTAAAAAAATGGATTTATTGGATATGACGCCGTTAGAAGCAATCAACGAGCTTTATCGCCTTCAAAAAAGTTTAAAGCAAAAATAGAAAGGAGTGAGTAAATGGGGAAAATCAAAAAGTTGAATGATCAGCTTTCCAATTTGATAGCGGCCGGAGAAGTGGTAGAGCGTCCTGCTTCCGTTGTAAAAGAACTAGTGGAAAATGCGATTGATGCAAACAGTACCATGATTGAAATTGAGCTGGAAGAAGCTGGTCTATCTAAAATTCGTATTGTAGATAATGGAGACGGGATACAACAAGAGGATTGTCTGCTTGCATTTGATCGTCATGCTACAAGTAAAATTAAAGATGAACATGATTTGTTCCGCATTCGCACACTCGGATTTCGAGGAGAGGCCTTGCCCAGCATTGCTTCGGTGAGTCAATTAGAGTTGGTCACAAGCACGGGAGATGAACCAGGCACCCATCTCATTATAAAGGGTGGAGAGGTTGTTAAGCAGGAGAGTACAGCGAGTCGAAAAGGTACAGATATTACAGTTGAGCATTTGTTTTATAATACTCCGGCGCGCTTAAAGTATATGAAAACGATAAATACCGAATTGGGGAATATAACGGATATTGTGTATCGCATTGCTCTTTCGCATCCGAATGTAGCAATTAAATTATTGCATAATGGCAAAAAGCTGCTTCACACATCGGGAAATGGAGATGTTCGTCAAGTGCTTGCAGCTATTTATGGAGTCGGAACGGCTAAAAAAATGATTCCTATCCGAGCAGAATCCTTAGATTTTACTGTACATGGTTATATCGCATTGCCAGAAATAACACGTGCGTCTCGAAATTATTTATCGACCATCGTAAACGGAAGGTATATTCGTAACTATTCTTTGATTAAAGCGGTTCAGCAAGGGTATCATACATTGCTGCCAATAGGCAGATATCCAATCGGCTTTTTCGCAATTGACATGGACCCGATGCTTGTAGATGTGAATGTTCATCCGTCGAAGCTGGAAGTTCGTTTTAGCAAGGAAGCTGAATTACTGCAATTGATTGAAACAGCTGTTAAAAAGGCATTTCAGCAGGTGCAGCTTATTCCAGATGCGGGTACACCGGTACAAAAGGTCGATAGAAAGCAAAGTGAACAGCAAACGTTTCAGCTTGAACATACTATGACTCCATCAAAGCGGCTTAGCTTTTCGCCGCAGACGGTTGTAAGAGAGGAAGAATATTCAGATCCAGTGCCTGCTTATACAGCTTCCGAGGAGAAGCGAGTATATGAGGAAACAGTTCTAGAAGAAGTGAACATACCAGTTGAATGGAGTTTGCCCCAAGAAGCTGAAGTGGTAAAGACAAACGAACTCCCGCCGTTATATCCCATTGGACAAATGCACGGTACGTACATTTTGGCTCAAAATGACAAAGGATTATATATTATCGATCAGCATGCGGCTCAAGAGAGAATCAACTACGAGTATTTTAAAGAAAAAGTAGGACAAGTAGCTTGTGAAGTGCAGGAATTGCTTGTGCCATATCGGATTGATGTATCGTTAAATGAGTATTTGCGTATAGAAGAGCAGTTGGATGAGCTGCAAAAGGTTGGATTATTTTTAGAACCGTTCGGGCAACAGAGTTATATTATTCGTTCACATCCGCAATGGTTTCCTCGCGGTCAGGAAACCGAAATCATTGATGAAATGATCCAACAAGTATTAAAACAAAAAAACGTAGATATTAAAAAGCTGCGCGAAGAAGCAGCTATCATGATGAGCTGTAAGGCATCCATTAAAGCTAATCAATATTTGAAGAATGATGAAATTTTTGTACTGCTGGAGGATTTGCGAAAAACAACGAATCCATACACTTGTCCCCATGGCCGCCCGATTGTTATTCATCATTCCACATATGAGCTTGAAAAAATGTTTAAACGTGTCATGTGACCAAAAAGAAAGCACTCCATTTTATTTATAGAATGGAGTGCTTTTTTGACATGAAATTTGCAAAAGGTGGGAAGAACATGGTCAAAATTTGGGTGGACGCCGGTCATGGCGGAAAAGATCCTGGTGCGTCTGGATATGGATTACAGGAGAAAAGCATTGTATTAGAACTTGCTCATCAAGTAAGACGTGTACTTATAACCGAATACACAAATATTCAAATTGGTATGACCCGTGTAGATGACACGTTTGTGGGATTGACAGAACGTACGAGACGTGCAAATGCTTGGGGAGCTGATGTTTTTGTCTCACTTCACTGCAACAGCGGAGGAGGCAGAGGGTTTGAATCGTACTGCCATACAAACGCTAGCTCTAATACTGTGGCTTTACAAGCCGCACTGCATTCGAGGCTTATTGCTTACTTCAGCGGACGAGGAGGGATTGACAGAGGTATGAAAGCTGCCAACTTTGCAGTGCTTCGGCTTACAAGTATGCCTGCAGTTTTAACAGAAAGCTTGTTTATGGACAATGAAGACATTATAAAATTCAAAGATATGGACTTTCTGATTGGCACAGCCCGAGCGCATGCAGAAGGCATTGCCCAGTATTTTAACTTAACAAAAGTAGATGCACCATTCAGCTACGTACAATGGAATAATGAAGCGGCTGTTCCATATCCCGGTCGTTTAATTAGGAAAGGATCAAAGGGAAGAGATGTGGAGCGTATTCAACGTACAATATCTGTGACTCCTGATGGAATCTTTGGTCTGAAAACAGAACTGGCAGTAAGAGCGTATCAAGCACGTCATGGGCTTGTGGCAGATGGCATAGTCGGTCCGAAAACATGGAATGAAATGCTTTAATTGAGAAGAGCCTGTGTGAGAGCAGGTTCTTCTTTTAAAAAGCAAAGAATGCACCTAATGTCTTTCCGAATAGAACTTTTCCGTAAGTGTGATAACGTTTGCTTATTGTAGGTATGAGTAAGCTCTCTTTGTTTGATACTAATGTAGATAAAGAAGGAGGGTATTATGGAAAAGAAGCAAGATATTGAAAATGATCATTCTATCTACACAAAGGAACGTATAGCAAATATAGAAGACAATCAACAAATTGAAAAACAGGATACAGATGAAATTACACATCTTATTTCTCATATGAGCAATATGGGGCAATAATGAAGAACTTACTTTTAAAATATGAAAAAAACGTACTTTCTTAAAGCTATGAAAGTGCGTTTTTTTTTGTTCTCTAAACAAACCAGTAGATTGATTATACTTCTTTATTGCCTGATAGCATGCTTTTTACTTTTCTGGCGGTATACTGCTAAATTATATATAGAAATCTACTTTATATTTGCAGCAAAATAGAATTGTTAATCAAGATTTACTAATATGGAAGAACAATAGAATCTATTTTTGAATACAGATAATAATAGAAGGAACGTTGAATGAAACTCTCATTTTTTAGAAAAATAAATAATATTTTTTGAGACTTATGGGAAGAAGTTAGTAAAATAGGGATGTAATCAACGTTCTTTACTGTATAAATTAAGAATCTGGGCTTTTTTGCCTGAATGGAGGCTAATTTGTAGTGGATTTACGCAAAGTGGTAAAGGATTTATATAATCGCGTTACGCGAAAAAATACAACCCAAAACGGGACTGATATGAAAACAGAGACCCAGTACGAACATAATAGACTTAATGTTCCGGGTGATAGTGAAGGTAGAGTGCTTGAAACACAAGTAGCAACGACTGAGAAAGGTGGAGGAGATCACACTTCATTTAAAGGAAGTTTTGATGAACAAGCCGACCGAATTGAGGTCTTGCAGAGAAAAACAGATTGGGTAGATGTTCGGGATTTTGGTGCGGTTGGAGACGGCGTTACAGATGATACTAACGCCATTAATAATGCTATAAATACTCTTTCATTATCAAGGAATAAGGTATTGTATATACCTGCAGGAACATATCTCATTTCGAATTCTGCTAATCAAGTAGCAATTGATTTGAAACAAAACGTCTCTTTAATTGGAGAAAGTAAAGAGTCTGTAAAGCTTGTCCTTGCTTCAAATCAAGCGGATACTTGGACACGCATGGTAACAACCAGAGGGAATAACACCATTCGCAACTTAACATTAGATGGGAATCGTAATGGTAATCCAAATGGTTCGGAGCATATGCACTGCATCTTTATTTATGATGCTGATAATGTGCTGGTGGAGCACTGTAATTTGACGAATGCAGTGGGAGATGGAGTCTCAATTACTGGCTCAAAATCGATAGGGAGCAAAAATATCACCGTACAATTTTGTCACAGTGAGAACAATAAGCGTAGTGCCTGTGTAGTAGAACAAGTGCATAATGTGAAAATCTTGAACAATACACTCATCAGCGAACGCTCATGTATCCATTTCGAACCGTTTGCAACGATTGAGTTGAGTGGAGCAGTAGTTACAGGTAATCACATTATAAGTACGCATAACGATCCGAACGCAGGATATTCTGTTTCTCTTCGCGGAAGCGGAATTGGTGCACCGTCATTTCGCAATATTATATTTGAAAATAACTATATTGATTCTCCTAATGTGAAAGTATTAATTGGGTGGGTAGACCATTGCATCGTCCGTAACAATCGTTTTAAAGTGTCTGGTATCAATGCTTGGTACAGGAATGAAAATTTGACGCTGGCTGATAATGAAATCATTGGCACTTCAACAACAGATATAGATGTAATTTCTATTACACATGAAGGTAATGAGACGTCAAAATATGTAAGGATTGTGAATAACAAAATCACTGCACAGACAGGAAATGGTATCACCCTGAAAGGGTGTAAGCATGTTCATGTTAAAGGAAATGTGATTACACGAGTGAATATATCGAGCTTTACAGATTTTGGTGTGAAAGTATGGGCAACGGATCCGATGGTAAATATTGTGATTGAAGAAAATGATATTTCGAACTTTAATCGTGGAGTATACACTATTAACTATAATCAACATGATATTTCTGATATCGAGATCAAAGGAAATTATTTTCATCTTATCTCGGAAACAGGTATCCTTATATATGGTGTGAAGCAAAATTTACAAATTGTTGAAAATCATATGGTGAATAATGGAACAGCTAGGGCGATAGATCTACGTTCTAGTTTTAATGGAGTAACCGGATTTCAAGTGCTTGCCAACATGATTTACAACTGGCGTCATGGTATTTCTATGGAAACAGTCGGATCCAATGTATATATTGGTCTAACTGTATCCTATAATGTCATTGATTCAATCAAAGGTACACCAACTAGTGGATATAAAAATGCTGCTATTGAATTTTATTCTAATGACCCGGCGCCGCAAAAGTTTACGTTAATCGGCAATACTATTACAAATTCTATAACAGATCTAGTATTACCATCTAGTCTAAAGTATTGTATTGGTGGCACATATGGTCAGGTCGGATTATATACGGGTAATGGTTCACCAGAAGGAATATTAACGTTGCCAGTAGGATCAATATATTTAAATAATACAGGAGGAACCTCAACTACTATTTATGTGAAACAAACAGGTACAGGTAACACTGGTTGGATAGCTAAATAAAACTGGATGGCCAGAAATACCTGCAGTTTGCGAGAAGCAGAAATGCTTCTTTTTTGATTTGGAGAGATTAAGTGATTTAGTGGATGATGGAAATCTAATAGTTCTATTCAAATACACTTGTATATTCAGCGTGGTGAGGAGAATTTTTACAAAATCATCGGATATTTTCTTTACCAAGGATAGATAGGTTTTCCTGTTAAAATGTTATAGGCTGCATAAAATTTTGTTTCTATATAATTTAGCTGCTGCTGAGTGAAGGTCTCGTCAAGAGTTGTAAGGGAATGAATCACTCGTGTTAAATGAACGAGAGCATCGAGTAATTCTTCCTGTGAAAGATGGGTAGGTTTGGATGAGGCAGATATCATTAATTCCTCTGTTAAAATGCGGATATTCTCCAAAGCGATAGACTTGTCCATTTTCATACCTCCATAGTTTTTACTCATACATATGATAGAAAAGGAAAAACTATGACTTTTGTGGTAAAAGATTTCGTTTTTTCTTTTAAACGGCTGAATATTGGGTATAATAGTCAGATGTACTACTTTACATAAATCAATAAAGAGAGTGAGTGCTATGGGAGAAAAGAGGGAAAAAGTTGCCGTGATTATAGGGCCGACAGCGGTTGGGAAAACAAAACTCAGCATTGAAGTTGCCAAACGTTTGAACGGTGAAATTATAAGCGGAGATTCGATGCAAATATACCGCCATATGGATATCGGAACAGCTAAAGTGAAGCCGGAAGAAATGGATGGAATTCCTCATTATATGATTGACATAAAAAATCCGACTGACTCGTTTTCAACTGCAGAGTTCCAGTATCTTGTTAGGGAACATATTCATGACATTTCAAAGAGAGGGAAGCTGCCCATTATCGTAGGAGGTACAGGTTTATACATTCAATCTGTACTGTTCGATTATCAATTTTCTGAAACGAGAGGGGACGAAGTATTTCGAAGAGAACTGGAACAGCTGGTTGAAGAAGAGGGAGCCCAGGCTGTGTTTGCTAAACTGGAGGCGATAGATTCCGCAAGTGCAGAGCGGATTCATCCTAATAATGTAAGGCGGGTAATACGAGCGCTTGAAATTTATCATACAACAGGAAAAACGATGACCGAAGGATTGGAAACACAAGAAAATAATCTATTGTATGACATTGCATTAGTCGGGTTAACAATGGATCGAACGAAATTATATGACCGCATTAATTATCGAGTCGATTTGATGATGGAAGAAGGATTATTTGAAGAAGTCAAGCAGTTATACGATAATGGGATAAAGGACTGTCAGTCTATTCAAGCTATCGGTTATAAGGAGTTATACGAGTATTTCGAGCAGAAAACCACACTGCAAGATGCGGTAGAGGCATTAAAAACAAATTCCCGCCGCTATGCAAAGCGTCAATTGACTTGGTTCCGTAATAAAATGGACGTGACTTGGTTCGATGTAACTGATGAAGAAAAAAAAGAAGAAATTTTACAATACATAGAAGGAAAGCTACAACTTTAGTCGAATAAAATACAGGTAGAGAAAAAGAGGAGGATTTTACCATGAAGCAATCAATCAACATTCAAGATCAATGTTTAAACCAGCTTAGAAAAGATAACACGTTTGTTACCGTGTACTTACTAAATGGATTCCAACTTCGCGGTTTAATCAAAGGATTTGATAATTTTACAGTTTTGCTGGAAACCGAAGGTAAGCAACAGTTAATCTATAAACATGCTATTTCCACTTTTGTTCCGCAAAAGAACGTATCCATTGAATTAGAATAGTTGTACATAAAAAACCCTCTGTGCAAGAGGGTTTTATTTTATGGCTTCTTGTTCCTTTTTAGCAAAATCATAGTAACGTTTTAAAGATAGCTTTGTTTTAAAACCGACTCGTCTTATAATTTCTTGTTCGCTTACGTTTTGCTGAATTAAGCGCAAAATAAAGGTATTTCGTAAGTGCTGTCCCGATAATCCTTTTCGCAACCCCGCTCGTGCTACCTCTTGCCTAATCATTTTCTGAACTGCGATTTCCGTCAGTGCTTTTGGAGCATCATTTTCATACACCCATCGATATGTATTACGGTTAAAATCAAAAGCTACAAACAGCGGATCGTTTGTGTGATATTTTGGTCTGACTGGCTCAGGTATCGTTTTGTAATACGTATAGAGCTTCTTCTTGTCTTCTTCTGTTAATGCAATCGTCCGTGCAATACCAGAAACAGGGGGGACTGTCAGTGTATTATTTTCAAAGTGTACATGTTGCATAGTTAAATATACAAGCTCCTGCAGCGCTAGCCCGTAATCTAAAAGAAGCATAATGATACAGACATTCCGGTCAATGAGAAGCGGTCGTGCTGGAAGTTGTTTTTCTGTTAACCCCTCCATTGAAACAAGAATTTTTTTAAATCTTTCTTCTTCTTCTGCCGTGATAAAATCATCCTTATGCAACCCGCGGTCAGGGTGAATAGTCATTTCCATATCCTTCAGCGGATTGGTGATGTCGGTAGAGGTGAGTTGCAGGAACTGATAGAGGCGATTCAAGACGATAAAGACGCGGTGCAGAGTTTTTTCCGAGTAGTGTCGTTCATGTTTTAATTCAAAAAAATAATTTTCATAGTCTTTTGTATGAAGAGAGGACCATATATTGTTAGAAGAAAGATTTTTATTTCGCTCCAGCCAGGTGAAGTAGTCTTCTACGTCGTACATATAACGTCTGATTGTCGATTGCTTTCTACCCTTGCTGGTTAGATAAGCAGCAAAGGAATGTACTGTATTCGCTAATTCTGGATGAGTAATTCTCGAAGCCATCATATCACCACCTTCAACGTTTTAATAAATTATAACAGAAAATTAAGGAAAATAAAGTAAAAACCTATAGAGTGGCAGGCGGGGAATATGAAACAAAGTATTATTTCTTGGGAAAGCGCAAAAAACGACAATGAGCAACATGAATATAGGATTTTTGTTCGTAAATGGGGGGAGAAGCGTGGAGCAATCGATGCGTAAAAAAAATAATAATCAAATCAATATCGTTTTGAATCATAGGCAGAAAATCCCGGTTCCCGCTGAAAAACCGCAAGCCGCATTAACGGAAGAAACAGTTTCCAAGCATGAGATGCTGCAGCAAATTGAAGAGGAAATGAGCAAGCTTGTAGGAATGACAGATATCAAAAAAATTGTAAAAGAGATTTATGCATGGATCTACGTGAACAAAAAAAGACAGGAAATGGGACTTAAAGCAGAGAAGCAGGTGCTTCATATGCTATTTAAAGGGAACCCAGGAACAGGAAAAACAACTGTAGCCCGCATTATTGGGAAATTGCTTCATCAGATGAACATTTTATCAAAAGGTCATTTAATTGAAGCAGAGCGTGCCGATTTAGTTGGAGAATACATCGGACATACAGCACAAAAAACGAGAGATCTTGTCCGAAAAGCGATGGGTGGTATTTTGTTTATTGATGAAGCCTATTCCCTCGCTCGCGGAGGAGAAAAGGATTTTGGAAAAGAAGCTATTGACACGCTTGTCAAACATATGGAGGATAAACAGCATGATTTCGTTCTTGTGCTTGCCGGATATTCGCGAGAAATGAATCATTTTTTGTCACTTAATCCAGGATTGCAATCTCGGTTTCCGTTCATCATTGAGTTTCCTGATTATACAGTAAACCAGCTTATCGATATTGGAAAACGAATGTATGAGGATAGACAGTATCAGCTGACGAAAGATGCAGAGTGGAAGCTGCGGGACCATTTAAATGCCGTAAAATACTCCTCTACTATCACAACTTTTAGCAATGGTCGTTATGTGAGGAATATTATTGAGAAATCAGTACGGAAACAGGCAATGAGATTACTGCAGCAAGACAGTTATGATAAGCATGATTTAATGAATATTCAATCAGAAGATATTTTATTTGAAGAAGAACATTGAGTTTCTTAAAAGAGGAGAAGACATACAGGCAAGCTGTGTGTCTTTTTTCTTGTGGTTTTTACTCTAAGACAAAGTATAAGTGCAGCATAACAGCCAGATTATAAGCAAGGGGAGCTCTCGCAGAAGGCAGTTTCTTAAGAAAGGGGAAATGAGTATGCAAGAATATGCGAATTTTTCTGAGCTTGCTGCACACAACGCAGAAGGGATAGACTATTTGATTCATATCGCAGTCAGAAATCCTGATATTGTAATATTGGCGGTGCATGGAGGAAAGTTAGAACCTGGAACTAGTGAACTAGCGAAAGAGTTAGCAGAACAATTACAAGCAACCTCCTATTGTTTTATTAGTTTAAAGGAAGGATGGGATTTGCATTTAACCTCTGCCCGCTTTGATGAACCGCGTTGTGTGCGATTAGTGGAGCGAGCGGCAGTTACCGTATCCATTCACTGCGCCAAAGGTTATGAACTGTATACGTATGTGGGAGGTGTTGATCAACAACTGCTGGATAGAATTCATGAAAGGTTAGTAGAAAACGGTTTTAATGTAAAAATTCCACCCGAAAGGTTGAATGGTAATCATCCCCGTAATATTGTGAATCGAAATAAGAGAGGAAGGGGAGTGCAGCTGGAGATAACGGAGGGGCAGATTCGTGAGCTGCTGAAGAACAAAGAGCAGTTCTATATCTATTGCAATATACTTGCTAGAACGATTTATACATATGTAAAGAGGACACGATGAG
This sequence comes from Bacillus sp. 165, assembly GCF_017742235.1. GTDB lineage: Bacteria > Bacillota > Bacilli > Bacillales > Bacillaceae_G > JAGHKQ01. The sequence goes on from NZ_JAGHKQ010000002.1 coordinate 80,565, forward strand.
CTTTCGTGTCCTTGACAGTCTATATTTTGGTGTTGCTTTTCTTCGCGCGTTCTTCCAGTTTTGCTTTCGAATTATGGTTCGCTTCGTTTGGAGCATGACCAGATGGACTTACGCTCGCTTCTACTAGTCCTCTATGCCCATTGCCTTTTGCCATTGTATTTCCACCAGGATTTTATTCTGTTGCTTTTTCTTGATACGCTTCATGAGCCTTTGCCATTTTTCTGCTTTTAGAGTAAGCAGAATCAGGTGAGTGCCCAAACTGTCCGACAGAACTTTTTTGCGCCCCTTTTTTCGTATGCTTGCCCATAGTAACACCCCCTTCTAGAAGTAGTATTTGCATTTTCTTGCACTTCATGAATCAAACAAGGTGTCTGCTCTTAGACAGACACCTCATTGTTACATGCTTTGTTTTTTCAGTGAAGGATTTGAAGCAATGTTTCGAATTGGCAAATGCCATTTGAAGTAAATAGACATCATACGACAGAGGACAATTATGGCGAATAAAATGTATAATTCCAGTGAACTTTTTGCAATGCCAAATCCAATAGCTGCCCCTGCGATAATTGTCCAGAGTGCATATACCTCTGCACGGAGAACGAGTGGTTTGCGCTTGGCTAAAATGTCACGGATAACTCCTCCGCCAGTACCTGTTAATACTGCTGCTACAATGGTAGCGCTGATTGGTAAGCCGAGCTTTTGGGCATACAGTGCACCTTGGATCGCAAATGCTGAAAGTCCGATTGCATCTGTAATATGTTCCCAGCGTTTCCAATGCTTAATTAATTTATTAGGAAATAAGAAGATGATGGTCATTGACAATAAAGCAATTTGAAATAACATATCTTGTTTCCATAATGAATGAATTGGATATCCTATTAATAAATTGCGCATGGCTCCTCCGCCAAACGCTGTTGCCATCCCTAATATATATACCCCAAAAATATCATAATCTTCTTCCATCGCTACAATAGCGCCGCTTACTGCAAATGCAATTGTCCCGATGATGCTAAACATTTCCCATGTCATTCGTGTGTTCCTCTCCTACTATAAACTAGATGATTTTTATTTCCTTTGTTATTATAATAGATGGATTAAGTTTCGAAAAGAAAGAGTGACGATATTTGATACAAGAAAATAAAGTAAAAAAAGAGAAGGCTATTTTAGTCGGCTGTCAGCTGCCGAATGAAGACGATGAACGTTTTACATACTCAATGGAAGAGCTGGCTTCCTTAACAAACACGGCACAAGGGGAGGTTCTGTTGTCTGCAACGCAAAAGCGTCCAAGATTCCATCCTGCGACATATATTGGAAAGGGAAAGCTGGAGGAATTGGAAGCTTTAGCGGAAGAATTGGAACCGGATGTTATTATTTTTAATAATGAATTAACTCCAAGTCAAATTCGGAATTTATCGGCTCACTTTGAAGCGAAAGTGATTGATCGCACCCAATTAATACTAGATATTTTTGCACAGAGAGCAAAATCAAGAGAAGGGAAGCTGCAAGTTGAGCTAGCTCAGCTTCAATACGCACTACCTCGCCTTGTCGGTCAAGGACACGCGTTGTCTCGTTTAGGCGGCGGAATCGGAACGAGAGGACCTGGCGAAACCAAATTGGAAACAGACCGCCGTCATATTCGAAGTCGTATTGATGAAATTAAACAGCAGCTTTCCATCATTGTGCAGCATCGTAAACGATATCGTGAGCGCAGGAAGGAAAATAATGTGTTCCAAGTATCCATTGTTGGATATACCAATGCTGGAAAGTCTACAATTTTTAACCGCTTAACTGCGGCTGATACATTTGAGCAAAATCTACTGTTCGCCACGCTAGATCCGACTACGCGCAGGATGCAGCTGCCTTGTGGCTATACAGTCTTATTGACAGATACAGTAGGCTTTATTCAAGATTTACCGACTTCGCTGGTGGCAGCGTTCCGTTCCACATTAGAGGAAGTGAATGAAGCAGACTTTATTTTACACGTCATTGATTCATCAGATGCGAATTATGCTGGTCATGAACAAACTGTAACTGCACTTCTGAATGAAATGGAAGTAGAACACATTTCTTCTTTAACGGTATATAACAAAAGAGATATACAGCACCCCTCTTTTTTGCCGACGCCAAAAGGAGAATCTGTTATTATTAGCGCATTTGATCCAGGTGATTTAGAGCATCTGAAAAACAAGATTGAAGAAGAAATGATTAGGCTGATGAATCCATATTATGCAGAAATTCCAGCATCAGAAGGAAAGCTTTTGTCACTTTTGAAAACAGATACTGTGCTTAAGCACATCATATTTAATGAAGAGACAGGTTTGTATGAGTGCAGCGGATATGTATTTTCAAATTCACCGCTTAACGGGCCGATAAAGAAATATACAACAAGAAAAGGAACTGAGGAATAAAGTATGTTAACGAATTTAAAGCATGGGCAAATAATTGCTCCAATTATAAAAGAGGCAGAAGAAACAATTCGGGAGATGCATAGCCGCATTGATGAGGTTATTGAAAGCAATCAGTATCGTGTACTGGAAAGCTACCGAAAGCATAAAATAAGCGATGCTCATTTTATACCGACAACAGGATACGGCTACGATGATATTGGACGTGATACGTTAGAAAAAGTATATGCTGATGTATTTGGAGGGGAAGCAGGGCTTGTGCGCCCGCAAATCATTTCAGGTACACATGCCATCTCAACGGCATTATTTGGGGTTTTACGTCCTGGAGATGAGCTTCTGTACATTACAGGTAAGCCGTATGATACGCTGGAAGAAATTGTAGGGATTCGCGGCAAAGGAATCGGTTCATTTAAGGAATTTAATATTGGTTACCGTGCCATTGAGTTAACGGAAGAGGGGCAAGTGGATTTTCAAGCTGTAAAGGAATATATCCATGACGATACAAAGATGATTGGGATTCAACGTTCGAAAGGATATGCGACACGCCCCTCTTTCACTATAGAACAAATAAAAGAAATGATTGATTTTGTGAAAAGCATCAAGCCTGATGTGGTTGTGTTTGTAGATAATTGTTACGGAGAATTTGTAGAGGAGCAAGAACCTTGCCACGTTGGTGCAGATTTAATAGCAGGGTCGCTCATTAAAAATCCAGGCGGAGGCATTGTAAAAACTGGAGGGTATATCGTCGGAAAAGAAAAGTATGTAGAAGCGTGTGCGTATCGACTTACTTCACCGGGAATTGGAGCAGAAGCAGGCGCATCCCTATATAGCTTACAAGAGATGTATCAAGGATTCTTCCTCGCTCCGCATGTCACAGGACAAGCATTAAAAGGCGCTGTTTTTACAGCAGCAGTTCTCGAAAAGCTAGGAATGAATACGTATCCGAAGTGGAATATGCCACGTACGGATTTAATTCAATCTGTGCAATTTGATGACGCGGAACGTATGATTGCGTTTTGCCAGGCAATTCAATTTGCTTCACCAATCAACTCTCAATTTACGCCATACCCGAATTATATGCCGGGCTACGAAGATGACGTCATAATGGCAGCAGGTACGTTTATTCAAGGAGCGAGTATTGAATTATCAGCAGATGGGCCTATCCGTCCTCCGTATGTGGCATACGTGCAAGGAGGACTTACTTATTCGCATGTCAAAATTGCAATTTGCTCCGCTATTGATGCATTGATGGAAAAAGATTTGCTTACAATAGAAAACGTATTTCATTCATAAAAGACTGCATAAGCAGTCTTTTTTCTTTAAGATGAATTAGAAAATCATTTAAATCGAGGAGGTTTTTACAAATTTTTAATGAATAGGTAATGTAATCATACAATTACACACCTATCATAGGATAAAGAGTGAGAGGACAAGTACATAAAATATCTTGTGAAAATTATGTTAGATAACCTTACATTTGTTGACGCTTTACATAACATGATATAAAATATAATCATGTTAATGAGAAGGAGGAACTGACTTGAGTAACATCGAAAGACGTTCAACTCCATTATTTCCTATAGGAATCGTCATCTCCTTGACTCAATTATCTGCCCGACAGATTCGGTATTATGAAGAACATGGACTGATCTTTCCCGCTCGCACAGAAGGGAACCGCCGATTGTTTTCATTTAACGATGTTGATCGGCTGTTAGAAATTAAGGATTTGATCGAACAAGGGCTCAATCTTGCTGGAATTAAGCAAGTACTGCAGATGAAGGCTGAAGGAGAAGTACATGTAGCAGAAAAGCAAGAAGAAAAACCGCATCAACAGCTATCAGATGCGGAACTTCGCAAATTGCTGCGGGATGAACTTCAGCAGGCTGGACGATTTAACCGTACGTCTTTAAGACAAGGTGATATGTCACGGTTTTTTCACTGATACTTTAGTTGTTTCATTAAATCAATATAGATATAAATCAAGGATTGGGAGGAACTGGATAATGGCAAAATATACAAAAGATGATATTTTCCGCATGGCGCAAGAAGAGAATGTGAAGTATATCCGTTTGCAATTCACGGACCTTTTAGGAATTATTAAAAATGTGGAAATCCCGGTAAGTCAGCTAGAAAAAGCTCTAGATAACAAGATGATGTTTGACGGATCTTCTATTGAAGGTTTTGTGCGCATTGAAGAGTCTGACATGTATTTATACCCGGATTTAGACACATGGGTAGTTTTCCCGTGGACAGCAGAAAAAGGAAAAGTAGCTCGTCTAATCTGCGACATTTACAATCCAGATGGAACACCGTTTGATGGTGACCCTCGAAACAACTTAAGACGCATCTTAAAAGAGATGGAAGCACTTGGCTTCACTTCCTTTAACCTTGGGCCAGAGCCGGAATTCTTCTTATTTAAAGTAGATGAAAAAGGAAATCCGACATTGGAATTAAATGATAACGGCGGATATTTCGACCTTGCTCCTACAGATTTAGGGGAAAACTGCCGCCGTGACATCGTGCTTGAGCTAGAAGAAATGGGCTTTGAAATCGAAGCATCTCACCATGAAGTGGCTCCGGGTCAGCACGAAATCGATTTCAAATATGCTGATGCAATCAAAGCATGTGATGATATCCAAACATTCAAGCTTGTTGTAAAAACAATTGCTCGTAAGCATGGCTTGCACGCAACATTCATGCCAAAACCATTATTCGGAGTAAACGGATCCGGCATGCACTGTAACTTATCCTTATTCCGTGGAAACGAGAATTCCTTCTTCGATCCGAACGGAGACTTACAATTAAGTGAGACAGCACGCCATTTTATCGCAGGTATCGTGAAGCATGCACCGAACTTTACAGCAGTAACGAACCCAACGGTAAACTCGTATAAGCGTCTTGTTCCTGGATATGAGGCACCTTGTTATGTTGCTTGGTCTGCTCGTAACCGCAGTCCGCTAATCCGTATTCCAGCTTCCCGCGGCTTAAGCACACGTGTAGAAGTGCGCAGTGTAGATCCTGCTGCTAACCCATATTTAGCAATGGCAGTATTGCTTGCGGCTGGTCTTGATGGCGTGAAAAACAAATTGGCAGCTCCAGCTCCAGTTGACCGCAATATCTATGTGATGACAAAGGAAGAACGTGAAAAAGCAGGTATCGTAGATTTACCAGCTACACTGGCTCACGCATTAGATAACTTAAAAACAGATGAAATTATTTGCAGTGCATTGGGTAACCACTTATTAGAACACTTCATTGAAGCGAAGGAAATTGAGTGGGATATGTTCCGTACGCAAGTCCACCAATGGGAACGCGACCAATACATGAGCATTTATTAAGAAGGAAAAGCCTTGACACTACTCGTGTCAAGGCTTTTTTGTTGTGAGTACAATCGCTTGTATACTAGTCTTTTATCCGAAAATTTTGTTTTTGAAAAAATTATTTTAAAAAAATGAAAATTCCTCAAATTTTACAAATGTTAAAAATTTGGTACATAAGGATTTTATTGTACATATCTATAGTAATATCCTTTTAATAGAGTGAAAATTTATAAAATTATTCCAATTGAAATTAATTTAAAGAATTTGTAAAATAATAATATATAAATTTGTCGAATAAAAAGGATGAGAAAATTTGAGTAAAAGTAGAAGAAGTGTAACGAAACAAGCTACAGTTGTAGCGTTAAGTGCAGGCCTTCTGATTGGACCTGCTGCAAATATAAACTATACCTCTATTGCACATGCGCAGACCAATACAACGGCAGAGAGCGTATTAGCAAAACTAACGCCAGAACAACGCGAAGCACTGCAAAAATTAGAGAATCGAGAATTGAAAACAGGATTACAATTATCACGGGATGTGGATTTGACAAGTAATGAAGAGGTAACGGTGATCGTCGAGTTTAAAGACTTTCCTGCAAAGGTAGCCCAAATTGCAAAAGCTGTCAAAGGAGAAACGCTGTCTCTTACACAGGCGAAAGAAAACGTGGAAAAATCACATGCCCAGTTCAACAAAGATCTGCAATCAAAAGTAGGAAAGACGAAATCAGGCAAGGATGCTTATCAAATTAAATATACCTATAAAAATTCCTTGAACGGTGTTGCGTTAACACTGCCGGCAAACCGAATTAATACATTGCTAGATTCTGATGTAGTAAAAGCTGTGTACAGTGATTATAAAGTACAATTGGAGCCGCCTGCTCAAGCAGAAGACGCGAAGGAGCAAACAAAGGTGGATAGTATCCCATTTTTAAATCTTGATAAACTGCATGACGAAGGATTTACTGGAAAAGGAATCAAGGTCGGGGTTCTTGATACAGGAGTGGATTATAATCACCCAGATTTGAAGCATGCCTATAAAGGCGGATATGACTTTGTAGACAATGACAATGACCCGATGGAAACGACATATGCTGACTGGAAAAAGTCTAATAGACAGGAAACTTCGAATGGCAGTACGTATTATACTGACCACGGTACGCACGTCTCCGGTACGATTGCGGGACGAGCAGAAAATAATTCGGACTACAAAGTCATTGGAGTTGCGCCGGAAGCGGATTTATATGTATATCGTGTATTAGGAGCATACGGTAGTGGTTTAACTACTGCAGTTCTTGCGGGTATTGATAAAGCGGTTGCGGATGGTATGGATGTGATTAACATGTCTTTAGGTGCTACAACCAATAACCCATTTTATGTAACAAGTTTGGCTATCGATAATGCAGTATTAAGCGGTGTAACCGCAGTAGTCGCAGCTGGAAATGCAGGGAACGAAATGTATACGTTAGGAGCTCCAGGAGCTGCAGCCCTTGCCTTAACAGTTGGTGCGAGTTCTGTTCCTAGTACAATCACAACCTATGAGAGTCAATTTGCAGCCGGCAGCGGTAAGGTTAGTGCGACAATGCAGTTGATGACGAAAACATGGACAGATGATTTTGGCGGGGTATCCGGACAAACGTATGATATGGTGGATGTAGGCCTAGGTGGAACGAGCGATTACACTGGAAAAGATGTCAATGGCAAAGTCGCATTTATCCAGCGCGGCACGTATGCGTTGATTGAGAAAATGAAGTATGCAAAGGAGCACGGAGTGGTAGGTGTCATTATCTACAATCTAAATGCTGACGAAGGGCATATTCCGTACTTCTTAGGAGAAAGCAATGATAATATTCCGACATTCTCCATGACTAATAAAGATGGACTAGCGGTTAAAAGCTTGTTCGCAAATGGTGTACCAAAGGTTACGTTTGGAGCGACAGGTAAAGCAGAACTCCTTGGTGATGAATTGACAAACTTCAGCTCCAGAGGACCATCCGGTACATTATACGATATTAAGCCAGAAGTCACAGCACCAGGGGTAGATATTTTATCGACAGTCCCTTCTTATATTGGGAACAAAGAGGATACTTCTGATTATTCCTCTGCATATTTAAGAATGTCTGGTACATCGATGGCGAGTCCACATGTAGCGGGTATTGCAGCATTATTACTGCAGGCTCATCCAGAGTATACGCCAGGCGATGTGAAGTCTGTACTGATGAATACAGCGGATCCATTAAAGAGTCCGTACAGTGTATTTGAAGTAGGGGCTGGTAGAGTCGATCCGATGCAAGCCATCCATTCTGATATGATTATTAGTGTACAAGATGAAACGCCTTACATTGAGAATGGCGAGGAAAAAATGATTGCAGAACAAACAGGCGGTATCAGCTATGGCTTCGTTCCTATGGAGGCAGATAAGAATTATACAAAAACTACGAAACTATCATTTGCCAATAGCGGGAAAGAAAACAAAAAGTATGAGCTGTCTGTAGAATACAATGTGGGTGCACGAGGATCGTTAGATGCGAAGAAAAACGGTGTGACAGTACAGGTACCAAATACACTTAAAGTGAAGAAGAACAGCACAGAACAATTAACTGCATTTCTAGTGATTCCGAAAACGGCTCAAAAAGGCATCTATGAGGGATATATTAATATTCAAGAGAAAAACAATCCAGAAGAAAGCTACCGCATTCCATTTGGAGTAAAGGTGGTGGAAGAAGGATTGGGTTACTTTGATGTGTACACAAAGAGTATTTCCACGAATCGTATAGTCAATCCATTCAGCAGAAAGGGTACGGATTTAGACTTTATACTAAACTCACCGATGGAAACATTAGACTGGATATTAGTCGATCCGAAAACGAATAAAGATTTAGGATTGATTGCTACTGTTGATGCGACAGTTGCAGCTGTTGATACGTATTATTATATAGAAGACTTATTTTACGGCAGATACTATCCGTTTACAGGAAATGCGAAAAAACCAATTGGGTATGTTTCTGAACTGGCGCCGGATGGAATCTATGACATTAAAATGATTGGAACCAATCCAGCAGGCAAGCAGTTTGTCAGAACATCAAAAGTAAGCATTGATAACACTGGTCCTAAAATCATCTTTGATAATACAAATGCGATGCCAAAAGGAGACCTTCCATTTGTAGAATTGGCAGAAGGCCAAGACACAGTAACTGTTTCCGGAACGCTATTGGATTCTGAAATCAGCCAAACACAAGCAGTGGGCATTCCTCTTTCTCAGGCGAATAATAAAGTGTTTTATGGAACAAACGGACCATCTTATTATACGAATGTAGATAAGAATGGCAAGTTTAGTCAAGAAATTAAACTCACTTCGTCTTCTTCTATTTCTAGCATCCAGTATGCAGGAGCAGACTTTGCGGGAAATACAGCTTTGCCAAAAATAGTATATTATACGAAGCCAGGTGCGTCTTATGTGTATGCCAAACCAAATAAAGACGCGATAGAATTTGGGGATAAAATAACGTATACATTCTATGCACATAATTTACGACAAGCCAACACGCTTTCGTTAAATATGTACTATCAAAGTAAATATGTGGACAGTGTTGAACTCAAAAAGGGACAAGGTTTACCAGAAGGATCCGAACTGACAACAACGACAACGGGTACAATAAGCTTAGCAACGACCGTGAACATCAGTGTTCCAGGTAAAGGAGTTGCTGGTGATGTGGCGTTATTTGATATAGAAGTGGATACAAATGCCAATGAATTCCTAAACGTATATTCGCAGATTTTTACTCCTACTACAATGCAAGTCAATAATGAAAGCGGAAATCGGGTATCAACGATTATGGGAGTAATGCCAATGTATCCGATTTACTCTAAAGCAACAGCAAAACTAAATGGTGTAGGCTTATATACTGCATCGGGTTCTTTTAACTACAGCATGGACTACACCAAAGTAGGAGCAGCGATGAAACTGCAAGATGCCAATGGTATCCTTTATGATGGAGTAATTGCAAAGGATGGAAATGTAACCTTTGCAGGATTGCCGGCAGCAGTACAAAAATATACGGTGATCATGGATATTCCCGGACATTACACAACCTATACACCGATGGAGATTGGCCGTATGGAGAACGGAATTGATATCGGAGAATGGATTACCTATCCGACAGTCGGTGCCAAACCGGGTGACATCAACAAGGATAATACAATTGATATCTTAGATGCGATCCTGCTTCAAAACAATTGGGGTACAAATAACCGTGCGACAGATATTAACTTTGATGGAACAACAGATGCGAAAGACTTTAGTTTACTGGAGAAGTATTATTTAACAGAAAATTCATTTGTGTTAGATACACCGACTCCGCAAACAGAAAAGAATGGAAAAACGATTGAGTCTATCAAGAAAGAATTAGGTTTAAGTGCTTGATTAAGCTAGAATAAGTGTAGTAATAGAAGTCTGATAACTTTATCAGACTTCTATTTATTATTAAATAAGTTATATCAGGTTGAAATGTATATCTTTTCCAAATGGAAGGAAGTTGTGAAAACAAGTCTTTATTAGCAAAAGTGTAGTAGAACCTGTTAGGACAGGATAGTAACTTCTATTCAATAAATTTTGGTTATATAAATATAAGCGAAAACTATTATTCATTTATAAAATTAATAGTATAAAATGAGATTATTAATTTTTAAATATATAGAATTTTTAGAAAAAGTAATTTAATAGTGAAAGAAGTAGCACACATGCCAAATCTCGACTAAAAAGAATTGAATGCTTCATGTTGGAAATCAGGAGTTTTTCTTAAACTCTTGATTTGCAGCATGAAAATCACTGATAGAGTTTAGACGGTATAGTAATAGAATGAGAGATTAGACTAGGAAGGGTGCAAAGAACATGAGAAACAGAAAAAGGCTTCCATACAAGGTATTTACAACAACAACGCTAGCTGCCATGTTATTTACGACAGCAGGATACGCGGAAGGAACAGAAGGAAATCAAAATACGGTCCCAACAACAGAGGACATGGCAAAGCAAAGACAACAAATCTTTATGGAAGTGCAAAATCAAGCTGAAACGGTCGATAAGCTCGGCTATCAAAATATGAAAGAAAACGACCTAGTAAAACCATATGCTCCGAATGATACAGTGCGCGTAATTGTAGAGGTGGAGGAGCCGTCTGTACAAGCGAAAACTTTAAAAAGCAAGCAGGCTCAGTTCAAGCAAAAACAAGATCAGATCATTGCGCAAATGTCCAAGAAAAAATCAATCACGAAGGTCAAGCATCGCTTTTATCAAGGGTTTAACGGATTCAGTATGGATACTGAATTTAAAAATATAAAAGAGATTCAAGAAACTCCAGGTGTTACAAATGTACATATCGCACGTACGTTCCAGCCATCTATGGGGGCAAGCAAGGAATTAGTACAAGCTCAAAAGGTTTGGGAACAATACGGCTATCAAGGAGAAGGCTTAGTTGTAGCTGTTGTGGACTCCGGTATTGACTATACGCATCAGGATATGACATTAACGGAAAAAGGGAAGCAAAACGAGAAGTGGACAAAAGACAGCATTCAAGGCAAGTTTGCGGAAACAGAAGTAAGTGAAGTATGGTACAGTGACAAAGTGCCGACGGGGTATGACTGGGCAGATAATGATACAAATGTTATTCCGAGCGGGAAAAATGCAAATCCGCATGGGATGCACGTAGCGGGTACAGTCGGTGCAAATGGTAATGAAGAGAATGACGGTGTACAAGGGATTGCACCGGGCGTACAGCTGCTTGCTGAAAAAGTATTCTCTGATAATGGCGGCGGGGCGGCCGAAGATGATATTATTGCGGGCATTCAGCACGCAGTTACCATGGGTGCGGATGTCATCAATATGAGTCTAGGTTCCGATGCAGGGTTTGTTGGAGAAGAAAATGATCCAATTCAAAAAGCAATCCGCGAAGCAACAGAACAAGGGACACTTGTAGTCGTAGCGGGAGGAAACTCTGCTTACAGCACTAAGAATAATCTGTTAGCAACTGCTGCTAAGCCATATGCGGAAAACCCGGATATCGGAACGGTAGGAGAACCTGGGGTAAGCCCATATGCCTTATCTGTAGCTTCCTATGAAAATACGAAAATCCATAGGAATACATTGGCGGAAGCCAATGGCTTACAGCTGCCGTATCAAGATCAAACGCAATATAATTTCAAGCTTTCAAAAGCACTGACACTGGGTGAGAGCTATGAAATGGTGTATGTAGGAGAAGGAAAAACGGCAGATTTTACCGGCAAAGATGTAACGGGCAAAATTGTAGTGGCAAAACCAAATCAGCCGTATTCTTCGTATACTTATATTCAATCAGAAGCAAAAAAGAAAGGTGCCAAGGCAGTAATCCTTGTTCCGCCGAATGGTGTGGCTGACTATTCTTTCTTGTATTTCAGTACTTTATTTACTCCTGCAGCAGTAACAAACCAAGAAGCAGGAAATGCGCTCATTTCTAAACTGACAAGCGGTCAAATTGTAAAAATGCAACTATCAAAGGGTACATGGGTGGACAATCCAAATAAAAATACGATGTCGTATTTTTCATCTTTCGGAGCACCGCATACGTTAGACTTTAAACCGGAAATTTCTGCGCCGGGCGGTAACATCTATTCTACAGTTCCAGGCAATGAATATGAGGTGATGAGCGGTACATCTATGGCAACTCCACATGTAGCGGGAGGCGCTGCGCTCATATTGCAATCGTTATATGAAAAAGGATTATCCCATTCAGAAGATACAGCATTAAAAGCGAAAATTGCATTAATGAATACATCGAAAATCGTGATGGATCCAAAAACAAACAGCATGGTACCATATTCTCCGCGTGTACAAGGTTCCGGCTTAATGCAAATTCAAAATGCGATTCACACACCAGCTATTATCACGAACCACAAGGCACCGCTGGAGCAAGCGGGATCGGTGGCATTAAAGGAAATTAAGGATAGCGCGGTAACGTTTACGCTGGATTTAGAAGCATTTGAAGATATTGACGTGAAGAATTTAGAGTATAACGTGTTTGTGGATGTATTGACAGATGGTACAGAAACAAAAGAATTCGACCTCGATAATGATGGGCAAACGGAGCAAAAAGATTATTTAACCTTAACAAGCAAACGCCCAGACGGTGTCTTTACTTTTGTGAACGGTGAAAAAGTAACAGATAAGCAAGGAGCATCAGTAAAAGTGAAGCCAGGACAAAAGAAGAAAGTAGAGGTAACGATACTGCTTCCGAAGAGCTTTAAGGATAATATGTTCCTAGAAGGGTTTGTACGACTTGAGCCAACAGAGAAAAATAAGGATGTGGCAGTACCGTTGACAATGCCGTACATGGGCTTCCACGGCAAGTGGGATAGCTTACAAAACCTTGACCCTGCGCCATGGGAGAAGGGTAAATTCTTAGGATACACAGTACTTTGGAATGATGAGCCGTTTTCTACAGGTACATTACCATTAGGGTATAACTCCCAAACAGGAACCTTTAATACGGATCGAATTGGAATTTCTCCAAACTCTTTCTACCCAGGAGTATTCCCGACATTCACGACGCTTCGTAACTTGGACAAGACAGAAATGTATGTGGAAAATCAACAAGGAAAAATGGTTCGTTATCTTGGTGACTTTAGTGAATATACAGGTCAGCCGTGGAAGTTCCGTAAAAATATTATGTCCTATGGCAATTATATGGTTAACGGATACTTATGGGATGTAAAAGATCAAAACGGACAAGTTGTTAAGGATGGTTCATACAACTTTGTTATTAAAACAACACTTGATTATAAAAATGCAAAGCCTCAGGTAGTGAAGCTTCCAGTGAAGGTGGACTCTGTTCCTCCTGTTGTGTCTGATATTCAAGTGCAGCCAAAAGACGGTAAATATGAAATTTCTTTCAAGGCAGCAGATAATGAAAATGGCGCTGGTTATGAAGGGGCAATCGTATGGTATAATGGCAACAAATACACGTCTACAAAGCCGGGAGAAACGTCTGTGCTTGTAAAAGAAGAGCCGAAGAGCGTTGTCGTAATGGGAATCGATTATGTGAAGAACGTAAGCTATAAGGTGTGGGGAGATTCTTCCAATATTAGCCCAGATATGCTTGTACCTAACTTTATGGTGTATCCAAATACAAAGGTTAATGCAAGCCGTCCTGCTAAGATTGTTGGATTTGCCAATACTCGTGTAAACTGGACAATAAACATTACAGACGAAAATGGCAAGGTTGTAGAACATACGGTAATTGACAATGAGCATGAAATTCACTTGAGCTGGGCGCCTGATGCGAACCTTCCAAGCGGTACGTATACCGTAACTGCTGATGCGGTAGATAAGCAAGGCTTTAAAGTATCCATGAGACCAACAACAATAACAGTAGTACAGTAATAATCATAAAAAAGCCGATCTTCTTCTGGAAGTTCGGCTTTTTTAATCGGAGTTATTTATGATTTTATGTATTTCATCTAACCGTTACCGTTTTCCCTCGGTGCATATTTAAAATTCCATTCTATACAAATATCTTATATAACTATAAACAAAACTTATTATTCGAGGTTAAAAATAAATTGTATAATAATTACATACTTTTATAAAATTATGAAATTTTGGAAAAATAATGATTCTTTTGGAAGTGATGGCGTATACTACGTTGGATAGAATGATATTTGAATGACGGATTCAAAAAAATATGGGTTACTATACATTCTATCAATATTTCCATTTTATAAATATAATATTGTTTAAATTTATCAACTTATTGAGTGGGTTGGCGTATTTTCATAAGCTAAGTTGACGGAAATGCATTGCGTCATTAATTATGTCGTGAAAACAAGTAGAACTTGTATAGATGATATGGGGGAGTAACATTGGCAGGGTACCAACAAATTCAAACTTACATTACAAATATGGACAGCAATCGTTTTGACCGTGTACTCCAAACATGTAAACAAATTTTGCAAAAGACAACGTTATTAGGTGCGGATATAGAAAAATGGATAGGTGATATTACATGGTCGACTGATGACGAGGGATTGTTCTTAATAAATTCTCCAGTATGCAGTCCGACTTTTGACTTAGGTGAGGAAAGCGGAAAGATAAAAGCAGCTTTGAGCATGTTTCAATGGAAAAAAGTGAACTGCAGAAATGTACCAGAGTGCTGGATTGAATTATCGTTTTGCTTGAAAAGTGAATTAACAGATGAGGAACTTTGCAGGATGTACAGTGCTGAAATCGAAGCTGTTATGCTGCAGCTTAGCCAAACATTCCAAGAAACAGGAGTTTACTTAACAAATGTATTGCAAGATGGAGAACCTTTTGAAGGGCTTATAATGAACAACAATGATAAGCTGTGGGATTTTCAATCAGCTTTTATTCCGAATGCTCTTATTTCGCAATATCAACATATACCTGTACATTTTGATACTTGCGTATTTTCGCATGGAATCAGCATCAAGAAAAAGCCGATTGTCTTGTAGATTGTATAAAGTAAGGATAATCACCATACCCTTACTCAACTTCGGATACGGGATGATAAAACATAGAAAAAGGAGTGATGACGAATGAAGACATAACAGCAACATGTCAATTCGTACAAACATATAAAATAAAAGGAGGCAGGCAAGAGAGAGAAAATTAATAGAAAAAGGTTTTACAGGGACAGCATGAGAGAGGATGCTGTTGTGATTTTTTTGAATATTCAAAAAGAAAAGAGGGGTTATATGAAAAAATCAAATAAACGAGTAATGGGGAAAGTTGTCAAAGGGTCTGCCGCAGCTGCTCTTTCCATCGGGATATTATTTCCTCCATTTCAAAGCGGGTTTATACCTGTCACAGCTGCTACAAATGCATCAGCCCAAGATATTTTGGCTTCTCTAACAAAAGAGCAGCGAGAAGCCCTTGCTAAATTGCAAGTGGCAGATGAGCGTTATGGGCTGCAAGGGTTTGATGAAAAGGAATTAAAGAGTGATAATGAAGTATCTGTAATTGTCGAGTTTAAGTCCAAACCTGGAAAGGCTGCAGTGCTTGATGCTGCTTGGAAAGGTAAGTCATTGACTGTGGCACAAGCACATAAAAAGGTAGAAGAAGAGCAGGCTGCATTTCAAAATGATGTAAAGAACATCCTGCCATCTTCTCAAAAAAGCAAAAAATCCAATCACAGCATCACACGTGTTTATAAAACAGCATTCAACGGTGTTTCTATGAAACTACCTGCTAATGAAGTAGAGAACCTTCTTCAATCAGATGTGGTAAAAGCAGTGTACAAAAATGTGACCGTGAAAGTAGAACCGCCTCTAAATACAGACTCCACGGCGGAAGAGGGCTCTCCGAGCATGATGGAAAGCGTGTCGTTTCTTGAGGTGGACAAGCTTCATAAGGAAGGGTATACGGGTAAAGGTGTTAAAGTTGCGGTCATCGATACGGGTATTGACTACAATCATCCGGATTTAAAAGATGTCTTTAAAGGCGGATATGATTTTGTCAATAATGACAATGATCCTATGGAAACGACATATGAGGATTGGGAAAAATCAGGGGCACCTAAATTTGATGATGGTGGAAATCCTTTTTTTACAAGCCACGGTACTCATGTTTCAGGGACGGTTGCCGGTCAAGGGAAAAATTCCAGCGGCGGTGGATCAGTAACAGGAATTGCACCTGATGCAGAGTTGTACGTATATAAAGTATTAGGACCATACGGTGCTGGCGGTATGGAAAATATTATTGCAGGTGTCGATCAAGCAGTTAAGGATAATATGGATGTGATGAACCTATCGTTAGGAGGAGCTATTAACGACCCATTCTATCCGGTAAGCTTAGCTGTTGATTACGCTGTTCTTAGTGGTGTAACTGCAGTCGTTTCTGCTGGAAACAACGGACGAGCAGGATCGTCTACGATTGGGACTCCTGGTGCTGCCGCATTAGCACTGACTGTAGGGGCAAGCAGTAATCCAATATCCGTAGTGAAGTATACAGGGAAGCTAGAAGGAGTCAATACGGATTATAATTTGAGCACTACTTATAGTGATTTTCTGACAAATCTTCAAACATTCGATGGACAAACATTAGAAATTGTTGATTTGGGAAATGGACTAGACACAGATTACAGTGGTAAGGATGTAAACGGCAAGGTAGTTCTTATAAGCCAGTCAGTGATTGGGACACAAACTAAGGTTTTATATGCGAAAAATCATGGAGCTCGTGCTGTACTTGTATATAATAACAGAGCAAATGAAGGCCCTCTCGACTATATAAGAGATGATAAGCGTTTTATCCCAACATTTTCAATGAGTTTAGAACAAGGTTTAGAGTTCAAACAGCAATTGGCTGCAGGACATAACAAGTTTACGTTTACCAATTTTAAACAAACATATACAAAGGGGGATTTGCTGGCAGACTTCAGCTCGCGCGGACCAACTCGAAAAAACTATGATATGAAACCAGAAGTTACGGCACCTGGGGTGAGAATTTTATCCACTATTCCAGCTTATGTGCTAGATCCTGAGCATCCGGATGATTATCATTTGGCGTATGACCGGAATTCTGGGACATCGATGGCGGCTCCTCATGTCACAGGTATTGCTGCATTGCTTTTGCAAGCGAATCCAGATTTTGAGCCAGCAGATGTAAAATCAATTTTGATGAATACAGCTGAACCATTAAATGGAGAGTATAGTGTATTTGATGTGGGAGCCGGCCGTGTAGCACCATATAAAGCAATTCACAGCGGAATGGAAATCCAAGTACAGGACGAAACCACAATTCCTATGAACGGTGAAGACATTATTATGAAAGAGGAAACAGGCGGGCTTGCTTTTGGCATGCAGTATGCGGGTGAAGAGCTGAAAATTAAGAAACAAATAAAGTTGGAAAACCTTGAAAAGAAAACAAAGCTGTTTCACGTGGAAGTAGAGTACCAAACTGGGGTAAAGGGCTCTCTTGATGCAAAGGCAGATAAGGTTAAGTTAGATGTGGATCCTCTTGTGCAGGTTAAAGGAAATAAAACTGAAAAAATGAATGTGACACTTAAACTGCCGAGTACAACACATGCAGGAATCTATGAAGGACACATTATTGTGACCAACATGGTAGATAAGAAAGAGCAATACCGCATTCCATTTAGCGTTCGAACATTTGAAGAAGGATTTAACCTTACACAACTTTCTACTAATGCTATTTCGCCAATTTATTTGCATCAAAAAGCAGACTATAGATCTAACACTTATGCTAATTTCTATTTGAACTTTAAATCACCGATGAAATATATGGATTTGATTTTAGTAGACGGAAAAACAGAGCAAGAGCTTGGATGGATAGGTGCGATTACTTTAGAAAGTTTATCTGAAGATGTTAGCTATAATATTTCACGTGCCTTTGAAGGAGCCTACCATACGTTTACTGGAAATGCGGAGAAGCCGATTGCTTCTGCAATTAGTTATGCGGAACCTGGCCACTATAAAATTAAAGCTATCGGTACAAGCGCACGAGACAAAGTGATCACAAGTTATGTAGATGTGTTTGTCGATAATCACAGTCCAAACATTACGACTTCATTTGATAACAATCAATCTCCTGTTATTGAATATAAGTCTGGACAAACTACTATGCCTTTAGACGTAAAGGTAATAGATGATGAATTGGAGCAAGTGATGGCTGAAGGTGTGGATTTCACCCACTCTTTGAATACCGTCAATTATTCTATTAATGGAAACTTTAACCCTGTTATTCCTGTTGAGGCTGATGGTACATTAAAGATGACAGTACCGATAAACGAAAGCAGCTCTTTGATGAAATACAGCATATACGGCATGGATTGGGCAAAGAATTCAAGTGTAGTGAAGACATTCTATTTTGCTAAAGAAGGTACGCCATACGGATATATTAAGTCTGATAAATCCAAGGCAAAGATGGGCGACACTGTATCTGCTACATTAGTATTTAATAATGTGGCACAGCTGAAGAGTGCAGAATGGACACTGAATAACCTTGCGAAGTATTTTGATATAGTAGATGTGCAGCCAACTAATGAGCTGTTATCCTACGGCACTGCCCAGGTGACAAAAGAAACGGTTGGAAACAATGCAAAAGTGAAGCTGAACATTAACGAAACGAAAGAAGTAAGCGGGAACATTCCTGCTGTCAATTTGACATTAAAGGTGAAGGATTCTGCCTTTACGTTAAGTGCACCTGTTACTTCTACAGCTACGTATACAAATGCAGCGGGAACACAAGCATCTCTTCCTTCTGCTGGTATAGATTGGGTAATTGAACCTACCTTCTCTGAAGTATATGGTTTACTAAGAGGTAGCAGCAGCCTTATATTTGCTGTAGATTGGACAAAAGTTGGTGCATCAATACAAATGATTGATATGTACGGCAATAGGTATGATGGTTCAGCTTCTCTTGATCGTTACGGAAATTATCGTATTTCTAAGTTACCGTTGAGAAATCACCCATTTACGTGGGAATTGAACGTGCCGGGCCATTTTGTAGTGAAACATCAAGTTTTAGCGGGAGTAGATATAGGGGACGTTGTGTCAGGGCAGCTTGTGTATAAATCCTTTTATTCTCTTGTTGGAGGAGACGTAAACCAAGACGATGTAATTGACATCATGGATGCGTTAGCAATTCAAGCAGCTTGGGGTACAGCGAATCGAAATGCGGATATTAACTTTGATGGAATTGTAGATGGGAAAGATATGCAGCTTGTTGTTACAAACTATCTGAAGCAAAACACTGACGCAGCTAATTCTCCAGCGCCAGTACAGCAGCATAATGGCAAAGTGTTAGAAGATATTTTAAAGGAATTAGGGCTTTCAGCTTAATGATTGGAAAAAAGGGTATCACCAAATCGGTGGTATCCTTTTTTAGTAGATAAAGAAAACATAATCTGTCCATGTATGCTTCATGCCAAATGTATATCCAGACTATGTGACTCTTTTTATCTTTATATAAATAGTTATCTTCCTCCGCAATTTGTCCATATCAATCTGTCCGCACATTCATATGATAAAATGATTCGAGAAATGAAGCTCCTGCCAGTTTGTACAATATACGCTGAATGTTATCTTTGAGTAATGTCCTTCATCAGTTTGCCTATAGTAATAGGAGAGGTGAGAGTGTGATAGATCATAATCATTATATTTTAAGAAAAAAATCCTTCGGACAAATAGATTCCTATATGCTGAGTCTTGTGAAGGATAACTTGACTAGCCTTGGTTACCCTTCAACGATTACAGAAGAAAAATTAAAGAATATGATGAAGGCGGGTGCCGAGGTATTTATTTTTGAAACCATTGAAGGAAAGCCCATTGGCTTCATAGGATGGACCTTTAAACAGGATACCTTGTATATTGATCTTTGTGTGATTGAAAAAACATATAGAGATAAAGGGATCCTTACAGCCGCGATAGAACCGATAACAGCCTATATAAAGCAAAAAAGCATGGAAAAGGTACAGCTTACTGTGGATGCAAAGAACGAAAATGCATATCGTTTATATAAACGAATTGGTTTCAAAGTAAAACACAAGAACACCATGACAGGAAAAATTTTGATGGAGATGCCAATCCAAAACTAAACATTTAGATTAAAGCCGCTTGGAAAGTATGGAGTCCGAGCGGTTATTTATAACTAAGAATGTGCTGATATAGTGTAGAACATTCGGACAGCGTACATAATTTTCATGTGTTTTAAAAAAACAGTGAAGAAAATAAAAGTTTGTAATATACTTGATAAAAACATCGAAGAGGATTGGAATTATGGACATGTCTTTTCTTGTCAAAGGATTGATCATTGGATTTTCAGTAGCAGCACCTGTGGGACCAATCGGTATCTTATGCATTAACCGAACGTTAGCAAAAGGAAGAATGGCCGGATTTGTATCTGGGCTAGGGGCTGCAACAGCAGATGCTGTGTACGGCTGTATTGCTGCCTTTGGATTAACTGCGATAACAGGTTTTTTATTGAGCCAAAAGGCTTGGCTACAGTTAATAGGCGGATTGTTTTTATGCTATTTGGGAATTCAAACATTTCGTTCTCGCCAGCGGACCAAGCTGCAAGCGCAAGGGCAGAGGGATTGGTTCGCTCTTATACTTCTGTTTTATTTTTGACAATTACAAACCCTATGACAATCTTATTTTTTATGGGAATATTTTCTGGAATGGGATTGGGCAAATCTACTTTTGATATACTGGCGGCTTTATGGATGGTGCTGGGAGTATTTTTAGGATCGGCGTGCTGGTGGCTTTCTTTGAGTTTAGGAGTGAGTGTATTTCGTTCACGATTCACTCCAAACAGTTTGGTATGGGTAAATCGTATTTCTGGTGTTATCGTGCTGGTTTTCGGTCTATTTTCATTATATAGCTTGATTTTGAAATGAACAGCCATGGGGGATGATGCAAAGTGTTGTTGGTTCGCCGAAAAAGAGAGAGGAGCCGCCGATATATGGTTAGGTTCGCCAAAAAAGCTGTCTACCAAAATAGGTTACGATTGATATATAGGAAGAAAAGCTCCTGCCTCGAGGCAAGAGCTTTCTTGTTAATGAATATTGCGGTATACGCCGATGACCTTTCCAATCACAGAAACCTGCTTGAGAATAATTGGCTCTAAACTTGCATTTTCCGGCTGCAAGCGGAAGTAATCTTTTTCCTTAAAGAACCGTTTAACAGTTGCTTCATTTTCTTCTGTCATGGCAACGACGATTTCACCGTTATGAGCAGATTGCTGCTGGCGGACGACAACGAGGTCGCCATCTAAAATTCCCGCATCTATCATACTGTCACCAACGATTTTTAACATAAAGACATTTTCCGTATCTGAAACGAGGTTAGCTGGTAATGGGAAATGGTCTTCAATATTTTCGATGGCACTGATTGGCGGGCCGGCAGTAACCTTACCGACAATCGGTACATGAACAACAGGCTTTGCAGTCAGTTCATCTTGGCCCAAAATCTCAATGGCGCGAGGTTTTGTCGGATCGCGACGGATGAAGCCTTTATCTTCCAAACGAGCTAAATGACCATGTACAGTGGAACTCGAAGCAAGACCGACAGCTTCTCCAATTTCGCGAACGGAAGGCGGATAGCCTTTTTCATTCACTTTTTGCTTAATAAAGTTTAGTATATCCTGCTGTCTTTTGGATAGTTTCTCCATCGTCTTACACCTCGTTATCCATAGATTTACTATTATTATAACAGATTTACAAAAAAGATACAAACATAAGTTCGAACGAAAGGGAAATATGGTATAATTATCCCAAATATGTAACGAGGGGTTAAAAGCTATGAATGCAATACTATATGCACGGGTAAGTACGAAGAAAGAAGAGCAGGAAACTTCTTTGGTGCGTCAACGAGAAGAATTACTTAAGCTAGCAGAGCGTAATCATATGCATGTCATTAAAGTTGTCGAAGAGCAGGCAAGCGGCTACAGCATTGAACGTGATGGGATTATAGAAGTGCTGGATACGATAAAAGCAGAGAAGATTGATGTCCTTTTGATTCAGGATGAAACGCGGCTTGGCAGGGGAAATGCGAAAATTGCTTTAATGCACTGTATTCAAAAAGAAGGGGTAAAAGTATATACCCATGCGCATAACGGTGAGCTGCAGTTGTCGGATGCCGATTCAATGGTTCTTGAAATCATCGGAATTGTGGAGGAGTACCAACGGAAAATACATAATATGAAAATCCGCAGAGGTATGAAAAGAGCTGTAGAAAATGGGTTTCGTCCTGAAAGGAATTTGAAGAACCGTCATCTGCACAGCGGACGCGATAAAAAAGAAGTTCCGGTTGAAGAAATTGTACGGCTTAGAAAAAATGAGCTGACGTTTGAAGAAATTGCAGTAACACTGCGCGGCTTTGGGTATGATGTATCGAAGGCGACTGTTCATAGAAGGTATGTGGAATATAGTAAGGCGGAAAATGATATTACTTGATAAATAGTTGGCGCTTGTTGTATGATGAATTAGATTTCATGAAAAAGGAGAATGCCAAATGTTATCACAAGAAAAACTTGATCGCATTAACAGCTTGGCGAAAAAAGCAAAAACTGTCGGACTAACGGATGCAGAAAAGCAAGAACAGCAAGCATTACGTCAAGAATACTTGAAAGTTTTTCGCCAAGGCATGTTAAATCATATAGAATCCTTGAAGATTGTTGATCCAGAAGGAAAAGATGTTACCCCAACTAAAGTGAAAGCTTTGCAAGCAGCCAAGCGCGCAAAGTTGAATTAATAGATTTGGATAAAAGAAGATATGGGAATCATATCTTCTTTTTGTATTGATTTATTAGGGGAATAAAAAAGATTATTTCTTGAAGCAAATATTTTTAACACTCTTGTACAATCCTATAGGTGATATATAATGAATAAATGCATTGGCAATTTATAGTGAAAGGAAGAAAATTATGGCACAATCTATTGAAACTCTTGCTATTAATACAATCCGTACGTTATCCATTGATGCAATCGAAAAATCAAACTCCGGACATCCAGGTATGCCGATGGGTGCAGCACCAATGACGTATACACTGTGGACTAAATTTATGAATCATAATCCAAGCAACCCGCATTGGTTTAACCGCGATCGCTTCGTACTGTCGGCAGGTCATGGCTCTATGCTTTTGTATAGCATGCTCCACCTTTCCGGATATGATGTAACCATGGAAGATATCAAAAGCTTCCGCCAATGGGGAAGTAGAACCCCAGGGCATCCGGAATACGGCCACACTGCGGGCGTAGAAGCAACAACAGGCCCATTAGGTCAAGGGATTGCAACTGCTGTCGGAATGGCAATGGCAGAAAGACATTTAGCTGCAAAATATAATCGCGATTCTTACAATGTAGTTGATCATTATACATATGCGATATGCGGTGACGGCGACCTAATGGAAGGCGTTTCTGCAGAAGCCTCTTCCCTAGCAGCGCATCTGCAATTGGGACGATTAATCGTTCTGTATGATTCTAATGACATTTCTCTTGACGGTGATTTACATCGTTCCTTCTCGGAAAGTGTAGAGGAACGTTACAAGGCATACGGCTGGCAAGTGATCCGCGTGGAAGACGGAAACGATGTTGAAGCAATCGCAAAAGCACTGGAAGAAGCAAAAGCAGATGAAACACATCCGACTTTAATCGAAATTAAAACAACAATCGGTTTTGGTTCTCCAAATAAAGCAGGTAAATCATCTTCTCACGGTTCTCCGCTTGGGAAAGAAGAAACTGTGCTTACAAAGTCTGCTTACACTTGGGGATTTGAACATGACTTCTATGTTCCAGAAGAAGTGTACGAGCATTTTAAAACAGTCATACAAGATGCTGGTGAAAAGAAGGAAACAGAATGGAGCACCATGCTTAGCGAGTACTCCGACCGCTATCCGCAACTGGCACAAGAGCTGCAAGATGCTATTGAAGGTAAATTACCTGAAGGATGGGATAATCATTTACCTCAATACGAAGTAGGAAAAGGTGTTGCAACCCGTAATTCTTCCGGCGAGGCAATTAATGCCATTGCAGAAGCGGTACCGTTTTTCTTTGGAGGCTCTGCAGACTTGGCAGGTTCGAACAAAACGTATATGAACAACGAACAAGACTTTTCCCGGGACAACTACAGTGGAAAAAACATTTGGTACGGTGTACGTGAATTTGCGATGGGTGCAGCAATGAACGGTATTGCTTTACATGGAGGGTTAAAAACGTACGGTGGGACATTCTTTGTATTCTCTGACTACTTGCGTCCAGCAATTCGTTTAGCAGCTCTTATGAAGCTTCCAGTTACTTATGTATTAACGCATGACAGTATTGCTGTAGGAGAAGATGGTCCAACACATGAGCCTGTGGAACAGTTAGCTTCTTTACGTGCTATGCCGGGATTATCGATCATTCGTCCTGCGGATGCGAACGAGTCTGTAGCAGCATGGAAAATTGCCTTGACATCTACAGATAAACCAACTGCATTAGTATTATCTCGTCAAAACCTTCCTACATTAGAAGGGGCAAAAGAGAATACGTATGAAAAAGTATCTAAAGGTGCGTATATCGTTTCTCCGAGTAAAAAGGATACAGCTGACGCTATTTTGATTGCAACAGGTTCAGAGGTTGGATTAGCAGTCGAAGCGCAGCAAGCTCTTGTAAATCAAGGTATCGATGTTTCTGTGGTGAGCATGCCATCTGTAGATTTATTTGAAGAGCAATCTGCAGAGTATAAAGAATCTGTACTTCCTAAATCAATAACAAAGCGTCTTGCTATAGAGATGGGTTCATCGTTAGGCTGGCATCGTTATGTAGGCTTTGATGGAGATGTACTGGGAATTGATACATTCGGTGCTTCAGCTCCGGGCGAAAAAATTATGGAAGAGTACGGTTTTACGGCAGAGAACGTAGTAGCCAAAGTGAAAGCACTTCTTCAAAAATAAGGATTCAATAAAACCTCTCCATTTCCGGAGAGGTTTTATTATGAGAAAATGCACTTTCGACAGAAAAAGTGTTTCCTTGCAACAAAGTAAGACAATCATTTTGAAATTTATTCTATATAATGAAAGGAAAGATTGTCCAAGGCGAGGAGGGACTGAATGTGAGAACATATCACTTGTATCTGATCGATAGTGATATTGCTAAAGCGTATTTTGGAAGGGAAGCTAAGTTATTTGATTTATTTTCTCGATTTGCTTGCTCCTGTTCGCTTAGTGAAAAAAAAATCCTCTACAAGCAAATCAAATTTATTACAAAGCCTCTGCAGATGTTAAAATTAAATCATCGTATAGAACAAAAATTGAAGCATAACCCCTATTATATACAAGAACAGGCTGCTCACATCCTTCGCATTCCGTCATCGGAGGAATTCGGAACGTTGACCATTAAGTCGCAATATGCCCGCATCGATACAAACAAAAGCTTTGAAATAGAAACGACATTTTTCGAAATATTAAGAAGAGAAGAAGCGACGCTGTTAGCAATGGATTATAAGGCAAACCGTTATGGATGGCTAAATCCAATCAAACAAGAAAGAAAATATGTGTAAAGCGGAAAAATTCTCTTATTCATCTTGTTTTCTTGAAAAGGTTTTAGTACACTGTACTGTAGACAACATGAAGGAGGAAACGTTATGTCTATGTGGGTAGTCATTCTAGTGGGCGTATTGGCATTAGTTGCCGGTGTAGCACTAGGATTTTTCATCGCGCGTCAATATATGATGAACTATTTAAAGAAAAATCCGCCAATCAATGAGCAAATGCTGAAAATGATGATGATGCAAATGGGACAAAAACCGTCTCAAAAGAAAATCAATCAAATGATGCAAGCGATGAATAAACAAATGAAATAAGAATGGACAGGCACTCCTTTTGGGGTGTCTTTTCGTTTTATTTTACAAAAAAATGCTATAAGAAGTGTGTTTCATCGAAAATGACCAGATGAATAAATCTTTTAAATTTTATGATAATTTGATACACTAAAACCATCGTCTGTGAGAATAAGGGGAGAATGAAATGAAGGTTTTTTTTGATTTGGCATGGTTTTTTAAACAAGAGAAGAAGTCGTATATTACAGGAATCTTATTATTATTAGCAGTAGCAATGCTTGAGATTGTACCGCCAAAAGTTATTGGAATCATCGTGGATGAAATTGGTGCAGGAACGATGACGAAGGATTTTTTATGGAAATGCCTTATTGTTTTAGCAGTTGTCGGTATTTCCATGTATGGGCTGCGGTATTTATGGCGCATCATGATTTTTGGCTCTTCCTTAAAGCTGGCACGGCAGCTGCGCTACAGATTATATAATCATTTTACAAAGATGAGCCCGTCCTTTTATCAAAAGCATCGAACAGGAGATTTAATGGCTCATGCCACAAATGATATTCAGGCGATTCAGCAAACTGCAGGAGCAGGAGTGTTAACATTTGTCGATTCACTTGCAGTGGGTGGATTTGTTTTGCTTGCCATGGCATCTACTATCAGTTGGAAGCTGACGATTGTCAGCCTGCTTCCAATGCCTATTATGGTGTTAAGCACAAAATATTACGGTACTATTTTGCACAAACGGTTTCACCATGCTCAACAGGCATTCTCTGAGATTAATGATAAGGTCCAGGAAAGTATGAGTGGCCTTAAGGTCATCCGTTCTTTTGGACAGGAGCAGGAAGATTTAGCTTCGTTTCGGACAAAATCAGAGGAAGTAGTAGAAAAAAATGTTCGAGTCGCACGAATCGACTCCTTATTTGATCCTACCATTTCATTAATTGTAGGGTTTTCCTTTTTAATTGCTGTAGCATATGGGTCCGTTTTAGTGATGAACGAAGAGATTACTATAGGGCAGCTTGTGTCCTTTACAACGTATCTAGGTACTCTCGTATGGCCGATGCTCGCTTTTGGCTGGTTGTTTAATATTTTAGAGCGCGGCAGAGCTTCCTATGATCGAGTTAACAGTCTTTTGGCGGTTTCTTCTGATGTGCAGGATACAAAAGGTGCAACAGCAGAGGTGCCGACAGGAGGAATTGAGTTTTCCATAGAGAGATTTTCCTATAATCAAAATGCAGTGGAAAATTTAAAGGCTGTTCATTTTACCTTACAGCAAGGAGGTACGCTGGGGATTGTCGGACGGACTGGTGCGGGGAAAACAACGATTTTAAAAGCACTAATTCGTGAATTTGACCATTTTGAGGGAAAGGTTAAAATTGGGGGAAGTGATATCCGTAATATGTCTTTAGAAGCGCTTCGCTCCGCTATTTCCTACGTACCGCAAGAACATTTCTTATTTTCTACCACAATTGCAGACAACATTGCGTTTGGAAAAGCTGATGCAGGATATCAGGAAATTATACGAGCGGCTCAGATTGCTAATATTCATGAGGATATTGTGAAATTTCCCGAAGGATACGAGACAATAGTTGGAGAGAGAGGCGTATCTTTATCTGGAGGGCAAAAGCAGCGTATTTCGATTGCCCGTGCAATACTTACTGATGCTGAAATATTAATTTTAGATGATTGTTTATCTGCAGTCGATGCGAAAACAGAGGAACGTATTCTCACTGCATTAAAGGGTGAACGTCAAAATAAAACGACAATTATTACGGCGCATCGTCTCAGCTCTATTCAACATTCTGATCTTATTCTAGTCATTGAGGATGGGAAAGTAGTTGAGAGAGGTACGCATGAACAACTGATGAGTCAAAATGGATGGTATAAAGATATGTATGAGCGACAGCAGCTAGAATCACTTGTCGAGCAAGGAGGTATCGCATGAGCTCCGATGAAAAGCGTCAAGATTTAAAAAGATTATTATCCTACATGCGTCCTTATAAAGGATCGCTTATAGCTGCATTTCTCCTGTTGATAGGAGCGACTGCCGCTGAAATGGTTGGGCCGATTATTATCAAATATTTTATTGATGAACATCTCGTTCCAAAAAAATTTGATAAAAATATTATTATAGGGTTGTTTACTGCCTACTTGGTTATCCATATCGTGAAAGTTATTTTAACATATTTTAATTTGCTACAATTTCAGAACATTGCCTTTAAAATTGTGCAAGATATACGAGTGCAGGTTTATCAGGACGTACAACGCTTATCTCTCGGATTTTTTGAACGAACGCCAATTGGAAGCATTGTATCACGAATAACGAATGATACCGAAGCAATCAAAGACTTTTTTGTTAGTGTATTATCTACATTTGTTAAAAATATTGTATTTTTAGTTGGAATTATCATTTCAATGTTTATTTTAAATGTAAAGCTCGCTGCATTTTGTTTAGTTTTGCTTCCGATTATTTATACGATTATGGCGATGTACCGCAAGAAAAGTTCAGTTTTTTATGCAGAAATTCGGAATCAGCTGAGCCAGCTAAATGCAAAACTAAACGAATCTTTGCAAGGGATGAGCGTAATTCAAGTCTTTCGTCAAGAAAAGCGTCTTCGTAAAGAGTTTGAAGAGGTGAACGAGCGTCATTATAAAGCAGGACGCAAAAACTTAAGCTTAGATGCGTTGTTTCTCCGTCCCGCAACAGATTTAGTTTATATGTTTGCTCTTATATTGATTTTGAGTTTTTTCGGAATTAATGCTTTAAACAGTCCAGTCGAAATCGGAGTCATTTATGCGTTTGTCAGTTATGTAGAACGTTTTTTTGAGCCTGTTAATGAAATGATGATGAAGCTGTCATTATTTCAGCAAGCCCTTGTTTCTTCGTCTCGCGTATTTGATTTAATGGATGAAAAAGACTTAGCGCCATTACAAAAAGGAGAAAAGAATCCAGTCGTTGTAGAAGGAGAAATTCAATTTAACAATGTGACCTTCTCCTATGACGGAAAAAGAAATGTATTAAAGGACATTTCTTTTACGGTAAGCCCAGGTCAAACGGTTGCCTTTGTTGGCCATACAGGCAGTGGCAAAAGTACTATTATGAATCTGTTGATGCGCTTTTACGATATTCAAAAAGGTGAGATTCTCATAGATGGTGTCAATTTGCAGCAGTTTCAAGAACAAGAAATTCGCAAGAATATTGGCTTAGTATTACAGGATGCTTTTTTATTTGCAGGTACAGTTAAGCAAAACATTCGGATGTACGATGAAACCATCACAGATGAGGATATCGTACAAGCTGCTGCATTTGTACAGGCAGACAGCTTTATTTCCCAGCTCCCTGGGGGATATAATACAGAAGTAGTAGAGCGAGGTGCTACATTTTCAAGCGGGCAGCGCCAATTGATTACATTTGCCCGTACCATTGCTGCCAATCCGAAGATACTCGTTTTAGATGAAGCAACGGCCAATATTGATACAGAAACAGAGGAGGCAATCCAAACAGCACTGAGCCGCATGAGAAAAGGGCGAACTACGATTGCGATTGCCCATCGTTTATCAACTATTCAAGATGCAGATCAAATATTTGTGCTGCATGACGGATGCATTGTAGAACAGGGAAACCATCAAGAATTGCTTACTAAACAGGGATTATATTACAATATGTATCTTCTTCAAAATAGAGGAAGTACTGTTAGAGAAAAGGTTAGTGGTGAGTAATACAAAAAAAGGATATTTATACAATAAAAAGGCGCCACACACAAATCAAATAGTATAACTACTAAAGAGCTTGGATATTATTCCAAGCTCTTTAATTGTGTTTATTGGTACTTTCTGTAATAGATTTACTCAATTATGTTGTCTTCTAATGTTACTTCGGTAATATTTGTTAAATATTAACATTTAATTTACGGTAGATTAATAGTTCTTAAGTAGGATGTAATGGTAGGTCAAAATTAAATTTGATTTTAAGAAAGGTTGAGGAGGACTCTATGTTTAATAACAGATTAAAAAAGAAGGTTTTACCTGCCCTTGCTTTATCTACAGTGGTATTTGGGACAGTACTAAGTACGCTACATACCGATGCACAAGCGAAAGAAATAAAGCAAAATAATGCAGAAATTAAGAATGTAATTTTCTTAATTGGAGATGGAATGGGTTCGTCTTATACTTCTGCTTATCGGTATTTCAAGGATAATCCAGCGACTAAGGAAGTGGAGTTAACTGAATTTGATCAATATCTTGTTGGACAGCAAATGACATATCCAGAGGATGCTAGTCAAAACGTTACTGACTCTGCTGCTGCAGCGACAGCTATGTCAGCAGGTATTAAAACATATAATGCGGCCATTGGGGTAGATAACGATGGTTCTTCTGTAAAAACAGTTCTTGAAGCGGCTAAAGAAAAAGGGAAATCAACAGGATTAGTGGCTACTTCTGAAATTACACATGCTACACCTGCTTCATACGGTGCTCATGATGTAAGCCGTAAAAATATGAATGCTATTGCGGACGATTATTATGATGAAATGATTAACGGCAGCCATAAAGTCGATGTGATGCTTGGCGGAGGATTAAGCAATTTTATTCGTCAAGATCGGGATTTAACAAAGGAATTTCAAAAGGACGGTTATTCGTATGTAACGAACAAACAAGACATGTTAACAAGTAAAAACTCTCGATTGTTAGGATTATTTGCACAAGGCGGCATGCCAAAAATGCTTGATCGTGAAAACTCGATGCCAGCCTTGCAAGACATGACTGAAACAGCATTGAAGAAACTAAGCCAAAATAAAAAAGGTTTTTTCTTGATGGTTGAAGGAAGTCAAATTGATTGGGCTGGACATGACAATGACATCGTTGCGGCAATGAGTGAGATGGAAGACTTTGAGAACGCGTTTAAAGCTGCGATTGAGTTTGCGAAAAAGGACAAGCATACTTTAGTTGTTGCGACAGCAGACCATTCAACAGGTGGTTTTTCTATCGGTGCAAGAGGTGACTATAACTGGTTTGGTGCTCCTATTGCAGCCGCAAAACGTACACCTGATTTTATGGCAGAACAAATTGCCGGAGGCGCTGATGTAGAAGATACATTAAAAGCCTATATTGATTTACAATTAACACCTGCTGAAATTCAATCAGTACAAACAGCGGTGGAGTCAAAAAACGCGTTGAATATTGATGCTGCAATCGAAACTATTTTTGACAACCGTTCCGTAACCGGCTGGACAACAGGTGGTCACACCGGCGAAGATGTAAACGTATATGCGTATGGGCCAGGAAGCGATCTTTTTGCTGGAAGAATTGATAATACCGATCAAGCAAAGCATATTTTTGATATTCTGAAAAACGGAAAGTAACGATAAAAATAGAGTAACATTAATCGCCCGTTAAGCGTATGTTCAATGGGCGATTTTTTGATGAAAGTCGAGAAGAGTCCATTATTGTTCCCAGATTAGTGAAGAAAAGTGAACTTTATACATGGAAACATACATTTGTATTAGCTAAAGGAGAAGTGAATGTTGGTGAGAATTTTCTTTCCGATTATAGTAGTATTATCAATAATATTATTTGGGTGTGATGCTGATCAAGAGGTTGATTCTACTGTGAAAGCAACTGATGAGCATATAACTGAAAAAAAGAATGGTGCTGTAAGAGCGAAATCCTTATCTGAAATCTATGTCGTCAATCCGCAAG
The DNA here is from genome assembly GCF_017742235.1 of Bacillus sp. 165. Taxonomy (GTDB): domain Bacteria; phylum Bacillota; class Bacilli; order Bacillales; family Bacillaceae_G; genus JAGHKQ01. The sequence goes on from NZ_JAGHKQ010000002.1 coordinate 112,297, forward strand.
TACCGGATGATACAACCTTGCTGCAAGTAGGACAAACGATAAAAGACAGTAAGGGCACAGTAACGCTAAAAGGAATCGCCACTTTGAATGAAACTGTGAGCATTGGCCCCATTCAAATGAAAATCAAGAATGTTAAGCTTATTCATAATTTGCCGGTATATTCATTAATGGATTATTTTCATTATTATACCGAGCATTATGAAGAATTCGATTTTGTGAAGGTGGAAGTTGAATTAATTAATTTATCAAGCGAAACGGTTCATTTTGGACCTATTGCCCATTTAAATACCAGCAATGAGGAAAGAAAAGATTTCGATGACGATTTTTATATAGAGTATTTAGGCGGAGTACTCGAACCTAAAGGCTCAAAACAAGGCGCACTTGGATTTATAGTGGAAAAGTCGGCACCGGACTTACAATGGATAGAAATAATTACAAGTGATGCTCTCAGTAAGGATAGAAAAGAAATCGGTAAATCACAAGAAATAAAGGTGGGTTTTAATTAAAAGGCTCTGTTAAAAAAGATTGTTGAATAATGTGCTAAAATGGATTTATTCAATGATTTATTACTTAACTACTTTACAACCTCACTACTCATTGATACAATGTACTTGTACTAAGTAATACTGAATATCTGTAACACTAAATAGTTGGAAATGTTTATAATTTTTTTAAAACGGTTCACATTTTTCTACTTAGCAATACAATATACTATTACTAAGTAAAGAAGTATATCAGTCGTGCTAGATAGCTGAAAAGTGTTCATATGAAAATTAACATATGAAATCCTTTGTCCATAGGCTATTTAGTTTTTTTATTGTCCGGTACTAAGTGATACTGAATATATGTACTACTAATTAGTTTGAGAGGCGGTTTTATTCATTCAATATTTTTGACCCTCCGCTACTTAACGTTACAGTTTACCTTTACTAATAGACGGAAACTAATTTAACCAAAGAATAAAGGAGGTGTATGCTATGGAAAATTTAACAGAAATGCTCAAAGGTTCGTTGGAAGGTTGTGTGCTGGAAATCATCAGTCGGGGTGCTACTTACGGCTATGAGATTACTCGCCGCCTTAATGATCTGGGATTTACAGAGGTTGTCGAAGGTACAGTCTACACCATTTTGATACGCCTGGAAAAGAAAGAGTTAGTAAATATTGAAAAAAAACGGTCTGAAATGGGCCCGCCTCGTAAGTTTTATTCATTAAACGAAGCAGGGCATGAGGAATTGAAACAATTTTGGAAAAAATGGAATTTTGTTTCATCAAAAATTAATATCCTAAAGGGGGAGAAATAATATGAAGAAATTTATAGAGCTAATCATTGGCGATTTAGAGAGCAAGAAGGAATACAATGCATTTATGAAAAAAGTAAATTCCCTACCGAAAGATTACGCCTTTGTGTTCAAAAAGATTCAAAAGTACATGTGGAATTTCGGATATGGATTTGGTGAAGAAATCGTCAATTTGTATGAACTATTCGAAGCTAGTTCAGCAGAAGGCAAGCATGTGCTAGATGTTACCGGTGAAGACGTGGCGGCATTTGCTGACGAATTGATGGCTCTCTCAAAACTAGATGGAGAATCGGCGAGTATTTTAGGAGAGCAAGTAGAGTTGAAAAAAGAAATTGAGAGTAGAGTTGAACAGCAAGTAAAAATATGGACGAATAAAAAATAAGGTAGGAGGTTAAACATCATGGTAAATTTTATCAAAAAGATACTTGACGACAAAAAAGAATACAAAGAAATGATGGCGCGTGTGGAAGCTTTACCAGGTGACTACCCAGAGGTCTATAAAAAAATCTGCAACTATATGTGGAGTTTCGCCTCTGGAAGCGGCATGGATATGCTGAGAATCCAGTACGATCTCATTGATTTGTTTGAAGCTGGCGCGGCAGATGGCAAAGACGTATTGGAAGTGACAGGGGAAGACGTGACAGCATTCGCTAATGGACTTACCGACCAAGCGAAAAGATGGGATGATAAGTTACGCAATACTTTGAACAAAAGCATTCTAAATCGTGTGGGTAAGAAAAAATAAGCGTTGAAAAACCCAACTGAATAGTTTTTTTGAAAACAAACTGTCCAGTTATATTGTGAACAAGTAAGTAGTATAATTGGTTATTTGTCAGTCTATATAGATAAACCTAGTTGCAGGGGTTACTGCGCTGTGAGCACGCGTCTTCAGCTTTATATAGGAGGGGAACGATTATGAGCAATATAGCAATTTCAGTGAAAGGACTGAAAAAGTCCTTCAAAGATTTTGAGGTTCTAAAAGGTGTAGATTTTAAAGTGAAAAAAGGCAGTGTTTTCGCTTTACTAGGCTCAAATGGTGCCGGTAAAACAACTATTATTAAAATTTTAACTACATTACTGCAAGCAGATAAGGGGGAAATTGAGGTTTGTAATGCCAACCTTCAAACAAACCCACAACAAGTACGTGAGAAAATCAGTCTAGCCGGGCAAAACGTTGCAGTAGATGATATTTTGACAGGGCGCGAAAATCTCGACCTAGTTGCAAAACTTCGTCACTTGCCTGATCGAAAAAAAGCTGTGGAGGAAAGTCTACGCCGCTTTGATTTAATAGAAGCTGGTGATCGAGCTCTTGCTACTTATTCAGGCGGTATGAAACGACGCTTGGATTTAGCAATGACAGTACTTGGATCACCGGAACTTGTTTTTCTTGATGAGCCTTCTGTTGGACTTGACCCGGAAGCACGTTTAGCTTTGTGGGAAGTGATTCGTGATATGGTGAAAGCTGATATTACTGTTTTTCTCACTACCCAATATTTAGAAGAAGCCGAACAACTAGCTGACTGCATTGCGATTTTACATGAAGGAAAAATTCTCGTTCAAGGAACAATGGAGGAATTAAAAGCAATTCTTCCACCTAAAAAAGTGGAATATGTGGAAAAACAGCCAACACTTGAGGAAATTTTCCTCGCTGTTACTGGTAAGAAAGGAGAATATTAATGAGTGGAAACCATTTTTTCAGCGATACTTTTACAATGAGCAGTCGGGTGATGAAGCATTCACTTCGAAGCATTGACACAATTATCACAACGATTCTTATGCCAATCATGCTTATGCTTGCTTTTGTCTATATTTTCGGTAGTGCCATGACAATGGATAAAGTAGATTATGTGAATTTTATCGTTCCAGGTGTGTTGCTTATGTGTATTGGAATGGGGATTTCCTATACAGCAGTTCGAGTGAATACAGACATGACTAGAGGAATATTTGATAGATTCCATTCCATGCCAATCGCCAAAACATCGATATTGGGAGGGCATGTCATCTCAACATTGCTATTAAACTTATTATCCGTTACTGCCGTGATTCTCATTTCTTTTCTCATGGGATTCCGACCTCACGCTGATTTTATGGAATGGCTTTTAGCAGTTGGTATGATCTTTTTGACCATTTTTTCTTTCACTTGGATTGCAGTAGCATGCGGGCTAATGTCAAAATCGTATGAAGGTGCGAGCGTGTTCTCTTATCTGCTTATGGGCTTAATGTTTGTAAGTTCTGCCTTTGTTCCAACAAATAATATGGGTAGCAAGCTTCGAGCTTTTGCTGAAAATCAGCCAATGACACCAATTGCTGAAAGTGTGCGTTCACTTTTAGCTGGACAGCCGGACTATGGTGAGATTGTAACAGCGGTGTTATGGTTAGTGGGAATTGGGATTTTGTTTTATGTGATTTCGATGAAGGTGTATAAAAAGCGAATGAAATAGAATGGCGAAGTACAGGATGGAGATTTCTTTCAGTCTGTATTTTTTTTATTTCGAATAAAATGTAATTTAATGCTTAGCTGAATAAGAGCGTAATAGGGGCTGTCGTTTTAGACAGTCCTTTTTAAATATTAAATATCAACATTTACTTTAACAGAGTCAAATAAAAAGATATCAATGATCTATTCGGTTTGGGGAATAGGTCATTTTTATTTGGTGCTTTATTAAATATTTGTAAACAAGACCTAAAACCGTCCATGCCTGCCTATTTATAGTATGGATGGCGGGAGGTGACGTTATAGAAAGTATTGTTCATAGTCTATATACAGTGTTCATTAATCCAATCGTTTATACAAAAGTACATAAAAGGTTATCTAAAATACAAGACTGGTTGCATGCTGCACAATGCAATCATAAGGGAGAGTTGTAGAATGGCACTATTTAGAAATATACAAACAGATTTTTGGAGTGATGCAAAAGTAATGGAGGAAATGACACCAGAGGATCGTTACTTTTATTTGTATTTGCTCACGAATCCGCATACAAAGCAAATTGGGGTATATTCTATTTCCAAAAAAGTGATGGCATTTGAGCTTGGTTATTCTCTGAAGCAGGTTACAGATCTTCTGAATCGCTTTGAAAATCAATTTCACATTATTAAATATAATGAGCAAACACGTGAAGTGGTTCTACTAAATTGGGGAAAATATAATTTAAACAGGGGCGGAAAGCCGGTGGAGGACTGCATAAAAGCAGAGCTTAAGCAAATTAAAGATATCAGCTTGCTGCAACTGATTATCGGAAAAATTAAGAATCACAAACTGCGTGAAATAGTATTTGAATTCAAACAGGAATACTTGTCTAACGATACGTTCACGTAACGAGGGCAAGAAAAAGAATAAGAAAAAGAAAAAGAAGAAGAAAAAGAAAAAGAACAACAGCAAGAAATAGAAAAAGCAAGCATGAAACCTGCTGCTGAAGCTGCCTTCTTCTATGAACAAAATAATGGAAAAATCACACCCTTTATAAAAAAATTATTGTATGGACACAACATTTGAATGAAGAAGTCATAGTTGAAAAGAAAAGGAAGGAGCTGGAACAGCTGCTGGTGAAATACAAACGCATCTCGTAATTCATCACGTCTTTTTTGAAAGCTAATGTTGTACAATAGTAAAAGTTGGACACAAAATATTCACATTTATTTTCATTCTGTCTTTATGCCATTCTTTGGTACAATAGGAAAGGAGCAGAGAGGAGAGAACTTATGCAGGACATTAATATCTTTTTAGCATTTGGCGCAGGGTTTTTATCATTTATCTCGCCATGCTGTTTACCGCTGTATCCAGCGTTTTTATCGTATATTACCGGTGTTTCGTTATCAGAATTAAAAGAGGATAATGGAATGCTGCAACGGCGAAGCATGCTACATACTGCGTGTTTTTTACTAGGCTTTTCAGCTATTTTTATTGCCATTGGATTTGGGACCACCTTAATTGGATCTTTCTTTACATCATATCAGGATTTGCTTCGCCAATTAGGAGCTATTTTTATTGTATTATTAGGTTTAATCATTGTCGGTATATTGCAGCCTAAATTTTTAATGAAAGACCGAAAATTTACATTTAAAAATCGACCGTCCGGATATTTTGGATCTCTTCTTATTGGACTGGCGTTTGCGGCTGGATGGACACCGTGTACAGGACCTATTTTAGTATCTGTTATTGCATTGGCTGCTACAAATCCCGAATCTGCATTTATGTATATGCTGGCTTATACACTTGGCTTTGCTATTCCATTCTTCGTTCTTTCCTTCTTTATCGGAAAGATGAACTGGATTAAACGAAACAGCAACATGCTTGTGAAAATCGGCGGATATGTGATGATAGCAATGGGTATTTTGTTATATTTTGATGCTATGACAAAAATTACAGCGTACTTCACGCAGTTTTTTGGCGGTTTTACTGGGTTTTGAAACATTTTCCTTTGAAAAGGTTTGAAATGTTCTATTATAGTTATATAATATTAGTACATGTGATTTTCCACAAAAAGGGATGATAAAGATATGATTATAGCGACAAGTATTATAGCGGTATGCATGGCTGTTGGTGCCATGTTTATCCGAATTAAAGCAGCTCGAAAGCCTGCTACTTTTAAAAAAATCATATTGCCGCCGTTTTTTATGAGTACAGGAGCATTGATGTATCTTGTTCCTGAATTCCGTCTTACGCTACCAGAAATCGTGGAAGCTGTAGCAGTCGGATTATTTTTTTCAATCTTTTTGATTAAAACGTCCAAGTTTGAAATTCGCGGTCAAGAAATTTATTTGAAACGCTCGAAAGCATTTGTATTTATTTTAATTGGACTATTGGTCGTACGTATTACGTTAAAAACAATACTGAGCTCTACTATTGATTTTGGTCAATTGAGCGGAATGTTCTTTTTGCTGGCCTTCGCAATGATTGTATCCTGGAGAATTGCGATGTTCCGTTCATTTAAAAAGCTGTCAGTCCAATTGAAAAAAGAAAATATCATTAATGAAAATAACATTAAGCTTACGTAAAAAACCTCGGATATCCGAGGTTTTTTATTACGATAATAGATGCTGATATGGAGAATAATCGATTTGTTTTTCTTTCAGCTTTTTTATTAAAAATTTATGATCTCGTTTTGGAGTTGCTATAATGTAGCCTTTAATTATTAAATCTTGTGTAATGCAATTTGCTTTTTCCTGCAAGGCTAATTCACCTATTTTTCCTGCAATTTTCGATTTTGCCACATCGCGAAATAATTCAGGGACAGGGCTTACGAGTTCCTCAAGCAGAGCCTTTTGCTCTGTATCCCACATATGACGGGTTTGATTAATATAATGTTCTTCCCAATCTAATATCGACATTCCATCATCTTTAGGCAAACGCTTTAAAAATTTGCGGAACATAAAATAGCCGCCAATGGACATTAACCCTAGCAAAATAACGGTCCATGCCACAATAAACCAACTGAACCAGCCTTCGAGCATTTCTTACACCTCTCTATTTCTCTAAATCCCTATGATCTTGTATACTATTATAATTTTTAATGAGGGAAGTTACAAGAAACGATTACGTATAAATGAACGATTATATTAAAATTTCATGTAATGAATTTGATTAGGAGGCATGGATTATTGCAGGAAGAAGTGCCGTGACTAAAGAAATTTGAAATGTAAGAGGTTGTATAAAAATAAATAAAATCCTTTTCCCATTCTAAGAACGCTGATACTTTACTAATGTGCTTTCTAAAGCTTTTAGCCGTTGCAGCGAAGTAGTGTTGCGTTTGTTAGGATTAGCATTTCCATGCATAATATTATTCGAATCTTTGCTATGATTTCCATTGGAATTTGGATCAGGATTTTTTCCTTGCAGGTCTAGATTAGAGTGAAATAAAATATGACCAAGTTCGTGCGCAAGAGTATTTTCACGTGCGGATTTTGTAAGGATAATATTATAAACGGACGTTTTGTTTATTGGAGCAGGGAAGGCGCGTCCTGTTGCATTGTTGGAGAGAACTCTAGCGTTAGAATAAAAAACGCCAACTGTAGCTATATTTGGAGACATGCGGATTCTTTTATCAAATAATCGTTGCACTTCACGACTTTGCCGATTATGGTACGAATTATCACCGGTTGGAACAGAGTAGTGATCAAGTACAATTATATCTTGTATAATAAAGTTAATTTTCCAAATTTGACTTGCCAATGTAAACTGATTTTTTATTTCGCGGTCTGTGAAGTTACAGCCTCGTATGGCGAACACACTGGCGTAAACAGAGGGAAGAGCATGTCCGCTTTTTGAAAGCTCTTGATTTTGCTTAAATCTATCCATACTATCACAACCTTTTACGTAGAATATAGTGATAGAATATTATACGTAAAAGGTACTAGAATTGCTTTATATATTCGCTGATTTTAAGTAATAGCATGTATAGCCTAATTTTGTAAATAAGCCTCTCTTACTCTAGTAGCATCTCTACTGTTGGAAGATTTACTTTATTTTTTCATGAGATAGTATCCATGTAACACTTACCCACATCAGATTTCCGTTCCATAAACATTTCAGGCTGTTCTAGCGGGTTAAATCCGCGTGGGGCATACAACCCGTGTGCGTCAGCGGTAGCCAATAAAAAACGGGTTCCCTGTAAACGCGGATGTTCTACAATGGTTTGCACGAGCCACTTTCTTAGTCCTTTTCCCCGATATACCGGGAGTATGAAAACATCAGAAAGCCAAGCGAAACGAACAAAATCAGTGACGACTCTCGCAAATTCAATTAATGCGCCGTTTTGTTCCGGATTTCCTTTTTATACTCCATAGCACAGCTGCGAATTACGAAGTGTTTCTTCAATTAATTCCTGGTCTATCCCTCGAGCCCGATAAGATTGTTCACTTGAAAATTGATGAATAATATCTATGTTCAAATGAGCTTTATCTGTCGTTATATAAAAATTACCTTCTTGTTTCTCTACATTCATCTTTCATTTTCCTAAATACTCTACATATAGTATACGGCACATGTTTTGAAATTCTTTCTTTTATTTTGGAAGTAGAAGGGATTTTTATCTACTATAACGAAATGTAATTAACATTTAATTTATAAAGAAGGTGCTGCAATATGATTACACTAACTTCGTATACAAATGTAATGAAATTCAAACAAGATGTTATCCCGTTTTTAGAAAGGCATGAGGGCGAAAATAATTTGCCTCTAGGAGTTTTGGCAGGTCTTGCTGAAGATGCAGAGCCGCAGTTTATGGCTACATTTGTAAAGAACGGAGAGCTAGTGTTAGTCCTCCTGCAAACGCATCCTCGACAGATGATTGCAGCAAAGCCGGAATATTTAACGAAAGAAGAAATTCGTGAGATAGCAGAGCTGCTGCATAAAACATACCCGCAAGTACCAGGGATTGTTGGAGAAACTAGTTTTATAACGGAGCTAGCCCCGCACCTTTCTCATATGCAAGGCAGGAAGCATTATGTTCATATCAATCAAGGAATATATGTATTAACGAAAATAAAGAAAGCTGCTGAAATGACAGGTATCCTTCGGAAAGCAGATGACACAGACATTGTACTCGCTACAGATTGGATTTATGCATTTGCGACAGAAATAGGTGAACCGATGGAGAAAGAAGAAGCAGACAAGCGTGCCACAGATATGATAGAGAAGGGGCGTTTGTATTTATGGGAGGTAGACGGTACTCCAGTATCGATGGCGGCTGCTACTCGTCCGACAAAACACAATATTACAGTAAGCTATGTGTATACACCGGTTGCGGAACGCAAAAAAGGTCATGCATCGAACTGTGTGGCAGCACTTACACAAGTGCTGTTGGATGCTGGTTATCAAACGACATCGCTTTATACAGATTTAGCAAATCCAACCTCCAATAAAATTTACATGGAAATCGGGTACGAATTTGTTATGAATTCGGTGTTAATACTTATGAAATAGTAGAGTTGCTTTTTTTATGAGAAGGAGGAGGGAGAGATGGGGGAGAAAAAGAGTATCCAAATAAGCATGGCGGTAGTAAGTATATTAGGGATTACAACTTTATGTTTTTTATACTGGGCTCAAATAGTCCAGAAGGTACAAAACGTTGTGCAGTTATTTCAAGAGGAGCAAACTGCTGCACAAGAAGAGAAAGCGCCGATAGAAACAGGGTTTAGTCAAGATATTTACAAATATACAGACAAGGATATTCAAGTGACGCTGAATAAAATGTCTCACCAAAAAGTAGCCGCAGGCGAAAAATGGGGATTTATAGCTATTACTTCCGAGAGAGTAGATTCATTGATAGAAATGATTGAAACGCGAAAGAATGAGCTCCAAAATGAAAATTTCTATTTAGAGATTTTGAAGAGGTGGAAAAAGAACGATTTTTCTAAAGCAGTAAACGATCATAATATTATATGGGAAATGCAAAATGGAAATATCGGGAAGGCAACCAAATTACTCAATCCAGAAGAAGAACAGCAATATATTAAAAGGACAAAAGACGAGGGATAAAGGGATATATAATCCTACCCAATGATACGTATCATTCTATATTATTCCGTACGTGCAACCTATTTTTAAAGAATAAGGAATATTAGAAAAATTTTATCTTGACGAATAGAACGCTTTCTTTTACACTTGAATTAGTTATTAGTCAATTTAGAAAATTAGGAAAGAGAGAACATCTATGTCACTGAAAGCACAAAAGCGAATTGGACGTGCAGCAATGCTTTTAGCATTAAGCGAAAATGGAGAAACGTTGTTACCGTCCCCACTCCCGAATGACTGGCTATATTGCACAGGTAAGGTCGGGTCAATGGATTCGCAAAAAGTAGTGGCTGCGATGGAAACAGCAGCGAAAAATCAACATATTATTAATACAGATGTATACAGGGAATCGCATGCATTATATCATGCCATTATGGAGGCACTTCATGGTGTAACGCGAGGACAGGTGCAGCTGGGAGATGTCCTTCGTACAGTAGGACTGCGATTTGCTATTGTGCGCGGCAATCCATATGAGTCCGAAGCAGAGGGAGATTGGATTGCGGTAGCGTTATACGGCACAATTGGAGCGCCTGTAAGAGGATATGAGCATGAAGCAATTGGATTAGGAATCAATCATATGTAAAAGCCCATAGTTTATTAGTCTAATAGGGGGCCTTACTTTTGAAGACAAGATATTGTGTTCAAAGGTAGGCCTCTTTTTGCTTTTTTTTCAATATTGGGAGGGAGAATTTATGATTACGTTAACAGGACAGACACTAGATTTAAAGAAAATGGCAAAAGTGTTATATGAAAACGAAAAAATAGAAGCATGCGCACAAAGTATGCAAAAGGTGGCAGAATGCCGCCAAGCGGTAGAGAAAATTGTCAATGAAGGCAAGGTTGTCTATGGCATTACAACTGGATTTGGGAAGTTCAGTGATGTGTTAATTGAAAAAAATGATGTGGAAGACCTTCAGCATAACTTGATTTTATCGCATGCTTGCGGCGTAGGTGAGCCATTTCCGGAAATTGTATCGCGTGCGATGCTGGTATTACGCGCAAATACGTTACTAAAAGGATTTTCCGGTGTGCGTCCTATCGTTGTAGAAATGTTACTGGAGCTTGTAAACCGCAATATCCATCCGGTTATTCCACAGCAAGGTTCCCTTGGAGCGAGCGGGGACTTAGCGCCATTATCTCACTTGGTTCTCGTTTTACTGGGAGAAGGAGAGGTATTTTATAACGGTGAACGCGTTCATTCTATGGTCGCTTTAACGAAGGAAGGATTAACACCAATTACCCTGCAAGCGAAAGAAGGCTTGGCTCTTATTAACGGAACGCAAGCTATGACGGCGATGGGGATTGTATCTTATTTAGAAGCAGAACAGCTTGCCTATCAGTCTGAGCTCATCGCTTCACTTACGTTAGAGGGTCTGCGAGGCATTATAGATGCGTTTGATGAAAATATACATGCAGCTAGAGGATATAAAGAACAAATGGAAGTGGCAGAGCGTATTCGTCAGATTTTACAAGACAGCAGCTTGATTACAAAGCAAGGAGAAATTCGCGTTCAAGATGCATATTCTTTACGCTGCATTCCACAAGTACACGGTGCAACATGGCAGGCGCTGAATTATGTAAAAGAAAAGCTGGAAATAGAAATGAATGCGGCGACAGATAATCCTCTTATTTTTGAAAACGGAGAAAAAGTAATTTCCGGCGGAAACTTCCACGGACAGCCAATTGCATTTGCGATGGACTTTTTAGCTATTGCAATAGCAGAGCTTGCGAATATTTCCGAACGCCGTATTGAGCGTCTTGTGAATCCGCAATTAAACGATTTACCGCCGTTTTTAAGCCCGCAGCCTGGCCTGCAATCCGGAGCAATGATAATGCAGTATTGTGCGGCTTCGTTAGTATCTGAAAACAAAACGTTAGCACATCCGGCGAGCGTGGATTCTATTCCGTCTTCCGCGAATCAAGAAGATCATGTCAGCATGGGCACAATCGGATCTCGTCATGCACATCAAATTGTGCAAAACGTTCGCCGCGTGTTGGCGATTGAAATGATTTGCGCGCTGCAAGCAACTGAATTCAGAGGTGTAGAAAAAATGGCTTCTCAAACAAAGGCATTTTACTACCAAGGGCGACAAGTTGTTCCGTCTATTACGAAAGACCGTGTATTTTCAACGGATATTGAAGAACTAACAAAATGGTTGAAAACAGCAGCTTGGTCAGTTAACCGTTTAGAAACAACAAATTAAAAGGAGAGAATAACCATGGAAAAAACAGAAAAAATTATTCGTGCGCCACGAGGAACAGAATTGAATACGAAGGGCTGGATTCAAGAAGCAGCGCTTCGCATGCTGATGAACAACCTAGATCCGGAAGTTGCAGAAAAACCGGAAGAATTAGTAGTGTATGGCGGTATTGGTAAAGCAGCTCGCAACTGGGAGAGTTTTTCCAAGATTGTAGACACATTAAAAAACTTAGAAAACGATGAAACATTATTAGTTCAATCTGGAAAGCCGGTTGCAGTATTTAAATCTCATGAAGATGCACCGCGTGTGCTGCTTGCTAACTCTAATCTTGTTCCGAAGTGGGCAACATGGGAGCATTTCCGTGAATTAGAGAAAAAAGGCTTAATGATGTACGGTCAAATGACAGCAGGAAGCTGGATTTATATCGGCACGCAAGGAATCTTACAAGGAACGTATGAAACGTTTGGGGAAGCTGCAAATCAGCATTTCAATGGTTCTTTAAAAGGGACGATAACAGTAACTGCAGGTCTTGGCGGTATGGGTGGAGCACAGCCTCTTGCTGTTACAATGAACGGCGGTGTAGTGATTGCGATTGATGTGGATCGTCATCGTATTGAACGAAGATTAGAAACAAAGTATTGTGACATCCTTACGGAATCTTTAGACGAAGCATTGATGATTGCACAGGAATATAAAGAGAAACAAGAGCCGCTATCAATCGGATTGCTAGGCAATGCAGCTGAAATTCTGCCGGAGCTTGTAAAACGCGGAATTACACCGGATTTATTGACTGACCAAACATCAGCACATGATCCGTTGCATGGATATTTGCCAATCGGTATGACGCTTGAAGAAGCGGAAGCGATGCGAACAAATAATCCAGACGAATTAATCCGTCTTGCGAAAAAGAGCATGGCTGTTCATGTAGAAGCAATGCTTGAGCTGCAAACGAGAGGTGCTATCACTTTCGATTACGGTAATAATATTCGTCAAGTTGCATTTGATGAAGGTGTACAAAATGCTTTTGATTTCCCTGGATTTGTACCGGCGTTTATTCGTCCACTGTTCTGTGAAGGAAAAGGACCATTCCGCTGGGTAGCATTATCCGGTGATCCAGAGGATATTTATAAAACAGATGAAGTTATTTTACGTGAATTTGCTGATAATACTCATTTATGCAATTGGATTAAGATGGCTCGTGAAAAGGTAGAGTTCCAAGGGTTACCATCCCGTATTTGCTGGTTAGGGTACGGTGAACGCGCGAAATTTGGACGCATTATTAATGAAATGGTAGCAAAAGGAGAGCTGTCTGCACCGATCGTTATCGGCCGTGACCACCTGGACTGTGGATCTGTTGCGTCTCCTAACCGTGAAACAGAAGCTATGAAGGATGGCAGTGATGCAGTGGCAGACTGGCCAATTTTAAACGCATTAATCAACGGTGTTAACGGTGCAAGCTGGGTATCTCTTCACCACGGCGGCGGTGTAGGTATGGGATATTCTTTACACTCAGGAATGGTTATTGTTGCAGATGGAACAGAAAAAGCGGCTAAGCGCTTAGAACGTGTCTTGACTTCTGACCCTGGTATGGGTGTAGTTCGCCATGTGGATGCAGGCTATGATTTAGCTGTACAAACGGCAAAAGAAAAAGGCGTTCATATCCCAATGATGGACTAATGACAAATCATGCCTGGCTTCAGGCATGATTTCTTGCAAGATGCAGTATAACAGATTTGAGATTTTTATAGCTGCCATGGTAATGGTACCTGGCAGCTTTTCTTAAGGAGGAACTGAAATGTACGATACATTGCTAATAAACATTGGTCAATTGCTGACGATGGATCATGGAAATGGAGTAGTAAAAGGGAGCGAGATGCAAGAGCTGCCTGTAATTACAAATGGTGCAGTAGGGATTAAGGACGGTAAGATTGCTTTTGTCGGTACGACAGAAGAGGCAAAAGGCTTGCATGCAAATGAAATCATAGATTGTGAAGGGCGTCTTGTGTCTCCGGGCCTAGTTGACCCTCATACGCATTTAGTGTTTGGCGGTTCACGCGAGCATGAAATTTCATTAAAGCTCCAAGGTGTGCCTTACTTAGAAATATTGAAAAATGGAGGCGGAATCCATTCAACTGTTTCATCCACAAAAGCTGCTTCTCATGAAGAACTGGAGAAAAAGGCGATATTTCACTTAAATCGTATGCTTTCCTACGGCGTAACGACAATGGAAGCAAAAAGCGGGTATGGATTGGATGAAGAAACGGAGTTCAAGCAATTAGAGGTTGTAAAATCCTTACAGGACAAACATCCAATGGATATTGTATCAACATTTTTAGGAGCGCATGCTGTTCCGAAAGAATATGCAGGCAGAGGAAAAGAGTTTTTACAAAGCATGCTGGATTTACTTCCGCAAATAAAAGAAAGAGAACTGGCAGAGTTTGTTGATATTTTTTGTGAAACAGGTGTATTTACAGTAGAAGAATCAAAAGAGTTTTTGCAAAATGCAATGAATATGGGCTTTGATGTGAAAATTCATGCGGATGAGATTGATCCGCTTGGCGGAACAGAAGCAGCTGTATCTATTGGCGCAGTATCTGCTGATCATCTTGTAGGAGCATCTGATGAAGGTATCTCCATGCTGGCAGAAGGAAACACGGTAGCGGTTATTTTACCGGGAACGACATTTTATTTAAATAAAGAAAGCTTTGCTAGGGCGCGTAAGATGATTGATGAAGGTGCTCCTGTTGCGTTAGCGACTGATTTTAACCCTGGAAGCTCTCCGACAGAAAATCTGCAATTGATTATGAGCTTAGCGATGTTAAAACTTAAAATGACACCGGAAGAAATTTGGAATGCTGTGACCATTAACGCAGCTCATGCGATTAATAGAGGCGAGCAAGCTGGCAAAATTAAAGAAGGACGAAAAGCGGATATCGTAATTTGGGATGCTTTAAATTATGCCTATGTTCCGTATCATTACGGTGTAAATCATGTGAACACGGTTATTAAAAATGGAACAGTTGTGTATCAAAGAGGAGAAGCAATATGCAAAACTATCTAAAAAAAGCTGGAATGGCAAAGTTTCAAGATCGTGAGGTTACACGATATAATGAAATTATAAAAAACTGGGATGGTAAAGAAGTTATCAACGGACCGGCCCTTATCGGCGTTCCGCTTTCAAAACCATCGATTAGTCACTCTGGTGCCTGCTTTGCGCCAGGTGCCATTCGCAATATGCTCGGGGCATATTCTACATATGCCATTGAGCAGGAATATGATATGAAGCATGCGTTACTTTACGATTGCGGTGACATTGAAATGCACGTAACCGATTTAACAGAATGCCGTGCTCGTATTGCATCTACGGTGGAATCCTTAACTAAGGGGCACAATGATATGCTTCCTATTATTCTTGGAGGAGACCATTCCACGAGCTTTCCTTCTATCAGCGGATTCGCTAAAGCAAAAGGAACAGTTGGTGTGATTCAATTTGATGCTCATCACGACCTGCGGAATTTGGAGGATGGAGGCCCGTCTAATGGCACACCATTTCGAAGCTTAATCGAAAATGGTGTGATACAAGGCGAGCATTTAATCCAAATTGGCATCAGAAATTTTTCAAATGCAAAAGGCTATCATGATTATGCCAAGCAGCATGGTGTTACCGTGTATACGATGAGAGATGTTCGTACTAGAAACATAAGTGATATAATAACGGAAAGCATCGAGTCATTACGAGGAAAAGTAGACGCGATTTATATATCAGTGGATATGGATGTGTTAGATCAAGCATTTGCACCAGGATGTCCTGCTATTGGACCTGGCGGAATGGACAGCAGTACGCTTCTAGAAGCTATGCATTGTCTTGGAAAAGAGCCGCTTGTGCAAGGGATGGATATTGTCGAAATCGATCCAACACTTGATATTCGCGATATGACGAGCCGCGTTGCTGCGCATGTTATTATGGAATTTTTGTTGGGAAGAAGATGAAATGAAAAACCAGTATCCTAGGATGCTGGTTTTCATTTTTTTTCGTCTATTAACTCTATCTTTCTCATATATATAGACAAGAGAGGGTGATAGAGTGAAAAAAAATAAAATTTATATACAACCGATTAAGCTGTATCGAATCGTTCCCGTTATGGCACTTGGCGTTTTTTTATTTTTCTTTTCAGCGACCATATTTTCGTCCTATTTGCAAAATCTAAAATCTTACCAAGTGAATCAATGGCTCGGCAATTTGTCCATAAAAGGATTTATGTATGCTTTGGAACAGGAAAATCATTACTTTTCAGAAGGGTTTTTTAAAGATAATAAACGGGAAACTGTAAGTTCTCTATTATTTTCTATTGCTACAGATATCCATACAGATGATATTCGCAGCTTAATAGGAAAAGAGATTCCAGGCATGTCTCAGTATTATTCGGAGATTTTAGTTGCAGGGGAAGGGACGGATCATACGAATATACCGAATGAGTCCAGTGTACCGCTAGACGAAATTGTTAAAGATAGACAAGTAGCAACAGATAAAGTTAATGAGGCAGATAAAGAGTCTCCGGCTGGGACACCGACGCAAATGCCGACTGGAAAGAATACAGTGCTTATTTACCACACACATAGCTGGGAGTCGTTTCTTCCATTAATACCAGGAGCTACTAAGCCAAACCAAGCTTCTAGTCCAAAGGTAAATGTCTCTTTATTAGGAGATCGTCTTCAGAAGCGATTAGAAGCACAGGGAATACCCGTAGACCATGATAAAACAAATATTGGGGATTACTTGTCGAAAAAAGGATGGGATTGGTATAAATCTTATAATGCTTCACGCGAAGTCGTTGAGGAAGCTATGGCTCAGGATAAAAATATAACGTATTTAATTGATATTCATCGGGACGACAGACGGAAGAAGGAAACAACGAAAGTTATTAATGGAAAGTCGTATGCAAGATTATATTTTATTGTTGGTATGGAAAATAAACAATATGAACAAAATATTGAGATTACAAAAGCAATTAATTCCTATTTAGAGGAAAAGTATTACGGAATTAGCCGCGGGATTTTCAAGAAATATTATAAGCAAGGAAACGGAGTATATAACCAAGATTTATCACCCCATGCGATGCTAATTGAAATTGGCGGCGTTGATAATACGTTAGAGGAGCTGTATAACACTGTTGATGTATTGGCAGAAGCGTTGAGTCATTATTATTGGCAAGCAGAAAAAGTAAACAATTAATAGAGTAGGCCTTGTATAAATAGATTATAATGGTAGATATATGAAAGGAAGGAAAGCATGAGAATCCTCTCATTGAATGTAGGAAAGCCTGTGAGAATAGAGTATGGAGGGAAAGATATAGAAACGGGCATTTATAAGAAGCCGGTTGATGATGTGTTATTTTTGTCAAAATTAAATTTTGAAGGTGATGGGCAAGCTGATTTAGTTCATCATGGCGGAGAAGATAAAGCGGTGTGTGTATATCCCTATGAGCATTATGCATACTGGATTGAAAAATATAATATACCATTGGAGTATGGTGCATTTGGGGAAAATCTGACAACAAAAGGTATGACGGAAGAGGATATATGTATAGGTGATACGTTTCAACTAGGAGATGCTGTAGTACAAGTCAGCCAGCCCCGGCAGCCATGCTTTAAAATTGCGAAGAAGCATAATATAAAAGAATTTCCTGTCATGATACAAAACACTGGATTTTCCGGTTATTATGCACGCGTATTACAAGAAGGAAACGTGCAGCCAACTTGTACGATGGAGCTGATTAGCCGCCATCCAGAGAGAATCTCTCTTTCATTTGCCAATCATACTATGTATCATGATAAAACAAATAAGGAAGCGATGCTGCAAATTGTGGCGGTAGAAGAACTGGCGGAGAGCTGGCGTAATCAGTTCGCAAAATACTTACAAAAATTATAAGAAGCATACTTCTGGATTAAAATAAAGGTGTATTATTTTCTTCTGTCGAAGTGTAAATGATGGGAGGAATGACCAAATGGCTAAATGTTTGTATTTAATAGAGTATAATACTGAAACAATAGTCGTAGCTGCAGAGGATTCTCAAGAGGCATTAAATAGTTGGATAACAAAAGTACAAGAAGAATGTGAAAGAGACTGGAGCAAAGTTAAGTTCCAACCTAAAGATTTTAGGGTTAAGGAACTTTGTAACGAAAATTTAGTGATTAGAGCACCCAAATAATGGGTGCTTTTGAGTTTGAAAAGTAAATTAAGTTAAAATCCTACATATTATTAAGAAGGTAATATTTAATATAGATATTCAATTAAAATAATTTCTATTTATATCTGTCAACAGCAGAAGCTGGCATGTAAGACAAAGTTATCTTGCTATATTCTATATTTGCGCAATTAATTCGGTTTTCATAGCAATCGTATGAAAATTGATGATATAAATTAAATAATCAAAAAGTATTGACGATGATAATGGCATCGTGGTATTATTATAAATTTGATAAAAAATAGAATCTGTGATATCATTAAAAAGTCAGCATATATGGAGGTGGATTATTTGTTTCAAATCGGCGATAACATTGTTTATCCAATGCATGGAGCAGGTGTAATTGAAGCGATAGAAGAAAAAGAGGTTTTAGGAAAAACACAGCAATATTATGTCGTGAAGATGGTAATCAATAATATGCAAGTGATGATTCCTATAAATCAAATGTCAAATTCGAGTATACGTCCAGTTATTGATCCAAGTGCATTGAAAAACGTATTACACATTTTTCAATATGGAGAATCAGATAAGTCACTTTCATGGAAACAAAGGTATAAGATGAATACAGAAAAAATAAAAACAGGTAAAATACAAGATGGTGCTGAAGTGGTGCGCGATTTAATGAGAATGGAAAGAGAAAAAGCGCTTAATGGAAGCGAAAAGAAAATGCTGAACAATGCACAGGAAATGTTAATGAGTGAACTGGGTTTAATTGAAGGAATTACTGAAAATCAAATCAAAAGCTTCTGTTAAAATGGAAGCTAGATACTACATTGTGTTTTTTGAAACAGTCTAACTGTGTTTTCATTAGGGTTATTGCGATACGAGAATTACTTCAGTGCAATTTTACTTCTTTAACTCTCTAGTATTATCCCCTTTTATTACCTCTACAGTCTGGTTTGATACATTTTTGTTTATGATTTTTTACGTACATTCAATATTTCACCAAATATTTTAATATTAGCAGCAATTTAGATTTATAAACCTGATTCACACTGGCACGGTCAAGGAGCCGTAAGGATGGAAGAGAGGCAGGGCTTTCGTTGTTTCAGGTATACCTAAACTAGTCATTTTTCCTGCATCTTCAAAAAATTCCTTTATTAGCTGATTACTCTAAAAGGAGAAACTGGTAATAAAAAAAGGCCCCTAATGAATAGGAGCCTTTTTTGTTACTTTTGAACGTTAGCAGCTTGTGCTCCACGAGGACCTTGAGTAATTTCAAATGTAACTGTTTGACCTTCTTCTAATGACTTGAAACCGTCGCCTTGAATAGCAGAGAAGTGAACAAAAATATCATCTTGACCTTCTACCTCAATGAAACCGAAACCTTTTTCTGCATTAAACCATTTTACTTTACCTTGTAACATAAATATTCCTCCTGTGTGGATAATTCCACATTGTATTACCATTCCTGCTCTCCATACTCATTCAAGACGATTGTTTATATATTCCTTCTATCAATCATATAACGAACAAAAATAATTAACTTTATTGTAACATGGTTTTTAGAAAAAAGATACAAGTAAATATTAATTATTTTTTCTGATTGTTCGGATAAATATGTAAATATTTTTCTGTAGTAGTGGAGGGCAGTAATAAAGAATAAGAAAGGAGTATGTTCATAATAGAAGAAGCAGGTAACATTCTAATAACGTTAAACAATATTGTTAGAATACTATTAGAGAAGATGGTCTCGTTTTCTTTATTCTGTATTTACAATGTGCGCATGAGTACTGTAAACAAGAAGAGGTGTAAGTAATCATACAAAGATTGTAGTCAAAAATCAGTCTTAAGTCTAATTACCAAATAACCTGTCTTGATGTAAAATATTATTATAAATATAAGAACCCAAGTGGTTCAAAGGAGTATAGGGTAAATGGAGCATAAGGGACTTAAAATATTGATTCACGCTAGTACTTGGTTTGCGCCTGTACTGGCTCCTCTCATTGTTTATCTTCTCATTTCGGATCGGGACATAAAAAGCTTATCTTTGCAAGCAGTCGTATTCCACTTTGTTATAGGTATATTGATTGGTATTTCAGCTTTCTTCTCGTGGGTGTTAATCGGTCTGCCGTTTCTTGTAGTGTTTAGCTTGATGGCTTTAATCGTTCCGATCATTGGTATTATCCGTGCGGCTAACGACCGTCCGTTTCAATATCCTATCGTTGGCTCATGGTTTAAGTAAGAGCATGATGTTAAGTCGCGGAGATTACAAATTAGAGCAGGACAAACATGCAATCCTTTTGCGGGATTGCATGTTTTACGTTTTGCATAGTACAAATATACCTTTGAGTTAGAAATAAGAAAAATACAGCATGTTGAACAAATTAGACTACAGTTGCTTTCCTGAAATAAAAAAGGAATGGGCGAGACGGGTATAGAAATAGTAGTATGACGAGTTCGATAAAGTAGGGATTCAATTGCATAATATTCCAAAAAAATACATATTATTGGTTCAATGGGTAGCGGTAAACAACCTTAGCAAGAATACTGTCCTCTAAATTGCTTATTCCGTATTATGAATTAGACAACATTGTATAGAAGAAGACAAAAAATGGCGATAGCAGAAACAGTGAAGAAGAAAGAGATGCACTTCTTCAAAAT
Source organism: Bacillus sp. 165 (assembly GCF_017742235.1). Classification (GTDB taxonomy): domain Bacteria; phylum Bacillota; class Bacilli; order Bacillales; family Bacillaceae_G; genus JAGHKQ01. The sequence continues at coordinate 133,160 of NZ_JAGHKQ010000002.1, forward strand.
ATCCTTAATTCTGATGAATGGATTGTAGAGGGCGTTCACTATGAATGGGTATCTTCCAGCTTTCAGCATGCTGACCTCATAGTGTTTTTAAATACAGGTGCCTCGAAAAGGAAATATGGAATTATAAAACGATTTATATTACAGAAGCTGCGAATAGAAAAAGCTAACTATACACCAAGCTTCACCATATTTAGAAAGATGTTTGAGTGGAATAAACGATTTGAAGAAGTTAATAAACAAGAAATATTAATAATGTTAAATAAATATGGTAAAAAAGTAATAGTATTACAAGATAACACAAACTTCGAGGGCTATTTTAGCTGAATTACATAAGGATGGGAGAGAGTGTATATGTCGTTTCAGCGAGTGTGCAACTATATAAAGAGGTTTGATGAAAATTTGGAACCGATCCAGTTTCAAGAGCAAACAAACACAGTAGAGGAGGCCGCGAGAGCACTTGGCATTGAAGGGGCGCAAATTGCTAAAACGATTTTATTTAAATCGAACAAACGGTTCGGTTTATTTGTAACTGCTGGAGATGTGAGGGTCAATTCAAAAAAGGTTAAACGGCTGCTTGGCGGGGGAAAGCCGAAACTAGCAACGCCTGAGGAGGTCAAAGATATAACGGGATTTCAAATCGGCGGTGTTTGTCCCTTTGCATTACATACTGATGTGCCTGTTTTTTTGGATGAATCATTGAAAAGGTTCGCTGTTGTATACACAGCGGCAGGAACCGCCCAATCCGTTTTGCCCATCACATTTGAAAAGCTTCGAGGTATTACAAGAGGTGAGGTCATTAATGCCCGAGATGCGGAATAAACTTTATACGGATAAAAAACAAGCCTAACTGTGCAAGCAAGTTAGGCTTGTTTTGGTATGATATCAATTCCGATGAAAGAGTCCCATTACTTCTTGTGTTTCGGTAATGTTAACAAATGCTTTAGCGTCCACCTCATTAATCAAGTCTTTTACATCTGCTAATTGATATCGGGTGATAACTGTCATTAAAATTTTCCGATTCTCACCAGAGTAAGCTCCTTGCCCATCCATCATGGTGATGCCTCGATATAAATTGGAAAGAAGCTTTTGTTTCATTTCTTCCCCTTTATTTGTAATAATTGTGAGCGTCAGCTTAATATGTTTTGTGTGAATAGAATCTACCACTTTACCGGTAACATAAATAGAAACAAGTGTATAGAGTGCAGCATCCCAAGTGAAAATAAAACCGGAAATAAACACTACTACCCCGTTCATTGCTGAAATTAATGCTCCCAAAGGAAAATCCTTTTTCTTTGTTAACAGCATAGCGATAATGTCAAATCCTCCAGATGAACCAGAAACCCGGAAGATGAGACCAATGCCAACCCCTGTCAGAACTCCACCGAACAACGATGATAGCAATGGTTCATTTGAAATCGATTCTATAGGAATGACAGCAAGGCTGACTGAAAGTGTCGTAACGGATAAAATTGTATAGAAGATAAAGCGTTTGCCTAGTTTCATGACCCCTAAAATTAAAAGAGGAAGGTTTAGCAAAAAGTTCATGAGACCGGTACTGAGAGGGGTAATAAGTCCAATCATAATTGCTATGCCGCTTATTCCGCTGCTTAATATTTGATGCGGTATAAGAAAAAGATTGTAGGCCACAGCCACTAGAATAGAACCAAGAATAATAACGAATAGTCTGTACATAGCATCCCCCTATTTAGAATCGTGCCTGAAACCTATATATCCTTAATTATATTGAGGGAATAGTAAAAAGGAAGTTAAAAGTTTTTTCTGAAATATTTGTTAAAAATAGGAAAAGATGATAGGTCATCTAATGTAAAATATAGTAGTTTTTATCTTGTTTATATCGAATACAGTGGAAGTGGCTGCTCCTAAAGCGCTCTCGAGAGGCAGATGTATAATATTTTCTTTTTTATAGCACACTAAGTAGAAAAGGGAGATGTGGATTATGAGTCAAACTGCTATATTGTTAATCAAGTTTATTTCTTGTGTGATTGCTTTCGCGATCGGTTTGGATGTGTTCTTCGAGGCAACGTTTGTGGATATTCTATCCTTTAGTTTACTTGTTACTGTTGTGTCATATATGTTAGTAGATCGAATCATTTTACCACAATTAGGAAACAGAGCCGCACTCATAATTGACTTTCTTTTAGTGTATATGAGTGTATGGATTTTTGGGAATATCCTGTTAAACAGCTATATGCAAATTGCATGGGGCAGTATTATATCCGCGATTGTCATTACTGCAGTGGAAGTATTTGTACATTTGAATGTAAAGGATGACCTGTCGTCGATTCGGACAGAAGAACGAAAGGGAAATTCATTTAATCCGAAGCTGGCATTTGGCACCGAATTTGCAGAAGAAGAGGATATTTGGGATGAAGAATCGCACAAAAAGTAGACATTTGAGGCACTGTCTTGAAATACAATGCTTAAAGTAAGGTGCTTTTTACTTCGTTTTGTTAGGACTATAATGCTTACCTAAAAAAACTGAGCACGGATTATGTTCCCGTGCTCAGTTTTTTATTCATATGTTTGTATTGTTAGAGGTATGTGCAATTCATGCTGCGGAGAACCGTCTTTAGGACTTCCTTCAAATATAGTCAAAACAGCGTGAGGGCTTGTGGCGCCCGTGTAAGTAATTTCAACTTTAAAGTTACCCCATTCAGGTGCTCCTGCGTCTGCCATAATATGTCCTTCTGCCAAAACGTTGTGTCCATCTTCAAGTCTGTACTGGAAACTTGCCTCGAAGACACGTGCTTGCCCTTCTAAAATAAAGCTTCCATCTACTGTTTGTTCTGGAATAGGGCTTGTAATCTTGAAAGCTTCGTTTTCTACTACTTTCATTTCTTGTTTTGGTTCTGGGTTTTGAGGTTTCTCTGGTGTGTTTTGTTCTTCATTAACTGGAGGTTTTTCTTGGGTGTCTGGAGCAGCAGTATTCTTATTTTGACAGCCGCTTGCTATCAAAACGATAATCGCTATTAAAAGAACCGATTGTTTTTTCATATACCATCACTCCTATATAGCGAGAGTTATAATGACTTGCTTACTATCAAATATATTGCTTTCACCTAATAATTATCTCATGCAATGAGAAATGTTCCTTCTATGTAAGCATAAAAGTGTTACTTTGACAAGGAATCCTTTTCAGTATATATGCTAGCGTTAACTGTGAATATTACAAATGAAAACTTACTATTTCTTCTTCTAATATACTGGTAAGGCTTTATAAAAAATAAAATCAGAAAAGCTCTAAATTGAATACTATAAAAAAAACACAAAATGAGGGATTTTCTTGATACGTCTTATATTGATTGTTATTTATGTTCTCATTTGGTTTGTTTTTCATATTCCTTATGTGCACAGGATAAAAAAAGAAGAGGATAAAGAGAAACTATTAAATGAAAAATTGCAGAGGCTGGTAAGGCAGATACTAAAGCTTAGAGGGATACGACTGCAGGTAGAAGGTAAAAGCAATCTTCCTGCTGAAGCTGTATTACTGGTCGCCAATCATGAAAGTCATTTAGATCCTATTATTCTTTATGCATGTCTTGATCGTATTCCGTATTTTGTAATGAAGCAAGAAATTGAAAAGATCCCTGTTTTTCGAAGCTGGACTCAGGAAATTGGTCATATTGCATTAAAAAGAGGAGACAGACGAAGTTCAGTTGAGGTTGTGAGACGAATGAAGCAGTATTTGCAAATTGGTAAGGATGTATTAATATTTCCTGAGGGAACTATTAACTACGGAGAGAAGGAGCTACCATTTAAGCCAGGGAGCTTTCGACCTGCCCATGAAACAGGTGCAAGTGTTGTGCCGGTTACTATTCAAGGTACCGCCAGATTACTAGAAAAACAGCAATTTATGCTGAAATCTGGTACAGTGGAAATTAAAATTCATCCGAAGATTGAAACAAAAGAAGGAAAATGGGACTCCACGCGAGAACTGTCTGCTTACGCCGAACAAATAATCAAACAAGAGCTGTTGTAGTATCATGGTAATCAATCTGATAGGTATGAGAGCGCTGCCGAAATTTGGCAGCGTTTTTTCTATATAAAGGCAGACAATGGGGAATATGTTTTTTGTAGTATAAGCAAGGAGTGAAGTCATCACGTTATAAAATTTGTAAAATGCATGGGTATTGTATCTTTTTTTAAATTTCTTTTAGTGACTATGCTGGTATTTGACGAACAAAAATGGTACTAGATATGTCGTCTTTATGGGACATACTGGATATACATTGAAGAAAAGAAGCTTTCTTTAATAAAGAGGGAGGGGGGCGTGAGTCTAAAGGAAACCAAAAAGCTGAATGCCGAATTTTCTGCCGTTTTGCATAAACAATGGGATATTTTTTGCAGTATAAATGACCGTTATTTAACATGGGATAAAAGAATACTTGAAGAATATCTCAATAAGCGAAATACCTCTAGAAAGGAGCTGAAAGAATGAAGAAACAAGGTTATCTGTACGTTGCAGTATTCCTATTTTGTATAGGGATGATGCCTGCTGCAGTATTTGCTGCCAGTGATGATCCGACCGTCATTGTTAAAAATGTGGCAAACGGCATTATTAATTTTTTTATGATTGTAGCTCCATCTATTGGGACAGCGGCTATTATGGCTATGGGGGTTATGTATAGTCTTACGAACTCTGCGGGAAAAAAAAGCCAATATAAAAGCAATATGAAGGAAACATTCTTTATTGTAGCTGTTGTTATGAGTTCAGGCATTATTATGAAGTGGTTTTTAGGATTATTGGGGTGAGCAGATGCAGGAGAAACAAGAATATACAATTCCAGGGAATGTAAGCGGTAATTTTGAGGTAATGCAAAATGTAACATTAAAGGACCTGCTCTGTTTCTTGCCATCTCTTCTTTTAGATATTCCAGTATTGCTTATGCCAATTACGATGTATATAAAGATTCCTATTGTCACGATTACGATGGTGATTTCAGCAGTGTTTGTTTATGTCAGACCTGTAAGGGAGAATATACCGTTTTGGCAGCATGCTCGCGAATTGCTCCGATTTGCTACAAGGCAGCGGGTGTATTATTACCGGAAGGAGGTACTGTATGAAGAGCATATGGAGGAGGCGCAAGGAGAAGCAGGAACGACAGCACGAGCAATCCGTCCAAACCTTAATACCAGTTCGGGCTCTTGATGGAGGGATTATTGTTACGAATGATTTTCGCCTTGTTCAGCTGCTACGGGTGTCTTCGATTAACTTGGATTTGATGAGTCACAGGGAATTGAATGAGGCAATGAATAAATATGAAATGTTTTTACGAAGCTTATCCTTTCCTGTGCAAACAACGATTATGTCGCAGCCTGTAGATCTTGGCGGATATGTGAAAAGCTTAGAAGCCAAGCAGGTGCATGCTGATACAGTAAAGCAGGATCTGCTTCGGGGATATATTGCGTATGCAAAAGGAATTGAAACAAGCACTGCTATGATTCAAAGACAGCGTTATTTGATGATAGCAGAGCCCGTTGCTGGGAAAACGAAGCAGAGCTATGAAGAGAGTATGATGGAACTTGATCAAAAGAAAAAGCAAGTAAAAAGCGGATTAGAAGAAATGGGTTTAACTGTGCATGAGGCTCATGATTTAGATATTGCGAGATATCTTCATACATTGTTTGATTATGCAGGCTCACAGCATCGGCCTATTGAAGATACCTTTATTGTCCCTTATACAGTAGGAGGGAAGAACGCATGATATTTTCTAAAAGAAGCAAAGAAGAAACAGAGCTAGATACATATATTGGATCATGCGCATCTCTTAAGGACAAAATTGCTCCTGGTATTATAGAGGAAATGAGAGATTATATTATGCTAGGTTCCAATTATGCCCGTACTTTATTAGTTGTGGATTACCCAAACCGAGTTAAGGGGAATTGGCTGACAAAATTATACCGGTTTTCTGGAAATATTAATATAAGCACTCATCTTGTTCCAGTAGCTAGTGATAAAATGATTCGTCATTTGAATCAATCTATCGAAGAATATGAGGCGCGTTTAACTCAATCACTGTCACCTGTACGCCGAAAGGAGACAGAAAGAAAGCGAAAAAGTGCAGAACAAATGCTCGATGTTCTTCTTGGTCATAACCATAAGACTATTCTTCTTGTGCATACTTATATTCATCTTCAAGCATCGGATTTAGAAGAATTAAATCGTATTACGAATCGCCTGCAAAGTATTATTTGGCAAACTGGGCTGTCAATCGTACCGGCAAGAGATAATATGTTAGAGGCACTTCGAAGTGTTTTGCCAGTTTGCGAGATTACATTGCCTCATTATACACATCAAAACATGCACACATCTGCTGCTGCTTCTATGCTTCCATTTGATGAAAGCGAGCTGTTTATGCAAAGCGGCATCATTATGGGGCAGAACCTGCATACCGATAATGTCGTTCTTGTTGATATGAATGACAAAAAGAAGTTTCCTTCACGCAATATGCTGATCCTCGGAACAACTGGAATGGGGAAAAGCTTTTTTATGCAAAAGCATTTGCTGCGCCAGTGGGTGCTTGAAGGTGAGAATACCCGTTTTTTTATTTTAGATCCAGAGCGTGAATTTGCAAGGCTCGTTTCGAAAATTGGCGGGCAGGTTGTGCGGATCAGTAATAACACAGAGCATGTGATAAATCCATTTCATATTCTGCATGATACGACCGACGATGATATTCGAGGAAGTGTGCTGTTTTTAAAAATGCAGCGCTTAAAAATATTTTTTAAGCTGATTTACCCTGATATGACAGTGTTAGAAAGTGCGCTTTTGGAACGTGCTTTGTTCGCGGTATATAGAAAATATAATATAACGGAAGCTACTGTATTTGCCCATCGGAAGGCAGAAGCATTTCCTACTTTAAGTGATTTATATGAGCACATTGGAGAATGCGGCTATGAAAGCTTACAAAATTTCCGTGAAATTTTAAGAATGTATACAGAGGGAACGAACGGGAAGCTTTTTAACGGTGCGACCAACGTTAATTTACACAATAACATCATTTCCTTTGATATAAAAGATTTACAGCAGGATGGTGACAGCCAGCCGGTTGTGATGTTTAATATTTTGTCATTTTTATGGGAAGAAATTACAAGAGATACGACTACTCCTAAAAAATTATATGTGGACGAAGCGCATCTTTTGATGAGAAGCGCAAAAAGTGCGATGTTTCTGCTAGATGTCTATAAGCGTATTCGAAAATATGAGGGAGAAGCGATAGTCGCTTCACAGCAGCCTATTGACTTTTTAGGAGCGGTTGAAGGGGGACATAATGTTGGAAAAGCAATATTAAATAATAGCATCAGTATGCTGCTGCTTGGCTTACAGGATAATGATATTCGCGATTTAAAAGATTATGATGTACTTCGTTTGTCGGAAGAGGAAGAAGCGATTATCGCACGGCGCAAACAAGGAGAAGGCATTTATGTTGCGGGGCATCATCGAGTATATATGCGGGTGGATGTGACACCTGAGGAGCTGCAGCTCATTGATCCGAAGCAATATAAAAAGAGGTATGAAGGGGTCTTGTAGCATGTATGCAAAAGCATTACTTGCAAGTAAGTACTGGAGCGGGATTTTCACCACATGCATGCTCATGGGTGTGCTTCTGTTCCTATTATTTTTTGGTGCAGTACCAGAAAAGACAAATGAGTTCATGATTGCACCTGAAGTTGAACGGTGGGAGCCTGTAGTGCGAGAGGCAGTAAAAGAGGAGGGGCTTGATGAACAATATATCCCGGTCCTTTTAGCCATTATCATGCAGGAGAGTGGGGGAACGGCAGCAGATGTGATGCAAAGCAGTGAATCAGCGGGGCTTTTACCGGGAGCGATAGTGAATCCCACTGCCAGTATAAAGCAGGGGGTTATTCATTGGAAAAATATGCTACAAATAGGAGAAAAGCTGGGGATTACTGACCTTCCTACTATTATACAAAGCTATAACTTCGGACCGGGTTGGCTGTATTTTATTAAAGACCACGGCGGGATGGGAACAGAGGTGTTTAAAAAGCAGTTTTCGAGCATACAGACAAAAGTGACAAGCTGCGGCTGGAGAAGTCCATATTGTTATGGGGACTATACATATTCCGAAAAAGTAATGCGATACTTCAATAGATTACAAGGGGAAATAAGCACAAATGTGTTATATCAGCAAGTAATGACAGAGGCAATAAAATATAAAGGCTGGCCCTATAGTTGGGGAGGAGCATCGCCAACTACAAGCTTTGATTGCAGTGGGTTGTTACAATGGGCATTTGCATCAGCTGGTGTTACCCTGCCAAGAACCGCCCAGGAACAGTATAAGTATACAATTCGCATTCAGAAGCAAGACCTGCAGCCGGGGGATTTAGTGTTTTTTACAGGAACAAGCGACCATGCCTTTATCAGTCATGTTGGTATTTATGTCGGAAACGAAATGATGTACAACAGCAATAGTAAAGGAGTGGGGTACAGCGACCTTACTAAGCCAGGGTGGAGGGAGAAAATCTATGGCTATGGGAGAATACCAACAGGAGGAACGAAATGAAAGCGATACGATGGATCGTGCCGGCAGGAATTATATTTCTAATCAGTATAGCTTGGATTATGTATTTCTATGTGAGTAGCTTGCCAGACAAACGTGATGTAAGTAAGAGCGAGAAGAATATTGAGGAGGCGGCACTAGATATACAGGAAACAGCTCAGGCTTTTTTCAGAGCTCTTTATAGCGGCAAGAATATAAAAACGTACGCAACAGAACGGGCGCAAGCAGAAGTTACTCCTCCAGGAGAAGAAAGCACATCTTTGGTAGATATAAAAATTCATAATATAGCAGTTTATGAGGGGAAGGTCAATGATAAGGCAGCAGAGATAATCGCTGCTGTCAATCGTACTATCACAGTAAACGGTATAGCGACGACAAGCACCCAGTATATTGAGCTTCAGCTGAAAAAAGAGGATAAGTGGCGAGTGGATGTTGTAGAGGCATTAGCGGATATTGCAGCAGAATAAGGAGGAGCTATACCATGTTCAAAAGTCCAATTGAGTACTTGAATGAGCTTATTCATAACCTTATGAACGATATCGCCAATGCGGCTTTCAACTGGTTAGGGATTTATTTATTTGCGCCGACGGACTTGTCAAAATATCCTTATGTGTCAGAGGCATATGATATTATCTTTATATTATCTGTCACTATGGGAGGGGTATTTTTTACTTTTAATGCCTTTAAAATCATGATAGAAAAGGTTGGCGGATATAGTCAGCGAGGAGTGCAGGAAGTCATTGTTCGTACCTTTATGGGAGGGACTCTTGCAGTTCTAGCTCCGTTTCTTTTAAAAGATATTCTTTTGCCATTAAATAATGCGATTGTACAGCTATTTTTAAATAAGGGCGTGAAGGTAGAGGTATTTTCTGTATTTGTTGGCGTTCCAGGAACCGCTACTACGGCAGTTCTATTAGCGAGCTTAGCCATGGCTGTGATATTTTTACTTCTAGCTATCCAATATATCATTCGAACGATAGAAATTTTGCTGATTCTCATTATGAGCCCTTTGGCTGCATGGTCGATTGTAAATGAGGATATGAATATTTGGGGTGTTTGGTGGCGGGAAACCGTTGCAACTATTTTTACGCAGAGCATGCAAATTATGATTATCTGGCTAGCTTTTAACAGTATTGGAAGCGCAACGGAGTTAAAGGATTTTGTTATTGGGTTTGGATTTATGGTGTTTTGTTTGATGGGACCGAGTTTTTTGAGGAAGTTTCTTTACAGTACAGGCGCTGGCCGTAAAGCAGTGGGACTTGTCAGCGGCAGTGGAAAATCAATACTGTTTCGATATGTAACGGCAAAGTTTGTAAAATAGGAGACAAGAATGATGAATATAAAAAAATGAGACACCGCTTTGATAAAATAAACAAAGTGGTGTTTTTGTGTTGAGTATTTTTTAGCACAGTAAGAAAAAAATAAAAAAAGTTGCAGGGTTTGGCTCGGTTTTATTCGTCTAAGGTAGTGGAAGAGGAAATGAGGTGATGCAGTGGAGACGGATGAACAGATTATACAGCAGGTAGTAGAAGGCAACCAGCAAATGTTTCGTGTGCTCATAACACGATATCAAGCGAAGGTATATGCAGTAGCATTGAAGGTTGCAAAGAATCAGCGAGATGCAGAAGATATTGCGCAAGAGGTCTTTCTCCAGTTGTATCGTTCTCTTGGCCAGTTTAAAGGGGAATCAGGATTCTCTACCTGGATTTATCGGATTACGATGAATAAAGCGATTGAATATAAGCGCAGGCAAGACAGGCAAAAAGCACAGGCAACAGATGATGGATTTACTTCCATACCTGACAGCAGCATGTTAACACCAGAAGAAGCGTTAATGAAAAATGCAGAAAAAGAAATGGTGCATGCACATTTATCAGAGCTGCCGGCTTCATACAGAGATGTTGTGCAATTGTATTATTTTGAAGAGCTGTCATATGGAGAGATTGCTTCTAACTTAAATGTTGCAGTGAAAACAGTGGAATCGCGCTTATACCGGGCAAGGCGTTTGCTAAAAAGTAAGCACGAAGGAGGGGCAACATGAGTCACCCAACAATCGAACAATTGCTGTTTTATCATAAGAATGAGCTATCTAATGAGCAAAAGTTGCTGTTAGCTAAGCATATAGAGCAATGCGCAGTCTGCCAAGCAGAGCTTATTTTTATAGAAGAGCTTGAACAGGAGTGGAATGAGGCAGATGATATCAAGTTGCCGCCGGCCATTGCAGATAATATTATGGAGAAAATTTCGGGTAGTAATCAAAAGAAATACAAACAGGAGAACATAAAGATCCGCTTGTTCCATCTTTCATTAGCCGCCGCCGCCACATTTTTATTCTTTCACTTTGGCTTTGTAAATTATTTGACAGATACAAACCATTATGTCATACAGACGATTGAAAACACAGCGTCGTTAATTGAAAAAGGGCAAACTTATGCTGGGAAGGTGTCGCTTTCTTTGGATGAGCTTGTAAATTTTAAGGGGGGATTTGACGGTGAATAAACGAAAACCGCTCATTTACGTACTATCTTTTTTACCTGGACTTGGTCATTTTTATTTAGGGCTGATGAACAGAGGCTTACAATTTATGCTGATGTTTTTCGGCACAATTTTCTTTGTAACAAGTGTGATGGAGAGCTTGGCTTTATTCTTGCCAGTAATTGTATTTTATAGCTATTTTGATGTGCTGCGTCTGTATCGCATGTATCGTGAAATGGAAGAGGTGCCTGATGAACCGTTTATACAATACCATATTTTTCAAGATAAAAAATATATTATCGGTTGGGTACTCATCATTTTTGGATTGTTTTCTATTTTAAAACATAGTATGTATCATTTGCCCCAAAGTATTGCTCAGTATGTATCATATGACTTTGTGCAAAATGTTGTACTAGGCGTTATTTTTATCATACTTGGTTATCGTCTGCTTCGTGGAAAAAAGGAGAAGCAAGTATGAGAACATGGAGAACAGGAACAGTTACAGCGGGTGTATTGCTAATCGTAACAGGCTTGCTTTGGTTTCTTCAAAATTTTATATCAATTCCGTTTGAGAAACTATTATTGAACGCATGGCCTGTTGCGTGCATTTTACTTGGAGTGGAAATTCTAGCTTTTCATGTGTTAAGAAAAGACGGAACACTTCGTTTTCACTGGGCTAGCGTAGTATTGCTAGTGTTTGTTATGGTAGTATCATTAGGATTTAATTTTGTAAATGTGGTATTGAATGAGTTGGGAATACAATTTCACACCTCTGAGGTAGCCATTCACGATACAAAGAAAGTTCCGGACACTATAAAAGAAATTGTTATTGATGTTCCCCGTGGAGATGTAACAGTGCGCGGTGCGGAAAGTAATAAACTAGTGGTGACAGGGAGTATTATGGTTCCTGCTGGAGATGAAAAAGAAGCAGAAGAAAAACTATTAAAATTCTATTCTGTCAAAATTTTAGGCGATAAAATGTATGTGCAAGTGAAGCAAAAGTATGCTGAGTTTATAGACTTTACAGATTCAGATGCATTGCTTGATATTGAAGTTCCTAAATTTCTTGAGACGAAGACCATAGTGAATAATGGTTCTATAGAATTGAAGAATATGGAAAATACCGCTGCTTTGCAATTGGACAATGGTAACATCCAAGTAGAAAATTTTGCAGGTACACTGCAAGGAAGTATAGGAAATGGGATGATTACCATTGAAGAAGCTGCTTTACAGGGAAACAGCAATTTAACCACGAATAACGGAGCCATTCTGTTAGGGTTAAAAATCAATCAGCACCTAAAGATATATGCAGAGGGTTTTAATGGAGACATAAATGGAAATATCCCGTGGGTTAAGCAAACACAAGAAGGAATGAACGTGGGAGAAGTCGTTCTTGGGGATGGAACAAATCAATTGATCATGAAAGCAAATGGTGAAATTACAGTAAATCAATAAGGAACCCCGCCTGCTCAAAAGCAGGTGGGGTTTTACTTTAGTAGAATTTTTCAATTCGCCGATATGTGATTCGATTTCGCCGAAATCAGGAGGGGGTTCGCCGAAAAAAGCGAGCTCCCGCCGAAATCAGGAGGGGGTTCGCCGAAAAAAGCAAGCTCCCGCCGAAATCAGGAGGGGGTTCGCCGAAAAAAGCGAGCTCCCGCCGAAATCAGGAGGGGGTTCGCCGAAAAAAGCAAGCTCCCGCCGAAATCAGGAGGGGGTTCGCCGAAAAAAGCGAGCTCCCACCGAAATCAGGAGGGGGTTCGTCGAAAAAAGCGAGCTCCCGCCGAAATCGAAAGGAGAGTCGCCCAAAAAAGCCCGGCAGTACTCATATCCCGTCTCAGCTTTATTCAAATTGCTTTATCTAAGGGGTTGTCCTTCAGCTTCGAGGATGCTTGCTTCATTATTACTCCCCAAAGCTTAGCTGACGCTTTCCATTCGGCCCCTTCTTTTTTGTATAGGGCTTGTTCATAGCTTGCTGTAAGCTTTTGCATATTAGTAGATTTATAGGTTTTGTCTACGTAGATAGCATATTCACGTAAGGTTTGACTATCCTTACGTGGAACGCCTGCTCGTGTAAGCTGCTTTAGCAAGGCATCATACGCTTTAAAGAAAACTGCGTCATGCCGTCGAAAGCGGTATAAAACAATAGCGAATAAATAGAACCATAGCATTCTTGTAATAAACAACACATAGCCAATAAGAGTAAGCAAAACGCTCCCTATTAATACCACTGACCACGGAAACGGCTGTTTAACCGCAGCCTTTTTGTCGTTCGTTGCTTGATCATCCTCAAACAGCTGTTTTTGTTTATTTTGTTCTGGCTGCTGCTGGTTAGTTGGTGCTGCCTCATTAGGCGAAGCAGCAGGAGTGGACTCATCAACAAACCGATACGGACTGCTGAAGCCCTTTGTCGGTTCGAAAGGAACCCAACCATAACCAGGAAAGTATGCTTCCACCCAAGAGTGCGCATCGTTATTTGTAACAGTGTATATGTGTGAATCGCTTGAATTATCAAGCGTCCCCCCTGTGTAGCCCTTTACCCAACGCGACGGAATGCCAAGTGAGCGCAATAAAACAATCATGGAGGTGGAATAGTTGTTGCAATACCCGATTTTGGAATCAAAGAGAAATTGATCTACGTAATCTTCGTCCTTTTCGGGGAAGGGAGTTTCTTCTTTACTGTAAACAAACGAGCTGTTTTTTAAATAGGATTCGATAGCAGCTGCTTGATCGTAACGATTTGCTTTGTCTTTTGTGATAGTTTTTGCCAAATTGCGTACTCGCTCTGGTAAAGAGGGTGGTAATTGTGTATATGTATTCACAAAATCAGGATTAGACTCTAGCCCTTCCCCTGTGTGAGCCGCTTTTAATTTTTCTACAGAAAATTCAGGAACCTCATATAATACGGTGTACTGATCTAGTGCTAATCTAGAGCCATCTTTGTAGGAAGAAATTTTCTCTAAAAATGGATCTGTACTGTACAATATATCCGAATCAGTATTAATAGATAGTAAACCAGTTGGGTAAATGACATGAAAATATTGTAAGTTCATAGTAATCAGGGCTTCCTGCTTTACAGTCTTTGTTTCAGGTTCATACCAGCTCATTACAGTATTGTCTTGTCTAAAGGAACGTTTAATCGGTTGTTTGGAGACTTCCCATCCTTTACCTGTGTAATAATCTTTTGTTTCTACTCTCCAATAGTTGCTGGTGTCTGCTTTTACTTTAAATACAACGGTACTATCATCCGAAATAGGACCGCCAAGATTGGAGTCATTGACTGAATAGCCAACTTTTTTTACATTCCCTTTATCTCCGAGTGTCCCGCCTTTTGTATAACCTTCTATAAATAGAAACGGATTGGACCATTGTGGTTCAGCTTTTGGTGCATAGTAGCTGATGATTGCTGTAACTAGGACTACACCAGTCAAGGGCAGAAGTGCTTTTTTCGTAATATTATTGGCTTGCAGCTTCTCCGATATTGCTATCCTGCTTATGTGAAGAAATCCAAGCATTACAAAACCAACTGCTGTTATGCGGACAATAGCGCCCTTTGCATCATAGGTGCTGAATGAGTGGAAGGAGAGAATATAGATGATACACAAGACAAAAAATAACAGTATACGTCGTCTTCGCATAACATCGAGCATAAGATTGCTAATCAACCATAGTATTATAAAAAACAAGAATGTACGAAAGAGTGGAGAATACCCGCTCATATTCGCATGCACGAGAAGGGCTACATTATGAAACAAGTCTGATATAAGCACTGTCAGCCAAGAGGTGTTTTCTTCGTGATGGTACAGCGGACGCATCATAAAAAAAATAACAGCTAGCTTAATAGAAACTGCAGCAAAACGCTTCACCTGAAAAAATGAAAGTATAACGCAAAGGATGGTAAATTGCAGGAATATGTCCAACCTCGTCATTTGCTCTAAGCTTTCAAGAGGCCGCAGACATTCCCATATAAGAAAAAAGGCAAATGTATGAATGAAAAAGCTTTCCATATCTCGTTTCTTATTAAAATGTGACTTCATAGCTTGTTCACCTCAAAAAACACATTCGTATAGTGACCCTCGTAAACGGGTTTTACAACTATATTTTTCCGTCGCAGCGCTTCAAGAATATGCAGTTCTTGCTTAGAAAGCTGAATTACTTTTTCTTTCACTACAAATATAAGCAATTTTCCATGTTTCTTAGTGATACTGTCTGCAGCCTTTTCGGTATGCATAGACAGACTGCCTGTTACAAGCATAATGACTGCAGGTGTAGGGGTTGTAAATTCTCCTTCAATAATTCGCGAGAAGGGGACAGCCGCATCTGCTTGTACTTTGGCTAAATGATAGAAAATTTGCTGCTGCTGCAGATCGCCGCTTTGCAACGGGAAAACGGTTCTCTCCTTGCCGATGGAGTAGAAGGCGGCATAAGCACCCTTCTTTAAAATAGCTCTCACAAGAGAGGCAGTAAATGTTACAAGCGGTTCAAACATAGGCGATGCACTGCGGTCCATAAAGATGAGAACATTATGATTTTGCTGCTGTTCAAATTCTTTTGTCATCATACTGTTTTTCCGTGCAGAAGCTTTCCAATCAATCCAAGAAAAACGATCGCCGGGTTTATAATCTCTTACGCCGACAGAAACGGTGGAATCTCGTTCAATATTTATGATTGTTGAGGTTGTTCCTTGTTCAAATCTGCTTTCTAATTGTCTATACACCATGTCCACATATTGAGGATATACTAAAAATTTATCTAGAATGGTCAACGTAACTTCCTTTTCAGCCAGTCCAAATAAATCCCCGGTTGTGAGACGTATCGATGAAAAGATGTGTTCTCCGCGTGGCAATAAACCTAAGTCATATTGAAAGGATATTTGACGTTTCAATCCAGGGAAGAGGATTGTTTTTGCGGTTTTGTTTGTTAAGGGAACTATATCCTCAACAACAATATAAAACAAAGGAAATGGAATCTTACGCTTGATAGTAATAGATGCAGAGAACCTTTCACCAGCCTCATAGTTCCTTTGATTTGTTGTGCGTGTGACTTCAACGGATTGAAGCGCCAAGAGCGGAAGCAGCAAAGCGTAAAGACCAAAGGGAAGAAAGCTGTAAAATAAAAACCAGCTTACGAATCCTCCTTGAAGCATAGCATATACAAAGGTAAGTATCATCAGTATCGGTGTCAGAGACAGCTTCCAGATTTTGTGTATTATTTGCAGGGATTTTTTCATCAAGAATTCAACGTCCTTTGAACAGGTACTTTTGTTTTTGCAATAATTTTTTCAATCACATGTTCAGCAGTCAAGCCTTCGAACTTTGCTTCCATTTTTAAAATCAGTCTGTGGGACAGAATATACGGAGCTAAAAATTGTACATCGTCAGGAATGACGAAATCACGACCGTTAATGAAGGCGTAGGCTTGCGCAGCCTTCATTAATGCGATTGAGCTGCGCGGACTTGCTCCTAGATGAACAGAATTGTATTGTCTCGTTTGATTTACAAGCTTGACAATATAGTGTTTAATCGCATTTTCCACATGTATTTGCTGCGTGTCTTCTTGGAATTTTACGAGTTCCGCCACTGTAATAACCGGTTCTAATTGAGAAATAGGTTTGGTCTTTTCAGCGCGGTTCAGCACTTCAAATTCCTCTTCAGGTGTTGGGTAACCCATTCTCAGCTTCAGCATAAAGCGATCAAGCTGAGCCTCTGGCAGCGGGTATGTCCCCTCATATTCAATAGGATTTTGAGTCGCCATTACGAAAAATGGTTTAGGCAAGGGTCTGGTTACACCGTCTATTGTGACATTTCCTTCCTCCATCCCTTCAAGCAGGGCGGATTGAGTTTTGGGAGAAGTACGATTTATCTCGTCAGCTAGTATAATATTCCCCATAATAGGACCTGCTCGAAATTCAAATTGTAGCTCTTTTGGGTTATAAATAGAAACACCTGTTACATCTGAAGGCAATAAATCAGGTGTGAATTGAATTCGTTTAAAATCTGCGTTAATAGATTTAGCAAGTGCACGCACCAGCATTGTTTTTCCGACACCCGGCACATCCTCAAGCAGTACGTGTCCCTCAGCCAAAAGTGCTGTAAGTGTAAGAGTGGCAGCTTTTCTTTTACCAATGAGTACTTTTTCGATATTATCAATAACTTTTCCTAAAACTGGATGCATTGTTTCAAGCTGTGTCATCTATATGTCCCCCTAATCCATCATGCTATTTCGCTAAACTGTATAAGCAAAATACTTCTGTTTGCGAGAAGCTGTCCTTTTTTGTCATATAGTATATTTTCTGTGTATTTTGAAAAAATCCTATCACAACCTTTGGGAAAGTGGAGAAGGAGTATTTTTGTTTGAAATTTATACATGTATCGATTAAAATTAATCAGTGCAATAATTATTAAGTTCAATTAATCATTTGGTATGATTAAACAATAATTGTAAGGTGATTAATATCGATGCTGCTGTCTGGAAGAAAGGACGAGCTGAATGAGCAAAGGTGCATCTGTTTTAAGAGAAAATAACATAAGGCGTATTTTATCGTTTTTGAGAAATAACGAGAGGACCTCCCGACTTGATATTTCAAATGAACTGGGTATTAATAAAAATACAGTGTCCATTATAATGGAAAAGTTTATTCAAGCCGGAATAGTCCGAGAAATGGGCATACAAGAAATAGGAGCAGCGGGAAGACCGAAAGTGTATCTTTCTTTAGTTCCAGGCGTATACAAGTCTGCTGGGATTTTTCTTAAAAAGAATACAATAGAGTATGCAGTGACAGATTACCGGACTTGTCTTTTAGATAAAGGAGAAGTCTCTTGCGAAACAATCAATGTCAATGGTTCATTGGCGATGCTTTCTGCTGTATGCAAGAAGCTGCTGCAAGCTCATCCCGAAATTATTGGATTTGGCATTGCGCTTCCCGGTATTGTCAATCAACACTCGGGTGTGTTACAGTATGCCGCTTCCTTAGGATGGAACAATGTACCGATTCGAGATGCGGCAAGCAAGGAGGTTTCCGTTCCGGTACATATTATCAATAAAGTGAAGGCTGCTGCGCTATTACCTAACGAAGAGATAGTGCAAACTGCAGGGCTTTCCACATTTTATATGTCTATTGGAGAAAGTGTGGGAGGGGCGCTGATTATTGATAAGCATGCATATGACGGTGATACATGTACAGCGGGAGAAATTGGCCATTTTGTTGTGAAAAAAGAGGGGGATCTTTGCAATTGCGGCCAGCGAGGGTGTCTCGAAACTCTGGTGAACAGCGAGAGAATGAGGGAACAGTTGGAGCAGTTATTACAGGAGACAGGTAGAAACATGAAAGAACAACTTGAGTATGACATGTTCCGCACCGCTGGTTATTATACAGGCTCTTCATTGGCAAAGGTTGTGAATCTCGTTAATCCGTCATTTCTTATTATTGATAGTCCGTATAAAGGAATTCGAGCATTTGAAGAAGGAGTATTGGATACGCTGGAAAATGAAACATTGCATTTTGCTTTTCAACAATTGAAGGTGTTGTTTGTAAAAACAGATTCTGCTTTTACAAAGGGTGCTGCCTTTGCATCTATTTTGTCGTTTGAGAGCACCTATACACTGAACAAATTTTAAAGGGGATATTTATATGGAACGAATTACATTGGCAGAAGACTTATCTTTTTCAAGAATTATTCACGGGTTATGGCGCTTGGCAGATTGGAAGCAATCTGAACAAGAAACTCTTTCTTTAATTGAATATTGCTTAGAAAACGGCATCACCACATTTGATCATGCTGACATTTATGGAAGCTATACATGTGAAGAGCTTTTTGGCAACGCATTAGCGTTGAAGCCGGAACTGCGCGAACGTATGGAAATTGTTACAAAGTGTGGAATTGTACTTGAATCATCGAATCGCCCAGAGCATAAATCTCATCATTACAACACAAGAAAGGAGCATATCCTTCTTTCTGTAGAAAACTCTTTGCGTAATTTACGTACGGAGTATATTGATTTACTGCTTATTCATCGTCCAGACCCTTATATGGACCCAATGCAGGTGGCAGAAGCGTTTCATGAACTGAAACAATCTGGCAAGGTTCGTCATTTTGGTGTATCGAATTTTAAAGACCACCAATTTGATATGCTTCAGTCTTATTTAGATGTACCGCTTGTGACAAACCAGTTGGAACTGTCTGCTTACAATCTAGAAAACTTTGAAGATGGAACCTTAAATATGTGCATGAAAAAGCGCATTGCACCAATGGCTTGGTCACCGCTTGCAGGAGGCGAGATATTCTCTTCTAATAGCGAGAAAGCAGTACGTATTCGTGAAACGTTAACAAAAATACAAGAAGAAATTGGCGCAACAGGTGTGGATGAAGTATTGTATGCTTGGCTATTGAATCATCCAGCACATATTATGCCGATTGTAGGTTCAGGAAAAAATCTCCGTATCAAAAGTGCAATTGATGCGTTGCAACATAACTTAACGTTAGATCAATGGTTTGAAATTCTTCATAGCTCTATGGGGCATGATGTACCGTAAGAATGAAACAGCCTTAAGCAAATGGATGCTTAAGGCTGTTTTTTTGAATAGTGTAACAAAAGCTTTTCAGTTATGAAGGTAGAAAAGAGTATATGGAGGTGAGATAGAAAGTATGAAAAGTGATTAATAAAAATAATTGTTCAAAAAGCAGTGAAGTATGTTCATAGGGAAGTGGAATCTATGGTCAAAAAGTTATTTTGCGAAGATCCACATCTTACTCAGCTTGATACTAGTATTGTTAGTGTAAATAATAATGAAGTAACTGTGAAGGAAACAATTTTATATGCGTTTTCCGGGGGACAGGAAAGTGATGATGGAACAATTGGAAATCGTCGTGTTCTTCAAGCGGGTAAGGAAGGGAAAGAAATTGTCTACACTCTAGAAGCTAATCATGGTTTTTCTAAAGGGGAATCTGTGATGATGAATATTGATTGGAACAGACGATATCGTCTCATGCGGCTGCATTTTGCTGCAGAAATTGTATTGGAGCTTATGTATCGTAATTTGGAGTCCATTCAAAAAATCGGGGCTCATATTGCGGAAGATAAATCGAGAATTGATTTTATATGGGGAGAAAATATTTCTGCTGTATTTCCTTTGCTTCAACAACAGGCTCATACACTAATTGAGGCAAACTATGATATTACCAGTGCCTTTAGCAATGAAGAAGATGAAAGAAGATATTGGGAGATTAAGGGGTTTGGCCGAGTTCCGTGCGGAGGTACACACATAAAGAAAACAGGTGAAATCGGACCGCTAGAACTTAAACGTAAAAATATCGGAAAGGGAAAAGAGCGTATTGAAATTTACATAAGTTAGAATGCTGTAGAAATAACAGGGAGAAAAGTCGAAACATTCCATTTGAAATTTTGTCAACCTTTCGCCCATTTCATCATTAGATAAAGGGAAGAATGATACAATAAGGGTGGATGGAAATGGCTAAAAGAAACCGGGGGAAAACATTGAATACCTTACCAGCAAGAGGAAGAGGAACATGCCCGTTGTGCAACAAAACAAGAATTAAACTGTTGTATCCATATCGTACGGAAACCAATCAAACCATTAAGGTATGTAAGTTTTGTCGTGATAAATAAACAATAAAAAATCTTAGGGACAACTGGTGTCGCTAAGATTTTTTATTGTTGCATTTTTATTATAACCTCTGTCTTCTCATCCATTGTGTGGCAGCCCATTTTTCTCCATCAATCACAGGAGCTCCGCCATGTAAAGTTAACTCGTTTAAAGAAGGGTCATCATAGAAATATTCAAAATATACTGCCATACCCTTTTGTGGAGATACTGAAAAGTTTAGTTTAGGAAAGAACGTTTCTCCACCATAATCCACATCATTTAAGTACAACACTAGTGTACTAATTCTCGGGTTGCTTACTGGTTTATTTGCTGATGAAAAGAAATCAAAATGAGCTTTATATTCTTGCCCAACTTTATAATTAAGAATTTGAAGACCTTCTCCATGCTCAACAGGGATGTTCATGATAGATGATATTCTTTTTTCAATTCTAGTAATGACGTCATGTTCACCTTCTTGAAAAAACGTGCTGCTGCTTGTTCGAAGATTATCCACTTCGCGTGTATTTCCAATTTTTGAACGCTGCATTCTATCTTTTGACAAACGAATCAGCTCATCACACTCTTCGTCGCTTACAACATTTCCTAAAATCACAATTAATGGTTCCTCTAGTTTAGCAATTATGTTAATCGTTCTATCTTCTGTTTGTATTTTATTACCAATATGCTGGAAAATAGTTTGTTCTTTATTAGTAAATTTTTGATTATCCATTGTCAATTTTCATCTACCTCTTTGATTGTTTTAATATTAAGAATATTTTGCCTTTTATAAGCGTTCGGTAGATTTTATCGATTCTTCTATGCAGAGAAATATACTGTATATTAATCCTTTTGTCTCCTCTTGCGCTTCAAAATGGCTGTTATGATTTGCTTTTTTTACCCAATTTCTTTTTCATTTTACACGTTGCATTTTTGAATTTCTATCATTTTTTTTGTAAAAAAGAAGGATTTTTTTCACTCTTCAACTAGTTATTCTAGTCAACTTCTATATAATTTATAAACGTTTCATATTTTTTTACCACAAAATGTTCTATTTTAGATTTCTTATTCTATTGTTAAAACTTTTTTTAAAACCATCCTTTGTAATAAACCAAGAATTAGTAGTGCTGTGAAATAGTTTTAATATTTTTGATTATTCTGTTTTCGGTTGAAAAATATATAAATTTACAATAGGATAAGAGAAAAGGCGAGGAGGGGAAAATTATTACTTCATCTGTTTATATTGACCCGAAAATTGATTTAGCGAATCCGAATATTACGAAGGTAATTGTTCATTTTAAGACACAGCCGGCCAAGGTTGCGGTTGTACTGGCAGAAGCAGAAGGCAAGACTCTGTCATTAGAACAAGCAAAGCAAAATGTAGAAGACAGTCATGCCCGCTTTCAAGAAGATGTCGAACGATTATTAGGACAGCATAATATCCCGTATTCAATTACCTCTAAATACACAGCTGCTTTGAATGGGGTAGCTATTATGCTTCCAGGTAATCAAATTATGACATTGGCACAGTCGCATGAAATTCAGGCGATATATTATAATGAAGAGTTTCATATCGAGCCTCCGATTCAGCCGATGTAACAAAAATGTTGCTCAGCTTGTTAGTTTTTCACTGTAAACTCCAGCCTATTACTATGAATTTTTGAAAAATTTTGTCGTTTATGGTACAATAATAGAACAGTTGCTTTATGTAACTGCAAACTTGGAGGTGAGCAGTTGAATAACGAGGCTAGCAAGGCTAGAGCTATGTTAATCACTATGATGAAAACCTACGGGACTAAGTCACCGAAAGAAACGGGACTGAAGCTTGTTGCTATGAGGAATGAAGTAAAGCAGGTGTTAGAATCAGGCCGGAGTCTCGAAGGAGATGCTATAACTTCCAGTCAAAGAAAAGATTTGAAAAAACAACTCATACATTATAGAGATGAAATGCAGAGTTTGAAAAACCATAATAAGATTTACCAAGAGGCAAAGAGTAAAGCAGAATAATAAGGTTAGAATGAAGAGAGCTGGGGACGGCTCTCTTTTTATTGTATCTGTTCTATCCACTGAAACATTCTATCTAATGCTTTTTTATGAATATGTTCTGGCAGGTGATGACCATATCCTTCGTAGCTATGCATTACTACTTTCGTTCCAAGCTCTTTTAGCCTGTTATACATAGTGAGTCCATGGCTGAAGTCCACTTGTACATCTTCCGTGCCATGCATAATAAGAGTAGGGCAATGTATTTGATTCGCTATTTGGATGGGCGATCTATTTTCATAAGAAAGAGGAGTTTTATTAGGTGTACCATTAAGAACGCGTTTTAGCATCCTACGCAAGTCTATACGTTCGGTATATGTCATTTTCAAATCTGATACTCCGCCCCAAAGAATTAATCGGTGGATACTAGAAATATTGGCCACAGTTTGCGCAGCATTGATTGCACCGCGTGAGAATCCCATGATGGACATCCTTTCTGACTTTACAAAGGGAAGGTGCTGCAGAAAATGATAAGCAGATATCACATCTTCGTTCTCCGCACCGCCGAATTCGTCACGACCTTCTCCACCTTCATTTCCCCGATAGCAAGGGGCAAACACGATATAGCCGTGATTGGCAAACTGTTCTATCCATGTAGTTTTGACTTTGCCTACTTTTCCTATGCCGCCCCGGCAGTATAGAAAAACAGAAAGCTTTGTTGAACGAATATCTTTCTTTTCGAGGGATAGGGAGGTTGCAATTTTTGTAACAGACAGATCTGAACAATCGTAAAATGAACAAACGAATTGCTGCAATGCAGGAACGGGAATGTCGAAACCATTTGGAAGAGCTAAGTAGCCTTTGACTTTACACGTGCCGGATAGGTATGTAACATGATACATCATACTCTTTTTCTCCCATCATACTTCTTCTGTATGTACTATAGCGTGATGAGGAGAGAATAACAAGACGATGATACTTTTTATTAGAACTAGAAATGAAAAAGGTGAGAGCATGGCATTTGGAATTAAGCGAAATGAGTTGAAGGCATGGAAGGAACAAGTAAAGCGAGGAGAAATTGCGTTTTTGACGCATTATTGGATTGATGATAGATTTCCAGGAATAAAAACAGTGACCAAGGTAGGATGTGCAGATGTGGAAAAATTGTTAAAGTGGGGGGAGAAATATGGAATTCCTGCCCGCGCCCTGCATAATAGAGCACAATATCCTCATTTTGATTTATTAGGAGAACGGCAGCTGGACATTATGAAGAAGGAAAATATGCTGGATCAGCTCAAAAAATTCAAGAAATAGGTAGAAGTGTGGAGAATAGGTGGAAAAATTATTCTGAAAAATAAGTTTAATTTATTTGTTAGGTATAGAATTTAGAATTGACAAGTTTGTTATTTTTTCGTATCCTATTTTTATAAAATAAAATCATTATTCCTCATCAGCTCAAGGTGAGGTAGAGGTTGCGAAGCTTATTAGTAGATTGAAGGAGAGTCAGAGAACTCAGAGAGGTCAATTGAAAGGAAGTGTCGCCGAAGCGCTGTAATTCTCTGCTTACAGCAGCTGGGACTGCATCGAACAGGTGCAGGACTGTCATAGTAATTGCTATGATGAACTATCCTTTTTGTCTGATGCGGATGAGTATACTCTCACACCGTCAGAAGGTGTGTTTTTTTATGCCCTTATATATATGACACCAGGACGAATGACGGATAGCCACCGGTTTTGAGCGAGAGGGTTGTGTGAGAGGAGAAAGAAATATGGGGAAAAATAATAAATTAGGCCTATGGATTTTGACTGCTCTAGTCGTAGGAAATATGGTCGGTTCCGGTATTTTTATGCTGCCGCGTTCCTTATCAGAAGTTGCAAGTCCTGCCGGCGTAATAGGAGCATGGCTATTAACAGGATTCGGAGTATTAGTAACAGTATTGGTTTTCGGTAACTTAGCTACTAGAAAACCGAATCTCAGCGGCGGACCGCAGATTTATGCTAAGGAATTATTTAAAACGGGCTCACAGGCTTCATTATTGTCAGGATTTATGTCTACTTGGGGATATTGGATTGGAAATTTAGCGGGTAACATTGCTATTATCACTACATTTGCGGGTTATTTATCTACGTTCTTCCCAGTTCTTACAAGCAGAGCAGAGCTGTTTACCATGGGTTCCTTTACATTAAAAGTAGGTAATGCGTTAACATTTATTGTATGTACAGCTTTACTTTGGGGAACACATTTTATTATCTTAAGAGGATTGGAAAATGCAGGAAAATTAAACTTCGTTGCTACAGCAGCAAAAGTGGCTGGGTTTGTGTTTTTCATTATTGTAGGGTTGTTCGCATTCCAAAAGGCAAATATGCTGCCGTTCGTTGCGCCTAAAGCAGATGAAGCAGGACACGCAGTCAGTCTGTTTGGCCAAATTAATAGTGCTGCTATTACAACGCTTTGGGCATTTGTTGGTGTAGAATCAGCAGTTGTATTTGCTTCACGAGCAAAAAAGCAAATCGATGTAAAGCGTGCATCAATTCTTGGATTATTTATCGCATTAGCTATTTATATTGGAATCAGCACTCTTGTAATGGGAATGTTAGATCAAAATACGCTTGTACATTCTGAAAAGCCGTTGATTGATGCGATTGCAACTGTGTTAGGCCCAATTGGGGGAAAAGCATTGGCTGCTGTTGGATTGATTAGTTTATTTGGATCGACAGTAGGATGGATTATGCTTAGTGCAGAAGTTCCGTATCAAGCTGCGAAGCAAGGGTTATTTATCCCAGCGTTTTTAAAAGAAAATAAAAAGGGAACGCCAATATTCTCGTTAATTGTAACAAATATACTTGGTCAGCTGTTCATTTTTTCGACTATCTCAAACTCTATTTCAGCTGCGTTTGACTTTGTTATTTACATTGCTACGTTGTCTTATCTAGTTCCTTACTTTATCGCTTCTATGTTTCAGTTGAAGCTTGTTGTAACGGGTGAGACTTATGAAAATGGAAAAGGCAGAGTAGCAGATGGAATCATTGCACTTCTTTCCACAGTGTATTCTGTTTGGGTCATTATAGCTGGAACCGCGGACATTAAAACCTTTACATTCGGCATGCTTCTATTAGTTAGCGGTATCGTGTTCTATAATCAAGTTAAGAAGCCGTCAGCAATCGAGCAGGCAAAGAGAAAAACAGCTTAACATCATGATATTACTCCGTTATGAAGCGAAAAACGGTAAAACCACTTAATAGTAAAAAGAGCTTGGGATTTGTCCTAAGCTCTTTTTACTTAATTCTTCTTCAGGCAATAACTTTTGGATGTCAAGTTCGGATACATTATCGATTCTATAATCAAACAATGGTTGTATCTTCAACCTACACTTAGTTTTCCTATAAAAATTCATCTGTAATAAAGAGAAGAATACTACTTTGCTAAAAACAACTTATCTTTTTTTAGAACAAAAATACGATACCATGAAAGAAAAGGGGAATACCATGAAAGAGAAAATTATCGCCAGTTTCAGTGGAGGCAAGGATTCTACTTATATGTTACATAAGCTGTTACAAGAAAATAAATATGAAATTGTATCGCTTCTTACAACGGTTACAACAAAAGATGAAACATCGGGTCACATGGTCGATTATAAATTAATCGAGTCTCAAGCGGCAGCAATCGGACTTCCTCTATACAAAATACAATATCCATTATACGACGGCAAAGGCTTTGAAAAGGGAATGATAGAAGCTATGGAACACTTTCGTAAAGAAGGTGTCACAAAAATAGCATTTGGAGATTTGTTTCTGGAAGAGTGTATTGCTTATAAGCAACATTTAGTGGAATCAAATGGATACGAACTTATATTGCCATTGGCAGGAATAGATACAAAACAATTGGTAATGGAGTTTATTGAGTTAGGATATAAAGGAAAGATTGTAAGTATTCGTATGGATAAGCTGGACTCCTCTTTTCTAGGAAGGGATTTGGATAAGAGCTTTATAGAAGCATTGCCAGAAGATACAGATCCATGCGGCGAATTTGGTGAGTATCATACATTTGTATATGATGGACCTATTTTTTCTCATCCAATATATATCGAACTGGAGGATGAAAGGCAGGGTATCCCAAGCAATGCGTTGTTCAGTGAGATTGGCTACAAACGAGCTGTAAAAAGAGAGTGGATTGACAGGTGAACCTATGAAAAACAGATTTTCGATTGGACAAATGTCAAAATTACATAACATACCTATTAAAACATTGAGATACTATGACGAAATTGGGTTGTTCAAGCCTGTTGAGGTGGATTCTGTCACAGGGTA
Organism: Bacillus sp. 165; assembly: GCF_017742235.1. GTDB lineage: Bacteria > Bacillota > Bacilli > Bacillales > Bacillaceae_G > JAGHKQ01. The sequence goes on from NZ_JAGHKQ010000002.1 coordinate 160,067, forward strand.
TCGCTATTATTCTATTGAGCAATTCGAACAATTAGATATTATTTATTACTTAAAAACATTGGGAGTTCCTTTAAAAGATATTAAACAGCAGTTGGAGAATCGGGACATTGACTATTTTCTAACATTATTAAAAGAACAAAGTAAGCTGACTGAGCGAAAGATAGAACAACTACAATTAATAAAAAAAAGGTTTGGCAGCCGCATTCATGAAATTGAGAAAGCGCGAGAGGTATCTGATATTGGTATCCCATTTATAAAAACAATACCTGAACGAGCGGTGATTCAGATGGAGGAGCCGATTCGATCCGATCTTGAATTGGAATTATCTCTAAGAAAACTGAAGGGAGAGCTTGGTGAGGCTGCTTCCATATTCATAGGTAAAGTAGGGTTAACGTTGCCGATTGCCCACATTCTACAAAGTCAATTTTTTGAGTATAATTCTGTGTTTGTATTATTAGAGGAGCTAGAAGAAAAGGAAAGGCTTTATAACGCGGTGACAACTTTTCCAGAGGATGTATATGCTTGTATCTTTTATAGAGGTATACACCTGAATTGTCCTCCATATTATCAACGCCTGCTTACGTTTATTGAGAATAACCAGTATGAGATAAAGGGAGATGCAATTGAAAGGACTATTATCGATCAATTTATTTCCAACAACCCAAAAGAATATATAACAGAAATACAAATTCCTATAAAACCATTGACCCTCCAGTAACTGGAGGGTTTAAAGTTTGTATAGATATTTATAGGCTTGATGGAACTAATAGTGAGAGTTTCATATGTTTGTATTTATAAAAAGGAACAGGAAAGGGATGAAATCGAAATATGAAAAAAAGTGCTTCTTCAGTATCATCAAAATCACAGAGGCTGTGGATGGCGGTCATTTTAGGTGCATTGTGTGCAATCGGCCCCTTATCCATTGATATGTATTTACCGTCATTTCCAACAATGGCCGCTGAATTGCATAGCAATACCTCAACAATCCAGCTCAGTTTAACCGCATGTTTGCTTGGTCTCGCACTTGGACAATTAATTGTTGGTCCGTTGAGTGACCGTCATGGCCGACGCAAGCCATTAATCATCGCTGTAACGTTTTATGCGGGCTCTTCTTTGTTATGTGCGCTTGTACCGTCGATTTGGCTGCTTATACTATTGCGCTTTATTCAAGGGGCATCAGGGGCAGGCGGTATCGTTATTGCCAGAGCGATTGTGCGTGACCTATACTCCGGTTCTGAGTTGACCAAGTTCTTTTCCTTGTTAATGCTTGTGAATGGTGCGGCTCCCATACTGGCTCCTGTTGTCGGCGGGCAGCTTCTCCAAATTACCTCGTGGCGCGGTGTGTTCATTGTTTTATGTATACTGGGTGTACTTATGCTTATAGGGGCAATACTTGGTGTACCGGAAACATTATCTAAGCAATATCGAACAGACGGCGGAATTAAAAATACGCTCTCTACATTTGGCAGTTTGATTACAAACCGTATCTTTATTGGATATGCGTTGTCGCAAGGGTTAGTAATGGCAGCTATGTTTGCGTATATTTCAGGATCTCCGTTTGTAATACAAAATATTTTTGGAGCGTCCCCTCAAATGTACAGCTTATTTTTTGCTATTAATGGTGTAGGAATTGTAATCGCCAGCCAAGTAACCGGACGATTAGCTGGAAGAGTGAATGAGACGAAATTGCTAATGATGGGTCTTAGTCTTGCTGCCATTGGCGGTTTGTCTTTACTTGCTTCCATTGTAATAGGGATGGGATTAGCGGGTATTTTAGTATCCTTGTTTTTTGTAGTATCGAGCGTTGGGATTGTCTCGACAACGAGCTTTGCGCTTGCCATGCAAAATCAAAAGCATAATGCGGGCAGCGCCGCAGCATTGCTTGGTGTAATTCCGTTTGTGTCCGGTTCGATTGTGGCTCCCCTCGTGGGACTTGCAGGAAGTGGAACAGCTCTGCCGATGGGGATTGTAATTGCGTGCTGTGACATAGGAGCACTGATCTGCTATACACTTCTCGTAAGGCGTAACACTGTATATGTTACAGAAAATAAATCAATTTCATAATATATTTGATTGAGTAAATTTGAAAAGTTACAAGATAGTTTATTAGAGCCCCCTTCGTTACATGCCACGAAGGGGGTTTGCTGTTTTCATATGTAATAATTATTCAAAACGCCAGTATACATATTTTAGCATTATATGGAAAATCTTATAAGTAAGGATTGGTTCAAAGGCGAAGGTGGAAAAAGTCTATGTGGAAAAGTAATCGCAAGAAATGTGAAGCAAGTATTAGACGTTTGGAACATTCAAATTCGATGCCGCTGCATCAAGAATTGCATCGTAATATTGCCCATATTAAAGAGGAGCTTGGTGGCAGTGCAGATTTGATTATTCGCTTTATAAAAGGAGAGCGCCAGCAGTGTCCTACGATTTCTATTATTCATATTGAAGGGGTTTCAGATAGTCAAAGCATTAATGAACATATTATTCAGCCTTTATCATCATTTACGATATACGATTCTAGAGAAACTTTAACAGAAGAGTTAGAAGCGGTTATCACCGTATCCAGCGTACAAGCAGGAAGCGATTTCAGGGAAGTGATCGCTGCTGTTTTGTCTGGAAATACTATTATTTTGGTGGATGGATATTCAGAGGCGCTCATTGCCAGTACAGGAGAAATGAAATCTAGAGATATAAGTGAACCAACTACCCAAACAGTAATACGGGGGCCGAAAGACAGTTTCACAGAAAACATTCGAACAAATACTTCTCTCATTCGGCAACGCATTCAAAGTCCTGGTTTGCGTCTAGAAGCGATGAGAATCGGTGAGGTAACACGGACAGATGTGGAAATGATGTATATAGAAGGTATTGCAGAGGAATCTATAGTGAAAGAAGTTAGAAAGCGTCTGCAAAGTATCAAAATAGACGGTATTCTTGAATCTGGTTATATTGAAAGCTTTATAAAAGATAATCAAACCACCATCTTTCCTACCATTGTAAATACAGAACGGCCGGATGCTGTTGCAGGAAATTTACTTGAAGGGCGCATTGCTATATTTGTTCACGGCACTCCATATGTATTAATAGCACCTGCAGTTTTTATTCAATTTTTCCAATCGCCAGAAGACTATTATCAAAATCCATATATAAGCACTGTTTTACGAATGTTACGGTTCGGAGCATTTTTTTTATCTCTGTATGCACCTGCATTATACATTGCCATCATTGCCCACCACCAGGGGTTAATTCCGACTGTTTTACTTGTTAGTATAGCAGCGCAAAGAGAGGGTGTTCCGTTTCCTGTCATAGTAGAAGCTTTAATAATGGAAGTTACTTTCGAGGTATTGCGCGAAGCTGGAATTCGTATGCCACGCGCTGTAGGGCAGGCGCTATCAATTGTAGGAGCATTAATATTAGGACAAGCAGCCGTACAGGCCGGTTTCGTTTCAGCAGCTATTGTTATCATCGTTTCTATCACAGCTATCGCTAGTTTTGCATTACCGCATTACAATATTGGGATTACAGCGCGGATTTTGCGGTTTTTCTTATTAATAGCATCCTCTTTTTTTGGGTTATACGGTATACTAATCGGTTCGCTAATGATTGTTATACACATGTGCAGCTTACGTTCTTTTAGTGTACCTTACGTGGCACCTATCGCTCCGTTTCGGCTAGATGAGCAAAAGGATGCACTGTTTCATTTTTCGTTAAAAAATTTTGTGAAAAGACCTTCTCCTGCACAACAAGAAAATAAAATACGGATGAGTAGGGAAGAGGGGGATAGTGATGAGTACTAAGCTGATGCTTCTTTTCATTTTCATATTTGCAGCTCTTACAGGATGTTCCAATTATAAAGAATTAAATGAACTTGGCATCGTAGTAGGTGCAGGGATAGATTATGATCCAAAGAAAGATGTATATGAAGTAGTCCATCAAGTGATTAATCCAAGTGAAAATAATGTACAAGGGAGCGGGTCAGGAGCTACAGCGGTTGTAAGTTTTAAGTCTTCTGGTAAGACATTAGTTGAAGCGGCTCGAAATTCATCTAAGAAATTTAATCGTCTACCTATTTATTCTCATATTGCTTTGCTAATCATCGGAGAACAATTGGCTAAGAAAGAGACTTTGAATTTTCTCTTCGATGTATTTGAACGGGATGGTAAGGTACGAGTTAACATCCCTGTTTTGATTGCTCGGAACACAGATGTGCAGCAGTTGATGGATACCCTTCCATCGTTAGGAAAAATTCCAATGAGCACTATAGTCCAGACAGTTGACATTTCGTCCCAGTTATTAGGGGAAAACGGAGAAACAAAAGTTTTCGAAGTGATACAATCATTAGCCAGCGAAGGGAGAGAGCCTGCTATCAGCGGCATTAGTATAGGAAATGATAAAAAAAATGAGATTACTCAGGCGAATTTAGAGACCATGGATAAAGCATATGTGTATTTAAATGGAGTAGGTATGTTTAAAAAAGGAAAACTTGTGGGGTGGATGGATGGCAAAAAAACAAAGTCTATTCAAATTATCGATAATACGTTGCAAGAAACGTCATTGAGAATTCACTGCAATGAAAAAAAATATAATTCGATTCTAATAAATCGCTCACATAGTAGGGTGAAGGTCGATATGCAGAATAATCAAGCAGTTATTTCCGTCCGCACTCATGCAATTGGAACTCTTGACGAAATGCTTTGCAATAAGGATATAAGCAACGATAAAGTCATAAAAGAATTTGAGTACAAAGCTAAGCAAGAATTACAACAAGAAATACGAAGTGGAATACTAGCAGCACAACAAAAAGGTAGTGATATATTTGGATTCGGTGATGTCTTGCATATCTCACATCCTGACAAATGGAAAAAAGTGAAACAAGATTGGAATAAAATGTTTGCAAAAGCCAAAATAGATATTCATGTAGACATAGGTATTGAAAGTACAGGAATGAGAATTGAGCCTTATCGGTATTAAGAAAGAAGGTGAGAGGGATGGACAGGATAAAAATAAGCGGGTTTCAATTGTTTTCCGTTATTATTTTATTTGAAGTGGGGAGTGCGATTCTGGTAGAAAGGGCATCACAAGCAAAGCAAGATGTATGGCTAACAGTATTAGTTGGATGTATTATTGGATGCATGTTGTATCTCATTTATGCAAAGCTGCATGAAGCATATCCTGCTGTGCCGTTTACAAAGTATGTCCGCCAAATTTGGGGGAGATATATTGGCTGGATAATTGGATTGCTGTATGTTATTTATTACCTTTATATGGCTTCACGGGTACTGCGTGATTTTGAAGAATTATTGACTATAGCAGCGTATCCATCGACATCTCTCTTGGCAGTTGGTATCATCATGGTTCTATGTGTTATGTATGTGGCTTACAAAGGATTGGAAGTGTTTTTTCGGGTATCTGAACTTTGTTTTTTTATTATTGTGTTTGTATTTTGTACTATTATAATATTTGATTTTATTAGTGGAATTGTTCATTTTAGCAACCTCCGGCCAGTGCTAGAAAACGGCTGGAGTCCTGTATTGAAAGCGGTATTCCCAACTTATTTAACATTTCCTTTCGGCGAGATGGTTGCATTTACGATGCTTCTTCCTTATTTGCAGCAGCACCGCATAGCAAAGAAGGTTGGAATTGCAGCTATTACAGTCAGCGGAGTATGGTTGACAGTATTCAGCATCTTAAATATAGCTGTCATCGGCGTCAATCTTATAAACCGTTCTTCCTTTCCTTTGCTTACCGCTGTAAGCTTTATTGATATTGCTGGTTTTGTTCAACGGGTTGATTCTCTCGGCATTGTTAGTATGGTTATTTTAGGATTTATGAAAATATCTGTTTTTTTCTTTTGTTCTATTATGGGATCAGCAGATTTATTTCGTATCAAACAGTCAAGAAAGCTCATTTATCCAATGGGCAGTATCGTGTTAATTTGTTCGTTAATTATTGCATCAAATTATATAAGCCATCTAAATGAAGGATTAAAAAAGGTTCCTTACTATCTTCATCTGCCATTTCAAATCGTGATTCCTATTTTATTGTTAGGAACTTTATGGATAAAGAAAAAAATAAAATCAACATAGCCAAGATATGTTGATTTTATTTTTTTGCAAAGGAACGAATTGTTGAAGTGATGAGAGGAAGAAAAAAAATGAAAACTAACAGATAATCCTCACCAATCATATGCAGTTTCACATTTTCCACTAAATTTAAAACATGAAAGATGCTAAGGCCTTGGAGAAGATCCAACAGCATAATAATCCCCAATGTAAGGGAAAACAGAATGAAAAAAATAAACAACTGTTTCATAGTATCACCCTATCATTTTTCAATTAGTATACATAGATTATGTTCCTTTCATGTAACCTGAGTGCAAAGGGACAGCGAAAAATGAGACGACAATACAGCAGCAACGTTTGATGAACCGCGATGGATAATATCACTCGCTATTGCTGAATTTTATAATTTAGAAATAATTACCCTTATTTAGCGGCACAATATAAAAGGTTTTTTATCCTACGATAGAAAGGTATAGGTGAATTATGGCAACAGTGCTTTATATTACAGCGCATCCTCATGATCATACACAATCGTATAGTATGGCAGTTGGGGAGGCCTTTATTGAGGCGTATCGAGAGTCCCATCCGAATGATGAAGTAGTTCGAATAGATTTATATCAAGAAAATATACCTCATATTGATGCTGATGTATTCAGCGGCTGGGGCAAGCTTCAAGCAGGGACAGGGTTTGATGAGCTTTCTGATAGTGAAAAGGCAAAAGTAAGCCGTCTTGCTGAATTGAGTGGACAATTTGTCGCAGCAGATAAATATGTATTTGTTACACCGCTTTGGAATTTTTCATTTCCTCCTGTAATGAAAGCCTACATAGACTCGGTAGCAGTCGCTGGCAAAACGTTTAAATATACAGAGCAGGGGATCGTCGGTTTATTAACAGATAAAAAAGCAATCCACATTCAAGCAAGGGGCGGTATTTATTCAGAAGGACCTGCTGCTGCTTTAGAAATGGGTCATAGGCATTTGGGTATAATCATGGGATTTTTTGGTGTTCCTTCATTTGAAGGAATATTTGTTGAGGGGCATAATCAATTTCGGGACCGAGCGGAGGAAATTAAAGAACAGGCAATTGCAAAAGCTCAGGAAGTAGCTAAAAACTTTTAAGGAAAACAGGCATTCTTATGTAATGTAAGAATGCCTGTTTCATCATGTTAATACATGATTTGAAAGGAAGGAGAGAAAGATATGGGTTCAGAAAGGAAACTAGTTCTATTTATTGCTACCAGTTTAGATGGATATATTGCAAGAGAAAATGGCAGCTTAGACTGGCTGTATGCTGTTGAGGGAGAGGGGGATAATGGTTTTACAGAATTTTATAATACGATTGACACGTTGGTAATGGGAAAAGCAACCTACGATCACTTAATGACATTAGTTGAGGAATTCCCACATTCTGATAAAACTTGTTATATATTTTCGCGTTCAGAACAAAGAGAAGATAAGCATGTAACTTTTATAAATGAAGATATAAGTGAGTTTACAAGAAGGTTAATGGCACAATCAGGTTCAAACATTTGGCTTGTTGGGGGCGGGGATTTACTGGATACTTTCGTGAAGGAGAAATTAGTAGATGAATTTATCGTAACAATTTCTCCGATTATACTTGGAAAAGGTGTTCCCCTGTTCAAGCAAGATAATCCTGAAATCGAATTAGAGCTCATAGAACAAAGGCGCTTTGGACAATTTGTGCAACTTCACTATTTGACAAAAAAATAGATTCATGGTCAATGCTTTTGAAATTACAGTATATAAAGTTGATTGCGTTTATGTTATATCTCAAACTAAGCATACCCCCGTAACAAATAGAGATAGGGCGGTATTTATACGGTAGCAAGGGGGAGGTTATGAAACTTAGAGTATCAGCAGTACAATATCATCTTCATACGATACAATCGTTTGAAGAATTTGCTGAGCAAGTCCAGCATTACATAAAGGCAGCACAAGAGTTTGAGGCGGAGTTTGTATTATTTCCGGAATTTTTTACAACGCAGCTGATGTCTATCAGTAAACAAACAAAGATTCAAGATTTACCAGAGTTTACAGACCAGTACCGTTCATTGTTTACTTCATTAGCAAAACAAATAGGAATGTATATTATCGGCGGCACTCATGTTATCCGTAAAAATGGAAGGTTGTACAATGTTGCCCATTTATTTTATCCGGATGGCAGAATCGGAGAGCAAGCGAAGCTTCATATGACTTCAACAGAAGTGAATGAATGGAATATGACGCCGGGTGAGGGACTTGCAGTGTTTCAAACAGATAAAGGAACGATTGCTATGCTGACGTGCTATGACATCGAGTTTCCTGAAATTGTCCGCATGGCAAAGGCGAAGGGAGCGGATGTGATTTTTTGCCCATCCTGTACAGATGACCGGCATGGTTTTCATCGTGTACGCTATACATGTCATGCAAGAACGATTGAAAATCAAGTATATGTAGTTAACACAGGCACAGTAGGGGCTTTGCCAACAGTTGATTTTATGCGTGCGAACTTTGGGCAAGCGGCGATAATTACACCAAATGATATTACGTTTCCACCGCATGGCATTTTGGCTGAAGGAGAAATAAATCAAGACATGATCATAACAGCGGATTTAGATTTGGAGCTGTTATACAAAGGGAGAGAGAAGGGATCAGTGACGACCTTGCGGGATCGCCGCACTGATTTGTATACGGATTGGAAATAATCTTTATACAGGGGGAAAGTATGTATCGCAATGAATTTTATGTATTTAATCAAGGCCGTCCTGTTCCGGCGGTGATTCGTAATTATACAAAAGAGGATTTTACCGAGTTAATCTCTATCCAGCAGGAAAGCTTTCCGCCGCCGTTTCCTTCGGAATTGTGGTGGAATAAGGAACAGCTGACTAATCATGTAGCTTTATTTCCAGAGGGGGCTTTATGCATTGAGGTGGATGGTCAGACAGCTGGCTCTATTACAGGTTTGCTTGTAACTCTCGATGAGAATGTCTCTGAGCATTCATGGGAAGACATAACAGATAACGGCTATATACGCAATCATACTTCTGCGGGGAATACCCTTTATATTGTCGATATTAGCATACGACCAAATAGGATTAGGGAAATGGTTAATGTCGGGGATGTATGATATTGTGGTTCATTAAGGGTTAGAACGGCTGCTAGGGGGCGGAAGAATGTCCGGCTATCATACAAAGGCGGATAAGATGACCCCTCAGCAATATCTAGAAGCAGTTGTACGAGGTGAACTGAATGATCCGGTAATCAGCTTCTTGCTTCGCTGTGGACGTACGCCTGTAAAGGTAGTTCCAAACTACATAGAAGACGAAGAATCCCGTAATTATACAGTCCTTATGGAATGGAAAAATCCTTTTATACAGCAAGGCTAACAAGTCTATACGTATGGGATGTAAAATAAAAAATCTTATGGAAAATACTAAGGGGTTCCGTTAAGGGAAGGAAAACCTTAAATCACAACCAAATTAGTAGCAGCAATAGCAGTCTAAATAACACACATTATTCAACAGTAAAAAAACCAGACCTAAATGGCTCTGGGTTTTTCTGTATTCAATAATTTTTATTCCGTTAAAGCCCTGGTTAATGGAATAAAATTATTTTTGTTTATACTTATTGCACCTTTTCTCATTTCTTATCCACGATATAATCGAAAAAGTTAAGCCGAATATCGATAATGATATTCCACTTAAATCGTTACCTAAGTTCAAGAAAAATAGGTATTTTATATCCTTTTATTACAAATGTTCTCACGTATCAAGCTCTTTTTTGTTTGCTTATATAAATCTTATAGTGATGTAGCATCTAAAAATGAGTTCACATTCTCAGCAAATAACTCAGGGAATTGGAATAAGTGTCCGTGACCAGAATCAGGATAAATGATCAATTGGGCATTTGGTAACTTCTCAGATAAGATAAAACTATTTTTTGTTGGTGCCATCACATCTTCGATGCCATTCGTCACAAGTGCTGGGTGAGGGATATTTTTCAACCAGTCATAACCTTGATCAGACTTCGGTTGTGCCCATTTTGCAATAGCGTTTAGTTGAGCGACTTTAACTTGTTCTGAACTTTCAAATTTTTTCTGACTTATGATGCGTTGCAGAGAATCCATCCCAGCTGATTTACTTGTTCTAGTTGATTTGTAGAAAAAGAACATGAAATCGTCTATGGCATTACCTACATTTCCTCCATGTTGTTTCATTCTTTCAACAATCACTGGTTCTGGGTTTACCCCTCCTTTTGGAGTAGAACCCGCAATTATAATTCGACGAATAAGATCTCCTTCTTGTAATGCTAATTCTTGTGCAATCATACCACCGATTGAAAATCCTAAAATATCAACTTTATTCAAATCCAGTGCTTTAATGAACGTTGCAGCATCCTGAGCCATTTCACTAATAGTTTCTGGTGTTTGTCCATTTGTTTCCCCCACACCTTTATTATCAAAAAGAATGACTGGTCGTTCTTTCGCGATTGGAGCAACCATATTTGGATCCCAATTTTCCATTGTCCCTCTAAAATGTACTAAGAAAACAACAGGTGTGCCTGTTTCAGCCCCAAATTTTCTGTAAGCAAAACGTGTTCCATTCACCTCTATAAATGTTGATTCTGTCGGTATTGAGAAGTGTGACATATGAAATCTCCTTATTTTTAATTTTGTTTTTCATATTAATATTTTGAGAATGAACGTTCTAGAATTAATAAAGAAAAAAGAAAGCTTAATCTAACACTTTCAACATTAAATCAAGGATTCTTTCTAATTCCTCTTTTGAATAGTTTGTTTTGACCATGACCCTTAAACCAACAAGGTTATTATGCAGAAATTGAGCAGTAATTTGAGGATTTAGCTCTTCATTCAACTCGCCTTTTTTTCGACCTTCTTCAAGCATTTGCTCGAACATAACCTCAGTATCTTTAAACATTTTTGTCACTATATGTTTAATATCTTGGTCAAGTAAGGATAGCTCTACAGCTGAATTTACTGATAAGCAGCCTGTTGGATAGACGTCTAATTCAGCTGATTGTATAACATAATTGAAAATATCCCGAATAGCTTTCTTTACTGTTGTAGAGTTACTGATAATCCCATTAAATGTTTCGATAACAGACGTTTGATAGTAAGTTAAAGAAGCTAAGAACAGTGAGCGTTTATCCCCAAATGTATCATATATACTTCTACGATGAATACCCATATAATCAACCAAATCTTGCATTGATGTTTTTTCATATCCTTGTTTCCAGAAGAGTTTCACGGCTTTTCTAAGGACGACTTTCTCATCAAATTCCTTATTTCTAGGCATTTTACTTCATTCTCCTTAATGGGTAATTCCATTTGGTAACATTTTAGAACGATCATTCTCTAATTAGAATACACCATTTAGAATGATTAGTAAAGGATCAATTAGTTTACTTTTTATTTTGTATAACTGCTCCGTTAACGTAAAAAGAATTTTATTCATCGTAACCACTGAGCTTGGTGTCTGATCCCCCAACGCATAACCGCGATGGAGGTCAGACACTAAGATTCTTGGCTAAGTTTTTTTATATAAACACTTAACAGTTATTCCAGCTTCTTTTCTTTTACTAGAAAGATGTATATTCCCAGGATTACTACGATAACCAATACCCCATAAGTTACCAATGGTAGTTGGTCTGACCACGATAAAGTAAGACCTCCCGACTTCATATGTACTGCTGCTTCTGTGAGAGAAACAGAAACATTGTTTAGTGAATCTAGGATGAGGTAAGTTAACAAAGCTTGTAAGATAATAAACATACCTACTTAAACGTTTCCTTGAACTATTTCCTCATTTTGTAAATTACTTAACTATTAAATTCGGTATAAGTATGTCAAAAGTCTTCTTCCACTAACCTGCCCGTTAACGAAATATCCATTATTTACAATTTTGTCACACAATTCCTTACAAGAGGCTCATAAGAGTAAGGTACTCCGCAAGAGCGGGTTGCGAATTGACAAGCCATTTAGCTCCCTAATTAGTCTTTTACTTATTAGTTGTACAATAATTATTGTACGCTTGATAATTAAGATGTTAATTGAAATGCTAATTCACCATAAAATTGAATGAAAACATTGTTATAACACCAAATAAAACAGGTCTAATTCATATGCAAATTAGCCTGCTATTTGTAATGTTTCTTTCCCATATCGGAACCCCTTATGTAAAATACAAGTTTTTTTATTTTACCCTTCTAATTTAAGTGAACATAAAAAAATGTGACGATAGTTGAAGAAGAAGAAGGAGAATTGTAAGAAAAGACAGTAAATTAATAATAAGTATAATGACGGGAGTTGTGTAAATATGATAAATAAAGATGTTGCAATGCTAGTCACGCATTCCTTTGAAATTAATGAAACTAATGAAGTAGGCCAAACTATTCAGACGTTCACATTTGAGCGAGGGCAAATGTATCCATTGGTAAACACATGTGTCACGTTGCTTGATAACGATGACGGAACGTATAAAAGCAATCCAACATTTTTAATAAACTATGAAGAAAATATGCCTGTTTATGTGCAGCAGAGCTCTAACATAAAAATTATTAATATTCATGAATTTGAAACGGAGTTATATTGTACCCATCTAGAAGAATTGGAACGGGAAGGATTCCATAAAAGAGGGGAATATGAAAATAAGATGAAGGGCGCAAGTCTGCCTGGAAACTCTATTGAAAAAAATGAATTTATTATTGAAGGAAATAAAGTAACAGCCACAACAAAGGTATTGTATGAAAAACTGATTTCACATATTCCGTTTCATACTCGTATCAAAATAATAGATGGAAAATGGGAAAAAGAAACCGATTCTGTAAACATTTCCTTTGATCTTTACATATTGAATCAAAAGAATATCAATATCTTATTTGAAGTGAAATGCTTCTACGAACAAGCGAACGGCATTTGTGAACAAGACTGTTATTTGGAGAAATTGAAGGAAATTATAGATGAATATCCAGGTCTTACAGTAGAAGAAATCCAGGAGGAACAAGCAAGCACGAATTTGCTGCTTTCTTTTACATACAGTGAGGTCAAAGAAGGAGATACATTCGAAAGTGTGCTGGAGTGGGCGTATGGTATTGCCGACGATATAAAAAAATTTACGGACAAACGTGTGCAGTTGTCCTTGCAGGAAAGCTAAAAATAAAATTTTTGAAACAATGTCTATTTTATCCTTCTTTATCAAAAAATGAACATAGCAGGATGATTAAGGAGGATATTGTATGAAGGAGTATGCAGCAATATTCATGGAGCTTGTAGTGGGATACGGGTTTTTATTTATGGTCGTAAAGTGGCTAGGAAAAATGCAAATCAGTCAAGTTACTCCATTTGATTTTATTTCGGCTCTGATGTTAGGGGAATTAGTCGGTAATGCAGTATTTGATAAGGATGTTGGCATATGGGAGATATTATTTGCCATTTCAGTTTGGGGACTATTGATCCACACGGTAGGGATTATTACTCAAAAATCAAGGAAAGGCAGGCTTATTTTAGAAGGCTCCCCATCAATGCTTATTAGAAAAGGGAAAATCGATTGGAAGGCAATGAGTAAAAATCATATCGATATTGACGAGCTTAGGCAGCTGCTTCGCGGGAAAGATGTATTTTCCATACGCGAAGTGGAGTATGCGGTATTAGAGACTAATGGGACACTAAGTGTAAAAAGAAAAGCGAAATTCGATTCGCCTACGCTGGAAGATTTGAAAATCTATAAAGAAGACCCGTTGTTTCCTATGACTATTATTAGCGACGGTGAAGTGTTATGGGAAAACATAAAGCAGTGTGGGTTAGATGATAATTGGCTCTATAAACAGTTACTAAAACAAAAGGTGAACCATGTTAAGGACGTCTGCTATGCGGAGTGGGAAGAAGGAGAAAATCTGTTTATTCTCCGATATTAAAAACGACAGTGAATCTTAATGTATTCACTGTCGTTTTTCTTCGTACCTGTGAATGGTTTTTGAAAATGTGTCCGCAACAACTAAAGTATGGTATATGCCGCATAAGTACTCAGCTTCAAGAATGAGAGGGGATCGGTTCGTTCCTGTAAGACAGATATAGAGCTATTGGCTATGTGTTTCATAAGGAAAGGGCATAGAGAAAAGCATCAGCCTGAGTGTAGAAGAGTAGGGCTATGAATTCATTTTAAGACAGTTTCACGAAAAGCAAACTCCACTGCTGTTTTTGCATGTAAATAAGCAGTATCAAAAATAGGGATAGGGAAATCTTCTAGGCTGCTAAGGGAAGAAAGATTATGATCTGCGAGTAAAATTCCTTCTGTTCCTTTTTCTGCAAAGGTATGGGTTACGTTGCGTAGTTTCTGATGAAGAGAACGGTTATCTTGATCGGTAAGAGATTGATTAAGTGAGCGTTCGTCTTTTATATCCGATAAAAGACATTCAATTTTTGCTTGTGTGAGTATATCTATATATAATTGTTGCTCTGTAATATGCTGCGATCCTAAAAGCCCAACCTTGTGAATGTCGGCAGCTTGAATTTCTTTAATAACTGCATCTTCAATATGTAAAATAGGGATTGAAATAGATGTTTGCAGTTGATTGGCGAACGGATGCAGTATGTCGGAACATAATAGGAGGCATTCGGCTCCGGCTGCTTCAACACTTTGGGCGGCGTCTGTAAGAAATTGTGAAACGCTATCGTATTCTTGTTGTTGCAGTAACTCAGTTAGTTCTTGAAAATCTAAGTTGTGTACGATTAACTTTGCGCTGCAGGCTGTTTTTGCGTGTGTTATTTCATTAATATAATTATAATACGTAATGGTTGAGTCTGAATGAATGTTACCGATTAGTCCAATTATTTTCATGAAAATTCCTCCAATTCAGTAATTTTTGATGTGCTGGAAAAATAAAAAATGACCTCTTATAAGAGGTCATTTGTCTATCAGATAACCTCTTATCTTGCAGAGCTGTTATGCTCTGCAGGAATTAGCACCTTCCTAATATAATTAGGGGTTGCTGAAGCTTCAATGGGCCTATCCCTCAGCTTCTCTTGATAAGAATTGCTTTCGTTCAGTTATAGTCATTAATATAATTACTTTTTTGGAGAAATACAACAGTTTTTTAAAAAATTTAGAATTTATTTTCTTTTTTTAATTTTTCGATTTGGGATTTGCATTGAATTTATCACTTTTTACTGGTTTCCATAAAAGATGTAAAGCATATTCAACTTGAGCCGTCTTTTTTGAAGACATTCAAGATTCCTTTCGTATACAACGCCTATCATAACACGCTGATTGAGAGAACTGCCAAGATTCGTTTTCCTATGAATAGTACCATCAGCTAAAGGAAAAATAAGGATAAACGAAATGGAGGTAGCGGAAATGGATATACTAAAGTTTTTTCAATATGTATGTTCTGCATTAGCTTTTGGATGCTTAGGATTTACATATTACAAAATGTATAAACAAGAAAAGAAAGGATAACGATTTGAATAAAGGATATAGGTAAGTAAAACGGCCTGCTTATCAATGAAGTGGACAGGCCGTTTTTTGATTTAAGTGAACTTTTTGTTAAAAGGAATAGGGTGTTCGAAGGCAGGGAGCAGGTGTTGAAAATAGAGTACCTAGCGAAGATTACAAGTTCAAAATTTTGAAGAATTCTGCCATGCTTATTCCAAGCGCCAAACAAATTTTTTGCAAAGAATCGATTGTTGCGCCCCTTTGACCTCGTTCGACCATACCGATAAAGTTTTTGTGCAATTCTGCTTGATCTGCAAGCTGGGCTTGTGATAAGCCGTTTCGTAATCGTTCATTTTTAATTGTGTTTCCAATTTCTAATAATAAATTGTCTTGTCTTTTCATACTAATCACCACTCATTATTATAGTATAAAAAAAAGTTTTCGGCATTCAGAAATACTTATATTTTATAGAAAATTAAACTCTATGAAACTTTGTAAAAAATTATACATATAAATCTAATAAAGATAAAGTGAAACTTTTGTTAGCAAATGTTTTTTTAGGTTTTGGGATGGAGTCAGTAGGAGAAGGTTTAAAATACTTATTCGTATGAAGGTAGACTATCCGCTAATATGGAATACATTTAAGTAAGAAGTACATGTTTTAGAAGCATGGAAGGTAAAAGAAGAAAATACTTGAAAAAACTAGATGTGAGTTGCAGCCCTCTTTACTCTGTTGTATTAGAATCTAAAGTTTATATTCGCCCTGTAATCAAACAGACGATTATACTAACTCAGTACGATAGGCAGGGACTCTATAGTGGAGGATGAGTATGTCAGGAGAAACGAAATTCCCCCCGTTTCATACTCTTGATTTTGTACTCAAAAAAGTACAAGTCACTTTAGCTGAATTTCATGGTTTAAGATTGACCCCGGTTGATGAGTTAAGTGTTGAGGAAAGAAAAGTGATAAAGCAAATACGAGATGCTGTACCCGCGCCAACCTCTGACACATGGATGCAAAAAGTAATACCGATAGAATATATTGAAAGGTATTTGCGAGGTGAGTGGTGGGCAGTCGGCGGTTGTCTTACTAAGGCGGCGGATGTAAGAGGAGTGACAATGCCAAAGGATGTCTTTAATTCTTTGCGTTTAGACTATAAAGACACTCCGTATACAAAGAAAACGGATTATGGGTTAATTAAATTTAAAACGGATCAAACAGACCAAATTTATATTCCATATCATAAAAAGTTTGGGGATCCGGTTAATGTGAAACATGAAATCTCTTATCCGCAAACAGGTAACGGATTTACAGCTTCAGAAAACGGTACAGTAATTCCTGAATACGAAACACCTTGGGGTGTATTTTTAGATCCGGAAGACGGCGCAGAGCTATATAGGGTTGCAAATGGAGAAGAATTATTAATTGGAATATTTGATGAAAGAAAAGAACGGTTCGTTCCTATGCAATCAACAAAGCGAGTGAGGAGAATCTTTAATGGTTAAACATGGGAAATATGGTATCTTTAAAGGAGAAGAGTATAGGTTAGTAAAGATACAAGGGGACACAGCGGAGCTTGTATCCCACAATAGCTATGATGCATATAAAGGATTCATACCATATGAGCAAGACGATACTATTTACATAAAAAAAATTTACACATCTCATTTAGAGTTTGCATATCGAGTTATGACGTTTGCTTTATATAAAGGTCATAAGCTTGGTGTTGTTTCAGATAAAGGCGATACCTTTTTACTCGGAACAACTGATACGAAAGCATGGAGGGACTTAGGGATGCAGGTTATCAATAAATTTGAATATCATATCGAGGTTCCGAAAAATCAAGTTGAGCTGGTAGAAGTAAAAACGCCGATTTTAGGGTTTCAACTAAATTTATAAATGTGCAGTTGTTTATCTTTTTAATGAAGCAGACAAGAGTTTTTAACAAAATTTCAATTCATATGTTTCCATCTGCGGCAAGAATGGAGGCAATTGCTTTACTATGCTCGATTTGCTCGTGCTTTTTTTCTTGCTTTTTTAAAGCGAGGTGATATAGCGCTTTTTCTTCTTCCGTTTCAGGAACGACTTTGGGAATCAGGACGGGTTTCCCGTTTTCCAGTGCAACGAATGTTAAAAAGGATGTAGCGGCTATTCGTTTTAACCCTGTCAATAAATTTTCTGCCACGGCTTTGACGAAAATAACCATGGAGGTTCTCCCTGTAAAAACAACAAAAGATTCGTAAGTGACATAGTCCTTTTCAGTAACCGGTCCTAAAAAATCTACATGGTCGATAGAAGCAGTCACACATTCCTTTCGGCAATGTCTTGCTGCGGAAATGGAAGCCGTCATATCCATTTGAGATAAAATATGACCTCCAAATAAAGTATGGTGATTATTTAAATTTGTAGGGAAAACGCGTTCTGTTTGAAAGACGCGTGACACGTGACACGGAATTTCATTCATCGAGTATGCTCCTCTCACATTTCATCGAAATATAATCATGCCTCTCTTATAATATGTAATTCAAACAGTATCTATCATGGATCTATGTGAAGGAAAGACGGTCATGCCGGATTTTCATTTTTGTATTTACTTTTTAAAGTAAATTTCATATAATGTAATTATCATAAGAAAATATGTGCAGTACTTGGAGGAGCCTGTCACTACGGGACCCTTGTATGCATTTTTAGAGGAGCCGGTAGTTTAGGCTCCTCTTTTTGTGTTGAAAAGAAGTCTGAATATTTAGTTTATTTTATTTTTACATTTTGAGAAAAGGAAAGGATGAGAAATACGTATGTTAATAATGGAATTAGCGATAATATTGCTTGCTTCTAAAATTGCAGGTGACATTAGTGTCAGAATGGGGCAGCCGTCTGTATTAGGAAAACTGTTAATCGGGATTGTGCTCGGACCCTCTGTATTAGGATTAGTAAATGATACAGATGTTCTTCGTGAAATTAGTCAAATCGGGGTTATTTTGCTGATGTTTATTGCAGGACTGGAAACAGATCTTGATGAGTTTAAGAGAACCGGAAAAGCGTCTGGGATAGTCGGAGCAAGCGGTGTTATTATTCCTCTTTCCTTAGGGTATGGAGCTGGGATAGTGATGGGGATGTCCATGCTAGAGTCGGTATTTTTAGGATTATTACTTTCTGCGACTAGTGTAAGCATCTCTGTTCAGGCATTAAAGGAAATGGGGAAATTAAAGTCAAAAGAAGGGGCTACAATTTTAGGAGCGGCAGTAATTGATGATATTTTAGTCATCGTCGCATTGGCATTTGTGATGAGCATGGCAGGCGGAGACGTAAATCTAGGCATGGTACTTTTGAAAAAAATAGTGTTCTTTGCTGTGATTATCGTTCTAACCTGGAAGCTTGTGCCGTGGGTGTTGAAAAAGTTCGCCCCGTTTAAAGTATCAGAATCTATCATTTCTGCAGCATTAATCATTTGCTTCTTTTTTGCATACTTTGCAGAAATGGCTGGAGTAGCTGCTATCATTGGCGCGTATATTGCAGGCATTGGCGTCAGCGTTACGAAATATAAGCATGAGGTATTTGAAAAAGTAGAAACTATCAGTTATTCCATTTTCGTTCCTGTGTTTTTTACATCCATTGGAGTAACCGCGCAATTTTCTGGCATCGGTGATCATATTGGAATGATTGTGCTATTAAGTGTATTGGCGATTGTAACAAAATTATTCGGATGTGCGATTGGCGCAAAAGCTGCCGGGTTCGCATGGAGAAATTCTATGGGAATCGGTGCCGCAATGGTATCAAGAGGGGAAGTGGCATTAATAATCGCTGCTATCGGACTTGAGGCAGGACTTCTCGCACAAGACATGTTTGCTGTAATCGTGGCTGTTGTCCTTGTAACTACTATTGTTACACCTCCGATGATGAAGTTATTTTTTAAAGAAGTAAAAGAAAATAAAAAAGAAGCAGAAACGGCGTAATACACGATTGGTTTCATGAATTCATAAAGCAGCATAATGAGGGTAACACAGTCTTTGAATTGGCTTCATGAATGCAAGAGAGAGGGATAGGGACACAAACGTTTCATTTGTTTGCCTAAACATTAGTTACGTTTGTAATAACAGAAACAAGAAGCCATAGGTGACTAATCACTTATGGCTTCTACTATTTTTATAGATGCGGTATCCTTTTCGAATCCATTCTAATATTACGAACGGCACAGGAAACGTAAATCGTTGAAAAAGAGGAGCATAAATAACGTTATATGCTTTTCGCAAGTCCTGCCATTTTGAGCACTGTCCTTCTTTCAGGAAATCGGAGATATCTACAACATAGCCGCGGCCATTGTGCAGTACAACGTTCTTGCCATGCACATCACTTGGGTTTAATCCTCTTGTCTTTGCATAAAAGAGGGCTTTATCTATGTCTTTGATAACTTGTTTAGGGATGTACACGCCTCTGTATACAGCATTAAATAGAGTAATTCCGTCTAGTTTTTTTAATATCAAATAGTTTTTGCCGTGACCGAACAATTGCGAATAAGAAGGGTGAGATCCGATTTTTTTGTACACTTCAATCTCTTGTTCGATGCCGGTGCGGTTTGAAGCATAAATTTTCACAACAAAACCATCATATTCCTGCCGTGAAAAAACGGCAGCATAGTTTCCGTTTCCAATCAGCGACCAAGGAGCAGGGATATGGGAAACTGTAACGGGTTCATGCTCTGCTTCTCCATAAATATGAATAATCGGTAAAAGCTCTTTTTCTACTAATGTTTGAAACTGTTGATGCACCGAGCAATCCCCCAAATAGATAATATCCTTTATTTTATCATGCCAGCTTACATTTTGGATTTGATTTTTTATAAAGTTGAGGGGTTTGGTTAAAATAACCAAAAGGATGAAGGAGTGTAAAGGATGGAAACGATAGGGAAGTCGATTTTAATGGTTGTAATTGGTGTATTATTTTTACGATTTGCAGGCAGAAAATCAATTGCACAAATGACATTAGCAGAAACAGTTGTTATGATTTCAATCGGGGCCATCATTATTCAGCCTATTGTAGAGAATAGTGTTTCTAAAACGATACTAGCGATAGGGACATTTATTGTAACATTGGTAATATTAGAAGTTTTACAACTGAAGTTCAATCCGTTAGAAAAGTTTTTGACGGGAAAAGCAAAGATTGTTATTGAAGAAGGCACGATTTGCGTTGGCAATTTAAGAAAGATGAGAATGACAGTTGATCAGCTCGAAATGCTCCTTCGCCAGCAGGGAATCATAAATTTTTCTAGTATCAAAATTGCTACTATCGAACCTAATGGAACACTAGGGTATGATTTATATCCTGATGAAAAGCCGTTAACAGTAGGGGAGTTTAAAAAGCTGATGTCTCAATATATCACACAAAACCCATTACCAGCTGATAAGGGAGTTACTATTTTTCAAGAAATTAAAAAGTCAACGAACAAGCACTCTCCTAAAAATTTAAAATGAAGAAAAGAGTTGGGTTTGAAGGATAGGTTTTGATTCAAATAAATGCAAATGCTTTTCTATAAAATGCCACCGAAGTCATTTACCCTAATAAAGAAAAAATATATAATAGATAAGCACTCTATGCCCGTTACCATACATACTAGAGAGGAGAGTCTTATGACAGCATTTCAGCACCCTGAGTATGCATTTGAAAAGGAACGTTTGGAGTTTACAAAGTCGTATATGAGCTTGCTTTTGGCCGCTGCCAAAGAAAATGAACAAAAGTATCAAGAGCATTTGCGAAGTGCATTTTCAAGCTTAACGCCGGGAGACAGCTCGGCAGATTATATTAACCTCTTATTAAATGCAAAGTTTTTAGAAATGACAGAGCGTGAGCATAGGCACCTCGAACGACTGCAAGGGAAGCCTTATTTTGCACGCATTGACTTCCAAGATACCACACAACAAGAGCCTCACATTTATTATATCGGCAAGATGTCTCTCTACGATAAGGACACGCAAAAAGACATAATAGTAGACTGGCGTTCTCCTATTGCGAATGTATACTATGACGGCAGATTAGGAGAAGTATCGTATGAGGTAGAGGGAGATACGATTATCGGAGATTTATCTCTTAAACGTCAATATGCAATTGAGGAAGGCGAGCTTCAAGACATACGAGATATTGATATTACCACAAAAGATGAACTTCTCCAGGAAGCCTTATCTGGAAATGCCCAAAACCGTTTAATGGATATCGTTTCTACTATTCAGGAAGAGCAAAACCGAGTTATACGTGCCGATTTGTATCGCCCACTTATTGTACAAGGCGTTGCAGGAAGCGGAAAAACGACGATAGCCTTGCATCGGATTGCTTATTTTATTTATACACACGCCCAGTCGTTTTCACCGGATGCTATCATGATTTTAGCACCAAGTAAATTATTCCTAACATACATTGCAGAAGTATTGCCTGAGCTTGGTGTAGATCAAGTCAATCAAACCACGTTTCTTGAATTTGTAAATGAATGTTTAAAGAAGCCTGTTGTGTTTTCACGTATGGAGGAAGCGCTCGTCGCTTTTATTCATGAAAAAGATGAGGAGAAAAAGAAGGAAATGGAGCGGGTTATTTCCTTTAAAGGCTCGCTGCAATATTTAAAACTACTTCATCGTTACGCAAAAGATATTGAGAAGCATCTGCTTCCGAAAGAGGATTTCAAAATCGGCGGTCTTACGGTATATAAAGAGGAGAAGCTAAGGCGGCTTTTTTTATATGATTATAAATACTTACCGCCGTTTCAGCGTATCGATAAGCTGAAACGTGTACTTGCGAATCATGTAAAAAGCAAAAAAGCGACACTGGAAAAACGAATTACTGATTATTATGATAATAAAATTGATAGAGCTATTTACCGCATCGATGACCCAGCTAAACGAAAAGAAAAAGTGATTGCTTTAATGGATAAAAAGCTAGAGATGCTTGAGGGGTTTAAAAAGGATTGCAAGACAGCGGTTTCACAGTATATTAGAAAGTTTTCGAAAAAAGATGTGTTTGATTATTATGATGAATTAATTACAAATAAAGAATTGCTCAAAGCATACGGTATGAAAGGATTGAGTCAAAGCATCATCAATGGCATAGTTGCGTCAAAGCAAAAACGAAAGCATCGTTATAAAGTGGAGGATGCGGCGGCATTATTGTATTTACAGTACTATTTATATGGTCCGAAGAATCCTGTGAAAACGAGATGCGTAGTGATTGATGAAGCCCAAGATTACACAATATTTGAATTGTATGCACTGAAAAAAGTATGTAATACAGAGCTGTTCACCATTCTTGGTGATATGTCACAAGGTATTCACGGATATCGAGGTATGAAGCAGTGGGAGCCGCTTGTGCAAAATGTTTTTCCGAAGGGGAATTACTTAACGCTTGAAAGCAGCTACCGTACGACAATTGAGATTATGAATCTGGCTAATGAAGTGTTAAAGAATAACTGCAATGTACAAGTACCGCTTGCAGTGCCTGTTGTCCGCCACGGAAGCTTGCCGCAATTTATGCGATATGCCGAAACGGCAGAGCTCCTTCAATCTATTGAAGATTTTATAGAGGAAGGAAAACAGCAAAAGCTAAAATCCTTTGCATTGCTCGGGAAAACGAAAGAAGAATGCGAAGCGCTGTATGATTTGATTTCCGAACTTAGTTTGCTTCCGGTACGGCTGATTACGGAGCAGCAGGAGCTCGATCATTCTTATGTCTCTATTATCCCGATTCATATCGCGAAAGGGTTAGAGTTTGATTGTGTTGGCATCGTTTCCTATGAAGAAACATACGGCACGGACGAATTGGATGTAAAGCTCGTATACGTTGGAATGACACGTCCCCTTCACAGATTAGGAATCTTTGCGAAGGATAAAAAAGATGTGCTGCTAGAAGGGCTAGACGAAGCGTTATTACAGTAGAGAGCCGGCTTGATGCCGGTTTTTTGTTTTATGAAGAAATATAAACAGTGAGAGAGATATTGAAAAGGAGAGTAATATTGATATAACTAGTGTTCCTATCATGTAGAACACGCTGATAATGAGCATCCCTCCTATCATTCTTCCAGCAGGAATCGCAGATATGAAGCTATACTGAAAAATAATAACGGTTTTGTTCTTGTGGAATTATGTAGACTTTCCGAATTTTTAGAGGATTAATGTTAAAAAATACCTCGAATTCTTTTTATTTACAATTTGAATAAATTTAAATAATATTATTTTGTTAGGACATGTAGCTGTAACTCGGAATTTATAATTGAAAGGATGATTATTATTACTAGATCTACTCTAAGAATTTTGCCATCCACCATTGGACTTGCAAAAAATTCTGTAGGAGCATCAAGTATTGACTTAAAAAAATTCCTTCAAAGATTTGGTTATCTTCCGCAAGCATTTGACTCTGACAGTCAAAGAGAAGTTACAGAAGTGGGATCTCAAGGTGTTTTTGATGATGCTACAGAGGCTGCCTTGCTCAAATACCAAAAATTCCATGGGCTACCGCAATCAGGTGTACTTGATGTAGCGACGGTAAAACAAATGGCTTTACACAGATGTGCAATGCCTGATTTACACGAAGGGCTTGCAGACTTCACGGCTCAAGGTAACAAATGGACTAGAAATAACCTTACCTACAGATTCGTCAACTTTACATCTGATTTAACTCAAGCCCAAATACGATCAGCTTTTGTCTCAGCATTTGGCCTTTGGAGTGCAGTCACTCCTTTAAACTTTACGGAAGTTACAGGCAATGCAGACATTTTAATATCATTTGTTACTAGGGACCATAGTGATGGAAGTCCGTTCGATGGGGTAGGTAACGTGTTGGCACATGCCTTCTATCCACCTCCAAATGGGGGCGATATCGCAGGAGATGCACACTTTGATGATGATGAAACATGGTCTGTAAACTTACCTCCATCAGGTTTTGATCTTATTACCGTTGCCGCTCACGAAATTGGCCATTCCTTGGGGCTTAACCATTCTAACGTTGCAGGTTCACTCATGTTCCCTACATACAGTGGACCGCACCGTTTTCTACATGATGATGACATCAAAGGTATTCAATCCATTTATGGTACTCGGATTCGGAATATCCCGGGCTGGTTCGGAGCTGAGAACCAAGAGGGCGATATTGCCGTTACTGATCTTAACGGCAATGGAAAGCCAGACTTGATTGTTTATCATATTGATAATCCAGGCGGAGAAAACCATGGCTACTACCGGATTGGACGGGATCTAGATGCAAACGGTAATCCTCAGAACGGATGGAGCAATCCAGTCCCAATTCCAGGCTGGTTCGGAGCTGAGAACCAAGGTGGAGGTATAGCCGTTGCCGATCTTAACCGCAATGGGAAGCCGGACTTGATTGTCTATCACATTGATAACCCAAGCGGAGAGAACCGTGGTTACTACCGAATTGGGCGGGACCTTGATACAAACGGTAATCCTCAGAACGGATGGAGCAATCCAGTCCCAATTCCAGGCTGGTTCGGAGCAGAGAACCAAGGCGGCGGTATAGCCGTTGCCGATCTTAACGGTAATGGGAAGCCGGACTTGATTGTCTATCACATTGATAACCCAGGTGGAGAGAACCGTGGTTACTACCGAATTGGTCGGGATCTTGATACAAACGGTAATCCTCAGAATGGATGGAGCAATCCAATCCCGATTCCAGGCTGGTTCGGAGCAGAGAACCAAGGTGGAGGTATAGCCGTTGCTGATCTTAACGGCAATGGGAAGCCGGACTTGATTGTCTATCATATTGATAATCCAGGCGGAGAGAACCATGGTTACTACCGAATTGGTCGGGATCTAGATGCAAACGGTAATCCCCAGAATGGATGGAGCAATCCAATCCCGATTTCAGGCTGGTTCGGAGCAGAAAACCAAGGTGGAGGTATAGCCGTTGCCGATCTTAACGGCAATAGGAAGCCGGACTTGATTGTTTTCCACATTGACAACCCAGGCGGAGAGAACCGTGGTTATTATCGGATTCAATCGGATATAGTATAGAATGTGTTAGTAACCCTTTATACTTTTCAACCTGCAAGTTTGGATTATCTTAATTAAGTTGAAAATAGTTTTAAAACTTTTTTAGGCTGAGTATTGGGTAGGGGCTTATAACCTGTCAAACAAAGCTAAAAAGACTGTTAGTAAGCAGCCTAATATAATCTGGTGCAATAATAGCTTAAAAAAATATAGAACATAGATAGCAGGAAGTGGGACAAACGTCTCGCTTCTATTTTTTTATTTGCAGACTTGCACCAAAACCTTCAAGGCACTCAATCATTATCAATCGGTTGCGTTATCGCTCTTAGTTGTTCTTTTGGAAGTTGATTGTAAGATGGTAAACAATTCGAATGGCTTTCGAACCAAATTTAGTTGCATGGATGTAATGAATTAATGACCTAATATTCTTGTTCCAGAAAAGGGTACTTTAATGGAGTAATATAATTAATTATGGACTGATTGGTTTTTACGAATCAGTCCATTTATATAATATGGAAGTAAGCATGAGCCGAAAAGGAGACTGTTACGAAAATTGCGGTAATCACACCTTGTTGAAAAAAAGAGTGGCTGTATCCAAGGAAGTTTAAAACGAGGGCGGAAGGGAAGTAAGTCATTTTCGAGTACATCGAATGTCTCTACAACTAAAAATTAAGCCGTGCGGCATAGGGATGCTGTACTGCTCTCAAACTCAGAATATGCTCTTCTTGTAAAATGTATATTTTGCTAAGGAATAGATGCAAAGACTGTATAGGGGTACAAGTATACCTCTTAGGATATATTATCAATTAAGCCAAAGAATTTTTTTAGAAATCTAAAGGATTAAATATTCTTAAAATAACAAGACTTGTCATATATATAGAAAGTATTTGTTTATGGATATGTAAATATTTTTTACCAGGGGAGGGTTAAATGACTACAAGTATTAATGGTCATATCAAAATTCATGATTTAGTATTCAGTTTAACGCGTCAATGTAATGCCTTTTGTGATTTTTGTTGCAATGATGATGGACCACTAAAAAAGGGAGTAATAGATCCTGAATATGCTAAGCAGTGGATTAAAGATTTTGTTGAATATGTCCCTTATTGCCGAACAGCAGGATTTACTGGAGGAGAAGTATTTCTGCGTTATCAAGAAATGGAGAAAATTCATGAATATCTTCATGAGTATGACTTTAAAACATCCATAACGACCAATGGGTTTTGGGGGCAAAATCCTGACCGAGCGCGCGTTCAATTAAAACGTTTGATGGAATTAGGATTAAAGGAAATTGCTGTTTCCATTGACCCCAGTCATATCGAATGGGTTCCATTAAAGCATTCAACAGCAGCAGTTAAAATAGCTTTGGAATGTGGTTTGACAGTAGCTGTCACTAGTCATTTTAAAAGCGGCGAAGGTTCAGCAAAAGATTATTTTGAACCAGAATATCACCCGCATATTATTTGGGATGAAAGTCATTACGTTTTACCGGTGGGTAGAGCTAAACAATTACCGAAGGAAAGTTTCAAATCTAGTAGTCTTGAGCATTTATTTTGCCCTCGAGTTCAAATGGTTATTCAACCAAACGGTGATGTAGACCCTTGTTGCTCTGTTTGCTTAGATGACGGTGTATTTGTTGTTGGCAATTTGTATCGTCAAACAATGCCAGAAGTATTAGTAAATATGTTAAGCGACATGTATCTTAAAATTATTACCCATCGTGGTTTGGATGAATTAGAGAAAATTGTACAAAGGTATCACCCAACATATTTTTTACCTAAAAGAGAATATTCTGTATGTTATATGTGTAATAATTTGAGGCAGCAGGATAACTTCTGGATGGTGAAAGATGCTATGCAAAAATATACTAATGAGTTGTTAATTGAAAATCTGCAAAAAATAAAGGGGGATATTTATGCCTGTTAACAAAGAGGAAATGGAAAAGTTAGCTGAATTAATGGAAAAGAATCCGAAGTTAATTCAAGCTGCAATGTCAGGTATGTCACAGGCTTTAATTAAGGAACTTCAGGCAGAAGGTCTACATAATCAAATTAGTCCTGAAGTTCTTGCCTCCCTTGGCAAAATTGAAACTGTTGGGGATGGAATAAACCCCGTAGCAGATGACTATGTTGCTAGTGCAGTAAGCAGTGTATTGCATGTCGTTAAAGTTGGAGTAGCTGAACTTGCTTCTGATTTAGCTAAACTATCAAAAGTAAACACAAAAATAAACACTAAGCTGGATAAATTAAATTTAAAGGGAATAATTAATCGACCTAAGTAAAGTAACCTCATAGTGAAATATTGTGAGGAATAAAAGTCTTTAGTTTAAAAAGTAATCAATCTTATACTTTCTCATAAAAAAGGGCCACAACCTAAAATGGTAGTGGCTCTACTTGTATTCGACGATTTTATACTTGGTATACTTATTTTTATATTGTTTTTCTATATTAGATCTGCAAGCCAGACATGTATTGCCTTTTATATGAATTTTAAAAAAATGTCCCAAAACCATTTTTATCCGGCAGTAAATATGAAATAATAGAAACAATAATATGTATTATGGCAGCGGACATCTTGCTGTGGGAAAGGAGAGAATAATGGAACTGTTTGTAAGTTTTTTATGGTACGCAGGTGCGGGGATAGGGTTATTATTTGTTGGGCTGCTTGTGTTTGAGCTGACAACAAAAACAAAAGAGTTTCAGCTGATCGGACAAGGAAATCAAGCTGCAGCCATGTCAATTGGAGGGAAACTGCTAGGATTAGCGTTTGTGTTAGGGTCTGCGATTGCAAACTCTTTATCTATCGCAGATATGTTAATTTGGGGTGCAGTTGGAATTGCTGCCCAGATCGTTTTTTTCTATTTGGCGGAGCTGATTACTATTCGTTTCAGTATAAGCAAAGCAATTGAAGAAGATAATAAAGCAGTTGGTATTATGATATTGCTTTTATCATTATCGATTGGCTGGGTTATCGGACAATGTTTAACATATTAATGGGGGAGCACACCGTATAAACGGTGTGCTTTTTTAGTAAGAGGGGTATACATATTGGGGTGTTGTTTTGCTCTCAAACTCAGAATATGGTATTCTTGTAAAAAGGTATATTTTGCTAAGGGATATATAGGATGTGTAGGGACACAAGTATGCCTCTTGGGACAAGGGTAGGATGCTTTTTCGCAGAAATAAAGGAGGACTTTCATGAGCTATACGAGGCGTATCGGCAGTTGTGTGCTAGCGGGTGTGTTATGTATAACAGGAACGTCTGCTGTTTGGGCACAAACGAATCAGGAAACATGGAACAATATGCAAGATCAACTGCAGCATAATGACACCAATTTAAAGCAGAAAGAACAAGAAAAGCAAGCAATCACGAAAGAGATACATACATTAGAGCAAGAGTTGGAGAGCTTGAATGAGGTTATCAACGAAAATAAAAGAGAGCAAAAGCAAATTCAAGAAAAGATAGAAAAAACGAATAAGCTCATTGAACAAAAAAAGGAAGAGATTATCCTGTTGGAAGATAAGGTACACATGAGGAAAAACATTATAAAAAACCGGATGATTTCTCTTCAAAGTAATGATAATACGAATCTAATTATCAGTGTATTGGTGAACTCTGATAGTATTGCAGAATTTTTCGAGCGTGCAAGTGCAGCAGCTACCATTTTAAATGCGGATAAAGATATACTGGTTATGCAAAAAGAAGATCTAGAGCAAATTGAAAAAGATAAAGAGATTATCAATCAACAAGAACAAGCGCTGCGAGTGGATAAAGAGCTTTTAGCGGCAAAAGAAGCGGAACTTGAAGCCAATTTGCAAAAGAAGCAAGAGTCTTTGCAAGCAGTACAGGTAAAATATAATGAAATTACAAGTCAAATTACAGTAGCAGAAAATGAAAAAGCATCCTTACAAGCAAGTCTGAAAAATATTCAAGCAGCCATTGCAAAGGAACAGGAAGCGGCAAGAGCAGCAGCTGAAGCGGAGAAAGAAGCAGAAGTTACAAATCCTCAGCCACCTGTTCCTCCTGCAAGCGGGAAGGAAATGTATGTGGAAGCGACCGCATACAGCGTAGAGGGAAGTCCTACACATGAGAGAATTACAAAATACGGCTATGATATTGGAACAAATCCAGATATGAAGATGATCGCGATAGACCCAACCGTTATCCCCCCGCATTCTAGAGTATGGGTAGAAGGATATGGAGAAGCGATTGCCGGTGACACAGGCAGTGCGATCATTGGCCATAAAATTGACGTATTAATGCCAAGCAATGCAGCTGCGATTCAGTGGGGCAGAAAGAGAGTAAAGTTGATAATTCTAGATTAAGAGAAAGCTGTGAAGACACTCTTCACAGCTTTTTTGACAGGTAAGCAATATGTTGGATTGAAAAAATATAGTAAAAAATGTAAAAAAGTTATTGACAATTAGGGTATAGCAATCTTATAATACAAATCATAAAATGATTTATTATTTAGAAAAATCAAAAAATAAACATGCGAAGAACGGATAAAATAGTGTTCATCTCCCTATTTTAGAGAGCTGATGGTTGGTGAGAATCAGTATAAAGATGAGCGTGAAGTACAGTCCTGGAGCATCTTTTTCGTAGTAAAGGGAAGCCTTTATGAAGGGAAAGACGGTATAAGCCGTTATACTAATGAAGAGGTGAACAATAGTTCACAAATAGGGTGGTACCGCGTATATTACGTCCCTATCGAGAAAATCGATAGGGGCGTTTTTATATACAATTGGATAATTAAGCGAAGAAGGGAAACAGTAGTGCACAGTTGTTGTTTCAGAGAGCTGATGGTTGGTGAGAATCAGTACAATAGTGAGCATGAATACAATCCCGGAGCATCTTTTTCGTAGTAAAGGGAGACCTTTATGAAGGGAAAGACGGTGCAAGCCGTTATAGTAACGAAGAGGTGAACAGTAGTTCACAAATAGGGTGGTACCGCGTATATTACGCCCCTATCGAGAAAATCGATAGGGGCGTTTCTGTTTTTTAAAGGGGTGATGCAGAGAAAAAAGATTGGCAAGCCATTTACAAAAATTAAGGAGTGAAATTTATGAGTAAACAAAATTTGGAAATGCTGCGTCAAAAGGTAGACGAAATTAACCTGGAAATTTTACATTTATTGAATGAACGTGCAAAGGTGGTCCAAGAAATAGGGCTAGTAAAGGCTGCACACGGCATTAAGCGATTCGATCCGGTACGCGAACGGCAAGTGCTGGATTTATTAGCGGAACATAACAATGGTCCTTTTGAAACATCAACAATTCAGCATATCTTTAAAACTATTTTTCAAACAAGTCTGGAACTGCAAGAGGATGATCATCGCAAAGCATTATTAGTATCTCGTAAGAAAAAACCAAGCAACACGGTTGTCGATGTAAAAGGGGTGAAGCTTGGTGACGGAAGTCAGCACTTTATTATGGGCCCATGTGCAGTAGAGAGCTATGAACAAGTTCGTCAAGTTGCAAAAGCGTTGAAAGATCAAGGAGTGAGCTTAATTCGAGGCGGAGCATTTAAACCGCGCACCTCTCCATACGATTTTCAGGGACTGGGAGAAGAAGGTTTGAAAATTTTACGTGAGGTGGCAGACGAATTTAGTTTGGCAGTCATCAGTGAAATTTTAAATCCAAATGATATAGAAATGTCCTTACAGTATGTAGATGTTATTCAAATTGGTGCCCGTAATATGCAAAATTTTGATTTATTAAAAGCAGCAGGGCGAGTAAATAAACCTGTATTATTAAAACGGGGATTGGCTGCGACCATTGAAGAATTTATTAATGCTGCCGAATATATTATCTCGCAAGGAAATGACCAAATTATTTTATGTGAACGCGGTATTCGAACATATGAAAGAGCGACGCGTAATACATTAGATATTTCGGCAGTTCCGATTTTAAAACAAGAAACACACTTACCGGTTATAGTGGATGTCACGCATTCAACAGGGCGTAAGGATTTATTGCTTCCAGCTGCTAGAGCCGCGTTAGCAATCGGAGCTGATGCTGTTATGGCAGAGGTGCATCCAGACCCAGCGGTAGCTTTGTCGGATTCGGCGCAACAAATGAGTATTCCAGAGTTCCACAGCTTTATGAAAGAATTAACAGAGTTTCGGATGCGTTTATCTAAAGTAACTGCTGAATCTAATAAGTAATCGATTTCATATAAGAGAGGCTGTGCCCTCACTCACTAGCAAATAAACCCGGTGCCCAAGGCACCGGGTTTATTTGTGTAAATAGCCGAGCAGAAAGAGAGAGAATGAATATATACTGTTATTTGTTCTTTGTATTATACCTATAGCTATTAAAGTTATTTATTTCAACCTCAACCTTTAATTTTTGCAATGAATTTTCATGTAAGTAAAAGGAAGGATTTTTTTGAAGGTCATGATATTCCTTAGGATGCTTGCGATACCATTTCTCTCCAATGTCGAAACTATCGATACCTCTGTTTCTGCCTTTTTCATACACTTTATTTACCTTGTTTGAAATCTTCTGTTTGATTTTTGAAGCTAGCTCATCGTATGGAATATGCTTTCTTTTTTCTACTAATTCTCCCTGAACAGAAAGCTGCATTGTGAATATTGGGTAGTCTGTCCCCTTTTTATATGTAACTTTCAGTTTAGGATGACCTAAGTCGACCACCGCAATCAATTCATCATCTTCTTTCAATTGTAAAGTAAGGGAGTTTCTTTTTTCTAATATCCAATCGATAAGCAAGGCGTCTTCTTTCGTGATAGTTCCTTTGTTTTCCTCGCTTTGGAACACTGAATAACCGTCAATAAAAATACTAGGGTATTTTTTACCTGCTTTCCAAGCATCCTGATCAATTTTTAAGAGAGGAAGCTTTGCTGCTCCCATTGGCTCATAATATTTTCGTAAAAATTGCATTAAGGACACAGGACGAATTTCATCTTTAAAAAGCTTCTCCTTGCTTTCTTTATATAAAATGGTATAGAGAGGAGGGTAATTGAATAACCCATGGATTTTAAAAACATCTTCTATTTTTTCATTTGTCATAAATACCCGCATAGTACCTCGCACAGAGCGGTTTCTTCCGACTTCTTCTAAAAATTGTTTAATCTTGTTATTACTCACACGCTCCGTTAGTACAATTGTTCTGAGGTGTCCAAAAAATAGAGGGGGATTCGATAATTTATATAATTTACGAACAGCTAAATTTAATGTCTCGCCCCTTGCTGATCCAATATAAACAGGAACTAATTGTGTAAAACTTTGTCCTTCTAGTTTGGCTACATTGGTAAAACTCAATCCTTGTAAATAGATGATATATTCCTTATGATCTTGATCATAATCTACACCAATCCCGATTACATATGCTACATCCTGAATATTTTTTAAACCTGAACAACCGGAAACCATCATACAACACAGTAGAAGTATAAGATATTTTTTCATTGGGAATCTTTCCTCGTTGAATCATTTGGATGGGTAGAAGACGTACGCTTCTTGTATAAATTTCTTGGTAGTCTTATATAGCCTCGTATTACTTCACTCATTTTGATAGGAGCAATTGAACTTAGATAAGGAACACCAAACGATGAGATTGTAGATAAATAAAAAATTGTTAATATAAAGCCTATTGTGACACCGAACAATCCGAAAAATGTAGTAAGTATGAGCATGAAAAATCGTATGAAGGTAACCCCGGAGCTTAGTGATTGATTGACTAAAGTGAATGATGAAACATATGTAATTGCCGCCACCACGAGCATTGTTGGTGAGGTCAGTCCTGCACGTATAGCCGCATCACCTACAACTAATCCGCCCAGAACAGCAACCGTTTGTCCAATTGATCTTGGCAAGCGAACGCCTGCTTCATTAAATAGTTCAAATAAAAATAATATAATAAACATTTCGATTGGCGCTCCTAATGGCAAGCCGAATCTTGAAACAGCAATGGTAGCGACTAATAGATAGGGGATTTGTTCAATATTATAGGCAGAAAAGGCTACCCATATGCTTGGCAGAAATCCAGAGATAAATAGGGCCAACAATCGAATCAATCTTTCGACAGAAACAATCGTATAGCTAAGATACGTGTCTTCAGGTGATTTTGTTTGTGTCAACAGACCAATAGGTGCGATAGAAACGGTAGGGTTTCCATCCACCATTAAGGCGAAACGGCCTTGATTCAAAGCTTCCACAATAAAATCAGGTCTGCCGGTATAATCCATTGTTGGAAACATACTGTAAGGGTGATCCCCCACACTCACTTCTAGCTCATGGATTGTTGTCAGTATATCAATCTCTACTTTTTCCAGTCTCGTTTGAATTTCATTTAATACATTTTTATTAATGACATCGCCTAAATATAGAAGGGCTACTTCTGTTTTACTGCGGACCCCAATCGAGTACTTCTCCACACATAAAGATGGTGTATGCAGTCTCCGGCGAACTAAGGAAATATTGGTTGTTATATCCTCCACAAACCCATCCTTAGCGCCTCGTATGGAAGTTTCGATCGCGGACTCTTCAGGTGTTCGCTTTGGCAGTTCGCTGATATTAATTGTGAAAATCGAATCTTGAAAGATGAATAGGACATTTCCTGTAAACAAAAAATGTGACAATGAATCAATGGAATGCTGTGTAACCTCTTCGACTTGAAACAGTGAACGCAGCAATTTTTGCGGAGTAGTATGAGCTTCAAGCCTAGGTAAAATAAATTGATCTAAATAGTGACTGTTAGTTAAGCTCGCAAAATATATAAGCTGCATGTCTATGCCATGAATCTCATGTTTTTTGAAAAGCAAATCCTGACTATGCAAAAACATAGTATGTAATTGTTCCAGTATCGAACTAATATAATCTTCATTGCTATTAAGAGGAGGTGTCAAGTTCTGTTTTTGTTCTGTCATCTGAGCTGCCTCTTTTCTTCATAAAAATTACAATGAGCGTTGAAAGCAATATTTGTCCCACAAAAAAAATCATACAAGCCGGGAAGAAATAGCGATAAAGCCATTCGTAGAAAAAGTATGTCTCGATTTTCAGCATGAGCAAGGCGAATAGTAGTGACATATATAAAAATATTACTAAAAATAGATTAAGTTTATAGTGCTGAATCTTCTTTGTAAAAAAAGCCCCTGCTAAAAACATAAACAATCCGACTCGAATAATCGCACCAGATAACCATTGATATAGAGCGAAAAAATCCAAGTGAGAAATATATTCTCCAATACTTAGTATTCTCCACTCTTCATATGCGGGATACCTCATGTTATTGGCTTCTGTTGGTCCAAACTCCATGATTGCTGCTGACAAAGGGCCGAGTATAAGAATGGCTAAAAAGGTGACTAAAATAATCAAATGCTTCATTTTAAGAGTATCTTGCATGTAAGGCTGTAAAAGGACAATTAAATACACCTCTAATAATCCTGATAATGTATAGATCATCCCTTTTGCAACAGGCATCGTTCCATTTGACATAATCGGAAATAACAGGGAGGGGTCTTTTTGAGTTGTATTTGTTAAAGCAATAAATGTCCCAAATAACACGACAAATAAAAACAACATCCCTGCAGAGATTGCCATATGTTTAATTCCTGCAAGTGTCACAATAAAGCATACAATAATAAGAAGAATCGTAATCAGGAGCTGCGGAGTATCAGCTAAAAAATATGCATTTAACCAAATGATTAAATCCTTTAATGTTATGTACGAACTAACGATTAAAAAAAGAATGACGGGAGCTCCTAATATATAGTACATAATACTCCCAAATCTTTTGCGGACTGCAGCGAAAAATCCCTCTCGAGTATGCTTTGCTATATAATAAATACAGACAATCAATAACAATGCTACCGGATAGGAAACAAGTACACTTACCCAGCTGTCTCGACCAGAAGCCTGTAAAAGACTTGGAATCAGAAGGACGTGATTTAATAACCCTGTTGATAAGATTAATAAAAATAATAATTGTCCTATAATTAGGATTTTAACTAAGTTTTTCATGTTTTCACCTATAAATTTGAGATATATAGCGCTTTTCTAGTATGTGTAAAAATTTCCAGATTATGTTTATAAACGTACATAGCATTGATGAATAGAAGATTTACTATCTTTTCATTTGGACATACTCCTGACATATTGGCACTCTATCATTCAAAGTGAAAGGCACATAAAGGAGGTCTATGACATGAAAAAGAAAACAATGGTATTTACATTAGCAGGAGCTATTACATTGGGAAGTCTGATTGGAACAGGAACAACCTTTGCGTCATCAGACGATACGGCTCAACAAACACCGCAAGTGAACGTAGAATCGAAAACGGTTGTAACAAAGTGGCTGCAGCGAGTAGCCGATTATTTAGGTATAAATATCGATGGTAAAACACGTAAAGAGGTTCGCAAAGAAGTGCGTCAAACCATCGGTGAAAACAAGAAAGAACATTTATACTTTGAAGCAAAGCGGCTTGGGATTAGCACAGAAGGGAAAAGCAATGAGCAAATTCGTACAGAAGTGAAGGCAGCAAAGCAGGAGAGGAAACAAGAGCGCATTTATCAAGCTGCAGATAAATTCGGCATTTCCACTGAAGGTAAATCATTAGAAGAATTGAAAGAAGAAATAAAACAAGCAAGAGCAGAGAAAAAGCAGAAAAAAAATGACGCTAATAGTAACTAATCAAGGAGAAGACTTGCCTGGGCGAGTCTTCTTTGTGATTTAAAAAAGTGCATATTACAATAGAGGAGAACAGCATCATTGGATGATTTTCATAAGGGATGAAAATAGAAGGGGGGAAGGCGTTTGAAGAAAATCTTAATTATTGAAGATGAAATGGCGATTGCAAAAGTACTCAGCGCCTATTTAAAACAAGCGGGATTTCAAGTCAAGATTGTCTCTGATGGCAGCAATGCGATGGACTGTTTCATTGAATATAAGCCTTCTTTAGTTTTGCTTGATGTGATGCTTCCCTATCGAAGCGGATGGGATATTTTACAGCAAATTCGACAGATGAGTTCATGTCCAGTAATTATGCTGACTGCGCTTGGACAGATGAAGGAAAAACTACAAGGATTTTCTGAAGGGGCAGACGATTATATTACAAAACCGTTTGATCCAGACGAGGTTGTAGCTCGTGTACATGCTGTGATGCGCAGGTCTGTACATGTAGCGGATAAGGCAACAGGAATTGTATATGGAAATTTAAAAATTGATATTAAGGGGCGAAACGTCTATGTAGCAGGAGTGTCTGTGGAAGTATTGCCAAGAGACTTGGCTGTTCTTTTATTTTTAGCGGAGCATCCGAATCAAACCTTTACGCGGGAACAGCTATTAGATTGTATATGGGGAATGGATTATGAAGGCAGCGATAGAGCGGTCGATTTGTCTATTAAACGATTGCGAAAAGCGCTGAAGGGATGGGATACAATGTCTGGAGAAATTAAAACATTACGAGGATTGGGGTATCAATTTTGTGTCTATGAATAAAAAAATCCCCTTGCTGCAGTATTGGACGAAACGGTATTTTATCATTT
The DNA here is from genome assembly GCF_017742235.1 of Bacillus sp. 165. Taxonomy (GTDB): domain Bacteria; phylum Bacillota; class Bacilli; order Bacillales; family Bacillaceae_G; genus JAGHKQ01. The sequence goes on from NZ_JAGHKQ010000002.1 coordinate 197,065, forward strand.
TATTATGCAGTCTAGTCATTGTTGCGCTGTTATCGGGATGGTGGATTCGAAATACAAAACTGGAAAATCGGCTGCGTGTATTTGAACTGTTTGCGCAAGATGTTGCTGAAAAACTAAGCACTTTTGATTTGCAGCAAAACGGCAGTATACATAAGCAAATCAAGCAGCGGGCTCGCCTGTTTTATCAGAATCGTCCATTTGGTAAAAACGTTGCAATCTATATTGTAAGTGGGAACGGAAAAGTCATTTTTCAAAATAACAAGGTTGGAAGAGTAGAAGAAATATTAGCAGGAAACGATATGATTTCCTACGAAAGTGCAACAAAAGAAATAGAAACGAGCAATCATACGACTTGGTATATGATTGGTAATCCGATTGAAAGGAATGAAAGATTTGTAGGAACTCTCTATTTTTTTGTTCCTAAATCTGAACTCACCTCACAAAATCGTAAAGATTATGCTCGGCTCAGTTTATTTTTAATTGGGCTCTGCTTTTCGGGCTGGCTTGTTATTTATTTGCTTTCAAAAAAGCTTGCAAATCCGATTCGCAAGGTTGCGTATGCGGCGAAGCAGGTAAGTAAGGGCAATTATGATGTGGAAATAGACGAGGATATACCTGAAAAAGAATTATATGAATTAACGACTTCCTTTAAGGATATGGCTCATCGTTTGAAACAGCTGGAAGAGCTGCGGACAATGCTGCTGGCAGGAGTGACACATGAATTAAAAACACCTGTCACTTCTATAGGAGGATGCATACAGGCGGTTAAGGATGGTGTGGTCACAGGTGACGAGGCAGGTGAGTTTTTGGATATGTCCCTGCAGGAAGTTAAGCGTCTTCAAAGCATGATAGAGGAATTGCTCGATTTTAATGCGTTTGCTTCGGGGGTAGTGGCAGTAGAGCATAGGGAGTTTTCTGTAAAGGAACTGTTGCTACAAACCGTGCAAAAATGGCAAGTAATTGATGGTAATGAAACTGTTCCCTTACGTATAGAGATAAGAGATGAAATGACAGCCATAGGTGATACTAATCGAACTCAGCAAATTATTTTAAATTTATTGAACAATGCAAAAGAAGCAGTGCAAGCTGGGGGCGAAATACAGGTATCATTATATGAACGAGACAATAGACAACTGGCTGTTGACGTTTCAGATACAGGGACAGGTATTTTAGCAGAAGAACAATCGCTCATTTTTGAACGGTTTTATAGAGGTAAGGAGCGTAATTATAAAAAACGGGGTTTAGGGCTCGGGTTGCCGTTAAGTAAAATGCTAGCAGAAGCACAAGGCGGAGAGTTAGTATTAAGGAGCAGTGTTGTAGGAAAAGGTTCCACGTTTACACTTCTGCTTCCAAAGGTGTAAGAAAAAGTGGTTATAAGAAATAGATTCAAATTTTAATTAGAAAAAGCCGCCAAAGCGGCTTTTGTTTATAATAATCCTAACGCTCTTACTGTTTGGGCTACGATAAAGGTAACGGCAATCGCAATGCCGGTTGGAATGGCGAACGATAAGAACGTCCATTTTTTGCTTTTTGTTTCCTTATAAATATTGACCAAGGTTGTGCCGCATGGAAAATGAAGCAGTGAAAACAGCATCATGCTTAACGCTGTCAGCCACGTCCACCCATGATTAAGGAAGATTTGTTTTAATTCGGTCATACTTTCTACTTCTGTTAATGCTCCTGTAGACAAATAAGCCATCAGAAGAATAGGAACAACAATCTCGTTAGCCGGCAGTCCGATAATAAAGGCCGCTAAAATATAGCCATCCATTCCTAATAACTGGGCAAATGGGTCCAAGAAGTTGACAAAATGGACAAGGATGCTAGTATCCCCGATATAAACGTTTGCCAACACCCATGTTAATATTCCAGCAGGAGCAGCTACAACAACAGCGCGGCGCAGCACGTTAATGGATTTATCAATAGATGCCCGTACAACAGTCTGCATAATTTTCGGGCGGCGATATGGCGGCAGTTCTAGTGTGTAATGAGTTGGAACACCGCGCAAAGCCGTTTTAGAGAGTACCCAGGAAACGGTCAGTGTAACAACAATCCCAAATAAGACCATACCGACAAGAGTTAACGCTGTCACTAATGTTTGAATGCCTCCTGTATAGCCTGCTGCCATAAATAAAGAGGCAAGTAAAATCAGCGTCGGCCAGCGTCCGTTACATGGAACAAAGTTGTTGGTTAAAATGGCTAACATGCGTTCTCGAGGAGATTCTATAATACGGGTAGACATGATAGCAGCGGCATTACAGCCGAATCCCATTGCCATAGTAAGAGATTGTTTCCCATGTGCACCAGCCCGTTTGAACAAACGGTCCATATTAAAGGCTACGCGTGGCAGATATCCGTAGTTTTCTAACAGGGCGAATACAGGGAAAAAGATTGCCATCGGAGGCAGCATAACACTGACAACCCAGCCAGTTCCTCGGTACAGCCCTAACACAAGAATGCCGTATAACCAATCTGGTGAGTGTACTGCTTCAAAGCCTATTTTCAAATATCCTTCAATCCAATTAAAGAAAGAGGCCAGCATAGCAGAAGGAACATTTGCACCGGCTATCGTTAAGTAAAATACGACCCCAAGCAGAATGAGCATAATGGGAAATCCCCAAATAGGAGACGTGAAAACTTTATCCAGCTTTTCGGAGCGTTGTAACAAACTTTTATCTTTGTATGTGACAACATTGTCACATAATTGTTTAGAAGATTGATAGATGCTTCCCACAATGTGATCGCGAATATCTTCCTTTACAAACCCTTCTGCATAATTAATGATATGATCCAGAGGAAGGGGCTGATTGCTTGAGCGTGACTCCATGTTTTGCATCCTCCTTTATACTGGGTTTTTTATAACGCTTCTGCAGTGTTTCCAGAAATTTTTTGTCGCCGTCGAGGATACGAAGTGCGATCCAGCGTGCAGGATAAATATCGCCAAAAGCAGCTTGAATTTGCGGTTCGAGCTTTGCAATCATGTCTTCGATATCCTCTTTATACTTTACTTGATAAGGAGATGTAGCGATTGAACCTTTTGCCATTTGCTCAATCGTGTTTAGCAGCTCTGGAATGCCTGTTTTGTTTCTAGCAGATATTTTTATAACTGGAACACCGAGCTTTTGAGACAAATTCTTTTCATCAATAGTAATGCCTTTTTTCTTAGCTTCATCAATTAAATTGATACAGACTACTACACGAGAAGTCATTTCCAATACTTGAAGCGCCAAGTTTAAATTTCGTTCCATTGCTGTCGCATCCACCACAACAACTGTCACATCGGGCTTATCGAATAAAATATAATCACGCGCGACTTCCTCATCGGCAGAGTTGGAATATAAAGAGTACGTCCCTGGAAGGTCGACAACCGTATATGTTATTCCATTATGATCATATTCCCCTTCTGCTTTTATAACTGTCTTTCCTGTCCAGTTGCCTGTATGCTGACGCAGTCCAGTTAATGTATTGAAAAGAGTGCTTTTCCCGGTATTTGGATTTCCGGCCAATGCAATTCGATATGTTTGCATATTAATCCTCTCCTATAAGTTTTGCGAAAATTTTTGAGCTTTCTTCTTTTCGTAAAGCAATGGTAGTATTACTGACTTGGTAGGCTACAGGGTCACCAAGCGGACTTTTTTGCAATACCTTCACTGTCGCTCCTGGTATAAACCCTAAATCTAGCAATCGTCTTTTCATCGTACCTTCTAAATTCATTTTCTCGAGCTGTACTAATGCTCCGGTTGGAAATTCTGACAATGCTTGTAATTGCATAAGTTGTACTCCTCTCCCCAACAATAAATTCGTAGTATGTCCTGATACAATATATTTTCATTATAACCATTTTTTTGCCCTAGGTAAAAACATTTTGTTTAATTCTATTCTTAAATGCCTGGTTTTGTTCCATTTTTTTCGAAAGATTGGAAAAGTCGCCTGAAAAATAATTTGTTTTGGTAGTTTATGCTCTCTTATAATAATAAGAAGTACTTTTAAATAGAAAAGATGTGATAAAGTATGGAGCATATTCTGAAAGCAGAAGGCATTACGAAAAAAATAGGCGATAAAACAATCGTGAAGACATTGTCATTTCATATGAAACGAGGTGAAATATTAGGGCTTCTCGGTCCAAACGGAGCCGGTAAAACGACGACGATGCGAATGATGACAGGGCTGATTTCTATAACAGACGGAGATGTCCTTGTTGAAGGGAAAAGCATACAAACGGATTTTAAACGAGCCATTTCTAAAATTGGAGTTATCGTGGAGAATCCATCATTTTATCCGTTTTTAAGCGGGTATGATAATTTAAAATATTATGCGCGGATGAACAAAGGAATCACAAAAGGTCGTATAGATGAGATTGTTGAATTGCTTGGCCTTGAGCATGCCATTCGTAAAAAAACAAAAACATATTCACTTGGAATGAGACAGAGGCTAGGGATTGCACAAGCATTATTACATAAGCCCTCTATACTTATACTGGATGAACCGACAAATGGGCTTGACCCTGCTGGCATTCGTGAAATGCGTGATTATCTGAAAGATATTGCGAGGCAGGAAGGAACGGCTATATTAGTGTCAAGCCATTTATTAGCGGAAATTGAATTAATGTGTGACCGCGCTGTTATTATTCAAAATGGGGTATTTGTGAAAGAATACGACATTACAAAGACAATTGAGGAAACTGAAGAATTTACATTTGTAGTATCTGATGTGAAACGGGCAGCGGACTGTTTAAAGCAAGAGGAGAAGGCGGAGATAATTCGCATGAAGGACGATGCCGTATTGGTACGCACGACAGAAAAAAATATTCCTGCTATCGTTCGTCTGTTTGTCGCTCACAATGTAGATTTGTATTTTATTTCCCGTTCGAAACAGAGCTTGGAAGATATTTTCTTAGAAGCGACAGGAGGAAATGTCATTGATTAACCTCACCTATAATGAACTTTTAAAAGTCTGGAAGCAAAAGGTGTTTATTGCTCCGTTTATAATTTTACTCATTCCGGTTATTATCCTCGGAAGATGGGATGTTGTTGCTCAGCAAAATGCAAAAGACAAAACATCCTGGAAGCAGGAGCTTATGGAACAAAATGAAAAACATCAAAAGGAATTGGCAAAAGGAGAGGTGCCAAGCTTGATGGCAAAGCAGATGAAAGATGAGATCAAGCTGAATGAGTACCGTCTTGAGCACAATCTTCCACCGGATGTGCAGCACAGTCTCTTTGGCTTTATGAAATCTTGTACAAATTTGGTGACACTTGTAAGCTTGATTTTAATTACGTATGCAAGCTCCATGATATCAAAGGAGCACCAATGGGGAACTATGAATTTTCTAATGGTGCGTCCGGCTCTGCGTACGGAAATCTTGTTATCTAAGTTTGCTGCGGTGATAGTTTTATACATCCTATTATGTGGTGTTTTAGCATTATTTTCATTTGGAGAAGGCGTACTTATATACGGATTGTCCATGAACTCATATCCTGAATTGAAAATCGTGAACGGTGCTATTATCGAGCAATCTGTTGCAATTGACATTGTGAAATCCTATGTATATCAATTTTTGCCAGTACTGTTTTATGCAACAGTTGCTTTTACTCTTTCCACGATTTTAAAATCGAACGGCCCTGCTATTATTATAGCCGTTGTCATAACTGCAGTAAGTGATCCGATTGCTCAGGTTTTGAGTCAGTACAGCTGGAGCAAGTTCCTTGTGTTTGCCAACACAGATTTGCTTATGTACGAAAACGGTGTACCGTTAATGGAAGGAATGACACTTAGCTTTTCAGTTGTAATGCTGCTTGGGTATATTGGCGTGCTGCTTTTACTTTCTTTGCTGGTGTTTAAACGCAGAGACTTTATTTAATTTTTGTGCATTTGTTCACAGGAAGTTCACTTTACCCTGTTAGAATATAAACAGAATAATAATAGAGGTGTATAGGTATGAAGTTTAAATATCGTATGATCATTGGTACTTTCGCTTCGTTTTGTTATCTTCTATGGTATCTGCAGTAACATACATGCAATGTAAAAAGTCATCTGAAAACAGACATTTTTCTCCGAAGAATGTCTGTTTCTGTATAACGGAAAAGCTTTATTTTTTTCATTTTTTCTTTATAATGTAGGATAACAATAAATAAGGAGAGGTGCTTATGTTCTTGCTGGAATGGATGGATGCAAGCAGCCTATTTGATGGAATTCAATGGCTGATTGCAATTGCTTCTTTACTGGTTGTACTTGAAACAGCACCTCTTTTTATACGATGTGTTCCTTTGATTCACCATGCTGCCGCTTCAGAATTACAGACAGAAACACGTTCATCGAAGCGTGACGGCAGCACAGCTTTCTTTCTTTTCCGTATATTTCAAATGCTGCATTTCCTTGCTTGTGTCATAAGACGAAAAGACGGTACGGACGGACATATACTTCTTCTTGTTCAGTAGTGATACCTAATACAAGGAGGAGACAAATATGTGGATTCGATTTGTTCTTATCGGTTTTTTCTCAATGTCAGCACTTTCTTTGATGAGCTATCAAATATGGGAAATCATGCATGCTTATTTTGATATGTTTTTCCATAGACACTAAAAGCAAAAGGGACTATCGCTAGCAAGATAGCCCCTTTTTTTGTGAAAATCAAAGCAATGACTTTTTATTTTCCCTCCTGCTCTTTCCAGATTGTTGATATAGATATTAAGGTGTTCCCATCAAAGGTCAGCTTAAAAATATCAGGCATTTGAAGAGAGTGCCAAAAAGAAAAATCATAGGTTGCATCGAAATAATTCATAATAAGTGTCATGATATCCCCGTGTGTGCCAAGTACAATATTTTTTCCTTCGTAATCTTGTAAAATACGTAATATACAATCTGTGCCTCTTTTTTGAGCAGCTTGATTGGATTCTCTGCCTTCCCAACAAAATGCAGGGTCCTCCCATACTTTTGTAATAGCTGCATGAAAATCATCTACTGGATGAGCGCATAACACGCGTTCTCTTAGGTCATTCTAGATATGGAGTTGCAAATGAAAGTAGGAAGCGGCTCGTTCAATTGTTTGAACCGCTCGTTTATATGGGCTGGAAATGACTGCATGTATTTGTTCTTCTTTGAGCAATTCTGTTACTTGTTTGGCATCTGTCATTCCTTTAGCTGATAACGGTCTATTCAGCTCATCTGGCGTATAAGCGGAATGAGCGTGACGAACTAAATATAGATTTGTCATCGTTGGCATCTTCATATTCTGTTATGTATAGTGTACAACAGTGAAAATTGCGAAATCATGCACCTATATTATAGAAAATTTATGAAGAAATAGACATAAAACAGTAGTGGTATTCATGTTTCTGCACATTTACTATGAAAGTTTATTGTTTGTGAATAAACTCACAATTTGTTCGTTGTTTTTTAATTGAAGAGGTTTATTATGAAAGAGTACTTATAAAAAGGAGGAGATTTTGTGTTTCTTTCTTATCTTCGCGAAAATAAATTGGTGAGTTATGTATTAGCAGCAATTCGTCTGTACTTAGGGTATACGTGGTTTACGGCAGGACTAGGAAAAATTCAAAACGGATTTGATGCTTCTGGATTTTTACAGGGGGCAATTGCAAAGGCTGCAGGTGATCATCCCATGGTGCAAGAGTGGTGGGCATCGTTTTTGCAATCATTTGCTGTACCAAACGTCGAATTATTTAATGTGTTGATTCCTTGGGGTGAACTAGCAGTAGGGCTAGGATTATTATTGGGATTTTTAACGACTGCGGCAGTGTTTTTCGGAATGGTAATGAACTTTGCGTTTATGTTCAGCGGCACAACCAGCACAAATCCGCAAATGCTCTTGCTTTCGATTTTTATCATAGTGGCGGGCGCTAATGCAGGGAAGTTTGGTGTAGATGGCGTCATGAAGAAAAAAGGAATATTTAAAGGAAGAGAGCGTTCAAAAACAACAGATTGAGCCAATCGACGAAAAGACCTTGGAAGCAAGGTCTTTTTTATTTCTTAAAGTGATGAATACGCATGTTCCCAAGTTTCATAAGTTTTTCAGAGAATTTATGTTGTGATAGTATAATCACTTTTATATTGCTTACACTACTCTCAAATGGATGTTTCTGGATTTGAGGGGTTGATATAGAAATGAACGAAGCAAAGAAGGTAAGAATAGATGGAGCGGACGGAACGCCGCTCGGGCTGCTTGGATTTGCAATGATTACGCTGCTCAGTTCATCAGAAAAATTCGGTTGGACAGAAGGCATTTCTTTTATCCTTCCATGGGCGATTTTTTTAGGGGGATTTGCTCAATTGTTTGCCGCGTTGCAGGATGTTAAGCATAAAAATACATTTGGGGCAACTATATTTGGAGGGTTTGCGTTATATTGGTTTGCGGTAGGGGTTTCTTGGTTGATCCAGCTTGGTGTTTTTGGAGAAACGTTGGCAAATAATGTGGATACACGGCAATTAGGAATAGCCATTGGCGGGTACTTAATTTTCACGCTTTCGTTAACAATTGGAGCTGCGGAAACAAATAAAGTATTATTTGTTAATTTTATTCTTATTGATATTTTGCTGCTTTCATTATTTTTAATTTCATTTAATGTTGCTACTACCATATTTAGACCGTTGGCTGCGTATTCTGAGTTCATTATCTCCTTGCTCTCCTTTTACGGCTGTATGGCATCGGTATTGAATAATCATTTTGAATATACGTTCTTGCCTGTAGGAAAGCCTCTGGGGGTTTTCAAAAAATTGCGTAGGGAACGCCATTTTCAATCAAAGACAGGGTCTTGAGAACAGCGCATAATTATATTCCTCGGTATAGCAAAAACAAGAGGAGAAACTAATCCTCTTGTTTTTGCTATGTCTAATTTTATCCCTCACTCGGTAAGATTCCTCTTTCAACATAAGTAGTCATAATTTTATTAGTCGAAGAATCGTGCTAGAAAAGCCTCATTTTATTTATGTAATAACTGCTTTTTTAAAGACTTTGCAATGTCTTTGGGTAACATTCCATAACTCTCATCTTTGTCGCTGCTCAAAAGTGTTGCTGTCTCGCTTTTCTGATTAAACCAAATGTTGTATACCACCTCTTGCTTTCTGTTTTTGTATGTTACCTTTGCCAATATATCTTCTTTTCTAGCCATTGAAGGAATTGCATCCTTACTCCATTTAATATCGTTAAACTTGCTTTCTAAATCATGTAAGGCTGTTTGACCTGAAATGGTTGCTTTGCTTCCATAGCTTCCATCTGGTTGTGCTTCTTGAATCACAACCTTTGTCATTTGTCCAGATTCCTTACTGCAGCCTGATATAATTACCGCAAAGGTAAAAATGGTCAATAGATAGCCTTGTTTTCTCATACAAAGCACCTCCTAATTGTTCTCACGCCACATGAAAATAATAGTAAGAAATATTCACCAAGGGCCTTCAAATTCCTTTATCCTCCCCAAGAGCATTTTTTATCTTATATAAGAATAAAAAACGAATTTCATAATAAATTTGTCTTGAATAAAGTAGATATAGGAGTGGTAATTACACACAGGCAAAATGGAACTCAGATTCCAATTTACATCGATACAAAGGGGGAGCAGGGTGAAGGCAGAATACATTATGAAAAGAAGTCCATTAAAGCAGGAGAGTGAGGATGCCTATATAATAAACGAAAATATGCACATATATGGTGTATGTGACGGAGCAACCCCGATTATTCCATTTCAAGACAAGAACGGTCATAACGGCGCTTTTTTAGCTGCGAATCTGTTTAAGCAATATTTCGAGACTATACAAGAAGAGGATTCATTAGCAGCCCATATCATGCAAGCAAACCAGCGATTACGTGAAGCGATGCTCGATCATCGAGTTGACGTTACAAACAAGCAGCAGTTATGGTGTACATGTATTGCTGTTATACGGATTACAGAGAACAATCTTATGTTTGCACAATTAGGAGACAGTATGATTGTGGTAAGATACAAAGACGGATCTATTAGAGTACTAACAAAGGATACGGTGAAAGGAATTGGAGAACGAGCGCGGTTAAAAAGAAGGGAAGAGAGAGGCAGAGGATTTATTGTACCGGACGAAAGTGTGTTTGCAGATAGAAAACAACAAATTCTGTATAATCGTACGTTGGCTAATACACCGAATGGGTATACAGTGGCAAATGGCTCAATAGAAGCAGGACAGTTTATACAACACGGTATAGAAGCTATAGATACAATAAAAAATATTTTGATTTGTTCGGACGGACTGTTTCATCCCGTTCTTTCTTTAGAAGAAGTGGCACATGCTGTGTGGACAAACGGTCTAGAACAATATGTGGAGAATTTAGGAGACTTTGAATATAAGAGAGGCTTGCATCCTGATGATAAAACAGCTGTTGTGATTTCGCTGTAGGGGAAGGGCATGAATATAAAAAATTTCATTTTCTCAAACTGCTTCAAGAGTTGAACAAGATTCCAAAACTCGTAATCCATCATACAGAAAAAGGATGGGATGTAAATAAGAAGCATCAATATCATCAAAGCTTACGGTAGGATATAATTATTTCATCGAAGAAGACGGCATAATCAAAGAAGGAATCGGTCTATATGAAGGTATGCATCTGATAGGTCATCTAGTAATTTGAGTAAGAATGTGCCGACAGAGGAGCAACTGACGGCGCTGAAGGTGTTATACAGGTATTTGCTTACAAAATTCAATCTAACAATGATATTATTGGACATCAAGAGATAAGCAGAGTGACAAACACATGTCCGGGCTTGCGGCTTAATCTGGATGAAATGCGGAAAGAAATAAAAAAAGCTGCAATAGTAACAGGCAGCTTGTTAGCCGATATCTCGTTTTTGACGAAGCCATTTTTTTCCGAGCTCCGTACGAGGCTCCAAAGAAAATGTTTTTTTCTCAAATCCGTGCTTTGCTAAATACACTTTAACGGGATTCTCAGTATGAGGATTCTTTTTTTTTCTAAAAAAAGATATGGACAAGGAAGTCACCTCCATGATGTAGTCTTGCCCATATAGTATATTCTTACGTACGCTTTGACGTGTCAAATCCATACAATCGATTGATTTTTCGCTCAAAGTTTTGAATAACTGCGTCCTTGCTTTTTGAATATTTATTTTTGCGTATAATATTTACAAAATCTGCTGTTTCCAGCTGCCGCTCTGGAGAAGAAGGAGCAGGTGAGTGAGCCAGCTGTATGTACCGCGGTTCTTTTCGTTTCGTCATCAACGTTGCCTCCTCTTAGCAAATCATTGGTTTTTCAGGTTCTAATATACGCTCGTATACAGCTCGAACCGCAAATTCATTTAAGGTATTAGATAATGCATGTAAATGCAGCTCATCAGTTTTATCAAAAGTATACTCTGAACTGTACAGAAATACTAATAAAAATGAATTATCCTGTGCGGATGAAAAAAGAATAGGAGAAACGACCGCAGATTGTCTCGTTCCTGTATCTGTAAAACTAATGCTTTCTTTTGTATTTTTTGCCTCAAGGCCCAATTCTCTCACAAAGCGAGGCATATGCTTGATTTTTTCCTCCTCCAGTACATCCTCAAACACTTCAATAACCTCATAATTAAATCGTATATGCAGCTCTTCCCTATAGGTCATCTCCATAATAGCTATTACTTCTTCTACTAAGCTTTTTGCTTCAAGCTTCATACCTTCATCAATATAAGGTTTAAATTTATTGATGTAAAACTCTTCATTGGAAATGGTACTTAAAATGGCAAGGCGATAGTATTCAAATTGTCTGCTGTTTTCAAGCTCGACAGCCGCTGCCTCTACAATTTTATCCGCTTCTTTTTTGTATTCAAAGCCGAATATGCGGATATGCTCCATCCGCATGAAAGGAATGCGGACAATAAAGGACAGCGCTCCGAATGCAATCAACAAAATGCCAATCATAACAACCTGCATAATAGCCTTGTTTTGTAAAATGGCTTGCATAAGATCTTTGGCACTATTCATATGCGGCGGATTTAGAAAGGAATCTGCATGCAGCCAAAATACGGTAATCATGCTTCCGACAAGGAAAAGGGTAAGGATAGCAGGGAGAATTTTAAGTATGGTTTTATACCATTTCGCAACTTCTTCGACAATATCCTTTCGGATGAAGAAGGGAATAGTTAGCAAGCTTCCAAGTATTGATCCGAGCAGCAAACAAATCGCATATTTCATCAGAAGGGCTCCTTTATATAGTTCTACAATAAGTGTACCATATTCGGAATATTCCTTCTATTTTAGTTTATCGTTAAGGAATACGATGTAGAACTTTATCTATATTTTAGTTAAAAAGTGAGAAGGAAAGTATTAATAAATTGTCGAATATAAAAAATAAAGTTTATTCAGAAAATTAAAATAATTATCACTAGTAGTATTGAGTAGTTGCTGCAATTGTCCTTTTTGAAAGCTTTTCACATTCGTAAGGAGGGGTTCGTTTGGGCATAACGTTAGGAAGAATGCTAGAGATAACAGTAGGTAATGAACCGAACAAGGAAGCGATTGTAGAACCGGCAAAAAATATTCGTTGGACATACAGCGAATGGAATATGCAGGTGAACAAGCTTGCAAGTGCTCTGCAAAAGAGCGGGGTACGAAAAGGGGATAGAGTTTCCTCGTTTTTATTTAACTGTCAAGAAATGGCGACAGCTCTTTTTGCTTGTGCGAAAATCGGTGCGGTATTTAATCCCATCAACTTTCGACTAAAGCCGCAAGAGCTGGCCTATATCCTTGAGGATGCTTCGCCTAAGATTGTATTGTTTGAGCAAGCACTTGCTCCTCAGGTTGGCAGCATACATAAGCAGTTTCCTCAAATACAGTTTTGGTATATTGATGAAAATCCGCCTGAATATGCTGTTTCGTATCACCAGCAGCTTTTAACTACGTCTGCAAATTATATTAAAGTGGATGTAGAGGAGGATGATATTTGCTCCATTATGTATACAAGCGGCACAACGGGTCACCCAAAAGGAGTCCTGCACCGTCATCGTGAAATGATGGAACAAAGTCTTATGTGTGTTGCATATATAGGTTATAACGGGCAAAGTCGCGGATTAGTAACAGCTCCTATGTTTCACTGCGCCGAATTGCATTGCTGCTTTATTCCGCGGGTACATAGCGCAGCAACAAACGTTATTCTTCACCATTTTGATGCAAAAACTGTGCTGCAAACGATTCAAGATGAGAAGATAACAGTCTTATTTGCAGCACCGACGATGTGGAATATGCTGCTTCAGGAAGATATTACAGCATACAATTTATCATCTTTACAGCGAGGGCTATACGGGGCGGCTCCAATGGCGCCTGCATTAATAAAAGCTTGTCATGACAAACTGCATGTAGAGCTTATTCAAGCCTATGGCATGACAGAAATGGGTCCTGCAGTCACGTTCTTACGAGAGAACGAGCAGATTGCAAAGGTAGGCTCTGCCGGAAAAGCGGGGTATAATCACGAAATTCGGATTGTGCGCCCGAATGAAGAGGGGCCTTCTGAGCCGGATGATATTCTTCCTCCTTATGAAATCGGTGAGATTATTATGCGAGGCCCGTGCTTGATGGCAGGCTATTACAAAAAAGAAGACGCGACAGCAAAAGCTCTTTATAAGGGATGGTATCATTCAAGCGATTTAGGGTATTTAGATCAAGACGGATACTTATATGTTGCAGACCGTGTGGATGACATGATTATTAGCGGCGGTGAAAATATTTACCCTCGTGAAGTAGAAGATTTTCTATTTACACATAACAGCGTTCTTGATGTCGCAGTACTTGGCGAAAAAGATGAATTGTGGGGGCAGCGCGTTGTTGCGTACGTTGTGAGTAAAAATAAAGAATTAACGAGTGAGGAGCTGGACGAATATTGCAAAGCCAGCGACGCTTTAGCAGCTTACAAACGCCCGCGCCGTTACGTATTCGTCAATGAATTGCCGCGCAATGCAAGCGGAAAAACACAAAAGTTTTTGCTTCGTGAGCAAGCAAGGAGGAGTACTGTTTGATGCATCAAACTAAAAAAGCTATAGAAGATCGTATGCTGCAGGGAATCGTTATCTTGGATTTTTCTCACTATTTGCCGGGACCGTTTGCAACGATGCGGTTGGCAGATTTGGGAGCAGAAGTGATTAAGGTTGAGCCGCTGCATGGCGACTTGGCGAGAGGGTTTAATAGTGAAAGCCGCGCTCTTTTTGATGCGAATAATCGAAGCAAAAAGAGTGTGGCGATAAATGTGAAGCATCCTGAGGGAAAAGAGCTCGCCCTTCGTTTGATAGAAAAAGCGGATGTGGTGCTTGAAAGCTTCCGCCCCGGTGTCATGAACAAGCTGGGTCTTGGGTATGAAGAAGCGTGCAAAGTTAATCCGGGCATTATATACGCATCCCTAACCGGCTATGGTCAAAATGGAGAATTTGCTAAATTTGCCAGTCATGATTTGAATTTTATGGCGGTGAGCGGTGTACTATCACAACTGAAGGATAAAAAGGGTGCCCCCATTCACCCGAAGCTGACGTTTGGAGATGAAATAGGCGGCATGCATGCATCAGAAAGGATTTTAGCTGCCTTACTCCAAAAAGGGAGGACTGGACGGGGCTGTTACTTAGATATTTCGTTAACAGACAGCTTAATTATGCTGATGAACACCCATGTCATGCTGGAAAAGCAGCTCGGTAAACAGTACGGGCTTAATGCACTGGGCGGTAATATCGTTTCGTATTGTATTTATCCAACGAAGGATAATCGATTTGTAGCTTTAGGGGCAGTAGAAAGCAAGTTTTGGACACGCTTTTGTGAAGCGGCCGCACGCCCGGATTGGATACAAAAGCAATATGATCGGGCATGTGAAGGGGAAAGCGTGTATGAAGAAGTCAAGGCGTTGTTTGCTGGACAATCATTAGCATTTTGGTGTCAGTTTGCAAAGGAAGTGGATTGTTGTTTAACTCCGGTGCTGGAAACGGAAGAGCTCTCTGAGTCGGCTTATACTCAGCATATATTAACGACCGATGGTTATGTGCTTGCCCATCCAGAAGGAGAAGTTTCTCCTCCTCCGCAGCTCGGTGAGCATTCATATGAAATCTTTGAAAAGCAGCTTGGGCTTTCCAAGCAAGAGATTGCTAATTTACAAAATGAAGACATTATAGGGGGAATAACAAAATGATGAATGTACCTTTAACAATTACTTCTATGCTTGAGCGCGCGGAAAAGTTTTTTAAAAAGAAACAAGTTGTATCACGAACGCACTCTGGAATTACAAAATATACATATGAAGAAATGGGTAAGCGGACGCGCCGTTTGGCAAGTGCTCTTACTAAATTAGGCGTACAGCGCGGGGAAAAAGTGGGAACATTCGCGTGGAACCACCATCGCCATTTAGAAGCATATTTCGCTATTCCAGGAATGGGAGCGGTGTTGCATACGATTAATATTCGCTTATCGCCAAGCCACATCTCTTATATTATCAATCATGCAGAGGACGAGCTAGTATTCATAGATGAAGATCTTGTTCCGCTAATTGAGGAAATAAAGGATGAGATTCCAACAGTAAAAGCGTTTATCATTATGACAGATAAAAAGGAGCTTCCACAAACAACATTGCAGCCTGTATATTCCTACGAGCAGCTGCTTGCAGAAGGAGATCCATCCTTCCCGTTTTTACAAGATATTGACGAGAATGAGCCGGCTGGTATGTGTTACACATCAGCCACAACAGGTAATCCAAAAGGAGTTGTCTACACTCATAGAAGTACAGTGCTTCACTGTATGAGTTTAGGATTAGCTGACAGTGTAGGGGTATCTGAAAATGATATTACCATGCCGGTTGTTCCGATGTTTCATGTAAACGCTTGGAGTCTGCCGTACGCAGCCGTATGGTTCGGTTCTACTCTCGTACTGCCTGGCCCAATGTTCACCCCAAAGGTGTTGCTAGAGTTAGTTGAAGAAGAAAAAGTAACGATAACTGCAGGAGTGCCGACCATTTGGCTTGGTCTATTAAAAGAATTAGAGGAAGGAAATTATGATACTTCCAGTCTAAGAGCGACTCTTTGCGGCGGCTCCGCTGCTCCGAAAGCGATGATTGCGGCTTTTGAACAAAAATACAATATTCCATTTATCCATGCCTACGGAATGACAGAAACAAGCCCGCTTGTAACGTTGGCGAGATTGAAGAGCTATGAAACAGAATTGGAGCATGCTGACCAATTAAATATTCGTGCAAAGCAAGGGTATTTAGTACCTGGAGTGGATATGAAAGTGGTTGGAAAAAATGGAGAAGTGAAATGGGATGGAGAAGAAATCGGAGAACTTCTTCTACGCGGACCGTGGATTGCAAGCGAGTATTATAATGATGAGCGAACAGCAGATGCCTTTAAGGACGGTTGGCTACATACAGGTGATGTTGTTACTGTTGATGAGGAAGGAAGCATCAAAATTGTGGATCGCATAAAAGATGTGATTAAAAGCGGCGGAGAATGGATTTCCTCCGTTGATTTGGAAAATGCATTAATGGCGCACGAAGCTGTCTTTGAAGCGGCAGTTGTTGGTGTACCGCATCAAGAGTGGCAGGAACGCCCGATTGCATGTGTAGTATTGAAAGAAAATGTAAAAGTGGAAAAAGAAGAGCTGTATGAATTGCTTCGTCCTCAGTTCGCAAAATGGTGGCTTCCAGATGATATTTTATTCCTTTCTGAAATTCCGAAATCATCTGTAGGAAAGTTTTTAAAGCGTGCACTGCGTGAGCAAATTAAAAACTATTATGTGCAAAGCTAAAATAACAGTACAAAACCTACCAAGCTAGTTTGGTAGGTTTTGTTATAGAATAAACAAAAAGAACGGGGTAAAATCGTTCTGTTATTTACAAATTATAGAAATAAGCTGTTCTACAAATTCTGCTCCTGTTATGACAGCTTTCCCCCCGCCGCGTGCGCTCTGCGGATTGCCTCCTCCTTTTCCATCAATAAGAGGAAGGGCTTCTTTAATAATAGTATTCATATTTTTTTCGACTGCTTTTCCACGTGCACAAATGCATTGCAGCTTTTCATCTTGTGTTGTAACAAAAAGGACTACCGCAAAATTATCTTGTTCAGTAATGATAGCTGCTAGTTTTGCCAAGTCCTGCATGGAGCGTTCTGTGAATACATGGGAGATTAATTTTCCGAACGGCTCTTCTTTTGCAGATGACAGTAAATCCTTTGCCTCAAAAGTGAACAGCGAATCATTCGCTTCTCGCAGGGACTTTTCAAGCTCCTTCTGAGAAAGAATAGCTTGCTCCATTTTTACAGGCAAGTCCTCTTCTTTACTATTAAACAGTCTAACGGCTTCTTTTACTATCGCTTGTTTTTCATGTAAGGTGCGGATTGTCCGCCAGCCGCATACAAATTGCAGACGAATATTTCCTTTATGGCGCTCCCACCCTAAAATTTTAATTGGCCCGACCTCTCCGGTCCGCTCTGGATGCGTCCCGCCGCAGCCGTTATAGTCAAAATCTTCAATTACGACAACGCGAATGTTTTCGGTGACAGTCGGAGCTTTGCGAAGCGGCAGCTTTTTAGCCTCAGCTTCGTCAACCCAGCGGATGGTGATTGGACGATTTTGAAAGACAATCTCATTTGCAAGTTTTTCTGCCTGTTTTGCTGTGTCAGGTGATAAATCAGCAGTGGCAATGTCGATAGTCGATACCTCTTTCCCAAGGTGGAAGGCAACAGTAGGAATACCGAACTTTTCAATGAAAGCAGCCGATAGAATGTGTTGTCCTGCGTGCTGCTGCATATGATCGAACCTACGCTTCCAGTTAATTTCGCCTGATATTTCTCTTCCTTGCAGCTTTTCTGTTATGTAATGGCGGATTTCTCCGTTGATTTCTTCGACGTTCTCGACAAGAACGCCGTTTAGAGTTCCGGTATCATGAGGCTGTCCGCCGCCTGTCGGATAAAAAGCTGTATTCTCTAGCACGGCATATAGCTTTCCGCTCTCGTCATAGTCTTCTTGTATAAGATGAGTAGTGAATGTTTGTATATAAGCATCTTTATAATATAATGTATCTTTCATAATCACAATCTCCTTTTCACAGTTTACTTTCCCTATTGTAGCGGATTTGTTAGCATTTTCCTAACAAAAAAGAAAAGCCAAATAAATCGTTTCTTGCTATAATGGATAAAAGTTTTATTTTTCTGAAAAAAGGGAGGGAGCAACATGAAGCAAGACATGAAGTACGAAGAAGGCGTTCGCAAACTTATTGATATTAGTAAAGATATTTCGGAATTATATCGACAAATGAATGAAATCATTGCTCATTTGAAAGAATGCAATAAGGAAAGTATTCGGTTTGACCCTCTTTACATAAAGGAATTATTATATAAAAACACATGGCTGACAGAAGTATATGATACGATGCTTGTACATATTTGCATCAATGAATGCTTCGATATGAAAAGCTGGCTGGCCGGTGAGTATACATTTGATATGGAGGAAATAGAAAGCTGGGTGGCTGATTTTAATCATCGCCATGCAGCAAGCATAAAAACGGAAGAAGTGTTAAAATCGATGCAGTTTGAATACGGTGTAGATTTAGCGCTTTCCCGAAGCGGACGAGCATAAAAAAAAGACGCCTAGTGAGCGTCTTTTTTTTATTTGACAAACATGAAATATAAAAGCTGTCCTAAATATACACCGACGATTCCTACAATACCTACAATGGTAGGCGGGGCAGGAATGGGGAGCTTAATAGCAGAAAACAACACTCCCACAATTAGGCCGGCAAGGGTTGAGAGTAAGACATCTTTCATGGCTTCACCTTCTTTCTTGTAGTTGTTGTATAGATATTATTATCTTTACAGGCGTTTTTATCCAAATTAGAAAAATATGAGAAATATTTATGAAGTGCTGAAAGCAGGAAGTTTTGAAAAGGTTGCAGCACTAGATCCATTATAAAAATATTGCTTCACTTTATGTAAAATTCATTTATAATTAGAAGATAATTTTGAGAATTGTTACACTTCATGTACTTCAAAGCGAGAAAGCTGGTGGTCATTTGGGCAGTAAATTAGCATCTGTGCATCCAATCGGATGGAACATTATTATCGGGACTTTATTTGCAAGATTAGCAAGCTCTATGAGCATGCCGTTTTTAGCTATTTATTTGACCTCAACAAAAGGTGTCTCTCCTGCCATGACAGGGATGATTATCGCAGTGAGCGCATTGGTTGGGGTGTTTTCGAGCTTTATTGGCGGCAGTTTATCTGATCAATACGGTCGAAAGAGGATAATGCTTAGCTCCATAGGGGTATGGATTTTTGTATTTATCGGGTTTGCGTTTGCAGATCGTATAGTATGGTTTTTCGTATTGAATGCTTTGAATGGTATATGCCGTTCTTTTTTTGAGCCGACGTCGCGAGCGTTGCTGTCAGATATCACAAAGCAGGAGAATAAGCTGTTGATTTTTAATTTACGGTATGCGGCGATTAATGCTGGAGTAGCAGTTGGCCCGCTGATTGGGTTACAGCTGGGAAGTGCCAAGTCAACTATGCCGTTTTTGATAGCGGCAGGCGTGAACCTAGTGTATATGCTGTCTCTTCTGCTTCAATTTAAGAAATATGAAATAGGGGAAACTATAGCTGCTCCAAAAACGAGAGTTTCTTTGAAGCAGTCCCTTCAAATTTTAGGGAAAGATACGGTCTTTTTATTGGCGCTTATCGGTATTATTTTAGGGAATGCAGGATATTCTCAGTTCTCATCGACGCTGTCGCAATACTTTGCAAATGCGCCTGCTTTTCATGATGGAGTACAGTTATTTTCTCATATACTTGTCTTAAATGCAGTTACGGTTCTGATTGTGCAATATCCGGTAACTCGTGTTGGAAAGAAATATTCTGCACTTGTATCAATCATGCTTGGAATTTTTATTGTGAGTTTAGGTCTGCTCGGTTTTGGAATGCTTCAGTCTGTGCCGCTTTTGTTTGCCTGCGCAATATTATTTACAATTGGTGAAGTATTGATGTTTTCCATGTCAGATTTATTTATCGATCAAATTGCTCTCCCGCATTTAAAAGGCACCTACTTTGGGGCGATGGGCTTTGCAGGTTTTGGCGGAGTAATTGGGCCATGGCTTGGCGGTATGCTGCTGGATGCATATGGGTATGGCAGTGGGTCTGTCGTGTTTTCTTATTTGGCTTTTTTATGTGTACTCGGCTTTCCAATGCTGTTTTTTGTGAAAATTATGCTGCAAAAAAGAAGCTCCCAAAACGATACGATCAAAATGCATGCATAGATATCCCGAAAAGGACGTGAATTCACGTCCTTTTATTGTACCGGTTTTGTTAGAAAGCTACTCTATAAATAAGATGGTTGTTTCATTTGTTTGTACTTCTTCTACTTTGGATATATGGATTTCCACTACGCCGTTATCAAACAGAGCCTCCATTTTTTTATACATGACTTTAACCGGAAGCTGAATTTCTCGAATAAGAGAACCTTCTGTTTGTTTCCCTTTTATCACTATAATACGTAACCCATCATTTGTTTTTTCAATGGAAACTTCTTGCTGACATACGCATGGCAAATCAGCTTCTAAAATATATTCCCTTTCTGTTTCAAATAAATCTACATGAATATCATTTGGAGTATAAGGATCTGCAAAAAACTGATTCATCCAATGCTCAAAACCTTCAACTTGAAAGTAGCAGTCCTTTTTCTTTTTTCTACACATGAAGCGAACCTCCGTCTGTTCTAATTAGTACTACAATATTCATGTGAAAGATAGACGTGAAGGCGAATAGACAAGCTTTACGAAATAAAGTGAAGGAATGTGAGGTGAGAATATGTCTGAGGAATTTCTGTTCATTATTACATTATGAAAATAAATGTTTAATATGTAAGGAGAGACAAGGGGAGAGAAAATAATTTTGTATGCAAAAACGTAAAGAAGGACAATGCTTGTTTCGCATTGTCCTTCTTTACGTTACATGTCGTGATGACTGTGATTTTTTTGTCTGGAGTGCTTGCGGTTTTTTACCTTGTGAGAGCCGCTTAATGGTTCAGGCTGCCCGGACGGCTGTCCTTTTGCAGAGTTTTGACGTATATCTTTCCCGGTGTTTTTTTCCATGCGGTGTTCCTCCTTTTTTGTATGCGAGGGAAGTTAGTTCCCATGATTTTAGGATGGTAGGATTTTTTATATTTATACTCGTATGTTTTCTTTCGGAAAAACGAATGATATAAGGGACTATTAAGAAAGTGGGGTGTGGACTGTGCCGTATCATAAAAATAAACAACAGGCATTTCAAGCTGCGCAGCAAGGGACAAAAGAAGCAATGGACATTGGGCAAAATATTGTGAGAAATGACCCTGATTATGCACAACATCTAAAAGAGCTGAAACAAGAAGTAAATGAAGCGTATATGCAAATTGAAAATGCGCTCGAAGTTGCATCGGAAACACAGCGTCAACAGCTTGAAAAGTACCAGCAGGATTTGCAGGGTATTATGAGCAGTATGAATGAATACGAGTAAAAACCCGCACATAGCGGGTTTTTTTATGGAATCAATGCACTACTGATTTTTTTTACGTTTTTTATTGTTTTGACGCTGCGCAGGTGTTAACGGTTCGTTTGAAAACTCCTCATTATATCCGGCACCATTTCCTTGTGCAGATGCCGCATTCATGCCTGGAATAACATGATTTGCTTTACGCTTGCCCATTCTCGTCACCTCCCCTAAAATACAGCCACTAGTAGAAGGGATTCTACTGAAACAGTATAATATTTTATGGAAATAGTATTTCGAAAAAGTGTCGTCTCTATGCGTATTGTCTTGCAATAACAAAAACTTATGAAAAACAATAAGTTTCTTATTATTTACTTATGTCACAATTTGTAATAAGATATTATCATAAGGTATTGAAAAGTTAGGATATATAGTATTTTCCGACAATTCAACACTGCTTACTAGTACAAACAGGGGGGAATTTCAAAATGGTAAAGAATGATTCTTTCAACGCACGCTCTACGTTCGAGGTGGAGGGCAAAACGTTTCATTATTATCGTTTGAAAGCGCTTGAAGATGCAGGAATCGGTAATGTTTCTCGTCTTCCTTATTCTATTAAAGTATTACTTGAATCCGTTCTTCGTCAAGTGGACGGTCGAGTTATTAAAAACGAGCATGTAGAAAACTTGGCAAAATGGGGCACAAGTGAAGTACAGGATATCGATGTACCATTCAAACCATCTCGTGTTATCCTGCAAGACTTTACAGGAGTACCAGCGGTTGTAGATTTAGCTTCCTTGCGAAAAGCAATGGCAGATATGGGTGGAGACCCAGATAAAATCAATCCTGAAATACCAGTAGACCTTGTTATCGACCACTCCGTACAAGTTGACAAGGCGGGTACAGCAGACTCGCTTCAATTCAACATGGATTTAGAATTCCAACGTAACGAAGAGCGATACCAATTTTTAAGCTGGGCACAAAAATCATTTGACAACTACCGCGCAGTTCCGCCTGCGACAGGTATCGTGCACCAAGTAAACCTTGAATATTTAGCACCTGTAGTGCATGTTCAAGAGTTAGAAAATGGTGAAGTAGTAGCATATCCGGATTCTTTAGTAGGTACGGACTCTCATACTACAATGATCAACGGTATCGGTGTATTAGGATGGGGCGTTGGCGGTATTGAAGCGGAAGCTGGAATGCTTGGCCAACCATCTTACTTCCCAGTGCCGGAAGTAATCGGCGTGAAGTTCACAGGTGCGCTTCCTAGCGGTACAACTGCGACTGATATCGCATTAAAAGTAACACAAGTATTGCGTCAAAAAGGCGTAGTTAATAAATTTGTAGAGTTTTTCGGACCAGGTCTTGCAAGCATGCCGTTAGCTGACCGTGCAACTGTAGCAAACATGGCGCCAGAATACGGTGCGACTTGCGGATTCTTCCCGATCGACGATATTTCTCTAAACTACCTGCGCTTAACAGGCAGAAGCGAAGACCAAGTTCGCGTAGTAGAAGAGTATTGCAAAGCAAACGGATTATTCTACTCATACGATAGTGCAGATCCAATCTACACTAGCCTTGTAGAAATCGACCTTTCTACAATCGTTCCGAGCTTATCCGGTCCAAAGCGTCCACAAGACTTAATTTTGCTTTCTGACATGCAGGAATCCTTCCGTAAAGCTGTAACTGCTCCGGTAGGAAACCAAGGCTTCGGCTTTACAGAAAACGAATTTGATAAAAAAGTAGACGTAACGGTTGACGGTGTTGACACTTCTATGGAAACAGGTGCAATCGCAATTGCAGCGATTACAAGCTGTACGAATACATCTAACCCATACGTATTAATCGGTGCTGGTCTTGTAGCGAAAAAAGCAATTGATAAAGGGCTTGCTGTACCAGCATACGTAAAAACATCTTTAGCTCCAGGTTCTAAAGTTGTTACAGAGTATTTAAATAAATCTGGCTTAACAACTTACTTGGATCAATTAGGCTTTAACACAGTAGGATACGGCTGTACTACATGTATCGGTAACTCTGGTCCGCTTGCACCTGAATTAGAAAAAGCAATTGCGGAAAATGATTTGCTTGTAACATCTGTTCTTTCTGGAAACCGTAACTTTGAAGGTCGCATTCATCCGCTTGTGAAAGCAAACTATCTTGCTTCTCCGCCGCTTGTTGTGGCATATGCGCTTGCAGGTACTGTTGATATAGATCTTTACAAAGATGTAATCGGCAAAGATAAAGATGGCAATGACGTATTCTTAAACGACATTTGGCCGACAACAGAAGAAGTAGATGCAGTAGTAAAATCAGTTGTTACAGCTGAATTGTTCAAAAAAGAATATGAAACTGTATTTGACAGCAACGAGCGTTGGAATGAAATCCAAACTTCTAACGAAGCGTTGTACACTTGGGATGCAGAATCTACGTATATTCAAAATCCTCCGTTCTTTGAAGGATTATCTGAAGAGCCAAGCGAAGTTGAGCCGCTTGCAGCATTGCGTGTAATCGGAAAGTTCGGCGATTCTGTAACAACAGACCATATTTCACCGGCAGGTTCGTTCAACAAGACTACACCAGCTGGACGCTACTTGCTTGACAAAGGCGTAGCGCCTGTTGACTTTAACTCTTACGGCTCACGCCGCGGAAATCATGAAGTCATGATGAGAGGTACTTTTGCGAACATCCGTATTAAAAACCAAATCGCTCCTGGCACAGAAGGCGGATTTACAACATATTGGCCTACTGGAGAAGTGACTTCCATTTATGATGCAGCAATGCGTTATAAGCAAGATGGTACAGGTCTTCTTATACTAGCAGGCAATGACTACGGTATGGGAAGCTCTCGTGACTGGGCTGCGAAAGGCACAAATCTGTTAGGTATTAAAACTGTTATTGCGGAAAGCTTTGAGCGTATTCACCGCAGCAATTTAGTGTTAATGGGTGTGCTTCCTCTTCAATTCAAGGAAGGCGACAATGCAGAAACACTTGGCTTAACAGGAACTGAGTCATTCGCAGTTCACATCGATGAGAATGTAAAACCGCGCGATCTTGTTAAAGTAACAGCAACTGATGCAAGCGGCAACGTAAAAGAATTTGAAGTAGTTGCTCGTTTTGACAGTGAAGTGGAAATTGATTACTACCGTCACGGTGGCATTCTGCAAATGGTATTACGTGAAAAATTAAAAGAATCCAAAGTAACGAAGTAATACAACACAGGCTGTGCATTTTGCGCAGCCTGTTTTTGTTATGATTATAGATAAAATGCTAATGGTATGGTTTAATGAAAGCAGAGAATAATTTTTGACAGGCTGTATAAGTTAAAACTAAACGATGTCATATAAGGAATGATTAACATGTTCAGAAAAATCATAGGAATTTTCTTAGTTCTCAGTTTAATTGGCTATACCGGATATGAGAAATTTATAAAAGAAAAAGAAGCAGAAAAAGGACCGACAGCACAAGAAGTATTTGCAAGCCAAGGGCTAGAAGTCGGAAAGAAAGCACCCGATTTTGAATTGCAGACATTAGATGGCAAAAAGACGAAGCTCTCTGACTTAAAGGGAAAAAAGGTTATCCTAAATTTTTGGGCAACGTGGTGTCCTCCATGTAAAAAGGAACTTCCGGAAATGCAGAAGTTTAACGAAAAGCATGGAGAGGATGTTACAATACTTGCTGTAAACTATACCATTTCTGAAAAAGGAAAAGCGCAAGGCGTACAGCAGTTCGCAACAGAACAAGGCATCACCTTCCCAATATTGCTTGATACAGATTCGAGTGTAAGTAATATGTACAAAATCATCACCATTCCAACCTCCTATTTCATAGATTCGAAAGGCATTATACGGCAAAAATTTATTGGACCGATGACAGAGAATTTTATGGAGAAAACAGTGAAAAAAATGAAATAAGAACCGCAGCGTATATTGCTGCGGTTCTTATTTTACGAATCAATCCGGCTATATGGACAGTTATTTGTATTCTATACTTTCATTAAAAAAACAATTTTCTCACAAATTCGATTAAATCCTCTTTCTTTTGCCTATACTACAATGTAAATAGCATGAAAAGGGTGAGTTATATGAGAAGAACACGAAGAAAATCTTTCGAAGAGCTTGTACTGGAAAATAAACGGGAGTTACTGAGTGATCAAGAGGCAATCCGAAGAATAGAAGACCGTTTAGAAAAGCGGCTAGAGATTCGATTACAGCAAGCAGAATAACAAGCTTTACATAATTTGTGCGCCTTCAAGCATACTACCATTGAGGAGGCGAAAAACATGGGTAATCCAAAAAAAGATTCCAAACACTTTAGACCGAGCCATATTGGTACCAATACAAAAGCAGCAGGTGGCAATAAAGGAAAGCAAATGCAAGATCAAACAGGAAAACAACCAATTGTAGATAATGGATAAAAAAAGGAGCTGAGATCAGCTCCTTTTTATTTTGTGCAATTGCTTCTCGATATCTTTTGGTGTTTGCTGATATCAGGAGGAGCTACGCCGATATATTGGGGTATTCGCCGAAAAGAGGAGGAGCTACGCCGATATATTGGGGTATTCGCCGAAAAGAGGAGGAGCTACGCCGATATATTGGGGTATTCGCCGAAAAGAGGAGGAGCTACGCCGATATA
>NZ_JAGHKQ010000003.1 GCF_017742235.1 Bacillus sp. 165
GCTACGCCGATATATTGGGGTATTCGCCGAAAAGAGGAGGAGCTACGCCGATATATTGGGGTATTCGCCGAAAAGAGGAGGAGCTACGCCGATATATTGGGGTATTCGCCGAAAAGAGGAGGAGCTACGCCGATATATTGGGGTATTCGCCGAAAAGAGGAGGAGCTATGCCGATATATTAGAGTTTCCGCCGAAAAAAAGGTGAGCTCCGCCAATATAATGGATGAGCGTAGAAAAAGTGATGCATCTCGCCGATATAATGAAATTTTCACCGAAAAAGGTGCCTACCTCGCCGAAATAAATGAATCGCCGCCGAAAACGATCCGCCTCGCCGATACTATAGAAGCATCAGCGTTATGCAAACCATGTATTTCCGTTTTTTGTTTTACATAACCTTTATCAAATAACCTAAACTAACCGTGTACCATTTTTAAGAGGAGGAATGTGCAATGGGAAATTACTTTAAAGCAAATCCGGATGATAGAAGCGATAATGTAGAAAAGCTGCAAGAGATGGTGCAAAATACTATTGGAAATATGCACGATGCAGAGGAAGCCTGTGAATTTGGCAATGAACAAGATAAGGCGAATATTGAGGCTAAGAATCAGCGCCGCTTGAATAGCATAGCCGCAATGCGTAATGAAATTCAAGAGGAAGCGAATTATCAAGGAGAATAATTGTAAAAAAAGAAGGCTGTATGAGCCTTCTTTTTTAAGGAGTATATATATCATCCAGACCGTAGGACGGAGATGATGGACGAGCCTCTCTCTTTTTTGTGATCTGAAAATTATCGTTAAGGAGCACCCAATTTTGTGGAAATGGCAGCCCTAGCTTCCAATAACTAATGCCGCGAATGCCTGTGTCTTTAATCAAGTTGAATTTCGCTTGCACGGAACGAGCATCTTCAAACCATACTTCGTGTTCTTTCCCTTGTTCATCATAATATTTAAACGTTGATGCTTGCGCAATATAATTAAATTGAATGGGTACATTATATTTTCTCGCAAGATTCACCGCTCCAACGGAACTAACTGCTTTTGCAGGGGGATTGCCTTGTTTAAACGGCAAAGTCCAATCAAAGCCGTATAAGTTTTGCCCCATCATAATTTTGCTGGCCGGCATTTCTGTCTTTGCATATTGAATTACCTTTTTAACGGAAGCGATTGGCGAAACAGCCATTGGAGGGCCACCTTGCCATCCCCAGTCGTATGTCATGATAACAACAAAATCCACAATTTGTCCGTGAGCTTTATAATCATGTGCTTCATAAAACCTGCCCTTTTGATCGGCACTTGTTTTCGGTACTAACGTGGTGCTTAATGTATATCCTCTTGGAAGACGGGCTTTCACATTGCGCAAAAATTCATTATAAGCAGTTCTATCCTCAGGTGCCACATCTTCGAAATCAAAATGAACATCTGTCATATTGTATTTTTGAGCCACGGTTAAAATATTGGTAATAAACTTACTTTGTATAGTCGTATCTGTCAGCAGTGGTTTGACCAATCCAGAGTTAAAATTTCCGTTTTCTATATTTGTAATGACTAACATTGGGATGACTCGGTTTTGATTGGCTATTTCTAAAATTGACTGCAGGCCGACCGGTTCTTTCAACGTTCCGTTCCGCCTTGCTTCAAACGCAAACGGAGCGATATAGGTTAAATATTTGCTTTCTTGACGGGCGGATTCCAGCAAGCTTGGTTTAATAGGATTGCTTGTTGGCTGCAGATAACCAATCGATTCCACACTTCGCTTTTTGCCTCGTGGAATGTAGAGACGCTGCCCAATTTGCAGTGTGGATTTTAAAGAAATACCATTTGCTTGCGCGATTGTATCCATCGAAACATTGTAGGTTTTCCCGATCTTGTACAAGCTGTCGCCCGGCTGAACGTAGTAGGTGTTGCCTGTTGTGTTTACAACAAGCGCTTCGCCTATTACTAAAGTATTTTCTGGATTCAATTGATTTAAACTGACAATGGAATCGCTTGTCGTTCCATATTTTTTGGCTAACGAATAGATGCTATCGCCGCTTTGTACGACAATAATTTGCAGCATATCCTCACTCCCTTTGGTGAAAAAGATCAACCATTATTATTTTATTTTCGATGTCTCTGTAATATGATAAAGAGGTAAAACATAAGAGAGATAAGGAGAGTCGCGTATGTTTATATCAGAAAAACAAATAGATGTCCGCTATGCAGAAACAGATCAAATGGGAGTGGTGTATCATGCTAACTACCTCGTTTGGTTGGAGCTTGGACGTACGCAGCTCATTTCGGATTTAGGGTTATCGTACATAAAAATGGAAGAGGATGGTATCGTTTCACCGGTGCTTGATTTACAAATCAGCTATAAAAAAGCACTTCGTTATGGCGACACCGCGATAGTAAAAACATGGATTACAAGCGTAACTCCGCTGCGTGTGATTTACGGATATGAAGTCCTAAATCAACATGGTGAACTATGTGTTACAGCTGAAACAACAAATGTGTGTGTGAAAAAAGAGACATTCCGCCCGGTTTCGTTTAAAAAGCTATATCCAGATTGGTATGAAGTGTATGAGAAAGCAAACCAAGAGGCATAAGGAAGCGGTCAAATAAAAATAGTCCCGAATTCGGGACTATTTTTCATAATGAAACTCAGGAGCTTCGCTGCCTGCCTCGTATGTAACGGAAAAGCCGTGTTTATCAAAATACCACTCGTCTTCTTCTTCAACAAAAAAAAGAATGCCTTCTTCT
This sequence comes from Bacillus sp. 165, assembly GCF_017742235.1. Classification (GTDB taxonomy): domain Bacteria; phylum Bacillota; class Bacilli; order Bacillales; family Bacillaceae_G; genus JAGHKQ01. Next base: position 2,739 of record NZ_JAGHKQ010000003.1, read on the forward strand.
GTTACCTGACAAGCAGGATTCACAGGAGTATCTTTACGTATCCCAAGAGACAGCCCTTTTTGTACTGTACTGCAGCCACCGTATTGAACATAGAAGCGAAGAGCATCACCTGCTTGTAAGTTCAATTCGCTCTTATACCACTGCACAGCTTCATTTGATAAGGAAAATTTCATTTTGATTCCTCCATATATGTGCCGTATATTTTTAGTATAATGATTTCAGGCAAAATATGCGAACGGTAAGACTCAAAAAAACTGCCTTTTGACAGGCAGTTTTATAGTTTAGCTTTCGGTTCTGTTTTGTTTATTATGCGCGTAATGTTGGCGCGGTGGCGATAAATTACGAATGCAGCCAAAAATGTCATAGCGATGATAAATGGGAGGTCCCTTGTAAATAAAGCAGCGATAAATGCAACGATTGCCGTAATCATAGAGGACAATGATACGTATTTTGTCGTAAACAAAAGAGATAAAAATACAGCAAGCAACAAGAGAAAAATCAATGGTGTATAACCTAATAATACTCCTGCAGACGTTGCAACAGCCTTTCCTCCTTTAAATCCGGCAAAAATAGGGTATACATGTCCAATCACAGCTAGAAGTCCAAACAAGAGCGGATGCTGATCAAGGCCGAATATAAGAGGCAGAAGAGTTGCGAGTGTTCCCTTTAAAATATCGGCGATAGTTACAATAAAGCCGGCTTTTTTGCCAAGAGTACGGAAAGTGTTTGTTCCTCCCAAATTTCCGCTTCCGTGCTTGCGAATATCTATGCCGTATCCAATTTTCCCTACAACGAGAGCAAATGGAATGGAACCGAGCAGGTATGCGACGATCAATAAAATGTATGTAAGCATGAAATTCATTTCCCCTTTATGTATTTGGTGAAAAATAGTATGTTAAGGGTGTACACCTTGTCTATTATATCATAATTTCTCTGTATTTTTAGTGAGGGAATGAGAGAAATCTGAGCAAAAACCTATTCAGTTTATTTTTTGTGTATAGGCTAGTAAATATAACCTCAGTATTCGCAGAGAATGATTTGTATATCTTTATAAATGAAAATATTCGTGAAAAACTAAGCAAATTCCTTCTTGTTCCTTAAGAATGCCTATTGTATTATTCCTTTGAAGTAATGTAGTTTATATAAATACTGTACATATCCCAAAAATTTATGAGGTGTACTAGAGTTGAAATAGTGAATTTTCAAAAACATGATATGATAGAAGTATTATCCAATACGAGTTGTTAAGAAAAAGGAAGAATCTATATGCTCTTGTAAAGAGGTGTGTGTTGATGAAGAAAATATTGATTGTAGAAGATGAGCGGAGATTAAGAGAAATTGTTAAGGATTATTTTACGGCAGAAGGCTTTGAAATAGTAGAAGCAGAAGATGGAAAAGAAGCACTGGAATTATTCGAGGAGCATCCTATCGATTTAATTATTTTGGATATTATGCTGCCAGAAATTGATGGATGGTCTGTTTGCAGAAGAATTCGTAAAGAGTCCGCTGTTCCGATTATTATGCTGACTGCACGTTCTGACGAAGATGATACGCTTCTTGGCTTTGAGCTTGGGGCAGATGAATACGTAACAAAGCCGTTCAGTCCAAAGGTGCTCGTTGCGCGTGCAAAAATGCTGCTGAAGCGGGTGCAAGGTTCTGTAGGACAGCAGGGTGAGCATGTGCTTTCATTAGCAGGGATTGAAGTGAATCGTCTTTCTAGAACTGTAAAGGTAAGTGGAGAAGATATTATATTAACACATAAAGAATTTGAGCTTCTTGTATACTTGATGGAAAACAAAGGAATCGTTCTGTCTAGGCAGCATTTGCTCGATCATTTATGGGGATATGATTATTTCGGCGATGACCGTACAGTGGATACGCATATAAAAAAATTAAGAAGCAAGCTTAAAGATGCAGCTCACCATATAGCAACGGTCATTCGTGTCGGCTACAAATTTGAAGAATAAAGCGCAGCAACTTTACATGTAGCCTTCACTTTTCTTTTTATATAAAAAATAGGAATATTTTTTACGAGAATAGCACATTCAGAACATAAGTTTTTTCATTTTCACTATAAATTCACATGGAGTACACATGCAAGAAGTACACTAAAGCTACTCAATCAATTGTGCTTAGAAAGGAGATCTACAATGGGATACTACGACGAAACTGAAACAAATCAAAGATATAAGGAACCTAAAAAAAGAGGCAAAAAAGGATACTTTTTTACAGGGTTTGTCGGAGCAGTCATCGGAGCGGTAACGGTCACTGCAGCAACTCCATATTTATATAATAATGAAAATGCCCAGGCGCCAATTTCGCAAAATACAAAGGTAGAAGGAACTTCAATGCCGGTTTCTCAAAGTATTAAAGGAACGACAGATTTAGCGGAAATGATTCAAGGAGCAAAAGAAGTGGTAGTGGGTGTTATGAACTATCAAGCTTCAGATCCATTTTCCGCAAATGTACAGGAAGCAGGCTCTGGATCAGGTGTCATTTATAAAAAAGCAGGCAATAAAGCATATATTATTACAAACAACCATGTAGTGCAAGATGCGAAGAAGCTGCAGGTTAAACTAAGCAACGGAACGGTTGTTGAAGCTAATCTAATCGGAACCGATCCATTAATGGATTTAGCAGTTGTTGCAATTGACGGAACAGGGATTAATAAAATAGCTACACTTGGCAATTCAGACAACATGCGTGTGGGTGATCAAGCGATTGCGATTGGAAATCCATTAGGTTTAGAGGGAACAGTAACAGAAGGAATTATAAGCAGCAAAGATCGTGAAATTCCTGTAGATTTGGACCAAAACGGACAACCTGACTGGGAAGCGCAAGTGCTGCAAACAGACGCTTCTATTAATCCAGGGAACAGCGGAGGCGCCCTGCTAAATGCAAATGGAGAAGTAATTGGAATAAACTCTAGTAAAATTGCAGAAGAAACAGTTGAAGGAATTGGATTTGCTATTCCAATAAATGTTGCTAAGCCGATTATTGAATCGATTGAAAAATATGGCGAGGTAAAGCGTCCGTTCGTCGGTGTGGAACTAAAATCGTTAGAAGATGTGCCAAGCTATGCTTTACAGAATACATTAAAGCTACCAAATGATGTGAAAACAGGGGTCGTAATACTTGGAGTTACACCAACGTCTCCTGCAGCAAAGGCAGGGTTACAAGAAATGGATGTTGTGGTGGAGCTTGATGGTCAAAAAATAGAGAACTCCTTGCAATTCCGTAAATATTTATATGAAAAGAAAAAAATTGGCGATGATATCTCAGTAACATATTATCGCTCCGGCAAAAAAATGGAGAAATCGTTGAAGCTCTCCACAGCGAACTAAATAAAACAGCCTCCATGAGTAACATGGAGGCTGTTTTATTTGAAATGACTTTCTATCTATCTTTATAATAAAGAAAAAACAAAATAAGGAGAATATGCCATGATCCAAAATCCAAGCAGAGAAGAAATTGGTGCTATGTTAAAGAAAAGCAAGCGCATTGCCGTTGTTGGCCTGTCAGATAACCCAGATCGCACTTCCTATATGGTCAGTAAAGCTATGCAAGATGCCGGTTATGAAATCATTCCTGTTAATCCAAATGTAGAACATGTATTAGGAATGAAGGCAGTGAAGTCTTTGAAGGAAATTACAGGACATGTAGATATTGTAAATGTATTTCGCCGTTCAGAACACTTGATGGATGTGGCACAGGAGTTTGTTCAAATCGATGCCGATGTATTTTGGGCACAGCTTGGTGTTCAAGATGAAGATACCTATCATTTTTTACAAGAAGCAGGCTACACGGTAATCATGGATCGCTGTATTAAAGTAGAGCATGTGCTCACTCGATAGAGAGAAAAGCATTAAAGTCCATTGAATAGAATAGAGAACTTAAAGGGCATTCCGCTAGTAAAAGGGAATGTCTTTTGCTATTTTTAATTTCATGTACCGTATTAATTATATAAAAATAATAGAAGAAAAGACAAATACACAAGCGTCAGCAAAAATAATTCATATAACAATATAGAGGAGGTGATAGATGTTGAGTGTGAAAGTATGGATTGATGCTGGTCACGGAGGGCAAGACTCTGGAGCAACTGGCAACGGCTTAAAAGAAAAGGATATATTGCTAGCTCTATCAAACCGCATAGTTTCTATCTTAAAAACACGAGGAGTAGGGGTAGAAGTGAATACAACCCGTTCCACTGATGTTTATGTATCATTAGACGAGAGAGCAAACCGTGCCAATGCTTGGGGAGCGGATTTCTTTTTCTCCAATCATATTAATGCCGGAGGAGGTACAGGATTTGAGTCGTATATTTATACAAGTCCTTCTTCTGCTTCTATTAACTATCAGAATATCATTCATGGTGAACTAAAAGCGTTTTACAGTAGATACAACATGAGGGATAGAGGCAAGAAACGTGCTAACTTCGCTGTTTTAAGACAAACAAAGATGCCTGCTATTTTATTTGAGCATTTATTTATAGACACTCCTGCCGATGCAGCACTTTTAGCGAAAGATTCGTTTCTTGATGCATTGGCATTAGCTGTTGCAGAGGCGTTGGCAAAAGCGTTAGGATTTCAAATTAAAGAAGAAATTCCAGTTCCTTCCGAGGAAATCTTTTACCGCGTCATCGTTTCTTCAAATAAAATTAGAGCGAATGCGGAAGCGGATGTGGCAAAGGCAAAGCAATGCGGTTTTCCGGATGCTTTTATTGATATTTACAAAAAGTAGCAAGCGAATACCGCCTGAAAAACGTTTATGAAGCAGTGAAACGGCACATAATGAATAAACCCTACGTTGACAAATGGACGTTTTTTTGAAATAGTAGCGTAGAGGAATCCTTGTTGTAAACAAGGATTTTTCTTTTCCATCTTGTATATTAAATACAAGTAGGATAAAAGAGAGATGGCTTTTTAGCTGATGAATTCTTTATAATATGCTATAATATAAAACATACGTTCTTATTGTTCGAGCGAAAGGAGTAGGAGTGTTTGACACAGCAATCATTTACTTATAATGAAGATGCAATTCAAGTACTAGAAGGGCTGGAAGCTGTACGCAAACGTCCCGGGATGTATATTGGCAGCACGGACAGTCGTGGCTTACATCATTTAGTATATGAAATCGTAGATAATTCCGTTGATGAAGCGTTGGCGGGATTTGGAAATGAAATTAAAGTAACTATACATAAAAACAACAGTATCAGTGTAGAGGATAAAGGACGCGGGATGCCAACCGGCATGCACAAGACTGGAAAACCGACGCCTGAGGTTATTTTCACTGTACTTCATGCCGGGGGGAAATTCGGCCAAGGCGGCTATAAAACGAGCGGAGGGTTGCACGGAGTAGGTGCATCAGTTGTAAATGCACTATCAGAATGGCTTGTAGTAACGATTAAACGAGATGGATTCATATACGAACAGAGGTTTGAACACGGAGGTCACCCAGTTACAACTCTGGAAAAAATCGGGACAACAAAACAAACGGGCACAACCACTCACTTTAAACCTGATCCAATAATTTTCAGTACAACGAATTACAATTACGAAACTCTTTGCGAACGTCTTCGCGAGTCAGCGTTTTTATTAAAGGGAATGAAGATTACCTTAAAGGATGAGCGCAACGATTTAGAGGATATATTTCATTATGAAACAGGAATTGAAGCATTTGTAACTTATTTAAATGAAGAAAAAGATGTTCTTCATCCTGTTGTCTTTTTTGAAGACGAGCAAAACGGGATTGAAGCGGAGCTGGCGTTTCAGTTTAATGATGGATATTCAGAGAATATTTTGTCGTTTGTTAACAATGTACGTACAAAAGACGGCGGAACTCATGAAGCGGGGTTTAAAACAGCAATGACGCGCATCTTTAATGAATATGCGCGGAAAACAGGCTTGTTAAAAGAAAAGGATAAAAATCTAGACGGTTCGGATATACGAGAAGGCTTATCTGCAATTGTGTCAGTTCGTATTCCAGAAGGACTGCTGCAATTTGAAGGGCAGACGAAAGGCAAGCTGGGGACAAGTGAAGCACGTTCTGCGGTTGATGCTGTTGTATCGGAGCATTTATCCTATTTTTTAGAAGAGAATCCTGAAATGGCTACACTTCTTGTTCGAAAAGCTATTAAAGCGTTTCAAGCGCGTGAAGCGGCTCGAAAAGCACGCGAGGAAGCACGAAGCGGGAAAAAGAAAAAACGGTCAGAAGCATCCTTGAGTGGGAAACTGACACCTGCACAATCCCGCAATCCGCAAAAAAACGAATTATACCTTGTGGAAGGGGATTCGGCGGGCGGCTCTGCAAAACAGGGGCGTGATCGGAAGTTTCAAGCAGTTCTGCCTCTGCGCGGTAAGGTTATTAATACAGAAAAGGCAAAATTGGCTGATATTTTTAAGAATGAAGAAATCAATACAATCATTCATGCAATCGGCGGAGGCGTAGGACCTGATTTTGCAGTTGAAGATGTTAACTACGATAAAGTGGTCATTATGACGGATGCAGACACAGACGGAGCGCATATTCAAGTATTGCTATTGACGTTCTTTTATCGATATATGAAGCCTTTAATCGAAGCGGGCAAAGTATTTATCGCATTGCCTCCTTTATATAAAGTAAGCAAAGGAACCGGAAAAAAAGAAATAGCGGAGTATGCGTGGTCCGAAGAAGAATTAGACCATGTTACGAAAAAAATAGGAAGAGGCTATACAATTCAACGATACAAAGGACTTGGCGAAATGAACGCGGATCAGCTGTGGGAAACAACTATGAATCCTGAAACACGAACGTTGATTCGAGTGAAAATTGATGATGCAGCACGAGCAGAACGACGTGTGACGACGCTAATGGGAGATAAGGTAGAACCGCGCCGGAAATGGATCGAACGAAATGTGGCGTTTGGTTTGCAGCAAGATACTAATATTTTAGAAAATGAAATGATTTCGACAGGAGAGGTGGAAAACGATGCAAGCGGAAAAATTTCATGATCTGCCTCTTGAGGATGTAATCGGGGATCGGTTTGGCCGATACAGTAAATATATTATTCAAGACCGAGCATTGCCGGATGCAAGGGATGGCTTAAAGCCCGTGCAGCGGAGAATTTTATATTCAATGTATGTAGAAGGAAATGTGCAGGATAAACCGTTCCGAAAAGCAGCAAAAACTGTAGGGAATGTAATTGGGAATTATCATCCTCACGGTGATTCTTCAGTATATGAAGCGATGGTGCGATTAAGCCAGGAATGGAAGATTCGCAATGTGCTGGTCGAGATGCATGGCAATAACGGCAGCATTGACGGTGATCCGGCTGCAGCGATGCGTTATACAGAAGCACGTATATCAGCAATCGCATCTGAATTACTGCGAGATATTGATAAGGAGACAGTCGAGTTTGTATCGAACTTTGATGATACAAGCGAAGAGCCTGTTGTGCTCCCGGCTATGTTTCCGAATCTTCTAGTGAACGGTTCGACCGGGATTTCAGCTGGATATGCGACAGAAATTCCTCCTCATCATTTAGGGGAAGTCATTGATGGAGTAATTATGCGCATCGATAATCCGGTGTGTACGGTAGATGATCTGTTAACCGTGATGCAGGGGCCTGATTTTCCTACTGGAGGCATCATTCAAGGATTGGATGGCATAAAAAAAGCATATGAAACAGGGAAAGGCAAAATTATTATCCGCAGTAAAACGATGATAGAAGATATCCGAGGCGGAAAGCAGCAAATCGTCATTACAGAGATTCCATACGAAGTCAATAAAGCAAACCTAGTAAAGAAAATGGATGACTTGCGTTTGGATAAAAAGCTCGATGGAATCGCTGAGGTAAGGGATGAGACAGACCGAACTGGGCTGCGCATTGTAGTTGAGCTGAAAAAAGACGCAAATGCAGAAAGTATCTTGAATTATTTATTTAAAAATACAGAACTGCAGGTGCCGTATAATTTTAATATGGTCGCTATTTATAACCGCAGACCTAAATTAATGAATGTACCGGAAATTCTAGATGCGTATATCCAGCATCAAAAGGAAGTTATTACGAACCGCTCTGCTTACGAACTGCGGAAAGCAAACGATCGTAAGCATATTGTTGAAGGTTTAATGAAGGCGCTCTCTATTTTAGATCAGGTGATTGCAACCATTCGTGCTTCGAAAGATAAGCGCGATGCCAAGGATAATTTGAAGGAGCAATTCGTATTCACAGAAGCTCAAGCTGAAGCAATTGTCTCCTTGCAGCTATATCGCTTAACAAATACCGATATTACAGCCTTGCAAATAGAAGAGGAAGAACTAGATAAAAAAATTAATGACCTTACTGCTATTTTAAGCAATGATAAAAAATTGCTTCAAGTGATAAAAACAGACTTGAAGCGGGTCAAGAAAACGTATGCTGATGATAGACGATCTGTTGTCGAGCATGAAATTGAAGAAATAAAAATCAACGTAGAGGATATGATACCGCAAGAAGATGTGATTGTGACTGTGACAAAGGAAGGATACGTTAAGCGTACAAGCTTGCGGTCACGTAATGCCTCAAATGGCAAAGACTTTGGCATGAAAGAAAGCGACCGTTTAATTGGTCAATATCATGTAAATACGACGGACACAATGCTTCTTTTCACGAACAAAGGGAATTATGTGTATTTGCCTGTGTATGAAATGCCTGACATTCGGTGGAAGGATTTAGGGCAGCACGTTGCTAATATTGTGACGCTCAATCGTGACGAAACGATAGTCAAGGCAATTCCTGTACAAGATTTTAATGAAGAAAAGTATGTTTTATTTGTTACAAAAAACGGAATGGTCAAGAAAACGGAATTAAAGCAATATAAGGTGCAGCGATACTCGCGAGCGCTCGTAGCAATGAATGTAAAAGGCGACGATGAAGTGATAGATATCCAGCTTACAAATGGTACACAACATATTTTGTTGGTCACTCGTATTGCGTATGCATTATTATTCAAAGAAGAGGAAGTAAGTCCAATCGGTGTTCGTGCTGCCGGGGTAAAAGGTATTAACTTAAAAGATGAAGATTATATTGTAAAAGCACTTGTGCTCGACAATATCGACTCGAATATTGTCATCGTAACGCAAAGAGGGGCTGTAAAGAAAATGAAACTTTCGGAAATTGAACTTTCCGGTCGTGCAAAACGTGGTACAGTCATCTTTCGAGAGGTAAAAACATACCCGTATCGAATCGTCGGAGTCGAAATCCCGGATGAAAATTATAATATTTTTATTCGTTCAGAAAAGAATATTGTCGAAAGTGTTGAATGTTCGACAATGAAAGAGAAAGATCGATATAGTAATGGGACGCTCATTTTAGATGTTGGCGAAGCTGGAGAAGTAACGGATGTATGGCGAGAACAGCGTGGAATAGAGACGTAAGGAGAAAAACCTGCTGATGGCATATTCAGCAGGTTTTATATTTATATAATGTTAACTATATAAACAAGAACGTTAACTAAGTTAAATTTTCAGAATATTTTGTCTTAATTTGTATGAAAGCTACGGTTGTCCTATATGTCGGTATAAGGTAATATTTAACTAAATATTCTAAAAAATTAAAAAATAGGAGGTTGTTATTTTGATATTGAAAAAAGGTGTTTCTCTAGTATTATCTTCCGCACTCGTTTTCGGTATTTTCGCAGGCTGTTCCAAAAGTTCTGAAACTACATCTGGAACTGGCGGTAAGGTAATTAAAATTGCAACACAATCCCCGCTGTCAGGTGCTTCTGCAACCCAAGGGGATGCTATTAAGCTAGGTGCTCAATTACAAATTGAAGAGCAAAAAGCAGAATTTGAAAAGCTAGGCTTCAAGGTGCAGCTCGTACCGTATGATGACCAAGCCGATCCGAAAAAGGGAGTAGCAAATGCTCAATCTATTGGAGCAGATAAAGCAATCCTTGGCGTAGTTGGTCACTTGAATTCCGGGGTTGCTATTCCATCTTCTGAAGTGTATGAGAAAAACAATGTAGTAATGGTATCGCCAACGAACACAGCAACAGATGTAACAGACAGAAACTTACTGGTTGTAAACCGTATCTGTGCTCGTGATGATTTCCAAGGCCCTGCTGGAGCTGAATTTGCAGTCAAAACATTAAATGCAAAAACTATTTTTGTTATTGATGATAAAACAGCTTACGGTACAGGTCTTGTAAAAGCATTTAAAGAAGCTGCAGAAAAAGAGGGCGCTAAAATATTAGGCTATGAATCTATCACTGTCGGTGAAAAAGATTTTAACGGCGTATTGAATAAAGTAGTAGCAAGCAAACCGGATTTACTTTACTTTGGCGGTTTATACGCGGAAGCTGGGTTGTTAGTGAAGCAAGCACGTGAAAAGGGCTTAAACATTCCGATTATGGGTGGAGATGGTATTGACTCCTCTACGTTAGTAGAAATTGCGGGTGCATCTATTAAGAATACATACTACACTACTATTGCCGCGGATCCAATGAAATCTGAATCAGGTAAAAAGTTTGTTGAAGCATATAAAAAGAAATTCAACAAAGAAGTAGAAGGCTATTCTGCATATGGATATGATGCAGCTGGAGTATTGTTAGAAGGGTTAAAAGAAGCGATTAAAGCAAATGGAAACAAACTTCCTTCCCGGGAGCAAGTGCGTGATGCCGTTCGTAAGGTGAAAGACTACAGCGGTGCTGTTACAAAGGTAAGCTTTGATGGAAAAGGCGACAATGATTATGCGAAGGTATATATCTATAAATTCGACGAGCAAAAATACCCAGGCATTCAGCAAGGGGAAGTAGGGAAATAAGATTCATGTGGCATGGCTCACTTGCCATGCCATTTCTTTTGACTATAACAGGCTGGTTACAGAAAAAATAACAAAATGCGTAAAAAGAATTGTCTAATGCTGTAAAATTGTTTATTATTTTCTTAATAATAAAAATAATCAGAATTTATAGAAAGGGGAGATGTATTCATAATCAAAGCTTTGGAGACACAAACGCTCAAGTTGAAATCAAAATCTAGAAAGTGAGGGGAACTCATGTTAACTGAAATTTTGCATACATTACCGCAAGTATTGATCGATGGTTTAACACTTGGCGCTGTATACGCGATTGTAGCTCTTGGATATACAATGGTATATGGTATTTTAGAACTTATTAACTTTGCTCACGGTGAAATATTTATGACCGGAGCATTTATCGGAACGGCAATATTGCTTATTATGACAGGGTTTGGCTGGCTGGCAGTTATGCCCGCGCTGCTCGCTTTAATTCTAGTACTTGTAGTTACTTCCGTGCTGACTGGATTTGTCGGAATGGGCATTGAGAGAGTGGCGTACCGTCCGCTGCGTTCTGCTCCGAAATTAATTACGCTTATCACAGCAATTGGAGTATCGTTCTTGCTGCAAGATATTGTCCGTTTTATTACAGAGCTGAAAAAAGGCAACTATATCATTACAGGGCCGTCGCTGTTCACAGATCAAACTACAATTAAAGCCTCAGCATTACTATCTGGTTTTAATAATGCGCAAGTGAAGTCATCATCTATTATTCTTATTTTGATCGCTATTATTTTGATGATTGCATTGGACTTTTTTATTAATAAAACAAAATGGGGCATGGCAATGCGGGCAGTTGCGCAAGATCGTGAAACGGCGTCATTGATGTCCATTAATGTTAATAAGGTCATTTCTTTAACATTCTTCATCGGTTCCGCACTTGGCGGAGCAACAGGCGTATTGTTTGCAGTCCAGTATGGAACGATTGATCCTTATATCGGCTTTATTCTAGGCTTAAAAGCATTTACAGCAGCTGTTCTCGGAGGAATTGGAAACATTCGCGGAGCGATGGTAGGTGGAATTTTAATTGGAGTGTTGGAAATGTTTGCTGCAGCCAACCTATCCATTTTAACTTCAGGCACGCTCGGAGCAGAATACAAAGACGTATTTGCATTTGTGATTTTAATTATCGTGTTAATCTTTAAGCCAGAAGGAATTTTTGGTAAAGCAGTTACAGAGAAAGTGTAGGTGAACAAGATGAAAAAACTGATCGCTTATTTAGAAGATAACAAGCTAGCTCAAGGACTATTGATTGTATTATACATCGTCGCCACGTCTCTTAGTTTATACTTGGCACAAAAATCTGTAGTAGCGTTTTTGCTGCTTCTATTTTCTCTATTATTGCTTTATTATACTAGCTTCCCAATACGAGTAAAATGGCTCGTGGGACTGTTTGTTATGTTCGTCGCCCTTCCATTCGGTGCAAGCGGCGGAGCAGCTTACGAATCGTATATGGAAGTTGCTACTTTAGTTGGCATTTATGTTGCGATGGCTCTTGGACTGAACATTGTAGTCGGCTTTGCAGGATTACTAGACTTAGGATTCGTAGCATTCTTTGCAGTAGGAGCTTACACGTACGGTATTTTTGCGACAGGGCAAGCTAATAACTTTATGCCTTTTGGAGAATACCCACTATCAGGCGAAAGCTTTTGGATTTTTCTTCTTATTGGCTTGTTTGTAGCAGCATTATGCGGTGTCCTCCTCGGTATACCGGTACTGCGTGTGAAGGGGGATTACCTCGCAATCGTTACTCTTGGATTCGGAGAAATCATCCGTATCGTTTTCAATAACTTGGACAAACCGCTTAATATTACAAATGGAGCGATGGGTCTTGCATCTATTCAAGCACCAGAAATTTTTGGGTTTAAGCTTATCAACTCCAGTCAAATCTATTTTGTCGTGTTAGTGATTTTGCTGTTTGTTATCTTTGCAGTTAAGAGATTAGAATACTCTAAGATTGGCCGCTCTTGGAAAGCAGTACGTGAAAACGAAATCGCCGCGCAAGCAATGGGAATCCATTTAGTTCGTACTAAGCTGCTGGCATTTGCAGTCGGTGCTTCTTTTTCAGGATTGATGGGCGTAGTGTTTGCGGCAAAGCAAACGTTCGTTGATCCGACAAGCTTTACACTATTAGAATCTATTACAATTCTCGTTATGGTAATTCTTGGGGGGATGGGCAGCGTACCGGGTGTTATTTTAGGAGCAGCTGTTATGACGATTTTAAATTTACAAGTATTGACAGAATTAACAAATTGGTTAAACCAATTAAGCTTGAACGGAGTTATGACTATTCCTAATGCGCTGTCTCCTTCCAAAATGCAGCGGTTTATCTTTGGCGGTGTCTTGATTTTATTTGCACTCTACAGGCCGCAAGGATTAATTCCTGCTAAAAACCCGAAATTTAATGAAGATGAACTAAAGTCTGAGGCAAAAGAAAAAGCACAAACTGCATCTGCAAAAGGAAAAGCATTCGGAGCATAAGGAGGGGACGGAATGGGAGTTTTGAAAGTTACAAACCTAACGAAACGCTTTGGCGGTCTGGTTGCCGTGAAGGGTGTAGATATGACGGTGAAAAAAGGGTCGATTACAGCTGTAATCGGTCCGAACGGAGCCGGAAAAACAACTTTCTTTAATATGATTACGGGTGTATATAAGCCGGATGAAGGTGATATTAACCTGGGAAATGAATCTCTAGTAGGTTACAAGCCGAATAAGATTTCTAAGAAAGGAATTGCACGTACATTCCAAAATATACGATTATTTGGCAATATTACTGTATTAGAAAACGTGATGGTAGGATTGCACAATCATTTAAAAGGAAATTTCATTGGGACGTTATTGAATTTGCCGCAAGTACGAAATGAAGAGAAAGCAGCACAAAAAGAAGCGTATCGCCTGCTCGATTATGTTGGACTGGCGCATTTATTAAATGAAGAAGCACAAAACCTTTCCTATGGTGCACAGCGCCGTTTGGAAATCGCAAGGGCGCTGGCATCAAAACCGAAAATTCTATTACTAGACGAGCCTGCGGCGGGAATGAATCCGAAGGAAACGAAAGAATTAACGGATCTTATTTATCGTATGAGAGAGGAATTGGATTTAACTATTATTTTAATTGAGCATGATATGAAGCTTGTGATGGAAATCTCAGAGCACATTATTGTGCTGGACCACGGTGAAAAAATTGCCGAAGGAAAACCTCTCGAAATTCGCAACAATCCAAAAGTGATCGAAGCATATCTTGGCAAAAGCGCAGTTACTCATGCGTAGGAAAAGGAGGAATGGTCCATGCTTGAGCTGAAAAATGTAAACGCATATTATGGAGGCATCCATGCCTTAAAAGGGATTAATATCGAAGTAAAGCAAGGAGAAATTGTAACGTTGATTGGGAGCAATGGAGCTGGTAAATCCACTACTTTAAAAACAATTAGCGGGCAGGTGGTCCCAAAAACAGGGAGCGTATTGTTTGAAGGGCAGGATATTACAAAGCAGCCTCCTCACATTACTGCTTTATCAGGAATCGCCCATGTCCCGGAAGGAAGACGCATTTTCTCGCGTTTAACAGTTCGTGAAAATTTAGAGATGGGGGCCTTTTCAGTAAAAGATAAGAATGTGATTAAAGAACGTATGGAGCGTGTATTTCACTATTTTCCGCGCGTCAAGGAACGTCTGGATCAAAAGGGCGGAACAATGAGCGGAGGGGAACAGCAAATGCTGGCAATTGGCAGGGCGCTTATGAGCCATCCGCACCTGTTAATGCTTGATGAGCCGTCTATGGGATTAGCTCCAATTGTTGTTGAGCAAATTTTCGATATTATCAAGGAACTGAACAAGGAAGGGATGACGATTTTATTGGTCGAGCAAAATGCGTATCAAGCATTGCAAATTGCTCATCGCGGCTATGTGATACAAACAGGCGAGATTAAAATGGTCGGTGAGGGCCGAGTATTGATGAATAATGAAATCGTAAAAGAAGCCTATTTGGCATAAAGAAAAGAGGGTGCTCTATGTGAGCGCCCTCTTTTACATAAGCATTCCATCATAATCCGTTTCACCGCTGTTTATCATATACATTTGACTTTCTATATATTGTTGTAAATCAGCAGGGAACTTATTGCTTTCTAATGTATCTGGTGTAAAATCGATTGTTTCACCTGTTTCCATGTTCTTCACACGAACCACTCGCTGCGTCCCTATAAATGCAGACGATATAATCTCATATCTCAAGCTGACTCCTCCTTTTTTGTAGTGTGAGTGATAGATGGAGGAATTATGTATACAATGCGTAAGGATGGAGAGAACAAAAAAGGCATGCAATTTTTATCACATGCCTTTTTTTCGCTTTCGAAACATATTGAACTTATTCTTATACTTATTTATAATTTCTTTTCCTAAAATTAAACCGCCGAGCCAAATCGAAATTTCACCTAAAATTACGAGAGAGGCTGATATAGTAACCTTTGTTGCAGTGGAAACGGGTAAAAATGGAACAAGCAGCAAGCCGCCGTAGAAAACAAACGAAAGAATCACAAGAATTCCGCCTGCTTTAAACAAGAACCGCTTGTGTTGCTTTTGCTCCGCTTTTTCATGATTTTCCATTATATCCTCTCCCTATATATGAATCTATAGTATTATAACAGCTTTTACAGCTGGAGAGGAAAGAAAATCAATAGATCTAAGAAAGTATATGAATGACAAGAATGGAATAATAGCAAGATAAATGTATGTTCAGCCTATAAATAGAAATAATTTCATTAAGGAACTGATAAGCTATCTGTGTATTACGTGAAGAAACTATTATTAAATAGAAGAAAATCGGTTCTCGGACAATTGTGGTTTTATGTGAAATGCCAAAATTAACATAGTGGATAGTTTAATGGGTAGCGGTAAAACTAGTTGGGCTATCCAGCACATGGAGGAAGCACTAGCCAGTAAGAAGTTTATTTATATTACTCCATTCAAAAGTGAAGTGGAACGAGTACTTAATGCTTGTGCAAATAGGAGATTCGTACACCCTGAGAATAATAAGGGGATTAACAAGCCAGAGGATATTAAATGATTGATTGTTAAAGGTGGGGATATTACAATATATATTCCGTCAGAAAGAATGAGAGGATTGTTAAAAAGTTATCTTAATAACTAGAATAAACAACTAAAATAAAATTGGTAAAATATTACTAATCAAAAAAGAATATACAAACGCTGAAGCCCTTGATACGACTGGGGTTCTGAAGAGTTTCCTTATAAGAGAAGTTAGAAAAAGAATAAAGGATATGTAGTTAAAGGTTTTAGAGAAGAAATATTTCTGCTTATATTTAGGTAAATGGGAAGAGGTACAAGCGATAGCGTCAGCACCTTGTAGCATTACCTATAACATTAATAGTAACATCTCAAGTGCTTACGCTAACGCTTGCACTTTTGATAGTTACTTAAGTATACTCAGAAATATTTTCTCTATAAAAGATTTAAATCAATAAAACCAATATTATTCCTCTGTCCTTAAACCAACTACACAAGAGATAATTCCTAAAATTAATAAAATACCTGAGAATAATTGGTTTTCTGAAGCAATACCACTTAAAATTACTGCAATCCCCATCAACATTTGCTTAATGCCTTTAATTCCCTTAATCTCCATCAAATCTACACTCCTTTTACTTAAATTATAACTGATGTTAGGTAGCCATGACAGTATTTAATGATAGATAACTGTATAAATGAGTATATACATCCCTTGTACGCCTCCCTTAAAGGCTGGTGGATAATCTTTTTTTACTAAAGAGATACAGAGGATAAATATTTTAATGGTAAGTGCTGGACTAACATTAACACAAGTAACAGTTGATGAAGAAACTGGAATTGTAGTCGCTTTGTCAGAAACACTCAGAGAAATGATAATCGCTTTTTATTGGGAAGTGATACATGACAAAAGAGGATAATACATAGGAGAGGAAAAGAAACTACATATAATAATAGAAGTATTTAATGCGTTTTGTTGTAATAGTTGGATAAATCATGTAAAATAGACATGGTAAAATATCGTGAAATCGTAAACCAGCGGTTTATGATGGGAATGAAGAAGGGGTACTGAAACCCTTGAGAGTTGGAGGAACAAGACATTGATTCAAGTCAGTAATGTAAGTTTGCGTTATGGTGATCGTAAACTGTTTGAAGATGTAAATATTAAATTTACCCCTGGTAATTGCTATGGATTAATTGGGGCAAATGGCGCTGGAAAATCGACGTTTTTAAAAATTTTATCGGGTGAAATTGAAGCGAATACCGGAGATATAATTATTACACCGGGAGAACGCTTGGCGGTATTAAAGCAGGATCACTTTGCATATGAAGAAGTTGAAGTGCTGACTACAGTGATTATGGGACATGCTCGTCTATATGAAGTAATGCAAGAAAAAAATGCGATTTATATGAAAGAAGATTTCAGTGATGAAGACGGCATGCGCGCAGCTGAGCTTGAAGGAGAGTTTGCGGAGATGAACGGCTGGGAAGCAGATTCAGAAGCGGCAATCCTTTTAAAAGGACTTGGCATAGGAGAAGATCTTCATTACAAAAAAATGGCTGAGCTGACAGGCGGAGAAAAGGTAAAGGTTTTGTTAGCACAAGCTCTTTTTGGTAAACCGGATATCTTACTTCTAGACGAGCCGACGAACCATTTGGACATTAAAGCTATTTCTTGGCTGGAAAACTTTTTAATGAACTTTGAAAATACTGTAATCGTAGTATCGCATGACCGTCACTTCTTGAATAAAGTATGTACGCATATGGCTGATTTGGACTTCGGACGCATTCAAATTTATGTAGGTAACTATGATTTCTGGTATGAGTCCAGCCAATTGGCACTTAAGTTGACATCAGATGCTAATAAGAAAAAAGAAGAAAAAATTAAAGAGCTGCAAAACTTTATTGCGCGTTTTAGCTCTAATGCTTCTAAAGCAAAGCAAGCGACTTCCCGTAAAAAGCTGCTCGATAAAATTACGCTTGACGACATCAAACCATCTTCTAGACGCTACCCGTTTGTAGGATTCACACCAAACCGCGAAGTTGGGAATGACCTATTGACTGTGGAAGGCTTAACAAAAACAATTGATGGCGAAAAAGTACTGGATAATGTGAGCTTCACTATTAATAAAGGTGATAAAATTGCCTTTATAGGACGTAATGAAATTGCCCATACTACGTTATTCAAAATTTTAATGGGAGAAATGGAAGCAGACAGCGGTTCATTTAAATGGGGTGTTACTACTTCCCAAGCATATTTCCCAAGAGATAACTCTAAGTACTTTGAAAATAGTGATTTGACACTAGTAGAGTGGCTTCGCCAATTTTCACCTGAGGACGAGTCAGAAAGCTTCCTTCGCGGATTTTTAGGAAGAATGCTGTTCTCTGGAGAAGAAGTGCTTAAAAAGGCAAGTGTTTTATCAGGAGGAGAAAAGGTTCGCTGTATGCTGTCAAAAATGATGCTAAGCGGAGCGAATGTGCTGTTGTTTGATGATCCTACTAACCACTTGGATCTAGAATCCATCACTGCCTTAAACAATGGGGTAATCAGCTTCAAAGGCACGATGTTATTCACGTCTCATGACCACCAGTTCGTGCAAACAATCGCGAATCGAGTAATTGAGATTACGCCAAACGGTGTAGTGGATAAACAAACAACTTATGATGAATATTTAGAAAATGACGAATTACAGAAGCAAGTAGATAAAATGTATATGTAGAAAAGCAGAGAATTCTCTGCTTTTTTCTTGTTTTATCATGAAATTTCGTTTCATCTAACTTATTAGTGTCGAAATATAAGGTATTTACACGAAAAATTACCCCAGTTACCTACTTGTATAATAGTCTAAAATAATTTAATATTTAAAATATTCTAAAAACTATTTTTGTACAAGGGGTGGAAGCAGTGGGGAAAAAGAAAGGATTATCTCTCTTATTAACAGGAGTATTAGCAGCGAGTCTTCTAGGAGGCTGCGGAGCAAAGGAGCAAACGACAGCAACTGAAAGCGGGGGTAAAGTAATTAAGATTGTTTCTCAGTCGCCATTATCCGGAGGATCTGCATCCTTTGGTGAATCTGTAAAACTAGGAACACAATTAGCAGTAGAAAAGCAAAAGGCGGAATTTAAAAAGCTTGGCTTTGATTTGCAGTTTGTTCCATATGATGATCAAGGAGATGCCAAAAAAGGTGTGGCTAATGCGCAAGTAATCGGTGCTGATAAAGCAGTGTTGGGAGTTGTTGGACACTTAATGTCTGGTGTATCTATTGCGGCATCAGAAACGTATGAAAAATACAACTTAATTATGGTGTCTCCATCAAGTACTGCAGTAGATTTAACAGAGCGCGGCTTGAAATCAGTAGCTCGTCTCGTAGCTCGCGATGATTTGCAAGGTCCTTCTGCAGCGAAATATGCAGTCGAAGACTTAAAGGCAAAGAAAATTTTCATTATTCAAGATAAAACAGCATACGGAACAGGACTAGCTGATGCATTCAAAAAAGGTGCAGAAGCTGAAGGTGCTCAAGTGGTTGGATATGAGGGAATCACAGTTGGAGAGAAAGATTTTAACGGTGTATTGAACCAAGTATTATCTAAAAAACCAGATTTAATTTACTTTGGCGGTCTGTATGCAGAAGGCGGTATTCTTGTTAAGCAAGCTCGCGAAAAAGGAATTAAAATTCCAATTATGGGCGGCGACGGCATTGATTCACCGACAATGGCCGATGTTGCAAAAGACAAATTAAAAGATACATATTATACAACTGTTGCAACAGCTCCTTCTTCTACTGAGAATGGAAAGAAATTTGCAGCGGATTACAAGAAGAAGTTTGGAAAAGAAGTGGAAGCATTTTCTGCATACAGCTATGATTCTGCAAATGTAATTTTACAAGGAATCAAAGATGCAATCGAAAAGAACGGCGGTAAATATCCATCTCGTGAACAAGTACAAAGCGCAGTTCGCGGCATTCAGGATTATAACGGTGTCATTACGAAAGTGAGCTTTGATGATAAAGGCGACAACAAATATGCAAAGGTATATATCTACAAGTTTGAAGGTGGAAAATATCCAGGCAGACAAGAAGGAGAAGTAGGCAAATAAAAACACGGCGGATCGTTTACGATCCGCTTCTTTTTTTGGTTTTATTACACATTTTTTATTCATAAATCATCACATACCTGGAAAAAATAACAATGGGTAATCCATGAGAGAGGAGGGAATAAATATGAATAGCGAACAACGCAACTTAATTTTATTTGAATTGGATAAAGCAAGGCGGGACTATGAATATATGCATGATGATACAAGATTTTATGATGGGAAAATAGTAGCACTCGAAGAAGTTTGCCGTATTTTACATATAAAAAATGAATAGTTTTATGAGCGAAGCATACAATTCTATGGGATGAGCTGTATGCTTTTTATTTTGTGAATTATTACAAAAATATTATAAAAATTAAAATTATTAAATATTTTTTTAAAAATATTAAAATTTGATATTTACAAATCTGAATTTTTTAGTAGAATATAAATTAAGTAATAGAAATTTTCTGATAATTCTAGTCAAGATTCAGCATAGAATTACAAGGAAATTTCTATTGCAAAAGGTCAAAGATACATATTTTAAGGAGGCAATTAAGATGAAGAAAAAACTGTCCGCTGTCGTAGCACCAGTCCTAGTAATGAGCTTAGCTTTAACTGCATGCTCCGGCGAAAAAGAAGAAACTACTGCAAAGCCGGAGAAAAAGCAAGAAGGATCTAAATATGCTAGCAAACAAGTATTAAATTTACTTGAGGGCTCTGAAATTCCTTCTATGGATTCTACTCTTGCAACTGATGCTGTTTCTTTCAACGTAATGAACAACGTAATGGAAGGTTTATATCGTCTTGATAAGGATAACAAACCAACTCCTGGTGTTGCTGAGTCTGTTGATGTAAGCGAAGACGGCAAAACGTACACATTCCACTTACGCGATGCAAAGTGGTCTAACGGTGACGCTGTTACTGCAAATGACTTTGTATTTTCTTGGAGACGTGCTGTAGATCCAGCAACTGCTGCTGAGTATGCTTACATCATGTTCGACGTGAAAAACGCACAAAAAATTAATAACAAAGAAGTTCCAGTTGAGCAATTAGGCGTAAAAGCTATTGACGATAAAACATTAGAAGTACAGCTTGAAACTGCTGTTCCATATTTCATGGAGCTAACTTCATTCGCAACTTACTATCCGTTAAACGAGAAGTTCGTGAAAGAGCAAGGCGAAAAGTATGGTCTTGAAGCAAGCACAACTCTTTACAACGGACCGTTCGTATTAAGCGATTGGAAACACGAGCAAAGCTTCCAATTACAGAAAAACGCAAACTACTGGGATAACGGAGTTGTAAAACTTGAAGAAATCAACTTCAATATCGTAAAAGATGTTGCAACAGGCGTTAACCTATATGAAACACAAGAAGTTGACCGCACTGGTTTATCTGCTGAATTCGTAGATAAATATAAATCTGACAGCAACTTCAAAACATCTAAAGACAGCGCTGTTTACTTCTTGCGCTTAAACGAAAAGAAAGGCGGCAAGGACACTCCACTTGCTAACGTAAACCTTCGTAAAGCAGTTAGCATGGCGTTTGATAAAGAGGCGCTAGTAAGCGTAATCTTAAACAACGGCTCTAGTGCTGCAAACTACTTAGTACCAAGAGATTTCGTTAAAGGTCCAGACGGTAAAGACTACCGTGACAGCAACGGCGAAATGAATGCGTACAACGTAGACAAGGCGAAAAAAGCTTGGGAAGATGCTAAGAAAGAGCTTGGCACTGACAAAGTAACTCTTGAACTATTAAACTATGACAGTGAGAGCGCGAAGAAAATCGGTGAGTACTTAAAAGCACAGATCGAAAAGAACCTAGAAGGTGTAACTGTTAACATTAAGCAACAACCATTCGCTCAAAAGCTTGATTTAGAATCTAAAGGCGACTATGACTTCTCCTTCGCTGGATGGGGTCCTGACTATCCAGATCCAATGACATTCATCGATATGTTTGTTACTGGCGGCGCTCATAACCAAATGGGATACTCTAACCCTAAATTTGATGAGCTAGTAGAAAAAGCAAAAGGCGAGTTAACTACAGATAAAGCAGCTCGTTGGAACGCGTTACTACAAGCTGAGAAAATCTTGTTTGACGATGCAGCAATCGCACCTTTATATCAAAAAGGCGGAGCTTACCTAGAGCGTCCTTACGTAAAAGATGTTTTCGATCACCAATTCGGCGGCGACTTCTCTTACAAGTGGGCTTACATCTCTTCAGAGAAAGAATCCAAGTAATAATAAAAGGGACATATACAAATGTATATGTCTCTTTTTTATGTTCACGAACCATTTGCATAGTGAATACTAATGAAGCATACCGATTACGTTTACAGGAGAATAAGATGAAGGCTTACACATATTTGGACTTTATTGCTTTATTAGGAGTAGGAAGTGCTCACCCTGGAGGATTCTCAGTTACTAAAAATATATTACGAAATATTGGCATCTCGAAGAATACAAAAGTACTAGATGCAGGCTGCGGAACAGGAAAAACAGCAGCTTACATTGCACAAACATACGGCTGCTTTGTAACGGCTATCGATAATCATCCTGTTATGCTGGAAAAAGCAAATAAAAGATTTCAACGGTTGAATATTCCAATCAAGCTCATACAGGCAAACATAGAAAAACTTCCTTTTTCACATAACTGCTTTGACTTAATCTTATCGGAATCTGTTACCGCATTCACAAATATACCAAGCACGATACAAGAATATAGCCGCACTTTAAAAGAAAAAGGAATCGTCATCGCAATTGAAATGACAGCAGAACGACCGCTTGCTACAGAAGAAAAAAGCGAAATTCACTCCCTGTACAAAAATACACAATTACTAACAGAACAAGAATGGATCAAGTTGTGGAACGAAAACGGCTTTTCATCAGTCAGAGTGATTGGGGGAGGCACGATTGCCTCGTCCCTGCAGCAGCTTCCTGATGAACCGGAATTTGATATATCCCCTGATTGGAATGACGAGATGTACCAGCTTTGGTCCGAGCATGAATATATTATGCAAAAATATGGCCATGTACTTGGTCATCGCATTTTTCTATGTACAAAAGCCAACTGAACTTCAGTTGGCTTTTGATTGAAAGATAAGAAAGTATAAAGTTTTGGCGGAACCCTTTAGCTCTCGTGGTCTCCTCCTGTCTTCAGAATAACTCTCCCCCGATAAAGGAAACAAGCGCCTTTACCGATGAGGAACATTCTGCCTAGGGAGCAAGACGGACCATGTACGCTTTTCGTTATATTAAAAGAAAAACAATGCAGCTAATGCAATACCGAAAATAAACCCAAAGCCAAATCCAATGGCAGGACCGTAGTAATAGTCGTACGGCCCATACGGACCGTAATCACGTTCATAATCATCATCGTATCTGTATCCGCCGTAGTGAAACCCTCCGCTCATTCGGCTTTTTTTTCGTAACGGACGGAACATTACAGAATCATCTGTGACTCCTACGATTTTTCCAAAGTGTACCTTTCCGGAACGATCCTCAATTCTTACAACACGTCCATGATATCTGCAGCATACATCATACAGTTCATGTCTTGACATCGCTTTCCCTCCCTCCATACAAGCTCTTACTACTATATTCCTCTCGAAAGAATTTGCTTGTGTGCATGTCTCATATATTAATAGAAGGAAACCGATATTTCTTGAGATTTTTCTCATGATTTTATATGAAGTAGAATATGGTAGAGTAAAGAGATTTAGGAGGTGCAGGAGTTGATAGGAGATATTTCAAGCGTGATACACTATCACATTTATTATAAGATTACGGATTATAATGGGGAAAAGGATACGAAAAATAAGAAAGCTAGAGAAGTATGAAAACGTATTGGGGAAAAGAACTGTACCTAGAGCTGTTATCTATTGAACCTTATTTTACTAGAAGGAATTTCTTCTACCTTTTAATAGTTGTTAGCATAACAACCTTGCTCCAAATGGCTAATCTCCCTCTATTAAATCTTCTTGTGACAGCACCTATAACTATATGTATAATCATCCACCCTTTATTGGGGACAGCTGTTTATTTCTTTGTTTCTCTTTTGCTATTTTTCTTGCAGCCGGGTAATCTGCTAGTATTTATGTTTGCGACAGGTCTTGCGGGGCTTTCTGTTGGATGCGGGTATCAGCTTGTTCGAACGAGAATCGTGATCGTCTCAATCGGAGCTTGCGTACTCGCAACTGGCATTGAAATATTATTATTTCGCTTTCACGTTCCTGTATTAGGTTCGCTTTCCTCACAGAAAGATGAAGTGTTTCCTATTCTTGTACTTATTTCTTTTCTATACAGCTGGATATGGACAGAAATCATCCGAGTCATCGTAAAAAACCTCGCAGCTTTTAAAAAGTAAAATACAACGTATATCTTCAGCAATGATGGAAACTCTATGAGGAGTAAAATAAAGAAAAGGATGAGTACATTGAACGGATCAGATCAATTCCAAGTATACGAAGTGCCTTGGCAAGAGCTCACCTCCGCTATTCGCAATGAAATGCAAAAGCAAGTGGGCGCCGACATCATCGACCGCATCGTATGCGACCTAGAAGACGGCTTTGAAATCTACACCTACATTCAAGGTGACTTAGACTACGAATACGTAGAAACGCTTGAAAGGAAATACGGAACCGATGCCAAAATCCCAAATATTTTAACGATTATGCTTCTATCATCCATCTATGGAGTAAGCGAAGGCGACATTCGCCTCCACGCTGACAACAAGGACAACCCAATTGTGGAAGTGTACGTGAAAAGGTAGAACAAGCCGCCAGATGATGGCGGCTTGTTTTGTGCATAATGGAATTATCTGTGTTGATGTGTCGTTTGTAGATAGAGGCAGCACATTCACTCGAAGAAGTAAACACATCAAAGTTGGTAAAGAGGAAAAAAGTTGCATATAGCTAAATAAATGACACGCTACAAAAACCAGGCAAAAACCCTACATAGCGTGTCATTTTTATAATATATTAATACGTGCTATTAAATAGAGATTCCACCTGAAATTATACATATATCGAAATAATGAAATTATTTTCAAATCAGAGTTAGTTTACATAATATCTTTGCCCTGTTTTAAAAATTGTAAGGGCGTGTAATTTAGGTCTTGAAACCCTTGGGAGAGTAAGGTAGAATTTAGGTACAGTAGAAATAAAAAAACCTCGTTTAGAGGATTAACGCATAAGTGTATTCATTGTAATTCCTCCTTTTTAATATGTAGAAATAAAAAAACCTCGTTTAGAGGATTAACGCATTTCTTATTCTTATTTCGTGGTATTCACTTAATAGTGTAGAAATAAAAAAACCTCGTTTAGAGGATTAACGCAGTATTTCCTGATGCTACTAAAAAAGCAAACCACCTGCCTATACAGCAGATGATTTGCTTTTTTTTGTAAATCACATTTTTAAGAGCAGATTTTAACGGTGCTTCATTTTATTCTTAACTTTTTTGAAGGAAACTTATGCTAGAAGAAGAAACATATACTAATAGAGGAATTTATATAAAAAAATGAATAAAAATTCTAAAAAGGGTAGTGAAAATTATTCTGTAAATCTATATAATTAGACGTAAGAATAGAAAGTGGTGAGGGTGAGAACGTTGATTGGCACAATTGAATATATTCCACAATTTTTATTTGATGGTATTATCCGAGAGGTTCATACACTTGAGGGAAAGAGTATTGCTCCATATTGGCAGTATGATACAGAAAGCGTGGATAAGCAGGCTGAAACGTTAAAGAAGATTTTACATGGTTTACCGCAAGAGGAAGGGATTGTTGCAGCGTGGTTTGTTGTGGAGGATACTCTGAAAATGAAACACATGGTCAGCCTTCAGCAGCAGCTTGAAGACAGGATCTCGTCTGTTCTTGGAGATGAATGGGAAGCAGATGTGTTTCTTATCCCTGGAAGTTCATCTAGTACAGTGCAGGATTATATTTTGGATGTAGAAGGATTAGTACATACGTTATCTCTTCGCTATCCATTTGAACATTTTGCGCAAATAGTGGGATTTGGGAACTATGCACCGTTTCAAGCTTTGTTCTTAGAAGGAATGAAGCAATTTGAAAATCGATACACCTCGATATATTGGAATGGTACATCTGCATTTCTTGCTCATACAGAATATGAAACTCCGGCAGACAGCTGGGCAAAGCAATTTCGTGACTTTATTGCTGAGTATGATTATCAAGCGGCGCTTAAACTGCTGGAAGAACGGGATGATACACCTTATGTAATAGGTCTGCGTGCACTATTGCAGAGTATCATAGACCGTTTGAATTTTGCGTTTTCTGAATCTATAGAACATTTGGAAGAAGCATGTACATATTTAAAGAAACATAACATGTTAGACGAAACGATGGAAGCATTACGTCCACTTTTGTCTCATGACAAAAAAGAGAAAGAGCTTGCAAGAATAGCAGAATTGTATCGACAATTGGAAATCTATTTAGAAACAAATGATATGGCAAGCTTTCTTGTCCGTTTCTATCGCGCACGTGAAGCTGTTCTTCTTTATCTTATGCAATATGGGACTAACTTTACCTATAAGCAAAAAAAACAATCGAGCATTTATGGCCTTGTCGATGAACTGGAGCAGATGTACGACGAAGAAAGAATCGAACGGTTTTTTGGAGCGTATTTTTACTTAAGAAGCTCAAATGTAGCAAAAACACTAAATGTTCGAAATAACAGCTTTATTGGCCATGGAAGAGCAGGTGTTACGCAGCGTGATTTGTGGCATAACTACTATGGTACATCAAAGACGACGCTTGAAAAAGCAAAGCGCCGGTTCCTGCTTGATAGTCAAATTCTTTTTAAGGATTTAGGAATAGATATGGAAAATAAGTTTTCTTCCTTAAATCGATACATATTAAAAGTAAGCTCAAAAATTAAATAGAGAGGCGTTTTATATGAAGAAATTGTTTATTCATCAATGGGTCTCATGGGATAGACATAATGAAGCCTATCCATATTTAAAGAGTGCACTAACAACCGTTTCACAAAACGAAACGCATGAGATTTTGATAATGTTGCTAACGAATGAAGAAGTGCCGATGAAGGAGCTGCAAGAATGGCTTAGTATCCAATTTCCTTCCTTAATAATTAAAGTAGAGGAAAGAAGTATACCTGAGAATGCGAGCTTTCTTGAATTAGAGAATTTTATAAATGTACTTTTTAAAGAAGGTACTGATCTATACGAGGAATTATACATACATATTGGACAAGGCAACTCAGTTATACAGCATATGCTCACTCACCAAGCTATGCAGCAATATGCAGATAAGCTGCATTTATTAACTGGAAATGGATTAAAAGAACAACAGCCATTCCATATAACAGAAGCGGATACACATATGTCAAGGCATTCTTTATATCATACAATTCACGACTTAATAACGCATCAAAACTATCGTTCAGCAAAGCGACTTTGGAAGCAAAAGGATGAGCGTGTAGACAAATTATTAGAATTTGCATCTAATCTTACGCAGCTTCGTTTATCACAATATAAAACCGAAGTTGTGCAACCGTTTGATTTATTACATGAAGTGCTGAAGGAATGTGAGAGCGAGCGTGAGGAATTGCAGTTTATTTCTTTTATGAAAGGGCTTACTCTGAAAGACCAAAAAGCGTTCATCATGTTTTTATATGATATGGCTGCATGGCATTATAAAGAGGACCGTCTAGTTGATTTCATTGTGTTGTATTATCGTTTGGCAGAGGAATTATTATTGTACGCAATCGGCTGGAATGTCCCTGATAAGAATAACGATGATAGATTCATAGAGAGAAGACATGCTTCTTATAAGCTTCCTTTTTCCAAAAAACGTGTTACGAAGCATTTTCACAGCTATTTAAAGGAGCTGAAAGCAGAAGTCCGTTCTATTGAAAGTCGATATCGAATCCAAATTCGCCGTGATAATGATGTGACACGGGGCGATTTGAAAGGACGTGATGCATATTTTGTAGAGCTATATTATTTCTTTAACAGCAAAACACTTGAAAAGCTTCTTGATTTCCGACATGAGGGTATAAGCGGCCACGGCTTCGAGGATTTTACAAAGAAAGAGTTTGAAGAGTTATGCGGTGGTAAAACACCTCTTCAATTTATCGATGAAATGATGGAACAGCTGGATATAAAACCGGAGTATTCGTTGTTTGAATTAGTGCATAAGGGGATTTTAAACATTATATCGAGTCATATTATGCAAGGAGCTGCAACAAATGAATGACAACTTTAGACTTCCTTATATTCATTTGACAATTACTTTACAATGTCAAACATCAGGTTCGCTGCCCGTTAATAAAACATCTATGCTTCGGGGAGTTATCGGCACCATTTTTAAAAAGAATGTATGTCATGACTACGAGCTGATGTGTAAAGATTGCAAATACATTAATACGTGTATATATCCAGCTTTATTTGAATCTCCTACTCGATTAGTTCAAGTTTTGCAGCGGGGCGGAACTGTACCGCATCCTTATATCATTCGGTGTCATAACGAGGAAACGAGATTTCAATATAAGGATAACCTCACGTTTGAATTTATTTTAATGGGAAAAGAAGCGGCTTCGTTTGTTACATATTTATACCATGTGTTTGACAAGCTTCAAACGTTAGGAATGGGTAAGGATCGAGTGCGTTTTAAAGTGGTATCTGTAACGCAAAAAGGAGAAAGTGAAGAAGAAATTCTT
Organism: Bacillus sp. 165; assembly: GCF_017742235.1. Lineage (GTDB taxonomy): Bacteria > Bacillota > Bacilli > Bacillales > Bacillaceae_G > JAGHKQ01. Next base: position 31,348 of record NZ_JAGHKQ010000003.1, read on the forward strand.
TTATATAACGAAGATGTTATTTCTGCTCCGTCTCTTGTACACTTTCGTCCAAAAGACAAAGCATTTGAAAAGCTATCCATTCAACTCATCACCCCCCTTCGCATGCTTAGAGAGGGGAAAGTTGTGAGGGAATTAAAGCCTCAAGACTTACTGTGGCAGGTTCAGCACCGATGGAAGCAGCTTAGTGTATTGCATGGAATCAGGGAGGAGACAATGGAACTCCCAGAAATCCCTGCGGATTCTATTTTGTTTTGTCATGGTGAGTGGTCAGAGGTTAGAAGGTTTTCTAACAAGCAGAAAAGAAGCATTGCACTTAATGGTTTAAAAGGGACAATCAGCATTGCGAACACGCCTGAATTACAACAATGGCTTCCCTATCTGCAGTTTGGGGAGTTATTTCATGTTGGAAAAGCAACGACGTTTGGATTAGGACAATATGAGATTTGGTATAAGTAAGGGAGGTTTTGGAGTGGAAGAGAAAAAAGAATTTAAGTATTTATTACTGCTGGATACAGATAAGATTAAAGAGTATGTGTTTGCCTCTTCTAAGTTGAAGGAGATTCGCGGGGCGAGTATGCTTTTAGAGTACTTGAATACCGTTGAGTCAAGAAAAATCATATACAGGCAGTTTAATTTAGAGGATACATATGATAAGGATGAACATGAGCAATTCAGAATTCTTTACCTTGATGGTGGTTCTGGAAAGGTAGAATTCAATAGTGAAATTGATGCGAAAAAATGTGGAAAAAAAATAGAAGAGACGTATAAAAAATGGACTCAATCTGCATCTGTTACGTGGGAGGTTGTGAAAGTTAATAATGATAATTATTATGAAACAGTAGCTAATGGTGAGTTTAGAGTTCGAGTAAAGAAACAAAAAAGTAAATGGGGAAACTCTCAACAAAGAAACCTAGGCATTACTAAACGTTGTTCACATTGTAATAGTGGAGATGCGGAGAATTTAGAGTTTATTTTATCAAATGATTTCCTTCCAGATGAAATAAAGGAGCAATCTTTGAAGACATATAAAAGCTTAAAGAATATTTATGGAGAAGAGTACTTAATTTGTAGGGCATGTTATTTAAAAAATGTCATACTGAAACATAAAACAAATAAGTTATTAACACGTAAAATCGAAAAAATGTACTATCAATCTGGAAAAATCGATTGGCCAAATAAATTGTCTGTTATTGGCGAACATAGTAATGGAGAGATAGGCTTTCTATATTTTGATGGTAATAATATGAATTCTATATTACGAGAACTAAAGCAAGTAAAGGATTTTAAAGAATTTAGTCAAAACTTAAAAAAATCGATAGAGAAGGCACTTTTAGAAACAATTAATGAAGTCTTTCCTTATAAATCTCTTAAATACACTTCTGAATTTCAAGATAATGAGGACGAACAAGAAATTATACAGGGAGAGAAGGAAAAAAGAGTCTTACCTTTTCAAGTTATACTAGCAGCTGGAGATGACTTAATGTTGATTGTTCCATCAATCAATGCAATGGATATTGCTACTATTTTCCAAAGGAAATTTGCAATAGCACATGATGGTAAATTGACTATGTCAGTCGGAGTAGCAATTGCGAAGTCTTCATTTCCAATTAAATATTTAGCTCCATTCAGCGAGCAACTGTTACGTTCAGCAAAGTCAAAAAATTACGAGATTAAGAGAGAAAACAGATTAGCTAGCTGGGAAGAGCTTTCAACAATTGACTTTATGGTGTTGAAGATGAATTCAAATCCTGAGTTAATTTCTATTCGTACCAGTCAACTTACTAAGAAAAATGATGTAAATGAGGAATATTATTTAACGTTACGACCTTATACATATTCTCAATGGAATGCTATAAAAGATATTTTACTAAAGATGAAATACGATAAGGAAGCATTTCCTAAAAGTAAAATGAAGAGTTTTTATGCCCTTCATTTTATGGAGCATTGGGAAGGTAGATATTATTTCGGTAAATATTTTGCAAACCTTCCTGAAAATCAACGTGAAAATTTAAAAGCACTCTATCAATTATTTCCAAAAAACAGTGTGCAGGATTGTCATTGGTTTAAAGATAAAAATAAATATTATAGTCCACTTATCGATGTTTTTGAGATTTTTCCATACATAGAAGGAGGTGTAAAAATATGAGCAACACATTCTTAATTGAATTGAAAATTCGCACATTATCTCCTGTACACATAGGAACAGGAGAAGGATTTGCAGGTATTATAGATCGTCAAGCATTAAGTTATGACGAAGAAGAGTATCGATTCCCAATTATTCTTGGTCATACGGTAAAAGGTATTATAAGAAGTGAGTTTTATAAGCTTGCTTCGCTTTATAAAATAGATCCATCTATTGAAAAAATGGTGTTTGGTGACAAGAACACGCAAGGTTCAGCTTTTTTTTCACCATGGACATTAGACCGTGAATTAAAGAATATTTTGATGAAGTTTGATAAAAATGAATCATTCTTCTTTGATGTAAAGTCAAGTAATCAGATTGATAGATTTAGGAAGGTTGCGAAACACGAACATCTATTTAGTCATGAGGTAGTTAAAGATAATATATTGTGGGAAGGGTGTATCAGAGGAGAAATTGAAAGAGATAGCTCTACCTCGCATAATGAACTTCCAATTCCTTTAATTATGTTATTGTTTTCTATAAAACAGCTAACAAGAATAGGTGGAAGAAAAAGAGCAGGAGCAGGCGAGTGTGAAGTTTATATAAAAAAATTGAAATATAACAAGAAACTTTGGAACGAACAGGAAGTTTTGTTGCTCTTAAAACAGAGTATCTCGAAAGTTTGTGAGGTGTAGTTAAAAAATGAGTAAAATAGCATATCGAATATCTCTAACGACTCTTTCACCTATGTTGTTGAATGATGAACCAATTGAAGGGGTTGTTAATATATATAAATCACTTCCCTATATCACAGGTTCTTCACTAAGAGGAGCATTCATTGAATTATGGAAAGGCAAAGGGCTTCAAGAATCAGAGATGACTGAAGAAATCGTAAGAGTGTTTGGCCCTAATGGAATTCAGTTTGAAAATGCCTATTTAGAAAATAGTTATCCTCTTCCGGTGTCAGCCCAAACTTGTAAATCGTCTCCTGGATTTTTGTATGAGAAAGACGCACATGGAGTTAAAGATACACTACTTAAACAATACATAAACACTTTGAATTTTGAAATAGATAGTTTAACATGTCGACATGATAATTGTAAACAGATGTTAAAACCTTACGAAGGATATGTGTATGAGAGATATGATTCATTTCATGATAAGGAAAGTTATGAGAAGGTTAATCCAAAATATATGAAAACGGGACATATCGGAATTCATCCTATAACGCAAACACACATAGATGGAAGATTGTTTTTTAGTGAGGCAATTAATATAGGTTCAAAGTTCGATACATTAGTTCATATACCAAATAAAGAAATAGAAAAAGAGTTTTTAGAAATAATCCAAGAACAAGATGAGAATCAAATAATTCGAATCGGAAGTAAAAAGACTAGCGGTAATGGACTAGTAGAAATTTCGGATGTTACAGTTTGGAACAAGCTAATTCCAAGCGACTATTATGATGAAATAAACGACAGTTCTATTGAAAAAAGAGTACTGGCTCTTCAAGAAATCATTGGCAAACTTCAGAAACCATTTCAAAAGTCTAAATTAACTGAACGTTTGTATTTTACATTGACTTTTGTCTCAGATGCTATCTTTCTAGATGATTTCTTTTGTTATCAAAATGAGCTTAATCCTATCTTGTTGTCAGAGCAATCTGAAATGGACTTTACTTTTTGTACATTAGATTTCTGTAATGTAAAAATGAAACGTATTTCTGGCTGGAATCAGAAATGGGGGACTGCAACAGAGGAGTGCTTCGCTGTTGAGAAAGGTAGTACTTATCTTTTTTCTAGCCCTCTAAGTTATCAAGATGAAATAATGAAACAGTTAACAAAGTTAGAACAGATTGGTATTGGAGAAAGAAGAAACGAAGGGTTTGGAAAACTAATTGTATGTCATCCATTTCATTTGAAAATTGAGGAGGTATAACAAGTGGATGTACTTCATCACTGGATTATAAAAGTAAGAAAAGACAATTTACGTAAGTTTAGCTACGATCTAGCAGTTGGTATATCTTCCTCTTTCACTCTAGATGAATTAGGATCAGCCGCTTATTTCCAGTCTTTATCAGAACGAATAAGAGCATTAAAGAAAAAAGGGCCACAAACTATTCTTGAATTTATTAAGGATGAAACAAATCGTGAGAAAGTAAAGAATTATTGGAAATGCACTGGAAAGAAATCAAAATCTTTCTATGAAATAATTAATGATATTTTAGAGGACTTGTATAATGATATTGAGATGAACATAAGCGGCACTGCTTCCATTCTACCATATAGAACAGAAGAGGTAATGGAATATTTTGAAGACGTGTTTTGTAATATGTTTCTATTTTTAGCTGATTTCAAATCAAAGAAGGAGGACAAGTGAAGTGACTCTAATCAAAAATAAATATGTCTTTACAGGAGAGATAGTTTTAGAATCAGCTTTACATATTGGATCTGGAAAAGTAACTCATGAAACGGATGCAGCTATTTTAAAAACTGCAAATGATGAACCATATATTCCTGGATCAAGTTTAAAAGGAGTGTTAAGAACTATTTGTGAAAGACTCTATAATGTAGCTTTAAAGAATCCTAGCTTTAAAGATAAAGATATATGCTTCTTAGGAGAAGAGGATTGTAGCAATCCTAGTGAAGAAGCAAAGAAATTGTTTAAAAAATATATGGAAGATAACTCTGTACAAAAGATGGCAGATTGGATTAGTACATATACTTGCCCTGCCTGTCAACTATATGGATCAAGTTTACAGGCTTCAAAAGTAATTGTTCACGATGCTTATTTAACAGACGAGTCTAAAAAAGTTAAGAAAAAAACGATGGTACGGCATAGTGTGGCTATTGATCGTGAGACTGGAACAGCAGAACAAGGAGCAAAGTTTGACTATGAAGTTGCAAATAAAGATCTAGTATTTAATTTTAAAATAACAGCTGAAAATTTAGAAAAGATGGATTTAAAGTTATTACTTCTTGGTCTGAATGAATTTGAAAAAGGAAGAATACAACTAGGAGGAAATATTTCTAAAGGACTAGGACATGTGCAGTTGAAAAATGGAGAAGTTGAGATTTTTGATTTTTCAACGCAGGACAATCAAGCAAAAGAAGCTTATTTACATTTTTTACTAGATGCAGAAAATAATAATTTGGACAATAAAGATAGTAATGAAAATAAAAAAATAGATACAATTAGTAGAGGAACGAATAATAGAATAACGATTAGAACGCTTATAAGTAAAACGTTTAAATAAAAGGAGGTGGATTTATGAAGTTATGGAAGACTCTGGAGACTGAAATAGAATTTCATATTAGTATACAGCCTGTTACACCATTACATATAGGGAATTTCAAAGAAAAAAAGAAAGAGCAACTTTCAGAAGTGTCAACTGAAAAGAATAAAATAGAATTTATGTATTATATAGATTCTGAGAATAATAAAAAATATTTTATCCCTGGTGCGTCACTTAAAGGAGTGTTGCGGACACACACGGAGAAAATCTTTTATACTCTTAATAAAATTCCAAATTTCAGGAAAGCGAAAGAACATTCTCTAAAATTTTCTAATCAAAAAGAGAAGTTCGAATATCTTGAAAAATTAAATATAGTAGAAAAATTGTTTGGTTCTACGGGCTATAGAGGACGTCTAATTATAGAAGATGCTTATTTTGAAGGAGAGATTATTCCAGAAATTCGTCCCAACGTTGCAATTGATCGGTTTAGGGGAGGAGCGAAGGATGGAGCACTATACGAGACTGAATCAATAAAAGAACAAGTGTGTAAGACAACTATTCGTTTAAAAAATGCAGAGCCTTGGGAAGTATTTTGGGTTTGTCTTCTGTTGAGGGATCTAAATCATCATTTTATAACTGTTGGAGCCAAGAGTAGTATAGGCTATGGAAAAGTAAATGTACATTTAGAAGAGTTTTTAATGTTTGTATACTCAGACTCAGTTTTTGAGAATTGGAAAATCAATATGCCAGAATGTAAACTTGTAAATGATATATATAAGGTTTATAGATATACCAGTTTAGAGGAAGTTGCAAAAATATTCGAAGAAAAATGGATGCAATTTTTTCAAAACAACAGATAGGAGAGAGGGGGAATGAATATGGGAGAGAGGGTAATGAGTTTGGCATCCTTTAAAGTAGAGAATGAGGAAACTCTTTCCTCTATTGTTTTAGAGATAGGGAGGAGAGGAAAAGATGCTTATTGGTTGCGTGAACGATATAATGAACGGAAAATTCTTAAGTTTTTTAACGAAGGTACAATAGATGAAAAAGACTTAAGCGGCAGATTGTTTTATAACAATGTTGAATTAAGGTACTTGAGAAGACGAAATTATTTTTTATGTCTCCTTACTTCCGAGAACAGTATAGAGTTTTTACAGTCATTGAATATACCATTTCAAGAAGAATTTGTGGTATTGACAGATGAAAAGTCACTTATTATGACAGGTGTTAGAGTATTATTTTCTGAGGAAACATTTAAAGAATTTCAATCAGATAGAGTAGAGTTGTTAATACAAGAATATCAATTTCAGTCAGAGCAGCGAGATAGTGCAGTTGGATATATGCTAGTAAATGTTCGTTAAGAGAGGTAAGGTTAGAAATGATAACTATAATTTGTACAGTAGGAACATCTGCTTTAGATAAATTAAAGCATCAACATATACCTTGGGAGTATTCAAAAACTCTCAACCCACTATGGTACGCAAAACTTAATGAAGAAAAATTTAAGTTGGATTGTTCTAAATATGCACGCAAAGGCGTTGATGCCTTAGATGAGAAATATTTAGAGAATATTAAAGAGAAATATGCACAGTTACATAATAATGAAGACTATTTAAAATGGGATAAAATAAAGTGGCGATTAATGCCTGCTGAGGTGGGAAGTGTACTTAGGATCATCCAAAACTTTAAAATAGATCCAGTTGAAGCAGAAGTTGTACTTTTACAGTCAGATACAGCTGAAGCATATTTGTCGGCCAAGGCAATTCAATCAATCCTTAGTAATATAGGAGTCAAAATTCCTGACGAAAAGGTTGTTTCTATCGAAGGTTTTCAAATGGAAAATCAGACAAGATTCAAAGAAGAGGGACTATACAATTTTGTAAAAAATGTACAAATCATACTAAATACAAAAAGTGAAAAAAACGAAACCTTACAGTTATTTAACATTACAGGGGGATACAAAAATTTCATCCCACTAGTAACACATATATCTTCTTTTCATAGAAAAGATATGTACTACGTTTTCGAAGAAGCTGTTGGTAGCGGTGTAGATTCATTATTAAGGATTCCTAGAATTCCGACTATGAACCGCATACCATTAACGAGATATCAGAATATTATAGATTTATTAGAAGAGATTAAAAGGGATGAGATACCACCTGAGACAATGTTAGAAGATTTTATTATTCAAAATCTATATAAAATCTTTAAGGAAACTAAAGAGTCAAACGAAACTGTAATTAAGCATTTCAAAGAATTTATTCTTGATTTTGTTGAACTGAAAGACGGTCGACCAATAATAAACATGATTGGTGATTTATATTTATATTTAATGAAAAATAAAATTAAGGGAGTAAGATAGTGAAATATGGAGTGGGTATTTTGGAAAACAAGAGAAAGAGATGACACTCTCAAAGATATATTTAAATATAAGCTAAGTCTATATTTCAAAAAACAAAAGCTCTATACAATAAATCTTGCTGATGAATTTTTATCTATGGAACTAAAAGAAATATTAAACTCTATAGGAGATAATGAGGTTCTGCCTATTTCATCATTACGTGAAGTTAATATGGATGAGGTAATGCCTTATTTTAAGAAGACAATTAATTTAGAAGATAATGAGGAACTTTTTGAACAAGTGTTAAATGAAGTAGAATCGAGTTTTAAAATAAGATATTCTATTCATCTCAAGAACTATTTAGTCACTATAATTCCAGATCAATTGAACAATAAGCAAACTTCGTTATTAGAAGTAATGTGTATTCAGTATTTTTTGAAATTTGCTCATCTATTAGTAAATGAAAAGAGCGATTCTACTAAAGAGCTATTTGATATTCGATTGCGAATTTATACTTATAGATTTGAAACATTTCGTCTTATTTTAAAATCTTCTATAAGTCGAGATTCAACATGGAAAGAAATAATCCAAGCATCTTATGAAAAAGAATTTGAAAAATTTGTGGATTTCATTACCAATTATGATTTTAAACTGTATATGCTTCCACATGATTTGAAAAAATGGTTACATGCCGCTTCATATTCTACTACCGAAGGCGAAGATATAGAAAGTATTCAAATTGATACTTTAGTAGATTACTTAATTGATGATTTTTCTAGCAGAAAAAAAGAAAAAATAATGAAATATAATAATCAATTTATTAAGCTCCAAAATATATTTTATTTACCTAGATTCGATGTTGACAAAAATTTTGAATTTGAACAAAGCAATATTTTTGGAAGGTTATTAGAATGGTTTCTCCCAATAAAAAAAGCACCAAGATTGGTAGCAGCTATTGTTATTGGCCTAATTCCTGTTTTAATGACAGGAGAGTTAAATGAATGGGCATTTAATAAATTGCCGTGGTTAATTGGTAATGAGATAAATTATTTCGGTATATTTTTAACGGTTTTTGTTTTTATAATATCTTGTTGGATATGTAAAAAATATATCGATGTAGAAGTAAAAAACGTCTTAGGTTATACAAATTTTGCTTCAAGACGTAAAAGTAATGTTCTGTTTAGCAAAGGCTTAAGGTGTAGTTTTTCATTAACCTTGATTGGACATTTGTTCTTCACTAGTAAGTTTATGTTGGATTTATTAGATACATTAAAGGAAAAGTGTGATTCAAATCTGCCTAAGATATTTATAAAGGACTCTAATTGGATAGAAATTGCTTTATTTAAGGAAAAGTGCGTTTCTATTCTACCTAAGATATTTATATTTAACTTTAATGGAATAGAAATTACTTTTTTCCCAGAATATTTTGTTATTCAATTTTCTATAGCATTTTTACTAGGCTTAATTATACAAGCTGTATGGGAGGATAAGCCTATCACTCAGCCACTATAGGATTAGGGAGGCATAATCATGTTCGAATATGGTGTTGTAAAAAAATATTTTAGTGATCGTGGCTTTGGTTATATAACTGTTAAGGGACAAAGTGATATATTTTTTCGCATAAACAAAGTTCAAACAAGTACTGGAAATATTACAGAAGGAACTAAGGTTAAAGTTGATACCGAACCAAGTAAAAAAGGGGGATTACAAGCTAAGACAGTTATGATTCTAGATACATTTCACAACCCATATAATTTTGTGAGACCTTTAAATATTCCTGATATCGAAAGTGAAGTAACTAGGAAAGCGGCTCCAAGTCATATAAAGCTATCTGGTCAAAGTGGGGTAATTAAGGCTACTATTTCTACAAAGTCACCGTTTTGTATAATAGGTAAAGAAGTAGACGAGGTATCTTTAGATGATTCAAAAACTCATAAGACTTACGATTTTTATAAAACGGGTAATAAATATATTGTACCAGGTAGTTCTGTTAGAGGGTCCATTCGTTCTATATTTGAAGCAATTACTAACTCTTGTTTTAGTATTCTTAGTGAAAATGATAAAGATGAACATAATCGTCCTTTATTTTATCGTGGAGAGATGGGAGAATCTAATAAGATTATTCCAGCTAAAGTTATATACGATAAGAAAACTAACACATATCAAGCAGAACTATTTACAGGTCATGTAAAAGACCCTGATGTGGAAAAAAATTTACAATATGCTGCATGGGTATTTAAGTATGGAACCGCTGGAAAGAAAAAAGATAATGCTAAGAAAAACATTTCTTATAACGAAGAATATAAAAAACGATTTATTGATAAACCATCAGATCGTATGAAATTATCGCACGGTCAAAAAGTATACGCAAAGCTAGAAGAGATTAAATATAATAAACAGACTCAAAGAAATCCAATTACTTTTACTTTTTATTCAGTAAAAGAATTTAGTACAACTCCCAAAAAAGATTATATCGAAGGGTACTATTTTGAATCTGGTTATGAAGGAGATAGAAACGCTGACAATAAGCATGATGAACGATTTTTTTATCGTATTTCAAATAAGTGCAAAAAAATAAAAGAAAAACTTCCTATTGATGATGTGGTCATACAGAAATATAATGCTTTACTAACGAACTATGTTAAGACAAATTGGGATAAGGAAGAAAAGAACTTGAATCTAAAAGCAGGAAATTCCAAACATAGTCGACATATTCAGCAAAAGGAAAAAGCATTGAATAAAGATAAGCCTAACTTTGTATATGTCAAGGTCTCTAAGGACTATAAGCAGATTGAAGCTATCTATCCAGTTATGATGTCAAGAACTCAATATAAGTATTCGGTCTTAGATTTATTAGATTCTAGTCTTCATCATTGTAAAGAATATGATAAACTTTGTCCTGCTTGTCGTCTTTTTGGTTGGGTTAAATCTGAAAAACTTTATCCTGAAGCTGTTCAAAATAATGAAAATAGTGAACAACTTGAGGATAAACATAAGAAATCAGATTCATATAAGGGTAGAGTACGCTTTAGTGATGCTGAACTAAAAAGTTTCAATTCTTTCCCTAAACGTTACATATTGAAACCTTTAGGTGAGCCATCTCCAACTGCTATTCCTTTATATTTATACGATTCAAACTCAGTAGAGGATTTATCCAATTATATTCACGCGTATAATGAAAAACACCTCACACTCAGAGGAAGAAAAATGTACCTAGACCATGGTAAACAAGGAAAATCTAAACATTATGAGTTACTTGATACAAAAAATAGTATTGAAAAAACGAATTTAAATCGTACTATTACAGCTTTTGATCCAGGGACTGAATTTACTTTTTCTATTGAATTTCAGCAACTCAGGGATATTGAATTAGGTGCGCTTTTATGGGCTTTAGAATTAGAACCTGACATCTATCATCATTTTGGGTATGCTAAACCGTTTGGAATGGGAAAAGTTAAAGTGAATATTGAAAATATATCACTTAATACACCTATAAAAGATAGTTATTTGAAATGGGATAGTCCAGGTTTAAAAATAGTAAACTTGAAAGAAAAGGATTACTATGTTTCTATCTTTAAAAAAGAATTAGAAAAGATTTATGGCAAAGCTTTTGAAGAGTTAGAAAATTACAAGGATTTATCTAGCATCCTGTCTCCGAAAGTAAAAAATGATATCATGTATCCACCTGGACAAGAAGATATTAAAAAGAGTTATCAATGGTTTCAAAAAAATAAAAAATGGAATGGTAAAAAGAAGGCTTCAGAATACAAAAATGTATTACCTTTGGCTTCTAGTATATCTGATGATTCTGGATTTCCTAAAAAATTTTAGAATGTTATCAAGAAGTTACAATCATTGAAAATATAGTTTTTAAATTTATTATAAAAGGGAGAAGCATGCTCTTTTGTTCATTCATTGCTTCTCCTGACTTAATTATGCATGAAAGAAAATTATTATATTATTGGTAAAATGTAAAATAGACGAATCTCTTGAGGTGACGATATGCTTCATACACAATTTTCTATTTTATTCCCCGATCACATCTACCAAGCAGCATGGACCAAATTACAAAAAAACGGCTCAGACGCTGCGGGAGTAGATAGAGTCAAATTATCAGACATCGAGGCGAACCCAGAAGAATTTATAGAAGGTATAAAACGAAAACTCGTTACAGGTCTATATACTCCCTCTGCAATAAAAGAAATTTCTATATCTAAAAATGATGGAAAATTTAGAAAAATAGGTATTTTAACAATTGAAGATCGTTATATTCATATGCTTGTGAAATGTTGGCTTGAGCCATTTTGTCTTCATCGTTTCAATGAAAATAGCTATGCCTATCAACCGGGTAAGTCAGCGTCACAGGCGGTAGGAAAAATAGAGCAATGGATTAAGGATGGGTATGAGTGGATTGGTGAGACGGATATCAGCAGTTTCTTTGATGATATCGACCATGAAATATTGAAACAGCAAATCACTCGCTTTGTGAAGGATCCAGAAAAAATATCCTTTATAGAATATTTATTGAGTATACAGGAGAAGGGTGTTATACAGGGAAGCCCATTGTCTCCTTTATTGGCTAATATTTATTTGCATGAGTTTGATGAGTTTATGTCACGAGAAGGTAGGCCGTATGTAAGGTTTTCAGATGATTTAATAGTCATGGAAAAGTCCAAGGAAGCTATCGAAATGCGCATGCAATTTATGAAACAATCGCTTCATATGTTGAGATTAGATATAAATGATGATAAAACAGGGACCCGAAATATTGGGGAGACATTTGAATTTTTAGGGTATCGTTTCAATAAACAGGGAAAACAGGCAGGAGAAGAAGGAGTTTCCTCCCTTGTGAAACGCCTTGAAGAAATTTATAAAACCGAAAATGAGCAGGAAATTAGAGTTGAAAAGTATAAGCAAGTAGTAAACGGATGGCGGCAGTATTTTCAATCGATTCCATGGAAAGAGCTGCAGCATGCAGAGCAAATGCTGCTTGCATTAGAAATGGAAGAGAATCAAAGTCTTATTCCAGAAATATATGAAGTGATCCGCAGTAAAATAACACGTGAAACGATTGATGAGTGGCAGCTTTCTCAATTGATGCAAATGGCAGTTTTATCGGAGGCTCAAGTGGATGCTCTTTTTTATGCAGCATTACTGTATGAAGACAAAGGAGTACTAGAGTCGAATCAGAAAAAGGTCTTGCAGCACTTTAGAATAAAGGAAGAGCATGCGACGGCCTTATTTCAATATTTAGTACAAGTTCATAGACAGGAAGAAGAAGCACTTACCAATTGTTTAGAGTGGCTTGTAAGCGAGCAGCACTTTGAACTCGCACAGCTTCTCCACGACGCACAATCGCCAATTGCGGCAACGATGACAGAAACACAAACCGAAAGTGTTCAAAAGGACCCAGAAAGTGTATTCTTCCATTTTCAACATTTGTTTTCTGGCTATGAAAATATGTTTCTCATGGAAGAATTGATAGAAGGAAAACGCCGCTTTCAAGAGATTCGTAGGCCATGGCATACAGAAGATATTGAAAGTCACTATAATGGTGAAATTACACTGGCTCAATATATTATTCGCTCAAATAAAACATTAAAGTATGTCATTGTGGATATAGATATCAGTAAAAGAGTGTTACATGAGATTGATGGTGACGAAACAGCTTTTCAGAAAAAGAAAAAAGAGGCATTTGAAGACGCTGTACGCATATATAGCACTTATAAGGAGCTTGGATTTTCTCCTTACCTGGTAGATAGCGGCTTTCGTGGATATCATGTATGGGTATTTTTTGAAGAGCCACTACATATTCAAGAAGCTTACGAATTTGTCCATACTGTAACTGCGAAAGCAGGTACACCTACAGATGGTATCATCTGGGAAGCGTTTCCGAAGCAGCGTAAACTGAGACCAGATCATTTTGGACAAGCAATTAAGCTTCCTTGGGGAAAACATACAAAGACGAAGCAGCAGTCGTGGTTTATTGACGAAACAGGGGAAGTAATCGAAGACCAATTTGCATTACTTTTAAACATTAAGCTTGCAGCTAAAACCCAAGTACATCGAGTAACAAGGCAAGAAAACCTTAATACGAACCGATTGCCGATAGGACAAATAGAACTTCCTCGTTCTGTTCGTACGGTATTATACGGTTGTCCAATTGTAAAACATATCGTAGACAAAGCAGAGCAAACTTCATATTTGAATCATCAAGAACGTTTGCTTTTGTTAAATGTATTTGGTCCAATGGGAAAAGAAGGGCATGATTTTATTCATAAAATCATTTCTTATACGATGAATTATAACCAAAAGACAACGCAAAAATTTATCAATCGAAGCTACAATAAACCGATAAGTTGCGTTAGAATCCGGGAGCATTTTCCGAGTCTTACGTCACAATTGCCATGTAATTGTGTATTTAAAACGAGAAAAGGTCAATATCCGTCACCAGTATTGCATCATGGACCGCTAACACCTCTCGCCGAGGCGAAGAAAGAACCTGTTCCTAAAGCGGAATCCAACACAAAGCCGACCGATTCTAAAAATGTTACAGATGCACCTTCATCAACTGAAACAAGAGAAAATAAAAAGGAAAATTATCAAACAAAAGTGAACGAGCTTGCTACGAAGCTCGTAGAACTGAGGAAGCATCAGCGTGGGCTTCAAAAGAATGTCCGTAAGGTGGAACAAGAGCTGCAAAGTCTTTTTAGTGAGCTGCAAACGGAGCGTATGGAAACACAATATGGATACCTTGTTTGCCGCAAGGAACAAGATACAATACATTGGGTGATTGAGCTTTGAGTAGTTTGTATGTAACTGAACAAGGGGCTATGTTAAGAAAGAGCGGTGAACGTCTGATTGTAAGCGCCAAGGAACAACCATTATTAGAACGGCATTTTCGTGATATTAGGAGAGTATTGATATTTGGGAACATTCAAGTTAGTACTCAAGTTATTACAGAATTTTTAAGACATGGCATAGATGTTAGTTATTTCTCTACTTTTGGCACATTTAGAGGAAAATTAGTGGGGGCGACTTCAAAAAACATATATTCACGATTAGCTCAGATAACTAGATATCAAGATAAGCAGTTTTTGTTATCTTTGGCCAAAACCACCGTTTCTAAAAAATTGGAAGCTCAAATTAAGATATTAAAAAAGAGAAGATTTGGTGTTAAACAAGCAGATCCAGTCTTACAAGAAGCAGTAAAATTAATTTCACAATCTTTGGCTGAAATATCAAATGCACAATCAAATGCTTTGTTAAGGGGATTAGAGGGAAGTGCGGCACGTGCATATTTTTCGAGTTTCGATGTGTTATTGCCATCAGAATTTCCTTTTGAAAAAAGAACCCGTCGTCCCGCATTGAACCCTATGAATAGTGCATTGAACTTTTCATATACTTTATTGCTAAATGAAGTTAATAATGTATTAGAGTCATATGGGTTTGATGTGATGCTTGGTTTTTTCCACAGTGTACGCTATGGCCGTGTAAGCTTAGCTTTAGATGCAATGGAGATATTTAGACCATTATTAGTAGATCAATGGCTTCTTCAAATCATTAGACAGAAAAAAATTCAGTACAAACACTTTTACTTTAACGAGAAAAAAGGGGTGTACTTTACTGATGAAGGTCGCAAAATTTTCCTTCAACTATTCCAGCAATGGCATACTACAATGCACTATCGTGATCTTATTGAAAAGCTCGTTAAAAGTCTAGAAATTGCATATTTAGAAGGAGAAGTTGAGCATTATGCCAATGCAACCGAAGAAATATTACTTGGTTTGTTATGATATAGAGGAAACAAAAAGAAGAAATAAAGTTGCAAAGAAATTAAAGGATTATGGTGTACGAGTTCAAAAAAGTATTTTTGAAGCATATTTAGATAAAGATAGTTTGGATCAAATGGTAGAAGTAATTACTCCGTTTGTTTTGGAGCAAGATTCATTGCGCATATACTCGCTTAATAAATCTGCATTTCAACAAACTTTAGTATACGGGCAATCGTTTTACTATGATCCTGAAGAAGATGTAATTATATAAAAATGGGTAGTAGAATGGGATAAGTAATAAAATAAAACCATTCTACTACTAAATATGTATGCAGTAAAAAATGCTTAAAAACACACAGTAGCATGTAGGTATTTAAAGATAATAAAATAATTGAAAATCAATGGAGATTAAAAGGGACAAGTAGGTTAGATTTATTTATTATAAAAATATCAAAACCATTTAGTTTACATAATATGTTTTGTCCATAGTCAACATTCTCGGCACCATACATTTTAGCTCTTGAAACCTTTGAGAGAGTAGGGTAGAATAAAGGTACTATAGAAATAAAAAAACCTCGTTCAGAGGATTAACACAAAGGTGTTATTATTGTTTTTTTGTTTTTAGTAGGAAGATAGAAATAAAAAAACCTCGTTCAGAGGATTAACACACGTATTCCTTCATGGTGTTAACCCCCTTGTTGTGTGCTATAGAAATAAAAAAACCTCGTTCAGAGGATTAACACATATGACAAAGTTGCTTTGGCATATCCCTTTCTAAATAGAAATAAAAAAACCTCGTTCAGAGGATTAACACATTTTCTAATGTTTTTTTCATTTTTTTTCTCCTCCTTCATATAGAAATAAAAAAACCTCGTTCAGAGGATTAACACATTCTCTTCTTCTCTTATTTCTTGCATTATTGGTTTGATAGAAATAAAAAAACCTCGTTCAGAGGATTAACACAAGCCGTCCGGGAGGCAAGCCCGAACGATGTCCTGTTGCAGATAGAAATAAAAAAACCTCGTTCAGAGGATTAACACAATTAGAATAATCCCTAAAACTAAAGCGAATTTTGAAAATAGAAATAAAAAAACCTCGTTCAGAGGATTAACACTTTCAAACCAGCCACTCCAAGAGTCTTCTATCTCTTATAGAAATAAAAAAACCTCGTTCAGAGGATTAACACATGAATTCTGCATCTCCTACTAAGACTGCGCTAAAGGTTGTTATAGAAATAAAAAAACCTCGTTTAGAGGATTTGAAGAATCCATTATGTATTATGTGGGACATGAAAAAACACCTCCGCTTGATTCGTATACTACAGATACGAATCAAGCGGAGGTGTTTTTCATTTGGGAACAAGAATTCATTGTCCAGAAGAAAAGAAGTGGAAAGTCATTGAAATAAAGGAAGAGGCTATTCCAATCGAACCATTATGGAAACATCGTTGATTAAAAATGTCACCTAAATTAAAACATGGATAAAGTGGCATCGTACGGATCAGATCCATCAATTTCAACAACCAGTATTTATAGAAACTTAGGCTAGAAAAAGAGAAGGGCTCTGAAAATTATACTGTATTTAAGAAAAGTGACGTGATTCTTTCAACTCTTCCTTTTAGAAGTCAACTGAAATACTGGTTTAACTCTAGTTCTATGAGGTGATGTGTTTAAGTCTATGATATGCTTTCTATTATTGAATTTTAACAATACTATTTTAACAATAAAACATGACCGATGTCATGTTTTTATTGTTATTATCCTTCTCTTCTTTTTTTAGTTAGACTGAAAGCAGAGTCATACATCCTGTTTTTTCTATTTTTAGTTTGCTGCTTGAATACACTTTTTTGAATGGAATGAAAGCGCCATTTATAAAAAAATCCGCGTAACTTATCACTTTTTATTAGAAGACCAACTAGTACAGGTAAAGTTATACATGGTATAAGAATTGCATAATGAAGAAAAGTACTTGCATCACGTGGCTGTATATTTGCTGTAAAGACAGGTCCCCAGGAAACCAATGTCAGTAAACCTAAACCTACGGAAAGCCACCAAGACCTATCTTGCTGTATAAATCCTGTAAGCTGTTCTAATTGTGTGGTAATGTCGTTGTATAAATGTTCACTTTGAAATTGAGATTGCCATCGATCCCATAAGAGTTGTGCTTGTGGTCGAAGACTAATATGAGAAAACCAAGCCTTATTAGTAAAATTTAAGAATAGTTTTCTGAAGTATATGATTAGTTTCCGTTTCAAAATAAGGTTTTCAACATCTGATAACTCTAATGAGATTTTATTAAGGAAATCAATTTGATATAACGCCATTAATGTTAAATCTCTATATAAGGAATGGTGATATCGTTTGTAATGATTTTTGTTAAAGGGTTTGGAAGTATCAATAATAGTGATACTTCCGCATAATGAGAAAGTTTGAATACGAGATGCGAATTGCCAAAGCGCATCTTTACATTCTTTTTCTAATAGCCGTTCACCAGCAGCTAGTTGGAAAAAGTTTTTAAATACAGGCAAATAAGGGTTATTATTATTAATAAATGTTTCATCATCTACTTCCAATAAACTGTAGCCAAATACTTTACTGACTGAGGAAGTAACTTCATGATTTATAGGGGCTAATAATTCATTTGCATAGTTCAATATAGTTTGTTTTTTTCCTTCCACTTCAATCTGTATATGTTTTGACCGAGAGTCTAGACTTGTTAACGAGCTATTTATTGCACAAATATCGTCAGGTACTCCAGTTGCATGGATTTTCAGGATTAAATAGGCCTGGGTTGGGAAACAAACGATGTTACCTTCGCTAATGAAAATATTATATTGTTTATTTTCAATCTCGTAATCTATTCCTTGACATGATAAGACAGCCTTTGTTTTTAAGAGCTTATGATACCATTTTGTGTCTTCGTATAAAAAAGAAGAGATGGCCTCAATGAAGTATGTACTATATAAATTATAAAATTCTTTTGTTTTTTCATTCCAGTCAATGAAGAGTTTTTTATTATCTGTCATTGAAGAAATAGGTATAAATAGTTCTGTAGTGACTTCCACCATTTGTGAAATAAAAGGTTTTGACATAACTTCTCTCCTTTTTGTTTTTTCAATCTGTAAACCTATTTAAAAATTCCCGCAAACTAAACCTCGTTTTTGTATACTTATGTCATATATTTGAATGTATGTATGTTAAATATATATTAACTATAGTAACTGAGTTATGTATAAAATAGAGGCAACGTATCAATAGAATTTTCAATGCAGGGTGGGAATATTATACTGAACCAGTAAGAAAAATGATAATCTGTAAGTTATAATACTATATAAGAAAGGAGTTGTCTTTCTTTATGACATGAAGAACTTGGGCGTCAGAAGAAAAAATAAATACTAGATTCTTTAATTAAACTAAGAGATATTCGATCTTTAAAACTTTCTAGTAAGAAAAAAAGTTGATTGCAAGAAACAAAACGACACACCTATAAAATAGGGGGAAAATCATATAAAGCGTGTCATTTGTTTAATATAATAATTTTTGTTTTGAAATAAGAGGAAATTAGATAAAAAACCTCGATTGATATAATGAATTTTTTTGATAACCATAGTTAGTTTACATAATATTTTTGGCCAAATAAAAAAATAAGAAAGGCGTGTAATTTAGCACTTGAAACCCTTGAGAGAGTAAGATAAAATTTAGGTACAGTATAAATAAAAAAACCTCGTTTAGAGGATTAACACAAGAATTGTTCAATTCTCTCTAAATCTTCCTCTGTGTGTATAAATAAAAAAACCTCGTTTAGAGGATTAACACATATTATAATGCCTTGATTTGGCTTAAAAGGTCTTCGTATAAATAAAAAAACCTCGTTTAGAGGATTAACACATGCTTACTCGTTCTCCATAATACTTTATTAATTTTTCGTATAAATAAAAAAACCTCGTTTAGAGGATTAACACAAGAATGGGACCGGTGAAGCGAACACCAAGTCCTCTACGTATAAATAAAAAAACCTCGTTTAGAGAATTACCATTTGAAATTTTGCATTTTAATCTCTATAAACCTATTGGCTTCATGTTGCTAGAATTTATAACGGAACCTTTTGTCGATATACAAAATACAAAGCAAACCACCTAAGTATACAATAGGTGGTTTGTTTCTTTTTGGGCTTTACTAGTTTTTACCTGTTACGGATGTTCTAGCTGCTAAGCATTTTGGTAGGAAGCTTATATTGATCAAGAAGGAACGGGTTCTAACAGAGAAATTTATATAAAATGAAAGAATGTATGAAAGTAATAACACAAATTCTGTAATTGCATATAACTAGAAGGTCTAAGGATAAGATCATTAATTAATACTAAGGAGAAGTGCTCTGTATTGAAAATCGACATTCTATTATTTCTTTAACGGGAAAATCCTGGAAGGTTTGCATGATTATCGGCATGAGGGCATAAGCGGTCATGGATTCGAGGGTTTTATGAAATCAGAGTATTTTTTGTTTAAATTGGTTCATATGGGGATTTTTCACAATTGTTAATAGCAATTTGATGGAGGATCACCCCTCCATCAAAAAAATTGTTTAGTCATGTAAGCTCATGACCTGAAACAGGCTAGGATTCCAGTCGTTTCTCATAGCTTGTTGAGAACGCCACAGGTTTCCTAACAGATTTGGCATCATTTGTTTTGACGGGATGATATCGTGCTTTAAGAAGTATAAGTAATATTGCAGATAGAGTAATCCCACATTTTGCTCAATATGAAGATTGTCAAAGTAGTATTTGTTTTCTGTGACAGTTGCAAATGAATGCGTTTCTACTCCAGTAATAAAACGAGTTTCTAAGTTGTTGAATACATTAGAAAGATAATGAAAAGAATCTATGATTTGCGGGTCATCTTCTCCGTCAATTAAAGCTGCTCGTGCTTGAAATTTGGGAGAGAGCAGACTTAACTCCTCTGTATAAACGGCCAGGTGAGTTATGGCTTTGTCAAAGTTAGTTAGATTGTAACATAAGCCAAGTTGTTTCATTTGTGTAGCCAGCCAAGTTTCTTCCATCTGATTTTTTAAATAATCAGGAATCATTACTTGTCTTTTTAACTTGGCTTCTTGAAGCGAGCTTACAAAAAAGGATGTAAGATAATACCAGTTGTTATGATCATCTTTTGTTAATAGAACGGAGCTTATTTGACTATGTTTATAAGATGTAAAGCGGGCAGTGCAGTCAAAGTTAAAGTCATCATTTGTGTGCAGCAAGTAATCGGAATGTAGTTCTGGCTCTGTGATAGGAACGGCTGTAAAGAGGTGGATTTTCAATCCATTCATATGTTCACTTCCTTAGCTGTTAATTAATAGTATAAATGGATTAATCGTTAAAAGAGATAAGAGAATACAACATCTTTTTAACTTGAATAATGGATATGTTTAATATATTAACGAGAATGGTCTAATACTGGTTTTCTGTTATAAGAGTATAAAGAGTTTTTTATATATGCAGTAGAGTACATTTTTTCGAAACGTATTTTAAAGTCCCCTCGAAGCGATGCTACATTCTAGCTAGTATTCCCCTCATACAAAGAAAATATTGTTTTATTGCAAATGAAAAGTGCTGTTATGTTGGATTGAGAAAGCTGTCGGTGGCGAGATGAAATCGATTTGGTTTGAATGTGATGCCGCAGAAAGCTATAAGTGTCGAGATTGCACATTTCAAATTGCTTCATTATGAGTGAACAACAGTGTTCTATAGAAGACAGGAGTGATACAGGTATATAGGAGTTAATGTAATCTGCTTTGGATGTCCAACAATGGTCCTAAACAGTATCAGTTTTGAAATACCGCTCCGATTATGTCCCCTATGTTACAAATGCACAGTTTCATAGTCATTCGTATGTCCTATTTTTCTATTTGGAATGCCTTACTTCTTGTCATATATCTCGTCTCTGTACATATAAGTTGTAAGGATAACCTTTGTCTGTGGTTATCCAAATTTACGCAGGGGAAAAAGGTGGCGAGAAACATGAAGCAATTCCTTCTTATTGCCACGAGCTTCATTGTTGTATTGGGCTTGTTTGCAGTACCGGTTCAGGCGCAGGAAACAGGAACGAAAGCAAAGGAAGTGGCGCTGGTATATGATGATTCGGGAAGCATGAGGGTGAATGAAAATGCGAACGGGACGAAGACGCCGATTCATCGCTGGCAGTATGCAAATTATGCCCTGCAGAGCTTTATTAGCTTATTAGATGAAAAAGACTCGTTTTTTTACGTTCCGATGAGCAAGCCGAGCCAATTTATACCGGTCCAGCTAGCGTCGAAAGAACGTCAGGTGGAGATCAACAATATCCGAAGTTGGAAGGAAGCGAAAAATACTCCATTTGATGCTGTTGTGACCGCCATCAATGAATTAAAAGCAAGGGCTGAGAAGGAACAGAAGAAAGAGTATTGGCTGATTGTTTTGACGGACGGCGCCTTTAATAAGCTTGAAGAGCAGCAAGAGGCTATCTCAAATACGCTAAAGAGTTTCATGACAGGAATGCAGAAAAAAGGGATTACCACTCATGCGGTGTTAATTACCGTCGAGTCGAGTCTGCAGCCAAGTGAGCAGCAGCAAATGGAGCTGTTTAAGTCGATTTGGAAGGAAACGACGGACGGCACCATCATTCCGAGCGAAGATGATCAAGGGATTATCGATAGCATTAATACAGTGGCCGCGATGATGACCAATCGCGACAGCACCTCATCTATAAATGACGGGCTCCAAGTCAAGCTCTCAAACAACGAAGCAATTGTCACCTCTATTTTTCCGCTCACTCGTCTTACCATCGTTCAACAAATAAATAATATGCAGTCTGTTCCTTTGCTTCAAAAGGTTGAGTTTGCAAATAAGTCTTCTTCTCTCAATATGGCAGGACCGTTTGAAATTATAACACCTGTTAGTACGGCAGGAGACAGTCCGCTTATTCAAGGCTATATTGCTCACCTGGAAGGAAAAAACGGGGTGCTTTCTCCAGGCGTGTACAATCTTCATTTTAATACAAAGGCTATTCACTTAGATAAAATGAAGGTTTTAGGGGAGCCGGCACTTGATTATGCCATTTCACTGTACCGTAAGGATGAAAATGGAACGTTATCAAAGGATACGAAAACCTTTTTTGAAAGCAGTCCAATGGTGATGGAGGTTTCCCTGCTGGAAAAAGGGACTAATAAGAAGCTGCAGCTAACAGGGTTGGATGTAGAATCGCTATTTACGGCAACGTACTCAATCGAAGGGAAAGAAGAAAAGCTGACGTGGAATAAAGAGCGAAACGCATTTCAATATGAGTTTACCATGCCGAGTCAAGCAGTAACAGGAGAAGTGGATGTTCGTGTAAAAGGGCTGTATAAGCAAACGAAGGAAATCAAGCTGCAGCCGATGTCGAAGCGCCAGCTCGATTTGCAGCTGGTTACAGGTAATTGGCTTGAAAAGGTGACCGAGTTAGCTTCATCAGAGCCTATCGTGCTGCAGCCAACCGTTAACGGACAGCCGATGACGGAGACAGAATTGAAAAAGGTGATGCACAATGTAAAACTTACACTTTCGAAACAGGTTCCATATACCATTTCGCAGCATAACAATCAAATCTTCATTACGATTCGTCCTGATATAAAAGGGATGCTGAATATAACGAAAACGGGAGATATTGAAGCGACAGCAGAATTAACAGGCTTGTATCCGGGAGAGCATGCAAACGTAGTGTTTCCGTTGACGATTCAGGATGTGTCGTTTATCGAACGAAACAAAGACTTTTTGGAATGGGTGATCCCGACAGCTGTACTGGTGATCATTGCTGGAGCGCTTTTAATCGGATGGCTTGTGCGGCCTCGTTTTAATCGAAAGGGTTTATTGTATGTGGAGATGAGGCAGATGCTGAAGTCTGATTTAGATGATCCTCCAGAGCCCGAGCTTTTAGTTACAGGCTGGTTGTCTCATTTTATCGGTGTGCCGTACCGGGCAGAGCGTAAAACGATTCAGTCCTTGCATCTAATCGCAAGGAAGGGTACAAATGCTATTTGGATAGCGAAAGAATCGCAGCTAAGCGGCATGATTATTGATGGTTCACGCCTGGATGAAGAGGATGCTGGCAAAGAGGTGCTTCCGCTTTATCCGAATCAAACGGTCATTATTGATCGGGGATATTGCACAGAGGTGTATCGTTATGAATGTGAGTAGCTTTCAACTATGAACAGCGGAGTGTGAGTAAAATGAGCATACAACCAACAATTTTAATTGGACTTGGCGGAATCGGGAGTACGATTGCGAGTAAGGTGTACGAACAAATTCCGCAAGAAAATCGAAAAAAAGTCGCCATTCATGTGTTTGATACAGATGTTAATATGATTAACAGCTTAAGTCACATTCAAAAATATGTTACGCAAACAAGCTCGATTAAAACGCCTCGGGAGTATTTGGCCGAGGACCCATCAATTCAAGACTGGTTTCCTATCGATCCAACGATTTTAGATAAGCCGCTGACAGAAGGAGCGGGGCAGCTGCGCGTTATGTCACGGTTGGCTCTGTTGGCCGCGATGAAGGAAGAAAAGCTAAATGCCTTTTGGCAGGAAATTGAAAAGATTTTTCCAGTCACGAGCGATAAAACGGAATACGGAGTCAGGGTGATTATTATTACCTCGCTTGCCGGGGGAACCGGCTCGGGGATGTTTTTACAAATTGCGTTGTATTTACGGGAAATGCTAAGAAAAAAGCTGCGTCATAACAATATTATCATTCGGGGTGCTTTCTTGCTTCCGGATGTGTTAGTCAAAACGAGAACGATCAGCGGGAAAGAGTTTGAATCAGTGCAGGCGAACGGATACGCATCATTAAAGGAATTGAATGCCATTACGCTTACCTCATCGGGAGAGCATTCTAAGCGTGAAGGGGTCACAATTCAGCTTGAGTACCGTCCGGATCAGGTTGATGTGGAAGGCAGAAACAATCATGTGATTTCAGAAAAGCATTTACCGTATAATTACTGCTTCTTATATGATTATGAAAATCTTCATGGTCATCATTTGCTGAACTTATCCGACTATATGGAGCAGATGACATCGACGATTTATTTGCAGCTATTTAGTCCGATTTCGGCGAATCATTTGTCACAAGAGGATAACCAAATTCAACAATTATCCGATTCAAACGGCAAAGCGCGGTATTGCGGAGCAGGAGCGGCAAAGCTGATTTATCCGTATCAAAACATTGTCGAGTATTGCTCATTAAAATGGGCGGTGCAAGGGCTTGAGGATTCATGGCTGCATCTTGATGATTTATATGAGGAAAAGCAAACCCGCTATGAAAAGGATGTTCGAAAGGGCATTCACCGCGAGAAGCTGGAGCGAGGAAAAAGCTTTGTTGAAGATTTGGAGCATTTAGCAACGCGTCCGGAGCGGCCGCATCCGTTTTATAAGCAAATTTATTTAGAAGCAAGAGAAGGGACAGATACCGGCAGATATGGTACATCCAAAGCAAAATTATTTTTAGAGGCGGTCGAGCATTATGTATCAGCTACCATTCAAAGGGACGAAGAGCTGAATAAGCTGCAAAAGGCGTGTAAAATCTCAAAAGCGAAATTGAAAATAACGGAGCAAACGAAAGGCGAGGTTGCGAGAGTCGATGCGGCAATCAAGCTGTATGCATATCAAATTGACACACGGGCATACGATTATGTAACGACGCTTGCATATGATATTTTGGATGCTGATCAATATGCCCCGGCAGGAAGCGAAGGACAATCGTATCAGCTCAATACGTGGTTTTTAAAGAAGCCGCATCCGGTTCATCCGCTTACTGCAAGGTATATGTTGTATGAAATAAAGAAGCTGGTGCAAGAGCGCATTTCTTCGCTTCGCCAGCAAAATGAATACAAACGCAATTTAATCAAGCAGTACGATAAAAAGTTCAATGTAAGCCATGTGGAGGGGAATGTCGGCGCGGTACGGCGTGTGGAAACAGCACAAAAGCAAGGATTTTTCAGCAAGCTCTTTAAAAATGAATTAAAGGTGTTTCAACGGGAATTTGATGAAGTAATCCCGCAGTATGTCAATAAGCTCAATGAGTATCGTAAGGATTTATTGCTTGAACTTGTTCTTTCCTCCCTTGAGCAATCTATTATAACGATGGTCGGCATTTGGGAACGGTTTTTTGATAATCTTCATGAAACACGTGAAAATTTGCTGCTTGAAATCGACCGCCGAGCGAATGAGTTTGAAGGAAGAACAAATCCAACAAATATCTATGTGCTGGCTACAAAAGAAATGCAGGAACAAATGTGGAACAGCATCTACCGCAGCATTGACAGCGGCATGCTGCCAAGAGATATTTCTTCGGAAATTTATGTGAGCCATTACCGAAAATATTGTCAAGGTATGGATAATAAGCAAAGCGAACCGTTTAAGGTTGAAGAGTTTTATCGCGAAAATGTGCTCGCCTACTGCCGAAAAGAGCTGCAAAATCGTTATCATGATAAGCTTGGACTTTCTATTATTCAGGCCCTTCGGAAAGAAGCAAGCTTCAAAGGTGAGGCAGTGAACTCCTATGTGACAAGAAAGATAGATGAGCTGATGCCATTATCCAGTCCGTTCATACCGAAAATTATGAATCACCGCGAGCTCCATTATTGGGGAATGCATCCAGAGTCGAAAAAGGAGCTGAATGAACAGCTTGTGCAGGAGTTGTTTGAAGAAAAAGAAATTGCCGATACGGCATTTTCTCCGTACGAGTTAATTTGCTACCGCGCTCATTATGGATTATCGATACAAGATTTCCCAAAATTTTCGGCAGGGCAAGCGCTGAACGGATTCAGTGATGAACGGGGTGAATATTTTCAAGCATATTATCGAAAAATCAATAAATTAAATCGCAAAAAATCTAATATTACACCGCATCTGGATAAAAATTGGCACTTGCCTGCTTTTATGCCAGACTTGAACCCAAATCAAGCGGAGCTGGATCATAGTAAGTGCAACCGGGCATTTTTAGTTTCCCTCATTTATCACTGGATTAGCCTTGCTAAGGTTGATACAGAATATGTGTATCAATATAACGGTGTCGGCAGCAGCTCCCTTATTCAATCAGTAGGAAAATATGTAAGGGGAGATTTGCATAAGCTTCATCAAGCGCTGCTTCATAATCCGTTCATATATGAGAATATTATGGAACGGTATGAAGCGGAGAAAGAGGAAGCTTTATCGCGGGAATCCCATATTTATACACATGCGTTCATTCAAGGCGCACAGGATTTGATGTATTTAGGAAAAGAAAATATAAACAACATATTGGATGCAGTCATGCTGTATCGGTCAGAGGGCAGACGGGATAACAGTTTAGATGCTGCCGGCGAGGAATTGCTGAAAGTGTTGCTCGAAGAAATTGAAGGATATTTCAAAAAGCACTTCGGACCGGAATCTGAGCTTGCGGCAAAGCGTGAAGCGGCGATTTATATTGAACATCTGTGGAACCGCTGTGCAGCTAAGCAAATTTTAGACGAAGCGAGCTCACGCTATAAAACATGCTGGCATCATATTCAATCGAAGCTCGAAGCTCTGCACCCAGAGCTAGTAAAAAAAGAAGTATGATGACAAAAGGCACCTTGTTTGAGCAAGGTGCCTTTTTATTTGAGAGCATAACGTTTGCTTAAATCGGACAAACTGCTAGTAAGTTTGTATATATGGAGGGACATATCATGCCGTTTACAGATGGTTGGTATCAAGGATTCGGGCTTTATCCCGGCACATTTAATATGACATTTCATAATGACAGCAAGCAAAGCTATGAAGCCTATGATGTATTCGTCGACCAGGAATATGTCGGACAAAAGATGATGGCGAATGAATACGAGCATATCGCAGACATTGAAGATTTCCTGCGCGGTAGAGGCTTTGTCAATTTTAGTACAGCAATGGAAGGCGATCATTATGAAATTCACGTCCACGATGACGGGGAGCGCCAAGCCATTAAAGATAACCTGAATATGTATTTTCATAATCGTTAAAAGCACAGGCTCCCCTGTGCTTTTTCTTTTTTCTAAAGCTTGGTACTATGAAAGAGTGTGAAATCGGTGCGAGAGACGGAGATATCGGCGGAAATGGTGAAGATATTAGCAAAAGCAGCGTGAAATCGGCGAAAGTGGCGAAGATATCGGCAAAAGCAGCGTGAAATCGGCGGAAGTGGTGAAGATATCGGCAAAAGCAGCGTGAAATCGGCGGAAGTGGTGAAGATATCGGCAAAAGCAGCGTGAAATCGGCGGAAATGGCGAAGATATCAGCAAAAGCAGCGAAATATCGGCGAACTAGCGCGTATATCGGCAAGATGACGAATTTCGACTGCTAATCTAAAAAAGGAGGCAGAGCAAACAGTATGATACTGCAGACAGAACGACTTGTCTTACGGAAGTTTACGGACGAGGATGCGGAGAAATTGTATCATTTGCTTTCGGATAAGGACGTGATGACGTACTATCCGTCAACCTTGACTAAGGAAGAAGCAAACAAATGGCTCGATAATATATTAGTGGAATATGAAAAATACGGAGTGAGCTGGTGGCCGGTCTATACAAAAGAAGAAAACGCATTTGCCGGACAGGCAGGCTTATTATATCGAAATTTTGATGGCAGAAATACATACTTACTTTCATATATGCTTCATAAAGAGTATTGGGGAAAAGGATATGCGACAGAAATCTCGAAAAGTATTATTGAATACGGCTTACACGAATTACATATAAAGAGAATTGATTGTCCGATCCGCCTTGTCAATACACCGTCTATTCGCGTTGCAGAGCGGCTGGAGCTTCATTTTTCCGGAAGAACAGATTATAAAGGCTATGAGCATAACATATATTGGATTGACCGTTCTGAATAAGGATTATAAAAGGGGGAATGGATATGGGAGAGAAGATCTTATGGTATATAGCAGCTATTAATCTTATTAGTTTACTGTATATGGGAGAGGATAAGCGAAGAGCTAAAAACGGTAGCTGGCGAATTTCGGAAAATACATTATTTTTGCTTGCGGCAATCGGCGGGGCGTTAGGCGGACTCGTCGGCATGTATTTATTTCGCCATAAAACACGAAAAAGTGCATTTGTGTTTGGCTTTCCCTTATTGCTGATTGTTCAAATTGGATTGATTGTATATTTCAAATTCTAAAATACTGTATTTCACATTTAAAGGAACTAAGGAGAGATAGTATGGATAAAGAGAAAAAGCAGGCAGCAATTGAAAAGCTGACTGATACGCAGTATAAGGTTACGCAAAAAAACGGAACGGAGCCGCCGTTTCAAAATGAGTATTGGGACTTTAAGGGTGAGGGCATTTACGTGGATATTGTGTCTGGAAAGCCATTGTTCAGCTCGCTTGATAAGTTTGATTCAGGGTGCGGCTGGCCGAGCTTCACAAAACCGCTTGAAGATGAAGAAGTTGTTGAGAAAAAGGATTTTAGTCATTTTATGATTCGTACAGAAGTGCGCAGTAAAGAGGCAGATTCTCATCTTGGCCATGTATTTGATGACGGACCGAGAGATACAGGCGGACTGCGGTATTGTATTAACTCTGCAGCGATTCGTTTTATCCCGAAAGAAAAATTGGAAGAAGAAGGATACGGAGAGTTTAGCTCTCTTTTTATGAAAGAATAAACGACGGATTGGGCGAAGTGCTCAATCCTTTTTGTATGCACGCAAAAGTGTTTTGGTTTTTCCTTTTTTCTGGAAATAGTTTCTGGTTTCAAACATACATACAAAAATGATAGTCTATAAGAAGAGGTTGATAGATTCTAGTATTTTTGCATTCTATCATTTTTCTTATGGAGGTATCATCATTGAAAACAAACATCATGAAGATTGTGGCAAGTATCTCTCTTTTAGCTCCAGGTGTGGTTGCTTTTGGAAATAAAGCGGAAGCAGCAAGCGATAAGCAAGGTACAGTTACAGCTTCAGCATTGAATATAAGACAATCTCCAAATACAAAGGCAAAGGTGCTCGGCACATTATATAAAGGGAATACAGTTTCTTATACAGATTACAACAGTTCTTGGGTTAAACTGACGTACAAAGGGAAAATTGCCTACGTTTCTAAATTGTATATTAAAGGCAGTACTACTACAGCAGTGAATCCTCCGGTGCAATCGAATGCATTTAAAGGAACAGTAACAGCAAGCGTGTTAAATGTAAGAACGAGTGCGAGCACAACTGCGAAAATAGTAGGAACACTGAAAAAAGGAACAGTGGTAGAGATTACAAAGAGCGCGAATGGCTGGTACTATGTAACGGCAGGTAATGTAAAGGGCTGGTGCTCAGCACAGTATATTACGAAAACAGTAACGACTGTACCAGTAGAGCCTCCAGCGCAATCGAATGCATCTAAAGGAACAGTAACAGCAAGCGTGTTAAATGTAAGAACGAGCGCGAGCACAACTGCGAAAATAGTAGGAACACTGAAAAAAGGAACAGTGGTAGAGATTACAAAGAGCGCGAATGGCTGGTATTATGTTACGGCAGGCAGCATAAAGGGCTGGTCTTCGGCACAGTATATTACGAAAACACAGGATCCTGCACCAACCCCAACTCCGGATGTTAAACCAGTAGCAACAGACTATAAAACTATGGATATTCGTTATCCGTCTAAGGTGACTGCTCAAGAAATCAATGATTATATTAGCAAATATGAAACTTATACAGGTAAAAAGAGTGTGTTTAGCGGGCAAGGTCAGCTATTTATTACGATAGGTACCGAAACGGGAATTAACCAACTGATTTTGGCAGCGATGGCGATTCATGAATCTGCCTATGGGACGAACTATTTATCTAACTGGAAGAATAATTTATTTAGTGTAGGAGCGTATGATTCCAGCCCCTATGATTCTGCTTACATGTTTACTAGCGTTGAACAAGCCGTTCGATACCAAGCATATTTCTTAAAATCAGGGTATTTAAATCCGTCATCCTGGAAGTTTAAGGGCTATTATTTAGGTGATGCGGCAGGCGGATTAAATTATTACTATGCGTCTGATAAGCAGTGGGGAGAGAAAATTGCCAACCACGCGAATAAAATTCACCCGTTTAATGCTACAGAGTATACGAATATTTCTATTATGGACAAAACAGCTTCAGCGATTGCTTTGCCTGAAACTGTAGATATGTTTTCTTCGGAAACGAAAGCAACGGCTAATGCTGTACTTTCGGTAAAAGGGACAATCGACGGATCAGAAGTTACGACGATTCCGCAAGGTGCAGAATTTACAGTACTTGCAAAATATAATAACCAATGGTTTAAAGTGGAATACAACGGCACAATTGGATATTTTAAAGTGAATTTATCTACGTACAAAACGTATTTTCAAATTAAAAATTTAATCCGAACAGCTGATTATAAATATTACACACAAGTATTGGAAAATGATGTTCCGGTATTGGCAAACGGTCAAACGCAAGTATATGTGAACGGGCAAGTTCAAAGCATAAGCACGTCCGGAACGGAGCAAGTGTACCGCTAAAGAGGAGAATTTCTCCTCTTTTTATTTTGCTTGAATTTGGAGTATGTATACGCTGAATTTTTATAAAACGAAAATAAAGTTTACATAACAATGTTATGTAAACTTTATTTTTTTATTGTAAAAACAAAATACAAAGAATTATAATGAATAATAGTTTCACTATGTGAAGGAAGGCGGAGGGGAAATGGAAAAAGAACGATACTCTGATGAGACGATGGGAATACTGTATGCTTCATTCTCATATTTGCTTTGGGGATTTTTACCTTTATATTGGAAGTTAATGAATCATGTGCCGTCTAACCAAATTTTGGCCCATCGTGTATTTTGGTCGTTTATTTTTATGCTGGTTATACTAGGTGTAAGTAAAAAATGGGGACAGTTTACAGTTGAGTTCAGAAGGATCCGTACAAATCGCAAGCAGTTTTTGTCTTTACTGGCGGCGTCTATCACTATAAGCGCCAATTGGTTTATTTACATATGGGCAGTGAATAAAGGGCATGTGATTGAAGCTAGCCTCGGCTACTATATTAATCCGCTTGTAAATGTAGTATTAGGCATTGTGATCTTAAAAGAACGATTAAGCTTTTGGCAAACTTTCGCCGTTTTGTTGGCGGGAGCAGGAGTGCTGCTTTTAACGTTCCGTATCGGTTCTGTTCCGTGGATTGCTTTATCCTTGGCTATGAGCTTTGCTACGTATGGACTGGTAAAAAAGATGACAAACTTAGATTCGGTAATCGGACTTACAGTTGAAACGATGGTGATTGCACCTATTGCGTTTATATATTTAATTTGGCTTGAATGGAACGGAACGGGGTTATTTTTTTCTCAATCTGTTTCTACGACGTTTTTATTAATGGGAGCAGGCGCAGTGACAGCCGTTCCGCTTTTATATTTTGCGAAGGGAGCACGGTTAATTTCGTTGTCATTGATAGGGTTTTTACAGTATGTAGCTCCTTCCATCAGTCTTTGCCTCGGCGTATTTTTATTTCATGAAAACTTTACGAAAACTCATATCTATGCGTTTGGGTGCATTTGGTCGGCTTTAATGATCTTTTCCATCGCTAAAACAAAATTTATGGTCAGCATGCAGCCGAAGTTGAGAAAGTCAATGAAAGCGTCGTAGCATCCAGCATTTGCTATTTTTTTTATGAAGTTTTAATATAGAATGTACCACGCCTGAAAAGAAAGCGAGGACATCTAATGGAAGTGATTTTTAAAAATGACCCGCTTGTCGCGGCGATTATTGCATGGTTTTTAGCACAACTTGCGAAGGTAGTCATTGCTATATTTCGAACCGGCCGCTTTGAGCTGGAACTATTTTTCTCGTCAGGTGGAATGCCAAGTTCTCACTCTTCCACAGTAACTGCATTAGCAACCTCAATCGCTATTGATGATGGAGTGGAAAGTACAACGTTTGCGTTAGCCTTGATCTTTGCCGTTATTGTTATGTATGATGCATCTGGTGTTAGGTTGGCAGTAAGCCATCAAGCTAAAATCTTAAATGATTTCTTTCACGGCAAAATGAAAAATTATAAAATGCTAAATGAGCTTGTTGGACACACTCCTTATCAGGTTATCGCTGGTGCGATACTCGGAGTAGTAGTTGCTGTTTGGTATTGTCATTAAAAAAAGCTAATTCATGTGGATTGGCTTTTTTTGCATTTTCTTAGTTCATATAGTGCACGCCTCAAGAATAAGGTATAACGATGGAAACAAAAGAGGTGTGAGAGATGATGCAAAAGCAACAGATTTGGGAAGAGATACAAAAAAGGGTGCAAGAGTCGCGTCACCTCCAGAAGTCGAATGGAGCATGGCGCTTTATATTCGAAGGTTCCCTATTAACTGATGCTGCCATGATTATGGTATTGCAGTCGTTAGGAAGCAATGATCAGCTTGTGTTTCAACTGGCAGCGAGATTACAAAAGCTGCAGCAGCCAAACGGAGCGTGGACATTGTATGATGATGAAGGAGAAGGAAATCTCACTGCAACAGTTCTAGCCTACAATGCTCTTTTATTTTCAAAAACAGTGAGCAAGGAAGATAGCAGGATGAAGCAAGCAGAAAGGTTTATTAACAAAAAGGGCGGACTGTCTCAGACACATTTTATGACGAAATTTTTATTGGCGGTTCATGGGCAATATCCGTGGCCGAAGCTATTTCATGTTCCCACTCCGGTGTTTTTTCTTCCATCTTCTTTTCCTTTCAATATATTTAAATTCAGTAATTACGCACGCATTCATATACTGCCTATGATTATTTGCGCTAACAAACGATTTTCATTACCTTATGCAGCACCTGATTTAACTCATCTCATGGCAGAATCAGAAGATGCAGAGTGGTTTTTGCAGAACAGAAGCATCGGATTGCACAATCTTTTTCAAGAGATTAAAAAATTGAAACGGTACCCGTCTGAATATAAAAAGATGGGGTATGCATATTTAGAGAAATTTATGCTCGACAGAATTGAACCGAATGGAACGTTATACAGCTATGCCAGTTCAACGATTTTTATGATTTATGCTCTGCTTGCCTTGGGTTATCCAAAAACATCACCTGTGATTCAACATGCGCTGCAAGGATTACACTCATTGCTGATCGAAACGGAAAACGGAGTGCATGTGCAAAATTCGCCTTCGACTGTTTGGGATACAGCGTTGTTAAGCTATGCTTTGCAGGAGGCTGGGGTAGCGGAGCATGATTCTATGATTCAACATGCCAATACCTACCTGCTGCACAAGCAGCATACTCAAAAGGGAGATTGGAGTGTGCATGCTCCGAAGACTGCTCCTGGAGGCTGGGGATTTTCACATATTAATACAAAGGTCCCGGATATAGATGATACGAGTGCTGCTCTTCGGGCGATAACACGAGAGGCTGTTAAAAATGAAACGTATCGTGAAGCTTGGAACAAAGGAGTAGAGTGGCTGCTTGCTATGCAAAATACAGACGGTGGATGGGCAGCGTTTGAAAAAGGGGCTAATAATGAAATGCTGACTCTCATCCCGCTTGAAAATGCTAATGATGCCATTATTGATGCGTCTACTGCAGACTTAACCGGGAGAGCATTGCAGTTTTTAGGTACTTATGCAGGTTTGACAATGGAGCATTCAGCAGTTAGAAAAGGGGTAGAGTGGCTGCTTTCTAAGCAGGAAGAAAATGGCTCGTGGTATGGCCGCTGGGGTATTTGTTACGTGTACGGAACATGGGCAGCCGTTACCGGATTATGCGCTGTCGGTTTAACAAAAGAACATCCAGCGATTCAAAAAGCAGCAGCATGGCTGGAGTCTATCCAGCACGAAAATGGCGGCTGGGGAGAATCCTGCAAAAGCTGCGAAATCAAGCAATATGTGCCCCTCGGCTACAGTACGCCGTCACAAACTGCATGGGCAACAGATGCTTTAATTGCTGTGTATGGCCAAGAAAGAAAATCCATTCAAAAAGGAATAGCGTACTTACTGCGTCAACACTCATGGTCGAAACAAGAAATACAGTATCCGACTGGCCTCGGCCTGCCAGGGCAATTTTATTTTCGATATGAGAGCTACAACTATATTTTTCCATTGCTTGCATTAGGGAATTATATGAAGCGATATACAGACTAAAAAAGAAGGCGATGCCTTCTTTTGCTTTATTGCTTGTTTTTTTGGCGGGCGTCCGCTGCTTTCGAGCGTTCTTGTGCTTCTAAATCGTCTTGATCGGCAAGTTCTTGTGAAAATTCAATATCTAACCCATCAGTTTTAATGCTTTTTCCATATTGATCTTGCTGCTGCTTTTTCATATTACATCCTCCTTTGTAGTGTTGTACTTCATTATCATTCCATAATTGGAGATTTTTATGTGTAAAAACAGGAGGTCTTGGTTCACTTGTCGAAAACGATGTAGAACAATAAAACATAAAGGGGAAGAATGAATATGACCAGCTCGCCAGAAAAAATTGCAGTTGTAACGGGAGCAGCAAGAGGACTTGGGAAAGCTATTGCAGAAAAGCTTGCTTCGTTAGGGATTCATGTTGTGATAAGTGATATAAACGTAGACGGAATACAGGAAACAACACAAGAACTCACGGAAAAGGGATATAAAGCAAGTTACTTTCAGGCTAATGTAGCAAACCGTGAAGAAGCGAAGGCCCTTATCGCTCATACAGTAGATACATACGGAAGACTTGATATTTTAGTAAATAATGCAGGCATTACAAGAGATGCGATGCTTCATAAAATGGAAGGACAGCAATGGGATGATGTGATTGCAGTCAACTTGACAGGAGTATTTAACTGCATGAGTCCAGCGGTTCAAGTGATGCGGGAGCAGCAATCAGGCCGTATCGTAAACATCTCATCAGTGAGCTGGCAGGGAAATGTTGGGCAGGCAAACTATGCAGCAGCAAAAGCTGGATTAATCGGCTTAACGAAAACTGCGGCAAAAGAATTATCAGCATACGGCATTACATGCAACGCTATTTGTCCTGGCTTCATGGACACTGATATGACCAAAACCATTCCTGATAAAGTAAAGGAAAAAATGATTGCCGCCATACCGGCAAGACGAATGGGCAAACCAGAAGACATAGCAAATACAGTTGCATTCTTGTCTTCAGATGAATCCAGTTATATTACAGGAGAAATTGTAAATGTAAGCGGAGGATTACATTTCTAATAAAAGCAGTGGAAAGCACACAAAGATGAGCCGTTGTGCTTTCTTTTTATTGCTATATGTTTAAAGATATAAACCGTATGCTACGAAAAAAGCATAAAAAAGGGGTATGTCATGTTATTTTATTGAAATAAAAATAGATTATACTAGTTAGTAATAAAATTGGGATAAAGGGTTATTTTTTTTATATCTTAAAATAATGAAAACCTTAGAAAAAACCGTTTGGTTTACATAATGTTTTTTGCCTTTGGTCAATATTTGAGACACCATACATTTTAGCTCTTGAAAGCCTTGGGAGAGTAAGGTAGAATAAAGGTACTATAGAAATAAAAAAACCTCGTTTAGAGGATTAACACTTTTTTATACAGGGCATTGTGAAACACCCTGCTGTATTATAGAAATAAAAAAACCTCGTTTAGAGGATTAACACAAGTAGGTAACTTATTTCATTTGTAGTACTCTACCTTGAGAATAGAAATAAAAAAACCTCGTTTAGAGGATTAACACAACGGAACAAAATAAAACAAAAACCCCCCCACTATCAATAGTAATAGAAATAAAAAAACCTCGTTTAGAGGATTAACACATCATCTTTTACTTGATAGACAGTTCCATCAGCCGGTGCATATAGAAATAAAAAAACCTCGTTTAGAGGATTAACACACAACAAAAAAAAATCCAACAAATATTAACACCCCTTTAATAGAAATAAAAAAACCTCGTTTAGAGGATTAACACACAACAAAAAAAAATCCAACAAATATTAACACCCCTTTAATAGAAATAAAAAAACCTCGTTTAGAGGATTAACACATCCAGTCAGTCGACCTGACTTTATGGAAATTTCAAATAGAAATAAAAAAACCTCGTTTAGAGGATTAACACAGAAGTATTTACTGTTTTCTCAGATTCTTTCTCAGATTCATAGAAATAAAAAAACCTCGTTTAGAGGATTAACACACTTTTCGATTGCCACATAATCAGGTGTGAAGTCATATAGAAATAAAAAAACCTCGTTTAGAGGATTAACACATTGAGAAATTTTCGTTAAAATCGGTTCAACTTGCTCCTATAGAAATAAAAAAACCTCGTTTAGAGGATTAACACAAGAGGGCTGAGGCGTGAAGGGTTGCCTCCTTTACTACATAGAAATAAAAAAACCTCGTTTAGAGGATTAACACATGAAAATTGTAGTTAGTTCGTTTGGTGTTAACGAACTATATAGAAATAAAAAAACCTCGTTTAGAGGATTAACACAATGATAGACTCCGCCCATGCAGAGCCATTGCCTTGCAATAGAAATAAAAAAACCTCGTTTAGAGGATTAACACTTTTTTCCATCTCCGAAAGGATCACCGAAAGCTCCTCGATAGAAATAAAAAAACCTCGTTTAGAGGATTAACACACCCGCATATCGTCTGAATACTCATAAACTACATATAAAAAGACGTGCAAGCTGCTCATTGTTTGCACGTCTTTTTTTGCAATAAAATACTATTGTGATTTTTTTCTGAAAGAACAGAAAATTATGACAATATTAAAAACATATATACTATTTGAGAAAGATAGGAGTGTTTTTATGTTAGAGACCTTTGTTATACATATGACTCCATTCAATCAAGAACGAACGATTCGAGTATATGTGCCGAAAGAGTAATATGAGGGAGATAAGCGTTATCCAGTTTAGTATATGCATGATGGGCAAAATGTTTTTCAAAATGAAGATGCGGTTGGAGGAATCTCGTTAAGGTTAGAGGAATATTTGGATGAAAATGGAGTAGAGATAATTGTTGTTGCCATCGATTCGAAAAAAGGGGAGGAGCGGATCAATGAATATTGTCCGTGGATCAATGGTGAATACAGCAAAAAGATGGTGGGCGATACAAGTACACTAGGAGGAAAGGGAGGAGCATACGCAGAGTTTATCATTCAGGATTTGAAACCATATATAGATAAAAAATATCGTACTATGAAACAGCAAAATTATATGGCTGGTATATCCTTAGGCGGGCTGATCTCTACATATTCTGCTTGCCGTTATCCGAATCTTTTTACGAGAGTAGCAGCAATTTCCTCAGCTTATTTCTGAAATCAAGAGGAAATTGAAAGGTTAATAAAGAGTTCAGATTTATCGTCAATGGATAGGTTTTATCTCGATGCAGGAACGAGAGAGGCAGCTGATGATGAGAGAATCAACAAGGAATTTCTTGCTTCCAATACAGCAGTATTTGAAATGCTGAAGGAGAAACTACCAAATATAAAATTTGAAATTGTGGAAGGAGCAGAGCACAGCTATCACAGTTTTAGAGAAAGAGTTCCGTCTGTTTTTTCGTTTTTTGTTAGATGATCTTGCGAAAGAATAATATTCAAAAGCAACAAGCATGACATAAGCCATGCTTGTTGCTTTCAGGATAAATGCTTAATACGAAAATAAATCCCTATTTTACTTTCTCTCCTAAACCAACGATGACAGGAAGTGCTTTGTATCCATACACAAAGGCGCTCGGAACAAGCTGAAGCTCTTTTTGTGTATCGAGTTCCATGTTTGGAAAAGCCTTCAGCATCTCCGTAATACAAATTTTCGCTTCTAATCTAGCAAGCTGGGAGCCGAGACAGAAATGAGCGCCGCTTCCGAATGAAATATGGTTATTAGAGGTGCGATGTATATTAAAAACATTAGGCCGTTCAAATACGGCTTCATCCCGGTTCGCAGACCCGATCCAAGCCATTACTTCTTGTCCTTTCTTAAGATGCATCCCTTTCAGTTCTATATCTTCCGTGACGAAACGGTTCATGGCGTGAACAGGGGATCTGTAGCGAAGCGCTTCTTCAATGGCTGATGGTATCAATGCCGGGTTCTCATACAACTCCTCCAGAGCATCAGGGTGTTCAAACAACGTCAGCATTGTATTAGTCACAAGGTTAGTTGTTGTTTCGTTACCTGCGACGAGAAGGACAAGACAGAAGCTTAACAATTCTTCCATATTTAGTTTTTCTCCATCCACTTCTGCGGCAAGCAGAGTCGATACTAAATCATTTTTCGGCTCAAGCTTACGTTGGGAGACGATTTCTTGGAAATAGGAATATAATTCTAAAGTTGCTTTTCTTTGCTCTTCAAGCAGCTTTGTCATTTCTTCAGGTGCAAGGGATTGCGTACCAGATACTAAAACATTAGACCATTCTTTGAATTTGGCGCGGTCTTTACCCGGCACACCTAGCATTTCCGCGATAACGATAACAGGGAGCGGATAGGCGATATCCTTTACTATATCAATCTCACCTTTTCCTTGAATTGCGGCAAGCAGTTCGTGTGTAACGGATGTAATGCGCGGTGCGAGCGCTTGAATGGCTTTCGGGGTGAAGGCTTGGCTGACAATGTTTCGGTATCTTCGATGAGTCGGCGGATCTAAATCTAGTAAGCTCGGGATCACTCCGTTACGATTTGAGCTGAAACGCTTATAATCTTGTAATACCATTTGCACATCCTCATGGAGAAACACATCCCAGCAATTGCGTACCGGATCAAATGCAACGGGAGAGTCCTTTCGCATTTTTTTATACCAATCGTAAGGTGAGTGTGCATCATTTAAGCCTTGCGGGCGTACAAACAATCCATAGCTTTGCCGCTGCTGTTCCATTCATATTCCTCCTTTATATATGAAAAACTATTTAGATAAAAGGCTCCCGAGTATTATTCGGGAGCCTTATGATTAGTTCATATTAATCCAAACGCTTTTTACTTCTGTATAGTTGTTTAATGCATAAGAGCCCATTTCACGTCCGATGCCGGATTGTTTATATCCTCCAAATGGAGAAGCTGCATCAAATGCATTATAGCAGTTCACCCAAACTGTTCCTGCACGCAGGCGGTTGGCGATATAGTGAGCATTCTTCACATTTTCTGTCCAAACACCGGCAGCAAGACCATAATTGCTGTTGTTTGCACGGTTAATGACTTCATCTAAATCTTCAAACGGCATGGCAGCAATGACAGGTCCGAAAATTTCTTCCTTAGCGATAGTCATTTCGTCCTTTACAGCAGCAAATACAGTAGGAGAAACGAAATAGCCTTTATCAGACGGATTTGTTCCGCCCACTACAACTTCAGCACCTTCGTTTACGCCTTTTTCTATGTAGCCTAACACGCGGTTTTGCTGTTCCTGTGAAACGAGCGGTCCAATTTGCGTCTCAGGATTTATACCTGCACCTTGCTTTAAGTTCTTCGAATATAAAATAAGGTCTGCTACTACATTGTCGTACATCTTTTTCGGGATAAAGAGACGAGAGCCTGCACAGCAAACTTGGCCTTGATTAAACATAACGCCGGATAATGCGCCTGGAATGGCACGAGATAAATCAGCATCTGGTAAAATGATGTTCGGTGATTTTCCTCCGAGCTCAAGCGTAACGCGCTTTAATGTTTCGGAAGCTTGTCGCATGATTGTTTTTCCAACTTCCGTTGAGCCTGTAAAAGCAATTTTATCAACAAGCGGGTGGTTGACTAAAGCTTGTCCAGCAGTTTCGCCAAAGCCTGGTACGATGTTGATAACACCTTTTGGGAAGCCTGCTTCTTGAATAAGCTCAGCAAGATACAGAGCGGAAAGAGGAGTCTGTTCGGCAGGCTTTAACACTACCGTGCATCCTGTTGCCAATGCTGCTCCGAGCTTCCACATTGCCATTAAAAGAGGGAAGTTCCACGGAATAATTTGGCCGACAACACCGACAGCTTCATGGCGTGTATAGTTGAAATAATCTCCGGCAACCGGGATTGTTTGACCGACAATTTTTGTTGTCCAGCCTGCGTAATAACGGAGGTGCTCAATCGCAAGCGGAAGGTCGGCATTAAGGGTTTCTTGAATCGGTTTACCATTGTCTAATGTTTCAAGCTGCGCAAGAGCTTCTTTGTGCTCTTCCATTAAATCAGCAAGCTTGTACATTAAGCGTCCGCGTTCGGCATTGCTTATTTTGGACCAAGGACCCTCATCGAATGCCAAACGAGCAGCAAGGACAGCTTTATTAATATCCTCACGACCGGCTTCCGAAACAACAGCTAATGTTTCACCTGTAGCAGGGTTAGGAGTTTTAAACGTTTTACCGGAAGCGCTTTCAACGAATTCACCGTTGATAAACAGCTTTTTTGTACCTTTTAAAAACTGCTCTACTTTTTCGTGAATACTCACCGCTACTTGACTCATTACAATACCCCCTTAATAATTGTTAAAGAATGGAACAGTTATTCATCCCAACCCAATAATATACTTAATATTAAGAAAATTCAAATTTCATTTCTGTTACAATTGTTAAAATTTATGTAATAGAATCTAGGAGGACAGGGGAATGTAAGAGAGGGAGGTGTTAGAATGGGAAAAAAAGTGAAAAAAGATCCGTCCAGAGCGAAGCTTGGTTCGTCACAGGTAGAAGGACAAGGAACGACAAACACAGAAACGGGAAGTGTAGAAGCCCCATCTTCTCGTCATAAGCAAAAGCAATCGTAGACTCACAGATTTTCTGTGAGTTTTTATGTTATAGTGTTAGAAAGGAACAGAAAGCCGAATGAAAGGGCGAATCAGAAATCAGATTCATTGTGGTTAAGGTAGCGTGTATGCATGTGATCGATGTTTTAAATGATGAGTTCTTATATTGTTGCAATGTAGGTTTGCGAGGTGCAATATGAGAAATGCTTGTAGATGTAAATCCTCTCTAATTTATCGAAAACACTAACTGCTACACGGTACAAAAAATGGAGTTCATATAACATCTTTAAGTAGAAAAATTAAAAGAAACAAGAAGTAAGTACAGAGCAATCGTATACTCACTTCTTATTCATTCTTCTTATTATTTGTTCATAATAAATAATAAGAAGAATTTGATGTGGTAATTATTTTTTTACAGCTTCTAGCTTTTCCTTTATTTCGATATTATTCATATGGCACCATACTTGGAACAAGCCTGCAGCAATGCGCTCAGCCACGTCTGTATCTCCTAAATATTGAGTATGAGATGCTGGATTCCAGCTTGTAAGTATGTTTCCTACATTTACTTCAATATCTTCGTGTACCGCTTGTTCGTATTCATCACTTATTATTTTTAATGGATATCCTAAAATATCATCCTTGTCATAGAAATTTACCCACTCACCCTTTAGATTGGGGTGTTTAACCTTCATTTCTGGTGCGGGAACAACAATAGGATTATTCAGACCATTCTCATATCGTAAGCTCCATAAGGGCAGTGTTGTACCAAGTGTATAGAATAAAGACAGGGTTTCCCCCTTTTCTAAAGCAGTATCTTTACCTGTCTCTCTTTTGGCTTGTAGGTCATAGAAATAGTTGCTGGCGATAACTGAACCTAAACTATGGGAGATCACGCATAAAGGTACATCCGGTCCTGCCCATTGGGATAGATTTTTAAGAGTCTCTCCGAATGCTTGATGAACGCGTCTGTAGTTGTCTCTACCTCCTTCGACAGGCTGGTAGGCGATTGCATCTGCCATATAGCTAATGACTAACTGACGGAGCTTTGAATAATCTAAGCCCTTCTGCAGTACTGCTTTTTCAAACAGCTTATCTTCCCTAGGTTGGAATACGTTCTCCCAATTCACAAATTCTGTGAAAATTTGAGAGGAAGGATCATCTGTGTAGGGCTTAATTTTTTGTTTAAAATACTTTTCTATTAATTCTCTTGTTTTCTTTTTATCTATGAAATTTCTATCATGACCTATCCCATGAATAATAGCAATGGCAATGGGCTTTTTTTTCATATTATTTCTCTCCTTAGGTAACTGAGAGCGTGTCAAATCAGCTCAGTTACAACATTGTTTTTATGATGAAGATTTGTTCTATTCTATATAAATCTCGTTTGATATTTCGACATGTAGGTCTATCAAATTAGGATAGTATGTAGGAGTATTGGACCGATTAATCAGTCGGAAAATTAGCTTACACTTATATGAATTAGTCTGAAACGAGAAAGTGGGTATTGATAGATTTTAAGAGAAGTAAATATTTTTCCTCTATTTGTTTACCGAAGGGTGTGTGATCTTGTACTATGCCTCTAATATTCTTATTCAAATCGATAGAACTGACTTGTAGTTTCGACTGATGATTCTGAAGTAGTTATGTTATGAATTTACCGTTACCCTCCATCACATACGTCAATCTTAAGCCTAAATATCTTTGCATTTCTACAAAAGGGAAGCATTATGAAGTCATATAATGAAATCACCTCTCTTAGAAAAATAATTTGATGTAAAGTAATATATTACATTTAATGGATAAAAAAACCTGCTTATTTATATCGTTGTATTAGATTAAAAAATTTAATAGAACATTCAATTCTCTATCTTTCATTCCAATTATGTTTTGCTGCATAAATCATGACTTTTACACACATTGACTTAGTATACAAAACTTATTCATCTTCAACACTATATATCGAAAGTAAAAGTCAGTTATATAAATATCGACCTCAAGAATATTAAGCAGCCCTCCATACACAGGGAATCTGATAGGCAAACAAAAACAAAACTTTTCATTTATTGATTCAGAGAGTTTGAAAGTCGAAATGACATTATCAAAATAGACAAATTACATATGTCCAAGCAGTGGCCGTCTCCATATACTGTATAGTTATTGCAAAATGGAGGAGCTAAAGCTGTGGATCAACTATACCGATTAATTGGTAAGCCTGTCGGGATTTCCCTGCGAAACGGAAAAGGTGTGTCAGGTGTTTTATGTGATGTGAAAGGAAACTATGTATACGTATTAGACTATTTGTACGACCAGCAGTTTGCTACCTTTAAGTATGGATTTAATGAAATTCAAAACATATACCACTTTCCTTCCTGCCGTTCTGAAAGAAGCTAAAACTGTAAGAGACAATGAATCCATTGTCTCTTTTTTCTTTATGAACCAATGATATTGTCCCAGGGTACTATAATAAGTAAAAGCAGGAGAGGAACGTTTGTTATGAAGGAATCTAAAGAAGATTTTATACGAAAAGAAGGAAATGCTTTTCCGGGAGCAACGTATGCCAAGCATTTGCTTGAACATGTATTTTTGCTGCAGAGGGATCATTTATCGTCCGTTATGTTTGATGTTCATCGCGCTCATACGGTGATGCTTTTAGAGGCGGATATCATTGATATAGAGGAGGCAGGATGTATTTTACAAGGCCTTGATACAGTTTCTAAAATACAGATTAGCTCTTTGCAATATGATTCGGAATATGAAGATTTGTTTTTTTTACTGGAACAAAAAATAGGGGAAGAAATTGGGCATGATCTGGCAGGGAATATGCATATTGCGAAAAGCCGAAATGATATGGGAGTTACGATGTACCGCATGGTGCTGCGGAAGTATATGTTAGAATTGGCAAACAGTACGTTAGGTCTTGCGGAAGCTGTACTACATCAAGCAGAAGAACAGAAAGATACTATAATACCCGCGTATACTCATACTCAGCCTGCTCAGCCTATTACTCTCGGACATTATTTATTAGCTGTGTTTGATGGGCTAATGAGAGATATAGAGAGGCTATTGCGGGCGTTTAAAACAGTAAATCTATCGCCACTTGGCGCCGCAGCTTTATCTACAACTGGCTTTCCTATTAATAGAGAGAGGACTGCAGAATTGTTGGGGTTTGATGGGGTGGTGGAAAATTCTTATGATGCGATTGCAGGAGGAGATTATTTAGTAGAGGGGGCTACAGCTGTTCTCTCCTTGATGACAAATACAGGCAGGTGGATTCAAGATTTTCTGTTATATGTAACGAAGGAGTTTAACGCTATCTCTATAGCTGACCCATATGTTCAAATAAGCAGCATTATGCCGCAAAAAAGAAATCCTGTTTCAGTTGAGCATTCCCGGGCGCTAGCGAGCAGTTCAGCGGGTGAAGCATTAACGGTTCTTCATATGATTCACAATACACCCTTTGGAGATATCGTAGATACAGAAGATGATTTGCAGCCTCATTTATATAGAAGCTATGAAAAAGCAAATCGTGTCGTGCTGTTAATGAATGCTGTGATTCGAACGATGAATGTAAATAAGGAAATGTTACATGAACGAGCTGCAAAGCATTGCATTACTATCACAGAGCTTGCCGATGTATTGGCAAGGGATAAGCATATTCCATTTCGCACTGCTCATAAACTGGCAGGAGAAGTTGCGAAAGCATGCACTAACAAGCAATGTGAGCTGTATGAATTATCAGCTGCCGAAGTCAATCAGCTCTTGGAACGATATGCATCTAGTACATTAACAGATTGTGAGTGGAAGGATATTATCTCGCCAGATGTATTTGTCAGCCGCCGAAGTGTTAGG
The DNA here is from genome assembly GCF_017742235.1 of Bacillus sp. 165. Taxonomy (GTDB): domain Bacteria; phylum Bacillota; class Bacilli; order Bacillales; family Bacillaceae_G; genus JAGHKQ01. Next base: position 76,311 of record NZ_JAGHKQ010000003.1, read on the forward strand.
GGCGGACCGAACATACAGGAAGCAGAGCGGATGATTATAGAACGGAACAAGACAATGCAAGAAGCCCGGCACACTCTGGAACAAGCAGGGCAAAATATAAAAAAAGCAAACAATACTCTTATTGCTAGAATTCAAGAAATTATAAAAGAACAGCACCCATAATAGGGTGCAGTTCTTTTATGTGATTAAAAATTCTCTCTGCTGAATTTTCTTTATAAAAGCTGTATCTTTTCATAAAATCAGCTTGTGATAGCAGATGAAATCGGTTACACTGAGATTGTCTTATTTCACTAACTGAAGAAAGTCAGAACAGATGGAGGGGCACACCCCATTGCATCAATTTCGCAAAGGCAGCAAAGAACTAATAAAGGATATGAATCGCTATATTGTGCTAGACCATATTCGCAGGCACGGTCCAAGCAGCCGCTCAGATATCGCCAAGAAAACAAAGATAGGCATGTCTACATTAACAAATATTACAGAAGAGTTTTTGCAGGCTAATCTCCTGATTGAGGCAGGAACTGTGCATTCAACAGGAGGAAGAAAACCTGTGCTGCTGCAGCTGAACAGCGAGTATGGATATACATTTGGTATAAAAATTGAGGAAGAAAATATTCGGATTGCATTGACAAACTTACATGTGAAAATTGTCCATCAGCATGAAGCTGCTTTCCCAAAAGGAAGTGATCCGGAGTTTGTTATAAACATGATTGTGATGGAAGTGCACCGTATATTGAAAAGGTACGAGCTATCATTGCAGCATTGTTTAGGCATCGGACTTGCGGTTTCTGGTCTCATTAATCGTGAAACGGGTGTTATCGTTCGTTCTACATTACTGGGCTGGAAAAACGTTTCAATCTGTGAATACATTAGCGGGCAGCTGGATAGGATTCCCGTTTTTATCGATAAAAATATAAATGCTTATACTTTGGCAGAATGTTGGTTTGGTATCGGAAAGAAGTTCTCAGATTTTGTTTGCGTATCGGTTGGAGCAGGAGTAGGGTTATCCTTAGTCCTGCAGGGTGATTTGTATTATGGCAACTTTGGCGGCGCTGGAGAGTTTGGACATACAATTGTTCAGATGAATGGCTATCCGTGTCATTGCGGACAGAACGGATGCTTAGAAATGTACGCCTCTGAACATTATTTTACTAATGAAGGTCCGCTGTTAAAAGATCAATACGAGAGTACTCTTATTACAGAGTATACCTTTGATGGCGTTTGGCAAGCGTTTGCGCAAAAGGACCGATTGGCCCAGCATTTATTACAAAAATTAGGCGTTCATTTAGGATATGGAATCGTTAACATTATCAACAGCTTAAATCCGAAAAAGATTGTACTTATCGGTGAGGGAATGAAATATCAATCAGCCTTCCTGCCGTATGCAATGGAAACAGCTGAGAACAATTTTTTTGCAGCGGCAAATCTCAATACGGAAATTGCCGTATCGGAGCTCGGAGATGATTCGTGGCTGCAAGGAGCAGCATTGCTGGCGATGGAACAATTATTTCATGTTCCAATATATGAAAAACAGAAAGATAGGAGAGGGTCAGTATGGGACAAACATTCATAAAAGAAAATCAAGAATGGTGGAAAACAGGTACCGTATATCAAATCTATCCTCGCAGCTTTATGGATTCTAACGGAGATGGAATCGGAGATATTAAGGGTATTATTTCTAAGCTCGATTATTTGCAAAAGCTTGGAGTTGGAGTCATTTGGCTCAGCCCGGTGTACGACTCTCCAAATGATGATAATGGCTATGATATTCGCGACTATGAGGCAATTATGGAAGAGTTTGGCACGATGGATGAATTTGATAGCATGCTCGAGGAAATTCATAAACGCGGCATGAAGCTCATTATGGATTTGGTTGTGAATCATACTTCTGATGAGCATAAATGGTTCGTTGAATCTAAAAAAGGCAAAGATAACCCGTATCGTGACTACTACATTTGGCGTCCGGGTAAGGATGGCAAGGAACCAAATAATTGGGGCTCTGTATTTAGCGGCTCAGCATGGGAATATGATGCAGCAACAGACGAGTATTTTCTTCATCTTTTTTCTCGCAAGCAGCCGGATTTAAATTGGGAAAATCCGAAAGTGCGTGAAGAAGTGTACAGTATGATGCGCTTTTGGCTCGATAAAGGAATCGATGGATTCCGAATGGATGTTATCAATTTAATTTCCAAGGTACCAGAACTTCCTGATGCAGAAGTTGGAGAAGGACAGCGATATGGAGATGGCGGCAAATACTATGTGAATGGTCCGCGCATTCATGAGTTTTTACAGGAAATGAACAAAGAAGTACTCTCCAAATATAATATTATGACGGTGGGCGAAATGCCTGGTGCTTCGCCTCAAGATGCTATTTCATATACAAACCAGAACCGACATGAAGTGAATATGATTTTCACATTTGAGCATATGGATTTGGACAGTGCTCCAGGCGGAAAATGGAATGTCAAGCCATTGCAGCTCCTGGATTTAAAGGATAATTTGACGAAGTGGCAAACAGAGCTTCACAGTAAGGGATGGAACAGTCTGTATTGGAACAATCACGATCAGCCGCGTATTGTCTCCCGCTTCGGCAATGATAAAGAATTTCGTGTGGAGTCGGCAAAAATGCTGGCTACGTGCTTGCATATGATGCAAGGGACACCATATATTTACCAAGGCGAAGAAATTGGGATGACAAATGTGCAATTTTCACAGTTATCGGATTATCGCGACATTGAAACGTTGAATATGTATAAAGAGCGGATTGCAGCTGGGTATACACATGAACAAATTATGAATTCTATTTATATAAAAGGACGGGATAATGCTCGAACACCGATGCAATGGGATGATTCCATGCACGGCGGCTTCACAACAGGTGAGCCGTGGATTCAAATCAATCCGCGATACAAGGAAGTCAATGTGGAAAAAGCATTACAGGATGAAGATTCAATTTTTTACTATTATCAAAAGCTGATCCAGCTTCGAAAAGAACTGCCAATTATTACGGAGGGCGAGTATCGTTTGCTTCATAGAGAGCATGAAGCTATATATACGTATGAGCGGAATTGGAACGATGAAAAATTAATTGTTCTTTGCAACTTTAGCTCTGATGTGCAAACGCTGAATGATCAGGCGCTTAGTGATCAGATCAAGCAAGCAGAGATCGTAATCAGAAATTATGAGACGCAAGAAAATGAGGGTATTACATTAAGACCTTATGAAGCCGTTGTTTATTATAAAAAATAAAGTACAGTCGTTGTAAAAGGAGAAAATGGCATGAAAAAAACGTGGTGGAAAGAAGCGACAGCATATCAAATTTATCCTCGTAGCTTTATGGATTCAAACGGGGATGGGATTGGGGATATACAAGGCATTATTTCAAAGTTGGATTATTTAAAGGAACTTGGCATCGATGTTATATGGGTATGTCCGTTTTATAAATCTCCAAATGATGATAATGGATACGATATCAGCGATTACCAAGAGATTATGGATGTTTTTGGTACAATGGAAGACTTTGACACACTTCTTAGCGAAGTGCATGCACGTGGCATGAAGCTGATCATTGACCTTGTAATTAATCATACAAGCGATGAGCATCCGTGGTTTATCGAATCCCGCTCTTCAAAGAATAATCCAAAACGTGATTGGTACATTTGGAGAGACGGAAAAGACGGGAAAGAGCCGAGCAACTGGGAGAGTATTTTCAGCGGCTCTGCATGGGAATATGATGAAAAAACAGAGCAGTATTATTTGCATGTATTTTCCAGAAAACAGCCGGATGTGAACTGGGAAAATCCAGAGGTTCGCTTTGCGTTGTATGAAATGATGAATTGGTGGCTAGACAAAGGAATTGACGGATTCCGCGTGGACGCGATTTCACATATAAAGAAAAAAGAGGGCTTCCCTGATATGCCGAATCCGAAGGGGCTTGAGTATGTTCCTTCATTTGATGGTCATATGAATCAAGAAGGAATACAAGAGTATTTACAAGAGCTCAAAGAGCAAACGTTTGCTAAATATGACATTATGACCGTCGGAGAGGCGAACGGAGTTAAGGTTGAAGACGCAGATGAATGGGTCGGCGAAGAAAATGGGAAATTCAACATGGTATTTCAATTTGAACACTTGGACCTTTGGGATAAAGATAAAGCAGGGGAAATTGACGTTGTATCGTTAAAGAAAACGTTGACGAAATGGCAAAAAGGGTTAGAAAATCGCGGCTGGAATGCATTGTTTATTGAAAATCATGACAAAGCCCGTGTAGTTTCAACTTGGGGTAATGATAAAGACTATCGTGTGGAAAGCGCAAAAGCGTTTGCTGCTATGTACTTTTTAATGCAGGGCACACCGTTCATTTACCAAGGACAAGAAATTGGGATGACAAACGTACGATTTGAAACGATCGAAGAGTATGATGATGTAGCAATGAAAAACTATTATCGTATTGAAACCGAGAAAGGAAGCTCTCACCTTGACATTATGGAGGTTATCTGGAACAGCGGTCGCGATAACTCCCGTACTCCAATGCAATGGAATTCGTCGAAACATGCAGGCTTTACTACCGGTACTCCATGGATGGGTGTAAATGAAAATTATGAAACCCTCAATGTGGAAGCGGCAATACAGGACCCAAATTCTGTATATACCTTCTATAAAAAAATGATAAAGCTTCGTAAAGAACATGAACTGTTTGTGTACGGTACGTACGAGTTGATACTGCCTGAGGACCCATGTATATATGCATACACGCGCACGCTCGGGGATAAGCGCGCTGTAGTAATCAGTAACTTAACGAACAAAACGGTTTCATATGAATGCAGAGACTTTGCTTTATCTTCAAGCAATCTTATGTTACAAAACTATGATGTGAAGCAGCATAGCAATGTATACGCATTTGATCTGCAGCCGTATGAAGCGAGAGTATATTTTATTTAAAAAAGTGAGGGGATATCCCCTCACTTTTATTTTTGATTAATCCTTACGATGCCGCCTTGTTCAAATTGCTTCGTAGTTAATAAATCAATAACAGCATCCGCCACATAATCAGGAGAAAGAAGCTGTCCCTCTTCCTTCAATGCCAAAAAGCGCTCCACGTCTACAAAATCTTCTTTGCTAGAGCTGCGGATTTCTGCCTGCATATCTGTATCGACTACACCTGGAGCGAAGGAAATGATTTTCGCAGGATGTTCATTTTGCTCTTCTTCTACTGCAATGCAGCGTGTAAACATATCAACCCCGGCTTTGGAAGTACAATAAGCGCCCCACCCAAAGATTGGGTTTTTACCTGCTCCTGATGAGATATTAATAATACGTTTTTCTATGGCAAGGTCTTTTGTACGCTTCAAAAATTCAGAAGTTAACAGCATTGGAGCAAGCAAGTTTATATGTACATTTTCAATGATGTCTTCATGTTCTGCCCGTGCAATTGGTTTCGTAGGAGCAACAATACCTGCATTATTAATAAGAGAAATAGAATCTACACGAGACAAATCAATGTGTGAAAAAATTTGTTCTGCTAACGAATGTATATCATGAATGCTTTGTAAATCAAATAAAATAGTATGCACTATGGCACCTTTTTTCTTTGCTTCTTGTATGATATGTTCATTTGGCTTACGTGACACAGAGATTAAAACCATTTTCTCATGCAATAGCTTATGTGCAATTGCCTCCCCCAAGCCGCGTGATGCCCCGGTTAAAATAACATAGTTCATAAAATAGTGTCTCCTTTATGTACGTGGATTTGCCGTTAATTATAGAATGACTTCTCAGAAAATACAACTTATAAACAAGGAAATAGAAACATTTACGAGAATGAGAGAAGTATGCTGCGATAAACCATAAAAGATAGGAGAGTCTACTATGGATAATTTTGATGAAGTAATCAACCGAAGGCATACAAACTCTATTAAGTGGGACTACACAGACATCGTATTTGGCACAGAGGAAGAGTTATTGCCATTATGGGTGGCAGATATGGATTTTAAGACGGACAGTTCCATCGTGGAAGCGATTAAGGAAAGGGCGGAGCATGGCATTTTTGGATATGCAGGCAAGCCCGATTCCTATCTCGAAGCAATAGCAGATTGGCAGGAGCGCAGACATAATTGGAAAATTGAGAAAGAGTGGCTCGTATATTCTCCAGGGGTGGTGCCGTCGTTAAGCTTTTCAATTCTAGCATTTACTGAGCCAGGTGATGCAGTACTGGTGCAATCACCTGTGTACTATCCGTTTTTTTCCGTCGTCACAAATCATAATAGAAGGTTGGTCATCAACCGGTTAACCAAAAAAAACAACAGCTTTGCAATCGATTGGGAGGACTTAGAGCAAAAGCTGCAAACAGAGAATATAAAAATGCTGCTTCTATGCAGTCCGCATAATCCAGCGGGCAGGGTATGGAAAAAGGAAGAGCTTATGAGACTGGCTGCGTTATGTATCGAATACAATGTTGTGGTAGTCTCTGATGAAATTCATTCTGATCTCGTATTAAAGGAGCATACTCATACACCATTTGCTTCTTTATCAGAAGAGATTAGAGAACGAACCATTACTTGCATTTCTCCTACCAAAACCTTTAACTTGTCAGGAATACCAGCTTCGAGTGTAGTGATTCCTAACGAGCGGTTAAGAACACAGTTTCAACACGTGGTAAATAAGCTTGGAGTTGGTGTAACGAATTTGTTTGCTATTGTCGCTACGGAAGCAGCCTATTCAAAAGGGGAGAAATGGCTAGAGGAAGTGCTGGAATATATTGAGGGAAACTATCAATATGTTTGTCAGTTCTTTATGGAGCACTTTCCAGCTGTAAAGGTGATGAACTTAGAGGGTACATATTTAGCCTTGCTGGACTATGGAAGCTTGTCCCTTTCGAAGCAGGAAATGGAAGAGCTGCTGTTAAAAAAAGCGAAGGTAGCCTTTCAAGACGGCAGCTTATTTGGTGAAGGGGGAGAAGGATTGCTGCGGGTGAACATCGCTTGTCCGAGAGCTACACTGAAAGAAGCTGTAGAGAGATTTATACAAGCGATGAAGGACACTAAGTGAAGCATGCTGAAGTTTAGCGTGCTTTTATTATATTTTTTATAAATTTCATGTACTGTATTAGTGTACAAGCAAGAATTTAAATGTTTTAATAAGATTTGGGAAATAATACACAGCAGGAAGGTGAGCCCATGGCATACGAATTGGATAGCATTTTAATTTCGGAAGAACAATTAAAGCAAAAAGTGAAAGAACTTGGCGCACAAATGAGAGACGATTTTCAAGGTGAGCCTATCGTATTTATAATTGTATTAAAAGGAGCATTTGTCTTTGCAGCTGATTTAATTCGAGAGCTCGAAGGAAAGGTAACCGTTGATTTTGTGGCAGCGTCTAGCTACGGCAATCAAACGGAAACTACAGGAAAGGTACAGCTGTTAAAGGATATTGATGTGAACATTACAGAAAAGAATGTAGTACTTGTAGAGGATATCATTGATTCTGGTTTGACATTAAGCTTTTTAAAAGAGCATTTTCAGCTACATAAGCCAAAATCCATGAGGATTTGTACATTGCTCGATAAACCGGAGCGAAGAAAGGTAGACCTAAGTGCGGATTATGTAGGCTTTGTTATTCCAGATAGATTTATTGTTGGATATGGCATTGACTATGCAGAAACGTACCGAAACCTGCCATACATTGCTACGGTGAAGGAAGTATAAAAAACGCCTGATTCAGGCGTTTTTTAATGCTCACAAAGACTGCTTACAGAAACTTCGTGCTCTTGATCCGGAGTATCAGCAGCATAAATTCTGGCAGTGCCGTTTTCTTCGTTTACATGCTGAATCATGATTTGCTTACCTTCATATGTTACGTTCACAGATTGCCCCGATTCTGCAATTTGCTTTGCTCTTCCAATGTTCATAATTAGCCCCCTTAACTAGATTCCATCTTATGATGTCTAACGAGCAGCTATTTCATTCTCACAAAATAGAAATAAAAAACCATTGACACAGCCTCTTTAGTTTAGTATCTTGTTCAAGTATGTGTAAAAAATAGGAGGTTCATCATGAACAACAAGACAGTACAGCATGTGAAAATTACAACAGCAGATCCATCTGCGTTAGGTTTATTTGGACTTGCAATGGTAACACTCGTGGCATCCTCTCAAAAGCTTGGTTTAACAGAAGGAGTTTCCTTTGTATTACCATGGGCTATCTTTTTAGGCGGCTTTGCGCAATTATTTGCTTGCATCCATGATGCAAAGCATAACAATACATTCGGTACAACAGCATTCGGCGGCTTTGCTTTATTTTGGTTTGGCGTAGGAACATCATGGCTTATTCAATTAGGTGTGTTCGGAAAAGAATTGGCTAGTGCTGTTGATCCGAAACAGCTAGGTTTTGCATTTGTCGGTTATTTGATTTTTAGTATTTTTATGACAATCGGAGCAATGGAAACACATAAGGTATTATTTATTATTTTCGTTTTAATTGATTTCCTTTTTATCGGCTTGTCTTTAAGTACACTTGGCTTTATGCCGGAAAAAGCACATAAATTAGCGGCTATATCCGAACTTTTTATCTCTCTCTTTTCTTTTTACGGCTCTGCTGCCGCGGTATTAAATGCTCATTTCGGAAGAGTGTTTTTACCTGTAGGAAAACCATTCGGTATTTTTAAAAAGTAACTCGCAAACCTCTTGTCACAGTACAAGAGGTTTTTTGCTGTACAGGTTACAATAAAGGTATAGAAAGGAGAAGTGAACATGAAAATTGTGGTTATATCTGACACACATATTCCGAAAAAAGCCAAACGTCTCCCCGAAAAACTATTGGTAGACCTTGCAGCTGCCGATCTAATCATTCATGCCGGTGACTGGCAAACGATTGAGGTGTATGAGGAGATAAAGCAATATGGCCAAATTGCAGGTGTATACGGGAATGTAGATGGAAAGGAAATCATGCAAATGTTTCCTGACAAAATTTTGTTAGAATGCAACGGCTATACAATTGGGGTCGTTCATGGACACGGGAAAACTCTAACAACTGAACAACGGGCACTAGCTGCATTTGAAGAAGAAAATGTAGATTGCATTATTTTTGGGCATTCTCATATCCCAGTCAAAAAATACATAAACAATATATTGCTATTCAATCCCGGTTCTCCAACAGATAAACGCAGACAGCCTTGTTATTCGTATGGTATTTTGACGGCCGGAACCAAGCTGCATGCAGAGCATGTGTTTTTTGAGTCAAAGTAATAGAGATATGAAAGCAGGATTTTAGAGAAAAAACTAGAAGTCAACTAGTTGTATGGGCTATGAGAAAGGGTGGAGAGCTGCATGAAAATAGAATATTTACAGAGTGAAAACACACCAGACTTTATCGCTTATTGTAAAAAATACCGAGAAAGTGTGGATGACTCCTTTTTAATTGATGAAGAAATAGAGAAGTTCACTCCGGATGATGAAAATCCAACCTACATTGTGTTAGATGAAAAACAGGAAATCGTAGGAGCGGTATCATTACTGATGGACTCATATTTTCAGCGAGGAAAACGAGCACGATTTCGTATTTTTCACTCTGTGTTGTCAGAGCAAGCTATATACAAACAAATGCTTGAGACTGTTTTACAGCATGCGGCACGCCTTGAGAAGGTGTTTTTGTTTGTACCGGAAAAAAATAAAGAATTGCAGGCTATGATGCATGCCTTGCATTTTACAGTTGAACGATATGCCTATATGCTGACGAGAGAAGATAAAGAGGTGCCAGCTTTTTTATTTCCAACTGGATACTCTGTCCGTGCATTTCAGTTCAATCAAGATGAGGAGGATTATTGCATAGTAAGAAATGCAGGCTTTGCTAAGCTGGCTGGCTCAGAAACGCCTGTTACGCCAGAAGAAATACATAAGATGCAAGATCGTGATGATTTTATAGAAGAAGGAACCTTTCTATTATATGATGAACAAACACCAGTTGGAGTTGTTCGAACATATAAGGAGGACTTTCAAGGAGCAATATATTTAGGGGTTGGACCGCTGGCACTAGTTCCAGCACACCAGGGCAAGGGACTTGGCAGAAACCTATTAAGAACAGCGTTGTTACATGGACAGAAAATAGGGTTAACAAAAGCAATGCTTAGTGTGAATGCGGATAATGAAAATGCGATTAACCTGTATATTCAGGAAGGATTTCAAAAAGAGGAAGCATTTGTTTGCTTTCAATATTTTGTTAAGCAGAACAGATGCAGCGAAAGAGTATAAGATTACAATTGAGAAGAATAAGGATTATCCCTTATGTTCTCGACACACTGAAAATGACGCATCTCTTAGATGCGTCATTTTATGGTTCGCTGAAAAAGAAAGGGGAGTTGCCGATAAAACGTGGGGTTCGCCGAAAAAGAAAGGGGAGTTGCCGATAAAACGTGGGGTTCGCCGAAAAAGAAAGAGGAGTTGCCGGTATAACGAGGGGTTCGCCGAAAAAGAAAGGGGAGTTGCCGATAAAACGTGGGGTTCGCCGAAAAAGAAAGGGGAGTTGCCGATAAAACGTGGGGTTCGCCGAAAAAGAAAGGGGAGTTGCCGATAAAACGTGGGGTTCGCCGAAAAAGAAAGGGGAGTTGCCGGTATAACGTGGGGTTCGCCGAAAAAGAAAGGGGAGTTGCCGATAAAACGTGGGGTTAACCGAAAAAGAAAGAAAAATCGCCCATAAATCGTGAGGTTCGCCGAAAAAGGACTATCCCTTATTTTTTACATATCAATTCAGGGCAGGTAGTAAAGGGAATAGGAAGTTAATATGTATATAGTATTATTGTTCCTTGAAGGGGTGAACGTGTGCAAATTTTTTAAAAAAGGAGTGTTTTTGTTGACATACCAAAAGGATAACAAGCTGTTTCCCAAAAGTGACTCATCCTGTTTTCAACCTTTTATCAGTCCAAATCCGATAACCTTGTATAATCCTGTTGAACGATATCCTGATATAGACAAAACAGCCTTTATCGGCCCGTTTACTAGTGTAATAGGTGATGTAGAAATTAAGGAAAATGTATATGTGGCACCCAATGTGAGTATGCGTGCAGACGAGGGAACTCCCTTTTATATTGGAACCAATACGAATTTGCAGGATGGAGTCATTTTACACGGAATTGCCAAACGCTATGTAAGTGTCAAGGATAAGAAATATTCCATCTATATTGAAAATGAAGTTTCTGTTGCTCATAGTGCTCTGATTCATGGGCCGTGTTTTATAGGAAACAATACCTTTGTAGGCTATCATTCAATTGTATATAACGCAATCGTAGGGCCGGATGTATTTATTTCTCATAACGCAGTTGTGACGAACGGTGTCCGTGTTCCTCCTAAACGATTTGTACCCCCGGGGGCTCATATCGATACGCAGGAGAAGGCAGATGCTCTCTTTTTGGTAGCCGAAGCAAAAGAGGAATTTGCCAAAACGGTACAGAGCATTAATCAGCAGTTTCCTCCTTCCTATCACATATTGTTTGGAGAACATCGTTGCTCATGTGGTATGCCATACAATCGTTGAACATTTTATGTACAATAAAAAAATCCTTCTTGAGGAAGAAGGATTTATTATTATATGTAGATTGTTTCCCCGCTCTGCCGTAACTCTGGTGTCTCAAAACCCGCTCTCGCAGGTGGGCATTCTCATTTATTCTTCCAACTTCCTGTTCATGCAGGCATGTTGTACAAATAAAATTATTGAATTCCCGAATTAATCTTATAGGTTTGAGACATCAAGGAGCATACGCACATCGCAGGTATGTATCCTCGAATGATGTTGGATTGTTTGTCTGTGTAAGACAATGAATCACTTGTTGCTTTTACTATATACTTTTCTTCCTTATAATTCAATAGTAATTATAGGCAGATGTTTTCACTTACGGCAAGTATGTTTCATGATATGAAATGGGAGAAAACGAAAAGAAGTGGGATAATAAGGTGGAACATACGAAAGGAGGCGGTATAGTGGGAGCAATCGAAAGAGATGGATATGTATTTGAAGTAGAATATAGCGTAATGCTTCAAAAAGGCGGAGTGCATGTATATAGAAACGGAGAATTTTTACAGGAACTGGAGTTTGCTTTTTCAGGAGAGCAGCCACAGCCAGCGCAAATAGAGGAGCTTGTAGATTCATTTTTTGAACATTAGAGATGAAAAAGAGAGGGAAGCCCCTCTTTTTTGCTGCTTATGTTATGTAGAGCGTAACGTTAGTCGCGCGTGCGAGATGAAGAATTTGTGTTGCTTCTTTCTTTTAAAATGCCTTGAATGATTTCAATATGAACCGCGGCCCAGGCTCTTTCGTGAAAGTGAAGGAGTACACTAAAGGTGAGGAGGAGAAGATAAACAAAGGAAAAACCAACAAAATGTATCATACCGTACTTAAATAGAAACTTCTGCAATGAATTCGAAAATACTAATAAAATCAAAGGTGCAGAGGAAACAAGAACAGGAATGATTCCTGATCCACTTTTCTCTTTTAGCATGCGATAGTATATATTTTTCAATAACCGGTCATCGAGCGTTACATAAAAGTTTTGAATTTCCTCAATCTCCGCCAGTTCTTTCATCGATTCAGCATGTGAATCTTTATTTAATGTTGTTTTAAGTTTTAGATAAAGTCTATGAGCATCCCCGCGCAGTGAAAACATACATTAGCTCCTTTCAAATAATACTTAATAGAAGACTTTGCATCTATACCGTTCTTTATACATGCTTGGGGGGTAGTTAATGATTAAATATTCAAAAAATTTTAACAAAACGACAAAATAACAAAGCATTTGACATTGCTGTTGTGATATAAAAGAAGTAGTTCTTAATATTCAGATAATTAATCAAGAAAATATGGAGAATAAGGATTAGCAAATATCATAATGGCGGTGTTCGTATTGAAAGCAAATAGACTAGCAGCAGCTCTGTTTTGTTCTTGTTTAGCACTAACAGTAGCTTGTTCAGCCGAAGAAGTAAGTAAAAGTACGCAAGTCAGTGGAAAAACAAATACTAATAAGAAGGTTCAGGTAGTACGTTCTGACCAAAAAGAAAACCCTGAAACAAACCAAATAGTGAGTGAAACTGAAGAAGCGTTTCTTACCATCCAACCGAAAGAAAATCCAAACATTCTTTCTGAAACTCTTCCAAAGGATAAACTACATGAATTACAATCAGCGAATACGTTCCCTAAAGTGTATACAGAAATGGAAGGGATAGTAACCTTTCGGGGAAATAATCTACGAAACGCTCCTAGTTATGGCACGGTGAAAGAGAATCCTGCTTTACTGGAGAAACAGTGGTCATTTACTACGGGTGCAAGTCCCGAATGGGGAGGAGGAGCCGGATGGACAGGACAGCCTGCGATTATAAAGTGGGACCCAGAAGTTAGAGAAATGATGAACCTTAACGAAGAATTTAAAAGTAACGAAGATTTTATAGAAGTGATTTATGCTAGTCTTGACGGGAAAATTTACTTTTTTGACCTTGAATCCGGTGCGCAATCTAGACCACCGATTACGATTAATAACCCTATAAAAGGAAGCGTATCAATTGATCCGCGCGGCTATCCGCTGCTTTATACAGGTCAGGGAATACCCCAGCAAGGACAGATAGGGTATCGTATTTTCAGCTTAATAGATGGAAAGCTGCTTCATTTTATTCCGGGAATCGATTCGGATGCGTATCGCCATTGGGGAGCGTTCGATGGGTCTGCTCTTGTAAATAGAGACACAGATACCCTTATAACAGGCGGAGAAAATGGGATATTCTACAATATAAAATTAAATACCGTGTTTGATAAAGAAGCAAAAAGCATTAAGGTTACGCCAGAACAGATTAAATATCGTTATAAAGTGAAGGGGAACTCATATCAGGGAATCGAAAACTCCGTAGCGGTATACAAAAACCTTGCTTTTTTCGCAGATAATGGAGGAAGTGTGCAAGGGTTAGATTTAATGACAATGAAGCCGATTTGGGCGCTGCCAGCTACTGATGATACGGATGCATCTATTGTGATTGATGAAGAGGGAACGACTCCATTCTTATACACCGGAACAGAAGTAGACAAGCTAAGAGGAAGCAATTCTCATGCTCTTATACGTAAAATTAACGGTATCACGGGTGAAGTAGTATGGAAAAAGGAGTATGCAGCTTTTTATAATGAACACGTAAATGGAGGCATGTTGTCGACACCTATCATTGGGAAAAATGAAATTCAAGATCTATCAATTTTCACAATTGCAAGGCATAAGAGCATGAATGCGGGATTGATGGTAGCCCTCAATAAAACAACAGGAGAAGAAGCATGGAGATGGGAAATGCCAAATTATACGTGGTCTTCCCCAGTTGCGGTATACGATAAACATGGACAAGCATTCATAGTACAAAGTGATTCAGTTGGAAACATGTATTTATTAGATGGAAAAAGCGGAAAAATCATAAACAAGATCAATTTAGGAGCTAATATTGAAGCATCGCCCGCTGTGTATAATGATTCCATTATAGTGGCGAGCAGAGGAGGGCAAATTTTTAAGGTTACAATAAAGTAGCGAAAAAAGCGGCAGCATAATTGACTGCCGCTTTTTTGATTGTACAAACTAAAACAAGGTCTCAAAAATAACGAACAATCTATTTAATCTGTCTATCATCTCTATACATTATTCCAGATTTCTTGCCAATCCTCTCAATCACCTTCTTCAACTCATTTAGCTTTAGAAATTCCATCGGAGGAAATATCATAATTCATTGACGAAAATAAGATATCCAAAACAAAAACTACATTTTTATTGCAAATAAACAAACCAGAACCATGTTTTTTGCTTTTGCAGAATTTAAACGGGATATGATCGTCGAGAGAACTCAAGAAGGAAAGTTAATCGCTAAGTAAATATCCGATTTTCGAGAAGGGAGACCAAAAAAATTCACTGATCGTCAAATTATCAGCACTTTGGAGGAACTTATAACAAAAACTTATAAAGAAATCGAACTGGGCCGAGGAATAGCCAAAAGAACACTTATGAGACGAAAAGTTTAGTTAATAGCTAAAGAAAAATGGAAAGATGAGCAAATTGGAAATGTGAGTTAATTCAAGTGAAGTGTATACTAGAAACACAAAAACCCCTTTCTTTTTGAGTTGGGGGTTTTCGTTGAGAACCTATAAGGTGTCTATTGAATTGCGTAGACTAGTATCTTAAAATTAACTATTTATTTGTTATTAAGGTAGTCTAAACGTATATCCAGTAATCCTTCCATAGCTAGTATAACCTCGATAAATAGTAACGTTAGATTTTCCATACTGATAAATCACACCACCTACGGCAATTGCATAACCAGGGTTGAAAATAGCATAATGACCAATTGAGTAACTATTTGGATATTTATAGCCTAAAAGAGCGTCACCTTCAGTAACTACAACTTCATAAGTATTTGGATTTTGATAAGCATTTCCAGATAATAATAAATTACCTTTGCTATCTTTTATCCAACCATGACCTCTTGGAAGCATGATAATATTACCATTTGTTCCATCTCCTCCAACAGAATAGGCAAATACATCAGTGGAAGAACCAAACAAAACTATAATCAAAGCAAAAAGCATAAAAATTGATGAAACTATTTTCTTCATTCTTTCATCCCCCAATTTGTTAGTTGTTTTTTATTGGTATAATTTACCTCCTTCTTCGTTTAATAGTATATCAGAAAATTTAAAATATAACTATTATAAAGAACTTTTTATCCACTATTAAGAATAAAGAGTTATAAATGCACAGCTCCTAACCTTGAATAGTATTGATTATTATTGGATTAATAAAAATTAGTAAACCATTTGTTGATATAGCACCAACATAAGAGGGGTCACTAAATTGGTCAAAAACCATCACAACTCTATCGATATCTCTGCTTCTTCCCAACCATCTTCTCCAACTCATCTAGCTACAGAAAACTCCATCGGAGAAAATATCATAATTCATTGAGGAAATAAGATAAACAAAATAAAAAACTGCATTTTTATTGTAAATAAACAAACAAGATGATAGTATGTTTGTTTTAAAAATAAACATTTTGTGATTTTGTTTGTTAAAAAATAAATAAAGTGCTTGATTTTGGATGGTTCGGATTATTTTTAAAATGATTATGCCTTGACTAGGAGATATTCGTTGGAATACGGCTTTGTTAACAAAAAATCAAATGGAAGTAAGTACTAGCTAAAGCAGTAACCTACAAAAAGGAGTTGATTAGAGCTTATAAAAAACACGTATAGAAGCTGGACTTTATCAAGTTAAAAATAATAAAAATTCAAAGAGTGTTTGAAACCGAAAAAGCTTAAATAAAACCAGGCTAATGCTAGAAACGGGAACTCATCCAAATAAAGCGCTTCGGAAAGGACACTTTTACTTTGGGCAGAATAGAAAAACTTAAAAAAAGAGTAACCATATTTTAAGGATAAGGGAGACCTAAGGGACTTAGAGAACAAATAGTTAAACGAATTACAACAAGATATAATCGAAAAAGTTCTCGTAAGTCTAGGTTTTATAAGGAGTTATTTTTAAATGAAGCAATCGAATAATAAAAATCATTCTTTACCAATAGCTAAATCAATGGTTATTTTTCTTATTCCAATCATTTTAGCGAATATTATACAATCAGCAGGTCAAATAGTCGGGATTATTGTGGTGGGGAAATTTCTTGGCGTAGATTCACTAGCAGCTATTTCCGCTTTTTTTCCATTACTCTTATTCCTTGTTTCATCCGCCATCGGAATAGGAACTGGAAGCGCGATTCTTGTTGGCCAAAGTTATGGAGCTGGAAACATCTCGAGATTGAAAGAAGTTGTAGGGGTTACATTAGCTTTTACAGTTCTCATTTCTGTTGTTGTAGCTATTTTGGGGAGTATCTTTACAGAAAATATGCTTGAATGGATAGGAACACCAAAAAACATATTGATGGAAAGTGCAAGCTATTCACGAATTTGGTTTGTTACTTTACCAATCACATTTATATTTATGGTATATACGACATTTATAAGAGGTGTCGGAGATTCCAAGACACCTTTTTATTTTCTAGTCATTAATGTTGTTTTAAATATCTCTTTGTTGCCAATCTTTATTTTCGGTTGGTGTAACTTACTGAAAATAGGATTAAACGGAGCGGCATATGCTGCGGTTTTATCGAACCTTCTTACTATTGTGCTTTTTTTAGTTTACTTGCATAGAAGAAATCATGTACTTAAATTAGACCGTGAAATTTTAAAACATTTTTATTTGAAAGGTGAAATATTAAAAGCTTTATTAAGATTAGCATTGCCTTCAAGCATTGGAATGATAGCCTTGTCTATGTCAGAAATAGCCGTGGTCACTTTTGTTAATGCGTATGGTTCTAATGCAACGGCAGCATATGGTATTGTTAATCAAATTGCCAGCTATGTTCAAATACCTGCTATGAGTATTTCTATTGCGATTTCAGTCTTTGTTTCGCAATCTATCGGATCAGGTGAAACATTCAAAATTAAGTATATTACTAGATTTGGAATTACTTTGAATTATCTTCTTGGTGGAGTATTAATTTTTCTTGTTTACGTGTTTACGATTCCAATATTAAAGCTATTTTTAAATAATCTGGATACCATTCAAATCGCACAAGGCCTTATTCTTATTTCCTTTTGGGGATATGCCATCTTTGGTCACACACTGGTGGTATCATCAACAATGAGAGCAACTGGTACAGTAATGTGGCCAACCATTTTTACAATTACAAGTATCTGGTTAGTTGAAGTACCAACAGCCTACTTCCTTACAAATTTCACAAGCATCGGAATAAATGGAATATGGCTTTCTTATCCCATTTCATTTATAGTCAATTTTTTTGCACAAACCTTTTATTATCTTTTATTTTGGAAGAAGAAATCATTAAAAGCGTTATTAAATTAAGCTATTATTCCAAGCTGTTTGTTCTGTTATAACAAACAGCTTCAATGATCGATAAATTTTGTAGTTAAAAAGATGAATTATTATCATAAGAAGTGGTTACTGCTAATTGAATATATTTAATACATGATTATAAAACTAAGTATTACCAAGTGATGCCCCAACTAAAGTTACTCGTTTTGCTCTTCAAAACGCAGTATCTGCTGGGGCTATGGTCTTAACAACTGAAGATTTTGTTGCTTACAAGCTAGAAGAAAACCAAATAATTCTCAACATCGTTACACAATATTTAAAATAACTCGATCTTTATTGTTAGCTACAATAAGCTATATTGATTGTGAAAGAATATACTTAAACGTTGCAGTTTAAGTATAGAACAGGTTTCAATAAAATTCATATTTTTGTAGGACATGTCTTATCATAAATCCTTGTACTAAGAATATAGTTGTATGGGGGGAATATGGGGATGTTTAAGAAAAAGATTATCTGTCATGATGATTCTGAAGAATATAAGGATATTATTATTGAATCACAAGAAAAACATCCTAATGATTATCTAAAACAATTAGAATATGTTAGAGATAATGGGACAAAGCAGCATTATTCCATGTGGTTGGCAGACAGGCTTCAATACGTTTCGACTATGAATAGATGGGAAAAGTTAGAATTAAAAGGTGCTCATACAGATTTGATAGGTCGTTCTTTATTAAATGCACTAAGCCACATGCAAACAGATTTACCAGATGGAGTATATGATTATATTATTGAAAAAATGGAGACTACCATATTAGATGTAATAAAGCATTTAACTAAACAACCATAAGCTTGAACAAGGGACTCCTTAAATGGGTCTCTTTCTTTATGTCGAGGATATGGGGGGATTTCTACATATTAACTAGTGTTATGGGTGGAATATAGGGTAGGTTACTGTATTCACACGTCAAGTATATTTTAAGAAGTTAATTTAAAATAATAACAAAGAGATGGTATACTGCGGAGAGACAGCAGGGCAAACTGTCTTTCATTGTCATATTCACTTAATACAAGATACAAAGGTGATGTCGATAAGCCTAGGGGTGGAGTAAGAGGGGTAATACCAGATAAACGTATTTATCAATTTAGATGAAAGAAAAAACAACGTTTGCTTTCCAAGATGAAGTTGGAACAATTGACCCAAGTGAAGAAAAGTGCGATTGAATTATTAAAAGAAGTTCTACAAGAACAAGCGAAATAGTTGTGAAAGGCATCTAAATTAGTTGGGTGACTTTATTGATTGTATATATGAAATATAATTCTCAAACCACTGCATTTGAAAAAAACGAAGTGGTTTGAGAATTATTTAATTAAATGGAAACTTTAAAATACAAGCCATCAGATCTTAATTTTTTATTATTTATGTTCACAACCGTGGTCACATTTTTGGTCACAAATATGCTTTTAACGTTAATTTCGTGGTCACAAAAATGATACAACAGTAGATATATCAATATTTTTAGCATTCAAAAAAAATATAAAAATCAATAAAAAACTCTCTAAAACCATATAACCCATTACACCCCAACACCCTTCCTCCCAATCCGCCCAATCACCTTCTCCAGCTCATCCGGCTTCAAAAACTCAATAGGAGAAAATCCCTTCTCAAACGTAAGCGTATCCGCCTCAATCATCAGCACATACTTATCATTCACCTTCGCAATATGAATCTGCTCCCCAAAATCTGCAAGTAACCCTTTCACAGAAATGTGGTCAGCCTTCAATTTCAATTCTACCTCTGGTGCATGCTCGACGATTTGAGCGGCTGCTTCCATCACTTCTTCTGTAGAGAAATGCTCCATCATCTCACGCTTTGGACTTGCTGCCCATATTTCCATTGATTCCTCGAATTGCTGCCGTTCTTCGCTGCCTTCTTCGAACACATCATCCAGTTGGTCGTAGACCATGGTCATGACTTGGTTTTTCACGATTTCTGGCATGGATTGTTCGTACTGGACGAACTTTAAAAAGTCTTCAAAGTAACGGGCATGGGAGGATTGATGAATTTTTAATTCTCGTTCCTCAATGATACCTTCTTCCGGCATGTAGGGATATTGGATGGATTTCATGTTTTTGGTGGTAATGGCCATTTCAACGTTTCGGATTAAGGTAGCTTCATCGGAGATAGAGGCTACTTTTGGTTCAAAATCACATTTCATGATGAATACGAATGGAGTGTCAAGGTATTTGCGCAGTTTTGCAGAAGCGACAAGGACCACGCCGCCGCGAACAGCTGCAGTGTCGACGTAGGCAGAGACTAGTACTTCATTCGCAGCTTGGAAGGCTTCCTTTGAATCCGCCAAACGTACACGCTGGAATACATTGTAGTTTGGGTTGGAATCCAAGCCGTATCCTTCCTCTGTAATAAAGTAGCCAATTTTTGTGGGTGCCTGTTCAGCTTTTGGGTGCCGCTCCACTTTTCGTTTAGATATTTTTTCTAGCTCACCATCTAAAAATTCTTTTAATGTGCTTTCTTCGTATTCTGTTTTATCCAATGTTTGAAAGTGTTTATAATACTTAGTAACCTGTTCACCTTTGCCTTCGATATGAACGACATAAAAGGAGAGGTAGTTAATTTCAAAATCCATATGTATCCCCCATTTTTCAATTGCTTGTTTCAGTATAGAAAACAAATCATATGTACGTCAACGAAAGGGGAGGAAATCAAACAATCGATCGCAATACCGCGATCGATTGTTTTCATCTCATTAATGGTGCTCAATAGTTTTATTCGAATAGGCAATATATTGATTCATTAAGTCTACTATTTGCTCCGCTTCTTCCTGTTTGAAAAACATCATGACCTGCTCAGTTGCTTCGTCACCATCTTGTGTGACAATTGTGTTCCGAAGCAGCACACCGTCTCCTGTTTCAGGTAGCGTGCCAAGTTTATAGTGGATGGCAAATTGTAAATCTTGTTCATCATAATGCTCTTCAATATGTAGATATTTATCATTTGTAATCCATTCAATATCGCTATCATCAGCTTCTTCATCAGAATCCTCGTAGTACTCATCGTCATCATCTGAGTATACGTCTTCGTCATCATCTTCATAGTAGCCTTCTTCATCGGCTAATTCATGCTCATATTCCTCATCTAGATCTTCGAGATACTCATGAAAAGCTGCATGAATAAACTGCAGCATATCCTCTAGGTTGTGGAACAGAACTTTCGAATCTAAATCTTCTGTTTCGTCATAGTGATACGAATAAAATTCTTGATTCTGTGGATCAAAATGAATTAGGCAAAACTCGTCTTCCATGTCCTCAAAATCGAGTGAAAAAATGAAAACCGGATGTCTCGTTGTGGTATCCGTATCAAAAAGAATATCGAAATCTTCTAATCCGTCACACACATCGGGAAGACATTGCCGAACTGAGTTTTCCATGCGAGTATACCATTCTAAGCTCATATCCAAACCTCCTTTTCTTCTTACTTCTTTCATTGTTCCCTTAAAATGGGAAAGCATTCCTAAAATAAAGAAAGAACCTCCTAAGATTAGGAAGTTCTTTCAACATTATTTGTGTGCAGATGCTAACTCCAATGCTTTGACTATATCAATAACACCGCTTCCATAATAGGGATCATGACCTGGTTGTCCCGCTTCCATCGTTGTACGTGTAATAATATCCATTACTTCTGTATTTTTTAGTGATGGATTAACCGAACGAATCAATCCGGCAAGTGCAGTAACATGGGGAGCCGCCATGGATGTGCCGGACAGGGAAGCGTATTGCCCGTTTACATAGGTGCTGGCGATATCTACACCAGGTGCTGCAACGTCAATATGCTCACCGTAATTGGAAAAAGAAGCTCGGTTTTTATCCCATCCTACAGCGGAAACACTAAGGACTTCTGGGTATGCGGCTGGATAGCTTGGTTGACCGGAGTTATCATTTCCTGCCGCTACGATTATGACTACGTCTTTTCCAAATGCATAATTGATCGCTTCTTCCATTACAGCAGAAGGCTGGTAGTTCCCTAAGCTTAAGTTGATGACATTTGCCCCATTATCAACTGCCCAGCGAATGCCTTCTGCAATATCAAAAGCGCTTCCCACCCCTTCACTATTCAGCACTTTTACAGGTATGATAGGGTTATACCAAGTGATGCCGGCAATGCCTGTGCGATTATTGGTTTCGGAAGCAATAATACCGGCAACATGACTGCCATGACCGTTATCATCATTCGCATTATTATTCTTCGAGATTGCGTTGTAGCCGTTCGTTAAACGACGGGCTAAGTCCGGATGGTTAAGATCAACCCCACTGTCAATAACGGCAATTTTTACATTTTTTGCACCGCGGGTAATATTCCACCCAGCTTCAGTCTCAATGGCGGGTAAATTCCACTGATACTTGTTGTATAATTCATCGTTTACTTCATTTTGCATAAGAAGAAACTCTGGCTCAGCGAATTCTACGGAATCCTTCTTCTTAAAGTATTCTGTCATTTCAGTAGCTGATTTACTGCTTGACTTAAAAACGTAGGTACTATCCATAGATTGGATGAGCTTGCCATCAATTTCTCGAATAACCTGTGCCATCTCCTGTTTGTTAAGGGGGTCTTTAAAATGTACAATCACTTTATCTGTGTAGTAGTGGCTTTTTTCTTTGCCGTTATGGTCAATAAGCTTGATGGAAGAGCTGTGATTTAATTTTGCTTCTAACTTGTCTCCAATTTTGATCATATCATAAGCTTTTATCTCAGGACCTCTTGTTTGCAGGTTACTGATTTGTGATTGCTCAACTGCCATTTCATTGATGTTATCTTGGGTTTGTTTTGGCAATGCTTGTTGCTTTGGACGGATACTGGATACAATGGTAAAGACAAAAAGCAACAAAATAGCGCCAATAATGATTTTTTTAAACATAATCCACCTCTAGTTGTTAGTATTACTTTTTGTTCTTTGTTGATTTGCTAGTAATGCTTTTACTTGATTATATGTTAATCCAGAATTCTGATTTTGACGTTTTACTTCTTCGATATCGGTCCCGACAACAGTATATTTTTTCTCTTTGGTCACATCCTCCATCCTTTCAATATGAGTTATGTATAGAGTAGTGTAAGTAAATATGTTCTTTTTTATTAAAAGCAAGAGTGATGTATAAAGATATAGTAAAACATAAAAAAAGCAACCACTTATATGCGAGTTGCTTCGTAGTTAATACCATTGCTTTCTTAAAAATTGAACAACGGGTGTTAAGTCTGTATGCCATGCAAGTTGCACTAAATCATCATAAGCTTTAACATCATCTAAAGCGATGTTTTCTTCTAGTACTGGGTTTAAACGGTGAAATCGGTCTCCTAGAAGACTTTGACTGTATAAGGTATCGGCATCTACGCTGCCATTCATCATAACAGATAGTAAAGGGAATTGGGGTTCCTCCGCCCGTTGCTTATCTTGAGGGATAATTGCCCATTGCCGTAATCCCCATTCGGTTGTATCCTGTACGATTTTTTGTTCCTCTGATCCTGTACCGATGGACAGCATCACAATATTATCTAATTTTTGATTGCCGAAGTCCTTATCAATAGAAAATGCAATCGCAGCCACGCTTGGGCTATTAGCAAACACGCCCCCGTCAATATAGCTTTTATAAGATGGAAAGAATACAGGTGCAGCACTGCTGGCCATAGCGGCTTCCACTACAGGCGTGTTTTTTGTATCAGAAAATGGATAGTTAGTAAAGAAAGTCGGTTTCCAGCTTGGATGATTTTGCCCGCCTAAATTAAAAGCAGTTACAATAGTAGGCATTTTCAAATCTTTAAAGCGAAGGGAAGGGGAGAAATAGGTGGATAACATGTGCTGTAAATTTGCCCCGCTGTACTTAGGTTTTAGAATAGGAAGCAGATTTGGCTCCTCGAAAATGAATTTTACATTTTTTTTAGAAAACATATCCATAATTTCACTAGTTGTTTTACCGCTCGCTATCCCCAGCGCGATGAACCCTCCTACAGAGGTGCCGGCAACTAAATGTGTTGTGCGAAGTAATTCTGGAAATTCTTGATTGAGCCGAAAAAGTAATATGGCAGATAAAACTCCGCGTACTCCTCCGCCGTCAAACGCAAGAATTCTATACCTTGGCATTAGAGTTCCTCCTTTCAATCGTTTATAGTATATAAAATTCATATGAAACGGAATTGGTGCATTGTTTAGGGAATTATCAATAATAAATTATTATATACAAAATTATAAATAAATAAATTTAAAACACGAAATAGAGGAGATCATATTAGGAAAGCGATAAGCTGATTTTTGTAAGTCGAGAGATATTCTTCTAAAAGCATCAAAGATGTCTGTTTAATTAGGCGTCTTTTTACATGTGTGGGAAACTAATAATGCATAGATTTTAATAACACAGCGAGTGTGTTGGTTATATTGCTTGTCAACTCATTTTACCAATGCTGATTTTTGGATGTAATTACAGTGGTTTGAAGAAGTAGAGCTTACTTAGTAGTGATATAAAAAAAGCTTGAAACATTCGGAAGAAAGTGTTATATTAGAAAAGCGATGAGCTAATTTGTGTAAGCCGAGAGATATGCTTAATTGCTAAACGCATGAATGTGGTCGTGCGGTTTCTCGCCACAAACGCATCAAAGACACCTATGTATATAGGTGTCTTTTTCAATATATATAGGTTCTTGCTAAGAGAGTATATAGACAGAAATAAAATACAATGGCGGGTATATATGAGAAAGAAATAAAGGAGCACACTATGAAAAGCTAATAGAGATGTCTTCCGTTACATGCAGTATGTATTGTTTTGCTAATTTTTTAGAACGGACGTTTGTTTACTTGCTTTCGAATTTTGACAGCTTCTTGTCTCCCTTACTCATCATTCCCATCTCCTGCGATTCCTCTTCTGCCGTTTCCGTTTGTCAACTGTGAGTGGTTATTTGCGTTCGTGCTTCCATTTATAGCGTTTTGACCGCCTTGATTCGCGTTTGTTCCCGCATTTTTATTGATTTGTTGGACGTCTTCTTCCCTTTGTTCAACGTTGCCAGCATTGCTGCTATGGCTTGCAAAATTTATATTAATGAAATGGGCCCACAGATTTTATTTTCGGCAGATACAGCTTTCTTTTTCATTTTCTTGAATGTTTTCAAGCATTAGTATGTTTCCCTTCTTCATATTTATTATTACTATATGTGTTAGTGGAAAATGTGATTATATGCTTGTCCATTGTTTCATTTATTAAATGGAATTTTTAAGTGTTTATTTTTGGGCTATTTCATTATTGACAATATACCTGTAAGGGTATATTATAACCTTGTAAGAAGTTATCCTTGCTTATGTATAAATGATGGGTTCATGATTTGTAGAGAATGAAATGAGTCATTCAATTCAAAAGACAACCCGCAAGTAAAGAAACGCAATTTTTATATAAAATTCAGTTTACCATACGTATACTATCTAAGGTATTAAGTAGAATAAAGGAATATAAAACAGTACTACAGAAAGGAGTATTTCCTTGGTATATAATGATCCAATTAAAAATAGAGTGAAACGGATGGAAGGCCAGCTTAGAGGAATTTTGAAAATGATGGAAGAAAATAAAGATTGCAAAGAGGTAATTACGCAATTATCGGCTGTGCGTTCAGCAGTAGATCGAACTGTTGGTGTAATTGTAAGCTCAAACTTAGTAGAATGTGTGTTAGAAGCCGATAAAAATATAGAAAAAACAGATGAATTAATAAAAGAAGCTGTTAACTTACTTGTAAAAAGTAGATAAATTTATGTGTTGACATTCTTTTTTACTTTTAGTAATATACCCCTATGGGTAATAAAAAATTGTTCTGGAGGAAAAAACATGACTGTAGATAAAGTATTAGATGCAAAAGGGTTAGCATGTCCTATGCCAATTGTTAAAACAAAAAAAGCAATGAATGAACTGGAATCAGGTCAAGTATTAGAAGTCCACACAACAGATAAAGGTGCTAAAAATGATTTAAGTGCGTGGGCAAAATCAGGCGGGCATGAATTAATCAAGCATGAAGAAGAAAATGAAGTGTTAAAGTTTTGGATTAAAAAAGGTTAATTTTTTTAACTTAAAATACCTATATAGATATTTAATAAAAATTTCCATTTTTAAGGAGGATATTATGACAGAAAAGAAAAAGACAACAATTGTATTATTTAGCGGTGATTATGATAAAGCAATGGCAGCGTATATTATTGCAAACGGTGCGGCTGCATATGATCATGAAGTAACGATTTTTCACACTTTTTGGGGTTTAAACGCTTTACGTAAAGATGAGAATATTACTGTGAAAAAAGGCTTTATGGAAAAAATGTTTGGAAAAATGATGCCAAGAGGCGCAGACAAAATGGGATTATCTAAAATGAATTTCGCTGGTTTTGGTCCTAAAATGATTAAAGATATTATGAAAAAGCATAATGCATTGCCTTTACCACAATTAATTGAAATGGCACAAGAGCAGGATGTTAAGCTAGTAGCATGTACTATGACAATGGACCTATTAGGTTTACAGCAAGAAGAATTGTTAGACAATATTGAGTATGCAGGTGTTGCAGCATATTTAGCTGATGCTGAAGAAGGCAACGTTAATTTATTCATCTAATATCATAGGGGGGGTTCTCCCTTCTTTTATAAGGAGGCTTTACGATGAGAGAAATAACTGCAACTGAAGTAGAAGTATTATTAAATAAGGGTGAGAAATTAGAGATTATTGATGTACGTGAAGTTGAGGAAGTGGCAGCTGGGAAAATTGCGGGAGCTGTAAACATTCCGTTAGGCTTATTAGAATTTCGTATGAATGAATTAGAAAAATCAAAAGAGTATATTATGGTTTGCCGTTCTGGAGCGAGAAGCGGTCGAGCTGTACAATTTCTTGAAAGTCAAGGCTTTAACGTCGTGAACATGACTGGCGGAATGCTGTCATGGCAAGGGAATGTAGAGTAAAAATTTTTATAGGTTAATATACCCTTATAGGTATGGAAATAGGAGGTTTTAAATATGGAAAAGATTAAAGCGAATGTAATGCTGGATGCAAAAGGATTAGCGTGCCCTATGCCGATTGTTAAAACAAAAAAAGCAATGAATACACTTGAAGCAGGGCAAGTGTTAGAGGTGCATGCAACAGATAAAGGCTCAAAAGCTGATTTAAAAGCATGGGCTGAAAGTACAGGACATCAATATTTAGGTACGCTGGAAGAAGGCAATGTACTCATGCATTATTTACGAAAGGCATCTCAAGAAGAAGCTGTTGAAAGAAAGCATCCTCATATAGTAAGTAATGATGAACTAGAAAAAAAATTACAGAATAACGATAATATAGTTGTCCTTGATGTAAGAGAAGAAGCAGAGTATGTATTTAATCATATTCCTAATGCCATTTCAATTCCGTTAGATGAAGTAGAAGCTCGTTTGCATGAACTAAACAAAGAGGATGAAATTTTTGTTGTGTGCCGATCTGGTAATCGCAGTGACTTTGCAGCACAAAAGCTTGCTGAAAAAGGATTTAATAAAGTGGTCAATGTTGTGCCAGGCATGAGTCAGTGGTCTGGAGTAACTGCAAGTATTAATAAATAAATAGGTAGTCAGTAGTATTGGAGTTTTCTTATATTTTTTTAAAATAAAATATACCCTAGGAGGTAATTAGGAATGGCTGTAACTATGATGACTACAAAAGAAGTAACGAAAAAAGTGTTTGATAAAGAGCCATTATTTATTTTAGATGTACGGAATGAAAGTGACTTTCAAGATTGGAAAATCGAAGGAGCAAACTTTAAGTATTTAAATGTGCCGTATTTTGAATTGCTTGACGGTGTAGAAGATATCCTTGATACAATTCCTGCGGATCAAGAAGTATTAGTAGTTTGTGCGAAAGAAGGCTCCTCTATTATGGTGGCGGAAATGCTTGCGGAAGCAGGCGTAACGGTATCCTACTTGCAAGGAGGAATGAAAGCGTGGAGTGAACATTTAGAGCCTGTTAAGGTAGGCGACCTAAAAAATGGCGGAGAAATGTATCAGTTTGTTCGCGTAGGTAAAGGCTGTCTATCTTATATGGTTATTTCAAATGGCGAGGCTGCTATCATTGATTCAACTCGAATGACTGACGTATATCTTGAGTTTGCTAAAGCAAAAGGTGCAACGATTACTCACGTATTTGATACGCATCTGCATGCCGATCACATTTCAGGAGGCCGAGTCATTGCGGAAAAAACAAACGCAACATACTGGCTGCCGCCAAAAGATGCGACAGAGGTAGTATTTGAATATCAGCCATTAAATGATGGAAATGAAGTAGCGATAGGAAATACAGCTATCAATATTCACGCACTATATTCACCAGGCCATACTATCGGATCTACATCCTTTGTTGTCGATGAACAGTTCTTATTGTCAGGAGATATTTTATTCATCGATTCTATCGGTCGACCTGATTTAGCTGGTTTGGCAGAGGATTGGGTAGATGATTTAAGAGTAAGCTTATATACACGTTACAAAGAGCTATCTCATGATCTTATCGTTCTTCCGGCACATTTTATGATCATTGAGGAATTGAACGAGGATGGAAGTGTATCTGAAAAATTAGGAACGTTATATGCAAACAATCATGGCTTAAATATTGCAGACGAAAATGAATTTAGAAAATTAGTAACGGAAAATTTACCGCCGCAACCAAATGCGTATCAAGAGATTCGCCAAACGAATATGGGTAAAATCAACCCCGATGAAGAAAAGCAACGTGAAATGGAAATTGGACCAAATCGCTGTGCAGTTCGTTAAGGTAATGTAACTCTTCTTTTATATAAATTGCTAACCGCTAAACACACTTGATGGATATAGCCTTTTATCAGTAAAGCAAGCTTAGCTGATAGAAGGCTCATTTTAGAGGAGGTTCAAAATGGAAGCAGCAAAAGTATTAGATGCAAAAGGGCTGGCATGTCCAATGCCGATTGTCCAAACAAAAAAGGCAATTACAACTTTGGAAGTGGGTCAAATTTTAGAAGTTCATACAACTGATAAAGGTGCAAAAAGTGATTTGACTGCTTGGACGAAATCAGGCGGACATGAAATGGTGAACTACGAAGAAAGTAATGGTGTGTTTACATTTTGGATTAAAAAAGGTTGAGATAAAAAAGGAACTGGTATAGGTTCCTTTTTATAAAGGGGGAGTTTTTATGGAAATAGGATTTATTATTACTATCTTCTTAATTGGATTTGTTGGTTCTTATATATCTGGTATGCTGGGCATTGGCGGTTCGATTATAAAATATCCAATGCTATTATACATTCCGCCTTTATTTGGTCTAGCGGCATTCAGTGCGCATGAAGTTTCTGGAATAAGTGCAGTTCAAGTGTTTTTTGCGACCATTGGCGGTGTTTGGGCCTATCGTAAAGGCGGCTATTTAAACAAATCATTAATTGCCTATATGGGAATAAGCATTTTAATTGGAAGCTTTATAGGCGGATATGGCTCCAAATTAATGAGTGAAAATGGTATTAATGTAATCTATGGTATTTTAGCATTGATTGCGGCAGTTATGATGTTCATTCCTAAAAAAGGGATCGACGATATTCCTCTTGATCAGGTGAAATTCAATAAATGGGTTGCGGCATTGCTTGCTTTAATTATTGGAGTAGGAGCAGGAATCGTAGGTGCAGCAGGAGCATTTTTATTAGTACCCATTATGCTAGTAGTATTAAAAATTCCTACACGAATGACAATAGCTTCTTCGTTAGCAATCACCTTTATCTCATCTATCGGAGCAACTATCGGAAAAATCACAACTGGGCAAGTAGATTACGGTCCTGCTTTAATTATGGTAGTGGCAAGCTTGATTGCTTCACCGCTGGGAGCTATGGCTGGTAAAAAGGTGAATACAAAAGTGTTGCAAGTGATTTTGGCTGTACTAATAGGGGCAACGGCAATCAAGATTTGGATGGGTATTTTATAAAAGTTCATTATAGAGTGAGAAATATTTGAGTCAAGTGAATGAGTATATCAATATTTTATATGATGCAGGGATAAATCGAAATGAGTATTCTCATTTCGATTTTTTTATATTGAGAATACGTGTCAAATCAGATTGATTGCAATAGAATCAATAGCATGGAGGAAATGGACGATATCCTTTGGGGGGATTTTGCATGCTGTAGATGGTACAGGGTGATAGCATCCAGTATATTGGATGTTATTTTTTTGCTTACCGTTCGGATATGAAGGGTAAGGGGATAATAAAATGACAGCAGCAAATACTCATAGAACTTGCTTTGTGTTATTATGGAAAGTAGATAACAAAAATATCCTATAATGGATATGATTTATATTTGATAAAAATATCTAGCAGATCGAAAACGAAAAGAAGAAAAGGAGATACGATGACAAAGAAAGCAATTGAAGCAGGATGGAACTTTGATAATAGCTATGCGCGTCTGCCCCAATCTTTTTTTGCCACCCTCAACCCACAGCCGGTATGTTCACCTAAACTGGGTATTATCAATGATAAGCTAGCATTTTCTTTAGGGTTGGACATTGAGGCGCTGCGAAGCGAAGCGGGTGTAGCTGTGCTTGCAGGCAATAAGATTCCCAAAGGCGCTTTGCCTCTTGCTCAAGCATATGCGGGGCATCAATTTGGGCATTTTACGATGCTAGGAGACGGACGTGCTGTGCTCATTGGTGAACAGATAACGCCGTTAGATGAACGGTTTGATATTCAGCTTAAAGGTTCAGGTCGAACGCCATATTCCCGACGGGGTGATGGCCGAGCGGCACTAGGACCGATGCTACGTGAATATATCATCAGCGAAGCGATGCATGCGCTGGGTATTCCTACTACTCGCAGTCTTGCAGTTGTGACTACTGGTGAAACAATCATCCGTGAAACTACACTACCTGGAGCGATTTTGACGCGTGTAGCTGCCAGCCATATACGTGTCGGCACTTTTCAATACGTTGCAAATTGGGGAACAGTTGAGGAGCTGCAGATGTTAGCTGACTATACACTAAAGCGTCATTTCCCAAATGTGGCAGCTGATGAAAATGGCTATCTTTCTCTGCTTAAGGAAGTGCTCAAGCGTCAAGCTGTGCTGATTGCCAAATGGCAGCAGGTTGGTTTTATCCACGGAGTAATGAACACGGACAATATGACCATTTGCGGAGAAACCATCGATTATGGTCCGTGCGCTTTTATGGATCACTATGACCCCGCAACGGTATTCAGTTCTATTGATACGCAAGGGCGCTACTCGTATGGAAATCAGCCGTATATTGCCGGATGGAATCTTGCAAGGTTTGCTGAATCATTATTGCCGTTGCTTCACGAAGATGAAGAGCAGGCTATCAAATTGGCACAGGATGAGATTTCAAATTTTATTACCTTGTATCAGAGCGAATGGCTTGCAGGAATGAGAGCCAAGCTAGGGTTATTTAATAGTGAGGAGCAGGACAAAGTTCTTATTGAAGATCTTCTCAATATGATGCAGAAGCATCGTGCGGATTATACTAATACCTTCCGTGCACTAACGCTTGATACAACAGAGGATACGGTCTTGTTTAGGACATCGGAATTTGTGAACTGGCACGAGCAGTGGCAGGAGAGACTAGGCAGACAGCAGGAAACAAAAGCGTCTTCACATCAATTGATGCGGAAGCACAACCCAGCGGTAATCCCGCGTAATCATCGAGTAGAAGCTGCACTGGAAGCAGCAGTGAATCAAGAGGACTACAGCGTAATGGAACAGCTGCTTCAAGTTCTTTCAGATCCATATGCTCACTCCCCTGAACAGAATGATTACTGCACATTGCCTGCACTGTCCAATCATCCATACCAAACCTTTTGCGGAACTTAATCTAAAAGGAAGCCTTTTAATTAGACAAATCATGTTTAAAGTATGATAAACATGCAGTGGAATAAATATAAGAAGAAATGTTTTATGGATATTACACTGTCTAGCCATTCCAAATTATTTTATCAATAAAGAAGCAGTCAATCGTGGCTGCTTCTTTATGTGTTTCTTATTAATTTTTAAAATTATTAAAATTTTCAGAAAAAATAATTTATTATCAATCGTGAATTTTATATAATAGTTACTATATTCATCGGAGTGAGATGGATTTCATAAAAAAATAAGGCAGGTTAAAGTGATGGAAAAAGTACAAGAAAGAATTAAAATTGAAGATATTTTAGTGGCACATTCTCTTTTAAAGGATGTTGTTATTAAAACTCCTTTGCAGCGTGATCCTATCTTATCTGAAAAATATGAATGCAATGTATATATAAAACGCGAGGATTTACAGAATGTGCGCTCATTTAAAATTAGGGGAGCTTTTAACTCCATTAGTGCACTGCCTGAAGAACAGTTGAAAAATGGGGTAGTATGTGCAAGTGCAGGAAATCACGCGCAAGGGGTAGCTTATACTTGTAACAGGCTGCAAATAAAGGGAACCATTTTTATGCCGAGTACTACACCGAGTCAAAAGGTTTCACAAGTGAGATTTTTTGGCGGTGATGCGATTGAAGTGGTGTTAACGGGAGACACATTTGATGACTCGTTTGCAGAAGCTGTCAGCTACTGTGGTAAACATAATATGACATTTATCCATCCTTTTGATGATCGAAATGTTATTGCTGGTCAGGGAACCGTTGGAGTGGAAATTTTAAATGACATTGAACGCCAGATAGATTATTTATTTATGGGAATTGGCGGCGGAGGATTAGCCTCGGGAGTGGGAACATACATAAAAGGGATTAGTCCATTGACACAAGTAGTGGGAGTTGAACCAGCAGGAGCTGCTTCGATGCAGGCAGCATTGCAAAAGGGAGAAGTTGTCACATTGTCAAGTATTGAAAAGTTTGTGGACGGAGCTGCTGTGCAGCAGGTAGGTAAGCTTACATTTGAGATTTGCAAGGAGATATTGGATGACATCGTTCTTGTACCAGAGGGAAAGGTATGTTCTTCTATTTTAGAGCTTTATAATAAAAATGCCATTGTTGCGGAGCCAGCTGGTGCGTTATCCATTGCAGCTCTAGATTATTACAAAGAGAAAATTAAAGGGAAAACAGTCGTATGCATTATTAGCGGAGGTAATAATGATATTGACCGTATGCAAGAAACGAAGGAACGTTCTTTAATATTTGAAGGGTTAAAGCACTACTTTATTATTAATTTTCCTCAGCGTTCTGGTGCCCTGCGTGAATTTTTAGATAAAGTGCTCGGTCCGACCGATGATATTACACGCTTTGAGTACACAAAAAAGAATAATAAGGAAAACGGTCCTGCGTTAGTAGGAATTGAACTGAAATGCACAGAGGATTACAGACCTCTTATTGCACGTTTACAAGAACATGGTGTGCAATATATGGAAATTAATCATAATCCCACATTGTTCAATTTGTTGATTTAAAAAGCTTGCGGCGTCTGCTGCAAGCTTTTACAGTAAATAACGTAAAAAAATATAGATATGTGAAAGGACTAAGGAAAGAATCATTAATGGAAAGCCGATTTTTAAAAAATCAATGTAGCTGAAACCATGACCTTCACGGCTTGCAAGACCGGCTACAACAACATTTGCCGAAGCACCGATTAATGTTCCGTTTCCTCCTAAACAGGCGCCGAGTGCTAGCGACCACCATAATACTTCAACTTGTGGTGCATCAGGGCTAAATCCCATTCCTGCTACCATGTCGTTAATAAGCGGAATCATTGTAGCAACAAATGGAATATTATCAATAGTGGCCGACGCAAGACCGGATACCCATAAAATTAAAAGAGACGTATAGTTAATATTACCACCGGTGATAGCGAGTGCTTTTTGGGCAAGCATCTTCACTAATCCAATGTCAACTAATGCTCCGACAAGGATGAATAAACCAGCAAAGAAGAAGATTGTGACCCACTCAACATT
The DNA here is from genome assembly GCF_017742235.1 of Bacillus sp. 165. Lineage (GTDB taxonomy): Bacteria > Bacillota > Bacilli > Bacillales > Bacillaceae_G > JAGHKQ01. The sequence goes on from NZ_JAGHKQ010000003.1 coordinate 110,134, forward strand.
TGCAAAAATCTCTTCAATATGATGTTCTTTTACAGCAATGAGCATTAACACTGTTGCCCCTGTAATTGCGATAAGAGCAGCGTCCAAATGAATGACAGATTGAAGCATAAATCCCAATATCGTTAAGCCGAGAATAGTAAGGGATTTAAGCATTAACACTCTGTCGTGTATGTATTCTTTTTCGTTCAATTTCATTAATTTATCAATTTGCTCTTGATCTGTGATCAAATGTTTACGGTAAATAAAATATATAATAGAAACAACTACTATAATAATGACGATGACAATGGGAGCTAAATTGAACAAAAATGCGTTAAAATCTAAATGCTTGTTAGATGTACCAATCATAATGTTTGGTGGATCACCAATAAGTGTTGCTGTGCCACCTATGTTCGCAAATAGGATTTCTGAAATTAAATAGGGGATAGGGTTAACTTGCAGCATACGTGTGACGGACAAGGTAACAGGAACAATTAAAAGTACAGTAGTGACATTGTCTAAAAAAGCGGATCCAGCAGCAGTTAATAACGATAAGACGGCTAAAATAACAATCGGTCTTCCTTTCGCAATTTTAGCTGATTTAATAGCCGTATACTCAAATACTCCTGATTTACTGGTGATATTCACAAGAATCATCATCCCAATCAAGAGAGTAACCGTTTCCCATTCAATATGTATTTTCAATGCTGTTTCTAAGTCAACTACTCCAATAATGACCATAAGAGCAGCTCCCAGCAAAGCAATGACGGCACGATTAATTTTTTCTGAAATAATGATTGCATAAGCAAGTAAAAATACAGCGATGGCTGTGTAGTATTTCCAATTTGTGATTTCATGAACAGCATGTTCCAACTTAACTCATCCCCTAGCTATGATATGGTCGAGATTAACTAGTATTTACCATATTGTAACAAATTACAGCAGAGAAGAAAAACAAGCTACATGAAGCATAAATACTATATAGCTCGAAAGTTAGCGTAAAACTATAGAAATTTGCTAATTCTAAATCGAACTGTTTGCATAAATTAGTACACATACACTAAGATAAAATCAGGATATTTAAGGAGGGCATACAAGTTGAAGCCGATTAACCCGGAAGCAGTTCAAAGAGAGCTTGAGCAATTAGTGAATCAGCAATTATATCTTCATCTTGAAACAACCAATGGAGCCTATGCTTCTCATTTTGATGCGAAAGCAATGACGGTAGGCGCATTTATCCGAAACGCTCAGATTGAAATGGAGCGCGGGACTATTGCAGGAAACGGACCATATCGTGTCGGATTAAAAATGCAATTAGGATGGGTATATGCAGAAGGTTTAACACATTGGGAAGTAGATGAAAAAGGCCGTCTATTAATGGCAGGCCATGATGGACAAGGAAGGCTGGCTGTTGCACTGCAATTAAGTAAAATACCTTTTTAGGAGAGGAGAAACAAAAATGGAACGTCATGTATTAGTGGTTTTGCCGCATCCAGACGATGAATCATTTGGAGCTGCGGGATTAATTGCCTTGCATACGAAAGCAGGAGTTCCTGTTACATACGCATGTGGCACACTCGGACAAATGGGACGAAATATGGGGAAAAACGTATTTGCCAATCGTGAAACAATGCCTCTTATTCGAAAAAAGGAATTAGAAGATGCTTGTCAGGTATTGGGAATTGAAGATTTGCGGTTTTTAGGACTGCACGATAAAACACTTGAGTTTGAAGATCCAGAAGTAATCGCGGACTCTATTGAAATCATTATTAAAGAAGTAAACCCTTCTCTAGTGGTTACGCATTATCCAGGACATGGCGTGCATCCTGATCATGATGCATGCGGCTATGCCACCATTCTTGCAGTATCACGCATTCCACAAGAAGAACGTCCAACAGTGTATTGTATGGCAATATCAAAAAATCGCATTGAAGCGCTAGGAGAGCCAGACGTTGCCATTGATATAACGTCTGTGTCTGATATGAAAATGGCTGCAATTAAAGCTCATCGGTCTCAAACAGAAGCAATGATGGAAAGTATGGAACACAAAATCAAACAGCAAGATCCAGACACCTTAAAGTGGATTCAAAGAGAAGTGTTCTGGACGTATAAATTTGAGTAGACAGAAGGAATGATCCTTCTGTTTTTTTATTTAGATAAAAATAATACCAATGTAAGTAGAAGAACATTCGAACTGAAAAATCCCCTCCAAGTTATAGTGTAACACCCACTTATGAAAAGGGGGATTTTTTCACTGTGTACTAAGAGGGGAGAATATCACCAATCGTGTTTTTTGAGTAGAGAAAGAATCTCCTGGTTATAAAAGCGCCTTACCCAATATTTCGATTCCATCCCTGCTGGTCTTCAATAATTAAATCAGCAGTCAGCTGTCCTGATAAAGTGACCATTGGCACGCCGCCGCCAGGATGAGTTGAACCTCCAACAAAGTATAGATTTTCTAGAGCCTTGCTGCGGCTAGGTACTTTAAAGCCGCCGTTCACCTTTCTATCTGTGGCTACACCATAGATGGAGCCGCCGTTGGCACCGTACAATTCGCGCAGATCATCTGGTGTAAAGGTATATTCAAACTCTATATGAGAACGTAAATCAGAAACGCCCATTCGTTCTAGCTTTGTTAATACCACGTCGCGATATTTCTCTGTAAAACCAGACCAACTTTCTCCTTTCTTTAACGGAGGAACATGAGTCAACACAAATAAGTTTTCCTTGTTCTCAGGCGCCTGGGATTTGTCTGATTTTGAAGAAATGCCTATGTATATTGTCGGATCATCGGAAGGAATGCCTTCATTGAAAATTTGATGGAATTCACGCTCGGGATCCTTGGAGAAAAAGAAGTTGTGATGCTCCAGTGTATCATATTTTTTATTTACACCAAGCAATAGAACAAGTCCCGAAACCGTTGGGATATATTTTTCTAAATCTTTAGCAGCCTTGCTTGCCAGCGGATGGTCTTCTAGTAATGTTTCATATGCTGGAATAGCTTCTAAATTGGAAACTATGATCTCTCCATGCACAATGTCACCGTTTTCTAATTCTATCCCGGTTGCACGGGTGCCCTTTGTGATAACTTTTGTAACTTTGCTGTTGGTCTTTACTTCTACTCCGAGCTCATCCAGCACCTTCAGCATTGCTTTTGCAATGTTATACATGCCGCCTTGAACATAATAAATACCAAGACCAAGCTGCACATGAGCTAACTGGGATAAAACTGCGGGAGCATGGTATGGTGAAGAGCCAATGTACATAATTAAAAAGTTAAACAACTGCTGCAAGTGTTTATCTTTAAAGTACTTTTTCGTTGCCTGATCCATCGATTTCATCGGATCCATTGCTAGTAACTCTTTTAAATTGTGCATAGAGCGCAGTTCTGACAGCCCGGAAAGACTGCGTTTATAGAAGCTCTTCATATTAAGATCATATAATTTGGATGCATAACTCATATAATCAAAGAATCGTTCTGCATCCGTTGGGGAGATAGTTTTTAGCTGCTCGAGCATGGATGGCAAATCGCCTAGTAAGTCAATAACAGTACCATCCTCAAAGAATGTGCGCCACTGCGGCTCTATTCGTTCTATTTGTATATAATCATGAATATTGCGTCCAACGCTTTCAAATAATTGCTCAAGTACCCATGGCATAGATAAAATAGAAGGTCCTGTATCAAATGTATAGCCTTTACCGCTACGAATATTCAGCTTTCCACCTGCTCGTTCATTTTTTTCAAGAATAGTAACCTCATGTCCTTGTCCAGCCAATTTTATAGCTGCGGATAATCCACCTAATCCGCCTCCGATAATTACAACTTTTTGTTTCAATTTTATAAATCCTCCTTATGAATCATAGTAAGCTTGACTACAATAGTAAAAATCATATCTACCCATTGTTTCGCCACATTTTTAGAGATTTATACTTTATAAGGAAAAGGAGGAGATAAATATGGTTTTAACCCTTCTATTATCAATTTTTATGGGGATCGTATTATTTTGGAAAATACCTTTCTGCAAAAGCCTCGCAATAAATAGTAAACTCCCTCAATTATCAGTCATCATTCCTGCTCGAAATGAGGAAGTGAATCTGCAAGTGCTGCTTCCTTCGTTGCTTGCACAGAAAATGAGTATTCATGAAATCATTGTCGTGGATGATCATTCTGATGATAGAACAAAATGGATAGCAGAGAAAGCAGGAGTGAAAGTTCTATCTCTGTCATCGTTGCCTGATGGGTGGATGGGGAAAGGATGGGGCTGCTGGAAGGGAGCAGAAGAGGCCACAGGAAATATATTATTATTTTTAGATGCGGATACGATTATGGAACAGGGGGGGATCACTAGATTGCTGGAATATTATAGAAAAGAGGGAGGAATTTTGTCACTCCATCCATATCATAGGATGAAGCGCCCTTATGAATTTTTGTCGTCTATGTTCCATATGGTTATTATGGCATCTATAGGAGCTTTTCATATGTTCAGAAGCAAAACTAATTCAGCAGGTGCATTTGGCCAATGTTTAGTTTGTGATAGAGAAGAATATTTTAAATTCGATGGTCATAGCGCTGTGAAAGGAGAGCTGTTAGAGCATATGGCTTTCGGGCAGCATGTGATTGAGCAAGGAGGAAAAGTATCTTGTATCAGCGGTAAGAACGTTATCTCTATGAGGATGTATCCTAATGGACTGGTTTCGTTGATATATGGATGGACAAAAAGCTTTGCGAAAGGAGCTTCTGCTACGAAGCTTATTTATTTGTTTCCTATCATTATATGGATCAATGGGCTAGTAACAGTAAGCCTGCAGTTCGTTCTTATTAAGGAACCTGTTCATCTAGAAGTTATTGTTTTCTTTTATGGATTGTTTTTGCTGCAATGGTATTGGATTTTATCACGAATAGGCAATTTTGGATGGATATCTGCTCTCTTGTTTCCTATTCATGTGATGTTCTTTGTTTTAGTCTTTTTTAGCTCATTTTTGAAAATATTCATCTTAAGAAGTGTTTCTTGGAAAGGAAGAACTATACAAATTAAAAAGGAGTAGAGAGTGTTGATTCTTTTATCGCCTGTATGGACTATTGTATTAAATGTGTTTGCTTGGCTCAGTATTCATTTTGGAATCTCTTACGCATGTGTAAGGATGAGTAATAGTTTGTTTAAGGAAGATACTTGGTTATTTAAAGAGAGAAGCTGGGAACAAGACGGAAAGATTTATGAAAAAATACAAATTAAGAAATGGAAGCGCCTGGCGCCAGACGGTGGCGCTTTTTTTAGAAGAGGGTTTCGTAAAAAAAAGCTTTTAGAAACCAATATCTTATATTTACACCAATTTGTATTAGAAACAAGGAGAGGTGAGCTTGCCCATTGGCTTTCCATTATTCCTGCTTGTTTGTTTTTTATGTGGAATAGCCCTTCAGCAGGGGTGATTATGTTTGCTTATGCCATTTTGTTTAATGTTCCTTTTATTCTGATTCAACGTTATAATCGTGTTCGTTTGATGAGAGTTGTGAACCGAAAAAATCTGAAAAATGAGATGGTACAATTAGTATCAATGAAATAGAAATATTGGTAAAAAATTCAAATAAATGCATTTTTATGAAAAAAATTAAATATTTTAAAATTATAAAATATTTTAAAATAAAAATTTTCAAAAGTAGTAAAAAATATAAAATTATCCTCTGATTTTTGAATTTTGCTCTAGGAGAAAATTCAAAAATTGCCCTGTTTATTTTACCTTTTACGTAATTGAATTATTGTCACCACTGGTAGATAATGCTATTGAGGAGGCAAAAATATGAAAATTTTGGAAGAAAACCAATTGAAAACACAAGCAGAAAATGAATGGGGGATACATATGGAAAGTATGGAAACTGCACGCGCAAAACATATTATTCGATTATTATTAGGAGGACTTGATCCGCATACAGGAAAAGTATTCAGCCCTCCAGAGCCTTATAAGCATCCCGATACGGTACGCGCTTTAATGCGAGCAGAAGAAGGATTAGACCGTTTAATCCGAAGCGAAAAACGAGCAATTGTTCGGCCGAACAACTCTGGGAAAGAATGGACAAAAGAAGAAGATGAAGAGATTATCACAAAATATAAATCTGGAAAAACAATTGAAGAAATAGCGAGACTCCACGAAAGATCCGTACGAGCAATAGAAATCCGTTTGAATCGATACGGAACATATGTATTTGAGTAATAACTGCTAATCTGTATATAATACAATTTATCCTAGTTATAATGTAGGATATTCCAAATCAGTCTTTATCTAAAAAAGGTCGTCCAGCTAGGATGACCTTTTAATCGTATTGTATATATAGTATGAGGCAAAATCTTGTGAATTTTTTAACAGCTTAAGATATTGATTTAAAAAGCTTTTCTTTATAAAAATCTAATAACAGCTGTGTAGTTGGGTCACTTGCTTTGAAATCCTTAAACGTTTCATTAAAGAGCTTGGCCAATAATTGCTTTTTTGCATTTAGAGAGGGTTGCTTTGCTTGTCCATCAATTGGGGAAATAAAATTCGCCAAAGCTCTCAAAAATAATGCTATAAAGCTCATTATAACTGGGTTAAGAAGAAGATCCGCCGCAGCATGTATAAAAGAAGTAAGCAATTGTGCATTGCTCCTAATGCTTGAGAAAAGCTTAAATAAGATATTTACCTTATCAACATTCTTATCACTATTAATAAAAGCTTCTGCCATATCTACAACCTTGTTAATTGATAGACATGAAGTGAAGAAGGCATTAAGAATTGTATCGTATCTCCCTGTTAGTTTTAGACTACCTATCACTTCTGATAAAATGCTCTCTGTATTCACTTCTTTTAGTGTAGTGGTAAACAGTTCTACCATTTTTGCAGGGGAAACCTTACTAAGAATTGCAGAGAATGGCATGTGCGCAATTTTAGCAATATCGATATCTGTTAGGAGAGAATTTAAAACTTCTGATACCTTGCTAGCTAGAGCTTCATCTTTAAGAGAAGTAGTTAAAAGTGCTGCAGCTTCCGACAGGTTCGTGTTATGCAAGATGTGGGAAATACTAGCATCATCTTGCAACAGAGTATTTAAGGATTCTGATATAGGTTGGAAATCTTCAAGATTAATTGTAAGCTCACGAACTTTATCAACATCTAAATAATCAGAAAAATCCTGTGCTGCTTGAAGGAATTTTTCATCTTGGAGTATATCAGCCAATAGCTTTTTTAAATCTACATTCATTCGTTGTTTGCTCCTTTCATTGTTTGTAGCAAAAAGGGACAACCTTTTCTAGTAGATATGGTATGTGCATAAAAGTAAATATGCTTAGACAAGAAAGACAATAAACAAAAATGTATATATACCTAGCTATATGAACTAATATTTGAAAGAATAAAGCAGGACGATGAGAATTTCCGTATATGCTGCTGCTTATGCAAACATATTAAATAAAAAGAGGCAATGTATATTTTAAAGAAGGAGGAAGGGAAAGCATTGGAGAAATTTCCTATTATTCATACAAATTTTTGGGATGCTGTTCTGATAACGTTACGTTGTACCCAATTAATAAAACGTATTTTTTCTATCAGTCGTTCTTATGTTCCTACCGTCATTGGATTAGCTATTTCAGTGTTTTACAGTCATCCTCATAATATATGGGCAGGTTTTTCTATGGGAGTGCTGCAATAGGAACATATGCTTCAATAAAAACGTCGACTCAAGCATACAGAAGGAGCTCACATTAATAAAAATACATGTACATAAAATTTTATGACTTATACACCCTAACTGTAGGAGGTGTATGTCCTATGGAAGGAAAGCAACCGGGAAATAAAAATATGCCAGATTTTAAAGAATTAAATGATCGTATTATTGCAGAACCGTCAACTTCGCCTTCGTTAGTGATTAAAACGAATGCTGATCCAGAAAGTGCCGTGGAAGATAATCCGTATGCACAAGGGGTAGACCAAGCAAATTTGGAAAAGCTGAAGGGGTTTTTTGAAGGAAGGGAACATCATTAAGAAAAAACGAGGTGAAATATCCTCGTTTTTTCTTTCGAGAAAAGAAAGTATATAAATTTAAAAAATTGATGTGAACGAAAGAAGGAAGATAAACGTACTATAGGTGATTTTGAAATGAAAGGGGCATCTAAAGGAGAATGGAGCTGGAAGAAGAAATAGAACTTATTGCACAAGCTCAGCGCGGCGATAGCGATGCCTTAGCTAAATTGTTTCATTATCATTATTCCTTTCTTTTTAAATACTGTATAAAAATAACGTTGAATAAAGAGCTGACGGAGGATTTAGTGCAAGATACTTTCCTGAAGGGTATTGTATATATACGAAACTACGATGGAACATCAAAATTTTCTTCATGGTTAATTACGATCGCTTCTCGCTTATATACGGATCAGCTTCGAAAGAAAAAAAGGGAGCGATTCTGGCTGAAAAATCAGCGCGAGCAGCATCGAAGAAAATTAAAGTGGGATGCAGTAAAAGAAGGTCTCGATTGGTCGGATGTGATGGAAGCATTTAGCGAGCTGGAAGAAGAAATAAGAATGCCGGTTTTACTAAAGCATTATTACGGATTCCGTTACGAAGAGATAGCGGAAATGTTAAGCTTGCGTGAAGGAACAGTCAAATCTCGGGTTCATAATGGATTGAAAAAACTAAGAAAGGAGTTAGCAGAAAATGAAAGAGCAAAATGACGCGATTGAAGAGAAACCCTTCCTAGAGATAAAACGGCTCAATCAAGAGTTGGAAAGTATGGAAAAAATTTACAGTAATCATCCCCCAGATATACTGCTTTTCAAACAGCAAATTGAACAGCAAAAACTGCAAATTCGAAAGAAATTTCGAAGGGAGTTGAGTTTATTTTTGCTGACAGCTCTTTTTATAATCTCTATTGTCCTTTCGACATTAGTATATAGTCCTGTACTATTCGCAGCTTTGCAAGCGGTAGGGGTAATTTTGATTCCTGCTTATTTACTGATAGAAAGACGAAAGAGCTTGACGGAAGATGAGGAAATAAAATGATGACACAGACAGAAATCATTATGTTGCTTGCTCCTATCATGATATTGCAAAGCACAGTATTATTTGTGTCTGCAAAAAAAAGAGGGAGAAATGCTTGGTTTTGGGGGATTTGGGGGTTGATTCAATGTCCTATGCCCGCTGTGCTATATTGGTTAATTGTACTCAAGCCATTTAAAAAGAAAAAAAGGGGAGAGAATTAATGGAGAATATTCATTGGCAATTGGTGGCACCTTTAGTAGTTTTGCAGGTTATTTTAACAATAGCAGCTTTAGTAAGCTGTGTAAGACAAGAGCATACAAGAGGTCCAAAATGGATGTGGATTTTAATTATCCTGTTCATGAATACAATTGGACCAATCATCTACTTCATTTTTGGGCGAAAAAGCGAATAGGGTGGAATGATAATGAGTCTTGTAAAAATAGAGAACTTAACGAAAACATATGGAAGCTATAACGCGGTAAATAATATCACATTTACCATATCAGAAGGCCGGTGCATGTCGCTGCTAGGCCCTAACGGAGCAGGAAAAACAACGACATTGCAAATGTTGGCGGGATTGATTCAGCCGAATACAGGGAATATTGTTTTTCCCGGTCTGGAAGGTCAGGATATAAGAAAATTTATCGGATATCTTCCACAATATCCTTCGTTCTATTCATGGATGACTGCCGAGGAATTTTTAACATATATCGGAAGGCTGTCAGGATTAAATAAAGCAACAATCAAACAACGTATTCCGGAGCTGTTAGAAATGGTTGGGCTGGGGAACGTCAATAAAAAAAGAATAGGGGGATTCTCAGGGGGGATGAAGCAGCGCCTTGGATTGGCGCAGGCGCTCATTCATAATCCAAAATTATTGATTTTAGATGAACCAGTATCTGCATTAGATCCAATTGGACGGCGTGATGTATTGGAAATGATGAAAACAATAAAAAAGGAAACAACGATTTTCTTTTCTACTCATGTATTGCATGATGCGGAAGAGATTAGTGATGATATTCTCATAATTCAATCCGGAGAAATTAAAGCAGCAGGGAGCATAGAGGAGATAAAAGCAACATACCAGAAACCAATGCTGTACATTCAAACGAAAGAGCCACTTGGAGATTGGCTTTCTTCTATTCCACATATATATCGCGTGCATCGTCAAAAGGAGAATGAAGCCACTCTAGCTGTTTCAAATATAGAAGAAGCCAAGCTTGCTATTTTAGAAACGATTTTATCTCGCAATCTCTCTTTGCAAAAATTTGAGGAGATGCAAGATTCACTCGAAGATTTATTTATGAAGGTGGTGGGAAAATGAAGCAATGGGGGATTCTGTACAGGAAAGAAATACTAGAACAATGGCGTTCCGCAAAATGGATGTGGCTTCCAATAGTCTTTATTCTTCTTAGTATTTCGCAGCCATTGACAATGTATTATATGCCTCAAATATTAAACATGGCAGGAGATTTGCCAAAGGGAACGATAATCGATATCCCTACTCCTTCAGGTAAAGAAGTAATGGCATCCGTCCTAGGGCAGTATGCAACAGTTGGAATAGCCATCATTGTATTATCTGGTATGAGTTCTATAGCAGGTGAACGGCAAAGCGGAGTTATACATCTTATTTTAGTAAAACCCGTTTCGGCTCTTCAATATATCATCAGTAAGTGGGCAGCTCAAGCTACTCTGATCATTCTATCTTTTTTTATCAGCTTTCTATCCGCATGGTATTATTCGAACGTATTATTCAGTGATGTTTCATTTATGCGCGTGTTTCAAAGCTTTTTAGTGTACAGTGTTTGGCTTATATTTATTATTACAGTAACCATTCTATTTAGCTCTTTTATAAAAAGCAGCGGGGGCATTGCCGCGGTTTCTATTATGTTCGTAGCGGCACTCAGTGTTACTACCAGCTTAGCTGTTAAGTATATGAAATGGAGTCCTGCTTATTTGCAGAATCAAGCAAAGATGCTGCTCACTGAGGGAAAAGGCTTAGATTTTTTTACAGAGAATATATTGCTTTCCATTGGTTTCATTCTTGTACTGCTCGCTATAAGCACTGTATTATTTCGAAAGCAGTAAAAAACTGTCCGCATCGCAAGGACAGTTTTTTATTGTGTATAAAAATTCACAATTTACTGATTTCGTTGATAGAATAGAAATACCGATAATTGGAAAAACATGAGGGCTTATAAAAGAAAGGAGGTAGAACCTTGTATATAGGGAGATGGGTTCAAACTCGATGAGTGCATGGGGATATGGGATTTTGGACATTTATTTGCTCGGACTCATTACGATGGGCGGTATCGCACTTTTATTTCTTATTTTTGGTGATATTTTGGATGCGATTGCTAATATTGGTTTGGGAACGAGCCTAAGCTTAACCATGTTGTTCAGCTTTTTTGCAATCTTATGTGGAACCGGTTATATATTAGAATATTTACTTTCTTGGGGCAGCCTTTCGATTTTTATCATTGCATTTTTATCTGCATTTATAAGCGTACTGCTAATGAAAATTTTTATTTTTGTACCAATTTCGCGCTCAGAGCAAAATACGGCATTTACCCTGCAGGATTTAATCGGACAAAAAGGTGAAGTATTAATTACAATCCCAGTGAACGGTATGGGGGAAGTATTCATACAATCAAAATTCGGGAGCAATGGAATGTCTGCTAAAAGTGTCAGGCATAGAGAGATTCGGCAAGGAGCGATGGTATCAATTACGGCAATAGAAGACGGTGTTCTCATTGTAGAACAGCTCGAACAAGAATCTGATTTTTGAGAGGTATATTATAAACTGTATTAGTCCTTAATCCTGCTATTAAAAACATATATTTTTAATTTCAATTACCGAAATCGAAATTGTAAAGGGGAGTACATTCTATATAATAAAAGAGAAAGAAGGGAGTGAGTTTTATGAAAAAATGGGAGCAGTCTGTATCAGAGTGGCTGCAACAATATTCTAGATTTACATTTATGACAGGAGCGGGAATGAGTACGACAAGCGGAATACCTGATTACCGATCCAAAAACGGGATGTACGAAAAATATGAAAATGTGGAGTATTTGCTTTCTCAAACTTACTATAATCGAAAACCGAAAGAGTTTTGGAAAACCTTTAAGGAGTTATTTTCTTTGGCGGGACTTTGTAATATTCAGCCAAACGAAGGTCATTACTTTATTTCTTATTTGGCAGCTAAAGGAAAAGAAACAGCAGTTATTACGCAAAATATTGATGGACTTCATCAAAAAGCAGGCAATCCGAATGTGTTCGATATGCACGGTTCATATGATGAAGCGTTTTGTCTGAAATGCAAAAAGGAATATGATTTACCGTATATTTTGAAAGAAGACGTACCGCGCTGTGAAGAGTGTGCCTTAATCTTAAAACCAAATGTTGTGTTATATGGGGATGCGATTCGTCATACGAATCAAATCATTCCTGTTTTAGAAGCGACTGATGTTGTTATGGTAATGGGCTCAAGCTTATCTGTACGTCCGGCAAATGAGTTTCCTTTATTCGCGAAACAACATGGCGCAAAGCTGATGCTGATTAATTTGGAACCAACACCAATGGACCCCTATTTTGACATAGTCTTGCACGAGGATATAGTAACAGTTACATCGAATATGGAAAAAATGCTACAGGAAATGTAAGAGTGGCTGCATGCAGAATGATACATATAAAAGACAAGGTTTAGCGCCTTGTCTTTTATTAATGAGCAATCCGAACAAGATTAGCTTCGGATATAGAGGCAAGATCTGAGCCAGCAAGAAAAATTTGCAGCCCTCTTTTTCCAGCACTAATACTAATTGGATCTAATATGTGTGCTGTTTCATGTAGAAAAAAAGGAAAACGTTTCTTTACACCAAGCGGTGATACACCGCCGCGGATATAACCTGTTAATCCTTGTATTTCTTTTACGGGCACCATTTCCACCTTTTTATTTTTACTGACAGCAGCTAATGCTTTTAAATCTAATTCTTTATCGGCAGGTATACAAGCCATGATAACGCCGGTTTTGTCGCCTCGGAGTACTAATGTTTTAAACACTTGCTGCGGAGGTAAGCCAACTTGCTTTGCTACATGTACTGCATCTAGGTTATTCTCATCTACTTCATACTCGTGTAAGGAATATGTAATTTTTTGTGTATCCAGTATACGACATGCGATTGTTTTTACTGCCATTATATTATATCTCCTTTTTATTTTATCTCCTTAAGTATAGCGTGTTCTTTCGGATGGAAAAAGGGGAATTAAAATGTAGAAGCGAAGTAGTAAGCAGAACGTTAAGAGAGGAATGAGAGAATGACCGTAAAAACAACGGACTTGTGCGATGCGTATGGAGAATACATACAAGTATGTGAACCGATTTTTCGATCATTTGGAAAACGAGCTTCTTTTTATGGACCAATTGCAACTTTGAAAGTTTTAGATGATAATGTACTCGTTCGTAATGCGCTGGAAACATTACCAGCAGGAACGGTCTTAGTTGTTGATGGGCAGGCATCTATGCGATGTGCATTATTGGGAGATAATTTGGCTTCGATTGCTGAAAAGCGCAGCCTTGCAGGGATTATCATTCATGGATGCGTGCGTGATAGTGCAGAGTTAAAGAAAATTGAAATTGGAGTTTGTGCATTAGCAACAGTTCCAAAGAAAAGTAATAAAAAAGGGCTGGGCGAAGAAAATATTACACTGCAATTTGCTGGTGTAAAATGGCACCCTAATCATTATGTATATGTCGATGAAGATGGGATAATTGTTGCTGATAGATTGCTTGGAGAAAGTGAACTAGCCGTAAAAGAATAGAGAAGCAGTGCGAGTTATGTAAATTGTTGCACTGTTGCCACCTAGCCTTGGATTAGTAGAAATTATGTATTTCTAGGAGTGATAAAATGAATTATGAAGATAAGACAGTTTTAGTGACTGGAGCAGCAAATGGTATCGGCTTAGCGATTGCAAGGGCCTATATTGAAAAGGGTGCAACGGTCGTGCTGGCAGATAAAGATCAAGAGGAGGGACAGAAGGCTGCTACGGAACTGGGAGAAAAAGCATTTTTTTATTTAATAGATCTTAAGAATGTTAATGAAATCGTCCAAATGTTTCATCATTTGCAATATCATCATGGTAACATTGATATTTTAATTAACAATGCGGGAGTAAGTAAATTTTGCCCGCTGGAAGACTTAACTGTAGAAGAGTGGGATGGAATCTTACACGTGAATTTACGGAGCTTCGTATTTACTTCAAAAGAGTTTTACAAGCTGAATAAAGGAACCTCATATGGGAGAATCATAAACATCGCTTCTACACGTGCGTTTATGTCAGAACCTCACTCGGAAGCTTACGGGGCATCAAAAGGAGGGATTGTTGCGCTTACTCACGCATTGGCCTTATCGTTAGGTGAGGAAAATATAACAGTGAATTGTATTAGCCCGGGTTGGATTCAAACTTCTGCCTACGATGAACTGCGTATCAAGGATCACGTACAGCACCCATCGCTTCGAGTGGGTAAACCTGAAGATATAGCAAGAGCATGTTTGTTTTTAACAGATGATTACAATGATTTTATCAATGGAGAGAACATTACGATTGATGGAGGTATGATGAAAAAGATGATATACGAGGAATAAATAGTGTAAGATTGCATATCGATATAGAGTAGGTCGCGTCTACATAGTGTCTACCTCCATCGCACTTCATTTTGAGGTGCTTTTTTTAAGTATTTGAAACAGCATACGAAAAGGCAAGTTCTTTTGAACTCGCCTTTTCGTATGCTGTTCTTTTCTGCCTTTCGGAATCACGAGAGAATTGTAAGAAGAATCTCTTACAACATAATGTAATAGATGAATGGTTTTCATAAATGTTGTTACACGCTATCCAAAATAACAGATATAGTTTGTTCTGCTTCTTATCTGTGATATAACAAAGAGTGACCAATCATAATGCACTATCGCAAGAACAAAATATTATTTTATTCTTGTGATAGTATTTGTGCAGTGCTGTCGCATTGATGTAAAGCAGTTTCCACAGCCTGCAAGGATTGCTGTATACGCTGTGCATTATCTGATTTTTCCACTGTTTGCAGAGCGCTTTCAAGGCAGCTTTTTGCTTCATTTAAAGCGCTGCAGGAATCTTGTACATGTCCTCTCGCATTCTTTTGCATACTATCGCCTCCTTTTTAGTTCAGTTATAGTATGGATAAGAATGGGAAAAATATACCGATATAAGAGAAAGGAATACATAACAGAGTATACTTTCACAGCTGTAACAATAGTTGAAATTTTATGAAAAAAACTATTAACCTATTTTTAATTCTAGCGGAAGTAAAGTAATTCGAATTGTTTCTGCACAATTAAAATATTTTTATAATACGAAACAGTACTCTTCTTTAAAGCGCTCGCTGTTCTAGGAATGGCTTTCCACCATAATTGAGATTTATTAGAGAACAAGATCTTATTGCATCCAGTTTCTTTAAAAAAGCAAATTTCAATATAAATGTTGTTTCATGATAAGTATCTGTAGAAAGAGTTCGAATGCAATCTGGCACAAATAACTTATAAATGGACAAACCATTTGTAAGGTGTCACAACATGGATAACTGTTCAACCCGGTGCTGCTATAAACATCGCTTCTCATTCCATAATCAGAGTAGCACTTATGAATATATCAAGTTGAGATACAAGTGTAGATTTCATTTGTCTAATAAACCAAATTGGTAAATTAACAGCGCTGTTAGAGGAAGTAACAAAAATACGAAGGAATTTCATTTATAAATGAAATTCCTTCGTATTTTTAATTCGGTCATAGAACGTGCGTAAAGATAATTAGCAATGTTTATTGGATAGTTTAGCAATAAACAAATTATATTATATTGCCAATTGTATGCTTACTATATGAATGTGAAAATATAGACAGGTTTAAAAATGTACAGATGTTAATTGTGATGGACATCAAGTGCTCTTTATCTTTAAACCTACAACAAAATCCTACAAACATGCTACATTCAATTTTTCAGAGAATAAGACTTATATCCAGAAATATATTTATGACATAACCTGCTTTTTGGAAAAGGGGAGAAATGCTCATGAAACTTATTGCTCTTGATTTGGATGGTACTACATTAAATTCAACAAAAGAAATTAGTGATGAAAACATTGGAGCGATTAAAAAAGCTCAACAGCAGGGGCATATTGTTATGATCCTTTCTGGACGATCGCAAACTTCTATAAATGAACAGTTGGCTAAATACGGATTGGACTGCCCTGTTGGTGGGAATAATGGAACGGCTATATATGTAAACGGAAAATTGGTAGAACTAAATTCTTTAAGTCCAACTCAAAATCAAAAAGTTGCTGTAGAGATTGAAAAGGAATATGTACCGTATAATATATCTACCAACAAAGGAATTTTTGCTCCTAGAAATTGGAGTGAACGATTAGAAAGTGTTCTGCTATCAGGTCGTGTGCCAGAGGAGTATTATGAAAATAAACACTATAAAATGTTTACGACACCTCCACACGTATACGGTCATTCGTTTTTTGACCAAGTTGAGGAGATAATCAATAATAAAGATTTTACAGTGCAAAAGTTCCTTATTTTAGGGCTTGATCCTGAACAGAAAAAACGAATGCAGCAGAATTTGCAATCTATTGAAGAGACGTATGTAGCCGGCTCTTCTCCCTTTAATCTTGAAGTTACACACTTTAATGGAAATAAGGGATACGGTTTAAAAGTAATGGCTCGCTATTTTAATATCCCATTAGAAGATACGGTTGCTATTGGAGATGAAAATAATGATATTCCGATGTTTAATGCAGCAGGGTTATCAATTGCAATGGGAAATGCGGAGGAAGAAGTGAAGAAACATAGTGATATTGTGACTTTGTCGAATGATGAACATGGAGTTGCATACGCAATTGAAAGATATATACTAAACTAATCGTGTGTAAATGTAAGAGATTTAAGTACTTGAGTTTTAAGCTAATTATTATCGTTAATCAAATTTACAATAATAATTATTATGTAAACCAATTCTGTTGGACATAATTTTTCATTATACAACAAAACAAGCTCTTATTTCATATAGGTTGGATTTGAATCAATTAAACTGAAAATTTTTGCTTAATCTATTACAATAAACATAGTATATGTGCAATACCCAACATTTAATGTAATCAGATACATTCTAGGAGCGAGAGAAATGAAAAAAACTTTGCCCATTATGATTCAAGGGACGCACTCGGATGCAGGAAAAAGTTTACTTGTTACAGGACTATGCCGCATTTTTTATCAAGATGGATATAAGACAACACCATTTAAAGCGCAAAATATGTCGCTCAATTCTTATGTTACACCGGATGGAAAAGAAATCGGCCGTTCTCAAGGGGTGCAGGCAGAAGCAGCCGGGATTGTGGCGACGGCTGATATGAATCCTATTTTAATAAAACCGTCAGGACATTTAACATCACAAGTTATTATAAATGGAAAGCCGTTAGGAAATTATGAAGCAACGATGTACCGTAAAGATTTTTTTGAACATGGTTTGGAGATCATTCAAACTGCATACGATCGGTTGGCAAGCAATTACGACATTATAGTGATTGAAGGAGCAGGGAGTCCTGCGGAAATCAATTTAAATGATCGGGAGCTTGCTAATATGAGAATTGCCAGGTTAACAAATGCACCTGTCATTCTTGTTGGCGATATTGATAAAGGGGGAGTATTTGCAAGCTTAGTTGGCACATTGCAGCTGCTGGAACCAGAAGACCGTGATCGTATCATTGGGGTAGTCATTAATAAGTTTCGAGGAGAGTTATCATTATTAGAGCCGGGGTTAAAGTGGTTTGAAGAATATACTGGAAAACCAGTATTAGGAGTGATCCCGTATCTTCAAGATGTGTATATGGATGCAGAAGATTCAGTTGTACTCGAAACCATGTCTTCAGTTCACGAGAAAAAAGAAATAGACATAGCGGTGATCAAGTATCCATACATTTCAAATTTTACAGATATTGACCCGTTCTTCGTTGAGCCTGATTGCAGTGTACGGTACGTTACAAATAGAAAAGAGTTAGGAAGTCCCGATATTATTATTTTGCCAGGTACGAAAAATACGATAGAGGATGTACAGTTTTTAAAGCAAACCGGCTTATATGCTGATATATTGGAAAAACATCAAAAAGGAGAGAGCTTTATTTTCGGGATTTGCGGAGGCTATCAAATGCTAGGCACGGATATTGCTGATCCATTTCAGGTGGAAAGTAACATCGGCTCTATACAAGGATTTGGACTGCTTCCCATAAAAACCGAGTTATTAAAGGATAAAACAACAGTTTTATCTAAGGGAGAGTTAGCATTCAATAACAGATTATTTTCTGTTACTGGATACGAAATACATATGGGTGTGACAAGCTATACAGAGCTGGTAGATTCCTTCATTCGATTAGAAGATAAAACGGACGGAGCTAAAGCAAAAAGTGAACGGGTGATAGGAACCTATTTTCATGGTATTTTTCATAACGATGCATTTCGTGCTGCATATTTGAATTTTGTACGTGTAAGTAAAGGTCTTACAGCAAAAGAAGATAGAGAAAGCTATAATAGAATAAGAGAAGATAGTTTTGACAAGATAGGGGATGCTTTACGTAAGAACCTTTCACTTGATGTTATTTATAAGAAGATGAATGACTATACTGAACAAGGAAATAAATGTAGAGGTTGAAAAGGCATAAAGAATGAATATTCAACAATTGAAAAAAGAGATGAAGAGCTGCATTCCACCCCATATTATTGAGCGTGGTCTTGATTATTATGAAGAAGGATATGTGAGTGAGATTACTTTACAGAACAACATAGTGTACTCTTTAGTAGAGGGGAATTATGGAGATTATGAAGTGAAAATAGATTTGAAACAATTTATTTACAGCGAATGTGAGTGTCCATATGAAAATCATTGTAAGCATATGGCGGCTGTTGTATTCGCTATAGATAAGAAAGGGCTGCTTTCTGTTCCAACAGCGGCTATCTCGGACGTGTTAAATAGATTAGAAAAAGCAGAATTAGTGAGCATACTAGAGCAATTGGTGCATCGAAAAAGCGAATATAAGGATATAATTGCAGTAATGTTGGAAAAAATGAAAAAGATGGAGTAAAATCGAGGGAAAAGTAGAAACTTTATGTGGAGAATAGTATAAAATGGCGCGGATTCAACATCTCAGTGTGGGTATCGATAGCTACGATCATAGCATTATATGCTAGACCGAAGCGATTGCAAACTATGTTTTTCCCTAAAAGTAAAACTGTCATCAGTGAGAATCTTCTTGCGTCTTTATCTGCTCCAAAATGTATAATATATAATTTGTAATTTCATTTACCGTAAAGATGACATAACAAAATGGAGAGAGTTCACTTGAAAATAGTAGGAATTATTTTGGCAGGAGGACAGTCCAGAAGGTTTGGAGAACCCAAAGCCTTTGCTACATATAAGGGTCAATATTTATATGAACATGCACTTCAAGCGCTGGAAAATCAAGTGCAACATATTGTGCTGGTAAGCTTGCCATCCTTAACGAAGCAGTTTGAATACAAGTCTTCTATTACTATAATAGAAGATATACAGATTTACCAAGGGAAGGGACCGCTTGCTGGAGTATATTCTGCAATGGAAGCATACGAAGCAGATTGGTATATTGTTTTACCTTGCGATGCACCGCTAATTACTTCGTCAATCTTAAAAGTGATTATCAATTGTATAAAGCCGAATATAGATGCAGTCGTTCCTATAATAAAGGGAAAGTATCAGCCGCTAATTGCTGCGTATAAAAGAAGTGCTTCTAGCTCTATCAAGCGATTATTAGAAGAAGACAATCTTCGCATGATGTCATTATTGAAGGTATTGAATGTGAAATATTTACAGGAACAGGATTTTCATATTTCAGGGAATAAATTTATAAATATTAACAATAAATCCATTTTGCATAGCCTCTTGGATGAAGATGAACAACATAATTAGAGTTTAGTTCATTTGTACAAAAAAAACTTATTTACTTTCTAAGTATGATACAATTTACTGTACGGCTTGTTACAAGTTGAAAAAGCCAGTCATCTTTTACGAGAGTTATAGGAAGAATTATTGAATTTGGTGCTGAGTGTCAGTCTGATTTATAAATACAAAGGAGGGCGTATATGAAGGACACTGTTATTCTTGATCAATTGAATCGGCCGCTGCAGGATTTACGTATTTCAGTCATTGATCGCTGCAACTTCCGTTGTACATACTGTATGCCCGCGGAAATTTTCGGTCCTGATTATGCGTTCATGAAAGAAGAGCAACTGCTTTCGTTTGAAGAAATACACCGTTTAGCAGCATTATTTGTACGTATGGGAGTCAGAAAAATTCGTTTAACGGGTGGCGAACCGCTGTTACGGAAGGATTTACATATGTTGATACATATGTTAACAACAATTGAAGGACTAGATGATGTAGCTCTTACGACAAATGGTGTTCATTTAGCTAAGCAAGCGAGACAGCTAAAAAAAGCAGGGTTAAAACGAGTGAATATTAGCCTTGATGCAATTGAGGATGAAGCATTTAAAAAAATCAACGGCAGGAACGTCAGCACTCATCCTGTACTAAAGGGGATTCAGGCTGCACAAGAAGCCGGGCTTGAAATTAAAGTTAATATGGTTGTAAAAAAGGGAATGAACGATGACCAAGTACTTCCAATGGCAAAGTACTTTAAAGAAAAGGGAATTACGCTTCGCTACATTGAATTTATGGATGTTGGTTCTACGAATGGCTGGGATTTAAAGCAAGTTATAACAAAAAAGCAAATAATAGAAAAAATCGGCTCTATTTACCCCATTGAACCTGCTGATCCTAATTACTTTGGTGAAGTAGCCAAACGCTATCGGTATGTTGGAACTACTACTGAAGTAGGGGTTATTTCATCTGTTTCAGAATCATTTTGTTCTAGCTGCACGCGAGCACGTATTTCAGCAGACGGAAAATTATATACCTGTTTATTCGCCAGTGAAGGAACGGATTTACGAGCGCTGCTGCGGCAAGATATGTCTGATGAAACACTGTATGAGCATATGCGATCAGTATGGAAGCAACGAAACGACCGCTATTCAGACGAACGGACAGAAGAGAACAGAAAACGCCGTACTAAAATAGAAATGTCGTATATCGGGGGATGAAGCTTGATGGGGAAGGAGAGAAGCTATGCAAGATCGTTATTCACGCCAAATCCTATTTCACCCTATAGGAGAAGCTGGACAAAAAAGGATGGCGAATAAACATGTATTAATACTTGGTGCCGGTGCATTAGGAACTGCGAGTGCAGAGGCGCTTGTACGGGCTGGAGTTGGAAAAGTAACTATTGTAGATCGTGATTACGTTGAATGGAGCAACTTACAGCGCCAGCAGCTGTATACAGAAGAAGACGCGAGGGATCGCATGCCGAAAGCACTGGCAGCAAAAAAGTATTTATCCAACATTAATTCTGAGGTAGACGTAGTTGCATTTATAAAAGATGTTACGGTGCAAGAGCTTGAGGAGCTTATCAAAGGTGTTCATTTAATTATGGATGCGACTGATAACTTTGATACGCGCATGATCATTAATGATATGTGTCAAAAATACAAAGTTCCATGGATTTATGGAGCCTGTGTAGGAAGTTACGGTATTACCTTTACCATCATTCCGGATCAAACGCCTTGTCTCCATTGTTTGCTGAAGCATGTTCCAATGGGAAATACAACATGTGATACTGCAGGAATTATCAGCCCTGCAGTGAATATGGTTGTGTCGTACCAAACAGCGGAGGCATTGAAACTTTTGGTGGAAGATTATGAAGCGTTACGCGGTACGCTTGTATCTTTTGACCTTTGGAAAAATCAGCATGCTTCGGTCAAGGTGACTAAAGTAAAGAAAGACAGCTGTCCTTCTTGCGGAGAGCATCGAACATATCCCTACCTATCGTTTGAGAATCAGACGAAAACCGAAGTACTATGCGGCAGAAATACTGTTCAGATTCGGCCTTCAAAGCCGATGGAGCTTACTTTAGAAGAACTTGCCCTGCAGCTTGGCAGGAAAGGAATGATGGAACAAAATCCATATTTACTGTCACTGAAGATGGATGAGTATAGAATGGTGATCTTTCAAGACGGAAGAGTGTTTGTTCATGGTACAAATGATATACAAGAAGCGAAACGGCTGTATTATCAGATAGTAGGATAGACCAAAGGAATATACCTTTGGTCTATCTGCTAGCGTTTAAAATCGCCATTTTTTCCACCTGTTTTTTCTTTTAAATACGTTTCACCAATAATCATGCCTTTATCGATAGCCTTGCACATATCATAAACGGTAAGGGCGCATGCACTTGCAGCTGTGAGCGCTTCCATTTCAACACCGGTACTTCCTTCGGTTTTCACCTTTGCTTCAATAAGGAGACGGTATTCTAGTTCTTTAATGCTCCATTGAAAAGATATATCGACTCCTTTTAGTAATAAAGGATGGCACATCGGAATGATATCAGAAGTACGTTTAGCAGCCATGATACCGGCAATTTGAGCAACGGATAAAACATCACCTTTGCCAATTTTATGTTCGATAATGCTCGTATATATTTGTTCGTTTACGATAATGCTCGAGCAAGCAATAGCGGTACGAACTGTGACGACCTTATCACTAATATCGACCATTTTTGCACGACCTTGTTCATTAAAATGTGTAAAAGACGACATAAGCTTCACCCTTAATATGTATTTACTCTATTCAAGAATATATTGTACCACTCTATATAAAAAAGTGTACTATACATTTCTGCGATAGGAGTCAAATTCTATAATATTTACATACAACATCATTACGAAAGGACGGTGCTGAATCTTTTATGGTTGAAAAGAGAACCCCTATTTTAGTAGAAGAAGCAGTACGAAGAGTAATGAAATATAGAAAGGCTGGCAATTGGGAAGAGGTTTCCATTGAAAATTGCTATAATCGTTTTTTAGCAGAAGATATTGTAGCAGACCATGATGTACCTCATTTTGATCGTTCTCCCTATGATGGGTTTGCTATACGCGCAAAAGATTCCAAAGGTGCAAGTAATGAATCTCCTGTTACATTTGAAGTGGTAGGAGAAATTGGTGCAGGGTTTGTATTTTCTGAAGAAGTACAAGCATTCCAAGCAGTTCGCATCATGACAGGTGCTCAAATGCCTGAAGGCTGTGATGCGGTAGTTATGCTGGAAGTGACAACAGAAAGTGAAAAAAACGGTATTAAATATATGACCTTAAAGCGTTCCTTTCACCCTGGAGATAATGTGTCTTTTCAGGGAGAAGACGTAAAAAATGGTACTATGCTTGTTGAGAAAGGAATCTGCATTAATCCTGGTATCACAGCATTGTTAGCTACATTTGGATACGATACAGTCAAAGTTGCCAAACAACCGGTTGTTGGTATCTTAACAACTGGAAGTGAGCTGCTGGAAGTTGGCGAATCACTCGTACCTGGAAAAATCCGTAACAGCAATTCGTATATGGTATCCTCACAAATTCTGCGGTGCGGGGGAATACCAAAGTATTTCGGAAAGCTGGCGGATGATTTTGAATCCTGCTACAGGGCTGTGGAAGAAGCGATGAGCCAAGTGGATATCTTGCTTACAACCGGCGGTGTGTCAGTTGGAGATTACGATTATTTACCTGCTATTTATGAAAAATTAGGAGCCAATGTGTTATTTAATAAAATTGCTATGCGCCCAGGAAGTGTGACAACGGTAGCTGAATATAACGGTAAGCTATTATTCGGATTATCTGGGAATCCCTCTGCTTGTTATGTTGGATTTGAATTGTATGTGCGTCCGATTATACGCACGCTATTATTTTCAAAGAAACCTCATTTGCAGCGTGCAGAAGCTGTGCTAGAAAAAGATTTTCGCAAGGCAAATCCGTTTACGAGATTTATCCGTGGCCAAGTAACATTTAAAAATGGAAGCCTGGTAGCATCTCCAGTTGGACTTGATAAATCCAATGTCGTTTCATCTTTGGCAGAATCTAATGCATTTATTGTCCTTCCTGGAGGGACCCGTGGCTATGAAGCAGGAATGCCAGTTACCGTGCTGCTTCTGGACGATCAGATAGGAAGTGAATGGCCATGGGGACAGCCGTTAAAATCTTACAAATAGTAGGATATCAAAACAGCGGGAAAACGACTTTGGCAGAAAAAGTGATTAGATCACTTACAACGGAAGGGTGTAAGGTAGGATCAATTAAGCATCATGGTCATGGAGGAGAACCTGAGAAAGTACAGCAAAAAGACAGCTCTCGCCATAAGAATGCAGGTGCTATAGCAAGTGCGGTAGAAGGAGGAGGGACGCTCCATCTTCATGCAACTAACAACAAGTGGAAGTTAGACGATATTATATCGTTATATACATTGCTCGACCTAGATATTGTCATTATTGAAGGGTACAAAGCAGCGCAATATCCAAAAGTGGTCTTATTAAAATCAGAGAAAGACTTTAGATTGTTAGAGTCTAGTAATCATATTATTGGGGTGATTTCTTGGATACCCTTGCCATCACATATCCAAAACACCTATCAAACATTTCATATTACAGAAGAATCAGCGTATTTACCGTGGCTGATGAATATAGTGAGGGAAAAATATGTGTAATTCCTATTTTCAAGTAATAGATATACCAATCAATGTACAGGAAGTCACAAACAAAGTAATTCGGAGAGAGTGTGGTGCTGTTACTACATTTATTGGCACTGTCCGAGAATTTACAAAGGGAAAACGAACACTTTATTTAGAATATCAAGCGTATAAGAGCATGGCAGAAAAGAAACTTGCTCAAATCGGGAAGGAAATTCAAGAGAAATGGCCAGGCTCACAAGTGGCGATTACACATCGCATTGGTACATTGCAAATTTCAGATATCGCAGTTGTGATAGCTGTTTCCACACCTCACCGTAAAGAGGCGTATGAGGCAAATGAATATGCAATTGAACGAATTAAAGAAATTGTTCCGATTTGGAAAAAGGAACATTGGGAAGACGGCGAATTATGGATAGGCGATCAATTAGAGAAAACGCCTTATCCATCCGGTCAGCCGGGAAAGGAGAATTTAGAATGATTACAGTTTTGCTATTTGCCCATTTACAAGAAGCATTCGGAAAAGAGAGGGTTGTCGTAGAACAAGAAAACATAACGATTTCCGATTTGAAAGCTCTTTTAGAAGAGACATATAATGTGACTATTTCTCCATCAAATATGATTGCAGTGAACGAAGAATATGCTGAGGATGAAGAGGTAGTTCAGAGCGGAGATACAGTCGCTTTCATTCCTCCTGTAAGCGGCGGGTAAGCTTAGCTATAAATGGAGTTCTGAAGAAGCGTAATTGAACAGACCTTTTAAAAAGTATTAAAAAAACAGGTCATATTGAGGCGGAATGGATTTACTTAATCATTTAATTTATTATAAAACAAATAGAGGATGATACTTAAACCATTATGAGCAAAAACAATTAGGGGGGAACTAACATGACAAAAAGCAATACAACCAGCGATAAAAAAGAGTTGTCACAAGAACAAAGTGAAGGATTACTAAGAGTATTGAAAGCTCGTTTTGAGAAAAACATGAACCGCCATAAAGATCTTGAATGGGCTAAAGTTCAAGCAAAGCTGGATGAAAATACTGGAAAGCTATGGTCGCTTAACGAAATGGAAAAAACCGGCGGTGAACCGGATGTTGTTGGTTATGATAAAGAGAAGGACGAATATATGTTTTGTGATTGTTCAGCAGAAAGTCCGAAAGGCCGCAGAAGTGTTTGTTACGACCGTGAAGCGCTAGAGTCAAGAAAAAAACATAAACCTGAAAATAACGCTATTGATATGGCAGCTTCCATGGGCATAGAACTTTTGACTGAAGAACAATATCGAGCGTTGCAGCAACTTGAAAATTTCGATATGAAGACGTCAAGCTGGGTGCAAACACCTGCTGATATTAGAGAACTCGGCGGTGCACTTTTTTGCGATCGACGTTTCGGTCATGTTTTCATGTATCACAATGGAGCAGAATCCTACTATGCTGCCAGAGGGTTTCGCGGCTCGCTAACGGTCTAAATTTTGCACAGACAGCTAAATTTGAGAATGGATTACCTAGGGAAAGGTTTTCATTTCATTCTTAAACTATCGAAGGCGATTATGGAATAAAAATAGGACATTCCAAGGATTTTGGAATGTCCTATTTTGTATTAATAGTCTATGAATTTACAACTAAATTGGCAAAGTCTAATACGTCGATAAGAGAAGTGGATTTATATTCTTCAAAACGATGCTACATAACATAGTTAAGCAACTTAGTACAGTTTAGAGAAGAAATATCTTTGTTGTTAACATAAGTTAGGATTATCGGTAGTTGTTATTAATTATTAAAGAAAGATCTTCTTCTGGAGCATATTTTGATTTATTTTTCATTTTCATTAATTATACTATAGAGTTAATTTTTTATAAAATATTTTGATATTAAAAATGAAAAGAAAGTATATAAGGTCATTATTAGTGTTCCGATAATGATTACAGACAAAAACATGTTACCCCATAGGAGAGTTGTATTATTTTCCCATGGGTCTGATAGAACTATTTTGATTGGTAAATCTTCTATTAAGGGTGTATATGATAACTCCTGTTCAATGATCGGAATCGGCCATCCTAAACGTACATATTTTAGTTGATCGATACTTGTAATTTTGATCGGATATATAAAAGGTGTTATCCATACAAATATAATACTTACAATGCAAACTAAGGTAATAAACCTTATATTCATTCAACCTACCCCTTTTCAATCTAATAGGGGTCCCATCAGCAAAACGAGGATTTACAACGCTAAACATTCTAGCACGCCTTTCAAAAAGCGTGCTTTCTGACAGAATTTATTTGTCCAGAAGGTAGTATTTCATAAAGTTCTAATATCATCCCTTCAGAGGACTTTGTGATATAGAGAAATAAGTGCTTATTGTGTTTGAAGTGGCCATTTTCTTGCACTAAAATTTTTAACGTTGTAAATCTGCGTTTTGTTGGCGACACCCCGGTGATAAATTCACGGTTTTTATACTATATGATAAATTTTGCATAGTAATGAATTAACTCCGAATAATATGTTGAATTTTCTGAATATATATCTTGATATTAATTAATCATCAAGATATTCTGATTGTATAATTAAAATATATTTTAGGAAGGAAGAGAAATACATTGAAGAAAAAACAGCTATTCTTAGTGCCATTATTAAGTTTATCTCTGTTATTACCATCAAGCACATTTGCAGCTGGGGTAACTCCGTTTGTGGTAGGGGGTGAAGATGATTTAACGTTTGTTGAAGTTAATTTAGAAAATTCTTCTTACACGTATAAGGATTTAGAGACAATTTCGACTGGTTTGTATTTAACTGAATTTCAGACCGTTATTCCCAATAGTGATGAAGTAATAACCATTGGTTATCAAAAAGAAATAGGAGAAACTACATATGATGCAATGACTGCATTTGAACAAAGTACTATGGATTATATTTATGACCCTGAAAGTAATCTTACCGAAGAACAAAGAGGTTTTTTGTGGAATCAGTTAATGAGTGGTGATTTAAAGATAAATCATCTAACATTTTATGATGAACTTTCGGATGTGCAAGCAAGAATTACAGATTCATATGCAAGTATAGCAGAATATACTACATTACCTCAAGGAACGCTTATTACAGAACCACAAACAAGAGCAACTCCTCCTTCTATTACAAAAACTAAAACCACACCTTATACTGGACGCTATTCAATGATAACTAATTCAACGGGTGCCTACATAACTCAAATTTTCAAGTTTTCAAATACAGGTATTTCTGGATACTTAGAAGACAGTAAAGAAAATTCTTTTGAACTAGACACTGTTTTTTATAACTATGACGGAGAGGCATGGGTTACGAAGTATGGCGGAACTACACAAGGAACATGGTGGAGTACAAATCTTCCAAGCCCATATTTAGATACGCAATTTGGAGATGACTGGGCTGTTTATGGTGGGCAAAAAAATGCTTTTGGAGAACCTTGTGAAGTAAATTTAGGAGTAGGTTCTGCTGATGCTGAGGCATTAAAAAGTGAAAAGGAATACTATTATAATATTAAAGTTAATAAAAACTATAGATATGATAACTGGTTGGTAAAGTTAAATTCACAGCCTGGAAAAGCATACTTAGGAAATCAATGGGGAGTATTCTCATACGCAACATACAAGATGTCTCCTACTACAGGTTGGAACAGCTTTTCAGAAGATATCACATATTACTGGAATCGTTGATAGGAAATAGAACTGAAGTGAATTTAACTACAAAAGTTATTATCTAGGAGAGTAAGATTGAAAAGAAAAAACGAACTCATTAAAGAAAAGGTCGTTTTTTCTTTTTTATCAGTGTATACCGTATACATGTCATGTTTACATAACGTCTAATTATCGGAAGTGATTCTTATATAGTATAATTAATTGACTGAAGATAAAACCAAAGGGGTGTACTAAATGGGTGCCTGGGGAACTGGAATATTTGACAATGATACAACTTGCGATGTAAGAGATGATTTTTACGAGTTATTAGAAGAGGGTTTATCAGTTGAAGATGCAACCAAAGAAGTATTGGATAGAAATTTAGAAGAAGATGATTTAGAAGTAGTATCTTGGATATATACTGGACTTGCAGCTGCTCAATTAGAGAAAGGGATACTCCAAGAAGAAATTCGAGTAAAAACTATCGAATTGATCGAAAAAGGTGCAGACCTAGAGCTTTGGGCAGAAGGTGGAGAAGACGGGGATTATGAAGAAAGAAAAATGGTTCTAAATGAACTCAAAGTAAAATTGATAGGTGCTAGTAAATAATAGATACAGCAAAAAAAGGAGAAGATTCTCCTTTTTTTGTTTACATAACCTCCGTTATCGGCAGTTTCGATAGCCGGTACAGCTTTAAAATGAATGCTGCTGCATTGCTTCCATACTCAATTGAGTATACACTTTCTTATCCAACGCGTCATAACATTATTTAAAAGGAAGGGTGTACATAGCAGTCTGTATAAATTTTGCATATTCATAAAGTATTCTATACAGACTTAATGTCAGAACATTTTAAAACTAAAACAATTAATTTTGGATGTATAGCCATATAGTTATAAAAATATAAATTAGAAGAACAGTGAGAGGGATTCGAATGCAACATTCATGTATAGTACGTAGTTAGGGTAATTGTCAGTGATTGCATTCTATTAGATTAAAGAAGATATTAGTTGAGCAGAGCATAGGAACGTCATTTCTTGTATGTTAGATTCTCAAATACATTTAAACTTGTTGTTAAAAGAAAAGTTACACTGCAATTTTCAACGCATTGGGGGAGGGAGAATGAAAGCTGACAACAAAAGCAAGATATGGAAAAACTGGGCGGGAAATGTGCAGTTTTCACCTTTAGCGGTTGTGTATCCAAGTAATATTGATGAGGTGGTAGAAGCGGTTCAGAGTGCAGTTCATGCAAAGAAACGTATTCGTGTTATCGGGTCTGGTCATTCATTTACAGCTGTAACAGCTACCGATGAATTGTTAGTATCACTCGATCGGCTATCAGGTGTCGAAGCAGTAGATCACGGTACAGGAACAGTGGAAGTATGGGCGGGGACAAAACTTGATGAATTAGGAAAATCGTTATATAAACAGGGATACGCGCAAGAAAATCTCGGAGATAGTAATGTCCAGTCAGTTGGTGGAGCGATCAGCACAGGCACTCATGGAACCGGCGCCCATTTTGGAAGCATTTCAACGCAAGTTGTGGAAATAACAGCAGTTACTGCAGTTGGAGAAATTATTAAGTGCTCAAATAAGAAGAAACAGGATATTTTTAAAGCAATGCAGGTTTCACTTGGCCTGCTTGGCATTATTGTAAAAGTAAAAATAAAGGTCATCCCAAAAATAAATTATATTTATGAAAGCAATAAACAATCTCTAACAGAAGTGATGGAGAATCTTGATGTTTTTGTGAACACAAATCGTCACTTTGCGTTCTCTATTTTTCCATATAGTAATGATATACAAGTTAAAACTATGAATATAACTGATGACCTTGCATCTTCCTTGTATGTGCATAGGTGGAAAACAGCAATAAGAGAACGGGTTATATTGTATCTGTTATCAGAATGCTGCCGAATGTTCCCGTTCCTAACGAAGTGGATAAGCCGGCTTTCTGCAAAAATGATTCCGAGTACGAGGATTACAGGACCGGCACATCGTATATTTACAACACCAAGAAAAGTGAAATTTACTGAAATGGAATATACCATACCTGCACAGTGTATGCAGGACGCAATATTGGAAATCAATAAAGCTATTCGTAAACATAAATTTGCTGTTCATTTCCCTATTGAGTGCCGGTACGTTAAAAAAGATGATATTTGGCTTAGCCCCGCATATCAGCGGAATTCTGGTTATATTGCTGTTCGTATGTATAAAGGGATGAAAAGCGAGGAGTATTTCAAAGAAGTGGAATTGATTGTAAAGAAGTATGAAGGGCGTCCGCATTGGGGGAAAATGCATAATATGACTTTTGAGGATCTTAAGCTCCTATATCCTAAGCTGGAAGAGTTTCTTGCACTACGAAAGCAGCTCGACCCCAATGGAATATTTGTGAACCCTTATTTGGCTGGTATTTTAAACATATAGAGTATGTATTAATTACCATAAAATACCATGAATATGTAAATTTCTCTATGCTCACCTTATGAGTAAGGAGGTGGCAGAACATGGCACAAAATAAAGCAAATCAATTAGCGGTATCTGCTGCAAAAATGGCAATGGATCAAATGAAATTCGAAATTGCTCAAGAATTTGGTGTTACTCTTGGAGCAGAAACATCTTCTCGTTTGAATGGCTCTGTTGGAGGAGAAATTACTAAGCGCCTTGTGCAAATGGCAGAGCAGAGCCTTGGCGGTAGTGCAAATCGTCGATTTTAAGTTAAAAGAAGTGAAACACACTGTTTCACTTCTTTTTTTTATGTATTCTTTCACTTTGTTAATATTTACAATATATTAAATTATCAGTAAAATAAAATAGAAATAAAAATGCTGAAGGTGTTTAAGTTGGAGGAATAGATGATTATTAGAAGAATATTGTCGGAATGTTATAGTTCTCTTATTAAGCTAGTATTAGCTACTATTGGGATTTTAGCTGTTAGTGTATTGCCGAGTGGTTTTTCAGGATTATCATTTGATATAAAAAAATATGTACTTAGTTTGTATCAGTTACTTTCTAAAATACAATTTCTCGATACGCTTACCTATGAGAATATGAATATTCAAAGGCCGATATTTCCACAAGTATTTGTAGTTTACAAAGAGTTTCTTTTTATTTTTTGTTTGGCGATGGCTCTAGCTAGCATATCAGCTTTTTTACTGACATACACCATGCTATTTTTTAAACCGTCTGTCAAACAAAGAGTAAAAAATCTACTGCTTATAATAGAATCATTACCGGATATTCTTATTATTATGTTATTTCAATTGCTCGTAATTTGGTTTTTTAAGAAAACAGGAATTATGGATTATGGTATTTAATATTGCATCCACAGCAGAGCATAAAAGTGTAATTCTTCCAGCTGTTTGTTTAAGTATTCCAGTCATACCGATGCTGGTAAAAATTTTGTTATTTCGCTTTGAAGGAGAAATGGAAAAGGATTATGTTACATACGCGAAAGCGAAAGGAATGCAGCCATTATATATTTTAAATGTCCATGTCCTTCGCAATGTTATGTTCAGTATTATGCAGTTTATGAAAACGAGCATTTGGTTTATGCTATCTAACTTGTTCATCAACGAAATACTGTTTAATATTCCAGGAATCTTTAATTTTATTAAACAATATACCACTGTGCAAACTCCCGAATTGTTTGCGATTGCTTTATTCCTTATATATTTCCCTATATTTTTAATATTCGAACTATACGATGCGGTAATTCCGAAGGTGATGAAAGGGAAGGAGTAAGATGTGGTATTTTTTAAAGCGAGAAAAAGGTTTTGTACTTGGAGTTTCCTATTTTCTTTTTCTTATCATAGCAAGTATAGGGAATACACTGTTTAATAACAGTTAAATCTGCAAAGTATCTATTTTATTTGATAATAATCATGAATTGGTAGGAATCGCTCCTTTTCCACCTTCTCTTCAATTTTTGCTTGGAACAGATGCAAAAGGGTTTGATTTGCTTCATGTGATTATTGAAGGAGCAAAATGGACGATAGGAGCGGCCATTTGTATTGCTGCGCTTCGTGTAATATGCGGTATTGTATTGGGGGTAGTTTTGAGCCTGTATACGAAAAAACTTATGAAAAAGGCAGAGGCATTATTCGACAGTTTTACAATTATTCCTCTGGCTGTTTTTGCATACTTTATATTACATACAGTTCTTGTGTTTGATAACGGATTACCATTATATCCATTGTACCAGCGTGCATTATTTCAAATTGCAGTACTTGCCTTGCTGGCGGTGCCGACAGTTACATTTTACATGGCCAAAGAAATTCAAAAGCTAGGAGCGGAAGAGTTTATTGACTTTGCGATTATTTTAGGAGGCTCTAAATTTCATATTTGGAAAACGCACCTATTTCCGCATTTGCTTCCTATTTTTTTGCTTGTATTTGTACAGCAATTTGTACAAGTGCTGATTTTGTTGATGCATTTAGGGGTTTTAGGTTTATTTTTTGGAGACGAATTTGATTCCGTTTCTCATGAATGGTCAGGAATGATAGGTATGAATTTTCGTTCCTTATTCGTACATCCATGGATACCTTTAGTACCGATAGCCTTCTTTACACTAAGTATTATCGCTGCTAGTGTCATAGTAAAGGGGAGTGAACGCTCGTACTATGCTGCGAAAACACAATCTTTTGCAGTGGTGAAAAGTTACACCCATAAAAAACATATTCAGGTGAAGGAAGAATCCTTCATCTAGGGGAGAGGAAAAGATGATTAAACCAGTTCGTTTGCAGCAAGGCAATACGGTTATGATACTTGCGCCAGCCAGTCCTCCAAAAGTCGAACAAGTAGAAAAAATGAAACGTAAATTAGAAGATATGGGATTGCATGTGAAAATGGGGAAATCTGTTTATGAAAAGCATGCTTACCTTTCAGGTAGTGATTCCATACGTCTCCATGATTTTCATGAAGCATTTGCAGATAAGAACGTACAAGGCATTTTTTGTGCACGCGGAGGGTACGGAAGCGGCCGACTATTAGATTCCATCGATTTTCAGCTAATAAAGGATAACCCGAAAATCTTCTGGGGCTACAGCGATATAACAGCCCTTCATATTGCGATGCAAAAGCATGCGAATTTAGTTACATTTCATGGACCGATGATGGAAGAATGCGGAGCGGATACAATCAAACAAGAAACAATCGCATCTATAGCCCAGCTATTTGAGCCAAGAGAGCAAATATTTCAGGCAGCAGATACCTGTTATCCATCATTTTCAAACAGAGTGAAGGGTGAAATGGTCGGCGGGAATCTTACTGTTTTAACAAGCACGCTTGGAACGCCTTATGAAATTGATGTAAAAGGGAAGATCCTATTTATTGAAGATATTGGAGAAGAGCCGTATCGCATTGACCGAATGCTTAATCAATTACGGTTAGCTGGAAAGTTTGAAGAATGCAAAGGTGTGATTCTTGGAGATTTCAATGATTGCGGACCAAAAAAACGTACGGATTCATTGACGATACAAGAGGTTGTGTATGATCATATTGTTCCATATCAAGTTCCGATTTTAAGCGGATTTTTAATAGGGCATTGCAAACCGAATTATGGTGTACCATTCGGAGTTCTCGTTATGATGAACGGTGCAGACCGTACATTAATTTTCGAAGCAGGAGTCAGATAGAGAGATAAGAACACTGCACAGCTAAAAAACAAGATGGAAGTATTCTTATTGTAATGAAATGACTTTGGTGACAGCCGCTTTAAACATAGAAAGAGTGCTTGCAGAGTAACCAAGAGAATAAAGTTGCTGCATTGCTCCATAATAAAACCGATTGTCTTAATTGTAAGATTGGAGGTTAATATATGGGGTATTCTTTTGTTCCAAGCAGCAATGTAAGGGCTAAAGCACTTCAAATGTTGAATGATCGCGGAGTATATATTGAAGATATTGCAAAGCTGACGTATTTTTTACAAGAACAGTACATTCCTGAATTAAAGCTGGAAGATTGCATTGAAAGTGTGGAGCAGGTGCTAGAAAAAAGAGAGGTACAAAACGCAATACTAACAGGAATTGAGTTAGATATGCTTGCAGAAAAAGAAATGCTATCGCAGCCATTGCAGCAAATGCTGCAAATGGATGAGAGCTTATATGGAATTGATGAGATTCTTGCGCTATCTATCCTCAATTTATATGGGAGTATCAGCTTTACTAGTTATGGTCATATTGATAAATTAAAAGAAGGTATTCTAGCTGAGCTAAATGAAAAGTCTGATGGAAAGGTGAATGCATTTTTAGATGATTTGGTTGGAGCCATTGCAGCTGCTGCAACAAGCCGTATGGCACATCGATATCGTGCTGAGCTGGAGGGGGAAGCTGAATAGAATGTAAAAAACTTGGTATAGCGCCAAGTTTTTTTATTTACATACATTATACAGGAAATTGCTTCTGTAAAAGCAAATATAAATAATGAACGCACGAAAAGGAGGAAACCAAATGAATCAGGTGTCGCTTAAGAGTGTAACATTGTCTAATGGAGAAACATTAGCATATCGTGAAGCAGGAGAAGGGACAAATATTTTATTGCTGGTGCACGGAAATATGACTTCATCAAAGCATTGGGATGTGTTGATTGATAAACTGGAGAAAGACTATAAAATTTATGCGGTTGACTTACGCGGCTTTGGTGAATCTACATATTACAATGAAATTACCTCATTAAAAGATTTTTCAGAGGATTTGTTACTGTTTGCGGATGCATTGGGATTATGTAAGTTTTCTATTGCCGGTTGGTCTACAGGCGGAGGAATTTCCATGCAGTTTGCAGCAGATTATCCTGACTATGTACAAAATTTGATTTTAATAGAGTCGGTCGGAGTAAAGGGCTATCCTATGTTTAAAAAAGATGAAATGGGGCAGCCGATTCCAGGTCAATTCCTTACCACGAAAGAAGAGATTGCGGCAGATCCTGTTCAAGTCTTTCCTGTTTTGCAGGCTCTGAAAAATCGAGACCGAAATTTTTATCGAGCCCTTTGGAACTTGGTTATTTATACACATAAACAACCAGAACATCAAAAATATGAAGAGTATATTGATGATATGCTAACACAGAGAAATTTGGTAGATGTTGATTATGCACTTGTCCATTTTAATATAACAGATGAATATAATGGCGTAACACAAGGAAACGGGAGTGTAACAAAAATCCAATCGCCGACTCTTATCCTGCAGGGTGATCGAGATTATGTTGTTCCTCAAAAGATGGGGGAAGAAATTGCAAACTATATCCCACATGCAAAGCTTGTGATACTAGAAAACACGGGGCATTCCCCATTAGTCGATTGCTTAGATGAATTGACGGATCAGATGCGGAACTTTATAGGGAAATAAAAAAGACGACTTGGCAAGTCGTCTTTTTTTAATCATATTTATGTTTACCTTCTGTAATTCGAATATATTCAATATCCATTAAATCCCTTAGTAAAGCTCCTCGACTTAATTCGATGTGATGCTTTTCTTTGAAGTGAGATCGTATGCAGTCGAGCATTTCAATCTCTTGTTCATTTAAATCTAAGCTTACTCGTTCTGTATGCATAGCTATCCCTCATTTCTGTTTGTTATTTTTAGGTTCTCTAAATTGCATGCTTTTATTCCAAGAGAACATTCTCTTTTGTATTAGTTTTTCTTCCCCTTTATAAAAATTTGTATTACAGTGGATAGGGAATGTATTTACAACTAGGAGTGAAGGCGCTCATGGATAAAAAATCATATAATTTTTGGATTATGATAAGTGTAGTTGCAATTTCTGGATTATCGCAAGGGATGCTATTGCCGGCAATTGCCATGATTTTCGAAAAAGAAGGGGTTAGCTCAAGTATCAACGGCCTGCATGCCACTGCCATGTATATAGGGATCCTCGTAATTTCTCCTTTTTTAGAAAAACCGATGCATCGATTTGGACTGAAGCCAATTATTGTGTGTGGAGGGTTAATGGTAGTAGCATCGTTAGTGTTATTTACGCAAACCTTTTCATTTTGGATTTGGTTTGTATTACGTTTTTTAATCGGCGTAGGGGATCATATGCTTCATGTTGGTACACAAACATGGATTACGAGTACTTCGGATAATGAGCGTCTCGGTCGCAATGTATCTATTTACGGGGCTTTTTTTGGCGCGGGCTTTGCATTAGGTCCATACCTAGCTAGTACAGTGCAATATGGGCAATCAATGCCATTTATCATATCTTCTTTTCTTTGCTTTGCGGGCTGGCTGTTATTGCTACCGACGAAAAATACGTTTCCGCAGCAGGCCACGAAAAAACAGGAAAAGGAAAATATGGTATCGAGATACAAAAAGGTGCTGCGAATCGGTTGGATAGCTTTGCTGGCTCCGTTTGTATACGGCTTGTTAGAAGCGATGCTTCACAGCAACTTTCCTGTATATGCAATGAGACAAGGGTTTACCATTCAACAAATATCTTTTATCGTCCCTGCTTTTGCAATTGGGGGGATTATTACTCAAGTTCCATTAGGGGCGCTTAGTGATCGATACGGCAGAGGGAAACTGCTGACAACGA
The DNA here is from genome assembly GCF_017742235.1 of Bacillus sp. 165. Taxonomy (GTDB): domain Bacteria; phylum Bacillota; class Bacilli; order Bacillales; family Bacillaceae_G; genus JAGHKQ01. The sequence goes on from NZ_JAGHKQ010000003.1 coordinate 146,978, forward strand.
TATTTTTATGCAGCGCATGTGTATATATCGTTGGAGCATTCCTGGATGGATATTACTGGTCACTATTGGCTGTAATGTTAGTGTCTGGTATGGTTGTAGGTTCTTGTTTTTCCTTAGGATTAGGATATATGACGGATTTGGTTCCGAAATATTTATTACCTGCCGGAAATATATTATGCGGAATTGCCTTTAGTTTAGGAAGTATTGTTGGCCCAATCATTGGTGGTATTTTTATTCAAACTATAAAAGGCATTAGTTTTTTTGCTATTATAAGTATTCTGTTGTTTTTTGTATATGGCATTTACGTGGTGTATGCAAAGAAATATGAACAGGTGTTCACCGAAGCGAAAGCTGAAAATATGTAAAAGCCAGTCATGCGACTGGCTTTTACTATTCAATTGTAGCCCACATATCCTTTGGATTTAGCTCATAGTTGCCGTTCTCACGATACATAATTCTGTTCATAATAAATTCACGGCGAATCGTGGCAAAGTCTTCATGAAATTTTTTAATATGTTCATTCACTTCGTTTTCCGGATATTTGCGTCCGGTCTCAAACCCTTTAGCAATATGATATAACACAATCAATTTTTTCTTTCGCTGTGCTGGAATCGTCTTTAACCGACCATCTTTAGTCAGAAAGTTTTCTAAAATAGTCTGTTGGTCTATGGATTTCTTTGTCTTCATATCTGTGTTTTCCTTTCCAATAACGAGATTGACTAATGCTTCTGAATAATGTTCAAGTGTGGATTGATGTAAATGAAAATACACTGTATTTTTATCTCTTCGCTCTTTTACAATATTAATTTCTTTTAACTTTGTCAGGTGATGCGAAATAGTAGGAGGAGTTAAACCTAACATGCCAGCAAGGGCTTGCCCGTGTTTTGGACCGTTTGAAAGTAGCACAAGGATACGAATACGCGTCGGATCGCCCATTATTTTATGAAATTGAACGAGTTTATCTAGCTGCAAAATAGCACCTCCTTTCAGACATTAGACTATTATCTAATTAGATAATAGTCTAATGTCTGAAAATAAGCAATACAAAAAAACAAGTTGTTTAATTTCACATACCGAATTGAATGATATTTATAAAACAGATGAAACTAGACTAGAATGGAGGGCAAAGCATGAGTACTCAAAAAAAGAAAAAAAGGTTTGAAGTGCTGCACAATGAGAGCATTGAACAATGCTTAGAACGCATGAAAAAAGAAGGTTATATGCCTGTTAGAAGGACAGAAGAACCGATTTTTCATGAAGTTGAAAAAGAAGGAAAAACGATTATAGAACCATGCGGCAGAACTATTGTATTTGAAGGAAAGCTGTTCGATGCATGACAAAGCGGATAGGTGATAAGCCTATCCGCTTTGTTGAGAGTATTAGAATCGTCCATAGCCTAAGAAATGCTCAGTATTGTAGCTGCTGTATACACTGCTAATAGCAATTCCTTTACTAGAAGCGTGAATAAATTGACCCTTGCCTAAATAGATTCCGATATGAGAGGGGCCAGATTTATAGGTATTTTAAAAAAATACAAGATCTACTGGAACAGGATGGCGTACTTGTTGTACTGAATTCCAGTAGCCTTCGGTTGTTTGACGCTCACCGTCTACTCCGTTATGACTGTATACCCAATATATGAAACCACTGCAATCAAAGCCGCCATTTGTGGGAGTTGAAGAGCCCCAAATATAGGGTAAGCCTATATATTGTTTAGCATAATCGATAAGCTCTTTTTCTGTTTCTGGGGAATACTGCCCGTCTTCTGGAAAACTATTATCTTTAAACAATTCATTATGGGAAGCTTCCGCATCTGTAATAGCAGTTTGTAATTCCAATGCCTTTTGTTCCAACACTCGTAATCGTTCCTCTTTTTCTGTTCGTTGCAAGGTTAATGATGCTTGCAGCTGTTGCAGCTGTGTTTGTGCTTCAAGCAAAGAAGTTTTGTTTTCCTGCAAATGTATTTGCTGCTATTTTAATTTGAACTGATCGTGTTTTTGTACCTTTAACATATCATTGTCTGATTTAAAAAGAGCAGTCACAGCGTGCATACGTTCTAATAAATTTGTAATACTGGTGGAATGTAATAGTACTTCGGCTACAAGTGTTCGTTTAGGCTGTTCTTGCATCGCAATAATTCGATTTTTTATAATTTCCTGTCGCTTTTCTATTTTTTCTTCTAAGAGTGCAATGGAGCTTTGTTTGGCAACAATTCCATTTTGAATTTCTTGTATGTTTAGTTTCGTTTCCTCTAATTCTTTTTCATTACTAGCAATGGATGCATTTAATTCCTCCATTGCTCTTTGCATATTTTCAATTTCTTTTTCTAAAGCAGTAAATTGTGATTTTGCATCATGTAGAGTATTTGAAGAAGTAATCGCATCTCGTTCTGCGAAAACAGGTGTAGTCAGCGGTGAGAATATCATCATGCCTAAAAGAAAAGAGCCGGTAATAATAGTTGCCGTTCGTATTTGTTTCAATTTCTTCATGCCTCCGTCTAAAGTATTTCTGTCCTTGTTGTATCATAAAACCGAGACGGGATTAAATAGATACACACAATTTGTAAGGACCTTGTAATGAAACTGCAATGAGATATTGACAATTTCTACACATCACAACAATTACCTTTACGTTAATTTGGCATCTCGATATAAAAAGGAAAATAAGAATAAAGGATTTGTAGGCATATGAAATAATTCATACTCACAATAAAAATCTACTAATCAAAAAACGCGAAACTTGAAGAATAGTTTATCCCTTACACAAGAATGAATCGAATTTTTGTACATATAATGATGATGAAAGTATCTTCACCAATTCTCCATCAAGGGGGTAGCATCATGAAATTCTTGTCGTACCTCACATTTGTTTTATTGGTTATTGGAGGATTAAATTGGTTGTTTGTGGCTTTGGATTACAATGTTGTTGAAGAACTGTTTGGAGAGTCTTCCGGTCTTACTGATACAGTGTATTGGCTTGTTGGGCTTTCCGCGTTGTATCAAATTTATGAGCGTTTTTTCACAAGTAAATAGCCATTATATTTATAATTTCTAACTTTAAGTGTTAAGCGCATAGCTTGACACTTTTTTATTATGATAAAAAGGAAACAAGCTGCACTATTCTTCATGAAAACAAGAGCTAGTGTACAATGAGTAAAAATTTTCAGAAAATTGATTGTAAAATTAGTATAGATGGAGTATAGTAAAAATTAAAATTTGGTCTATATGTAACTGGCGCAGCATAGAAAATCACGGGGGAGCATATGGGCAATCCGCCGCGCGCTTGGGCAAGCACTTGGTCACTCTTTATCAAGTGCTTTTTGTCTTATATGAGGGTGTTAAAAATATGTAAGGGAAGGAAGATGTACAAATTATCTGGAAGTATACTACATGTAATTTCTTTAGAAAGACTGTTGACCATTTATTATGAAGTGAATTATAATTCGAAAAATCTAAATGTTGAGTAAAATTAGGATGGGGGATTATTATGGAACGAGTATACAATTTTTCAGCCGGCCCTTCTGTACTGCCGATTCCTGTATTAGAAACAGCACAAAAAGAAATGATTGTATATAAAAATAGCGGTATGTCGGTGATGGAGATGAGCCATCGCTCTAGTGATTACCACACTATTATCTCAGAAGCACAGTCGTTGCTTCGTGAGTTAATGAACATTCCTCATAATTATAAAGTATTATTTTTACAAGGCGGAGCCTCCTTGCAATTTTCAATGATCCCGCTTAATTTGCTCCGCAATAGCAAAAAGGCTGATTATATTCATACTGGTTCATGGTCAAAGAAAGCGATTTCCGAAGCCAAGAAATTTGGTGAAATTCGCATTGCTGCTTCTTCTGAAGATAAACAATTTACATACATTCCTGATATTTCTCCTGACATGATTGACCCTCAAGCTGATTACATTCATATCACCACGAATAACACCATTGAAGGAACTGTGTATTCAAATATACCAAACACGGGTACTGTCCCTCTTGTGGCAGACATGTCGTCCAACATTCTATCCGAAGTCATTGACGTTTCTCAATTTGGAGTAATTTATGCAGGAGCGCAGAAAAATATTGGTCCTGCTGGCGTAACGGTTGTGATCATTCGAAACGACTTAATAGGCCATGCACCGGCTTTTTGTCCAGCCATGCTTGATTATCGCATTCACGATGAAAACGATTCCTTATATAATACACCACCCACATATGGAATTTATATGGCGAAGCTCGTTTTTGAATGGCTGAAGGATTTCGGAGGAGTTTCAGCCATTGAAGCCTTGAATCGTAAAAAAGCAGCATTGCTTTACGATTTCTTGGATGAATCTAAATTATTCAGCTCTCCGGTAGAAAGAAAGCATCGTTCTCTTATGAATATTCCGTTTAGTGCAGCAACAGATGCATTAAATATGATCTTTTTAAAAGAAGCTGCTGCAGCCGGACTCGTTAATTTAAAAGGACACCGTACAGTAGGGGGAATGAGAGCAAGTATTTATAATGCAATGCCTATTGAAGGTGTGCAGGCATTAGTGCAATTTATGAAGGCATTTGAGCAAAATCACATCTATAAGGGGGCACTTAGCAATGTATAAGATTCAAACGTTGAACCATATAGCAAAATGTGGCTTAGCTGTATTTCCAGAAGAGAGATATGAAATCACAGAAAATGAAACAGATCCGGACGGTATGTTATTACGCAGTTATGCCATGCACAATATAGATTTTTCTTCAAATTTAAAAGCAATCGCAAGAGCTGGTGCCGGTGTCAACAACATCCCAGTTGACAAATGTACAGAAAGAGGAATTGTTGTATTTAATACTCCTGGTGCTAACGCAAATGCAGTCAAAGAACTCGTGCTCGCAAGTCTAATGTTATCCTCACGTAATTTGTTGGAAGGGATTCAATGGGCTAAAACGTTGCAAGGACAAGGAGAAGCGGTTCCTAAGCTTGTGGAAACAGGAAAAAAAGAATATGTCGGAACAGAGATTAAATATAAAAAGCTTGGAATTATTGGATTAGGGGCTATCGGTGCGTTAGTGGCCAATGATGCATTGGCGCTGGAAATGGAAGTAGTAGGGTATGACCCTTATGTATCAGTTGAAACGGCTTGGCGTTTATCTCGTCAAGTACAGCGTGCCATGAGCGTGGAGCAAATTTATGCAACCTGTGACTATATTACAATTCATGTCCCATTAACACAGCAAACAAAGGGTATGCTGAATGGGGATGCGTTTCGTTTAATGAAAAAAGGTGTACGTATTTTTAACTTTTCAAGGGGAGAGCTTGTAAATGAACATGATTTAGCACAAGCAATTGAACAGGGCATTGTCGCAAATTATGTGACAGATTTTCCAAATGATAATGTCTTACATATGAAGCGTGTCATTTCGATTCCGCATCTCGGAGCGTCTACGTATGAATCGGAAGAAAACTGCGCGATTATGGCAGCAAAACAGTTAAAGGATTATCTTGAAACAGGGAACATTAAAAATTCTGTTAACTATCCTAATGTCGAACTTCCTTATGCAGGGCAGCGCCGCATTACAGTAGCGCACGAAAACGTTCCGAACATGGTTGGACAAATTACATCTCTATTGGCAGAGGTGAAAATTAATATTGCAGATATGATTAATCGAAGCCGCGGGAATTGGGCATATACGCTGATTGATATTGATAACCATCTAAATAAAGATTTAAGAGAATTAGAACGAAAGCTGCAAGCGATCAAAGGAACAGTCGCTGTTCGAATCATTTAAGGAAAGAAGGGGAGTCCAATGGCAATTATCAAACCGTTCCGAGCCATTCGTCCAGTTCCGCATCTAGCGCAGCAAGTCGCGGCTTTGCCTTACGATGTGATGAACAGTGAGGAGGCTCGGGAGCTGGCAAAATATAATCCATATTCGTTTTTGCATGTTGATAAGGCAGAAATCGATTTAGATTCGTCCATTTCTGTGTATGATGAACGCGTGTATGAAAAAGCGAAGGAAAACCTTGAGCAAATGATTCGTGATGAGGTTTTCATTCAAGAGGAAAACCCTTGTTTATATATTTACCAGCTTAGTATGAACAATAGCTCTCAAACAGGAATCGCTTGCTGTACTTCTATTGATGACTACCTCAATAACACCATAAAAAAACACGAACATACAAGGCCAGAAAAAGAGCTCGATCGCATTCGACATGTAGATGCATGCAACGCTAATACAGGTCCCATCTTTATGACTTATCGTTATAATCAACGTATCCAAGACATAGTAGCAAACTGGATACAGAATCATTCTCCGTTGTTCCAGTTTACTGCTGAAGATGGTGTCACTCATGCTTTATGGACGATTGACGAAGCGACAACTATCAGGAACGTAACTGAACTATTTCTGCAAGTAGATGCATTGTATATCGCTGATGGACATCACCGCTCTGCATCTGCTGTAAAGGTAGGACTCAAGCGCAGGGAACAATATCCTACTTATACGGGAGAAGAAGAGTTCAATTTCTTTTTGTCTGTAATATTTCCTGCCAATGAGTTGCACATTTTGGATTACAATCGGATTGCTAAAGACTTAAATGGATTAAGCGTAGATGAGCTACTACAAGAGGTAGCAAAAGAATTTTTTGTCACAACAGCAGCAACCTCGCCATTTCGGCCAACGGAAAAGCATTCATTTGGTATGTATATTGACGGTACATGGTACCACTTGCGTGCGAAAGAAGGAATATTCAATCCTACTGATCCGGTGGGACGATTAGATGTAAGTATTTTACAAACACGGCTGCTTTCACCTATATTAGGGATTACAGATCCACGCATAGATAAAAGGATTGATTTTATAGGAGGCATACGAGGATTACATGCATTAGAAGCAGCAGTGGATTCCAAAGAATGGGCAGTTGCTTTTTCCATGCACCCGACAACTATGGATGATTTGCTTACAATTGCGGATGCAGCAGAAGTTATGCCTCCAAAATCTACATGGTTTGAACCAAAGCTTCGCAGTGGCATTATTATTCACTCTTTATCGTAGTAAAAAAATGAGGGCCTCCGTAAAGGAAGCTCTCATTTTTTATTCGCTTGGCAAAATGTTTGGTGCATCGCGATTGATAATTTGCTGTTCTGTTAACCATTTTTTCTCCTTTACAGTCGCTTCGTTCAATCCTTTAAAGCGGTACCCGCGTTTTTTTAACTCTTGAATGACAGCTGGTAATGCTTCAGAAGCAGTGCGGGAGGTATCCTCCATAACAATTACAGCGATCGGCTGAGATGCAATTTGTGTAAGAATAGTGTTTACGATACGTTCTTTTGACAGTGATTCTGTTTGAACGCATGCTACATTCCAATCTAAATACGAAACACCTTCTTTACGCAAATAATGCTTAACCATCATCCGGTTGCTTTCAGAGGAATGCTTTGTTTCGGAACCATCAGGAAATCGGTATAGCTCTGTATTAACCTTAGATGATAACTCCTGTAACTCATATCGGTTTTTCTCAAAATCAGAAATAAAGGTATGAATACTTCCATACATATCATAATCATGCTTCCAGGAATGCAACCCTACAGTATGTCCATCAGCAAGTATTTGTTTCACTATCTCGGGTTTGGCAGCAGCCACGCTTCCAATCGGAAAAAACGTTGCTTTTACTCCTTCTTTTTTTAAGGTTTGCAATATAAACGAAGTGTTCGCAGATGGGCCATCATCAAACGTTAAAAATACAGTAGGAGAGATTTCTTCAGCTTTCGAAACAGTAATGGAAGAGAAGAAATAACATATGCTAAGCAATATTACATGAATAAGCCGTATTTTTTTCATACGCAGCACCTTTCCTCATTTTTTATTATCGTTTGATGAAAGCGTATATAATAAACATCCTTTCATGCATTTATAAACAAAATCAGCTGCGGGGCAGCTGATTTTGTTTATAACGCAACATCTTTTTTTGAATGTTTACGAATTGTCCAAATAGCAGAACCAATAGTAATGACAAGAATAATACCATACGTAAAGAACAAGATGCTATTATTTACATGCAATGCGTTTAACAAGGTGCGTGCATTGCTTAAAATAATAAGGCTTCCAACAATAATACCAAGCAGATAGGAGGGGATGATACGTACGAACCAAGCCGCGATCGGGGCAGCGATTACACCTCCAATCATTAAAGAAAACACCCAAAACCAATTCATTTGCTCCCAACCAAGCGAAATAAGAAATCCGGCAGTAGCGGAAAGTGCTACAGGAAACTCGCTTGTGTCGACTGAGCCGATAACCTTTCGTGCTTCGCTTCCTTTTCGGGCTAATAAAACTGGAGTTGTAATCGGTCCCCATCCACCTCCGCCTGTAGAATCAACAAATCCTGCAAGAAATCCAAGGGGAATCAATTGTTTTGCTGTCAATGGCTTTCCTTTTCCATGACTTGCTTGTGATTGGAATAAAAAACGAAACAAAATATACACACCAAGAATAAGCAAAAAGATCGAAATATATGGCTTTACGAGTTCACCAGGCAGGTTACTTAGGAAACATGCCCCTAGAAAAGCTCCTATAGATCCTGGAATAATCAGACGATATACGGTGTGTTTATCCACGTTACCGAATCGAATATGAGCTGCACCAGATGCAGCAGTTGTGACCACCTCCGCAAAATGGACGGAAGCAGAAGCAACTGCAGGAGCAATTCCGAACATCAGCAAAAGAGAAGACGAAGTTAAACCGTATGCCATCCCGAGAGCCCCATCAATTAACTGAGCTAAAAATCCAATAAACGCAAATACGAGCAGTCGTTGCATATGTCACCCTCATTTCCATGAAGTAGATAAGCATACAATATGCTTTTTTAATGCAGAAAAAGAAAAGGCTCCAAACCTCTTATAACGGGGAATAAGAGAATGGGAGCCTTCGGTTTTCCAATCAGCTGTGTATTGTTTGAAAATTATAATTATATGATATGTATTATAATGCCTATTAATCCTATATTTCAACTATGTTTTATTTTTTTTTTTTTTATATTTTTCATCCGAAAGTGAACCATACTATTGTTAAAAGAAAGGAGCAATCATCATGTATAGATTGTATACACATAATGATTTAGATGGAGTGGGATGTGCGATTCTTGCTACGCTTGCTTTTAAAGATAAAGCTGATATCCGGTATAACTCGGTTAACTCTCTAGACGATCAAATCGAGAAGTTTTTAGAAAAGAAAGAACCAACAGAATGTCTATATATTACAGATTTATCTGTACATAAAGACAATGAGGAGAAACTACAGCGGTATTTTTCAAAAAAGAAAAACGTTCAACTTATCGATCATCATAAGAGTGCCCTTCATTTAGACAAATATGACTGGGCGAACGTACAAGTACAATACGAGGACGGACGCTTGGCATCTGCAACTTCTCTGTTTTATGACTACTTACTTGAACATAACATGCTTGAGGATCAATCTTCTATAGCTGAATTTGTAGAGTTGGTCCGTCAATATGATACGTGGGAATGGGATAAAAATGATAACTATAAAGCCAAACAGTTGAATGATTTATTTTTTCTTCTTTCTATTGAAGAATTTCATAAAAAAATGACAGCCCGTCTTCAAATGAATGACCATTTTTCTTTCGATGAGTTTGAAGAAAAAATTTTAGAAATGGAAAGTGAAAAAATTGAACGATACATGTATAGAAAAAAACGAGAAATGAAGCAAACATTTATTGGCGATTATTGCGTAGGGGTAGTGTATGCTGAATCGTACCATTCTGAGCTGGGAAACGAATTAGGAAAGCTTAATCCGCATCTTGATTATATCGCTATTGTAAACATGGGGAGTAAAAAGCTAGGATTTCGAACGATTCATGATACTGTGGATGTATCAGAAGTTGCAGCACAATTGGGAGGAGGAGGGCATGCAAAAGCAAGCGGGTGCTCCTTAACAGAAGAAGCTTATCGTGATTATGTTTCAAAACCGTTTCACCTTGAACCTGTAAAACAAGATGCAGAGAAAAATGTATATAATATAAAAGCATCTGCACATGGAGCACTATATGAAAATAGACAAGAGGACAAAACTTTTATCTATCCAACTAAAGAAAATACATGGAAGATTGAACACAATGGGAATGTACTGAAAGAGACGTTTTCTTCATTTCAAGAAGCAGAGCGGCATGTCAAACGTTTTCATGCTTCTTGGCTTGTTCATGACGAAATCTTTGTTGCATTTTTACTTCATCACGTGTCGAAATCAAGAGTACACTCGAACCTAAGTGAAAAGTGATAGAAAAATAAGAATTGACTGAATATAAATTTATGTGCTATATTAAATGTTGGAAAATGGTAATAATTTGCAAGAGGTCTTTACAATAATAGGCCCCGTTTGAAAAACATTAGCACTTGAACGTAACAGTATGCACACGTCACCAATTCTCGGAGGCATGTGCTTTTTCTATTAATAAACCTACAACACATACATAGGGGGCTCCCATGAAAAAAGCTATCGCATTCCCAAGCGTAACGATTATTTTTTTATTAGCATTATTATTCTATCAAAATATGAACATGCAAACATCTCTACCAAGTAAAGGATGGAGCCGTTCTGTAACGATGGACATACAATCGGAATATTTGGCAAAGCCCATATTAAAGAAAGCTGGAAATGTGTATGAGATATATGTTCCGCGAGGACAAGGCATTGCACATGCTACATATGATTCCAAACTTCATATACAAACGAAAGAAAGCATACCGGTTCAAGTACCATCTTTCTCTAATTTGTTCATTCATAATAAACAATTTGTATATTTGAAAGACGGGAATTTAATTTTACATGATGCTGTAAAAGAAACCATACTGGATAAAGAAGTAACAAGCTTCGGTTTTAATAAAGAACAACTTATCTATTGGAAAGAGAATCGAGCATTCGAACTGGATACAATAAAATGGGAAAGTCGGCTGCTAGCTGAATTTTCATCACCAATAAGAAATATAGTATTTGATGTGTCCTCACCCTCATTTCTTATTGTACTGCAAGAAACAGATCTAACCACTAAATTTGTAGTATTTGAACATGAGGCAGAGGGAGGCTACAAACAAACGCAATTGTCTCCTCTTCAACAAATTGGCTCTGAAAAAATGCAAGAAGTACTGTTTACACAGGAGGGAAGCAGAGCAACTATTATTTATGGAACCTACAGTTCTGCACAAGGCGTCCGTACATATAGAGCTTACGAATGGCAAGTGGATATGAACGAGCCTCTACAAGCGCCAACTACCAAATTGATTAAATTTCGAGATGAAAATAACGGATCTGCTTTTGAAAACCCAAGATATTTACAGGTGAAAAAGAAACAAAACAATTTAGTGATTTTGTTTGCGGCAGACGGGCAAACCGTAGGTAAATTTTACGGCACTAACATATATGAGGCAAAAAAAGAGGGGGATACGTGGAATGCCGGCAGACGAAGCACAACAAATGATGTGGCACTGGAACCATTTTTTATGGGTGATAATGCTATAGGCTGGTATACATTTTCCGGTAAAACCTACTCCTTACACGCTGCTTCCACTGATGCTGGAGTCATTAGTAAAAGTGAAGAGATAACATCGTCTGATTGGAAAAGTACGTTCTACAATACCCTCATGGCATTGTCTGGGAGCTTTATGATTACATTACTTGCCCTTATTTGGGTAATAGCACCGATTGTATTATATATCATTACCTATATTGTCAAAACGAATGAATTTGAAGATAATCGTTTAAAGTGGCTTCCGTATGCATGGATAGGATTATACATAGGATCACAGCTTCTCTTTTTTTATCTTTCGTTCGATAAAAAAAGATTAGTGTTTGCTCCGGAGTATTTAACTTTTACCGGCAGCTTTATTCTCATTCCTATTATTCTTACAGTTCTGTCATGGGGCATGTTAAGGTTTTCTCAACAAGAAGAATGGGGTACGATAAAAAGTGCGTCTTATTTTACAATCGTCAATATTTTACTTTACATGTTTCTACTCGGTCCGTATTTGCTATAGAAAAAAGGCTGGTCGCAGACTAGCCTTTTTTTTGAATAGACATTCCATAGCCTAAGGTTTCATTTGGTGAAATAAGTCTAAAACCGTTATTATAATCAATTTTTAATTTGTTTCCTATGTATTCTTTTGCAAATGCATTCATTTGGATAAATAAGCCGTCTTTTTCATATACAACATCCTCGTGCTTTAATTCATCCACAATCAACGCAAACTCTACAAATAAGCTGCAAGTACCGCTGCTTTGCTCTGCGTGTATCCGAATAATGAGAGGATTGGCATGTATTCTTCTCATTTCCTGTTCCGCGTGTTCAGTCACTGACAATTCCATTGAGAATCCCCTTTCTCGTACTCATATAGTCACAGTATAACGGAAGACTGTACAAACGTACAAAAGGAGATAGGGATATTCAATACAAAAAACGAATTTTTCAATAATTTTCCCAACCTCATAAAAACCTAAACCCCTTGTATTTCCTTGTTTCTGCTCCTATTCATGCTCGTTATTCGAGTATATATTCAGAAATATAACAAAATAAGACTAGAAATAACGATAATTACCCCAATTTACAGACTGTTCTTTATTTCTTATAATTAAGAGTGAAAACAAGTTATCTACAATGTAGAGTAGCTGCATTATATTTGCAGGGGAATTGAGTTTTTCTTATAAGCTATTAGCTCATTATAGTTTTGGTTTCCTCTAATTTGAAGGTGTCCTATCAAAGTGTTCCAAAAATGTGAGGTGAGACTGTGTTACCCAGCCAGCTTTGAGCGGGTGAATATGGGGGGCATGTCAACAGGAATAATAAAATATTTGGCTCCTCTTTTGTTTGAAAATCTGGTGCCAAAGTAATGGTGTGACCCCAAAGCTTCGATGTTCGTTCACAGCTATACAATAAAGAATAGCAATTATTCTTCGCATTTTTTTTCCGGGTGTTCAGTCACTAGTCTGTCTATTGAGTATTTTTCTTCCTCATACTGACATAGTGATATGAGGAAGAATGTGCGTAAAAAAAGAGGTTGTATCGAGAAGAGTGAAGAGGGGACCTTCATGGTAATTACAATAATAAATGTTCGTAAAATTATATATTAGTATGTTACGTTGCGGATTTTAAATTAAAAGCCCAAATTGTAAGGAAATTGAGCTTTTCTTTTTGAATGATTACGTCATTACGGCTTCTGGTTTCTTCAAGCTTGAAATGGTCTTATTAAGTTGCTCCAAAAACAATATGGAACTCTGCGAAAGCTTTTTGGATGTTACCCAGCCAGCCTTGAGAGATTTAACGTGAGGGTCGAGAAGATCTATAGCAATTATGTCACCATTAAGAACATTTAAGTCATGTTTTATTTGAAAATCTGGTGCCAAAGTAATGGCATGACCGGAAGCTACAGTGTTAGTTAAGGTTTGAAAATTAGTAGACGCAAACAAAATTTCTACACGTTGCGTAAATAGACTGCTGAATATCTGCTTATAAATAGGTCCATTAAATATAACAAACCGTTCATTTTGCAAGTCGTTCACCCTAAACGTATCGTAATTCGCTAAATAAGAGTGCTTATTAACGAGTGCTTGTCCTTTTCCCTCTATCAATGGTTCAAATTCTAACTTGCCTCCATATCCTTCTAAACTTTTTTCATTTGCAAGTCCAAAATCAACTGCTTCTTGCTGGATATCCATCATCACTTCTGGTCCCGTCTTTTCAGATATTTCAATCTGAATATCTGGATATGAATTTTTAAATTGTAGTATGGCCTTCATTGCAAGTGGTAGCAGGTCCGGTGCAGAAGAAATTTTTATCTTCTCTTGTGTTGAAGAATTGAAATCTTGAACCTGATTGTGAAACTCTCCTAATTTTAAGAGTATCTCATTTGCCTTTTGTATTAGTTTATTTCCCTGTACTGTTGGGGTTACACCTTGACGTGAACGAGTGAATATTTGAATACCCAATTCTTTTTCTAAGTTTTTGATAGATTGACTAAGAGCGGGTTGTGTAAGATACAAGTTATCTGAAGCTAAGCTCATAGAATTTACTTTTGCAACCTCCACAATATATTTCAGTTGTTCAATATGCATGATGTCATCTCCCTTCTATAAATCTCAATTGTGTATACTATAAATCTCGCTTATGTAAGAGGGGTATAGCAGTTGTTTTTAGTCAAGTATACACTAAAATGAAACTTTTTGAAATATGTCGAATTATAAAAAAATTAGTAAACAGAAATTCAGATAGTGAGTAGTAATTTCCCTTCGTATTTTCTCTTATGTTTGTTCAGTCACTAGTAATTCCATTGCATCCCCCTTCTCCATATGGATATAGTTACATTATGAAAAAAGGTGAAAACGTAAAAAGTGATATTGTATCGAGAAGTTTAAAAAATAATAATCATGATCATAGTAACAAACAACGAAGGCTAAAAATATGTAAAACTATATACCTGGTTACTAACGTTACAAACTTTTATTAAACAGCTCAATTTTTAGAGAAATTGAGCTTTTTTTTTGAAAGATTAAGTCATTATAGTTTTATTTATGCCTTCGAATTTGGTGGTGTCTTTTCAAGGTGTGCCAAAAATAGCATGGAATTCTGCATCAGTTCCTAGCCAACGTTAATCAGTTAAGCTTGGGAGTTAATCAAGTTGATAGGAACAATGGTGTCACATGAACAAAGATACAGTGTTCGCAAATATTTGAAAATTAGTAGCGGTAAACAAGATTTGTACATGTCGCGTAAACAGACTACCGCATGTCTGCATATACATCGCTATATAAAACTAACCGCTCATTTTATAAGTCGTGTACCGTAACTCGTTAAAAAAGAATGTTTATTAACAAGCGCTTTTACTTTTCTATTCTATAAATCTTACATATGTAAGCAGAGTGTACATAAAATACGTTTGATTTTTCGACAGGAACCTCCGTTTAATTAACATTTACGTAGGAGTGTAGGGGTAATTTATATGTCGAGAATGCAACGCGTACATATATAGGATTTGTTTATACTCAAGTATAAAATGATTTTTTATATTTCTGAATATATTGAATTTAAAGGTGATAACAGTCATAACAGATTAGGATAGGAGAGATGATGCACTTTCTTATATAAGTGCAGATTATAGAACTATAAGCAACCCCTATTATTCGCATTTCAGCATCAATTGTATACTAAATTCAATCCTTTCAAAATTTAGCGAATATTGTATAAATCAGTCATCCTTTATCGGATTTTTGAAGAAATTAGTTGAACTACTAGAAAGGAACATCTAAGGTCATGTTGGGGCAGGATATTTATCCTAGATATGGAAAATCTCTTTGCCTATGTACAACACAACTAGCAAACTAGGTGACTCGCAACTACTTATAGCTGCTTGGACATATAACAGAGGGGGATTAGCATGCAAAAGAAAACATTGAATCGCGTTCTTGCTGGTACATTGACAGCTGGTATGCTGGCATCAGGTTCTGTACCATTTAACGTGTTGGCAAAATCAGATCAGAAATCATCTGCTGATAACGTTGAACAAGTACTTATGAAATTGACGGATGAACAACGAAAAGCATTAGAACAAGTAGAGGCAAAGCCAGGCCTTGTGATTGCACCTACTATTGATACAAGTAGTCCAGAACTGGTAAATGTTATTGTCGAGTTCAATCAAGCTCCGGCAAAAGTGGAAGTGATGAAGCAAGCGGCAAAAGGGTTGCGTATGACTACGAAAGCTGCGGCTGCTAAAGTAGAAGAAGCGCATAGTGAGTTTAAACAAAGCTTCCAATCTTTAAAAAATAAGCGAGATGCAAGCAAACAGTTACAAGAGTCTAAGATTACAAGAGAATATCGTTCCGCTTTCAACGGTGTAGCGATGGCGATTCCAGGAACGGAAATTGAAAATTTATTGGAATCAGGTGTAGTGAAACGTGTATGGAAGGACGATATAATTCAACTTGACCTTCCGGCAGCAACACAATCCGCTTCTGCATCCAAAATGATGGACAGCATCCCTCAAATCGGAGTGGACAAGCTTCATGCAGAAAAGGTAACAGGAAAAGGCATTAAAGTCGGCGTATTAGATACAGGAATTGACTACAACCATCCTGATTTAAAATATGCGTATCAAGGATTCCGCGCTAGCTTCGGCGACCCGAAAGCAGTAGAGCCTGATATGGTAAAGGGCTGGGACTTTATCGATAACGATGCAGATCCAATGGAAACGACATACAAAGACTGGCAAGCTTCTGGAAAGCCTGAAGTTTCATCCTCGGGTTCTGCATATTACACAGAGCATGGTACACACGTATCCGGTACGATTGCGGGAGAACAAAAAAATACTGTGGACTACGCGGTAAAAGGAGTAGCCCCTGATGTAGACCTATACGGCTATCGCGTCCTTGGTCCATATGGTTCTGGTGCTACCTCAGGTGTTCTTGCAGGTATCGATAAGGCCGTTTCAGACGGAATGGATGTTATTAACCTGTCATTAGGTGGTGGTGAAAATGACCCGCTAGATCCGACATCTGTAGCGATTAACAACGCAATGCTCTCTGGTGTAGTAGCAGTTGTGGCGGCAGGAAACAACGGTCCAAACGAACAAACACTTCATTCTCCAGGCACAGCTGCCCTTGGTATTACGGTTGGCGCAAGTGATTTTGCGATGGACATTCCAACCTTTACTTCCATGACGGCAGGAGACCAAACCTTTGAAAATGTGAAGCTGTTAGGCAAAAGCTTTTCCGATAAATTGGAAAATTTACAAAACCAATCTCTCCCTGTTGAATTTGTAGGACTTGGAAAACCAGAGGACGTTACAGGTAAAGACTTGACTGGCAAAATCGCTTTAATACAACGTGGTGAAATCACATTTGTTGATAAAATCAAAAATGCAGCAAAAGCCGGTGCCAAAGCTGTCATCGTCTATAACAATGTAGATGGGGAAATTCCTTCTTATTTAGGAGAAGCAGTAGGGCTGATTCCTTCGTTCCGCTTAACAAAAGCAGATGGCGAACGCTTAAAAGCATTAGGCAATAATGCATCTCTTACATTCGGAACATTAGCAAGCACAAAAACAGAAGGCGATACGCTGGCAAGCTTCAGCTCTCGCGGTCCTGTAGGCACCACGTATGATATTAAACCGGATGTCGTAGCACCAGGGGTAGCGATTTTCTCTACGATTCCTGAATATATTAACAGCCCGCAAGAGGGAGTAGATTACACGAATGCGTACGCGCGTCTGCAAGGAACGTCGATGGCGACTCCTCACGTGGCAGGGGTAGCGGCATTGATTTTGCAATCACATCCAGGCTATACTCCATTTGATGTAAAAGCAGCTTTAATGAATACGTCAGTAGACCTAAAAGGCAATAACTCCGTATTTGAACAAGGTGCAGGACGTATCGATGCGTACAATGCGGTGCATACAGATATCGCTATTAAAGTGATGGATACGACAGAAAATGTAGAAAACAACCAAATCGTAGAAATTCCAAATGAAACCGGTTCGATTTCTTTTGGAAGTTATTACAAGCCGGTAACTGGTTCAATTGAAGACAGCCGCAAGATGGTCATCAAAAACCGCGGAGAAGAAGATAAAACATTCAACGTAGAAGTAGAGTACCACGGTGAACGTACAGGCATTAAAGATGCAGTAGCGAATGGTATCAAGTTGGACGTACCAAGCAGCATCACAGTTGCAGGCGGCAAAACGGGAAGCATGCAGCCAAAGATTACCGTTCCTCAAAGTGCGGCAGAAGGTCGCTATGAAGGGTATATCCATGTGACAAATGCAAGTAATCCAAACGAAACATACCAAATTCCATTTGCTATCCGTGTAACTGAACGAGGAATTCAGTCACTCAAAACAAATAGATTGACAATGGCAACTTACACAGCAAATTGGCAGTACTATACTCCAGTGCTGAAGGCATTATTCACATTAAAAAGCCCAATGAAAACATTGGATCTCATCGTGAGGGACAATAAAACAGGAAAAGCGATTGGATTCGTGCAAAGCTTTAATGTAGAGAATGCGAAACCTGGTATAGAGTATGGTGTCTTAAGTGCCTTTACTGGGAATGTTTTTCCATTCACCAATGACCCAGCACATCCAATTTCAGATACTTCGATGGTAGTTCCTGAAGGTGAGTACACGCTGGAAGCGATTGGACATGATGCAGAAGGAAAATCATATTCTGCTGGCTCTCTTTTGTTTATTGACAACACAAAACCAGAAATGGATACGGAAGTAAAGCCGGGTGTATACGAACTAAACGATTCTATGTACACAGAAAAATTTGGCCATAAAGCGTTTTGGTCACACGCTAAAGTAACAGACGATTTAATTCCTGTATTGCAATCAAAAGGGTTGGATTATAATCAAGGCAAAAACGAGTTATATTTTGCCGAGGGTTCTCGTCCTTACTATGGAAGCTCTTTGGCATTAGATTCCAATGGAGAAACAGACTTCGGTGTAGAACCATCTGATATCGCAAACGGACCATATTATTTAAGCTTTGCTGCTTCTGACGTAGCGCTGAATGTAAATTACAAAAAGTATATTTATGTGAAAGAAGGAACGGAGTACCTTACTTCTAACTACGACAAGAAAGAGGTGAAATTAGGAGATACCGTTAAGGTAACACTAAGCCTCAACAATGTGAAAAATCTTGTGTCAGGAGCATATGGTATACAGTATAATTCTGATCTATTTACGTTTAAAAATGTAAAATTAAATAAAGCTGCGGCACAATATGCGAAGCAAAATGGATTAGAAACAGTGGTGAACGAACCTGTGTTCAAAGGAGCTGGTGCTACTGCCTCTGTAACATTAGGAGCTTCGTTACAAGCAGAGGGATTTGCAGGTTTGAACGGAGATATGCCGTTCCTAGATGTTACGTTTAAGGTAACAGGAGATGAGTGGTATTTAGGAACTGCTGACGTAAAAGTGACAACATCGACTTATACGAAAGCAGGCGCATCGAAGGCAACAACTCTTCCATATTACAGTACAGCTACCTTTGATCTTGTAACTAAGCATACGAAAATACAGGGAGCGATTTTACCGGAAGCATTTACAAAAAAATATCTAGCAGGCTTGGGATTAAATTTATCAGCATATGATTTTACTAAAATCGGTGCAAAGGTATACGCGTTATCTCCAAGCGGCGAGAAATATAAAGGAACTATCGATAACAAAGGAACATTTATAATTTTAGGCGTGCCGGCAACTGGAGAACAATATACAGTTGTTGTAGATGTACCGGGACATTTAAAAACGCATTTCAACGTTATTCCTGGTGTGGCTCATAAAGGTTCATATTACGGTCGATTCATGAACATAGGGACTCAGAACCTCGGTCTTGCTGGTGATGTGAATGGAGATAGATTAATTGATATCCGAGATGTGAAAAATGTTGTTGAGGCATATGGTACGCAAGATGCAACTATTGTTAAGCAAGACATTAATCAAGACGGTGTAGTGAATGAGACAGATGTTCGCTATATCGAGAAAAACTTCTTAGCAAAAGGTCCTGATGCGTTAAGCATACAAGAACCGCAAGAAACAATCAGTAAAAAAGGATTAGCATACTTCTTAAACTTAATTGGTCTTACGCCAAAGAATTAATAGAAAAGAGATGTCCTACGGGGCATCTCTTTTTTTATTTTCGGTATTCCGAAGATCATAAAGTATTATCGTCTTTTATATAAGTTTCGCTTATACAATAATAAGCAACGCCTATTATTCGTATTGCATTATCAATTGTATAATGAATTCAATCCTTTCGAAATTTAGCGAATTTTGTATAAACAAGTCATCATTTATCAAATTCCAAAGAAATTAGTTGAACTACTAGAAAGGAACATCTAAGGTCATGTTGGGGCAGGATATTTATCCTAGATATGGAAAATCTCTTTGCCTATGTACAACACAACTAGCAAACTAGGTGACTCGCAACTACTTATAGCTGCTTGGACATATAACAGAGGGGGATTAGCATGCAAAAGAAAACATTGAATCGCGTTCTTGCTGGTACATTGACAGCTGGTATGCTGGCATCAGGTTCTGTACCATTTAACGTGTTGGCAAAATCAGATCAGAAATCATCTGCTGATAACGTTGAACAAGTACTTATGAAATTGACGGATGAACAACGAAAAGCATTAGAACAAGTAGAGGCAAAGCCAGGCCTTGTGATTGCACCTACTATTGATACAAGTAGTCCAGAACTGGTAAATGTTATTGTCGAGTTCAATCAAGCTCCGGCAAAAGTGGAAGTGATGAAGCAAGCGGCAAAAGGGTTGCGTATGACTACGAAAGCTGCGGCTGCTAAAGTAGAGGAAGCGCATAGTGAGTTTAAACAAAGCTTCCAATCTTTAAAAAATAAGCGAGATGCAAGCAAGCAGTTACAAGAGTCTAAGATTACGAGAGAATATCGTTCCGCTTTCAACGGTGTAGCAATGGCGATTCCAGGAACGGAAATTGAAAGTTTATTGGAAACTGGCGTAGTGAAACGTGTATGGAAGGACGATGTGATCCAACTTGACCTTCCGGCAGCAACACAATCCGCTTCCGAATCCAAAATGATGGACAGCATCCCGCAAATCGGAGTGGACAAGCTTCATGCAGAAAAGGTAACAGGAAAAGGCATTAAAGTCGGCGTGTTAGATACAGGGATTGACTACAACCATCCTGATTTAAAATATGCGTATCAAGGATTCCGCGCTAGCTTCGGCGACCCGAAAGCAGTAGAGCCTGACATGGTAAAGGGCTGGGACTTTATCGATAACGATGCAGATCCAATGGAAACGACATACAAAGACTGGCAAGCTTCTGGAAAGCTTGAAGTTTCATCCTCGGGTTCTGCATATTACACAGAGCATGGTACACACGTATCCGGTACCATCGCGGGAGAACAAAAAAATACTGTAGACTATGCGGTAAAAGGGGTAGCCCCTGATGTAGACTTGTACGGCTATCGTGTCCTTGGCCCTTACGGATCTGGAGCGGACTCAGGAGTTCTTGCTGGTATCGATAAAGCAGTGGCAGACGGTATGGATGTAATCAACCTGTCATTAGGTAGTTCCGTAAATGATCCGCTAGACGTAACATCTGTAGCGATTAACAACGCAATGCTCTCTGGTGTAGTAGCAGTTGTAGCGGCAGGAAACAGCGGACCAAACGAACAAACACTGGGTTCACCTGGAGCATCTGCCCTTGCTATTACGGTTGGCGCAAGTGATTTTGCGATGGACATTCCGACCTTTACTTCCATGACGGTAGGAGACCAAACCTTTGAAAACGTGAAGCTGTTAGGCAAAAGTTTTTCCGATAAATTGGAAAATTTACAAAACCAATCTCTTCCTGTTGAATTTGTAGGACTTGGAAAACCAGAAGACGTTACAGGTAAAGACTTGACTGGCAAAATCGCTTTAATCCAACGCGGAGAAATTCCATTTGTTGATAAAGTCAAAAGTGCAGCAAAAGCAGGTGCCAAAGCTGTCATCGTTTATAACAATGTAGATGGGGAAATTCCTTCTTATCTAGGAGAAGCAGTAGGGTTGGTCCCTTCGTTCCGCTTAACAAAAGCAGACGGAGAGCGCTTAAAAGCATTAGGCGATCATGCATCTCTTACATTTGGAACTCTAGCAAGCACAAAAACAGAAGGCGATACGCTGGCAAGCTTCAGCTCTCGCGGACCTGTAGGCAACTCTTATGATATTAAACCGGATGTAGTGGCACCAGGGGTAGCAATCTTCTCTACGATTCCTGAATTTATTAATAGCCCGCAAGAGGGAGTGGATTACACGAATGCGTACGCGCGTCTGCAAGGAACGTCAATGGCGACTCCTCACGTGGCAGGGGTAGCAGCGTTGATTCTGCAATCACATCCAGGCTATACTCCGTTTGATGTCAAAGCAGCTTTAATGAATACGTCAGTAGACTTAAAAGGCAATAACTCCGTATTCGAGCAAGGTGCAGGACGTATTGATGCGTATAATGCGGTGCATACAGATATCGCGATTAAAGTGATGGATACGACAGAAAACATAGAAAACAACAAAATTGTAGAAATTCCAAATGAAACAGGCTCGATTTCTTTTGGTAGTCATTACAAGCTAGAAACTGGTTCAATTGAAGACAGCCGCAAGATGGTGATCAAAAACCGCGGGGAAGAAGATAAAACATTCAACGTAGAAGTAGAGTACCACGGCGAACGTACAGGCATTAAAGATGCAGTAGCAAACGGGATCAAGTTGGACGTGCCAAGCAGCATCACAGTTGCAGGCGGCAAAACGGCAAGCATGCAGCCAAAGATTACCGTTCCTCAAAGTGCGGCAGAAGGTCGTTATGAAGGGTACATTCATGTGACAAATGCAAGTAATCCAAGCGAAACGTACCAAATTCCATTTGCCATCCGTGTAACTGAACGAGGAATCGAGTATATCAAAGCAGTAAGATCAGCAGTGTCAAATAACACACCATATTGGCAGTACTATACTCCAATAGTACCGTTTACACTCAAACTAAAAAGCCCAATGAAAACATTGGATCTCATCTTGAGAGACAATGAAACAGGAAAAGCGATTGGGTTAATAACAACCTACAATGCGGAGAACATGAAACCTGATCAGGAACTCGCAGCTGGGTTTACTGGGAGTGTTCTTCCGTTCACCAATGACCCTGCCCATCCAATCGGAAATGAATATATTCAAGTTCCTGAAGGAGAGTATCAGGTGGAAATGATTGGGCATGATGCAGAAGGAAAATCATATTCTGCTGGCATGTTCCTGCTTGTAGACAACACAAAACCGGAATTGGATTTCGAGTTAGAGTCTGGTGTATACGAACTGAACGATTCCATGTATACAGAAAAATTTGGCCATAAAGCGTTTTGGTCACACGCTAAAGTAACAGATAGCTCAATCAATATACTGCAATCAAAAGGGTTGGATTATAATCAAGGTAAAAACGAGTTATATTATAGCGAGGGTTTTCGTGCATACTACGGAAGCGCTTTCGGGTTAGATTCCAATGGAGAAGCAGACTTCGGTGTAGAACCATCTGATATCGCAAACGGACCATATTATTTAGACTTTGCTGCTTCTGACGTAGCGAAGAATGCAGATTACAGACACTATATTTTCTTGAAAGAAGGAACGGAGTA
The DNA here is from genome assembly GCF_017742235.1 of Bacillus sp. 165. Lineage (GTDB taxonomy): Bacteria > Bacillota > Bacilli > Bacillales > Bacillaceae_G > JAGHKQ01. Next base: position 170,145 of record NZ_JAGHKQ010000003.1, read on the forward strand.
TCTTACTTCTAACTATGACAAGCAAGAGGTAGGGTTAGGAGATACCGTTACGATGACACTAAGCCTTAACAATGTGAAAAATCTTGTATCAGGAGCATATGATGTACAATATGATGCTGGGATATTCACTTTCAAAAATGTAAAATTAAATAAAGCGGCGGCACAATATGCGAAGCAAAGTGGATTAGAAACAGTAGTGAATGAACCTGTATTCAAAGGATCTGGTTTTTCGTCTTATGTAACTGTGGGAGCTTCGTTACAAGCAGAGGGATTTGCAGGTCTGAACGGAGATATGCCATTTCTAGATGTTACGTTTAAAGTGACAGGGGATGAGTGGTATTCCTTCTTTAACAACTTTAAAGTAACAACATCGACTTATACGAAAGCAGGCGCATCGACGAAGACGACTCTTCCATATTACGGCCCAGCTACCTTTGATTTTGTATCAAAGCATACAAAAATAGATGGAAAGATTTTGCCAGAAGCATTTGCAAAACAATCTGGATCAAGCATGACGTTAATATTACCACGTGATTATTCTAAAATTGGAGCAAAGGTATACGCGTTATCCCCAAGCGGCGACAAATATAAAGGAACTATTGCTAGCAACGGAACATTCACGATTTTGGGTGTGCCGGCAACTGGTGAACAATATACAGTTGTTGTAGATGTACCGGGACATTTAAAAACGTATCGTAAAGTGTATACTGGTGTGTTGCGTCAAGGCTCTTATTATGGTCTATACAAACCTTTGGGAACTCAGAGCCTTGGTCTTGCTGGTGATGTGAATGAAGATAGATTAATCGATATTCGAGATGTGAAAAGTGTTGTTGAGGCATATGGTACTCAAGATGCATCCATTGTTAAGCAAGACATTAATCAAGACGGTGTAGTGAATGAGGCAGATGTTCGCTATATCGAGAAAAACTTCTTAGCAAAAGGTCCTGATGCGTTAAGCATACAAGAGCCACAAGAAACAATCGGTAAAAAAGGATTAGCATACTTCTTAAACTTAATTGGTCTAGCACCGAAGAAATAATAGAAATGAGATGTCCTACGGGGCATCTCATTTTTATTTTGGATATCCCATATATGAAGACGTGAGATAGAAGGCTAGGTAGGGAGAAACTTTTCATTGGAACAGGAATGGCAAGAGTTGATAAAATTTTCTTTTTAAATGGAACCTAAGACCGGACATAGCTAGCTCTTACTCTATATGAGTTGCTTATATATATATAAACAGAACCTATTTCTCTTTTTAATATAATTAACTATATAATATTGTTTGTATCTCTATTCTGAATATATAGAAATTTTAGAATAGGGAATATTTTTAGTTTAATTTTAGGAGGGAGAGTAACTATTTTATGAGGCAACATGGAACAAACAAACGGAAAGTAGCTGTTAATGCCGCATTGAGTCTAGGCGTATTTTTAGGGGCAGTTGCGCCGTTGCATTACCAATCTATCGCAAAAGCAGAAACGAAGGTACAGTCACAAGATATTTTATCTAAGCTGACACAGGAACAACGATCGGCTTTGAAGAATATGCAGCTAAATGAAAGCTCAGGTCTGAAACTGGATCCAGGTGTGAACTTAGAAGGCGATGAAGAGATTTCTGTCATTGTCGAATTCAAACAGAAACCTGAGAAAGTAGCTCAGTTAGAAGCTGCGCTTGAAGGTAAGGACTTATCTGCAGCAAAAGCAAGAAGTTTACGAGACGGCGACCAAGCAACCTTTCAGCAAGACTTGAAAACGATTTTTAAAAAGGAAATCCAAGAAAAGAAAGCATCTTATAAAATTACACATACATATAAGAATGCCTTTAATGGGGTATCCATGACGCTCCCGGCAAACAAAGTAAAGAGTCTGCTATCTTCTGATGCAGTTAAAGCTGTTTGGAGCAACAGCGAAGTACAATTGGATTTGCCGGTACAGGAAACGGAAACAAAACAAACTACATCTGCAACGAGAATGACAAGCAGTAATTCATATCTTGGTGTTGATAAATTACACCAAGAAGGGGTTACAGGAAAAGGGATAAAAGTAGGCGTTATCGATACGGGAATCGACTACAAGCATCCTGATTTAAAGGATGCTTATAAAGGCGGGTATGATTTTGTAGATAACGATGCGGATCCGATGGAAACGACGTATACGGATTGGAAAAACTCTAAAAAACCAGAATTTTCATCGAATGGTTCGGCATATTATACAGAACACGGAACGCATGTAGCGGGTATTATTGCAGGACAAGGTGTAAGTGATAGTGAGTATACGACGACTGGAGTAGCGCCTGATGCGGACCTGTATGCCTATCGCGTTCTTGGTCCCTACGGCTCAGGAACGACAGAAGCGATCATGGCTGCAATTGATAGAGCTGTTGCCGATGGGATGGATGTTATCAACCTATCATTAGGAGCTAGTATCAATGATCCGCTTTATCCAACAAGTATGGCGGTTAACTATGCTGTATTAAACGGCGTCACTATGGTTATAGCGGCTGGTAACTCTGGAAACGGTATGTATACGTTAGGTTCACCTGGTGCAGCCGCGTTACCATTGACAGTTGGGGCAAGTGATGTGCCAATTGAGATGGAAACATTTACAGTATCGATGCAAGCAAGTGGACAATCAGTACCTGCCCATGTACGTTTAATGGCAAAAGCATATTCAGACAACATACCAGGATTAACCGGACAAACGTTTTCTATCGTGGATGTAGGAATTGGAAAGTCGACTAATTATTCTGGGAAAGATGTAAAAGGGAAATTTGTGCTTGTTGCTCGAGGTGAGATTACACTACAGGATAAGGTGAAATATGCGCAGCAAAAAGGGGCTGCTGGTATCCTGATGTATAACAACAATGTGGAAGAAGGGTTTATTCCATATTATCTTGGAGAAGGTACAACCTTTATCCCGACCTTTTCATTATCTAATGCAGAAGGAGTAGCCTTGTTAGAAAAAGTACAAGCAGGAAATGTCACCTTCACCTTTACAGAAATGGACAAAGCGAGCACAGAAGGAGACGCATTAGCAGACTTCAGCTCCCGCGGCCCTTCCCGTGTTAATTATGATATTAAGCCTGAGATTGTGGCACCTGGTGTGTCCATTATGTCAACGGTACCGTCTTATATAAACAATAAAGTGGATCAAAGCAACTATCAATATGCTTATCAAAGACTGTCTGGTACATCTATGGCATCTCCATACGCAGCGGGCGTTGCGGCATTACTCTTGGAAGCAAATCCAGACTTGCAGCCAGAAGATGTAAAGTCCATCCTCATGAATACAGCTGATCCATTGAAGCAGCCGTACAGTGTATTTGAAGTGGGTGCAGGTCGGATTGATCCGTATGAAGCAATTCACTCTGAGATGAAAATTCAAGTTATTGATGAAACGCCAATAATAACCAACGGTGAAGAAACAACAATAAAAGAAAAAACGGGCGCTATCAGCTTCGGTTCTTTTGGAGTTACAGGAAAAGATATTTTAGAGAGCCGTAAGGTTGTTCTTTCTAATATCGGACAAGAAGATAAAACATTCGATGTAGCCGTAGAATTTCAAACGGGGATGAGAGGCTCAAAGGATGCGAAGCAAAACGGCGTTCGCGTGATGACGGATTCCCAGATTAAGATCAAAGGAAACAAGCAAAAGCAAACGCAAGTATCTATCTTTGTTCCAAGCAAGGCTGAAAAAGGAACATATGAAGGCTATGTTGTGTATACAAATAAATCCAACCCGAATGAAACCTATCAGGTTCCTTTTGCGATACGAGTAGTAGAAGAGGGAATGGGAGATTTGTTTTTTGCCAATCCTTCCATGTCGACCAACCCAAATGACGGAAATCCAATATTTTCACCATACTTGTATTTTGGTTTCAGCGTAAAGTCTCATATGAAAACTATTGATGCGGTGTTGGTGGATGGAAAAACGGGGGAGGAACTTGGGTATATTGGCTGGATTGATGGTATGGCAGTCAATGAAAATGTTGCCTATGGCTGGCTAAACTATTCTGGATCGTACTTACCATTTACAGGGAATAAAAATCAGCCAATCTCAGATAAAGTTGTGTTTGCGCAGCAAGGGCATTACAAATTAAAATTAATCGGCACAAATGACAGCGGAAAAACATTCACCATTGAACAGGATTTCTTTGTGGATAACACAAAACCGGAGTTCGAAACTAATGTGGATGGAAAAACAGTAATCGAATACCCTGCGGATCAAACATCCTATCCAATTACAGCTACGGTTATCGATAACGAAGTGGCAGAAATGCAAGCTCTTGGTGCCGATGTGGATCAATCCATAAATACAGTTGCGTTCACTTATTCAGGATTTAGTGGTTACCCTGACACTATCAAGCAAGTAGATAAGAATGGTCATTTGGAGTGGAATCTTCCGCTCGACAATCGTAAAGAGGTAATTACTGCACATATTGATGGTCTTGATGGAGCGACAAACAGGAAGAAACGTACAACTGTATACTTCCTGAAAGAGGGTACATCTTATATAACGGGAGAAATGGACAAAGAAGCAGTGAGACCAGGGGAAACGATGAAGTATTCCTTAACTGCCCAAAACCTGAAGGATCTGAAGGAAGCAAAATTTACAATGAAAATTGACCCTAAACAAGTGGAGATTGTAGATGTGAAGGTGCGTTCTGAAATCTCTGCGTACGGCTCAGTAAATATGCAACATGTTTCAAAGCCGGTAGGCTCTTATTTCGATGAAACGTATACATTAACTATGGATGGAACGAAAGAAGTAACGGGTGACATTCCGATGATTGATGTATATGTAAAAGTAAAAGGTGAAACATGGATGGAGCAAGCAGGCTTCCTGACATTTAATACACTCCTCACAGATACAGCAGGGAAGTGGAAATTTGCACAGCCTTTCTTCAATAAAATTAAGGTTTATCCAACTACATCTAACGTAGATGGGTACGTTGTTTCCCAAGGTCTGCTTACTGAAACAAATGCATGGAATTCCGCATTGGACTATTCCACAGTTGGAGCGAAAGTGAAGCTGACAAATGCACAAGGAACGATACTTGAACAAAATTTAGATCGCTACAGCAAGTACAGGTTTACAAATGTACCGCTAACAGAAAAACAATACACAGTATCCATTGATGTGCCAGGACACTTCACTTACTATGATACAGTCGATGCAGCAACAAAAGTAGGCGATATGTTAAGCGGTAAATATGCATTATTGAGAGACGCTTATCTTATTGCTGGAGATGTAAACAAAGATAATGTCATTGATGTGATGGACGCACTGGCTATTCAAGAGAAGTGGGGAACGAGTGACCGTGCGGCAGATATCAATTTCGATGGTATCGTAAATGGGAAGGATATTAGATTTGTACAAACAAACTACTTGAAGGAAAATTCAACGTTAGAGTTTTTACAACCAGGTGTTTCTCCAGAGGCAAAGAAAAAGTATAAAGGACATACCTTGGAATCCATTTTACGTGAGTTAGGCGTGGAATAAGGGATATAGGTATATTTAGACTAGCTGAACGGGTGCTAAAAAGCACTTGTTCAGCTAGTCTTTTTTACACACCGTATGCGTCTTGGTGAATTGGATAATTTGCGAATAGAGATACAGGTAGATACTATCGTCTGTTATATAAGTTGTACTTATATTTGTATAAATAATGTCTATTTTTCGTTTTGTAAATTTAATTATATAATTAATTTATTTTATTCTAAATATATATATAATTTTTAAAAAATATCAAATGGAACAAGATAGCTTTCCTTACGGTAGGTTAATTTCTCTGAACATGGAATGCTTTCTTATAACCTAAAAGAAGCTGCGATTACTGAAGGAGCGACTAAGAACACAGTAAAAGTAGGAGCATCTCTTGAGGGAAGTAACTTTGCAGGAATGGACGGAGATATGCCGTTCTTGGATGTATCCTTTAAGTTAATAGGAGATGAATTTTACGACGGTGCTGCAGCCATAACAGGTGTTACGTTCTCTTATATGCAGGCAGGACAAGAAAAGCCAGTCAGCATTCCATATTTCTTTGTTGGTAAAACATTTAAGTTGATTTCCACTCACTCAAAGATAACAGGAAACATTAAACCACAAGGCTTTTTGAAAGAAAACGGAGCTATAAATACGAAGATTGATTTTTCTGCTATTGGTGCCAAAATATATGCAAAGGCGGCAGATGGCAAGGTTCACAAAGGTACAATTAGCGCAAACGGCTCGTACAACATTATGGGAGTTCCTGCTTCCGGCGAAGCGTATACATTGTATGTGAAAGTGCCAGGTCATTTAACAAGCGCAATCACAGCTAACCTCGGTAAACAAATAGGTGGCGAATGGTATGGACAATCTTACAATTTTAGCTTCAGTACTGTTTATGCAGGTGATGTGAACAAGGATAAAGTAATCGATATCCGAGATGTGCAATTGATCGCAGAGGCATACGGAACAAGCTCTGAAACTATAGTACAAGAAGACATCAACCGAGACGGCACGGTATATGAAGCGGACATCCGTTTTGTAGAGAAGAACTTCTTGCGCGTTGGCCCTGATGCGAAGAGCACAAAACAGCCTAAAGAAACAATCAATAACAAAGGTTTAGCTGCCTTCTTACATGAGTTAGGACTAGAACCTAAAAATTAAGTTTTTTAAAAGTGAGTCCTTAGAATGAAATATTCTAAGGACTCACTTTCTGTTTAAGATTGTTGGGGGGCATGCAGTTTCTATAATGTATTATAGATTGGAAACACATGAGAAAAACAGCGATAATTACCTTATCCTATACTTGCAAGCAGGAAAGCAGGAGGTCTCCACCTTCTGCTTTCCTAATTTTATAGAGAGTGATGCTGTGCATGCTTCACAAATGTTTCTTGATTTTCGATTAATCCGCATGCGGCACACTGCACTCTATAAGCAGGGCCTTGATATGCCATATGAAACGGTCCAGCATTTTCCTCTGCAAACTCCTCGACAACACTGCCAGTTTGTGGATTTAATTTTACTGCTTTTACTTTTTGTTCAATCATATTAAATCGCGTGCGGTTTGTTTTGCAGCTCGGACAAAGCATTGGCTCCATCTTTAACACCTCCAGTATTTAGCATGAATATTTTTCGCCGCAGTTATGCATATAGATATGTAAAATCTAGGTGTCTTCTTGTATTTACATGTGTATAATATAGAGAATACCATTGATAATAGGAGGAATTTCTATGGCGAGCAAAGCAAAGCGACACCGGAAAAAACTTGAACGGGAAGGCAAACTGAATCCAAAGTGTAACAGAGGGGATTGGAACGGGATTAAGCCTGTAACTAGAACAACTCCAACAAAAGCCGAAGCAACACGAAAACAAGTACGCAAACATAAGCCGAATTTCTCAAAGTATAACGGAGGAGATTCGGCTTATTTTATTGCTGGATAGTTTTAAACTTCAGTTGACAAAATGAGGAAAAAAGTTTAGTTTAAAAATGTAACCTTTTTCATAGTAAGAAATATTACTGTTAGTAATGTATTGTAAAGGAGAAAATGTCTATGTTAGGTGTCGTTCTTAACTAATCCGTAATTGCATACGGTCGATTCGAAGGCTGCTGTTCTCAAAAAAGGAATAGTGAGAAAGCTTATTTAAGTATGCCTTATGCAATCGAATGTTAAGAACCATATGATCATAGCATACAGAAGATTTGTACCTACCTAAGCTATGCTCTGTTGCACGGCTTTTTTGCGTTTCTGTGATACATGGAGCCGCAGCTGGGCACAAGTATAGATATTTTCTCATCTTCGACCGCAATGAACTTATGTTCATTGCGGTTTTTTATTTATTAAAAGGAGGCATTACCATTGAATTCTCAAACCTTTACCGTACTTGATTTTACACGTATTAAAGAGGAGTTAGCTCAATATGCATTGACAGATGCTGGGAAAGAACAGGTCAAAGCAATAGCGCCATTGACTTATAAAAAACAAATTCAGTCCTTGCTCGATGAAGTAACAGAAGCTAAACACATTTTAGTAAAAAGCTCGAGCGTTCCAATCCATGGCTTGCACGGCATGACGCAGCTGTTAGGTCATCTGAATAAAGCAGTCATTTTGCAGCCGGATCAGCTTGCCGGACTGTATGATTTTTTAGAGTGTTGCCGTAAATTAAAACGATATATGGCTGACAAAGAGTTTTTGGCTCCACGTGTCTCGTCGTATGTGCATGTCATTGAAGATCTCCCTCAGCTAGGAGAGGAAATTTACCGCTGTATTCGAAACGGTGTAGTGGATGATTACGCCAGCAAAGCTTTAGCAAAGGTGCGAAAGCAAATCACGATACAGGAAGAACGGTTGAAAGAAAAAATTACGCAAATGATTAAAGCAAATAAATATAAATCATTTTTACAAGAAGCAATTGTCAGTCAACGTGATGGCCGATATGTGATTCCAATAAAGAAGGAGCATAAAGGAAAAATAAAAGGAGCAATCTTAGACATATCCTCTTCCGGGTCAACTCTGTACCTAGAACCGGAAGAGATTGCGCGGGCACAGGAACAGGTAATTATGCTTCGCGTAGAAGAAGAGATGGAAGTGCAGCGTGTGTTAACCTATCTTACAGGATTAGTAGAGGCTCATGAAGCACAAATTCGAATGGCAGTAGAAACCATGGTGCATTACGATGTGCTGTTTGCAAAAGCAAAATACAGCCTTGCTATCGGCGGACGCAGTGTAGAAGTAAATGAAAATCACTTTATTTCATTAATAGAAGCTCGCCACCCTTTATTAGGAGCGAAAGCCGTTCCGCTTACCGTTGAGCTTGGTGATGGCTATCATGCTTTAGTTATTACTGGTCCGAATACAGGGGGAAAGACAGTGACAATTAAGACAGTGGGACTTCTTACTCTTATGGCGCAGTCCGGCTTGCATGTCCCTGTTGCGGAAAACAGCCATATCAGCATTTTTCAGCATATTTTAGTCGATATCGGGGATGGGCAAAGTATCGAACAAAATCTAAGCACGTTTAGCTCCAGGATTACTAATGTTATTGAAATTTTAAAAGAAACAAATGACCGCTCTCTTGTGTTGCTGGATGAACTGGGCTCTGGCACAGATCCGGGAGAGGGGATGGGATTAGCCACAGCAATTTTACAAGAGCTGTATAACAAAGGAGCTACGCTCTTGGCTACAACTCACTACAGTGAAATTAAAGATTTTTCAGATCGGCAGGAAGGTTTTATAAATGGGTCTATGGAGTTCGATGTCACAACATTAAAACCAACATACCGGTTGTTAATTGGAAAAGGAGGAGAAAGTCAAGCATTCGCTATTGCACTTCGTCTCGGCATGCACCCAGCCATTATCCAAAGGGCACATGCAATCACATATAAAGAACAAAAAGCCTATCCGCTAGAAGCGTGTGATGGATTTTCAAAACGGGAATTGGAAAAACAACTTGCCACTAATAAATATGTCAACCGAAACCGCAAAGCAGAAAAAGAACGGATAGAAAAAACAGCTCATTTTTCTCAAGGAGATAATGTACAAATTATAAATACCGGTGAATTTGGCATTGTTTACAAAGGACCGGATTCGCTCGGAACCTATATAGTTCAAGTCAAAGATGAAAAAGTTTCATATAATCATAAACGTTTAAAATTGTATATCTCTGCCGCAGAATTGTATCCAGAAGACTATGATTTTAATATTATTTTTGATTCGAAAGAAAATCGGAAGAAAAGCCGAGTGATGGAAAAAAAGCATGTGGATGGAGTAATGATAGAGAGAGAAGAGGAATAGGGAGAAAACAGGGTTAGGGCATATATGCCCTAACCCTGTTTAATGCTAGTCTTCAATAATCTCATACTCATCATCAGCTAATAACAAGATTTGCTTTCTTTTTCCTTTATTAATCACTTCAATGATATCGTAAGGACCTAAGTTTCTAATCTTGTTACTAGATGCATTAACCATACCTTCTACAGAATCGATTAAAATATCTTCTTCTGTAAATGCGTCAGGAATTTCCATATCCTCTGTAGCTAACACTGAGATATATAAGGTTTGGATTTGTTCAGTTGACGGATTTTGCTCTTCTGCGTCAATAATCTGCTTCACTTCTTCTACATGCTCTTCTTTTGGTTGATATACACGAATTTTCGCCATTTTTACTGCTCCTTTATGTATGCTATCTTTATTATAACGATTCTGCTGATGAACACAAACAGTCAGTCTTGGATTTGGTAAAAAAGGGGATTTTTTTTCGGTTTTTATTCCCTTATACACCAACATGATAGTGGGAAAAATAGCAAACGATAAGAAAAAATGTGAAAGTGAGGATAACATGAAGAAAATCATGATTTTTTCGGTCATATTGGCTCTTCTGTTTCCAAACGTGTCGCATGCCATGTTTTCGTTTGACATGAAATATCCGGTTATAAAACGGCACTTTACATCACCGAGTGAAAGGAGACCCGGTATCCCAATGAAAAAGGTTATATTTATCGTAGCGCATGATACCGGTAATGATCTTGGAGCGAGACACAATGCTTGGTATCAACAACGAACTGTCAACCGAGTCAAAGCCTCGGCTCATATTTTTGTAGATGATACAGACATTGTAGAATGCATACCATCGATAGTAGAAAACCCGGAGATTGCCTGGCAGGTCAGAGAAAATCAGCCGTACGATAATAACATATATGGCGAAGATGCCAATTATTCTGCGATTGGAGTGGAATTAAGCATTAAACCAAACGGAAATGATGAAGAAGCATACAAACGTTATGTATGGACACTGGCTTATTTATGTTATCGGTATCATTTAGATCCTCATGTTTCTATTGTGGGACACCATATATTAGATTCAGGACGAAAAATTGATCCGAAAAACGGTTTGCGAAAGATAGGGAAAAGCTACAATCAGCTGCTTCATGATGTGGTCCAAGAATACGATAACTGCCTTCGTCTATTTTAGATAATTACTTATTACAGAAGGGAGGAGGAAGCATGGAGGACTTTGAAAGAAAGTGGTTACCTACTTATATTAAGCATGGGCTTGTCATTTTGTTTTGCGGCATTAATCCCGGAAGAATATCTGCTTCAAAAGGATATCACTACGCCAATCCAGCTAATTTATTTTGGCGCGGATTGCATGAAGGAGGTCTTACACCCTATCAGTTAAAGCCGGAGGAAACAGACTTGCTTTTGAAATTTGGATATGGCATTACAGATTTAGTAGCACGTCCAACACGTTCGTCTAGTGATTTATCAAAAGCAGATTTTATAAACGGAGCGAAGGACTTTGAACGGCTAGTGCAAACCTATCGGCCGAAGCTCGTCTGTTTTAATGGAGTTACGGCGTTTCGGTATGCTGTTAATCAATTAAAAGAAACGGTAACACCTGGATTACAGCCTGGCTATTATTTTGGAACTGAATCTTGGGAAGGCTGCTTTGTCTTTGTTATTCCTTCTACAAGCGGGGCCAATGCACATTTTACAAGAGAAGAACGTATTGGCTTGTTCAACACGCTTGCTGAGTTTATAAAAGAAAAAGGATGGCTTTTACCATAAGCTCCTTATTTGCTTTCACAACATAGTTTTTTTATGATGTAAAATACAGCTATGATGAGCGTACAGGATTTTATAATAAGGAGTGAAAGGCAATGAAGGTAAAAATAATTACAGATAGTGCAGCAGATTTACCGAAAGATTTGCTGCAAAAATATGATATTGATGTGATTCCTCTCTGTGTATACGATACAGCAACAGAGGAAGAGTATTTGGATGGAGTCACCTTACAACCTGATGAACTGTTTCGTCATATGCAAGAGGGAACGGTATATAAAACCTCTCTACCTGCCTATGAATCGATACATACTACATTGGCTGCTTATGCACAAAAACAAATCCCTTGCATGTACTTAGCGTTTTCTTCCGAATTATCAGGAACGTATCAATCTGCGGTTTTAATTACCGACGAGATAAAAGAAGTGTATCCAGAAGCAGATATCGATGTAGTTAATACAAAGTGTGCGTCTATTGGCCAAGGTTTGGTGGTGCTGAAGGCAGCAGAAATGGCGGGAAAAGGCATTTCGAAAAAAGAAATTATGAACGATACAGTTTTGTATGCTAACCAAATGGAGCACATTTTTACAGTAGGTGATTTACAATATCTTGTTCGAGGAGGCAGAGTCAGCAAAGTAGCTGGGTTTATAGGTGGCTTATTGAACATAAAACCAATTTTACATGTAGAAGATGGGAAGCTAATACCGATTGAAAAACTTCGAGGCCGCAAAAAAGTGCTGCAGAGGATGGTGGCATTAATGGGGGAACGAAGCGAGGACTTAGAAAATCAAACAATCGGCATTTCGCATGGAAATGATCTAGAAAGTGCCTATGCATTAAAAGAAATGATTACAGAGACATTTGGTTGTCAAACATTTGTGATCAACTCCATTGGAGCCGCAGTGGGGGCACATGCAGGGCCGGGAACATTGGCAATGTTTTTTCAAAATGACACAAAAAATCTGTAATTATGAAATTGGGTAGATATTGTATCTGCCCAATTGTGCATTTACAACATCTCCCCGTCTGTTAGCATAAACCATTGTGCTAAATCATCTTCATCTTGTAGACCGCTACTTATGTTTTGTTCTGCTTTATTAGTGTCTTTGAGCCATCTTGGCATAATTTGGAGCATACTGTTCAATTCCTGTTTGCTTACGTTTTGTTTGAGCATATATTCATATAATGCCTCTAATTGCTGTTCTTCCATTGCTCCGTCTCCTTTACATTTATTTGTATTTAGTATTTCCTAAAAAATTTAATACATCCTCGTTTTCAAAGCAAAGAGCACATCAGTTGTTACAATGTACTCTTTGTTGCACGTTATTTCAGATCTGTTTGGGGGCTGTTTTCTTCTGGTCGTTTCAATTTGGAGTATGGATTGACCAAATTTTCCTCGTAAGATTCTGGTCCGCTTTTATAGGCATCTGTGATTGCATTTGAAACCCAATCTTCATTGTTCATGTAGTTCACCTCCATATATTTTTATTAATTTCAAAAGAATACAATTTTCATTCAAAAGCAAACTAAACAGTGAAAAAATTTAAAGGAATGGAGTGAATGATATGCAACAATCGCAAAACTCTACCGAACAATCCTTGTATTTATACAAAGAGGGATTAGGAAAATTTACTCAAAAAATGCCGCAAATTGCAGAGGCGTATAACACCTTTACACAAGTTTGTTTTCAAGCAGGTGCTTTAACACAAAGAGAAAAACAATTAATTGCACTAGGAATCAGTTTAGCTACACAAGATGAATATTGTACAATTTATCATACGAAAGGTTGTCTAGACCAAGGATGTTCAGAAACAGAAGTGCTAGAAGCCTGTGGAGTGGCAGCAGCGTTTGCAGGAGGAGCAGCGATGAGCCAAGCTGTGACTCTTGTGCAAGAATGTATGCATGAAATACAGCAGTATAAGCATTGACAGATGTTATCCATTTGCGCGGCAACAATATCCTTGTTGCCGCAGCAGTCAGTGATATAAAAATGTTGTTTTACCATTTTATTTCAATTCACTCATTAAATCATCAATCATATTAAAATATGATTACATAACTATTGCTTATAGCATTTACTTGATAGAATAGAGAGGTACAAAATTAGTGAAATAGTGAGTGATGATGATGAAAGAACAACAATTAGTAGATAAATCCTATTATCAAGTGTTTATTCAAGAGGATGAAGTGAGTCATCCATTTGAGGTGCTTAACGAAATTTTCTATATAGAAAAGGAAAATGGGACTGAAGACCTATCTTTTATACGATTTGCACAAGGGGAAATTTACTATCATTATAAGGATTATGAAACTGCCATTTTTAAATGGGAAAAAGTAAAAACTGACTTGTTGCCTTGGGCTCAGAAGAATATTGCAGATTGTTATTATGAATTAGGAATGCTTTCGGCTGCGGAAGATATATATAAATCAATCGCAACAGAATCAGACACTTTAGCAACGGAGATTTCTCTAAAGTTATTTTCTCTATACGCTATTCAAAACAAAGAAGATTTAGCTTTTCAAACAATTGGCGAGACGGTGTCTTTGAATCCTGATTATCCGAATGTCACAGCTCTGGCGCGAGCGTTTTATGAAGAACAAAGCAAGTGGGATCCTGCTGTTGAATTAGCAATTAATGAAATTATACGAACAGAGTCTGTCCCTTGGATTGAGACTCTTAAACGTTACATAGAAGAAGGATATACCGCACATATTTCTCCTTCTTCATTCTTTCAAGTCCTGCTGACTGTATATAAAGTAGATATGATTCACTTTCGGGAGCTTACGGCTTCATTATGGAACTGTTATAAACAGACGGAATATTATTTACCTTGGGTCCAGTTAATTAATGATATCTTCTTAAATGTGCCGCTGGATTCGTATACACCGTGGAATGAAATTGCTGAACTATATGAAAAAACCTATATGGAATTAATTCAAAATGGATATTTCCTAAAAGAACTGCACCCTATTGTTCCGAACCATATTACAAACTGGTTAAAAGTAACTGCTGCATCTCATTCCTTATATGCAGCTACAGCAGCTGTAGCGTGGAACGAAATTTTCCCTGCGAGTGTGGATTCAGCTGTTGTAAGTGAAGCGAAACAACTGATTCACAGACATAACCGATTTGATTTAGTGTATGAGGACAGTGTAAAACTATATGAGGCTATTGTGGAATGGAGCAAGCAATCTAATTTCGAACCAAGCGATCATTTACAATGGTGGGGAGAATATTTTGCGGATTTCAAAAAGCAAAGGGTGATACTAGCAGGTTTACAAGACAGTGGTAAGTCCTCATTTGTCAATTCATTACTCGGTGAAGATGTGGTAGATGTGAACGCTATGCATGTACCATCACCTGTAATTATACTGAATAATGGTACTACCACAGAGTTGAATATTGTTACAGAGACAAAAATCAATACAAATCCGAATGCAGAGGAGATTGATCAACTTACGCATACGAATCCACATGCTGCTTATATCGAATGTAAGATTCCATGCCGATTTTTAAACAAAAATGCGATAACATTAATTGATACACCAGGGTTTCCTGGTGAAATGGACGAGCAGCATGTTTTATTCGAAGCAATGAACTTAGCTGACGGCGTTCTATTTATGTTAGATGCAACAGCGCCGTTTACAGAATACGAACGCGAAACAGTACAAGCCATACAAGAGCATACTCCAAATATGCCAATTCATTTCTTGTTGACTAAAATTGATTCTATTCATTCTGAAGAAAAAGTAGAAAGAATCCTGCGAGATACAATAAGTAAAGTAAGACAATATTTTCCGGCAGCAAAGGTATTTCCATATTCTTCTAAAATGTCAAATGTACAGCAGCTGAGTGAATTAGCTGAGTTTATAAAGCAGCATTATCAAACAGTAGCAATATTTGAAAATCGAACTGTAAAGCTGTTGCCTTGGATTCGAAAAGTATTGCGAGCTGTAGCAGAAAAGCCAATTGAACAAGAGACTTATTTAAGTGAAACCATTCAATGGAATGAAGATATGCAAATGAAGTTGAATGGATTAATCAATAGCATGACTGCTCTAGAAAAAGAGAAAATACAGCAAGTAAAGTCTCATTACCTTACTATAAAAGAGGAGCTTTCAAAGGATATACTAGAGGAAGTACCTATCTTACTACGAGGCTGCTCCACTCTGCTTGATGAAGAGGTAGATTACCGCAATATTCATGAGCAAATCAATAAAGAAATGAACCGTGTGATTCAAAACTATATTGAAACAGCAGTTTCTAAGTTTTCTGTTTCTGTTCACAATTGGATAACTGAAACAAAACAAGACTTTACAGTAATTGATTCCGATTCTAAAGAGACAAGCAGCACATTCAACAGTCTCTATAAAGAAGATAAAATGAAATTAGAGTATGATTTTAAAATCTTTGATGATTGGCGTCGCGACATGGATCGCTTAATTGGAAGAGCGCGGATAGAAAATGTAAACGTATTTCGTCGGATGAGCCCTAGTCAATTATTATTAAAAGGAATCGGAAAACTGTTCGGCAAATTACAGCAAAGCAATGCTATGCTTCATAGTCAATATAAGAAATATTTTGATAATGAGGAATTCCAGGAAGAAGCTTCCCTTGTAGTAGATATGTTTTTCTCTCAATTTGAACCGTTTGAGCATTCATTAGAGCAGGATATTATATTATTTTTCCGAAATCCATTTAGTGTACTGCGAAAACTAGAGGAGCAAACACATTTAGAAATACAAAAGAATCGTGTACAGCTAAACGAATTAAAATCTAAGCCTGAACGCTATAAAGATCCGATTACTCTCTTTGAAGTGAGATTACATCAAGCAGAATGGCTCACATATATTGAGCAGGAACACGAAGAGAATTCTTCGAAACAAGCATCACATAGTGTTAGGGAATAAAAACAATCACCTCTTTGTGAACAAAGAGGTGATTTTATTGTAATCGTGAAAGAAAAAGACGCTCCCATCTTTTCCAGGGAATAAGATGCTTAAGAAAGAGAGTTGTACGAATTCCTTTTCCTATAGGATATCGTAGAGTTGGACGTTTTTGTTTTGCTATATCGGCAACCTTTCTTGCAACTTCTATCGGGTCTCCAAATGAAGATTGACCGCTTTCTAGATAAGATTCTATCCTTTTCATAGAGTGAAAATAGGGTGAGTCCTGCCGCAAAGACTTTTCTGCAATGTGTTTACCGGTTGACCAAATATTGGTGTGAAAAGAACCTGGTTCAACCAGAACAACATCAATGCCAAATGGTTTCACCTCTAATCTGAGGCATTCACTCCAGCCTTCAAGAGCATGTTTGGAAGCTACATAAGGAGCAAGTCCTGGAAATCCGATTTGTCCACTAATACTGCTAATGTTAATGATTTTTCCTTTTCTTTGTGTTCTCATAAAAGGGAGAACGGATTGGGTAACAGCAATCACACCAAATACATTGGTATCGAATTGTCGTCGATATTCTTCTATTGGGATTTCTTCTGCAAAGCCGCCGCTTGCATAACCCGCATTATTTACCAGCACATCTATCCGGTTTAATTCTAATAGATTCTGCTGTAAAGCTTGAATTGACTTTGAACATGTTACATCGAGTTGCTGAATCAATATATTGTCTTTAATCCCTATTTGCTCTGCTTCATATAATAATTGTGACTGATTTTCTGTATTTCTCATTGTCGCTATAACACAAAACCCGTGTTTTGCTAATTGCAATGATGTTAGCAATCCAAATCCGCTTGACGCACCCGTTACGATTGCAACCTCTTTTTTCATATATATCTACTCTCCTTTGTTTACTTAGTAGACTATACTTATATATACGCATGCTAGTCCGTCAATCCTGTATAAAAAATAAAATTGACCCGTAACTTTTCAGTTTGTATTTTCGTTATTTATTATAGAAGCACATAAGGAGTGATTGCTTTGAAAGGTGAGTACGGTAGGGATATTTTGTTCAGTAGTCATTCGTCAGAACAAGTTACAGCATGTATGCTGGAAAATTACAGACATTTAGTAAGATTCTGTACGTATTTAACGAAAAATCGTTGGGATGGCGAGGATTTAGCGCAAGAAACTATGTGTAAAGCAGTAAAGAGCTACGGAAAAGAGGAAATACGTTCTATCCAACTGCCATTGCTGTTTACAATTGCCCGCAACCAATGGATTGATACGTTACGAGCAAAAAACCGAGAGCAGGAGCTAAAGCAGGAGCCATGGTATGAACCGATAGAAAATCTTCACAATTTATACTCAATATTTGAAACAATGGTACTGCAGTTTACTCTCAATCAAATTGTTACGTTTCTATTCAAAGAAGTTTTTCAGTTTAGTATAGCTGATATTGCAACTATGCTTTGCAGCTCAGAAGGGGCAATTAAATCCTCTTTATTTCGCATGCGAAACAGATTGCATGCGATACAAAAGGAGCCTTTACGAGACAGACATGAAGAAGATGAAGGTACTGTGCATATGCTTGTGCAGTCCATACAAGAACAAAAGCCAATGCTTTTACTCCAACTGATTCCTGAACTTTCTCGTAACAAAATAACGAATAAATCTTCAACCAACATGATACTCGCAGCTTAAAATATGGAGGGATGATAAATGAATGTAATTCCATATGTGGTGGAACAAAGTAAGTTAGGAGAACGATCTTACGACATATATTCTCGGTTGTTAAAGGATCGGATTATTATGATTGGTCAAGAAATTGATGGTTCGTTAGCAAATAGTGTGGTAGCACAATTGTTGTTTTTGGCGGCTGAAGATCCAGATAAAGATATTTCCATCTATATTAATAGTCCAGGGGGCTCTACATCAGCAGGTTTTGCTATTTTAGATACTATGAATTTTATTAAACCGGATATCCGAACTACCTGCATTGGATTAGCTGCTTCATTTGGCGCATTGCTTCTTATGGGAGGTACAAAGGGGAAACGGTTTGCTTTGCCAAACAGTGAGGTAATGATTCATCAACCGCTCGGCGGAGCGAGAGGGCAAGCAACTGAGATAGAAATTTCTGCGAAGCGTATTTTAAAGCTAAAAGAAAATATAAACCAATTGATAGCTGAGCGAACGGGACAGCCGATTGAAAAGGTAGCCTATGATACAGAACGCGATTATTTTATGACTGCTGAAGAAGCGAAAGCATACGGAGTCATCGACGCGATAATTACAAAATAAGAACTAAAAAGGCTGGGCAGCCTAGCGCAGCCTTTTTTATGATTATAAAGATTGAACTGTTTTTCGTATTACAATTCGGTCAGTATCATCTTCTGATTCTGCCTCATAAAATCCGCGCTCTTTTAAATATTCAGTAAAATACAGAACTGCTTCTGCCTGTTCATCATAGGGCTTACGTGATAATACAAATCCTAGTTTATTTTGATCTTCAAGTTCAACACCAGAAATGTAGGCAGGCACTCCATGACGCAAAAACAATTCTTTTACAGGAATGATCATATTTTTTATAAGCTTTGAAAGAATTTTTAACTCCGATCCAAATGTAAAGCGCTCCATCCCAGAAAGGTCGGCAAAAGCAGCTCCAATAAACCCTGTGCTGAAAATTTCCTGGTATTCTTTTTCTTCACCGGTATAAAAATTTTTCTCTATTAAGTAATTCGTAAAGTAGGAGATGCCTTCTGCTTTTTCAAATGGTTTAACAGAAAGAACATATCCGATTTTTTTCTGAGTATGTAAATATACGCAGGATAGATAAGCTGAGATAGCATGTTCAGTAAAGAGAGCATTCATAGCTTGTGCCAGTCCGTCAAGTACATGATGAGTCAGCTGTAATTTTTTACGAGAAAAGTAATAGTGTCTTTTTTGCAATTCCAATGTATCAATAAATACAGAGCCAATAAACCCTGTATTAGAAATAATATGGGGTTGTTTAGTACTGCCTTTTCTCTTTGTCCGTTTCACAATAATCCATCCTTCCATACATCAATCGATAGATGATAGAACAAGTGTTCTTATTTATATAATACTATAAATAAAACGGAAAAGAAAGCCATTCCAATAAAAAAGATGCCGTTTGAAAGGCATCTTTTTTATTCAATCAATATTATGATACAGCATTCTCGTTATCGTCTAATTCTATATAGCAATCCATTGTCCGAACCTCTTGATCTTCGTGACTTCCGAAATAAATGGTAATATTCATGTCTATCGCTCCTTTATTTTAGGAATACCTAAAACAATCATCTAGCTTCATTATATATCACCCAGTAGACAAGAACAATATAGAGATCAAAAGGATGCAGGAAAATAAAGAATAATATTTTAATTCTGAATAAATTGGAAAATAGAGAATTTTTATATTAAATTGTAGTAATTAATAATTCGTTAGGTTAAAATACAATTGATTCTATTACAGGGGTACATACAATATAAAGGGGAATTATAGGGATATGAATTGGAAAGCAATTACTCTGTGTGTCATAATGATGATTTTAACAGCGTGTAACACCATGAAAGATACAAAACCTAATGAGGAAGAATCAAAGAACGAGGCAAGTGCTCAATCTAAAACTAATCCAAAAGCACAACTGCCTAAACCGGCTCCAAAGCCTGTAGAAAAAACAACTATTCAAATCAGCGCGGCAGGTGACTTTACAATTGGAACAGATGAAAGCTTTGGATATACTGGTACATTCAATTATGAAGCAGAGAAAAATGGATTAGAGTATTTCACAAAAAATATTCAAAATCTTTTTAAGAACGATGATTTTACTACAGTAAATTTAGAAACAACGTTAACGACCGCAACTAAAAAAGCCTCGAAAACGTTTCGCTTTAAAGGAGATCCATCATATGCAGAAATCTTTCCTCTTAGCGGAATTGAGGCTGTTAATTTAGCAAATAATCATAGCCATGATTATTTGCAGCAAGGATTTACTGATACAATCAGCAACCTTGAGAAATATAAAGTAGGATATTTCGGATACGAACATAAATATATTACAACTGTAAAAGGCATAAAGGTGGGAGCTCTTGGCTACGAAGGATGGCAGGATACGACCGAATTGCGTAACCAAGTTTCTCAAGATATCGCCTCGTTACGGGACCAAGGCGCGAAAATTATTCTTGTCCATTACCATTGGGGACAGGAAAGAATGTATGTTCCTAATGAAAGTCAAAAATCGTTGGCTCATTTCACAATCGACAGTGGTGCAGATTTAGTCCTTGGTCATCATCCACACGTTATACAAGGAATTGAGGAGTATAATGGGAAATTTATTGTTTACAGTCTGGGGAATTTTATGTTTGGGGGAAACAAAAACCCAAGTGATAAAGATACCCTTGTGTTCCAACAAACGTTTTACTTAGAAAACGGAGAATTAACAGCTCAAAAAGAAATTCAAGTGATACCATTTCGAATCTCGTCTGTTACCAATCAAAATAATTACCAGCCTACACCATTGGAGGGAGCAGAAGCAGAACGAGTCAAAAATAAAATTTTAAACCTATCTGCTAAAATTAGGGAAGCAAACTGGACAGTATATCAACCGAAAGTACAAAATAACTAGGCATAAAGAACGGCAGTTTGAGAACTGTCGTTTTTTGTGTTCGTATTATTGCTTATGTTGAAAAATAATTCATTCTTTGTCATAATCTGCGCTTACCGGGGAAATAAACTATGCTTTATCTCTATTTCCTTTGAACGAGAAGGGATAGAACAAGTAAGAGAAGTAAAGGATAAGACGCATCAAGCCCTCTAGGAGGCATCATGTTCAATTTTGAAGCAATAATAAAAGAATTCAAAACAAAAAACGTCTATACTTTTTTCGTGTATCAGCGTGCTGCTTTTCTTATACATTATTGTAAATCCGGTGAATATATAAAGTATCCTCGCAAAATTAACTCTATTACAAAAAGTATTTTGGCTACGCTCATAGGAATTGCTTTAGATAGAGGCTATATTGAACATATTCATGTTCCTATCAAGAAATATTTCCCCCGGCTACCTTCTGCGAAAGAGAGCTTGACTCTCTATCATCTTTTAACTATGAGTACGGGAGAAGAATGGGATGAATTTGGAAATGGGGTTCGTTTTCCTTCGAATTTCGTTAGGTCTAAACATTGGGTCAACTATGTGCTGAAGCGTCCTATAGTGGAAGCACCAGGAACAGCTATGAACTACA
Source organism: Bacillus sp. 165 (assembly GCF_017742235.1). Classification (GTDB taxonomy): domain Bacteria; phylum Bacillota; class Bacilli; order Bacillales; family Bacillaceae_G; genus JAGHKQ01. The sequence goes on from NZ_JAGHKQ010000003.1 coordinate 191,851, forward strand.
ATACAGGCTCTTCACACCTATTAAGTGCAATCTTACAACAAGTGACGGGAGTGTCTGCTTCCCAATTTGCAAAACAGGTGCTATTCGAACCGCTTTCCATTACAGAATATGAATGGGAGCAAGATCCGCAAGGTATTACCGTCGGTGGATTCGGCATGAAAATGAAACCGCTGGATTTGCTGAAAATTGGTCTTTTATACTTGCATAATGGAGTATGGCAAGGGAACCAAATTATTTCTCATGATTGGATTCAACAATCTACACGGCCGATGTTTACAACATATAAGCATATTGGATCTTACGGATTCCACTGGTGGGTGCTTGATAAAAAAGTATTTCTAATACCGTTCGATGTATATTTTGCAATGGGATATGCCGGACAATATATTATCGTTATTCCAGAAGCAGAGCTTGTAGCAGTCATAACAGCAAACATGCCGAAACAAGGATTGGTCCCGCTGCATATATTTATAGACCACCTTTCTTCGAATAACTGGAGGCCTAATGTGCACACTAAATAAAGTTAGGCTATTACCGCTCGCAGATAGAATGTACATCATGCAGAATGGCAGTTACGTTTCTCGCTTTTTTCCTACCCTTGAAGAAAAGAACCATGTTAAAGCAAGATAATTAAACATAGAAAGGGGCACCTATGAAACATTTATTTATAGGAATAGTCGTATGTGTATTATCCTTCGCTGCTGTTCCATCTACACACACTTATGCGTATTACGTGCAAGGAGAAGAAGCTCCTGCATACGCTAAATGGGGCCGATTGGCTGTTTTGCAAACAAAATCAAGATATCCGCAAGCAGATATTATCGATTATTTACATATAGGGAGAGAAAGAAAAAACCCTATCATTACTGTAGAAAAGTTTAAGCTATGGTTACGAGAAAACGGGCGGGAATTTGGTGTGTTTATTAATATTGAATTTGAAACAAGAACTGAGAAACTCGTATCAATTACATTCATCGAGACTGAAAGATAGGAAAGCGCAGGCGAACCTGCGTTTTTTTTATGCTATTTAAAATATTTAGATGCCAAATACATAAAACTGCCTTCTTTACAAAATATAGACATAACACCATGAAATCACTGGGAGGGTTAGTTATGTTTGGAAAAGCTTTTTTTAAAGTACCTCTGATTGTACTAGGATGCTGTGTTCTCCTGTTAGGAAGCAGCGGTGGTTACATACAAGAGGTCAAGGCTTTCTCTAATCAAGTTATCCAAAGAGGAGCTACAGGTGAAGATGTAATTGAATTACAATCTCGTTTACAGTATATCGGTTATTATAAAAGCAAAATAGACGGGATATTTGGATGGAATACCTATTGGGCTCTTCGTAATTTTCAAGAGCAGTTCGGTATGAAAGTAGATGGAATTGCTGGTTCACAGACAAAAGAAAAGCTAGTAAAAGTAACAAAATATAATAAACCAAGTGGAAACCAGGACAATTCATCAGGAAATAATTCATCAGGAGGTAATTCAAAACCGGCAACTAATGTTCCGAACGGGTATTCACAAAACGATATACAATTGATGGCAAATGCTGTTTATGGAGAATCACGCGGGGAGCCTTATATCGGTCAGGTAGCTGTTGCAGCCGTTATTTTAAATCGAGTTACAAGTCCTTCTTTCCCTAAAACTGTTTCAGGGGTTATTTTTGAACCACGTGCGTTTACGGCAGTGGCGGATGGTCAAATTTATTTGACTCCGAATGAAACAGCAAAAAAAGCTGTATTGGACGCAATCAATGGATGGGATCCGACTGACGGCTGTATTTATTATTTTAATCCCGATACTGCAACAAGTGCATGGATTTGGAGCAGACCGCAAGTGAAAAAAATCGGACGTCATATTTTCTGTAAGTAAGAAAGGATGAGTACAGTATGCTACGAGCGATTTTAATCGGTATTTTGTCTATTGGTGTCGTAAGTGTAGGGTTTTGGGGCTATAAAGAGCATCAAGAAAAAAACGCAATATTAATAAATGCGGAAAACAGTTATCAGCGTGCATTTCATGACTTAGCGTATGAAATGGATTTGCTGCATGACAAAATTGGAACTACCTTGGCAATGAATTCAAGGTCCTCTCTTTCACCTGCACTGGCAGAGGTATGGCGTATCACTTCACAAGCTCGTTCAGATGTGGGGCAATTGCCATTAACGTTACTACCGTTTAATAAAACTGAGGATTTTTTAGCAAAAATAGGGGAATTCAGTTATCGGACTGCGATTCGTGATTTAGAAAAAACACCTTTAAACGACAAAGAATACAATACGCTTAAACAGCTATATTCAAATGCTGCAGACATCCAAGATGAGCTTCGAAAAGTACAAGGTCTCGTGCTAAAAAACAACTTACGTTGGATGGATGTGGAACTGGCACTGGCTACAGATGAGAAACCAAATGACAATACGATAATCGACGGCTTCAAAACTGTTGAAAAAAATGTTGAGAATGATTTCGGCCCGACTTTTGCAAGCTTAGAAACAAAAGAAAAAGGAACAGTGAAAGTACTAGGGAAGAATATTTCAAAGAAAAAGGCTGAGGAAATTGCAAGAGACTTTCTTGGGTTGAAAGAGTCTGCCAGCATTAAAACAGAAGAAACTGGAAAAAAATCTGATGTTCATATATACAGTTTAACTATTAAACAACCCCAATCGAAAAGTGACATAAACATGGACATAACAAAAAAGGGCGGCTATCCGCTGTGGGTAATGAACAATCGTGAAATTAACAAGCAAAAAATTAGCTTGAACGAAGCATCTACTAAAGGGCTAAAGTTTTTGAAAGACCATAAGTTTGCCAATATGGAACTGTATGAGAGCACACAATATGACAATATTGGTGTATTCACTTACGTAACAAACATCGACAATGTGCGCATTTATCCAGAGTCCATTAAGATGAAAATTGCTCTGGATGACGGATCAATTGTTGGATTTTCAGCAAAAGACTATCTAGCAACTAATAAGGAACGGAGTATTCCGAGCCCAGCTTTATCCGTTGCAGACGCCCGTAAAAAAATTAATCCTGGTGTGAAAATACAGGAAGAACGTCAAGCTATGATAGTGAATGATTTGCATAAAGAAGTACTTTGCTATGAGTTCATTGGAACAATGGGTAAGGATACGTACCAAATTTTCATTAATGCCGATAGTGGCATCGAAGAAATGGTGAAAAAGTTATAAGCACCTTGAAATAGGAGTGAAGGCCTTGAGAATAATCATTTCTTTACTTGTCAGTCTTGTTGTATTAACAAGTTGTGGAGTAACTAAAGATAAGAACACTGCAGAGAGTAATACAAATCGCATGGTAAAAGTGAAAAATACAGCTCAGACACAAAAAAAATACAAATCAAATCAAAAAGTGGCTGATCATTTAAAAGATTTGGCTAAAAGTGTACCCAACGTCAAAAATGCAGCAGCTGTGGTGATTGGACCATATGCAGTTGTCGGTATTGATGTAAACGCCAAACTTGAGCGTTCAAGAGTTGAGACAATCAAGTATACTGTTGCGGAAAGCTTAAAGCATGATCCTAATGGAGCAAGTGCAATCGTAGTTGCAGATCCTGATTTATACCAACGGCTGCAGGATATGAGAACACAACTCCGCAAAGGGAACTCGAACGGCATTATGGAGGAGTTAGCAGCTATTGTAGGACGTGTTATGCCACAAATTCCAAATGATTTGATAGAGAACAAAAATGTTGAGCCAACCAAAGAAAATGATAAGGAATTACAAGGAAATGAACAAGAAGAATTAAAGAAAAAGCAGGAAGAACAGTCAAATCAACATATGAAACGATAGGAAAACCGAGTGTTAGAGATAATAATCTAACGCTCGGTTTTTTGCTTATACAGTAAAACTAAATCTATTTACTAAAAATATAATGAAAGAAACAGGAGTATTGCATGTTGTGATAGAAGGAGAGAAAGAAGCAGCATTTTAAAATCATAATTGATAATCTGTAATAACATGTAAACTGAAGGTGAGTATGATGAGAATTGTATCGATTTGTCCAAGCAACACCGAACTCATAGCATATTTAGGCTGTATCGATCAACTAGTCGGGGTAGATGACTATTCAGACTGGCCAGAAGAAATAAACCGTCTGCCTCGTCTGGGTCCCGATTTATCGATTAATATGGATCTTGTCGAGCAACTCCATCCAGACTTGGTTGTTGCCTCTTTAAGCGTACCTGGAATGGAAAAAAATATTGCTGAGCTAGAAAAACGTAGGCTTCCCTACATTGTGCTCAACCCGAATTCTTTGCAAGACATTGCTGATGATTTAGTGACATTAAGCAAAGCCTTGAAAAGGGAGAAGAAAGGAAAAGAGGTGGCAAAGCAATATTCTGCATTTATTGAGCAGTATAAAACGATTGCTAGGAGCATTTCAACGAAACCTACCTTGTACTGGGAATGGTGGCCTAAGCCCGTGTTTGCACCTGGAAAGTTGAATTGGCTTACTGAAATAAGCAGATTGGCAGGCGGGAGAAATATATTTTCCGATATAGAAACGGCGAATGTACAAAGTAATTGGGAGGAAGTAAAACAACGAAATCCTGAACATATTTGCTTAGCATGGGTAGGGGTTCAAACAAAAAAAGTCAATCCAGCTACGCTAGTAAAACGACCAGACTGGCCGGATATGCATGCTATAAAGACCAACCAAATATATGTATTAGAAGAATGGCTCTATTGTCGTCCTTCACCTAGATTGCTGGTCGGATTGAAAAAGGTGGCTGCGCTTATCCACCCTGACCATTACCCTGCATATGATGGAAAAGATCCGTTGTTATAAAAAAAGAGAGCTGCAATCGTAGCCCTCTTTTTTTATATTCAAAGAAAATTAGCTATTATGATTGACTATTATTAAGTTTTTGTTAAGATAATGTAAATATAGTTAGAATTTTCTGTTAAAATTTTATTACAATGATATAACAGGAGGGATATAAATGAACGTTGGAATGTATTGTGGAGAATTTGAGTTTGCAAAATTACAATTTACTTTTAGTCTACTTGATGAAATTCGACTGAAAATTCAGCAGGGGATTTTATTTTACGAAACTCAACTATTTGAGTATGCTCAAAAACGGTTAAATCATTTTTTTCATAGGCTTTCTATGTCACCAGCACTGCACCATGTTTGTAAAAATGAAATGTGGCACACTATTACAGTGAAGCTAAAAGGTATTATTGAAGAAAAACGGCTGCTTCGATGTGTGTGAAGGGTGATAGTTCATGAAAACCTCCCCTTTGATTTATTGCACCTCTTCAATCATTCTAAACAGCGCCCGCAACATTGAAACAATATATAAAACTAGAAACAACGTATTGTAATAATGGTTTGTTTCTAGTTTTTGCATGTTGATTTAGTATATACTTTGCGAGAAACTCTACTATATTTATTGCATAAATGTTGAGGTCTCTTTCGTATAGTAATAATAAAAACGAGAGAGGTTGTTATATATGTTTATCCGTCGATTTTTTATGATGTATTTTACTATATCAGTGCTTTATATACTATTTCGGGTGTGGGTTGTTTCTCTGCATATTATCTCTCCTGAATTTTCTTATCCGTATGAATGGGTAGTATCTCCTTTACTCTATTTCTTGTATGTTCTATTTTCATTTGCTTTAGGGTATGCATGCTTTCAAAAATGGAGAGCAGCGATTGCAGCCGCTAGTGTTTCCTATATTTGTGTATCTCCTGTTCTTTGGATGTATATCTATCTTCATATGTTCGTATGAAAGCTAAAAACAAATGACAGGAATACAGGCAATTTTAGAAGGATTTCTAACCTGAACTTGTATGAAACAATGGAAAGATGGATAAAACTTTCAATGAAAAGGAGGTTTTATCATGAAAAGAAAGTATGTTTGGATACCCGCTATGGTGATGGGGGCTCTTTTTATTACAAATGGCTGCAGCTTATTAGAAAAGCCTGAATTGGGGCAAGTCCAGTCACAGGAAGAGGCAAAGCCAGTAAATATAACTACACAAACAGAACTGCAAAAGGAAATTACTGAAGTGATCCAGCAAATTAAGAAACTGAATGAACAGCTGAAAGCGTCTCCAAACCAAAGTGCAATCAATCAAGCTGGAAAGGACTTGGCTGAAAAGTGGGATTCTTTTGAAGACAGAGTGGAGGATAAGTATCCAGAGCAATATGAAAAAATCGAAGAGAACTTATATCCTCTAATTGGAGAAACAGGAAAGCAAAAGCTGGATATACAAAAAATGCAAATGCTAATACGCAATGTACTAAAGGACTTGGCTGCCTTTTTACAACAATTAAAGTAGCTTTGAAACAAGACATAGTCTTACACTATGTCTTCCTTAGTTTAATGTCCTTTAGTGGTTGTTAATTGTCAAACAATGCAATACACTAGTAATAATATTATGATAGATTTGGGATGAGAAGATGAATATTGAAAACATAACGAAAAAATTCCATAATCGAGTTCCTGCTGTATTAGGCAGTGAGAAATTCTCTACATACGCGGTATTGCTGCCAATTGTAAAAGTAGGGGAGGACCTGCACATATTGTTTGAAGTAAGGGCACATCACTTGCGAAGACAGCCGGGTGAGATCTGTTTTCCAGGTGGCCGCATAGATGCTAAGGATACTGGCCCGAAGCATGCCGCTATTCGAGAAACAACAGAAGAACTAAATATTAACACAAATGAAATTAGTAATGTGCTTCCATTAGATTATATGGTTTCTCCCTTTGGTACAATCATTTATCCCTTTGTTGGAATAATCACAACCTCGGAACCCTTTACCCCTAACCCATCTGAAGTAGCTGAAGTGTTTACTGTACCTCTTTCTACTTTACAGCAAGCAAAGCCGGACGTATATACGATACGATTTAATATGGAGCCAGAACAAAATTTCCCATTCCATTTGATTGCTGGTGGGGAGAACTATAACTGGCAAGCTAGAGGGATGGAAGAATACTTTTATTATTATGAGGGGAGAGTCATATGGGGATTAACAGCACGGATATTGCATCATTTTTTATCTGTTTTAGACCAAGGATGAAGCAGTAATCTATAAGTTAAGTAGTTTTATTCAAAATCGGGAAGAAAGCAAGGTTGTATTAATCATAGGCAATAATTTCTATATTTTCATGCCCCAGCAATAGGAGAATGAGCTTCCAAGTTAGATGTATATATATATCCTTATTTTCATATAGTAACTACGATGAGTAGTTAAAAAAAAAGAGGGTGTATTTGTGAAAAAAGATAACAAACAGGCGAATAAAAAAACAACTGGTAAGGCAAACGATGAACTAGACGTAATCTACAATCAGTTCTCAAATAATACTGAGCAGCCAACATTACAACCAAAAGACTATGATGAAATTGAATATTAAAAGAAAATCCCTTATTACTTGTAATGAGGGATTTTCTTTATAAAAAAATTTTACATATCACTTCAAAAAAGATTGAATTATCTGAAAATTTTAGTATAATAAAAAAAAGGACAAGGAGTTGATTTCTCATGAAAAAACATTTACTGAATGCACCTAAACAATCCGAAATGGTAGATTCACTATTAGCAGAAATGGTATTAGATCAAGCTCTTCGAAATTTTCGGAAAGGGCAACTTCAAAAAGAAATCGACCTTGCATTACAAGACGGCAATAAAGAGCAATTTCTGCGTTTATCAAAGGAATTGAATCTAATTTTACAAGAGGCGATATGAATATAATGAAGGAAGCGGTAAAATGCCGCTTCCTTTTTTGTGAATTAAGAATGGATAGTCTCCTTTTCGGACATACTTTTCGACAAGAGAAAGGGGAGGGATAGTATGTTTTCACCACATCTTTATCATCATTTTAAAGCATATTCCGTTGCGCATTTTACGATGATTGGCATTTTTTTAGCTGGAGTTTTCGTGATGATAAGAGGACGTGCTTTTTTTGCTCGACATGCATCGTTTACAGCACAGACGCTATTTTTTTTGCTGATTTTTCTAGAAGGAGGATATCAAATTTGGCTTTTGCGGACTGACTTGTGGAATTGGAAAACCTCTCTTCCCTTGGACTTATGCAGTATTAATACTTATTTGTGTATAATTCTTCTGTACTCGAAGCGATATTCGTTATTTGAAATATTGTACTTTATTGGAATAAGTGGTGAATTGCAAGCTATCTTCACTCCTGCACTTTCGTATTCCTTTCCTCATTTTCGCTTTTTTCATTTCTTTATAGTACATGCAGTTGTAATATGGTCCATTCTATTTTTTGTTTTTGTGAAATGCTACAAAGTATCCTTCACATCACTTGGGAAGTCGCTTCTTTTTTTACATGCAGCCGCTGCAGTTGCCTTTTTAGTCAATACTGTAACCGGAGGCAATTATATGTTTTTAGCTCACAAGCCAAAAACTGCGTCCTTATTAGATGTACTAGGTCCTTATCCGTGGTACATACTGTCTATAGAAGGCGTAACGTTATGTTTTTTTGTATTGTTGTGGCTTCCGTTTTGGATGCCCAAAAAACGACTAGAGTAGTTTGCTATCGTTCTTTGCTTCTAAAATTTTGATTTGCTGTTTTACTTTTCGTAAAGCTGTCCCGAAATATCTATGCAAGAGGAGCAAGGTAAGTTCGTCCACATGATATTGTTCCGTTACATTCTCCCATGTACGGCTTTTGATAAATGTCTCCCAAGTCATATCGGATTGTCCGCTCTTTTTTAACTCTTTAAATATCCATCTCTTTAGCTTCTTTCTTCCTTTATGAGTCAGAGCACCATTTTGAACGAGAAACAGCTCCACACTTGCTTTATAGGATTGTTGTATATCTTTTTGCTTTGCGACGGTCAGAAACAGATTTGCTGTATTGATGGCGTCATCTAAGGCACGATGGGCTTCACCTTCCCATTCAAGCTCCAATTGTTCGACTGCAAATTTTAAATTTGGCTGATGAGGAAACAGCTCTGTATACGCATGAAAGACAAATTGCTGCAAATTAAACCGTTTTTCTTTTGGAATGACCGCACATGAAAGATTATGCTGCTTACAATCTGCTTGTAAAAAGCTATAGTCTTCTTTCCCCCACGTTACTAACATAGATTCTTCTCCAATGAAGCTTTCAAACTGTTTGATGACCTGTGGAAATCGTTTTGCATGTGCTACATCTTTTCTTGTAATACCAGTGAGTTTCGTGGTATGGCGCGATATCGGGGCAGTTGGGTTTACAAAAGAAGAAAACACATCTAAGATTTTCATCGTACTGGCTTCGATTTTAATAACTGCAATATCAATAATCTCCGTGGGCTCTTTCGATTGATAAGGACGGAAATTTCGTTCAATATCCATTACACAATAATGTTTTGGCTCGTACATACACATACCTCTTTTTATTTATCTTTATTATTATGCCCTAAATAAACGATTATTGTTTTACAAAATATACCAAAAACCATCTGTTTTTGATAATAGAATTTCTCATATTTTTTCGATAAACAGAATTATAACGCAGCTTTAATAAAAAACTGACGATGAAAAGGTTGCTAAAAAAGTAGGGAAGAGGAAGAGTGGTGTGGAATTTGTTGTTCATAGGTAAAAGATACCTGTAAGTTTCCGGAAAGGTAGGGGATAGCATGTCGCTTGCGCAGTTGCAACCTAAGAAAGATGGATTACACATCTTTGTCAGCTTTCCAGGTATAAAAATGAAAACACCGTTTATTGCAGAGCAGAGGAAGAAAGGAAGAAAAGGGGTAACCCTTTGCATCCAGCTTGATGAGCAACACGAACTTTCTGATTTTTATTTTGTACGTGAAGGATTTATTCCTCTCGTCAACGAGAACAATCAAACGGTTGTCAAACTGCCCCAATCACGAGAAGGAAACACACCAACGGAATACAAGCTTACGAATACGCTTTCTATTATACAAAAGGAAACAGACGCTGGTTATGAATACGTGCTAGTGCATAAAACCAAACAAGAATCAGGAAGACGTAAAGTGAAACGAAACAAACCGGTGCAAATGAAAATAACAGAACATGTCCTGTTTAGTGTACAACGTACTAAAAAGAAAGAACGCGGACCTGGTAGTATGAAGCAAAGAATTTGCAATACTATGAGACACAGTATACGGGAGATGAAGAAGGTTACTCCGATATTTAATAAAAAAGATCAGCTTGTTGAGGATATCATGAGGATATCAAAGATGAGGTCATTCGAAAGAGATGCATGTTGTACTCCGGCTGTGTTACGGTTTTTAGGTCCAGGTGATCAGGTTCTTCCTCTTCCGAGAGCGGAGCCGAGTATTTGAGGGCAACTCGATTACATAATAGAGAGGGGGCAGTGAATTTTTCGGCAGGTTACTTTATATAAAAAGAAAAAATATGAACGGAAAATAGGAGCTGCGACGTCTGTTGCAGCTTTTTCTATGGAAACCAATCGAATATGAGTGTGATAAAGAACAAGAGAGGGAATACGATGAAGAATAGGGGGGATGTAGTATGAAAATTTACACTTCTAGACAAGAAGTACCTGTAAGCGAAACCTGGAATTTAACAGATATTTATAAAAATGAGGAAGCATGGACTGCTGACTATAGGTTGATAGCAGAAAAGATTGAACAGCTTAAAGTCTTTGCTGGAACAATTGACGATGGTCATTCGTTGTTTCGTTATTTAAAGTTGCGGGAGGATGTAAGCTATTTGTACAGCAAAGTATATGCCTATGCGCAGCTGCAGCTAGACATAGATACACGAGTAGCTACTTCCCAAGCATTCGTAGATCAAACCCGTCAGCTTGGACAAAAAATTAGCAGTGCTACCTCCTTTTTCATGCCGTTTTTGCTTAGTTTATCCGAGAAAATCTTACAAAAGTACATACATGAAGTGAAAGAGCTGACCTATTTCGAAGATGATTTATTAGAGGCCTACCGCTATAAGGAACATGTATTGAGCAAAGAAAAAGAGGAGGTTCTTTCGGAAATGGGAGAAGCGTTGTCGTCTCCAGCTGCAACATTTGGTATGATTAACAACGCGGATATTCAATTTGGAGAAGTAACAGATGAAAATGGACAGAAGATCTCTTTAACAAGGGGGCTGTATGCTAAGTTAATTGAGCATGAAGACCGCGAGAAGCGAAAGGAAGCTTATAAAGCATACTATAAACCCTATATTCAACTGCAAAATACTATTGCTTCAACCTTATCTTCATCCATCAAAAATAATGTACGTCTGTCCAGTATACGCAACTATCCCTCAGCTTTAGAAAAATCACTTTTCACAGATATGGTACCAAAAGAAGTATATGAGAATTTAATTCAATCAACGAAAAAGCATATTGAACCGCTGCACCGCTATACGAATATTCGTAAGAAGCGAATGGGGTTAACTGAACTTTGTGCGTTTGATTTGAATGTTCCGTTAGTACAAGGAATGAAGCAAGTGATTTCTTATGAAGAAGCGTATAACATAATGTTAGATAGCTTGTTGCCCCTTGGTGAAGAGTATGTTCAAACTCTTCAATCTTTTAAAGAAAAACGATATATTGATGTGAGGGAAACACCGGGAAAACGTTCAGGAGCCTATAATTTCGGACTATATGGAGTACATCCATTTGTTTTATTAAACCATCGCGATGATCTGGATAGTCTGTTTACTCTCACGCATGAAATGGGGCATGCAATGCATAGCTATTATTCCAGCACATATCAGCCTCGAATTAAAGCAGGATATTCTATTTTTGTAGCAGAAGTAGCTTCCACTGTGAATGAAGTACTGCTCATTCGATATTTATTAAATCAAACGAATGAAGAACGAATGAAAACACACTTATTGAACCACTTTATTGATCAATTTAAGGGAACATTTTTTACGCAAGTGATGTTTGCGGAGTTTGAAAAAATCACGCATGAAAAAGCGGAAAGTGGAGAAGCATTAAATGCTTCCGTATTCAATACTATTTATGAATCTCTCTATAGAGAGTACAATGGTGACAGCATACACTTTGATGAAGAGGTACAATACGGATGGGCCAGAATTCCACATTTTTATCGTCCATTTTATGTCTACAAGTATGCGACTGGCTTTGCATCTGCTATTCATATTGCAGATAAATTACTTGAGGGAGATGAAGAGATGCTGCGTTCGTATCTGACGTTTTTAAAAAGCGGGAGCAGTGATTATCCATTGGTACTTTTACAGCAAGCAGGCGTAGACTTATCAAAACCAGAGCCTATTCAAACTACATTGACTATGTTTGGAGACTTAGTTGACACATTTGCTAAAATGCAGTAAAAAGCTGAAAGGGAAGGGTTATAGTAATGGAACGTTTCACTGAAAAAGCAATGCATATTATTAAAGAAATACCTCAGGGAAAAGTAATGACATACGGGCAAATTGCAGCATTAGCAGGAAGTCCAAGAGGAGCAAGGCAAGTTGTGAGAATTTTACATTCTATGAGCAAAAAACATCAACTTCCGTGGCATCGTGTGATTAATATAAAAGGACAGCTTAGTGCTACAGACGATGAAATGTTTCAAGTACAAAAGCTGTCTCTTGAAAGGGAAGGAGTTATAATTGAAGGAAATCGTGTTAATTTGGAGCAGTATCAATATAATCCTCATAAACAAACCCGGTAAAGGGCAAACACTCTTTACCGGGTTTGTTTATTCACCTTTTGCCGCATCCTCTGCCATAGCTCGAAGTTCCTTGTAAAATAGCTCATCGTTACAAACTAAATTGTGTGTAGTAATACTGGATTCGTTTATATGGGGTGATTCAAGAGAATCATTACTATTCGATTCATGCATGATACGACCTCCTTTATTTGTATTTTGTCCTAAACAACGTTGTCCTATCAAAAGAAAAAATAAAAAATTTCACGCACCGTAATTATAATAGATTATATCAATTCCATCCATTATAATAAAAGAAAGATACATAACAATAAAGGAGTTAACTGACATGAAACGAAAACATACGCTGTATTCTCTCTGTTTCGTTTTTCTTATCTTTGTTCTCATAACAGCAGGATGCGGAAAGAAAGAAAAAGAAGAAGCACAGCCTACCAAAAAAATGAAGGTAGAAAAAAATCCAATCGTAACGATTGTGATGGAAAATGATGAACAAATAAAAGTGGAGCTCTATCCGAATATTGCTCCAAATACTGTTACAAACTTCATTTCTTTAGTGCAAGAAGGATTTTATGATGGTCTTACATTTCATAGAATTATACCAGGCTTTATGATTCAAGGAGGAGATCCGGAAGGAACAGGCATGGGGGGTCCGGGCTATACAATTAAAGGAGAATTCAGTTCAAATGATTTCAAGAATGAGTTAAAACATACAGAAGGCGTCATTTCTATGGCACGTACAAACGACCCAGATTCTGCGGGCTCTCAATTTTTTATCATGGTAGGGAATACGCCGCAGCTTGATGGAGAATATGCCGCTTTTGGTAAAGTGATCGAGGGAATGAATGCAGTCAATCAGATTGCAGCCGTAGAAACAGGCAGTGCGGATAAACCGCTTGCTGAACAGAAAATGAAAAAAGTTACAGTTGAAACATTCGGACATGATTACGGCAAACCCGAAATTATAAAATAAGCTAGTGGTTGCAGCTAGTTAGCTAAGATATAATCACGAAAACAAAAAACAAGAGCAAAAAGATGCTCTTGTTTTTTGTTTTAACGGGCTTCTTTCGCAAAATAGCCGCTGAATTTACCAATTAATATTACAACAATCATTAATGTAACAGGAATAACAAAATCCAGATTAGGAATCATACCTGTTAAAAACCTTCCAACTAATTCGTCCTTTACAATCATTTCACCTGCTGTATATCCTAATAACCCACCGCCGATTATTACAACAATTGGGAACTTTTCCATAATAGTCATTAACAATTGACTGCCCCAAATAATTAACGGAATGCTGATAAGCAGACCAAGTACGATGAGCAACATATTTCCGTTGGCGGAACCCGCAACAGCAACAACATTATCTAGACTCATAATTACGTCTGCGCTTATAATGGTTTGAATGGCTCCCATAAGATTCGAATTCGCTCTAATATCTTCTTCTTCTTCACCTCGTAAAAGCCGTATCGCAATCCATATCAGTAATAACCCGCCTATAAAATTCACAAACGGAATGGATAATAAATATACCGCTATAAATGTTAAAGCTACTCGTAATACAATCGCTCCAAAAGTACCAAAAAATATTGCTTTTTTCCGGTGATGTGCCGGTAGCTTTCTACAAGCTAATGCAATGACAACAGCATTATCTCCGCTCAACACGATATTAATGAGAAGAATTTCTAATAAATTAAGTATAAATGTACTATCCAATCCGATATCACCCTGATTCATATTTTATTTTCATGGGATTCTTCATAGCATAAACGGCTAAGTCCCCACGCATTATCCCTAGCACTTGTCCAAAAAATGCATATTGTTCATTCAGTTATAAATAGAATAATATGCTAATAACTTGCACATTCAATGACAGGTTCTAACTCCATTTCTACATTACCTTGAATAGCTCTAGAAATCATACAAGATGCTTCCGCTTTTTCTGCAAGTTTTAATGCTAATTTGCAATCTCGTTCTGAAGCATCTTGTTGTAACACAATATGAGGCCGATGAATGATTTTTTTGTATGTAATAATTCCTTTTGTAACGTCGACAATTCCTTCTGATTCCATTGTCAACTGTACTTTTTTTAGTTTACTGCGCTCCATCATTGCCGCGAGAGTGATAATATAACAGGTAGCGGCTGCTCCTAATAGCATTTCATCCGGATTCGTTCCAACACCCGGTCCTTCCATTTCTGGAGGAATAGAAACTTTAGTATGTAGATCCCCTAATGTAATTTCCCCTACATCATTTCTTCCACCTGGCCAGCTCGCTTTGAGATGAAAATGATGCTCTGCCATGCTAATCGCCTCCTTATAGTATATTCCTATTGTAAACTATTCTTTATAGAAAAGTCCCTTATTAAATTAAGAAGCTTTTTACATTATGAACGTATAAAAAAACTCAACAAATTATAACTCCATCTTTCTATTTTTTGAAAATTTCTTATATTTTTACTTGATTTGAAAGAAACTGTTTGAAAAAATGGAAGTGACAGGAAATGAAAGGTGGCTGTTGATGTTGAAGCAAAAAAGAATACGAGATTATGGTGTAACAATAGGACGTTTAGAGCCGGGAAAAGCGAACTCTATTACAGATGTAGATGGAGTGACTGTTGGACATGTAACCTTAAGTGAAAAGGAAAAGCAAACGGGTGTCACAGCGATTCTTCCGCACCAAGGGAATATATTTAAGGAAAAACTCATTGCCTCCAGCTACATCATTAATGGCTTTGGCAAAACGATGGGCACAATACAAATCAATGAATTAGGTACATTAGAAACCCCTATCATTTTAACGAATACGCTTAGCATAGGAACAGCGGCGGATGCATTAATCGAATATATGTTAGCGCATAATCCAGACATTGGACGCACAACTGGCAGCGTAAATCCGGTCGTATGCGAATGTAATGATATGTTTTTAAATGACATTCGAGCAAAATACATAGAAAAGAACCATATTGTGGCAGCCTTGCAAAATGCATCAACCGAAGTTCAAGAAGGTACTGTGGGAGCAGGGACTGGCATGCTTTGTTATTCATTAAAAGGCGGGATTGGTACCGCTTCCAGGCTGATGCAGCTGGAACACGGGACCTATACAATGGGAGTGTTAGTGTTATCTAATTTTGGAATTTTAAGTGACCTAAAAGTCAACGGACAAGCGATTGGAGAAAAACTGAGGGATAGGATTCTCCAATCGCAAGATGAAAAAGATAAAGGCTCAATTATCATTATTGTCGGAACAGACCTTCCTGTATCGCAAAGACAGCTACATCGAATTTTAAAACGAACCGTTACAGGTGTGTCGCGGACAGGTTCCATTATTACAACTGGAAGCGGGGAAGTGGTTATCGGATTTTCAACGGCAACTAAGATACCCCATGAGAAAACCAGCCATTGTATTTCAACTCCATCTATTCATGAAGAAGATATAGATATAGCATTTAGAGCCGTTGGTGAAGCAACTGAAGAAGCAGTTTTAAACTCTTTAGTGACGGCGACACATGTTATTGGACGGGATGGTAATGAACGGCCCGCTTTTAAAGATTTATTAGCTACGTACAGTATTTCGCTAGCCGAATAGAAAGGATGCAAAAAAGCATCAAATATAAGTCGAGTACTTTTCATTTACTTGCTGTTTTTGACTTGCAGTTCATTGTTTGCTACGGTCACTTCAATTTGATTTACTTCTCCCTCTAGGAGTAGATTAGCAACTACAGCTTCCGTTATGTTTAATAAAACGGAAGATTGATTCTTATCGCATGTTTGATATTTCATATAACAGTCCATCCATTTAAAAGATTATACAGCTAATCTTTTGACTTTGACTATATTTGGTTTTTGTGAACAGTATTTTACGCTGTTTAGAATTATTATCAAATGGTATTTTTTGTTTTTTTATTATCGTACTGCATGGGGGGAGAAGGCTTATATTATGCCGAAAGCACCAATATAAGCGAAGAATACATGTTTGCCAGGTATTAGTATAAGGGATGAAGCTGTCAGCTTGTAATAAATCTACACGATTTTTATAAATATCTAATTTCTAAATGCATATAGATGGCTTGTTAAAGCAAACATTAACACTATTGAAGAAACGTTTTGTGCATAAGGAGGAGATACAATCATGAATCTAACGCCGAAACAACGCATTGAGCTTCATGGTTTTAATAATTTAACAAAATCGTTAAGCTTTAATATGTATGATATTTGCTATACGAAAACAGCACAAGAACGCGAGGCATATATTAATTACATTGATGAGCAGTATAATGCCGACAGGTTAACGAAAATTTTGTCAACAGTAACTGAGATTATTGGCGCTCATATTTTAAATATTGCCCAGCAAGATTATGAGCCGCAAGGAGCAAGTGTGACCATTTTGGTTTCTGAGGGACCGGTGGATCAAGCTTCTATGGGGGAAGCCTTAGAGGAATCTCCGGGTCCTATCCCAACAGCCGTTGTGGCTCAGCTAGACAAAAGTCATATCACAGTACATACGTATCCGGAATATCACCCGGATGATGGCATTAGTACTTTTCGAGCGGATATCGATGTGTCCACATGCGGAGAAATTTCGCCTCTCAAAGCGTTGAATTATTTGATTCATTCCTTTGACACAGATATCATGACTATTGATTATCGGGTGCGCGGCTTTACACGTGATATCACGGGACATAAGCTGTTCATTGATCATGAAATTAGCTCTATCCAAAACTATATTCCAGATGAGATCCAGGATATGTACGATATGATTGATGTAAATGTATATCAAGAAAATATCTTTCATACAAAGTGTAAGCTGCGGCAATTTGACCTAGACAATTATTTGTTTGGCTATACGAAAGAACGCCTAGATCAAGAGGAGCGTAATTCAATCACCAAAAAATTAAAAATTGAAATGGATGAAATATTTTATGGAAAAAATGTTACAAATGGATTTTTATATAGGGAGGACGACTAGTTACCTGTAATACAGGAAAAGAGGAGAACAGAAAGCATTCTCCTCTTTTCTACATGTTGTTTTATTCACTTACTTGCGCTATATTCTATAGTGCTAACCAATGTTTTCATGCCAAGATTCGTATCTACATCTACAGCTTCTACTGAAATTTGAACAGATTTGTTTACTAGGTCAGTTTGTTCCTCCAGCATAGTGGCTGTAAGAGGAATAGAGATAGTGTCATGATTATCAGATAAAAGTGTATAATATCCTCTGTGCACCCAATTGTCAGGCACAGGTTCTCCTTCATAATAATCAAAGGCAAATCTATATAGTATATCGTTACGTTGCATAACTTTAAAGGTAACGATATCATCATTCCAATCCAACAGTTGAGGTGTTTGCATAATCCGGTTGGAGTCTACTTTCAGCCCAGTGACTTCTTCGAGGTATTGTTGAAGCGCCTTATTTTCTAGCACGTTAGAAATATCCTTATTTTCATGCTTTGTCATATGCTGAAAGACAGTCTCGTTTTCAATGGCTTCTTTTTCAACCTTTGCAGTTGCGCCATACAGCATAACATAGTCATCGGCAAAAATTTCTTGCGTAAACCACTTATATTTTCCTTTTGTACTGTAATTCCAGAATGATAACGAAAGTGCATCTTCCGCATGGCGTAATGTTTTCCATTTTGTTTGGATAGGCAGGATATGCTGAGGAATATAATAAAAAGCAAAATGATGTCCGTATTCATGAGAGAGCACACTGCGCATTGATTCGACTGTGCTGCGTTCATCTCCGTTATACAAAGTAATGACGTGACTCAACGGATTATATTCTCCGTTTATCCCATTATTTGCTGCACCTTTAATTCGTACTTCTCGGAGTGTTTGTAATTCTTTCCCATGCTCATTTCGCAGCAGTTCTTGATATAATTCCTCTAATGCTTCTTCAGTCCACGTTTGAGAATCGCTTACAAAACGAATCCCTTCCGGTGATTGGTACTCTGCTAGGTAGTTTTTAGGAGTAAAGCTGAGTAGAAATGGAAGGAACGATAGAAGGCAAGCGAACGAAACAACTTTGCGCATAGTATCCCTCCTTTTTTCTACCATTATAGCATTCTATTAATTACGGGTTGAATGAACAGTTTTAGGTAAATTCCGTTCCCTTTCTAAATAAATGAAGAATCAAAGAAAGAAACAAGAAAAGAGAATCTAAACAAGCTAGCAGGATGCTAGCTTGTTTAGATTCTACCTAAGCTCTTTGTTCAAATAACTTAACAATTTCAATGATAACATGTGTTGCTTTTACCATATTGTCTACAGAAATATATTCATACTTACCATGATAATTTTCTCCGCCTGTAAAAATGTTTGGTGTCGGCAATCCCATATAAGACAATTGGGAACCATCCGTGCCTCCTCGAATCGGTGCTATTTTAGGTTCAATATGTAATGTTTTCATCGCTTCATACGCAATATCCACAATCTCTTTTACCGGCTCGATTTTTTCTCTCATATTATAATATTGATCATTCATTTCTAACAAAATGCGGTTTTTTCCGTATATTTCTTGCAGCTCATTCACGACTTTTTCTAAATAGGCTTTTTTTGCTTGAAATTGTGTCTTATCAAAATCCCTAATGATGTAGTACAGCTTTGTTTCTTCCACATCACCGTGTATAGAAATCAAATGATAGAAGCCTTCGTATTCTTCTGTCATTTCAGGCGCTTGCTCTACTGGAAGCATACTGTTACATTCCATTGCGATTTTCGCTGAGTTTACCATTTTCCCTTTAGCTGTTCCAGGATGAACATTTGTCCCTTTGCATGTAATGGTTGCTCCAGCCGCATTAAAGCTTTCATATTGTAATTCACCCAGCGGGCCGCCGTCCATCGTATACGCGTATACAGCATCGAATGCGGCTACATTAAATTTATGAGGTCCTCTGCCAATCTCTTCATCTGGTGTAAACGCAACTCGTATTTTCCCATGCTTAATTTCTGGATGTTGAATTAAATATTCCATCGCAGTCATTATTTCTGCAATGCCAGCTTTATTATCTGCTCCTAACAGTGTGGTACCGTCTGTTGTAATTAATGTGTGACCTTCATAGTTCAATAAATCAGGAAAATCTTGCGGGGATAACACAATATGTAACTCTTCATTCAACATAATGTCTCGCCCGTTATAATGCTCCACAATTTGCGGCTTAACATTGGCGCCAGTAAAGTCAGTGGCGGTATCCAGATGCGCTAAAAAGCCAATCGTCGGCACGGCCTTTTCTGTGTTGGATGGAAGAGTCGCCATCACGTATCCATTTGCGTCTATTGTCACTTCTTCCATACCAATAGCTTGTAACTCTTCTACTAGCATGTTGCCAAGTGTTAGCTGTCCCGGGGTAGATGGACAAGTTTCATTATTATCATCAGACTGTGTATCTACTTTTGCATAGGAGGTAAATCGTGTTATGATATCCGTTTTCATTGCTTCTTCTCCTTTAACTCGTTATACGTTTATACTATCATGATACGCCTTTGCTAACAAAGACGATCCTAGCTAAAAATAGAAATATTGAGAAGGTTGCTATATAATCAAAAATAGTAAATTAGTATGAAGATATGAAGAAATGAAACCGTCTACATTTGGAATTGTCATTTTTTAGGACAAATCTGAAACAGAGGAACGACAATTAGTGGAAGGTGATCCAGCAGTGAACGAACATATTATGACGGCAGAGCTATTTCCCTACCGAGTAGCCATTACTCAATACAAATTTATAACCGCTTTGCAACGTGCTCTCTGTAATGCTATAAACCTAAGAAAATACATGGTACAATGTATGGTGATTTTGGCGACGAACAACAAGGTAAGGGGAAGATTCTATTTATTATGAAACTCATTTCTTGGAATGTTAACGGTATTAGAGCTTGTGTAAAAAAAGGGTTTTTACAATATTTTCAAGAGGTTGATGCAGACATATTCTGTATTCAAGAAACGAAGTTGCAGGAGGGACAAATCGATCTGCAGCTTGAAAACTACTTTCAATACTGGAATTATGCAGTAAAAAAAGGCTATTCAGGTACAGCTGTTTTTACAAAAAAGAAACCGCTGAGTGTAACCTATAATATAGGAACAGATGGATATGAAGAAGAAGGAAGAATACTAACACTGGAATTTGCTGATTTCTATTTGGTAAACATGTATACACCTAATTCTCAGCGAGATTTGGCAAGGCTGGATTTCCGCCTCTCTTGGGAAGATGCGATCCGTGTCTATATTAAGGAATTGGATGAAAAAAAGCCTGTGATTTTATGCGGGGATTTGAATGTGGCACATCAAGAAATCGATTTGAAAAATCCAAAACCGAACAAAGGAAATTCTGGATTTACAGAAGAAGAACGAGGTAAAATGACGGACCTGCTCGAATTTGGATTTGTTGATTCTTTTCGATATCTCTATCCAAATAGAAAGGACTCCTATACATGGTGGTCCTACATGAATAAAGTAAGAGAGAGAAACATCGGATGGAGAATCGATTATTTTATCGTATCTGAACAAATCAAACACGCTATCCAAGAAGCGGACATTCATGCGCATATAATGGGAAGCGACCACTGTCCAATTGTTTTAGATATTTCGATGGGGTCTGCATGATAAAGGAGAATAAAGAAGATGAAAACATTGCAATTAAAATCGGGCATTCCGGTGATGATACGAGAAGCTACAAAAGAAAACGCCCAACGTATGATTGAGTTTTATAACATAGTAGGCGGCGAAACAGACTTTCTTTCATTTGGAGAAAATGAGTTTACAATGCCTTTGATAGAATATGAAAACTTTATTGAAACTACGAAACAGGAACAAAACTCCATTATACTTGTGGCTACAATTGAAGAGGAAATAGTAAGTATTGCCTCTATTACATCCAATCAAAAAGCAAAAAGTAAGCATGTGGGAACGTTAGGGATTGTAGTAGCACAGAAGTATTGCGGATTAGGTTTAGGCAGAATTCTGATGGATACTCTTATAGAATGGGCGATCTCAAACGGTATTACGAAAAAAATAAGTCTCGTAACTACTGAGCATAACCATAGAGCAATAGAGCTATATAAAAAGGTTGGATTTGAAGAAGAAGGTTTATTGAAAAAAGACAATTATGTGAATGGTACATATTACAATACATTGGTTATGGGTTTGATATTGTAACCAAGCGGATCAGACAAGTTATCGAAAGGAATGATATATATGTTTCAAACTATAGAAGAAGTAACGAAGCACCCTGTATTTACATTTTTTCAGGAAATCTCGAATATTCCTAGAGGCTCTGGAAACGAAAGGGAAATTAGCGATTATTTAGTAAGGTTTGCGAAGGAGCGGAATCTTGAAGTCGTCCAAGATACCGCTTTGAATGTCATCATTAAAAAACCGGCATCTACAGGCTATGAAAATGCTCCTGCTGTTATTTTGCAAGGACATATGGATATGGTATGTGAACTGAATAAAGGGACAGTCCATGATTTTGAAAACGACCCGATTGAGTTTCGGATGGATGGGGATATGTTGTATGCCAATGGAACAACACTAGGTGCAGATAACGGTATTGCAGTGGCATATGCACTTGCACTGCTTCATGCTAATGATATTGAGCATCCTGCTCTTGAAGTAGTCATTACTACAGAAGAAGAGACAACAATGGGTGGGGCAATTGCAGTAGATCCGAATCATTTTACAGGGAAAATCTTTATTAATCTCGATACAGAGGAGGAAGGGAAGCTTCTTGTTAGCAGTTCTGGCGGAATTAAAGGAAAACTTATCCTTCCAATCGAATGGGATTCGCCTTCACGCAATGCAGTAACATACTCTCTCAGTATCGGCGGTTTACGAGGCGGACACTCTGGAATGGAAATCGATAAGGAACGAGGAAACGCTAATAAGCTGCTCGGCCGTATATTGCTAGATCTGTCCCATAAGTTTTCTTATACATTAAGCGAAATCAACGGCGGCTTAAAATCTAATGCGATTCCTCGGGAAGCAGAGGCAGTTATAGTAGTAGAACCTCAATTTACTGAGACTGTAGAAGAAATGGTAGCTGAGTGGACACAAGTATTGAAAAATGAGCTGCGTGCTGCTGATCCAGAAGTATATATTAAGCTTGAAAAATTGAACGATGCAAAGCAAGTATTTGCAAAAGAAACAACAAAATCTATTATACAAGCGCTTATGTTAACGCCAAATGGTGTTCAACGTATGAGCAAGGATATTGAAGGGTTAGTGGAAGCCTCCACGAATCTAGGTGTTATCACGACAACAGATACAGAGGTGATTTTCCAAAACGAAATTCGAAGCTCTATCAAAACATTAAAAGAGCAAACCTTACAGCAAATCCACGTGATTGCAGCGATTTTAGACGGTAAGGTGGAAACAATGGGAGATTATCCTGAATGGTCATACAATCCTGATTCCGCTATCCGCGAGTTATGCCAAAAGGTATACAAAGACACATACGGAAAAGAGGCTGAAATTATTGCCATTCATGCTGGACTGGAATGTGGTGTGTTCACCGAGAAAATATCCGGACTAGATGTTATATCAATGGGACCTGATATGTATGATGTACATACACCGAATGAACATCTGAGTATTCCCTCTACCATCCGTACATGGGAATATCTACTTGCTATTCTGAAAGAAATGCATACTATAAGCTGAATTGACCTTCTTTAAGCAGATGCTACTCACTAGCATCTGCTTTTTAAATTTTAATGCATCGAACTCCTGATCCATAGAATCAAGCTGCATGAAATTGCTCTAATAACACAAACTTAAAAAAGGAGGGATACATATGACGAATCGCAATAATAATCGAAAACGTGCTAACAAGTATCCAAATAGCGCAAAAAGTGATACTGAATTTTCAAAAGATGTGAATATCAGAAGTGAAATAACAAAACAAGATTTAAAAAAGTCATGATTTTAGATCATGCGTATTAAGGGGATTGAGTAAACAAGCTCAGCTGATTGCTGAGCTTGTTTATATTATGAGCTTTTTAAAACTGCAGCTTGCTTTTGTAGGAAATACCTTGTATCCTTTTGAAATGTTTATCTACTTGTTATTTAATATTTGCTTTGTCTAGCCTTCGGTATTACAATATTCTTTTAAAAAGCTGCTATTTTCTTATTTGCTGAATCACTATGAATTTATAAAAATCGTAAAGTACGTAAAAGAAAGGAACGGCATATTGTGAAGAAACTTGATGTGTTATTGATGCTACTTAGCTTCCTATTCCTAGCTGGGGGTATTCTGAAGCAAATTCCTATGGAGTTGTCAGTATGGATAGGAGGCTTGTTATTTCTAACTAGTGTAGGAAGCTATTTAGCAAAACAAACAGGGTTACGCATTTTCAGCTGGATTTCATATACATTGTTTAGCGCGTTTTTACTGTCCATTTGGGATCAATATGTGACACTTGATTCCTTAACAGCAAATATAAAAATTGCAGCATGCATCTCTATCATTCCATTTTTGCTCCGATTTCGCACGTATGCTATTACTCTATCATTGCTTAGCTTATGGGGAGCTTTAATATGGGATATCAAGGAAACTCAGTCCTTTACTGTGCTTTCTGGTATCATGAACATGTATACAACAGAACAAATATATGCCGTTGTGTTATTAGGCGGATTTTTAATTGGGGGATGGATCGGTCGAGCAGCTGCTTCTAAGACTGAGAAGAAACAAAAGAAAAAAGAAAAAAAGCAAAAACGAAACAGACAAAAACTTACAATCTCAGTCCCAAAGCTCACAATACCAAAGGTAACGTTTCGCCCAAAACCTTCTGTATCTAAGAATACTCATGAAAATCTACAAAACCATGAAGAACATACCATTGTCTTTAATCCGAAGCATATTGAGAAGCAAGACATGGTAGGACAAGGAACAAAAGGTGAAACGAGAATGGAACGAAGAAAAAAACGTAATCACACATAAAAATCTTGCTAGTATAGATTGAAACAGAAACGCAGGCTTTTCGGTTAGCTACCACAAGTCTGCGTTTTTATTGCTCATGGATAGCTATTATCAATGGATATAAGGA
Source organism: Bacillus sp. 165 (assembly GCF_017742235.1). Taxonomy (GTDB): domain Bacteria; phylum Bacillota; class Bacilli; order Bacillales; family Bacillaceae_G; genus JAGHKQ01. The sequence goes on from NZ_JAGHKQ010000003.1 coordinate 216,514, forward strand.
AATACTATATAGACAAATTATTTTTATCGGAACAACATATCTTATAGATAGTTACATGTATAAAGGAGATTTTTAATGAATGAATTAATGACCCTTTACCCTTATGCTGTAGAACAAGTAAAAAACTACATATACGAAGATATGGACCATTATCTTGGAAATAAAGAAATTAAACCTTCATACGAACAATTTCGAATGGACAGAAAACATTATCTTGAACAAATCTGGCTAAATGTCTGGCTGAACCTAACTGTTAATCGCATACCAAAAACCGAGAAAAAATCTTATTTAATTTCAGTTGGGTATGATATGGAAGATGTTGGACGGAAGTTGCTGAATCATTTATTTCGCAATGAAATGAGAACGTTTCAGCCTTTTGATGCGATGAGCTGGGCAGATGCTGCTTTTGCAAACCATCCGAAAAAATGGGAAGAACACTATCAACAAGCGAGAATTTCTTTTTTGGAACAAGAAAAAAAGAAACAGCTTATCGAGCAGCGAGAACATGCAAAGAACAGTGTTCTTCAGGCTGCTTTACATATTTTAAAACAAGATTATGCCGTAATATATGTGCATGTCCGTTATTACATAGCTTGTCAATTGACTAATGATGTGAAGATAATTGAAAAACGAATGAAAAAACGAAAAACAAACCAAGAAACGGATTCATTTCAAACCAAAACTATATCCGCTCTCTTTCATGAACAAAGGGATGCAAACTACAATAGAACTATATATCCTATACATGATTATGAATATGAAAGACTCATAACGTATTACCTTAGCGAGCACATACCGGCATTGCTCATGAAACAATTCACTCGGGAGATACTCAGCAGCTATCATGAAATATATGGTTCTCTCTTAACAGAGTCAAAATTGAAAGATATAATAATTGAGCCCTTTTTTGAATTAATTCATGAATATTTTGAAGCTATACAAAAAGAATATCTTTCTGATCTCTTGTTACTTGCACATATCCCATTTGAAGAGGAACGACATATTGCTATCTACGAAGAAGATATGGCAAAGCATCAGCGGCGAAAAGAAGAAGTGTTAGCAGAAATTGAACGAAAAAAACAAGAAGAAGCACAAATGCTTGAGGATTTATTTGGACAAGAGTATAGCCCTTCAGTAGAACAAAATATCCAATATGTGCTTCATATTGGGGAGACAAATACCGGTAAAACACATCAGGCATTGCAGAGAATGAAAGAAGCAAAAAATGGATTATATCTCGCTCCTCTTCGATTATTAGCTCTAGAAGTATACGATAAGCTCAATGGAGATGGTATTCCATGTTCATTAAAAACAGGTGAAGAGGAAAAGGTGACGGAAGGTGCCAATCATATATCATGTACGGTTGAAATGTTTAAAGAAACCGATGTTTATGAAATAGTCGTCATTGATGAAGCACAAATGATTGCTGATAAGGACCGTGGGTTTGCGTGGTATAAAGCGATTACGAAGGCCAATGCCAAAGAAGTTCATATTATAGGCAGCCGAAGCATGAAGAACATGATGCTCCAATTATTAGCACACTGTAAAATTAAAATTTACGAGTACAGTCGGGATATTCCTCTTGAAGTGGAAGCAGAGACATTCCGTCTCGCTCACACACAAAAAGGAGATGCGCTTGTTTGTTTTTCACGAAGACGTGTTCTTGAAGTAGCAGCTACTTTAAATCATGCTACGAGCATGATTTATGGCAGTATGCCCCCTGAAACGAGAAAAAAACAGATGCAACGATTTATTGAAGGAGAAACCTCTGTCATTGTTTCCACAGATGCGATTGGCATGGGATTAAATCTGCCGATTCGCCGCATTGTCTTTCTGGAAAATGAAAAATTTGATGGAGAAAAAAGACGAAAGTTAACTTCACAAGAAATCAAACAAATTGCAGGTCGAGCGGGCCGGAAAACAATCTATAATGTAGGGAAAGTCGCCTTTACAACAGAGTTAGATAGTATGGCCCATCTTTTACAGCAAAAAGATGAATCTATATCCACATTCACAATCGCGCCAACGAATGAAGTATTAGGACGTTTTCAAAAGTATTCTCGTCCGCTTGCTGTATTTTTTGAACTATGGGATAAATTCGAAAGCCCAAAAGGAACAAAAAAAGCAACCCTTTCAGCAGAACGAGAACTATATGATACCATTCGTTATAGCGGTATAGAAGATCGCCTTTCCATTGAAAGGCTGTATGGATTTTTACACCTCCCCTTTTCAACTAATGAGCCTTCCCTTGTAAAGCAGTGGCGGGATACACTATTTGCTATCGTATACAAAAAAGAGCTGCCAGAGCCGCCAATTAAAAAAGAAACACTGGAAGAATTAGAGCTTGCCTATAAAGCGGCCGGTTTACATCTGTTGTTTTTATATCGAATAGGACAACGAAACAAAGTATCCTACTGGGAGAAAATGCGTGAAGAAATTAGCGATGCAATTCATGAAATGCTTAAAACAGGAATGACAGGTATTGAAAATACTTGTAAAGTGTGTGAAACAAAACTGCCGTGGGCGTTTCCCTATCCCCTATGCAACGATTGCTATTCTGCCCGACAGACAAAAAAACGTCAGGTATACGAATCCCGTAACAATTGAGAGTTGAAGCAAATTAGGGGACTTTCTACTATCAGTTTGATATGATACAAACATCATAATGTAAAATGAGGTGCAGTAATGAAAATAGAAGTATGGTCTGATTTTGTTTGTCCATTTTGTTATATTGGAAAACGTCGTTTAGAGGAAGTCTTAGACACTTTTCCTCATAAGGATGAGGTAGAAATAGTATACAAAAGCTTTGAACTAGATCCAAATGCAAGTCGTGATACCAACCTTTCTATCCAAGAAATTTTAGCTCATAAGTATAGAACGTCCGTCAACGAAGCGAAACGGATGACTGAGGGAGTAGCTCAGCAAGCAGCAGCTGCTGGTTTACAATTCAATTTCGATACAATGATACCGACGAATACGTTAGATGCGCATCGCATAGCCAAGTTTGCAGAAACAAAAGGGAAAGATGCAAAAGTAACAGAAAGTCTACTCAAAGCACATTTTACAGATTCCAAGCATATTGGCGATCATGAAACATTGACAGAGCTTGCTGTAGAAGCAGGTTTGGACCGACAAGAAGTGCAATCTATTTTACAGGGTAACGATTATACAGAAGATGTCCGTGCTGATGAAAGCAAAGCGAGAGAAATTGGTGTGCAAGGCGTGCCGTTCTTCGTGCTCAATAATAAATATGCAATCTCCGGCGCCCAGTCCAAGGATGTATTCATGGGAGCTTTACAAAAGGTGTGGGAAGAAGAACATGCAGAAGTATCGCTGCAGTCCCTTTCTAGTGCAGAAGGATCCGTCTGTACAGATGACGGATGCGAAATACCGAATCAAAATAAATAATACTTTCCTAAAAAAGACCGTATTGTAATAAATTGCGGTCTTTTTTATATAATCTAACTCTTTCAGCCAAAACGCCACCTTGATAAACTGCTCCATTCGTGAATTCTTTCTCAAACAGTCTATTCCAAAATACTTCTCTTGCTTTCTCATTTTTATGTAAACAAACCTCTAAATCTCCAAGGCTACATCATTTTCCATAGCGCTAAAACATCTTTTACATGTCTTGCAAAACTGCTGCAATATATAAGAAGCGCAATGTCTAAAACACTGTTAGACAACATATATTGGATTATCCCAATGTTAGAGCATGCCTATAAATATTGTGAAGTATGGGTATTTACCCAACTGAGGCATCTATAGAAATAGAAGCAATCGGCTCTAACAAAATGAAAGGATGAATTACTATTCAACAATCGATACTGGATCGTTTGAACAAAATGGATCAAGCTTCCTTTACAAAAGCAGTAGGATGGGTGTTCGAGCGTTCTTCTTGGATTGCTGAGCAAGCATGGGAAAAACGACCATTCTCTTCTCTTACTGACCTCCATTATAAAATGAAGAACATCGTTCAAGTATCTTCTTTGAAAGAAAAGCTTGCTTTATTGCGAGCACATCCAGATTTGGCAGCTCGAGTTCCAATGGCAAATGCGTCTATTAAGGAGCAGAATGAAGCAGGGCTAAATCAACTATCTTATGAGGAGTATAAAGAGTTTATAAAGCTCAACAAGATGTATACACAAAAGTTTGGATTTCCTTTTATTATGGCTGTTCGCGGTCAAACGAAAGAAACTATATTGATCACTATGCGAAAAAGAATAGGTAGTACCTATGAAGTAGAAGTAGAGGAAGCATTGCATCAAGTCTATCAGATTGCAGGTTTCCGATTAGATACTCTTAAGGAGGTAGTTGCTATGAGAGAAAATCGGACCATGTACTATGGCAAAGGAGATGTATATGTATACCGTACTTATGCTAAGCCGCTTACTGGTATCCCTCCTATTCCAGAATCCCATTTTAGAGGGCGTGACAATATTATTTTTGGCATGAATGTGAAAGTTGCTTTAAAAGGAGAAGCGTTTTTCTCTTCTTTTACCGAAGGCGATAATCGTCTTGTCGTCGCTACCGATTCTATGAAAAATTTTATTCAGCGGCATTTAGCTCAATATGAAGGTGCTAATATGGAAGGGTTTCTTCATTTTGTTTGTAAATGTTTTTTAGATAAATATTCTCATATTAGTGCTGTCGAGGTCACAAGTGATGAAATTCCATTCGATTCCACACTTGCTCCTGCTCAAAATGGGTTAAAGGAAAGCAAGCTAGTCTTTCGCCATTCTCGTAATGAATATGCAACAGCTACAATGGAAGTCGCTCGCACTGATAAAGGTCATACGATTGTTAAGCATAGCAGCGGTGTGAAGGAATTACAATTAATTAAGGTAAGCGGAAACTCCTTTTACGGATTTATCCGTGATGAGTATACAACACTGCCTGAAGCACATGATCGTCCTCTTTTTATTTATCTCAACCTTAGCTGGAAATATAATGATGCAGGAGATGCAATCGGTACTCGTTATGTAGCAGCCGAGCAAGTAAGAGACATTGCACAAGCCGTATTCCATGAATTGGACAGCCGCTCGATTCAACATTTGATATGGAATATCGGTCTCCGTGTGTTAGAACGTTTCCCTCAATTGGATGAAATTCAGTTCGAATCTAATAATCGCACATGGGAGACTGTAGTAGAATCTATTCCAAACTCAACAGGCAGTGTGTTCACGGAACCGCGTCCGCCATTTGGATTCCAAGTATTTGTTGTAACGCGTAATGATTTAGCACATGCGAAATACTCGAGTGACAAATAATGGGCGGGCTGACGACGCATGTGCTGGATGTAAGCCAAGGGCGGCCGGCAAGCGGAGTGAAGTTTGAGCTATGGTACTTAGAATCAGGAGATACGCGTACCCTGATGAGAACGATGTACACGAATTGCGACGGTCGAGTAGATTCTCCCATTCTTTCTGGTGAGCAGATGCAAATGGGCATATACGAATTGGTTTTTTTTGTTGCTGATTATTTTCGTACACAAAAAGTCGTGCTACCAGATCCGCCATTTTTGGATGTGGTACCTTTACGGTTTGGCATCGCAGACTGTGATGCGCACTATCATGTACCTCTGTTAATTGCTCCAGGCGGATACAATACGTACCGCGGAAGTTAAAATCCAAATGCTGGCTAAAGGAGAAAGTGTACATGCAGGCTCTTCATCAAAAGGTCAATATGAATCGAATTATAGAGCATATCGAACAGTTAGCCTTATGCAGTAGAACAACTCGCGGTGTAACACGTTTTTCGTTTACAAAAGAAATGGAAGCAGCATACGATTTGATTTATAAGTGGATGCTAGATGCTGGAATGACCGTTCGCCGAGATGAAATAAATAACATTATCGGAAGATATGAAGGAACGCAGTCTGATGCACCAGTATTACTCATTGGTTCCCATCTTGACTCTGTGCTTGAAGGCGGAAAATACGATGGTGCTCTTGGAGTCCTTGCCGGGATTGAGGTAGTCCAAACATTATTTGAGAACAATATTCGACCGAAGCATCCGATTGAAGTGATTGGTTTTTGTGATGAAGAAGGGGCTCGATTTCATACAACGTTCTTAGGAAGCAAAGCATTAGCAGGAACTTTACAGGAGCAAGATTTGCAAGCGAAAGACGAAGCTGGCATTACCATTGCAGAGGCCATGACAGAAATAGGACTGAATCCTGCTCATTATACATTAACTGCACGAGATCCGAACACTGTATACGGATATATCGAACTGCATATTGAACAAGGACCTGTCTTGGAACAGCAGGATCAAGCATGCGGGGTGGTATTAGGCATTGTCGGTACGGCGCGATATGAATTTCGCATAGAAGGGTTGACCAATCATGCTGGAACAGTACCTATGAATATACGTAAAGATGCACTCACTGGAGCAGCTGAAATGATACAGGCTATTGAAACTATAGTATTGCAGTATGAGTCTGTTGTGGCTACGGTTGGAAAATTATCCATATTTCCAGGGGTTAGCAATGTAATCCCAGGAATAGTGGAAGGGACGCTAGATATTCGTTCGATTAATGATGAAAAAAAAGTGGCGGCATTACATCAGATTATTCAAACATGTCATAGTATTTGTCACCGCCGCGGATTACGTTGCGAATTCACTACCATAATGGAATCGGGTGCAACGGTCTGTTCTAAGCGGTTTATCCCTATGATTGAATCTGCATTAATGTCTCACGGCATGAAACCTATTCATATGATAAGCGGTGCTGGACATGATGCAATGACAATCGCTGACTTAACGAAAATGGGAATGATTTTTGTCAGATGCAAAGAGGGACTCAGTCACCATCCTGATGAATATGTAGCGCCTGAAGATATAAAAGCAGGTGTTTTCGTTTTATTGGATGTAACGTTACAGTTGGCATTATAAACTATCTCAAAGGAGTAATAAAACATGGATTCAACTAAACAGGCAATTGTTGACTGGATTGATTCTGAGCAACAACAGCTCGTTACGTTCTTACAAGAACTTATAGCCATTCCTTCTGATAATCCCCCCGGTGATTGTGAGAAGATTGCTATGTTTATTGAACAACGTTTGACTGACTATCAATTTCCAAATGTAACTGCGCTGAATGTAGAGCAAAAGGATGTGCTCGCAAACGGGATGATCAAGGTAACAAACATAGTCTCTACAACTGCCTTTGAAGGTGGAACAGGACTGGATATCGTACTTAATTCTCATGGTGATGTAGTTGCACCAGGGTTAGGGTGGACGTATAATCCGTATGGCGGTGAAATTGTTGACGGAAAAATATACGGCCGTGGTGCTGCTGTGTCCAAATCAGATATTGCTGCCTATACTTTTGCAGTGATGGCTCTTCGTCCATTCAGCCAGCAATTATCTGGAAAAGCGACACTTGCATTTACCTTTGATGAAGAATCAGGCGGAATGATAGGACCAAAATGGCTGCTTGACCATGGTTATATCAAGCCGAATTTGGCCATCGCTGCAGGGTTTACGTACTCCATAGTAAATGCACATAACGGCTGTCTTCATCTCGAAATTAAAGTCAAAGGAAAATCAGCTCATGCCGCGGCTCCGCATACCGGCCATGACGCGATAGAAGCCATGACCGGTATACTTCAGACGCTGTACGACTACCGAATCACCTTACAGCAAATTCACTCTGACGTTTTGGGGATTGAATCCCCCACATTGGTAGTAGGATTGATTTCCGGCGGGATTAATACTAATGTTGTACCTGATTTGTGTACAATCCGTATAGATCGCCGCCTTATCCCGGAAGAGGATGGTGAAAATGTAGAAAGGCAGCTATGTGAATTAATCCAACAAGCGGCAAGTCAGTATAAAGGTATAGTCGTAGAGGTGAAGCGTATCTTGCTTGCAAAAAGCTTCGGACCAACACCAGAAGATTCAGAGCTTATCAGAACCCTCAGCAGCAATTGGAAAGAAATGATGCAGGGAAACCTCGTTATACATGGAGTTCCTCTTTATGCGGATGCCCGTCTGTTCGCGGAAGCAGGTATCCCAACTGTAATGTTTGGAGCAGGCCCGCGAACATTGCTAGAAGCAAATGGGCACCGTGCAGATGAGCATGTTAGAGTAGATGATTTGGTAAACGCAACAAAAATCGTCGCCCTCACCTTATACGATTTATTGAAGAAAGAATAATCGACTAGTTCTGAGGTGGTTGCATGACAAAAACATATGACCTTATCATTAAAGGAGGGCATATAGTCTTAGCCCAAGAGATTCGAATATTGGATATTGCTGTGAAAAATGGTGTCATTGTTGCGATGGGAGAAGACCTTTTCCATAATGCTGTAGATGTACTGGATGTAACAGGTCAATATGTATTACCGGGCATAATTGATGCTCATGTACATTTCAATGATCCAGGTCGGACGGAATGGGAAGGATTTTCCCATGGCTCTTGTGCTATGGCTGCCGGGGGGTGTACTACTTATTTCGATATGCCCCTAAATAATATTCCAGCAACGACTGATAGTCGTACTCTCTTAGCAAAAGCACAAAACGGGAGCAAGGAGTCATTTGTTGATTTTGCATTATGGGGCGGACTAGTACCAGGGAACGAGCATCATTTAGAGGAACTGGCATCACTCGGAATAATTGGATTTAAAGCATTTCTTTCCCATACAGGGACAAAAGAGTTTGATTCCATTGATGATCTTACCTTGTATCAAGGCATGAAGAAAATTGCCAAGCTAAATAAAGTACTGGCTTTACACTCTGAAAGTAACCCGCTAATTGAGCGTTTAGCGGAAGAGAAAAAGAGAAAAGGCTTATGCTCAGCTACTGATTATATAGAATCGAGACCTATAATTGCAGAAATGGAAGCAGTAAATCGAGCACTGCTATTTGCTAAAGAGACCGGTTGTTCCCTTCACTTTGTACATATAAGCAGCAAGAAATCTGTCGACTTAATTCAAGAAGCAAAGAAAAAAGGATTGGATGTTACGGTAGAAACATGCCCTCATTATTTACTCTTTAATAGGGATGATTTTGCAAAACTTGGCGCTGTAGCAAAATGTGCCCCGCCTCTTCGCTCAGAGGAAGAAAGACTTGGGTTATGGGAAGCGTTGACTTATGGACACATTGATTTTATTGCTTCAGACCATTCGCCTTGTCCTACTGCTATGAAGTCAGAGTTTGAACACAATATGTTTAAGGCATGGGGCGGGATTACCGGAGGACAATTTACATTAGAAGCAATGATAGATCAGGCCTGGATAGAACGGGGAATTCCCCTTACCATCATTGCAAGGTGGCTCGCTACCAATCCTGCCATTCGTTTCGGCTTATATCCTCAGAAAGGAAACATTTCGCTTGGAGCGGATGCAGATTTTGCAGTAGTAGACTTGAATCATGAGCACTTGGTTACAAAAGAAGACTTATTTTCCCGCCATCAGCATAGCCCTTATATAGGTAAAACCTTTCGTTGTCAAGTCACCCATACGATTAACCGCGGGAATCTCGTATACACCTTACATGAAGGAATCAAAGAAAAACCAGCAGGGCAATGGATACAGGTTGTTAAATAGATAAATAGGACTCCATAGTATAAAAAGCCTTATCTGTTTACATACAGCTAAGGCTTTTAAACTTTGCTTTGCAAAAAGAATTTCGGCAGGTAGAACATTGAAAGAATTTCAATTGGAATGAGCAGGATAAAAATGATACGATTCAAACAAGAAACACATAACAATATGTCTCTAGATAATGAGATAAAGGAGGGACAATATGCTTGAAACAACAAGTTATGCTATTTTACCGTCAAACGTAAATAAAAAAACAGAAATACGTCATGAAATTCAATCGATTCAAACGTTCCATTGGGACGGACAAACCTTATCTGGAACACTGTCAAAGGGGACATTTGTTCTTTATTTCATCGATCATCAAACGATGCGTCTGATTGTGAATCCTTTTGGAAACGCTGATTGTACTCCTTCTATAGCGGCAATTGGTGATAGAAATCGTATATCAGGAACAGTAACGGAAACAAAAGACAGTATTCATCTCCATACTGAAAAACATGAGGTAATTGTTCAAAAAAGGCCTTTTTCTATTGCAATCCATCAAGAGAATCAACTGGTTTTTAAAACGGCAGAACCTGCCGTTGCCTATACGCGAGACAAGCACCTTTATTTTAGCGTAATGAAAAATCCGCCTGCCGCCATTTATGGTTTAGGTGAAAAGACAGGCTTTCTCAATAAAAATGGAGCGAAAATCAGCAACTGGAATACGGATGTGTATGCCCCTCACAACAAGGATACGGTTGAACTGTACCAGACCATTCCCTTTGTTCTTGTACATGATATGGACAGGACAACAGGAATCTTTTTCGATAATACATATCGTACAGAATTTGATATGCAAACCTATCATGATAAGCTTCAAATCATGGCTGAAGGCGGTCAGGTTAATGCCTATATTATGTTAGGAAGTGATTTGAAGGAGGTTGTTGCGTCCTATACGAATCTTACTGGAAAAACACCTTTACCCCCAAAATGGGCATTAGGGTATCACCAGTCCCGATACAGCTATGGATCTCAAGATGAAGTAAGGCAAGTTATGCAACGTTTTAAAGATTATCACATTCCATTAGACTGTATTTTCTTAGATATACATTATATGAATGGATATCGTGTTTTTACATTTGATGAAGATCAATTTCCTGCATATGAAGCACTGATTTGTGAATTGAACGAGAACAATGTTGATGTGGTTCCTATTGTCGATCCTGGCGTGAAAAAAGATATAGACTATCATGTTTATCGTGAAGGCATAGAGAAGGGATATTTCAGCAAATATGCTGAAGGACATGTGTATTTTGGGGAAGTATGGCCTGGTATGAGTGCTTTCCCTGATTTTTTAAATAGTGAAGTACAAACATGGTGGGGCGAATTACATCGTTTCTATACAAATTTAGGCATTCGCGGTATATGGAATGATATGAATGAACCATCTGTATTCAATGAATCCAAAACTATGGATTTGAATGTAATGCATAATGTAGATGGAAAACAGATTACTCATAGGGAAGCGCATAATGTATACGGCCTTTATATGAGTAAAGCAACCTTTGAAGGATTGCAAAAACAATTAGGAAATGGAAGGCCATTTTCTCTCACTCGGGCAGGGTATGCAGGGGTGCAACGATATTCAGCAGTATGGACAGGGGATAATCGCAGCCACTGGGAACATTTAGAAATGTCTATGCCAATGATTATGAATCTTGGCTTGTCCGGTGTTGCCTTTACTGGAGCCGATGTTGGCGGATTCTCATCGGATGCAACACCAGAGCTCCTGATTCGTTGGACACAAGCGGGTGTGTTCTTGCCATATTTTCGTAATCATAGTGTGCAAGATTCTATTTATCAAGAACCTTGGGCATTTGGAGAAGAAACACTAGCATCTGTAAAAAAATACATTGAATTGCGCTATCGGTTTATGCCCTGCCTCTATACATTATTTTATGAAGCAGAACAAACTGGGCTGCCCGTGGTTCGGCCGTTAGTAATGGAATATCCGAAGGATCCTGAAACGTTGCAATGCAGCGATCAATTCTTGTTAGGCAGTCAAATATTAATTGCCCCCATGGTACGCCCAGGTCAACGTTATAGGTCCGTTTATTTACCGAAAGGAACATGGTTTGATTTTTGGACGAATGAGGAATATGAAGGTGGGAAGTATCATTTAATTGAAGCTGATTTAAATACATTACCGATCTTTGTGAAGTCAGGAACCATTCTTCCGTTAGGTACCCCTGTTAAAAATACAAAAGAAACGCAAGACATTGAATTATATGTATATCTTTCAGGAGAAGACGTGGTTAGCGGACATTTATATGAAGATGACGGATATACTTACGATTATCAACGTGATCAATATAGCTTTACAACGTTTACTCTTAAAAATGAAACTGAGGGTTATTACCTTATGAAACAACAAAAAGGGTCTTTTACTCAACGTCAGGCCATCAAGGACGTAAAACTGATTGGAAGGGATGCACCGATAACAATAGAAACCAAACCGAGCAGCTGATAGGTTGCTCGGTTTGGTTTCTATTACACCATTCATTATACTGAGATATTTATATTAGGCTGATATGAAAAAAAAATACGGGTTTTTATCTTGAATTCATTTTATTTATATAATATTTCATGTGCGTTTTATCCTGCAAAATAGCAATCTGCCGGTGCGATTAATTCTACCTTAATTCTGTCTGGATCTTCAAAATAGACAGCATAATAATTCTCTCCGCCTGCATAAGGGTGTTTATCCACATATAAGATATGGATTCCTCGTTCTTGTAGTTTAGCTGTAATGCTATCCACTTGCTCCTTGGATATTGCATGAAAGGCTAAATGATTTAAACCGACTCTGCATCGATGATAGGAAATATCCATAAAACGTTCTTCTGCTTGTACAAATACGAGGTATGTACTGCCATGTTTCCAACTGATTCCAGATTCCCATTTTTGATATTGGACGTAACCGAGTTCCGTTAAGAACCAATTCCAAAATTGGATTGTTCTCGGCAGGTTTGATACATAAATTTCAATATGATGGAGCATAGTCCAACCTCCAGATGTTATTGATAGAAGCTCTCCTTTTTATAGGGCCAGACCTATTCATCATTACCTTTTGCAGTGGCATTTGTAGTAACAATCGAACATAACAAAAATTATTCAGTTTCTCACTTCGTATTATAGGAGCCAAACATATAAACCTTTACAATTGTTTCAGCAATGTCTTGAATTGAGTATTCTGTTTCCTCTAGTGCGATTTTCCATAAATATTTTTCTCCTGTGAAAAGAAGAACACTCGCTACAATTTCAGAAGGAAGAGATTGAGCCATTCCTTTTGATTGAGCATATTGGATATCTCGTTCAATTCGTTGGAACAGTTGAATATGAAAGGAGTCCCACTGATTACGAATTTTAGAGGAGATTCCGATTGCTTCCCAGCAAACCTTCAATACAGGCCGATTTTTTTCTGCCAAATGTAAAAATTCACATACTTGTGTATTTATAATTTGATAAGCTTCATCAATTGTTTTTGGAGCAAATGTAATTTGGGTTACAGAAAAAAATTGATTCAACACTTCTTTCATAATATAAGAAAAAATCTCTTCTTTTCCCTCTTTAAATTGGCCATACACTGTGCCGTATCCTATTTTCGCCTTCGCTATTATCATATTTACGGTTGTCTTTTGATATCCATTTGTTATAAAAATCTCTTCTGCTGCATCGAAAATTTTCTTGCGAGTAATTTGTGAACGAAGATAACGGCCATCTGTTTTTATTTCTACCAAAATCAATACCCACCTTACATTATGATTGATATATATGATCTAAATTTTATCATATTTTTTGAAAAATTGATGGGAATTTTACATTGACAAAATATTCAGATAAATTATATCATACAATTAACAAAACTTTTAGATATAAAGTCGGATAATTTTACGACATGATGTAATCAAAAATAAGGGGGAAACATAATGACTTCATATTTAGTAACAGAATGGTTTGATCCTATTTCTAAAGCAAAAGGTTATGTAGCATTCGATACTCTAGTTAACGGCCTGGCGGGTGGTGGAATACGAATGAGAGAAGGTGTTACGAAAGAAGAGGTACAACGATTAGCAAAAATTATGACTATTAAGATGAATGGTCTTGGTATCCCGTTAGGTGGTGTAAAAGCGGGGATTGATTATCCTTCAAATGCGCCAGATAGCAAAGCTGTTTTACGAAGGTTTTTAGAAGCGCACAAACCTTTATTACTACATATGTGGGCAACAAGTGAAGATCTTGGAACAAGGGAAGAGGATATTATAGAAATAGTAAAAGAGATGGGATTACACTCTACCGTTGACGCATTCATCAATAAGCAAAGTGATAAAGAAGAAATATTATTCAATCTGAATACAGCATTAAATCTTAAGGTAGACGGAATCCAAATTACGGACCTTGTAACAGGCTATGGCGTTGCGACTACTGCCATTCAAGGATTCAAATGGATTGAAGAGAAGGAAACAGAAATGAGTGTAGCCATCCAAGGATTTGGCAGTGTAGGTGCAAGTGCTGCAAAATATTTAGCGGAATACGGCGCAAAAGTGGTAGCCGTTGCAGACATTAATGGAACCATTTACAACGAACATGGTCTAGATATTCCGCTGCTTTTATCAATAAAGGATGCAAAAGGAAATATTGACCGTTCAAAATTACCTGAAAGTTACGAAGAAAAGCCAAACGCATTTTGGATGAGTAAACACGTTGATATTTTGATACCTGCAGCAGTGGCAGATGTTATTACTATCGACAATGCGTCCAACGTGCAAGCACGTATGATTGTAGAAGGTGCCAACATACCGGTTACTACAGAAGCTGAAGAATACTTAAGTAAAAAAGGAATCTTTGTTATTCCCGATTTTATTGCAAACAGCGGAGGAGCTGCATTATTCACATCCATTTTATTCAACAGAATTTCGCCAGATGCAACCAGTATATTTTCGTTTTTGGACCAACAACTCTCAAAAACTATTGCGCAGTTATTAGAAATCGCAAAAGAAAAGAAGATTACGCCACGAGAGGCTGCTTATCTAACATTAGAAAAAGAAACCAGTCAAGTCAATTGATAGGGTTGTTCAATTTGAGTGGTGAATCGAGGGTACTTCAAAAATATCAAGATAAAACCTTGTTGTATAATCGAGTTTGAAATGTCAATCTTAGAACATATACGGTAGTTTTAAAATAGATTTTTAGTTTAACTTGAATTTGTAAAAGACACATTCTTAGAAGTTCACAAGAATAAGTACTGGTTTTTCTTGTCAAAACATACTTCCATGATCCACTTAGAAAATCAGGGTATCTTACACCCAAATTTTCTAAGTGGATTTAAGCTTATTAAATCATAATGATAATAGGGAGAATCATTGGTCTTCTTTTTGTACGCGTGTATATATATTGTCCTACTGCTTTTTTTATATTCTGCTTCATAACATTCCATTTGTGTATGTTCTCTTCTTGCAAATCGGTAACTGTTCTTTTGGTAAGACGATTCACTTCTTTAAGAAGAGTATCCGATTCCTTAGCAAACACAAAACCACGAGAAATAGTATCCGGTCCTGACACAATCTTACCCTCTGTTTTATTAATTGTAATAACAATCACCAGCATTCCATCTTCAGCAAGCTGCTTTCGGTCACGTAATACAATCTCTCCGACATCTCCAACACTTGTCCCGTCAACATACGTATCTCCTGAAGGAACCTTTCGTGTTTGATAGGCAACTGAGTTTTCTATATCGACGACATCTCCATTTCGAAGGATGAACGTGTTTCCTTTCTCTATTCCGACTGATTCAGCTAACAAGCGGTGATGGTGCAGCATTCTATATTCACCGTGAATGGGAATAAAATATGTAGGCTTCATTAATGTCAGCATGAGCTTTAAGTCTTCCTGATAGCCATGTCCAGAAACATGCATTCCTGTTGTACTTCCGGAACCATAAATCACCTTGGCTCCTAGTTGAAATAAGTTATCTATAATACGTGAAACATCTCTTTCATTCCCAGGAATTGGAGATGCTGCCAAAATAACAGTATCACCAGGTAATATGGCTACATCTCGATGGTTTGCACTAGCTAGTCGGGCAAGAGCAGCCATGGGCTCACCTTGGCTTCCAGTACACAAAATAGCTACCTTCTCAGGCTCCATTTGATCGACTTCATGCGCCTCGATGATCATTCCCTCCGGAATCGTGAGATAACCACGTTCGATAGCAACCGATACAACATTCACCATGCTTCGGCCAAGTAACGCGAGCTTTCGATTTGTCTTCACTGCAGCATCGACCACTTGCTGTACACGATTAACATTAGAGGCGAAGGTAGAGACGATAACTTTCCCTTGCGCTTTTATGAAGGCTTCATCCATATGATTCCCTACCATGCGCTCTGTTGGTGTTAACCCCGTACGTTCTGCATTCGTACTTTCAGATAATAAAACTAACACACCTTGACTACCAATTTCGGCCATTTTATGAATATCGGAATATTGATTATTCACGGGTGTTAAATCAAATTTGAAATCCCCCGTATGGACGACATTCCCTTCAGGTGTATGGAAGACTATACCTAAACAATCAGGAATGCTGTGGCTCGTTCTAAAGAAGGATACCTGCATTTCACCTAGCTCAAGCTTGGAATCTGAGTCAACCTGAATGAGTGTCGTATCTCTGTTCAATTTATGCTCTTCTAATTTCAATTCAATCAAACCTAATGTAAAACGTGTAGCGTAAATAGGTACATTTAATTTTTTTAAGAAGTAAGGAATTCCGCCTATATGATCCTCATGCCCGTGTGTCACAAGTAAAGCGCGGATGTGATCTTGATTCTTTTCTAAGTAGGTAATATCCGGAATAATTAAATCAATTCCTAATAAACTCTCATCTGGAAACTTCCCGCCACAGTCAATGATAACGATGTCATTGGAATATTGAACCGCATACATGTTTTTACCGATTTCATTTATGCCGCCTAGGGCGAAAATGGATAATGTATTTTCATTGGCTCTCAATATTATATCCTCCCAAATACAAGTAGATATTGTTAGTATTCCCTTTTGAAATTTCTTTATTTAGATGAAGCCTTTGGACAGTGAACAGGCGGAACCAGAAATATGTTATATCATACATACTTCCTAATAATTACTTGTACAAAAAATATGTTTGTGAATAAATAGTGTCAATCAATAATTCCTTTCATTTTTTATGTTACAATCTTTTGGTGAAGTTATTGTATAAGCTCCTTATCATGTAAATAAAAGGCTGTTAAGGTTTCATATATATGTTAGAAAGAAGACAGGGGATGAAATTTGACTGCTATCTATGATGTCCTTTTGATAGGAGTCGTGTGATATCGAATGAGAGTGTCAGTAGTAAGATCAAATCATCATTTTATATAGTATATTCAGTTTAAAATGTAACGGAGTTGATGAAATATGACATGGGAAGTCTTGGTTCCTATGATTCTGATAAGCATTGTTAAAATATTGATGACCTCTCTTCCAAACAGCACTGTGAGGTGGCTAATCAGTAAATTTGAAATTCATTCGAAGCTTAGAGACGAGGATACCATCGTCACTTTTGAAGGAAAGCACTTGGAAGGTGAAGACAAAATTCAAGTCATGAATTATTTTAATGAAGCGATATTTTTAAAACGATATTATATTTTTTCAGGGAATGAGCACCTATATTTGCAGCCAGAAAACAGTGGCACTCCATTAATCATAGATACTAAAAGAGAGAAAAAGGTTGTTAGGTTATTTGTGTTTATTTACAATGATCATGTCGATGTAGTTAAACAATGTAAGAAGAAAGTAGTCGCATATAAGTTGCTTTCCGACAACCTTCAAAAAACAAGCTATGTATGTAAAAGGGATTTAGCTTAAAAGGTTCATACTTGATTATGAACCTTTGTGAAGATGTAAAATGGGTCTAGATATTTCTAAATCTCCTTCACAACAATAGAAATTCTATGCCCAACAGTGCATTTTTTTGTTTGAAAATGGAATGGAAGCATGCTATTTCTGATGTAGTAAAATTATTTACCTATAAAAAACAGGCTCTTCAAGAAAGAAGAGCCTGTTTTCGTTAACTGCGCAATTGTTGTTCTGCCATTGCAACGAGACGTTTGGTCATTTCTCCTCCAACTGAACCGTTGGCGCGAGCCGTCGCATCAGCACCCAAATGAACACCAAATTCTTGCGCGATTTCAGCCTTCATTTGATCTAACGCAGATGCAGCACCAGGAACCACTAATTTGTTACGGTTTACCATGATAGTTCACCTCGTTGTTAGATTCAGCCGAATGGCTGTACTCCTAGTATGCCCTCAAATTTAAAATAAATATAATGGTATTTATGAGATTCAGCATGTAATAATTACCAATTATAATTTTATTCATTTATTGATGAGTGGTACAGCGAATTAAAAAATAAAAACCCTGTAAAAGGACAGTCAAATGAGGTAGCCGATGGGGTTCGTGTATTGAGTGTGGCGGATCCTGATGGGAATCAACTTCGTTTTATCAGTAATACAGAAAAATAGTAAATGCAGGAAACCTTCAATGTTATAGTATCCTATCGTCGAATGAATTCTTTTTGTATAAAAGAGAAGCTCCACCTTTGGAGATAACAAGCAAAAATAACTCAGAAGAAACTACATTTTTAAATCAAAGGCTAAATTCCTAATTCGTTAGAAATTTAGCCTTTTTCATTTCATAATTTTAACTCATCCTCATAACATTTTCCCACTCGTGAGAGAAGAGAGTGTTGATATACAGGATACAACTTAATAGCCTTTTGTTTCTCTTTTCACATCCGAGGAGAAAAACTAGTTCCGATTGCGAATCGCAGCAATTACTATTGCGATGGTTACAATTGCTATAGCTGCTGTAACAATAAAAGCCAATGTTACCATAGCAAGCCCTCCTTTTTTTGCCCTTGTTTCACCATATACAAGGGGGTTATTTGGTATGCATAAAATTGAAACTAATTCCAATGATTCAAATAAAATTGTTCAGTGTTGCTTATATATTGCATTAAGCAAGTAGCCTTCAACTTTTTCTCAAATCGAAAAACTTCGTTAAAACTAGGCTTCAGAGTGAGAGGAATTGAATGCGTGAGTGAAACAGATGATACTAAAGTAAATAACTTGCCAATACGATAAGAAATGAAAGAGAAACGCTAAAAGAGCTTCAATGATTGTAAGCGCTGTATTAACAATGAAATAATAGATAGAATTATGAAGGGATTTACATTATAATTATTCGGTATGTGATTTTAATCAACATATGGGGAATGAGACAAAGCAGTAATTAGAGGCTTTTACATGTACAGCATATGTAGAAAGCTTGAGACTCATTTGCCACTATAAAAGTTATGCAATAAATCGATTAAATTCGTGTAAACCAAAGTTTCCAAAGAAAAGAAGCTATTTTATTTGAGGTGAAAGAGAACATGGTAAGAGTGTTAGGTGATATTTTCGAAAAAGAGGCAGCTCATATCGCAATGATATATAAGGATAAAAAAATCAATTATGCTGAGCTTCAAAAGAACGTAGATAAATATGCCGTTTATTTGAAACAATTAGGAGTAAGAAAAGGAGATTGTGTAGCACTGAGTTGTCAGAACTCACCTGAGTTTGTATATAGCTATTTTGGTGTAACTCAAGCAGGAGCTACAGTCATTCCGATGAACTTAATGCTCACTCTAAAAGAAATTGAATATATCTTTAGTGATGCAAAGGTGAAAACATGGATTATTCATCGAAACATTTTTGAGAAAATCAACATTCCTGAAGAAAAAGTGATAGCAGCTCTAGATTTAGAAACCTTAATAGTGGTTGATGAAGAGTTTACAGACTCCATCGCGTCAAACAAACAAGCTTTAGAAGTTCAAATGTATGAAGATGATGTATGTACCATTCTTTATACTTCTGGAACAACTGGCAAACCAAAAGGAGTTATGCTTACACATAAGAACCTACTATCCAATGCAGATTCTCTTATTGAGCTATTCCACGTAAATCAGGAAGACAAATTCTTGTGCGTCCTTCCTTTTTTTCATACATTCGGATTTACAGTAACGATTCTAGCACCACTACTTGCAGGTGCTACACTGGTGATTTCAGAAACATTTAACCCTAAAGAAGTGATAAATAATCTAAATGAAGAAAAAATCACGATATTTAGTGGTGTGCCTTCGATGTATGTCTTACTCTGCAAGCACATTCAAAAGCATAAGCTGAAATTTCCACACATTCGTCACGGGGTATCCGCGGGTGCTTCTCTTCCAATGGAGATAGGGAGAGCGTTTTTAGATATTTTCCCTATAGCAGAAGGATATGGGTTGACTGAAACTGCTCCTACTGTCACTGTTAATTGTTCAAATGATGTAAATAAGCTAGGCTCTGTCGGTTTGCCTATCCCTGGTGTAGAAGTGAAAATTGTGGATGATAGGGGAAAGGCGCTACCTACTGGAATCGTAGGTGAACTTGTCGTCAAAGGCCCTAATGTGATGAAAGGATATCTAAATCAACCAGAAGCTACAGAAGAAGCGCTCGTGAATGGTTGGCTGTATACAGGAGATTTAGCTAGAGTAGATAAGGATGGTTTCATCTACATTGTAGATCGTAAAAAGGATTTAATTATTACAAGTGGGTTAAATGTCTATCCAAGAGAAGTAGAAGAAGTAATCTACGAACATCCTGATGTATTTGAATGTGCAGTTGTCGGTGTTGATGAAGGGACTAGAGGAGAAGTTGTGAAAGCGTTTATCGTCCCGAAGGAAGAAAAAACGATTACAAAAGAAGACATGTTAGGTTTCTTAAAAGACAAGCTAGCAAGCTATAAAGTTCCAAGAATCATTGAGTTTACGGATTCACTTCCTAAAAACGCAACAGGAAAAATTTTAAAACGTAAAATTAAAGATGTTGGATAATTGAGGATAATACCAACCCGTTCCTGAGCGCATAAATGCGGGGAGCGGGTTGGTATTTTTGTTTGCTATCGTTAGTCACGTCATATAAAGATACAATAGTCATCATGAATAAAACGGATGGTTTTTAAGAAACTAAACAAAGAAAAATCAGCTTTTTCGTATTAAAATCAGATCAGACAAGGAGAATTCTGTCTGTAGGTGCTTGAAAATAAATTCAAATTGCAGTAATATTATTTATATACGAATATTAATTTTAAAAACTTCGTAAACATTCGTTTTTTCTTGGAGGTATTTATTTTGGATAATGTATTTGACTATGAAGATATTCAACTTATTCCCGCTAAATGTGTGGTGAGCAGCCGTTCTGAGTGCGACACAACTGTAGCGCTTGGAAATCATACATTTAAATTACCGGTAGTTCCTGCTAACATGCAGACAATCATAGATGAAAAAATCGCGGTTTATCTAGCTGAAAATAACTATTTTTATATTATGCATCGTTTCGAACCAGAAACAAGAATTGCTTTTATTAAAATGATG
Source organism: Bacillus sp. 165 (assembly GCF_017742235.1). Lineage (GTDB taxonomy): Bacteria > Bacillota > Bacilli > Bacillales > Bacillaceae_G > JAGHKQ01. The sequence goes on from NZ_JAGHKQ010000003.1 coordinate 237,579, forward strand.
CAAGAGCGTAATTTGATAGCTTCTATTAGCGTAGGGGTAAAAGATGAAGAATATGATTTCGTAAAGGAATTAGCAAACGAAGGACTTTTACCTGAATTCATCACCATTGATATTGCACACGGCCATTCTAACGCTGTCATCAAGATGATCCAGCATATTAAGGCACATCTACCATCCAGTTTTGTGATCGCTGGGAATGTAGGCACACCAGAAGCGGTAAGAGAGTTAGAAAATGCAGGTGCTGATGCTACTAAAGTAGGAATTGGTCCTGGTAAAGTATGTATTACTAAAATCAAAACCGGATTCGGTACAGGAGGTTGGCAGCTAGCAGCTCTACGTTGGTGTGCAAAGGCAGCAAGCAAGCCTGTTATCGCTGACGGCGGTATTCGTACTCATGGTGATATTGCTAAATCGATTCGTTTTGGAGCTACTATGGTAATGGTTGGCTCATTATTTGCGGGTCACGAGGAATCACCTGGAGTAACTGTACATAAAGACGGTAAGCTCTACAAAGAGTATTTCGGCTCTGCTTCAGAATTTCAAAAGGGCGAAAAGAAAAACGTAGAAGGTAAGAAAATGTTTGTAGAGTATAAAGGGTCTCTGCAAGACACGTTGACTGAAATGGAACAAGACCTGCAATCTTCTATTTCCTATGCAGGAGGAACTAATTTAGGAGCTATTCGCCACGTTGATTATGTTATTGTTAAAAACTCCATCTTTAACGGCGATAAAGTATATTAATAAGTAAAAGAAAAGGTGAGTGAGTTGCTTAAATGTAACCGCTCACTTTTTCGTTTAGGAGCAGTGCAATAAACCTACCCTCAGTTACTACGGTTAAAATTGGATATACTTTAACAACATAGATAACAGTAGTGGTCATGAAATTAAATGAATAAGGAGAGAATAATGCATCACAAATATTTTGAAAATATAGAAACAAATCGATTACAATTACGACAATTCCATATAGAAGATATTCATTCATTTTTCGCTTATCGATCTAACCCAGAAGTAGCAAAATATCAATCTTGGGAGAATTATCGATACGAACAAGCTGTTTCCTTCGTTGAAGATATGTCTAAAAGTTCACCTAACATTTCTGGATCTTGGTTTCAAATAGCAGTAGCATTAAAAGAAAGTAATGTTTTGATTGGTGATTGTGCAATTCATACATTACATTCGGAACCGCGGATTGTCGAAATAGGATACACTTTTGCCACAGAATATCAGGGTAAAGGTTATGCTTTTGAAGCAGTAAACGAAATTCTTTATTACATATTTTCAATACTAAACAAACATAAAGTAATGGCTTACACAGATGTCAGAAATATATCTTCAATTAACTTATTAGAAAAATTAGGTATGAGAAGAGAGGGACATTTACTTCAAAATTTTATGTCAAAAGGTAAATGGGTAGATGAATATCAATACGCACTTTTGAAGAGTGAATGGGATACAAGAAAGTAATTAACTATCATACAAAAGCAAGCCTGATGTCTAAGGGGGTTTGCTTTATTTTTATGAATATAAAAAACAGGAAGTGACGATATGTATATTATTTAGGAACGTAAATCACTCTACGGATCATTTGTTGTGACCAAAAAAATCCAGCAGACATGGGAAGGTATATGTGACTTTGAAGTATGTATGAAGAATAATTATTTTCACTTGAACATATAAGGTGAATTCATCAGAGGCTTTAATTGAGACTGGTTTTTAAATAGTGAATTTTAAAAGAATAATAATAATGAAGTTACACCAAAGCGATATCAGAATTAAGTTTAAAGGATTTTGTAACCTTAGTAATTTATAGGAAATAGAGCTCATAATTATTATACTAAGGGTTGACCGTATGCAAATAAATTTTTAGCGTGCATAGTGTTCGATTTTATTTTCAATATTATGATTTAAAAATATAACGATTCTTCCTTTAATGATAGTTATAATTCAGCTATCATTAAACATTTTTTACGAAACAAATAATAAAAGGAGTCTTAATTCTATGAAAAAAACTTCACTTCGTGTTCATAATCCTTCTGGCTGGGCAATGTTTATCTTTGGATTCCTAGCATTTTTTCTCGGAATAGTCGGTCTGATCTTTCCCGAATTTCTGTTGACTCTACTTGGTTTCACCGTAGTAAAACCTGGTGCACGTGTTCATGGTGACTACACAATTGTTTTTATGATAGCTTCCTCCATGGCTTCCTTTAACATGGGGGCATATTATATACTAGCCGCATTAAAAAATTTAAAAACCTTCTACTATTGGACTGTTCCTTTCAGAATGGCCACATTTATTATCTTTACATTAGCGGCACTCAATCATGTCGCTCCAATGCGTTTCATCGGAGTGGGAGCATGGGAGGGTCTAGGGGCTCTCGCAACAGGAATAGCCTTGTATATTGAATCAAGTAGAGGAAAATCTATGAGTGTAGAATAGTAATAAAAAAGAGAACCTGTTATTGATAGGTTCTCTTTTTTAATTATTATCATAACAACTAAGATGAATAGATAATTTAGTTAGGGTTGTTTAGTGTTCAACAAAGGAAAAAAGCATGGAAAAAGAAGGGATGCCGCATAATAAAAATAATTTGGAATGAAAGAAGGAAAAACTATGAAGAGTAGGCTAGTGATTTTATGTTGGGTTTTATTCTTGGTATCCAACCGTGTATCAGCTGAAGAGCCAACATTGCAGAAACAAACGCTCGTAGTGGGTAACGAAAAAGAGGAGGTATTCCTATACGCTACTCCGAACAAAAGAGAGGGAATATTTACAAATTTTACAGTTAAAATCAAGGATGAATTGATTGAAACATATGGCTGGGAAGTTGAAATGAGGGAAGAGAGACAGCCTGAATTACATGTGATTGATCTCAATAATGATGGAGAAAAGGAAATTGTAGTCATTCTGACGATAGGAACAGGTACATGGATTATACAAAAACAAGCACATATCCTCCAGAAGGTGGAAACACCAAATGGTCTGGCCTACGAAGAAATGGATATTGACAACCCTGTTCACACGATAGAGCGCGACTACGAAATAACAGCTACTAACAATATAATAAAGGTAGAGGGACGCGGGCATTCATGGAAAACGATTAATACATGCGGGAAAACGCTTTATCGTCACCGTTTTCCGCTCTCTCAATCAGTAGATTGGAAAGTGGATGACAATAATCTTGTGTCAGAAGTAGGTTTGACTATTACTTACAACTGTGTACCAGCCAGTTTCGTCCTCCGATACAAACAAAACGGAGAAATCTATATAGCCAAGCAGGTTAAAGTGAATTTATGAAAGGTGTGAATTCAATTACCAAGAGAATATTACATATTGGAGAGGGGGAGCCTTCTCCTAATTAAGTTTCTTTTTAGTTTACATAATATATATTATAGGAAGTTACGAAGAGATCAACGGAACATGTCTCAAACAAAAAGTAAACTATAGTTTTTGAGATAATAAAAATAATGTGAATCGATCCTGAATATTTTTATATACATAAATTGTACATTTCATCTAGATATTTTAAAATTGCCGTTAGAGCACTCGAATCTTTCTAAATTTCCTTGCATGTTGCTTATTAAATTGGCGCTTGTCCATTTTATCAATTGTCTGTTTGGAATGTTCTCATCCTTGTGACTCTCTTTTTATTTCATAATGTTAATTAATTTACTTTGAGTTCTTGCTCACAATATGCCGCAATCTGTATGTGACAATTTTCGACATGCGCTAAAAAGCTATCCACTCTCTGTGAATAGCTTTAAAATACTCCGGTAAATTGCAGTGTTAGGATAAGGAATCCCAGTCCCCACACGTAGTATGCAAATATTTTAAGGGAATGCTTTTTTAGATAATTAATCATCCAAGAGACAGCAATGTAGCCAAAGAACGCGGACGACAGTGTCCCTATGATTAATGCTCCAGTTGAAATATTCTCTGTGTTCCCCCCTACTAAATCGAAACATTGCAAAACAACTGCACCGGCAATAGCGGGTGTAGAAAGTAAAAAGGAAAAATAAGCTGCTGTACTACGGTCTAATTTACGAAACAAACCAGCGACTATGGTCATGCCAGAGCGCGATATCGCCGGAAAAATGGCCACTGCTTGAAACGAACCGATTACAAATGCATCTGTATATGTAATATTCTCCATCCGTTTACTTCCTGCCTTGATCGATTCTGCTATATAGAGAAAGAAGCCTGTAATTAAAAATTCCCATCCAATCGTCACTCCAGTTTTTGATATTTCCTCAAAATAATCTTTAAATAATAATCCGATGACCACTGCCGGAATTGTACCTACGATCAATAAAAATGTCAGCTTACTAAATGGTTTTTTTAATATTTTTATAAATTCTTCCTTATAGTAAATAAACACTGCCAGGAGTGTTCCAATATGCAGCATCGTATCTAAAAATAAACCTGCCTCATCTAACCCAAATAAATGTCTTCCTAAATATAGGTGACCGGTACTGCTAATTGGCAAAAACTCGGTTAATCCTTGGATAATACCTAAAATAAATGCTTCAAGCCAATTCATTTCTTTCCTCCCCCCTTCTGCTTGTACCCATTATATGCTTCAACGTTCTCTAATATTTTTTCTATGAATATGAAATTCATTTTACTTTATTTTTCTAGAGAGTTTTGAGCGAAAGAGGTACCTGTATGAAAAGGATTTTCTTCTCCCTCTGCTGAATTGTATGTGTAACATGCATGCGAGGAGGATGAGAAAAATTGCAATTGTCTTTCGATAACCAGACATTTCCATACGACGAAACAAATCTTGGTTATACCGAACTGCAGCCCCAGTTTCGAGTGGATTTACGTAAGTATAATGAGAAAGAAATCAATAAATTCGTAACGTTAGACATAATACGTGATTGGGCTGGTTTACAGTGGAAAGATATCGGCAAACCCTATGAAGTCAAAGTTAATTCTAAGGAACGGGTGGATTGGGAACAAAAACACAAACAAGAAATGGATGTAAAAACCTCCTGGACATATTTCAATAAAGCCTTTCACCAGTGGTTTATGAAAGATGTACCTGCTGAGTTGCAAGATGGGAAAAAAGAACTGTTTCAACATTTCAAACACTTTGAAGTAAAGGAAGTGAAAACAACGTTAGGAGATATGCTGCGGCTCAATCTATGGAATTATGCACACCGTATAGAAGACGGGATTTGGGATCCGCGTGGAAAACGTACCTTGTTTGCAGGATTAGATGTAACCAAACCACGCATTCTTTTTTTAGGTGCTGCGGAAGGCTATGAAGCTATGCAGTTATCTGCTATGTATCCTGGTGGTGAAGCGGTGTTAGTGGATTATGACGAATATTGCCGGGATACGAGATTCGCAGAATTCCCTGAGCATTATCCATTTTTAGGGAGCAATGCAAATACTGGTAGCGATCGAGTGTGGTACAAGGATGAAATGAACCTGCAATACATTGTAGAGGATATTCGTAAGCTTCCATTTGGTGCGGAATTTGATATTGTGATTAGCGTGGGGCTGCTGGAGCATTTCCCTGATGAATATAAGCCAGAAGTAATGGAATGGCACCGTAAGTTTTTAAAGCCTGGAGGATACGCTATTTTAACTACACCACGCAGTCAATGGAAATCAAAATTATATTATACCGTTATGGCGGACATCATGAATCATACATATCGGGAATTGATGACCATACAGCAAATGGGCCTATACGTGTATGAGAACGGATTTAATATATTACGTCATGGCTACATTAAAGTTCATAATGCTATAGTGGCACAAGTTAAATAAAAATGGAAAGGAGTTTGTATGACTCAAAATTCTAATACTGTTATTCACAAATTTACAGGAGAAACCATTACATTTTTAAAGAAAACGAATCAAGAATTATTGATCGAAGTAATCCTCCCCCCTAATACGATAGGTCCCCCTCTCCATTTTCATGATCGTTTTACAGAACAATTCACAGTGATTAAAGGAGAGCTCACCGTTATACATAATAAAGAACGTCACATTCTTATTCCGGGTGAAACGATTTTTGTTCCCTTAAAAGAAGCTCATACTTTTCGCAATGAATCTCACGAACCTGTTCGATTCACTGTAAAGTTAACACCTGGTGAAGGCTTTGAAGAATCAGTACGGATTCATTATGGATTAATGGAAGATGGCTTAACAAATGATAAGGGCAATCCGAAAAATCTTTTTTACACCTTATATATCCTATATCTTCAGAATACCTTAGTATCTGGTATCCCGATTTGGATTCAAAGAGTTTTATTTACCATCATTCCAATTGGAAAACGGATAGGTACTTATCAGTCATTAAATAAATACATCAGAAAATAAATAGCTATTCACTCTAAAGATTTTTGTGGAAAGATCTGTAAAACAAAACACTAGCATCTTTATAGAATGCTAGCGTTTTGTTTTAGTATTAAACTGGATATACTGGATGTTTACGATCTGTAAACACTTGATACTTGCTTGTATATAGCTCAAATCGTTGAATGAGTTCTTGACGAAGTTTATTCGGATGAATTATACCATCAATCACCATTTCTGAAGCTAAGTGATAGATGTCGATATCCTTTTTATACTCTTCACGTTTTTGTGCAATAAACGCCGCTCGCTCTTCTTCAGGAAGTGCTGCGATTTTATTCGCATATACTGCATTTACTGCTGCTTCTGGTCCCATAACAGCTATAGAAGCAGTTGGAAGTGCTAAACAGCAATCTGGTTCAAATGCAGGACCAGCCATCGCATATAACCCCGCTCCATATGCTTTACGTACAATAATAGATACCTTTGGTACTGTTGCTTCACTCATAGCTGAAATCATTTTTGCACCGTGACGAATAATGCCCGCTCGTTCTACTTTAGTACCGATCATAAAGCCAGGTACGTCTGTTAAGAAGAGAAGCGGAATATGATATGCGTCACAAAGCGTGATAAATTTCGCTGCTTTGTCCGCTGAATCATGGAATAGCACGCCGCCTTTCATGCGCGGTTGGTTTGCAATGATTCCAACTGCCTGCCCATTAATTCGTGCCAATCCTGTTATTAATTCTTGTGCAAATAGTTTTTTGATTTCAAAGAATGAATTTTCATCAACCACACGGTTAATTAAATCCATCATATTGAACGGTGCATTTTGATTTTCTGGAATGATTTGTTCTAGCGATTTATCAAACGACTTTGGTTCAATAGGAGTCGCAACAGCTGGTTTTTCTAAATAATTGTTTGGAAAATAAGAGAGATACTTGCGAGCAAGAAGTAACGCTTCTTCTTCTGTTTTACACAGAACGTCACCGCATCCAGAAACTGAACAATGCATTCTTGCACCGCCCATTTCTTCAAGGGTTACTTTTTCTCCAATTACCATTTCTGCCATGCGTGGAGATCCAAGATACATAGAAGCATTACCTTCTACCATCATTACTACATCACAAAATGCCGGAATATATGCTCCACCTGCAGCAGAAGGTCCAAACAACAAGCAGATTTGCGGAATTTTACCAGACAATTTCACTTGATTGTAGAAAATACGGCCTGCACCTCGGCGACCTGGGAACATTTCTACTTGATCGGTAATACGAGCCCCAGCAGAATCTACTAAGTAAAAGAGAGGCACTCGTAGTTTTTCTGCCGTTTCTTGAATACGTAAAATCTTTTCTACTGTACGAGCTCCCCAAGAACCTGCTTTTACAGTAGAGTCATTTGCCATAACACATACCGTACGGCCATGAACTTTTCCGATTGCAGTGACCACACCGTCTGCCGGCAAATCAGATTGTTCACAATTTGCAAATAAAGCATCTTCTGCAAAATCTGCGTCATCAAACAATAAAGCCAAACGCTCGCGAACAAATAACTTGCCTTTTTCTTTATTTTGTTCGTGATACTTTGGCGCACCGCCTTGGTGAATAGTTTCTACTCGTTCTTCAAATGTTGCATTTGTTTCTTTAGCTTGCTGGTCTAGCATGGCTATTCCCCCTTATATTCAGGCTTGCGTTTTTCCTTGAAAGCTTGCAGCCCTTCTAAACGGTCTTTCGTATGGATGACTTGTTCATAAGATTCTTTTTCTATTTCGAGTCCAGCTTGCAGGTCTGTTTCAATCCCGTGGCTAATTGCTCGTTTGGCTTGACGCACGGCAATCGGACCATTAGCTGCAATGCGTTCACACACTGCAAGAGCTGTAGGGACTAATTCTGCAAAAGGAACGACATATTCTACTAATCCGTACTCTTGAGCTTCAGAAGCAGAAATACGACGAGCAGTATAAATAAGTTCTTTTGCTCGGCCTACACCGATTAAACGAGGTAATCGCTGCGTTCCTCCTGCACCTGGAATAATTCCTAATGAGGTTTCTGTTAATCCTAACGTCGCCGTATCGGCAGCGATACGAATATCGCAAGCTAGACTGAGTTCCGTACCTCCTCCAAGTGCCACCCCGTTAATAGCAGCAATTACCGGAAATGGAAGTGCCTCTACGTTATTAATAGAAGAACGGATTAACGATACTGCGTGACGCACTTGCTCTTCATTCATTCCTACCCGTTCTTTTAAATCAGCTCCCGCACAAAACGCTTTTTCTCCTGCTCCTGTCAGCAAAACAGCACGGATATCTCGATCTTCTCGTAAATCAGCTAATACGGCTTGCAGTTCCTCTAATAGAGAAAGTGAAAGTGCATTTGCCTGCTGTGGACGATTTAATATCACTTTCGCAATATGAGGGTTCACTTTTTCTACTACAACATGCTGCAAAAGAAGCATATTCTCACCTGCTCACTGTTTTGTTTTGTAAAGCTTGAAATACTTGACTTGGCAATGGACGTGCCAGTTGATGCTGCATAAATTGACTGGCACTTTGTAACGTGTCTTCTTGAATGGATGTTTGTATTCCCATTTTATGAAGCATATGCACTAAGTCATTTGTCGCAACATTGCCGGAAGCACCGGGAGCGTATGGACACCCTCCTAGTCCTCCACAAGCACTATCAAATGTGGTAATACCCATCTCTAATGCTTTCACCACGTTAGCTAACGCCATGCCATATGTATTGTGAAAATGCATGGCTAGCATATGAGACGAAAAGGAGCGCAGCAGCACTTCTAATACGTGTTCTACCTGTTTTGGATTAGCGACACCAATCGTGTCTCCTAAGGAAATTTCATAGATTCCAAGTGATAACAATTCCTCACATAAATTCTGTACTGAGCGAATGCTCACTTCTCCTTCATACGGACATCCAAATACAGTGGAAACATACCCCCGTACACGTTTTCCAGCAAATGCACTTTGTTTTGTGAGCTCCTTTATAACCTGTAAGCCTTCTGTTATAGACTTATTCGTATTCTTTTTGTTATGCGTTTCACTTGCAGAAATGAATACGTTCACTTCATCCACATTTGCTTCCAATGCTCGCTCTAGTCCATTCATATTAGGGACAAGAGCGGCATAGGTTACTCCTTCTCGCCTTGTGATACCAGAAAATACATCCTTGGCATCTGCTAAGGCCGGAATCCATTTAGGATGAACAAAGGAAGATACTTCGATATAAGGTACCCCTGTATCAGAAAGCATATCAATCCATTTGATTTTATCAGCCGTGGAAATGATGTGCTTTTCATTTTGCAACCCATCCCGCGGCCCGACTTCCTTAATTGTTACTATTTGTGGAAGCTTCATCTTGTCGTGGCCTCCTTTATTCTAACTCTAGTAATAGGTCTCCTTCGTTAACAAAGTCCCCTTCATTGACGAATATTTCTTTTACCACACCGGAGGCTTCAACCGCAATAGGTATCTCCATCTTCATCGATTCTAAAATGACTACATCTTGTCCTTCTTCTATGCTTTCCCCTACTTTTGCTACAATTTTCCATACGTTTCCTGCCATGTTTGAGTATACTTTTTCCATACGGATAGCCTCCTTGAATGTCTATTTTTTAATAAGCTGCTGCTGTACAAATGAAGTTGTGTACACACCGCTTTGGAATGTTTCATCCTCTAATACAGACAGCAACATAGAAATATTTGTTTTGATTCCTTCTATTTTCGTTTCCTGTAATGCCTGTTGAAGCTTTGCAATTGCGTCTTCTCGAGTTGCGCCATGAACGATAACTTTGGCAATCATCGGATCATAGAATGGAGTAATTGTAATTCCCTCTTCGAGACAATGATCGATGCGAACATGCTCCGGTAAATCCAATGTATGAATTTTACCTGGTGAAGGGAAAAACGTTTTTGGATCTTCTGCATATATACGTGCTTCGAGTGCATGCCCGTTTCGAGCAATCTCAGCTTGTGTAAACGATAATGGATGACCCTCAGCTATTCGAATCTGCTGTTCTACTAAATCTAACCCTGTAATTTCTTCCGTAACGGGATGCTCTACCTGAAGGCGTGTATTCATCTCTAAAAAATAAAAGTTTTTCTCGTGATCTACTAAAAACTCAATCGTTCCTGCATTGACGTATCCTAAGGATTTCGCAGCTTTTACTGCTACTTCTCCCATAGCATGTCGCGTTGCTTCGTCTAAAAACGGTGAAGAAGCTTCTTCGATCACTTTTTGATTGCGACGCTGCACCGAACATTCACGTTCCCAAAGGTAGACGGTATTCCCATGCGCGTCTGCTAATACTTGAATTTCAATATGATGAGCATCTGTGATCAACTTTTCAATATACATTTCTCCGTTACCGAAAAAGTTTTTTGCACGAGTTTGATTGCTTTCAAATGCCTGAACGAGCGTTTGTTCAGTATCGACAACTTGCATACCAATGCCGCCTCCGCCAGAGGATGCTTTTAGCATAACAGGGTAACCGATTTGATTCGCAATAGCTATTGCTTCTTCAACTGTTGGAATTGCAGTAGTAATTCCCGGTACAACAGGTACTCCCGCTTCCATCATCGCTTTTCGAGATTCAATTTTACTTCCCATTTTAGTAATAACCTCTTTTGAAGGACCAATAAATACAATCCCTTCTTCTTCACAACGAGCAGCAAAAGAGGTGTTTTCTGACAGTAAGCCATATCCTGGATGGATGGCATCTGCTTTTGCTTCTTTGGCAACCTGCATAATTTTTTCTAAGTTCAAATAACTTTCATGTACACGCGGGCCGCCAATATAATATGCTTCGTCAGCAAGCTTGACATGAGGAGAATGCTCATCTGCTTCCGAATACACAGCAACCGTTTGAATACCTAGCTTTTTACATGTTTTCATAATACGAACGGCAATTTCACCGCGGTTTGCAATAAGAATTTTTGAGAACATACACAAGCTCCCTTCTTTATCTGCACCCTAATTGTCTAGCGATAACAAGACGCTGAATTTCAGATGTTCCTTCACCAATTTCCAATAATTTTGCATCGCGAATGTGACGCTCTACTTCGTATTCGTGCATATAACCGTATCCGCCGTGAATTTGTACTGCTTGATTCGCAACGCGGCTAGCCATTTCGGATGCGAAAAGCTTCGCGTATGCAGATTCTTTCGTGAACGGTTTATTGTTGTCTTTAAGCCATGCCGCTTTATGTACCATGTTACGAGCCAGTTCAATTTCCATAGCCATATCCGCTAATTTAAATTGAATTGCCTGGAAAGAAGAGATACTTTGACCAAATTGCTTGCGCTCTTTCGAATATGCCAGCGCTTTTTCAAATGCCGATTGTGCAATTCCAACTGCCAATGCTGCAATTGAAATACGACCACCGTCTAATGTGTATAAAAATTGGCCAAACCCTTTGTTTTCGTCTCCTAAAATATTTTCTCTCGGTACACGTACGTTATCTAAAATGATTTCGCATGTATTAGAAGCACGAACACCCATTTTTTCATATGGGCTAGTAATTTTTAACCCTTCACTGTTTGTATGTACAATAAACGCAGAAATACGTTTTTTTCCTTTTTCATCCACACCGTTGACAGCGGTTACAATAATGGTGTTCGCATATTCTGCGTTTGTAATCCAACACTTCTCACCATTAATGACATACTCGTCTCCATCTAAAACGGCCTTTGTTTGCGTTCCGCCTGCATCAGAGCCAGCATTTGGTTCAGTAAGTCCAAATGAACCCAACGTTTCTCCTTTTGCCATTGGAACTAAATATTTTTGTTTTTGTTCTTCTGTTCCAAAATAATAAATAGGAGATGCTCCTAATGATATCGTTGCTGCGTAACTTAAACCAGTTCCTCCGCATGCACGGCCGATTTCTTCAACTGCCACTGCATATGATATAGTATCTCCTCCAGAACCGCCGTACTGCTCTGGAAATGGAATACCAAGCAATCCCAATTCGCCTAATTTTTTAAACGTTTCATACGGAAATTCTGCTGTGCGATCGTAGTAACTAGCTTTTGGTGCGATCTCTTTTTCAGCAAAGCTGCGTACCATTTCTTTCATCATTTGCGTTTCTCTTGTTAGAGTAAATTCCATACGAACACCCCTTTTTACTGTTTGGCAGACCTGCTAGAGCAGATACAAGATAAATTTGTATGATTATTTTAATAATTCTGCCATCATTATTATTGTAAAACATCTTTTGTTGTTACGGAGCAAAAAAAATCCTACATTGTTCTACAACAATGTAGGATTTTTTGTCGAATTTTGATTAATAATCTCTACCTTTTCCTGAATCTGTAATGTCTATTAGCGCTTCTGGATAGGGCTCAAAATAGGTTTGCCGTTTTAAATATCCTTCTTGAAATCGAAGGGTCCATGATTTCAGGAGTGATAAAATACAGCTTAGTGGGATTTTCTTATCTTTATATTTGGTAAGAAGTGCATGAAAGTCCTCTTTTTCATCCTTGTTTAATTGCTGTTTAAAATAACCGAAAATATGCTGGCAAACATTGATATGAGAGGTATAGCGAGCGGTTCGTTGAAAAAGCTCATATAGTACCGTTTCATATTCATGGCATACTTCATGTACATCTTTTTTGTCATGGTTTGCAGTAATGCGTCCCAATGCCTTTTGCTTTGTTTGATTATAGGCCATAAATAAGTATTTGTTATCAGAATGAAAGGAGATAAGCTGCTCCATTTCAGGATTTTTCTTGAGGTTTTGAAATGCAGCAATCGTAAATAGTTTCGTAAAAAAATGTTCCCGAATTGTAAAATTTTTCAACCGTCCCTCTTCTTCAATAGCCAGATGACCATAGCGCTCTACTACTTCTTTCCCAAAAAAACCGCTGCTTTTTGCGGTAACAGGTGCCTTGCTGCTGCCGGCATATACTTTTACATCACGAGTGCCGCAGCTTGGGGATCTATTTTTCAAAATAAATCCGTGTATCTCTGGTAAAGAAGAGAGATAATTACGGGAAAACTCCCGCATGTGTTCCGATACATCTCTTCCTGTACTTGGTTGAATAAGCTTATGGCTACCAGATTCCTCTACAATTCGAATGGTTTCTCTCGGAGTGCCCAGTCCAATTTCTACTTCGGGACAAACGGGAATAAAATTCACATACGGTACTAGGTTTTGAATTGTTATGTCATGAATCACATCTCCATTGTAACGACATGCAGCAAATTCTAAACATTTGCTGACAACGACAGTTGGTTTTACAAATGGTCTCATACATTCCTCCGCCTTATTTCACTGTAAAATATCATAGGAACTGTTCATGTTCCGCAATCAATAATGAAACCTATCGCATAGTGTTCTCTGAGCTTTTTCCAGCAAAGAATTTTACTAGTTTCACCTATTTTACAAAGTTACCTGTAGAAATAGAATCACATTTATAAATAAAAAGGAGGTGCTTTCACATCCTCTCTTTGTAAATCTACTACCTCGTCTTTTATGACCTCCACATCTGCTGCAACACTTTCTCTATAAGGATATAGATAACTTATCCTTCTGATTGGGGAGCACGTTCTGCCAAATAAATATTTTCCGTTATAGCAAAATTTACTTCAAGTAAATCCTGCTGTTGCATGAGCTCTTCTATGCTGCAATCTTCTTTATTTGAATTCATAATAATATCTTTATGTTCTTTATTCTTCAAAATCACCACTCCTTTTTTATAATGTGAACTATTTTTTGCAAATTATTGATACTCTGTTCATTTTTATTAGTGCTTCTATATCTTTCCTCCTATTCTAACGAAAAAGCTCCTTTACTTAGCAAAGGAGCTGAACTCATACACATACCTATTTCTATTTACTTTAGTATAAACTTCGTCTTGCTGCAGCCATTTTTCTGTTTTTTCACTTCCAATACGGCTGGCATTGCATTTTTTAATTCTTGTACGTGTGAGATAACGCCGATAAGTCGGCCAGACTTCTGTAACTCGATTAAAGTGTCAACAGCCTTTGTTAATGACTCTTCATCTAACGATCCGAATCCCTCATCGATAAACATCGTTTCAATGGATACACCGCCTTCGTAGGCTTGAATCACATCTGCCATTCCTAATGCGAGACATAACGAAGCATTAAACTTTTCTCCACCGGATAATGTTTTTACATCACGTGTTTGCCCCGTGTAAACATCATATACATCCAGCCCTAATCCGCTTTGGCGATTTCGTTTTTCTACTCGCTCACTTCGTTTCAAATAAAATTGTCCGTTCGAGAGTTTCATTAGACGAGTATTAGCCGCTTGTACAATCTGTTCTAAATATTCAAGTAAAATATAACGTTCGAAAGAAAGACGGCTTTCGTTATCTCCCTTTATCACTTCATATAAATCTACTAATTGCTCATAACCTTTTTCTTGCCCTTGAATACGTTCCTCAATGTTTATAATATTGCGTTCTAGCTCTGCAATACGTTCTATGGACAATTTCATTTTCTGTTTTTGTTCTTTTTGTAGGTCAAGCAGCCTATTTAATTGATTGAGTTCTTCTTGGAGCTGCTGCAAATTCGCCCATTGTTTACCTTGTAGTAAAGTATGAAGCTCTGTTACTCTTTCTTCCAAAATGTGAAGAGAGGTATAATATTGTTGAATCTGTTCTTGATATGCTTCATATTCTGTTCGTGGTAATTTAGCTTTTTGGTATTCTTGTTCTGTTTCAAATTCCGCTTGCTTCATTGCAGCTAGAAACTGTTGTTTCGCTCGTTCAGCTTGTCCTGCTGCTTCTTGCTGTTCAGCATGGGCGTGCTCATACGATGTTTGTTCTCGAATAGATGCTTCTACCGCTTCTTGATACCGTACTTGAATGACACGCCAAGCCTCTTCTAGCGCTGAAAGATCCTGCTCCGCTGCAAGACATTCCTGTTGCCATACAGAAAGAGACGAGAGGTCCTCTGGTATTTGTTTTTTGTCATGTTTATAGGAAGTTAGAAGTTTCGTTAGTTCCAGTGTTATAGTTTGCAGTTTATGCTCTAGGTTGTCCTTTTGAGATTGTTGTTTCTCTAGATTTGTCTCAAGTGTAAGGAGTTTCTGCTGTACGACAGAACGTGTTTCCTGCTTTTGTTTTAACAAGTCTACTTCCGCTCTTAGTTGTTTGCCCTCGATAAGTAATTTTTCTTTATGAACAGGTGCTTGAGCGGTCGAATATCCCCGTTGTTGCATTTGAAGTGCATACTCTGTACATAACTGCAAACGAGATTTATAGGCCTCTTCTATTTGATAAGATTCACGTTCAGTGGTGTCACGCTTTTCCTTTAAACTCAGCAATTCTTTTTTATCTATTTCATAAACCTGTACCGCTTTGTTAGGATGGTGCATACTACCGCATACAGGACAGGACGTTCCATCCTGTAAATGAAGAGCAAGCATGCCAGCCTGTCCTTCTAGCCAAGCTTGCTCTAATTGCTCATACTGCGTTCGAATTCCCTGTAAATCAGCTTGTTTCTTTTGTAACTGCAGACGATACGATTCGCTTTGCTCCCAGCTCCTGCAATATTCCTGTAATAGCTTGTAGTCTTCTTGCATGGTGCGTAAGGCATCCGTTTTCTCTAAATAGATACGTGTGCTTTGGTCTAAGCTTTGCCAATCATCTTGTAAAGATCTGCGTTCTGCTTTACTTTGCTCAATCGATTCTATTAAAAGGTGCAATTCGTCTTTTTTTTGTTTTTCATCTGTCTGCAGCAAAGTCATTCTTCTTTCTTGTTCATGCAAGCGCTCAAAAATACCTTGCATATCCTGCAACATTCGCAGTTTTTGCTTACCTTTCTCACGCTCTGTTTCTTTTGCTGTTTCTGCTTCATGCTCATGCTTGATTTGCTGCAGTTCCACTTTCATTTTCTCTATCTGGACAAGTTTTTGGTCTGCAAGTTGCTGCCTTTGAATCAGAAGCTGCTGTGCCTGTTCATAATACTCCTCTGCACCAACGATCTCATTTGCCTTATCTGCCAATCGCAACTGCAATTCGTTATGTTGTATGATCGGTAATTGCTGTTTGAGTTTTAGTTTGCTTTCTTCCTTATGCTGCAGTTCAGTCAGCCTTTCATTAGTAGCTTTCGCATGATGAAAGGCTGACTCCTTCTCATTGCGCTGTTGTTCGTCCGTTTGAATTTTAGTTTCTATTTCATGGAACTCATTTTTGTAATAAGTAAGCTCTTCAGCGAGCGCCTGAAGCATTTGGTAACTGTTTTGCTTTTCTTGACTTGTCAATTGTTCTAAGGCTGTGCCAGGCCTGTTCGGTAACTGAAGGACATTCCGAAAATATATATCACGTTCTGTTACTTTTTCCTGTAATTCGGATTTTAACACTTTACGGCGCTGATCCAGTATCTCTTGCATCCATTTGTACCGATCCGTTTTAAATATGCGTCGTAAAATTTCTTCTTTATTTTCAGTTTCTGAGGTTAAAAGCTTTCGAAATTCTCCTTGGGGAAGCATGACGATTTGGCTGAATTGATGTTTGGTCAGTCCCAGAAGAACTTCCACTCTTTTGTTTACATCTGTCACATGAAATCGATCCACACAAGGTATTTCTTCTGTTTCAGCTTGCACAAAAAATTCAACGGCTGCGCCTGTTACTGTTTTATTTCCAGCTTTTCGATGTCCCATTTGACGAAAAATACGATAGATTTTCCCGCGTAATTTAAAAGTCAGTTCCACGCTTGTATACAAATCGTCTGCCGCAAAGTGGCTTCTTAGCACTTGCGGATCATTTCGTTCTTCTCCGCTTGCCTCCCCAAACAAAGCATAGCAAATAGCATCAAAAATAGTGGTTTTACCTGCCCCTGTATTTCCTGTAACGGCAAATAATCGATGTTCTCCCAGTTCCTGAAAGTCAATGACCTCCTTGTTTTTATACGGGCCAAATGCTGTCATAATAAGCTGCAACGGTCTCATTGCATCCCCTCCCTTCTTCCCACTTCACCTAAAACGTCTAGAAAGAGCGTTTGCTTTTCTTCAGACAGCTCTGTTCCTTTCATTTCTTTATAAAAGGCCTTCAACAGGGTCAAATCATCCATCTTATGACGTTCCAAAGCAGGAGAAGGATTCTCTTCATCAATCCGATAAATTGTACGTCCTACATGCATTGCATTTGGATATACAGATCGCACTTTTTCCATCGGATGAAGTATAGGGGTTTCATCGAGCAGCTTAACAAATACATAGTCTTCACAATAGGAATGCTGCAAAATATCGTCTATCTTTCCTTCTAGGGTCCTCATATCACGCAGTGGAGTAAGAAGTCGCTTTTCAAGTGTAATATGTCCGGACGCATCCATATCGACTATATAAAATCCTTTTTTATGATGTTCTTCTGAGATGGAATATTTCATTGGTGAACCCGCATACCGAACTTGTTCATTTCCTACATGATGTGCTTGATGCAAGTGCCCAAGCGCTGTATAGTGGAAATGGTTAAAATAATGACTATTCACATACTCCGCACCTCCGATGGAAAGCGGACGTTCTGCATCACTCGTGTTGTCTTTTGCCTCACCAGCTTGCGTAACAAATGCATGTCCAACAAAGACATGACGGGCATGTGGATCCAGGGTAGGTACAAGGGAATCCATCAAGATTTTCATTGCATCATCATGACTGCGAATGTCTTCATTTTGGAGCACATAGCGAATAACACCAGGATCTGCATAGGGAATAAGATGAAAATAAACCTCTCCATGTTCATCACGCAGCACAGCTGCTTCATGAGGAAATGTAAATTGACCGGCAATATGTAATCCTTGTGCCTTCATAAGCTGACTTCCAAAATGAATACGATCCGGACTGTCATGATTTCCTGCAATGGCAATTACCGGTGTTTGTAAATCTACCACAATCTGCTTAAGTGTATCGTTTAATAACTCTACTGCTTCTGTGGGAGGAATCGCACGATCATATAGATCGCCAGCAATAACAACTGCATCTGGTCGTTCTTCTTCTACAGCTTGTACAAATTGCTTTAACACATATCGCTGATCCTCGGTCATATACACACCATGAATCAGCTTTCCTAAATGCCAATCGGCTGTATGGAAAAACTTCATCACAACTCTCCTTTCTTATTCTCCATTAATTGACTGAATGCAATGAAATCAGCTGATATAGGATTTCGGTATGCTCTTGTTTCCATGTAATAGCTTTTACTACAGCTGTTCCTGTTAATTCCTTTTCGGTTTTATACAAATTGAGAGGCTGTTCAATAGGGAATAAATGGTAACCTTGTAGTGTCAGTTCAAATTGATTGTGTTCTCCCTCCATTCGTATTTCCTTATCAAACGAAACAATGTTTGTATGCATCTCAAATTTCATGTTGCACATCTCCTTTTCAAAAAGTTCTTTCTTTAACTATTAAGCAAAATAGACATTTCGTCAATGCATTTTCATCCTGCAAACAGATGCTTACAGTGTATTCTGTTTCCTAATGGTAAGAGATGCATTTCCACTTGTCTAGAATTGAAACATACACCGGTCTTTTTTATTTTTTCACACGAATTAAAAATTTTTAACTGTACTTGTGCAAATGTTACGTAAAATTAGGCAATACCTTATATAATGAAAAGGTTCTTCTGAGAAAAAGCAAGGATATGTTACACTGATATACGGGTAGGTACTTATTTTAATAAAAGGCGGGTTAAAGATTGAGAATTAACAAATATATAAGTGAGTCAGGCATCGGCTCACGGCGACAAGCAGATCAATGGATTTCGGAAAAACGCGTTACAATCAATGGAATTGTAGCAGAACTAGGAAGTCAGGTTACACCAGGCGATGATGTACGAGTGGATGACAAACCAATTGACGCCAAACCAAGCTACGTATATATTGCATTAAATAAGCCAGTGGGGATTACTTCCACAACCGAAAGACATATTCAAGGAAATATTATAGATTTCGTGAATCATCCACTGCGTATTTTTCCCATCGGCAGACTTGATAAAGATTCCAATGGGTTAATTCTTTTGACTAACGATGGTGACATTGTGAACAAAATTTTACGCGCGGAACACAACCATGAAAAAGAATATATTGTCCGAGTAGATAAACCAATTACATCAGCATTTTTAAAAGGGATGGGAGAAGGAGTTTCCATTTTAGGAACAAAGACACTCCCGTGTAAAGTTAGTAAGGTTTCCAATTATGTCTTTCGAATTATTTTAACCCAAGGGTTGAACCGGCAAATACGGCGCATGTGTTCGGCACTAGGATATAGAGTGTTTAAGCTCCAACGCACCCGAATTATGAACATTCACTTGGGTGATTTAAAACTAGGCGAATGGCGCGATTTAACAGAGCAAGAGAAAAGAGAATTGTTTCAGTCGTTAAATTACACCCCTGATTTTCGTGCAGAACATCAGCATTAATATATATACTTTGAATGTTTGACACAATTGGCAAAAAGGCTTATAAAGAAATAGGAAAGAATTGGCTGTTTTATAGTCATAGTAAGTGCTTATAAAATGGCTGCAGTCTGTATAACTAAAGGAGAGGTACATAGTGAAGACCATTACGACAGAAAAAGAGTTTCGTGAAATTATTGCCGGAGAAAATCCTGTAGTTGTGAAATTTTATACAACTTGGTGTCCGGATTGTGTGAGAATGGACAATTTTATTGAGGATGTGATGGCAGAATACAATCACTTTCATTGGTATGAAATAAACAAAGATGAATTTCCTGAACTGGCAGAGCAATATCAGGTAATGGGGATTCCAAGCTTACTGTTATATAAAAATGGAGAAAAAATCGGTCATTTACATAGCGCAAATGCAAAAACAGAAGAACAAGTTACAGAGTTTTTACGTCAATATTAAAAAAGATGGACCACCTGGTCCATCTTTTTTTGACCTGTACCAACTCTATAGGCTTCAAGAAACATTGTTCTCCACCCCCTACAAATCTCCAGTACGCCAACAATGTTTGTATAGACTCACATGATGTTCATCTGATACTCTTAAAAAGGAATTTTTTCGTGAAGGTGTGAGAAAATGGAACAAATCAAACAGTATGAAGCGGACCGCGGAGCAATTGTCAGCATTATTGCGTATATCATCTTATCTGCCGCTAAAATTATTGTCAGTATGTATACAGATTCAAGTGCTTTGCAGGCAGATGGGTTAAATAATTTGACGGATATAGGTGCATCTGCCGCTGTTTTAATCGGTCTAAAAATCTCTAGAAAGCCGCGTGATCATGATCATCCATATGGACACTCCCGTGCAGAACAAATTTCCTCTTTAGTCGCGTCCTTTATTATGATGAGCGTAGGTCTGCAAGTTATGTTAAGTGGCATCTCTTCTGTTTTCTCAAATGAGCAGGATGTTCCAAATGTATTAGCAGCTTGGATAGCAGGAATTTCAGCGATTATTATGCTTGGTGTGTTCATGTATAATAACAACCTCGCACAACGAACACATAGCAAGGCATTAGAAGCAGCAGCAAAAGATAATTTATCTGATGCTCTAGTCAGTATAGGAACGGTTATAGGGGTACTAGGTTCACAATTCAATTTGCCACTGCTAGATAAAATTACGGCTGTAATTGTCGGAGGAATTATCTGCAAAACAGCATGGGATATTTTTAAAGAAGCCTCGCACATGCTAACAGACGGATATGATCCTCATAAAATAGAAAAATACAAAGAAACGATAGAATCCATATCGGGTGTAGAAGCATTAATAGACTTAAAAGCACGGAAATACGGCAATGCAACCTATGTTGATATCATTATTGAAGTAGATGCCGGAATGGATGTGGAGAGAAGTCATCAAATTACAGATGACATAGAAGAACAACTGCGAGCACGTCATTTTATTTACAATTCACATATCCATGTAGAACCAAATAAAAAATAAACGTTTCCGATTATGCAGGAGACGTCTATTTTTTATATTCTACAAACCGCTGATGCAGAAACACGCATAAAATAAGCCAACTTCCACCTGCAGCACAACCTGCCAAGACATCAGAAGGATAATGCACGCCTAAATACACACGGCTAATTACAATGGAAAGAATGAGAAAGGCTGTAACGATGATAAGCAATATTTTTTGCCAAAGCACTAAACGGTGTTCTGTAATGGTTAAATACGCAATAAATCCAATATAGGCAGTAGCATTCATCGCGTGACCACTCGGAAAGCTATAACCGGAAGCGGTTAGAAGTACGTTGATATCCGGACGCGGACGCTCATACCACAGCTTTAATCCATTGTTTACAAAACGGCTTCCCATTATACTGACAACTAGTAAAACAGATGCTTTCCAACGTTTCCGTAGAAGCATATAAACGATGAGTACAAATAATACTGGAAAATATATTTTCTTAGAGCCAACATAAGACATCGTTTGAAACCAAACTGTCAGTCTCTCTGTACGAAAGCTTTGAATAAAGCTGCTGATTGCTAAATCTATTTTATGCACAGTGGATTGTTCATAAGCAAACGATAAAATAACAAACAATAAGAAACAAGCAAGTAGCCATCCTAATAAAGGGTTCTTTCTTTTTTGTTTCATAGACTATACCTCAAAAGTAAATTGGAAGGGATTTTTATTGTTCCCTTCCTTTTTTATTTTATGTGTATAAATTAACTATATTTCGTCAGTAACGTTTGTAAATCGGAAGCAAATGAAGCAGCATTTTGAGATGTGACTGTCATTCGTACAATTGTTTCATCCATATCTAATGCTTCTGAAAATAAACCGGCAAGTCCCCGAGCTTTTCGATCAATCTCAATCACGAGGTCCACACTTGTTTCCGATACAGGAAACAAAAGGAATTCCAATTCATCCAGCTTGCGATAATACGGTCCTGATACAGGGATAAATTCTAATTGCTGGGCAAATGGATAGCGATTACGGTATCGGCGGGAAACTTCTTCGCACTCTACTTGTCGAAGGCGAAACCCCATTTGTTGTATATTATCTAATATAGAAGCAACAAGAGTTGAGGGTAATACTTGAATATAATCTGTATCTCCAGGATCTATGCTATTTTTAATATCAAGTCCTGTATCAATCCAGACTTTTTTCATTCCAAATGTAATAGGGGTGTCGATAGGTAACACAAATGAAAACGGTACTTCTTTTTTCTCACCTGGTTGGATATGAATAGGGTCTGTGATCTGGAATTGATCTAAAGTATACGAGGCAGTCACTTTTTTATCATCGGCTTCACGAGTATATGTAGTGGATAATCGTAAGTAAATACTATCAATTTGCTGTTCTATGTTTCCACCTGTAATGTTAACCAGTCCTTGTACTTTCTCTCCGGCTGTATACTGGTCTCTTTCTAATATAGTATCTACCTTTGCTCCGCCGATTCCCACACTTGCCAGCATTTTTTTAAACATTGACATACAATCATCCCCCTAAATGATTCGATTTATATCTTGTAGAATATCTTCTGCCTTAGCATAAGGCTGCTCGATTTGCAGCATTCGCTTCAAAATTAATTGACCTGCTGCAGAAAGTGATAATTCTTCGAACCATGGTCTCTCTTTTTTTGTTGTAGGAACATATCCAGAATACAATACAAACAAGAGAAAATGGCCCAATGCATAAAAATCGCTTCGAACGTGTACTTCACGCATCAATTGTTTTTCACCTTTGAAGGTGTGAGACCGTTCGTCCTGCTCGCCTATAAAACGAGCTAATCCGAAATCGAGTACACAATTCTTCTCATTATGTAAAATAATATTAGGAATACGCAAATCTCTATGAACAATACCTTGTCGATGAAAATACGAAACAGTAGTCAAGATATCCTGTACAATCAAAAAACCTTCTCGTTCTGAAAATGATTGTCCGTTTTGGAAAATAAGCTGTTCGTAATTCTTCCCTTCAATCAACTCCATAACAAGAAACCATAGATTATCCCACTGAAAAAAATCCATGCATTGGGGAATACACGGATGATGTAATTTCTGCAAAATCCGCCTCTCATATTGAAACGATAAGGCCCCCGTTTTCGCTATTTGTTTGCTTCGGCGAAGCTGTTTCAAAACTTTCATTTTCTGCTGCAGCAAATCCAGCACACAATAGGTGATCCCATAGCTGCCCATTCCTAGCACAGATTCAATTTTATAGCGCTCTGCTACAATCGTACCTGCTGCAAGCGGCCGTTCAAAAAAGCGTACCAATTGCTCTTTCAGCTTCATCAACTGCTGAAAAAGCTGGAAAAGAAACTGCCGCTTTTATGCTTCTTTTTATAATGCTGATGTCCATATTGATTATGGTGCGATTTGTACTTATGTTTTTTATAGTCGCTGCTGGAATAAGAATGATATTTATGCTGATGGCCAAGCAACGCTTTCAATAGTTTTTTTAACATCAACCTCACCTGCTTTTTTCTAATTATACTTATCATTATAGCAGTAACTCTTTAGGCTTTCATATTACAATTTTGTTAAGAGAAACGAAAAACGACGAGTATTTCCCGCCGTCTGTTTTCCTTTTATTCTTCCTCTTCCTCAAACACTTCGTCGATCATGCATTTGGCCAGTAAATAGTCAAATGTAATATCCGCTAATTCTTCCATTTCTTCAGGTTCAGGCACATATCCTCTTTGGACTAACTGATTGTAAAAGAATTCCGCAATCTCTTCCGTATCGATTACAACTTCAATTTCTTTCACACTCATCACCCCTTTACTTCTGTTTTATGAGATAAATAAAAATTTATGAGTAAAACTCAAAAACAAATTCTAACAGAATGTTTTTATGTAAGCGGCATAGACAGACTTTCCTATGCATACATATGTAGTACAAGCTGTCCAAAGGGGGAAAAACAAATGGAAAAACAAAATACGCAAGGTAATGGAATTGAGAAACTATTAGATATTTTCGTTAGTGAGGAGTTTGAAACGTATGCAAATATTGTGATACGAGGATTGTTTTTATTTTTAGTGATAGCGGGCATACCTTATGTGGCATATTTATTATATACACTTGTATCAGCTCTATAATAAGTATGTTCATTTTTTCTCTGTCAGCTTTGTTAAATAGTTTAATACGAGATCCATAACAATTTTATATTCTTCATCTTGAAATATAATGTACAGTTCGGAATAATCATTGTAGACATCTAATAAGCCGTCAATAATTTCTTTACGATTTGTTTTAATTCCAACCCGTTTTGTGTTGTTCACAGACTTTAATTTTTCTAAATCTAATTTATTAATGCCATTTTTATCATTTTTCAATTTTTTGAGAATCATATTTGCAGTTTGAGCGTTAGCAATCAATGTCAAATCTGCCTCATCTGCTTCTAACCATTCTCCGTCTGTAATACGGGAAAGTTCATAAATCGTGTCCTCCCATGCGTCATTTTTATACCGCCACACCTCTGTACGAAAGCCTACTACTCGGAATATATCTTTCTCATACCCTGTTACCTGTACTAAATCTCCAAATGTGAATTTATAGTTTAGTTCAATCCATTCTTTCTCTACATTTTTCCCTTCATACTCTGTGATTAATTGCAAGGTAGTTTCTACATATAATCCATCATGGTTGTTTACCTCGTATACATAGACTCCATCTAACATTTTTACATTTGTAATCTTTCCAACTGTTCCATACAACGTAATCACGACTATGTCGCCAATATTATATTTCGGTTGTTTTTTTCTCGACAATCTTGCCCTCTCCTTTATACGCCGTGATTTTTTAGAGTCTGCTGACGATAACAGTATATGCATTCATAAAAGAAAACGCTTATTGTATATGATTAGATATATAAGATTTTTCTGTAAAGCTCACCATGTTGATAAAAAATGAGTAAAGATTGGAAATGTACACCCACACAGCAAAGAAAAAGAAGCTAATCTTCCATATTTTGTAGGCGATTAGCTTCTTTTTCTCTTCAAATAGGTTTTTCATCCCTCGCTTTGCAGTGGCGTTTATACTTCTTCCTCAAAGCGTTCCCAAGCCTCATCGAATACGGACATATTGTCTAATATCCCGTTTAGCTCTAAATACGAGCTTACTTCGTGGTAATCGCTGGATTGCTTCGGAAAGCTGTGATCTTCATACATAGAAACAGCAAGCTGAGACATGTGTGTCTTTTCGTAGCTTGCCCTATATTTCATCATATAATGGTAAAAAGATTTTTTCATATTCTTCCTCCTCATATAAATGATACCATTGTTTTGCATAAGGAAAAACCAAGAAGTGAAACTCCTTGGGTAACTCGAAAAATCAAAGTAGATTCCTATACATATTGGAACCGCGTTTTTTATGATATCTATGATGGGTCAATTCTATAAAAATCAAACACATGCAGTACTTGAAATCCTACTCGTTCATAGACATGTAGTGCCTTCTCGTTTTCTATTTCTACGTCGAGATAAACGGAAGTGTAGCCCTCTTCTAGGAGCATGCGTAAAGCTTTTGTCAGTGCCTGGCTTCCAATACCTTGGTGCTGCCATTCAGGATGAATAGCTAAAGCTGTCACCATTGCTTGTTCAGCACGAATCAAGTTAATAGTCCCCACTATTACACCGCTAGCGCGGATAGTGTAAAACGTCCGTTTGGGATCATCAAGGGAGAGGTGAATAACTGCCGCGGCATCTTCCTCTGTATCACCAAAGCTTTTCATTAAAATGGAGAGTACGTGATAATAATCCGTTTCTTGATACGCATGTAGTTTTATTTCATCGACTGCAGACAACAGAGCTATATTCTCCAGCTTCATTTGTGCCTCTGACATTTGATAGTGTGCACCTGTGTGTAGCAGAAGCTCCTTTTCCAGTACCGCTTTTTGATCCAAAACGAAACTAATAGACTTTGGTTTATGGCTGAGGTACTGCGACAGCACAGCTTCGATTAAGAAACTACCTGCCTCTGCATTTTCACACCCAAATCCAACCTCTATATGGCCATTTTGTAAGATATCCGTAACAACTGCAACTGCTGTCCACTTTCCATCCTGCTCGGCTGTTAGAAGATAAGCCTGTGTCTCTCCTGCATTTGCTAGAAAAGGTACACTGATGATTGTTTCCACATTTATATTTCGAGTATTTTGCAGTTCAACCAACCACTTGGTCAGCTTTTGCTGTATTTCTAAGTTTAATGGAGGCTTGTGATATGTTATAGTTTTTTTCATTCTTTCATCCTTTCGTATCTGTCTGAGTGCAATACATTCATTTTTGAATAGTCATTATTTGGCCAAGATATCCATTATAATAGTACGGCCCTTTTCTCTAATTTACCTGCCTTTTATTCTATTATTTTTTTATGTTAAAGAACAATTGAACAATGGTATTAGTATCTTGATAAACTCATGAAAGC
Source organism: Bacillus sp. 165 (assembly GCF_017742235.1). GTDB lineage: Bacteria > Bacillota > Bacilli > Bacillales > Bacillaceae_G > JAGHKQ01. The sequence goes on from NZ_JAGHKQ010000003.1 coordinate 264,212, forward strand.
AATGATGCTTCTTGTAACTCAAATGCTTTCTTATAGATAGAAAAGAAACCAGCCGATTGACTGGTTTCATGATGTAAAGTCAAAGTAATTTCGTTTTAACAAGCGTGGCTTTTCCATCAGCTCCACATACGATAACTGCTTCTCTAGCTGTTTCGTATTAATAAGAAACAATTGGTCCTCAATCTCTTTTACTGTTTCTTCTGTCTGATACTCCATCCCGCAGGCATCACAGCATACACAAGGCGTATCCGTTATGCCGACCGTCTTCGTTCCATCTGGCAGCTCCCAAAATACAGTGTTGTTGCTGTATCTAGCATTCTCTGAATCGCACCATTCGCATGTAGGCATTTCTCACGCCTCCTTATCCAGACCTTCGTGCAGTTTATTCATCTGCGACTGGAATTTTTTCTCTTTCAGCAAGTCACGCTTCTCACGTTTATCCTTCAGGGAGGAGTGCTCTGGATTATTTTCATACTGCTTGCGGCGATCCAAGCGCTGCAGGCCTTCCGGCATCAAATTCGGTTTGACATCATTCATTAAACCGGCAATACCTACATTCGATTTCTTTTCTTCATAATGGGGATAGACTTCTTTAAAGTAACCTTCCGCTTGGCCTGGTACATAATTTTCCGGCTCCGGATACGTCGTAATAACACCCTCAAAGTTACGCAGCACCACTTTTTCAGGACTTTGGGAAATGAGGTAGTTTGGCTGTACTGCAATCTTTCCACCGCCTCCAGGTGCGTCAACTACAAAGGTAGGAACTGCATACCCAGATGTATGACCACGCAGGCCTTCAATAATCTCAAGTCCTTTAGAAACAGGGGCACGGAAATGGCTAATACCTTCTGATAAGTCACATTGATAAATATAATATGGGCGTACACGAATTTTTACTAGGTCATGCATCAGCTTTTTCATAATTGGTACACTGTCGTTAATGCCTGCCAGAATAACTGCTTGATTCCCAAGCGGTACACCTACATTTGCCAGCATTTCACAAGCGCGCTTGGATTCTTCAGTAATTTCAATCGAAGTGTTGAAATGTGTATTGAGCCAAATCGGGTGATATTTCTTTAAAATATTGCATAAGTTTTCAGTAATTCGCTGTGGAAATACGACTGGTGCTCTTGTACCAATTCGAATAATCTCTACATGAGGAATTGCACGTAAATTTTTCAAAATGTATTCGAGGATGGTATCATTAATCAGTAACCCGTCTCCTCCTGAAATCAGAACATCACGCACTTGCGGTGTGTTTTTGATATACGTAATGGCATCATCTAATTGTCTCTTAGGTACTCCCATCCCAATTTGCCCTGAAAACCGTCGTCTTGTGCAATAGCGGCAATACATTGAACATTGATTTGTTACGAGGAACAACACGCGGTCAGGATATCGATGCGTTAAGCCTGGAACCGGTGAATCCTCATCCTCGTGTAAAGGGTCTTCTAAGTCATACTTTGTCTTATATATCTCTTGAGAAATCGGTACAGATTGCATACGAATCGGACAGCGCGGGTCATCAGGATTCATTAATGATGCATAGTAGGGCGTAATATTTAACGGGATGGTTTTAGTAGAAATTTTCACTCCTTCTTCTTCATCTGGTGTTAGATGAATAACCTTTTTTAAGTCATCCAATGTTTTAATTGTGTTTGTCAGCTGCCAAATCCAATCGTTCCATTGCTCTTCTGTTACATCTTTCCACAGTTCAATATCTTTCCAATGCCGCTTTGGCATATATAAGTCATGCAACATGATTTTATTCCTCCCTTTAGACGGTGTTTCCCTTTTAAAAGCAAATTTTATGCCAAATCATTTTACTTTCCTAAGATGAATCTCTGTACTTTTATATATGTATCCTTGATTTACTTGGTGAAAATGGGGGAATTTGGACATATAAAAATAAGATCATAAAATGTTAACAACTTTCTTTATATAAAACTGGAATCATACTGACGTGTTCTGAGTAAAAAACGCCGAAAAACGAGCGTTTATTGGCCCGTTTTTCGGCGTTTTTGTTCAATTATATATCCGATTCATATTCATTTAGGGGAAAAACGAAGCAAAAAATTGGTATGAAATGAATAATGAACAGCAGGGTCATTTGCAGTCATAATACTGGCATGATTTTTGAATGGAGGAGTTGCTTCAGGATCTATGAACTTTTAATCCATTGAAGTGTTGAAAACAATCTTTCCTTGTTACCCTTCTCTACTACAGCCTCAGACGTATTTATGCGTAATCGAATATCTACTTGATTTGTGCTCATTTTTAAGCGGTGCTGCTTTACAACCTGAACCAGTCTTATAGAACCCTCTGATCATTCAGTTCAATTCCTTTTATCATATATATCTATTATTCAATCCCTTTAAAAAAGATTGTGTTCGCATGGATTGTTGCTCTTATGGACATACAGTACAATAGAGGTAGATGATACGATTAAGGAGCGGCAAATATGAGTTGGAAAGATGCACATATGTAAACCAACTTCCTTTAAAGGAGCAAAAGAAACTGTACTTCGCATTAGGACATGATTTTGAAGAGTTGAAACTATCAAAAGGGATATGCAGACTTACAACAATAAGAAATTTCCATATAAAAAGCCCAATTTGTCAGCATTAAACTGAGAAATTGGGCTTTTTTCATTGCTTCATTAATGCGCCCGACTGTTGAACAGCCACTGATTTTTACTTGTCAGCAATCTTCAAATTATGTTAACATCTTACGTGTTTGCGTTTGAAACCCAGCATCCCTCTATCTAGATTCTTTTGAATATTGTCATAAGCGTGCAGGATACTGCTTTTTTTCTTATCCAGGTTGATTTCGACTGGGCCTACTTTCTTTGCAGTTTCAACCGCTTTATCATGGAGCGGCAAATATGAAATTCCAACAGTGTAGATAAAATTATTCATAGCGGATTTTGTTCGATCAGGAGAATCATGAATCGTATTTTCCGCTTGATTAAGCATACTAGCAAGCTTGCTTACGCTAAATTCACTGTCGGGGCGATTACCCAAAAGCCAGCAGTAACAGCTCCAGCCTGCCGACATTCTAAGTTCTTCACCACTTGTGATCCATTTATCGGCAACAGCTTGTGCAAAATCGGTTTCTGCCAAAGTTACTGCAACCACATAATCGGATAGCATATAAAAATAAGCTCCATCTATCCAACGCTCAAAATCCGCCTCAGTCATTACCATGGGGTCCGCAATGATACCGGCAAAATACATGGCATCGTAGTTCCCGGTTGCGTAAAGCTGCTCGGCCAAAGGCTGATTTCTCTTGATTTTTTTTACGAGCGACTTCATTGCACCCGTAGCCACGCCAAAAAGCGGTTCGTCTGCGCCATTACTCATGTAAGTCCTTTTAGTCCGTTCCTTGCCGAGCACTTCCAGTTCCTTCATAACCATGTCGAAATCCATCGCTTTGCACTTCCTTCCTTTATAATCATACTTACTGAATTGTAACCATCTGCCCGATATTTTTTGTCAAGACGTGTATTAACTCGATGTAAAAGGTCAAAAGTAGCTTGCTATCCCAAAGAACTTAGATCGAATACATTTTTCCTATGTGCTCTTGGTACATTTATACCTAAGATCAATAAAACCTCTTGAGGTTTTTGAAAGAATAAACGATATTCATTACCATTCATGCTTAAAATATGTAATCGCAATTAAGAATATATGTTCTATTTTAAATTATCATATACTTGAAGTCAATTATGTATAATTGCGCTAATGTTTACTGAAATCCCTATTTTAGGCTTTTTGCTGTCTATAAGTAGATCAGGTGAATTCACTTTTCTAAAAGTTCTTTTATCGTATTTAGTAACATTTTAGCTTCAAAACCTCTAATAGCAACAAACTTTGAGAACATAGCCTTTAAAAAAGAAAAAACCGATTAACATGTTGTTAATCGGCACATAGTTTGTAGTGGTTGACGCTCTAGTCTGCCTTATCGAATCCAAGAAGCTCCGATGATAATTAAAAGAATAAATAACACAACGATTAACGCAAAACCTGAACCGTAGCCGTAGCCACCACCGCCATAACCATAACATCCATAACCAGGATATCCGTACATAGTTTTCACTCCTTACATTAGTAATAATTGGTTTACACTGTCACAATATGTAGGACAATCTAGGAGATGTATGTGTGTTTGCCTAGTTCGTAAAAAAAAAATCTCTGTATAAACAGAGATTTTTTTTATTTAGTGATTTCCAACATCATAGCTTGCTTTTTTTGTTTTCGTTTATCTAAATAAATGGACTGCAACGCCATAAATGTATTACCTGCTACCCAATATAAACCGATAGCCGCCGCTAATTTAAAGGACATCATAAAAATCATAATTGGCATAAAATACAACATCATCTTCATTTGTTGACTTTGCGGAGTAGGATTTTGCTGAGAACGCTTGTACATAACAAAGTATTGTACGAATGTAGCTAGCGCAGCTAAAAGCGGTAATATATGGAGTGGATCAGCTGTTCCTAAATCAAACCATAAAAAGGTATGGGTACTAATCGCTTTTGTTCGCACAATTGCGTTATACAAAGCCATTAATATAAACATTTGCGCAATCACTGGCAAACATCCCATCGCAGGATTGATTTTATGCTCTTGATATAGTTTCATCATTTCTTGGTTTAATTTCTTTTGAGTTTCTGCATCTTTACTCGCATATGTTTCTCGTAATCGTTTCATTTCCGGTTGCAGCTGCTGCATTTTTAATTGATTATCATTTAAAGAAATCACAATTGGAGACAGGACTAATCGAATGAGGATTGTAATTACAATAATACTAAGCCCATAATCATCTCCCATCACATGCGCAATAAACTGAATGATATAGGAAATTGGAAATACAAAATAATGATTCCAAAATCCTGTACTTTCTGGAGTGATTGGCGCTCTGGAACTGCACCCAGATAAGAATGAGATTATAAAAATAAACGGGACTAACCCTAATAATTTACGTTTCAATGAAGTTCCTCCTTATTTTCTGTTGTAATTTACGACAGAAATAAGGAAGCCTCTTCATCATCACCTGGTCCTTCCCTCAACTTAATGAGTCGAAGCAAATATCTTCGTATATTGAATGTATATTGTGATATCGTTGCTTGCTGAGAGCTGGTAGGAACAGAATGGATGTGGCGCTGTTGTGATTGTTCATATACGCAAGGAAGCTCAGAGTACAGTTGAAATGATATCTTTGCTGTGATAAAGATATATAATAATGTGAACATGATAACGGTGTCTATGCTGTCAATCAGTATACTTTCCATGATTTCTATACTCCTCGCCCCCTTTCTTATTCGTCCCTATTCATTGTCATGGATGAATGGTAAAAAGTCAAACAGAAATATGTGTAAATGTTGTAACGTCAAACAAACCAATGTCTGTAATTTTAAGTTTCGGTATTACAGGCAAAGATAAGAAGGAAAGGGTAAGAAACGCATTGAATTCTGTTGCTGCTCCGACGGTAATTAAAGCCTCATTCAGCCTTTGAATATCCTTATAGACTTCTGTATAATGCAGTGGCGACATTAATCCTGCAATTGGCAGGGAAAGTGAAGCAATGACTTGCTCATTTTGTATCACCGCCAGTCCCCCTTGCATCTCAGTAATAGTGTGAATCGCTTTCAGAATATCCTCATCTGACGTGCCTGCAACCACAATATTATGAGAATCGTGAGCGACAGTCGATGCAATCGCTCCTGATTGGATTTGAAACCCTTTTACGACTCCTATACCTATGTTCCCAGTCTTTTTATGGCGTTCTACGACTACAATTTTTAATTGATCATTAGCTGTAGAAGGGGCAAAAAACCCATTTTGCACATTCACTTTTTCTATTAAATGATTAGTAATAAGACTATTTGGATTTATTTCGATAATATGGGCTTCTTCTGTTACAATAGGTAATTGTAGTGATTCTTTTGTAATATCAGGAACTGATACAGTGCGACTGACTTCATCTATACGAGGAATGTCTTGATTCTCTAGCAAATATTGTCCATTTTCAGCAACTAAGAGACCTTTTTTAAATACTTTAGATATTTTGACCGATTCTAGGTCTGAGAGAAATAAGAGATCAGCTTCATACCCAGGTGCAACGGCACCTTTTGTACGCAGACCATAACATTCCGCAGCATTTAACGTGGCCATCATGATGGCTGTGATAGGAGAAATTCCTGCTTGAATAGCGGCACGAACGTTATAATCGATACTGCCTTCATCAATCAAATCGTCCAAGTGTTTGTCGTCTGTGCAAAATATGCATCGTCTAGCATTTTGTTCCGTTACACCTTGCAGTAATGCTTTTACGTTTTTGGCAACAGATCCTTCCCGCAATTGGACATACATCCCTCGTCGCAGGCGATCAATCATTTCTTCTTGTGATACTGCTTCATGATCAGTTGTAATACCTGCTGTACGATAGACATTGATTTCTTCCACTCCCAAACCCGCCATATGTCCATCAATGTGTTTCCTACTCTTGTGGGCTAGTTGCAGCTTTTTCATCATGTCTTCTTTTGCATTTAATACGGATGGATAATCCATAACTTCGGCAATACCCAATACACGTGGATGAGGTAGAAATGGTTCTAATGCAGCGGCATCTAAGATTGCACCTGCATTTTCAAAAGGTGTGGCAGGAACACAAGAAGGCAGCATCACATTGACGTCAAGAGGAATATTTTCAGAGGCATCCAACATAAATTGAATCCCTTTTACACCACATACATTCGCGATTTCATGAGGATCAGCGATCACAGTGGTTACACCATGCGGTAATACAACTTGAGAAAACTCTGATGGTGTAACCATCGAGGATTCGATATGTACATGCGTATCAATAAATCCGGGGCATATGTATTGGCCGTTGGCATCAATAACATTTTCTCCTTTGAACTCGCCTATACCTACAATCATGCCATTGTGAATTGCGATATCTTCTTCTATTATTTCCTGCGTAAATACATTAATAATCTTGCCATTCTTAATGATTAGATCTGCTGGCTTCTGTTTATTTGCAACTTCAATATTTTGCACTAAGGTATTTTCCACTAAACACACGCCCCTTGTCACATTAATCTTTCATTCTTTATAAGAATAAACAAACACATATAAAAGTATAATTTACGGTAGTCTGCTAGAAACTTATAGATCATATTTCCAAAATTATATGAGTATTTTTGGCTGTTATGTTAATGTTCTATGCAATAATAATTGTATCTTTATTAACAATAATAATATAACTTTCACGTTTTACACAGGTCCAGTATTATAAAATGAAACACTAGGAGATGAACTATATGCATGTATAAGTGATTTACTATAATCAAATTCAACAATGGGTGTTGTATAAGATAAAATCTTATATTATTATTCATAATTTTTTTCTTCTCTTGCATATAGTGTAACGATTATGAGGAGGTGGGAAAGGCGTGTTTGAAAGAAATATAAATCAATATGCACAGGAAGCAGCAATGTATAAACAACTTGCTTGTTATTATAAATATTCTAATTCGCAAAAATATAGAGAGTTTTATTTAAAGCATATAGAGTCTATGCAAAAGCTTGTTAACGTTTATCATCAAACTAGATCGGTACAACAGCCTCAGCCGCCACAAGTATATCCTGCTAAAGTACGTTTACTGCATGTAGCGCCTAACGTCGAAGCCTTGGATATCTATTTAAATAATCAGCGCGTCTTACAAAACATTTCGTTTAAGCAATATAGTGATTACATTTCAGTGCCGCAAGGACAGTATAGAGTAGATATATATCCAACAGGCATTATGGAATCCCCTATTTTTTCCTCTATTATTCCCATAATGAGTCGAATGGCTTACACAATTGCAGTTGGAGGAGACAGTTCTAGATTACAAGTCATGTCATTTATGGATTCTACTTATTTGCCTTACGGAAAAGCAAAGGTTCGATTTACACATGTATCACCTGATGCTCCGACTGTGGATCTTGTAATTCAAGGTAACGATGTCATGTTTCCAAGTGTGAGCTTTAAGCAAGCGACAGAATATATAACCGTATCCCCTGGTATATTAGAGTTGGAAATACGAGAAACAGGAACTAATAATTCTCTTCTTCCATTATCCAGTACAAAGCTGGATTCGAATAAAGTCTATACTATCTATGCCGTAGGCTTTGCAAGCAAAGAGCCCAAATTAGAACCCCTATTTCTTACTAATTAAAGCCTACGAACAATCGCAGGCTTTAAAAACATATTATTTTACCTATCAATAATAGCGTCCTTTTGAATACGAATGATGAATTGAGTCCATTCTTCATTTGATTCACATGAAATGGTTCCACTATGCTTTTCAACAATTTTTTTGCAAACGTACAGTCCAATTCCTGTCCCCAGTTGTTTTGTGGTCACAAAGGGTTCAAAAATGGTTTCGATTTTATCAATCGGAATCATCGGACCGTTGTTTTTTATAATGACATGAATTGCCTCGTCGTCTTCGAATACATTCACGACAATTCTTCGATTGTAAACAACAGACTCTAACGCATCAATAGAATTCATAAGAATATTTAAAAATACTTGACGTAATTCACTTCGATAGCCTTCAAGTGAGACTGGTTGAAATAAATTTCGTTCGATGGAAACATTTGTATTTACTAAACTTGGATATAAAAAATGGATAATATCATGAAATAAATCATTTAATAAAAAATGTTCCTTTTGATCCCACATTTCTTTTCGAGAAACCAGCAAAAATTGTGAGATACGGAAGTTTAATTGATCTAATTCATGAGAAATAATATCTAAATACGGCAAATGAGGGTTGTCGGATTTTAATAATTTAACAAATCCCATAATAGACGTTAACGGATTACGAAACTCATGAACAAAACTTGCTGACATTTGACCAAGTATCGTTAAACGTTCTTTATGAGTTTCATTAATAAATTGTTGTTGTTTTTCTAAGCTTCCTGTAATAATTTCTGAATATTTTAATACGGTAAAATAAATAAACTGGTCAAACACTGTATTGATGATATTGATAACAGGCTGTAATTCTTCTAAGGTCAAATCAAACTTGTGCATTTCTTTAAATAATTCGCTTCTTCCTACATTTGCATTGTAAACAAAATCACCAATATTTACGTCTGCTTCTGCTCGTTCAATTGCAATTTTATGACACAACGGTTTTAAATCTTCAATCGCGATCTCACCGGATATGTATGAAATTAATAAATGAAGTATTTTTTCACCATTAACTATAATTTCTGCTTTGTATGGGTCTTTATTTGAGACAACAATTCTATTTTTCCAATTTTCTACAAACTGCTGACTGTTTTTTACTAAATAAGTACATAATTTTTGTTCTATTATGCCTTTGATGAGGATACCCTCCCGTCTATAACCATATTTTATGTTTACAGGTATATTTTGAATATTAACATAAAAAAAACTTTTCGTTAAGATGATTTTGTATATATAATTTTATTTTATAGAAAAAGAATATTTGGGTACATGAAATTTAAATCTTCCCATCTGTATGAATCCTTTTCATCTTACCTTATCCTTACCTAAGCCAATATCTGCTTCTTTTATATTCAATCATATTTTTAGAATATTGGTTACACTATACAAAAAAGAACAGGAGTGAATCATACATACCATGGCTCATAAAAATATTGATGACTACCTACAAGAAGGTATTCACGGGGGAAAAGATCTTAATCCTGAAGAAAAGAAATTGTTTTTAAGTACCTTTCGGGAACGAGTTGAATTAGCACTTACAATTGGTCAAGTTATGCAAGCTTCCCCTTATCCTGAAGTAGTGTCTGTGATGAAAACAAACAAAAACAGTAAATTGTTGTTAAACGGAACCATTGCTTACTCATTTCTTTCCAAATACATTTCTCTTGCAAATGATACTGCTATTCCTTTTTCTATCATTCAAAATCAAGAAGGTCACACACCTATAGGCTTAGTCGTCGCCAGCAGCGCTGCAGTCGACCGTCCAAATATTTATGTAAAAGATGAAATATGGGAAAAAGAAAGGCCTCAATGAACGTTTATGATTGTGTCTACGAACCATTCTCTATGATAATCCATCAGTAGATTAAAAATTCTTTTATTGATGGATGGTATTTAAATACGGTACGTGAAATTAAAATTATTAATAAAATAACCCTCATAACAAGGGTTATTTTATTAATATAGGTGATACATCCCATGAAACATAGACCGTCTTTCTTTTTGAAATAGGACTATATGTACCTGCAGCTTGTGTAATCATTATATCTTTATAATTAACCAATATTACAATAACCTTAACCATAGAACCTGCGAAAATCACTTCTTTTATCTTTCCTTCAATCGAACGCTTTTATTTCCTCTTAATTTTTAACTATTTGCTTTTGCACATTGTCTTTAATTTAAATAAAGTTAATATAACCTCTAGTCTTTGTATTCAACAGTGCATAACCTATTCATTTTTTCATAGAGATACAATTGTGGTTATTGCATAAAAAACCGCTGCACACTTGCAGCGGTTTTACAGTTATAATGTAAAACAAACTAATTTTAATTCCGTCATTTCTTCAATTGCATATTTTATCCCTTCTTTGCCTGTACCACTTTCTTTTACGCCCCCATAAGGCATATGATCCACCCGAAAGGTCGGAACATCATTGACCATGACGCCACCTACTTCTAGTTCCTCTACCGCTTTCATTGCCACAGATAAGTCATTTGTAAATATACCTGCTTGAAGGCCATATTTGGAATTATTCACCTCTTCTATGGCTTCTTCGATAGTAGAAAAAGAGTTTACCGATACAACTGGACCAAATACTTCTTTACATTGAACGAAGCAAGAAGTCGGGACATTAGCTAGTATAGTTGGAGCAAATACTCTATCATTTATTGCTTTTCCACCGTAAATTATACGAGCTCCTTTTTCTACAGCTTCTCCTATCCAATGCTCCATCCGAATAACTTCCTTCTTGGAAATTAATGCTGTAATATCTGTTTGTTCATCTAACGGATCTCCAATATGCAAGCTTCCGACAGCAGTGGAAAGTTTTTGAACAAATTCTTCATGTAAACTTTCATGAACAAAGATTCGCTGTACAGAAATACAAACTTGCCCGTTATATACAAATGCTCCCCATTTGCATCGTTCTATTAAATCACGAGAAAGCTTTGTGTGTTTATCTATAATTACAGCCGAATTAGAGCCTAATTCCAATGTAACGCGCTTTAGCCCTGCTTTACTTTTCATTGCAATACCAACTTCAGGACTGCCTGTAAATGTTATAGCTGCTACGCGTTCATCTTTTACTAACGCCTCCCCCACCAATGAGCCTTTTCCTGTTATGATATTAAAGGCTCCTTTAGGAAGGCCCGCTGTTTCCATAATTTCAGCTAAAACAAGAGCAGATAATGGCGTCTGACTTGCAGGCTTTAGTACTACTGTATTGCCTGAGGCAATTGCAGGTCCTACTTTATGAGCTACAAGATTCATAGGAAAGTTAAATGGGGTAATCGCTGCAATGACTCCGATTGGCTTACGAAGGGTGTAGGCTGTTCGATTTTGTGCTCCAGGTGCAGCATCGATAGGTACGATTGTTCCTGTAATTCGCTTTGCTTCCTCAGCAGCCACTTTATATGTTTGAATCGTTCGCTCCACTTCACCGCGTGCTGCTTTGAGCGGCTTTGCTGCTTCAAGTGCAATGATCCGCGTCAATTCCTCTTTCCGACGGCTTAACTCCTCCACAACTCTCTCCAATATAGCAGATCGTTCATATGAGGAAAGTGCTGCCATTGTTTTGGTCGCTTGTTTGGCAGCGGATACAGCTTCTTTGACATCTTCCAATGAGGCTTGTGCAATGTCTGCCAACTGTTCTCCCGAATAAGGCGCAACCAGCTTCTCATAATAATTTGTTTCCTTCCATGTACCGTTTATATATAAGTGCTTTTTCAATATACTTACTCTCCTTTCCAGCATTCCTCTCTGTATACCAGTTCCAACGCTTCTTGTATGATCTCTAATCCTTCCTCCAGTTCCTCATCTGAAATGACAAGCGGTGTGAGAAACCGCAACACATTACTATGCACCCCTGCGCTTAATACAATGACTCCCCTCTCATAGCAGGCTTTTGTAAGCTTTGCAGTGAATGATTTCAAGGGTTCTTTTGTTTTCGGATCTACAAGTTCAACAGCACACATCGCTCCTATTCCTCGTACATCATGAATGATGTCATATTTTGATTGTAAAGCTGCAAAATATTCTATTATCTTTTTTCCAATTGCTTGCGCGCGTCTTGGCATGTTTTCTCTCTCCATTTTCTCAATAACCGCTAATGCAGCTACACAGCCTAACGGACTTCCTCCATATGTACCGCCAATTTCACCTGGTGCAGGAGCATCCATAACCTCTGCTCTCCCCGTAACTGCACTGATGGGAACACCGGCTGCTATTGATTTAGAAAGAGTAATTATGTCTGGTTCAATATTATAATGAGTAGACGCAAACCATTCACCTGTGCGGCCAAAACCCGTTTGAATTTCATCGGCAATAAACAAAATACCGTGCTGCTTACAAATAGAAAACACTCCTTGTACAAATGACACAGGAGGTACTATAAACCCTCCTTCTCCTTGTACAGGCTCCATAATGACAGCAGCAATTTCTTCTGGCGCTACCTCTGTCAATAAAAACTCTTCAAACTGCCGCAAGCAAAAATCTGCATACGTTTTCTCGCACATGCCACTTGGACGATGAGCTACATTTGGAAAAGAAGCTTTGTAGATTGCTGGAGCAAATGGCCCCATTTTATATTTATACGGCTTGACCTTACTTGTCAACGACATCCCTAACAACGTACGTCCATGGAATCCTCTTGTAAACGAAACAATACCGGATCTCCCCGTATACTTTCGTGCAATCTTTACCGCATTCTCGACAGCTTCTGCTCCGCTGTTTAATAAAATGGTCTTTTTCAAAAAGGTACCTGGTGTGATTTCACTCAGCTTTTTTGCCAATTCTACATATGGCTTATACATGGCTACATGAAAGCATGTGTGGATAAATTCGTCTACTTGCCGTTTAATGGCATCTATCACTTCACTAGGGGAATGTCCCGCATTCAAGCTCCCTATAGCACCAGCAAAATCCAAAAATATATTTCCATCTATATCTTCTATTACAGCCCCCTTAGCTCGCTTAGCAAAAATCAGTGTATTGTTCCCAACTCCATTTGGAATATACTGTTGTCTTTTAGCAAGCCATTTTTTTGTTTGTTCACCGGGAATGTTTGTCCGAATAGAGACAAAGCGACGATTAGCACTCATGTTGTTCCCCTCCTTCTTTTGTATTAAAAATAGTCATCGCGTTTCTTTTATACACCAACACGATGACTATACCTTCTCTATACACTATGTCTATGCCGTCTGCTATAAACCAAATATTCTAGATTGAAAAAAAAAAAAAAACTGCTCAATGGCAGAGTTAACTAGAAGTAATCTGTTCTTTTAGAGAAACCAATGTAGTTTGAGAAATCACTTCCGCTTTCGAGCGCGGTTTAGTGACTTCAATACGTTTAATATAACGTCCTTCCATTTCTACTACTCTAAACTTAAGCCCTTCAATTTCGATACAATCCCCTTCTTTTATTTCAAAATATTCCGTCAAAAACCAACCTCCGATTGTATCAACATCCGTATCATCAATAGTCAAACAGAATAAATCATTAACTTCACTGACGAGTACTTTTCCTTCTAACAAGGTTTTATATTCATTAATTTCTTGAATTTCGGGCTGTTCATCTGTGTCGAATTCATCTTGTATTTCTCCTACAATCTGTTCAAGAATATCTTCCACAGTCACCAAACCCGATGTCCCGCCATATTCGTCCACCAAAATTGCCATATGTGTGCGCTCTTTTTGCATCTTGACAAACAGGTCATGGATGGAAATGGATTCAATAACTTGAATAATTGGACGAACAAACTCTTCTACTCTCTGATGTTTCGATTCTGGTCTCGTTATAAAGTCAGTAAATACATCTTTAAAGTTAATCATGCCTGCAATATGGTCTTTATCCCTATGGATCACGGGGTACCTCGTATATTTTTCCGTACTCATAACTTCCATAATCTCCGATAACAGTTTGTCTTTATCCACTGCCATCATTTCAGTTCGCGGAACCATAATTTCTTTGGCCACTCGTTCGTCGAATTCAAAAATTTTATTTACGTATTTATATTCAGATTGATTAATTTCTCCACTTTTATAACTCTCTGATACTAAAAAGCGCAATTCTTCCTCTGAGTGTGCCTCTTCCCGCTCTGACGCCGGGTATAAACCAAACAATCCAGTAATCAATCTCGCCGAGGAATTCAATATCCAAATAAAAGGGAATTGTAATTGGTAAAATAAAATAAGAGGTCTTGCTACAAAAAGAATAATCGCTTCTGCTTTTTGAATAGCAATTGTTTTAGTCACCAATTTTCCCAATACCACATGAAAAAAAGTGATCAGTATAAAAGCTGTAAGGAATGACAAAGCTGTCAAAATCGAGGGAGGCACATCCGTTCGTAATAAAATCGTGTGGAGCAAGTGTTGAATCGTAGGTATTCCCAACACTCCCAACCCGAGTGCTGTAATAGTAATTCCTAGCTTACATGCAGACAAATACTCATCCAAGTTAGAAATTATTGTTTTTACAGAGATTGCACGTTTATTTCCTTCTGCAACTAAAAAATCAATACGTGAGCTTCTTGCTTTCACAATCGCAAATTCGGATGCCACAAAAAATGCAGTCAAGGCAATTAGAACGGCAATCATACTCAAATTAAATATGTCCAAATACTTTTCCTTACTTAAGGTATAAGTAAGGAAGCCACCTCCTACAAGTTTTATTCATATTTTATGAGCGGATAGCAAATTTTCATTCTTATAATATGAAAATTTTCTGCGTGTAGTATCACTTTTCTATTTAAAACCTTATTGAAGAGACATTGTTTGTATTATTATTACAAAAAACGCATAAATCTTTGATATGTATAGCTATATCATATCCAAAGATGCTTTTTTCGTCAATCTAATTGATCTAACAAAACCTTCGACAAACCTCTGTTTCTACTTACAAAAACACCAAGAATCTTCCTTTCAACACTCGTTTTTTTGTTTTTTTTACAAATCACCTTAAAAAAATAGTATATCTTTTCTTTCTTTGCCGATTCACCACTTCTTTTGTCACTCAAAAAGGAAGTTAATGTTGCTGTAACGAACAAGTACAACAAGAGAATGAAGGAGGGATTTATAATGGAATATAAAACTCCGATGGTCGCTCAAAAGTTAGGTGTGAGCTCTAAAGTCATACTCCGTATTGTTCAACAACTTGATTTAAATTTACAAAAAAATAAATTTGGCCACTACTTATTTTCACAAAAGGATATAGATCAAATCCTTGCGTATCATGAGGTTAGTCAAGGGATTACCGAGTCGGCAGCAACAGAATCCATAGCAGACGAAGAAGAAATAGAAGCGCCGCCAGTTCATAAATCACCAGATACCGAGTTGTTATTCCAACAACAACTCGAAGAATTGTCCCGCCGGGTTGATAGAAATGAAGAAAGCATTGGTGAGAAAGCAAGCGATATTGTTGCTTATCAGGTATTACAGCATCGAAATGAAATAGAGGAATTGATGGGACAAATAAAAGAATTAACAGAGCGAATTTCCGTTTTAGAAAGAAGAAAAAACAACGTGCATGATCTTCCTTCCGCGTATAAAATAGAAAAACCAAAAAGAAAAAGAATGCTCCTAAGTATTTTCGGACTATAAATGCAAGCGAAGCATATGTTTCGCTTGCATTTTTGTTGTTTTTAAACAATAGCTCACTTGGTATAAATTTTTTGTCATCATTCATACTAATACCTAGTAATGGAAAAATATCCATTCCATCTGAAACACCGAAGTATTGTACTTACTATTTAGGAGGTCGCATCATGAAGACAAAGATTTCTGCTCTTCTTTCGCTGTTGCTAGCTTTTACTGTCTTCTTCTCAGCATGTTCCGGCAAAAAAGAAGAAGAAAAGAAAGAGACTGCTACAGGCAAAAAACAAGTGTTAAACCTGATAGAATCATCCGAGATTCCATCTATGGATTCAACATTAGCAACAGATGCTGTATCTTTTAGCGTCATGAATAACGTTATGGAAGGATTATATACACTTGGTGAAGGGGATAAGCCTGTTCCAGGTGTAGCTGAATCCTATGAAGCAAGTGAAGATGGCAAAACATATACATTCAAGCTGCGTAAAGATGCTAAGTGGTCTAACGGAGATCCTGTAACGGCAAATGACTTTGTATATTCTTGGAAACGTGCAGTAGACCCTGCAACAGCAGCAGAATATGCATACATCATGTTTGATGTGAAAAACGCTCAAAAAATTAACAATAAAGAAGTGTCAGTAGACGAACTTGGAGTAAAAGCAACTGATGACTATACGTTGGAAGTAGAGCTTGAAACTCCGGTTCCATATTTCTTAAGCTTAACTTCGTTCCCTACGTTCTACCCGTTAAATGAAAAGTATATAAAAGAGCAAGGCGATAAGTTCGGTTTAGAAGCAAATACTACTATCTATAACGGCCCATTCGTATTAAGTGAATGGAAGCATGAACAAAGCTTCCAGTTAAAGAAAAATGAAAATTACTGGGACAAGGGCACAGTCAAGCTTGAAGAAATTAACTACAACATCGTAAAAGACGTAGCAACAGGTGTTAACTTATATGACACAGGAGATGTAGACCGTACGTCTTTAAGCGCAGAGTTTGTAGATAAGTATAAGTCTTCTCCAGACTTTAAAACCATGTTAGAGCCAACCTTGTTCTTCCTTCGTCTAAATGAAAAGAATAAATTTTTGGGTAATGTAAATATCCGTAAAGCAATTTCTATGTCCTTTGACAAAGAAGGCATTGCAAACGTAATTTTAAATAATGGTTCTATGGGAGCCTATGGTTTAGTACCGCAAGACTTTGTACAAGGTCCTGACAAAAAGGACTTCCGCAAGAATAACGGAAAATTAGCAAAAACCGATGTCAATGAAGCCCAAGCGATGTGGGAAACTGGAAAAAAAGAATTAGGTGTTGATACAGTTGATTTGGAGTTATTGAATTTTGATAGTGAAAGTGCGAAGAAAATTGGTGAATATTTAAAAGAACAGATGGAGAAAAACCTGCCAGGCTTATCTGTAACAATCAAACAGCAGCCATTTGCTCAAAAATTAGATTTAGAATCTAAAGGAGATTATGCTATGTCCTTTGCCGGTTGGGGACCTGACTACCCGGATCCAATGACATTCTTGGATATGTTTGTCACAGGTGGTTCTCATAACCAAATGGCATATTCTAATGCTAAATATGATGAATTGATTGAAAAAGCAAAAACAGACATGTCCGATTTACAAGCTCGTTGGGATAACCTACTGGAAGCTGAAAAAATCTTATTTGACGATGCTGCAATTGCGCCAGTATACCAACGTGGTGCCGCTTATGTACAAAAAGACTATGTGAAAGGTGTATTAGAACATAGCTTCGGCGGTGACTTTAGCTTTAAGTGGGCATATATTGAGTAAGAAAATAACACATGAAATAATTTTAGATTTGAACAAGAATTACTACAAAACCTTGTTTTTGTAGTAATTTTCTTAATACAGTACATGAAATTTTAGAAACAACTAATCATCCTAATTTTACGTTACAACTTAGTTATAGGTCTTAGCTTGATTTTAAAACCAAGATTGAATCAGAATAAAAAGAGAGACAATTACCTCTCTCTTTTTATTTTGATTATTCTATTTCTCATCGTAATAATAACTTCCTTTTTCATTTAACAATTTATCATGAACCGTCACATTCATCCCTACATCATTCTTCTGATGTCATTTCTATTAAGTTGACATAATATTTTTATAGTTCTCTTTTAGCAACATTTGAGCATGTAGGGATACTTTAATAACATCTCTAAACTCTTTTAACATCAGCATTTGACTAATCCCTTGCTTTACATCAATTCGAACAGGAATGAGCGTTAACCGTTCCTGTACAGGTATATCTTCATCTACTGGCTGAATACTAAATCCGAGTGAACGTAAATATAAAAACATACGCTTTGTTACTACTGCAATATACCAATCAGCCTTATTTTCAAGTGCATGTATTAAAACAATTAGAGCTAGATGTTTAAAATGTCCTCGTCCCCTATATTGCTTTTTTATGCTTAATTTTCCTGTTTCGTATACATGTAATCCACTTAACTCCTGTATATATTGATTTTCTGAGAAAGGATAAAAATACTCTGCATTAGACGACTGCCCTTTCCTATACGATGCAAATTCAATCGTTCCTATACATTTTTCCCCTTCTCCTCTTAGTAAGTATCTAACTGGCTTTACCCCTCGGTCCACAAATGCAAGTTGCCGCTCCTCACAAAAATCTCCCCATAATTGCTCAAAAATCACATGATCCTCTTTTTTATTTACAATGCTAAACAATAGCTCCCCGTCCTTTGTATAAAAATCGCTACATTTTTCCATTACCATTATTATACAAGAATAAACTTTACTTTTGATAGCGTTTTCATAATATCATCATTAATTCTTCTAATTTCCTTGTTCACACTATTCAATGTTTCAATACTTTTCTATCTGTATGTCATAATCTATATTTTATTCCATAAAAAAAGCGACTTTCCCAGTCACTCTTCATTTTTTAGCAACCAATCCGTAAAAATATGAATCAGCTCTTTTTTTCCTATGAGTATCAGCTGATCCTGCTTTGTTTTATAAGGATACAATTGCAGAAAAATCCCGCATCCTGCCTCTATTTTTTTTGCATGAACAGAACTGCCAGGATAAACACATAGTACTTCATAAATAATCCTTCGCTTATACTGTAATCTTCCTTCTAGCTCATCCACTCGTTTAATGGCCCAATATTTATACATCTGTTCGGCTGCCTTTGTATTGCCGACAGGTTGATAAATATTGTACATCGGACTGTATTTGACTTCTATTATGAGAGACGATTGATATGTGTAGCAGTCATTTTCAAATTGATAATAATCGATTCGAATATCGGGTTTTTTTGTGTCCTCACCATTATAAAAGTGACAACCTTTACTAAGAGCAACTGTAGGATGCGTCTCAATGAGCTCATTGAACACAATATGAACCTGTTTCCCGTCCTTCTCTAAAATAACCGCTGTACCATCCTGCAGTCCATCCAAATAAAAATAAGACTGAATTTGCTCTCTGACACTTATTTCCGATGTAAAACCCATTTCTTCTAGTAAATGAATAACTGTAATGTACGCATAGTACTCATAAATTAAATAGGTGGGTTTATATACAAATAAAAAAGCAGAATCAATAGTTTCTACCTTCATTTTATCCTTCGTTTCATTAAATAAGCGAAGTAACCACTGATAAGGTGGATATAACATAACAGGAGGCTGCTTCGTCTCTTCAGAAACAGAACTCCAAAAGGGAGAGGAGAGAGTTTGCTCAAAAAATCCATTTAAATGGTGTAAAAGCACTTGGAGTACTTTATACTCTTGTATCTTCACACTATATTTTTTTATGTCAGTCTCCTTTAAAATACTTGCATTTCGATACTTTTGCTTATCTCGGTCTGTAACTGATCCGTTCTTTTCGATGCTTTTTAAAATTTGCAAGATGGACTGCCGCTCATTTCGAGTGACTTGTTCTAATACTTTTAGTTTTGCAATATCAGACTCTAAAGATTGAGATAGTTCTCGAAGATAGCAGCTAAACTCTTTCAGCTTCCACCTCATAAATTGATTTTGCTGATTATCTCTATCTTCTTTAACTTGTTTATTATAAAATTTGACTCGATTTGCTTTTGTATTTTTTTGAAGACTTTTACGATCTTGTTTCCCAAGATACGTTTGTAAACTATACTCCCTTTTCAAGGTACGTTTACTTTCATGTTCAATTATCATGCATACTTTTTTTATAGTTTCTGCTTGTTGTGTTAGCCATCGAATGATTTGCATGTAAGAATGGTCTTCTGCATCCTGAAAGGAAGTGAATGTTTTTTTGTAGTAGCCTCGATCTAGTATTAGCCCTTTGACGACGGACTGTACGGTATTTTGAATTAATGCTAGCTGGTCGTCAAAAAAATTTTTAGGGGTGATTTGAAACGCTCCGTAGTATACGTCTTCTCCTAGCTGTACTTCAAAATGATACAACCCGCAACGCCATGGATACAAAAAATCGGTTTTTCCATGCTCATATAACAAAGCAACCTGCTTATTTGGATGAAAAGTATACATCCATTCTTTCATTTGTCTTTTCCCCTCATATACTTTATTCCATAAAAACACTATTGGCTGAGATTCTTTTGTATGGAGCTGCAGTCGAAGCGGCTTTAATTCTTGAAAGGAGTATATACAACGCCAAATTTCTTTTGGGGATCTACATAATTGTGTAATAGGAACAAAGTCTCCTCTTTCTTCCGAACCTACTGTTAAAATGAATTGAAACGGAAGCACCTCATCCTCATCAACAACTGCCGTCTCATAGAAATCATTTGGCATACCCATACAACTCCAATTCCCTTATTTTTTGGTGAATACAGCCTATGGAATACGCAAAAGAAGATACCTCTTGTGCAAGCGGCGACTCTAGCAGCTGCAGCAATGTTTTGGTTTTTGTCTTATTGTTCGCTAACAATGAGGCAACAGCTGACTCTAATCCACGCAGTTTTGTTAATACACGCTGCTTAATTTGCAAATCAAAAGCTTCTTCCCTTGACAATATAGGGTTTCCTTCTTCTAATTGCGGAATATTATCAATAAATTTTGCTATTGAAAGTGCAATACGGTACGAAATACCTTTACTTGGGTCATACGAATATAACAGGGTATGCAACGAATCGAGCAATTCTACTTCTTCTTCTGTTAAAGCAGCAAGCCCATTGTCTTGATTGACCCATTTCGTACGAAAATCTTCTGTAGTTATATGTGGTAATGCGGGTAGAGATATATTTCCTTTTTCATGTAAGGTCATTGCTTCACGAAAAGTCATTTTTTGCAGTGTAATCATATTTATACGGTCCAGCAGCCTGTCAGATAAAGGACGTGTCGTTTCATCAAAGTTGACAGTTCCTACAAAAATAACATTTTTTCCTACTCGAATCCGTTCCTTATATAAAGTCTCTTCTGTCTGCCCTTTCTTTTGATACAGCGACAGGTAACGATACTCCTCTTCAAGTTCTAACAATGATAAGAAAGGACTAAACCAATGCTCGGCTTGTGATAAATTCATTTCATCAAACACAATCATATAAAGTTGGTCTGGATGCTGCTCTGCTTCATGTAGCAACCTTACTAGCCCTGTTTGACTTTCTATATACTCTCCCGTGGAGGGATTCATGTATCCTAAAATATCTTCGGGTTCCTGATATGATGGTGAAACAGGAATAAAGAGAAGCTCTTTCCCCCATTGCAGTCCTAATGCTTCACCGTATAATCGTACGAATTGGGATTTCCCTGTACCTGACATCCCGCCTATCACAGTAATTAGATTCGTTTTGACACAGGTATGAAAATTGCCAATATCACATTCTTCGATATAAATTTTTTTGTTATTTGCTAGAGCTTTTACCTTTTCTAAAAATCTCATTTCTATGTCTGCTTCTTTTTTTTGTACCCCTACAATCGGTTTTTTCTCTCTTATACTCGTTGGTTGAAAAAGGTCAGAAAGCCGTTCTGCTTTCTCTTGGAACAAACTTCGAATCTTCTCATAGTTTGCACCGTTAATGAAGTACAGACTGTTATCAAACACAATATCAATCCATTGTTCCCACTGCTTTTCAACCTCTATATAAAATACATTTTTTTCGCGTTCTAAAAATGTGATGGCGTTCATCATGGACTTTAAGGACAGTTTTCCGTATACTCTTCCTTCATAATATAAAAATTCCGGACTTCCCCATTCACTAGAATACTTTGGGAGTAAAAATGACGATGCACCTTTTACAAGCTTTCGTTCAAAATCTGATCGCGTTTGTCCTCTTACCATTTGAGGTGCTGGAATAATATGATACAACTCTTTAGCTTGTTTTCGTTCATGTTTGATAATTTCTGCATACAAATAGGAATTAACGTATCTTAAAGAAAATAAAAAAAGAAAATCCTGTTCGTTATCTCCATTATCTAAAATAGGTGCCAGCCATTTTCTATTTTGCTTTGCATTTACATCCCCTGAGAAAATAAGGGAATGATCCGTTAAAAGTTCAATTACTTTTTGGGGAAAGGGGGAAAGGCATTTTATATAAAATCGTTTCTGTTGTTTCTCCGCCTCGTACGACTGTGGGAGGTTTTGTTCTGATACAAGCAAGCCAACAAAGGTTAATTGCTGAAGTTTTTTGATCATTTTTGGAGTGAGTGCCTGTTTTACTTTCATTCTATCAACCTCCTTTCATCATCCTCTTACCATTTATATGAACTCCCTACTTTAAACATGAAAAAACCTGACACAGTTGTCAGGTTTATGCTAATTCTTGGGTTTCTTTTTCCTTTTTTAGATATTCCGCATGAACTGCATTACGAGCAATTCTCATTTTTGAAACCGAGTATCGTAATGTATCAGTTACATTTTGATCTTCTTCTAATTGAATTTTAGTAAGTGCCGCCACTGTATTGGCTAAATGCTCCACAGAATCGCGCAGATGAGAATCTTTATTAAAAAATGCTTCTTGCAGTAAGGTTTGTACAATGTCTTGAGCTAGCATATTAATACGAGCTAACTTCTCTTTTTGATTTTCCATCCTGCTCCCCCTTTTTCTCACGCTACAACACATTTCAATTCATTTAGAACTTGCACATATATTTTAATTCTTGCCAAACCGCCAAAACCCTTGTATTTCTAGCTTGAAATTTCATCTATATACTTCTTATACATAGCTGTACTGCCTACCATGTACTATATGCCTTTTTCCCTGGAATATTTACTGAGTTGTAGCTTTAATGAGTAAGAATAAAGGGAAGCATGAAGATTCCCTCATGCTTCCCTTATTCTTATTGTTGTTTTAACGCTTCTACATTCGGTTCTGTTTTAAACCATTTTTTATAAATGTCAGCATACGTGCCGTTTGCTATAACTTCTTGTACTGCTGCATCCATTTTTTTGCGAAGCTTATTCCCTTTTTTGAACATAAGTCCGTAATATTCCGGCTCAAAATTGTCCTTATCTGAAATAGCAACCAATTTGTTTTCTGGGTTATTTTTCACATACTCTTCTACCACTGTATTATCTGCTACAACAGCATCAACTTCCCCATTTTGCAAGGCCATGATTGCTAAAACGTTGCTCTCATATTTTGCAATTTTCTCGTTTTTTTCTCCTAATATTTGCTCTGCAGCTGCTTGTCCAGTTGTACCATTTTGCACTCCAACTTTTAATCCTTTTAAATCTGTTGCGTTTTTAACTGGTGAACCTTCCTTTACCATGATCATTTGTGTTGATTCAAAATACGGTGAACTAAAGTCATATGTTTTCTTGCGATCATCATTAATGGTAATCGCTGATATACCCATATCAATTTCTCCTGTATTTAAAGAGGCAAACAATGGATCCCATCCTGTATTTTTCAGCTTGTACTTGATGCCTGCTTCTTCCATAACAGCAGCTAAAAAGTCAGCATCAAATCCTACCACTTTTCCTTTTTCTAAATATTCAAACGGGGCATAAGCAGCATCTGTACCAACTGTTATGACTTTATCTTCATTTGTACTGGCGGAACTGCTGCAACCTGCGAATGATGCTGCTAATAATAGTGTAGACACAATAGAAACAATTTTGGATTTCAACTTCATCTTCTTTTCTCCCCTTTTGTATGTAATAAAAACTCTCCTTGTAATAAAAGTAAACTAATTATTAAAAAAATTCAATCTATTTTGTCATATTATAGTCTTATTTATAAAAAAAAACACACAAAGCATTCCATTCTTTGTGTGTTTTCTCTATTTATTAGTCTTATTTATATGATACTGTTGAAATTTATTTCATTGTTGCACCATTGAAAAAACCTTTTGCGCGACAATGCGGAGGTTTTACCAATGTGTAGAATATCTTGGCTTTCAGTTTTTATCCCCCTCGGCGCTGCCCCGTATTTTGTGCATTCCTAGATTTTTTCGCGGATGTATGATCCTGCGTTTGATTTCCTGTATGCTGAGCAGATTCTTGCGCTTTCGTTTTACCTACTTGTTTACACCCTTTCCTTGTTTTCCCATCCATAGGGTGCGTAATTTTTACTCTTATATACTACCGTCCTGTTTCATTTTCTTGTATATCTTCATATACATTTGCAATTCATTTATTAAATCGGCAACCATTGGTTTAGCCTCTTCTAGCAACTCACCATTTTGAAAATAAATACCATCCAAGACAAGCTGTTTTGGAATGACATTTGCGTATACACCTCTACCAACTGTTCTCATGTTGTTTAATGCATTTATTCCTCCTTTTCCTCCTCCTGCTACTGCAAGTAATGCAACCGGCTTATGGGCAAATTCTTTACTGCCCAAAAAATCAAGAGCATTTTTTAATGCCCCGCTCATAGCATTGTGATATTCAGGGGTGCATAATACAATACCATCCGCTTCTACTATTTCTTTTCTAAGCGTTTTGATAACGGAAAGTGTATTCTGTTGTTCCTCTCCGTTATAAAGAGGCAGTGGTTCTATACTTAAATCAATCAAACTTCCCCCGTATGTTTTTGCAATATAACTAGCCGCTATTGTTGTACGTCCATGCTTTCTAGGCGTTCCATTAATAATTGTTAATTTCATAACCTAAAGCTCCTTTTGCTCTATACTTATATAATATAGTATAGACTATTGTCCATTTTTCGAAATAGTAAAAAGGAATGATAGCTCTCTAGAACATTAGTATGACATGCCCTCATACTAATGTATGAGATTCTCTTTATACTATATACTAACCTGTGCTTTACTGCATGGAGGGCAGCTTGCGTACGGTCATCCAACTCAAGTTTTGCCAATATGTTTGATACATGCGTTTTGACGGTTTGCTCTGTAATATGCAGATCAGCTGCAATTTCTTTATTGCTTTTTCCGCTCGCAATTTCCTTTAACACTTCCGTTTCACGTGGTGTTAAAGTATGAATATGACTTGGCTTTGGTTGTTTTTGCGTTGAGAGAGGCTGGAACACAGCAGGAGTTACCTTCGGATGTAAATCAGTGCTCCCTCGGTATACCGCAACTATGGATGCAACAAGCTGGTCAGGTTCTACTTCTTTTAATTGATACCCATCTGCCCCTGCTTCTAATGCAGGAATCACATAATCCTGTTCAGCAAAGCTTGTTAAAATCAATATTTTTATAGATGGGTGAATCCGCTTCATTCTTCTTGTCGCTTCAATGCCATCCACGATAGGCATCGACACATCCATAATGACAACGTCCGGCAGGTGTTGTTGTATTAACTCAACCGCTTACACTCCATAATATTAGAAGCCTTCTGCAACCGCCCATCTGCAAACTTGTCGACACATCAGCACCGCCCTTCGCACATTGGCCTCTTCTGTTCAATGAGCAAAGCAGGAGGAAGTGCAGCATACGCTGCTAGTTCATGTCGGCCATTTTCATTGATGAAAAAAATCCATCCTGTTTCTAAGTTCATCGCTTGCAGTAATTTATGTAATACCTGCTCCAGCATCCGTTCCAGCTCTGTAGCCTCGTTTAAACTTTCTGCAATTTCCTTTAATGCCTGCAGTTCATGCATGCGCTTTTCCTCTTCCCTCATGATCTCCCTCCTTTCCATGTACTATAGATTCGTTTCACTTTACTCCTATCCTGTATAAAATAATCCGATTATGTCCACCTATCAAAAAAACGGCCCTATTGGACCGATCATACTTTTTTCATAACAAGACTAATACTTAAGTTATCGTACCTCTGCATTCAAAGAGGTTTGAAAATGCCCTAATGCCCATTGATGCCCCGCTTCATTAAAAGACGCGACCATTTTTGAATGCACTACAAGGTTAAATCCTTTATTATAAGCATCCACCGCTGTATGCAGTACACAAATATCCGTACAAACGCCTGCTAAATGTATTTCTTGAATTCCGCGCTCTCTCAGTTTGATTTCTAAATCAGTTCCTGCAAACGCACTATATCTCGTTTTATCCATATAATACACATTAGATTGGCCCTTATATCGGTTATAAACCTCTTGTAGTTTGCCGTATAGATTTCTTCCCTTTGTCCCTGCTATATTGTGAGGTGGATACATTGCAGTCTCAGGGTGATATGAATCGTTATGTTCGTGCCGATCAATAGCAAAGACTACATAATCCCCTTGCAAAATAAATTCCTCTGTTAATCCAGCAATATTAGATTCAATATTTTGTCCCGGCTCACCACATGTTAATGCTCCATTCTCTGCTATAAAATCATATGTATAATCAATATTAATCAATGCTCGTTTCATTTTTGTTCTCCTTCCATTAGCAGCATATTGCTTGAAAAGTAAAGCACTTCTGCTTTTACTATTTTATGTATTTCATTCATCTTATTATCAATCATATTCTAGTTCTCTCATACACAATACCTGTAAAATTCTATTTCTACATAGCATAATAAGCAAAAAGTAGAAAGATACACATTTTTCATTTTAAAAAAGACTGTCTATCACCACTCTATCTTTGTTTCATAACATATTTACAAGAGAGGACATGTTCTCTCTTCTTTATTTTATTGTGAAAGGAGGGAGAATGTAGGGTGTTAGCTCACGGCATCATTATGTTATTAATTGTTGTTTTATGTATTGCTCATTTCTTTGACCATAATGTAGCACAATCTATTAAACAAGCGATTTTGAATATTCTGGAACCTGATCTTGAAAAGTAGTATAAGAACAGCCTATTCTCCATAATTACGCATTTTTCACTGTCTGCCTACTATATACCAAAGATAAGGGCTCCTTATCTTTGGTATACATAAGTGAAGTTTACATAAAATAAAGTCTTGAATCACTAGTAAAGTTTACCCCACTATATGCTGTTATTCGCATTCTTTAATAAGGTTCAACCTCCACATTCATGCTAAAAAAATTACAATCTGTTTTTCTTCTGCAATTCCGATTAACTTACCCCTTATTTGCTAAATCTATAAATAGAGGAGGTGAATACGACATGAGTTATGAAGAGATTCCATATTTTGACGGCAGTCTGTCCCCCAATGAGGTGTTATTGACCAACAGCGCCTCCCTAGAAGCAGGTGTAATTACGCCTGAGGCACTGACAGCACTCGGCTACAATCCATTTGGAGAGTTTGAGAAGGAAACTCTCCAATAGGCAGAGAATAAACCTTACTTCCATTGAAGTAAGGTTTATTCTCTCTTTAACCAATTTAACAAAAAAATATAAGATTGATAATGCAGTTGTCTTACCAATGCCAAGAAAAGTAAAAATACAACACCTACTGCACTGTATAATAGTAAAAATTTCAGTACCATTTCTGCCATAGGCGCTAACATACTTTGTTTATAAATCACACCCGTTGTCAAAAATAATACAAGAAACATTGGAACATGTTGCAGTTCGTACGGTATTCCTTTTTTACCTAAAAGCTGGGCAAGCTTGCTGCTCGCGGCTTCTGCTGTCACATAAAATAAAAACCCTCCAATAATAACCCCTACCATCATCATATTCTCACAACCCTTTTCTTAATAATTAAAGAGTGAGTTGATAAAATAACACATCCTGCCACTTTTCAAATTTGAATCCTACTCCTCGGAAACATCCAACAAATGTAAATCCAAAACTCTCATGAAGATGAACACTTACATCATTTCCAGCTGTTATACCAGCTATAATGACATGATGATTCGCTTGTTTGCCAAGTTTAATTATGTTCATAATCAATTGACGGGCAATCCCTTTTCCTCTCGCATTTTCATGAACATAAACGGAAAGTTCTACTGTACGCCCATATGCTTCCTTTTCTCGAAAAGGTGACAAAGAGCAATAACCAACAACCTTTCCATCCATTGTTGCTACAATAAGCGGATAACGATCATTGTATTTCTCAAACCATTTGTTCATTTCTTCTACTGTTTTTTCTTTCAAATCAAACGTAGCAGTTGTATGGAGCACTGCATGATTGTATATTTCTAAAATGGCTGGTACATCGTTTTGTTTTGCTGCTCGAATGTCTATCACTGTTTATCCTCCTAATTATAGCGCTTTCTCCATACAATCTACGAGAATTCCTTTTGTTGTCTCCTTTTGAGTGTAGCAAGTAAAACCAATTGACTTCCAAAATGCATGTGCCTTTTCGTTAGTAGGTAATACACCTAAGCGAAGAGCGGTTTTTCCTTTTTCTTTTAATATCGCCTCTAGTGCATAATAAGCATTCGTCCCATAGCCATATCCTTGATAATCATGATGAATCATTAATAATCCAAGCCACGGGTACCCATCTCGTTCATTATGCTCCATATAATCCAGCAGGCCGATATATGTGTCGTCTGCTTTAATAAAATATGTTACTCGGTCTGAGTCACTATGCAAAAACTCTTCCTTCAACTCTTCATCTGTGCGTATAGGTTCGCCATTTTCTAGTAAATTATATTCTCTGTTGGAATTAACCATTTCTTTAACAATATCCAAATGTCCTTCTGTTACTGCTTCAAAGTGCAACATATATTCCTCCATCGTTTTCTTTTCATGTTATTACAATTGTATAAGCAAGGACAAGTATTTATGAAAAAAGTTTTACAAAAATACGGTAATTGAAATTATGTTTTTTTGTCAGTTTTTAAAATTGAAGTGTGTCACATTGTAGGCATATATCATATGATAAGGCAGATTCACATTCATTAGGAGGGGTCCTTATATGAACGATGAAAAACAAACTAAAACAACTTCTCGTTCTCATATTCGCGGGTATTTAAAACAAATTGACGAATTTTTCGAGCAAACTCCGCTTCGCGGTATCATTGAAGAAATGAATCATTTTTTTCAAAAAGGAAATCGTTTGGTAACATTCCCGGTTGATCTATATGAGTCCGGTGATGACCTTGTCGTGAAGGCGGAACTGCCAGGCATCAGCAAAAATCAAATTGCCATTGAAATACAAGGAGAATATGTTCGTATTGCTGTAATGTATGAAGTGTTAGAGGAAGAAGAAAATGAGGCTGACAACTATTACCGTAGAGAGCGTTCTATGTCAGAATCATCCCGTACTATTAAATTGCCTTACACAATTAATAAGAAATTAGCGAAGGCAAACTACCGTGATGGAGTACTTGAAATACGAGCTCCAAAAAAACCGTACAAAAAAGATATATTAATTATCGACTAAGATATTTCTATAAAAAACGCTTGGATTGAAGAATCCAAGCGTTTTTTATGTAACAATACTCTATTTTTTATTTAAAATCGTAATATCTTGTATGATTTCGTCGTATGGGGTATTTTTTAACCCGTTATAGCTTTTCATAACCTTTCCATTTTTATCGACCAGATAAATAGAAGTGCCATGAATCACTTGATCTGAAGATTGAGGCTTATCGACTAATGTCCGAAAGCTGTTTTTTGAAAATTCTTCAATATCCTGTTGGGAATATCCAGTTAAAAAATGCCAGTTGCTCAAATCCTGCGTAAACTTACCTGCGAATGTTTTTAACATGCTAGGTGTGTCTACTTCCGGATCAACACTAAAAGATACGAACTCCACATCTATATTTTTATCCTTGACCATTTTTTGCAAACGAGCCATGTTTGCGGTAATTGGAGGACATACGGTTTCACATGTTGTAAAAATAAAGTTAGCTATATATACTTTTCCTTTTAAATCTGCAGACCCAAACGCTTTACCATCTTGGTCCGTGTATGTATAGGACTTTACATTCCAATTTAATGCTCCCTCTATGTTTCTCCCCGTACTGCATGCTGACAAAAGAACGACACTTAAGATAACTAGCAATATAAGCCTATTTTGCATTTTCTTCATTTGTATGTTTCCTCCCTCTTTTCTCTATTTATTATTGTAATAAAAGTTATACTAAAAGAAAACATTCCCCTTCCTTAACACTTACTTTTTGTTTGTACTTGTCATCAAATGTTCAAATTTCTCTGTCGCCTCCCCTCTGTCAAAGGTGCTAAACAAACGATACCCTTCCCTATCCAATATACGATAATGCTGACTAATAATATTTTGCTGCAGCAGAAATTCTCCTTTTTTCTCCAGTTCCTTCCACCATACCTTACCGCCTAGTGTTTTGTCTTTTGGCCTCTCTACATGATCATGCGCCAATGTTTCAATCACTTCTAAAGGATCTCCTCCTAGTGTCGTATACAAAATTTCGCTGCTTCGAAATAGTGAGCATGCAGCGACAACCGATGTCCATGAAGGTAGAATCCGTTCCTTTTCAATTTGCACAAGTGTTTTTTTGGAAAGCCCGAGAACATATGCCATTTTATCTTGGGTATAGCCGCTCTCGATTCTTACAAGCTTAAACTTTCGAGCGATTAGTTCAATTGCTTCATCTCTATGCATCCATACACCCCAGTTATTATTGTAAATTTATATTGATTGTAATTTTACACTTTTTTAATAATTAGTCAATTCATTTTACTTCTCTAGGCTGTTATATTGGAATACAATAGAAGCAAGAATCCTATGTGAGGTGAGTGTTCATTGAAAACAATACGCTTTGAAAACTTAGACAGTATTTCAACCAAAAAGTCTGTCCTTGATTTTATTAAATGGAGAAGAGCACGAAATAAAAAGCAGAAAGATACCTCCTTTATCATTGAACAATCACCTATCAAACAAATTGACTATCTACAAGGTAACAAATCAAAAACTACAATCACTTGGATTGGGCATTCAACTTTTTTAATTCAATCGGATGGTCTCAACATACTGACAGATCCCGTTTGGTCTAACAAACTAAAAGTGGTTTCACGCATCTCAAATCCCGGATTAACGATGGAGGATTTGCCCCCTATACATGTTGTACTTCTATCTCACGGTCATTATGACCATTTAGATTTTACAACGCTGCGCAAACTTCATCCAGACGTCTTATACTTAGTTCCTGCTGGCTTACAAGCATTATTTAAACGAAAAGGATTTCTCAACGTAAAAGAGTATTCCTGGTGGGAAGCCGAGACAATCAATGAGGTTACCTTTTCGTTCGTTCCGGCACAGCACTGGACACGCCGTACTCTTTTTGATACGAATCGCTCCCACTGGGGCGGCTGGATAATAGAAGGACATGAGGAGACAGTCTACTTTTGCGGTGACAGCGGCTATTTTAGGGGATTTAAGGAGATTGGTGAAAAGTATTCCATCGACATCGCCTTGATGCCGATCGGTGCATACGAACCGGAATGGTTCATGAAAGTATCTCATATGACGCCAGAAGAATCCATAAAAGCCTATTTGGATTTAGGTGCACACCACTTTATTCCCATGCATTACGGAGCCTTTTTACTCGCAGATGAAACACCTAAAGAAGCGTTAACTCGTTTACGTAATGAATGGAATCGTCTCCAGCTCCCTTGGGAGAAATTGCATCTATTATTTTTAGGGCAAACCTTTACTCCGTCTGTAGCAGTTAACCTTGAAGAAGAAAAAGAACTGCAAAATATGCAATAAAGGTATAGCAATCCCCTCCTCCTGAACATCCTATATAGAAAGATACTCAGGAGGTTAACTATGCAATATATTCAAAAACGATTTTTTATGAGCTTGGCGGCAGGATTAACTCTTCTTATTTGTTACGTGATTTCGTCATAAAAACAGGACTGACCCTGCACCTTTTCAGTGGTAGGATTTCAGTCCTTTTTTGTTTAGTTGTATACAAAATTCCCATGATTTTTTAATTCAATACACCTGAACGCTTAATCGTCGTATCAATATGAATGCGAAACTGTGCATTTGGATACAAATTCTTATACCATTTTGTATTGGTTAGGCTCAAATTCCGAACCGATGTATCATAGATAGCTCCAAAACCAATCGGATCTACGTTTATTTTTTGCATCTTTTTTATTGTTTTTATAAGTTCAGCCTTTACCTTTTTATCGATGGCCTTCTCAAATACCTCATAAATTCCCGGTTGTCCCAAATCAATTTCTTCTGTTAATTCCGCAATACTACCTGTTAATTTCACATCCACATCAAACACAGGCGGATTTTGCTTCATCAATTGAATTTTTCTCTTAGCAGTAATATTTCTTATATTCACATGGATACTCTTTGGCTTATTTTTTTGTTTATATAGCTTTTGAAATGGTTCAAAAGGGAGTTCTAAGTCTACCACAGTGCCTTTATATCCATCCCGTAGCATTCGAATAAAAAATTCATTTCGAGCAGGGACTTTCGCTGCAAATTTGCTCCCTTTCATCAATGCCACTGCATCAATTAATACATAATCTCTTCTTTTTTCCATCATAGGGAGAACCGGGTCTCTTCCAACCTGATAATAATCCCGCAAAAATTCTTGTACTGTACAGGAAACCACTTGTTCCTCTTCGATATTTTGGCGAATCATTTTGTATAAATACGTCCCCATATTTTTCGATGATTCTGTTTTTTGCTGAAATAAAATATCTCTGGCAGTTGTTTCACTAATGGCCAAGTACATATTCGTTTGCGTAGAAGCATCA
This sequence comes from Bacillus sp. 165, assembly GCF_017742235.1. GTDB lineage: Bacteria > Bacillota > Bacilli > Bacillales > Bacillaceae_G > JAGHKQ01. The sequence goes on from NZ_JAGHKQ010000003.1 coordinate 296,955, forward strand.
CGCTTTAATGATTCCACAAGCTCAATAATACCCCTTTTTTTGGCAAGCTCTTTTCCATATACTGCAACGCGTAGCTGCCCCGTTACAAGTCGATCACTCGTTTCAAGGTTCATAAATTTTCGAAGCCCTTTATCTGTATACCCTGAGCTCGTTAGTTGTTGTGCCACATCCTCTGGCCGTGAACCAAAATGATGCAGCACAACCACCCCTTTAAGTTTGTTTCCTTTGGCTTGATCAATACCAACAGCTGTAGCCAACCCCAATTGTTCAAGAGGCTGTGTTTTTACAATACACCCTGAACAGACAAGCACGATGACCATTAGCAATAGGATTTGTTTTTGTATTATTTTCATGTTACAGTCACCTTCTTCTTGTTCCTTATTTTTTCAAAAACTATTGAGAAAAGGAAGAGAAATAAGGGATATATGTAAATAAAATAAAAAGCTATTTTACTGAACCAAGTCGTGTAACTGTTAATTTGTACGCTTGTGTTAAAGAAGAACGCTGCAATGATTATAGTAAAAGCGCAAATAAAGATTCCTGTTTTTTGGCGTACAGGAAGTAATTTTTTCATTCCTTTTGATGCTGACCAAAACAGCGTCGTAAAGTTTGGAAGAATGACCAACATAAATAAAGATACGATAAGAACCTCAAATTGCTCCAAAAATGGAAAACGAATCACCTTAAACAAACTGAGTGAAGGCCATAGGGTTTTTTCTAGTTGTTGATTACTATAAAAACCTAAGTTTAATACCATAACATACAAGTAAATCAAATTAGTACATAACGCTCCAAGCTGAGCATATATGCCTGCTTTTCTTTTGTCTTGTGCATAAGGATAAAAAAAATATAAGATTTCAAATCCTGTAAGCGCAAACGTCATATGATAGGTACCAAGAGCCAATTCTTTTGGATTCGCTTCTAATACAGGAAAAAAATGAAGATAGTCAAAATATTCAATAGACTGGACCATGACAGGCAATAACCAGGTTGTCAAAAGAAAGCTTACAAAAGCGACTCCTACAATTACCCTTATGCCACCAAACACTGCATAAATTGTCAGCGTAATCATAACAGTTATGACCAGCCACATTGGGGCATCTTCAAATAAGAATGCACGGATAATTTCAAAATATCCAAGCAGTATAGAAAGGGCGGATGAAATAAGATAGACAATGATACATCCATTAACAATAACACTTATTTTCTTTCCGAATAGTATTTTATGAATATCATACAAATCTTGTTGATCGTAGCGACTTAGTATCCTGACTATAATAAACAACGTAATATGAGTAAGCAGGCCAGCCAATATAACCGAAATCCAGCTGTCCTGTCCGGTATCGATAAATAAAATTCGAGGAAAGTTTGTGATACCGACTCCTACTTGTAACGTAGTAATAACAAAAAATAATAAGGAACTAGGAAACATAAGATGCTTCGGTATTGTTTTAAATTCATTCATACATAACCTCTACTCATCAATATCTTTTTTCTTTCTTTTTCGGGGTTTCGATTTCCTATCCCTATCTTGCGGACTGTTATAGCTCGAACGCTTTACTGTATATTTGTGAGGCAGCTGCAATATATTTTGACTGAAATTTTGAAAATGGAATGGATACACAGGCTCCAAATACGGACGATTCAAGCTTGTGATTTTCAAAAGGTGGATTAGCAATAAACTAAGTCCAAACACAAGTCCGATGCCTCCTGCCATTCCAGCTAGTATGATAAGAGGGAATCTCACAATACGTATTACTGTACCCATCACATAATTTGGTGCTGTAAACGAAGCAAGCGCACTTAATGCCACAACCATTATCAAAATATTACTTGTAAATCCCGCTTCTACTGCTGCCTGCCCGATTACAATCCCTCCTACAATACCCATGGTTTGACCTACTTTTGTTGGCAAACGAATACCTGCTTCACGCAACAGTTCAATCAATAATTCTAAAAGAAGCGCCTCCATTACGGGTGGAAACGGGACATTCGCCCGTGAAAGACCGATAGAAACAAGAAGTGCTGATGGTATAATTTCATAGTGATAAGTTAGGGCAGCTACATAGGTAGGTGTAAAAATAATAGAGATAAACATGGCTACAAATCGCATTAACCGTAAAAATAAGCTAAGGTTCCAGCGAAAATACAAATCTTCCGTCGATTCAAAAAAGCTGAAAAATGTGACCGGCCCAATGATAGCCATTGGACTTCCGTTTATTAACACACCTACTTTCCCGTTTAAAAGGGTATAAGCAAGGCGATGAGGCTGCTCGCTCTGAAGCAGCTGCGGAAATAAAGAAAATTCATGCTCCTCAATCAGTTGAATTAAAATCGAGCTGTCTTCAATTGAGTCTACGTCTACAGCTTGAATCTTTTCACGGAAGGTATTGATATTCTCCTCTTCAGCAACACCCTTCATATAAACAATACGTACTTCTTTCGGAGCTCTTTTTCCAATAGTGAGCGGCTCCATTACTAGGTTTTCATTCGGAATAATCTGGCGTAGCACTTGTGAATTTGTCTCTAATGATTCTGTAAATTCCAGTTTCGGTCCTAGTACATTAGATTCATTCATGGGTTGAAACAGATTTCTATATTGGGGTTGAGAAAGGTTATACAGAAGTCCTTCCGACTCCCCATCAATATGCACAAATACCCATCCATCTAATAAGGATTGGCAAACTTCCTTTATTTCATTGACTGTTTTGGATCGTGCAACAGACACAGTCTCATTTAATTCTTCATTCGTTATCGCTCCTTGTATAGCTTGAATTTTACCTATAACATCCTCATTTAACGTTTGTTCATTTATGGATCCTTTCACAAACAATAATGTGAGCTGCTTTCCTTGTATCCTAATTTCTCTAGATTGGAGATCTGGATTTCGGTTTAGTCCGTTTGTGATTTGTTCTACAAGTTGTTCACCATACAACTCGATTGGTTTTGTTGCAGAAAGCTGGTTGTTTTCATTAGTATGACTTGTCTGGTCAATTGAGTGTTTCTCACCATTATTTTGTTGTTTTTTTTTTCGTCGTATAATCTTTTTAAAAATCATCGCCATCACACCATTAGTTTTTTCTTATATTCTCCAATTTGAAGTATAATATTAAAAATAAAAAAGACTACGGCTATTCAATCCGTAGTCTTCACACATTATTCTGCAAAATACATAAAGCCGATAGCACCAACACCTGTATGAGTACTGATAATCGGACAAGTATCATAAATTTCTGTACCCTGGAAACCACTTATTTCTTCAACTCTTCCCTTTATTGATTGAGCTAAGGGTATTGCTCTTACATTTGCAATCCCAACGGCTTTTACTGTCTTACCAGCCGTTTCTTCTTCAAAATATTTAGCTAATGTTTTAACAACTTGATTTTGACTTCTAACTTTCGCCACTGGTGTATAGACCCCGTCTGCCAAGCTAGCAATCGGCTTAATATTTAATAGAGAGCCTATTAACGCCTTTCCTCTTCCGATACGACCGCCCTTTACCAAGTTATCAAGTGTATCTACAACAACATATAAGTATGTATTGGCACGTACTATGTCTAATCGTTTTATAATTTCCTCAACTGTACGTCCTTCTTTTGCCATTTTGGCTGCTTCAATTACTTGAAAAGATAAAGCATGAGAAATGAACATAGAGTCAATTACCGTTACCTTTGTGTCGGTCATATCAGCCGCACTGCGGGCTGTAGATACTGTTCCACTCATACCTCCTGTCATATGAATGGAAATAACTTCGCTTCCATCTTCTCCAAGCTTATTATACATATCTATAAATGCTCCGACAGCAGGCTGTGACGTTTTTGGCAACTCTACCGCTTGCAGCATTTTATCGATAAATTCATCAGGAGAGAGGTCCACACGATCTAAATAGGTTTCTCCATCGATAAAAATGGAAAGAGGTATTACATGAATATCATATTTATTCAAAATATCTGAGGATAAATCTACTGTTGAATCTGTTACTATTTTTATCTTTTGCATGCTTTCACTTCTTCCCTAAAAAATACTCTCCTAGATATTATACTAGCATTTATAGTGCTTTCAACTACGACTTTTGTTTTTTCGACAAAAAGCGTATTTTTCATAAAAAGCTTCTGCCGTTCTTTTTTAGATTTGGTTATTTCATTCATTTTCATTCAAAATCAATCCACATAAAAACAGGAACACGCTATGGCTGTATTCCTGTTTTTATGATGCTTATGCATTTTGTTCCAATGTATTTCCTTCATATACTTTAGAATAGTCAGTCCATTTTAAACAGCTTCGTAAATAATCTCGAAATGAGTAAATTTGCCTTGGATGATGATGTTTTTGAATTTTGGAGACAAACAATTGAAGACGCATTTTTAGCTGATATGCTAACGGATCAGCTTTCTGTAAAACGGGGATATCCACGATCTTAACGCATTTTCCATTTTGATGAGTGAAATAGAAGCTTTTCATAATCACAAATATCAATCCTCTTTTTTGGATTTATTTTTAATTATAGTTTGAACTAGTTGAAAAGTTTGTCTAAATTTAGGTGGTCCATAAAGAAAATTTTCGCCCATTCTTTTTATTGTATGCGCTTCCATTCATAGTATAACAAAGAAAATAAAAAAGTGCCCAGCAAAATGCTAGACACTATCATTCATATGTTCTCTTTCTCTTTTTAATCTACGTTTATAAACAATACTGGACAAAGAAATACTTAATTCGTATATAAATAATAGAGGCAGCGCGACCGAAAAGTCCGAAATAAAATCCGGAGGCGTAACCATAACCGCAATCACAATTAAGATAAAGTATGCATATCTTCTCATTTTTCGCAATACAATCGGGTTCAATATACCAATACTCGTCAAAAACATTGCAATTACTGGAAGTTCAAAAAGCACCGCAAACGGAAGAGTCATATTCATTACAAATTGAAAATATTTTTCCGTTGTAAACATGGTTTGAAACATTTCATCGCCAATACTAACCAAAAAACGAAAGATTAACGGCATGATGATAAAGTAACCAAAACAAAGGCCGCCTGCAAATAAAATGAACAACGCAGGTACATAAAGAATAGTCATTTTTTGTTCATTTGGCTGCAGTGCTGGTTTTACAAACAGCCAAATCTGAAATGCTGCAAACGGGATCGTACATACAATGGAAAACACTGTTGCAATAATAAAATAAATCCATAAAATATCACTCGGTCCAAGAACTGTCAGCTTCACCTCCAAATCTTTGACAATAAAAGAATAGATATCTTTTGTATATACAAAACCAATAATTAGAAAGAAAAAGAAGATAAGGATGGTTATAATTAAGCGTTTTCGCAGCTCGCCTAGATGTTCTATTACACTCATTTCTTGATTATTCATGTTTTCACCACATTTCCCCTGTTTTCTCCTCAAAAAAAGATGCAAGATTGTGACCTTACATCTTTCATGCTTCTTATTTCTTTTCTTTGTCGTCCATTATTTCATCCCGTAAATCATTTGTAGACCTTTTAAACTCTTTTAATGTCTCTCCGAAAGCCCTTCCAATTTCCGGAAGTTTTTTCGGTCCAAATACTACTAACGCAATAATTAATATTAGTATTAAGCCTGGAAACCCAATGTTAGGTAACATATATTTTCCCCCTTGAGTAGCTTTGCTTTTATAGCCACACTCTTTCAATTCAATTCCTTTATATATTTTGTCAAAAATTGCGGCATCCGTCAACTATTACCTATTATTTCACTATAAAATCGTCAGATTTCTTTTTCACTATTTGCTTATATTTTAATGGAGCCCGAATAAGATAAGCAAACCAAAGCCCACAACCAGCGACCCTGATATCTTGTTAATTACCGCTACATACTTATCTTTCATTTTATTCCGAACACCAGACAGAATGATTGTAAGCAGCAGCCACCAAAGAGCATACCCCAAAAATACACCTATACTAGTAAATAGAATATTGCTTTGTGAAATATGATGTGCATTAATCCCAAGCCCAGCAAAAATACCGGCAAAAGCAAGAATAGCTAAAGGATTCGCAAGCGTAAGCAAAAAGACTGAACCGTACGATTGAATAAGTTTCCCACTGTTCATGTCCGGATGAAATTCCGGCTTCTTCATAAAAATTCTTATCCCCAGAATGAGCAAATACAATACCCCAAACCACTTAAATATTGTTGTATAGTGAAGAAGCACATGAGCTACATAGCTCACTCCTACCATCGCAACTCCGCAATACAGAGTATCTGCGCTTGCAATTCCAAGCCCTGAAGAAAAGCCATGTCGAAACCCTCGTAGCAACGTCCTTTGAATACAAATTAAGGCCATAGGTCCTATCGGTACTGCAAGTGAAAATCCAATTGCCATTCCTTTTAATAAATGAAACATGAATATACCCCTTTTGCACCTTATTCAAAAGTCCCCTTTACAAGGATACTTTGATTTTCTACCATAACATTTCCTTTTGCAATCACAGTTTGAATGTGTAGACTTTGTTTATCGAGCAAAACTATATCCCCATCTTTTCCTTCTTGGATCTGTCCTTTTTGTGTAAGACGAAGCACTTGAGCAGGGTTTGATGTAATCACCTGCAAGGCAGTTTCCATTGAAATATTCTCTTCAAGCACCGCTTCCCTTACCGCCTCATACAACGATGCGACCTTGCCAACCTGCAGCCCTGTAAATTCTCCTTCTTTATTGAACGCCGGCAAACTCGCTTGTCCATCCGAACTGAAAGTAATACATCCAATTGGTACGCCTTGCTCTAGCATCAGACGCAGCCCCTTGCTGCATTTCACTTCCCCTTCTGCTAAAAACTGGGGGATGGTACTCGTTGTCAAATCTACATAGCCTCCCCGTTTAGCATACCGAATACCTGCTTGGAACAGTTCTTCATTTCGATTAATATGGGTTGGGTGAAATTGACGAATCGGGAGCTCTGTTTGATCGATAATTTGTTCAAGCAAAGTTAGCTTTTCATCCCCATCCCCAACATGAATCTCTATCACTCCTGCTTTTCCAGATAAGATCCCGCCATTGCGAGCTGCCGCTGCGACCTTTACCAACTCATCTAAGGTAGGCTGTGAGGACCGATGATCTGCAATTGCTACTTCCCCTACTCCAATAATTTTATCAATCAAAATTATGTCATCTTGGATACGAGACGTTAGCGTTTTTATTGGAATATGATAAGAGCCTGTGTGTATATAACAAGTGATTCCTTCTTCTTCAAGTGCACGTGATTTCGCTAATAAACTTTCCATGGTTCTAGTTGTACCATCTGTTCCTAGCACCCCTACTAATGTCGTAATGCCAGCGGTGGTTGCGTCCGTTAAATTCAATTCCGGTGTTCTTGTATGAAAGCCACCTTCTCCTCCGCCTCCAATAATATGGACATGGGCATCTAAAAAGCCGGGCACAACGTATTTATCCGAAGCATCTATTACATTTATATCTACAAAATTAGTTGGTACATCAATAGAATCGCGTATGCAGCCGATTTTATCGCCAACAAGAAGTATGTCCTTCTTTCCTAAATAGGAGGGAGAAAATACTTCTCCATTTTGAATTATAGTAAGCATAGTAGCCCTCTCTTTGATGTAATGTTCACCATTTCACCGCTCTGTAATCTGTTACTTTTCGGTTCCATAGTATGTTAGTAGTCTATACTTTTCCAATAAAATACAGACATGAAATTGTAATTTTTTACATATTACAAATCAAAAGCTCGCACCGAAACAATGTTGTAAAGAGAAAAGAAGCAGGCCATCTACTTTAAGCAGATGACTTACTTCTTTTATTTTCTCTATGTTGATAAACGTTGCCGTTACAAACGAGAAGTATCCACATTGGCAATGTTCTCCCTCATTTAGGCCGAAATGATTACATTTTCGAAGCAATGAGATCTTGCGTGTACTTAGCCAAATCTTTTAACTCCATCTCTTTATATTGCTCTTCATAAATGGGTGGAGAAACAGTAAGCTTAACATGAGCAGGCTTGATTCGGTTTCCATTTGCTTCAAGCAGGTTATAGGTACCATTGATTGTCACTGGTACAATTGGGACACCCGATTTTACAGCAAGATGAAAGCTTCCTGTTTTAAACTCTGCCATTTGTTTCGTTTTACTTCTTGTTCCTTCCGGGAAAATGACTAATGAATGACCATTCTTTAAAAGCTCAATCCCATCCTTAATGGCTTGCAATGATTGTCTGCGGTCACTGCGATTCATAAAGATAGAATTCATGAAAGTCATCCACTCCGCAACAAGCGGCAGCTTCTGAAGTTCAGCCTTTGCAATAAAGCCAATCGGTTTTTGCAAATAGCCCATAAGCAGCGGGATGTCAAAATTGCTTTGGTGATTGGATACGAAAAGGACCGCACGATCTGTCGGAATATGTTCGATTCCTTCTACTTCAACTTTTGCACCCGCTGCCTTCATCATGCCTTTCCCAAAAGAATCAGGCGTTTTATGAATTAACATATCCTTTTCTTGTGGTGACATCGAAGCCGGCAATTTTTTGATTTTCTGTAAGGGTGCATATGTGCCTAACACTAACAGAATAATTTTAAATGCTGCATAAATAGTACGAAACATAGAATTCCTCCACTTTTCTCTCATTCAACCTTCATTATACCGAAGACAAGGAAAAAAATGAAAGGAGTTTTTCAAATACACAACAATTTTAAAGAGAAAACAGTATGCTATGGAGATATTATAATGAACATATAAAAACCTAAGCCCTGTTCGACTTAGGTTTTTATAAACTACTATTCTTATGCTGTTACAGTTTCTTTTCCGAATCGAACAGCCATTTCCTTCGCTTTTTCCATTGCCACAGCTTTAATTTCGCCAGATCGTTGCGGCATTGCAGCCATTCCTTCTACTGCAAGCAACTCTACATCTTGGACGCCTAAAAATGCAAGAACTGCTTTTATGTGATTATGACCAAAGTCCATAGCTGCTGCAGGTCCCTCAGAATAGATGCCGCCAGTTGCTTGGATATGAACCGCTTTTTTTCCTTCAAGCAAGCCGACAGGTCCATTTTCTGTATACTTAAATGTTTTACCTGCTACTGCTAAATTGTCGATATACGCTTTTACAATCGGCGGGTAGCTAAAGTTCCACATTGGTGTCACGAACACATAACGGTCTGCTTCCATGAATTGCTCTAAATTTGCACCCATAGCGCTCACTTTTTCTTGTTGACTTTGACTTAGGTCCGTAAACACAGTGCCCGCAGCTAATTTTCCCCATGCATCTAACACTTCACCGTCAATCATCGGTATGTTCGCTTCAAATAAATCAATGGTTATCACTTCATCAGTTGGATATGCTTGTTTGTATGCATTCACAAATTCTTGACCTACTGCTAAACCGAAAGAGTTGTCTGCCGAATTTGGATTCGCTGTAATAAATAATACTTTGTTCATAAATAGTCTCTCCCTTGTTCCTCAAATTTTATTATTTTAATCTGGTTTCTATTTATCAATAACTTACATTACGTAAGTAAGTATATAAAATAATATACTTACTGTCAATAAGTAAGTATATTATTTTAAAAAAACCGTTCAAACGAACGGTTTTTTAGTTATTTTTGTCTCTCATATACCACAAACTCATAATCATACGGATTTTTTTCATCTCGTATGCCTTGTTCTTGTGTAATAACCTGCCACTCTTCTTTTTCAAACTGTGGAAAATACGTATCTCCTTCAAATACTTCATGAATGTGTGTTACATACAACCGATCAGCTAAAGGCAGAGCTTGTTTATAAAGCTGCGCTCCTCCAATTACGAACACGTCTTTCTCTTGTGCCTGTACTTCTTCTAACGAGTGAACAACAGTCACACCTTCCGGCTGATACTCCTTATTTCTTGTGACAACAATATTTTCACGTCCCGGCAACGGCTTACCGATTGACTCATATGTTTTACGCCCCATTACTACGGGATGACCATATGTCACCTTTTTAAAATATCCCAAATCAGCTGGAAGGCGCCAAGGTAAATCATTATTTTTACCGATTGTGCAATTGTCGTCCATTGCCCAAATCAATGAAATCATACACTGACAACTCCTTTTATATGCGGATGTGCTTCATAATTTTCAAGGATGAAGTCTTCATATTGGAAATCAAAAATAGACGTTACCTCAGAATTGACTTTCATCGTCGGCAACGGTTTTGGTTCACGGGAAAGCTGTAGCTTAACTTGCTCTAAATGATTGGTATAAATATGGACATCTCCAAATGTATGAATAAATTCACCTGGCTCTAGATCACATACCTGTGCAATCATCATCGTTAATAAAGCGTAAGACGCAATATTAAATGGTACACCTAAAAATACGTCCGCTGATCTTTGATAGAGTTGGCAAGACAGCTTCCCGTTTGCTACATAAAACTGGAACAAGCAATGACAAGGCGGGAGTGCCATATTTTCAACATCCGCTACATTCCATGCAGAGACGATGAGACGCCGAGAGTCGGGATTGTGTTTAATTTGATTAATTAAATTAGAAATTTGATCGATAGTTTTGCCATCCTTAGCTGGCCAAGAACGCCATTGATGACCGTATACGGGACCCAATTCCCCATTTTCATCTGCCCATTCATTCCAAATGCGCACTCCATTATCCTGTAAATACTTAACATTTGTATCTCCTTTTAAAAACCAAAGCAGCTCGTGAATGATGGATTTTAAATGAAGCTTTTTTGTAGTTACAAGAGGAAATCCTTCACTTAAATCAAAACGCATTTGATACCCAAATGTGCTGATCGTTCCCGTTCCTGTTCGATCTTCTTTTGTAACACCATTTTCCAAAATATGTTTGCACAGCTCTAAATATTGACGCATACTTCACCAGCTTTCTATGTATAGTATCCCATCCATTTTAGCATATCCTTTCCAGTATGCGGATAAAAAAATAGGGCAAGCTTTGCTTGTCCTATTTTACGATAGCCATTGCGGCGGTTTATTTTTACTCCAATATATTTTCCCTAAATCGTTATGAGCTAAAAAGTTATCCTCTGTAGAGTGATAATGAAAATTAAAATAGTATCCATCTTTAGGAGGATTATCACGTCTTACATGAAAACGCAGTAAATCTTTTCCGCTTTCCGAATTGTATACATGAAATATTTTTTCGTTTTCTCCACCCTTCGGCTTTGGTGATACAGCTAGATGCTGAACCGTTTCAGAAGGAAGTGCCTCCGTAAAAGCTGCTAAGGTATCTTCAATACGAGGCAGGATAGTACTCTTGAATTCCTTTTCAATAACCGGACCAATTTTTGAACCAAACTTAATCATGGATTGTTTCTCTGCTTCTTCTACGGCATAAGAGATAAAATCCTCCGGTGTTATCTCCGGTATATCGGCAGATTCTTCTTCTGTTTGCTGCTCTTCATCCATTTTCTCTAAGCTTTGTCTTGTCGGTCGGTCTGCTTTAGAGCTTGTATCGAGCAATACCGAAGGCGGTGTAACGAGTCCAAATGTAAATACTGTGATTAAGGCTACGAGTGTTTTCTTTATCCATGCAGGCATTACAAATCTTCCTTTCAGCGTGTACCAGTACATATTAGTCTATACAGGTGTATCTTCTTTTCTAGATTATATTTTGATTATACAAAATATTCTTCTAAAAAACTATTACGTTTTCGTTAAAATTAACTAAATTTTCAGATTAAAAATTCACAGATTGGACAAAATTTGGTAATATAGTTATAGGCTTTCTTATGAGGAGGGTTCTAATGGAGCTAAACACTCTATTCTTCATCGCAAGTTTTATTTCAATTATTTATTTTATTTATCAAATGATTGCCGATTAAGGTAATAACGCAAAAAAGATGGTAGCATACCATCTTTTTTGCGTTATTACAGCATTGTCATTGCAATTGTCACTCCGAGAACCAACGTAGCTATTATTCCAAAAACCGTCATTTTCAATGCTTTTTCTTTCCCTTCTTTTCGCTTCAAATAAAAATACATGATAATATCCAATACTAGAATAGCTAATAAGCCAATAATTAGACCTCTCATATATTGCCTGCCTTTCTCTATTTGTTATTGCTATTGTTCCTGTTTCTACCACAATTCATTCTCTCCAAAACACGATTGCAGCACATTATACAAGAGTTAGTAATGCGCCTCCGGCAGATCCAATTACGACAATAATCCAAGGTGGTAATTTCACATACGCAAGCATAGTGAATAATAAAGATGCAAAGGCAAAATCGATGGGCAGCAAAATAGCACTTGTCCAAATCGGCTGATAAAATGCCGCAATCAAAATCCCCACTACTGCTGCATTTACTCCCATCACCATCCCTTTCATGCTGGAACTGTGACGCATGGTGTTCCAAAATGGCAATGTACCGAAAAGAAGTAAAAATGCAGGAAGAAATATAGCCACAGTGGCAACTAAGCCACCCTGCCAGCCGTTTATGACTGCTCCAATATACGCAGCAAAGGTAAATAATGGTCCTGGTACAGCTTGTACAGCGCCATATCCGGCAAGAAAAGTCTCCTCATTCAGCCAGCCGCTTGGAACAAATTCACGCTCAAGCAAGGGTAGCACAACATGTCCTCCTCCAAACACTAAGGAACCGGATCGATAAAAGTTGTCAAACAAAGCCACCCACTGCAAAGAAGTATTCTCCCGTAAAACTGGTAAAAGAACAAGCAATACAAAAAAAATGCTCAAACATATAAATGCAAACCTTCGTGAAATTGGAAACTGCATGTTAGGAGTATTTTCGCCTTTCTGCTTCTTAAACATCAGAAAGCCCGCTGCTGCCGATGCCATAATTACCCCTATTTGCATATAGGTCGTTTGCCATATCACTGTACAAATGAGTGTACACAACGCAATCCACTTTCTTTGTATGTCAGGTGTAAGCTTTTCTGCCATTCCTAAAATAGCATGTGCCACTATCGTCACTGCAACGATTTTCAAGCCGTGAATCCAACCGGCATTACTAATATCCGCACCTTGCAGAACCCCAGCAAACAAAATGAGTGCGATAACAGAAGGAAGCGTAAATCCGATAAATGCCGCAATACCTCCTAATACTCCCGCGCGCATCACTCCAATTCCAATACCTACTTGACTGCTCGCCGGACCGGGTAAAAATTGACATAATGCTACTAAATCTGCATAACTGCGTTCATCCATCCATTTTCTCCTTTGGACATACTCCTCATAAAAATATCCTAAATGAGCAATAGGACCACCAAAGGATGTAATGCCGAGCTTCGTGGAAACAAAAAGGATTTCGAATAACGCTTTTAGCTTTTGAGTTAATTGTGTCTTACTCATACTTTATCTCCTGTTTTTCATATAAACTTACACTGTAATTTCTTACCTGTTCAACAGTATACTCTAAAACTTAACATAATCTTTACAGTATGAGATTGTACTCCTTTACAGTTTGGTCCAAAATAATGAGTGGTATTATATGTATCCTATCTGACTACTCTTGTTGTTATTGAAGCGATCAGATAATTTTATATACAAATTCACGGCATGTGATAAATCCGCATTTTCTATAAAATTCTTTCGCTATTGTATTGGCACACCAATAATCCAGTTCGAGTTTCCGTATCTTCTTAGCATTGGCAATTTCTTCGATTTTCTCCATAATTTTCGAACCATATCCTTTTTTTCTATAAGAATCCACTATACTGAATTGATGTATATAAAGTGACTGATAGGCTTTCTTAAATGGATTTTCTTGATACCGCTTTATTTCAATCATTGCATAGCCAAAATATCGACTTTCATCCTCTAATAATAAAAAGATAAAATTAGGATTATTCACCATACTTTCAAAAAACTCTTTTACTACATTGTAGTCATATTCTTTAAAATAGTCCGGATATAACTGCACATGCAGTTCTTGTACACCCTGACTTAAAACCGAAAGTATTTCACAATCTCTCGTTTCACTTATTTTCATATACTCCCCTCCTCTTTTGTCTTTCAAAATCCAAGAGAGATATAGTATGTGTGAGAGCTGCTTGAGGCCAGCATTCCCATACGTGTTTTCGGATATAACGAATGAACAAGTCGCAAAAGCTCTTTTCCCATTCCACGCCCTCGATATTCTCCACATATTAACAGTTCGCAAATATATAAACTAATTACTCCGTCTGTTAGTCCCCCAACAAATCCAATAGCTTTCTCTTCCACTTCAGCTACCTAGGCAATAGGAGAGTGCTTCCAAGCATACTTTGTATTCTCTTGCCTCTGTATAAAAGAAAGCCATCCTTCTTTTTCATTTAACCTTTGTATGATCGAAAAATCGATTTCTTCATATGAAACAAAGGTTACATTTTGTTTATTTTTATGTAACCTTTCCATTTGATTCTTCACCTCTGCCATTATTATAGTTGTATTATTTTTGTCAATAACATAAAAGCATCGGAGTAGTCTCCAATGCTTTTCTTAACGAAACTAATGATGTTCACATTCACATCCTAGAATGTAACAAACCTTCTTATTCTTTTATCCTCTCAATATATGGATAATCCTCTAAATGTCTTGTAAGTTCCTCCATCGTTTGTGCAAACTCATCATAATCTATATATTCAACAGGGAACGTAATTACACTTTCATTATAACGGGTACATATGGTCACCGTTGGTACATTACGTTTGAATAAAAATCCTTTCGTTTTTACCATTTTAATAGAAATTTGTTTGATTTCATGCAATTTCACGGTAACCTGCTCTTCACCATCGAAGTACAGGAATTCATCACCCTTTATTTGTATCAAAATATTTCCTATTTTTCGTTGATAATGAACGAAGGACTGCATTTCCTCTCTTTCTTTTTCGCGCTGCTCCATAAAACGCTGTATATGTCCTTCCACAGAATAGTCATGAAAGTTCTCCTCGATTACATATGTACCATCCCACATATAAATAGAATCTTCATCTTCTTCCGTAGCATATGCTCCAACCCAAGCACCATGGATACTGTCAATTTCATCTATAAATGTAACTAAATAATAACGAATTGGCTGACCGTAAGAATTTGTTATATTCAAAGTTTCTTTAATTTCAATTTTTTCAGAGGACAAAACAAATTCTTGTTGACCTAAAACATGATGAAATAAATGGCTTTTCACAAAGTAATGCTGCTTATTTTGCTTGATAGGAAATCGGTTTTCCATATTAATCCTTAGCAGCTCCCAATAAACAGTCTCTGACGTTTCCAAATTACTCGCACATTCTATAAGATGATTTTCGTCGATGGAAATCCCCCTCTGCAAGCATACACTTACAGATGCTGTTTTAATAACAGGATCAGCGAACAGCAGAGCTTCTTGTATTTCTTTTTGGATTTCTTCATTATAATAAAATACCATCAATGACAGCAGCAGCTCCATTTTTGTACGTAATGGAATATACGTTGCTTTCCAGCTCCCATAAACATACTTTGGATGATAAGCAGCCTCATATTCATTATACGTTTTCTTCATAGCTTGATAGTCCTGTAGTAATACAGGGAGAACGAACCCAGGTTTCAACGAACCCAGGTATTTGTTCTCTAAGCAAAATGCTAGCATTCTATAAAAATCAAATTTATATCGCTCATCTTTCAGAAATTCATAAAACTGCTCCACAATCTTTGCAACCCAGGCTGGACGTTCAAACAATACATCTAACGGTAAAATTATTTCCTTTTTATTAAGATTGCCTCGTAAAATATCAAGAAGATGGACTAGGACTGTTTCCTCTTCAAATTCGCACAAATATCGAATAGCTCTTTCCTTTGCATACATGCTAAAGCCATCAAAGTGGGACTTCATGGATTCTATTAATTCTGGATAAATGAATTGACTTACAAGATCTATCATATGAAAGCTAGGATCGTCCCATTCTCCGACAGCTTCTGGAAAAACTGCCGCAGCTTCTTCAATAAGCTTTTCTAACAGAAATAAATTAACCTCAAAATCCATTTCCTTCAGATCTTGCAGCTCAGACAAAGCATTATACCTTACTGCCGGATTTTCACTATGAATGTCTTTTATTATTTGCATTAATGTTGATTTCACTGACGACATAACTCTCCCCACTCCTATAGCTGATATGTATGTTACTGTAAATACTTGAATATATTAGCACCACTATATCACCTGCAGATTTGGTCTACAACAAGATTTCGAATAAAATTACAAACAAAAACATTATTTGTATTTTTTACAATTCTCTTTTGTCCCAACGATAAAAAGAGTGAAGTCACTCTATAAGAACTTCACTCTTTTTCATAATTTCACAGTATATGGACACCTTTTACTAATTATATATATCCATAGCTTTATATTTAAAATATGCATTTTGAATAAAAATTACTTTACATACAACAAAACCGAATAACCATCCCTTTCCTCTTGTGGTACCAGCCCCACCTACGCTGCATACCTCGATAGCCACGCGTGCTATCCAACCCATAATCATCATAACAGAAAGCGCTTTCATTGTAAAGTATATTTTATGAATTTTTATAAAAATCTGAAAATTATTTTTTGTATATTATATTCATCACTTTCTTTATGTCCTCTTCTCCAAATTCTTCGCAGTTTGGCTTGTTTTTACATCCTTTTCGTTTTTTAATGTACCAAACAAAACATCTACAAATGGGTTGGACACACCAAACCAATACTTTTCATTTTTATAATGATGAAGAATATGCAGCTTTTTAAACCATTTTCCTAATGCGGTTCTTGGCTTGATGGAAGTATGAGCAATATAATGCTTCCATTCGTAAATAAGCAGCATTGTGATTAAACCAGCACCAAAAGCTGTACTGCCTATAAATGATTTTGTTATAGAAAAAAAGATAGCTGCTAAAATCATAAAATTAGGCAAGCTGTACCAAAGTGGCAGAAATAATAAATGCAGCTCATTCGGATAGGCATGATGGTCATAATGTAATCGCTTTAACATCTTTAGAAAAAAAGTATTTTTAGGCGGCTTTAGATGAAACAAAAACCGATGAGTGATGTATTCACTAAATATAAAAACAATTAGACCAATAAGATAGAACGCTGTAAGTGCGAGTGTAATCCCATTTACAAATAGAAAGCTAAGCATAAAGATTACAAGAATAACCATAACGATAATGTCTGGATAAAAGAAAAAATTCCGATATACTTTTTTCACTGCTATCTCCTCCTTTAATAAATACTAATCATAGTATAAAAGGAATTCTTTTTCTTCACTATCTTTATTTCCATGGCTATGAAGATGTATTTCGCGCTTTATCAATCAGGACTATTGCCCTATACTTTTCCGTAGCTACCTGGTACTCTTATTTTAAAATAAAATGTGAAGCTATTTTCTTTCTCATAAAAAAACAGGAGTTGATTATATGCACGCACTTGATTTAGCTGCAATAGGCTTACCTCTCGCCATAGTGGTATTAACCCTTATCGGATTTTACAAGGTTTTTATACAAAAAAGACGAATTACAGCATACTACACCCCATTTGACCATATTACAGGTCACTCCTTATCCCCATTTCATGAAGAACAAGAGGTAATCGCTGTGGATGAAGATCAAGGAAACGGTAAAAAATAAAAGCCTTTCACTCGCTGAGGGGCTTTTATTTTTTACAAAATGTCAAGCTTCTTGAATTGATTGTTGTAGAATATCATGCTTATGAAGTTATCTACTTATATTACGGTATATGAAATTTTATAATAGTAATTTATATTTATCGTAGTGCCGATATATTTTCAGTTTTGCTGATTTCGCCTAGGGGTTTGCCCATTTATTCTGAATTCCGTCGATATCCCTGTACAACTTGCCGATATTTTCTATATTCCGTCGATATCCCTACATGAGACAAGGTAAAATAAGTCGGGGCATCAAAATGCCCCAACTTATTTTCATTGTACAGGTGTGAGATTTATAAAAATACTGTTTTTCCCTATCTTTACTTCTTCGGCATTGGATAAGTGCTCTTGGATTTCCAGCTTCTTCATTAATACATTTTCTTTCAACAACACTTGGAATCGTTCAATTGCTTCAATAACATCCCTATCACCGCATATTGTTATATTGACGCGTGTGTTTACTGATAAATCCAATTTCTTGCGGTATTCCTGAATCGCGCGGATAAACTCGCGAGCTACTCCTTCCTGCAACAGCTCTTTTGTTAAGGTAACGTCCAATATAACTGTATAGCCTCCATTTGATGCTGCTGCAAACCCTGCTTTCGGTATTTTTTCTACGAATACGTCTTCTACGGTGAGTACTACCGTTTCACCTGACAGCATCTCAAGTGTTTCTGTTCCTTGTTCTATAAACTTCTTAGCTTTGGCATTTGATAACTGCTGTAAGTATTTATGCACATAATTCGCTTGCTTTCCTAATTTTGCCCCCACTTTTTTAAAATTTAGCTTCAATTTATACAATATAAATTCTTGATCATTGTTTTTCACTTGCACTCCTTTTATGTTTAATTCATCTCTGATGATATCTTCGTACTTACTCCACTCTATTGTTTCTTCGCTTAACAACGACAAACTTGCCAACGGCTGTTTCACTTTTAACGATTCTGTATTCCTAATATTTCTACCAAGTTCAACCACCTGCAAGACAGCTTCCATTTCATACTCTAAGCTGCTATTTATTGCAGATTCATCATACACTGGGTAATCAGTAAGGTGAACGCTACCATTTTCTAAATTGGAATAAATATCCTCCGCCAAAAATGGAGTAAACGGTGCAAGCAATTGGCTGATTGTTACGAGCACTTCATGCAATGTGTTGTATGCGGCTGCTTTTTCAGGACTCATGTCTGCTGCCCAAAAACGCTCGCGGGATCGACGTACATACCAATTACTTACTTCCTCGACTAACCTTACAATTTCACGGGCGGCATTTGTAAATTGATACTCTTCTAATTGATGGCGCACTTCTTTTACCGTACTATGCAAACGAGATAAAACCCAACTGTCCATTATCGTTCTATTTACCTCATATGGGTGTTTTGGGTCGTATCCATCCAACTTAGCGTATAACACGTAGAATCCGTGTATGTTGACTAATGTATCAACAAGCTTTGATTTTGCTTCTTGCACTACACGTGCCGAGAATCGCTTTGGATTCCACGGTGCACTGTCCGCTAATAATGCCCAGCGTAACGCATCCGCACCAAATGTCTGCATAAGCTGAATAGGATCTAATGCATTCCCTTTGCTTTTAGACATTTTTTGACCGTGCTCATCTAAAATATGGCCAAGAGATAATACTCGTTTGTACGGTACTTTTCCTGTAAATAATGTAGATACAGCAAGTAAACTGTAAAACCATCCGCGCGTCTGGTCAATTCCTTCTGCAATTACATCCGCAGGAAATTGCTTTTCAAATAGCTCTTTGTTTTCAAACGGATAATGATATTGCGCAAATGGCATAGAGCCGCTATCGAACCAAACATCGATTACTTCCGGTGTACGCACCATTATCCCACCACATTTTGAGCAATGCAGTTTAACTTCATCAACATATGGCTTGTGTAAATCTAAATTAGAATCTAACGCTTGAAGAGCTCGGCTCTGCAATTGCATAACACTCTTGGGCGCATATTCATGATGACAGCTTTCACATTGCCATATATTGAGCGGCGTTCCCCAATACCGCTTGCGACTGATATTCCAGTCCACCAGCTGCTCAAGAAAATTGCCGAACCGGCCGGATTTAATATGTTCCGGGTGCCACGTTACTTCTTCGTTATTTTGTAACAATTTTTCCTTTATTGCAGTTGTTTGGATGAACCAGCTTTCACTCGCATAATACAGAAGTGGTGAATCACAGCGCCAGCAATGCGGATAGCTATGCTCATATTTTTCTTTATGATAAAGCAATCCATTTCCTGCTAAATATCGTACCACATCCACATCACAGTCTTTTACGAACCGCCCTTCAAACATAGGAACTTGTGAGGTGTATTGTCCTTTTTCATCCACAACATTAACAAATGAAAATCCATTTTCCTTTACCGTCTTATAGTCATCTTCTCCATAAGCTGGAGCGATATGAACGATTCCGGTTCCGCTTATGTCTGTGACATAGTCTGCCATTACTACCTTATGACCATGCTCCACAAAGACACATGCAAATGGTGGTACATATTCTATTCCCTTTAATTCTTCTCCTCTATGAACAGAAAGCACTGTATAGTCTTTCAGTACACTTTCTACCAATGCTTCTGCTACAACATAAATTTCCTCTCCCTGCTGCACCCTCACATACTTCATATCTGGATGTACCGCCAATGTCACGTTGGCTGGCAGAGTCCAAGGTGTTGTCGTCCAGCCGAGAAAATATTCGTTATCCCGGTCCTTTCTTTTAAATTTAACTGTTGCTGTTATATCCTTTACTGTTTTATAGCCTTGAGCAACCTCATGTGAGCTTAATGATGTTTGGCAGCTCGGGCAATATGGTGAAACACGATGCCCCTTGTATAATAATCCCTTTTCATGAATTGTACTGAGAATATGCCATACACTTTCGATATAAGAGTTATTCAATGTGATATATGAATGTTCCATATCAACCCAATACCCGATTTGTTCTGTAAAATTGCGCCACTGTTTCTCATACGTAAACACACTGTCCTTGCATTTCTTAATAAAAGCTTCTACACCGTACTGTTCGATTTCATGCTTTCCAGAAATGCCAAGCTGCTTTTCTACGCCTAGCTCCACTGGCAATCCATGTGTGTCCCAGCCAGCTTTTCGCAGTACTTGATAGCCAGCCATCGTTTTATACCTGGCTACAACATCTTTAATCGTACGCCCTAATGCATGCCCTACATGAGGCAGCCCGTTTGCAGTGGGAGGACCTTCATAGAAAACAAAAGTAGGCTTTCCTTCTCGGTTTGCAATGGATTGCTGGAATGTCTGATGCTCAATCCACTGCTTTTGAATTCTATGCTCCCGATTTGTCGCAGATTCTTTGACATTAACCTCTTTCACGTGATACCACTCCTTTTCACATTTAAAAACACACAAAAAACCCGCCCCTGTAAAAAGGGACGGGTTCAACCGCGATACCACCCTAATTCTATTGAATCCTATCCGTTCATCAATAGCACTTAGCTAGCGTACTAACATACGCGTTCCTTTTAACGGTAGACCCCCGTTCAAGCTTACTCGATTTCAGCTTGACTTCTCAGAGAGGATATTCGGTCATACACTGAACACCGGCTTGCAGCTGACACCGGCTCTCTGGGGAACAGCGTTACGACTTACTTGTTCTCGTCAACGAATTTGTGTGCTTTTATTGCTAGCTATTATATGATGAAGAAGTTTATTTGTCAATCTATTTTGAATTTTCTTTATTCTATTCAACATCCCCACTCTTCCAAATTGAAAAATAAAAAGTGTAAAAAAGTGATAGACTGAATAAGTTAACTATACGCTTTGAGAAAGGTAAAAAAACATTTCAATATTCTAATCTTTATTTCAACATGGTTTGGAAACTTCCCTGTCCCGTTGATGGGATATGGTGCTTCTCCTATTATTGGCTATTTACTGATGCTAACTTGGTTTATAAAAGTAAAAAACATAGACTATCTTTCATAAAGATGTCCATGTTTTCTATGAATATTACTCCGTAAATTTCCTTACCTCACATACCTAAGCATCTACTCGAATGGATTCTGACTTCACTATTTGTTTTTCATCAAACACCTCTTCTTGGAATACAAGCGTGCACATGCATAATAAAATTGAAATCCCTACGATGCATATCACACCGATTACTATTGTTGTATGTATATTGGCAATTTGACCGGAGAATCCAATAATTAATGTCACCATGACTTGCAGGATGCTTTGGAATAATCCAAATACACTCCCTACACGTCCCATCATTTCAGTTGGAATATTATTTTGATACATGGTCATAAAGCCGGTGTTTGCTACCGATGAAAACATTCCTAGTAGTACAAATCCGAGTGCTGCTATAAAAAAAGTCGTAGAAAAAGCATATATAAGAAACCCTATTGACATGACCAGCATACCGAGACCAATCATATATTTCGTTTTCATATATTTATGAAACAGAGACACTATTAAAGAACCTGCTACATAGCCGCCTCCTGTTATACTAACCAATAGACTGTATTGAGATTCTTTAAGACCGATAACCTCCCGGGTGAACACCACCTCTTGTGAATCTAGAGCCATTCCAACTATTATTGCAGCTTGAAACAAGATATAAATAGTTATAAAGCCTTTTACACGCGCAGCAAATTGAAATACAAGTTTCCAGTCTGTCCGTAATGTACGAAACAAGTTAAGTGTTTTCGCAGACGCAGAAGGTTCAGAAGGATTTTCAATATTAGGCAAAAAGCTGATAATAATAGCCGATGCTAAAAAGGATATCGCATTACAATAGATTGCTATATTCGTAGAGCTATAAACAAGTAAAAGACCCGCAATGGCAGGACCCACTACTAACGACCCTGTTGTTAGTAAGCTTTGAAACGAATTGAACTGTTTTCTATTCTCACGCGGAACAAACATTGTAATGTATGTAGAGGATGCCGGATTGAAGACAGAACTCGCCATACCTATCAAAAAGAGACAAATGTACAGCCCCCAAAGCGATGATGATAAAATAAATGGAATGGATCCTACTAATACTGCTCGAATTATATCCATAATGATCATGAATTTGCGCTTATTCATTCGATCAATTAAGCTTCCAGCCCAAAATTTCGTACATATAGCTGCAATTGGGCTTATAATCCATAGGCCGGCTACTGCTGCCGGAGAACCGGTTTGGTTGAGTACCATAATGTTAAGCGCTACGAGATATATAAAATCTCCTAAAGTGGATATCCCAATCCCGGATAACAGCAAGCCTGGTTTTTACGTTGTTTTAAGTATAGCTCATTTGTCATATTCCATCTCCTTTTTTATACCGCAAGATACAGAATACTCTGTGCGGACTATGTTATCACTTTGATCCATATTCTCCCATCTGAGCAATAATTGCTCCAGTTCCCATAAGAATTGTTGTCTTTCTGACTCACTTAGCATAAGGTGGGTGGCAACATTCGCATTAAAGGCATTGTTTCTTTTCTCCTGCTGTACAACAAATCGCGTTGCTTTTGCTTTGTAATATTTTTCAATAATACCGCTGTTTTCTTTCGTTTCTACCAGGTCAATGATGCCGCCTTTATACAGCAGTTGGATATGATAATGGACGCTTCCCGGTGTTTTGTTAAGTCGCACAGCAACCTGCTTTGCAGTTAACGCCTCTGCCTGTAAAAGATGCACAATTTTAATGCGCAGAGCATTTGCGATCAGCTTCTGTTGATCGGCTGAAATTACTAATTCATTTTCTCCTATATACATACCACTCCTCCTTTATCATTCTAAATTTTTTTACGTTCTAATTTTTTAGAACACAAGTGTTTATCCAGAAAATTCTTACTAATATCCCTCCAAATAACTTGTACCGTTTAGTAATAATAGCTTTATATATGGGGAATTTAGATGGGTCTCTACGTTCTATAAAGCTACCTTTCTATAGTTTATAGTTTTCTAAATTTTTTACACTCTTGAAGTAACCAACATCCTCGTTAATGATGAAGAAAAAAACTGAGCAATACAAATTCACTGCTCAGCCTTTACTTCTATAATGTTTCGGATTTACTACAGCCTTCCATACAATACTGGCAGCATTACACAACTTGGATACTCCTTTGTATGATATACCTTTTGAGTAACTACAAGCGGGGCAGGTTCATCATAAGGGTTTTCACCGGTATTCGTATTTGGAAAAGCAACAAATTTACTGGATGAAGTAATAGTAAATCGAATTCGATGCCCTTTTTTAAAAGTATGGGCAATGTTTTGCATATAAATCTTATATTTTTCTATTTTTTCAGGTGTTAACAGCTCTGGTGAATCAAATCCATTGCGATATTTCGCCCTTACAATATAATTGGACAAACGGATAGAATTATTATGTTCGTCTACATCTGTTAAGGTTACCACCCAATCTGTATCTTTCCCTGTAGAGGAAGCATATAATTCTGCCGATAGTTCACCTGCAATCGCTACTTCTTCTTCTAGCACATCTGATGTATACACCAAAATGTCATTTCGAAGTTCATATTGTTTTAAATTCTCAGGTTCACGTTCACCACTGTCGTTCATTGGAAAAGTAGGATCATATATATAGCTGTCACTTACTTCATTCTCGTAAATCGCAGCTGTTAATCTCCCGTCTCCAAAGCTTGAATTTGCTTGTCCATTGCTCGTTAAGTAAAACGGTGTTACTGCCGCTTCAACAGGTGTCCAGTCATCAGACGTTTTCCACGTATTTTCACCAACCAAGTAATAGGAAGCACGGGGCTCTTTATCGATTCCATTCTCTACTCCTTTTAAATATCGGTCAAACCATTTCAACACATTAATATCATAATTATATACTACTGCATCGTTACTAAAGCGGATTCCTTGTAAGTCTCTTGCTCGGTTAGGTCCATGCTCCCAAGGTCCTAACCAAATTTTCCGATTTGCCACATCGTGCTCTGTCAGCATTCTCCACGTTTCAGAAACCCCGGGTCCATCCCCATCATACCATCCTGAAATAACAAACATCGGTACATTCACATATTTACCTCTCTCAGTGAATGTACAATTTTTCCAAAACCCATCATACTCTGGATGCTCACTCCAAATGTCCCACGGTCCAGAAGACTTTCCAATCATTTGCTGCGGAATGTCTTTTATCGGTCTAGCATCTACAGCCACTTCAGGATTCACCGTGATTCCTGCAAAAATATCGAAATCTGTTCTTGTTCCAACAGATTGTGCTAAAGTCCAGCAAAGAAGCGGCCATGAGCAAACAGTTCCCCCTCTTCTCACCGTATCTACAAATGGAGAACCCACATTTACCTCATTCACAACAGCTTTTAAATTAGGATGTCCACTAGTTGATGCTGCAGTTACAATATATCCAAGATAAGAGGCTCCCCACATCCCAACATCTCCATTGGACCAATTCTGCTTGATAATCCAGTCAATCGTATCGCTGCTATCGTCTCTTTCATAATAAAATGGGACTAGCTCCCCTTCTGAATCAGCTCGTCCGCGAACATCTTGCGAAACAACTGCATATCCTTTATTCGCCCAGCGCAGCAATATTTCTTTTCGCAAATGACGGTCATAGCAAGTACGAACAAGAATAGTCGGTAATTGTACGCCTTCCAGCCCTTCTGGTAAATATACATCGGTTGCTAGTTTGACCCCATCTCTCATTGGAATCAGATATGTACCTAAATCGTTTACACCATACTCAGGTTTAGACAACAACGGATCATCATATAAAACAAGCGGCGTTACTGTTTCATATCCTTCTTTCACTAGAATCTCCATGCCGCTTCTATTAGGGGCAACAAAGGCAATAATTTGTCCATCTGCAACAACAACATCTACAGCTGTCTCATTTCTTAATGCCCACACTTGTGAAGTTTTCCCAGTCGCCACATCAGAATACGTGATGTATCTTTCGAAGGTTTGCCCATTTTGCAGCACGACTTGTTCTCCTGACCAAATCCCATTTTCATAATGAGGCATATTTTCATGTATTGTTTTAAGAGGCATATTGTATTTATTTTGTGGTGATAATACAGATTCCTGCATTTGCGTCCGTCTTCTTCTGTCTACTGCCGCGTGCAAAATTTTTTCTTTTGTAAATCGTATTTTTCCATCATACACACCGGCGCAATAAAAGTTGAATATCGTTTCTTCTAAATATGGCTTCATTTATTTCGCCCCCCAAACTTCTGTAAACACTCGTAACCAGTTTTCGCCAAGTACCTTTTGAATATCTGTATCAGTATAGCCTCTTTTAATTAATCCCCTTGTAAAATTAAGAAATGAGCCGTATCGTTCAAATCCAATAATAGTTTCTGTAGATGGACCGTTCCCTTTCTCAAAACCTAATCGCGGAGCAATGTGCTCTTTAAAATAAACTAGTGACCATGTTACGTCACTCATTGGCCAATCTGTACCAATACCTACATGGTCAATTCCAACTAGATTGATAATATATTCAATATGATCTAATACATGATCAACAGTGGTTTTCCTAGGCTCATGGTGAATAAACCATGGCATTGCAAACACGCCGATTACTCCGCCTGTACCCGCAATCGCTTTTATTTCTTCATCACTTTTACATCGCATATGATGAAAAATAGACTCTACTCCTGTATGAGAGGCAATAACTGGTTTAGTAGAATAATAGCATGCGTCTAACGTTGTTTGTTTACCGCAATGACCTGTATCAACTACAATCCCCAGCTCATTTAACGTCCGTACGAATTCTATTCCAAAATTCGTTAATCCCGCATTTGATTTTTCTGCACATCCTGCACCGACAAAGTCTTGATTATTGTAAGTTAATTGAAGTACGCGTAAACCAAAGGCATGCAAGGTTTTGAGCAATTCTAAATTTTTTCCGATTCCAATTGTATTTTGCGAGGTAATAATGCCTGCCTTCTGATTATTCTGTTTAGCATGAATAATATCTTCTGCTTTTAACGCTTTTGATAACCAATCAAATGAATCAAACTGCTGCTGCACCTCAGTCATACTTTTAATCATACTTTCGTAATCTGTTAAATCCAGCTCTCGATTTCCTGCTGTAATTCCTGATTGATACCACTCATCTTTATACTCTGCGATTTCGTGGTTGATTGCCTTATTTAAGATAATCTCCCGAGGCAAACTGCTATATTTCATCGGATCACCTTTAAAAGGCTCGCATATCTCTTTTATTTCTTCCGAAAGACGAGAAGAAATTACACGGGGGGATAACGGTCCTTGAAACAATAAGTCTATGATAATACTTTCTTCATGAAGCTTCAGCGCTCTGTTTTCTTCCGCTTCTGTTAATCCGAATTCATACTGTAACAGCTGATTCATTCACGGTTTCTCTCCTTTAAAAGTTGATAGTTGTTCCTTTGTGAAGACGTACGGCTTTTTGATATATAAAATTAGCAGCAGCAAGATCCTCACATGCTAGTCCTAATGATTTAAATATTGTTGTTTGTTCCATCTCTGATCGCTCATATCCCTTCATAACTAACTCACTAAGCTCGCCGCATATATGATGCTCATCTATTACCCCTTCCTGTAATGGGATTAAATAGTCTCCTGCTTCGTTTAATGCAGATTCCATTTTATCCACATACAGCACTGAGCTCTTGACGAGATTGGAATCCAGTTCCCGATCTTTTGCCTTGCAAGCTCCCACAGCATTTATATGGGCACCTTGCTTCACCCATTCTTTCTGTAAAATAGGAGTTTTTGACGAAGTCACTGTACAAATGATATCGCTGTTATACACCGTTTCCTCTATCGTATCATATATTTGAATTTCAATATCTAACTTTTCTGACATTTCAGATTGGAATTTTTTTAGCCGTTCTTTGTTTTGTCCCCAGACTTTTATTTGTGTAATCGGTCTGACAAATAGCATTGCTTCCAAATGAGTTCTAGCTTGTGTACCCGTACCAAGTATGCTCAATGCTGCAGAATCTTTTTTACTCAGTAAATTTGTCGCTACTGCACTTACCGCTGCCGTACGGATTGCTGTAATATTTGTCCCATCTATCATTGCTTTAAAGCTACCATTACTAGAATCGAATAATAAAACGGTCCCTTGATGAGAAGGCAAAGCAGATGCATGATTATTATCAAAAACAGTGATTAATTTAGCACCGACAGTCTCCTCCGTTTTGAGATAAGCCGGCATAATTCCGAATACATTTTCTTGTTCTAGCGGAATTGCCGTTCGTACAGGTTGGATAATACCTCTCTTTCCTAAATCATGAAAGACTTTTTCCATTACCAATATGCAATCCCTCATTGACATTAATTCTCGTACTGCCTCTTTATTAATAACTAGCATAGTTTCCTCCTAGTGTTTACAATGTATAAAAAATGACTAATAGAACTTCTTATCTTTCAAAATTAAACGGTCGCAGTTGCGACCGTTTTTTAATCTATTGCATTCCTAATTAATGTAAGCTCATATCCAATGTATAGTAAGTATGACGATACCCAACATAATTCGTACGACTCTCCATGTGAATTCCCTTAGTCACCTTATGATGCACGTTCTACTCTAGAAAATCATGCAAATTCAAGAGTTTGCATTAAATCATTGCCCTGGCTCATTACATGTCCAGAGGAGCCTGCAGCCCAAGGAGATCTAATGCCCCTTTCAATACAATAGTCACTGCATAGACGAGCTGCAAGCGGCTTTGCTGCTCGTCATTGTCCTCCAATATGCGTACATTACCATAATACTTGTTGAACGCTTGAGCTAAGTCGAGTACATACTTCGCGATTTGGGATGGCTCGTAGCGTTCGAAGGCTCTTTCTAAAACTGCTGGAAATTCCTCTAATAGCTTCACGACACCCCAACTTAAATCATCGGTCAAGTTCACTGTGCGCTCTGCCGGTTGGAAATTTCCTTTTCGCAAGATGGAAAATGCACGGGCATGAGTATATTGTACATATGGCCCAGTTTCCCCTTCAAACTTCAGCATATTTTCTAATGAAAATTCAATGCTGTTTGTACGCTCATTTTTCAAATCTTGGAATATGATAGCCCCGACGCCGACTTGTCTTGCTGTTTCTTTCTTGTTCGGCAAGCTTGGATTTTTCTCTTCAATGTTTTTCTCAGCAAGCGCAATTGCTTCTTGAATGACTTCTTCTAGCAGCACGACTTTCCCTTTTCTTGTGGACATCTTTTTGCCGTCCTTTAAAATGAGCCCGAACGGTATGTGAGACATACCTTCTACCCACGAATAGCCCATTTTCTTGAGCACCGCAAAAAGCTGTTCAAAATGCAAGCTCTGCTCACCGCCTACTACGTATAAAGCACGATCAAATTGGTACGTATTTTGTCTGTAAATCGCTGCTGTTAAATCACGGGTAGCATATAAGGTTGCTCCATCCGATTTTTTGATTAAGCATGGCGGTAATTCCTTTTCTTCAATAGTTACCACCTGTGCGCCGTCAGACTCCACTAATAGCTGCTTCTCTTCTAAAAGCTTTACCATATCGTCCATTTTATCATTATAAAACGCTTCGCCGTTAAAGCTGTCAAAGGAAACACCAAGCAGCTCATAAATACGAGAAAACTCTTGCAGCGACTCTGTTCTGAACCATTTCCATAAGTGCGTCGCTTCTTCATCTCCATCCTCTAGCTTTTTAAACCATGCCCGTCCTTCTTCTTCAAGGTCGGGATTCTCTTTCGCGTCTTCATGAAATTTTACATACAGCGTAAACAATTCTTTAATTGGATTTTGCTTAACCTTCTCTTCGCTTCCCCATCGTTTGTATGCAGACATTAATTTCCCGAACTGCGTTCCCCAATCTCCTACATAATTAATCCCTACTACCTCATAACCGCATTTTTCAGAAATGTTGTAAAGAGCATTTCCGATAACAGTAGAGCGCAAATGTCCCATAGAAAATGGTTTGGCAATGTTTGGAGACGAAAAATCGATGATAATTGTTTTTCCTTTCCCAAATGCGTGTGCTCCATATGCATCTTTTTCTTTAGTGACAAGGGATATAATTTCATTGCTGACCCTTTGACGGTTTAAAAAAGCATTTATATAAGGCCCTACTGCCTCTATTTTTGTCAGCATAGGTGATTCAATAGTGTTTGCTAGTTCCTGTGCAATCACTACAGGAGATTTGCGTAAGGACTTTGCCAGTTCAAAGCAAGGAAATGCTAAATCGCCGTGTTGTTCATGCTTTGGAATTTCAATTACAGATTCAATCTTCTCAAGCTGCATATATTCATGCAGCTTTTGATGCAGCGCTTCTGCGAATACCGATTTGTAGCTCATATTCATCCTCCTTTATAATAAAAAAATCCCGTCTCTATAAAAGAGACGAGATTACTATTCCCGTGGTACCACTCTTGTTGTTCTGTAACAGAACCACTTTACTCTTGTTAACGAGGCCCGCCCCGGCTTGCTTTACTGGTGGTTCAAGCAAGCATCTCCAAAGTGCGCTTCATTATTTCCCTTGCATCGGGCTTTCACCGGCCCCGATTCGCTTTGGCATTAGAAAATAACTACTCTCTTTATCCTTGACATTACTTATTTTCTTATTGTTCATTATACAGCTTTAGTTTGAATTTTCAACTAATTTTTCAATAAATCCGTAATGAAATTTAGACGACCTTCTAATCAATTGATGAAACCCATACTTCTGAAAACGGGGACTGCGAAAATGATCCTTTAAGACTACTCGCCGCTTGGCTACCCGCATTGCCTCTGCTATGATTGCCTCTGTTATATCATCGTATAAGGCGAAGTGCTTTAATCCACGTATTCCATCCGATTCTAGTATGCTTTCATCAAACATTGGGTCTAAATAGATCACGTCAATCGAATGCTCAGGGCAAGTTTGCAGATACATCAAGTGATCGCTCTGGATAACCTGAATGCGTTTCATCGCTTCATTGATTTCTCGTACCTTAGCATCCCATTTCTGCAATCCAATTGAAACGAGAAATGCCATAAACGGATTTGCTTCTATTCCTGTTACACTCCCTTTTTCTCCAACAACAAAGCTTGCCACAATACTGTCCGACGCCATGCCGAGTGTACAATCAAGAAACGACATTCCTTCTTTAAGCTTCGCTGCGTCGATAAAAGGGTCATGTTCTCCCCTCATGAGCCGTTTCACACGAAACATAGAGGAATTCGGATGAAAGAAAAACGATTCTTCCGCTCCGTACGGATATATTTCTAAGCGGTTTTTGCCTACTACGAGCACATCATCTTGAAACCTTGTATGTAAATCTGCCACAGAGTCCTCGTTTCGAGTATGCCACTTAGAGCTTAAGGCAGCGGCAACGTCTTTTGCATAGGTTATCATATTTTCATTCGTTTTTCCTGCAGTTGTTATAATCATTACACTCACCTTTTACTTACTTTCGCATTTGATCACCGTGGAATATTTTCAGAATAAATTCACGGTCCGGTACTTGCAGCTGTTCGTACGACAGCAAAAATACAGTATTATCATAATTAGCTCTCACAAAGCTAACTTCTATTTTTCCTTTTTCTATATTCACTATAGCATACCGTGCAGTTGATGTATTATTGCACCCTAACGAACCTGGATTCGCATACATTGTTTTGTCGCCGTTAAAATAATGTAAAGGATGATGATGGCCAAAACAGATTAAATCGTACTTACAGTTAGAAAATAACGCTTCTTTATTACTAAGACTAGGTTCTACTATAGTATGAAACGGATCTTGACTGATGTGGGCATTTAATTTCTGATGTTCAATATGATAATGGCTAAATAAAATAGAATGGCCTTCAATACTTTGTTCTATCCTTTGAGGTCACGATTCTAGCTTAGGCAGAAAGGACGAATCCATCCTTTCTGCAATCCATTGGTGATGCTGTTTGGCATACGCATGGCTTTTCGGATGTTTTTCGCCCTTTAGAAGAGTCATCACGGCTTCATCATGATTACCTGTAATCATCGAAATATCACTTCTAGACAATAACATTTCCAGTACCTCATTTGTATCAGGTCCTATTGCTATCATATCCCCTAAGCAATAAATTTGCTCAATATCCTGTTTGTTATCAATTTCTTCAAGAACCGACTGTAATGCAGGCACATTCCCATGAATATCTGCAATAATTGCGAACTTCATACTCGTCTGAATCTCCTTTGCACTTGGCAGTATGCTAGATTACTTTAGCTGCTTATAATAAAACACGGTTGGATGTAATTCTCCATTTGCTGATTTAGCAAATGCAGGAATTTTACCTGCTTCTACATATCCCATCGAGGAGTACAGCTTGTTAGATGGATCTCCTTATCTTGTATCAAGAACTAGAAGCGACCTGCATTCAAGCTACCTGCAAGATTCCACCCCTTATAAGCAAACCTTAACAAATTTGCGTTTCCCTGCCTGAATAATATCATGCTGTTTGAGATGAAGTTCCAATTTCGGGTCCTCCACTTTCGTTCCGTTTATCTTTACACTTCCTTGTTCAATTGCTCGCCTTGCTTCTCCGTTGCTCGAAGCAAAACCAGCCTCTACCAAGGCTTTTACAATCCAGATGGGGTTTGCAGAGAATTGAAACTCTGGAACATCTGCTGGTACAGATCCTTGCTGAAATACAGTGTTCCAATGCCGCGCTGCTTCTTCTGCAGCCGCTTCACCGCAAAATCGCTGCACAAGCTCCTTCGCCAGACGCAGCTCCGCATCTCTCGGGTGTAGAGATCCCTCCTGCAACCCTTTTGTTAGTTTCTTAAGCTCATCAAGAGAAATACCTGAGACAAGTTCAAAGTATTTTGGTATCAGATTGTCAGGAATCGACATCGCCTTACCGAAAATCGTGTTCGGCTCCTCGTCTACGCCAATATAGTTACCAAGGCTTTTGGACATTTTTTGAACACCGTCCAATCCTTCGAGCAGCGGCATCGTGATTGCTACTTGCATTTCTTGTGAAAATTCCTTTTGTAATGTCCGTCCCATCAGCAAATTAAAGGTTTGGTCTGTCCCACCAAGCTCAATATCGGACTGAAGAGCGACAGAATCGTACCCTTGCATAAGCGGGTAGAAAAATTCATGTATGTGTATCGGTTTATTTTCCTTGTATCGCTTCGTAAAGTCTTCTCGTTCAAGCATACGAGCCACAGTCAAGCTCGAGGCTAGCTTTATTACATCGGCAAACTGCAGAGGAGCAAGCCATGCAGAGTTATATACCACTTCTGTTTTACTCGGATTCAGCACTTTAAAAAGCTGCTGGACGTAGGTTTTAGCATTTTCTTGCACTTCCTCTTGCGATAATTGCTTCCGTGTAACTGATTTTCCGGTCGGATCGCCAATTTGTGCGGTAAAATCGCCAATTACGATCTGAACTTGATGTCCAAGATCTTGCAGTTGTCTAATCTTTTGGAGCACCACTGTATGCCCTAAATGAATATCCGGAGCCGTAGGATCCAGCCCGAGTTTGATTCGTAAAGGAGTGTTTGTGGCCACAGACTTACGAATTTTTGCTAGCAACGAATCTTTTGGCACAATTTCCGCAACGCCGCGCTCAATAATTTGAAGCTGACGAGTTACTTCCTCTTCTTGTTTTACACTTAACTCTCCATTTTTGCTCATATACGTATCCCTCCTTATATATTGAGAACACAAAAAATCCCCATCCCATGCGGGACGAGGATTTACTCGCGGTACCACCCAGCTTATTGGCCAACTGCCAATCACTCTTACACAGATAACGGCGTACACCGGCAGCTACTACCGCAGCTGCGCCTCCAAAGACGTAACTTCCCCAAACGCTGTGACCGGTTCCCACCTACCACCGGCTCTCTGTACACTCACACGTATGCGTACTACTCTTTATCATCGGCTACTTTAGATTAAAACGTATTATAAACGTCCAGTGATTGACACGTCAATCACATTCTATCGTTTTTCATCAATACAAACAAACAATATTGAAAGAAAATTTAATCAATTGCTTTTATCAACATTTACTGGCAAACTTAAAGATATAAAAGATTCCATAGAAAGAAATGTATAGGTGACTATTATGATTGAAGTAAAAACTTCCACACTCAGCAATGGAGAATTCAATAGAGGAGTATTTGCTACACAAGATATAGCAAAAGGTCAGCTTATTCATGAAGCACCTGTTATTGCTTATCCGAATGAAGAACATGTGCATATTGAGAAAACACTACTTGCTGATTATGCATTCGAGTACGGGATAAACCATACTGCTATTCTTTTAGGCTACGGGATGCTTTTTAACCATTCTTATCAGCCTAATGCCGATTATGAAATCAACTTCGATAATCATACGTTTGATTTCTATGCTTACAAAGATATAAAAGCAGGAGAAGAAATTTTAATCAACTATAATGGTGAAGTCGATAACGAAGATCCTCTTTGGTTTAATAAAGAAGAGGAATAACTCTATGCATTGTATTCATGCACCAATGCGAATGTTAAACAAAGCAAAGGAGAAACCGCGGAGCATCTGCGGCTTCCCCTTTGCTTATTTCTTCATCCCAATATAAATGTAAATAGCATCTCTTAGAAATTCCGCTGCCCCCGGCTGCTTGACATCATAGTAAGCCTTAAACCGTTCATCCTCTACATACATCTGGGCAAGGCCTGCATGCGCCTCTTTACTATATTCACTCCAATAAAACATTAACCACTTTTTATGCAAGTCTGCCGCTTTTTGAGCAATATCACTTGCGGGGTCGCCTGTTTGGAATGCTTCGGTTAACGTATTGATAACTTCCTCCGCCAGACGCGTTACTTCTTCGTGTTCTGCTTGTGTCATATTTTTCAGCTTTTCATTAGATTTGTTAACAGTGTCATCCCCATATTTCTTACGAATTTCTTTCCCGTACTTTTTCTCGTTATCGTCAATTATCTTTTGTTTAAACCCTTCGAATTTTTCTTTATCGGTCATTATGATTCTCCCTTCGTGTAATGCTATTGTTTTTTCTACATTGGCAATCAGTACATCTAACTGTCTTCGTTTGTCAAGGAGCTGTTCTCGATGTTCGATTAGAGCTATAGTACCATTAAAGGCAGGAGCGGTCATAATTTCCTTAATACGATCTAAACTGACTCCTAGCTCTCTGTAAAATAGAATTTGCTGCAATCTGTCAACTTCCGCCTCTCCATAAATGCGGTATCCTGAGGAATTGATTCTTGCCGGCTTAAGAATCCCAATTTCATCATAATACCGAAGCGTTCTAGTGCTGATTCCCGCCAATTTTCCCAGCTTCTGCACTGTATATTCCATCATTTCCCCTCCTGACAATATAACAGTACACCTTCACGTAACGTGAAGGTCAATGCCTTTTATTCATTTTTTACTGACAAATACCAGGAAATGAACCGTAAACGCTAAACTTCCCTTCAATAAATTCCATAAGAAAAAGTATGGTGTTACCCATACTTCGTTTTATAAATAGGATGCTATCATTTTCGCAAGCCATTCCTTTGCTTTCTCTTTTAAAGATAGATGGCTTACATAAGATGAGTTGATGCGCTTAGCATTTTGCAAATCTCGTTGAATATACGGTTGCACTTTACGGATATACTCTGCATCGTAAATATAACAATTCATTTCATCGCTTGAGTGAAAAGAACGCGCATCAAAATTTACCGTTCCAACCATTAACACTTTCTCATCAATCATGAATACCTTTCCATGCAGCACGCCCTTTTTATATCCATATACCTCTATTCCTTCCGACAAAGCTTTTCGAATATATGGATACGCCGCCTGTTTTACCAAAAGAGCATCTGAATGAGGAGACCACAAAATTTTAATCTGAACGCCTCTCTTCCTAGCATCCCGCAGCGATTTCCAAACTCTCTCATCCTTTGGTATAAAATATGGAGTTAGAATCGTAATAGATGTTTGTGCCTGCTGAAACATCTTTTCATAGCTCTGTACTATGCCGTCTCCTTTGTATGCAATAAGCTGATGTGCGCTTGTCCCTTGCTTGTTTGTCACTTCTGCTTTTGATATCGTTTCTCCAGTATTATCCTTCCAATCACTCTCAAATAAGGCTTCTAAATCCTGCACCCCTTCCCCGCTTATTCGAAGCTGATAGTCTCGCCAGTGACCAAGCTTTTCTTTTTCACCTAAGTACTTTTTACCGATGTTAAATCCGCCGATATATCCAATTTCCCCATCGATAACGGTGTTTCTTCGATGATTCCGATGGTTTAGAGAAGAAAACAAATAGGGGAATTTCGGCTTATTGTAATACATAAAATGCACGCCCTCTTGCTCCAGTGATTTCCTTTCTTTCTGTTTTAGTAAAATTCCGCCTAATCGATCTACTGCATAGTACACCTCTACGCCTTGGCTGCTTTTTTCCTTCAATAGATCTAAAAATTGATGACTGATTTTATCATCTGCTATAGAAAAGAAATAAATATGTATGTAGCTCTTTGCTTGCTTTATATCATCAAACAACTGCTTATACAAAGCTTTTCCGTCAGTGTATAAGCTCAAATCGCTTTTTCGGAGCGGATACTCAATCGGTTTTTCCTCAAAAATGCCTCTTTTCTCTGCCGCAATTCTATCGATTTGATTCCAAGCCAATAAAAGCAAGCAGATTCCAATGATTATAAAAAAGAGGTTACGGACAAATTTGCCTAGTTTCCTCATCAGTATTCCTCCTTGTGATGATTAACTTTTTTATCTTTTGCCATAGGAGGAATACTATTCTATATGATGAAGAAATTTCTTCCTTTGGACGAATCACTGTTTTGTCCCTTCAGTAAAAAAAGGCACAACAGGGTGTTCTCCTTTGGTGCCTTCTTCGTTTTTATACTTTACGCCGCCTGTCTGGCAGCTGCTTTTTTTATCCAATCTTTCCCTTCGATGAAACGAGTTACAAGCATCGCTGTTACTGTGTTTCCTGTGCTGTTAGGCAAGGTTGCTGGAGCATCAATAATAGTAGAAATAGCCGCGATAATAGGCAATACTTCCGGAGAAAAGCCGTAAATGGAAACAATCAGCATTTCACCGATCATCCCGCCTCCAGGAATAGCACCCATCACAGCTCCAACTAACAAAGCTACCCCAAGAATGCTTAAAATACTCGTTGCTGAAGTCATATCCTTACCAAATAAGCTAAATAAAAATACAATTTTTAAAATACCGCCGATGACCGAACCATCTTTATGTGTGTTAGCACCTATATGATAAGTTTCTTTGTAAATAATTTCATATTCCTCTTCATAAGAACAAATGTTTGGTGTATAATAAGAACAAACGTTCTATAACGAGGTGTTGACTATGTATGAATATGGTTACGACAGCTATCAAAATCGCATCATTCTTTGCATTGATTTAAAGAGCTTTTATGCCAGTTGCTCCTGCCTTTCCATGGGGCTCGACCCTCTCACTACTAAATTGGCGGTGGTCGGTGATGTAACAAGATCTGGATCCATTGTGTTAGCTGCAACCCCGCCATTAAAAGCATTAGGAATTAAACAAGGTTCTCGATTATTTGATATTCCGCAGGAGCAGGATATTCACGTTGTTAATCCTTCTATGGCACAATACATACACGTTTCAAAACAAATTACGAGCATTGCTTTACAATACACAGCTCCAGAAGATTTTCATCAATACAGCATTGACGAGATGTTTCTCGATGCTACACAGTCTATACATTTATTTGCCAAAGCACCGTATGAACTGGCACAGCATCTCATTTCTACTATTCGTGAGCAAACAGGTATACCAGCAGCGGCAGGAATTGGACCTAACTTGTTACTGGCAAAGATAGCACTCGATAGAGAAGCAAAGAAAACAAAGCAGAGCATAGCCCATTGGACTTACGATGATGTACAAACAAAGCTTTGGAGCATTCAACCTCTTTCACAATTTTGGGGCATCTCTGCCAACACGGAAAAAAAATTAAATCGATTAGGCATATTTTCAGTTAAGCAATTAGCCAAGTCATCACTCGAATTATTGAAAAAACACTTCGGTATCATAGGAGAAGAGCTGCATCGGCATGCGAACGGGGTGGATGAAAGCCGGATAGCAAATCTTTATATCCCGTCCAGCAATTCCATCGGAAAAAGCCAAATTTTACTTCGTGATTATATGCAACTCAGTGAAATACAAGTAGTTCTCCTCGAACATATCGAAGAGGTTTGCTTCCGATTGCGGAGCCAAAGAAAGCTTGCCAGAACGATTCAATTCAGTATATCGTACAGCCGGGAATGGGGAGCTGGTGGCTTTTCACGTATGCATACACTTGAAGAACCCACAAACCTAACAATGGAATGTTACAAAACGTGCTTACAAATACTGCAGGAATCTTATACTGGAGAGCCTATACGGAAGCTTTCCGTTTCCTTGACTAACTTAATTGATGATGATGAAGTGCAGCTTTCACTCTTCAAGCATGGCCTACGTCGTGAAAAGGAACGTAATTTGGCTTTTACAGTAGATGAAGTTCGCAACAAACACGGTAAAAATAGCCTGTTACGAGCTGTTAGTTACACAGCAGGCTCAACCGTACAATATAGAAATACCCTTATCGGCGGGCATAAAGCATAGAAAGGAGCGAATGAAAATGGAGCGTGGAATGAAAAAATGGCGGCCGTTTGCCGCCATGCCGGAGCAGTTTGAAAGAATACAAGAGCTAGTGGAGGCGCAAAATCAAATGAAGCATCCTGTCTTAGATGAGCAACGGTTACAGGAATTAAATGAAATTATCGACTGTTCTATGGCAGAAACGCAAGCATTATCCTTTCGTTACTACAAAAAAGGCTATATCCGCATGATTGTCGGGTATATTCATTATTATGATGAATACAAAAAGCAGCTTCGTATTATGGATTTGCAGCAGCAGCCGCACATATTACCTATCCATCAAATTACTGATGTAGAAACAGTAGAAATGAACACATACAAATCATTCTGATGCCTCTTGTATATGCTAGAATAGAAGTAATCATAAGGAGGAGGAAGAAATGAGTCAGGAAACAATCACATGTCCAGGATGCGGAGCGCTTCTTCCTCAACAGGGTATAGAAGGGCCTGCTCGTTATAACACATCAGGCGAATGCTATGCAGCCTATAGTGAACTGAGCGGATATACGATGGGCAAGCAAGATATACATTTTATGCATCAGCATGCTATCGACACTTACAGTGCACAGCATGCGGGAAGTGATGTTAAAACTATCACAGTTGCATTCTCTTTAATCGGACTTTATTATGCCATTGAGCATGGCTATACGGGAAAGCAGGTGCAGCGTGTACATATGCTGTTGGCTCAGCAGAAAATCACCTGGCCATCGTTATCGCTCCCGAAAAAACCGTATTCCTTCACTGTTATAGACGTGTTACATGCAGCACCGGGTAAACACTGGGACGATATGCTGAAAAAGTGGATGCTTGATGTGTGGATGTGCTGGGAGCACCAACATACCTGGATTCGAAGCATTTCGCAAACATTGTTACACTAAACTGAAAAGGACCTTCGATAACTGAAGGTCCTCTGCAGCAACTCAAACTACCAATAAAGAAAAAACACTGACGATAGAAAAGTACTTTACTATGTAAAAGCTTTCCTCATACATAATTACAGTTCCATTGTTATTTTACCTCATCCATGCTTTCGTAAATGCCCAGATCGTTTCACTCCTAATATTTCATGCTGTGTTGTTTGTGAATCCACTCTTTATATACAGCGATTTTATTCTCCAGCATCTTTTCTGTAGCCGCTAAGGTTTTAATTTGATTCTGAATGGAGCTTTTATGATGTTCTAAAAGCTCCAGCCTTGCTTGCGTTGTATGCTCTCCTTCTGTATACAATTGAGCATATTTCCTTATTTGTGCGACCGGCATTTGTGTCTCTTTTAGCTTCATCACAAAGCGCAGCCATGTTAAATGCGATTCATTGTATACTCTATCTCCACTCTCGTTTCGATCTGCCGTAATAATGTTTTCCTTTTCATAATACCGTAACGTGTGTGTGCTTACCCCTAATAATTTAGCTACTTCGCCAATGGTGTACATAA
The DNA here is from genome assembly GCF_017742235.1 of Bacillus sp. 165. Classification (GTDB taxonomy): domain Bacteria; phylum Bacillota; class Bacilli; order Bacillales; family Bacillaceae_G; genus JAGHKQ01. The sequence continues at coordinate 336,592 of NZ_JAGHKQ010000003.1, forward strand.
AAGCCTCCCTATGTCGTATACTTCCTTTATCGAAATAATATATTTGACTTAGAGTTTACTCTAATCAGTATACTCAAATTGTGATTCACTCACGATAAAATAAACTATTTCTAATAAACCTAGGAGGAATTCATATGAAATATACTGTTATTACAGGTGCCAGCTCAGGGATTGGATATGAAACCGCTTTAGCTTTCGCTTCTCGTGGAAAAAATGTAATTCTTGTAGCACGCAGAACAGAAGAACTAGAGAAATTAAAGTCTGAAATCGAAAAGATGAACCCTAACGTAGATGTTGTTATCCGAACAGCTGACCTATCTATTCCTGAAAATGTGCATGCACTGTATAAAGGACTTCAAGATTTTCAACTTGAAACGTGGATTAACAATGCGGGATTCGGCAACTTCGCTTCTGTTGCAGACCAAAATTTAAACAAAATAGAAACTATGCTGCATTTGAATATTGAAGCCTTAACTATTCTGTCGTCTCTGTTTGTTCGTGATTATTCGAATGTAGAAGGTACGCAATTAATCAATGTTTCATCAGGTGGAGGATATACAATCGTGGCAGACGCGGTTACTTACTGTGCTACCAAATTTTATGTCAGTGCATTTACAGAAGGTCTTGCACATGAACTGAAAGCGCAAAACGCCAAGATGCAAGCAAAGGTGCTAGCGCCTGCTGCTACAGAAACAGAATTTGCACAACGTTCATTGGACCTTGAGCATTTTGAATATAGTGGTGTAGTACCAAAGTTTCATACTGCAAAAGAAATGGCAGCATTTATGCTGGAATTATATGATAGTGATAAGATTGTAGGAATCGTAGATGGCATTACGTATGAATTTAAGCTACAAGACCCTATTTATCCGTATGCTGTAAGAGCTAGGAAATAAACAAGGATCTTTGCTTGCCATTACCCATCAGCAGGAGTCTTCCATACTGATGGGTAATGAAATATTTACACAGCGTTTTAGTAAAAGAGAGCCGTATTGGCATATAACGCAGGAGATCCACCTGAGTGTACAAATAAAATATTATCCTCCTGTTTGAAGGTGCCTTTATGTATTAAATCGATAAGCCCAGCCGCTGCTTTGCCAGTATAAACAGGATCAAGTAAAATTCCTTCTGTTCTTGCCATAAGCTGAACTGCTTCTACCATTTCCGGTGTAGGTATAGCATAGCCCTCTCCGACATACTCATCAAAACACGTTATCACTTCTCGCGGGATTGAATTTATGCCAATGTGTACTGAAGTTTCTTGAACAAGCTGAAACACTTTCTCTTCTTGTTCGGCTTTTCCCCTGCTTACATTTATCCCCATTACGGGTATGTGACTTTGGCTAGCGTAAAGCCCGCTCACTAAGCCTGCATGCATTCCTCCGCTACCACTTACACACACGACAGCGTTTATATCAATTTCTTGCTCAAAGGACTGCGTTAAAATTTCCTGTGCACATGCAGCATATCCCGTTGCACCAATAACATTAGAACCTCCAACCGGAATTATATAAGGACGACAGCCTTCTGCAGTTGCTTCTTTCGCTGCTTTCTGCATTTCTTCCATCAAATTTGTGCCATTTGGAACAATTTTAATATGTTCAGCACCGAGCAAATGATACAAAAAATAATTCCCGTTAAAATCCGGCTTAGAGCTTTTTGAAAGCCCTTCTTCCAGCACAAGAATGCATTTCATTTTTTCCTTCACAGCAGCAGCTAGTGTTAAACGGCAGTGATTCGATTGAATGCCTCCACATGTAATGAGCGTGTCCGCTCCCTTTGTAAGCGCGTCAGCCACAAGGAATTCTAGCTTTCTTGTTTTATTTCCACCTGCCGCCAAACCTAGTAAATCATCTCGTTTCATATAAACATTTGGACCTCCAAGAACTTCAGAAAAATGCTGCAGCTTCTCAATAGGTGTATACACTTCTGTATAACGCCGCCTTGGAAATTTTGCTAAATTCATATACAATCTCCTCCTGTATTGCTAGTAACAAAAAACGTCTGCAGTCCCGCTTCTATTATAAAGAAACATACTTCCCACTCTTAAAAGTAATATAATACCCCCGATAATGCTAATAAAAGTACTCCAATCAGTCCGCTCCACAAAGAAATACGTGTTCTGAAATCCCGATGCTCTTTAGTTTCAGAATGAAAATTTGCCCGCTGCTGATTACCATTTTTCCAAGCCCCTACAAATATACCGGAAATCACCATGAAACCAATTCCAGTCCAAAGAAATATCGCAGCCAATTTTGTTTTCTCCCATTTCTTCGTTTAATCCAATCTTACTTTAAACAGGAATAAAAACTCTATTTTAAAAGAATATCGTGCACTTTCCTGACCCTACTCGTCTTTCCGTTATAGTAAATGTATCAGTTTCACTCATTTTATCGACTTCTTTCCTTCCATTCATGTCTACCGCTTATATGCCTTCTGCATATGATGTTAAGTTAATATATACGAGATATACTCATTCCAAAATTCCGTATTAAGCGCTTACAAATTCTATCATATTTCCCTATAACAACATCATTCTTTTTTCTATATACTACTTGATTCTGCTGTTTATCCCCTTTCCCTTTAGTTTGATTTTTCAGAAAATTAAACTATCTATCATTTGTTATATCTTTACTGTTTATATAAATAAAATTAATGTTTTTTAAGCTGGTATTAAGAAAATCTTATATACAAAAAAACTGTGAATCTTAGCTATCCTCAACTCCTAGCTACGACTCTATATGATAATGACTTTATAATACTGAACAAATAGAAAGAAGAGCATTTAGTACGATACTCGCTGCATACTCTACAAATACAAAAAAGGAGCCTCTACTGATAGACTCCTGAAGCGTTATTTACCCTGCACTTAATCAAAAATTTCCTTATTTTAATATTTTTAAGTTCTCTATGCTTGGCGATGCAGATGCAGCAGATGCAATGTTTTGTCTTCTTTACTCCCTGCTCCTTCTATGCATTGAGTCACTGCACCGTCTTTCATAAATAAAATATGATCTCCTACTTCTGCCGCAACATCCATCATATGCGTAGAAAACACAATAATAGTACCCTCTCTCTTTAGTTGCAGCAAGATTTCCACGAAGGCATTTACCCAAAACGGGTCCAACCCATTTGTAGGTTCGTCTAACAACAATAGTTTAGGCTTACCTATACATGCTTGCGCAAATAATAACCGCTGCTTCATTCCTTTAGATAAATGCTTGACAAGCTCCTTTTTCTTCTCAGCCAGTCCGACCTTCTCCAACACCTCTTGTATATGCTTCTCCTCTGTCTTTCGTAGCTTTGCATAAAAAGAGAGAAACTCCTGAACCGTCATCATTTGCTGGGCATGAAAGTCATCGGGCATATATCCAATTTGTGAAACATAGGCATTTCTATCCTTGCATAACTCAATATCCTGTAATACGACTGTACCAGAGGAAGACTTTAAAGTACCCGCCAAAATATGAAGAAGGGTGCTTTTTCCCGCCCCATTTCCCCCGCAAAGTACAACACACGTTCCTTTAGCTGCCTGAAAAGAGAAAGAGGAAAGCGCTTGTTTCGTTTTATATTTCTTTGAAACTTGGGAAATTTGTAAAAGTGTCACTGCATTTTTCTCCTTTCTAAGTTCCAGGTAGAGAGCATCAAAGAACAACCGGTGTATACTACCATATATAAGGCAAGAACTCCCCATGAAACCCCAGTTTGCAAGAATGTAACCAAACTATCATAAGCCTGCCCGAATACTGCTCCTCCACCTAGCTGAACGACAAACACGATGCGAAGGAGTTCAGCCGGATTCAACAGCAACGCCATTTTCAAAAGCAGCCCAATCATGGGATATGGCACTAAGCCGAGAATGGCTATAAGTGCCGACGGCCATATCATGATGAGAAAGAACCATATACCAACTGAAATCGTTAAAGCTTGCCATCTAGTTGTGACAAACGCACCAATTACCAGACCGATGGTAAGAAAGAAAAACATCAATGCTACTGCAAATAAATAGAGAGCACATACCCATTTTACAGACAAGGCACTCCCGCTCAGCAAGCCAATCATCAGACTAATGCCGAAGCTAAGTGTAAAGATAGTAGCTTGAGCTGTGAATTGTCCTGCTAATTTTCCAGTGACATAAGTAAAAGAAGAAATAGGATATGTGCTCAAAAGCCGCCACTGTCCGTTTTCCATCTCGTTTGCGACCGAAAAAGACCCGATAATGAGCATAAACAACGGTACGATGTAAATGACTAAATTTGCGATTGTTCCTGTCATGTTTGTGTATCCTGTTAAGGAGGGTGTGTTTCGCTCTAGCAGAAACAACAAAGACAAAATACTTACCCATAACAACACAAACGTGTACGATGAACGCTGCCTTATGGTCATACGCCACTCTGAGCGCCAAATATTTCCCATACAATCCCTCTTCTCCGTAAAAAAGGACAACCGGAGCGGTTGTCCTTTTTATTAATGCGAATGATTCATGTCCATGTTACCATGTTGTTCTTTCATCTTCATCATCATTTCTTTGTTCATTTCCCATTGATGATTTTCTAATTCCTCAGACATTAACACTTCACCCTCATGTTTAGAGATGAAGCTTTCTGCATCTTTTTTATCTTTAAAAGAAATTACATTATAGGCCATCGGAGTCTGAATATCGTTATCATACACATAGGTTGCTTTGTCGACTGCAATCCATTCCTTTGTATTGTAATCACGCACAAATTTGGCTTGCAGTTCGTTATCCTCATTCTCACTTAGCCATTTGTACATGCAGCCGATATCATCAAACGTCAACACTTTTCCGTTTTCCAAAATCGCTTCTGTCGCAAATTGGCTGTCCATAACAGCCATATTACAAATTGCACATGTATGATTCTTTTCATCAATCGCAACTGGCTTAACTTCCTTCTTTCCACATCCAGCCATAGCTACTACTAAAATTGTAAATAACGTAATTAATACACCTTTCCACTTCATGTTCTCTTCCTCCCAATTATAAATAAAATACTACTTATTGCTAACATGCTTGCACTAAGCATAAAAATTGGCATACTAGATGACGAACCCGTTTTCTCATCCCATCCTGTCGCTTTCATAGCTGGCGCATCATCTATGAACACTTGCTCTTCAGGACTTTTTAATAATTTCTGAAGTACAACCATGCCAGGAGATTGAAAAAACAGCTGGTACTCTGGCACGTCCCTCGTCAAAGTAAGAAAAAATGGATCAGCTCTATATGGTATAGAACTCGTCCCCTTGCCTCCTGTATCCAGTTTTAATGCCGTATCCCAGTAGTTATGAATAATATTGTTCCTTGTACTGTCTATTGCTTGTGATTCGTTCACGTTTCCAAGAAACGTATTATGAGATACGCTGTTCCCATTAGCATTCTTAAATTGCATACCAATAAAATTGCCACGCAGTTCATTATTAAAAATACGATTGCCTGCTGTGTTTTCCACATAAATCCCTACTCGATTATAGGCGATATAGTTATGAATGACTGCCGTTTCTTCTGCATCGTACAGCAATAGTCCTTGTGCATGGACATTACGGTTGTTAAAGATGAACTCGTTCTCTTCAATCGTTGTTCCCTTTGTTTCCATTACCATTGCTCCCGTGATATTATCACGAGACACGTTGTTCCTTACGGTTATATCATTAGAAAACATAACATGTATACCATAACGTGAATTTTGGATAGCATTTTGGGTTAGTTTATTAAAATCACTTCTCTCCATATAAATCCCGTCTCTTACTCCATTAATCTTCACATTATGAATAGTATTTCTGCTGGACTTCCATAAATCAATTCCGTTTCCATTTTGGTTTCCTTGAATGGAACTGTTTGTAACAACTATATCGGATGCCTTGTCAAATTTAATGCCAAACTGCTTTGTCTCTATTTGGATGTCCTCTATCCTATGATTCTCACCCGTAACATAGATTGCTTCTAAATCCTTCCTAGTACCGCATTGCTCTACCTTAACATGTTTCAGCACAACCCCTTGGTTCTGTATCGTAATGACAGGGTTTTGTCCGCAAGAACGAATCGTGACTTGTCCAGTTCCTTCTATTGCAATAGACTTAGAAAGCACAATTGCCTCTTGATAAATACCGCCTGGAATTTTCAAAACCCCATGCTCAGGAACTGCGTTTATTTGAGATTGTAAAGTAGCTTGCGCCTGCGTATGGGATGATAGAAACGTAAAAAATACTAAAAAGAGAAAAAACACCCGAGTTATCTTCATATCAACAAACCCTTTTTCTTATAAACTTGTATGTCCCAAAAGCAGTATACTGAATATTTGTGATGAAATGATGAAGAATCTATGCAGTTTTTTTGATAAAATAGAGAATTTTTATACTAAAATAAAAAAAGATAATTCATCATTATCTTTTTTAAGGAGGATGTAAAGCTATAAAAAAATTATACTGGCAACACTTTAACCATTAAAAAGGTAGTAAATTCTCCTCTTAAAAATGAATAATAGACAAAAACACCGCTCCATTTATATGTTGAGCGGTGTTTTCCCTATCTTCATTCAGATCATCAAATATGCCTCGTTACATACCTGCCCCATTACGCTTTCGCTAAATAATCCGCAAGCTGATCCAATGTACCTCCGATTCCTTGTTTCACTCCGTTTCTTGCCGCCTCAAAGGTTTTGCGTTCCTCCTCTGTTGGAGATAAAGGTCCTCCTTGCATTACAAGCTTCGTCTTGCCTTCATATTCTGAAAATGTGAGTATGTTTAAAATTTCAAGCGGCCATGTTGGACTAAATGGCGCACGAATGGTATTGCCTTCCTCATCAGAAAAGGAGTTGGTGAAAACGAGTTTTTCTGGTGCAGTAATTTCACGATAAACAAACTTGCCCCACATTTCTTGCCCATCAGGAGATTTTTGACTGTAGTGAAACATACCTCCTGGTCGAAGTTCTAACTTAGCTACATTCATCGTGAAGCCTTTCGGTCCCCACCAATGCTTTAAATGTTCAGGATCAGTCCACATTTTGAACACAAGCTCACGCGGCGCATCAAATATACGTGTAATAACGAGCTCATTCTCCTCATTTGTTGTTACATTGTTTGCTGTATTTTCTTTATTCATTGCTATTCCTCCTTATGTTTTGTTAATGCAATACGATGAAGCTCTTCTCCTTCCGTACAGTTTGGGAATATCACATGTCATCATGCTTCTTTTCCTTATCCTGCAGTTCTTTTAGATAATCATCCAACTGAGCGAACCTTACCTCCCAGATGTGACGGAAGGAGTTCAGCCAAGAATCCATTTCTTTAAGCGGCTCAGGCCGCAGCTTGTAAATCCTTTTATTAGCGCTTGGCTGTACCTCAACCAGTCCAGCTTCACTCAATACGCGAAGATGCTTAGAAGCTTGCGGCTGACGAAGATTCAGCTTCTCCGCGATTTCCCCCACTGTAAGAGGACCATCGCGCAACAGTTCAACAATTTGGAAACGATTCGGTTCGGCAAGGGCCGTTAAAATCAAATTCATACCCTTAATATAACCCAAAAGGAATATTCCTGTAAAGGAATATTTTTTCTTTTCTAAACTAATTGCTTATACTATGTACAGCAACACTATCCACCTATATTTTGTACGAAACACACTGTAAGCATTCTACTGAGCTTTTATATACACTCTGTTGAAACATGTTGTTGATTTTCTTCTTGAGCTAGGGGAACAGATTCATGCAAGAAGGATTTTTGTATCAAGCTGCCGAATTGTTTCATTTTCCTAATCTAGTTATGCAAGTTGTGCCAACTGCATTGTACGGTGCTTATCATAGCGGCAAAAGAAAACAGTAAATAATAAAAATGAAAGAAGTGAAGAATTTGATTACATATACATGCCTCCATCATGTAAGTTTAACGGTTACGGATTTGGAAAAATCCAAAGGATTTTATGAACACATTTTATGTTTAAAAGAAATACCGCGTCCTGATTTTGATTTTCCTGGCGCATGGTATGAAATAGAGGGACAGCAGCTTCACTTGATAGTCGATCCCTCTTCACAGACGATTCGTCAGGATAAAAGCTTATCCAGCAGAGAAGGTCACTTTGCTCTTAGAGTCAAAAGCTACTATGACACGCTTACGTGGTTAAAGCAACATGAAGTGGATATTCTTGAAAAGCCATACGGAAAAAGCGGATTCGCACAAATTTTCTGTGCTGACCCAGATGGTAATTTGATTGAATTTAATGTTGATCAAAAAGAGTTATAAGCAAACAAAGATAGCCTCTAATGGCGTAGAACAAGAACTCACAAACAGCTTCAGTATTCTTTAACAAGGACTTAAAAAGCCTCATAAAGTTTTATAGACTCAATGAGGCTTTTTTCATCTGATAGCATGAAGAGCATGTAATGCAGTTTGTTCATCTTGTAGAAATAATACTTGCTTTCCTTGGTTGCATTCATATATAAAATCTGCAAGGCTTTTGCTGTTGTATATTTGAAAATCACCAACAATAGCGAGTTTCATATTGTAGTTAGCGTATTTTTGCAGTATTTCACCAGCCAATCCCTTTCTTAGTGTAAAGAAATCCTCTGTAATATTGACAGCATGGATGATCAGTTTATAGCATCCATAATTAGACAATGCTGATGCCATTAAATCTAATGCCCCTTGCACATCACGTATGACTATTTCACAACTTTCTACAACAGCAACCTTTGATTCTCCTTCTTCATAAACATGCAGTTCCATCTTGTATCCTCCTATTTATTTTTCCTGTCATTTTATCAAATGTAGCTATTTTTTCAATATATCCGCCTTGAAAATAACTGTGCCAATAACCTAAAAGTTACATATCATGCAGCACAATAAACCATGCCGTTTTAATGTAAACAGATAAAAAGACCTTCCATAGCGTGAAGGCCTTTCCATCTGACAGCTTACCTATTCGGTTTTTCTATACATTAATAAGAAAATGTCCAGCAATAGTGGGAATGAAGCGAATCTTCTACCTTAATAATAATCGAATGATATTTGTTTTTCTCTCTTTCAAGAGAATAGCTGTACTTTCCGCTCCTCAAAATTTCAGGAATTTTCATTTGCGAAACGGGTATATTGTCGGCTGTCCAAATCTTCCTTCTTAACTCACTGATGCAATGTATATCACATGTCTCCATCAACAGCCATCGGTCCTGCTCATAAATTGCTTCCAGCTTTTCTTCTGAACTCTCTCTTCTTCCTATGTAATCGCTCATTCTCCATCCCCCTAAAGAAATATTTAGCGCTTACAAAATATATATGAATATATGTGAATTTTATTAAAATAAACGTTCCTTTATTTAAAGAAAAAATCCACATTTTCCAATTATAAAAAGATGAGTTTACTTGTATTTACATACAACTGAAAAGTTCCGAAAAGAAATCCATCTCCAAAATGAGCATAAAAAGAGCTGAACCTATAATCTTTCTAGGTTCAGCTCTTTACAAATTAATATTTATTCCATGTTAAAACGTCATCTAATGGTAAGCGTACTTTTTCAAATCCTGCCTGTACACCTTTTCCTACTGCAATTAACATAACAGGCTTGTAATTTGCTGGAACATCAAATGCTTCGATAAATTTAGCCTCATTATACCCGCCCATAGGAACTGTATCTAAGCCTTTTGCTTTTGCCGCCAACATCAGCATCATAGACACTAATCCGCCGTCAATCATAGCTACACGAGTTGCTTGCTCGTCAGACAATTTTCCATAGTTTTCCATGATGGAGTTCACATAAAACTCTTTAATCTCCTTTGTCATCATGCCTCGCTCTACAAACTCACCGTATATTTTTTCAGCATTTTGATAAGCTTGAATATCTCCCAATACAGCAATAACAACGGAAGCATCAACAATTTGTTTTTGATTGTTGGCAATTGGCAATAAAGCTGCTTTTTCTTCAGCATCTTCAATCACAAGAAATCTCCATGGCTGTAAATTAGAAGAAGATGGCGCTTGAACAGCGATTTCTAACAACTCACGAATTTCATCTTCTGTCATTTTAAAGCTTGGATCATAATGACGTACAGAACGACGTTCAGTCGCTACTGTAAAAAAGTCAGTAGAAGTAAGCTCTTTCGGCTTCACATTGCCCATCCCAATTTCATTTATTTTATTAAGATATTCTTCTTTTTCAGCTACTTTTGCAGTCATTTTGCATGTCTCCTTATAAAAAGTTTAATCGTTTAAGAGTTTGAACATTTAGACTCAATAGCTATTATATCTTGTGGAATAAATGTCTGTCAAAGAATATACATCTTAAGTTTTGCAAATAAGAAACAACATCCTTTAACGTTCAATCTTTAAATATAGATATACACTCTGCATAACTACAGAAAAAACCTCTTGATTTAGCATTTTAATCAAAAGGTAGGCTAGCTTATAAATCTACATTCAATAAATAGATATTCACAACTTTATTACATTTAATCACTCCCTACACCACTCTACTACTACAAGGGAGCCGCTACAAATAAATCCTTCTAAGTCGTTTAATTTGTTTCCATCAAATAGCTGTTGTAACCTTTTTATTAGCTTCACTATATAAGGTTGTAAGGAAGATGTTTCAACCTCCTTAGGACGAGATATTTGTTGCAGCATCTTTTTTTTTGGTATTATAAGGAAAAAGGAGGAGATAGGATGGAACATGGATATTCGGTTACATCGTTAATGATTGTAACTGCGGTAGCATTCTTTATCCCCATTCTCTTACACCGCTTTAAAATACACATCATTCCCGTTGTTGTGGCAGAGATTATAGCAGGTATGATAATCGGGAAAAGTGGATTTCATATAGTTCATCAAGATGAGTGGTTAAATGTTATGTCTACCTTTGGAATTATATTTCTTATGTTTTTGAGCGGACTTGAAATTGATTTTACATTATTTAAATCGAAGCATGGAAAAAAACATGGAAGTGTACCGCGATTACCCTTCGTTGCGAGCGGTGTCTTTGTGTTAATTTTAAGTGTATCCTTTGCTTGTTCCCTTGTCTTTCAGTGGCTAGGATGGATTGATAATGTATTTTTAATGACCTTAATCATTTCCACTATATCGCTTGGCGTGGTTGTCCCCACATTAAAAGAAAAAAACATGGAAAAAACAGAAATTGGACAATTTATCTTGTTAGTTACTGTTATCGCAGATTTAGCAACAATGGTGTTATTGGCAGTGTTCGTCTCTTTGTATTCAGAAGAAGGAAAAAACACGGCGATGCTATTGCTATTATTTGCAGCAGGGGCCATCTTATATGCGATTGCAAAACGGGCAAAAACCGGGCATATATTTGAAAAGTTATCAAGCGGTAGCGTTCAATTAGACACAAGGGCAGTGTTTGCTCTTATAATCGTTCTTGTAGGATTATCTGAAACGGTAGGTGCTGAAAATATATTAGGAGCATTTTTAGCAGGGGCCTTACTATCATTGCTAGTGCCTAACGAGGACTTAGTGAAGAAAATGGATTCCATTGGATACGGATTTTTTATCCCTATCTTTTTTGTTATGGTCGGGGTAAAAATGGATTTATGGAGTTTATTTGAAAAGAAAGCAGCCTTGTTATTGATTCCTTTTTTGCTGATTGCTTTTTTCATATCCAAAGCGGTTCCGATGCTAGTTATGAAAAAATGGTATACGAACGCTATAGTCATCCCGACTACATTTTTACTAACAGCAAAATTATCGCTCGTAATTGCCGCATCCAGCATCGGGGAGAAAATGGGAATTCTTTCAGAAGAGATGTCTTCAGCTCTTATTTTGTCTGCTATTATTAGTTGTATTGTTTCACCTATCCTGTTCAAAAAATGGTTTCCACCTATTGAAAAAAAACGAAAAACATTGCATATTGTGGGAGGAAATCGAATCACATTCCCTCTTATGGAAGATTTTAAAAAAGACGGATATGATGTGTTGATGTTTGATGATATTGAAAATGAACGGAATGAGACGGATGATATTGGCAATGTGTGCATACTAGACAGTATCAATCCAGAGAGTGTTGAATCCCAAGGCGGGTTTAAAGCAGATATACTGGTAATAGCAACAAGTGATGATACAGTGAACTATGAGTTGGCAGCAAGAGCAAAAGAACGTGGTGTAGATCGAGTGATTGTAAGAATAGAGGATATTCAATTTCATAAACAATTAATTGAAAAAGAATATGTTGTCTTTTCTACAGTCAATTCCACTAAAACTCTCGTTAGAATGTTAGTTGCAAATAAAAGCTTAGTACAGTTAATACAATCCGAAGAAAAACTGCATGAAATTAAAATCAGCAACATGGAATATGAAGGAAAAAGAATACGGGATATTAAAGAATTGGGAGACACGTTGATTGTTCAAATTTATAGAGAAGATTCATTTATTATTCCTCACGGCAACACAACATTAAAACGAGACGATGTTCTATTGGTTACCGGAAGCCAAGACAGTATAGATGAAATTAAACAAGCATTCTAAAAAGGTCATATATATGGCCTTTTTCTTATTATTATAGGGTTTTATGGAATGAAGAGGCTCTTATTTGAAAAATTAATCCAAACGTCATCTCCTACATCCTCTTCAGATACAACTCAAAATGAAAGAATATAAAAGACGCCATCCAAAGATGACGTCTCAAATCTGACTTATGACATGAGAAGAGTTTCCTGTTTTTCCTTCTCAACTATCAACCTCTTAAGTATGGAGCAGGGATTCTTTATGTATCTAGAATACTTATCTTCCTTACTCATAGTGAGTTCGTATTGTATCGAGAACGATTCAATTAATCTAAGAAATCCGGCTGTTCTTTCACAATGCGATCCCATAAAGGCTGGAATTGGAACCAGCCAGCGTAGGATTCCCCAACTTGCTTAGCCGTTACCTTTGCATTCTCCTCTTCAATCAGAACCGGTGTTCCAGCAGCTTCTGCTAATAGCTGTGCTTGGCAAGAACGCTCCATTGTAATAAACCACCAAGCTGCTTCATCCACACTTTGTCCTACGGTTAATAAACCATGGTTACGTAAGATAGCCGCTTTATGATTTCCTAATGCTTTTGCAATGCGCTTACCTTCTTCAGTTTCCAAGACTACCCCTGTATAATCGTCAAACAGGCTGTGATCATTATAAAATGCACATGCATCTTGTGTAATCGGATCTAATAGTCTCCCTAGAGAAGACCAAGATTTTCCATATACAGAATGAGCATGAGCCGCAGCAACCACGTCAGGACGAGCAGCGTGTACTTGAGAATGAATAGCAAACGCAGCCTCATTCACTGGACGAGTTCCTTCCACTACTTTTCCGTGATGATTAACCAATAATAAATCAGAGGCCTTAATTTGGCTGAAATGCATCCCAAACGGATTTACCCAGAAGTGATCCTTAAGCTCTGGATCGCGGACAGTAATATGACCTGCTACTCCTTCATCAAATCCAAACTTGGAGAACAAACGAAAAGCACCTGCTAAGCGTTGTTTAAGATGCAGTCTTTCTTCCTCAACAGAATTAAAAGTTGGTTGATTAAGATCTAATTGGTAAGTTTTCATAATTTTCCTCCTTAGTATTCGTGAATTGATTCGCCTCAACTAGAAGAGAGCGATCAAGTTCTGCAATTGATTTTTTCCCAGAAAGAGCCATCGTTAAATCCACATCAGCAATTAAATTGCGGATTACTTCCCTTACACCTTCCTCACCAGCAAGCGCCAGCCCGTATCCATATGGTCTGCCAAGGAGAACTGCAGATGCCCCAAGCGCCAACGCCTTTACTACATCAGCACCGCGTCGGATACCACTATCAAATAGCACTGGGATACGCCCCTGTACAACATCACAAATTTTTGGCAATGCATCTAGTGCTCCTATCGATCCATCTACTTGTCTTCCACCATGATTGGATACAATGATTCCGTCTACACCATGCTGCAATGCCAATTTGGCATCGTCTGGATGGAGAATGCCTTTTAATAAAATTGGCAATGTTGTATGCTCACGAAGAAACGCTAAGTCGTTCCATGTTAAACTAGCATCTCCATACACCTGTGACCAAAGTGAAATAGCTGCTTTCATATCTTCATGAGGCGCCTTTTCCAGCTTGGAGCAAAAGACTGGATCCTTTAGAAAATTCCCCACTCCTATCCCTGACAAAAACGGAAGGTAAGCGTTTTCAAGGTCGTGCTCACGCCATGCCATCATCGGTGTATCAAGTGTAACAACGATAGCGGAATAGCCAGCTTCTTCCGCACGACGCAGCATGCTGGCCGCTATTTCACGGTCGTTACTCCAATATAATTGATACCATCTAGCAGAATCACCCATGACAGATGCTACCTCTTCCATACAATGTGTGGATGCTGAGCTAGAAATGAATGGAACATCCATGGCAGCTGCAGCACGTGCAGAAGCTAGCTCTCCCTCAGGATGAAAAATTGTCTGCACACCGATTGGGGCTAACATTACCGGATACGGGAATGTTTGACCAAACAGAGATACACTCAAGTCCCTATCTTCTACATTGCAGAGCATTCGTGGAACGATCTGCCAGCGGTCAAAGGCTTGTACATTAGAACGCATGGTGTCTTCAGCACCTGCTCCTCCTGCTATATAATAATACGGACCATCCTCTAGCTTTTGACGTGCTTGTTTCTCCAATTCTTCAAATCGGACAGGAAGATGCTTTTTGTCCTTTTGCTGATACACATTCATTTGTACTTCATTTCCATACTTCCCCATACTTCTCCCCCTTTTGTAACTCTGTTTCACTTTCTTAATTAAATTTATAAATATAGAGAATAGTGGTGTTTACGCTTTGAATATCACTATTTCTCTATTTTTAAAAAGAGAAATTAAAAACTCAAAAACAACAACACATTTAAATATTTTTTACTTTTCTAGTTACAAATAAAAATAAATGCTTTATAATCTGATATATCAGATTTTACTCCGAAAATTCAGAATAGTCAATCCATAATTTCTATTACGAATAATCAGTTTAATTTCTGGTACTTTACATATCTAAATACTCCACGAAAACAACTTTTATTAAAGAGAGGGGGATAGAGAATATACTAGCCTTTTGCAAGGGAATGAAAATGACCAAATGGGGGAGTTTGAATGAGCCAAAACAATAATGTGCTAGAAAGTAGAACTGTACAAAAAGTGACGACAAGAATCATACCTTTTCTTTTTATTCTATACATTGTCGCTTTTTTGGACCGAAGTAATCTTAGCTATGCCGCTCTCGAAATGAATAAGGAGTTGGGTTTAACAGCTGAAGTTTTTGGGTTGGTAGCGGGAATTTTTTTCATTGGATATGCCTTTCTTGAAATCCCAAGTAATATCATATTGTATCGTACTGGTGCTCGGAAATGGATTGCCAGGATTATGCTTACATGGGGATTCGTTGTCATATTGACAGCGTGGGTTCAATCAGCGACACATCTTTATATACTGCGCTTTTTGCTAGGTGTGGCCGAAGCAGGATTTTTCCCAGGGGTCATCCTCTACCTGACATTTTGGTTTAGAGCTAAAGAACGCGCGCGCGCAATTGCCCTTTTTATGACTTCAGTAGCAGTTTCTAATATTGTTGGTGCACCGGTATCCACCTGGATTATGGACAATATCCAATGGTTTGGACTTTCTGGATGGAGATGGATGTTTATATTAGAGGGTATTCCAGCAATTATTTTAGGTGTTATTACATGGTTTTATTTAACAGATCGTCCTGAACAAGCAAAGTGGCTTACAGAAGATGAAAAACGTTGGCTTAACACAGAACTAAAGAAAGAAAACGAAGAAAAGCTTTCAGTAAAACAATCTTCCACAAGAGAAGTACTAAAGGATTCTCGGGTATGGCTGCTTACTTTTGTGTATTTATTTTATTTGCTCGGCGCATATGGATTAACATTCTGGACACCAACTATTATTAAGTCAATTTCAGCGTCATATACAAATACTCAAGTAGGTTTACTCGCAATGATACCTGCTATTATAGGATTAATCGCAATGATTTGGTGGGCGCGTCAGTCTGATCGAACAGGCGAAAGATGGATTCATACCGCTGTTACTCTTATTGTCAGCGCTGGCGGCCTTATTGGAAGCGGACTAGCATATAATCCTATAGTATCCATCCTAATGTTGGCGGTCGCATTTGCAGGAGCGTACAGCTTTTTCGGTCCATTCTGGTCGTTGCCTTCACTGTTTCTCACTGAATCGTCTGCAGCAGTTGGAATCGCATTAGTTAACTCTATCGGTGCTTTGGGTGGTTTTTTTGGTCCTGTTTTGGTAGGTTTGCTGGAGACAGATACAGCTCTTTTTGTTTTAAGCGCATCATTTTTCGTTAGCTTAATTCCTTTATTTGCGATCAGAAAGAAAATGTTGATACATGATAACGGCGCAAAAGTCCAGCTAGAAAATATAAATAAAGCAAATTAATACGAAATCCTACCATTCAACAGGAATGATTTAAAAAACTAAATACCATAAACAAAAAATAGTAAGCGTATACAAAATCGGCCGCAGCAATAGATTCGTAATGAATCTATAAAAAGCTTTTGAGCGCGGTCGATTTTACTTCTTCAATATGATTTTCCATTAAATTTTGTGCTAATACGGCGTCTGAATCCAACATCGCACGTAAAATACTTTTGTGATGTTCGTTTACCTCGAGTAATCCCTCAACAGCATTCCCTATCATTACTCCAATCCAAGTGACTTGCGCTTGCAAGGAATTCAGTATGTGAATAAGCCTTTGATTATCTGAGTTGAGAAAAATCACCTTATGCATTTCATGATCTATTTGCAAGTATCTATTGAAATCTCCACTAAGAATTACTTTCTCAGCAAGAATCGTTTTTTCAAGTAACTGTTCCATCACATCCCGCGGCATCCTTGTTGTTGCTAGCCCAACTGCTTGCCTTTCAAGAGCCTTTCTTACATCAAATATTTCTTCGATATCTTTGGCATTCGGCATCTTTACAAATGTTCCTGAACGAGGCTTAATTTCAATCAGACCATCTTGTTGCAGCCGATTTAATGCATCCCGCAACGGAGTCTTACTTACGCCTAATTCCTCTATTAATTCCTCATAACTAATCCGTGTTCCCGGTTTTAATTGATTAAAGATAATTTTATTATGTAAATAAGTATAAATTCTTTCATTAAGATTTCGAGTATCCGGCTTTACACCTTTGAATATAAGTTTTTCATTTTCCAATATAATTACCTGCTTTCCCTCACCTTTTAAAATAATGTATAGCCTCTGAATAAATCTCCATAATGCATGATAATTTACAGTATGTTCTCCTTATATTGTAACGAATTTATACTTTAAAGAAAATAAAATATTCCACTTGGTGTTATATTAATAACATTTTCACCTTCACTTTTCATAGTTTTATAAAGTGCTGTTCACTGAGCTGCGACTCTTTTACAGTTCTTTGAGATGATTTCTGTATTTCCTTGTTGCTATAAGCACTCATTCACATATCATGTAGAAACTACAATAAACGAGTGAGGTAAACTGTTATGATATATCCATGCTTTAGGCAATTTGAAACTGGGACCGCCATTACTTGGGCTTCCATTCAAGATACCTTTCATGCACTTCAAGCTCAACATCCGTTCTTGACGCATCATATCCCTCATCATACAACACATTATCCAGATATCTATTATGTTATTTATCCAGGTGACCTCTCGACAATTCCACTTGGCGTAACATATTATTTTTGAGGACAGTCATATAGAACAACAGAATCCAGCTAATATGAAGCGGCTTCTAGCTAGAAACCGCTTCATATGTAAGTTACTCGTTTATCTCGCTTATAATTTCCACAAACCCTTGATTACCATCCACCCGAATCATTTGTCCATCTTTAATTCTTTCGGTTGCACCGTCTACCCCTACTACAGCGGGGATTCCATATTCTCTAGCTACAACAGAACCGTGCGTCATCAGTCCCCCAACCTCCGTTACCAATGCGCGGGCGGATTGAAATAATGGAGTCCAGCCCGGGTCAGTGTGAGGTGCGACTAATATTTCTCCCTTATTCAAATGAGCTTTTTCTGGAGATAAAATTACCCTAGCAATTCCCTCCATCACTCCTGCTGAAACCGGGCTGCCAATGAATGCCCCTTCCGGAAACTTTCCTTTCCGTGGAGCGCCTGTAATACTTTCACCTTCACTTGTCACTACACGAGGCGGCTGCAGTGTTTGATAATATCCATATTGTTCTTTTCGTTGTATTACAGACTGTGTAACATTTTCTGTATACGTACCTTGTACAAGTGAAATTAACTCATCTAATGTCAAGAAATATACATCCTCTGCCTGCTCAAAGACTCCTTTTTTGACAAGCTCTTCTGCCTCATCCATAATAACTTTTTTACATTCATCCAAAGCACATATAAATAAGTACTTGTGGTGTTCCCGTAGCCCGCCGAGACCGCGAAAGACTGTAATAAGACGCTTTAGAAGTTTTTTCTTGATTGGATTGTACCTTACTTGATAGAGGATGCGTTCTGCAGCTTCATGGGCTTCTCGTTCACCTTGTGCAAATTTTTCTCGATGCTCATTTTCTTTTACACTTCGCATATGTCCTAAAATAGCTGGGATGAGCTGCATCGGGGCTTCTCGCCAGCGTGGCTTTGTTATATCGATTTCACCTGGGCATCTCATTCCATATTGAGCAATAAACAAGTCAAATGCTTGAAGGAACATTTCTCCTCCGCTCACGTTTGCCAGCCCTTGATAAAAGGTGGAATCAGTTGCATGCTTAAGATATTGTTCCACTTCTGGTAAATCTCGAACTATATCAGCTAAATCTCCAATCATAAGGCCCATTTCGCTTGTCACATTACCAGGCAATGATTTGTTTAATTGGTAGAATTCTTTATCGTCACCTAACCATCGTACAAGCGCTTTTTTCAGTAATACAGAAGAAAGAATAAACGCCACCATTTTAGGGATTATATGTTGGAACACCTCTAAGCCAAGCGTATCGAAATGATATTGCATTCTTTCTAACCGCTCTGTTCCTTGTAATCTCCTCATATCTTGCTGAACTTGTTTTCTTTTATTCTCCATAAATAATTCAACTTGTTTTTTAGCTACCGCTGGATCATACTTACGAAGGTGCCTCAGCCCTTCTTTTAAGATAGGCCGTATAAATGCAATCAACGCTTTTATCGCGCCAGGTTTGGATGGAGCATTATAGAATTCGGGTCGTTTTGCAATCTCTTCCAGCGCACGACTAATAGTGTCTTCAGCATTTCCAATAACTTTAGGTACGATTCTTTTTCCTATCTTATGATGAAGAACGTCCGATAAATCCAAAAAGAGGCGTCCCCCGCCCTCCCTTAGTACTGTACCTCCGCCACGAAACAGCTTGCGAAGTACTGAAAGCCCCAGTGGTTTTATCGCATCTGTCATCACTTGCAAATGACCAACCGATATCATAACGCGCAAGGGCTCCTGCGGTAGATCAAGAAGAGGATACAACGATGTAATCGGCCTGCTTTGTACAATAAACATCTCCCCATTTTCAATACAGAACTCAATATCTTGCGGAGATTGAAAATGCGCTTCAATTCGTTTTCCGAGTTCAGCCAAGCTTATAATTTGACTGTCTGTCAGCGCTTGCATCGTTTGCTGTTCTGAAGGCAAATCCTGCTTCACTGTTCCCCCTTCTGGCAACGAGAAAATAGCTAGCTTCTTCTCTGAAATATTCTTCTCAGTAATGTCCCCATTCTTCACTTTGTATAAATCTGCAGAGACGATTCCGGATACAAGTGCTTCACCTAATCCAAAGCTCGCATCAATGGATACCACCTGGCGATTGCCAGTAACTGGATCAGCAGTAAACATGATTCCAGAAAACTCTGGATTCACCATCCTCTGTACAACTACTGACAAATAAACGTGCCGATGATCAAATTTATTTTTCGCTCGATAAGAAATCGCGCGGTCTGTAAAAAGAGAAGCCCAGCATTGCTGAATATGCTGAAGCAATGCTTTTTCACCTTTTATATTAAGATATGTATCCTGCTGGCCGGCAAACGAAGCAGTAGGTAAATCCTCAGCGGTAGCACTGGAACGCACTGCATAAGCATGCTCTTTTCCCACTGATTCCCAAGCACGAATAACCTCTCTTCTTAACTGAGAAGAAAATTGCAATTGTTGCAAATGTGTACGAATACGCTGTCCGAGCTTTCGTAAATACTGTAAATCGTTTGGATCAAGTGTATTCAGTTCATCTAACATCGAATTCATTTCAGGACTGGCAGCAACAAATTCTTTATAAGCGTCTGTTGTGATACAAAATCCTCCTGGTACAGGAAATCCAGCCTTGCTTAATTCTCCTAAATTTGCTCCTTTGCCCCCTACAACAGAAAGGCTCGAACGATCAATTTGATTAAAAAATAAAACAGATGAATTCCTCAAATGTAAGCTCCTTTCGTAATTAAGTAAACGTTCCCCTAAATTGCATAAAAACACTAGAAATGTAGAATAAATCAATAATGTACCGGTGCTTGTATTTCTCTGTCTGATCGATATGAAATAAAAAGATAATATATGATAAATGAAATTACATAATAACTGAAGTAAGTACTCACTTTTTACAAATGCTAATAAATACTCCTAAGACAGAAAAAAGAGTATATAGCACTATACACTCTTTTTTCCTCTCCTTAGTAATATCCTTACATTGATTCATTCAAAATCCTGCATTGATTTCCACTATCATATTAACCCAATCTGTTCTTTTCAGTGCATTACCTCTATACTCGTCCCAAAAACTCTCATTTGTCAGCTTATCTCTATCAAAATATTTTCCAAAAATAGAATGATAGTTGTTTAATTTTTCTTGATGCTGCTTTAGCTCATCCCGCTGCTCCTTACTCAGAATTAACGTTTGAGAATGGCTATCTTCCATTAGTGTCACGTATTGAGCAAAGTAATTATTACTGGCTATATACAGCAAGGCATTCACGTTGATTTCTGTATCGGACGTTGATAATTTTAGTGCATTTGCAGTATGAATTAAATGCTCCATAGATTCCATTAAATCACGCCTCAAGCTGGCACCATATTCACTATCCATTTTTGATACTTTGCCTGCGTTCAGGATTTCAGCATTTGTACTTACAATGTGAGAAAGACTGTTTATATACACTTGAAGATTATTAGCTATTTGATAAGATAGCTCCTTCTCATATACACTGTTCTTTTTTAAAGCGTATATATTTGAGATGGCACTACATACAAACAGCAAGCAAACAAAAATAAAAATTGCGTTTCCCCTGTTTGTCATATACTCATCACTTATCCTATAAAAATTACCTATTCATTCTCGTTTATTTTACAGTTTATGTCATACATTCCTTATCACCTTTTACACCGGCATATAAGAAAAAAGCCTTTATTTATTTTGGAATGATAACCCTTTATCGGCAAGAGAACGACGAATTTGCTCTAATGCTTTTGGTCCCATACCGTGCAACTGCAGTACATCAGATTCACTAACTGTGGTGAACTGCTCAAGGCGCAAGTATCCAGCCCCTTTAAGTGCACGCTGCGCCGGCTTGGCTAATCCGGGCGGAAGGTCGCTCTCCCCTTCCACCTGATAGAGCTGTTTTTCGTTCTGTTTCATACTGCTTTCCCCCTTCTCAAACAAACATTACTTCATTATTTCCCTTGCAATGTCTGTAGTTCGTTTACTGTAACGAATGTATATCCTTCTTCTGACAACGCTTGTAATATCCCTTTAATTACTTTAAGCTCGTCACCAGTTTTATCGTACATTGGATGGATTAAAATGATAGAACCGTTTTTTACATTTTTCTTTACATAAGCAACCTGATCAACAGACACATCTGGTTCAACATCCCACATTATCGTATCTCTATTATGTTTATTTAGATAATAAGGCAGTGCTATAAGCTTCTTTCCAAACGGAGGACGGAAATCTATTTCATCTTTATATCCAATACTTCTAATTAGCTTATCTGTTTTTTCAATTTCTTCTGCAACAAAAGAAGAAGATTTGAAGACCATTCGCTGGTGCGAATAGCTATGATTTCCAATTTGATGCCCGGATTTTGCAATTTTTTTAGCTTCTTCAGGATGTTTTTCTATATCAGCTCCAATTAGAAAAAAGGTTGCTTTTGCATTATACTGCTCCAGCAATGGTAAAATGTCATCTACATTTTCTGTTGGCCCGTCATCAAATGTCAATGCAACTGCCTTTTGGCTCGTTTCTACGTGATTGATTAGCTCACCAAACAGCTGAAAGCTTCTAGCGTTCATTAATTTATAAGTGCTTACTAATAAAAGAAAAATTACTAAAATTATCATTCCAACTCTTATTACTATTTTTTTCATAACCTCTACCTTTCTAGGAGATTATAAGCCTTTCCTGTATATTCTCCGTCCTTTTAGCTCTTCCTTCTTCAATCGGATTGCCTTTTCATCTCATAAAGACATGATTCTTCCTTTGAGAGAATGATGTTTGATGCATATTGATTATGCTACTGCGTAAAATGCTGCAAAACGGTTCCTTTTCCGTTTTCTACTTTCACCTCAGCAAAGGCACCATTAATAAATGTGATTTGCGGAGGCACATGACCACAATCAATATCATACATAACGGGTATGTGCAGCTCCTCAGAAAGCTCTCTATACACATCCACAACTGTATAGTCATCCACTGGATGATTGGCAGGGCTTCGTCCAAACAGAATGCCGGAGCAATGCTCAAACCATCCTGCCAGCTTCATTTGGACTAATGATCTGCGTAAATCTGTCGTTGTTAATTCACAGTTTTCTAGATACCATATTATAGGTTCGTCTGTAAGAAATTGGTTTCTAAAGCCTCCTACATCGCCATATGGTGTACCGATTACATGTCTGATTACATCTATGCAGCCGCCGAGTAAACGGCCTTGTATTTTCACATCATTAGTTGAAGTTGTTTTCCAATCTGTTTGTTCTGTTAAATGAAACACACACGGTGAAGGGTTATCATGCTGCCATTTTTTTTGATACTTCGCTGAGGAATGCTGAAGAATAGATTCTCCCGTTTTTGTTGCTAGTACGTTTTGCCACATGGCAGTCGTATCATCCCAGTATTCTCCTCTTAAATCAACGAAGTTCGTTCCGTGAGCAGTTGCTATTCCGGTCCGTAACGTAATTGCCAATAACAATACACTGGTATCTGAATAGCCTAATACCCATTTGTTTTGTATATGCTCAAAATCTACATATTCCAGCACCTCAAGTAATAGTTCTCCGCCCCAAGGAGGAATAATGATATCAATTGCTTCATCTTGCATCATTTGATTGAATTCCTCGCCGCGTTTCTTAGCAGGTGCTGATTTTGCTTTACTTTGAGTCCAAACCGTATCGCCGCAAATGACTTTATACCCTCTCACCTCCATACGATTGCATGCAAGTCTAAACATATCATGTAATTCAGCTCGTACCCCCGATGAAGGTGCTGTTACCCCAATTGTGGCACCCTTTGCTACAAACGGATATTGAATCATACTTATCCCCCCAAAACACTTTACATGATTTTACCAAAGGAAAATTAGCTGAACAAGACCTATTTCATCATCTTAACGTGTTTTTATAGCAAAAAATACCCCGCCACATCAGCAGCAGGGTGTTCCTACACACATTTTTCAGATCACACATATAAATCTCTTTTTTTGTAAAAAACAAAGGTCAGTCCAAATAGTATTACAATAATGAGAATTGACAATAGAACAAATACAGTTTCAAAGCCTCCGCCATACATCATATTTTTCGCTTCATAATATTTAAACGGTGTTATATATTTTAAAAATTCAAGCTTATCGTTCAGGTCGATAGCAACTGATAAAATGTAAGCGATTAAAAGAACTCCTGTAGAGAGCGAGGCAGCCTTTTTTGGCTTTTTATATGCAGCGGCTATTGCTGTACCGACTGCCAAAAAGATGAGCTGCAGCATAAGCATTCCTACTATGGTGATTATAATATCTCCGCCAACGGATTCACCGTTACTGTATTTGCCGACGATGATAATACTCGAAACTAAGGAAACAATATTAAAAATGAGGATGTTAGCGAAAGCTGCGAGTAATTTTGAAATAATAACCTGATTTCTTGAAACAGGTTTTACAAACAAAAACTCTGCTGTCTTATCCCGCTCTTCTTTGGAGATAATCGTAGCTCCCAGCATCGCAGCATGAATGGTCGCCATTAACACCAAATATACAAAGAGTATCCCGTAATATCCGGATGCCTTTGATATATCCAGCGATCCTACCCCCATAATAGCCTGCAAGGATTTAGGCATTTGCGCCATGATATCATTCATAGATTGACCAGATGAGGATAAACCAACATATTTCCCCATACCTGATGCTATAAGAAATATCACACCTATACACCATATTATAATTGCTTTTCTATGAGCTTTCATTTCTCTTAAAAATATATTCATAACACAGCTCCTCCTTTCAAGCCCAATATGCTTACACCGTATGGATATCCTTTTTCGTATAAACTATATAGCTGGCAATAAGCGCAATAACAACAATACCTGCTCCTGCATATAAAAAGGAAGCTTCATAGCTTGCATGTTCCATAATATAAGCTGTGTCAAAATATTTAAATGGCGACAGATAGCGCTTAGCTTCATCCCCGCTAGTCGAAGCGAGCATGCTTAGAAAAAAGAAACAAAAGACAGTCCCAAGAGACACAGTCAGCACAGATTTGATTTTTGAAAAAACAACAGAAATAATGATTCCTATCGCAAGAAAAATAAGCTGTACAAAAAACATCGAAAGGGAAATCAAAATAAAAGTTTTCATGCTGTAGTCTTCTGTCGTTACCTGCGATATCATAATATTAGCAGCAATTAAATATACAATATTTGTGATTACCAGCGAAACAACTGCTGCCAATAGCTTAGATGTTAATACTGTTGTACGTGAAACCGGCTTGGTTAAAAGAAAGTCTGCCGTTTTTTCACGAACCTCCTTGGATATAATAGAGACTCCTAGATTCATTCCTTGAATAGATGCACAAAGTGTAATATAGAAAAACGCATAGGAATAGAACCCTAATACCGTTCCAATGCTGTCTAGTTGAATCCCAAGCACTTGCCTTACTGCTTCTGGAAAGCCTTCCATCACCTTTTGAAATTCGTCAATATCCTTTGCGATGGATGGAAAGAGCGACATAAAGAGGAGCACGATGCCGATTAAAGAGAGTGTCCATATCATTGTGGATTTCCGATAAGCCTTTAGTTCATGAAAAAATATATTCATAGCTTATTAGGCCTCCTTTTCGTAATAGTGCATAAAGATCTCCTCAAGATCGGGCTCTTCAATCCAAAGATTGGCGATTTCAATTTCAGAGATTTTTTTCATTACAATATTAATATCTCCTCTAAACAAAAAGCTGATGGTATTTTCTTTTTCTTCCAAGTTAGTAACACCTGTTATATTAAAGAAGCCCTTATTAATTTTATTTTTTAATTCAATTTTGAACTTTTTATGATTGTTTTCTTTTAACACGCTAATCTTTTCAACTTGCACAATTTCCCCTTCCTTAATAATCGCTACCCGATTACATAGGCGCTGAACCTCGCTTAAAATATGGGAAGAAAATAAAATTGTTGCCCCTTTTTTGTTTTCTTCTTCCAATAATTCAAAGAACTTATGCTGCATAAGCGGATCCAGCCCGCTTGTAGGCTCATCAAGAATAATCAGCTTTGGTTCATGAAGCAGTCCTTGAACAATCCCGACCTTCTTTTTATTACCTAAAGATAAATCATCAATTTTTTTAGTTAAATCCAAATCGAGAATTTCGGCCAATTCTTTAATTCTCTTAGTACAATCTTTTTTATAAAAGCTAGCTGAATATTTTAATAGATCAATAACCTTCATATTGTCATAATAAAATACTTCAGATGGAAGATACCCAATCTCCTTTGCAATTTCAGGAGCAAATTCAATACAGTCCTTACCGAAAATTTTAGCGCTTCCGCTAGTCGGATAAATCAATGATAACAATGTTCGAATTGTTGTGGATTTCCCTGAGCCATTCGGACCGATAAATCCAAAAATTTCTCCCTCCTCCACATGAAAGCTTACATTAGAAATCCCTCTAGACTTTCCGTAATGTTTCGTTAGATTATTGATTTCAATTACATTCATTTTGAGAATCCTCCCTTTTTTCTAGATTCAACTTCTCTCTTTGTAGAAAGATGCTTTTAAAATTTCAATGTACTCATCCATTTGCGAGAATACTTCGTCTAAATTTATTTCATCTACATTCAGCCCTAACACTTTCTCCTGCTGTTGATAGGCAAAGCCTTCCATCGTCCAATAAATAATTTGAATTGCTTTTTGGATATCGATCCCTTCTTTAAATTTTGAAAAATCAATATCCCCAAACATTTTGCTGTAGCTGCTATTAATAAATTCTTTATTTCTGTTTTCTAAATCTTGCTTCACTTCAGGAGCGTCTTCTGTTGGCACCATTTTAATGAAATTAAATATTTCAGGGTATTTTTGGAACAGCTCCATTTTTAATACTGCGATGTGCCGATATCGAATAAAGATGTCTTTTTCATCCCAATCTATATTGGCATAAATCTTTTCTAAAAACATTTCGATAAAATGGTCATACAAAAATAAATACAAGTCCTTCTTGCTATTGAAATAGTGAAATAATAGCCCTTTTGAAATACCGGCTTCTTTTACAATCTCATTTGTAGAAGCGCTCCGGTACCCTTTTTGAGCAAATTCTTTTGTTGCTGCATTTAAAATGATGTCTTGCTTCTCAGCATCTAAATTAAAAAATTTCGAAAATATAGAATTAACTTCCATTAAAACAACCTTCCCTTTTGACCACATTGGTCAATTTCATTATAATACCGTTGACTAAAGTGGTCAATAACTGATATCCATATTTTATTTACCTTCATAGCAGAATATACATGCCCCTCGCTTCACACGGCAAAAGAACGTTACAACCGCTCATCCTATCAGCCCTTCATTTGGGGGATTTCACTTTATATAGCAACTTACATTCTGGCTTTAGCTTAAAAAATCCTTGTCTGCTTTGAAAAAGGATTTATTTCATAGATCCAGACGTACCGTAATCAGTAACTGTTATTTTCACGTTGTATGTAATGGCAGCCTTACTAAATGTGCTATCCCAATCTTTTTTACTTTTTGCTATACTTCTGGATATTCAATTCTCAATCTGTCTCCAAATCCAGCTACATCCACTTTATATTCATGTTACGTTCTTTGTAATACCCCCTCCACCAATCGCTTCACTTCTTTTTCTGCGGCTGCTTCTTCTCTTTTTAGAACAGTATTTTTATTAGGAGATTCCGACGCCACCCAGTATTCAGCTATCCGCCCTTCCGATTGGATATCCACATCAAAAGAGATTTTGTTTCCATCCACATGAGGCTGAATATGACTTGTCATTGATTCTATCTCATATATAATTGGTTCATTTGTCTCTTCATCAAAGCTTTTCACTACCCTACTTTTCCCTATCTGTCTCTTTATATCCCGTGTTGAATGCATATATTTTGGCTATGATCAATGAATAGAGTTGGCTTTTCGAGATTAGCGTTCATAAAAAATCAGCAGAAGTACATATTTTTAAGCAAAAGTTAAGGAAGCCCCCTGATAATAAACATACGCAGAGAACAAAGGTGCATGTACATCTCCTTCTGTTCTTGAAAGCACCTTGTATAAACATAACACTATTTATATAAAGGAGAATCATATGAATCAAGAAAAATGGATTTCATGGGTTGTACGATTAGGAAGTGTTTCACTGGTTGCAGGTATGGTATCCTATCTGGCATTTACACATCATTCCGAAAGCACAACAGTCAGTTCACAAGAGCAAGCTGACATTGATCAGCCTACTCAATCAGACGAAAGAAATTACAGCAGTTCAGATCATCATAGAGATGCATTTGGCTCACATGTTAATAGACAATCACAAGAGAATAGATTCAATCAAGGATCTGACGGTCAATATTCCGATAGGCAGTTTCCTGGAGGGAACGAAGGCTTTGAGCAGCATGACGGCTATGACACAACAACAAGAGGGACGTAATATGAAAAAATACACCTTTAAAGCAATGAGTACTGTAGTTGAAATAGGTACCTTACTAGATTTGCCCGAAGATATACAATGTGTGGTAAAAGAACAGCTTCGGACGCTCGAAGCTGCTTGCAGCAGATTTCAAGAGAATAGTGAGCTTTCAAGTTTGAACAAACAGCTTGGCAAAGAAATGCCAGTATCCTCTCTTCTTTTTGATATTTTGCAAAAGGCACAAGTATTTTATGAAGAAACTGACGGACTGTTCAACCCTGGTATCTTACGTGCGCTTGAATATGCCGGATACTCAAAATCAATAGAATATATTCGGGGAAAAGCAACGGACTCACCATCTTCTCCACCTCCTTATCCAGTTCAAATGTTTCCATATACACTTAATGAAGGCCTTCAGGCAGTTACACTCCATACAAAAATTGACTTAGGCGGTATGGCGAAAGGCTGGATCCTTGATGAAATTGGAACATATTTAGAAACACATGGAAATGGCTTTGTAAATATCGGAGGAGATATACGTATTTTTGGCTCCTTGCCGCATGCTTTACATATAGGCATTGAGCACCCGTACCTTGTAAATACAATCGTTGATTCTCTTACTATCTCTTCAGGTGCAATTGCAACTTCCACCTCCATGAAAAGAAGATGGCTAGTAAATGGAGAATGGAAGCATCACTTAATTAACCCACTTACAGGACAGCCATCTGACAGCACCCTTATTTCATGCACTGTCGCTGCTCCTACTGCCATACAAGCAGACATTTGGGCAAAAACGATTTTGCTTTTAGGAGAAGAACAAGGCCGTAAATGGCTCCAACAAAAAAAGATTACTGCAGTTCTGCTAAATCACCACAATGAAATATGGAAGGGGGAAACAATATGACCACTTACGTATGGTACTTTATTCGTGCTACCGGTACCGTCGCCTATCTTCTCTTATACGCTTCGGTCATGGTCGGACTCTTTTCACAAGTACAGAAAAAACGAAGAAAAAAAGTCAAAAACACATTACATCTTCATGAAGCTCTCTCAAATTGGGCACTGATTCTTGTTACCTGTCATCTTGTTTTCTTATTCTTCGATACGTATTTGTCCTTTCAATGGTTTGAGCTGTTCCTTCCATTTACTACAGATTACAAACCGTTTCCGATGGCAATCGGTACATTTTCTTTCTATATATTACTAATCACATTCGTAACAACAAAGCTTAGAAAGAAAATAGGTATCCAAACATGGCGCAAGCTTCATATGTTAACGCCCTTTTTATATATTTTCGTCACCGCTCACGCCTTATTAATCGGTACTGATTTCCAAGCATTCTCTATTTTTATATTGAACATGGTGCCTCTAGCTGTTTTCCTATGGCTCCTCTTTAAACGTTATGATACTGGTGCAGTCGTAAAATCATAGGCACCTAAAGTTATCTATCCTCAAAAAAGGTACTGAACTTGAGTCAGTACCTTTTATATTCCTTATCCTTCAGCATTAACTTATATAGCTCCTATCTACTTTCATCAGATTGTATCCATATACGAAGCGGCCCTAATGATTCCCATCCGCAAGAAAGTATAGCGGCTAGGTCGCCCTTCTGTTCATACCCCACCATAGGCAATTTGGGAAACTCCGTTGCAACCGCTTGGACGATATCTTTCCACAAATTTTGATTATGATAATCCGTTGCAAACACATTGGATATCCCAACTGCACCTGCCCCCGCATTTGCTATAAATCCTGATAGTTTGTCTCGATTCTCGTGTATAAATATTTTCACATCATCTCGTCCTATAAGCTGCGGCTTGATTATTTTTTCTATACCATAAGCTGCGGTCCACCTTGCCAAATCTTCCTCCGTTGTAACGACACGCCATGCCGACACAGCAGATTCTAAAACAGGAGCATGATAAATCCATTCCGCATCAAACAGGATCTTAAAGCCAAAAGGTTCCATAGCCAGATTCGCAAAGCTATCCTTAATGGATAAAATGTTCCTGTCTCCAATAAACTCTACCACTTCTTGCGTAGTTACGTTTTTATTGGAGGTAATAATGTCAGGATAAAAAGGAGGAGCTTCAGAAGCTAAGCCCCAAACATTCCCTCTCGAATTGTGCGTAATACCGTGTGTTTCGCTCACAAT
Source organism: Bacillus sp. 165 (assembly GCF_017742235.1). Lineage (GTDB taxonomy): Bacteria > Bacillota > Bacilli > Bacillales > Bacillaceae_G > JAGHKQ01. The sequence goes on from NZ_JAGHKQ010000003.1 coordinate 366,865, forward strand.
CCCGCACCAAATAATATTATTTAAAACCGCTGTGTTACTATACGTGTCCAATTTTCTTTCTCCTTTGAAATATACTCTCTGTATTAATGTTCCATAATCAATACGTATATCCCTATGTATTCGTTTAAAATCACCAATTATTTATAGCTTTCAATTCAAGAAAAACGAAGTCTATGATAATTGAGGACATATGTCCTTTTCAATGTACCTGGATATGTTATTCAATAATAGAGAAATCTATGTTAGGGAGAGATAAAAATGAGGGGAAGTTTATTTGCATTTTTAGGAGGGGCCTTTATAACCTTACAAGGTGTAGCCAACTCTCATATTAGTCAAGACATCGGCACTTGGCAAACTGCAACCATTACCCAGTTAACCGGATTCATCGGGGCGTTGCTGGTCCTGGTGTTCGTCCGAGACAGAAATTGGCGAAAGGTAAAGCAGGTAAAGCCGTTATATTTAATCGGTGGTTCTTTCGGAGCTTTGGTTATCTTCAGCAATGTAACAGCGTTTCACAAAATCGGTGTTACTCTTACAATAGCTTCTTTACTAATAGCTCAGCTCTGTTTAACTTTCTTAATTGATAGTAACGGATGGTTTGGCGTTGTAAAACAAAAAATGAGCTTACCCCAGTTTATCGGCATCGGTATGATGATAGCTGGTGTGGTCATATTAAAGTTTTAAGACTTCCAGCACATCACGAATTCCAGGGGGCAGTTTTATCATGAAAGAGATTAAGGATCGGGAGCTACTGTATCATTATTTACATGTGTATCAAATACAATCCATATTTAATGAACAGCTATTACCTCATTTATCACTGTATAGTTTTGATCAAGGTGAGCTTATTTGTTCCCAAGGGGAGCCTTCACAATATCTATACGTACTCGTCAAGGGAAAGGTTAAAGTCTTTACCACCTCGCCGGATGGTAAAGCTTTGATTCTTTCGTTTAAGACTCCACTTGAATTAATCGGCGATATTGAATATATACGAGGTACTAATATTATGAATACGGTTGAAGCAGTATCACCTGTTTGTATGATTCGCATTCATTATAATTGGTTAAAAAAATATGGAAAAGATTATTCTCCCTTTCTGCAATTTTTACTAGAAATTATCACACAAAAATTTTATGTTAAATCCAATTCTTTGAGCTTCAATTTACTGCATCCTGCAGAAGTGCGATTAGCGAGCTATCTAATATCCGTCTCTATTGATGAATCCAATTCTCTATTTCAAGATAAACTAAATGCAGATAGTTTAATAGATGTAGCAAACTTAATTGGAATAAGCTACAGACATTTGAATCGCGTTATTCAAAAGCTATGTACAGAAGGTCTAATTGAACGCAACAAAGGATTTATCCTTATTAAAAATCTAGAAGGGCTGCGTGCGCTTGCAGGCTATAATATTTACGAATAGATGCATCTGTCACATATACACCTCAACATAAAATTGATAAACAGGAGAGTTAACAGTATGATTTCAGGACTATTATTGGCGCTTACCGCGGGAACACTGGTCGGTTTGCAAAACATTTTCAACAGTAAAGTAAATGAACGAGCGGGTTCTTGGACAACCACGACATTAGTGTTAGGTATGGGGTTTCTCGCTTCACTCACTATCGGTCTCATCTTTGAAGGAACACATATGTTTACCTTAGACCATATGAAGCCTTGGTATTGGATTAGCGGTTTGATTGGAATAGGAGTAGTGACCTGCCTAGTAAAAGGAATCAGACTGCTTGGTCCTACGTATGCCATCTCTATAGTTCTCACATCCCAGCTCGGATTTGCTTTATTGTGGGACTCACTAGGATTATTTGGTCTCGAAAAGGTTCCCTTTACTTTTAAGCAGTTGCTAGGTGTACTCGTCATAGTCGGCGGCATTTTTGTATTTAAATTAAGCGGTAGAGATGTGCCAGAACATAACTTTGAGCAGGCTTAATTGATTGCAGAAACTACTATACTAGTAAATAAAAAGAAAGGATAGGGAATATATTTTACAAAAATACACAACATTATTCTTTGATGTAGATGACACACTATTAGACTTTGAAGCAGCAGAACGCCTTAGCGTTACGTGTGCTTTTTGAGGAACAAAACATTCCGTTAACTTCTGAAATCGAAGCACACTATAAAAAAATAAATCAAGGTCTGTGGAGGTCCTTTGAAGAAGGCAATATAGCACGAGATGAAGTAGTAAATACTCGCTTTTCCCTTTTGTTTAAAGCCCATGGTCAAGAGGTCGATGGTGTGTTACTAGAGAAGAGCTATCGCAGCTTCTTAGAAGAAGGCCATCAGCTTATTGAGGGGGCTTTTGAATTAATAACGAACCTGCAGCAGCAATATGACTTATATATCGTTACTAACGGTGTTTCACAAACCCAGTATAAACGATTGCATGCTACAGGATTACATCCGATATTTAAAGATATTTTTGTTTCAGAGGATACGGGCTTTCAAAAGCCCATGAAAGAATATTTTGATTATGTCTTTGCACGTATTCCTCATTTCTCTGTGGAGCAAGGATTGATTATCGGAGATTCCTTAAATGCAGATATTAAAGGCGGGCATCTGAGCGGGCTGGATACGGGCTGGTTCAACCCTACCATGAAACCAAATACCAGCACAATTATCCCAACCTATCAAATACAACAACTGGATGAGTTATATCAAATTTTAAAATATTGACTATCTTGGAAGACTAAGAACTTACACTTAGTCTTTTTCAGTTTGTTCCTTTTAACTCTTCCTCCTCACTATCCCTAAAACTCAATAAACTGTCTGTTAGCTACCTTTCAACATCTCTGTTTTTTCATTCTTATATGTATCACGAATTGAGGACAGTTTTATACTCCATAAAAATAGAAATAATACAAGTGCCATAACTAAGATAAAAGCTCCGGTTATACTTATATAATACAGAAGCGGATAGTTTATAAACCAAGATGGAAATATAATCATTTTTTCAGTAAACATATAGTTTCCACCTGTTAACGGATTGTACCACAAGGATAGCAGACCAACTCCAAAGACGAACAGACTTGACCATGCTAGCGTATCTTTTGATAATTTTAATCGAATCGTCCATACAGAAAAAAATGCCACCGTGATCAGGAGTACATGATACTCAAAGTAATATAAGATTCTGATACTCGGAGAACCTTCCGGTGTAAATGGGAATAACAAAGCTAACATCGGTCCTCCTACTAACGGTAAAATCAGTATTTCTAATAATCTATCCCAATGAAAAAGTAATGCTAAACTACTTAAAACGAGTAGGATAGAACAGAGGTGAAGTGGTAAATCAAAGGTAACATCATAGTTACTTTTTGCAAAATATCCAGGTGTAAAAATCATAATAAACTGATAAAATGATTCAGAACCTAATAAAATAAATACTAAAGCATATCGAATACGATTTTGAATATGCCCAGCTAAAGATTTGGTATACAACAGTGTACCTATCAAAAATAAAGTAAAAAATGAAAAAATTTGATAATACATCATACTTTGATACTTTTATCCTCCTATACTACTATTTCTGCCATCATACATCTTTTCACATCCTATAAAAATTATATTATCACCTCTATTTTTATAAATTTTAATAATATAAAATTTTTAATTTATATATAATTATATATACATAACAATATTAAGTAAACGTACAATATCCATTGTATTTTTTAATATTTTTGAAATTAACTATATAAATTTAATAATTCCTTCAAAAACCACAGTTTAACTTAAAATCCCTGCAAATCACCCTAAATATCTTATAAAAACAGCAAAATGAATGATCTTCTTTTCCATTTAAGTTTTTGGAATCAAATCGGATATACAGTTGCGTCAATTTTTCGGAGTAATAGCTAAAGAATGTAAAACACCCTGATTATTTGCTTTATTTTGGCTTCTCTATAGTATGATATATCTGCTGTTGAATCTCCTAATGTACCAAATATATACTCAAATCAGTATCTCCAAATTCAGTGAATACTAAGGCATATAGAAAAAAAGAAGGAAGCTTAGCTCTCCTTCTCTTTTTCTATAACGTATGTATCATTTCTATTACATCTAAATCATACTTTCTTTTCATTACTTATATTCAATTTTAATGCCTAACAGCCGTGCAATACTCGCAGCTTGCGTAAAATGGATTTTCAACCCTTTAGCAAGTGCCGGTGATAACAGAATCTCGTCAAAGGTTGAATTGGAAAAATCCATAGTATTTAACTTAGAATCCGTAAAGTCACTAGCTTCTAACTGGCATCGAGTAAAATCTACTTTTTTAAAATCGACTTCTTGAAAAAAAGCACCTTCTAGGTTACATCCGTTAAATACAACATAATTCAACTTACTTTCAGAAACATTCATATATCTTTGGATGTTGTTCTGAAAAACTACATCAGTTAGCCTCGAAAGCATGAAGTTGGTCCCTATCAGTTTGCAATCTTCAAATTCTGTACGATATATAGTTGAGCTTTCAAATGAAATATTTGATAAATCACAATTGATGAAAATACAATCTAATATTTCAATATTCTTAAGATCCTCAGTTAAAAATTCACAGTTTTCAAATTTGACTTCTTTTATTTTTGTATTATAAACAGAGCTCTCAATTTTACAATTTTTATAGCATGTGTCTGAGATTACATCCTCTAAGAATACTGTTTCGTCACTAATGGTTTGAGTTATAACTAAATCCGGCTTTGTAATTGACTTCATAGCTTTCTCCTTTGGACAATACTTTTATTTTACAGTTTCACGATTTAATTGTATCATAGAGAGTTTTAAGAAGGTGCCTGCATTTTAAAGATATATTTCATAACAAAAAACTAACTTTCAATTCCTTTAAATCGGTAACCATATATTAATTATGTCTACTTACTTTTTATCACTACAGACGACTGCTTATACAAATAATCGTATTCCTCTATCTATTAAGCAAGTAAAAGACACTCTGATTTATCAACATATATTCGCCATTAATATTCTAATTTGCAATCATAGTTCATCTTTAAAACACTGAATAAACAAAAAATCAGCTGAACTTAGTACCGCATACTGTATATCTTTTATTATGAGGTTTCGTTTCTTCACTTCATATAATAGCCACTCTTTACTCGGGTATGCCGACTGTAAATTTGCATGAACGAATTCACCATTTATTATAAGCTCTAGCGGTACTTTATTTTTCATAGCTGAAAACATTCCAAGCTCTTGCTTTGTCGGGTTACGATAAGCTTCTTTTTTTAAAACAGATATTTTCCCGCTATTCTCAAGTACAACATACTCTACTTCTTTTATATCAAAAATATCTTTTTCTCTTAATAATTGCTGCAGCATATCCAATGTCATATTAAGTTTTTTCATATTCTCTTCCACTATCTTGCCATTTTGGATAATCACAGCTGGCTGTCCGGAAATCCATCTTCTTATATGACGGCTTTTTGTAGCTATATGTGCTAAACCGAGTGTGATGAACGTAAAAGATAAAAACGAAGCAATCATGGGCAAAGATTTAATATGCAAATTAAAGGCAAGATTTGCAGCTACAGAGCCAATCGTAATATAAAAAACAAAATTATAGTATGTACTCGTCGAATTTACAGTTTTTCCAAGTTTATTTGCCATAATCATTAATAAACAAAAGGAAACAAAGGTTCTAAGGATTGATTCAATAATATCGTGCATGCTTCTTTCTCCAAATCTTATAAGATACTTGTAAATAATCATTTACAGTATGCATGGAATCAAAAGAAAATATGTTATGAAGAACACCGCCATCAGATGGACTTGGTGCAAAATCTAATTCATGTTGTAAACAAACATTGAACTTCCCTCACTTACTTTTTATGAAAAACTGCAGTAGAGATCTTCTCACTCAAAATAATAAAATTTTGCCAAAAAAGCTTCGCCCCTTAAAAAAGGCGAAGCTTTTTCCAGAAAACTGTTCGCTTTATTTAGAACCTTTACCTTGCTTTCCACCAGGTGCAGGCCCTTCATTGTCACCTTTTCCTTCGCCTTGATCTTTACCAGGACCTTCGCCTTGACCCTTTCCTTGGTCTTTATCTTGGTCCTCATCTTTTCCTTCGCCTTGGTCCTCACCTTTTCCTTCGCCTTGGTCCTCACCTTGGCCTTCTCCTTGGCCTTCTCCTTGACCTTCTCCTTGGCCTCCGCCTTGACCTTCTCCTTGACCTCCGCCTTGACCTTCTCCTTGGCCTTCTCCTTGACCTTCTCCTTGACCTCCGCCTTGACCTTCTCCTTGGCCTCCTCCTTGACCTTCTCCTTGGCCTCCGCCTTGACCTTCTCCTTGGCCTCCGCCTTGACCTCCTCCTTGGCCTCCTCCTTGACCTTCTCCTTGGCCTCCTCCTTGTCCTTCTCCTTGGCCTCCTCCTTGACCTTCTCCTTGGCCTCCGCCTTGACCTTCGCCTTGACCTCCTCCTTGGCCTCCGCCTTGGCCTCCTCCTTGACCTCCTCCTTGGCCTCCGCCTTGACCTCCTCCTTGGCCTCCGCCTTGACCTCCACCTTGGCCCTCACCTTGGCCTCCTGGCTTCGGAGAGATTTTCAGACTTGCATAAGCATACATAATTGATTCAAGCGTACGGCTATCTACCGCTCCAGTAACCGGAAGACCATGTCGTTTTTGATAATACTTTACTCCACGAACTGTTGCTTCATCGTAATGACCATCAATTTTACCTGCATAACTGCCGAGTGATTTCAACATCCCCTGAATTACAAATATATCAGATCCATGCGCACCTTTACCGACAGCCAAACCAACAGCCGGCATGCACACCAATAACATGACCGTCAATAGCAACGCACTGATACGTTTTCCTCCAGCTCGCCCAAAGTTTAGTTTGTTTCCGTTCCAATCCCATTTTTTCAAAAAACACACCATCCTTCAAAAAATTTTCCAATTATTATTGGTACAAATGTTACTATCCCCTAATTTTCGTTGAGTACTACAAGTATTTGCTTGCTTCTTAAAAGCCCCGCTATTTATTGGCTTATACATTGTAATGGTTTTATAAAAATAAAAAATGAATAAATCCCGTTCTTCTATTAAGAAGAATCATGACATTATTTACTACACACAAAAAAGCACCGTATTACATTAAAGTAATACAGTGCTTTTCAAAAACAGCTATTATCCAACTTGCGTGGAGATTTGCCAAAATACCCCGTATTTATCTGTTACTTGTCCATATAACGGGCTCCAGAACGTTTCTTGTAGCGGCATTATTGCTTTACCGCCTTCCTGTAATTTTGCGAATACTTCCTTTGATTTTTCTACATCATTTATCATAATAGCTATAGTCACGTTTGACCCAATTTCATAAGGCTGCCCCGGGAATGTATCAGAAATCATAAGATCCGTGTTGCCAATTTTTAAATGTGCATGTAAAACACGCTCTTTTACCTCAGCAGGAACAGAGAATTCCGGGCTTTCAGGCATGTCTCCAAACGTTTGCAGGCCTTCAACCTTTGCATCTAATGCATCTTCATAAAATCTAACCGCTTCTTGTCCATTGCCATTCAACACTAAATAAGGATTAATACCTAAAATCATAAAAACACCTCTTTCGTAAAATATATTGTTTAGCTTACATAAACATATGTATCCACAAAAACAGAACAAACGTTCCTATTTATTTTACTATACATTCTCTGTTTATGGAACCCTTTAACAGAAAGTTTTTTACCTTTTTGCAGAAATACGCATATAAAAATGTTAGTGCAGCTACATTTAACCTGTTCCACCTGTCATGTTGCACCATAAACAAACCATTGCCGATTTCACTCTCAGATTTTTATATCTCCTTAGATAGCTTCTCCTCTTGTTGAAACCGTAAACACCTTTGTTTGATTTCTGTATCGTGACCTTATTAAGTTACCTTAGTTGTAATATACCATTTTTCTATGATTAAATATTGTAAAAATTATTAAATAATGGTAAAAATATAGTCTATAGAATACTAGAAAACTATCTGAAGTAGGGAGATATTTGATATGACCGAAGAAAAGCTGCAACAAGTCATATATAATTTAGAATGCAGTCACCTGAAACCACATGTGCGAGTTTCGGAAGAAGAGCTATCGCTTATACTGGCGGACGATTATTTTGAATTTGGCAGCTCGGGGCGTGTATGGCAAAGAGAAGATTTTAAAGGAGAGCAGCCATTATCACCAGATATCTTTTCGATTTCTGATTTTAACATGCATGTGTTATCTTCAGATTGTGTTCTAACCACCTATAAAATTTTCAATGAAACGAGAGGAACCCAAACTCTGCGCAGTTCGATTTGGAGAAAAAGAGATGATCAGTGGAAATTATTTTTCCATCAAGGAACAAAAACGAGCTGACAGGAATGTAGGTTAAACACACTTCAAAACAAAAGAATACGAGGGCAAAGCAATGAAAGATTAGCCTTTTCTATTGTTACGAGCATACTCTATGAGCCAGCAATCTTGATATTTCCCCTCATGATATTCATGCTGAGGAAGATATTTCACCTTTTTAAAGCCGCATTTTTCATAACACGATAATGCTCTTTGGTTCCAAGCTTGAGGATCCATTACAATCTTGTCCGCATACTTATGTTGAATCAAATATGCAATCATCAGTTTTACAACCTGTGTCCCAATTCCTTTATTCCAACATTCTGCTTCTCCAATGAATTGGTCTGTTCCATATATAGTTTCTGACTCATTGTATCCATATTCTTTTTTAAATTCGGATTCTAATAAATAGAATTGAATATATCCGATTGCCTTGTTCTCAAACTCTATAATGCACCCTGTCACATCATTGTCACGTTGATAGAAATGTTCACTCACCTTTTTTATATCATGAGGATTGTCTCTTCCTTCATAATATTGAAGCACAAGTGGATTGCTTAACCATTGAACGAGCAAAGATTTATCAGATTCTGTAAGCTCTCGAATGTTTAGCTTACCCTTACTTGTAATCATACTGTTCTTCAAAACCTCCTTTATTCCATCGTTTTGTACTTTCATTAAATCCAAAAGTGAAACAGGCAATTTAAGACCTAAAATCTCCTTTGCTTTCTTTATGATTTCTTCATTTGTAGGATAGCTAATATGTTTACTATTGTTGTTCCAAAATCCTTCACCCTGATAATATTATTTCTTAACAACATACGTCTTCTTAAGCAATCCTGCTCCGTTAGTTTATTAAGCTTGTTGTATAAGCTAGGGGATAGGCGCTTGCCTCAAGTATTATTTTGGGCAAGCTGCCTATCCCCTTGGTTCTTTATTTTCTGTGCTTTAGACAAAAAGTTAAGATCACAAAAATCTTGGGTATTATTTTTTGGAACGTTCACTAGCGTCCTCAGACTTTGGTTGCGTAAAGAAAAACACCAAAGCGGATAATGCAACTGCTGAAAGAAATACTACACCTTTTGGTGGTTTTATCGTCGGTAAATCAGATAAAGCCATACCTATTCCCCCTTCTTTCTATTTTTTTTGCAAATATTTCCCAAAATCATAAAGCATTCGTTCGACATCGCTTCCTTCTCTCTTCTCTCCTCTGAATGGAGGCCCTCCGACAACAATAGTAAATCTTCCAGAAGTAATATAGGTTCCTATTACATTAATTTGATCAGTAAGCAGCAATACCCCTGTCAAAATATTAACAATATCGATAGCCCCATCTACTATTGGACGCCTCGGATTGCTTTCAACCCGAGAACCGCCCGTAATTGGCCCCGATAATGATAATGAAAACGCATCTCCTGTCTGTATAAAAACTCCTCCAATGGTAATTTGTCCGATAAAAATTAGAACAGCTGTTATGATATCAAGTTCGCGTAGTATTACTTCTATTTCTTTACTCAATCATATTCACCATCCTTTGCACCCTTTGGAGGACCCGAAGAACTTCCTTTATTTAATTAATTTATGCGTAGCAATCAAGCTGGGTGTAGAATACCGTAAAATATTGTGGGTTCACTTTTATATGAAAATGAACAAATCGAATTTTCAGGTAAATAGCTTTTCATAAATCATGCTATTCCTGCTTCAATTAAAGGGAGTGGTTATGAAAAAACACAGATAGACAAGAATCACATTTTTTATAAAAATTGAACACTTAATCACAAAGAAGGAATCCATTTTGATCAATCTTTTTTTCGAAATGGATTCTTTTTATTTATCTTAACATACAGATTTATAAGAAGTTTTCAATCAAACTTTATTCCAAATCTACAGCTATTGTTTTGTCATTGTCACACATACATCTGCACGGCGCAAGAATAACTGTTGTAAATTCCATATGCCTCCATGCTTTAATTTGAAAAGGTTTATATAAAAAAGAGAACAAAGTGCTATACCTTGTTCCCTTAAATATATTATGATTCAATCGCCGCAGGAGACTTCTAGCAGCTACCTCTATTGAAAATGCTCCTCTTATCTTAATTCAATGATACTTTCTTCTGAATCCACAACTCTTAGTATTATCTCGTTTTATTGTAAAAACTAACGGAAAGTTGGCTGCCAACCTTAGCATTGTGTTTTACTAATGCTATATTGGCATCAAGGCTTTTACCTCCCGTTAGTTCTTTAATTTTCTTCAGCAAAAATGGGGTATTCTCTTTACCAATTATATGTTTTTCTTCTGCTTCTTTGATTGCGTGATCGATAATTTTATTTATGTATGATTCGTCCATCGCATATTCTTCAGGAATAGGATTAGCGATTACCGCTCCGCCCTTAAGATTTAATTCCCATTTCGTTTTTAATATTTCTGCGATAACATCGACTGAATCAGTAGAAAAGCTTAAGCGATGCTCACTCGTTCTTGTATAAAATGCCGGTAAATACTCTGTTTTATATCCAATTACAGGAACGCCTTTTGTTTCAAGATATTCTAACGTCAAAGCCAGATCTAGTATTGATTTAGCACCTGCACAAATTACAGCAACATCCGTTTGAGCTAACTCTTCAAGGTCAGCTGAAATATCCATAGTAGTTTCTGCCCCTTTATGTACTCCTCCAATACCACCTGTTACAAATATTTTAATGTCTGCTAGATCAGCACAAATCATTGTTGACGCAACAGTTGTTGCGCCTAATTGTTTTGTAGCAATAATTTGAGCTAAGTCGCGTCTAGATACTTTCGCAACACCAGAGCTTTTACCAAATACCTCTAATTCCTCATCTGTTAAACCAATTTTAATTTTCCCGCCAATAATAGCAATGGTTGCAGGAACAGCACCGTTATCACGAACAATTTGTTCCACTTCACGAGCTGTTTGTACGTTTTGTGGATAAGGCATGCCGTGAGAAATAATAGTAGATTCTAATGCAACAATTGCTTTCCCTTCCTTTTTTGCTTGTTGTACCTCTGCAGATAATTCAAGATAGTTTTTCATTTAAATTCCCTCCATATCTAACATAGTTATTATTTCTATTCTCCATAATCTACTGTAATTAAGTAGCTGCTCCTTTTACTAACTGAGGAGATATACATCGAGCAGTATGTGAAGGACGCAGCATAACGATATTAGGTGTCACTCATTGATTCGGATAAGTCTCTTGCAAGAATCTTACAGATTGGTTAATTAACGCTTTTAAAATATTGACATCAATGTCTCCTACTTTATTAATATACACACACGCTTTTCCTGTCGTATATTTTCCAAACTCCTTTAACAGTCCCTCTCGCTCTGTGTCACCCGCTGGAAAATACAAACTGATTTTTGCTTTTCGAGGTGAAAAGCCAACTAACGGCGCATCGCCTTCATGTCCCGATTTATATTTATAATGATAGGAACCAAATCCAATAATACTCGGCCCCCACATCTTCGCTTGATACCCCGTCGTTTCCGTAAAAACATCTAACAATTTATATGCATCTTCACGTTTTTTAGGACTTTGAACAGTTTCGATAAACTCAATAACACTGTTGTCATTTTCTTTTGTTTTTAATTCGTACATAATGTAGAACCTCTCCTTTTCTTAAGTCTCCTTTTACAGATAGTGCTTTTAATTAACACTCCTTGTGGCGAGAGTTCTCTCAGCAAAACTTATCGATTGCGAGTGAAACAAGGAGATATCTTAGGGGTTATACTTGAAGTATTCGATTGAGACAAAATTTCCCCCTCCCCTTCTTTCTTATTTATAATAAATTATAAATTATAGATTTTTGTATAAGCCAGCTAGAAAGATTGAAAAAGAATGCCAGAAACTGCTATAAGAAAAGAGGACAAGGTATCATACCTTGTCCTCTTTCCTTAATCTTTTTAGTAAACTGGCACGCTTTTGATTTACCATTTGCAATATGCAAAAAGGCAAGCCCGTTTATCGGCTTGCCTTTATCTATAGGATAAAAGATTGAACACGCAATGAATTATCCGCGTCTTCCACCTCTGCCGCCTCGTTTTCCTTCAGTGCTGCGCTTAAGGGTAGAGAGGGTCTCTTCACTAGACTTCAAAAAACGAGCCATTTTATCTTCAAAACTTTCTTTTGGTTGGAACTTGTTTTTTGAACGGAAGTCCTTGGAACGATTGTCAGTTTTTCCTTGACGTGGTGGACGTTGGGAATAAGAAGACTCTTGTCCCTCTGGTTTATCTATAGCTTTTTTGATGGACAAGGCAATCTTTCCATCTTTCTCACTAATTACTTTTACTTCAACTTCATCTCCTACTTTGAGATGGTCATTAACGTCTTTCACATAGTTATTTGCTACTTCACTGATATGCACAAGACCTGTTGATCCGCCTGGTAATTCTACAAACGCTCCAAAATTAGTGATTCCTGTTACTTTGCCTTGTACCTTGCTACCTACTTCAATTGACATAAAAAAATGTTCCCCCTTAATAATGTTACCACTCATTCATTATAACAAATAAAAGGGTACAATATCAATGCAATAGTCCATCCTCTTTGTATTTTAATGCATTTTTCTGACAATATTCCTCCAAAATGAAAAAAATGCTGTAAATCAGCACCTTTTTCATTTACTGTTCAGCTCGAAATGTACCATGTTCTGCAAAGTATTTAATAGATGTACTTATTTCATCGCGAACGCGTTGAAATTCTGACCATTCCTTACCTGCCGGGTCATCAAATCCTACGTGTATCTTACGTGCATTTTCTTTGCGGGGATGTACTGCTGGACAGTGTTCTGCTGCATGTCCGCACAAAGTGACAATTAAATCAGCATTGTTCAAAATTTCAGAGTCAATTACGTCAGAAGTTTGATTTGAAATGTCAACTCCCGCCTCTTTCATTGCCTTTACAGCGTTTGGATTCAGACCATGTGCTTCCAGTCCCGCACTGTACACTTCCCACTCATCTCCAAGATGTTGTTTCGCCCAGCCTTCTGCCATTTGACTGCGACAAGAGTTACCTGTACATAAAAAATAAATGATTTTCTTTTCCATTTGTCATGTCTCCTTTTAATATGTTGATTTACTCGTGCATAAATTTATACACAACTGTTGCCGTAATGGCTCCCACTATTGTCGCAACAATATAGATCCAAAGATGCTCTAAGTGACCTGAGATAAGCGCCGGGCCAATAGAGCGTGCAGGGTTCATCGATGCACCGCTTATCGGTCCCCCAAACATTGCTTCCAGCCCAACTGTAGCACCAATCGCCAGTCCGGCAAATGACTTGACTGCTTTACCATGAACAGCCGACCCTAAAATAATCAGCATTAGAAAAAAGGTAAGAATAAATTCCAAACCAAATGATTGAAGCTCTGTTCCTCTTGGTAGAGTCGCACCTAACGTCCCAACATTTCCAAATAACATAAGCATCGTCATGCTTGCCAATACTGCACCTGCTATTTGTACAATTACATATCCAATCGCATCCCGCTTGTTCGTATCACCAAGAAGGAAAAACCCAATTGTCACAGCCGGGTTAAAATGTGCACCTGAGATATGTCCAAACGTATAGATAAGGGCTGTCACGACAAGTCCAAAAGTTAGCGCAATGCCAATATGCGTTAAGCTCTTTGTGATTTGATTGATTACAACGGCTCCTGTTCCAGCAAACACTAAAAAATATGTCCCTAAAAATTCTGCCGTTAGTTTCTTTCTCATATTATAAACCCCTTTACTGTACTACCTATTCATCACAACATGTATTTAAGGAGCACTTTTGAATAATCTGTATCTTTTCGTCAGGATCTGGAACATGCTTCAAAACATCCTCAATCAGATCGTATAAATTTGTTTGTGTATTAAGAGAATAATAAATCCACTGTCCTCTTCGCTCCTCTTTGACAAGTCCTGCATCCTTTAACTTACGCAAATGCTGACTGATGGAAGGCTGACTCATGTCAAACACCTCAAGAAATTCGCATACACAACATTCGCGCTGCTTTAAAATTGAAACAATGGATAAACGGGTTTTATCTCCTAATAGCTTCAGTGCTTGCGACACACGCTCTATATCCAGCATGGTTTGCTCCATTCCAACACCTCCATTTTATTATTATATAATTATTTACTTATATATCAAATAAAACAGTTATGAAATTTTTAACATGATCATAGAATGGTTTGCTTTTATTTGCTGATGAAACCAAAACGTCCCTCCTTTCGAATGGAACCCTGCCTCTAAATGAAAAAATACCACCTTATCTCATTGTACAAGATGGTACCTCATCCTAATAATAATTTGTGATTAGCTAATGTATATTATCTTTTTGGAAATGCCTCATTTTCATCAATTTGCTTTCCTTCGAATGCAAAGTCCACTTTTAAGCTGGCACCTTGAAACTCGTTTCCAGCACTCTCTTTCAATTTGACTTGCAGACGAAGCTCAAATGTATCTCTTGCTTTGAACTTGTCAGAGTCAGTTGGGCTGTTTCCCGTACCTTTCTTGGATGGAAACACTTGTCTAATAATGTCTTGTTCTAATTCCATTGCAATTTTTTCAATTCACTATAACAGGTCCCTTTTATTGGTTATACATGCACTAAAACTCCAACTTGAAATAGCCTAAAATAGACCTTAAATATTTCGGGAGGGAGCTGTATAGATATATGGAAATGGACGACCGAACGCGAAAACAATACTCTGAATATTTATTGGAATGGTGCAATCATCTTTACTTTCATTGGGAAGGCATGAGACTGAAGTTTTCAAGACTATTTGATTTAAAAACTTTAGAGGAATGGGAAGAGCTATATTGGGAATTAAACAAAAAACTACAAACAAATGCAAGAGCAGACCTTATCGATTTTCAGATAGCTCAAAGCCTATATGAACAGTGGGAACTGTTATATGGAGAATCCCAAGCTTATCTAAGTTGCTAAAAATAACAAAAAACACTTAGGAGAAATCAGAAGTTTATCCTTTTAAAACAAACAGCAACTCTACACTGTCTATTGAAACGTATGTAAAAAAGTATTGATGAGTAACCTTCTGCTCTTGTAAATGATTTCCTATACGTACTGTATCCTTAAACGTGCTTATTGCCATTATCCATACGATCTGAGTTGCTCAAAGTCAAAAAGGAGAAATCATCACATGATGACTTCTCCTTTTTTCATTATAAATTGCTGAACTTGCTACAACAATCAACATTCAATTTAATTCGCAACCGCTCTATCAGATGGTTTTTCTTCTATTATATCTTCCGCTGGCTTTGCTCGTTTAATAAAGAATGATAGGACGAGGGCAACACCGGCAATAAACACCGTTACATAAAATGCAAAGTTGATTCCTTCTAACAGTGCCTTCATCGCAATTTGCTCCTTGATTTGAGCCAGCATTTCAGGTGTTGGCGTACCCGTTACCTTTTTCATAGCCTCTGCTGCTAAGTCTTTACCAACAGATTCTGTACGGTTGGACATGATTGTAACCAGCAACGCAGTACCGATTGCACCGGATACTTGTTGTAACGTATTGTTCATCGCCGTACCGTGAGGATAGTAGCGCGCAGGTAATTGATTTAAACCGTTTGTAGAAACAGGCATCATTACCATCGACATCCCAAACATACGCAAAGAGTATAAAATAATTAAATGAGTATAAGTTGTATCGAGAGCTAATTTACTGAAAAAATAACTTGTTATCATTGTAAGGGCTAATCCAATAATGGCAAGTATTCTTCCGCCAATTTTATCAAATAATTTCCCTGTGATTGGTGACATAATGGCCATTAATATTGCCCCTGGAAGCAACATTAAGCCTGCATCCAGCGGTGAAATTCCACGAATGGTTTGCACGTAAATTGGTAATAGCATCATACCAGAAAACATCGCCATCGTAATGACCATGGAGATGACCGATGATAAAGCAAACATCGGGTAGCGATAGATTTTAAAATTCAACATTGGTTTATCAAGTTTTAATTGACGTACAATAAACGAGACTAATGAAACAGCTCCAACGATAAGAGTAATATATACTTGCGGGCTGTCCCAGCCTTTGCTTCCAGCCATACTAAATCCATACAGCAATCCGCCGAACCCTGCACTAGATAACAGAACCGAAATAACATCCAGACGCATAACCATTTTCTCTTTTTTATCTTTTAGTAAGAAAAATCCAATTACTAGTACTGTAAGAGCAATTGGCGTTACGACATGGAACAGCATTCTCCAGTCATAATGTTCCACTAACCAGCCTGATAAAGTTGGGCCGATTGCAGGTGCTCCCATCATCACTAAACCGAACACACCCATAGCTGTCCCGCGCTTTTCCACAGGAAAGCTTGTAAGCATAACATTCATTAATACGGGCATTAATATTGCTGAACCGGAGGCCTGAATCATTCGCCCAGCCAGCAAAATAGGAAATACATGCGCAAATCCGGCAGCAATCGTACCGATATTGAATAAAATCATGGCTCCTAAAAATAGATGTCTGACCGAATATTTTTGGATTAAATATGCTGTGATAGGAATTAAAATTCCGTTAACTAACATATATCCGGTCGATAGCCACTGTACAGTCGAAGGATCAACCTCTAAGTCCTTCATAATTGACGGCAGCGCGATATTTAATAAAGTATTGTTCAAAAATGCAATAAACGCCCCGATCATCAAAACAGCAAGAATTCCGTACGGCGGACGATTAGGTTTGTTTATGGAATGCTCCATGATTTCTCCCCCTGTATACTATAAGTTCACTTTTTATACTAACGTTCTATATCATATACCACCAGTTCAAATATTACAATTAGAAAGTTGTCCATTTTATTTGCCAAGTTTGTACAAATCATAAAAATAATGTACTATGATTTGTATACAGGACTTAATAAAGGTGATTATTATGAACGACAGGAAACTGCATGTCATCAAAACGGCGCATCAATTATTTATTGAAAAAGGCTTTCAAGCTACATCTATTCAAGATATATTGGACCAAAGTGGAATTTCTAAAGGAACGTTTTATAATTATTTTTCATCTAAAAATGAGCTGTTAATCGCTCTTTTAAAAATGCTGTATACAAAGCTTGAGCAAGACCGCAATGTATTGCTCCTTGATCAAGATCCTTCTAATATCGAAATCTTCATCAAACAAATGGAAATGCAAATGAAAATGAATAAAACAAATAAAATCATCTCTCTTTTAGAAGAATCTACTGTTTTGAATGACCCTGATTTGAAACAATATATAAGATATGGCAGCTTCAAGATGCTTCGCTGGTTATACAATCGGTTCATAGATATTTTCGGTGAAGATAAGAAGCCGTTTTTATTAGATTGTGCTATTATGTTTTTAGGAATTTTACAACATAATCTCAATTATTACAGTATGGTACACGAATCCAATACTAGCATTCATACAGTTGTTCGATATAGTGTAGAACGTGTAGTGAGAATGGTGGCTGAAGTAGCAGAGACTCGCGAGCAATTAATCCCGCCTGAGCTTTTAGATACTTGGTTGCCAGACTGCCAAAAAGTCAATCAAACTTTTGAACAAAAGCTCCGGCACACTATATTTACGTTAAAGGAAGCTTCAGACTATAGTGAAGAACCTTTAAAGTATATCGAATTGTTGGACTTTGTTCAGCATGAATTATTGCATTCGAAAAGTCCTCGGAAATTTCTGGTCGAAAGTGCCCTTTTATCCTTAAAAACAGGGAAAGTCTTGCTTGAAAAAAAAGAGCTTGAGACACTTGATCTAATGGTGGCAGCTTATTTTACTCCCAAAAAGGAAACGGAATAATATTTCTTAGGTCTGTACTCCAAAATGGTACACAAAAACGCTTGGATTTGAATCCAAGCGTTTTTTCATATATTCATACCCTTTTGTATTAGACTTTATAGGGATGTTTCAATCTTTATACCCAGTTCCCTTTCATCTTCTTTGAGGTGGTCAACGAAAGAACGGAAGAAATGTTCATTAATCATGCCAGTTCCCCATACATCTTCATTAGACAAGTAAATGCCAGCAAGCCATATTCTTCTCGCAGCTACGAACCAAGGAATCGATTGAATTTGAGTTTCTGTAATAGGTCTAAGAGTACGATAACCGTTCAAGAATGCTATCCAGTTTTCAGTTTCTGTATCTTTATAGTTGGTTTTAAGATTCCATAGATACACCGCCAAGTCATACGCCCGATAGCCTGGTCCGCAGCAGTCGAAATCAAAAACCGTCAATGTGCTGCCGCTCCAATGAGCGTTCCAATCATGACAGTCACCGTGACAAAGCCCAAAGTCCATCTCTTCAATAAGGACACGTTCACGAATTGTCCGAGCCCAAGACTGCACGTATGCGATATCGCCACCGTACTCGATCATTGACAGAGTGACAACTCTGAGAGGCTCGTCTATCAAATGCCTAAAGTCTAGGTGGAATCGGTCTTGTGAATCGTTGAAGCCATCGGTTACATTATGTATTTGGGCTACCGTCTTTCCGTATTCGTAACTGACATTCGCATCAAGACGAGGTCTTGCCCCTTCTGCATATGTAAACAGAGTTACGCAGCGTATACCTTCTGGAGCATTGATTTCGCTGCTCATTTGACCGCTGATGTTTTTAATTGGTACTGAAACAGATACACCATGTTTAGAGAGAAAATCCAGCACACCAAGTTCGTACTCCACCTCAGCTCGACTTCGCCACGGTGTGCGGTACACACGAAGAATATATTTACTGTCCTCAGTAACAACAACATACGTATCATTTAACCCTCTATGCAGAATTTTACATTGAATGACCCATCCAACATCGAAATTTTCATTTACGAAATCACGCAGAGCATCGCTGGACAACATGCTATACATAACTGGAAAAACGGTGCTCATAGAACTCCCCCATCTGTATGTGCCTTAGTGAACTTAACTGCTTCGAGTTTTAGAATAACCCTTCACAAATTTTATATGTAGTTTAACATAAAATTACAATTTACGTTCGAATAGAATGCTTTCACAATACAAAAGCTCGAATCTGATACAGGATTCGAGCTTTTGTCATTCACTATGAAAGAACGGGAGCCATGGTCTCTTTTAACACTTTTACCGAGTGTGCAAATTGCTCTTTTTCTTTTTCATTCAGGTCAAGCTCAATGACTTTCTGGATGCCTTTGCGGTTAAGAATAGCGGGTACGCCAATATACACATCGTGATGTCCATATTCTCCGTCGAGATAGACAGATACAGGCAAAATGCTGTTTTCATTATTTAAAATTGCCTTGGTAATACGAACCAGTGACATTCCAATTCCATAATAGGTTGAGCCTTTTCGTTGGATGATATGGTATGCTGCATCACGTACATTCATGAATATCTCTTCCAAATCACTTTCCTTAAGTTCCGGGTTACCCTTAATATAACTATATAAATGTTCAACGCCAATATGCGCATGGCTCCATACTGGCAGCTCTGTGTCTCCATGCTCTCCTATAATAGCCATATGTACATTGCGCGGGTCTACTTTTACATAATCTCCTATCATATATCTAAGTCTTGCGGAATCCAATGTAGTTCCCGAACCGATAACTCGTTCCTTCGGAAGTCCAGACTCCTTCCAAGTAACATACGTTAAAATATCCACTGGGTTTGTTGCGATTAAGAATATACCATTAAACCCGCTGTCCATGACAGCTTTTACAATTTGTTTGAAAATTTTTGTATTTTTCTCTACCAAGTCCAGTCTTGTCTCACCCGGCTTTTGTGGAAGTCCCGCCGTAATGACAATGAGATCTGCTTTACCGCAGTCACTATACGTTCCGCTCCATATTTTTGTAGGAGTAGGCGCAAATGGAATGCCATGATTCAAGTCCATAGCTTCGCCCGTCGCTTTTTCATGATTCACATCGATCAGCACTAACTCTTCAGCCACCCCTTGATTAACCATGGAATACGCGAAGCTGCAACCTACTGCACCAGTACCGATTAAAACAACACGATTAATTTTTCTATCCATTTTTATCGTCTCCTTATGGAATATAATTGGGTATACAAGCAAATAGAAAATGATAACAAATGCTGTCAAAACTATAAATGCGGGCCAACACCCCATATGCATTATTGGTGCAGGCATCCCGTATCAAAAACAACTCCTGCTACTAGAGTACTCAAAGCTTGTGCTATGTATCCTTTCAATTTCAATACAGCTAAGACTATGCTAAAAAACAGAATAGGAAAAGCTGCCCTCACTGCCCAAACTTAAATGTAACTTTGCCGAGTATACAGGTGTTCCAAATTCTTTATTCCTGCAAACTCCTCCCCTAGTTAGTACAAGGATATGTTTTAATTGATACCTATAGGTTTTATCAAAGATAAAACCATTATACAACCTTAATTGTGATATTATTCACAATATAATTGACTTATTTGTAAATCATTGTACAAAACGAAAAATACTATCTATTTGCCTGCAGGATAACTGCTGCATGTAAAATATATATATAAAATTTGTACACACTAAAAATAGCTGGAACGCGGCCAGCTATTTTTTAAATAAGTTATATTCGTATCTACTGTTGCTTCTGATTAGGTTCAATTCGTCATACATAAAGCAATATAAGGAAAAAGTAATTCAGTAGTAATTGCGGAAACTGTCAACAATGCTTCATAATCTTCAAGAAACGAATATCCCCACATCCCTCTATTTCGTTCGTATCATTACGTAAATATTATCTTATCCTAAATATATTATGAATTTGCCTAAATCTTCATGAAATATTTTGCAGTCAAAGTCCTGATTAGGTTTAATTCACATATTTCACCATTTAGTTTACTTTGAGAGCGCAACCTTATATTTTTAAACGTTGAAAACTATTTCGTTAAAAATGATCTTATAGCTTCATGAGATGGATTAATTGAAAAAATAATTGTTTTTCATTTTTCGAACCACAAATTATTCGCCAAGAGGTAATGAACATCACGATACTATTCTCTCTTAGTATGCTCATGTTAAAAATCCTACGCTTTACAAAAGGTGCCTCTTCTCTTTCTTTATAAACATACACAGCTATTGCCGGATCAAGATTACATGGAGAAAACAGCAGTCTATTCCCATAAAAACGATTATCATTTATTTCTAGCCTTCGTAATAGTATAGTGGTAGCCACTCTGTTCAGTAGGTTAAAAGATTGTTTTCTCGTATATTGAACACTTGATCCTCTGATGGTTAAACCCCCTTAAAAGAAGAACATTCTTGTTAGCAGGAGGGAGAAGGATGCGCCCCAGCAATCATAATAGAAAATGGAGCGGATTTTCCAAGTCTATTCCCTTTCCTCTTTTACATGTAAAAGAGGAGTTAAAGAAAAAAAGTAAACATACACATCCTTCCTTTAAAACGTGGGTGTTACCAGAAGAAGAGACAAGGCTGGTTCATGAAATAAAAGAACGAACAGCACTCCACAACAAAAATAATGTAACAAGAACGCATGCTTATTTTCAGTTTTACCTCCGCTACTCTGAAATACGCTGGGCGCTGCTTGGCCATATGGTTTCACGTAATGGCGGATGGAATATGACAGATTTAAAAGGAGACCTGTATACACGACTATTATCAGAACAAGATCAGCTAATTTTCTTTTCTTTTTTGGAACGTGGAAACTGGTTGATTTTTCAAGATGTGTACCCGCAATTTTTGTTGTATGAACAAAGTGTAAAAAGAGCAAAAAACCTGTTTCATCTTTTACCTTTTTTCAATGTATCCACATTTATGGAAACGATGTGGAATCATTTTTGGCGCACAGGTAACTACGATACATTGGCTATTGCGACTATTATAAATGAGCAAAGCTATTTAGAAAAAAGAGTGATTCAAAACAACCAAGTTAATAAGAACATATTAAATAGTCTTGGATTCAAGCTGTATGATTTTTTTCGCTTTAACCATATTCTTTTTCCATTTTATAAGGATGAGAAAAATATCTCGTTAGTCGGTGATACGATGAAGCATTTCACTTCTCTTCATGAGCGGATTTTACTGGGCAAGCGTCTATACTCACTCCTGTTTCGCTGTGAGAACATTTTATCAGGAGTAATAAATTGGGCTCGTGATCATCCACATACTGGTTCACGAAAAGATTACTGGCCGCATTTGTTTTCTGATGTAAACGAAGCATTTTCCCGTGCATTTTACAAACGTCGGACAAAACAAGGGCAATTAAGAAAAGGTGCGAATCGTTTATATAGTCCTCAATTAAATTATGTCTGGAGAGATATTCACCATGAAGAGGCCGAAAATGGAGACTGGTTTGAAGACTGGCGCATCATGAACTACTTAATGAATGAAGAAGAACATACAGATGGGGAGATTTATGATGAATACTGCACAGCGATTGAAAAAATCGAACTTGCTATTTTGGCAAAAAACAATATCCTCCTTCGAGAAGAAACAGAAGACGAATAACTGCGGGGCGTATGCAGCCACCATTATTTTCTCATGTTTTATCGGCACATATTTAGACTTACTCTTTGTTGGCAACGAAATGTATGCTTTTCCAGCAAGACCCTTCTCAAATGTATTTACAATCAATATCGCTTTTACATTATGCATATTGCCGCT
This sequence comes from Bacillus sp. 165, assembly GCF_017742235.1. Lineage (GTDB taxonomy): Bacteria > Bacillota > Bacilli > Bacillales > Bacillaceae_G > JAGHKQ01. Next base: position 389,836 of record NZ_JAGHKQ010000003.1, read on the forward strand.
CTTTACTGCGCTTTTTCTTGTAATCATCAAAAGGCTGTCCGCACTAGCAAAAGTCGTACTTACCGTTTTCATTGGACTTGGAATGAGCGTTTCCGAACAATTTGCGGAGAATACAGGATGGTTTACACATAGTGAAGCATGGCATCATTCTTATTCCTTTTTCGGATATATGCTTTTCATGTTCCTTATATGGAAAGTGTATCAATGGTTTCTCTAAGAACAGCTACGGAAATCAGAAAAATTATTATAACTAAAAAACGCTATTCTTTTTGTAAAAATATACAGAAAGGATGGCGTTTTTTCCTGCGGTGAATTCACTCTAGATTATCTGCTTTGTAATCCAGATACAAAGTGCCGTCTGTTTGTACCTCTGCATAAAACACATCTGAAACATCCTTCACCCCAACTTTTTTTACTTGTTCATGCAGCCATCTAACTTCGAGGTTCAAATCTGAGAGAGCATCTTCATTAATTTTCCCTTCTGATATGACCCCTGTAGAAGTAGGAAACAGCAATACTTTTTCGCTTATATAGCCTAATCCTGGTTTTTTATCTTGCTTTTTCATAATCGTAATACTTCCATCGATTTCCATAATAGCATATTCAACATCTGCTAGGGAAAAGACATTTTGTTGTCTGAGCATACCCTGAAGCGTATCAGAATCCAGGTGAACCTTCTTTAGTGTCTTTTCCATAATTTTCCCTTTCCTTATTATAACAGTTGGTGTACCAACAATGATTCGCCGCACTGTTTTGGATTTCAAGCTCAAATACCCCATTACTATTGTTAAAACTGCCCAGCCCAATAGAGCATATAAACCCTCACCGATTTCTAAATCTTTTTCTGTAGATACAGATGCTGCAATATTGCCAATCGTTATAGCTGTGATAAATGTAAACACATTTAGCTGACTGATAGCATTTTTGCCCATGATTCTAGTCAAAACTAATAAAACAAAAAAGGAAGAGACAATTCGCAGGGAAGTCTCAAAATACCCCATATATATCACCTTTCCTATTTTGAAACACTTTAACGGATTAAATTATTCCTTCAGATTTAACAAACCATTTACCAAATTATGTTATGAAAAATAGCAAAAAATATGCGTACTAAGGAAAAATACATATACGCTTTGATCAGTAACTCCACCAGTAGGTAATGCAGTAAAATCCATTTCGCCACTATGATACAAAACGATTCTAGTACCTTACTTATTCATTATGCTTGTCTTAATTAGAATAAAATTGATCTATATTATAATTCGGGCTTATGTACTTAGTTATTTAACCATTCCTAAAACAAATAGTTACATATCCTAGTATTAAATTTGTTAGCACGAAGGAGTGATCAGTATGTACCCAGGTTTTGGTGGCTGGAACAGTTCTGGTGGTTGGGGCGGTCCTGGTGGCTGGAACAGTTCTGGCGGTTGGGGCGGTCCTGGTGGTTTTGGGGGTCCTGGTGGCTGGAACAGCTCTGGCGGTTTTGGGGGTCTCGGCGGCTGGAACAGTTCTGGCGGTTGGGGCGGTCCCGGTAGCTGGAACAGTCCCGGTGGTTGGGGCGGTCCCGGTGGCTGGAACAGTTCTGGCGGTTGGGGCGGTCCCGGTGGCTGGAACAGTCCCGGTGGTTGGGGCGGTCCCGGTGGCTGGAACGGTTCTGGCGGTTTTGGGGGGCTCGGTGGCTGGGGCGGCCTTGGTGGCTGGGGTGGTCGTCCTGGAATTTTAGGAAGTTTAGGATTGCTTAGTAATATGCTTGGAGGTAAAGGTGGTGGATTTGGTGGATTGGGGCTTCTCGGCAGTTTGCTTGGAGGAGGAAAAATGTGGTATTAGCAATACATTACTAGCTTAGGGTGTTTTGCAGCATCCTAAGTTTCTATTTTAATTAAATGGTATTTATTAGATTATTTCCCTTCCTCCTAGACATCCTCATTATATCTTTTATGAATTCTATATTTAGTATCCTCTAACACATTTCAAAAGAAAGTTATGGGTATTATTCCTTTTGATTTTGATGTCGTAGTACCCATTTCACTGCTTCTCTAATTTCTTGGTAGCTTGTGCAGCGGCAAATATTGGAGCTAAGCCATTCTTCAATCACTTCATCGTTTGCGTCTGGATAAGCATTTACCAACGCATGACAGTTTACAATAAAGCCTGGCGTGCAATATCCGCACTGAAATGCCCATTTTTCTATAAATGCTTGTTGTACAAAAGAACCCTGTAACCCTTCAATCGTTGTTATCTTTTTATTTACAGCCTCTACAGCAAGCATAATACAGGACTTAATAGGCCATTTGTCTACTAAAACTGTACATGCACCACAATCCCCATTTTCACATCCCCGCTTCGCTCCTGTTAAATCGAATTGATCCCTGAGTGTATCCAACAGAGTATCTGCCATTCTTACTATCGCTTCCCGATTCTCTTCATTGATATTTAGGATAAGTTTTGTAATCATACACTTCCTCCTTCAAAGCTCGTTACCATATCTAATAACATATTTTTTAGTACAAATAATCGATAGTCTTTTGAACCGCGCAGATCATCTAAAACAGAAGCAGGAATCTGAAGTATGGTACGTTCTATTCTTTCTTCCATTCTAAGAGAATGATTATTTATTTCCGCCTCCATGTAAAGAGAGCGAAACGGAAAGGCGCATAGACCGCTAAATGCCATGCGAATGTTATTCCCTTTTTTTAAAGCACTCATTGTAACCAGCGGATAATCTATTTTTTCAAGCTTTCTCTTTTTAACAGTATAATAAGGAAGCGTTACGTACTCTATGTCAGTTATCATTTGTACAAGAAACTCTCCCTTGTTCAGCCGTAATTTTTCGATAAACATCTGGTGGATAGGCACATAGCGTACTCCCTCCATTCCTGCAACGACCAAAGTACTATTCGTCAATAAAAACGGAAGCACCGCTTCTCGATATGGGACTTCGCCGACAATATTACCACCTAATGTTATTTTGTTCCGGGCAGTATGATCAGCTATTTTCGCTGCAGTTTTCCCAAGGAGCGGAAAGACACTCGCTTCAGCAACCTGTGTCAAAGTAAGTGCCGTGCCAAGAACAAGATGATTTTTATGTTGCCCAAGTACGTTGCACTCAGGAATTTCTTTTATATCAATGACAGCCTTTGTAAAAGCCTGTTTGTTTCTGCCAAGTGTAATAATTTCTGTCCCGCCTCCGTAATAGAGAGGCTGTTTCTTTTCACGATACAGTTTATAAAACAACTGCACCGCTTCTCTTATGGAATGAGGCTGATAATATTCAAAATCGAATGGAATCATACTAAACGATTCTCCTCTTTTTGTGATACCTCCCAAATCAGCTCTGGAGTTAGGGGCAGCTGCTGTAAAGACACATTCGCAGCAGTCGATAAGCTGTTTGCCAGCGCAGCCGGCATGCCGAGGATACCATGTTCACCAAGGGCTCGCGAACCAAATGGTGAACCGTCATGAGGATTTTCCACAAATTCTACCTCAAATTTGGGCTGCTGGCCATAATGCGTCACTTTATACGTGCGAAACTGATTATTTAATACTCTTCCTTTTTGGTCATAGCTGAATGCTTCTCTCGTTGCAAAACTAAGCCCCATACTCATCGCACCTGTTATTTGCGTTTCTGCTCCTTTGGGATTAAGTACCTTTCCCGCATCTACAACGCTGACAGCACGCAGCAATATATATGTATAATCCCGTGTATCCAATTCCACTTCAACTGCTTGCGCTGCAATTCCCCATTCTGGTCCTGATTGTCCCTGTCCGGTCTCCATATCTGGCTCGGTGATTCCTTCAAATACATATACGCCTCTTCCGACAACCTGTGGGCTAATCACGTTTCCCTTTGCATCGATGTATCCTAACGCTATTTTAAAAATATCTACAGCAATACGAGGAGAGTCTTTTACAAATACTTTTTTATTAGCAACATCCAGTTCCTCTGCTGAATATCCCAATAAAACAGAAGCACATTCTTTTAGTTGTCTAATAGCATCTTCTGCCGCGGCAAGAACTGCATTTCCTACCAGATAGGTAGTTCGGCTGGCGGCTGTTTTCCAATGTTTTGGAGCAACATGTGTATCAACTTCCATTTTGATATGAACATCTTGCATACCCATTTTCATTTTTTCCGCGACCATCTGAGCGAGTACGGTTTTTGTTCCCTGCCCAATTTCCACCGCACCGCAATTTATATTCACACTTCCATTTTCATTAAATGTTACTATTGCCCCCGCCCCTGCATTTTGAGGAGCCGTAGAATTTTTCCATGCAAAGGAAATTCCTTTAGCACGTACCTTTCTGTCAGAAATTTGAACGTAAGCACCATTCTCCCAACCAATTAGTTTCTTTAATCTCCTTAAGCATTCTGCAGGATCTCCTACATTGCTTCTCGTCAGCAGAACGTTCGTAGGTGTCGTATCTCCAGGTTTAATGGCATTTTTCAATCGGAATTCAAGCGGACACATCCCTAATTTTTTTGCCATAATGTCTACCGTTCTCTCTACAACAAAGGTATATTCAGAATGTCCAAATCCACGAAATGCTGTTGCATACGGATGATTAGTATACATACACAGCGAGTCACACCATACATTATCTATCGAATAGGGTCCTGTACAATCCAAACCGGCTGCTTTGCTGACAACAACTGCCCGATCCGCATAAGCTCCGCCGTCAAATAAAAACAAAAGCTCCGCTGCCTTTACCTTACCCTCCTTCGTACAACCTAATTTGACTTTGGCTTGTAAACCAATATGAACCGGGGAAGTAATAAAATCTGCTTCTCTGCTGTTGCGAAGCTTGATCTTTCTTCCTCCCACAGCTTTGGAGGCAAGATAGGCCAAAATTTCAAGCTGTACCATAGTTTTCCCGCCATATGCTCCACCAACTAGAGGGATGTGCACCTGTATGTTCCCATCATCTATACCAAATATTTGACTTAACTGCTTTTTGATTTCAAAAGGGGCTTGCGAAGAAGAGGAAATAATCACATCTCCATTAGACTTGATTTCTACTATTGCACATCTAGTTTCCATTGCTGCATGATCCGATTGCGGAAAAGAAAAAAACTCTTCCACTATCACATCACTCTCCGCGAACCCTTGTTGAATATTCCCTTTACGCACCTTCGTCCGAGTAGCAATATTGGTATTTGGTTCTGGACGTGCTTCTGCTATCACTTTATATTCTCCTAAACGTTCATGCACAAGGGGCGCATCTGTTCGATATGCCTCTATAGGAGAGTTAACTACCGGCAGTTCTTTATATGTGACATGTATGGAAAGCACTGCTTTTCTTGCTGCAGCTTCGCTGTCTGCAATAACCATAGCAATTGGCTCACCAAAATACCGAACCTTCTCAAAAGCGAGCGGCGGTCTATCCACGACACTTCCGCCAACAAGATAAGGAAAATCCTTACCGGTGACAATATTTCGTACTCCCAGCACCCCCCAAGCCTTTTTCGTATCAATTTCCTCTATATATGCGTGAGCATACTTGCTGGTTACCAGCTTTACATGCAGCATGCCCACTTCGTTTTTATCATCCATATACTTGGCTCTTCCATTGACCTTATCCAGTGCTTCTTTTCTAATAACACTTTTTCCGATAATATGATACTCGTCCATACGCCCCTCCTTTCACAGCTATTCTATACTATTAATGTTGTATTCTCTTTAGTACAAAGGCCATGCTCTCTTGCTGTGAAAACTTAATAGTATAGAAGACGTTAGTATAAACATACATTCTCTCTAACAGGTCAATATAAGCTTTCACTAAAGACAAATGTAAGGTTCAAAACATTAAAATCTGTCTATAAAAATTTTATGATTAATAATGAGGCTAATTCTGAAGACTAAAAAAAGACTAGCAATAGCTAGCCTCTTTTTTTAGCAGGTTGAAATCACCCGTATATTCCGCTTAAAGTTGTTGTAGCTTTTTAATTAAGTTACCAGCTTTATTTTTCGATTTTAAATAAAAAAGGGATACGGCAAGTAGAATGACCTTCTACTAGCCTTGCGGGATAGTATTCTTTTTTACTAGAACATTCTCCATTGACCATATCTAATAGCCTTGTAACGGCCCTCTCTCCAATTTTATCTTCTTCCTGCTTTAGGTGTGTGAAGGTCCAGTCAGTTACACTATTTTTCAGCTCGTCGAAGCAAAGAATCGAAACATCTTCTGGTACACGCATACCTGCTTGTTCTACCGCTCGTTTTGCCAGCACAGCAATCTTATATTCGAGGGCAAATAAAGCAGTAATATCAGGGTATTTTTGAAGGTGGTTTTTGATTATCTCAATGTCTTGCTCAGGTGTTGCTTCTGGAAATGGAAGTGTACTTTTTATTTCTTTACACCATAATTGACGGTTCACCATCACGTTTCGTTCAGCATATGCTTGAACAATTCCATCAAACCGATCTTCAATTGTTGTTGTTTCCACCCTTGTTGGAGAAAGAATACCAATTTGTTGATGATCTAACTCGAACAAATAATCCATTCCCATTTTGGCAGCATGTACATTATCGGTAGAAATCGATGCCGCAGCAACGCCTTTAAACGCGCGATCAATCAAAACAAGCGGGAATTGATCGACGACCATTTTTAAAATTTCCGAGCTATAATGCTCAGCCTGTGCCGGGTAAATAATGAGACCGTCTACTCCGTAATCAAGCAATTCTTTAATAACCTTCTCTTCTTTTTCCGGAAAGCCGAATGACTGCTTTAAAATAATCAAGCATTGATCATCTGAGGAAGTTTCTATGCTAGATATAAGCTTAGAACTATAGCTATCATCAAAATCTGTGACGATAAGGCCAAATAAAGGCTTTTGTTTTTTATCCTGACGGGACACTCCTCTTTTTTCAGAAACAAATGTCCCTCTCCCTCTCTGGCGATACACAATTCCATCTTCTACTAGCTTTTCTAACGCTTTTTTACTCGTAATTCTACTGATTCGATAAGCATCAGATAACTCTTTTTCAGATGGAATACGATCACCAGCATTATATTTCCCCTCTGCAATGTCCTTCTTTAACGAGTGATATACTTGTTCGTACAAAGCTTTCATAATAGCCACCTCAACGTCTAGTATCATCAAAGGCGTTCTTTCACCTGATGACATGTATTCTACTTATGCAATTGAACAATAAATGTCTTAATTTCATATGGCTTGATATTAAATGCAAATGATTCAGTTTCTCTTTTTTCTTCTATATTTCTTTCTAATAAATCACATTCCTGCCATGATAGGATGTTCAAATCACTGCTTATCTCTACATTCCCTCTTGCACCAGCAAATTCATGAAGACGTACTATCACTTGATTGCTGTCTTCTCCTTTTTTTACTGCATCAATCATGACGTGATCTGTATTGATTCTAAACAAAGACGTGCTTTGGGATTGGCCTTTTGTATATGTTAACGGATTATTTAATGACCATGCTTCCTGCACTGTACCTCCGTCATACCAACTTCCTTTATGAGGCAATAGAGAATATGTGAACAAGTGCTCGCCCTGATCCGCTTCCACGTCTGGATATGTGGCAGATTTTAAGAGAGTGAGCCTCATGACGTTATCTTTAATATCGTGACCATATTTGCAATCATTCAACAAGCTCACACCGTACCCTGTTTCGGATATATCCACCCACTGATGACCAACCGACTCAAAACGGGCATAATCCCAGCTCGTATTCCAATGCGTTGGACGCTTCACATTGCCATACTGAATATCATACGTAGCTTCTGTTGCCCTTATATCTACAGGAAATGCTGCTTTTAACAGCTGATTTTTTTCATGCCAATCGATTTTTGTTTCAAAATCAATGCGCGGATTGGCAGAATATACTGTCATTCGCTGGGTAATCAATGAGTTACCATACTCCCATACGAATTCAATCATGCAGCGGATCGGTCCGTTTTCAATCACTCTAGTGCCTCTTAAGCTTGTAATCTCTTTCATTTTTTCTTGATAATAAATGTCAATGTCCCAGGCATCATATTGCATTGGTTTATCTTCAAATACCTGCAAGACATTTCCGCGGGCATCCGGCGCTAAAATATTCCGTTGATGCTGCCTGTCAAAAATTTTGGTTAACTGTCCGTTTTCGTTCCAACAAATTTCATAATAAGGAGTGAAAACTTTATTGTCAGAAACAGCAAAGAAGGATTTGCTCTCTCGGGCTCCTTTTTCATATATAATCGAGCTTTTTCCAAGAGATGGAACTTCTTCTACTTTAACGAGCCATTTCCCATCTGCCGTTTGTTGTGATTGTAGTGTCTTTCCTGTATCGTCTTTCCACACAACATCTTGTTCTACATCTGCCTGTATTGTAACTATATCATTTCGATTCCATGAAGAGGAGTTGAAAATGGTAAAGGCTCGTTGATGATTGTCTTCTACCAGCGCTTGAGATCCACTATTCCAGGCGGTTTGTGCTAACTCGTGCGCCTGTGCATACTCCAGTTTACTATCCTCATATACTTCTCGAATTGAAGAACCTGGAATAATATCATGAAATTGATTACGCAGCACAATCTTCCAGCTTTCCTCTAATTCTTTGCCAGGGTAAGAGGACCAATCTTTGTGAAGTACGCTGTTTAACGTATGCAGCCATTCTGTTTCACGAAGCAGCAATTCCATTTTCCGATTCATTCGTTTATTATAGGCTTGGCTTGTATACGTACCGCGATGATATTCTAGATACAGTTCTCCATCCCATGTATGAACGTATTGATCGGTTTGCTTTACGTTCTCATGAAGACGATTAAAAAACTCGTCCGCCCGTCCTGTTTTTACAGACGGTAATCCCGGCATTTTATCCAAACGTCTTCGCATTTCCAGCATTTCACGATTGACTCCGCCGCCGCCGTCCCCATATCCATAAGAAAGCAATAATTCCTGATTCACAGCCTTATCACGATAAGCCTCCCAAATCCCTTTTACCGTACGCGGAGTAATGCGGCCATTGTATGTGTAGAACCAGTATTCATCTTCTGGCGTCGTAATAAAGTGTGTTAAAATTTCGGTCCCGTCAATTCCTCTCCACTGAAATGTATCATGAGGCATTTTATTGAATTGACTCCAGCTGATTTTAGTTGTCATAAAGGTTTTAATACCTGATTTCACTAAAATTTGCGGCAGCGCCCAGCTATATCCGAATACATCCGGAAGCCATAAATACTCGCATTCTTTCCCATAATGCTGGCGAAAGAATTTTGTACCTAGTAATAATTGACGGACTAGAGATTCACCGGACGTTAAGTTGCAATCTGCTTCGAGCCACATTCCTCCTTCTGTTTCCCAGCGCCCTTCCTCAATCCTTTTCTCTATTTGCTGATAGATATCCGGATAATCATTTTTAATATAATCATATAATTGTGGCTGAGATTGCAAAAAGACATAATCAGGATATTGCTCCATTAAACGAAGGACTGTGGAAAATGACCGGGCTGCTTTTTCCCTCGTATGCTTCAAGCGCCACAGCCACGCCACATCGATATGTGTATGACCGATCGCAGTGACAGTAACAGGATAATTTTTCGGGATTTTTTCAATTTCTTCATGTAAAAAGGATTGAGCTTCATAAACCGTTTCGTAAAAGCTGCCAGAACCAGGGACAGACCAATCAATCAATACAAACGCTTTATTCAGCGCCGATAATAATGTTTGTCTTTCAGGCTGCGTTTCTTGCAAATACTTAACAGTATCCAAGGCAGCTTTCGCCGTATAATATAAATCATCCGTCTTTTCATCGAGACATGCGATATACGCTGTCTTTAACTGATGCTCTTGAATCGTTGGTGCTCCTCCGCCTTCCAGGCCTGACCAGAGACGAAAACACAGCTCGATGGTACTGCCAGCTACCTTTTGGTCAAAAAACACTTCCTGATGATTCATATCCACACCTTGATAAGGCTGACCATTCACATACAATAAGGACTCAAATCCAGAATTATGCCCCCCGCCTGTTTTTCCGAAATCAAATACACCGACAATTTTCTCGTTGCCCCAATGACTCGGAATGGAAACGGTTGTCTTGAGCCATATGTATTTATCCCGCCCTTCCCATCTGTCTCGGATGTTTAATGTTTCCCACGCACCCTCTTCTGGAGGTCTCTGTCCCACCGCTCCTTCTTCATCTAACTGCGCTCGAAAGGACAAGACAGGCTGGACGTTTTGATAACGATAAGAATCTAATTCTTGAATCCGTTTTTCTAATTTTTCAATTGTCCAAAACATTTCAAACACCCCTCAATATTTATCAAATTAGGCTTCCATAATTCATATAGGTCTCCCTTGAGCCCACGCTATGTAGACTGCCAATGTTATCCTTTTGACGCTCCTCCAAGGCTGAAGCCTTGTGACATGAACCGCTGTGACAGCATGTAAAGAATCACTGCAGGCAGTGTATAAATCATTGAAAAAGCCGCCAACCTTCCATATTCAATGAGGCCGTAGTTGCCAAAGAACTGAAAAATGGTTACAGAGGCAGGAAACTTTTCTGGTGTTTGAATTAAAATGTACGGAACAAAAAAGTTCCCCCAGCTTCCTGAAAACGTAAAAATAGCTACTGTACAAATCCCAGGGATCATTAATGGCGCAACAATTTTTCGCAGCCCTCCCCAAACGGACGCACCGTCCATCCATGCAGATTCTTCTAATTCCAAAGGCACCGCATCCATAAAATTTTTCATCATCCAAATAGCATACGGCAAACCAGATGCCGTTAAAAACAAGACCGTTCCTATAAGCGAGTCCTGCAAATTCATAAAAATAAAAAGCTGATAAACGGGTACCATCACAGCTGTAATGGGCAAAGAAGTCATAAACAACACCGTATACATAAACGGCTTTTTAAATTTTAAGTTATAACGTGAGAGCGGATAGGCTGCCAGTCCAGCAACGATTATAACGAGCACAGCCTGTCCAAATGATAGAAACAGCCCGATCCCAAACGATCGAAGAATAGCGGGATCTTTTAAAATAGAGGTAAAATTCTCCATTGTCAAAGAACTAGGGGATTTTATCGACTGCTGAGCGTGTGGATCAACCGAGGCAACCAATACCCATAAGAGCGGCAGTAAAAATAAGACTCCTATTATGGTTAAAATGACATATGGGATAATTTTTTCTAGCTTGTAACGATTCATCTTTACTCCTCCCTTACACTTTCACCTTCATGGATCGAATATAAATTAGACTTGCGACAATTCCAATTAACAACAAAATGAGTGAAATAGCGGTACCATAACCAAGCTGATAATTTACAAAAGCTTGATTATACATGAAAATTGGAAGAGTTTGAGTAGAGGTTCCTGGCCCTCCTCCTGTCATCGCATAAATTAAGGTAAAAACACCTAATGTTTGCAATGTGACAAGAATCATATTCGTAACGACCGAGCCTTTAATCATCGGAAGTACGATTTTGCTTAAAACCTGAAGGCGGGAAGCTCCGTCCATCACGGCTGCTTCTTCCACACTTTTTGGTACGTCATCTAATGCAGCTTGGAATACAAGCATGGAAAAGGCTGTTCCGTGCCATATATTTGCTATAACTACGCTCACCATAGGGAAGGTGTATAGCCATGTTACAGGCTTTAAGCCTATATGTTGTAAAATTATGTTTAATGTACCATTATCACCCAAAAAAGCTACCCAGCAGAATGCCACAACAATTTCCGGTGTAACCCAGCCGGCAATAACAATAATTCCAATAATCCTGCGAAAGGTTTTGTTTTTCTCCTTCATCAGTACAGCCAAAATAAACCCGAGCACCTGCTGACCGATAACTGCTGATAAAAGCAGAAAAACTATCGTATTCAATACACTGATACGAAAATCCGGGTCTTGGAACATAGAAAGGAAATTTTGGAATCCGATAAACTGAGTACTCTTCGCTTCTGCCCCTGTCAGAGTGAGATTTGTAAAGGCAAAATAAAATGTTAATAAAATAGGCCCCACAACAAAGACAAGCAATAAAATCCAGGCGGGCAATAAGAAAAGAACTGACTGCATCCCTATGTAATCTTTTTTCGCTTTTCTCTTTATTTTAACTGCTGGTGACACAACTGAATTTGTGTTCACTATACACACCTCATTCCTGTTCCCATAAATAATTGCTTCCTTTCTAACCTAGGTTAGAAAGGAAGCTGTGCTCACTTACTTTTCAATTACATTCTCTTTCCCTACAATGCTTGTTACATTTTTTTGATATTGTTCAGCTGCCTGTTCAGCAGTCAATTTACCTGTTACCACATCTTCCACAAGAGCTTGGATTTCAGTTGATACAGTTGGATACTTGTCAACAGCTGGACGGAACTGTGCCGTTTTTAGCATTGCTGTCGCTTCCTTAAACATAGGAATTTCCTGATATTGAGGATCGTTTGCAACATCATCGCGAGTCGTTAAGCTACGGTCTTTCATTTGAAGCTTAAGATTGTTTTCTTTGCTGGATGCAAATTTAATAAATTCCCATGCTAGCTCTTTATTATCGGAATTCTTCGGAATAGAAAGTGCCCATCCTCCAGACATTGTGACCGTTCCAGGAGCATCTCCCGTTTCTGTCGGCATTGGTGCAAATCCTATAGTATCAAATGCCTCAGCCCATGGAGCCGGACCGTCTGTGCGCCAGTTTCCTGTTTGCCAAATGCCATCAAGGCCGATTGCCAATTTTCCTTTTGGCATTAATTGCTGATATGCCAGTGTACTTCCTTGTCCATTTAGCACCTGAGAAAGATTAGGTCCGAGCTTTTGCTCATACACCGCATCAATAAACTGGAATGTATGAAGAAGTCCGTCGCTTTTTACAATCCATTTTTTCGCTTCGTTATCATATAAAGGGGTCTTTGTACCATAAAGAAGCATTTCAAATGTTTGCATTGACGTTGCTTCTCCTGTTGCTTTTCCAGAATTCATCCAAAGCGGGATCACATCTGAAGGTAATTTTTCTTTAATGGTTTTTGCAGCTAGCAAAATATCATCCCACGTTTTTGGCTCCCATGGCACAGGAAGACCAGCTTGTTTAAACAGCGCCTTATTGTACCAGAGTCCGCGTGAGTCAGTATTATATGGTACCCCATATACCTTGCCGTCCTGGGCAATCACACCGTTCTTCACGTTTTCTGTAAATTGGCTCCACTCGTCCCATTCCTTTACCTCATCATCTAATGGCTCTAAATATCCAGCGCTTGCATCGGAATTCACCATGAACGTATCTTCCGTTACAATATCAGGTGCCGTATTTTTCGATTTAAGCATGAGTGCGATTTTTGCAAAATAATCCCCTTCCGATACATTGAGAGGAGCAAGCTTAATTTTGGCATTTGGGTGATCCTTTTTAAACTCAGGAATAACCTCCTGCTCAAGCCACTCTGTTAACCCTTTATTAGCTCCTCCGCCAGAACGAAAGGAAATACTAATTTCATCCTTATTGCCGTTTCCATCCACCTTTTTGCTCGCTGATTCATTAGAACAAGCAGCACTCATCAGTACAGCACCTGCAATAAGTGAAGCCGCAGCTATCTTTTTATATTTCTTTACTCCCATGAAACCCTCTCCCCTTCTCTCATTTAATAGTATCTCCCATCATAAAACCCAAAAAGTAATCGCTTTCAAATCAACTAAAAAAATAAATGATACTGCCCCCCCATTCGCTATCTGTTTTACGGTTCACATCTGAATTAGACTCTCTATCACCTCTTCTTTTACAAATATATACAAAGTTGATATATACATAGTTTAATTGGTATATATAACCTATGTCAATATGATATATTAGAAATTTCTGAAAATTAAATAAATATTACATTCTAATATAAGAGACAAGTTAGAACCTACTTTCTCACCTTTACCAATCGCTGCATTGCTTTGCTAGAATGGTAATTATCGCAAAAGCTTTTATATACTTATCTTTTTGGTATACTCAATACATTTAATATGAATTGAACCCCTACCTTTTTGATTCATGTTGTTTTTAATAATTTGTTTATTTTACGCTTTCTTTTGTTTCTACCCTCCTCACCTTTCTACATATCCAGTGAAATCAGCGTACTTCTGTTAGAAATTTATCCAGCTCCGTAAGACCATTACAGGGCTACACTTCTTCTTTCGTATTAAAAACGATTACTATGAAAGTGCCATTTATATAACATTGCCCCATTATTTCCTTATCATTTCGTACATTCGGAAAAGTGGTTTCTTCATTAATCAAACGAGCATGCTTTCGCTAGATTGTCACACGCTCAAAATACAACGGTTCTGTAACTATGCTGTCCTTAAAAGAGATAAAGAGAATATTAGTAACCTGATACATCATTGAAGGTACTCGAACAGCCTGTAAGTATAAGAATAATGCATGTGTTACGAAGCTTCTTCACCAATTCGAAGCTACTCTTCATGCTTTTCCTCCTTCTTACTCCTAATTTTCTTCTTTTTCAAGTTATTTTCATATAATTCTTTAATAGACTTATTTTATCGCAAAACCAACTAATATTTTCCATTTTAAGTTTTCTTTATTTTACCGTAAAATACATACTTGTAGGAGAAATTAATGAAAGCTTAAGCTGTGCTGTAAATTCTATTTAAATAGTAAAGATCGTATCAATATATCCAAGATTTAGAGATTAGCTCTAAGTTTATTGAATTGCAGCAGAACTGAAAAGAGGAAGGATCTTGATGAAAAAGCTATTATTCTATTTTTTATTGTTAGCTCTTATGCTAGTTTCAAGTTATTATTTTGTTCAGAATAAGTCTTTAAAACAGAAGGCTTCCGCTATTGAGAAAGAGGGTACAACCGTAATTGAAGAAGTTGAAAAAGAGCAGTCGCTAACTGCTACAACTTCAACAGCCACATTGTCTGCAATTGGTGATGTACTGATTCATGATAGAGTATATAAGCAAGCACATACTGGAAATGGGCAGTATGATTTTATGCCGATGCTTAAACCTATCCAACCCTATTTAAGTGAAGCGGATATTACAGTCGCTAATCAAGAAACTATGATTGGCGGTGTAGAGATTGGGCTTTCCGGTTATCCGTTGTTCAACAGCCCCTATGAAGTCGGGGATGCATTAAAAGAAAGCGGAGTTGATATCGTAACACTAGCAAACAATCATACGTTAGATCGAGGAGAAAAATCGATTCAAAACGCACTCGCGCACTGGAATGAGCTTGGTATGCCTTATACTGGTTCTTATGCATCTGCAGAAGATAAAGTAAACATTAGAATGATAAAAAGGAACGGCATTGTATTCTCGTTTCTAGCTTATACCTTTGGCACAAACGGTATTTCAGTTCCATCAAATAAATCATATTTAGTGAATTTAATTGACTGGAAGCTGATGGAACAAGATATTTCAAAAGCAAAAGAGCTATCTGATGTTATCGTTGTAAGCCTGCATTTTGGACAGGAATATCAAAGATTGCCAAATGACGCACAGAAGGAATTAGCGTATAAAACAGCAAATGCAGGTGCTGATATTATTATTGGAAATCACCCTCACGTCCTGCAGCCAATGGAATGGATTAAAAGAGAAGACGGAAAGCGCTCGTTTATAGCTTACTCACTTGGTAATTTCCTATCTGCCCAAACATTGGACTACAAAGATATCGGCGGAATTATGCAAATAAAAGTAGAGAAGATAGTCACAGATGGGGAAACTACAATCGAGTTAAAAGATCCTGCCTTTATTCCAACTTTTGTTGATGAAGGTTATATCGTCCACCCTCTCGAACAGATTGCAGGCAAAGAAGCAGCATATAAAGAAATTAAAAATCATATGAGTCAATGGATGCCAGATTTGCAATTTTCATTTCAATAAATATAAAGGAGCTGGCTTTCAAAAGTCAGCTCCTTTATTGCTTCGTCTTAAGTATGTGATGTTTTTACGACATCACAAAAATCAGAATACACCAAAAAAGCCGCCAGATTTTCCTGACGGCTTCCCTTACTATGCTTTCATGCTTATAAAACACTTTCGGCATATGGAAGCGGCTTGTTAGCTGTTTCGATATGCTTCAGAATATGATAGATCGTTTCACTTGTTGGAACCGGCACGTCCAATTCCTTTCCTTTTCGCACAACATAGCCGCTTATTGATTCCAGCTCCATCTTTTTGCCGTTTATACGATCTTGGAGCATAGAAGTTTTATGACCTCTGGCAATTTGTTGTGTCTGCATAAACAGGCTTTCTTGTAACGAATCATGAACCTGGATTCCGTGTTTTTGTGCAACCTTTATTACTTCCTTACACATTCTTTCGGCTATCAATCGTAAATCTTCATTATCTAGAATCTCGCCGACATTTACGCCTAATGCAGCTGAGAGCGGATTAAATGTTGCATTCCAAATATATTTTTTCCATTTATTTTCCATTATTTCAGAGGAATGCTTCGTACGGATTCCCGATGCATTTAACAGTTCCGCCACTTGTTTTGCCATACCTACAGATGAAGTACACAATTCTCCTATCTCAAGATGAAAGGGACCAGCCTGTTTAATGACTCCCGGCTCTTGAAGTGAAGCCTGTATATATGTAGCAGAAGAAAATACTCTTTCTTTTCCAAATACGTTTGACAGTATTTCTTCATTTTCCACTCCATTTTGCAAAGTCAATATGTATGCATCCTGTTTTACTATGGGTAGAAGCTGATGTGCTGTCTCCTCTGTATCCATCGATTTTACACAAAATAAAATAAGCTCTGCCTCACTTAGCCTAGATAGCTCATTGGTGAATTCACTTTCAATTTTCATTGTTTGTTCATTTGCATGAATAAGCAGGCCGTTTTCCTGCATTGCCTTCAAATGCTGTCCCCTTGCTAGGAAGGTTACATCATGACCTGCCTTTTGAAGCTGACCTCCAAAAAAGCCGCCTACTGCTCCTGCTCCTACTATACCAACCTTCATTCTCTCTCCTCCATTTTCTCTTTCTTTTAAATAGCAACTGGTTCACTCTCGAGTTGAATATACGGATACTCTCAATCCTATAGCCAATAAATGTTCTACACTATCTTTTCAAAACTGCACTCCATTTCTCCTGCCATCATTTGGGGAGATTACCACTTTTTCTGAAATTCCGAGTATATATAACGTCAAATTCGCTAGAATCTATTTGTTTATCAAACTCATAGCAAGAAAATCTTTAAACCACCCAATCATGGAATATACTATTTTATTGATCCATTTTAATTACAGATTCTTTATTTTTTCTTGTTATTGTTTGGAATTCTAACTTTGTAACAGTTCTCCAAAGCCATTCTAGTAGCCCCATTCTATAGTAAGATAACCACCATTTGCTTATGTAAATCATAACAACATAAATAAAAATTGCTATAATAACTGCTTGCCAAGTATTTAATTTTCCATAAAGACCCAAACCATAATTATAAAATAGGAATGAGTATACTATAGATTGAAATATATAATTGGATAATGATAAACGACCTGTGTAAATAAAATATTTTAATATTTTACTTATATATTTGTGGTTAAATAATAAAATAAATAACGATGCAAAGCCTAATGATAACATAGGACCAGTTAGATATTGGTTATAAAATAAAATTATTACGCTCGATAGCGGAGGAAGAATCTTAAACATTACAATTATAAAGATGTTTAGCGGTATACCTACAGCTAGACACCATTTTGAAATCTTTAATAATTGTTTTTTATTTTTATCTATATTGTACAAGTATCTCTTTTTACCAACTAAATATCCCAATAAAAACATTGCTAAAACCGAGGGAACTCTTGAAAGTAATAAAGGAAAAAGACCCAAATAGCCTAAAAATCTTTCTTTTGCTAATGTTAAATAGGAACTGTTTAAAAAGGATTCTATTGTTTGTTCTTGTGCATTTTTAAATTCATTTATAAATGCAGTCTCAGCTAACTTTATTTTCATCCCTAATTCCGGTACTGTTCTAAGTATTGATATAGTAATAAGAGCTATCGTTACTATTATTATAGGAATGATAAGAAGTCCAATCACCCATTGAATCAATTTCTTTTCGCTTGAGTTCCTAAAAAAAAGTAATATTGCTCCAACCATAGAGTAGAGCAGTAGTATATCTCCGTCCCAAAGAAAGAAAATATGTGCCCACCCAAATATAAATAAAACTGCTAATCTGCGTGAGAATTGTGGAAGAAATGATTTATTTTTATTTTTTGCACTTAGTAATTGAATGGAAAAACCAATTCCAAATAGAAACGAAAAGAGCGTAAAGAATTTCGATTCAACAAAGATAAGTAAAAATGCTGTGACTACATTGTCAAAGTAATTATCGCTCTCAACAAATCCTGGTGGACCACCAATAGTGAATGAAGCTATGTTAATTAAAAATATTCCAAATAAAGCAAATCCACGAAGAGCATCTAATAATACAATTCTATTTTCACTAACTACATTTGTATCTATCATTAACGATTTCCTCCCTAGCTCAGTTTATTATATCTTGTTCAATTTTCTTTAATATAGTTTGACGAAAATTACGAATTTATAATCTCTTTCACGACTGTCATTTTCTACTAATCCCAAACCTTTTTAAATACTGCTTTAATACCTTTAAAAAACGTTCGTCATAAGCCAGTAAATTCCTTCTTCAACTAAACTGCACATAAATCTAGCCTTTTAATTGAATAAAGCTGGAAGTATCAAATGAATACGGAATACAAATCTAGTTAACATAATATCCTATTATGTGCACTAAAAAAGGATCTGTGTTCACAGATCCTTTTTTGATACTTGTGCAACTAAGGTATGCGTTAGTCGCACAAGGAAAATGCGTTTTTCAATTTATTTAAACGAATTAAAATGTAAAATTAGTTTTTTACATCTTGTCGCCTAGGTTAAGCCTTTATCGCAGTTAACTCGAACACTTCGTTGATCACTTTGGTGATAACAGCAGCTGGGATCTTGAAGAAAACTCCAGCAGGGTCGTTGTGAACAGCCTGTACTATATGTTGCAACTTATCTTCGTTACATTCAAATTCAGCAAAAGTATCCGGCAAATTCACAGCTTTGCGAAGATCTCTTATACGTTGGATCACTTCCTCTAAACATGTTTCAGGCTGTTCGGATGGATTCGTGATACCTAACGCTTTGGCAAACTCTGTGATTCGCGGTAAATAATATGCAGGCAAAGATTCCATTACATTCGGTAAAAGCACAGCATTAGCCAGTCCGTGCGGGATATGGAATTTTGCACCTAACGCGTGCGCCAAGTTGTGAACTGGAATTGCATTTAGACATAGGGAAAAGGCAGAAATCGCCATGGAGCTTGCCATTAGCATATTCGCTCTTGCCTGAAGGTCGTCCCCTTTGCGAACCACAGTCTCTAAGTTGTCCACAATCAAACGAATTGACTGCAGTGCATAGGCATCTGTCATAGGGTTGGCCTTTGGTGAAAAATACGCTTCCACTGCATGAGTCAATGCATCAAACCCTGTAAATGCAGTGATTTTAGGAGGAAGCCCTACTGTTAAATCCGGGTCCAAAATTGCCATATCTGCATTAATAAACGGATGCAGAAGGTTTGTTTTTATTCCAAGCTTTTCGTTCAAAATAACTGCTATTGGTGATACTTCAGCACCTGTTCCCGCCGTTGTCGCAATAGCTACATGCGGAATCGGAATAAATTGAGCTTCCGGCCACCACTCCATCACGTTTCCAGTAAGAAGAGAATCACGTACATCGTGCAGACCTTTATGAAGCATCCATTTGATTGCTTTTACTGTATCTAAGACGCTGCCTCCACCAAGTGCAATCAAGGAATCACCGTTGCACTCTTTAAAGAAACGAGCCCCGCGATTTATAATTTCGCCTTTTGCGTCCTGTTCAATATCTTCAAATACCCCAACAAGCTCTGGCGTACCAGGCGTGATCTCAAATAATTCTTTAATTTGCTCTGTAATCCCAGCTTTAGTTAAACCTTTATCTGTGTATAGTACTGCTCGTTTACCGCCAAGCCCTTTAATCATCTCAGGAAGCAAAGTTCTAGACCCCGCCCCGCTATTAACAACCGTTCGAACTGAAAATTGAAAAAATGATGTGGACATAAAATCACCTGCTTTTTTAGATTTGTATTAACAAAGTACTCTCTATTATCCTAATAGCATTTGATACCAAGGTCTTTGGCTTACTTCAGGTACAAGTGAGCAATGAACATGCTTAATTTGAGAATATTCGTCCAGTGCATGGCGGCCTAATTCTCGCCCGAAGCCGCTTTGCTTGTAGCCTCCAAATGGCGCATCACTTCGGAGCATATGCCAATCATTGATCCATATCGTCCCAGCCTTCAATTCACGTGCGATTTGCATTGCTTTATTCACATCTTTCGTCCAAACTCCGCCTGCTAATCCATAAATCGTATCATTCGCAATTTCAATTGCTTCCTCAATTGTAGAGTAACGGATAACTGAAAGAACTGGACCAAAAATTTCTTCTCTAGCAATCTTCATGTCATTACGAACATCTGCAAAAATAGTAGGTTCAATGTAATAGCCATCTTCAAAGCCTTCTACAATTGTACGCTTTCCTCCACAAACCAATCGCGCACCTTCTTGAATACCAGATTCAATATAAGAAAGAACTGTTTCCATTTGTTGCTTTGAAACCATTGGCCCCATTCCTGTTGCGATATCCAATGGATTTCCAATTTTAATAGAGCTTGCAACTTCAGCTAGCTGTTCAATGACTTGGTCATAAATGGACTCATGTACGAGAACACGAGTGCCGGATTCACAAACTTGCCCAGAGTGTGTCAAGAATCCGAATAAGATACCAGGAATTGTGATACTCATGTCAGCATCCGGCAATACGATTGCAGGTGATTTCCCGCCTAATTCAAGAGTAACGCGCTTCACCGTTCCGGCTGCTAATTCCATAATCCGTTTCCCTACTTCTGTAGAGCCGGTAAAAGCAACTTTGTCTACACTTGGATGTGTTACAAGCGCTTCTCCGATGCTTGCTCCAGGGCCAGATACAACATTGAACACACCTGCCGGGATTCCTGCCTCAGCAGCCAATTCAGCTAACTTCAAGGTAGACAACGGCGTATTGGATGCTGGTTTAACTACAATAGAGTTCCCCATTGCCAGCGCAGGAGCCAATTTCCACATAGCTAAAATCATTGGAAAGTTCCAAGCAGTCACAGCTGCTACAACACCAATCGGTTCTCTCCAAACTTGGTTATTGCTCGGTCCAGGAAATGGTACAGTAGGCAGGGACTCTACATACGGATACTCTACAGTAAACTTTGCTGTTTGCTGCAGAAGATCTACAATAGATAGTATGTCTAAGTTTGAAATACGTCGAACCGTAGCTCCCGAACTGATAGATTCTAAGTACCCCAGTTCGTCTGCGTGTTCGATAATCTTATTTCCAAATTGGACAAGTATGTCAGCGCGTTCTTTTGGAGACTTTTTAGACCATACTCCTGAATCAAAAGCTTGTCTAGCAGATAAAACGGCCTCTTCGACATCTTCCCTTCCTGCTTTTGCTACCTTCGCCACGACTTCACCGTTTGCAGGGTTTACTACATCAAACGTTTCTCCGCTTGAAGCAGGTTTCCACTCCCCATTTATATAGAGTGGAAATTCCAATATTTGCACTGCTGCTTTCATAAAAACTCCTCCTTATTGTTTACTCTTTATATATTCTCTATCAAATTAGTTAACTTCTACTTCTTCAACACGCAAAGCTCTTCTCAAAATTTTACCTGTACTATTCTTAGGTAATTCGTTCAAAAATTCTACTTGTTTTGGCAGCTTGTACTTTGTAAGCTTGTCTTGGCAGAAATGAAGAAGATCATCTTTAGTAATGCATGCATCGTTAGAGACAACGAAAGCCTTGACAATTTCTCCATATTCTTTGTCTGGAACTCCTATTACGGCCACTTCTACAATTGCCGGATGTTGATATAACACTTCTTCTACTTCTCTCGGATAGACGTTGTACCCGCCAACGAGAATCATATCTTTTTTACGGTCAACAATATAGATATAGCCTTCTTCATCCATTCGGGCCAAATCGCCAGTATAAAACCAGCCGTTTTTCAAGGCTGAAGCAGTAGCTTCCGGCATTCCTAAATATCCCATCATCACATTGGGACCTTGTACAATCAATTCTCCGATTTCTCCTCTTGGAACTTCCCTTCCATTCAAATCTACCACTTTATTCTTTACCTCTGGAATATCTACACCAACAGAGCCTGGTTTTCGTATTCCTCGCAATGGATTGAAGGCTGTCACAGGAGCAGTTTCAGAAAGACCGAACCCTTCTAAAATGTGAACGTTATACTTCTCTTCGAATCTATGTAATAGTTCGACTGGGATCGAAGCACCGCCTGAAAAACAGGCACGTATTGATGAAACGTCTTCTGCCGTCGCACCTGGCAACTGGAACATAAAGCTAAACATAGTCGGAACTCCGGCAAATAAGGTTGCTTTTTCTTTTCTAATTGTGTTGATTACCTCGGCAGGACTAAACTTAGGAACGATGACAATTGTTGCCCCGCAAGCAATAGGCATAATGATGCAAATCGTCATACAAAACACATGGAACATAGGAAGAACAGCAATGATGCGATCTTCTTCTGTCATCTCTGTAAGCCGAGAGAGTGATGCAGCATTTGAAGCCAAATTTCGATGGGATAACATGGCACCTTTCGGCTTTCCAGTTGTTCCTGAAGTATAAAGGATAACTGCCAAATCTTCCTCATGGAGGTGAATGTCTTCAAAAATACCATCTGCTTTTTGAAGAAGACGCTCCCATGTCCATTCAGACTTGATTGAATCTGTGTAGATGGCTACCTTTAACTGTTCTAGCTGTGCTCTCAATGAAGATAGTGTCGATTCTAAAGAAGAATGGGCAATTACAGCTTTCGCTTGGCTATTTAATAAAATATAAGAAATTTCTCCTGCAGTGTAGGCAGGATTAATCGGAACAACCGCTGCACCCGCCCGAAGAATTCCATAGTAGGCGACGACAAACTCAGGACAATTCCCTAGCAATAGCGCTACTTTATCTCCTTTTCTGATGCCTGCGGCGGATAAACCGAATGCAGCACAATCTACCATATGATCAAGTTCTGCATATGTAATATTTTGATTCAAAAATGTATAGGCGATACGACTTGGAAATCTTGCTGCACTTTGCTTTAAACTCTCATTCAAATTCAAATTCATCCTTTTCCTGTTTCCTCTCCTCTTTATTTTTTGAAAATTAAGAATATCTTGAATTTATTATATATATAATTTACACTTAAATAAATTCACTATTAGTGATGAATAATTAAGCTGTACTTCTAAATTAAAGGGAGGAACCCATGCATATCGAACAATTGGAGTACATTGTAAAAGTTGCGGAAACAGGGTCTATTTCCATCGCAGCACAAGACCTGCATGTTTCTCAATCAGGAATCAGTCAAGCCATTACTAAATTAGAAGAGGAGTTGGGCGTTAAAATATTTAAGCGCTACCGGCGGCTTGGTGCTGTTCCCACTGAAGAAGGAAAAACTTTAATCAAAAAAGCATATGAAGTATTATTGAGACTTCGAGACTTTAAAGAAGAAGCCCAAGCATATAACACTGTGCTTTCCAGAAATTTAAAATTAGCAGCTATCCCTAGTTTTATGATGCACCTGTTAGAACCTGTAGCTTCTTTTAAAAATGCCTATCCAAATGTGAATATAGAAATCTCAGAAAAGGGAGTTCAGCATATTATTGAACATGTCCAAAATAATGAGATTGATATTGGCCTAATCACGATTTACAACGATGTATTTACAAAAAAAGAAAATCTGATATTTGATGTACTGCTGGAAGGAAAGATGAAGGTGTATGTCAGCAAAAAATCTCCTTTTGCACTGCATAAATCTATAACCCCTCAGCAACTGACGACTCAAAATATTATTCTATATAGTGAGGATTATATGACACGATTTGTGAGTAATTTAATTAGCAAAGTTGGACCTTTGAATGTTTTATTTACCTCAAATAATACAGAAGTAATTAAAAAAGCGATTGTGGAAGGATTAGGAATTAGCTTCGGTCCTGACTTTTCTTTACAACATGATCCTTATGTTTTAAGTGGCGACATAGTTCCTCTTGAAATCATACAGTATGATCAGGTTAATGTAGGTGTAGGATGGGTACGCTTTGAGAATAATCATTTTTCCATAAACACCCGAAAATTTTTAGAGCATTTTAAAAATCACTCTCGAATGCTCACTCAATTAGCGCATAATGTTTAATGTGTGTAAGAGTTCTTGCACCAATCTCATAAAAAGCACATAACTATTCTCATATGTATTAGAGAATAGTTATGTACTTTTTTAAGGATAGACTAAATGCTGAAATTGATGGAACTCCCTGCGCTTTCTCATTCTTTGTTAGTTGCTAGTGATGACAACCACAATGACCAAAAATTCTAATTGATAAATTACTAATTCTCCCCTTAACTTGTTGAATTTCAAAACTCCTCTGTTTCTTATGCTTCTTTATGTCCCTTCTCTCTTTCCTTTTTAGTTCTTCTTAGGAATAATTTGTACAAAAGGACAGGTGTTTAGTTGTGCAATTTTTATATAATACGACACATGTATCCTATAATCTCAAAAACTTGCAAAAACACCTCAAATTCTTTTTGAATTTCCCCGAAAGATATGTTAATATAACTTCTTGTGTTGATCAATATTTCTTTATTATTAATAATCAGAATTTTCAAGAGAAAACTAACAACAAGATTCTGGAGGAAGCTTTTATGAATTTATTTCGTAAAAAATCTGTCTCGAGCGGAGCATCTACTAGCTCACTCAACAAAGTTTTAGGTGCATTTGATTTAACGATGCTAGGAATTGGCGCCATCATTGGTACGGGTATTTTCGTCCTAACTGGTGTAGCAGCAGCAGAATATGCAGGCCCAGCACTTATTCTTTCCTTTATTATCGCAGGGTTAGCCTGTACATTTGCTGCATTATGTTATTCTGAATTTGCATCAATGATTCCCCAAGCTGGAAGTGCTTATACGTATAGCTATGTTGCTTTCGGTGAGCTCATTGCTTGGATTTTAGGTTGGGATATGGTACTTGAATATGGACTAGCATCCTCTGCAGTTGCCAGTGGATGGTCTGGATATTTCCAAAGCTTATTAGCAGGGTTTGGTGTTCATTTGCCGACTGCATTAACTAGTGCAATTGATCCTGCAAAAGGCACATTTATCGATTTACCAGCAGTTTGCATCGTATTATTAGTTACGTTCATTCTTACTCGAGGTGTGAAAGAATCGGCTAAACTAAATACTGTTATGGTAATCATTAAATTAGCTGTAGTATTGCTGTTCATCGCCGTTGGGGTTTGGTATGTTGAACCAGCAAACTGGACACCTTTTATGCCAATGGGATTCTCTGGCGTAACTGCGGGAGCTGCGGTTGTTGTATTTGCTTATTTTGGATTTGACGCAGTGTCTACTGCCGCTGAGGAAGTGAAAAATCCTCAACGCAACTTACCAATCGGTATTATTTCAGCTTTAGCAGTCTGTACTATACTATACATTGTCGTTTCATTAATTCTTACCGGCATCGTTCCTTTCGGACAGCTTGATGTAAAAGATCCTGTTGCATTTGCATTAAACTTTATCGGACAAGATTGGGCAGCTGGCTTCATTTCGCTTGGAGCCATTATCGGAATTACAACTGTTTTGATGGTAATGATGTTTGGACAAACACGTCTATTTTACTCAATCAGCAGAGACGGATTACTTCCGAAAAAAATGTCTAAGGTTCATGCAAAAACTCAAGTACCTGTAGTAAGCACATGGGTAACTGGCGGATTAGTTGCTGTATTTGCCGGCTTAATTCCATTAAATAAATTGGCGGAATTAACCAATATCGGCACACTATTTGCATTCTCGACTGTTTCTCTTGGTATTTTAGTATTAAGAAAAACTCAACCCGATTTAAAACGCGGATTTAAAACTCCTTTTGTTCCTGTTGTACCAGTATTAGCGGTTGTATTCTGTATCTATTTAATGCTTCAGCTTTCCGCATTTACTTGGCAAGGGTTTGTCATTTGGTTAGTAATCGGCTTAGTTATTTACACAACTTACGGATACAAAAACAGCCTATTAAACCAAAATAAAATTATAGATAAAGAGAAGCATAAATCTGCTTAATAAAAAAACGCTTGGACAAAATCCCAAGCGTTTTTTTGATATGCTTCTTTCTCGAAGCAAGGAGCTGCTCTTATAATAGAATCGTCAAAGAAAGTAGCATATGCTTATTTCCTTCCACTCAAAATCATTGCATTTCCTAGTACTTTTTTGTTTAATAAGAGCTTCGGTAATTGTATTTCTGTAGCCAGCTTGTCGCCATTCAATTCAGCTACACCATGTTTCTCTAAAGCATTTAAGAGCTCTTTTTCATCCCCAAATATTTTTTCATCCATAAACAAATCTAAGAAGACAAATTGACCACCAGGTTTTAATACTCTTAATGCCTCTTTTATTACTTCCGTTTTGTTTCTGTTATCTTGTACTTCATGAAAGGTTAAACAGCTTACAATGATATCAAATTCCTCATCATGAAAAGAGAGTGATGAAGCACTTGCTTTCAGAAAAGTAATCCTCTCAGAAACCCCTTCTATTTCAGCATTTTGCTGGCATTGAGCTTTCGAATACTCCCAATTCTCGCCCCAATAATCAATTCCCGTTAAAAAGGACGTAGGAAAAGCCTTTGCCAGCTTAATAATGAGTGAACCGCTGCCTGTTCCTATATCTAGTATTTTTCCTTTTTCATCCCCATTCACTTTGGAAACGATTAAATCATGTATTTTGGACTGATAATTCCCTCCAAATGCAGCGAATTGGTAAACAGAATAAGAAAGTATAAATGCTATATACATAAAAGGCAACGCTAAAATTCCTGATAGGACTCGTACATATAAATTAACAGGTAATACTGCTACCAAAAGAAGACTGAATGAAATACCCAAAAAAATAAGTAATTTGTAAATTCGAATCCAAGTTTGATATTTCGCTTTTGTTTTCACGTTATCAGCCATCCTTAAATCATCTATTTTTCGTTTGTTATGATTATAAAGGAAATTAATAACTCTTTAGCACATAATCCTTTGCTTGGTTTACGTCTCTAGTATCGCCTGAAACAGCTTTAGCAAGGATACCTTTTTTAATTAAAGCATTTACTACTCTACTAATCTTTGTTCGTGATGTATTTAAACAGTCAGCTAAACCTTGAATCGTTAAAGCATTTGCAGGCTTTTTTGTTATGTCATCTACAATAGCGTTTGAGTGCATACTGATATTTGGTTGAACATCAATTAGAAAAACTTTTTCTTCACCAGTAAAATACTTCTCACATCTTAAAAACTCCCAATTTCTCTGCAAGAATTGAGCAAACCTTACCCTTGATTGCGGAGACCTTTTAGTCCCTATGTAGTGTTCTTTTCCAGTGGCTTTACTGATTAAATCCATAGCCTTTTCTAACTCATCTTTGGAAACACCGTTATGTTCTTGTTCAAAATTCTTTCTTTCAGTTTCAAGATCACGCGCCCTTGCATTTTTCTCAGCTTCAGTAAAATCAACAATTTTTCCCATTAAAATTTTCGCTCCTTCTACTAGAAGGAGTTAATCCACTTATGATAGAATATTGATAAGAAGAATATACTAAACAAGGGATTAACCCCTTCATACATTGTTTTTGTAAAGAACCCCTTCCAGCGGCCAAACTTGAGGGGGTTTTTTACATGTATGTATTTCGACATTATCATAACATATTCCTGTCAGAAATAAGACAAGAGCCGACTCCTGCAGCTGGCTCTTGTTGCTTTGTTACCGTCATTCTGATTATCCTCCCAAAACAAAAAAGAACACAAAATATAGGCAAACCACTTCACCATTTCCACCTCATTTATAGAGGGGCAGAGAACAAAGCGTATAAATACGCTTCTCAAAGCCTTGCTACGCAAGGGCTCAACCGTATTTATGCTTACTTTTGCTCATATATATAGAGCCCTTCAACCCTTGATATAACTCGCTTTTTTTATACATACAGACCCTTTTCAACCATCCCCAACCCCTTCCATTCTTGAAAGGGGCTCGCTCGGCGCTTGCCAGGCAAACGGGTTAAGAAAACCGTTTAACCCATTTACATTGGGTCTAGCGTCTTGGTTTTCCTATCAAGTCAACTCCTTATCCTCCTTCGCACAAAACGCTCAGTCCGGTACCGTTGACTTGAGCCACATCTTGTACACTACTTATAGACAGATGCAACCCAAATTAAGAAACATCCACTTCACTAAAAAACACCACATCCCACTGGTAAGGTGGGAGTGGCGGAGATAAAAGGGTGGCATCCCCTTATAAATCCTTGCTGCGCAAGGAAAAAACTGTATGGCAAAGATTTTCTTATATATGGCATGTCTACAGTTTTGTACGATTCACAACTGTTTTTCAGTATGGCACCTTGAAAAAAGTATTAAATCCAAAACAAAAACGAGACTTTATTAAAATCTCGCTAGTTTCCTTACATAATCCAAATTATTGATAGTAAGTCTATTTACTCAAGAAGGAACTCTTTGCCTCTTTTTGATGACAAGATAACCTGCTAATAGGATTAAGTATAAAAAGCTTGTAATCATTACAATTGTATAGATTGGATAAAACTTAGCTGTATAGACAAAGAAATCTAATTGAGAAATATCATGATAATCATAAACTTTTTCTTTTTTGTATAACCATTTTGTAAATTTAGCTGTATACTTCCATTCATCCGGGCGATCGACCAATTGACTTCCTTGATACCAACTTAATAAAGTTGAAACAATAAATACAATAAAACAAAAACCTAATTGAACTAAGTGTATTATTTTCATAAAATCACTTACTCCTTTCTCTAAAAAAGAACGGCATAATTTATTAAATTACGCCGTTCTTTTTTAGTCAATTGAGTTATTTATCCAAGAGTGTACTCTAAAAATCCTTGTTTAAGAACAATAGTACCTCCACCAGTATTTACAAACTTAAACTTATATGCTACTCCTCTTGCTAAATGAGTCCATGGAATTCCTCCTACCCAACCGCCTCCTTTAGGCAGAACTGCTTTCCCTTGATATACACCATCATAGTTATAAACTTGGATTTCCATGCCATTAACATATGTTTCTCATTCCATATCCATATAAGTAGGATTATAGAAAGATGATCCTGAAGCCATCCATACATAGTTACTAAAAGTAGTGTTACCAAACGAATATTTATAGATTGAACGAGGTTGAATATGTAATAAGTCAAGACTTCCGTTATTCACTACTTCAGTTCTGATTAAATTATTGTTTGCGTCATAATATTTAATTACGTTTTCTTGGGTTGCTGTCTCTCCTGTTTCTGCGCTAGCTTGTGAATTAGGTAATGCTAAGACGAAAGTAAAAATGGCTGCGACGAATACAAATAAGAATTTTCTTGCGACCATTGTTAATAATCCTCCAATTTTAATATATTTCTAGAATAATATACCATATTCCAACTTGGTAATGATAGGTAAAAAATACAAATTTTTATTTTTTCTTGATATTCCTTACATTTTGCTTATATTACCGACAAATTTCACATTAGCAAGGGATTCCTTTTCAGTTCTCGAATAATCATTGAAGAGCGATCATAAGAGCGACTAAAGAGCATTTTATGATATTCTAAAGAGCGAGGTGATAGCGTGGAAAGACACGAATATATCTTGCTAAATAAAGAGATGAGCGAGCGGCTTAGTATCGGTATAAGTACGTTAAGAAAGTGGGCTGCCGCGCTAGAGAAGAACGGGTATAAATGGGAAAAGAACGGGGATGGTACCCGCTATGATGAAGAGACACTTATTCTGTTTAAAACTTTAGTACAGGAACAAAAGTTCAATCTGGAACAAGCTGCAAAAGTTATTGTATCAAGACGTCAAGGTGGACGCTCTTCAGAAAGAGCGGGGGTCGCTCTTCAAAAAAACAAAAAGGAATCCCCAGAGGAAACCCACTCGGACACCCGCTCTTTAACCGCTGTATCGGCTACACCATCTGTTGTAACGGAAGAAGCTATACAGTCCTTAATAAACTATGTAAAAGACCAAGAGCGTCTTAACAGAAGTCTTATAGAAAAAATCGAAGAAATGGAGCAAGAGCGACGCTCTTATCACACTCTGTTAGAAAAAATTGAAGAAGAACGTACAACAGATCGAGAGCTCCTTAAACAAGTAGGACAACAATTAAAAAGACAGGAAGAGCGGGCAAATGAAAGAGATAAAATGCTGATGGAAAATATACGGAGTATCCAACAACTTGCCGCAGCCAGAGAGGAAGAGAGGAAAAAGAAAGGATTCTTTTCTAACTTGTTTGGTAAATAACTGAATTTCAATTGCTGTACATGAAATTTTAAAACGAACAAACCATATGCAGGATTTTATACAATATTTCAGCACATCCGCAAGGAAAACGGAAGTCTGAAACCCACATCATGACGGGAATGTATAAAAACTTGCATAATTTGTAATGTTATAAAATTCTAAAAAACCTTGTATACCAAGGTTTTTAAAAAAAGTTAGCTTCCGATAATAATATGTTATGTTAACTACATGTGCATAGAGTATGCAATGTTTATTATTAAAGGGTTACTAGTTCCCTACAGCCTTTGCTGCACCTGTTTGATCTTTAGATGTAGGAGAAGTAGCTGTTCGATCACTATAACCGTACATCAATACTCCCTGGTTACCGCTAAGATATAAATCATTTAATCCGATAGCATGTCCCATTTCATGAGCCATTGTTTCCTGATTCTTCGCCCCAGTTCTACCGTCCATAATTGCAGTGTT
This sequence comes from Bacillus sp. 165, assembly GCF_017742235.1. Classification (GTDB taxonomy): domain Bacteria; phylum Bacillota; class Bacilli; order Bacillales; family Bacillaceae_G; genus JAGHKQ01. The sequence goes on from NZ_JAGHKQ010000003.1 coordinate 420,698, forward strand.
CATTTTTATTGACCATTGAGTCAGATGTCCAGACCCATTTGAGACATAATTATAAAAAGCCGCAACAATGGAAGTGTTACTATCTGTATACGTATGAACATATCCATTAATAGAATAAGAGGAACTTCGTGAAATTGATACTACCCCAGTGCTATTCCATTTACCAACTCCACCAGTAACAAAAGTTTGATATAAAGAGCTCATGCCTGAAGCAGTATTGTATGAAAAATATTTACCAGCTTGATGATTACTACAATCAATCCAATATCCGTATGTCTCACCATAAGCTGTACATGAATGTGCACTACTATTCTGCACTGGGAGCAACGAAAAGATTAGAAAAAATGCTAATATCATTTTACAAAGTGTTTTCAAACAAACCTACTCCTGTCCTATTTATTTTTCTTTTGTCTGTCTACAATTTCAATAATTTTCTTTTCAAACTTATTCTTGTCTAGGACCTGAATATCTTTATTGTTCTTTTCTTTTTCTTTGAGGATTTTAGTTAAATTTTTGTCCTCTATGTCCATCAAATCATCTTCATAAAATGAATGTTTCTTAATCTTGCCAGTGTCAATTACTGAATACATATTTGTCTCTTCCCCTAAAATCCAATAAGTGTTAGTACCTTCAAACTCCTCACCAACTGCTTTTTTTAAGAATAGAATATACTCTTCTTTCTCAGAAAATAATTTGTTCTCATTAAATAACCATTGACTATTCCCTTGTTGTAATATCCTTATATCTTGATGTTTTTCTGCATCTTTATAAGCTTTCTTAATTGTAGCCTCATACAATGTTTTGGGGGATGGTTCATCTAGTTCTTTAATTTTCTTATTAATTACTATTTCAGCTATTAAATCGGATATATTAACTGCATCCTCAAAATCATAAACCTCTACTTCTCCTTTTATTTGTGACTTAGGTGTAACCTGAACATTGCTCTCATTTTGCACATTGACAGCATTTTTTGTTTGATCATACTTATCTTTTGAAAAAGATAAGACAGTTACAATTGTAATAATCAACATACAAGTACCGATAAATACTAATTTGAGCTTCAATACTACTCCTCCTTATTTGTTATATTTAACTGTTAAATTATATCACACACGAATTGTAAATAACTGATTTTTCTTAATAATTATAATTTTCTGAATATAAAATAAATTGAAACTAATATAGGATATTTGTTTAAAGATGTAAATGTTTGAACATAGTCAAAAGAGCATAAGAGGTTTTTGTCCCCACCAAAGGTGGGGAGTCAGGCAAAGCCTGACAAAACCCTGGGTACACGAAAGTTCCAAGAATGTCCCCCTGATGTCCCTACTTTTTCGAGTCATGTCTCCCTCGTGTCCCCGTCACTTTCGCATAATTGAACACGTTTTTTCTTGCAGAAGCTTTTTTTCTCATCTTTTCTTTTCCTCTTCACTTACTTTCACTCTATTACTCTATTACTCTGTTACTTCCTTCTCCCTATCCTCACGCCCGTTTTTCTATCTCTCTGTATGTTCTCGATCCCCCATGCTGATGTAGTCAGTATGGGGGATCGAGGCGCGTTAGCGAATACAGATGGATAGATTGGGCGTGAGAATAGAGGAAAAGTACCTATACGCTATAGGTATAGAGTCTAGTTCCTAACATAATGCACGAGTAGAGTGTACATAAAAAAAGAAATCGGTACTTGAAGTGAAAAGGTTACAACAATAAAAACAACCTCATAAGAAGCCTCTACAAGACTCGTAGAAACATTTTTATACAAGTCATGTAAAAAAAATCAACACGAGCCCGTAAAACAAATTCTGAAGCGTCTCAATGCCATATGAATGTGAAAGAAGGTTGTTTCCCTTGCTTTTGGGGAAGAGGTGGGCCGGGGGTGTGGGGGCAGCGCCACCGCATGAGCGTAGAGATACATAGAGTAAGAGTAACATCATGAACGGATGATCTGGCGGTTCGGCTCGTATAATTGCTGGTCCAAGCCGATGGGATACACTTGCTTTTGGGTCTGTCGGCTTGGCGACGAGCTCTACACGAGCCGAAAAAAATTGCGCAAGGACAACGAAGAAAAAGAAATGGCGATAGCCATTAGGCGACGATTAAGGAGCCGACTTTTTCTTCTTTGAGGGTGGAGATTTTTTGAGTGGATTTCTCAAAAAATACTACCCGTTCCTTGTGGAATTTTTAGCCCTATATATAAGAGTGAGAAGAGAGGGACCTTGAAAAGTATAAAAAACGTTGATATATCAATAGTTTTAGAGATTTGGTACCGTATCAAATTTGATACGGTTAGAAAATAAGAAAAGAGCCATCAAGGCTCTTTGTTAGAATAATTTTTGAGGTAATTTTTTTAGTGTTAGATTACTTTTCATTTGGTTCTTAAACATCAAAACCAGATGTTCATCTATATCGTCTTTATCACCAACATATATGATGTTACATTTTTTGCATTTCTACACTTATTGATTATTGTTATGCATTCGTTTGAGGGTTTTGTTCTTGTACTGCATTACGTTTGAATGTAGTAGCAAGTATGATGAGGATGCTCACTAATCCAATCCAAACAAGGGCAGTTACAGGAGAACTCCACGTTAAGCCTTTTCCGAAGAAGAACAACTCACGTAACCCTGCTACCATAAATCGCATTGGCAGCCAAGAATATACCCAATCTCTATAAAATGGAGACATCATTTCGGGAGCCATGGCAAGCAATGGTGCACCAAAGAAAAGCATTAAGACAAAAATAGGCATACCTTTTAACCCTAATAAAGAAAGTACAGCCGATATCATTAGGAAAAAGCTAAAGGAAGTAATGGATAAAAATAAGGCTGTATCCATAAATTGTGGAATATTAAATCCTACCAATCTATCTGCCAACCAAGTTAACCCAAATCCAACTACAAGAGCAACTATTGCCCCTATTAAAATTTGCATTATCTTTGCAGAAAAATTCTCTTTTCGATTAGCAACCGATAGTTTACTAACAGCGATAAAGATAATAGCTGCACTTGCTAAGCTTGCCATCCATAGTGGCTGGAATAAGGAAATAGGAACATTTCCGTTTGCACTATTAGTACCAATTGCATTAACATTTATGACGTTTTTCGTAATAGGAGTTGCTAGGCTTGCCGCTTGTTTTGCTGTTAAAGTTGCTCCTTGCTTTTCAAACCCTTCCAGTATTTGAGTACGAACATTGTTGTTCATATTATCAATTACTCCGTTTAATACCTGTCCTGCCATCGTGGAAGCTGCTGTATTCATTCCCTGATTGATATATATTTGCACTTCAGGGGAAGATGGTGCTGAAGTTCGTAAAGACGCTTGTTTAGCACTGAAATCTTTCGGAATAACTAATGCTGCATAATATTCTTGGTTATCCATTCCTTTTTGTGCTGCTTCTGTACTTTTCACTTCAATCCATTTCACAGCAGGTTCTTCATCACCTGTGGTTTTTGAATTCTTTTGTATCATGTCAACGATGGTTTGCCCCATATTCATCTCTGGCTGATTAGGAATTTGTACTCCTTGATCTTCGTTAACAATAGCAACCGGTAAATTTTTCGGTTGAGGTTGAACCGATGGAAACAATGTAAGTGAAAAAATAAATATAACTGCCAATGCAATTATCGGTGATAACAACACGAGTTTATTTTTAAAAATATTCATGTGTTTAAAACCTCCATTTCTTGTAGAAATACTGAATTTTTAAATTTTAATATTTATTGATTTATAATTCCTACCACGTACTGAGTAATAACGTTTTGTCGTTCTTTATTGCATGTAGATATCCTTCTCTTCAACACCTGTATAGATGTAGGGGGTGCATTATGATTTACTTGCGAGGCTATCAGGTTCGAAAAAAGTTACACTTGTCATACATGCACCTGTATGGTATCCAGTATCTATTGATACGAGTTCCAAAAGTAACTAAATTATTCAATAAATCTATTTTCCCTCCTTGTCATTTTGGTTATAATATTGAACAACGTGTTGTTTATCTACACTTTGAATTATAAATTTGAGCATTGTTCTGTTCAATAATCAGAAACACTGAATGTGACGCATAATCAACACTTGACGCAAATGTGTTCAGCAAAAGTTGAGGAGGAAAAACCTTGCCGTATACAAATATTGATTTACGTATTATCCGTACAAAAGCTGCCATTCGAGATGCGCTTACCGAACTTATTGAGGAGAAAGGATTCAAATCCATCACAGTGAAAGATATCACAACAAGAGCAAAAATTAATCGGGGAACCTTTTATATACACTATCAGGATAAATATGATTTAATGTCAAAATGTCAGCAAGAGGTCCTTTATGAAATGGGGGAAACCGCAAAGAAAATTGTTTCAAACGGTCCAGTTACGATTGAAGCTGCCTTTTCCATGGCTGTCTCACAATTTGAATATATTGATCAAAATGCACAATTCATGAAAGCTGTATTAGGTCCAAAAGGAGACTTGTCTTTTCAAACACAGCTAAAGGATTTCATGAGGAAAACGTTATTCGAAGAGGAGCAAGGTTCATTCATTAACCAGGAAAATTTACTCGTTCCAAAAGAATATCTGACTTCGTATATTTCTTCAGCACATTTGGGTGTTATCCAGCAATGGCTGCTAGATGGCAGAAAAGAATCTCCCCAAGAAATGGCGCGCATTCTGTCCACCATAGCTTTTCATGGTTCGTTATTCGCAGCTGGCTTAAAAAATCAGACGCTGAGTACGGAATAATGCATGGTTTGAAGAATTTCTTTCCCCTATTCTGTATTGACTCATAATTCAGAAGTGGAAATAATAACTCTCTTTCTTATTGTAGTAATGCAATAGTAGAAACTTTTTACTATTAGACAGCCTTTTTTACTATTTTATTGAACTATCGCATGCGTTAACATACAAACGCCCTCTTCCAAGTACGGAGAGGGCGTTTTTTTATCTTCTGAACGAGGTTTTTGTATTTCTACCTATGTGGAAGCATGCTGGGAAACCGGAAGGCTAACCTTGTGTTAATCCTCTAAACGAGGTTTTTGTATTTCTACGGAAACTCAATTCAAAATTTAATGCAACATATACGTTCGATGTGTTAATCCTCTAAACGAGGTTTTTGTATTTCTACGCACACAGCACCGGTTCCGCATGGCGCGAGCGAGATGTGTTAATCCTCTAAACGAGGTTTTTGTATTTCTACTGTACCTTCATTTTACCTTACTCTCCCAAGGGATTCAAGAGGCAAAATACACGCCCTTTCAATTTTTGAATCAGGGCAAAAATATTATGTAAACTAACTCTGGTTTGAAAATCATTTCATTATTTTAATATACATATAATAACAGTTAATCCTTTATTTAATCCCACATACTCTTATATTATAAAAATGACACGCTGTCTAGGGTTTTTGCCTGTTTTTTGTAGCGTGTCATTTATTTAGCTTTATGCAACTTTTTTCCTCTTTTCCAAATTTACTATCCATGCTCTTGAACGAATGTGCCATCTCCACCTACAAGTAACATATTCATATAGATGACCTTATCAAGTTCTGCTTATCACAGAAAAAGGGAAGCCGCTAGACTCCTAACAGCTCCCCCTCACACATATTTTCGATGCATCGTCTTCCCGTCATACGTAAACTGCACTAGCTTATTATTTCGGTTCCAACCCAATCGAACGTAAAATTTTCTCTAATGTCATTGATCCAATACTTTCGACCAGCTTTTGATCCGGTTTGGCATTTGGTCCCTTTTGTAAGTAGTTTTTCTCAATAAAACGAATGTCGGTTTCATTTACTACACCATCTTGATTAATATCGCCTTTTTTCGGAGTGACATCTTCTTTGCCATAGTGTATAGATAGAATTAATGCATCCAACAGGTCGATAATTCCATCGCCATTCACGTCACCTGCAAGACTGGACAATGCTGAGAACCTAACATTCTGCCCGCGTACATCTCCCTTTACCACATATCCAGGAATAAACTTCTTCATCGCTTGAACATGTCCAGGAACATCGATCACAAGTGTATGGATTTGGTTGGAAGCTGGAATACCTTGGATTACATACGCTCCTCGATCATTAATAATGGTTCCTTTATACTTTTTACCGCTTGGAGATACTGCATATACTTTTACACCGAGCTCTGTATAATCAGCTTTTATTAAAGATCCAGAGGATGTTTTAAATGCTTCTGGTCCGATATACCCATCTACTCTGGAATGTTTAGCAATTATTTTAAAGCTTTCTGTGCCATAATACGGAATGGCTGTGTTTTCAGTTTGTCCCGCTTTCTTATAAAACGCCTGTTTTACTCTGAATCCAAAATCCACATTTGGAACTTCATCATTCACTACTTTGAACGTGACATCAAGGAATGGCATATCCTCGTCCAATCCACTAAAGGTTTGTTCTGTCAGAGCAGCTCCCACTTTCACTATATTACTAGATGTTCCTTCTGTCACTACAGGTTCTTCTACTGATAGCTCTAAGCCTTTTTCCTTTGCATATTGCTTAATCGCATCGTTCGGTGTTACATTTACAAACTGAAAATAATCTTTCATGAATTCTACATCAAACTCCCCGGATACAAGCTGTTTTACATTGTTGAAGCTAAGCGTCATGGTAACAGTATCACCTGCGCTTACTTCTTGTTTATTATAGCGGGACGTCGTATACTGTGTTCCTTCTTTCAAGAAATAGTATGTTTGATAGCCAACAACCGATGCCATATCATACGAAGCCAAAGTCAATTGCATAGGCTTTGTTGCGATATCACTTTCCTCAATCCCGAATTTCACATCGCCGTTCGCTTCGATTGGAAAGTGTCCTTTGATAAATGCAGAAGGCGCAACATAGAAAGCCATTTTATTGGAAGATTGATCATACTCCAAGCCTTTGGATTGCAGTACATTCACTGTCGCATCCTTCACTGTTCCGTGCAGCCAAAATGCTTTTTCTCCATCTTCTACCGTATACATGGAATCATTGATCTCGATTACGCCCGGTTTTGTGTCCATATTCACTTCCGGCGGGGTGTTGTCCACGATAAGAGGCGTGTTCGCCACATAAGATTTACCTTCTTCATCATGGGCAATCAACTCTATTACATACTCTCCTTCAGGAACCTTCATAGGAATATCACTGATTGGGTTAGCTGGATCATTTGTAAACAGATAGACCGTACCTGTGAATAACTGAGGAAGCATATATTCTCTGTCTGGCTGCGCCGTACTACTGTTTATTGTACCTATAAATCCAATCGCTTTCCCTGTTTTACCATCCTTCATAATCATATCGATTGTTTTCATAGGGCTATTCAGCTTGAAGAATCCAACAGCAGATGGAATCAAGTATTGCCAATATTGCGTATCATTCGTCATAGATGGCAGAAATGTTTTCAGATAAGCAATACCCTTTTTATTCACCATAGTCGAGAATGGAATTTGATATGTTTCTTCCGGATTGTTTGTATTGGTCACATGGATATAGCCTTCATATCTCCCTGACGCTGCACTGTAAGGAATCGTCAATTTCGGCTGGATCTCTTGCGTTTGGCCGCCTGCCACTGTCACGGACTCAGGTACTGTTACTTGTATACCGTTCTTCACCGCATCTTGAATACCATCGCGTGCTCCGTGGTACTCCACTTCCACTTTAAATGTTTTTTCCTCCGTACCGCGGTTTTGAATCGTTACCTTTTTGCTCGCTTCAACCAGCTTGCCTTCCTGCTTGTATTGTCTGCCAAATACGATCGAGCCTGTCGGGTCATCGACTTCCACAGTTTTTCCGTTCTCTATCTGCTGTGTTTTGTCCAATACCTTGATAGAGATATCGGTATGTACGGCTCGGTATGCATCAACGCGCCCTGCTCCTTGTTCATGGACAGAATACTCTCCTTTTAAGTCTACAGCCGTGTTCATCATAGCTGCTTTTACATCAAACGGAGAATAATCCGGATGACTTTGTAACAGTAGTGCCGCCACACCAGCGACATGAGGAGTCGCCATAGATGTTCCTTGCAGACGCATGTAAGCGGATGTATAATCAATTCCGTCTTGCGGGCTGTTCATATACTCTGGGTAGGTAGAGAAAATGGCCACACCTGGTGCCACTACATCCGGTTTAATATCCTCATTCTTATTCACAGGCCCCCTTGAGCTGAAGGCTGCCAGCGTGTCCCCTTCGGTTGCTGTATTTATCAAGGTTCCAAATGTAAGAGGGATGTTGTCACCTAATGCTTTTAAACGCTCTCCATCTGCTTGTGTTAAGCGAAAGGCTGGAATCAATCCTATTCCTTCTCCTACATAAGCAGGAATTTCTCCTTCTACATTGTTATAAACAATCACCGCTTTTGCACCGGCTTGTGCCGCATTTTTGATTTTTGCGTCAAAGGTAATTTCCCCGCGCTGAATTAAGGCAATCTTTCCTTTAACATCTTTTCCTACAAAATCAGCCGGTTTGCCAAGTCCAGCAAACACCACCTGTGCAGATTGATTCTGCAGCTCTTCTAATATATCTGTGAAATTTTTACCAAGTAATTTTACACTATTAAATGTTTGATCGTTTGCACTCATGGATGCGAAGGTTGGAATGTTCATCGCAAAATCACTTGCTCCTACTGTAATAGCAAGAGCGGCTGTTCCTGGAGAGCCTACCGTTCTTTCGTTTGGACCTGCATTTCCTGCTGCTACCACACTCACAACACCAGACAGCATCGCATTGTTAATCGCAACCGATGTCGCATATAATGGATCGTTAACATTAGCGCCAAGAGAAAGGTTAATGACATCCATACCGTCTGTGATTGCTTTATCGATTCCGCCCAGCACGTTCGTGGTAGTACCAGAACCATACGGACCAAGCACACGATAGGTGTATAAATCCACATCAGGTGCAACCCCTTTTACCGCATAGTCCACATTGTTTTTCTGTTCCCCAGCAATCGTACCGGATACGTGTGTACCATGTGAGGTGTAGTAAGCATTGCCATTGGAATCAAATTCAGCCTTCTTGGAATTCTTCCAATTTTGATATGTAGTTTCCATTGGATCCGCATCGTTATCGACGAAATCCCACCCTTTTACTGTGCTTGGATCTACTGTTTTCGGATTTGTTCCTGCCACAGCACGGTATCCTTGGTATGCACCTTGCAAGTCAGGATGATTGTAATCTATCCCTGTATCCAACACCCCAACTTGAATCCCTTTTCCTGTCACTTCTTCCGCATGAAGCTTGTCCACACCGATCTGCGGGATGCTGTCCATCATTTTGGATTCGGAAGCGGATTGCGGACTTGCAGGAAGCTCCAACTGAACCACTTCATCCTTCCACACACGCTTCACTACACCTGATTGCAGTAACTCTTCCACTGCAGTACCTGGAACTGTCATCGCCACCCCTACGATCGCATGACTATATTCTCTAGTAATCTTTGTATCTTGTACGTTTGCATTTCGTTGTTTCTTCATAGAATTTACATAATTTTTAAATTCTTGATGGACTTCTTCTACTTTTGATGCTGCTGAGGCAGTTGTCATTCTCTTTCCTTTCACAGCCTGCTTCATCACTTCGATTTTTGCCGGATCCTGATTAAATTCCACGATAACATTGACTAGTTCTGGACTATGTACATCAATATTCGGCGAAATCGTGAAGTCCGCCTTTGCTTCCAACTGTTCCAATGCATTTCGTTGTTCTGCGGACAGATTCATTAGCACCTGTTCCGCGTTATCAATCTCATTTGATACAATTGAACTTTGCGCCAATACATTATACGGAATGCCAGATGTCAATAACATCCCCGCAGCTAATGTCCCGGTAAGAATGCGATTTACTGTTTTCTTTTGCATACTAATCCTCCCCTGTTATATGTCCAAGCAACTATAAAAGCTGCGAGCCATCTAGATTGCTAGTTGTGTTGTACATAGGCAAAGAGATATTCCATCTCAAGAAAAGCACCCTGACCAACAAGACCTTGGCTATCTATTCCTTGTCGTTCGATTAATCCTTATAAAATTAGACGTTCGATAAGTTATCAATTTAATATTCATTAAATTCAAAATTATCTGAATTAAGTATACAATTAATACTATAATCTGAGTAATAGATGGTACTTATTCCCATATAACTGAAACTTATATAAGGATTTATTAAAGTAGATTGTTGATTTTTAAGCAAAATTAAAAGACCACAAAAATTATGGTCTTTGTTTTTCCTTATATAACTAACCCATGTTTTAGTTGAAGAAGAAACGTACTCCTGATTGAATTAATAAACCTAAAAAAGTAGTAATAACAATATCAATAACCACTTCTGTCTTTTTCCTGTTCTTATATTTAGAATCGAAAAAGTATCTTAAAATATAATAAACGGTAACCCCGATAATAGTGTAAAAAAAGTCAAATTCAAATCTCCATACAATATTTATCTGATTTTCTCCGCCAACTCTAAAATAATTCCCTCTGGACCACGAACGTAACATAACTTATAACTTTCTTCATATTGCTGTATCTCACTAAAGATTTCCGTACCACTCTTCTTCAATTTTGAAACAATAGCTTCAATATTTTCAACAGCAAAGCAAATATGTCGGATACCCAGCGTATTTGCATAAGGTTTTTGAATATCTTTTTCATCTGACGGCGTAATAAATTTGACTAGTTCTATCCATACCTGACCATCTGGCATTCCCAATCCTACACATGCCGTTTTAACATCATTAAGTCCAACTACTCTGTTCAACAGTTCTCCATCCATTTCCCATTCCGCTTTCACTTCAAGACCTAAATCAAGAAAAAACGCTTTTGCCGCTGAAAGATCATTTACGTTTATACTCACATGATCTATTCTATTAATCTTCATATTTCATACCTCCTATGTTTCTGTAATTTTCAATACCTGTATTCGTGTAAGTTCACATGTTTTAGTAAATTACGGAAGGCTTTTAGGCTCATCGTGTCATTCCTAATTGGATTCTATTATTATAGTATAGCCAAATTTTTACTAAGTTAGCCAGTATCAACAATCTTTTTTAACAGAGGTAAAAGAAAAAGATTCGCAAAAATAACTCTCTAGAACCAATTTTGATATCTACGTTTCTATTATGGAAGGAAGATATAACTTCCATCTACAGATACCCCCAGTATATACAGAAAAAAGCCCCCAGATCCCTGGCAGCTTCCCTCCTCACACATATTTCTGATGTATCATCTTCCCATCATACGTAAACAGTTCAGCCTTCTTCTCCATATCACCGAACGTCCCCATAATTAAAAAGCTCAATTTCTCATTATTAGAATTGAGAAATTGAGCTTTTTTCTTTACTCCAGAAAAACCCCGATTGTGGAACAAAGAATAAATAATACTCTTTTGCTTAGTTTAAGTTTACTGACTGTTTAAAAGATCTTTCTTCTTTTCTATTTGAAACATAACTATGTAAAACCATACCAAGAATTACGATAAACATACCGCACCAAGATAAAGGAGAAGGAATTGGCACCGACAAAAATACCAGTTCTCCAGCTAATGTAAAAAGCACTTCCATGGATTGCGTTGCTTCAACAGAAGCTAACTTTTGCATATTTCCTCTTACCATATCTGTTGCTTTGAAAAATAAGACTGTGGCAATAACTCCAGAACAAAGCGCCACCAATAAAGACTGCAGACTCTGCCCCTTACTTGGTAACCCTATGGTATAAAAGCCATACAAGGATAGCAATAACCAGAATGGAAGGCTTGCAAGGGTCATTCCTAACACCCGTTGATAAGCATCTAAACGCCCTTCACACACATCCATCATTTTTCGATTTCCTAAAGGATAGGCAAATGATGCTAGTAGAACAGGAACAACTCCCATTAATAGATTTTCTAAAGAAAGGTGTTTAGCATGTTCCATTTGCATTAAAACAATACCTAACAGAATAATAAGTGACATAATAAGACCTTTCAGAGGGATTTTCCCCCTCACCTGTAAAGATCCCTTCTCTGTATATTTCGTTTCAAAAAATAACGGTGCAAGTAACGCACCGGAAATAATAGTCAATTGCCACGTTCCAGCAATAAGCCAGCCAGGTGAATACGCAGACGCAAAACATAAGGGGGCATAGAATAACCCAAATCCCACAGAGCCCCATAAAACCCATGTCCCTGGTTGTTTTCTCATTTCATGTAAAAGCGGCAGTAAATTTTTACGAATGAGTACAATACACAAAAGAAAAGGAGCCATAAAGATATATCGGAGCGAAGCACTCCAAATCCAACTCCCGCCAGCCAACTCCATAGATGCATTAAGCACAAATGTAAAAGCAAAAAAGAAGGCTGCCGCAATACCAATTAAAATTGGTTGCAACTGAAATCACCTCGGCTCCGTTTGTTCCGTTAGTAGTTCGCCAAGGCGGACAACTATTTCGCACTCTTGATTTTACAAACTACTATACTTGAATTGTGTTGCTCAACTGAATATAACCTTTATAGAATAAGAAATTGTGAAAAGCAGCATCTGCCTCACTACATCCCTTTTTTAATGGAAAGCCGCAAATTCTTTTGAATGAGATACAATCCGATATGATTGCTTTTTTCATTCCGATTCCTACTAAGCTTGCAGTCTCATTTCCAAAATACATATTCTTCACACAATTCCCTACTTGCTATCTCCTGATATTATTCGGTTGCTATTGGGTGTTATCCTGCCTTGAAGGGGTTTCCTTTGCTTTATTATAAGGGTATGTTAATTCTCAATGTTGATTACCAGCCAAACATACCCCCCGGTTTATTGTTGAATGCTGCTCCTCCATCCGCTTACATCACATTGTCCATAATCATTATCACCCACAGCAACCACCGTACCGTCAGTTTTAAGTCCGAGAGTATGGGCACACCCCGCCGAAACAACCCTAATGTCGTGCCAACCACTTACATCACATTGGTCATGTTTATTCAACCCCACAGCAACCACTGTACCGTCAGATTTAAGACCCACGGTATGATAACTACCTGCCGCAACTGCTACAATATCGCGCCAGAGGCTTACGTCGCATTCACCTTCATTATTTCGACCCACTGCCACTACCGTGCCATCCGACTTAAGCCCAACAGTATGAAGATACCCCGCCGAAACAGCCACTATGTCGCCCCAGTCGCTTACGTTGCATTGGCGATACTTATTGTTCCCCACTGCTATTACCGTTCCGTCTAATTTAAGACCAACGGTATGCCAGTCACCCGCCGCAACTGCTACAATATCATACCAGCTGCTTACGTTGCATTCACCTTCATTATTTCGACCCACAGCAACCACCGTGCCATCTGATTTAACCCCAATGGTACGGCACCAACCTGCCGCAACTGCTACAATATCGCGCCAGTCGCTTACATTGCATTGGTCATGCTTATTCCAACCCACAGCTGTCACAGTACCGTCAGATTTAAGACCGACTGTATGGGCATTACCCGTGTTCGTCGCCATATGAACATTACCAGCAACAACTGCAACGATATGGCACCAATCGTTCACATTACATTGACCGTATTTATTATCACCCACTGCCGTTACCGTTCCGTCAGATTTAAGACCAACGGTATGACGACGACCCGCCGCTATGGTATCATTACGCAATCGTTTCGTCTCAAACATCGCTTCCTTCCGTGAAATGTAGTCCATATTTTACCTCCACAAATTAATAAGTTCTGCCCGTCCCTCCGTTTAGCTCAACAGTAAATCATCCGTCGAAGTCTGGCGTTCGTATCTTTCACAGAAAACAGGCATGAGGACACCAACATGTTTTTCTTATTCGACTTGGTATTCTCATACTCTTTGCTGTCGAGATAGCGAAACCACGCCAAGTAATGCTCCAGGTACTTTTTTGCCACCCTGTTGAAACGGTCCATCCATCGTTTCAGTCGGCTATGGTAGCTGTTGACGTTCTGACACCTTTGACCCGTTGATTTCTGACTGCCAAGAAAGAATAAGCTATTGCTTGACCTTACTGTCCAAGCCTTTGGCGAGTTTTATCAGTTCGTTTAAATCTATAGGGTAAAATCAGCTCCGAGTCATATGATTACCCTCATTATAGAATAAACGTTCGCTACGTTCAAAATATCAACATTCAAGACTAACATAGCCTATTATAAACAACATAAGTGGAATAATCTTTAGTTATTTTGGATAGCAAAGTAAGCTCAGAGATACCTTCAAAAAAGTAATTACTATCTTCATACTCGCTCGGTCCAGTTATTGACCAGTAAGATGAAATTTTCTGTGCAATTTTAAAAAGGAACCGCGATTTGCGGTTCCTGCTATTTTTATTTATTTGCCTCATTTATGACACTAAACGAATTGTTAAGTGCAGATTGGCACTTGCTCGCATCAGGGCTTGCTGAACGCACCGCTGCTAAAACAACGTCAATCGTTCCATCTATTTTTGTCCATGTTGTGCCATCTATTTTTCTAAGCTGAGGTTCCTGTGTATCCCATTGATGTTCTAAATCGTCAGCCTTTTTTTTCGCTGAAGTAAAGTTATTTGCATTTATATCGTCTAGCATATCATTTTCAATTGTAATAAAATCTGTTAATTTCCCGCCTAATGTAGCTTGTGCAGAATCTTGAGATGCTATGTTATTGCTTCTCCAAACGTATCCCCCTATACCAACAACTAAGAAAATACAAAGTGCCGCTATAGTTTGTGTCAAAACATTTTTCTTGCTTCCGTTTGTTTGGTTAGTCTCTATATTTTCACTTTTTTCTGTTATATCAATTTTTGAAACAGCAAGAAAAACGATTATCGCTAAAATAGCTATAAGAAAAATTACACTAGTAACCGTTGTTCCCAAACCTAATCCACCGTTAACTTTGGACTGAGATAAGTAATCTCCTAATGATGCTCCAAGCGGACGAGTAAGAATATAGGCAGTCCAAAACGCTAATACTCTATCAAGATTCAAAAACTTCCATCCTAAAAATACGCAAGCTATTATAATAACAACTGTTATTCCAGTGTTAAGATAACCAAGGCCAAGTTGTTCGGAATATAAATCGCCGACTGCTGTTCCAAGTGCAAAGGTGAAAAGAATGGTAAGCCAATAGAAAACCTCTCTTTTTCTTGTAAAAATCGAGTGTATCGAGAGTGTTTTTTCACTCATATACCAAAAAAGAAAAGTTAATCCTAGCAGCATGGAGAAAACTACTGTACTCACCTCAAGAGGTACTCCCATTGCGTCTGTCAAATTATCCGTTAACAACGTCCCAAATACGCTTATAAGCACAACTGTTAGCCAATAAATGCCTGGAACATATTTAGTTGTTCTGAATTGAACATACAATACACTGAAAAATGCTAGGCCCATAATGGTAGTAGTGTTAGTTAAACCAAATCCAAGGTTGAAATTTAGGAAATCGGCAAATGTTTCACCGACAGTTGTGCATAAAATTTTGATGACCCAGAAGAAAATAGTAACTTCTGGTACCTTGCTAAGTAGTATTTTAAATTTATTTTGGTCTATTTCTTGCATACATACTCCCCTCTCTTTATGTGCTTTCCTACAACTTAATTCTATTTCTTGCCCATATATACTGTACTTGATTAAAAATAGATACACTTACGCAACTCGCAGCTGTTTTTTGTTTGACCGAAAGAGACTTCATGTTTGGTTTCATAGTAAAATAAGTTCAATCATACTTTGTGTTTGTTTTCTCGTATCCAAAGAATCCCCGTCTGAGAATGCCTGTTTACCTCCTCATCTCATTCATACTCAGTACATTGCAGCAAAGTCAGAAGGAACAAACGTATAACAGTTCCCTATAATTAAAACGAAGTTTATTTATCCAGCAATCTTAGAACCTTCATCTTTCTTGACTTAAATCTTTATGGCTGTACTTATCCAAGAAAGGGATATGTTTTGTTAACCCGTGATACACGATAAATACCACTTGCACCACAGGCTCCAGCTTTTTGGAAGACTGGATTATCACAATGCTTCCTCCGTATGAAATAAGGGCACCGCCAATCACGTCTACAGGATAATGGACGCCGACGAATACACGTGAAATACCAACAATAACAGCCCATATTAATACGGGATACTTCCACGAATCGTTTCGCAGCAACATCGTCCACGCCATGGAGAACACTAATACTGCGTGATCACTTACAAACGAAGAATCGGCTGAATGTGGTATTAACTGGTGAACGTGATGTACCACGAATGGACGTGGATGATAGTAGACAAGGTGAAGGATTGCGTTTACAGACAATCCCAGCAAGCAAGAAAAGACAGCATATATAGCTATGTATTGTTTTTCCGCTCGTTTATCTCTGTTTCCAACAAACCATAGGAACAGCATAATTACGATTGCCGCATAAGGAACACTATTAGTAATAAAAATCATTCCTCTATCTAGATAAGAGAAATGACCGGACCAACCATTTATCCATTGAAATATTTCATAGTTCATCTTGTTCCTCTCCTTTCTTATATGGTTTTGGTTCCTCATGAAAAATCAAGGTGACCAAAACATGTATTCCAAGTGTATCGAAGGAACCTAAACATCCTCTGAAAATTACATTAAAAATCGATTAAAAAGAAAAATAAAGGAGAATACAGTGCTATAGTGGTTTAAAAGCAGAAATCAAAAAATGATTATTAATGGAAAATGCGCCGCTTCTTTTATTATCTAAAAGAGAGTAAGAATGCAAGGAATGAAATAGAACATTCATTTAGATTCTGAAATTTATAACAAAACAGCTGCTTAGATGGAACAGTCTTGCAGTAAATAAGCAAGTATTGTAGAACAAATAAATCGTTTTCAAAAAGAACACGCCGGATAATGAATATGGAAAGGAGAGGAGATTATGAACAAACGTATTTTAGTTGTGGAAGATGAAATTCAAATAGCAAGGGTTTTAAAGCTAGAGCTTGAGTATGAAGGATATGAAGTGTTAGTAGAGTATAATGGAAAATCAGGATTAGAAGCAGCTTTACACGCAAAGTTAGATCTGATTTTACTGGATGTAATGCTGCCGGAATTGAGCGGCATAGAAGTGCTGCGGCGGTTAAGAAAAGCAGAGATCTATATACCAGTAATCCTTTTAACAGCGCGGAATACAACGTTAGACAAAGTGATGGGTTTGGATCAAGGAGCAAATGATTATGTTACAAAGCCATTTGAAATGGAAGAGCTTCTTGCACGGGTACGTTCAAGCATTCGCTCGAACACTATGCTTACAGCTGATGCGCCGGCAAATGAACACTCCCCCTCCTTATCAATTGCTGATTTATCAATAAACATCGATACGAGAGAAGTAACAAGGAATGGGAAATCCATTTCACTAACTCCCAAAGAGTACGATTTATTAATGTATTTGCTTATTCATAAAAACAAGATAGTAACACGTGAAGGCATTCTTACCCATGTTTGGGGATATGAGTACGAAGGTGAAACGAATGTAATCGACGTGTATATTTGGCATCTTAGAAAGAAAATAGACGAGGAGTCTTCAACTCCATTAATTCATACAATCCGAGGAGTAGGATACATCATAAGGGAGAATTAAAATGAAGATCACAACAAAAATCAATCTATTAACGACAGCTTGGATACTTTGTATATTACTAATTATAAATCTTGTTGTATTCCTTTCTTTTATGAAAGTGACTGTAAATATGGAGGAAAACATGCTGTTTCAAAAGGCACACGATATTTTACAAGAACTTCGTAAACTAAATGCAACGACGCTGCCAGAAGACAGATTGAAATCCTACTTAACTGGACACTCTTTTATACGAATTGTAAGTCCTAACTCTAAAATCATAGATCAAGTAATAAACGATAAGGATTTAGCTGCAAAGATTCAATACAAATTTTCCAGCAAATCAGAATCACAATTGCGTACAATTGGCGAGGAGGAAGAAGAAGAACAAGTTTTAATTGTTCGTGTTCCGATTGTATCTCATGAGCACGTAATCGGAACGTTGGAGATTGGTGAAAGATTGATGGGGCTCGAAATGAGAAAAGACATTTTGGTGACTATTCTAATATTTTGTACCGGTATTGCTGTTGTATTGTCATTACTGGGGGGAAGATGGTTATCAAATATTATTATGCGACCGATTTCCAATATGATTAAGACGATGGAGGATATTGAACAAAGCGGTGTTCCAAAAACAATAGCCATTCATAATCACACAAAAGACGAACTTGAAAAGCTGGCTACCACATTCAATCTCATGATTAAGAGACTACAAAAAAATTCTGAAAAACAAAAGCAGTTTATTTCAGATGCCTCTCACGAGCTGAAAACTCCTCTTACTGTCATTAGGAGTTATGCCAACTTAATAAGAAGACGAGGCATACAAAATGAAGAAATAACGCTTGAAGCGATTGAGGCAATTCATTCAGAAGCAACTCGAATGCAAAGAATGACAGAAGCATTATTAGATTTAGCCGCGTCAGAAAAAGAAACGGTTTTAGAAGTAAAATCATTTGATTTACTATCATTATGCCACAGCATTCTGCAGCAATTCCAAAGCGTATATAAAAGAGAAATTAACCTCCATTACAGTCAAGGTCCTATCATGGTTAAGCTGGATGAGCTCAAGATAAAGCAAGTTATCATCATCTTGCTCGATAATGCTGTTAAATATAGCTCTGACACAATTGAATTGTTTTTGGAGCAGCACCAAAATGATGTAGTAATACGAGTAAGAGATTATGGTATCGGTATACCGAAAGAGGAAATACAACATATTTTCGAACGGTTTTACCGAGTAGATAAAGCAAGAAGTCGAGAAACGGGAGGAACAGGACTAGGATTATCTATTGCCAGAAACATCATAAAACAGCATCAAGGAAACATTCATATACAAAGCGAAGAAGGAAAAGGAACAGAAATACAGATATCTTTACCCATTTTATATGGACTAACAACATAACAAAGATGAATCCTGTAATCATCGTCTTACGCACGTAAGGAGGTTTGTTTTTACGAAATGAAATTGAAATTGCAGCTAACTCGCGCATTCCTTATCAGCCTTTTATGCGCTACCGCATTTGGATTGATTGCGTTGCTTATTAGTGATAAAAAAATTATTGGGTTTGACAATACCATTATTTCTTTTATTCAAGGATTGGAAACTCCAACACTCACTAGTATCATGAAATTCTTTACTTTCATCGGGGCGGGATTGCCGATTGTTTTTCTTTCATTAGCTATAATCCTTTTTTTATATAAGGTTTTGCATCACCGAAGAGAGCTGATTTTATTCGTATGGGTTGTTATCGGATCTGCACTGTTAAATCGGATATTAAAGATCATCTTTCATCGTGCCAGACCAACCATTCATCGCATTGTTGAGGCGAACGGATTCAGCTTTCCTAGCGGGCATTCGATGGCAGCTTTTAGTTTGTACGGAATCGTTACTTTTTTACTATGGAAGCATGTTAAGAGCTCAGCCGGTCGCGTTATTTTCATTTTAAGTAGCGGAATCATGATTTTAGCCATTGGTATAAGCCGAATCTATTTAGGCGTTCATTATCCAAGTGATGTACTAGGAGGTTACCTGGCTAGCGGCTCTTGGCTCGCTGTTTCAATCTGGACATATCAGTTATATTTAGAAAGGCGTTATAAGGCAAGACAAAAATGATACTCAAGTTGTTAAAGTTGTACACAACTAACCATTACTGATGCCCAGCATGAGTACAATGCGGCTATAAATCTAGATACCTTTCATCTACAGATAACATATCGATACAGATACCCTCATTATGTACAGAAAAAAGCTGCTAGTTACCTGGCAGCTCCCCTGCTCACAAGCTAATCGCGACCTTCCTCCCACCCCTTGTTCTTCAAAAATCCTTAGAAACCCCTACAGGAACGGGACAAAAAATCCCCCAATACTCTGTACCATTGGTGGATTTTGATATATATGATGTGTAATTGCGCTGATATATCTAACTAAAATATGTCCCCTACACGGTATATACGCACTATAAATCTCCTTAACACATTAATATTTTCATATTTTATAATTGCTTTATTTACCTAGTAGCATCTCTTTTAACTTTGCTGCTCTTCCTTGTAATCACATTTCATACATTGTACCTGAACACCTTTTTTCAATTTCTTCTCCACAAGTAATCTTTCGCACTTAGGACAGCTTCTAGGCAATGGTTTGTCCCAAGAAATAAAATCACATTCTGGGAACATGCTGCAACCATAAAACAATCTTTTCTTCTTACTTTTTCTCTCGATAATTGTTCCCTCTTTGCAATTTGGACAGGAAGCCGAGAGAAAATCAAAACATATTCATTCGGAGCAAAGCTATAAATAAGAGTTCCCATCCCAGTAAGAAGTGCACCTAAAATCAAAAATCGATTTGGACCATACTTATCAGATAACAAACCAATTGGAATTTGAAGTCCTGCATAGGCTAAAAATTGAATACTGGTTGCAAGACCTATGATTGAAGCTGAAACATGGAAATCATTCATTAATTGGTCGGTAATCACTCCTGGTGCTGTTCTTTGGCTCAAAATTAAAAAGTAAGTAAAAAAGACGCTACCTAATATCACCCATCTATAATTGCTTTCTTGTTTGTTCATCTGTAAGCAGCCCTTCTGTTTTTATATTTCGCAAATAAAAGACCCTGATTCTTACTTAGCATAAGGAAATCAGGGTTTCGCTTTTAATCAGACTTAATCAATCTAAACCAAGCACTGGGTGCGGCACATACGGCTCTTCTAGATACGCAATTTCTTCAGGTGTTAACCTAATCGAAAGAGCAGATACAGCATCTTCGAGGTGAGACATCTTCGTAGACCCAATGATAGGAGAAGTAATAGGCTCCTTTTGCAGCACCCAAGCGAGTGCAATTTGAGCTCTTGGTACACCTCGTTTTTCTGCCACTTCTGCTACTCGTTCAACCCCTTTGCAGTCTGATTCGGATGTTGCAGGGTAAAACTTTTGCCCAACCGCTTCTTTTTCCCAACGAGCAGTTGTTTCCTCCCAATTAAGTGTCAATTTTCCTTTCGCAAGAGGACTCCACGGAATCACACCGATTTTTTCTTCTTTACAAAGTGGCAGCATCTCCCTCTCCTCTTCACGGTATAAGAGGTTGAAATGATTCTGCATCGATACAAACCGAGTCCATCCATTTTTCTCTGCTATATGGTTTGCCTTCAAAAAAATTGATACCTAATTCAAGAGCTTTTTTAATAATAGGGCGACTGTCCTCCGCACCAAGTGTCCATTTAGGATATCCTTGATCTGGTTCACCAAAGCTCATACAGCCAAGACAAAGTCGGGATACATCTAAACCGGTATTTCCAAGTTTCACATATTCCATTTGATTGATCCTCACTTTTTAATAATCCTCATTTTGTAATCAATTCTCTAGATAAAATTCATGCTATTTTAAATTGTTATATTCTTCATCCGTTACGGGCTCCAACCATACAGTGTCTCCCTTTTGGACATTTGTGCTTATCGCAATATGTGTAAACCAACTATCAGGTGTAGCACCATGCCAATGTTTCATATCAGGAAGGATCTTTACTACATCCCCTTCATGAAGCATCTGTACCGGTTTTCCTTCTTCTTGATAATAGCCTTTGCCGCCGGTAACCAGCAGAATCTGTCCACCAGCGTGCTTATGCCAATTATTTCTTGCACCCGGTTCAAAAGTAACATTACCTATTGGGCAATTAAAAGTTCGATCATTAGAAACCAGCATTTCAAGATAAGCTGCTCCTATGAAATAGTTGTTCGTAATTTTCTCACCTTTGGGAAAGATTACACCTTCACTTAAATGGTTGGATATACTCATCGTTTATTCACCTCAATTATTTTCCTGTTCTATTTGCATATTCTGACGGATAGCGATCTCCAGAAATCTCGATTTTTAAAAGTGCTTCGTTTAAATTACGTAGTTCCTCAAAAGTTAACTGAACATCCACCGCACTAAGATTTTCTTCTAGACGCTCCAATTTAGTTGTTCCGGGAATAGGAACTATCCAAGACTTCTGGGCAAGTACCCAGGCGAGTGCGATTTGAGCCGGGGTTGCGCTTTTCTCTGCAGCAATCTTCTTTATGAGTTCGATCAAAACCTGATTTACTTCGAGATTCTCTGGTTTAAAACGAGGAACAATACTGCGGAAGTCAGAGCTCCCAAATACAGCATTCTTATCAATTGTTCCGGTAAGGAACCCCTTGCCCAGCGGACTGAACGGCACAAAGCCGATTCCAAGCTCTTCAAGTGCAGGCAGCAATTCCTCTTCGGGACTTCTCCACATCATGGAGTATTCACTTTGAATCGCAGTGACCGGCTGGATTGCATGTGCGCGGCGAATCGTTTTCACACCTGCCTCAGAAAGTCCCCAATGCTTAATCTTACCTTCCACGATTAAATCTTGTACTACTCCAGCTACTTCCTCAATCGGCACATTTGGGTCAACGCGATGCTGATAGTAGAGATCAATGGTATCAACTTTTAGGCGTTTGAGTGAGCCTTCAACTGATTGCCTAATGGTTTCTGGCTTGCTGTCAAGCACCTGCTTGCCATCTGCCATTTTAATACCAAATTTAGTCGCGATGACCACTTTTCCCTTAAACGAGGCAAGCGCTTCACCTACTAACTCCTCATTCACATATGGACCATAAATTTCAGCAGTGTCGAAGAAAGTAACACCTCGTTCAATTGCCTCATGTATTAGCGAAATCATTTGTTTCTTTTCTGATGCCGGACCATAACCATAACTCATTCCCATGCAACCAAGCCCAACAGCAGAAACTTCAAGTCCGCTTTTTCCTAATACCCGCTTTTGCATAGTTTATCTCCCTTTCTTTTTTTCTTATATAGGTTTGTTCACCCCTAAACTACGACGAATTTTCAATCCTGGCGTTACAGCTAATTTAACAACCAAATATGCAACACTCTTACGAGATACATCGTGACCTTTAAATGGTTCGCCTTTCTGAGTTACCTCATAATCAATTTCATCATTATTAGTAAACCATCCCGGTCTCAAAATCGTATAGTCGAGATCTGAAGTTTCAATGATCGCAGTTGACTTCCGATATGGATGTAATATATTACCAAACTTCTCTTCGGCTTCATCATAGATTCCCATTGAACTAATCCAAATAAGACGTTTAATACCAGTGGCATCCATTGCCTCCACAACGTTTGTTGCCATTGGTTCAAGGTTACCAGCTAGATTGGCATAGACAACATCCTGTCCAATCATTACTTCCTTTAATCTTTCAATGTCCATAACATCCCCTTCGGCTACTCGAATCCGACTTGGATCAGGGTTTCTGAGTCTGCCTGAATTACGGAGATATAGAGTCAACTGCACATCGGTTTCTGTAAGGAATAAATCAATCGCAAGTCGAGCAATTCCCCCGTTCGCTCCAAGGATTAAAACATTAGTCAACTTTAAATCTCCTTTCATTTTGCAAAGTATAAGGTAATGAATAAGCTGCTCCGAAAATAAAAAGTAGAGCAGCTTGATTATAGAAATTTTTTACAGTTTTACAAGGTAGCTATATCAATCACGAATCGATAACGCACATCACTACGAAGAACACGCTCATACGCTTTATCTACTTGGTCAGCAGGGATTACTTCAATCATAGGGGCAATACCGTATTGAGCAGAGAAATCGAGCATCTCCTGTGTTTCCCGAATTCCCCCAACAAGTGAACCTGCAATGCTGCGGCGACCCATGATTAAGGAAAACACATGGTACTGATCTGGCTCGGCTGGTGCACCGACATTTACAAGAGTCCCATCTATCCGAAGTAAAGATAAATATGCATCAACATTAAGATTTGCAGACACTGTATTTAAGACCAAATCAAAACGACCTGCCAACTCAGTGAATGTAGTTGGATCATTAGTTGCAAAGTAATGATCTGCTCCAAAATCCAGAGCTTCAGCTTTCTTATTCATAGACCGACTCAGGACAGTTACTTCAGCACCCATAGACAGTCCTTTTTGTTCTTATTCAACTAATGCATGCGTTAGTTACATAAGGAATATTCATTTTTTATTTTCTTAGTCGTAAATGTAATTCATAAATTGATCACGTAATTCGATATTACTTTTTAAGGATTTATTGTTATTCTTATTTATTAATTCAACATCAAATGACAAATCACCATAGCCATCGATCATTTCCATTATTCTATAAATGACAGTTTCTATAGTTTCATTTTGCACTTTCTTAAATGCAGAATTCTCATCATCAGTGATAAACTTTTGTTTTAGTAACTTATACACTTTGTATAATGAACTATTGTATAAACGTTCCGTTTCTATAACTAGCAAACGCCTCTCTAATTTCTTCTTCCGTGTTCATTACGAACGGACCTTTTGCCGCCACAGGCTGTTTAATCGGATTGCCGGAGAAAATAACAAACTTTGTCTTCGTTGTTGCAGATAGTGAGATGATATCCGCTTGGTTGTTCTGCTCGAAGTGCGCAATATCGAATCCATTAAGCTGTTGTTCGCTTGCCCTGACCTTCCCTTCTAACATATACAGAAAACTGTTGTAGCCAGCCGGAATAGGAAAATCATAACTTTCTCCCTCTTCAAGGGAGACTACAGCATATAAAAATGGCGTAAACAAGGTTAAAGGGGAGACAACTCCATTCACTTCTCCCGCAAAGACTTCAATCTTGCCGCCTTCTATCGGCAGAGCAGGCACTCGTCCGTACGGCAGGTCTTGATATCGACCGGGCACCTCTTGTCCTCGCTTGATAGGTTGACCCACAGCTGGAGCACCCGAACATTACTTCCTGGGTCTGGATTCTCATTATGAACAATGCCGTTCCCAGCGGTCATAATCTGGAAGTCACCTTCATACAATCTGCCGCTACCGCCGGATTTACTGTCATAGTGCTTCAAACTTCCTTCAACTACGTAGGTTACGGTCTGAATCCCTTTGTGGGGATGATCCGAGAATGTATTATGTGCAAATCTGTCATCAGCCAGTATGATAAAAGGGTCATTCTCCATTAGATTTATAGGCTGCATGGCATAGCGCAAACTCCGTCCGTGACCTTGTTGCAGCGGAATTGCATGAATGGCTTGAATCGATAACATCATTAACACCCCTTCTGGAACTGTTTTTATAAAGCAAAAGTGTTGTATAATCGAATTATATCAACCTAAGAACTATCGCTACAATCACCAACTTCTCCTATACGTCGCTTATACATGAAACTACCTGTCCCCTGTAGAATACAGGGAACAGGTAGCCTAGGTGTTTTGATTAATGTCCCATTTTACGGGTTCACTTCAATATATGTGAAGGTTTTAACTAGCTAATCTATATTTACGTTCTTTCTTCCAAAAGTTGTTTTGATTCGAAGTACAAAACTTGTATAAATTTCTTAGCATTAATCCTAGTATGTGTTGATGTAGTGATGGAAACTTGTTTCAATTCATTCATTCGTTGACGTACTGTTTCAAAATCAAAAAACTTCGAAGCATAATTCTCAAATTTAGGATTAGCGTAGTCAGTAAGGCCAATTGATGCCATATGATTTAAAGATTGATAAATCGCTCGGCGTACGCGTTGCTCTGATGATTTTCTTTCTCGCTCTACCTCTTCTTGTGAATATACATTTCCTAATTTCTTTAAACTAATGTGAGTATAAATGTCCTTTAAAATAGGAAATCCTGCTTCCATACCAGAATTCATTTCATGTTCATATAAATAATTAATCATATCCAACAAATCCTTACTTCCATTTTCTCCAGCTATGCCAAGTTCTGATAATAAAATTTGTCCCCATTCTGTTATTTTCTTTTTACCAGACCTAGGCCATTTCTCATTAATTGTGTTTACTTCAAATACGTTACTTAATGATTTGTGTATATCTCGTATCGATTGCTCTAATCGTATCCGCTCTATAACTTTTCTGACAACTGATATCACTTCGATTTTGTTCAGAGGCTTTGTAATGTAATAGTCAATACCAAAAGAATAGGCCTCTCCAATTAACTCTTTTGATTCTACTTGAGAAATCATAATAATTTTCCCATTAAATGATGGTGCTAATCTACGAATTGTTTCTATCCCGTCCTCAATCGGCATTAATATATCGATAAATAAAATATCAACATGATTTATTTCCAAAGTATATGCATCTAAAAAAGAACCATCTTCTGCTTCACCAACAACCTCTCCTAGCTCTTCGTCTTCTATAACTTGAGATAACATTGATCGAAAAACCTCATCATCATCTGTAATATAAAAAAACATATACTCACCCTTTCTCAACGAGACTTTTAATAGGCAGTCTAATTATGAACATGCATTCTCTCTCTTTTTGAGTGAGTAATATTTCTCCTCCTAATTCCACTGCCATTTCTTTTATATAAGTTAACCCGATTCCCGTAGATGGGGTTCCATCATCTCTATACTTTGAAGTAAATCCAGGTTTAAAAATGAGCTTCATATTTTTCGAAGGTACTCCAGGTCCATTATCGACTACTTTACATTGAATCCAATTATCATCCTTTTCGATCGAAATGCTAATTATTCCAACATCCTCTATTGCTTCTACTGCATTTGAAACTAGGTTATTAATAAAAGAGAGCATTAGATAAATATGATAATGTGGATGTTGTCCCTTTATCTTCGTAATAAATTGAATTTCCTTTCCTAACATAGCCGCATATTTCTCGTTGATTCGAACAACCATCATCGCTAAATCATATACATTCATAAATTCCGGCAAACCTTCACTTGTAATTAGCTTTGAAAGACCAGCGTAAATTCTTTGATTATCTTTTTTTATTTCATGTACCTCTCCAGCTATTCGCAAAGCTTTACTTCCCCACTCTTCAATTGGAACATCATAATCATGTTTAAAGTTATTCATATTTCGATATAGATTATAGGACTCTTTTGTAATTGTTTCTGCATTTTGAAGTGTCTTTTTCAAATAAACAGACTCTACATACAAGTTAGAAAGATGCATAAGCATATTTTCATTCTCTTTCCGAATTTGAGACTCCTTTAATCTTAGCTCATACAGTTTCATCATATTGATAAATGCTAATACAAAAAAGCTTCTAAACACTGCGATAATAATAATGTTGTTTATTTCACTTGCAGTAAGTGCAGAACCTATACCATAAAGTTGTAATATTAATTCGATTAAACTAGAAGTGATTTCAAGCGTAATACCAAACACTCCAATCAGTAAGGGATGTTGGTAACGATTCACTTTTAGTAAATAAAATAATAGGGCATACGAGAGATAATATAGGAAGGTAGGATATCTAATCATAAACGATGAAGAAAGGCTAAAATCTCCCCATAATAACCAATCTAATCCAATACGAAATGAAAAAACAGATACTCCTACTAATAACCCCAATATAACAGAATTAATGTTTCTAAAGTACAATAGAGAAAAGAAAAAAATAGGCGTTCCAAAACTAACACGAAATATATTATCAAATGGATGAAAGTTCAACTCGCCTGCAATTGGAACAATAACCATAAGCGCAATAACAGTCCAAAAATCTCTTCTTTGGAGTTCTTTAGATTTCGAATCGTCTACTTTCTGGCTTTTATTACGACTATATTGTCTTTTTACTAACACAATGATCCTCCACACTGCTATATTTAATAAGAAAATACAGCTTGTCTAAACAAGCTGTATTTTTAATCTCTATACTGTAACTGTTTCTTTAACAGCTTTTATTGGTCGATAAACCGGTTCCCACATTGCGCTTCGAACAGCTTGCTCAATATTTTCATGCACTATTCGTGCAACACCATCGGCAACTGCTGCTTTTGCTACTTCAATCGCTACTACTTCAGAAATAGTACGAAGATTTTCAACTTGCGGAAGTAACGGTGCACCTAATTTACTAACATCTATCATATCTGCTACAGCTTCTGCAGCCGCTGTAAACATACCATCTGTAATGATACTTGCACGGGAAACGTTCGTTCCAAGTCCTAAACCTGGAAAAATTAGCGCATTATTAGATTGCCCTATGACATATACCGTTTTGTTATATGTTACTGGTGCAAAAGGGCTACCAGTTGCCACTAACGCCCTTCCTTCAGTCCATTTAATTAAATCAGAAGGCTTAGCTTCTGCAAGTGGTGTAGGATTTGACATAGGTAAGATAACAGGTCTTTCAACATATGCTGCCATTTCCTTTACAATTTCTTCAGTGAAAGCACCTGAAACCGTCGATGTACCGATCAAAATCGTTGGATGAATTTGACTAACAACTTCAACTAAGCTTGCACCAGAATTTTTTTCTTCAGCTGGACGTGCATATGGAATTTGGAAATCATATAAATCTTCCATGTCATTTGAAAGCAACCCATTTCGATCAATACACCAAAATCTGCGGTTTGCTAATTCCCATGAAAGTCCTTCACGTACCATTGCATCACGAACTTGATCAGCAATTCCAATACCAGCTGCTCCTGCACCAAATACTACTACACGATGTTCACTTAATGGAATACCTGAAGCACGTACTGCTGCTAGTACAGCCGCTAAAGATACAGCACCTGTACCTTGAATGTCATCATTAAAGGTACACACTTGATTTCGATATTTTTCTAAGATGCTTCGTGCATTTTTAGAGCTAAAATCCTCCCAATGTAGTAACGCATTAGGATATTTTCTTACAGCCGTACTTACAAACTTATCAATAAATTCATCATAACGGCTATCGCGAATACGAGGATGACGATTTCCGATATAAAACGGATTATTTAATAGCTCCTCACGATCTGTACCTACGTCTAAAATAACAGGCATTACACGTGCAGGATCGATTCCAGCTGCAGCCGTATAAACCGCTAATTTACCTATTGCGATGTTAATACCTCCAACACCCCAGTCGCCGATTCCTAAAATACCTTCTCCGTCAGTAACAACGATTAAATCAATATCTTCTGCATTTGCTCCATAATTTTCAAATGCTTGTTCTATACTATCTTCGTCATTAATTGATAGGTATAATCCTCTAGGTCTTCTATATTCATTACTATAACGCTGAATTGCTAAACCGACGGTCGGTGTATATACAATTGGAAGCATTTCAGGTAGATGATCAGTCAACAAACGATAAAACAATATCTCATTACGATCATGTAATGCTGATATTGTAACATTTTTATGCAAATCAGTAGGTTGTGATGAGAATTGCTCATAAGCACGTCGCGCTTGCTCGTCCAATGTTAATATTGCAGGTGGTAGCAAGCTAGTTAAACCTAACTCCTTACGCTCCTCAAGAGTAAATGCAACACCTTTATTTAGCATTGGTATAGCCAGTAATTCGGCACCTCGCAAGGTAGTCTCCATTACTCCATTCGAATCTACCTTGAATTTATGCATATAAATCTCCATCCTTTTTCTATTCATTTTGTATGGGTGAATCTCATATTAAGTAAAAAAGGGCTTATACGCCCTCTCTCACGTTAAATTTACTGTCTATCTAAAAGAACTGCACCTGCTATACCAGGGTGTGTCATCTCAAATGGGTCTAAAATTAAATCAAGCTCTTCTTCTGATAATACATCGTATTTTAAGCATAGTTCACGAATAGGTTGCCCAGTTAGAATGGCTTCTCTTGCTATTCTTGCAGCAACTTCATAGCCGATATGTGGATTAACCGCCGTGATTAAACCAACGCTCTTTTCAACATATTCTTTCATTCTTTCTTCATTTGCTTCAATACCTTTTAAACAATAATCTGTAAATACACGGAATGCATTATTCATTATGTTAATTGATTGAAGTAAATTGAATACAAGAACAGGCTCCATAACATTTAATTCTAACTGCCCTGCTTCAGATGCTAAACAGATCGTATGATCATTACCCATAACTTGGAACGCAGCTTGGTTAATCACTTCAGCCATTACAGGATTTACTTTTCCTGGCATAATCGATGAACCAGGTTGGCGTGCAGGTAAAGTAATCTCACCTAGTCCAACACGAGGACCTGAAGCCATTAAACGTAAATCATTTGCAATTTTAGACATATTCATCATACATACTTTCAGAGTTGCCGATACTTCTGTGTATGCATCTGTATTTTGAGTCGCATCAACAAGATGCTCTGCACCAACAAGTGATAGACCACTAATTTCAGCAAGATGTTTCACTACTAATTCTATATAGCGTGGATCTGCGTTTAAACCTGTCCCAACTGCTGTAGCACCCATATTTACTTCATATAAGTGTTGACGTGATTGTTTAATACGTTTAATATCACGAACAATTACACGTGAATACGCTTCAAACTCTTGTCCTAAACGAATCGGTACCGCGTCTTGTAAGTGAGTGCGTCCCATTTTAATGACATGGTCAAATTCTTTTGCTTTTGACTCGAATATCTGGTGCATATATTCCATCGTATTTAATAGTTTTTCTAACATATTTAACGTCGCAATATGAATAGCAGTTGGAAATGCATCATTTGTAGACTGTGACATATTTACATGGCTGTTTGGACTAATACAGAAATAGTCCCCTCTTTCTTTGCCTATTAATTCTAAAGCGCGATTAGCAATAACCTCATTTGCATTCATGTTCATTGATGTACCCGCTCCACCTTGAATTGGATCAACAATGAACTGATCGTGTAATTTACCATCTATAATTTCTTGAGCAGCTTGAGCAATAGCATTACCATTACCTTCGTAAAGGCGCCTTGTTTCCACATTAGCAAGTGCAGCCGCTTTTTTTACAATTGCAAGAGCCTTAATTAGTTCTTCGTCAATTTTATATCCCGTAATTGGAAAATTTTCAACAGCTCGCAATGTTTGAATTCCGTAATATACATCTGAAGGAATTTCCTTTTCTCCTAAAAAATCTTTCTCTATTCGTATGCTTGGTTTGATTTCAGTAACTGGCATTTTAAATTTTTCTCCTATCTCTTACGCAGCCTTTGACTCTTTATATGATTCTATATACTGTTGCGCTTTATCTTTATCGTATTCGCCTTCCCATTTCGCCATCGTGATGGCAGCTAATGAGTTTCCTAGTACATTCACTGCAGAGCGAACCATATCTAAAATACGGTCAATACCTGCAATTAAAGCGATTCCTTCTAAGGGTAACCCCATTGAACCCAGTGTTGCTAGTACAACAACGAACGATGCACCAGGAACACCTGCCATCCCTTTTGATGTAAGCATTAATACAAATAACAATGTAATTTGTTCCATAAAGGACATCTGTACATTATACATTTGTGCAACAAATAAAGCAGCAAGAGCTTGGTAAATTGCAGATCCTGTCAAATTAAATGTGTATCCAGTTGGAATTACAAATGAAACAATAGCCTTTGAACAACCAAATTGCTCCATTTTTTTCATTATGTTAGGAAGTACTGATTCTGAACTTGCTGTTGTAAAAGAAAGGATCAATTCTTCCTTTAAAATCTTAATGAGCGTAAAAATATTTGTCCCTGTCATTTTAGCGTTAATACCTAAAATAACAATAGCAAAAAATACTACTGTCACATAAACAGCTAATACAAGTTTACCAAGAGGTAATAATGTACTGACTCCAAATTTTGCAACCGTTACAGCAATTAATGCGAATACTCCAAATGGAGCAGTTTTCATAACTTGATTTGTCACCCAAAACATTGCTTCTAATACACCTTCAAAAAATCCAAGAACTGGCTTGCCTTTTTCTCCAATTGCAGCTATCCCTAAGCCAAATAGAACTGAAAAGAAAATAATTGGTAAAAGATCACCTTGTGCCATCGATTCAAACACATTTTTTGGGAAGATATGAACAATTGTTTCGGCAAATCCACTTTTTTGAGTAGCAGCTGCTGTTTGTTCATATGCAGAAATATCACCTTTTTGTAGATGATTCATATCTACTCCTGATCCAGGATGGAATAAATTTGCTGCAAACAATCCAATACTAAGAGCGATTGTCGTGATAATTTCAAAATAAAGTAGTGTTTTCCCCCCCAGTTTACCTAATTTTTTCATATCTCCTACACCCGCAACTGCAACTATAAGTGCTGCTATGACAATTGGCATAACAATCATTTTAATCAAATGAATAAAGATATCACCAACTGGTTGAATGTAAGAAATTGCAGTTTCGTTACCGTAAACTAAGGCTCCAACCACAATACCTAATATAAGAGCAATAAAAATTTGCGAAGCTAATCCAATTTTTTTCATATAAACCCTCCTTGTTAACGCTTTCAAACAATTTTAAAAATACTCAACTAATACTACAGGTAAACCTACAAAATAAGACGAAAAACTACAAAATACTCTTAAAAAATTACAAAAAAAAGCGTGACCACTGCAATGGCCACGCTTTCTACATATCGCCGTTCACCCGCATGCTCACAAGCTGATCGCGGACTTGCTCCCACCCTTTGTCGACGATTTTGTAGTCCTTGCCTTGCTTTTGGAAGAGATACATATCTTCCCGCATCACGAGTTCTTTATTTAAATAGTTTCGCAGGAATGAGCTATCGGATTCCACTTCCCGTACCTCGAATATCTTTTCCCTGCCAGATCCCGGCTCTATGCCGGTTCGTTTCATCTCTTCGGTCGGATTATTGTAGCGTTCTTCGATGTCTTCAAACATTTTCAAGCCGAGATAATACGGGTTAATGCTGGTGCGGAACGGCTGCACAACACCTGCGTTCAGCTTGGCAAACTCGACAGCTTCGTCTGAGGTTAAGTCCATTTCACGGAGGATGCGCTGGTGCCAATAACTGGCCCACCCTTCGTTCATGATTTTCCTTTCTATCAGCTGCTCCCAATTGCACATAGAATCGACTACATGCAAGTCCCGTACTTACTGGCAAAGTCACAGCATGCTTTGTAACCTTTTTTCATTTCTCTCTTCTTTAATAGATTACGTACATGTTCATTATATTAAGGCTTGCTGGGATTTATCTTTTGTATCATTCTATGGATTTCACGATAAAAAGAGCAGCAACCCATTCGGTCGCTGCCCTTGTTCTGCTTTTTACTGAATACCTAACGACTCTAGTACACTCTCTAATGCTTGACCTTTATATTTTTTCACAGGCTTTGGAGCGTTGTCTACTGTTGGATTTTGCATTAAATAATTTCGTTGTACAAATGCCATATCCTTTGCATCTACAGTGCCGTCATAGTTAATATCGGCTTCGCGTTTGTCTGTTCCCCAATTCTCTTTGATGTACAAAGCATCCATTACATCAATAACATCATCTTTGTTGACGTCCCCGCCTATCGCAGGCTTAAACTTCAGATATTTGTTTTGGTGGGTTACTTTTCCGTCATCATGGAATCCGATTGTAAATGCATCATGTACTGTAAAGTGACCAGGCACATTAAGCTCAAATTGGAATTGTTCATCTGTTAACGGTAATGGCATTTCATAACTTGTGGTCGAGCGATATTGTCCTTTATACACCTTGCCGTCAGCATCTGTTGCTTGTACTGTGACACCCGCCTTCATATAATCATTCGGTCTCGGTGTTCCATCTGGCATCATAAATGCTTCTGCATCAAAAGACCCGCGAGCCAATGAAAATGTTGGCTTGACAAAAATCATTGGATTTGCAACTAATGCTTGCTTATTTACATTATTCGTATCTGTGTAAGAAGCTGACAAATATCCAGCCCAAAATATAGATGCTGCAGAATACGTATCTTTTATCTTAAATGCTACATCCGCTAGAGAAAGGTCACCGGACAAGCCTGGCTGTCCTTCCTTAGTCGTTACTGTAACCTTCAGTTTTCTGAAATTCCCACCAAGTACTGTATCCTCTACTTTCACATCAACTGAATCGCTGACGCTGCTGTGCGGTTTTACAATCGGTTCAGCAAGTGTGGTATCATAAGTGAGTGCATATACAGCTTGTTTTACATTGTTTACATGGTTTAGAGTTAATGTAGTTTGTACAGTCTCTCCTGTATTTGCTACTGTCTTTTCGGTCTCCATATAGGCATGCGGCTCTCCTTCACGGATGAAGTAGATCAGTTTGCTTTCTTTCCATGTTTTATTTGTCGCAGCATCTAAACCATAAAACCAAAGCTGCATCGGTCTTGTTTGATTGATTGGAATATCGATAGAGAACGTGCCATCTTCATTTACAGGAATTTGTACTTCACGGCCTCCAAGCTGGTCTTGATAAAACATTTTGTTATTTCCTTGTGTAAAATTAAATCCTGCCGCTTTCATATCCTCAATTGCTTTGTCAAAAATAGACCCCGTCACTCTAACTGTTTTTTCTTCCGGCTTATATATATACACATCTGACTTCAGATTAAGGTCCATTGTTGGAGCGATGCTATCAATATAAATTGGTGTTTCTTTAGAGAATGTTTTTCCTGCATCATTCGTGCCTACAAATTTCAATATGTAAGCTCCTTCTGGTGCCTGTTTCGGATTGTAAGCGATTGGGTTTTCTGTATTGCCTGTAAACGGATAATACTGTCCACTAAAAACTTGACTGAAACCGAGGTCTACCTTTTCATTCATTAGAATTCCATCAAGGGTTCCTACCAATCCCATTTCTTTATTTGTTTTTCCATCTATCAAGAACACATCCACTGTACGCATATGGGACTTTAATCTCATTATCGCATCAGAAGACGTCTTCATCCCAGAGAATCGATAATCAAGCGTCGTTGTGATTGTCTTGTTAAGCATGTCCACTGATTCAATTCCCTCTTCCGTTGTGCGGATCGCAAACGGCACTTGGTATGTTTCTTCCGGATTTGCTTTGTTTGTATACGTAATATAGCCTTCATACGTCCCTAGCTTTGCTGTTTTCGGAACAAAAATCGTAACAGGACTTGGTTTTTTCGAACCGCCATTCACTTTGACAGTTTTATCTGTCATGATAACCACGCCATTTGCCTCTGCATCGTTAGAGCTTCTGAAATCATTCGGGAATCGCCCGTTCAACGTTTGAAACTCAACCTTCACATCAAATGTTTTTGCTTGTTTACTATCGTTATAGATATTGAGAGCGCGTATATCTGTTATATTTTTTCCATCGGGCACAAATGTACCGAAGCTGATCGCCCCTGTTTTATCCTTTACCTCCTTGAAATTCCCCTTGTTATCTACTTTCCCTTGCGTTTCATCGACTACTTCAATCCGAGTTTGAGAATGAAGCGCTTCATATGGGTCTACCACGCCGGCTCCCACTTCATATACACTATACTCTCCATTTAACGGATCTGCAGTGTTCATCAAGACTTGCTTCACTTGTGCCGCAGTAAAATCTGGGTTCGCTTGTAATAATAATGCGGCTACCCCTGCCACATTTGGGCTTGCCATTGATGTTCCTGATAGTCTTTCATATGCATATTTGTAGTTTCCGATTTGACCTGCCCCATGCATGTACGAAGGTACAGTAGAGAAAACGGATACGCCCGGTGCTGTTACTTCCGGCTTAATATCGTATGTTGTACGAGCCGGTCCGCGTGAACTAAAGGAAGCAAGCTTGTTTCCTTCTGTAACCACTTGTCCAATTTCATCAAATGAGAATGTCGCGGTGGTCGTTACTTTTTGTTTCAATACCGCTCCTTGTTCATATGATAGAGAGAATGTCGGAACAAAGCCATACCCTTCTCCTAAATACGATGGAATATATCCTTCTCCCGAAACGTTATTCACCATCAATACTGCTTTTGCTCCGCGTTTTTGTGCTTCTTTGATCTTAGCATCATATGTAGTGACTCCTCTATCAACAAGGACAACCTTTCCATTTACATCTTTATTGTTAAAGTTAGAAGCATATCCATATCCAACATAAACAATTGGAAGACTCTGTCCCTTTAAGTCTTCTACTTTATCATCCAAACCCTTCGCCATCAGCTTTAAATCTGCGGATGCACCTTCTAATGTACCTTTGGACGTTGCAATGGTTTCTGATGTATCGCTCGCTCCTACTGTAATCGCTAATGCAGCCGCACCCGGAGATCCAAGTGTATACATCCTGTCACCGCTGTTTCCAGCCGAAACAACCGCAGTTACTCCTGCTAGCACCGCATTATTTAATGACATGCTTGTAATATACAGAGGATCGTTGTAAGCTCTTCCTAAAGAAAGGTTGATTACATCCATTCCGTCTGCCACAGCTCTATCGATCGCACCTAAGATAGCTTCTGTTGTACCGGTACCATATGGTCCTAATACACGATACGAATAAACATCCGCTTCTGGCGCCACTCCTGTCACCGCATAATCCGTATTATTTTTACCGCGTCCTGCGATGATGCCGGCAACATGCGTTCCATGTTCAGTGTAATAATAAGCACCAGTTATAGGATCTTTTTCGGCATACCCCGATTTTTTCCAATCATCATATGATGTTTCCATTGGATCATTATCGTTATCGACAAAATCGTATCCGCCTTTATACGCATCTTTTAAATCCGGGTGGTTATAATCAATTCCCGTATCGATAATCCCTACCTTAACACCTTTCCCTGTAAATCCTTCTTGATGCAATTGATCGACACCAGGGAATGTCACTCGTTTCGCTTCTGTCGTTGTTTCTGATGCTTGTTGTTCCACAGGAGGCTCAGCTTGTACTGTTTCATTGCTCCACACTGCTTTAACTGCCTTCGAGTGTACTAATTCTTTTACCTTATTGGCAGGGAGCTCCATCGATACCCCATTAAAAGAGTGTTTATACGACCTTTTAATTTTATAGAAATCTTTTTTCTTCTTTACATCTTCTTTATAAATGTCTTCCAAGTCTTTCTTGAATGTCTCATGAGCAGCATCTACCTTTTGTTCCGCCTCTTTCAGCGATAACGTTTTCCCCTTTACTGCTTCTTCTACTACCGCTGTTTTGGCAGGCTTGTCCTTAAATTCAACAATAACTGAAACGTTATCTTCACTTTCCAAATTTACTTCCGATCCTAACTGCAAGCCTGACTGATCATTTGTTTGTAATTTATTCAATGCTTCCCGCTCTGCCGGTGTAAGCTTTGCCAAAACCTGCTCAATATTTGAAGCAGTTTGCGCTTTTACAGTGTCTGTAAAAGAAACCGGTGTCAAGCTGGTGCATACAAGGCCTGTTGTTAATGCCACTGTCACAACATTCTTAGTGATTTTCTTTTTCATCTGTCTTTTCCCTTCCTTCTCTTTTTGATAGTTTTATTGTATCGGAGTTTGATGTAATTTAACATTTTGAAAATTACATCAAATTATATATTTTTTAATATTCATATTTTTCTGTTTCTGTTTTTTTAAATGTTGATTTTTGAGCAAAAGAAATAGACCACAAAAAATGTGGTCTTAGCTTTTCTTAATACAGCTAACACACTGTGTTAGCTGTATAAGAACCGCATTTGGGTTTGTGCCATCATTATTTTCCTTAATAAAAAAAATGTATCTTTATATTTGATAATCTTCTATTAAATTGTATTTTACCCCCTTAGTAAATTATATCTATATAGTGATATAATTTTGTCTGTTAAATAGCATTCTAGCTTTCTTCAAACTAGAACAAAAGAGTACGGATTGGAAACCCGTACTCTTTTGTTATTTGAAATATTCTATACTATTAGTGAAAAAAATAATTCAACATCTTCTCTCCATTTTTTTCTCTGAACAAGACCGAATTTAAAACTTATTAGGAATTGGAAGATTTCTTTGAATTGAGCTAGTTGTTGTGAAATATCATCGAACAATATTTCCCATGTTTACTATGTTTTTAAATTTATAAGAAGGCACGCCTGTAGGAGAAAATTGAAACAATTTCTAACTACATTTAATAATGTTTATCTTATAAGCGTAGTTAAGTGTATTAAAAGTGAGTTGTTCATCCTAGATTCCTTTCGGTTCGACAAAATAAATATCCTGCATTTTTCACATTGATAATTAGTGTGAAAAATACAGGATTTCTTTAATGAATTATAAATTTGATTGTTTTGGTGTAACTAAGATTTTGATGTGATTTTTGTCTTTTACAAGGGTTTCAAAACCTTCTTCTACCAAATCGTCTAAATGAATATTTTTTGTAATAAATAAATCTAGATCAATGTTGCTGTTTTTAAAGATTTCAATTACTTCTGGGAAATCTTCTGGAACATAACAGAATGAATTGGAAATCGTTGCTTCAATCATGGTTAATTCCCATGGATTAAAACTAACTTCTTTTTCATAAGCTGCAACAACCATCAGTTCGCCTTTTTTAGCTAACACTTTTGTAGCAGAAGAGAATACTGCTTGTACACCAGCTGCATCAAAAACAACATCTGCTCCGCCATTTGTTAATTCTCTGATTTTTTCTACTGCGTTTTCTTTCATTGGGTTAATAACCGTTGTTGCACCTAATTTTCTCGCTAATTCTAGGCGGTCTTCTGCTACTTCTACAACGATAACTTGACTCGCTTTTTTTGCTTTCGCCATAACGGAAACAAAAAGTCCAATTGGTCCAGCACCGAAAACTACCGCTGTTGAACCTTCTACTAATTTAGAAATTTTAACGGCATGCAATGCAACAGAAGCTGGTTCTACTAATGCAGCATGATCCATTGTCATGGTATCAGGAACTTTGATACAGTTTTCTGCTTTTAATAACACTTTATCCGCATATGCACCATCATTCGTAAATCCGTATAAACCGAATCCGTCTACTGCGATTTTTGAACATAAATGAGGTTGTTTTGCTTTACAATAATCACATGTACCACAAGTATCTAAGTTAACACACGCAACGCGGTCTCCCACTTTCACATTTGTTACGCCTTCTCCAACTTCCGCAACAATCGCACTGAATTCGTGTCCCATGATAGTCCCTGGAATACAGTTAAGTGGTCCTGAAGTATATTCATGCATGTCGCTACCACAAATTCCAATCCATTCCACGTCAACAATAACGTGACCGGGTTTTACAACTGGTGTTGGAACTTCTTCAATTCTGAAATCTTTTGCTTTATAAAATTTAGCTGCTTTCATTGTTGCTTGTACTTGAATATCCTCTGTAGTGTATAATTGTTCAGTTTTCATTGTTTATCTCTCCCTTTAATGAGTATTATCATAATAGATTAGTTTGATAGTAGTATTTTGAAAACGCTCACAAAATGGTGTGTAAGAAGTACTTTGAAAACGTTCACAAAATGGTGTATAGAACTACTTTGTATGAAGTTCACAAAATTTTACTAGGACAACTTTGTATGAAGTTCACAGAATTTTACTAAGACAACTCTGTAAAACGTTCACAAAATTGTGCTATTGCTATTATATTAAGCGATATATGAGAAGTAAAAAACCATCAAATTAATAGAATTTGTTTAATTTCCGACAAATTTTGCAAAAGTGTTTAAAAAGTTTTTTTTACAGTGCATAGCTATCAAAATTGAACGCTTGAAAATAGTAGTTGACAAATAAAATGGATGATAGTTACGTAATTTAATATTGCCGATATGAGCTGAAAAGTAATAGAGGTGATAGGATTATAAAGAAAAATAGGAGTTTCTGAATGATATAGGCGATGAAATTATAGAGGGAGTAGTGATAAAATTACGTACGTACTCTATCGATAATGGAAAGAAAAAATAGCTCTGTAAAATACGAATAGGGAATAATAACTAGTTTATTGGCTTGTTGAAAGTTTGCGTATCGAGTTTGATATACTTCTTCTCTCTTTAAGATAGCGTGAAACGACTCGATACAGGCATTATCATAGGGACATCCCTTCTTACTAAAGGATGGAACCATGTTGTAACTTGCGAGTAAATTTTGGAACTCCTGGCTGGTATATTGTGTTCCTAAGTCAGTATGCAGAACTAAACCCTCCAGTGGCTCTTGCGTATAGTAAGCGTTTTCTAGTGCTGTTACTACAAGATCTGTTGTCATCTTTCGTGAAAATAAGTACCCAACAATTTTTTTAGAATGTAAATCCATGACAGAAGCAAGGTAACACCAGCCATCTTGTATGGTGTGGATATAGGTAATATCAGTTACCCATTTCTCATTGATCGTGTTGGTAGAAAAATCTTATTCCAGTATATTTGTACGTTCTTCTACCACTGATTTTGATGCATGAGGCTTATATTTCTTCTGGATTATGGAACGAATGCTGGCTTGTTTCATCAGCCTTTGAACACGCTTTAAACTCAGGTGGATTCCTTCCTCTACCAGAGTTTGATGAATCTTAGGAGCACCATAACGCTGTTTGCTTTCTTTGTGGATTTGTACAATCTTTTGGATAAATTCTTGGTTTTCACGACTCCATTTGGATTCTGTTTTGTGATGGGATTGGTAGTACGTGCTTCGAGCCACTCCAAGCACTTCACACATGGATTTGACAGAATGTTGATCTTTCTGTTCGTCTAAGAACCCATGTAATTCTGTATCGTTTACTTTCTTGCGAATATGGTCATAGCCTTTTTTAAGATCTCGTTCTCCTCTTTTAGACGAAGCATCTCCTTTTGAAGTTTTTTTAAATCTTCAAGAGTTACTTCCTCTTCATCTATTGTTGTAATGGGAGAATACTTTTTAATCCATTTATAAATCGTTACCTCTGATATGCCATATTCGCTGCTTAGTTCTTTGACTGGTCGTCCTGAGCGATACAACTCAACCACCATCTTACGAAATTCTTCATTATATTTCTTGTTAGTATTGTGTTTCATCCGGACACTTCCTTTCTGAAATCCATTGTAAGGACTTACCTTAGTTGTGTCCACATGACTATACTAACTCCAATGTTTAAAATTAGACAAATTTATAAAAAATGTCGGAACGGATAACAGTCATTGTCTGTTCATGATCTTCAACTAACACTCAGCTATAGTTGAATAAGAAATTGAAATAAATTTGCAAACATAT
Source organism: Bacillus sp. 165 (assembly GCF_017742235.1). Lineage (GTDB taxonomy): Bacteria > Bacillota > Bacilli > Bacillales > Bacillaceae_G > JAGHKQ01. The sequence goes on from NZ_JAGHKQ010000003.1 coordinate 461,509, forward strand.
AAAAAAGAAGCTACCTAAAAGATAGATTTTAAACATTACGTTTATTGGATATAAAAAAAGCCATTCTTAAATAGATGGCTTTTGATATCTATACTAAAATTTAAACCTAATAACACCACTAGTTAATAACAGCACTAATGCACCAAGGAATATCACTCCGATTGAAGTTAAAACATTAAGAACTTTATTTGCTTTTGTACTAAAAAGCTTACAAAATACAATAAAAACTCCAATTCCAATAATTCCACCCAATGTATTCCCCATAAAGTCAGTTATATCGCTAGCTCCTATAGCAAAGATGAATTGCAATACTTCAAATAACAAACTAACTCCCGCTATTATTGTAATCTTTTTCAAGAAAGACCATTTTGGTTTTAGCATACTGATATAAATTCCAAATGGGATACATGCAAGTACATTTAAGATTATTTCATTAAAGTCTATGACATCGGATGTCTGTTGCGTTGACGATGCCGTCTGGATACACATCACCCGCAAGATTTTTTTCCATATCAAGCACTACAAACTCAAATTCTATCAATCTTTCTCCTTTGTTCATGTGCTTTTCAAATGCCTAGGAATATGCCCATAAATGTCATATTCTTCTTCGAATCTAGGATTATAGTACCAAGCCAGTTAAATATGCTTCATTATTCTCCCTTGTACGCAGTAATTCCATATATTTTTCTACTTGTTTAGCTGTGGCATGCTCCTTGTATTCCCAATAAACAAGAAGACATTTCTTTAACATCTCCGTATTTCCTATTAGAGTTGTTGTATACATCAACTCTAATAGTTCATTTAATCCCTCCAAAAACTGTCTCCCTTTGCACAAGTACAGTGCATGAACATAGCGGAAATCTAAATGCATCTTCTGCTTTAACCATGCCTTACTCACAGCCATATCTTCAATAATATGTGCGTACCGGTGCAGCAGCTCTTTAGCATCTTCTAATCTGTTCAAACTAACGTATGCATCAAATATCCTGGGCAGCCCAACATACATATCCTCTCTATTTGCTATCCAGACAAGGTATTCATCTGCATATTCAAGTTTACCAAAATCCAAAAGAGCAACATATCGGTTTCCGACTGCCATTTCTGCAAAATATTCGTTTACTTGTTCGTATTGTTTGATAAGAGCCAATACGTCTTCTAATGAACCTTCCAAACGGGTTAGCGCAAAGCACTGGTACATCAGTGCTCTTCCATAGTAGTCCCCTTCTTTGACCATGTTCTCCAGCCTCTTAGCATAATACAACACATCTTTCCATTGCCCGCCTCTATAGTAAAACGCCGTAATCCACAAATAAGCTTCTTTTCTAATTTCCTGCGGCATATGTGCGAGATGCTCCAAAACACATGTCAGCAAATCCTGCCCTTTCTCTGTCAATCTTGTAATATAAAATTTCCTGAAATAACTGATTGCCAATTGCTCAGAGAAATGATTCTGCTCATTTTCAATGATTAAATCATACAGGATTAGTGCAAGTTCTTCTTTTCCTTCTGTAAACAGCTTCTCTGCGAGCAAAAAAATATAGGCCAAATATGTGCTGCGAATCGTGTCCGATGTTTCTCCCAGCATAATATGTAACATATCCTGATATTGTTTCTCATACCCGTTCGTCATACATTTATGCAGGAACTGTACACTTCTGCGCTTGTCGAAGCATTGCTTTTCATTATAGCACTCTTCTATATAGAATGAATAAAGAGAGTCTTCGGCTAATCCCAATGCCTGTATAATTGCATCGAAATGTTTTAAGGAAAGAGGTTGCTTATTATTAAAAACACGGCTGATATCACTAATATGGATGCCCGAATGTTTTGAAAGGTCCACTTTATTCCATTTTTTCTCATTCATATAGTGCTCAATCTTATGAAACAATGCTGCATTCAGTCTACTCACCTACTTCTTATTTTCTATGCAAGATATGGAACCACATCGAATATACAAGTAAAACACATACTGTAGCATCAAGGGGGATTCATTTCTTAACCAGCTTCGTTTCATTATATTGAAACTTGATGTGATTTTACTTTTAAAAGATTTCATCAAATTTCATTAAGTTTGAATGCTTTAAAGAAGTTTACTGTTAACAATAAAAAAACGGAGCAAGGTCTCCCCTGCTCCGTTTGTATTAGCAATGTTGTTCAAATGCTTCGAGTAGATTGTTCATAATGCCTTCTAAGGAATTGCCCTCAATGTCAAAACGATGAATGAAATGTACCACTTCTTTTCCTTTTAGTATTGCCATAGAAGGAGAAGAAGGCGGGATTTCCTCGAAATAGGATCTCATCATCGCTGTTGCTTCCTTATCTTGTCCTGCGAACACCGTTACAAGGTGATCTGGTCTCTTTTCTGCGCGCATAACTGCTTGTGTTGCTGCTGGACGAGCCAAGCCTGCCGCACAGCCGCACACGGAGTTGATAACAACTAATGTTGTGCCTGTTGCGTTATCTACATACTGTTCTACCTCTTCGGCAGTTGTTAATTCTTGAAATCCTGCTTGCACCAACTCTTGGCGCATCGGCATTACTATTTGTTTCATATACTCTTCATAAGCGTTCATTGTTCAGCTCTCCTTACCCATAAGTGATTCTTGCTTCATCATACCATGAGGCACGAATAGAAGTAAAACACTGTTACTCCATATTATTGCGATATTCCGTCATTTGCTTCCAAACAGAGCCTTTCGCTTCTTCTCCGCCTTCAATTCGCTCAATTGCCAGACTCGCCTGCATCGCCACTTCAAACTCTGGATCGTGCTGCGCCTCTTTCAATGCCGTAAGCGCACTTTCGTCCCCCGCTTCAAATAAAAACATCGCTGCTCTCCAGCGAACAAGCTTGCTGGAATCTTTCAGCGCCTCTATCATCACCGGCATTGCCTGTTCGTCTCCAATATCAGACAAGCAATCTCCTGCCGTGCGGCGCACGCTTACCGATTTATCCTTCAGCGCTTTATATAATAGCGGAAGCGCCTTTTCTCCCTTAACCATACCTAAATAAGCAGCGGCCAAACGGCGGATGTTCGCTTTCTCATCTTCCAATGCTTTGGCAAGCACAGGAATATCCTCTTCTGTCGGCTCCATTTGCTCCAATGCTGCATATCGCTTTGTCCATTCCGGATTATCCAGCATGTCCACTGTAACCTTATAAGGAACGCGCTTTTGTACAGTAATTTCCTTTCCTTCACGTTGCTGGACTAAATTATCAACGAGCACATCCAACCTCGCTTGTGGATACGCGGCCGCAATTTCGTCAGCTACCTCGCTTCCAATTTCACTAAGCTCCCCGTAGCGAGTTCCCTGTTCCACCCATTTTCGGTCTGCAACTACGTTCACTTTCTGCATCTGAAGCTTTAACACAGCCTCTTTAAAGCGATCAGGTAATCCAGCTCGGACTTCAGTCATCCCGTCAGACAATTTGATTTGCATGGGAATATCATAAAACATTTGAACAAATACCTTCACTTCGCCAAATGTCCCTTGCGCTTGTTTCCCTTGCTCAATCGCATCTACGTCTTCTCCAAACACCGCGCGCACTTTTTGTAAAATCGGCTTCCATTCATATTTCGCATTTCTCTCAACAGCTAGAAAATCAGCTACATGATATACGCCTTTTACGCCTTCGATTTCCAAAATATTCTGGACAATTTCCGGCGCTTGTTCCTTATTCATAGCTGTATAGTTATTCCGTTGTCCCGATGGCAGCTCTTGATTTAAGATGACCTTCATCGTATTTGGACTTGGAGTCGGTTCAATCGCTTTTATTTTCATAATGCAACACGTCCTTCTTTGTAAACTTTCTTCCGTTATTGTAGCATGTTCCCCGTTTTTCATACTACTTTTACGCTTCAACCTTCTTTCGGTCTAAAAATGTCACAGTATCCGCGATGATTTCCGTGTTGTATACTTTCTTCCCTTCTTCATTTTGATAATGGCTGTTGTGAATTCTGCCGGTCACCCCAATAAGTGATCCTTTTTTACAATACACAGCGATATTTTCAGCAGGCTTTCTCCATGCAGTACAGTTAATAAAATCCGCTTCCTGCTGGCCCAAGCTGTTTTTAAAGGAGCGGGACACCGCCAAGCGCAGCCTTACATACGCAATTCCTTGCTTTGTATAATACAACTCCGGGTCCTTTGTCAGCCTGCCGATTAATACCACTTTGTTCATCCTCAACCACCTCTTTTATGTTTTCTTCATTGTAAGAGGGATTATTGCATCCGTAAAATCATGATAATAGCGTATTCTTACAGGGAAACTATTATTTTTAGTGTTTTATTTTCATCTTTTCATATAAAAGCATACGAATTTCATAAACAAATCGACATAGAATAGGCAGTCAAGTATGATTAAGGAAGACCTAACATGATAGGGGGTTATAACAATGACATATACATTTGTATTGTCAAAGACTGCAGCGTCTCATGCAAAGCCTAGTATGGGGAAGGCGATACTTTGCATGGGGTGGACTTTATAACATCGCCCAAGCGAGCTTCTATCATTTCTGTTGTACTCGGCTTTGCACCTTATTTTTCATTTTCAATCAAAAATGAGGGGCTGGCACATATGAAATATATAAAAGCAAGCAATGTTTTACCAGAAGAACTGTTAATAGAAATCCAGAAATATGTACAAGGAGAGATGCTTTATATTCCGAAACCAGAGGTAGCCTATCAAAAATGGGGGACGCAGTCTGGAGGCAGAAAGCTGCTTGATGACAGGAACCGTGCAATTAAATCTGCATTTAATAACGGTACAAGTATTCATCAATTAGCTGAGGAGCATTTTCTCTCGATCGAAACCATTAAAAAAATTGTGTATACAAAACACTCAAGGCACTGATACTATTCAGTGCTTTTTATATGCCGAATTTGATTTAGAATCATTTTCTGCATGCTGTAAGGTTCGTTGTTTTGCTACAATGAGAATATATTCCCCTACTGGCAGACAGTGGGATTGATCGAGTTTTCCTTACATTGAAGCATAGCTTAATACAGACTAAACAGGAGTGATATAAATGGAGCCCTTCATTAGAAGTGATCAGTATAATTTTATTAGAGCCCAGGCACAGATTCTCGTTAATGGACATGCATCTGCTAATGATACTGGTGTCCTGCAAGCATTAAAAGCACTTACGCAAGAAAAAGTGCTGCAGCTATTCACAGACACGAACGAAGAGCAAAGAGAGTTACTATGTCAAATCGTTGCTGTAACCAATAAGGAACAGGCAGAAATATTTGTATCTCAAATAAAACCGTATGTGATTCCGTTTAAAGCAATAACTGAACAAACAATGCGAAAGCTATTTCCGAAAGCAAAGAAGCTAAAGCTTCCTTCATTAGAGCATAGGGACTTAAAGGAAATGTCCTATTTGGGCTGGGATGACTTAGGCTCAAACAGAAAGTACATCATTACAGAATACAACAACAAGCTCATAGGTATTCACGGCACCTTTACAAGCATTCATCAAAAAGGAATTTGTTCATTTTGCAATCGGCATGAGGAAGTAGGCTTATTTATGTCTACAAAAAAAGGATCGGGAAAGGATACGTATATCAATAGAGGAAACTATATTTGCCAGGATAGTGAAGTTTGCAATCGCAACTTAACCGTACTAGATAAATTGCATGACTTTATTGAGCGGCTTCAATAAAAAACAGAAGTTCAAGAGGAGGTTCCCACTAAATCGAGCATAAATCTTTGTGATCTCACTCCTCTGTTGCTTCCTATCTGATATCATTAATTTCTGCCACTGCTAGCATCTCCTAGATTCATATCCCTCTTGTCCTGTATGATAATAAGAGGAGGTTAGCATGTGGTTTTTTATACCGAGAAGGGCTACACAACTTAATTGCCCAACGTTATGTTATTCGATTGCCACAAACACTCCCTACCAGCTCAGAGCTTTTTTGCCATAGTTGCTGCTGCAACGATGAATTGTACGAATCTGATGAAGAGGCTTGGGGCTTCTTGTCAACAAAATACTTTCCGGTTATGTTCTCCACTTCAGGTGATAACGCCAGATAGATTGCTGTTTCGGCTCCTCTTTCAACAGGTTTCGCAAATAGCTTGACGGGAATCCTTAATAGTTTAGCGGTTAAAGTCCTGTCATTTCCTAACTGTGTATTCACCCATCCTGGACAAACCGTATTTACAGTAATTCCGTCTTCTTCTACTCTTCTTGCCAGTTCATATGTAAAAAGGATGTTACACAATTTCGATTGATTATAGGCTCTGAATCCAGAGTATTTTCTTTGTTTAAATTGCAAATCCTCCATATCCAAACGGCCATGTTTATGTAAGGTAGAGGCTATATTTATGACTCTAGCTTTCCCAGAGGCACGTAATGATTCCAGTAATAAGTTAGTTAGTAAAAAGGAAGCAAGATGGTTTATAGCAAAAGTCTTTTCCAAGCCTTCAGCAGTTTCATTGCGTGTAGATAAGCTTACCCCCACATTGTTGACCAAAATATCTAGCTTCGGAAATAGACGTTGAAAGGCGTCTGCCAACTCTTTTACTTCCTGCATAGAAGAAAGATCTGCCTTCATGAAGATAATATTTTGATTACCTGTTACCTCTATTATCTTTTTGACTGCTTTCTTTCCCTTTTCATCATTTCTCCCCACTACGACGACAGTTCCGCCATCAAGAGCCAATGCTTTCGCCGTTTCAAGCCCCATTCCTCCTGTTGCCCCTGTTACCATAGAAATGTGATTCATTTTGGTTCTCCCTTATGTTTAGAATTGGAATAAACACTTATATTTTTTAGGTTATTCACTATTCAAGGTTCTTCTAGTTCTCTTTATTTTCTACAACATCTGAAACAGATTATGGTTATCTCTTTTATTACCCGCTTATATGAGTAACTCCGGATAGAATGGATATAGTAGTTATTTATATAAACAGCGTGCATGTACACTTCCTTTTGTTGTCTTGAAAAACTACTGAATTAGGCTATTCAATAATTCTACATGCTTTCTATCTTCATCTAAAATTCCCTCAATAATCTTTTGGCTTTCCATGTCTAAGTCTCCTCTTACGATTTCCTCAGAGACTTCAATACCATAATAATCTTCTCCTTTTAAAGCACTTTTTATTATTCCTTCCGTTGTATCAGGTATCGTGAATTGACTGAAAAAGCTTTGAATGGAACCCAACATTCCTTCATCATCAGCTGGGGTTCCTCCAAGATTTTGTATTCTTTCAGCCACTTGTTGAGCATGTTTTTTATGGTCTTGTTGTATTTGTTGAAATTCCTTTTTTATATCCGGCTCTTTTAACTTTTGTATAAAATGTTCATACGCGTGTATTCCCATATATCGCCCTTTTAAAAAAGCGTTTAATTCTTTTACTGCAACTTCGTTCCCATCCACACAACCCACTCCTTTTTATGTATTATTTTTCAAGTTTTTGCCGCACTTTATTCTTATTTTCAAACGGCTATGTAGCTATCTCAATAACTCCTATTATGGCAATAACTGAACTATTTACTCTTTCTCTTATTCAAGAATTTTTTCTTTCATAAAGAAGGCTGATTTCCTTATTTCAAAAAGGTGTCCGATTGCGGGATACATTTATTTCATTACGAGTGACCATATAGTAAGTATCCATAACATTATATACATAGTAAATTAATAGTTATGAAGTATCCACTGTAAAAAAGGAGGATCTGTGTCCTCATATTGGACATAGTATCCTCTTCTACTTATTGTATGTTTAGTTACTTGAGTGCTATATCAGCAACAGGGACCTCCATCATATACTGCACTCCGGGTATGTGCGAAATATCGTCCGCTGTTTCTGGTGTGGCCGTCACGTACCAAAACCATGGACCGGATGGGTTAATCTCCGCATCTGTTCTTTCCATTCTTATTTTCAAAGCTGTGTAATCGACTGCTGGTGCAATCCGTACATAATACTGCCTCACCGCATCATTCTGTTCCACTTTTGGCTGACACGGCGCTTGGATGCAGTGGGCTGTATCCAAGTGCCCCGGCACGGCTTGGCATCCTGACAAGACCAGCAAACAAACTATTACTATACGTCTCATGCTCCTCTCCCCCTTATCCCATTATATGCGGATAAGAGGACGACATGATTTGGCTCTAACGACAATGCTACTTCATCATCTGCTTCACTAATTCTCTATTTCGCTGCTTAAAGACCTCATTATGGGAAGATACCATTGCTGCTTTGTCGGCTTCGGGCTGGACATATTGCTTCGCTTTGTTCACCGCATTTGCCGCATCTTGAAACGCCCCTGCGATCAAATGCAACTTTCCATCATGCTTTAAAATGTCACCTGCTGCGTACAGTCCTTCTACTGACGATTCGCTATTGCTATTCCCCGCAATATAAAAATTATCCGCCATTTCAATATGCAATTTACTATTTCCAAGCAACGCTGTATCCTGTTCGTAGCCGTGGCTGATGATAACTTCATCAATCGGCAAATAGGAAACCTCATTTGTTTCATGATTGGTCAGTTCTACACGCTCAATCACTTCATGGTCGGCACCGGCAATCAGCTTTGTAATAGAAGTATTGAAAAAGCATTCGGCTGAGCTGTTCAACAGCTGTGTCACTTGTGCTTCGTGGCCTGTTAAAGCAGCCTTTCTATATGTGATATACACTTTTTTTGCGACAGGCTCGAGTTCATTTGCCCAATCAATCGCTGAATTTCCTCCGCCTGAAATAATTACCGTTTTTCCTTTAAAATGCTGTAAAGATTTCACCGTGTAGTTTAAATTCGAAACTTCAAATCTCTCAGCACCTTCTATTTCCAGCTTTTGCGGCTTCAAAATGCCGCTTCCTACCGCCATGATGACTGTTTTAGAAAAATGCTGTTGACCTGAAGCAGCATGCAACACGAATATGCCCTCTTCATCACGCGTGATGGACTCTACCTTCTCATTCAGCACTACTTCCGGATGAAACGTCAAGCCTTGCTGCACAAGCTGGCCTATTAATTTTTCTCCTGATATTGGCGGCTGCCCTCCAATATCCCAAATCATTTTCTCCGGATATACATGTACCTTCCCGCCTAGCTGCGGCTGATACTCAATAATTTTCGTTTTCATTTCTCTAAGTCCACTATAAAACGCCGCGTAAAGCCCTGCCGGCCCTCCACCGATAATAGTCACATCAAATAATTCCTGTTGCATTTCCGTTCACTCCTCGGCAATCAAACATCATTGATTATCATTCTCATTAAAATATACCCGTTTTTTTACTATTTATCAATTAAAAAATAATGATTGACATTAGAATAATATAATTTTATAGTGTTACTGTAAGTGAACTTGATAATCATTATCAATGTTTTAGTTACCTATATCAAAATACACGGAGGTTACAATGGTTCGACTACATACAGATAACTTAAACATTGGCTATGATGAACGGTTAATAGTGAAAAATCTCAGCATAGAAATTCCGGATAAAAAGATTACCACCATTATCGGCTCAAATGGCTGCGGAAAATCTACCTTACTGAAAGCCATGACTCGTATTATTTCCCATCAATCTGGAGCCGTAATTTTGGATGGAGAAAATATCGCAAAAGAAAATACAAAGGTTCTTGCGAAAAAAATGGCAATCTTACCGCAAACACCGGAAAGTGCAAGCGGGTTAACAGTAGGCGCACTCGTGTCATACGGCCGTTTTCCTTACCAAAAAGGCTTTGGCCGCTTAACTAAGACCGATTACGAGGTTATAGACTGGGCACTTGAAGTGACTGGAACGATAGATTACAAATTTCGTCCCATCGATGCACTTTCAGGCGGTCAACGCCAGCGTGTATGGATTGCCATGGCTCTTGCGCAGGAAACTGACATCATTTTTCTTGATGAGCCTACCACCTATTTGGATATGGCCCATCAGCTAGAAGTTTTGGAGCTTTTGCAAAAGCTGAACAAAGAGCAAGAACGTACAATAATTATGGTTCTTCATGATTTAAACCAAGCCGCTCGTTTTGCCGACTACATCATTGCGTTAAAAGATGGAGAAATTGTAAAAGCCGGCAGCTGTGAGGAGGTTATACATGCTGACGTTCTAAAAAAAGTATTCCAAATTGATGCTGAAATTGGGCGCGACCCGCGCACAAATAAACCAATGTGTATTACCTACAATCTATTAAAAGGAGAATAAAACATGAAAAAACTATTTATTCCATTTGTATTGTTATTTGTATTAATCATTAGTGCTTGCAGCAACTCATCAACAGGAAAAAAGGAAAGCTCTGCTGCTGAGAAAAGTAAATCAGACACTATCACATACCAATCTGAAAACGGACCGGTTGAAGTTCCAGCTCATCCGAAGCGCGTTGTTGTACTATCTTCTTTCGCAGGTAATGTAATGGCTCTAGATGTTAACCTTGTTGGTGTAGACTCTTGGTCTAAAATGAACCCTCGCTTTGAGAGCAAGTTAAAGGATGCAGAAGAAGTTTCTGATGAGAATATCGAAAAAATTATTGAATTGAATCCTGATTTAATCATTGGATTATCTAATATTAAAAACGTGGATAAGCTAAACAAAATCGCACCTACTGTAACGTATACATACGGAAAAGTAGATTACTTAACGCAACACTTAGAAATTGGCAAGCTTTTAAATAAAGAAAAAGAAGCACAAGCTTGGATTGATGATTTCAAACAACGCGCACAAGCGGCTGGAGAAGAAATTAAAGCAAAAATCGGTCCAGATGCGACTGTTTCTGTAGTAGAAAAGTTCGATAAGCAAATTTACGTATTCGGCGATAACTGGGGCCGCGGCACAGAAATTCTGTATCAAGAAATGAAATTGAACATGCCGGAAAAAGTAAAAGAAATGGCATTAAAAGACGGTTACTATGCATTATCTCCTGAGGTTCTGTCTGAATATACCGGAGACTACCTTGTTATTAGCAAAAACCAAGATGCGGATAACTCCTACCAAGCTACAGAGACATATAAAAATATTCCGGCTGTGAAAAATAATCATGTGCTTGAAGTGAACGCAAAAGAATTCTACTTCAACGATCCATTAACGCTGGATTTCCAATTAGATACCTTTAAGAAAAGCTTTCTTGGCAACTAATACGAAAAAAGAGGGATTCTTGTGTGAAGAATTCCTCTTCCTTTATCCTAAAAAAGAAGAGATGATATGTTAATGACTAAAGCACAACGCTCAATCCCGTTTGTATATAAACTCATCGCGGGACTGCTTGTATTTGTTGGTATGTTTTTTATTGCGATGGTATCCGGAGCCGCCAATATCGCGACGAAGGACGTATGGCTGGCACTTACCTCGCATGCCGCAAATGATAATATTTTGATTATTCGAGAAATCCGTTTACCACGTGAAATCGCTTGTATTTTTGTAGGAGCTGCCTTATCCGTTTCCGGTGCGATTATGCAAGGGATGACGAGAAATCCGCTCGCCGATCCCGGCTTGCTTGGACTGACTGCGGGAGCAAACGCGGCATTGGCAATCACACTTGCCCTCTTCCCTTCTGTAAATTACTTCGGCATTACAATCGCTTGTTTTATCGGGGCAGCTGTCGGTGCTTTACTGGTGTTTGGTATCGGTGCTTTGAAAAAAGGCGGCTTTTCCCCTCTTCGTATTGTATTAGCCGGATCTGCCGTATCTGCCTTTCTATTTGCGATCGCAGAAGGAATCGGCCTGTACTTTAAAATCTCAAAGGATGTTTCCATGTGGACAGCCGGAGGTGCAGTAGGAACAACATGGGAACAGCTTCACATTATGATTCCGGTTATTTCTATTGGCATTCTAATCTCCCTTCTTCTTTCTAGACAGCTCACCATTTTGAGCTTGAGTGAAGAAGTTGCAGTCGGATTAGGGCAAAATACAATTCAAATTAAAACGATCCTGTTTATCGTGATGATTCTTCTTGCCGGTGCTTCTGTTGCCCTTGTTGGGAATATGGCATTCATCGGTTTGATGGTTCCTCATATCGTTCGCGCGATGGTCGGAACGAATTATCAATTCATCATACCAATGTCAGCCGTAATAGGCGCAGTGTTCATGCTGCTTGCTGATACGCTCGGCCGCACCATCAGCGCTCCCTACGAAGCACCTGTGGCTGCACTTATTGCCATCATGGGACTGCCTTTCTTCTTATTTATCGTGCGTAAAGGAGGCAAGACATTCTTATGATTCATCCAGATCTAGTCAAAAAACAGCGTCTTATTCTATGTACATTGCTTCTCCTGATTGGACTAACAACTGTTATTGGAATGGGGCTCGGACAAGCCTCTCTCTCCTATGACAGACTCATCCCGACTATGTTGGGAGAAGGTACATTTAAAGAAGAGTTCATCTTATTTTCTGTGCGGCTCCCGCGCATCATCATTACATTGCTTGCGGGTATGGCACTTGCATTATCAGGCGCGATTTTACAAGGAATTACCCGAAACGATTTAGCTGATCCTGGTATTATAGGAATTAACTCTGGAGCAGGAGTTGCCATTGCAGGCTTCTTTTTGTTTTTCCCTATCGATACGGGTTCATTTGTTTATCTCATTCCGCTCGTTGCCTTTACTGGCGCACTTGTAACTGCCTTTCTTATCTATATGTTTGCGTACAGCAAAAAAACCGGCCTGCAGCCTATCAATCTTGTACTCATTGGGGTTGGATTTTCTATGGCACTTTCTGGCGTGATGGTTGTACTCGTTTCTTCGGCTGAACGTGCTAAAGTAGATTTTATTGCAAAATGGCTGGCCGGCAACATTTGGGGTGCTGATTGGCCTTTTATCGCCGCAATCCTTCCATGGCTTGTCGTGCTTATTCCGTTTACGTTATATAAAGCAAATCGATTGAATATACTTGGGCTGAGTGAGCCGGTAGCAATCGGGGTTGGTATCTCCATTGAAAAGGAACGCATTGCCTTGCTTATCGCAGCTGTTGCCTTGGCAGCCTCTGCTGTTTCTGTCACAGGTGGAATCGCCTTTATCGGCCTTATGGCTCCTCATATTGCGAGAGGCTTAGTAGGACCTAGAAATCAGCTCTTTATTCCCGTTGCGATTTTAATTGGGGGATGGCTTTTATTAGCTGCAGACACAATCGGACGCAATATAGTAGAGCCTGAAGGAATAGCCGCAGGGATTATGGTTGCATTGATCGGCGCACCGTATTTTATCTATTTATTATTGAAAAAATAAAAAACCCGGCAACAGCCGGGTTTTCTTATTCCACATTACTGCCCCTTTAGAGGAACATGAAAAAAGAGCCGAAGAATCGACTCTTGGCTACTCAAGCATCCACTTAGTTTTAAAAATCTGATTTCCCTAAACAACCTAGCCTATTTTCTACCTCCACGAGACCATATCACCACTGGAATTAGTAATAAGGATAAACTCCCTCCAACAAGTGATAATGTTAGATAACTTGAACCTGCCACAATCATTCCTGACATGGCTCCACCAGTAGCCCCTGACAACGCAATTAAAACATCCACAGTACCTTGAGTTTTAGCCCGTGTGGAGGTGTTAGTAGAATCGATAATAAGTGCTGTCCCACTTATCAAACCAATATTCCATCCTAATCCAAGTAAAGAAAGAGCAATTACCATAAGAACCATAGAATCTCCTGGTGCAAATGCTGCTATTAACCCCGCCAGAAGTAACGTAATTCCAGAAGCAATAGCCATTACAGTACGCCCCAACTTATCAATAAGGGCACCTGTAACAAGTGAAGGGAGATACATAGCGCCTATATGAAACCCAATAACAAGACCGACTGCACCCAAGTCATGTCCATGATGCATCATATGAACTGGTGTCATTGTCATAATAGCTACCATTACCATTTGAGTAAGGACCATTATCGTTGCTCCAACGATGATTCCTCTTTTGTTTTCTGTATGTTCAGTTGTTTCCAATTGCCCCTTATTACTAGACTTTTGATTGATTGCTTGTATTGTTCTTGCTATAACTAATGGATCTGGTCGAAGCATGATGAAAAGGACAAGACCTGCTAAAATATAGGCTGCTGCTCCTAAAATGAAAGGACCAGCAAGCGATGGAACACCAATTGAAAGGGCGAAATCACCCATCACATTTACTAAATTTGGTCCTGCAACTGCACCAAATGTCGTAAAAACCATCGCAATACTAATAGCAGTTGCACGCTGTTTTTTATTTGCTAAGTCTGTACCCGCATAACGAGCTTGTAAATTTGTTGCTGAGCCTGCCCCATAAACAATCAGAGAGGGGAATAACAGGAAAACACTATTTATTATAGCTGCAAGTATGACACCTATTGCTCCAAGTCCACCGAGCATAAAACCAGTTGTCAGACCTATACGCCGTCCATAACGTTGAGAAAGTCTCCCAACCAATAAAGCAGCACCTGCCGATCCAAAAGTAAGTAAAGCCGAAGGAAGTCCAGCAAAAGCATCTGTACCGAGCATTTGCTGTGCAAGAAGTGCACCCACAGTCACTCCTGCAGCTAATCCTGCACCACCCAAAATTTGTGAAATACTTACAATGAGCAATGTTCGCTTGTATAACGATTTTTGTTTTTCTGAAGAATTAATATAGCTTTGTAACCCTGCTGATGGAGCGTCTAGCACTTTTACACTTTGTTCATGTAACATTATCTAATCTACCTTTCTAGAAATCTAATTCTATTTCTAATAACCCTTACTAGATTGCAATCATCATAACACGCACAAAAAAACCATACAATATTATAATTGTATGGCAAACACTATTAAGTAAGATCGTTTAAGAATAATCAATCCTTGCTCAAGCTCTTCAAGCGTTTTTGGGGCACATACAAAAGCCCTTTCTGGACAACTATTTCTAACTACAAAACGTTCGGCTGCATATACTTGTATTCCCTGCTGTGCAGCTAACGTTTCAAATTCAGCACCTGCAATCGTGCCTGGTAATAGTACAACACCTAGGCACGTATAGTCTGCTAAATATCGATTCACGACTTGGTTTTTGCGAATGGTTTGTTCCCGATGCCCCTCAATTAAGACTTCAAATTGATTCGAAACAATCGTGCTTGTAATTGAATTTTTGTATTTAATTGCGCCACAAAAAACCCGGCAACAGCCGGGTTTTCCTATTAATCATTTCTTGTAAAGTATGAAAGCAAGCGCAAAATTTCAAAATACAGCCAAATTAATGTTACCATCAATCCGAATGCGCCGTACCACTCCATATATTTCGGAGAACCGTACCGTGCACCGTTTTCGATAAAATCAAAATCCAGTACAAGGTTCAATGAAGCAATCACGATAATTACCGCGCTGATGATAATGCCGAGCGTTCCTCCCTGATGAAGAAATGGAACCGCAACCCCAAACAGCTGAAGAACGAACACAACCAGGTACATAATAAATACACCCATTGTTGCCGCCATAACTCCCATGCGGAAGTTATTCGTTACTTTCACGATACGAAACGCGTAAATCGCGAGCATTCCCAGTAAAATGGAAACGGTGAGCAAAACAGCCTGCAATACGATATTGTCCCCAAATCGAATCGTATACAAGGCGGATACTGTGCCGAGTATTACCCCTTCTACTGCCGCATACACCGGCGCCGTAACCGGCGAAAAGCGCGGAACAAAACTTGTCACCATACCTAAAATAAGCGCTACGATCATCGATCCAACCGCCACAGTCAGATTCATCTTATTTGCCATTACCTGTACGTAAGAAAAAACGGCTGTTCCAAGCAATAATAACAGCATGATAAAGGCTTTGCCGACCGTTCCCCCAATCGTCATCGCATTGCCTGATGCGCCTGTTTTTCGGAACGCATCATCCTTTAAAATCGGATTCGTTGTTCTCATCCTTTTACCTCCATTCATTTTCGTTCCATGTAATGCCTGTTCCTTCTATATTCAATATATGCAAGAGGTTGTCAAGATTACTTCATGCTCTCCACAATCTCGGACAATTCGCTCCAGCGCTCCATTTTATGCTCAAGGGCTTCTTCTGTTTGCTGCTGCTCCTGCATAATTTCTTGAGCGCGGGTAAAATCGGAGCCAATGCCGTTTAGCTCTGCTGTCAGCTCTTCCAGCTTTTCTTCCAGTGCAGCAATCTCATCTTCAATTGTTTCCCATTCACGCTGCTCTTGATACGTCAGCTTGCGTTTTTTCGGCTTCACCGGCTCCTGCGCCTTTTGTACCTTCACCGCTTCTGCCTTCAGCATAGCCTCTGTTTGCTTTTTCTCTTCTAAATACTCACTGTAGCTGCCGAAAAAGACTCGCACCTTCCCATTTCCTTCAAATACAAACAGCTCTTCCGCTGTCTTATCTAAGAAATAACGATCATGGGATACAGTAATCACAACACCAGGAAAATCTTCAAGATAATCTTCCAGCACCGTCAAGGTTTGCGTATCCAAATCGTTTGTCGGCTCATCAAGCAGCAGTACATTTGGTTCACCCATTAAAATGCGCAGCAGGTACAACCGGCGTCTTTCTCCCCCGGACAGCTTGCCAAGCGGCGTTCCATGCGTTTGCGGCGGGAATAAAAAGCGCTCAAGCATCTGAGAAGCAGAAATTAGTTTGCCGTCAGTTGTATGAATCACTTCAGCTGCTTCCTTTATATATTCAATCATGCGCTGATTCAAATTCATTTCTTCATTTTCCTGCGTATAGTACGCAATTTTCACCGTCTGGCCGACTTCAATCTCCCCGCTGTCCGGCGTAAGCTTGCCTGTTAACATATTTAATAAAGACGATTTACCGCTGCCGTTCGGTCCGATAATCCCAATTCGATCTCCCGGTTTCACGATATAGCTAAAATGATCCAGCACTGTTTTATTTTCAAATTGTTTTGTGACTTCTTTTAATTCCACTACCTTTTTCCCTAAACGGCTTCCTCCGATGGAAATGTCGACATTTTGCTTAGCGGCCGGCCCCTCTTGATTGGATAGCTCCTCAAAGCGCTGAATACGTGCTTTTTGCTTCGTGGTACGGGCTTTTGCACCGCGGCGAATCCACGCTAATTCTCTGCGGAACAAGTTTTGCCGCTTCGCTTCTGTTGCCATTTCCTGTTCTTCGCGAATCGCCTTTGCTTCTAAAAACGCACCATAATTGCCTTCATAGCTGTATAGCTTTCCGTTATCAATTTCTACAATGCGATTTGTCACACGATCCAGGAAGTAACGATCATGCGTAACAAGCAGCAGTGACCCTGTATAGCGCGCCAAATATTCCTCCAGCCATTCAACAGTTTCATGGTCCAAATGGTTCGTTGGCTCGTCTAATATAAGTAAATCTGGAGTTTGGATTAAGCTCTGCGCCATCATCACGCGCTTTTTTTGTCCTCCGGATAAATTGCCGACTTTTTCCGTAAAATTGTGAATCCCCAGCTTTGTGAGCAGTGCTTTGGCGTTCGCATTCGCATCCCATGCATTCATCGCGTCCATTTGCTGCTGGAGGGCAAATAACCTTTCCTGCACCTTCGTATCAGACGGATACTGCTCTAGCTCCAGCAAGGCAGTTTCATATTCCCGCAGCAAGCGAATTAACGGGGTATCCCCATAAAAGACTTGCTCTAGCACTGTTAAATTTTCATCGAACTCAGGCTGCTGGGACAAGTAGCTGATGGTGTACCCTCTTGTATGGGAGATTTCACCACTATCCGCTTGCTCGACACCCGCAATAATTTTCAGCATCGTCGATTTTCCCGTTCCATTGATCCCGATTACACCCACGCGCTGTCCTTCTAAAATGCTGAAGGACAAATCTGTAAACAGCGCTTTTTCACCGTAGGATTTTGTTAAATTTTCAACCGTTAACATTTTCATACTCTTGCATTCCACTCTTTCATAAATTGTTCAATGAACTTCTCCATATATTCGTGACGCTCTGCCGCTATCCCTTTCGCGGCATTCGTATTCATCAAATCCTTCAGCTTCAGCAGCTTTTCATAAAAATGATGAAGCGACGGATTGTTTGCATTTCGGTATTCCTCTTTCGTCATGTTTTCCCGTATCGGCACATTTGGATCGTACATCAACCGTCCTTTTGCTCCGCCGTAAGCAAACGTGCGGGCAATTCCAATTGCGCCAAGAGCATCTAATCGGTCCGCATCCTGCACAATCTTCCCTTCGATTGTCTCCACTTGGCCGCCATGCCCACCTTTAAATGACATATTCATAATAATATGTAAAATATGTTCCTTCTCCTGCTCCTCCACTTCTAATTCCTTAAGCCAATCACGCACTTTTTGCAAGCCCGCCTCTTCGCTTTCATTCAGCTTTTCATCTGCCACATCATGCAGCAATGCAGCCATCTCAATCACGAAGCGGTCTCCGCCCTCTTTTTCGCTAATTGCACATGCCAGTTTATGCACCCGTTCAATATGATACCAATCGTGTCCACTGGCATCTTTGCCAAGTACATCTTTTACAAAAGAAATCGTTTCAATAATTTTTTCTTCTTTTTTCATAGTTTCTTCACCCATCCTTATTTTAACGGAAAACGTCTAAAATGTGGAATGGTTTCAACTGCACATTTTCACTCGTCTTCCCATAGTATGATGCTGTAATGAAAAAGGGGGATGCAAAATGTATTACAATCCATATATGATACCATACATGCCGATGCGCGCTTATCCACAGGAGCCGACTGGTCAGCAAGTCCAGCAGGCTGTTGGTTCGCAATATCAATCATTGAAAATGCCGGTTCTGCAATTGGTTGCTCCATGGGTACAGTACGGCTTGAAGGAAGCACAATCCACATCCTATGAGCACGCGATGACAGAGGTAGCAGCAATTGCTTACCTAGTGGGAAAAGGATACGATCCAATGATGGCACATTACATTGTAGAATCTTGGGAGAAGAATGAGCAGTTTTAATTTTATATTGTAAGAGAATGAAAACATCTGTAACGTGTTATAGATGTTTTTATTATGCAATCCATAGAAATCTATTTTACACTCGTATTCTCCCCATTTCGCTCCGGTAACAACTTTTTCCTTTTATTCTGTACTAATCGCGCATGGTTTTAAATATTGTAGTATGGGTCTGTCTCAAGTATAACAATCACTTACTTTACCAAAACCGCAATTGTGTATCTACCCATATGAGTACAGCTGTTGTTCCTTCTTCCGTTTTCACGCATAAGATAACACCAAACTATGAACAAGGAGGCGGAAAAGAATGAGCTTATTTATCAATAATAATGACCACCCTGATGTCTATAAAAATGATAAAAAACTAGATACATCCAATCAAGGGATGGTACGGCATAATGCTTTACTCGAATTAATTCAAGAGCAGCAAACAGCAAACATGAGACTTGCGCAATCATTGGCTGAGCTTAAAGAACACTATAAGCAGCTAGAAGAAGCTCAGAGCGTGCAGTGGAAGAATGTTAATAGCCAAATGAATGATCTTACCACCAGCAACCGTCATCGTGAAAAGCTAGATATCGAGATGCTGCAGCGGTTAAATATACTAGATGAAAAACATACCAATCTACACACGATTTTGGAAAATGAAGCAGCATTAAAGCAATCCATAATAGACGAAATGAGCAGTCTGCATGAATCCAGTCAAAGCATTGCCAGCCGCTTAGATAAAAACGAAGCTGCTAACGAGCAGCTCTATGGGCAGTTAAATGAACAGCTCACACTTCAAAAAGAAGTCGTCGAGCGATTATCAAAGCAAGAAGAATTTCAAGAACAGGTACTTACACGACTGGACACACAAGAAGCATTAACAGAAAAAATATCACGCCAGCTCAATCACATTCGCTCAATTATATTTGAGCGAGCAAACTATTTAGCTACAAAACTTGAAGACGGCTATAAGCTGACCTCTTCCTATGTATACAAACTGATGACAGGTTCCGAGAAACCATTAACCTTCACCTCCATCAATGATAAAAGAAAAAAGAAGCAGGAGCATTCTGATGGATGAGTGTATAACTGAAAAAAACTCTAGAAACACTTGCCATCACTAACTCTATCTCGCACTAAAACAGCTGCCAGTTCACTCTGGCAGCTGTTACATTTATTATTCTACATCTTCCTTATCGAGGTTACGTATTGCCGCATATGACATTCCAATTCCCATCGTCACCCATAAAAGTGACAGCAGTATACTAGACTTCCAGCTTTGATAAATTGCAGAAATCAAAAATGTATTAATGAATACGAGTAAAACAATAAAAGCAGATACAGTTGTAGCCGATACAGATTTTCTTCTCATACCGAAAAAAAGAGGAACTAGACTCGCTCCAACTGCTGCAATTGAAAAAATAACCATTTTCGCCATTTCCCTTAGTAAAATCACAACAGTCAGCGTTTCAGGAATATAATGGAACTTCATATCCACACACAAAAACACGATAGCGATTATCACATTTGAGCATATAACCAATCCAAAGGTCACACTGCAAATCAGTAGTACTTTTGCTATAAACAACTTCTTCCGCGGAACAGGATATGTGAATAACACAGAAATGGTTTTATTTTTATACTCATCAATCACCACTCTTGCGATTAAAACAGAAGCTATAACAATATACATCATTCTGACGTAGCTCCCAATATCCATAAATACGATTTCATAATTATCATATTCCTCGTTTGGAGCAGCATTAAATATAAACCAAAACGTCAGAAGCACATTCCCTATAAGTGTGAATTTGAACAATCTCCCAAATGCCGCCTTAGCCCATTCTAATTTGATTAATCTAATCATGAACGCCACCGCCTTGAATCAAAGCAAGAAAATGCTCTTCCAGCGAAACATTCTTTTTGTTTAACGCCTCAATTCCGACATCATGCATAATTAATGTTTTGGCAATATCTACAGGTGATACATGCGGTTCATATATACGAATTGCATTCACATCCACCATCTTATAATTGACGATGCATAGCTTTTCTTCTAAAATGAATGCGGCTTGCTTACCGTTTGTTGTGACGACCTCTATATATTCGCTGTATTTGCTATGGATACTCTCCATAGAAACTTCCTCGATTAATTTTCCTTGATTAATGACCCCAATCGTATCTGCAATTTGCTCGACCTCCTGCAAAATATGACTGGAAATAAGCAACGTCATACCGTATTCTTTGGATAATACACGAAACAGTTCCCGCAATTCATGGATACCGATTGGATCCATGCCATTAATAGGCTCGTCTAAAATCAATAATTCAGGACGGGTACAAACCGCCCTGGCAATACCGAGTCGTTGCTTCATACCGAGAGAGAACTCTTGCACTGGCTTATTGTCAATTTGTTTTAATTGAACCAGCTCCAACGCCTCATCTATCGCTTTTTTATCGTAGTATCCCATATACTTGCAATGAACATCTAAATTTTCTTGTGCTGTCAAATGATTATAAAAAATAGGATATTCAATGATACTGCCTATTCTTTTAAATACTTCATACGAAGTCGTCAATAAAGGTTCGCCAAATATTTCAATGCTTCCGCTCGTCGGCTTCACTAGACCTGTCAGCATCTTCATTACCGTTGTTTTACCTGCACCATTCGGTCCGAGAAAGCTGTAGATTTCCCCTTTTTTAATGTTCATATTTATGTTCGCAACAACTTCTTTATTTTTATAGGATTTGCTCAAATTCACCGTTTGTAAAATGTAAGTCACATTCTATCTCCCTCTCCTTACACTGCCGAACTTACAGGAAGTATTTTCATTTCACCATTCTAAAAAAATCTTTCATCTGCATATAAAGAATTAGTAGGGGGGTCTTTTCAATTGAACAGTAAATACCGTTTTTTCATATGGCTTACTTTGAAGAAAAATCTGCCCTCCTATTTGCTCAACAAGCCTCTTTGTAATAGCGAGACCAAGGCCGCTGCCTTGATACGAATGATTTCTGGAATCTTCCAGTGTATACAGCCTGTCAAACACAAGTTGTTTATGTTGTGCGCTAATCCCTTTTCCTCGGTCCCATACGTCAATAAAGATATGCTCACTGTCGTTTCGTAAAGTAATTCCTACAATGTTACCATCCTTCCCATAACGAATGGCATTTGAAATTAGATTGTGCAAAATTCTTTCTAACGCTTCCTCATTTCCAAGTGCATAAAGCATCCGTTCAGGTATTTGAATAGCTACTTCAAATTCTTGCAACGTAAGGCTTTCATAAAAAAAGAGAATCGCATTTTTACAGACTTCACTTATATTGATTTTTGATAAAGGTAATTCTTTATCCCCAGATTCCAATTTAGCTAAATCGAAAAATTTGTTCATTAGCTGCAGTATTTCTTCAGCTTTCTTATGGACCTTGTTCACTAATCGATTCCTGTCTTCTTCGGTTAATTCTTGATTATGTGAAATAGTTTCTGTAAGACCAAGCACCACTGTCAATGGCGTCTTTAGGTCATGAGACATGTTGGAGAGCATTTTTTTTATAGACGTTTCTGTTCTTACATAATTTGCCGTGACTTTGCGGTTATGATCAAGCAATCGATTGAGACTGACTAAGATGTTCTGTAAGACCTCATCGTCTGTGAATAACAACACCTTTTCAGATGTGCCGCCTGACACAATATTACTCAGTTTGTTATGGATATAAACGAGACTCTCCGTCCTTCTCTTTCTGGACCGATATTGCATATAGTTAAGAATACATAAGGCAATGATGACGCAAAGCAACAGAGGAATCATCTTAAAACTCCCCCAGCTTATACCCTATCCCCCACACTGTTTTTACATATCGCGGAGAGGATGGATCATCTTCAATTTTTTCCCGTAATCTGCTGATATGGACATTGATTGCATTTTCATCTCCATGGTATTCATCCTTCCAAACTGTACGGTATATTTGTTCCTTTGAAAACGCCCGCTTAGGATTCATCATAAACAGCTTTAAAATCTGAAATTCTTTAGCAGTCAGCTTGATCTCTCTTCCTTGCTTCTTTACTTGAAAATTTTTAATATCCAGCGTCACTTCGTGGGTATGAATAAGCACCGTCTCCTCTTCCTTGTTTGGCGGCGAATATTCCGTCACTCGCCGAAGTGCAGCTTTGATTCTTGCTGAAAGCTCAATTAAGGAGTAGGGCTTTGTAAGGTAATCGTCTGCTCCAAATCCTAGTCCTAACGCTTTATCTATATCACTGTCCTTAGCGGAAACAATGACAATTGGTATATAGCTTTTTTCTCGAACGAGCTTCAAAAAATCCATGCCATTCAAATTCGGCAGCATCAAATCCAGCAAAATTAAATCAAAGGACTCCTCTCCAAACAGCCGAAGCGCCTCTTCTCCATCAAGAGCATGAATCACTTCGAACCCTTCCTTTTGCATATAATGAACAACCATTTCAGCAATGGCCGGATCATCTTCCACTAGCATGATTTTCGTCATTGTACACCACCATTTTCCACCTGCATTTTATATTTATACAATATCTCGTTTGTTAAAAGAAAGAAAGGCAACACCGATGAATATGGCATAATAGAGCATTACTATTCCAAACGAAAAAGAAAACGTCATTCCATCTATCTCCGGTACTCCTGTTTCATATACTGTTAAATCTGTATTAGTGAAAAGAAGATATTTCATCCAATCATATCCACCCAGTACAACTGTTGCTGCAAATAAACCGACAAATAACGAAATCCCTACGGCGACTGCGCTGTTTTTTACAACTGTTTGAATCATAAAAGCAAGAGTCACATAGCTCATCATGCCTATAAAGTTCCAAACCGTATGCTTGCCTATGAGTATTACAACATGCTCTTTCAGCATTACACCGTCTTGCAAGCGATACATAAACAGAGGCGTGTCATTTCCAAAAAACAAAAAGCCTGCGAAAAAGCTGATTCCTACCGAAAAAAGATACAGCAAAGCACCAAATAACAGAAGAGAAATATATTTCGCACCCAGAATTTTACTGCGGCTGTGAGAGCGTGTCAGCAAAAACTTAATCGTTCCATAAGAATGTTCTTTTGCTACCATTTGCGCACCGTATACAATCAAAATAAGCATGGTGATGCTGGTCAAACGCTTCATGTCAACCATCGCATACATAAACCCAAGCGCACTTTCCTGTTCGAACGGCTCTATATCATGGTCAAGATGATATTGGTTTTCTTTCCATCTCGTGACACCAGAATATTCTGTATCATCCATTCCTTGCAATTGCTCTTTTGACAGACCCATTTCTTTTTCAATCATTTCGTTAGCCTTTATGAGCTGCTCCTGCCAAGTCCCTTCTTTTTCTTCAGCTTTATCATGCATCACCGCAGCTGCGATAACACAAAACAAAACAGGAATTAGAAATGCTATCATAATCGATTTTGTTTTACTTATTTTCAACCATTCATTTTGTATCAGCTTAAGCAATTTCATTTCCTCCTGTCAGTTCTAAAAATGACTCTTCAAGTGAACGCTTCTTCTCTTCAATACGAAAAATTGAAATATCCTTTTCAACAAATAGTTTTACAATATCTGGAATACGGGTATTGTCTATCTTCACTGTTACTCCCATCCGATTATGATCCAGACCTATCACTCGAACATATTCTATTTCTTGCAAAATACTCTTCGCTTTCTTACTATCATTTATGATAAATTCCATTATCACCACTTGTTCCCTATCTTGATGAATATGCTGTGTGGTAACCAGCTTACCATTTTGAATGACCACTACGCGATCACACATCAACTCCACTTCAGAAAGCAAATGGCTTGAAACAAGAACAGAGACGCCCTCCTCATGTGCAATATGCTGCAAATACTCTCTCACTTCCCGTATCCCCGCAGGGTCCAATCCATTTGTCGGCTCATCTAGAATAATTAAGGAAGGGCGATGTAAAAGAGCTTGCGCAATCCCTAAACGCTGCCTCATTCCAAGCGAATAGGTTCTCACCTTCTTATGCATGGCTTGTTTCAGTCCAAGCAATTCAATCATCTCTTCCACACGTTCTTTCGTTACATTTTCAGACATTCGTGCATATTGCATTAAATTATCGTAACCCGTTAAAAACGGATAAAATTCCGGATTTTCAATAATACCGCCGATACACTCCATCGCTTTACCGAATGATGTTTGTATACTGATTCCATTTATAAATACATCTCCTTCCGATATCTTCATCAATCCCATTATCATGCGCATTACCGTTGTTTTCCCGGCTCCGTTTGGACCTAGCAATCCAACTACTTCGCCTCTTCGTACTGTAAAGCTTAGATTATCGACAAAGTTCACGCCTTTGAATTTCTTTGTTACATTTTGCAATTCCAATATACTATCCTTTTCCATTCAATCTTCCTCCTGTTCGAAAGCTACCAGTCTATCATTTCCTTATACTGTATTGTACCTTGCTGCATTTTCATTTCTATTTCGTAAATCTTAAGAATTTCTTTCGAGATTGAAATTAAAAGCTAATAGAAGGACGGCTAATAATCAGACATTCTCTTTCCATTTTCCATAATTCACGAAATGGATAGTTGTTATTGTATGGACAACCCTTCTAATATCGTTTACACTTTGATGTGGACTATGTTTTATTTACAAGATGTGTTAATCTGTAAAACTACTGCTTGGAAAATTTACTGAATTAAAATAAGGAGAAAGTAAACAATGGATTTTCTTACAATTGTAAAAGCGATTATTTTAGGCCTTGTGGAAGGTTTAACAGAGTTTGCTCCTGTTTCTTCAACCGGTCACATGATTATTGTCGATGATATGTGGCTGAAGTCAGGAGAATTTTTAACGAAATATGCAGCTAATACCTTTAAGGTTGTCATTCAGCTCGGCTCCATTTTAGCGGTTGTTGTTGTCTTTAAGGATCGCTTCATTGAAATGCTTGGACTGCGCCGCAGTAAAAATGCCGCTTCCAACCCTAGCCGTTTGAAGCTGACACAGGTGATTGTGGGACTTATCCCTGCCGGAGTGCTAGGAGTGCTGTTCGAAGACTATATTGATGAGTACTTATTTTCCACAGGTACAGTATTGATCGGCTTAGTGATCGGGGCAATTTTTATGATTTTGGCTGATATATTCGCTAAGAAAACACCGAAAACAGAAACGGTTGACCAAATTACGTACAAACAAGCGTTTCTAATCGGACTAATTCAATGCTTCTCACTATGGCCAGGCTTCTCTCGTTCCGGTTCGACTATTTCAGGCGGTGTACTGCTTGGAATGAGCTACCGCGCTGCAGCAGATTTCACCTTTATTATGGCTGTTCCGATTATGTGCGGTGCAAGCTTGTTATCCTTGCTGAAAAACTGGCAATATATGACGATGGATTCTCTTCCATTTTTCATCGCAGGCTTTCTCAGCGCGTTCGTGTTCGCTTTAATTTCCATCCGCTTCTTCTTGAAGCTGATTAATAAAATCAAGCTTATGCCATTTGCGATTTATCGTATTGTCTTGGCAGCAGTGATTTACTTTATATACTTTTAATACAAAAACACAGACCGGCAGAAGTCGATCTGTGTTTTTTACTATGCTTTAAAATAGTTCAGCACCCAGGTAATATTGTTTTGATCAGTAACTTGTCCATGCAGCGCTCCAAAAAATGTATCCTGCAATTCTACTGCGACCTTTCCGTTTTCACTCAGCGCATCATACACCCGTCTGATTTCTTCTTCACTTTCACATTGCAGCATGATTTTCACTTTGTCTCCCGCAGCATACTCCTTGCGGTAAGAGTCAGAAAAATGGATTACACCGCTGCCGATAGACAGCTCGGCATGAAGAACCTTGCCGGCATGCTCATTCAACACCTTAATGTCTCCCCCTAAAATACTTTGATAGTAGTTTACTGCCTCTGTACAATTATCAACAATCACAAACGGATATACATTTTTCACTGGTAATTCCCCCTCGATAGCATTGTTATTTTTCATTAAATAACTTCTGTAAATTCATGATTTTCTCATCCCAGAATTGCTCATAATACATGAGCCAATCCTTTACCTCTTTTAACGCATGCGGATTCAGCTCATAAATCCTTGCTCTGCCGACCTTCTCTTCTTTTACAAGATTTGCCCCTTTTAAAATTTTAAGATGCTTGGAAACCGCCGTTCGGGTAACCGGAAAATGGTCGGATATATCCGTGACATTCATCTTTTCCTTCGCCAAAAGAGATAAAATCTCCCGGCGGGTCGGGTCCGCAATCCCATCAAAAACGTCGTACTTAGGAGCTGCACTCATTTCAGTTCCCTTCCACATAATTAGTAAGACGTACAAAGCAATGCTTAACCCATCCTTCATCAAGCAGTTCGCGAATCGGCTTCGTATGCTCAGACCAACCGGAATGCGTCAGCTTAAATTCTGTCTTACCGTCTAGGTCCTTTAGTTCAATAGTCACCAATAAATTGTCAAGACCTCCGCCATTCCACGTAAAAGCAAGCACATGAGGCTTTTCAAGCACAGTCACTTCACATTGAATCGTCCCATCCCAATTTCCTCTTGGCGATGATTTCATCGTAAACGCTGCCCCAAGCTTCGGAACAAACGTATTTTCCATCAGCCACAACGCCAATCCTTCTGCCGTTGCAACTGTATCCCATACTTTAGAAATTGGAGCATTCAAAATTAATCGATGCTTAATATCAGGCACTTGGCTTATCATGTAATCATCCTCCTAAAAAACGAAACCATTTGGTTACATATCTATAATACGAAACGTTTTGGTTTCATGTCAATATTTTAATTTATCCGAACCGAAGGGTTTTTACTCTTAATGAAAGGGATAGAACAAATAGGCAGAAAAACAACTTGGTCGATAGCTAAAGTTTAGTTATTATGGAGAAAACTTAAAATAACAATCTGAATAACACAGTAAATAGCACACAAAAAAGCCCAGAGTTTATTGTTCTGAGCTTTTTGGCTTTAGGAGAGTTTGTTCCATTAGCTCACCCAAGAATTTAGAAAATTATTAAAGCTTCAGCTTTAAACCTTCGTGCGTTGCTTTAAAACCTAACCGTTCATAAAATCTTAACGCATCAGGTCTTTTTTTATCAGTTGTCAGTTGTACTATATGACAACCGCGTTCTTCTGCGCGCTGGATTGCCCATTGTATCAGTTCAGTCCCTACACCTTTACCTCTCACAGAAGCTGATGTTCTCACTCCTTCGATAGTAGCTCTCCATCCACCTTGATGTGTTATGTAAGGTGTAAAAGTAATTTGCTGCACCCCAATCACTTCATTGCCATAACAAGCCACGACTAACTCGTTATTAGGGTCAGATGTAATAGCCTCAAATGCTTTTATATAACTATTAGGAAGTGGATGCTCATAACGCTCACGTTCACTTCCCAAAACATCATCTGCAAGCATGGCAACAATGCTATCTAAATCTTTTTCAGTAGCCATCCTAAACCTTATCTTTGTCTCCATTTAAATCCCCCTCTTATGAGTACATCTCTTATTAGTTTCAATGCTAACTAAATTCACATCATAAGTTAATCATAATTATTTTATTGCTTTTAATAAGTTTTTCTTATGTAATTGTTAGATACCTTTCTTCAACTCTTCTGCCCTCTTAACAGAACAAGAATTATCGCATTCGAAATAACGCAGTGACAATAGTTATTGTCATTCTTTAATGGGTATACTCTTTCACTTGTTAATTCGGCAATATAATAAGGATTAATCTATACTTTTCAATAAAAAATCGAGTAAAAAACCCTTGCGATTTCATACTCGATTTCCACTGCTGATTCTATTGCTTCTCCACGTTATTTGCCGATAGCACAGTCTTCTTTCCTTTTGGACCGCAAAGCACTTAATATATGTAATCAATTCGCCGCTACTGGCTCCACATAAATTTTAAATAGCTGAATATAGCCATCTGTATTTCAACTGTTACTAAAAACGAACATTTTTTAGAACATTTGTTCCAAAATGATAAAAAAGCTGTCTCAAAGGTTGTTTGTCAACGACCTTTGAGACAGCTTTTTTTGTTCAACTCAAGCGGTAATAATTGAATAAGAAGCCCGTTTTATTCTAGAAAAATCGAAACTGCACTATACACTAATAACAAGCTATAATTACATTAAACTGATTTCTATACTTTGATAAGAACTTTTGAAACATTGAACCGAACATACTCCAACAGAAAGTACTCATAAAACCAACAAAAGCTAGAAATAATGAATAAAATAGTAAGCTGGAATTTGAAGTGTGCTATGGGAGTATGAAGGTTGATATTGCAGTTAGGCCATATAAAATAGCTTTCAGATTTATGAATTGCAAAAGCATGCCTGTTAAAAAACTGTTATTCTTACCTACATCATTATCTTGATCTTTATTTTTACTGGTAATAATTTTTATAGCCAGATATAACATATAAATTGCACCGAGGATAGTCATAATAAATGGAATTTTTAAGCAACAGATTAAAATAACTACACAATAACATTATTAGAAAGAAACCTACTCCTAAGCAAAACCTTTAACAATACATTAATTATTTTAGTTTCCGTTTTTGCAATTAACATTTTTCTGTTTTCATTGACTTATGATAAAACGCGCATACAGAAACTCAATTCATTACATTTCTCATTCTGTATTCGCTACAGAAGAAGCCCTCAATCTGATAAGGGCTTCTTCTGTTCCATCTCCAATAACTAATTTGTTAAGTTCATTTTCTACTTGCTGCTTTTCCTTATTTTCTATGATTATCAATCAATGAAAGTGTTTCCCCATGCAGTGCATTAAGCACAGACTCAGATGCTAGGAACTCATGCGGAAAGCCCAATTCAATTTTACTTAGTTCATGTAATCGTTCGAGATGTTCTTGTTCTAGTGTAAACTGAACACTTTCTAAATTATCCTTCATCTGCGATTCTTTGCGTGCACCCACAATTGGAATGATGACACCGTTTTGCTGGCGAACCCAATTGATCGCTACTTGAGCTGGACTGCGCCCTATTTTTTTTGCAATTTCTACAACCGATTCTGCGATTAATATATTTTTGTCCTTTAACCTTGCACTATTGGGTGAAAGTCTTTTAGGATCAGAATTATTATTTCTGTATTTGCCGGTCAATGCTCCTCCTGCTATCGGCGCCCATGCCGTTACACCGATATCAAAGGCATGTGCCATTGGCAACAGATCACGTTCTGGAGCTCGCTGCATCAAGTTGTATTCAACCTGAAGCCCAATAAAAGGTGTCCATCCTCGTAAAGCTGCTAATGTATTTGCTTGTGACACAATCCATGCAGGCGTATCGGAAATGCCCACATATAATACTTTCCCAGCGCGTACCAAATCATCTAATGCACGCATTACTTCTTCAACTGGTGTTAGAAAATCCCATGCATGCAGCCACAACAGATCAATATAATCCGTTTTCAGCCTTTTCAAGCTTGCTTCCACCGATTGAACTAGATTTTTCCGATGATTCCCACCGCCGTTTGGATCATGCCGGCGAGTGGTTAACGAATATTTCGTTGCTACTACATATTGCTCTCTATTTGATTGGATAAATTCACCTAAGTAAGCTTCACTTGTACCATTTGTGTAGTTGACTGCTGTATCAATAAAGTTCCCGCCTGCTTCTGTAAAAGTATTGAAAATCTTTTGACTTTCTTCTTTAGAGGCACCAAAACCCCAATCCTCTCCAAACGTCATCGTACCCAACGCCAATTCAGACACTCGTAAACCACTTTTACCTAGTAATTTGTATCTCATATATTTCTCCTTTTATAATTGTTTGTACACCTAAATATTAGTTATTTCAGTACGTCTGGCCTTAATAGGCTCATACTAATATCCCATAATTTTTTTGCGGCGTTCTCATCATTAGCGGCGGCCGTTGTTTCTGCTGGTTTACGATTTGAAAAAAATGTACCGCTCACCCCTTTTACTTCTGGGGATGATGCAAGATAAACCGGCGTTTTTGCTCCTTTTTCCGTACTTGCAGACGTTAATTTAAAAATTGTTCTTAAAATCCAAGGCAATTCATGCATAATGTTCGTCTTGATGATTCCAGGGTGAAGACTATTTACCGTAATCGGTCTGCCTTCGAGTTTTTTAGCCAATTCTTTTGTAAACAGAATTAATGCTAGCTTAGTAGGACCGACTGCTTTAAAGAAGGTATAATTATTTTTCGTCATTAAATCATCAAAATTCATTTTAATACCACTATGTTTGGATGCCACATTAATGACCCTGCCTTCTCCACTCGCTTCTAATGAATCAAGCAAAAGATGGGTTAGTAAAAAGTGCGATAAATAGTTTGTCGCAAAAGTCGTTTCAATGCCGTCTTCTGTCTCAGATCTTTTTGGAAGAAACACTGCCGCGTTATTGATTAGAACATCTAACTTATTAAACGCTTCTTTAAACTTATCCGCTGCCTGACGGACCTGCTGTTGAGAGGATAGGTCTGCAATCAGTAAATGGACACTGTGGTTTCCACTTTGTGCTATAATGTCTCGCACTGCCTCCTGCCCTTTCTCCCTGCTTCGGCACAGAATCACAACCGTGGCTCCCATTTTGGCTAATTCAAGAGCGGTTGCTCTCCCGATCCCTGAATTACCCCCAGTAATTAAACAAATTTTATTCTTCATTATGTTTCCCCTTAGCTATTATTTCTGTGATTATCGATATTGGCATACATTTGCTGTTGTCCAGTTGTCAAAAAATCATGTGGAAATCCAAGTGTAACTTTAGAGATTTCATTTAATCTTTCCAGTTTGTTCTTTTCCGTGAGACGATATGTTACCAACTGATTCTCTTCTCGTCTCTAAAAAATCCGCCGTTTGGGCCATCTTCTTCCAGTTCAGCAAGCCATAATATGGAACGGGCTGCTTCCTCTGCACTTCTTGGTGCATTCGGACCACCCATATCCGTACGTACCCATCCAGGACAAACAGCATTAATCTTGATATTTCCAGAAACCTCAGAAGCTAAAATACGGGTAAGACCATTTAGAGCAAGCTTTGATAATTTATAAGACCCTGCCCCGGAATAATCCATTTCATCTATTTGTCCATATCCTGAAGAAACATTGACAATCCTTCCATAATTATGTTTTTTCATTAATGGAAGGAAAGATCGAATAAGATGAAAGGGGCCTAAAAGGTTCGTTCTCATCGTTTTTTCTAAAATCGCAGAATCTTCTTCTGATAGCTTTTGGCCTTCATCCAAATAGACACCTGCATTATTGATTAGCACATCCAGCCGGCCGTATCGTTGTTGAACGTACTCCACCGCATTCTGAATACTTTCCATATGATCAACATCAAGTTCTACAAAGCTGATGTCAACCCCTTGTTTCTGCAGCGATGAAACAGCTTTTTTTCCATTATCTTCGTTTCTGCTGCTCAATAATACTTTAAAGTTTTTCTCAGCTAATTGCTTGCTTAATTCAAACCCAATCCCTTTGTTACCGCCAGTTATAAGGGCAATATTTTTAACTTGTGACACTATATCTCCTCCTTTTTAATTGTTTGTACATGCAATTATATTTCAATAATAATGACCATGACTAAAGAATTCGATATTCATTATCCTCATCTCTATATGAGTCCTCTGCAGCGGTCGGCCTTACGTTTTCGAAAAAAACAACGGAATTACCGCTAGTGTCCTGAAATAGGTAACAAGGTCCATTCGGTATTCCAAATGGTCCCGCTTCTTCCTTCCATCCTCTTTTTCTTAATTCTATTTCCGTTGGATTTAAGTCTGTTACTTCATAAATTGGCATGCATGTCGGTGGGATTAGGTGATCCTCGATTAATATTAGTGATCCTTCCCCTATTTCAAACGCTGCTACCTTTGCTCCAAAGCGATCAAACACCCAATGTAATTTGCCTCCAAGAACCGATTTATAGTAGTGAAAATCAGATTGGAAATTTGAAGTACCCATATACAAATACATCAATTTGTTAAATGGAATAGAACTCAGCTTCATCACCCTCCTTTTATAAAGGGTCCTATTGTTTTGTTTATGATGCATTCATACTATCATTTTGTTTGTTGTTTGTACATACAATAATAATAAACTAATAATTATGAAAAATCAATTATTATCACTAACAATTTTCCTTACTATAATCATAGGTTAACACTTGTAAATTAATGTAAAATAATTTGACAAAGAATATAAATTGTTATAGTTTGTATGTACAAACAAAACGTTAGGGGTTTTTATTATGGTCGATGATTTTTTTGATAATTGCCTGTATTTTACAGTGAATAAACTTTCTCGTGCCATTACAAAAATGGCTGAAGATTCCTTTAAAAAAACGGGCTTATCCCCCACTCATGCATTTTTGATGATGTTGGTTATTGATAAGCCTGGCATATCACAATCAGAATTAGCGGACGCTCTACATCTAAAGCCTTCCACTATTACCCGCTTTGTCGATAAGCTGGTTGAAAAGGGATTGATTGAACGAAAAACAGAAGGAAAAAGATCGTTAAATTTTCCGACTGAAAATGGAGAGGCGATCCTTAAAGATATTAAGGAAGGCTGGAAAATTTTATTTCGAGCGTACTCTGATGTTTTAGGTGAAGAAGAAGGAAAAGCATTAAATAAATTAATAAACGAGGCAGGCAACAAATTAGAAAAGTAAAAAAATAAAAAGCCTTTGATAAATACAAATTTCGTATTTAATAAAGGCTTTTTATTCTTTAATTGTATGTACAAACAAAACAGTTGACCTGTATTTTAATTCGTGTTAATTTGATTATGTAAAATATTTGTATGTACAAACAACAAAAGAGATGACGATAGTACTAGAAATTGGATTAATGAAACAAAATAAAAACTAGACAAGAATCACAAGACAAAAGGAGATTATCTAATGAAAACACTAGTGATTATTACTCACCCTAATCTTGAACAATCGCGAATTAATCGTGCTTGGATGGAAGAATTGAAAAAACATGAAGAAATTACAATCCATACTCTTTATCAAGCATATCCAGATGGAAAAATAAACGTCGCACACGAACAAAGCCTATTAGAGGCACATGACCGTATTATTCTGCAATTCCCATTTTACTGGTACAGCTCACCTGCTTTGTTAAAACAATGGCAAGATGAAGTACTTGCTTATGGCTGGGCATACGGTGAAGGCGGCGACAAGATGCACGGCAAAGAGCTGGGTCTTGCAATTTCAACCTTCGGTCCTAAAGATTCCTATCAGCCGACTGGCTACAATCATTTTACTATGGAGACTTTAACAACTCCCCTGCAGCAAACAAGCAATCTCATTGGTACTAAGTTTATGCCATTATTTGTGTTAAATGGTGTTATGCATGTTTCAGATGAAGAACTTGCAGAAAACGCAAAAGCGTATGTTAATCATGTTCTTCAGCCATCATTAGTTGAAGCTTAATTTAAAAAACTTGATTTAATCGAGGTTATTCTTTCTCTAAAATACCTCTATTGAATTAAACACTTGTGTTTTTTAAGGGAATTTTATTTGCATGTACAAACAATTATAAAACTTCTATCAGAAAGGTGATAAATATGAAAACCTTAGTCATTGTTGCCCATCCAAATTTGGAGCAATCGAAAGTAAATAAAACGTGGATGGACCGTCTTCAACAAGAAGAAAATGTAACGGTTCACAATTTATATGCACATTATCCTACTTTTGAAATTGATGTAAAAAAAGAGCAGCAGCAATTATTAGAGCATGATCGCATTGTTCTGCAATTCCCATTCTATTGGTACAGCTCGCCTGCTTTATTAAAACAGTGGCAGGATGTCGTTTTAACATATGGCTTTGCCTACGGGGCAGAAGGAAACAACCTCCACGGAAAAGAGTTTATACTGGCAATTTCAACTGGCGGTCCGGCTGAAGCTTACCAAGCCGGCGGATACAACCACTATTCCATGAGTGAGTTGACTCGTCCTTTCCAAGCGACAGCTAACCTGTGCGGCATGCATTTCTTGCCCTCCTTCCTTTTACAAGGAAGGAGGACACTTAATGAAGAAAGACTGCAAGAAAGTACGGAAGCACTGGCAGCTTACGTAACCAATCCAAATTTACGCGCAGGGCGCTAAACGGTCATGAGAGTTGAAAAACATTATCTAGTTTTATCCAGCATTAAGTAATCATGTATAACGACGGAAAAGCAGGATCACCCTTTATCGGGTCCTGCTTTTCCGTCTAAAAGAAGAAGATTAAATCATGGATAAAGAAGTCGCTATAGTTATAGGAGCATCACGTGGAATTGGGCGTGCAATTGCTCAAAAGCTTTCTGAACAAAGTATCACTGTCGTCGTCAATTATTTGATTAATAAGCAAATGGCCGAAGAAGTTGTGGAAAGTATAAAACAAAATAGGAAATTAGCTCATAGTATGGAAACTACATCTAATCAAACAATCCAAAATAAATGGACTTTAGAAGAGGAATATCATTTTTCTCTCCTGAAAGAGAATGAAGTGTGAAAAATTTCAGGAATCACTATGATTGCTAAATGGAAATTAGGGAACCCAAATCTCCTCGCTGAACAATAACCATCATATTAATAAAATCAATATCATGAAAAAACCTTACGAACATTATTAATTGTAATAAGTGTGGCTTTTGTAAACTACGACCACGGTCGTTGAGGAAGAAGACTTCTTCCTGTAATATGTTAAAGCTAAAAGCATGTGAAAAAATTAGGTTCAAATGATTCAATTGTGGTATTTAGTTGCTTATTTTCAGTCCCCATTTGCTCTTTCGATATTGTCATCAAGTCTTTGTATGTTGATAATAGAAAATCCACTTTTTAATGGTAGCATCTATATAAGGTAAATTCCATTCTTCCCTATCCATGTACAGCTTGCCGAGTATAAGAATCTTCTTCTATTAAAACATATTTGTTTTTTTATAGTATTTAATAAATTGCTCTTTCAGGTCTTTCAATAAGTCCAAGTCCAGTGAATTTATGCATTTGTTTGACAAAGTGTACTACTTTTCTAAATTCTATTGCATATTCTAAGTCGAACCATAAAATAACATTGTTGTTGTTATCTGGGCTCACTTTAAATTTATAGCCTTTAGCTTTAAAAGCTCGATGAACTCTGCTGCCTCGGATAAAACGAAAGTTAAATCGATTTTCTCCATGCAGACATCCGGCATCGTAACCAATATCCCCTTTCATTAAAGTTAAGTTTATGTATGAGTTTCGTTCTCCAAAGATTACTTCTTCACCAAGTTCCTCTTTTAGTTTTTGAAGATTGTTCACTGTAATCTCCTCCTAATTTATTTTCCCTACTCTCGCTCGAACTAAATTTTTCTATTATAACTATACTTAGAGTATATAAGCAATTCCTTAACCTACTACAATAAAATTTTCACCTTTAGGTTTTGAAATCCCTTTATCTTTATTGTAGCGAGATTTCAGACTTTCTCTGCACTAACTAGGATTACAAATTGAACGTTCTGCAACATACCAATACACTTCTTTATTTGTTTGAAATTCAGCAATTATAGCATCATCTGAATCAATTAAGTACATTCATGGATACTTTTTTTGAATATGTATTAATTTTTTCATAAATTGCAAGGATAACCCTTGCGTTTTATTATGGTTATTTTTCCTGTTTTTGTGACGATGGGTTCATTTGAACTGTTTACAGTGTGAAAAAAATGAACACTCTCTGCAAGACTACATCTTTTATTTTTTGAAGAAGGTTAAAACCAGAACATGTGAAATACGTATAGTAGAGAAATATTTTAGGGGGGTGGATAAAATGAGGTTACTAACTTTCATTGTTATTTGCTTTGTAGTGATACTAAGCGGTTGTCAAAGCAATGCTAGTACCGTATTAAACACTTCAAAACTTGAAAAAGTGAACGCTGAGGGCAATGCTACTGAAGAGCAGCTGAAACATTTACCGATTTCTTATAAAGCTCCCTCTTTAGAAGAAGGATTAGATGCTCTGCCTTTCGAAATCGAATTACCTAAAAAGCTGCCATCCGAATTAGGTACATTCCTCCCGCCCAGTATCGACGATTTTGAACACGATGGAAAGAAAATAAGAGTCAGTTTTTTAGCTTTTTCAAAAAACCCGCAAGATGAAATTTTACTCATGGTGACTGCTCATAACTTCGAAGTAGAGTTCGAAGGAATTGATGAGAAAGTTGAAATACAAGATGGTGTTACTGGATATTACTCAGGAAATACACTTGATTTTGTGAAGGATGAAATATATTACAGTATTTCTTATAACAAGCATATGGATAAGGAAGAACACCGAACAATCCTTATTGGACTAGCAAAACAAATGTTATAGAGATTTACATTGATACCTATAGCCAAAAAGCTCAATCCAAAGGGAATGAGCTTTTTTATATTTTCATTGAAAATAGTAATCTAAATTTTTTACTATTCGCTTCAAAGGGTGAATATAACCAAACGTGGCAATCTCTAGACCATAACTGTATCATACTCCCTAAATTACGGTTATATTCGTCAAGTTTGCTTTCGACCCTTTTAAAACAGCATAAGCTAACTTATCCATTGTAGCGCCATCAAGAATAGCTTTTGAAAAATCGGTATGCTTAATAGAAACATTTCTAAACACGGCATTTTTAAAAGAGGTTCCTGTTACGTCGACGCCATGAAAGATGGTTCCCGTAAACGTTTGATTTTCAAAGCTGATACCAGCTAAACCGGAATAGCTAAAATCCGTATAATCTAATACACAATTATGAAAACTTGTATTTTTTAGATTCGACATTTTTAATTTAACTCCGGTAAGATTAGCGTCATCAAATGTTACATCACTTAAATCACTGGCTATAAAAGTGCTGTTCGTTAAATCAGAACCGCTGAAGTCTGATCCCTTCAAGTCACTGTAGTTAAACTTCCCGTGATGCACGGTTACCCCTTTAAAATCTGAATTTCTAAGATTGATTTTTGAAAAATCGTGTTTTATCCTATGCTTCAGATCTTTTGTCTTATCGAAGATGCTTGCAATAATCTCTCTTATGGGTCCTTTAACATCTGCATCCTTCTCTATATATTCCTCTGTTTTAACAGAGACACTTTCAATAATTTCTTTTATATCTCCAATAGAATTGATGGTCATACGATAAGCTGTTTCATCATCATGTCCCTGATTTTTAAAATCGTTGAACTTTTCCTGTAAGTTCCCGTACAACTCTTCTTTCAATTCCTTAACCTCATGCATATCATCATAAGGTGCAAATAATCCATCTAAATAGTTAGTTACTTTCTCATTCATTGTTCATACCGCCCCTCTTATAATAATTGATCTAGGATACGCTTAGCGTTATCCCACTTTCTTTTGTTTTCAGCGTAAGTCTCTTTCCCTTTTTCCGTAATCCTATAGTACTTCCGTCTTCCGCCCTGGGTCTCATTGCCCCAATATGAAACTACATTACCGTCATTTTCTAGCCTCTTAAAGCTCGAAAACATAGTAGATTCCTTAAGCTCATACTCATTATTGGAGTTTGCGTATATTAGTTTCGATATTTCATACCCATATTTATCACCGCTCATCAGCAATTTTAAAATCATCGTATCCGTATGCCCTCTGAGTAAATCGGAGGAAACTTTATTATTTGTCATTGTATCACTCCCATATATACAACATACATCACATTACTACGACTGTCAAGGTAATGTGATAAACGTTTTACTTCTATTGTTAATGTATTAAAAATCCATACCTCCAAACAAAAAAACCAGTCGGAGCACAGGACTCCGACCGGCATTACAATCGTTCTTAAATTTATGACTCTAATTCTTTTATAAAAACAGGTGGAGCTCCGATTAATTTATTATCTTCATACATAAATTCCAACAAAGCTACTTTTTTAATCCGAGCATGCAGTGTATCGATCTTCTGAGAGCAATGCTGGAATGCTTCCTTTAATTTATCTGCATCTAATCTGCTTGCAATCGTGCAATGAGGAACCCATTTTCCAGGAACATACAAAGAGTTCGGATCATTGTTATATGTACTAAAATGCTTGTGATGACTGTTATGAAAGCCTAATAATGCTTGTGATAAGGTGGGTGAGAGAAATAAGGTGCCTGTATTTAAAAACATACCTAATACATTGAACATAATATCCACTGCAGGCTTCCTATCATAAAATGCATCCATATCCTGAATAAAACGCTCTTTATCAAGGGAACCATAGCTTGCCAATGTGATATGCGGTCTTTTATCCTGAGTTTCGACTGAGTAATGCGAAATGGATTGCTCACGTAATTCCCTCCATACATCATTTAAATATTGCTCAGTTGAATCATCAAAAAAAGCTACAACTGCATACATGATTTTGCCACCTTTACTCATGAATTCACTATATTTTCTAAATTATACCATGAAGATTATCATAAAAAATGCGTCAAAAGCCGTTTCACTGCGGTCTTTTGACGCATCTATAAAATACTATTACTTACCGTTCAATACCTTTTCACCCGTATCCGCTTCTCGTTTGAATAAACGAGAGTATACACTGTTCTCTTGCTGAATCAACGTATCATGCGTTCCAGTTTCCACAACTTTTCCGTTTTCAATTACAACGACTTTATGAGCCGAAAGTACTGTTGACAGCCGATGAGAGATGATTAACATCGTTTGCTGTGTCATCCGTTTTTGAATGGCTGCATTAATTTCCGTTTCCGTAATTGGATCTAATGCGGAGCTCGCTTCATCTAAGACTAGGATTGGTGCATTCTTTAAAATGGCTCTTGCAAGAGACAGCCGTTGTTTTTGACCGCCTGATAATAAAGTTCCGCGTTCTCCGACCGAAGTGTATAAGCCGTCCGGCAAGGACTGCACAAATTCTCCTAATCCGCTGTCTTTTATCGCACGAAGTAATTCTTCATCAGAAGCATCTTGTTTCCCAATCCTTAAGTTATCCGCAAGTGTCCCGTTTCGTAATTGCACATCTTGTGACACAACAGCAATTTGGTTTCGTATCCACCCAGCATTTAAGGATTGAATATCATGTTCATCGAGCTTGATGGAACCGCCATTCACTTCATAAAATCGCAACAGCAAATCAACAATCGTCGATTTTCCAGCGCCGCTCGGCCCTACAATCGCCACTGCTTCTCCGGCCTTCACTGAAAAAGAAAGATCCTTGAACACATCCTCAGGCTTTGTTGGATAAGCGAATTGAACGTTAG
Source organism: Bacillus sp. 165 (assembly GCF_017742235.1). Lineage (GTDB taxonomy): Bacteria > Bacillota > Bacilli > Bacillales > Bacillaceae_G > JAGHKQ01. Next base: position 501,554 of record NZ_JAGHKQ010000003.1, read on the forward strand.
AAAATTCAATATTTCCTTCCACTTCCTTCAATACCCTCCCATTGCTTAACTCAGCATCGGCAGGCTTCTCAGCTAATAACAGTTCCGAACGATCCAAGGCAGGCCCCGTTTTTCGAACTGACAGCCAGTTTCTTAGCATTCTTTGTATTTCATTTGCAGCAATCGTCACCAGTCCGCCCGCTGTCAGCATTTGACCTGTCGTGATGCTGCTGTCCCAAATTAATAAAGCACTGATGCTGTAAACAACCGCAAGCGCAAAGCCATTGTAGCTCCCAATCACCACGACTGATTTCATTCTTGCCTTTAATTCATCAATGGAATGCTGTACAAACGACTTTCGAATCGTAACAACACTTTCAATCTCGTAATCTGTCACTCCCATCACGCGGGATAAATGAATACCCGTTACCGATTCCCGCAATCTCTCCAAATAGCGGGAGGCTTCCTGTCTTGCTTTTGCGGAAGCTGCTCGCATATTCGAACCGACTGCATTAGAAGTCCAGTAGAACAGTATTCCTAATGCCGCACTAGCAATCATTAAATAGGGATGAATCCATAACAGAACAAAGCTGTATATAATGACCCCTTGCACAGATGCCATGAAGGTCGATCCTTCCCATGCCAAAAAGTTATGTAATGTATCAGGATCATCCGATACACGCGCAAGCATTTCTCCAGATTGGTTGGTATGGTAAAAGGAATACGGCAAGATTTGCAGATGGCGAAACAATCGGAGCTTCTGCCAATTCGTCACTGATTTGGCGACATGATGGCAAAAATACTCGTCGATTATCATAAACGTTAAATCTAAGATTGCCGCAAAAATGATTAACCACATCAATCCCCACAGCAGTTTATTCGCATGCTCAGGAATAATACTATCCACTAACCACCCCATAGCTAATGTAGGAATTAAGGAGCCGCAAACTTGGCTTAGTGCAATCACAAAGGAATCTGCAAATACCCATTTACGATGCGGTTTTAGAAATAACAGGACTCGTTTGCCGTCCCGATTTTTGTTAGACTGTGTCATATTTATATAGCACTCTCCTTTACCAGCTCACTGTACTGTGCCATATATAATTGATAATATTGCCCTTTTAATGCCAACAGCTCTTCATGCGTTCCTTCTTCTGCAATAACCCCTTTATCCAATAAAATGATTTTATCAGCATGCTTCACAGTCGCTAGACGGTGAGCAATCGTAATGGTCGTTTTTCCCGGGATTAATGCTTCCAAGGACGCTTGCACACGTTCTTCCGTCTCTCCATCAAGAGAAGATGTAGCTTCATCAAATATCAAAATTGGCGGATGACGAAGAATGGCTCTTGCAAGTGCGACACGCTGCCGCTGCCCGCCTGAAAGCTTTAACCCTCTTTCTCCGACAATCGTCTCATACCCTTCCGGCAAGCCCTGTACCCATTCCATAAGCCCTGCCGCTTCAACAGCTATTTGCATTTCAGCCTCGCTGGCGTTTCGCTTTCCGTATAATAGATTATTGCGAAGCGAACTATTCAGTAAGAATGTTTCCTGTGATACAACACCAACCTGCTGACGGAACGAGTTAATATTTATATCCTTTAGGCTGTTCCCATCAACTGTAATGCTCCCCCTTTGCGGTTCGTATATGCCAAGTAGCAATTGAATCAATGTACTTTTTCCGCCTCCGCTTGTTCCGACAATACCAATGTGCTGACCTGCCTGAATACTTAGCGTAATTCCTTTTAGTACATTCTCTTCTGCTCCAGGGTAACGAAACAAAATATTATCAATGACTATATTGCCCTGTACCCTTCCGATGTTTGGCAGATGCTCCTCCTGCTCAAGCGGCAGGTCAAAATATTCATAGATTCTCTCTAATGCAGGAATGGCTTGCTGAATGACCATTGCATTTTCTGCAAGAGAACGGACCGGCTGAAACATCGTCGGAATAAATCCGAGGCAAGCAATCAATGTACCAACAGAAATCTCACCTCTCCAAATAGCAACTCCTCCGATTAGCATCAACACACCTGGCGTACCAGTATTGAATAAATTTCCTAAACGCCAGTTAACTTTCCCGATTAGCGCAGCACGAATAGAAAAGCTCTTCCATGCTGAAAGCTTTGCTTCCTGTTTGTTCATTTCATCCTCTTGCGTCTGATATGTACGTACGAGCCGAACAGATTCAATGCTTTCTTGCATATGATGATACATATCCGCCCTCATATCACGCTGCACGGCACCCATTTTCCGCACTGTTTTTCCAAGCTTAAAGGAAGGATATAAATAAATCATAAAAACAATCCCCATCATGACAGCCGCTGGCCAATATAACGTAATAACAGCGGCAAATGCGATAACGGCAGCAATGACCTGCTGAAGAAATCTTGGAATAACAGTATTATTTAAATTTTGTACCGACTCCACATCATGCGTTAAGCGATACAGCATATCCCCTCTCGGAGAAGTTGTAAAAAATGACATCGGTGTACGATGCAATCTCTTAAATGCCCGCAATTGCATATCAGTAATTACATCCAGTCCAATTTTCACCTGTACAAATTCCTGCAGTGCTTCAAAAACTACCTTAAATAAAAAACATCCCATAATTCCAATAATATAGTACAAAATTGTTTGCAGTTGCGTTTGGTCTACTACGATATCTACTATTTTTCCGGTCAAAATTGGCGGAAGCATCGTAAAAACTCCTGCAATACAGGAACAAATAACCGCCAAAACCAAACCTTTCCAATACGGTTTGAAGTGCTGCACCGTCTCTTTTAATAACTTCAAAGCAGTCTCCCTCCTTTAACAATTTTATTATTGTATAATAAATTTTGAATTTTTTCACTGTTTTTTATCAAAATATTTAGTAATCCCGAATTAACTAAAATGATCTATCCGTTTCAGTGCTTGTGGAGTAAGTTGTTCCAGCATGGTATAAAAAAAGCTTAAGGCAGCAATGCCCCAAGCTTTTGTTATCATTTAAAATGGATTGTCTTACACGCTCTTATCCACATTTTTATCCTGCTTATGTTTCTCCACTTCTTGAAGCAAATGTACAATTTTTGGGAATCCTAAGTTTTTGGCAAGCTGCACTGCATTATTGCCATCGTTGTCCTCTAGATTCGGATCTGCCCCGGCAACTAGGAGCATGTGGACAATGTCTTCGTTTTCGCTGTAAATTGCACTGTGCAGTAACGTATCTCCATATCCGTCTTTTGTGTTAACAGCAATATCGTGCTTAAGAAGAGCCTGTACCATGGCAGGATCACCTGCCGATACAATGATATGAGCAGGAACATCGCCATCTTGATTCATCAGCAGCGGATTGGCTCCTGCTTCCAGTAAAGCCAGCACAATATCACGGTTCATAAAGTCACCTTCATAATATAGAGTGGCATAATGCAGGGCTGTCCACCCTTCCTCATCTGCCTCGTCCACATTCGGCAACCCTTTCAATCGCGTATTCACTTCTTCTACATCGCCATCAGCAACAGCCAGCATGAGCGGTGTTGTTCCTTCTGCAGCTAGGGCGAAATCACTAAATACACTTGTTGTACGGGCAAACTCCCACGCCTTCATACCCCCGAACCCGATTCCAGCAAGTACAATTGGAATGACGATTAGACTTACAATCAATCCTTTCGGTATACCAAATTTCACATTTGTTTCAACGCCATTCCACGTTAATAAATGGTGAATGCGCTTTGGCAATGTAGGATGAGTCGACACTTTCTCCGCAAGCCATGTAAATACATGCGTTTCCTTGCTGCTTTCTTCTAAATAATTTTCTACATTAACTCTATGATACAAATCCTTTCCTACTGCCAGCATCGTTAACGCATTTTGAGCTGCTTGCTGATCATTCGTAAGAGACAATGCAATGCGGTCACATGTATATTCACATGCACGAGAATATGCTTCTGCCAAAAACGGAATCCAGCTTCCAGGCAAAATTATCAATTGTTTTATAATATGATTACGCTTATGATGCGCCAATTCATGAGCTAAGATGAAGGTAAGTTCATTCGTTGCGCGCTTTTCAATCAGCTCAAACACTTCCGCATACAAAACGACCATATTCTTTCGGAAGAAGCGGGTTGCAAAAGCATTTAAAATCCCTCCTGATTGAATAATGTAGACATCAGGAATATTTTTTATATTTAACTGTTCACACAAATTCTGATGAATATGGTATACTTCCTCGAATTGAACGGATGTCAGCTTCACTCCGTTGGCGCGAATATACCCTATATACACCCAATAAAGAGCTACCGGGATAAATACAACCAACAAAACTATAAATCCAATTCCCGTAACCGCAAGACCTATATAGGTCAAAATACTGAATACAAGCATAATCGCAAAATATAACCGTTCTTTTTTATGAACCAACTCTTTCATTATTCTCCTCCATAAAAACAGCCTGCGAATCTCGCAAGCTGTTTTCTTATTTTACTATTAAGATGCAAAAGATTTTACTTGCCTAATAATATCAAATTCAATTTCCTCATTAAGTGCTTCGACACGTTTTCCAACGAAAAACACATCGATAAAGGCCCAGATACCAAGTCCACCAAGAGTTAATGTCATCGCAATTGCCATGCCATAATTCTTTGTATAATATCGGTGTCCTCCAATACCGCCAAAGAAAAACCAAATGAGATACGCTATAAGCTTACTTTTTTGCTTTTTAGCCATTTCACCATTCACAATCGCCAATTGTTCACTTGTTAAGGATTGCTTTGCTTCAATTGCTTTCATCATGACCTCCATATGTATACTATGATTTTATTACTTACATTCTAACATTTTCATATTATAAAAGATATAAAAATGTAATATTTTTGAAATTAAAAATATTACATTTTTTCTGATAAATCACTATAGTATGAATACCCTTGAAAAATCATTGGCCTGACAAGTTCATTTGTTATATATTTTTTAACAATAAGTTATATATTTCTAACAAGGAGGAGTCATTATGAAGGTGAAATTTATATTGTTAGGCGTTCTCGCGATTGGTGTTATCGTTGGTATGCTTTCTCAAGTAATTCTGTTATTTCAAGCCAGTGACAACGCTCCTGCATCCTTCCTTATCATCGGAATCGTAAGCTTTGCAGGATTACTGTTTATGCTTATTAGAAATATCCTCCCTGAATTAAGGCTTGGCTTACCTTTAGAGGATGAGCGCTCAAAAAAGGTTAAAATTTATTCGGCAGGTAGAGCCTATTTTTATTCCTTATACATTTGGATTATCTTGTTCGCCTTGCAGAAATATTTAGATAAGGATGATGTGCTCATTTTAGGGTTATTCGGAATGGGGATATCTTTATATGTATCTTGGTTTTTCACGAGAAATAAGAAAGGTTTGGAATAATGAAAACAAAAATTAAAGAATACCGAGCCAAATACAATGTAACCCAAGCCGATCTCGCCAAAAAAGTAGGTGTGAGAAGAGAAACCATTAGTTTTTTAGAAAAAGGCCAATATAACCCTTCATTAAAGCTGGCAGTAAGAATTGCTCAGCAATTTCAAGTGAGCGTGGAAGATGTATTCATTTTTGAAGAATCTGATTGGGAATAACCGAAAACAGGACTGTTTAAATTTCAACAGTCCTTTCACTGTTTTACGCAACTATCATCTGTCTGAGTTATTGATTATTAATCTCTAACGTCAATCCTTTTATAAAAATCATCAACTATTGGATAAATATCTGGTTTTGTATAATAGTAAATTCCGTTTACTTGTGTTAATTCAAATTTAAAAGTCTCTACATCATTTTGAAATAGAATAACTGAATATTGAAATCCTTTTCTTTGTTCTTGATTTTTTTCTGGGATAAACTGGATGTCTCTTATTTCACTTAAAAAATCAGATATTAATTTTTTATCCATAATAGTTTTTTTATTTCCTGTCCTGCCGTCTAATATCACAATCATAGTTACATCATCAAGGTCTTTTTTATAAAAATCATTAAGCTGTTTTGTTTCTAAACCACAACTAGCTAACAGAAATAAAAAAACAAACGAGAAAATTAGTGTTTTTATTTTCAATAAAAATTCCCCCTTCTTACTTTTGTTATTTTCTAAAGGGAGCGTAAATTCCTATGCTCATCAGTACTTATTTTATAAATGAATCACTTTATTTTTTGTTCGATACTCTTAAAGCGAACCCTTTCTTCTTACAGTAATAGGTTTATTTTCGAATATCAAAGGGAGAACAAATTTAATAGGAAAGGATTACATAGTACTTCAATAGAATACGTATAGAGCTAAAATGCACTGCTCTTATTCACAATTGATAGGAGTGAAGATATTGAACTATGATTTTAATGTACTGCAGTTAATTCCTTTAGTTGACTCTCACAAAAGGTGCATTGTAGGAGTGGATGGATTAAGCCGTTCTGGGAAAACGACTTTCACAGAAAAGCTTAGTGATTACTTGAAAAAAGAAGATATTAAATATGTTATTTTTCATATTGATGACCATATTGTTAATAGGAGTCAACGTTATAATACGGGCTTTGAAGAATGGTATGAATATTTCTACTTGCAGTGGGACGTTGCATGGTTAAAAGAACATTTCTTTGAAAATCTTAAACGTAGCAGTCATATTGATATGTCGTTTTACAATAAGGAAACCGATACCCATGAGCATAAAACAATTATTTTACCTAAAGCCGGGTTAATTGTTGTTGAAGGAGTTTTTTTGCAGCGTAAAGAGTGGAGAAACTTTTTTGACAAAATACTATTTTTGGATTGTTCTAGAGAAAGAAGATTTGCTCGTGAAACAGAAACTACACAACGTAGCCGTATGAAATTTGAAACGAGATATTGGAAGGCAGAAGAATACTATATAAACACATTTAGTCCCTTACAAGGTGCCGATCTTGTTTTAAGGACATAGCATAAATATTCCGTTATAGAGGACAACAGCGTTTATTTGTTATTACTTGTATTTGAACACATGACAGCTTGTACCTTCCTACATTCAATGTATAAATACAAAAGCATGGAGAGGATATCAATGTCTAAAATCACTGAACATTGTCACATTCGGACTGGCGTATTAGAAGATGCAAAAGCAATATTAGATATACAGAAATCTGTTATCTCTGAAGGTAAGTATTTCATTTCCGTTTCCGAAGAGTTTAATAAAACACCTGTGCAACAAAGAAATTGGTTACACAAATTATTAAAAAATGAAAGAGAAACTTTAATGGTAGCTGAAATAGACGGTAAAATTGTTGGATGGATTGTATTTCAAACTCAGGATAGAAAAAGAATGACTCATACTGGTTCGTTCGGGATGATGATTAGCAAAGGATATCGCAGTATGGGAATAGGGAAATTGCTTTTGCAAGCATTATTAGAGTGGGCTGAACAGAATCCTTTAATAGAAAAAGTAAGTTTAGGAGTTTTTTCAACAAATCATAGAGCAATATCCTTATATAAAAGTATGGGGTTTCTGGAAGAAGGTCGGAAAATAAAAGAATTTAAGTTTGCTGAAAACAAATATGTCGATGATATTCTAATGTATAAATTAGTGAATTGAGTGAGCAAGTTATGTTACCCCCACTGGAGAAAATACTTATGAACTGACAACACGGACTACATCACACGGTTTCAGCAATCTTATTCACAATATGAACGACTTAGAGGGAAATTTCCTCTAAGCCTTTTTCTTATTTATTCAGTTAAAGCCCTTTTATGTTGAATACGGTATTTTTCTTTCAAAAGAAGCTACTGTAACTGATTAGAAATGTGTTTACTTCTCCTTTTACTAAATATTAACCAAATGATGAATAAAGAAAACAAACATAAGATGGCTTTCCCTTTCCAATTCCATATCAAGACCTGCTGTATAGAATATGCTTCTATTACGAGTGAAGGTATTTTTCCTATTGTACTCGCAACGGAATAATTGATTATACCTACTTTGCTTATCGCACCCGCTAATGTCACAATGCCTGATGGGATAAACGGCAATATCCTGAGAGCGATAATCATAAAAAATGCTTCGATTCCTTTTGATTTCGTTAATTTTGTTACATATTTATTTTTTATTCTCTTTTTATTCAAAAGCTTCTTCATACCTTTACGATATAGAAAAAAACTAACAATCGCTCCAAATGCTTCTCCTATAATGGATATTAACAATCCATTTTCAAATCCAAAAAATTTAATATTCACAGCAGTGATAAAAAAGCTTGGTACAATACCAAGAACACTAATAAGAATATTCACTAGAACACTGAACGCAATTGCATAATCATTCAATATCTTAAACCAATCTAAGAGATATGTCTCCAACTGCTTGCTCTCCTTTAAGCTGCTACCGAAATAATAACGTCTCATTCATATTTATTTATACAACTCTTCTGCGCGCTGGCTGAATAACAAACTTTTAATATGTTTAGTTTAACATAATTATATTACCTTCAAATAATCTATTCGATACTTCTTTATTTTCAAACTGGTGTTCATATCGATCAATCAAAATGTCTGACACATTCCTTGTGACGATTCCCTTTTGATTCTATTACTCTTCAAGAATTTGTCTATCGTATTATCCTTACTTTTTTCTCATCAGAAGAAGTGCTTGCAGGATAAAGCATACCGCTGCTATAAGATAACAGACAAACGGAAACCAAATCACTTTTTCAGCGTGTCTAATAAACGCTCCTATGAAAACCAATATCGCTCCAGCATATAATAAAAAATACTTTAGCATATCTTCCTCCCCACTCCTTTATCTATCAAAATATGCTGTTTTAACGTTTGCAATGCTACCTCTTTCCGTTCACTATAAAGATATAAAACTTACGTACATGATATACTAATAGAAAAAGAATAAGGAGATTAGCATATGTATATAAAAAGATTCCTCTACGCAGCTCTAGGTCCGCTTTTTCTCTACATAGTGTTCGCCTCTTATCTTATGATTTCCACAGCAAGAAGCTTCCCAACAAAAGAATCAGAACATTTAATCGTGCTCGGAGCTAAACTGAACGGAGTTGAGCCAAGTCTTGCACTGCAGGCTCGGTTAGATACGGCCCTTCTGTATCTGCAAGATCATCCTGCTATGAAGGTAATTGTTTCCGGAGGACAAGGTGCAGATGAAGATATTGCAGAGGCATATGCTATGGCTCGCTACTTAGAAAAAGCAGGAATAGACAGCAAGCAAATTTTATTAGAAAATCAATCGACCAACACCTATGAAAACATCAAATTTTCCATAAAAAAATTTAAGCTGAAGGATGCTGTAATTGTGAGCAACGGTTTTCATCTATACCGGGTAAAGACTATCGCAAACCGGCTGGGCTTAGAAGCAGAAACACTTGCGGCCCCGACTCCCGCAATTGCGAAGCTAAAATCGTATCCTCGTGAATATATAGCAATTATCAAAACATGGTTATTTGATAAGTGATTCTGCCTGTCCGATTAATTTGGAGCTGATATGAAGAAGTTCCCTTTGTATCAGCTCCGTTTTTCGTTATCAAGCTGCGCCGCAATCTCTTTCCCAAAATGTCCTAATGTCCCCTGTGCATAGGAACGAACTACCCCCGGCACGAGTGATTGCAGCACCTGCTTTTCATATTCGCTGTTATATCCTTTGCTTCGAAGTTCGTTTTCAAGCTCTTTTGCCGCTTTAATTGCATAATAGGTAGCAAGTCGATTGACCTTTTCTACCGTCTCCTCCTTGTCAACAATGACACGGCCTATTTGGGAATAAAGCCCACTGATTACAGGATGAGGTTCTTCTATAACAAATAACCCGTTTCCGTTCTCTCGTAAATCATCTGCTTGTCCAACAAATTTTACCCCTGTCCATTGAAGAGAAGAATACTGCTTCTGTAAGCGAGAAGTCGGTACTGCGGTGGCCATATTAATAAAAAGCGGTTTATGCAGTGATTTTATACTTTCTGTAAAAGCATCTATTCTATTTGCCGGAACGGCTGCCATAACAAGATCGGCTTCACCAAGTTCCTTCATTGTTACAGCTTTATGGAGCGAATACTTCTGCACGCATAAGCTTGCTTTTTCACTATTTGGATGAAAAACTCCTAGTGATATGCCACACTTTTCAAATTGCGTCAGCAATGCTGTTCCTAATTTCCCAATACCAGCAATAACAATTTGCATATGAACTCTCCTTTTCGGCTCTATTAATCTAGTTACTTTCTTTATGGAATAAAGTTATCCCTTCTTTCCTATCTTGTCTTTTCAATCTACTATGAAATTGGCTGTACTCTTTCATAAATTTCATCTCGATCGTTCCCGTCTGACCATTCCTGTGCTTGCTGATAATAAGCTCCGCGATGCCCTTCTTTTCACTATCGGCATTATAATAGTCATCCCGATATAAGAATGCGATAATATCAGCATCCTGTTCAATTTGTCCGCTTTCCCGTAAATCGCTCATCATCGGCCGCTTATCCTGCCTGCTTTCAACCCCGCGGTTGAGCTGGGATAATGCTACTACACATACATTAAGCTCCCGTGCCATCAGCTTCAGCATGCGGCTAATATCACCTACCTCCTGCACGCGGTTTCCATTAAATTTCGGATCACCGGCAATAAGTTGCAAATAATCGATAACAACGAGTACACGCCGATCTGAAAATTCCCTGCATGCTCTTCGCACCTTAGACCATATATAGCTGACAGGTACGCCGGGCTTGTCGTATATACGTATAGGAAGATTGTTCACTTCTCCCATGGCGTCCAGTGTATGCTGCCAATCTTCATGGTTGAAAGAATACATGGCATTTTTGAATTTGGTGCCATCAACATTTCCAATGCTGCTTAATACTCGTTTCATAAGAGATTCGGCACTCATTTCAGATGAAAATATAACTACTGCATCTTTGCTGTATGCAGCATGAACAGCCACATTTAACGCAAATGCAGTTTTTCCCATGCTTGGACGGCCTGCCACAATAATTAAGTCCTGCGGCTGAAGTCCGCCCGTAATACTATTTAAATCCTGAAAGCCTGTATCAATTCCCTTCAGGTCGCCTCTATCGGTCTTTAAATCTTCATACACTCTTATTAATACCTCATCGAGCGCCCCATCCTCATCAACCTCTGCATCCTCTAATTGCATCCATTCCGAAATGCTGGACTGAATGACAGAGCTTATCTCCGCACCCTCGTATATTGATTGCTGGATAATTTGGCATTTTTGAATCACTCGGCGTTTTCGCCAATAATCAAGCACCAAGCTTTCATATTCTCGTACATTGGCAGCGGTCGGTGCACTGTTTGCCAGCCTGTAAAGATAAGACACCCCTCCCGCAGCCTCTATCTTCCCGCACCTTTCGAGTTCTTCCGTTATCGTAACCAAATCAATACTTCTATTAGTATGATTGAGCTCTTGCATCACTTGTAAAATAAGGACATGGCTTCGTATAAAAAGCTGTTCAGGCCGCACCTTCAATTCCTTAAAGCAATCAGGATCTAAGAAAACTGCACCAAGGAGAGCTTGCTCCCCTTGTGCGCTATACAACTCCCCTGTTGTACTCATCTTATCTCTTCTCCTCTCAGACCTAACATCTTCGCCATTTTCTGCAAATATCGCTTTGCATCCCTTGGTGCCGCCGCATGTATTCTCTCTTTTTCTTGTTTTTGCAAGCTCATTTTTGTTTCTTTAACTCCCGGTGTTACATGCTCATCTTCATACCATTTCACTATATCCGCCGGCTGAGGAGGATACGATGAGTGTTTTAAATACACAGCTAAACTATGATGTATTCTTTCATTTTCATAATCTTTCAAAACCATAGTCCACATATCGATTTTTGTTTGATTTATATCAAAACTAGGAAACAGCTTCTTGATTTTCTGCAACAAATCGTAAACCTCACGCTTAGTCATCGAGATCAAACTCCTCCTTTCGATCCTTCTTCTGCGTTTTGCGGCTTCCCTCAAATACTCGGCGTTCCTCTTCTACTTCCTTCAAGGTCGTTATCCCGCTTGCATGCCAATCCTTCAAAATATGCGTTACATAAGTCCAGTTTTTACAATTATGCACTAATGCGCTCTGCATCGCTTTCACCACTAAATCATCACTCAACTCCCTAACCCAAGCCTGTATATCCTCCCGAATAAAAGGAGTTAGCTTTCCAAAGTTTTTTTCATAAAAAGAAATGGAAAGAGGGGCAGCAGCAGGTGTTTTCAAAGCCGCGTAAGCGGATGCTTCTTGCTGCTGTTCTTGTTCTTCTTCTCTTTCTTTTTCTTCTTCTTTTTCTTTTTCTTTTTCTTCTTCTTTTTCTTCCTCATAGACTTGTGATAGAGTATCGATACTGTATCCAAGCCGCTTACAAATAACTAAGAACATGGATACAAACGACTTATATTTTACCTTCTCCAGCTCTTTTGCAATGCACAGCTTGACCTTAGGACTGTTCATTTTGTTGTATTTCATCCAATTCACAATCATAATCTCTTTCGTTTCCTTACTGTAGCGAATTTTCCCATACCGAATAAAACGTTCAAGAAGCTTTTCCACCGTTTCCCGGTTATACCCCGTATCCGTTTCAATCGTACGAGTATGCAGTTCATAAATCCCGCATTGCTTTGTTCTCCTGTTTGTCATCAAATATATATAAAAATATCGTTCTTCTGGAGTCAGATCCACTACAAAGCTGTCCTCCCAGTAGTCAGTATGTACTTGCCTGAAAATCGCCATCTTCTGCAGCCTCCTCTTTTCCACTATCGGTCTACTATACAGACAAGAATCCGTATAAAAACCGCTTTACTAATTAAATAGCTGGAAGAACAGTAAAATGGGTCAACTCAATTATATTTTTCATAATTTTGTTAAAGTAAACTGTTGATATTTAATATTGGAAAAAAGGACTGTCACATTTGATATTATCCCCTTATAGTAGACACGAAAAAAAGCCCATCTGATAAAATGGATGGGCAGTCTACTATTGGGGGATTTTATTATGCCATTAAAGGGAACAAAATTTAAACACTATTCAAATCAACTAAAACTTAAGGCAGTAAAACAATATGAAAATGGTTATGGAAGTTACGTTTCAATTTCAAGGAACTGAAACCATGCTAAATAATAACACTCTCTTATTTCACTAACAAAGATGTTGGTCGAAGAAGGAATTCAACAAGTCAACATTATCATGTAACAGAGCCATTAAAAAAAGAACCAAACATGGTTCTTTTATCGATTGCTATAGCACTGCCAATATACCTAATAGGATAATAAGCCCTCCTGCTATTCTATTTACTACTACAAGGTGGGGTGTTATCTTTTTCTTAAATACGCTTACAACAAAGCTAAGAAACAGCCACCATAGAGAAGCACCTACGAACACTCCGCTTATTAACGCAAGGGATGTGGCTGCTGAGCCCCCCTGTTGATTAAAGCCAAGCCCCGTAAACATAGCAACAAAGTTTAAAATGGTTACCGGATTCGTTATCATCAGTAGAAAAGTAGACGCGTACATAGAAAGCAAGGTTTCTCCCCTAAGATCTGCAGCGGTCTTGGCAGGCGTTTTTAAAAACGTCTTTATACCTAAATAAAATAAAAATATCGAGCCAAATACTCTTAAATACACTTCTTGCTCCATTAAAAAAGACGAAACTACCGAAAACCCAAATGCAGCGATACTTGCATAAATTACATTTGCCGAAACGGCTCCAAATCCGGTCAAAAAGCCCGCGGCTCTTCCTTTAGAGAGCGTTCGTTGAATGCAAAGCAACCCAATCGGCCCAACTGGAGCAGATACAGATAATCCTAAAATAAAGCTTTTGATAAATAACATAGTTCTTCTCCTTTTACGACAATAAAAAACCTTTCATCCCTAAAAAAGGGACGAAAGGTTATCTTCCGCGGTACCACCCAAATTGTCTGCACGACCAGCTTTAACGAGTACAATCATACTCTCCAGCTCTAACGTTCCGGTTACGTCTAAGTCTACTCTTGCTGTACAATTTCGGTTAGAAACTCCAAGGTGTTATTCATATATATCTCCTCACCGGGCTTTCACCACCCCCAGCTCGCTACGGATTACAATATATTACTTGTCCTTATCTTCGTCTATATGTGCTTGTTTTTATTTTATTATAGTATTATATTATTTTGTTGCAAGTATTATTTTAACAGACTATGTAAAATTGCTCTTAGACAACGTACTGAATCTACTGGTTAGGACTGTTCCTTCATACATCTGTCCAGCTGTTCAAGCACCATAGGCCATGCCTGCTCATGCTTGCTTTTCGACTCTTCATCTGGAAAGCCTGCATGGGTAAGACGCAGTTTGGTTCCATTATCCTTTGCATGAAGTTCAACTGTAATAACAGTCTCAGCTCCCTTTGTTCCCCCGGCTCCCGTAACCCACGTCATTTCAACAAGACGGTCTCTTTCAAGTCTCAAAAACCTCCCATAATGAGGGTGACGCTGCACCTCACTATGAGGACTCGGTTTAAAAACTGTTTCAAAATAGAAAGCAGTGTCCACCTCTCCTTGCATTAACACAGTTCCAGGTGCTGCAAACCAAAGATCAAATTGCTTCGTCCACGCTTGGAATAATACATGAGGCGCAGCATCCATCAACCGTTCTACCGTCAGGCTGAACGGTCTAGCGGTCAAGTCAGGTATAGTAATCGGCTTCATACTATAGTCCTCCCATTTTATTTTTTAAGGCATATAATCCAAAATAACGTAGAGAGAACTACGCCCTTGAATATGGCTATGTTTTCTTTTACAGCACACTTTCAATCGCGCTTCTCATATCCTCTGGAGACGTTTTCGGAGCAAAGCGCTCTACCACATTTCCATTTCTGTCGACTAGGAATTTTGTGAAATTCCATTTGACTGCTTTAGAGCCAAGCAGACCTGGAGCTTCCTTGCATAAATACTGGAACAGCGGATGAGCATTGCTGCCGTTTACATCGACTTTAGCGAACACCGGAAACGTCACGCCGTAGTTCATCTGGCAAAAGCTAGAGATTTCTTCATTTGTCCCCGGCTCTTGGTTCATAAATTGGTTGCAAGGGAATCCTAAAATCACCAAGCCACGGTCCTTATACTCTTCATATAGAGCCTGCAAGCTCTGATATTGCGGCGTAAATCCGCATTTGCTGGCAACGTTGACAATTACAAGAGCCTTGCCTTCATACTGCTCTAAAGATACCTCCTCTCCTTGAATCTTTTTTACTTTAAAATGATATGCTGACATAACATTACCTCCATATCCATAATTTTGCATTATCTTTAATATAATCGATTTTTCTATACAAAGTCTATTAATTGCACCTCTTAAAAAACTAAATATTCTAAATAGACAGAAATAAATAGACAGTATGATTGAAATCTCTTACAATAAAATGTGAATAAGCAGACATAACATCCAGTCTATAGATGTTGGATACTCGAAGAAGACTTCTTTGTTTTCTTCTTTTTTAATTACATAAGAATGGGGGCTTTACTATGAAACAACCTGAGAAAATTGGTCATGATATGTATTTGATTGATGATTTCGATTTAGGGCGTGACAAGCGCACCGGTACATATGTTTTGCTTGATGAAAAAGTAACACTGATCGAAACATGCGCTTCTCCTTCCGTCCCTCATATTTTGGCGGGCTTGGAGCAATTGAATGTGCAGCCAGATGATGTGGCGTATATTATCGTCACTCATGTGCATCTTGACCATGCCGGAGCCGCAGGAGTGATGATGGAAGCATGCAAAAATGCGAAGCTTATTGTTCATCCGCGCGGAGCTCGCCATTTGGCTGATCCGACAAAACTGATTCAAGGTGCTCGTGTAGTATATGGCGATAAATTCGACCAATTGTTCTCTCCAGTTTTGCCTGTCCCTGCAGATCGAATGATCATAAAAGAAGACGGCGAAACCCTGCAAATCGGACCGGATCGCACGCTGACCTTTTATGACACACCTGGTCATGCAAGACATCATATGAGCATTCATGACTCAAAAAGCAACGGCATATTTACAGGAGATACAATCGGCATTTACTATCGCGAATTAGATGATTTGCAAGTAGAATTATATTTACCGTCTACCTCTCCTACTCAATTTCATCCGGGAGAAATGAAAGAATCCATGCGCCGTATTGAAGATATGCGTGTAGATGCTATTTATTTCAGCCATTTCGGGCATACAACAAACGTACAGGAAGTATACAAGCAAATCTCGTATTGGCTTCCTCAATTTATCCAGCACGGAGAAAACGCACTTCAACAGCATAGTGACTTTGCTTTGGCTGCCAATACGCTCAAAGAAGAGCTCCTTACTCTTATCCGTAGCTACCTGACAGAAAAAGGCGTGCCAGCAGATCATTCTGTCTATGAAATTCTTAATTTAGATATAGAGGTGTGCTCGATGGGAATCGTAGACTACTTATTAAAGCAAAAGCAAGCGGTGAAGTAAGAATAAAACCATCTAGTACAATTAAAACACCAAAACGAGTATCGACGGATGCTCGTTTTGGTGTTTTAATACCTTTTAAGCACCTTTTTTATCCCTCAGCTTTTGATAAAATCCGTAAAAAGCAATAACTATCAAACTTCCAAAGCGATCCGCGATAACTCTCCCAGGTACTTCTCCAACAAGGACGACACCGCTCCAAAATAACTGCAGCCAAAGAATATGAATAGGCTCAAGTCCCCTCCCCATATAAAAAAGGGTTAGTACAGGAGCAATAAAATTAATCGTACCGAAAAAACTGATTCAGAACATAAACTTAATATTGTGTTTAGAAATACTGTTTGGCTTCATATACATTCCCGCTATCCTGATAATTTTTTCTGAATTTTAATAATATTCCATTCCTTATTGTACCATCTAATTTATATAAGAATGTATTTTTCACTTCTAAATATGCAATTGTAACAACAAAAATAAGCACCCCAATTCCTATGCTAATTGGAGTGCTTTTTCATATCGTTTTGGTATTCGGGATTACCTAGACTTTTTCCCATTGTTGCGCGCTGTGTAAGCCGGCTTCTTTTTCTTTGGTACAAATGGTTTTTTCTCTACGAATTCCCCTTTGAATATATCTTGTTTTACAAATTCGATGCCCAGCTTTTTCGAGAATTGCATCAGCTTCTTTTCTTCATTCGGAGTAACAAGCGAGATAACAGTGCCCTCTTTCCCCATGCGGCCCGTACGGCCAGATCGGTGAATATATTGATCCAAGGTTTCCGGTATATCCAAATGAATTACATGCGTCAGCTCCTCCACGTGAAGACCGCGCGCGGCCACGTCTGTAGCCAATAACAGCTGCAGCTTGCCTTGATGAAGCTTGCGCAGCATCGCAGCGCGTTCTTGCTTGGTCGCCTCCCCGTGAAGCGCTCCTGCTTCCACCTTCTTATAACGAAGCTTAGCGGTCATTTCATCCAGCTTGAACGGGTCATTCATAAATGCCAATGCTTTTACATTGTTCATATGAACAATCTTTCGGATGTTGTCAAGCTTTTCACGCCAATCACACACAATGTATAAATGCTGCACCTTAGATGCTTCTGTTGCCCGCTTAACACGTACAATCTCCGCTTCATTCGAAAAATTGCGCGCAGCATCTTCTACTCCCTTGGAGATAGTAGCAGAGAAAAATAACAATTGGCGGTCTCTCATAGCTGCTTTTAAAAGATCGTTTAATACTTGCACCATATCTTGCTGGATTAGCTGATCAAACTCATCAAATACAATCGTTTTTACTTCATGCATCTTTAGCTTTTTCATGCGAATCAGCTCTAATATTCTTCCTGGAGATCCGACAACCACCTGCGGATGCTTTTTCAGCTTCTCCACTTGGCGCTTCATATCTGCTCCACCTACAAAAGATCCTCCTGATATACCGCTGCCTTCAGTAAACTTTTGGACTTCCCCGTGTATTTGCATCACAAGCTCGCGTGTTGGAGCCAATACAACAATCTGTGGGTTTTTCACTTCAGCATCGACAGTATGTAGAAGCGGCAGCAAGTACGCCAGCGTTTTTCCTGTTCCCGTCGGCGATTCTGCCACTACATCCTTCCCTTCTAAAATGAAAGGAATGGTTTGCTTTTGAACATCCGTCATATCTTGAAATCCTGCTTTTTGCCAAGCAGTTTGTAAAAATGGTTTCATTTGTTGAATCATAGGCCGTTTCTCCTTTAGCTTCGTTTTTCATGCATATGTGTGAGCTTGTGCATGGTTTCAATCATGTGATCGACTAGTACAGGAAGATCGTCGATATGATCCTCTGTAATGTGTTTTTGAAACTGCACAGATGCCTCTACACTGTAATCCTGCTTCCCGTGCTCATATGCTACTTGCTGTGTGATGATGCGTTCTTCTCCCCATACAGATTTCAGCAACTGACCGGTCTCCGAGCAATCCGTTTCCGGGTTAACTGTTTTGTATTGAAATAAAATCTCTGCCGTACAGCCGGGAGTGAAGCTGGCGTCTTCCATTATTTCTCCTAACAGATTCCGCGTATCCGCCTGCAGGACAAAAACTGCTGTTATATGTATGTTATGTAAGTTCTTGAGAACAAATGACACCCTATACTGCCGATTCATGGAAGCTAAGTCGACAAGGTCCTTTCGTCCAGTCACCAATATGGCTCCGTCAAAGTCCTGGTCATATATATATCCTTCTACAATGACTTTTAAATTATCAAAAACAGTGGGATCAAACATCCTGTCCTCCTTAAAAAAAACGGAAACGCCTTTCACAACGGAAAGGCGTTCGCATCCTCATATGAAGTTAACTATACAAAAGATATGGTCAAAGCGCAACTTTTAAAATAAGCCGACTGCTTTTCCTTCTTCATTCACGTCCATATTTAACGCAGCAGGCTTTTTCGGCAAGCCTGGCATTGTTAACACTGAGCCTGTCAATGCCACGATGAAGCCAGCACCGATAGATGGTTTTAATTCACGCACAGTAATTTTAAATCCAGTTGGTCTGCCAAGCTTTGTTGCATCATCAGACAGAGAGTATTGCGTTTTTGCCATACAAATTGGCAAGTTCCCCCATCCTTCTGCTTCAAATTGTACCATTTGCTTGCGAGCTTGCGGCATAAATTCTACATCGTCTGCACCGTATACCTTCTGTGCAATCGTACGGATTTTGTCTGCAAGCGGTAAATCAAGGTTATATAACGGCGCATACTTATTTTCACCAGCTTCAATCGCTTGAATCACTTTTTCAGCAAGTTCTGCTCCGCCTTTTCCGCCTTTACCCCAAACTTCAGTTAACGCAACGTCATAGCCTCGTGTCTCACACCACTCTTGTAAATACGCGATTTCTTGCTCGGAGTCTGTCACGAAACGGTTGATCGCTACAACGAATGGCAATCCGAATGCTTGGACTGTTTCGATATGCTTTTGCAGGTTTTCCATACCTTGTGCAAGAGCTTCTACATTTTCTGCCTTCAGCTGATCCTTCGCTACGCCGCCATGCATTTTCAACGCACGGATCGTTGCTACAATAACAACAGCTTCCGGTTGAATATCTGCAAGACGTGCTTTAATATTTAAAAATTTCTCTGCGCCTAAATCCGCTCCAAAGCCTGATTCTGTAATTACATAGTCACCAAGCTTCGCCGCCATTTTCGTAGCAATTACACTATTGCAGCCATGCGCGATATTCGCAAACGGACCGCCGTGAATAATAGCCGGCGTATGCTCTAATGTTTGTACCAAATTCGGCTTAATCGCATCTTTCAGAAGCAATGTTAGCGCACCTTCTACTCCTAAATCCTTCACTGTAACCGGTTTATTTGTCACATCATAAGCTACTACAATGCGGGATAAACGCACTTTTAAATCCTCAATATCAGAAGCCAGACAGAAAACCGCCATAATTTCTGAAGCTACCGTAATATCAAACCCATCTTCACGCGGCACTCCTTGCAACGGTCCGCCAAGTCCGATAACAACCTTACGAAGCGCTCGGTCGTTCAAATCCACGCAGCGTTTCCACACGATTTTTCTCGTATCGATTTGCAGTTCGTTTCCTTGCTGGATATGATTATCAATCAAAGCAGCAAGCGCATTATTAGCAGTAGTAATAGCATGAAGATCGCCTGTAAAATGCAGGTTAATATCTTCCATTGGAATTACCTGTGAGTAACCGCCTCCTGCAGCTCCTCCCTTAATTCCCATAGTTGGTCCTAATGAAGGCTCACGAAGCGCCACAATCGCTTTTTTGCCGATTTGATTAAACGCTTGTCCTAATCCAACTGTTACAGTAGATTTCCCTTCTCCTGCTGGAGTTGGATTAATCGCTGTCACTAAAATGACCTTACCATCCTGTTTCGTCTTTAGACGATCTAAAATATTTAAAGAAAGCTTCGCTTTGTAATGTCCGTATGGCTCAAGCTCTTCCATCTCAATATCCAAATTTTTCGCGATTTCTACAATTGGTTGAATTGATGCTTCTTGTGCAATTTCAATGTCTGATTTAATGATTGTTTCCACTGTCATCCCCGTTACCTCCTGTGTTGTAATCCCTTTCATTATACCATATTTTCAAAAAATTATTGTAAATTTATGCTTATCAACATGTAAAGAATAAATTACTTTGGTGATTGCACTGGTTCCTTTGCCTTTTGCGCTGATTCCCTGTTTTTTGCTCCGATTCCCTGCTTTTTTGCACCGATCACCACTTTTTTGCACCAATCACCGCTTTTTTTGCTCCGATTCCCCGCTTTTTTGCTCCGATTCCCTGCTTTTTTGCTCCGATCACCGCTTTTTTGCACCAATCACCGCTTTTTTGCTCCGATTCACCGCTTTTTCGCACTGATTTCCTGCTTTTTGCTCCGATTCCCGCTTTTTTTGCTCCGATTCCCTACTTTTTTCACCAGTCTTCCCAAATCAGGAACAACACGCTAAAAAAGCTCCAGCTTATGCTGAAGCTTTTTGGATCATAAATACCCACATAAACGTCAACGCCTGCTTCAGCTCTGCAGACAGATTGCCAACATGCTTTTCAGTGACTCCACGCTTATAAACGCCCAATCCATCAACCACCGCAAAACCGTTTTCTTTGACCAATCGTTCAAATTCCCATGGCATCATTGTATTGCAAATAACCGTCTCTCCGTATAAGCGTTTATAGCTATTTTCTCTCGGATGTGCTGTCGGTCCTAAAATACCGATACATGCGAGACCATTCGGCTTTAATATGCGTTTCATCTCTTCAATGGCAATTAAAGGGTGCTCTGTCCACTCCAGCGCATTAATGACCATCGCCGCATCAAAGCTTTCATCTTCAATTGGCAACGCATTAATATCCCCTTGCATAAAAGCTAACCCTTCCTGCTCTCCTCTTGCGTTTGCCAGCTTTATCATTTCTTCTGACAAATCAATGCCTGTCGCTTTGTAGCCTGCCTTATTAACCTTATATGTACCATAGCCATCTCCGCACCCTATATCAAGCACTGCTGCTCCTTTTTCTACATGCTTTTCAAAAAATGGCACGATTTCACTGCGGCTGCCTGTATCCCACATCTCTTGACTGCTTTGATTCCAAAAATTTGCACGCTCATCCCATTGTACTTGCGCTGTTTTATGCCAGTTAAATGACTTCATTTAGGGTTCCCGCCTTTATTTCAGTTTTATTCCACTTAATATAATACGACACATCATCAAAAACTTCCTTGTTGCGCACAGCCATGCTCTTATTATGGGATAAAGTAGCATTCATTGGATAACAAAAACAACAAATACTAAAAACACATCCCAAAAGAAAGTGAGGGATTACAATGGATGAAGAAGAAAAACGCATAACACATGAGCATAATTTAGACAAAGAGGAATACGCGGCAGAAGTTGTGCCGACCCGCTTTTACATGGGAGAACGGCCGATACATCAAGCCACTGAGGATAGAACAGAGGCAGGCACCATTATGGGCTATGTCGCTTTATTTGTTGCTTTATTCTCCATTGCATTCTACCCGGTTGTATTTGGAATTGTGTCTGTTGTATTAGGCTTGCTGGCAGTAAGCTATGGCGCCAAGACACTTGGATTTACCGCAATCGGATTTGGAGGATTTTCTCTTCTATTTACGATATTGTACCCGTTAATGTTGGGACTTTTTTATTAAAAAAAGCCACCAAGCTCTAGCTTGGTGGTTGCCTTATCTATGAAACAGCATAATATGACCGCAGTTCTTGCAGTGATAGGAGGTGATTTCGTGGAATACGGGATAATTTTCTTCTTCCCGCTGTTCGATAAACACCTTTTCAAACTTATACATATTAGGTGCAGGCCCAAAATCCTGCTTGGAACGAGCATATAAAACAGATTGATAAAATTCGGTGCCATTGCACACTAAACACATCTTCTTCACCATTTCTATTCCCCTTTCATGGAATGCTTGTCTTATATCCACTATATGAGGAAAAAACAGAAACATGTGTTTATTGTTCTTTAATTGACGATTGCAGAAATGTATTCAATATTCCCAATGCCTTAATCGTAATGGTACGTCCATCGTTTGTTTCAAATGTTTTTTCAGCATTCATAAAAAACACACGGCCTTTGACTGTTGTTTGAACCAGCGTAAGCTTCACGTTATGTCCACCTTCGTATTTCACACATGTAAAATCTGTACCTGAACATTCAATATCATACTTTTTGGCTATGTATTGCTCAAAATCAGCTTCTCGAGGGCATGTCAAAATGAACACCGCAACAAGCGCTAAACTAAGCAAGCCTATTGTTAGGAATGACTTATTCACATTTACTCCCCTTTCTAAATAAAAAAACTTGACCGATGACAGCCAAGTTTACTTTTCAACTACAAAGCTCCAATCCTGCTCTTTTTTATCATATACGAGCCAGCCTTTATCGGAAGCATTGCCTTTATGCTCACCAAGGTTTTCTATAATCTCGTCTGTGTTCTCGAAGGTTCCTATCACATACACAGGAATTTCCACTCCTTTTCTGGAGTCGAGTTTCTCATTTAAATCTATCAATAAGCCATCCTCGATGTATGGAAGCAGCTTTTCAATAGATTCCATTGTAACTGCAGGGTAAATTTTTGATTTTTGAAATAGAGGAATCCGCTTTTTATTGCCCATTCCAAGCTTATAAGGAATCACCTTGCTAAGCAGTGCAGCAAAGTCCATCGATCTTCGATAATAAATCTTGTTATACCATCCGTCTTCATGAGATAGATACACATATCGATTCTTTAAGAGAGGAAAAAACGGCTTGCCGATTGGTTCTTTTTTATGAGCTAAATATAACAACTCCGCAATTTCTGTCGGCTCTAATTCATCTAAATCGTTCACATCTTCAAAATCAATCCAGCAAAACTCTCCGTACTGTGCTACATCAGCCGCTGCCAGCTTATTCATATTATCTTCTTCCACATACTCTAATAAAGTATGATAGTTTAAATCAGTCCAGTCAAAATCATGCTTTAATAAAAGCACGTTTTGAAGAGGAGATGGAATATTGTTTGCAAACTCCTGGAAGGTAATACCAGAAGTGAGAAAACAATTGTTTCGTCTATCCCCGTTAATGTATATGATTTCCTTTATTTGGTCAGATCCTCCAGCCAAAGTCACTAGCCACCTTTTTTCCAATTAAATACATTATATAATTATTATTTTATCATGAAAGGATTGATAAACATAGTAAAATAACATGATAATCGCATATATTATTTTTACATTTTCGTGTCGTCTATTACAGATTATTTACACTTTAAAATTCATTTCATACAGTGGCACTAGGACTTCTAAAAAAATAAAAATGAGACCTATGTCAGGTCTCATTTCTTACAATAAATCTTCATCGCTTTGATTGTTTGATTTGTTGTTTTGAGAAAACATTCCCTGTAATGTATTCAATGTTTGCGGAGCTAAATCGATCGCTTTTTCAATCAAATGCGTCGATTCTTTCAGATGCATAATATTCACACCCTCCTTGTTTACCACTAGAAAGGCTACAGGCGAAATCGATACGCCGCCCCCGCTTCCGCCTCCAAACGCATGCCCTTCCTCTCCATCCTGTTGTCGTTTCTCTGCTCCAAAGTCGCTTCCTCCTGCCCCAAAGCCAAACGCCACTTTAGAAACCGTCAATACCACTCCACCGTCCCCTGTTTGCACAGGCTCTCCCACAATTGTATTTACATCGACCATCTCTTTCAAATTTTCCATTGCTGCTTTCATTAGCCCTTGAATTGGATGCTCCATTGCACACTCTCCTCCTTATACTGATACTAATCTTTTTCTAGTTTTTCCTAAATTTATAGAACTAAACATTTTTTTCCTATAAGAAAAAACTATACTTTCGCTGTGAGAAGCTCTTTACAATGAGCATAACGTTTTAATGGAAGAAGGATGTTATTTCATAAAAAGAGAAAAGGAATACACAATGCATTTCAATCAAAAGGAGGATCCTCAACATGCAAACGTGGTATAGCTCATCTGGCATATGTATCAATGAAAGTGCTGAATTGCTCATGGTGCTGCAAGGAAAACCTGAAGATAGAGATTTTCTACTGGACCTGCTAAATCAGTACATCGGTAAAACTAAAAAGGAACCTTTGACAAAGGCCCCTCCACTCTTTATTGAAATACTAGATATAACGCAGCTGCAAGTAAATTTGGGATACTAATCATAAATAAACCGATAGCATATTCTCTTCTCCTTGACTGCGAATTCCTTTTTGTAATCATAAAAGCCACACATCCAAGCAAAATCGCGGCAATGCCGATTACCCCCGAGAATTGATACACAACATACCAATCCTGCAGCAGTACAGAAATGATACCGACAAGTGCGGCAATGCAAGCTCCAAGCTCTAAATATTGCTTCATGTTCTTTCCCCCTCAAGATGTCTTTTCTCTATTATATGATAAAATTGAATTTTCAGATAAATTTCATCGTAAAAATTTCGGAGAAACGAGCTTCTTTTCCTCCTCACTTTTTAATTCTCCATGATTCGACTATTTTCCTGCAAATAACACTGAATTTTTTATTTATAACTTTTGGCAGCCCACTCCGAGCGCAGTATGCCCATAATAACGCGGTCATAATGTTTCCCGTCTCGATAAACCGCAGCCCTCATTCTACCTTCATGCTGAAAGCCCGCCTTTTCATATGCACGAATCGCACTTTTGTTATAATCAATCACATCTAATCCAACACGATCCAAATTCAATTCTTCGAAGGCAAAACGAAGGATCAGTCTTAAAGCATCTGTTCCATAGCCTTTATTCCGATTCTTTGCTTCCCCTATTCCAATCGCAAGCAACCCTGCACGATTGTTCCACTCAATGCTGTGGAGCGCAACAAAGCCAACCAATTCATCACCCTGAATAGTCCGCAGCCGAAAATAGGCACTATTCGAGTTGCTGCTCCCTTCTGCCGCCATGCGCTCCTTCGTTCTCGGCAAAGCAATATCCGTATCGACATTTCGAAGATACTCCGCATCCTCGCCCCACCGGGCCATCACTTCTGCGTCTTCTTGTCGTACCGCGGACAGACGCACATATTCGCCATGAAAAAGATTAGAAAAATGTGTTGTCACTTTCTTGTCTCTTTATTCGTTATTTCTGTCCAAACTCCACCATCACCTTTTTCTTCATCAGCTTGCTATATATATTAGGCGCCAATCTGCTAATCCATAAGGAGGTTTTAGAAACAGAGCTGATGTAGAGGCGCTTCTTATTTTTCAATACTCCTTTTACAATACACTCTGCTACATAACGAGGCGTTAATACATTACCTACTGTTTGTCGTTGCTTTGAAACTTGTGTTCCATCTCCACTTAGAGCATTTTGCACAAGTGCCGTGTTTATGAAGGAGGGATACACCAACAGAACCTTTACACCAAGGTCTTCCACTTCTGATCGCAATGTTTCAAAGAATCCATGCAATGCATGTTTACTTGCAGCATATCCTGTTCTGCCAAATAGAGGTGCAAAGCCGGCGACACTGGAAATAGCGATAAAGGTTCCTTTATTTTTAATCACTTGTTCAAGTGTATAGTGTGTAAGATTCATCGTTCCATTTATATTTACAGCCAACACATTTTCAAGCACATCAAGCTGTGTGTGAAGGAACGGACTTCTGTGGGATATTCCAGCGTTATGTACAACAATATCAATGGAGTTATGGATTTTTTCAATCTCTTCGATGGTTTCCTTGCATTGCTCTTTCTTTGTAATATCTAATACATAGATTCCACATGGTACGTTCTGTTCATGTAAAAGAGATTGTAACGTTGATATTATCCCCTTATAGTAGACACGAAAAAAAGCCCATCTGATAAAATGGATGGGCAGTCTACTATTGGGGGATTTTATTATGCCATTAAAGGGAACAAAATTTAAACACTATTCAAATCAACTAAAACTTAAGGCAGTAAAACAATATGAAAATGGCTATGGAAGTTACGTTTCAATTTCACAGGAATTTGGTTTACGTAGTTCAACTCAACTTAAAAATTGGGTGA
Source organism: Bacillus sp. 165 (assembly GCF_017742235.1). Taxonomy (GTDB): domain Bacteria; phylum Bacillota; class Bacilli; order Bacillales; family Bacillaceae_G; genus JAGHKQ01. The sequence continues at coordinate 527,997 of NZ_JAGHKQ010000003.1, forward strand.
AAAAGTATAGAAATGGTGAGTTATTTGACGATCAAAGGGGAAAAACAAATAATTTTCATCCGTTCACTGGACGTCCAAAAACTAAGTTTGATTCCATCGAAGAAGAAAGAGATTACTTGAAAGCACAGGTAGAATATTTAAAAAAGCGCTATCCAAATATATTGGGGGAGGGTTAATTCCAAAGAAAATTCGATTTGAAATAATAAGTG
>NZ_JAGHKQ010000033.1 GCF_017742235.1 Bacillus sp. 165
CGGGTTAACCCCCTAAATTTGGACACTTGCTTGCTAAAATCACACCTATTCTCAAAATCTCTATAAATTGCTCATGTTTGCTTGCGAAGGCAATCCAATCAGATTCCCTCGCAAGAACTTATACCCGAACATCAGCGATAGGTATGATCTCTTGATTTCTATGTTCATAGAATTCTGTAGGCGATCGATAGCCGATACTAGAATGAATGCGACGTTCGTTGTAGAAATGGATGAATTCACTTACTATTTGATATGCTTCGCCGTACGTGTCAAAGACATTCCGTCTAAAGCATTCTTCTTCGAGGATACTATGAAATGCCTCAATGTGAGCGTTCATGTTTGGTGTCCGTGGCGGGATGCGTTCGTGTTCCATGCTAAACTCCTGACATGCTTCTTCAAAGGCATGTGAAACAAATTGTGGACCATTATCTGTTCGAATGACAGGCTTTGTATCCTCTTCAAACTGTCTCCGTTTCCACAATGCTCGTTGCACGGTATGGATGGCATCCTTCGCCGTACAAGACGTACCGATATGGTACTCAACGATAGAACGATCATACACATCAATGACAGACATGACAAAGAAAAAGCGGTCTTCTCCTTCGATATAGCCGTATTTGATATCCATCTCCCACAATTGATTGGAGTGGGTAATCGTTCGGTTACGAGCGAGACGTTTCGGGTGCCGAAGGCGCAAACGGCGCTGGGGACGAAGAATGTTTAGCTCTTTGCACAGGCGGTATACCTTCTTGTGATTCACAACGAGCTGATAATCCCGCCTTAAGGCATAGGTTAGTTTTCTATACCCGTACACTGATTCGTCACCAGCGATAAGCTCTGAGACCCATTCCTTAATCTGTTCATCTGAAATCCGTTGTTCGTCTGTCGTCACAGAAAACCCAGGTGCAGGTCGTCCCTCACTTACACGCTTGATGGAATTCTCTTTTCTTTCTTGATAATAATAGGTAGAACGAGAAATTCCTACGATTCGTAACACCAGTTGCTTGGGATACCCACACTGGATCCACTCTTGTGCTACTTCCAGTTTCTCGGTAAGTGAGGGTTCTTCTTTTTTATCAAGTCACGCAGAATCGCAATCTCTAAATCCTTTTCTCCCAGTAGCTTTTTCAGCTGATCATTCTCTTGTTCCAACTGTTTTACTTCAATGGGAGAAGTAACACCTTCAGACCATTCTATAGTAGAATCGTCCTCATACTGTTTCATCCATTTGCTGACAAGATTAACATGAATCTCGTATCGTCTGGCTACGGCAGCTTTGTTCCCTGTCTCTTTTGCTTCTCGTACTACTTGAAGCTTTAGTTCTTTCGGATATACTTTCCTCTTCATAAAAAATCCCCCTATTACTCGTTACTCTAAGTATAAAGAATCACACCTTAGAGTGTCCAAGTTCATTAGGGGGCTAAAAAGA
>NZ_JAGHKQ010000034.1 GCF_017742235.1 Bacillus sp. 165
TCTATCGATGTGAGCAAAGCTATCAACATTAATGAACAGTTTCAGCTTTCAAGACAGTTTTGGTCTTACTTAGTAAACAGCAATTTGATTCGTAATCCGCAGGACTTTATCATGCCAATCCCTCATATGAGTTTAGTGCAAGGGGAAGAAAATGTAACGTTTTTGAAAAAACGTTTTGAAGCGCTTTCGAACAATCCTCTGTTTCAAGGGATGGAGTTTTCTGATAATCCTGAAAAACTGAAGGAATGGATTCCGCTTATCATGGAAGGCCGTACATCGAATGAACCAATAGCAGCCACCAAAATTGATTCTGGAACGGATGTCAACTTTGGTGCTTTAACACGTATCTTGTTTGAACATTTACAGAGTAATAACGTCGAGATAAACTATAAGCATAGTGTCGAGGATATTAAACGTACTGCGGATAACTTGTGGGAAGTGAAGATCCATGATATCGATAATGGTAAAATGGAGTATCATACTGCAAAATTCGTCTTTATCGGCGGTGGGGGCGGAAGCCTGCCTTTACTGCAAAAAACCGGCATTCCTGAGTCAAAACATATTGGAGGATTCCCGGTAAGCGGACTATTTTTGGTATGTAAGAATCCGGAAGTCGTAGCGCAGCATCATGCAAAAGTATATGGTAAAGCTAAGGTTGGAGCTCCTCCAATGTCTGTTCCGCATCTTGATACAAGATATATTGATAATGAAAAAACATTGCTGTTTGGACCGTTTGCCGGCTTCTCACCCAAGTTCTTAAAAACGGGTTCAAATTTTGATTTGATAGGCTCCGTAAAACCGAATAATGTCTTCACTATGTTGGCGGCAGGCATAAAAGAAATGTCATTAACAAAATACTTAATTCAGCAAGTTATGTTATCAAATGAAAAGCGCATGGAAGAATTACGAGAGTTTATCCCCAATGCCAAAAGCGAAGATTGGGATATCGTGGTAGCGGGTCAACGTGTGCAAGTTATCAAAGATACGGAGGCCGGCGGTAAAGGAACACTTCAATTTGGTACGGAAGTTATTAGTGCCGCTGATGGTTCGATAGCTGCCTTACTTGGCGCTTCTCCAGGTGCTTCTACTGCCGTGCACGTTATGCTTGAGGTATTAGAAAAATGTTTCCCGCAGCATATGAAAGAGTGGGAGCCGAAAATAAAAGACATGATTCC
>NZ_JAGHKQ010000035.1 GCF_017742235.1 Bacillus sp. 165
TGCGTATCGGTGTACCTAAAGAAATTAAAAACAACGAAAACCGCGTAGCAATGACACCGGCGGGTGTGGTTCATTTGGTTCGTTTCGGTCATGAAGTATATATCGAAACACAGGCAGGAATCGGTTCAGGTTTTACAAATGAAGAGTATATACAAGCAGGAGCAACTATCGTAGATGCAGCTGCAGAAGCATGGTCTATGGATATGGTGATGAAAGTAAAAGAACCGCTTCCAAGTGAATATGGCTATTTCCGCGAAGGGTTAATTCTATTCACATATTTACACCTAGCTCCAGAGCCAGAGTTAACGAAAGCATTGATTGATAATAAAGTAATCGGTATTGCGTACGAAACAGTACAGCTGCCAAATGGCACACTGCCATTATTAACACCAATGAGTGAAGTGGCAGGCCGCATGTCTGCTCAAATCGGGGCGCAATTCCTTGAAAAGCCGGAAGGCGGAAAAGGAATCTTGTTAGGCGGCGTTCCAGGCGTAAAACGCGGGAAAGTAACGATTATTGGCGGCGGTGTAGCAGGAACAAACGCAGCGAAAGTAGCGGTTGGTTTAGGTGCTGACGTAACGATTATCGACTTAAATCCAGATCGTCTTCGTCAATTGGACGACATTTTTGGATACCAAGTATCTACGTTAATGTCTAACCCATACAACATTGCCGAAGCAGTGAAGGAATCTGACTTAGTAATTGGTGCAGTGTTAATTCCAGGTGCAAAAGCGCCGAAGCTAGTAACGGAAGAAATGATTCAATCGATGGAGCCGGGCTCTGTAGTAGTAGATATCGCTATCGACCAAGGCGGAATTTTTGAAACGACAGACCGTATCACAACACACGATGAGCCAACGTATGATAAGCACGGTGTGGTTCACTATGCAGTAGCGAATATGCCGGGTGCAGTACCTCGTACCTCTACAATCGCGCTGACAAACGTGACAGTGCCTTACGCAGTGCAAATTGCAAACAAAGGCTATAAGCAAGCATGCTTAGACAACACAGCATTACTAAAAGGAATCAACACATTAGACGGTTATGTAACGTATCAAGCTGTTGCAGAAGCGCATGATTTAGCATATGCGAATGCTTCAG
>NZ_JAGHKQ010000036.1 GCF_017742235.1 Bacillus sp. 165
TAGGCACGCCGCCAGCGTTCGTCCTGAGCCAGGATCAAACTCTCCATAAAAGTGTTTGACTTGCTCATTTAAAACTTGACGTTTGTTTCTTGTTTTGTTCAGTTTTCAAAGAACTACTGTGCCGCTCGAAGCGACTTTATCATCTTATCATTGTGACAACTTCTTGTCAACATTTTTTAAAATTTGTTTCTGAACATTTTCGTTTATGTCAGAAGCAACGTTATTTATATTAACAGTATAAACAAGCTACGTCAACACTTTATATAAAAATAAAGACTTTGTTAGAGATAAATGTTGATATTTAAAACCTACCTAAAATCTCAATATCATTAAAACCAGAACGAATATTGAACAAATAGTAAGGCTGCCCAAAGCATTTAGTAATTTATTAAAGCATATCAGCAATTTGTCACATAAAAAAGAATGAGTGTTTCAATAGATAAAACCTTCTTCCTTTGTTGCTAGCAGTCTAAAGCAATAAAATAAGAAAAACACGTGCCAAAAAGAATTTAAAAGCCATCATTGTGGCTCTGAGCACGTAGTATGGTTCAGTCCATACAATCTTTGTCAACGCTATCACTATAAGTATTGTAGCAAGACTTTTACTGATACAACCAATACTGTATCTTTATTGTATCCGAAAAGACGATGAACGAATTACCTTTGTCGATTATACACTTAAAGACTGCATCCTGCGTAAATCTGCTAAAATCGTAGAGGTTACTTAGCTTACACTTTTTTATTGGAGACACACATTGTTAAATACAACAAAACAATTAAAACCCCAAAAAGATAGTAGATAATTAGAATTCGACCAGCCTTCACTGATGATTTATCCCGATATTCACATTTAAAAATCAACATTAAAATTCAACAAAACTCAAATCAAAACCATATTCTTAAAGCATCGTTTCAAGATCTCGTTTAAAATCAGGCACAAAAAAACCAGTCAATTTGACTGGTTTTTTTGTGCCTAGCGACGTCCTACTCTCACAGGGACAAGGTCCCAACTACCATCGGCGCTGAAGAGCTTAACTTCCGTGTTCGGAATGGGAACGGGT
>NZ_JAGHKQ010000037.1 GCF_017742235.1 Bacillus sp. 165
AAAGATGATCAGGTTGATAGGTCCGAGGTGGAAGTGCGGCGACGTATGGAGCTGACGGATACTAATCGATCGAGGACTTAACCAAGATGATGACGTTATCTAGTTTTGAGAGAACGAAGTTTTCTCTTGACAGAATTTATGACTTTTGATAGAATAAATCCTGTCGCTGATAAATTGGTCTAGTGATGATGGCGAAGAGGTCACACCCGTTCCCATTCCGAACACGGAAGTTAAGCTCTTCAGCGCCGATGGTAGTTGGGACCTTGTCCCTGTGAGAGTAGGACGTCGCTAGGCTGGTTATTATTCCGCAGTAGCTCAGTGGTAGAGCATTCGGCTGTTAACCGAACGGTCGTAGGTTCGAGTCCTACCTGCGGAGCCATATTGGAGAGCTGTCCGAGAGGCCGAAGGAGCACGATTGGAAATCGTGTATACGTCACAAGCGTATCAAGGGTTCGAATCCCTTGCTCTCCGCCATTAAAAACTGGCCCGTTGGTCAAGCGGTTAAGACACCGCCCTTTCACGGCGGTAACACGGGTTCGAATCCCGTACGGGTCACCATTATAGTGGAGGATTAGCTCAGCTGGGAGAGCACCTGCCTTACAAGCAGGGGGTCGGCGGTTCGAGCCCGTCATCCTCCACCATATAAATTTAAAAAATCAATATCGTCGCGGGGTGGAGCAGTCTGGTAGCTCGTCGGGCTCATAACCCGAAGGTCGCAGGTTCAAATCCTGTCCCCGCAACCAATGGTCCCGTGG
>NZ_JAGHKQ010000038.1 GCF_017742235.1 Bacillus sp. 165
TCTAATAGGTCTAGTGATGATGGCGAAGAGGTCACACCCGTTCCCATTCCGAACACGGAAGTTAAGCTCTTCAGCGCCGATGGTAGTTGGGACCTTGTCCCTGTGAGAGTAGGACGTCGCTAGGCAATGGAGGATTAGCTCAGCTGGGAGAGCACCTGCCTTACAAGCAGGGGGTCGGCGGTTCGAACCCGTCATCCTCCACCATATAAATTATGAAATTTGTAAGAGATTATTTCAATGGGCTATAGCCAAGCGGTAAGGCAACGGACTTTGACTCCGTCATGCGTTGGTTCGAATCCAGCTAGCCCAGCCATTTTATTTATAATTAACATTTTAATGCGGGTGTGGCGGAATTGGCAGACGCACCAGACTTAGGATCTGGCGCCTTTGGCGTGGGGGTTCGAGTCCCTTCACCCGCACTTTCGATGCGGAAGTAGTTCAGTGGTAGAATACAACCTTGCCAAGGTTGGGGTCGCGGGTTCGAATCCCGTCTTCCGCTCCAATAATTTGAAAAGTCCTGCCGGGGTGGCGGAATTGGCAGACGCACAGGACTTAAAATCCTGCGGTAGGTGACTACCGTGCCGGTTCGATCCCGGCCCTCGGCACCATCATATAGAATATGCGCCCGTAGCTCAATTGGATAGAGCGTTTGACTACGGATCAAAAGGTTAGGGGTTCGAGTCCTCTCGGGCGCGTTGTTTTCGGGAAGTGGCTCAGCTTGGTAGAGCACCTGGTTTGGGACCAGGG
>NZ_JAGHKQ010000004.1 GCF_017742235.1 Bacillus sp. 165
ATTGGGATATCGTGGTAGCGGGTCAACGTGTGCAAGTTATCAAAGATACGGAGGCCGGCGGTAAAGGAACACTTCAATTTGGTACGGAAGTTATTAGTGCCGCTGATGGTTCGATAGCTGCCTTACTCGGCGCTTCTCCAGGTGCTTCTACTGCCGTGCACGTTATGCTTGAGGTATTAGAAAAATGTTTCCCGCAGCATATGAAAGAGTGGGAGCCGAAAATAAAAGACATGATTCCTTCTTATGGCGTGTCACTGATGGAACACCCAGAGCTTTTCCAAGAAATTCATACTTCCACAGCGAAGTCGCTTGGTCTAAATGAAAATGAAATTGTCTGTTGTTAATTCTTTCTAGTAAAAAAGCACGCTCTTCAAGGAGTGTGCTTTTTTACTATTTAATGGAGTAAAATGTGAAAAGGATAAACGTATAGGTTTAATTAATGTGAATTACAATTCTACATAAAAAATTTCGCTTTTGATAACCTGTATTATGGCAAAACATGTTTGATTTTCAGACATTCAATAATCTAATAGATAAGGAATGCAGAGGTAATTTGGAGAGGTGGCACAAACTGCCGTTCTAGTGATTTGGTGGAAATGATGGAAGAACGAGGTTGCCCGTAATCAGTAAGGGAGTTATATTTTTTAAAAATGGGTAACGTTTGCATTGGGACTGAAACAGCTTATAAAAAAATGGGAGAAATAAAGAATTTATTCAGTTGTTTTTTGGGGTTTTTTATTCATAAAACGAACATTTATTTATTTTTTTGTTAAAATGTTCATATTTTTCTTGCGCATCTATGGTAAGTTTGATATATTGAAAAAGCAATAATCTTACATACTATTCTCGTATATACTCGGTAATATGGTCTGAGTGTTTCTACTTGGTTCCCATTGAAAGAACTAGACTACGGATTAAAGTATTCGGCTGCTTGGCTTTTTTTGCCACTGCTCTTTTATTTAGCATTAGCTTCATTTTTTGCTAAATTATCGATACTTTGACTTTCGTAGGTCTAGAAAGTAGAAATCATTCTACATTTTCTAGACTTTTTTCATGGCCTAATTTTCGAGTGTATCAAACAACAAGAGAAAAAAAGGGGAAGTTTATTTATGAAAAACAAAATGTTAAAGAAAAACGCTTTGTTGGCAATCAGTGCCATCCTGGTTTTATTGATGTTTGGAGGACGTAATTCAACTTTGCTGCATGAAACAAAAGTAGAAGCTGCACAAAGACCTATAATTATTCAAGGTCCAATGCCAATTGAAGCTGAAAAGTTTGCACAAAGATTAGAGAAAGTTAAAGAAGAAAAATCAGGAACTTTTGTTTTTTATAAAGGAAAGCTGAACGGTTATCCTGTTATTGTTGCTAAAACAGGTAAGGGAATGGAAAATACAGCAGCTGCTACAGCAGTGGCGATTGAAAAATATAACCCTATCGCAATCATCAACCAAGGTACATCAGGCGGACATGATCCGAATTTAAACGTATATGATATTGTTTTAGGAAAAAGAACTACAAACCTAGGTTCATTAAAAACAACAAGTAAGGATGAAAACCAAGGAATTGACCCAACTACATGGATTCCAATGGACTTAATGGCTTCTGAAGGAAGTGCAGGAGAAGATCCGAATGCTGAGAAAATTCGTTACTACGAGGGCGATAAGGGTTTACTTGCAGCTGCTAATGCAGTAAAAGATACATACACTAAGGGTAAAGTTGTTGAGGGTACTATCGGTTCAGCAGATGTTTGGAATAATGAAGTTGATCGAATTAAATGGTTCCATACGAATTATGGCTCATCTGTAGAAGAAATGGAAGGTGCAGCAGCAGCACAAATTGCCAAAGCTTATGATGTAGCATTCTTAGGTATTCGAATACTATCTAATAATAAAACAAACGGTGGTAAATACACTCCTGATACAGCAGCAGCAAATCAAGAGTATGTTTATGAAGTAGTGAAAAAATATATCTCCAATATACAAAGTAAATAATAGAGTGAAACTATATTTACATCAGCTTTATGTGTAATCTGAACAACAATTAATTTCTAATCTCTACCTCGGATTCAGGAAGAAATAGCTCTGTTTTTTTGAAGTAGATCTAAGCTGTTGGGTAGATAATTGAATAAGGAAAACAAAAGACCACGATACAGTGGTCTTTTGTTGTAGAGGTAGCGTTCGCAAAATACAAAATTTGATAATGATGTTTTATGTAAACGGAGTATGAAGGTATCGTTCATACGTCTTTCTCCAAGTCGAGTTAAAGGAGTGGGGGCTGAAGAGAGAGTTTGTATTCTTCAGCTTTTCTTTATAAAAGTTTGGAAACAGTATAGTAATATAAGGATGATGTTGCTTGAAAGGAGAAATATCGTTGGACATTAAATACCTTGTTTTTGAAAGTATTCCTAATGTGGATTTAATGGAGAGGATAACCAAGCTGTATAACTCGGTATTCGATAGTGAAGATGATTTGATTATAAAAATGAAAGATAAACCTAAATTATTGTTAAACATTGCATTAGATAATCAAAAAGTTGTTGGGTTTAAAATTGGATATGAACTTAATAATAATAAATTTTATAGCTGGTTAGGCGGAGTAGATCCTCATTATAGAAAACATGGCATTGCTTCAATGCTAATGGAACAACAACATCAATATTTAAAGGAACATGGTTATAAAGTTGTACAAACAAAAACAATGAATAGATGGCGCAGTATGTTAGTGTTAAATATCAAAAATGGATTTGATGTGATCGAGACTTATACTGATGATAAAGGACTTCATAAAATAATACTTGAAAAGAACTTATTTAGCTAATGAGCGCTTTAGCGAAGCAGCTTCTACCAATGAGCTACGTATACACTATGTCTCATTCTTTCTGCAAAGAAGGCCAAGTTAATTGAGCGAATTGATATATTACTTTTGAAATATAGGCAATGTGAAAAGTAACATTGTTTTAAAATAACCCGTACAAGACGCTAATGTTACATTAGTTTACTTCTGATAATGATAGGCTATGCTAACAGAGCACGCATGGAGTATTCCTTGTTCTCTATTTAGCTAACTAGTTGAACAAGAAGGAAGGACCAACTTTTTATTGAACTTATTAGAGGTGGTTTCATGAAAGGGGAGAAACACCTGGTTATGGAATTATCAAAGTCTCAACTATTGGCTTTAGAACATATTACAAAGTATGCAAGGAATCATAAACAAAAAGCTAAAGATACTATCAATCACATACTGAAAATGTCAAATATCTCAGATGAAGTATTTGAAAATGCTGTTGGTAATGTAAAGTCTCATGCCCGAATTGGGTTGCATTTTCATCCGGATCGGCCTGATTCAACTATGAAAAGCATTGCTGAAGCACTGCTTGAGCAGGGAATATATAAGAGTCAGTTTGAAACACTTTTATCAAATGGCAGCGTATCCGCGTATCCTGGTGGCGCACGCGACCTTTGGGAAGAGCGAATCTTTGGAGGAGCATATCAACTGGAGGGTGCAACTAATGATCAACGGCCTAAATACGGGGCACTAAATCTGATGTTACATCCAGATGGACCTGCTCCACGTTTTGGGTCATGCTATTTTCTTCTATCCCCTAAAGTTTCGCATCGTTCTACATACACGTATTTAGACTCACATCAAGATCCAAAAGAAAAAGGTACTTATAAAGAGTTGGACATGATTTTGGCTGCACTCTTAGAAGAGGCATTTTTGCGGGATTTTGCAATTGGTGAAAGGAATCTAACACCAGTAAGGCTAATCAGTCATTTGTTGGTTAACCTGAAACAGCCATTTGCAGATCCAGCCGAGCAAGAGCCAAGCCGCAATCTTAATCACTATATCGAAGCTCAGATTCATGGAGATATTTCTCTTAAAGAAGATGTGGAAGTGCTCGTTGCAGATTCTTCTTTTCGGGGTACTCATGTAGGGGGAATTTTAGAACAAATGTGTTTTACGTATTCCATTGATCTGTATTGGCGTCCAGGTTTTACACTCATAGCAGAGGAGACTCCTAGGGATTTTCGAGGTCCAACAATGCCTTCATTAGCAAGCCGCATTGCACAGAAGAAGTATATTAATGCGAACATAATTGGGTGTGCTGCGATGGATTTGAAACTTAATCCAGCATCTTGGAGTGATCGTGGAACTTATGAGGAGGTACTTCAAGAATTAAAACTAATGTGGCATGTTTTAGTAAAGTATGGAAAGGTACATTCGGAATGAAAGGAAAGGATGTTATCGTTAAATAAGCTATAGTTCCTTACTTTTGAATAATAATTCATTATGTAAAGAAACTGTTTAACCTTGATTGGTATTTTTTGGTTTATTAGAGAAGTTTTTGATATATTCATATAGAGGTACTGTTACAGACAAAGAGACCCTTGCTTACAAGTTGGCAGGTAACATAACAATAGAATTAACAGACAAACAAGCTTAGATAACCCAGCTTGTTTGTCTCTCATGTAAAAGTCTTATACCACTAAAGCATCCATTAGCACATTATTAAAGTGGTGGGATGTCTACACCGAAATGAATCCAATCTTCTTTAGGCGGTCCATATACTCCAAAAGGCTTAATCCCAGCTTGACGCATAAGAACTGTTACCTGCCCGCGATGATGAACAATATGCTTGATTAGCCCCATTAAAATTTGAGCATTTGTTTCTTCCCTTCCAAATGTCTTTTGTACTTCCTGCAAAGATTCATTTGTCCATTGTTGTTCAATAACTTGGGCAGCATAAGAACTTACTTTTTTGAAGGTTTCAGCCACTTCTTTTGCTGAATCTGGGACCTTTCCTGTGTTTTCTACCCTATCTATCTTCAATCCGAAATGTCCTAAATATTCTGGGATATTTGTGGTAAAATGCCAAGCAATTCTTCCTAAAGTACGACCTTCTAGATAAACTTGTTGATGTAATGAATCGTCTGTCAATCTATCCAAAACTTTTTGAGTAAGCATTGCTTCCCGATTCCATTCTTTAATAAAGTCTGCAATCGTTATGTACATGTATAATGCCTCCATAATCCATATTTCAATTAATAGTTGAGAAAATATATTATAAAACATTTGTTCGTGTAATTCAATTTTCTTTATCAACCGATTTTAGGTTAAGTACATTGATTTACAATCTCTACATAAATAAGCTTAATGGAAGGTGACACCACATGCAGTCTTTAAATATTGAACAAATAATGGAAGAACTACAAGATAAAGAAATTATTAAAAAGCATGGTCAATACAGAAAGCTTTCTGGAGGAACCACGAGTACAGTAGGTGCTATAGAATATAATGGAAAACCAAAATATGTAGTAAAAATCAACGGACGCGAGGTATTAGCAGCTGAATCAGAGTTTTTAACCATGTATCAGGCTGAACCTTTGTTTCCAAAGCTATGCTATGTAGATCCTTACTATCGCTATATTGTTTACAAGTATATGCCGGGACAAATCAATTACCAGAGAAAAAATAAATGTTCCATGCTCTCTTTCCTTTCATGTCATATCATTAATAACTATCGGTCTATACCCAACATAAACACATGGGGATGGCTTGAGGAACCTAAGGATTCATGGGAGTCATTTTTAGTTTCTCGTGTTATAGAAGCACATGAAACGATTGGTTCTTATCTAAGTGAAGAGGATTATAAGCTTATTTACGAGTTGGCTCAAAGGTCGAAGGAAATAAGAAGCGAAAAGGGTCCTTACCTTATACATGGTGATTTCGGTGTCCATAATTTCCTTTTCGACGGTGAGCAATTAGTGAGTGTTATTGATCCAACGCCAGTTTCAGGAGAACCTGTATATGATTTAATATATGCATTCTGTTCCTCTCCAGACGATTTACACTTAGAAGTGATTCAACCAGCAGTAGCTTTGCTGCACACTTGGAGACCTAAAAATGAAATAGAGCTATATAAAGAGGTATTACTTGGTTTATATTGTCGTATTGCTACTTGTATTCGCTGGCACCAACAGGATTTACCTCAATATCTTTCTGCATGGAACCGTTGGAAATATGAGTACAATCAACTGAAATAACTGGAATCCCAGTTTTATAATACTTGCAATGAATTTATCATAAGAGGAGAGAGGTTTTATGAAAAATATATATGAACAGCATCAACACGCGCACCTTGGCTATTATGAAAATGGATATGATCTAGAAGCAATAGGCTACAAAAAAGAAGGTATAGATGAATGGGATATATTTTTTGAACCAAAGCATTACAAAAATATTAGTATCCCTCAAAATTTTCCTTATGTGCCTGATTACGGATATAAACTGGGAGTTGTATATGCTAACGACCTTTCTTTTGAAGAAGGATCAGCTTTCCTAGAAAAATGGTTACGTGATGTAGAACTTATTGATTGAACAGTTAGCTGTTCATCACGATTATAATGCTGCCTGCACCTCTACTTTGTATTGCCGTAAAATTTATTCTATGAACACTTGAACAGCGTGAATTTATTTTCCTCCTCGTCCTCCCATTTGTACAGACACAGACGCCCAGTCCCTGACATACACATAGTAGAGAACACCTATTTTATCGTGGAGGTGAATAGGGATTGAGTGTATTGGGCGCATTAGGCATGTTCATTCGGGAGCTTATTTTGTTTGTATCTTATGTCAAAAACAATGCGTTTCCGCAGCCGCTATCACCAGAGGATGAAAAACGATACTTAGAGTTGATGGCGCAAGGTGACACAAATGCTCGGAATTTGTTGATAGAACACAATCTTCGATTAGTTGCGCATATAGTAAAGAAATTTGAAAATACGGGGGAAGATGCGGAAGATTTGATTTCTATTGGTACAATTGGATTGATTAAGGCAATTGAAAGCTATTCACAAGGGAAAGGGACAAAGCTTGCCACATATGCAGCGCGTTGTATAGAGAACGAAATTTTAATGCATCTACGCGCATTGAAGAAAACGAAGAAAGATGTCTCCTTGCATGATCCGATTGGGCAGGATAAGGAAGGAAATGAAATTTCCTTAATTGACATCTTGAAATCGGAATCAGAGGATGTTATAGATACAATTCAACTTACTATGGAGCTTGAAAAAATCAGGGAATATATCGATATTTTAGATGAACGGGAAAAAGAAGTGATTGTGAACCGTTTTGGATTGGGACTGGAAAAAGAAAAAACACAGCGTGAAATTGCAAAAAGTCTCGGTATTTCTAGAAGCTACGTTTCAAGGATTGAAAAACGAGCATTGATGAAGATGTTTCATGAGTTTGTACGTTCGGAAAAAGAAAAAAAAAGCAATAAAAATTAACCCCTAAAGTTTCTTGGTTAGGGGTTAATTTTATATCCGATTATATTTTTCTTATAGTGATGTTGCTAATCATCATAAATGAGAGGAACAATAAAAGAAACATGAATGCGCTGGCTGGGATGTGAGGGATTAAAAAGTAACTGAGAGTGAGCAAACAGCCTGCAGCTGTAATGGGCACGCCTTGGAAATATCCAGTGGATTCTGTCACGTTGAAACGTGCTAAACGAATGGCTCCGCATGCGATATACAAGATAGTAAAAAAGGCAGCAGGCGCACTGTATTCAAACAAAAGGGCTTGGTATAACAGCAATGCAGGGGCAACACCAAAGGAGATTAAATCACATAAAGAATCTAGTTGTTTTCCGAGCTCTGATTCAATACCGAGCTTACGGGCGACCATACCGTCAAATCGATCAGATAATGCAGCTGAAAAAATAAAAATAAGTGCCAATTGCAGTTCGTTTTTGACCGTGAATAGGATAGCGAGTCCGCCTAAAGATAAATTTATAAGGGTAAAGATATTAGCAATTTGTGATTTGAGTTTTCTGAAGGTGTGGTCTAAGTAGTTCAATAGAAACAAAGGGGCTTCCCTCCTTAAAAAGTGGATTGAGGATACGATTTAGAATATAATAACAATATTGTATGGAGAAAGATGCGAATAGTAAAGACAATTTTTAGGAGGATCATCAATTGCGGCAGTCATTGTATAGATTTTTTATTGAGCTGACAAATGGGCGGTTTACGTCCTTTTTATTAAAAAGGTTTTCGCAGTCACGTTTAAGTGCAGCCATAATACCATCATATGCACGAGTTTTTAATATACAACAGGAAGAAATGGAGAAGGGATTAAAAAGCTATCGTACGTTGCATGATTTGTTTACACGTAAGCTAAAAGAGGGAGTCAGGCCGATTGATGGTTCGGAAGATGCGGTGATTTGTCCAGTAGATGGTGTACTTGAAGATTACGGCCCTATTAGTGAATCGAAAGAATTTGTTGTCAAAGGGAAAACATACTCGATTGAAGAGATGCTTGGCAGTCATGAAAATGCTGTTCCGTATATAGGAGGTACATATATTATTTTGTATTTAAGCCCAAGCCATTATCATCGGATTCATAGTCCGATTGCAGGTAAGGTGCTGCAGCGCTTTGTGCTTGGCAGAAAGTCGTATCCTGTTAATCAGCTGGGCTTGAAATTTGGAAAGGAGCCTCTTTCTAAAAATTATCGTGTCGTTACAGAAATGGAGCATGACAGCAAGCGTATGATGCTTGTGAAGGTGGGGGCTATGTTTGTCAACAGCATTGAAGTAACGAATCAGAACGAACAAGTCAATAAAGGAGAAGAGATAGCCTATTTTACTTTTGGCTCGACTGTCATTCTTTTATTCCAAAAAGGAGCATTCCAACCAGCAGCTTCGTTACGAAAAAGGACGGGTGTTCGTGTTGGTCAACAGCTGGGTACATGGAATTAACTATTGTAAAAACCAGTCTTTTATGATAGAAAAAAAGAGCTGTCTTTCTAGGACGGCTCTTTTTCCAGCTATATAGAGTTAAGACGTTTGCTTTAAATTATGCTCAAGGGATCGTCGGATAATTTCTTGTTTGATTAACAAAATAAACTCAGGGTTCAATTTCAGCTCTTTTGCTTTATAATAAGATTCAGTTAACAATTTATCGGATAATTTTTCCATGTCTTCCGCCAGTAAGGCTTGTCACCTCCGGTTTGAATGTTAGAAGAATAGAGAAACTAAGATTATACAAATTGGATTATAAGTGTGAGTTAATCTATCTGTTGAATCTACTGTACCAAAAATTTCCTTGCTGTACAATCCGCGCTTTATCCACAAAATACAGTGAATAACTTGTTGATTAATTGTGTGTAAAATTTCAAATATACTGAAAAAATAGCATGGAAATTGTGTACAAGGTTATCCACAGACGAGCACTTTAAAAAAAGTGTCGAAAACTTTTATAGGACTTTTTTAGATATAGTGGAAATGAAAATGAGGTGGAAAGATGTTAAAGTTGTTTTTACCAAGTGAATATGTCAAAAATGTTTACTATATCACTCCCGATTTATTGAAAGAACGAGGGGTAAAAGGGATTATTACTGATTTAGATAATACGCTGATTGAATGGGATCGTGCTAACGCAACTCCTGAACTTGAAGAATGGTTTCGAACGATTAAGGAGAGCGGAATTCAAGTGACTGTTGTATCAAATAATAATGAAAGAAGAGTCAAAGCATTTTGTGACCCTCTGGGTATCCCGTTTATTCATAGTGCACGCAAACCCATGACACGTGCATTTAAACAAGCGCTGAACAGCATGAACTATACAGAAGAAGAGGTAGTAGTGATCGGAGACCAGCTTTTAACTGATGTATTAGGTGGCAATCGTTTGGGGCTACATACAATTTTAGTGGTACCAGTGGCGCAATCGGATGGGTTTATGACGCGATTTAATCGCAAAATAGAGCGCAGATTAATGAAGAATATGAAGCGAAAAGGCTTAATTCATTGGGAGGAATAAAGATTGAGTGATGCGATTAAATGTATAGGCTGCGGTGTGACAATTCAAACAGAGGATAAGCATAAACTAGGTTATGCACCGCCTTCATCATTAGAAAAAGAGCAAGTTGTATGTCAGCGATGTTTTCGCTTGAAAAATTATAATGAAATTCAGGATGTATCGTTAACGGATGATGATTTCTTGCGCATCTTAAACGGTATTGGAGAAACTGATGCATTAGTGGTTAAAATTGTTGATCTCTTTGACTTTACAGGAAGCTGGCTGCCGGGCTTGCATCGATTTGTTGGCAATAATAAAGTCCTTCTCGTTGGAAATAAAGCAGACCTTATTCCGAAATCTGTAAAAGCTGCCAAACTTATCAACTGGATGAAAAACAGTGCCAAACAGCTTGGGCTAAAGCCTGAAGATGTATTTCTCATTAGTGCTTCGAAAGGACATGGAATTAAGGAGCTTGCAGAAGCTATTGAACATTATCGTGAAGGAAGAGACGTCTATGTGGTAGGATGTACAAATGTAGGGAAGTCTACGTTCATTAATCGAATTATTAAACAGTTCAGCGAGGAAACTGAAAATGTAATTACAACGTCTCATTTCCCAGGAACTACGTTAGATTTAATCGACATTCCATTAGACGAGCAATCGTCCTTGTATGATACGCCTGGTATTATCAATCATCATCAAATGGCACACTTTGTTGATAAAAAAAGCTTGAAGATAATTACGCCGAATAAAGAAGTGAAGCCAATGGTGTTTCAATTAAATGAACAGCAAACATTATTTTTTGGAGGGTTGTCTCGCTTAGACTATATTAGCGGAGGACGACGTTCACTTGTATGTCATATGTCCAACCAGCTAGTGATTCATCGAACAAAGCTGGAAAAAGCCGATGACCTTTATAAAAATCACCTTGGAGAATTGCTGCAGCCTCCTTCAGGAGATGAACTGAAGGAATTTCCGGAACTTGTAAAGCATGAGTTTACAATAAAAGAACCAAAAACAGACATCGTGTTTTCTGGACTTGGCTGGGTGACAGTCAACGAACCGGGAGCAAAAGTAGTCGTTCATGTTCCAAAAGGAGTAGGGGCATCACTGCGGAAGTCTTTAATTTAAAGACAAAAGGGGAGAGGGGCATGAAGCAATTATATGGTGTGATTGGCAATCCAATCGAACATTCTATGTCGCCGCTTATACACAATGATGCATTTGTGTATCTAGGTATTAATGCTTATTATCATGCGTTTCGAATCAAAGAAAAAGATCTAGGTGATGCAGTAAAAGGATTTAAAGCTATCGGTATTTCTGGGTTTAATGTTACTACTCCACATAAGGTAGAGATTATGCAATATTTGGACGAAGTGGACGAGCTGGCAAAGGAAATTGGAGCAGTGAATACGGTTGTAAGCAGAGATGGAAAGTTGATTGGTTATAATACGGATGGAATAGGGTATGTTCGTTCGTTGCAGTCTATTAGTAAGGGTCCCTTAAAAGAAAAAAATATTCTCGTATTAGGTGCAGGAGGCGCAGCCCGTGCAATTTTCGTTACATTAGCATCTATGGGGGTAAAGCGTGTGGATATAGCGAATCGTACAAAGGAGCGTGCGAAAGAGCTGATTAGGTTTTATAACGATGAGGTCAATGCGAATGCGTTCAGTATACAAGAAGCTGAAGCAGTACAAAATCTATATGATGTTATCATTCACACAACAACAGTAGGTATGCATCCAAATACGGAGGAAAGCCCCTTTTCACTTGGACACTTAAAGGAAGACTGTATTGTATCAGATATTATTTATAACCCCTTAGAAACGAAATTATTGCGAGTAGGCAGGCAGCAAGGAGCTATCACACAAAATGGAGTGGATATGTTCGTTTATCAAGGAGCTCTTGCATTTGAGTTATGGACAGGTATTTTGCCTAATATAGAACGAATGAAAAAATTAGTCACAACAAAGCTTGGAGGATAAATGATGTTAACTGGAAAACAAAAACGATTTCTTCGTGCGAAAGCACATCACCTTAGTCCGATTTTTCAAGTAGGAAAAGGTGGAGTAAATGAAAATATGGTAAAGCAAATTGACGATGTACTTGAGGTACGAGAACTAATCAAAGTAAGTGTGCTGCAGAATTGTGAATTTGATCGCAGTGAAGTGGCAGAAGAGCTAAGCACAGGTGCAGGGGCTGAATTAGTTCAAGTAATTGGTAACACGATTGTTTTATATAAGGAGTCAAAGGAAAATAAACAAATCGTACTTCCATCATAATCGGAGGAGCGTCTATATTGAAAAAAGTCGGAATTATCGGCGGAACATTCGATCCGCCCCATAATGGCCATTTGCTTATTGCAAATGAGGTATACAGTCGTTTGGAATTGGATGAAGTATGGTTTATGCCTAATCAAATTCCGCCTCATAAGATGGGGAAAGATATCACAAGTGTAAAAAGGCGTATAGACATGTTACAATTAGCACTTGAAGACGAACCGTTTTGTTCTGTCTGTCTGATTGAGTTAGAGCGGGAGGGCCCCTCGTATACGTATGATACTATCTTGCGTCTGCAAGAGTGCTATCTTGACTGTGAATTCTTTTTTATTATCGGCGGCGACATGGTAGAGTATTTGCCTAAATGGCATAAGGTAGATGAACTTTTAAAGCTTATCACCTTTGTAGGTGTGACTCGTCCAGGGTATACTCTCCGTTCCTTATATCCGATATTACCATTAGAAATTCCTGAATTTGCAGTTTCTTCCAGTCTCATTCGGGATCGTTTTCGTACAAATGGCAATACAAAGCATTTACTCCCTGAGAAAATTCGAGAGTATATTGAAAGGAATGGACTCTATGGAACGTCAGCAAGCACTTGATATCGTACGAAAGCAACTGCATGAAAAACGCTATCTCCATACAGTGGGCGTAATGGAAACAGCGATAGAGTTAGCGGAGAGGTACAAAGTAGATAAAAAAAAAGCAGAGCTGGCGGCTATTTTTCATGACTATGCAAAATGTCGTCCAATTCAAGAGATGGAAGAGATTATAAAGCGGGAACAAATGCCCGCAGGTTTATTGGAATATAATAAAGAATTATGGCATGCGCCTGTAGGTGCTTATTTAGTAGAAAAAGAAGCAGGGGTTACAGATCCCGAAATTCTGCAGGCGATAGCCTATCATACAAGTGGACATGAATGCATGACCATGCTTGATAAAGTAATATATGTAGCAGATTATATTGAACCGGGGAGGAAATTTCCGGGAGTGGACGAAGTACGAGAACTTGCGCGGCTAGATTTAAATAAAGCGTTACTGCAGGCCATTAAGAATACGATTGCATTTTTAATGGAGAAAGATCAAGCTGTGTACCCATTGACGTTTCAAACATATAATGCACTAATAAAGGAGGAAGCAGTTGAATGACAGAAAAAGAATTGTTAACGGTTGCTGTGAGAGCGGCAGACGATAAAAAAGCTGAAGATATCGTGGTATTAAATATGAGAGGGATTTCAGCGGTAGCAGATTATTTTCTGATTTGCCATGGTAATTCTGATAAGCAAGTACAAGCGATTGTGCGTGAAATGAAGGAAAAAGTACAGGAATACACGTTTGATGTAAAACGTATAGAGGGCTTCGATGAAGGGCGATGGGTTCTTGTAGATATGGGAGACGTAGTAGCTCACATTTTCCATAAAGATGAAAGAGATTACTACAATCTTGAGAGACTTTGGGGGGACGCTCCAATAGAAGACATGGCTGAAGTGTTGAGCCAATGAGCTATGAGCAATTTGCCTTTTTGTATGATGAATTGATGAGTGATGTTCCCTATGAAAAATGGGTGGATTTTGTAGAGCAGCAGCTGCAAAAACAACAGGTACGTGCACATAAAATTTTAGACTTAGCTTGTGGTACAGGGAATATTACATTGCCGCTGGCTAAAAAAGGATATACTATAACAGGTGCCGATTTGTCAGAGGATATGTTAGCTGTAGCGCAGCAAAAAGCAACGGGTGAAGGCTTGTCTATCCCATTTTATCAGCAAGATATGACAGAGTTGGAACTTCCTGAGAGATTTGATTGCATCACGATTTTTTGTGATTCGCTGAATTATGTATTGGAAGAACAAGGAGTACAGAGGACATTTCAGAGAGTATATGAGCACTTAAATACCGGGGGTCTTTTTTTATTTGATGTTCATTCTGTTTACAAGGTCAATGAAGTATTCATAAATGAAACCTTTGCAGTAAATGAAGACTCTGTCGCATTGATTTGGAATTGTTTTCCGGGTGAGCTTCCAAATAGCGTGGAACATGAGTTGACTTTTTTTACTCAAGACATAGAGAAGGACATGTATCGTCGATTTGACGAGTTTCATGTACAGCGTACATATTCCATTCAAGAATTAAAGGATTGGTTAGAAGAAGCGGGATTCTCAGTTCAAAGCATCACTGATGGTTTTGAACAAACAGAGGTATTCGATACAACTGAACGCATATTTTTTGCCGCCAAAAAATAATCTCAGAGCTTTAGATTTTTGAATGCATAATACTTTGATAGGATGAAATTCTATATATTAAAGAGCATATAGACGGAGGCCTCACAGGGCTGATTAGATAATCATACAATCATTTGGTTCAAATAGTTAGAGCACGGAAATTTCCGTGCTCTTTTTTTATAATGTAGAAGGTTTTTTATTATTTCTTGTCGTATTCTGTATGTTAACAGCCTCTAAACTGTTCACTTACTTTTTCAAGATCTTCGTTGTATTTTTCATGAGTTCTTTGGAGTAAGTGTTCAAATACATCCCCTAATTCGGTATCCAACACTTTAATTCCTTCTCCGGTAATCCCGCCTTTGACACACACCTTTTCCTGTAATGTACGCAAAGTGAAAATTTCTTTTTCCAACAATTTTCCCATTCCGATCAGCATACCGCTTGCTAATTCTGTTGCTTCACGCTCGGTGATTTCAGTTTCTTTTACAGTCGCATCAATGAAGCGCTGTAGTAAATAGCTGAAAAAAGCTGGTCCGCAGCTGACGATATCTGATGCTACCCTTGTAATGTTCTCTTCAATGTGAATAGGGGTAGAGATATGTGAAAAGAGGGCAAGGAGTTTTTTTTGCCACTCTTGTGAGCAACGGTCTCCAAATGTACAAAGAGAAATACCGGCTAATGCGCGGTTTGTTATACTGGGGATCATACGTGCCACATTGCAATTTACAATCGATTCTAACTGCTTTACACTAACAGGGCTCGTAATGGAAACAAGACATTTTTCTTGTGTAAATAGTGAATGGTGTTGTTGTAATAAAGGATGCATATCAAGTGGTTTCACACACAAAAAAATCAAATCTGATTTTTTCACTACTTCCTGTATCGTTTTTCCCACATTAATACCTGGATATTGCTCTTTAATGTTATATGCCTTTGCTAATGTACGATTCACAATTGTTAAGCGCGAGGGTTGTACGGCATTTGCTTCAATGAATGCGTCAATCAGAATTTTCCCCATATTACCTGTACCTATAATTCCTATGTTCAATGTTCCATCCCCTCCTTTGTAAAATCTTTCTCCTAAACAATATGAATGTCTTTTCCGATTTATGATTTTCTATAGTATCAAAAAAGGAGTGTACCTAAAATGAATCTTTCTATCTCTAAAAAATGGTTATTGCTGGGTGTAGCAGCAGTAGGGATACTGCTCTTCATTTATACTTTGACTAACCAAGCCGAAGAAACTGAAAATATCCCACCGCCCATATTAAAAGAAAAAGAAGAGGAGGATTTTAAGGCACCTGGATTTGTTATGGTGGACGTGAAAGGAGCGGTTGCCAAAGAAGGTGTGTATGAGCTGCCGCAAGGAGCTAGGGTTATAGATGCGATTGCAAAGGCAGGAGGCTTCTTGGAAAAGGCGGATAAAGCAAAGGTAAACTTAGCTTCGTTAGCAAGAGATGAAATGGTGATTTACGTACCTGTGCAAGGAGAACTACAAGAAGCAGGAGTTGTCCCTCCATCTGTATCAGGAGAAGGGAAAATAGCTATAAATCAAGCGACAGCAGAACAATTACAAGAGATACCGGGAGTGGGACCTTCTAAAGCCGCCAATATTATTCGCTACAGAGAAGAGCAAGGGGCATTTCAAAAACTGGAAGATTTACTGGAAGTAGACGGTATAGGAGAAAAATCGCTTGAAAAAATGAAAGATTATATCATTGTACCGTAAAAGAGGTTTGACGCTTGTGCTATAAACTGGCTACACTGAAAGGAGAGAAAATGGGGGTGCAGCATGGAACGAATTTCGTGGGACCAATATTTTATGACGCAAAGTCATTTATTATCATTGAGGAGCACATGTACACGTTTAGCGGTAGGAGCAACCATTGTACGGGACAAACGTATTATTGCCGGGGGATATAATGGATCTATTGCCGGGGGAACTCATTGTGCAGACGAAGGCTGTTATGTTATCGACAATCATTGCGTAAGAACCATTCATGCAGAAGTAAATGCATTGCTGCAATGTGCTAAATTTGGTGTGAAAACCGAAGGAGCAGAAATATATGTTACGCATTTTCCTTGTTTGAATTGCTGTAAAGCGATTATTCAAAGTGGCATTACAGCAGTATACTATGCTGAAGATTATAAAAATCATCCATATGCCATTGAACTGTTTCAACAAGCGAATGTGAAAGTCAACCATGTGCCGCTGCAATATTCCATAGCTTCTATTGAACAGGACGAAAATGTAAGGAAGATACGTGAGCTTCTTGGGAGTCCGAACATTGAGAGTATTCAAGAGCAAGATATCCGTCGTTTGTTAACAGATATACAGAAGCTGCTCTAACCATTGTGAGGTGATAGTATTTTGCGAGGACAGTCCGGGTACGCTGCGATTGCAATGATGCTTGGAATTGCGGCGGCTCACTCTAATTTTCATATTGGGGTTCTCATGATTGGATTTTTATATTTATGTTATTGCATAAAGCTTTCGGTTTATGCAGGGGTATTATGTATGGTGACTTTTCTCGTATCCTCTTTTTATGCTTTCCAAGTAAACGAAACAAATAAGTCCATTTATACTGGAATGGAAACGACTTTCACAGGAACGCTTACTTCTTCACCAGTATTTGATGGAGACAGGTTATCATTTCAATTTCAAACAAAAGAAACACTCCAAGTGTTCTATAGAATTCCCAATAGTATAGAGAAAAAACAACTGCAGTATCTCCATCCAGGGATGAGATGCAGTTTGCGCGGGACACTGAGGATGCCGTCGCCTGCCCGCAATTTTTATGCATTCGATTATAAGCAGTATTTATTTCAGCGTCATATTCATTATCAGCTTATTCCTGATACAATTTCTATCGAAAGATGTACTAACACACATATCAATATCCTTTCCTCTCTTTATTCTCTTCGACAAGCTGCCCTTTCGCATGTGCAGCTCACTTTTCCAGAACAAGCAGTAGGTTTTATGAACGCTCTTATTTTTGGAGATCGTGCCCAAATGACAGAGAAAGTTGAAACGCAATATCAAGCATTAGGATTAGTTCACCTGCTGGCGATCTCTGGGTCACACATTAGTTTATTGACTGCTATGTGCTACTATATTTTGCTGCGTCTTGGTATGACAAGAGAAACCGCTACAGTGACGATTCTTTTAATTCTCCCTGTTTACATGGTTCTGGCGGGTGCTTCTCCTTCTGTTATACGGGCATGTGTGACTGCTTGTATTGTACTTTGCTGTTTTTTGTTTGCTTCAACAATCATGGCTATAGATGTCATAGGTATAGTATGTATGCTGATGCTGCTGTACAACCCGTACGTTTTATTTGATGCGGGGTTTCAATTATCGTTTCTCGTCAGCTTTGCGCTCATACTTTCCTCCAAAACGATATTGTCAAAGGAAGAGAACAGCTGGAAAACGATGTGGAAGGTCACGATTATTGCTCAGCTCATTGCATTGCCGATTATTCTGTATCATTTTCACCAATTTTCTCCGTACAGCTTAGTATTAAACATGATTTATGTTCCCCTTATCTCCTTTTTCATTCTTCCTCTGTGCCTATGTGCATTTGTTCTCTCTTTTTTATTTCCAATGGCAGCAAAAGTATTAGCTCAGATGCTTTCTTTTGTTATTGTGTACTCCAATAAACTATTGGACTTTAGTGCCAAGCTTCCTTTTTCCAGCTTAACTTTTGAGAATCCGTCAATATGGATTATGTTTCTGTATTTTATTGTAATAATTTGTTTGTTTATAACATGGGAGGGTGAGGCTTTGCGAAGATATGCGAGAGTTGTTTTAAGCATGTTGCTGCTGCTTATATGCTCCCATTACTATTCTTATCTTTGGAGCCCGTATGGAAAGGTCACTTTTATAGATGTTGGTCAGGGGGATTCTATTTTAATTCAATTGCCCTTTGGAAGGGGAACATACTTGATTGATACAGGTGGAGTTTTTTCATTTCCAAAAGAAGAATGGCAGCAAAGAAAGAAGGAATATACAGTAGGAAGGGATACAGTTCTTCCGTATTTAAAAGCAGAAGGGATTAAAGTGTTAGATAAGCTTATTTTGACCCATGGAGATATGGATCATGTTGGAGGGACAAAAGAGCTTTTAGAACAAATCCCTATTAAAGAAATCCTCATTGGAAAAAAAGAAGGCTATTCAGAATTGGAACAGGAGATTGTACAGAAAGCGGTGCGAAAAAAGATAAATATAGCCACTGTAGGAGCCGGTGAACAATGGAAGGCTGGAGAAGCTGTATTCACTGTTATATCGCCATCAGGAAATGAAGCAGAAGGAAATGACAGCTCTATTGTATTGCATGCAGTTATTGGAGGGTTAACATGGTTATTCACAGGAGATTTAGAAGAGGCAGGAGAGCGAAATACTCTAGAGCGGTCTGCTTACCTAAGAGCCGATGTCTTGAAGGTAGGTCATCATGGGAGTAAAAGCTCTACAACAGATGTTTTTTTACAAAGAGTTCAACCTAAAATTGCTGTAATTTCTGCAGGAGAACGCAATCGCTACGGTCATCCCCATGAAGAAGTACTTACTCGTCTTAAGAGTCAGGGAATTATTATATTGAGAACAGATCAGAACGGCGCAATTGCCTATAATTTTCTGGGAGAAAAAGGAACTTTTCAAAGCGCGATTACATATGATGAAAACAACTAAAAAGAAATAAGACTGCAGAAGCTGCAGTCTTAAGAAGCGATAACTTTAATTGCTGTCGCAACAATAAAAAGAATTGTAAAGAAGCCAAAAGAAGCAGCAAAACCTATTCCAGAATCCACTGCGTCATTTCGTTTGCTTTGAACATTTGCTTCAAATTCATTCACAAAATACCCCTCCCAACTTTTCATTATTAGTATAAGATAATGTCAGAAAAAAAGCTACAATTAGTCGTTTCTTTTCCAAACATGACAACACTTGTCATTCATACTTTGTAAGCCTGTACAAAAAATAAGGATACAGCTTTGCTTACCCGTTAATGAACAAGACACCCGGGACTTATTCGTTAACGTTTAATATAGATTGGGAATAGGCATTGCCTATTCCCCTATTTATGTGAAACAATAGAGATGCCATATTGGACAAGTTAGGGAGAGAACACATGAATGCCATACATAAAAAAATAAAACAAAAACAGTTTGCCCCCTTGTATCTAGTGTACGGTACAGAGTCTTATTTTATAAATGAAACGATTGAGTTGCTTATAAAGCACGCCCTAGAGGAAGAAAACAGGGATTTCAACGCGGTGGTTTACGATTTAGATGAAGTATATTTGGAGGAAGTAGTAGAAGATGCCAGAACGCTCCCATTCTTCGGTGAGCGCAAAGTAATCCTCATTAAATCCCCTTTATTCTTAACAGCTCAAAAAGAGAAAATGGAACAAAATGTAAAGGTGTTGGAGGAATATATTAAGGAGCCGTCCCCGTTCACCGTTTTGGTATTAATTGCTCCGTTTGAAAAGCTGGATGAACGTAAAAAAATTACCAAGCTTGTTAAGAAGTCTGCCGAAGTAGTGGAGGCTAACGTATTACAAACTCAAGATATAGAGAAATGGATTCAAGAACGCGTGAAAGAGCAGGGAGTCCAAATAGAAGGAAAAGCAATATCTTTGTTGGTGGAGCTTGTAGGAAGTAATATTATGATGCTATCTCAAGAAATGAATAAGTTATTTTTATATATTGATGAAGAGAGGCTCATTACTGAGGAGACAGTTTCCTCTATTGTTCCAAAATCAGCAGAGCAAAATGTATTTGCTTTAACGGAAAAAGTGGTTAAGCGTGATATAGGAGGAGCATTAAAGATTTTATATGAGCTTTTAACGAAGCAGGAAGAACCAATTAAAATTTTGGCTCTGCTCGTAACTCAATTTCGTTTGCTCTATCAAGTAAAAGAATTGCAGGGCAGGGGATATAATCAAAATCAAATTGCTAGCCATTTGTCTGTGCATCCGTATCGAGTCAAACTCGCTATGAATCAAACAAAGTTATTTTTACCTGAGGAGTTAAAAAAAATCTTGAACTTGTTAGCAGAAGCAGATTATGAAATGAAAACGGGGAAAATGGAAAAAAAATTAATTTTGGAATTTTTTATTATGCGTTTAAACCACCTTAAAGAATAAAAAAGCTCATGCAGCCACCTGCATGAGCTTTTTTATAAAAAGAAAAAAACGACCCGGCCGGATCGTTTTATGGCAAATTAAGCGTTAATTCCGTTTAATCTTTTTGCTAAACGAGATTTTTTACGAGCAGCAGCGTTTTTGTGGACTAAGCCTTTGCTTACCGCTTTGTCAAGTTTCTTAGAAGCTGCAAGTAAAGCTTCTTTTGCGTTTTCTACATCATTATTGTTGATTACAGCTTCAGCATTCTTAACAGCTGTACGCATGTCAGATTTTAGAGAAGCATTATGTGCACGACGCTCTTCGCTAACTTTAGCGCGTTTGATAGCAGATTTAATGTTTGCCATTTCTTTCACCTCCCTGGTGCCATCGAGAAATAGAACTCGATACTTACATAGAACAAGAGATATTCTATCAAACGAACAGAAGAATTGCAATAGTGATGTGAGGTGAATTTTCATGAATCCAGCATTTAGAATGAAAGAGTTAAATTTTGGGAACCCTAAATTGTACAATATACGACTGGTGGAGGAGATTGCATGAGCGAATCATTAGATTTGAGTAAATATGCTATTCGTACTGATTTAGCTGTAGAAGCGCATCAAATGTTGGAAGAGAAGCAGGAAATACCAAGAGCTATTAATGGTGTAATTGTGAAGGAACGGGAAGAGGACACTATTAAGATTACAAAAGTAGTTATTCAAGATGCGGCGTCTGAATCCATGGGGAAAAAGCCTGGAAATTATTTAACGCTAGAGGTGCAAGGAGTGCGGCAGCAAGATACAGAACTCCAGCAAAAAGTAGAAAGTGTTTTTGCACGAGAATTTCACTATTTTTTACAGGAAGCAGGTATTTCTGAGGATGCGAGCTGTCTCGTTGTAGGATTGGGAAACTGGAATGTTACACCTGACGCACTCGGGCCTGCTGTTGTTGAGAATTTACTCGTTACCCGTCATTTATTTCAACTGCAGCCTGAGAGCGTAGAAGAAGGGTTTCGTCCAGTGAGTGCTTTGAGTCCGGGTGTTATGGGGATTACAGGAATTGAGACAAGTGACATTATTTTTGGAGTAGTGGAAAAGGTGAAGCCTGATTTTGTTATTGCGATCGATGCGTTGGCTTCACGTTCTATTGAGAGAGTTAACAGCACGATTCAGATTTCGGATACAGGCATTCATCCTGGTTCGGGAATTGGTAATAAGCGTAAAGAACTGAGCAAGGAGACATTGGGTGTTCCAGTCATTGCAATCGGTGTTCCTACAGTGGTAGACGCAGTATCTATTACAAGCGATACAATTGATTTTATTTTAAAGCACTTTGGACGAGAGATGAAAGAAGGAGGAAAGCCGTCTCGCTCGTTATTGCCGGCTGGATTTTCCTTTGGTGAAAAGAAAAAATTAACAGAAGAGGATATGCCTAACGAAAAACAACGGAATACTTTTATGGGAATCGTGGGTACTTTGGAAGAGACAGAAAAACGAAAGTTAATTCAAGAAGTATTGGCGCCATTAGGACATAATTTAATGGTGACTCCAAAAGAAGTGGACGCATTTATTGAAGATATGGCTAATATTATTGCCAGCGGACTTAATGCAGCATTGCATAATGAAGTAAATCAAGATAATGCAGGAGCTTATACACATTAACTTTGTAGTTTTGCGAAGAAAGGAAAAGAGAACGTGAAGAGGTTCATGATACGATGTTTGTTGCTTTTGACTGTTTTATTTATTGGAGTATTGTTAGGTATGCAGCTCGCAAACGATGGTTTAAAGAAGATGAAGGGTTATGATGATCCAACATTTGAACAAGTGGCAAAAATAAGTGGAACTGAGAGCGGAGACATGAAAGCCTCTTTTTTAGGAAAAAACATCACTATTGAAGAGAAACAAAAAAAGTTAGAGAAATTGAAAAGCTTTAATTTATTTTCCAAAATGGGCGATGCATTGGCTGGTGGAGTAGAAAAAGTAGTGCAAATTTCGACTAACACAGTAGTAGGGAAAATTAAAGATATTTTTGTGGAATTGAACAAAATATGAAAATACATTGAAGACCTTCAATGTATTTTTTATTTTAGACATATTGATGTATAAGAAATCATAATTTTTGTTCTACAGATACAAGTACAGAAGACTTACGAGCTATACAGCTGCTTGCAGAAGACGTACGCAGTGATAGCGTATTTTTTCCACTATTGTGTCTGAGCAAACAAGTATATACTATGAGAGTAAATACAAGGACTTTCTTTTCATCAGTTTTGATTGAATGTTCGGTGCTGTATTGATATAATCAATGCTAGTGTATGTTGGCGAGATTACTAGGAGTGAATAAAAGAATGAACATAGAAGAAAGAGCAAACAGGCAATCTAAAATTCGAAACTTTTCTATTATTGCACATATTGACCACGGAAAGTCTACGTTGGCAGACCGTATCTTAGAAAAAACAAACGCATTAACACAACGCGAGATGAAGGATCAATTATTGGATTCTATGGACTTGGAACGTGAGCGTGGAATCACAATTAAATTAAATGCTGTTCAACTGCACTATAAGGCAAAAGACGGCGAAACGTATATTATGCACCTGATTGATACACCAGGACACGTAGACTTTACGTATGAAGTATCACGCAGTTTAGCGGCATGTGAAGGAGCTATCCTTGTAGTTGATGCTGCACAAGGGATTGAAGCCCAAACGTTAGCAAACGTCTATCTTGCATTAGATAACAATCTGGAAATTTTGCCAGTTATTAACAAAATTGATTTGCCAAGTGCCGACCCTGAACGTGTTCGTCAAGAGGTTGAAGACGTAATTGGTTTGGATGCGTCCGAGGCTGTTCTTGCTTCTGCCAAGGCTGGTATTGGTATAGAGGAAATTTTAGAGCAAATCGTGGAAAAGGTTCCTGCACCGGAGGGTGATCCAGAAGCACCTTTACAGGCGTTGATATTCGATTCGTTATACGATGCATATCGCGGTGTTATTGCTTCTATTCGTGTGGTAAATGGAACGGTAAGAGTTGGCGATAAAATACGCATGATGGCAACAGGCAAGGAGTTTGAAGTAACAGAGGTTGGTGTTCATACTCCAAGACCTGTGCTTTGTGATGAGTTAACCGTAGGGGATGTAGGGTTTTTAACAGCCTCTATTAAAAATGTTGGAGATACGCGTGTGGGGGATACAATCACGCATGCAAAACGTCCAGCTTCAGAGCCGCTTCCTGGATACAGAAAGATGAATCCAATGGTATTTTGTGGTCTCTATCCAATTGATAATGTACGCTATAACGACCTTCGTGAAGCATTGGAAAAACTGCAACTTAACGATTCTGCTTTACAATTTGAACCAGAAACTTCTCAGGCGCTTGGTTTTGGATTCCGTTGCGGCTTCTTAGGGCTATTGCACATGGAAATCATTCAAGAGCGCATTGAGCGTGAGTTTAAAATTGACTTAATTACAACGGCTCCGAGCGTAATCTATACAGTTTATTTAACAAACGGACAAGAACTAATTGTCGATAATCCGTCCAATATGCCGGATCCACAGACAATTGATCGTGTAGAAGAGCCTTATGTAAAAGCGACTATTATGGTGCCAAATGACTATGTAGGGGCAGTAATGGAAATATGTCAAGGAAAACGCGGAACCTTTATAGATATGCAGTACCTTGATCAATCACGCGTAACCTTAACCTATGAAATTCCGCTTTCTGAAATCGTATACGATTTCTTTGATCAGTTAAAATCCAGTACAAAAGGGTATGCATCTTTCGATTATGAGCTGATTGGGTATAGGCCATCCAAGCTTGTGAAGATGGACATTCTTTTGAACGCAGAAACAGTAGATGCCTTGTCCTTTATCGTTCACCGTGATTCAGCATATGATCGCGGAAAGATAATTGTAGAAAAACTGAAAGAGCTTATTCCGAGACAGCAGTTTGAGGTTCCGGTACAGGCTGCAATTGGAAATAAAATTGTGGCACGTTCTACTATTAAAGCAATGCGGAAAAACGTTTTAGCGAAGTGTTACGGCGGTGATATTTCACGTAAGCGTAAACTTCTTGAAAAGCAAAAAGAAGGAAAAAAACGCATGAAATCTATTGGTTCTGTAGAAGTACCACAAGAAGCATTTATGGCTGTTCTTCGTATGGATGAAAATAAGTAAAAAAATGCCGCAGAATGCTCTGCGGCATTTTTGCATAGCTTGGAACAGGACAATAGCATTTGGGTAAAATGTAAAAAACAGTACGTAATTTAGTAAAAAGGTAGTGAACATATTTGATTGAATCAGCTTATATCCATATTCCGTTTTGTCAGCATATTTGTCATTATTGTGATTTCAACAAAGTGTTAATTGAAAGACAGCCGGTAGACGAATATTTAAATTATTTGGAGAAGGAAATACAACATACGGTAGAGACGACTCCTTTTCAAAAGCTAAAGACGA
Source organism: Bacillus sp. 165 (assembly GCF_017742235.1). GTDB lineage: Bacteria > Bacillota > Bacilli > Bacillales > Bacillaceae_G > JAGHKQ01. The sequence goes on from NZ_JAGHKQ010000004.1 coordinate 24,877, forward strand.
TTTTTGTAGGCGGAGGAACACCAACTTCGCTTAATATGGGGCAAACAGAAAGGTTGTTAGAGATCATCCACAGGCATTTACAGCCTATAGATGAAACTTGTGAAATAACATTTGAAGCAAATCCAGGAGATTTGCCGAAGGAAAAGTTGAAACTTCTTTTAAGCGGCGGGGTCAATCGCATTAGCTTTGGGGTACAGTCCTTTAATGATAACCTTCTTAAATCAATTGGGAGAAGACATACGGCAAAAGATGTATTTGAAGCGATTTATGATGCAAAAGAAGTCGGCTTTCATAATATTAATGCCGATGTGATTTATGCTCTGCCAAAGCAAACAGTAGATGATGTAAAGCAAACATTGGACATGGCTTTTATACTGGATATTCCGCACTTTTCTGCTTATTCACTTATCATTGAACCGAAAACCATCTTTTATATCATGATGCAAAAAGGAAAGTTATCCCTTCCTCCAGAAGAAAATGAAGCGAAAATGTATGAATTAGTAATGGATAAAATGGAAATGCATAAATATGGGCAGTACGAAATCAGCAATTTTGCAAAGCCAGGCTATGAAAGCAAACACAACCTGACATACTGGAATAATGAAGCATATTATGGATTTGGCGCGGGAGCCCACAGTTATATAAATGGAAAACGCATCACAAACATCGGTCCGCTTAAAAAATACTTCTCTAAGATCGAGGAAACAGGACTTCCTTATCTCAATGTTCATGAAGTAACTGTACAAGAGCAAATGGAAGAAGAAATGTTTCTTGGCTTGCGAAAAATATCTGGTATTAATAAAGAACACTTTTTGAATAAATTTGGACAAGATCTATATTCTGTATTTGGCAAGCAGATAAGTAAACAAATACAATCGGGCTTGATTGAAGAAACTGGAGAAGGTGTGAAGCTAACCCGTCAAGGGAAATTACTTGGAAATGAAGTGTTCCAATCTTTTTTACTTGATTAAGAAGAGATGTTTGCGTTGACATATCGGAGTTAGTTTGGTAATTTATTATTAGATTTAGCACTCGAAACTATAGAGTGCTAACAGAGGTGATGATATCATGCTAACAGAACGTCAGCTCTTAATTCTACAAATTATCATTGATGATTTTATTGGTTCTGCGCAGCCTGTTGGTTCAAGAACGTTGTCAAAAAAAGAAGAGATTACGTTTAGTTCTGCTACTATTCGCAATGAAATGGCAGATTTAGAAGAGCTCGGTTATATTGAGAAAACGCATAGCTCATCCGGACGTGTTCCTTCTGAAAAGGGCTATCGCTTTTATGTAGACCATCTTCTTGCACCGCAACATTTACCTGAGAGGGAACTTATACAAATTAAGGATTTATTTGCAGAAAGAATCTTTGAATTAGAAAAGGTCGTTCAAAAATCTGCTCAAATTTTATCTGACTTAACAAATTACACATCTATCGTGCTTGGACCGAAAATGAAAGAAAACAGAGTGAAAAGCATTCAAGTAGTTCCAATTGGTCCTCATACGGCAGTCGCAATTATCGTAACAGATACCGGCCATGTTCAAAATAAAACTATTACAATTCCGGAATCCATCAAGCCTTCGGATATTGAAAAAATGGTTAATATTTTAAACAGCAAACTTAATGGAGTGCCAATATCAGAGTTAAACAACAAAATGTTTAAAGAAATTGTGACTTTATTGCGTGTTCACGTTCAAGATTATGATGATGTGATGAAATTATTGGATGGTACACTGCAATTTCCGTTATCAGAAAAGGTGTACTTTGGCGGGAAAACGAATATGCTCTCTCAGCCAGAATTTCATGATATTCATAAAATAGCTTCTTTGTTAAGAATGATTGAGCATGAAGAACAAGTTTATAATATGCTTCGTGATAAGACGGTAGGTATTCAGGTGAAAATTGGTCGTGAAAATGAATCTTCTGCAATGGAAAATTGCAGCTTAATAACGGCGACTTACTCAGTAGGAGAGGAGCACCTGGGAACCATTGCTATGTTAGGTCCTACAAGAATGCAGTATTCGCGTGTTATTAGCCTGCTGCAGGTTGTGACAAAGCAATTGTCTGATGCGTTTTATCAAATGTATTTGAAGTAATAGATTGAACCTAGAGGGGAAGCGAATACTGCTAATCCTCTGCTTTTGAGGGAGGTGAACAATATGGAAGAGCGCAACGAACAAATAATTGAAGAAATGACGGAGCTGTCAGAAGAGGAAGTAGCTGCTTCTGAAGATACAACGGGAGAGAATTCGGCAGAAGAGGTTCAGCTTGAGGATGCTGGTGTATTACAAGAAAAAGTAACCGAGCTGGAAGGTAAGCTTGCTGAGACCGAAAACCGTTTGCTTCGTTTACAAGCTGATTTTGACAATTATCGCCGCCGCACTCTATTGGATAGAGAGGCAGCTGAAAAGTATAGAGCGCAAAGCTTAGTGCTTGATATTTTACCTGCTCTGGATAACTTTGAAAGAGCGGTGAAAATGGAAGCGAAAGATGAGCAAACATCTTCTATTTTGCAAGGGATGGAGATGGTGCATCGTCAACTTTTAGAAGCGTTGACAAAAGAAGGAGTAGAAGTGATCGAAGCGGTAGGAAAGCCGTTTGATCCTTATCAGCACCAAGCAGTAATGCAAGTAGAAGACAGTGAATTTGAAACCAATACGGTTGTAGAGGAATTTCAAAAGGGATATAAACTAAAGGATCGAGTGATTCGACCATCTATGGTAAAAGTAAATCAATAACTACATAAATTAAGGGGGTAAGTACAACCATGAGTAAAATCATCGGTATTGATCTAGGGACAACAAACTCTTGTGTAGCAGTAATGGAAGGCGGAGAGCCAAAAGTTATTGCAAATGCGGAAGGAAATCGTACCACTCCATCTGTCGTAGCATTTAAAAACGGAGATCGTCAAGTTGGAGATGTAGCAAAGCGTCAGGCAATTACGAATCCTAATACAATCATCTCCATCAAGCGTCATATGGGTACAGATTATAAAGTAGAAGCAGAAGGTAAGGAATATACTCCTCAAGAAATCTCTGCTATCATTCTTCAACATTTAAAATCTTATGCAGAAGAATATTTAGGCGAGACAGTAACAAAAGCTGTTATCACTGTGCCAGCTTATTTTAACGATGCGCAGCGCCAAGCAACAAAAGATGCTGGACGCGTTGCAGGTTTGGAAGTAGAACGTATCATTAACGAACCTACAGCAGCAGCTCTTGCATATGGACTAGATAAAACAGAACAAGAACAAAAGATTTTAGTATACGATCTTGGCGGCGGTACGTTTGATGTATCTATTTTAGAGTTGGCAGAAGGCACGTTTGAAGTAATTGCAACTGCAGGAGACAATAAACTTGGCGGCGATGATTTTGACCAAGTTATCATTGACTACTTAGTAGCAGAGTTTAAGAAAGAAAATGGCATCGACCTTTCTCAAGATAAAATGGCTCTTCAGCGCTTAAAAGACGCTGCAGAAAAAGCAAAAAAAGATCTTTCTGGTGTAGCACAAACGCAAATTTCTTTACCGTTTATCAGCGCGGGCGCAGCAGGTCCGCTGCACTTAGAAGTAACATTAACTCGTGCAAAATTTGAAGAGCTTTCTGCAACATTAGTAGAAAGAACATTAGAGCCAACGCGTCGTGCTCTTCGTGATGCAGGTTTCTCTGCGAGTGAGCTTGATAAAGTTATTCTTGTTGGTGGATCTACACGTATTCCAGCGGTACAAGAAGCTATTAAGCGTGAAACAGGTAAAGAGCCATACAAAGGTGTAAATCCTGATGAAGTAGTAGCGTTAGGTGCAGCAATCCAAGGCGGCGTGTTGACAGGGGATGTAAAAGGCGTTTTATTACTAGACGTTACTCCGCTTTCTTTAGGTATTGAAACAATGGGCGGCGTATTTACAAAATTGATTGAGCGTAACACAACAATTCCAACAAGTAAATCCCAAGTATTTTCTACAGCAGCAGACAACCAAACAGCTGTAGATATTCACGTGCTACAAGGGGAACGTCAAATGGCTGCGGATAATAAAACTCTAGGCCGTTTCCAATTAGCTGACATTCCACCGGCACCGCGCGGAATTCCGCAAATTGAAGTATCGTTTGATATTGATGCAAATGGTATTGTAAACGTACGTGCAAAAGACTTAGGAACAAATAAAGAACAAACAATTACAATTAAATCTTCTTCTGGTCTTTCTGATGAAGAAATCGACCGTATGGTCAAAGAAGCTGAATTAAATGCTGAGGCAGATAAAAAGCTTAGAGAAGAAGCAGAATTGCGCAATGAAGCAGACCAGCTTGTTTTCCAAACAGATAAAGTATTAAAAGATTTAGAAGGTAAAGTAGATGCAGCTGAAACAGCAAAAGCTCAAGAAGCGAAAGATGCATTAAAGGCTGCGATTGAAAAGAACGATCTTGAAGAAGTACGAGCGAAAAAAGATGCACTTCAAGAAATTGTACAAAGTCTATCCGTTAAGCTGTATGAGCAAGCGCAACAAGCAGCTCAGCAAGCTCAAGGCGCTGAAAATGCAGGCAACAAAAACGATAACGTAGTGGATGCCGAGTTTGAAGAAGTAAAAGACGATAAGTAAGAACTACAAAAGTCAAAGTCAAGCGTGCCTTGACTTTGGCTTTTTTAAATACTAATGAAAAATATCTTTACTGTCGTAATATAAAGAATAGCGGGGAGCCTGCTTGCTCAACAGTTGGTGCGTATGACAGTAATTGTTGCAAAGGTATTTCTTCAAATGATAAAATTACCTTTATGTGAAAGGAGTCGGGGTTGGATACTATGAGTAAACGAGATTATTATGAGGTGCTTGGTGTCAGCAAGTCGGCCTCTAAAGATGAAATTAAGAAAGCTTACCGTCGACTTGCGAAAAAGTACCATCCAGACGTAAGTACGGAAGCGGATGCGACAGAAAAATTTAAAGAAGTACAGGAAGCATATGATGTATTAAGTGATGATACAAAACGTACGCAGTACGATCAATTTGGCCATGCTGGAGCGAACCAAGGATTTGATGGCGGTTTTGGCGGCGGGGATTTTGGCGGCTTTGGTTTTGAAGATATCTTTAGTACTTTTTTCGGCGGTGGCGGAAGAAGACGGGATCCAAACGCACCTCGTCAAGGAGCTGATTTGCAATATTCAATGGCCTTAGAATTTGAAGAAGCCATTTTTGGAAAAGAAACAGATATTGAAATTCCAACTGAAGAAGAGTGCGATACATGTCAGGGGTCAGGCGCAAAAACAGGAACTTCCAAGGAAACATGTTCTCACTGTAAGGGAAGCGGTCAAGTGAACGTTGAGCAAAATACTCCATTTGGCCGTATTGTTAATCGTCGAACATGTCAGCATTGCAGCGGTACTGGACAATTCATAAAAGAAAAATGTAATACATGTCACGGTTCTGGAAAAGTACGCAAGAGAAAGAAAATTCATGTGAAAATTCCAGCGGGAATTGATGATGGTCAACAAATTCGTGTATCTGGCAAAGGGGAACCAGGGGTAAACGGCGGCCCTGCGGGAGATTTATATGTTGTATTCCATGTCAAAGCTCATGAGTTTTTTGAGCGTCAAGGCGATGATATCATCTGTGAAATGCCATTAACGTTTGCGCAAGCTGCTCTTGGTGATGAAGTGGAAGTACCTACAGTGCATGGGAAAGTGAAATTGAAAATACCTGCTGGCACTCAAACAGGTACAGAGTTCCGTTTAAAAGGAAAAGGAGCGCCAAATGTCAGAGGATATGGCCAAGGAGATCAATATGTTATTGTTCGGGTAGTAACACCAACAAAATTATCTACTCGCCAAAAAGAAGTATTAAAGGAGCTTGCAGAGGATGAGCTTCATAAAGAAGACGGCTTGTTTGCGAAGCTTAAAAGAGCGTTTAAAGGGTAATACTGATAGTGATTATGAAATGGATTCTTGCCCATGCTTAGCAGCATAGGGCTTGTTTCTATGGATGCAAATTAATAAGATGAATAGAAAATGGAGTTGGTAGAATTGAAATGGTCAGAAATCAGTGTTCATATAACACAAGAAGCTGTGGAGCCTGTTTCTCATATTTTGCATGAAGTGGGTGCAAGCGGCGTTGTTATTGAGGACCCCCTGGATTTAGTAAAAGAACGAGAAAATCGATTCGGAGAAATCTACCAACTCAACCCTGATGATTATCCAAGTGAAGGAGTCATTGTAAAGGCATATCTTCCGATCAATGATTCTTTTGAAGCTAATGTAGAACAAATCAAATCGGCGATTTCCAGCCTTAGTCAATACGATATCGATTTGGGGAAAAATGAAGTGACTGTAAGTGAAGTTGATGAAGAAGAATGGGCTACAGCTTGGAAGAAATATTATCATCCTATCCAAGTATCTGAAACGTTCACGATCGTTCCGACATGGGAAGAATATAAAGCTGAACATGAAGGAGAACGTATTATTGAACTGGATCCGGGTATGGCGTTTGGGACAGGAACCCATCCTACGACAGTAATGTGTATTCGTGCATTAGAAAAAATGGTTAAACACGGCGATACAGTAATTGATGTTGGAACAGGATCTGGCATTTTAAGTATTGCGGCCGCTAAACTTGGTGCTTCCTCGGTCCAAGCATATGATTTAGATGAGGTTGCTGTAGAGAGTGCGAGAATGAATATTGAATTAAACAATGTTCAGCATGTTGTGGCTGTAAATCAAAATAACTTACTAAATGGCATTACAGGCCCTGTAGACGTTATTGTAGCCAACCTATTAGCAGAAATTATTCTTTTATTCCCGAAAGAGGCAGCTCAGGTTGTCAAACAAGGCGGCTTATTTATTACCTCGGGAATTATTGAAGCAAAGCAGCAAGAGGTAATAGATGCATTAGAGAAATCCGGCTTTACAATTGAAGAAGTACTGAAGATTGAAGATTGGGTAGCAATTATTGCTCGAAATAATTAGTCTGATTGAGCTCTATTCGTAAGTGAGGGAATAGAGCTCAATCATCATAGGGTGATACGATGCAGCGATATTTTATAGAAGAAAGCGCAGTAGAAAATAACAATATTATAATTACGGGTGACGATGCACATCACATTGCAAAAGTGATGCGCATGAAACATGGTCAAGAAATTATATGCTGTTATAATCAAAAAACAGCTCTTTGTATAATTGATGAAATTACCAATGAATTTGTAAAAGCTACTGTTGTAAAATGGGTAGAGGAATCCAATGAATTGCCTATTGAAGTGACGATTGCAAGCGGCTTGCCAAAAGGGGATAAGCTTGAGCTTATTATCCAAAAGGGAACGGAGCTGGGCGCAAAGGCATTTCTCCCTTTTCAAGCGTCACGTTCGATTGTGAAGTGGGATACAAAAAAGGGCAGTAAAAAAGTGGAGCGCTGGACGAAAATTGCCAAGGAGGCTGCGGAGCAATCACACCGCAGTGCAATACCAACGATAGAAACTCCTGTTTCATTTAAACAGCTTCTTCACCTTAGCAAAGAGTATGATACGTGTATTGTTGCATATGAAGAAGATGCAAAACAAGGAGAAAAAGCAAACTTTGTCAAAACACTGGAAAGTTTGCCGTTAGGTGCACGTTTATTGATCGTATTTGGTCCGGAGGGTGGATGGTGTGAAGAGGAAATCCAGCTCTTACGTGAACATAAATTTGTAAGCTGCAGCTTAGGCCCAAGGATTTTACGCACGGAAACAGCTCCTCTGTATGTACTATCTGCTGTTTCTTATTATTTTGAACTGATGGGGTGATACTATGCCGCACGTTGCATTTCATACGTTAGGTTGTAAAGTCAATCATTACGAAACAGAAGCAATTTGGCAACTATTTAAACAAGCAGGCTATGAGCGTACAGAATTTGAACGTAGAGCCGATGTTTACGTTATTAATACATGTACTGTAACAAATACAGGGGATAAGAAGAGCCGTCAAATCATTCGTCGTGCCGTTCGTCAAAATCCTGATGCTGTTATATGTGTAACAGGATGCTACGCTCAAACCTCGCCTGCGGAAATTATGGCTATTCCAGGTGTAGATATTGTTGTGGGGACGCAAGATCGCACGAAAATGCTTGAATATATTGAGCAATATAAAGAAGAACGCCAGCCGATTAATGGTGTAAGGAACATTATGAAAACACGTGTATATGAAGAGTTAGATGTTCCTTATTTCACAGACCGTACTCGCGCTTCTCTCAAAATTCAAGAAGGGTGCAATAATTTTTGTACATTTTGCATTATCCCATGGGCACGTGGCTTAATGCGTTCTCGCGATCCAAAGGAAGTCATTCGTCAAGCTCAGCAGTTAGTAGATGCGGGTTACAAAGAGATTGTCTTGACTGGCATTCATACAGGTGGCTATGGAGAAGATATGAAGGATTATAATCTGGCTATGCTGTTGCGAGATATGGAGAGAGAGATAAAAGGGTTAAAACGCCTTCGTATTTCTTCCATTGAGGCTAGTCAAATTACAGATGAGGTAATTGAAGTACTACGCGAATCTAAAGTAATAGTACGTCATCTGCATATTCCGCTTCAATCTGGCTCTAATACAGTATTGAAACGTATGCGCCGCAAGTATACAATGGAATTTTTCAAAGAGCGATTGGATCGTTTGAAAGAAGCTCTTCCAGGCTTGGCAATTACATCTGATGTAATTGTTGGTTTCCCTAGTGAAACGGAAGAAGAGTTTATGGAAACGTTCAATTTCATTAAGGATAACCGTTTTTCTGAGTTGCATGTATTTCCGTATTCAAAACGTACTGGAACTCCGGCAGCACGAATGGATGATCAAGTGGATGAAGCAGTAAAAAACGAACGAGTACATCGTTTAATTGCTCTTTCTGATCAATTGGCAAAAGAGTACGCCTGTGCATTTGAAGGAGAAGTGTTAGAGGTTATTCCAGAAGAAGAATTTAATGAAGGCCAACTTGTTGGTTATACAGATAACTACTTAAAAGTAGTGTTTGAGGGAACAGAAGATATGATTGGCAAACTGGTAAAAATAAAAATTATAAAAGCTGGTTATCCATATAACGAGGGACAATTTGTTCGCATACTGGATGAAGTATTAGAAGAAAGCGCAAGCGCCTAAGCATACAAACAACATGTTTGTATGCTTTTTTTGAATGAAAAGATACTAATAAGTGAAAAGTAAAAAAGGAGTTAGAAATTCTCCATATTGTTATTTGTTTATGGTATAATCAAAGTAATGGTTAGTCGTCAGACAACTGAAGAATCAGTACATAGTCATTATGGAAGGGGATATTGTGCATGGAATATGCTAAATTAATTGACCACACATTGTTAAAAGCGGATACAAAAAAAGATGCAATTGTTACATTATGCGAAGAAGCAAAGCAGCATAGTTTCGCTTCTGTTTGTGTTAACCCGACTTGGGTTGAAACAGCAGCAGAGCTTTTGAAAGGCTCTGAAGTAAAGGTGTGTACGGTTATTGGCTTCCCATTGGGAGCAACAACACCGGAAACAAAGGCATTTGAAACAACTGATGCGATCAAAAAAGGCGCGACAGAAGTTGATATGGTTATTAATATTGGTGCTTTACAAGATAAAAATGATGAGCTTGTAGAGCGTGACGTACGTGCTGTGGTGGAAGCTGCAAAAGGGAAGGCCATAGTAAAAGTTATTATTGAAACTTGTTTACTAACAGAAGAAGAAAAAGTGCGTGCTTGTAAATTATCTGTAAAAGCTGGTGCAGATTTTGTCAAAACTTCTACAGGCTTCTCCACTGGCGGTGCAACAATAGAGGACGTTGCGTTGATGAGAAAGACAGTTGGACCGGATATCGGTGTGAAAGCTTCTGGTGGAGTGCGTGATTTAAAAGGTATGGAAGAAATGGTACAAGCGGGAGCGACTCGTATCGGTACAAGCTCTGGTGTTGCTTTAGTAAGTGGAAAAACATCAACTACAAGTTACTAATAAAAAAAGAAGACTGGATTCAGTCTTCTTTTTTTATTAGTAACTGTTAAAAATAAATGACTAAACAGACTGATTTGTAAGGAATTCATTTAATATTTTAAACGGTATGAAATCACTTTTCTATCAGTGAAATTCTCGTCAGACAGTTGACCAAGTAGGATGCAATATATTATAATCGTAAAAGACATGCTGAAAAGGTCTTCCTTTTGCATGCATAAGTTTATGATGTAAGTGAACGTTCGGAGGGAGGGAAAGTAGGATGTCTAAAACAGTCGTTCGTAAAAACGAATCTTTGGAGGATGCACTTCGTCGTTTTAAGAGATCAGTTTCTAAAACTGGTACGCTTGCAGAGGCAAGAAAGCGCGAGTTCTACGAAAAGCCAAGCGTAAAACGTAAGAAAAAGTCTGAAGCAGCTAGAAAGCGCAAATTCTAAGAGAGGGTGTATTTATGAGTCTTCTCGATCGTCTAAATGATGATATGAAACAAGCAATGAGAAACAAAGAAAAAGAGAAATTAAGTGTAATCCGTATGGTTAAAGCTGCTATACAGAATGAAGCTATCAAAGTCGGCAATTCTTCTTTAACAGAAGAAGAGGAGTTGACAGTATTGATGCGTGAAGCAAAGCAGCGTAAAGACTCCCTCCTTGAATTTGAAAAAGCTGGTCGCGAAGACCTTGTTGATAAAATCAAGAATGAATTTCAGATTTTGGAAACATATTTGCCTAAACAGCTAACAGAAGAAGAACTGAAAAATATCGTTGCGCAAGTTATCGAAGAAGTAGGTGCAGCTTCCAAAGCTGATATGGGTAAAGTAATGGGCGCCCTTATGCCGAAAGTAAAAGGTAAAGCGGATGGCTCTTTAGTTAACAAGCTTGTTTCACAATTATTAGCATAAAAAAACGTCTCGTTCACGAGACGTTTTTTTATGCTTTTTTATTCTTTTCTCCGGTGCTAGTACAAGCATTTTTTTCATACATATGAATGGAGAGGGGGTTCTTCGATGAAAAAGCTGCAACAGCAAGTGAAGAGTTGGATTACAAAGAAGATGGACCTGCCTGCTGATGTGCTTATGGATCTGCCTCGAATCACTATGGTTGGTCAGATTCATATTTATATAGAAAATCATAGGGGACTGCTTGCATTCTCCGATACTGAGGTACGTTTACTGTTAAAGCAAGGTCAGCTGTTGATTAAAGGAAACTCCTTTGTTATCAAAACCATACTTCCAGAGGAATTGCTGCTTGAAGGAACAATTGAACAAGTACTGTTTCTAGATTAATAAGGAGCGGGGGAGAAGCATGAAAAACCAATGGGTAATCCTCTTTGGGGGACATGTGAAAGTTCGTTTGAGTGGGCGTGGAACAGAACGCTTTGTTAACGAGTGTGTCCGAAGAGGCATTTATGTGTGGAACGTGAAAAAAGTAGGGACAGAAACGATAACGTGTTATGTAATGCTGAGAGATGTTCCGAAATTGAGGATCATATATAGGAAGAATGAATGTGACATAAGATTTATTGGTCGATATGGCTTACCATTTTTCCGAAAAAAACTTTTGAAAAACAGTGGATTTCTTATCGGTTTCATTACTTTTTTTGTTTGTTTGATTCTCTTGTCTAATATGGTATGGAGCATCGAAATAGACGGAGCGAAGCCGGAAACTGAGTATCTCATCATGAAAGAGCTAGATGCGTTAGGAGTAAAGCGTGGCAAACTGCAATTCCAGCTTAAAGATGTAGAGTCTCTGCAAAGGTATTTGACCAATAATGTAAATTCGATTACATGGGTAGGCGTCGAACTTAGAGGGACAACATATCACTTTCAAGTGGTGGAGAAAAACGAGCCTAAGAAAGAAGAAGCATTACAACCCCGCAATTTAATCGCAAAAAAAGAAGCTGTGATTACCCGTACCTTTGTAGAGCAAGGAAAGAACATGGTACAGGAGAATGATCACGTTGAAAAAGGACAACTTCTTGTTTCTGGTATATATGGAAACGAAGAAAATCCTACTATTGTACCAGCGAAAGGAGTCATTTTTGGAGAAACATGGTACAAGTCATCAGTTGAAATCCCGCTGAGTACGAAGTTTCAAGTATACACAGGCTCTTTTTTTAAAAAGTATTACATAAATGTCGGCAAATTACAGATAAAAGTATGGGGATTTGAAAAAAATAAGTATAAAGCATATAAAGAAGATTCTATGAAATATGATGTTCATTTTTTACGATGGACGCTCCCCATTTCATACGAAAAAGTTACGGTGAGAGAGGAAGAAGAAGCGCATCGTGATTATACACAAAAGCAGGCGGTAAAAACCGGTATAGACATAGCAAGAAGTGAGCTCAAGAAAAAACTTGATGAGCATGCAAGGATTATTGGAGAAAAAGTTTTGCGAAAGAGTACTAAGGATGGTAAAGTAAAATTAGAATTACATTTTAAGGTAATAGAGAATATTGCAACGGAACAACCAATATCTGAGTCCGAAATTCAAGGAGATTGAGTAATGGCCGAACAATTAACAGAGATGAATCAACAGTTAGAAAATATAAATGAAGCAGTAGCTTTGTTTGGAGTTAATGATACAAATCTAAAATTGATTGAACGAGAATTGAATGTATCTATTGTTACAAGAGGAGAGGCTGTCCGTGTCTCTGGAGACAGTGAAGCTGTTGCGCTTGTAGAGCAGATTTTAAACAGCCTGCTTGCCGTAGTGCGAAAAGGGATTACCATTTCTGAGCGTGATGTAGTATATGCAGTGCAGTTAGGCTTAAGTGGGAAAATCCAGAATTTTGTAGATTTATATGAAGAAGAAATTTTTAAAAATGTAAAAGGGAAATCTATTCGCATTAAAACAATTGGACAACGGCATTATATTCATGCGATAAAAAAACATGACCTTGTTTTTGGAATTGGTCCTGCTGGAACAGGAAAAACATATCTAGCTGTTGTAATGGCAGTCCGTGCATTAAAGAACGGCTCTGTGAAACGTATTATTTTGACAAGACCTGCTGTAGAGGCGGGAGAGAGCCTTGGATTCTTGCCAGGTGATTTAAAAGAGAAGGTTGACCCTTACTTGCGTCCGCTTTATGATGCGCTTCATGATGTGCTTGGTCAAGAGCATACACAACGTATGATAGAAAGAGGCGTGATTGAGATTGCTCCCCTTGCTTACATGAGAGGAAGAACACTTGATGATTCTTTTGTAATATTGGACGAGGCGCAAAATACGACAGGGGCACAAATGAAAATGTTTTTGACGCGGCTAGGCTTTGGCTCGAAAATGGTTATTACCGGTGATCCATCTCAGATTGACTTGCCAAAGGGAGTAAAATCTGGTCTGAAAATAGCGAATCAAACATTGAACAGCGTTTCTGCTATATCATTTGTAACTCTTGAACAATCTGATGTAGTTCGTCATCCTTTGGTTCGCAAGATTATTGAGGCTTATGATAAAGTAGAAGCATAACACATAAGACCCTTCACTTAAAGGGTCGTTTTTTGTTATCATTGTTTATGGACGGACTCTTGTAAGGGAGGAGAAGGTTCTGCAGTTATGAAAAACTCACAAAGAATGATTAAGCTGCTGAAACAATATAAAATAGCTGAGGCTGCTTTATATGTACTTTTAGGTTGTGTTCTTTTTGTAGCATTGATGAGCAACGTAAAACCAAATGAAGTAAATGTAAAAATGTTGTCTATTTCAAAGAATACTGTGCACTCTCCGATAACAATTGAAGATAAAGTAACCACAGAGAAGAAAAGGCGTGAAGCAGAGCAGAGTGTAGAAGATCAGTATACATATCGCGGAGAATATAAGCAAAATCGAGTGGATATCGTAAATTCTGTATTTGATGCAGTGAAAGAGGTACAGGATGAAGCGACGAATGAACCTCTTGCAGAAGGAGAAGTACGCGAGTTTCTTACCATAGATGAAAAATTAGAAAAACTAAAGAAAAAGCTTCCTAGTGACTTAACCAAAAGTCTAAAGGATAAGGTTCTTATTGAATTGTTGAATGCGGGGTCTGATCAGCTTGATGTAGCTCGATATTCAACAGTGACTGCTGTTAACACTATCATGAGTAAACACATTAAAATTAATGAAGTTAACGGGTTTAAGGATCGAATTCAACCAGAATTGAACAATGCGAATGTAACTAGTGATTTAAAAGAGGCAATCGTTGTACTTGGAAAATACGCAGTAGTAGCCAATTATTTCTATGATCCTGTAACAACCAAGGAACGAAAGCAGATGGAAAGAGATGCTGTCGAGCCAGTGTACATATTACAGGGGCAAATTCTTGTAAAAGAAGGAGATACCATTACAAGAGAGATTTATGAGCAATTGAAGCTCGTAGGCTTACTTGATGATGGGAAATCTTTGCAACCTTTTGTTGGCTTGTTTATCCTTGTTGTGATTCTTGTTTATTTTGTACAACATCAATTTGATATATTTTTAAAGCGAAGAACAGAGGGGAAGCCGTATGTTCTTGCTTACGCGCTTATTGTGGCACTTGTTATTTTAATTATGAAAACCATCAGCTTCTTCCAAACAATTGAATTTACCGGTTTGGGATTTGTAGTGCCTGTTGCACTAGGGGCTATGTTGGTCAAGCTTATGATTGGAGATCGCTTTGTTTTTATAACAAGTATGATTTTTTCCATTTGTGGAAGTGTTATTTTTAATGAAGGTGTAACAACCCTCAATTATACAGTTGCAGTGTATTATCTACTAAGTTCCTGGTCTGTAAGTGTATTTTTACGGGAGAAGCAGAAGCGTACCATGATTTTGCAAGCCGGGATGTTTGTATCTATCTTAAACGTTGCAGTACTATCTGCTATTTTACTCATACGAAATGCCAATTTTTCACCGTTTGAAGTTGGTATGTATTTACTAATGGCGGCTGCATCTGGGATTGTTTCTTCTGTGTTGACGCTAGGGGTGTTACCGTATTTAGAGAGCGGTTTAAGACTGGTATCTTCTATGAAGTTGATGGAGCTCGCAAGCCCGAATCATCCATTACTTCGAAAAATTTTATTAGAAGCCCCTGGTACTTATCATCACAGCATTATGGTGGCTAATCTGTCAGAGGCTGCCTGTGAAGCTGTAGGTGCTAATGGCTTGCTGGCTCGTGTAGGAGCTTATTATCATGATATTGGTAAAACGCTTCGACCGCATTTCTTTATAGAAAATCAAATGGGAATTAGAAATCCTCATGATAATTTGACACCCGAGCAAAGTCGAGATATTATTATTGCTCATGTCAGTGAAGGTGTAAAATTATTAGAGAGACATAAAATTCCTAAGGAAATAGTAGATATTGCGGCGCAGCATCATGGAACGACCCTACTAAAGTATTTTTATTATAAAGCTATTCAGCAAAATGATGAAGCATATACAGAAGATATGTTCCGGTATCCGGGGCCAAAAGCTTCTACGAAAGAGGCTGCTATTGTTGGAATTGCAGACAGCGTAGAGGCAGCGGTTCGCTCTTTAAATGCACCTACGCCAGAACAAATTGAACAGCTGGTTGCGAGAATTATTAAGGATCGTTTGCAGGATGAGCAATTTAGCAATTGTGATTTAACGTTTCGAGAGCTTGCCATTGTTAAAAAAATATTATGTGAAATGCTAAAAGGAACTTTTCATTCAAGAATTCAATATCCCGAAATGAAAAAAGAGCAGGTGAAATGATGAGTATTATTATTGACTTTTTTGATGAGACAAGTGAATTAACAGATGAGCAGATTACAGAAATACAAAAATTATTGTATCTTGCTGCTGATATTGAAAATATTCAAGAACAAGCGGAAATGTCTATGACGTTTGTAGACAATCAACGAATTCAAGAGATTAACCGTGAATATAGAGATAAGGATCAACCGACTGATGTGATTTCTTTCGCGCTAGAGGATGAAGTGGAAGGAGAATTGCAAGTTGTTGGAGCGGACATGCCGCGAGTTCTCGGAGATATTATCATTTCTATACCAAAAGCAAAAGAACAAGCACAGGAGTATGGACATTCCTTCACGAGAGAACTTGGTTTTTTGGCTGTGCACGGATTTTTGCATTTGTTAGGTTATGACCATATGACAGAAGAAGAAGAAGAAGAGATGTTTACAAAACAAAAGGAAATTTTAGATTCTTTTGGACTAGAGAGATGAAAAAGGGAAGCATAATAATGAGCTTTGTGTATGCTGTTTGGGGTATCTGCTATGCAATACAGCATGAGAGGAATGTGCAAATTCACTTTTGGGTAACAATAATTGTTACAGTGTGCGGTTTGTATTTGCGCATAACTAGAATAGAATGGCTTATTGTTTTGTTAACCATTGGTGTGGTAATCAGCTTGGAAATGATTAATACAGCAATAGAAAAAGCAGTTGATGTAGCAACTGAAGATATTCATCCGCTCGCAAAGATTGCAAAAGATGTCGCTGCTGGTGCAGTATTGGTATTTTCTATCATTGCTGTCATTATTGGAGGCGTTATCTTTGCACCGTATCTCATTCAGTAAACTATTAATTTGGAAGGGAAGAGACAATATTGAACATCCAAGAATTAATTCAAAAAGCGATTCATGCTCGTGAACAAGCATATGTTCCTTATTCAAAATTTAAGGTTGGGGCAGCTCTTTTAACTAAAGAAGGTAAGGTGTATGAAGGCTGTAATGTTGAAAACGCTTCGTACGGACTATGTAATTGTGCTGAAAGAACAGCATTGTTTAAAGCATACTCAGAAGGAGATAGAGAATTTGATGCTATTGCTGTGGTAGCGGATACAACACGTCCAGTACCACCTTGTGGAGCGTGCCGTCAAGTTATGGTAGAATTATGTAAGTCTGATACAAAAGTGTATCTTTCAAATTTAAAAGGCGATGTTCAAGAGACGACAGTCGGAGAATTATTGCCCGGAGCATTTTCACCGGAGGATTTAAATGAATAATAAAGGTTTTAAATCAGGTTTTGTGTCCATTATTGGACGCCCTAATGTAGGAAAATCTACATTTTTAAATCGTGTAATCGGGCAAAAAATTGCTATTATGAGTGATAAGCCGCAAACGACACGTAATAAAATTCAAGGGGTGTATACGGAAAACGAAGCGCAAATTGTTTTTATTGATACACCAGGTATACATAAGCCTAAACATAAACTTGGCGATTTTATGATGAAAATTGCTCAAAATACATTAAAAGAAGTCGATATAATTATGTTTATGGTTAATGCAGTAGAGGGATGGGGACGCGGCGATGAGTTTATTATTGAAAAGCTTAAGCAAACGAATACCCCGGTTTTTTTAGTAGTAAATAAAATTGATCAAGTTCACCCTGATGAACTGCTCCTTTTCATAGACAAATATCGCTCATTATATGATTTTAAAGAAATTGTACCGATTTCTGCATTAGAAGGAAATAATGTGGAGACGTTGTTGGAAACGTTAAAAAAATATTTGCCAGAAGGACCTCAGTATTACCCTGCTGACCAAGTTACTGACCATCCAGAACGATTTATCATTGCAGAATTAATTCGGGAAAAGGTACTGCACTTAACAAGGGAAGAAATTCCTCATTCAATTGCAGTCGGTATCGATGCGATTCAGAAAAGAGAAAGCGGAAATGCTGTGTATGTCAATGCTACTATCATTGTAGAACGTGACTCTCAAAAAGGGATTGTTATTGGAAAACAGGGAAGTATGCTAAAAGAAGTTGGCAAGCGCGCGCGTGTAGACATCGAAGCCCTCCTTGGCTCCAAAGTATTTTTGGAGTTGTGGGTAAAAGTACAAAAGGATTGGCGGAATAAGGCATCTCAGTTAAGGGATCTTGGATTTAGGGAAGACGAATATTAATTAGAAAAATTTTTCTCACATGAAAAGGAACAAATAAGGTCACTTTAATAACAAAGGAAATTGGAATCATGCTAGGCTTATCAAAATAGGAAGGTGGGTTCTTATGTTGAATTTTACCTGGAGTGTCTTTTCTCAAACTGGAAGCGTAGAAACATACCTTATCTACAAAGAGTTGGAAAAAGAGGGGCGAGAATGGCCGAATGAGTCTAATGACGAGCTAGCAGAAATAGATTCTCCGATTTCTTGATCTTATTGTTCCGCCTTGGATGGTGATGAACGTGTTTCAAAAAATTGAGGGAATAGTACTTAAAGCAATTAATTATGGAGAAACAAATAAAATTGTGACCATTTTTTCCCGAGAACTTGGGAAAGTTGGTGTTGTTGCAAGAGGAGCAAAAAAGCCGAATAGCCGACTCTCCTCCGTTTCCCAGCCTTTTACTTATGGATATTTTCTTGTGCAAGTAGGGACAGGCTTAGGAACGCTGCAACAAGGAGAGGTAATTTCTTCCATGCGTGATATACGTGAGGATATTTTTATCACAGCGTACGCTTCTCTTGTTATAGAATTGACAGATAAGGCACTAGAAGAGAAAAAGAGTAACCCCTTTTTATTTGAATTAATGTATCAAACGTTGCATTATATGAATGAAGGGGTAGACCCTGAGGTTTTGGCATATATTTATCAAACAAAAATGATGCCCGTTTTGGGAATGTATCCGGAATTTGATACATGCTCTGTTTGTCACCAATCAGATGCTTTTGTCGCCTTCTCCATTAGGGAAGGCGGCTTTCTATGTGCAAAACATGCAGAACAAGACCCATACCGTCTTCCCATTAATGAGGCTGCGGGTAAGCTGTTACGGTTATTCCATCATTTCCATTTGAATCGTCTTGGAAATGTCTCCGTAAAGGCCGAAACAAAAAAACAGCTGCGTACGATTTTAAATGCTTATTATGATGAATATTGTGGAATTTACCTAAAGTCACGCCGATTTTTGCAGCAACTTGAAAAACTAACTCCTGATACATAAAGAAAAATCTTTATCGATGCTCAGATTACTTAAAACTATCGAATTTGTTACTTGTTAACGCTGAATAACGATTAAGTGTACAATATGAATTAAGAAGGGCGCAATTTTGTTCTAAACTTAGTATGTTTATTTTAAATTTCCCTTTGTATAAAGAAGGAAATGAGATAATTAAGAACAAAAACGTTTTCTTTTTTATATCCTTTCTTTTTCGAATAGTATATTTAGTATATAATATTTAAAAGATAGTATAACTCTTTTTTCGATTAGTAAGGGTGGTGAGTATCATAGAACTCAATAAACGTCAGGAACAAATAATACAAATTGTGAAAGAGCATGGTCCTATTACTGGAGAAGCGATAGCAGATAAATTAAATTTAACTCGTGCTACGCTGCGTCCGGATTTAGCAATTCTAACGATGGCCGGGTACTTAGATGCTCGTCCGAGAGTCGGTTATTTTTATACCGGTAAAACAGGAGGACAGCTTTTATCTGAAACCATAAAAAAGTTAAGGATACAAGATTGTCAATCTCTTCCAGTAGTGGTGGATAAAAATGTATCAGTGTATGATGCAATTTGCACAATGTTTTTAGAAGATATAGGAACGCTGTTTATTGTGGATCAAAATGCATTGCTTGTCGGCGTTGTATCTCGAAAAGATTTATTGCGCGCAAGTATGGGAAATCAGGATTTGACGTCGGTACCAGTGAATATTATTATGACGAGAATGCCTAATATCACAACATGTCAAAAAGATGATAGTTTGTATGATGTAGCTAAAAAATTAATAGAAAAGCAGATTGACGCCATGCCTGTCGTTAAAGAAACAGAGAAAGGTTTAGAAGTGATTGGACGCCTTACAAAAACAAATTTAACGAAAGTGTTGGTTGATTTAGTGGAGGATGAACTTCTGTAAGAGTATAGTTAAAAGCGAGGTAATGAAATGAGCAATCAAATCGTCTATGTTGTATCCGATTCTGTTGGAGAGACAGCAGACTTAGTTGTGCGTGCTGCGATGGGACAATTTGCACTGAACCCTGATATTCGCAGGGTACCCTATGTAGAGGATACCAGTATATTAAAAGAAGTAATTTCAATTGCGAAGAGCAATCATGCCATCATATGTTATACGCTTGTTAAGCCCAATATGAGACGATACTTGGTAGAAGAAGCGGAACGGGAAGGAGTAGTAATCTTTGATATTATCGGTCCGCTAATTGACAAGATTCAATCGGTGACAAATGCTACACCGCGTTACGAGCCTGGAGTTGTCCGTAAACTAGATGAAGACTATTTTAAAAAGATTGAAGCAATTGAATTCGCGGTCAAATATGATGATGGGAGAGATCCGCGAGGTATTTTAAAAGCTGATATTATTTTAATTGGGGTATCCCGAACATCTAAAACGCCATTATCACAATACCTTGCTCATAAACGTCTGAAGGTAGCAAATGTTCCTCTTGTGCCAGAAGTGGACCCTCCTGAAGAATTGTATCTTGTACCGAAAGAAAAATGCTTCGGCTTAAAAATTGTACCTGAAAAATTGAATAACATTCGAAAAGAACGATTAAAAGCACTCGGCTTAAGTGATGGAGCAAGTTATGCTAATATAGAACGTATTAAAGAAGAACTCACTCATTTTGAAAAGGTAGTAGACAAAATCGGGTGCCAAATTATTGATGTTTCAGATAAAGCAATAGAAGAGTCTGCAAACATAATTTTAAATGCTGTACAAAATTATCGTTCGTTCTAGACGTATTTACTAAAGGTAAATGCGTCTTTTTAAATGGAGAAATATAGAAACATCTGATATGAAAAGGCAGGAACGTTTTTATTTTCAAAAATTATGTTTGAAATGTAGCTAAGTTTTATAAATTATATTATAATAAAAAATTGTGATAAAAACCTTTCATTTTAGGTTTAGACTTTGTTTTTTCCGAATAAACTAGGGATAGGATTTGCTTTGGGAAATTTCATATACAAAGAGAAGATTTTTTGTAAAAAATCGACAAAAATCTAAATAAGAAAACATGCATTCTTGAAGGATTCGTTGAAGGGATGTAGAATAGAGAAATATGCAAAATTTAATGAAGATTTTTGTTGATGCGGATGCATGCCCAGTGAAGCAAGAAATTATCCAGGCGGGAACAGAATTTCATGTCGACATTTACTTTGTTGCATCTTATGCACATAAATCTGAATCTCAAGTCGGTAATTGGATTTATGTCGATTCCTTTAAAGATCAGGTAGATTTTCATATCTACAAACTTGCGGAAAAAGGAGACATAGTCGTTACACAAGATATGGGATTTGCAAGCTTGCTTGTTAAAAAAGGTGTGCAGGTGTTATCCCCAAGAGGGATTCCACTTAAAGATGAACAAATGGATACAATTTTATACAATCGATACATGTCTGCCAAGCTGCGCAGAAGTGGGACTTATACGAAGGGTCCAAAAGCATTCTCTTTAGAGGATCGAAAGCGTTTTGCAAGTGAATTGAAAAAAATATTGTCGAATCATGAAGGAATAACTTAGTTTATGCCGAATAAATAACATTAGGACACGGAGCTGTAGTTATGGGGAACAGAATTCCCGAGGAAATCGTTGAACAGGTTCGTCATTCTGTTGACATTGTTGATGTAATTAGCGAATACGTTCAGTTGAAAAAGCAAGGAAGGAATTATTTGGGCTTGTGCCCTTTTCATGGAGAGAATACACCTTCCTTTTCAGTTTCTCCTGAAAAACAAATATTTCATTGCTTCGGCTGCGGAGCTGGAGGAAACGCCCTCTCATTCGTTATGCAAATGGAAGGAGCTTCGTTTGTTCAGGCAGTAGAAAAGTTAGCAAATAAAACAGGAATTCATGTGCAAAGCTATATTACTGACAGCGGTGCAGTAAATGAATCTAATCATAACTCACTTATGACAGAAGCACATGAACTTCTAAAAAAGTATTATCATCATCTCCTCTTAAATACGCAAGATGGAAAGCATGCGCTTGAATATTTGCTAAATAGAGGCTTTACAAAAGAACTCATAATAAAATTTGAAATCGGATATGCTGCCGAGTCACGCGATACGGCAACAAAAGTTTTGCAAAAACGAGGTTTTAAATTACCTGTTATGGAGGAAGCCGGCCTTGTGATTCGCAGTGACAAGGATGGCTCATTTTATGACCGCTTTCGCAATCGTATCATGTTTCCGATCGCTAATACGCAAGGTAAAATTATTGCCTTCAGCGGCAGGACCTTAGGGGATGGTTCACCTAAGTATTTGAACAGCCCTGAAACTCCTATTTTTAATAAAGGCCGCACACTTTATAATTTTCATCAAGCTCGTCTGCATATTCGCAAAGAACAAAGAACAGTATTATTTGAAGGCTATGCTGATGTAATCGCTGCTGTTCATGCTGGCATAGGAGAATCTATTGCTACGATGGGAACTGCATTGACAGAAGAACAGGCGAGAATAATACGGCGCAATGTAGAAGAAGTTATTATTTGTTATGACGGTGATAAGGCAGGCACCGAAGCCTCTTCTAAAGCAGCGGATATGCTTATCGCTGCTGGATGTAAGGTTAGAATAGCTATGGTTCCTGAAGGGCTTGATCCAGATGAATATGTTCGAAAACTTGGGCCTGAAAAATTCAAACAGGAAGTTATTGAACAAAGTGTCAGTCTTACAAATTTTAAAATAAACTTTCTTCGTTTGGGGAAAAATTTACAAGACGAATCAATAAAAATTCAATATATCCATGATGTTCTTAAAGAAATTGCTAAACTTGCCAAGCCTATTGAACGAGAACATTATTTGCAACAAATATCCAAAGATTTTTCGATGCCGATTGAAGCTTTAAAGCAGGAACTAGCAGATATCTATCGAAAAAATAAAGGGCACCATTTCCAAGAAAAGCAAAGAACTGCAACTCCAAAGCGTGAGGTTAAAATTAAACCCTTGTCTGCGTTTGAAAATGCAGAGCGTCATCTATTGGCTCATATGCTCCAGGATAGAGATGTCGCACGTAAAGTGCAAGAAGTGCTTCAAAGTTTTTTTCACATTGAGAAACATTCAGAAATTATCGTTCATTTACATGCATATTATGAAGAGGGCAATGAACCTGATGTAAGTAAATTTTTAGATTGGCTTCCTAATGATGAGCTTCGCAGCAAAGTTACTGACATTGCAAATATACTAATAAGTCCTCATTTATCTGATAAGGAGTTTCAAGATTATATAAGGGCAATTCAAAATCGAAGCAAGGAACTCGAAATCAAGGAAAAAGAACATGAAATGAAAGCAGCTGAGCATCGAAAGGATTATCGATTGGCGGCTGAAATTTTAAAGGGAATTTTAGAAATCCGATTGTCTATGAAATCGTAGCAAGTATTTGTATCTCACGTAAGGAGGGGAACAAATGGCTGAAAAATCAGCTCGTTCTAAAGAAGTGGAAACAGATGTAACATTTGAACAAGTGAAAGAACAACTTACAGAGTTAGGTAAAAAACGAGGTGTTCTTACATACGAAGAAATTGCAGAACGTATGAATGGATTTGATATTGAATCCGATCAAATGGATGAATATTATGAATTTTTAGGTGAACAAGGTATTGAATTAATCGGAGATTCTGATGAAGACCCGAATATTCATCAATTAGCAAAAGAAGAGGAATTCGATCTTAACGATTTAAGTGTTCCTCCAGGTGTGAAAATTAACGACCCTGTTCGTATGTACTTAAAAGAAATAGGGCGCGTCGATTTACTATCAGCAGAAGAAGAAATTAATCTTGCTAAACGAATTGAAGATGGTGATGAAGAAGCAAAACGCCGCTTAGCAGAGGCAAACCTTCGTCTTGTAGTTAGTATTGCAAAGCGTTATGTAGGGCGTGGCATGTTATTCTTAGACCTTATCCAAGAAGGAAATATGGGACTGATTAAAGCGGTTGAAAAATTTAATTACCGTAAAGGTTTTAAGTTCAGTACGTATGCAACTTGGTGGATTCGTCAAGCGATTACACGTGCTATTGCCGATCAAGCTAGAACGATTCGTATTCCTGTGCATATGGTCGAAACAATTAATAAATTGATTCGCGTACAGCGCCAATTGCTGCAAGATTTAGGTCGTGAGCCTTCACCTGAAGAGATAGGCGAGGAAATGGATCTTGCACCGGAAAAAGTTCGTGAAATATTAAAGATTGCTCAAGAACCTGTTTCTCTTGAAACACCAATTGGTGAAGAAGACGACTCTCACCTTGGGGATTTCATTGAAGACCAAGAAGCAACTTCTCCTGCTGAGCATGCGGCTTATGAGCTGTTAAAAGAGCAGCTAGAAGATGTGTTAGATACTCTAACAGATCGTGAAGAAAATGTACTTCGTCTTCGTTTCGGATTAGATGATGGTCGAACTCGTACTCTGGAAGAAGTTGGGAAAGTGTTCGGTGTAACAAGAGAACGTATCCGACAAATTGAAGCAAAAGCACTTCGTAAGCTACGTCATCCGAGCCGCAGCAAACGACTGAAAGACTTTTTAGAATAGACCCTATATTAGTTTACTTCATGAATATGAAGTAAACTTTTTTCTTTTGTTAAATTACTTTAATTTTCTTGAAAATGAGACCGTTATCATTTTTACTTAAAAGCCGTATAATTAGTTTACTGCTGTATTGGGTAAGATAAATATACATAACGCTTGTAATTTATTTTACAGAATTGTCTATTGATTTGCAAATGCTCATTTTTATATTTTTCGAGCCCATCTTGCATAATACCGCAATGAACTTTGGGTATTATGCAGGTTGTTGACGTATTTTTGAAGTATTTATGAGATTTTGCGAGTGAAATTCAAAAGGGCGTTATTTAAAGAAATAACATTTTTCTTAAATATTTTTAACCAGTATTGTACTTTGGACTTTTCCAATAGAGCGTTTTCAAGTAAAATAGAAAATGTCGAAACAATATTCACTTTATAATGGGGTACATAGAGGGGGAAAAGAGAATGAAACGAAACCCATTAATTCCATTCGCATTGATTGCAGTATTAGGAATCGGTTTAATGTTTTTACTTTCATTTCAAGGCTTAAACAAAGCAGAAGAGCTTGCTGATGCTAAGAAAAATGGTGGGAATGAAGCACAAACCGCTTCCAAGCCGGAAGATATTTACAAGCAAACTTGTATCGGCTGTCACGGTGATCAGATGCAAGGTGCCGTAGGTCCAGCGTTAAATAAAATTGGCGCTACATTATCTGAAGAAGAAATTAAAAATACAATCATGAATGGTAAAGGAAACATGCCGGCAGGTTTGCTTCAAGCTGAACAGGCTGCAAAAATGGCAAAATGGTTGTCTGAGAAGAAATAAGCAAAAAAAACCCTTTGTGGAAAGTACAAAGGGTTTTTTTGTTATACTAGTACTATGGTCGCTTGCAACTTAAAGTGAAAATCTTTATGATGATAACGTAACTTTATAGAATATGTGGTGAAGAAAATGAATGAAATTAAACTTTCTAAACGGCTAGAGGAAGTAGCAAAAGAAATTCCGCAAGGTGCGAAATTGGCGGATATTGGCTCTGATCATGCATATTTGCCTTGCTACGCCGTGTTACAGAATAAGATTACATATGCAATTGCTGGAGAGATCACAGAAGGCCCCTTACAGTCTGCAAAATCGAAAGTAAATCAATATGGTTTGCAAGAGAAAATTGAGGTGCGTAAAGGTGATGGACTAACGGTTATTTCCCAAGGTGAAGTTGATGCCATCACTATCGCAGGAATGGGCGGGGCATTGATTCGTGATATATTGGAAGCAGGAAAAACAAAGCTCGAAGGTGTTACGCGTTTAATCTTACAACCGAACATTGGGGCTCATAATATTCGCGAATGGCTCATAGCTAACAGTTGGGAGCTTATTAAGGAAAAGATACTAAAAGAAGACGGGAAAATTTATGAAATATTAGTAGCTGAAAAAGGAAACCCTATGATGCCGTATGAAATAAAACGAGAGAACGGTTTGTTTTTAGGACCATTTTTAATGAAAGAAAAAAGCGAAGTCTTCAAGGAAAAATGGACGCATGAGCTGAAAAATTTAAAGCATATTTATGAACAGCTTCAGAACGCAAACGAGACAGAAGAAGCAAGTGTGAAACGTAAAGAAATTGAAAATAAAATCCGAATGGTAGAGGAGGTACTAGGGTGAGCAAAATACCAAATGGATATGAAATCATCAATTTGTTCGAGAGTATGTATCCAAAGTTTTTAGCGATGGAAGGCGATAAGATTGGGCTGCAAATCGGCTCTCTTGCTCAGCCTGTGGAGCATGTTTTAATTGCGCTAGACGTAACAGAAGATGTGGTAGAAGAAGCGATTAGGCATGAAGCAAAGTTAATTATTGCTCATCATCCTCTTATTTTTCACCCGCTAAAAAGTATTCAGACGGATAAAGCGCAGGGTCGGATTATTGAAAAGTGTATTAAAAATGAAATTGCTGTATATGCGGCACATACGAATATGGATATTGCTGAGGGCGGTGTGAATGATTTATTAGCTGATGCTCTTGGGCTCCTCGATACAGAAGTGCTTATCCCAACCTATGCTGAACAAATGAAGAAGCTTGTAGTATTTGTTCCTGCTTCCCATGCTGATAGTGTTCGGCAAGCTGTGGGAAACAGCGGTGCTGGATTTATCGGGAATTATAGTCATTGTACCTTTAACAGTGATGGGACAGGAACATTTTGTCCGCAAGAAGGAACAAAGCCATTTATTGGCGTGCAAGGAAAGTTGGAGAAAGTGGAAGAAGTACGAATAGAAACGATTTTCCCAGCATCGATGCAGCGTAAAATCATTCGGGCTGTGCTTGAAGCTCACCCTTATGAAGAGGTTGCTTACGATATTTATCCTCTTGATAATAAAGGAAAAGAGCTGGGATTAGGAAAAATAGGACGTTTGCATGAGGAAATGTCCTTAGAGCAATTTGCTCATCATGTAAAAACTTGTTTTGATGTACCCGCGGTGCGTGTTGTTGGAAGCCCCGAGGCAAAGGTGCAAAAAGTTGCAGTAGTTGGGGGAGACGGCAACAAATATATTAATCAGGCTAAATTTCAAGGTGCAGATGTGTATGTTACTGGAGATTTATATTATCATGTAGCGCATGACGCGCTGATGCTTGGATTGAATGTTGTAGACCCGGGGCATAACGTAGAAAAAATAATGAAGCTAGGTGTACAGAAGCAGTTACAGAAAAAAGTTGCAGACAAGAAATTTAAAACTGCCATACATGCATCTGCTATAAACACCGATCCATTCACATTTATGTAAAAAAAGCGGAGGAGCATGCTCTTCCGCTTTTTATTTTGTTTTTACTTTAGGTAAAATTTTATTTAGAGGCACTTGGCGTTTTCGCTCCCAAGTAGTCGGGTTATTTGGGTCGTATTGCTCCAAAAAGGCGATAACCTCTTTTGTAATAGGTGTAGGAGTAGAGGCGCCTGCTGTAACTGCAACAGTCCTTACCCCTTGCAGCCATTCTAGTTGAATTTCACTTACATCGGAAACACGATAGGCTTTTGTAGAAGCAATTTCTTCAGAAACCTGTGCCAAGCGGTTGGAGTTATTGCTTTTCGGATCTCCTACTACAATTGTCAAATCTGCTGCTGGAGCTTGCTTTGCAACAGCTTCTTGTCGTACTTGCGTGGCCATGCAAATTTCTTTATGAAATTCGGCTGTTGGGTATTTCCCTTGAATTTTATCCATAATTTTCAATACATCCCACTGACTCATCGTTGTTTGATTTGTCACAAGGATTTTATCTGTTGGGATTTGCAAGCTCTCTAAGTCGGCTTCGTTTTCGATTAAATGAACAATATCAGGTGCAATTCCTATTGCTCCTTCTGGTTCGGGATGTCCTTTTTTTCCGATATAAATAACATGGTAGCCTGCTTCTTTTCTTTCTCGAATTAAATCATGGGTCTTGGTTACATCAGGACATGTTGCATCAATTGTTGTTAAGCCTTTTTTTCGAGCAAGCTCTTTTACTTCCGGAGATACACCATGCGCTGTGAAAATAACGGTTCCGGAATCAATTTTACTTAAAATGTCCAAACGATTTGGACCGTCTAATGTAATAATTCCTTCTTCTTCAAATGCGTCGGTAACATGTTTGTTGTGAACAATCATACCTAAAATATAAATGGGCCTTGGTAATGTTTTATCTAAAGCTGCATTGCGAGCGATTACCATCGCATCTACCACACCGTAGCAATAACCGCGAGGAGCAATTTTAATTATTTCCATGAAATGTAACCTCTCCTTTTTAGAGGGAACTCTTTATTAGCATTTCCTATTTTTGAAGTTCCGTTCCTTTTTTGAAAGATAAGAAATTATAATCTTTTAAATCCGAGGCGTTGCTTCGTCTGATTTCTCAAGTAAAGCCTAGGAATCAGCATACCTGCACCTTTTATGTGCGGAGTGTTCTGCCTGCGAAGCAAGTACGGACTATCTTCGTCTTTCTTATTATAAAGGAGGAGAGGAAGGTTGACAAAAAGAATGCACCTTATACGTACAACTTAGGTCCGGCAAAGGCAGGACGAGTTGAACTTGTTTCAGTCTGTTTGTTCCTTGTTTCTGTTTTATCTTCCATAATTTCCCCTTCAACGAAATTTCGTTTTTGGTTTGGGGTTTTTCTTGGTTTTTGCTTTTCGTCGGTGTGTTCTTTGGCAGTATTGTCTACAGCTGTTTCTGCTTGGTCTGTGTTATTGCTGTTAGCAGAGGTGAACATTTTAAGTAATGATGGGATGTTCTTTACTGCAGGACCGTATTGCTGTACCATGGGTCCTACTGTATTGGCTACCTGCATAACCTTTTCCATGTTGCCCATAAGCGAAGAAGGGTTAGACAGAATGTTAGAAAACCAGCTGCCTATTCCGCTTGTGGCGCTAGCTGCTCCAGTTGTTCCGGCTGCTCTTGTATCAGAGCTCATTGTATGTGGATTTCTTATTTGAAATTCGTGTTGAAATGGTTGTGCAGGAGGTATATTGGAACTTGTATACGGCTGTTGATGAGCAAACATTCTATAATGATCGTTCATATAGGGGTTCATCTCCATCGTCAGTGCTTGTTGCATCGGTCTGATATTGATCATTTGCTGATTGCGATTTTTCCCGCTTAAAAGTCTGGCTAACAATCCAGATTTTTTTTGCCCCTGCTGCTGCTGGTACATCATAAAATTTGGATTCATTTGTGGCTGAAATTGTTGGTAGGGAGGGATTTGTTGGTGATACATATGCATCCTCCTTTCTCTATACTCGTATTAGAGTATGCAGCATATAGAAATTAGGTTAGTGTATAGTAAGAAAAAGAAGGTTATCATAGATTTTAAAGAGATAATTCGTTATAATATAATTTTGGTCGAAGTGAGTTAAATAGGAAAGCAGGTGGAGTTATGAAAAGTGTTACTTTTGAACAATACAATTTTCAACCATTCATTATAGAAGCAATTCAAACATTGGGATTTACATCTCCAACGGAGATTCAACAGAAGATGTTTGCAATTACAGGAAAAGGACGCAGTGTTATTGGACAATCTCAAACGGGTTCGGGTAAAACACATGCGTATTTAATGCCGGTTTTAAATGCAATCAATACTTCACGTGAAGAAGTTCAGACGGTAATTACAGCACCAACAAGAGAGCTGGCACAACAAATATATCAAGAAATTTTAAAAATCACTAAGTTTTGTCAGGAAGGCAAGGAGATTACGGCCAGATGCTTCATTGGTGGTACGGATAAGAAGAGAACAATTGAAAAGTTAAACAAACAGCCTCATGTTGTAGTAGGAACACCGGGACGTATTCGTGATTTAGTAGAAGAACAGGCTCTGTTTGTACACACTGCTTCTATTATTGTAGTTGATGAAGCAGATTTAATGCTAGATATGGGCTTTATAAAAGAAGTGGACCAGATCGCTTCTCGTATGCCGAAGGAATTGCAGATGCTGGTGTTTTCTGCGACTATACCGGAAAAGCTAAAGCCGTTTTTGAAAAAATATATGGAAAATCCTGAGCATGTTCATATTAACCCAAAGCAAACAGCAGCAGAGAATTTAGAGCACAATATCATTCCTTTACGTCATCGAAACAAGATAAACTTATTAAAGGATATGTTAACGGTATATCAACCTTATTTAGCCATTGTGTTTACTAATACAAAGAAACGTGCGGAAGAAGTGGCGCAAGGGCTTGCTGAGCGTGGGATTAAGGTAGGACGTGTTCATGGGGATTTGACACCGCGTGAGCGCAAAAAAATGATGAAGCAAATTCAAGAGCTCGAATATCAATATATTGTTGCGACCGATTTGGCTGCGCGTGGCATTGATATCGAAGGGGTAAGTCATGTTATTAACTACGAACTGCCTGACGATTTAGATTTTTATGTACATCGTGTAGGGCGTACGGCACGAGCAGGACATTCCGGTGTGGCAATTACTATATATGAGCAACAAGACGAAGAAGCTTTAGATAAATTAGAAAAAAGAAATATTGTATTGCGTCATGTAGACTTAAAAGACGGAGAATGGGTAGAGCTAGGTCCACGCTCAAGACGCCAAAGCCGTAAAAAACAAGTAACGGAAGCAGATGTGGTAGCGAAGAAATTTGTTAAAAAACCAACAAAGGTAAAACCAGGGTATAAAAAGAAAATGACGGCAGAAATTGAAAAGATTAAGCAACGTCAGAAGCGAAGAACTAGATAAGGGAGCTTTATAACTCCCTTTTTCTTGTATTATAGATAAAGCTGGATTTGGAGAAAACGAGGTGGAAGTGATGTTGAAAATTGGGTCACATGTATCAATGAGCGGGAAACATATGCTTCTTGCAGCGAGTGAAGAAGCGGTTTCTTACGGAGCATCGACATTTATGGTTTATACAGGTGCACCGCAAAATACAAGAAGAAAGCCTATAGAAGATTTAAATATAGAAGCTGGGCTTACACATATGCTTCAGCATGGTATTGAAGAAATTGTAGTCCATGCCCCTTATATAATTAATATTGGAAATTCACAAAACCCTTCTACTTTTGAACTTGGAGTAGAGTTTTTGCGCATGGAAATTGAACGTACACAAGCATTAAAAGCTGCCAAACAAATTGTATTACATCCGGGAGCGCATGTAGGTGCAGGTACAGAAGCAGGCATTCAAAAAATCATTGAAGGCTTGAATGAGGTTCTTACACAAGACCAAACGGTTCAGATTGCGTTAGAAACAATGGCTGGCAAAGGAACCGAATGTGGACGCAGCTTTGAAGAAATTGCAAGGATTATCGATGGAGTTACTTATAATGAAAAGTTGTCTGTATGTTTTGATACATGCCATGTACATGATGCGGGATATGACATTATTAACGATTTTGATAGCGTATTAGAATCATTTGATAAAATTGTGGGCCTCGATCGTATTAAAGTGCTTCACCTAAATGACAGTAAAAATTCATGCGGTGCTAGAAAAGACAGACATGAAAACATTGGCTTTGGAAATATTGGCTTTGAAGCGCTTAATTATATTGTGCATCATCCTGTTTTTGCAGAGGTGCCTAAGATTTTAGAAACACCGTATGTAGGAGAAGACAAAAATAATAAAAAACCTCCCTATAAACTGGAGATTGAAATGCTTCGCAGACAGCAGTTTGATCCATTGCTGCAAGAAAAACTGATGAAATAGGAAATGAGGGCTGTAGCCCTCATTTTATTTTAATAAGTTTTGAAGTAAAATATTTACTTGTTGGGCAGTTACAGGGGACGTAACCTGAGCGATTTTTTTAATTAATTCAAGCCGTTCTGCATCGTTATAGATATTGATATTTTGTCCCTTTATTAAAGAAACAACTTGTTGTGCTTGATCGACAGTTATGGGGATTTGGTAGTCTTTGCTAAACTTAAGTAGTTCTCCTACAGTAATATTGTTTAATTTTTTATTTACGATTTGTTGGATGATATTCATAGCTGCACCTTCCTTTTCAGTTTCCTCTACGTCAATATATGAACCACCTGTTTGTACATATTCCGAGAGAAGGGCATTCATTGTATAGAAAAAGGAATAAGTTGTATAATTAGGCTAGTAAAATGATATGAAAATTAAATAAGGGGGGCATAGGGGTGAGTAAAAAACAGCATAAAAAAGAAAGCCTTGGACATTTATTGTATCGTCTCATTATGATTGTCTTTGGAGCGGGACTGGCAGCTGTTTCTATTGAATTGTTTTTAATACCTAATCAAATTATTGACGGGGGAATTATTGGTATTTCACTTATTGTAGATTATTTGACTCCCTCTTGGATTAGCTTTGCAATGTTGGTTGTTATTTTGAATCTTCCATTTATGTATTTTGGATATAAGCAAATTGGAAAAACATTTATGATTTCTTCAATATTTGGTATTATTTGTTTGGCTTTAATTGAAAGTACACTTCATCATGTGAAGCCGTTCACGAATGAACCAATTTTAGCTACAGTATTCGGTGGGCTTATTTTAGGTATAGGTGTCGGGCTGGTGATTCGTCACGGCGGCTCATTAGATGGTACTGAAATTATGGGTATTTTATTGACAAAAAAACTTCCGTTTTCTGTAGGAGAATTTGTCATGTTTATAAATATTTTTATTTTTGGATGGGCAGCGTTCGTGTTTGGAGTAGAGCAAGCTATGTATTCTGTTATGGCATATTATATTGCCTTTAAAACAATTGATACCGTCATCCAAGGCTTAGATGAAACGAAGGCTGTTCTCATTGTATCAGACTTTTATGAAGATGTATCAGATGCAATACTGCATCGCTTAGGGCGTGGAACAACGAAGCTTGCAGGTAAAGGCGGTTACACGGATAATGAAAAAGAGGTAATTTATGCTGTAATTACACGATTAGAAGTAACGAAATTAAAATCCATTGTTCACGAGATAGATCCCAATGCATTCATTACTATTATGAATACTCAGGAAACAAAAGGAGCAAAGTTTAAGTCGGCTATCCATTAACAGAGATGAGAGGGTTCGTCTCTGTTTTTATATTGTGCAAAGAACAGCAGATTGTTTCAAGTGACTCGGTAGCAACAGTTAGATGAAATATTTGACGGATATTACGGTTTATTTTACAATAAATTGGTTTACAAATAAGGAGAGGCATATTATAATTTGCATGTATATAAATCGTAATGATTCTTAATTAGAATGTTGGGTGAAGAAAATGAACCATGAAATAGAACATATCATTGAAATAGACAATGTGTCATTTCGGTACGAAAATCGAAATGTGTTAGAAAACATTAATTTATCTATACCAAGGGGAGCATTTTTAGGTCTTGTTGGGCCAAATGGTTCCGGTAAATCGACATTATTAAAATGTATTCTTGGGATTTTAAAGCCAAAAGAGGGGACAATTCATTTATTCGGTACGGATATTAGGAAATTTAAGGATTGGAACAAAATCGGTTATGTGTCACAAAAAGCCAACAGCTTTAATTCAGGATTTCCAGCTACTGTATTTGAAGTGGTATCTATGGGACTTGTCTCAAAGGTAGGATTATTCCGCTTTTTAAATAAAAGTCATAAACAAAAAGTATATAAAGCCCTCCAAGATGTTGGAATGGCTGAATTTATGAATCGTAATATTGGGGAATTATCCGGCGGTCAGCAGCAACGTGTATTTATTGCACGAGCGCTTGTCAGCAACCCTGAGCTTTTGATTTTAGATGAACCGACAGTTGGAGTTGACGCAGGCAACGTAGAAAACTTCTATACAATGCTGGCAGAATTAAACAAGAATTTAAACCTGACATTATTGCTTGTAACACACGACATTGGCACCATCACAGATAAAGTAACTCATGTGGCATGTTTGAATAAATATTTGCATTTTCACGGAGAGACAGAAACATTCCAACAGTTAGAAGAACGGGATTTGGCGCTAGTCTATGGTCATCATATACATGTTTTGAACCATAATCATGATCATAGTCATGGAGGGATACAATGATACAGGATTTTTTGCAGTTTGATTTTTTACGAAATTCCTTATATGCAGGGATTTTGATAGGTTTTGTCGCTCCTCTTTTAGGTGTATTTGTGGTTATACGCAGACTGTCATTAATTGCAGATGCACTGAGCCATGTTACATTATCAGGAATTGCAGCCAGTTTACTGTTAGAAAAAACCGTCTTTACAGGAGGATTTATAAATCCGTTATATATGGGAATTATG
Organism: Bacillus sp. 165; assembly: GCF_017742235.1. Taxonomy (GTDB): domain Bacteria; phylum Bacillota; class Bacilli; order Bacillales; family Bacillaceae_G; genus JAGHKQ01. Next base: position 58,913 of record NZ_JAGHKQ010000004.1, read on the forward strand.
TTTTCAGTAAGCGGTGCCTTGCTAATTGAAAAACTTCGCGGCGTGTACAAGCATTATCAAGAACTTGCCATTCCTATTATCTTATCTGCCGGGATAGGAATTGGCGTTATTTTTATTTCTTTGGCAAACGGGTTTAATACCGATTTATTTAATTATTTGTTTGGCAGTGTGAGTGCTGTGAGCAGTTCGGACTTATATACAATTATTGCGATTGCAGCTCTTGTTGTTATTGTCATTATTTTTCTTTATAAAGAATTGTTTTTGCTTTCCTTTGATGAGGAGTATGCAACAGCTACAGGTCTGCGTGCTAAGTGGATTCATTTAGTGTTTATTATTATGGTTGCGCTTGTTATTGCTGCTTCTATGAGAGTCGTTGGGATTTTACTCGTATCTTCTCTTATGACATTACCCGTAGCGGCAAGTATTCGCATAGCTAGAGGATTTAAACAAACTCTCTTATATTCTGTTATTTTTGGAGAGGCGGCTGTTATTGGTGGTATGATGACTTCGTACCATTTAGATTTAGCACCAGGCGGTACAATCGTGATGATTGCGGTTATCATTTTAATTGGAGCAATTGTTTGGAAAAAGAAAAAAACGGCGTAAAGTAGGGGTGCAGATGAATCTTGAACAGGCGTTACACCTTATGAAGGAAAAAGGCTATAAACACACAGGAAAACGTGAAGAAATGCTTCGTTTATTTGCTTCTTATAATAGATATTTAACAGCAAAAGATGTGTTAGAGTATATGAGGGATGATTATCCGGGGCTCAGCTTTGACACAATTTACCGAAATTTATCTTTATTTGTGGAACTTGGTGTTTTAGAGCAAACAGAACTTGGGGGAGAGAAAAACTTCCGTTTTACGTGCGCAGCTCTGCATCATCATCATTTTATATGCCTGGATTGCGGAAAAACAAAAGAAATTACAGTTTGCCCTATGAAAGAAGTGCAGGAGACTATGAAGGGGTTTAATATTACAGGTCATAAATTTGAAGTGTATGGAAAATGTCCGGATTGTATATAGAAGCAAAAACGTGTCATATGTAGAATGACACGTTTTTTATGTTCTGCGATTACTTTTCTTGTTTTGCAAGATATTCTTCTGCAATTTTATCGATTTCTTTTTTCAGTTCTTCTACCATAGTTTCTTCCGGTACTTTACGGACGATTTCACCTTTACGGAATAATAACCCTTCTCCGCGTGCACCTGCAATCCCGATATCCGCTTCACGTGCTTCGCCTGGACCGTTAACGGCACATCCCAGTACGGCAACCTTAATAGGAGCTTTGATTTTTTGAATATATTCTTCAACTTCGTTGGCGATACTGATTAAATCAATTTCGATACGGCCACATGTCGGGCAGGAAATTAATGTAGCTGCATTGGAAGAGAGCCCAAAGGATTTTAATAATTCTCTTGCTACTTTGATTTCTTCTACAGGATCGGCACTTAAGGAAATACGCAATGTGTTTCCAATCCCTTTACTCAAAATTGCCCCTAAGCCAGCAGCGCTTTTTACAGTTCCGGCAAACAATGTTCCAGATTCTGTAATACCAAGATGCAGTGGATATTTAAAGGCACGAGCTGCTTTTTCATAAGCTTCAATAGCGAGGTTTACATCAGAAGCTTTCATAGACACGATAATATCGTGGAAGTCTAAATCCTCTAGAATCTTTATATGATGCAATGCACTTTCCACCATACCATCTGCAGTTGGATATCCGTATTTCTCAAGAATTTTGCGCTCCAAGGACCCTGCGTTCACCCCGATACGAATTGGAATACCCTTTGCTTTTGCCGCATTTACAACAGCTTCTACTTTTTCACGACGACCAATATTACCGGGGTTAATACGAATTTTATCAATCCCGCCTTCGATTGCTTTTAATGCAAGACGATAATCAAAATGAATATCTGCTACTAACGGGATATTAATACGCTTTTTAATCTCTGGTATTGCATTTGCAGCTCGTTCATCTGGTACCGCCACACGTACGATTTGACAACCAGCTTCTTCTAAGCGTTTAATTTCTGCTACTGTTGCTTCTACATCATGGGTTTTTGTTGTGGTCATGCTTTGTATAATCAATTCATTGCTTCCGCCAATTGTTAAATTACCAACCTTAACAGGACGTGTTTGTGTACGATGCGTTATTTCATTCACGAATAAATCGCTCTCCTTAAAATCTATATTTGAATGATCTATATCTATTTTTAGAGCCCAAAGCCCGTTTCTCAATTATTGTAACAATGGACATAGGACATTGACAAGAATAATGATACCATCACTTATATAAAGGGAATTTATATGTTTGTCCTACTCTCAGCTTATTGGGAGAAGAGTTAGGGTTAAGCTTGCGAAAATCTGTTACCACCTTCTCAATAGAAGGAATACCTTTTTCATTAATTTGTTCTACTACAGACAATACAGTGTCTCCGCTCTTGACTTCAAGGTTTTTGTATAGCTTTGAGATGGTTTCGTTGGCGACAGACTTTGTAGTTGTTTGTTTCTGGCTTGAATATGTATGCAGTAAAGGAAGAGTGCCAACAGTTATATCATAAAATAGGGCGTAGCCTATCAATAAAGCAATCATAGTAATGGCAAGTCTTTTCATATTTCTCCCTCCTTATGTAGAGAAATATATGCTTGTCCACTTGTTTTAGACCAAAATAAAAAGAAAAACCGCATACATTGTGTACACGGTTTAGTGTGTCTATTTTGTTAATTTTTTAGAAGCAGGAACTTCTTTGATTGTTAAGTACAAAATAAGCATAGAAACAACGGTAAAAATGACAAATGATTGAGGAACCATTGTGTTTAAAGAGTCCATAATCATAAAAAATATAGTCGGAATCGTGATACTGTAGGCAGATAAGGTCCATGTTTGTTTATAATTTAAGTTTCGGTTCATTTCCTTAGCGAGAAAAATGCCAATTAACCCTAAAATTGTGATGCCCAAAAAGTTTGTAAAGCTGCCGGATAAGAAAAGAACAACAATAATAATAAGTAGTACGATAGGATAAATCTTTTCCGCTGTTTGAATGAAGTTCACTATATCTTGTTTGGTAATTGTAATATTGTCGAGTGAAGAATAAGGAACGACTTCTTGCTGCCCTTGTATATTAGAAATCACCTTATCCTTTAAGAAAAATATCCCATCACTATCCTGTAAAGGTGAGTTGTGAATGGTTGTTTCATTAGGATTAAACATAAAGATAAAGTTATCGCTTTCTTTTATAAGCGGCTCTATTTTCTCTGTTTGTAATTGCCCTTCTGCAATTGTAAAATCGGGTATGTCTGCTTTTACAGACTCTCCAATGAAAGTGAACTCCTCCTTAATAATAGTGTGTAAATGAACGCTTTTAGGAATGATTGTAAGAAACGAAAGGAGAAATATGTAAACAATCGTGCGACCAATTTTTTGAAACCGATAGCGCGCAATCTCTTTAGTAGAGTATAGGCTTTTATATAGTTGTTTTATAAATGACATACTTTCACATCCTTCTGAATACTAAGCATTATCATTGTACATTACATAATAATGTCTCACAAGAACGTCTTTTGATTTACAGAAAAAATAAAATAAAAATGAATAAAAAACTGCTTAAAAAACTGATTGACAGCTGTTAGGGCATATGGTAAATTTATAAATGTCTTCATAATTTTGAATATTCCACAGTAGCTCAGTGGTAGAGCAATCGGCTGTTAACCGATCGGTCGTAGGTTCGAGTCCTACCTGTGGAGCCATGGCGGTGTAGCTCAGCTGGCTAGAGCGTACGGTTCATACCCGTGAGGTCGGGGGTTCGATCCCCTCCGCCGCTATTTATAAGGACCCTTAGCTCAGCTGGTTAGAGCAGACGGCTCATAACCGTCCGGTCGTAGGTTCGAGTCCTACAGGGTCCATTGGAGGAATACCCAAGTCCGGCTGAAGGGATCGGTCTTGAAAACCGACAGGGGTGTAACAGCCCGCGGGGGTTCGAATCCCTCTTCCTCCGCCATAATACATAAATGCAAGCTTCTTCATTTGAAGAAGCTTTTATTTATTAAGAAGATAATATTTTGCAGCACAGCTTTACTTTTTATTTCTCTTCAAAGTTTTATAAACAGATTATTTGAAATCAGAAATAATTTTTGATATTTTAAGGATATTGATACATAAAGAGACAGATTTGTTTTCCATTATTCAGAAAATATTGTAAAATGAATCTGTACAACTATATGAGCTTATAAGCTTGTAACTACATATTCAAGGAGGAATTTTTAATGGCGAAATATGAACTACCTCAATTACCTTATGCATACGATGCATTAGAACCACATTTTGATAAGGAAACAATGAATATCCACCACACAAAGCATCACAACACTTATATTACGAACGTAAACGTGGCTCTTGAAAGCTATCCGGAATTAGCAGAAAAAAGCGTAGAAGCTTTAATTTCTGACTTGAACGAAGTTCCAGAAGCAATTCGCACAGCTGTTCGTAACAATGGCGGTGGACATGCTAACCACAGCCTGTTTTGGACTATCCTTTCTCCAAACGGCGGTGGCGCTCCTGTTGGCGAACTTGCAGCAGCAATTGATGCAAAATTTGGAAGCTATGATGCGTTTAAAGAAGAATTTGCAAAAGCTGCTACAACTCGTTTCGGCTCTGGCTGGGCTTGGCTTGCTGTCAACAATGGTGAATTAGAAGTAATGAGCACTGCAAACCAAGATTCTCCTTTAATGGAAGGTAAGACACCTGTTTTAGGTTTAGATGTTTGGGAGCATGCTTACTACCTGCATTATCAAAACCGTCGTCCAGACTACATTTCTGCATTCTGGAATGTAGTAGATTGGAACGCAGTTGAAAAACGCTATCAAGAAGCAAAATAATAGTGTACATGAAAGACCGAGCGTATTGGCTCGGTCTTTTTTACTGAAGAATACTCTAAAAAGAAAGCCTGTCATCAATACTTTCCTTCTTAGTTTGTTGTTTTAGCAAAGGGTAATCCACCGTTATTGGTAAAAATGTATAAATTATGTACTCCTTATGATATCTTCGTTAGCACCGCATCTGCTTCTGAAACATAGAACTTTTTTACATAATCACGCCAAGGATAGGAAAACTAAAGCGTGAAGTAAAGGGGAGTTTTATTATGAAGATGAAGCATTTAATCGGTGATGTAGAAGTAAATAAGGATATGGTGCTGCTTTTAGTGATAGGAGGTTTGTACACATTAGCCATATCGTTATCAAACACATTTGTAAATATCTATTTATGGAAGCAAACCAAAAATTTTTTTAATATTGGCCTCTACAACTTATCAATTGTTATACTCCAGCCCATTACATTTGCATTTGCAGGAAAATTAGCCAAAAAAATAGACAGAATTATTATTTTACGTTTGGGTGTCAGTGCATTAGCCATATTTTTTATTACGGTTTTACTGGCAGGAACAAGCGCTTCAAAGTACATCTTACTGATTGGAGGAATGCTAGGAGTAGGTTATGGGTTTTATTGGCTGGCATTCAATTTGTTAACATTTGAAATTACTGAACCGGATACACGGGACTTTTTTAATGGGTTTTTAGGGTTATTGACCTCTTTTGCTGGAATGATAGGCCCTATTTTTTCGGGTTATGTTATTTCTCATATGATAAAGTGGAATGGATATACTTTTATTTTCTTTCTTTCTTTAACCTTATTTACTATTGCAGTCATTTTGAGCTTCTTTTTATCAAAACGGGAATGTGATGGAAGATATGAGCTAATGGAAGCGATGAGGGAAAGAAAACAAAATGAAAATTGGAAGCGGATTACAATTGCGCACTTTTTCCAAGGACTGCGTGAAGGGACGTTTATCTTTGTTATTTCCGTTTATGTTTATATCACTACAGGAAGTGAATTTGCAATTGGGAAATTTGGTCTAGTAAGTTCTAGCGTATCATTTATTTGCTATTATTTAGCGACTAGGCTAATTAAAGATAAATATCGGAAAAAAGCTATTTTATTTGGAGGTATTCTTTTATATATTGTTGTTTATCTTGTTATACTAGATGTTACATATAAAAAGCTGATTTTATATGCTGTCGGCATTTCTATAGCATATCCTATTCTGCTTGTTCCTTACAATTCAATGACCTATGATGTAATCGGAAAAGCAAACAGAATCAAGGAACTGAGGGTAGAGTATATTGTGGTGAGGGAATTGTACTTAAACTCAGGCAGAATTATATCCATTCTTTCTTTTTTATTTGCAGTTAGTGTCTTTAACCCTCAAAATAGTTTGCCGGTCTTACTCGGAATATTAGGAATGGGACATTCTCTTATTTATTTTGCTGTACGGAACGTCAGATATAAGGCTGAAAAAAAGGAACAGCCAGGTCTGGAGGTTTCTCGAACAAGACAAGAGCTTACAGAAGGCGAAGGTTAACTTATTATTGGATTTATGTTAGAATATAACTCTGTCACGACCAAAGGGCATCTTGCAAGATGTCCCTTTTAATATGTCTTAGTATTGTTGCAGAGGGGGGATCAACATGAAAAAGAAAAAGCAAAAGAAGAAAAAAAGTCATGTGCCTTTTCGGTTAAATATGTTATTTTTTGCTGTGTTCATTATGTTTTCGACTTTGATTCTTCGATTAGGTGTTGTGCAAATTGTTTATGGTGAGGATTATAAGAAGGAAGTAGAGCGAACAGAAAACTTAACAGTCAGTACCCCTGTGCCGCGAGGGAAAATATATGACCGATATCATAGAATTGTAGTGGATAACGAGCCTTTACGAACCATTACATATACAAGATTAAAAAGTTCTAAAGCAGATCAGCGGATGGATATTGCAAAAGAGCTTTCTAAACTTATCACGATGCCTACCGATAAAATTACAGATCGTGATAAAAAGGATTTTTGGATGACTTTATACCCAAAAAGAGCAGAAGCCAAAATAACAAAAAAAGAAAAAACATTGTTTAAACAGGAAAAGCTGACGGATAAAGATATTTATAACTTAAAATTGGACAGAATTACAAAAACGGAACTGAAAGAGCTGACATCCCAAGATTTAAATATGTTAGCAATTAAAATAAAAATGGACAGCGGGTATGCGATGACTCCGCAAATTGTCAAAAATCAAGATGTAAGTCCTACTGAATATGCTGTCATTAGCGAGAATTTAGATAAACTTCCCGGTGTAGATACCACAACTGATTGGAACAGAAAGTATGTATATGAGAACATGTTCAGAAGTATTTTAGGAAAGATTACAACCTCAGATGAAGGGCTGCCGAGAGAGCGTCTCGACTATTATTTGGTTAGGGACTATAATCGCAATGACCGTGTTGGGAAGAGTTATATAGAACAAAAATATGAAGATGTTTTGCATGGAACAAAAGCTAAAGTAAAGAACGTAACAGATAAAGAAGGTAATATTTTAGAAACAAAGTACCTATCTAAAGGACAGCGTGGCAATGATTTAGTTCTCACTATTGATATGGAGCTTCAGAAAAAGGTAGAGCAGATTATTGAAGAAGAGCTGCTCGCAGCAAAAGGAACAGCAGGAGCAGATTTATTAGACCGTGCCTTTGTTGTATTAATGAATCCAAAAAATGGTGAAGTACTCTCTATAGCTGGGAAAAAGTTAAATAAGAACGACAAAGGGCAAGAAATACAAGACTATGCACTGGGGACATTTACCAGTTCGTATCCGGCAGGTTCTGTAGTTAAAGGAGCTACAGTGCTTACAGGGTATCAAACAGGGGCAATTGAACCGGGAACGGTACTAGTGGATGAGCCTATTAGAATTAAAGGGACACCTGTAAAGGCTTCTTATAAAACAATGGGTGCAATTAATGATTTAGACGCATTACGCATGTCTTCGAACGTTTATATGTTTAAAACAGCGATGAACTTAGCAGGTGTAACGTATAAACCGTACGCACCGTTGCCAGTAAAATCGGAAGCTTTTGATACAATGCGCTATTATTATAGTCAATTTGGGCTTGGGGTGCCAACGGGAATCGATTTGCCTAACGAATTTTCTGGATATAAAGGGCCAAGCGATAAGCCTGGTTTCCTGCTCGACTTAGCGATTGGTCAGTATGATACGTATACTCCTTTGCAATTGGTGCAATATGTATCTGCCATTGCGAATGGGGGATATCGTATTAAACCGCAAATTGTAAAGGAAGTACGAGAACCGACTGCGAAGCCAGAAGAACTTGGAAAAGTGACCGAATCTGCTGAGCCGGTTGTATTAAATAGAATCGATATGGAGGAAGACTATATTGCAAGGGTGCAGGAAGGATTTCGCCAAGTTATGCAAGTAAAAGGAGGTACGGGGAATCCATATTTCGGGACGGCTCCGTATTTGCCTGCAGGTAAAACTGGTACAGCGCAGACATTTTATGATGGGCCTGATCAGGAAAAGAGGAAGAGCGGGCCAAATGGAGCTCCTCCCGCAGTGTATAATTTAACACTAATAGGATACGCTCCTTATGATGATCCGCAAGTGGCATTTTCTGTAGTTGTTCCTTGGCTGCGTAATGATACCAATCCGGTAAATAAGAAAATTGGCAGAAGAGTATTAGATGCCTATTTTGAGTTACTCAAATCTGAAGAGAGTACAAATTCGCATACCACAGATTCTGAAACGGGATCTCAACAATAAAGATTGCAAAAAGAGCACACTATCTTTTAAGATAGGTGCTTTTTTTTACACAATAAACATACCTATTTTCTAAAGGCTTTTTGTACAAGCCATCCGGAATAGTATGAAACATTATGTGGAACCCTTAATGATAATTAGCGAATAATGTCGATATTTACAAAAGCTTAACATTTGATTAAAACCGAATTAATAGTTGAGCAGTATTCTTATACCTGTAGGACAAAACAATACAATATAAACCTTAGGGGGAACAAGAAATGAAGAAAGGCTTTAAATATGTTGCATTATCAGTAATGGCTGGTTCTTTACTAGCATTTTCTACAGCTTGCGGAAATGGTGCAGATAAAAATGGCACTGAGAAAACATCAGAAGAACAAAAACAATTATCTGGTGAAGTGGCAATAGATGGGTCTTCTACCGTATTTCCAATCATGGAAGCTGTATCTGAAGAGTATGCAGCAGAGCAGCCGGACGTAAAAGCTCCTGTAGGTGTATCTGGTACTGGCGGCGGTTTTAAGAAATTCGTTGTTGGTGAAACAGATTTAAGCAACGCATCCCGTCCAATCAAAGATGAAGAAAAACAGCTTGCTGAGCAAAATAAAGTTGAATTTACAGAATTTGAAATTGCAAAAGACGGCTTAACTGTCGTAGTAAATAAAGACAACGATTGGGCTAAAGATTTAACAGTGGAAGATCTTCAGAAAATGTGGTTAGAAGACGGAACAACTAAAAAATGGTCAGATATCAATCCAAAGTGGCCGAATGAAGAAATCAAGTTTTATTCTCCTGGTACTGATTCTGGAACATATGATTATTTTGATGAAGTAATTCTTGAAGAAAAGCCTTTAGTTAAAACTGCAACATTATCTGAAGATGATAATGTTCTTGTAACAGGTGTTTCTGGCGATAAGTATGCAATTGGATTCTTCGGTTATGCTTACTATTTAGAAAACAAAGATAAAATTAATGCTGTGAAAATTAACGGTGTAGAACCGAATAATAAAACAGTTGAGTCTGGTGAGTACAGCCCGCTTTCTCGTCCATTGTTCGTATATGTTAACAACGCTTCTATAAAAGAAAAAGACTATGTATATGACTATATGAAGTTTGCTTTAGAAAATGCTGGTGCTCTTGCAGAAGAAGTTGGTTATGTAAAATTACCGCAAAATAAATATGATGAACAAATGAAAAAGCTTGAAGGATTAAAAAAATAATAAAGAGATAAGGGGATGAGAGGCAGAAAGGTTTCTGCTTCTTATCTTGCCATGGAATGGAAAGGGGTTTTCACCATTGGCTTTAGGGAAAAATATTGAAACGAAGCTATCTGTCAAGGAAATGATTCAAGAAAAAAAAGCAAAAAATTCGACCGGACAATTAATAGAAAAAGCAGTACCGAGCATTCTTTTAGTAATTGCTGTTATTTCCGTTTTAACAACGCTGGGTATTGTATTTACTTTAATCTTTGAAACAATGACATTCTTTAAGAGAGTATCTATTGTAGAATTTTTAACCGCAAAGGAATGGCTGCCGTTCTTCAGCAGCGATCCTAAATATGGTATTCTGCCATTGATCTCAGGAACATTGCAGATTGCTTTCATTGCAATGTTAGTTGCCGTACCGATAGGTTTGGCAAGTGCTATATTTTTGAGTGAGTATGCGTCAGATAAAACTCGACGCATTGTCAAACCGGTTTTAGAAGTGCTTGCTGGTGTTCCTACAATTGTATATGGCTATTTTGCTCTAACGTTTGTAACGCCGCTGCTTCAAAACCTAATTCCAGGTCTGCAATTTTTCAATGCTTTAAGCCCGGGAATTGTAGTAGGAATTATGATTATTCCGATGATCGCCTCCTTATCAGAAGATGCGATGACGGCTGTTCCTAATGCGATGCGCGAAGGAGCATTAGGCTTAGGGTCTACTCGTTTGGAAGTGGCATTAAAGGTTGTCTTGCCAGCAGCATTATCGGGCATCATTGCTTCAGTCGTATTGGCTATCTCTCGTGCAATTGGGGAAACAATGATTGTTACGGTCGCTGGGGGGGCTACACCAGTATTCTCCTTTGACCCTACCCACTCAATCCAAACGATGACAGCATATATTGTACAAGTAAGTTTAGGTGACGCAGGATATGGAACTACAATTTATTACAGTATTTATGCGGTTGGCATGACGCTGTTTGTATTTACTCTAATTATGAACTTACTCGCACAATATATTTCTCGTCGCTTTAAGGAGGAGTATTAATGAAATTAATCGATCAAAAGCAAGTGGCAAGAAAGATATCATTGCGCTTGCAAAAAAACAATATATATAAAGGATTGTTCATTGCTGCAACAGGATTTGCATTATTGATGCTTGTTATATTGTTATATCGGATATTCACTCAAGGAATTGGCTATTTAAATTGGGACTTCATAACGAACTTTGCATCAAGAAGACCAGAGCGTGCTGGAATCAGTGCAGCTCTTTGGGGATCGATTTGGCTTGTAGCCGTTGTTGCTCCAGTATCGTTAATACTTGGTGTAGGAACAGCGCTTTATCTGGAAGAGTATGCGAAGCAAAATAGATTTACGCAATTTATTCAAATCAATATTCAGAACTTAGCAGGTGTCCCGTCTATTGTGTTCGGCCTTCTAGGACTTACTGTTTTTGCTCGTGCCTTAAATCTTGGAGGCAGCATCTTAGCAGGCGGATTAACCATGAGTCTAATGATTTTGCCGGTTATTGTAGTATCGTCACAAGAAGCTATTCGGGCAGTTCCGAAGTCTTTGCGTGAGGCGTCATACGGAATGGGTGCAACAAAATGGCAAACGATTCTCCGTGTTGTGCTTCCAGCGGCAGTGCCGGGTGTGCTGACAGGCAGTATTTTAGCATTATCACGTGCAATAGGGGAAACTGCTCCATTGCTGGTGGTCGGAGCTCTAGCATTCGTAAATTTCTTGCCAAAAAGCATTATGGACAGCTTTACAGTTCTACCGATTCAAATTTATAACTGGACGAGTCGTCCGCAAGAAGCCTTTCATGATTTGGCTGCAACTGGAATCATTATATTGTTGGCTCTATTAATCGTCATGAACTCTATTGCTGTATTAATTCGAAATAAATTTCAAAAGAGATATTAAATAATTGTTTGTAATTGGATGAAGGGGGCAGTAAATGATGACAGCTACTGTTGTGAAAGTAAATTTGGGTGGACAAAATCAAGAAACAAAAAATGAAGTCGCAAAAAATATTGTATTCGATACGAAAAATTTAAATCTATGGTACGGTGAAGACCACGCATTAAAAGACATTAACTTAAGCATCCGTGAAAAAGAAGTAACAGCTATTATCGGACCGAGCGGATGCGGTAAATCTACGTATTTAAAAACATTAAACAGAATGGTGGAATTAGTCCCAATCGTCCGTACTACGGGTGCAATTGAATACAACGGCCGAAACATTTTTGATAAGTCATATCGTGTAGAAGAACTTCGTACACAAGTGGGAATGGTATTTCAAAAGCCTAACCCGTTCCCAAAATCTATTTATGAAAATGTAGCTTATGGTCCTAAAATCCATGGTATTCGTGATAAAAAAGTATTAGATGAAATTGTAGAAAAAAGCTTAAGAGGAGCAGCAATTTGGGATGAGTTAAAGGATCGTTTGCACGACAATGCTTATGGACTTTCGGGTGGCCAACAGCAACGCTTATGTATCGCTCGCTGCTTAGCGATTGAGCCAGATGTTATTTTGATGGATGAACCAACATCGGCCCTTGATCCAATTTCTACACTTAAAGTAGAAGAGTTAATTCAAGAGTTGAAGAAAAACTTCAGTATCATCATTGTAACTCATAATATGCAACAGGCAGCTCGTATCTCTGATCGGACAGCATTTTTCCTAAATGGTGAAGTTGTGGAGTTTACAGAAACAAATCGCTTATTTACGACTCCGACAGATAAAAGAACAGAAGATTATATTACTGGAAGATTTGGTTGATTTTCATCATCTGGGAGGGTACAAATAATGGTTCGTGAACAATTTCAATTTGATTTAAACTCATTACAAGCAAAAGTACTGGAATTAGGCGAGCTGTCACAACAAGCTTTAAGTGTAGCCATGGATGGATTATATTCTAAGAACGTTGAAGTGGCTTTAAAGGTCATCGAGGGCGACCAACGGATGGATGATTTAGAAGAAGAAATTAATGACTTTGCGCTTATGTTGATTACAAGGCAACAACCTGTAGCTGTTGATTTGAGAAGGGTATTTGTATCGATTAAAATTGCTGCGGATTTAGAACGTATTTCTGATCATGCAGTAAATATTGCTAAATCTACTATCCGAATTGGTGAAAAAGAATTATCTACTTCATTACGATACATTGAAGAAATGTACAAATTGGCTATTGAAATGCTTAGCTTGGCTATAACGGCATATAATGAAGAAGATTTAACAATTGCCAAGAAAATTGCAGAAATGGATGATGAAGTAGATGTTTTATATGGGGAAGCAATTAAAGAATATATTTCATACATTCCAAATAAGCCTGAGGAAAGCAGTCAAATCACGCAGTTAATGTTTATTGTACGGTATATTGAACGGATTGCTGATCATGTTACGAACGTAGCAGAAAGTGTGTTTTACCTTGTAAAAGGCAAGCACTACTTATTAAATGAATAGAATAACATAGAAGCATGGGGCAACTTTAGCCAGCATGCTTTTTTCTTTGGTATATAAATGAATAGAAAATAATGCTATACTACAACATTAGACAAAATAGGCTCGTTGAAGGAGAGGAGCAGGAATGATATGATTTAAAAAGATTGAATATTCTTTCTTTTTTAAGTATGATTAACTTTTAGTGTGGAAAGCGAACAACATAGCTGTAAGCTTCACTTTATACCAGTCTCTACTTGTATCGAGACAGAAAAGGAGTGAAAAATGAAAGCGCTGCGAATCTTAATGTTAGCTTGGGAGTATCCTCCTATGATTGTTGGTGGATTAGGTAGACATGTATATGAGTTATCGAAATCGCTTGCTAAAGAAGGACATAGTGTACACGTCATTACAACCTTTATAGAAGGGGAAAGTGTGTATGAGTGTAAGCACAATGTTCACATTCATAGAGTTAAAAGCTTATATGAAAATAAAGACCATTTTTATAAATGGATAAATGGATTAAATGAAGCTATGCTGCAGTATGTAAATTGTTTTTTTTCCAAAAACGAATTTGATCTCATTCATGCCCACGATTGGCTGGTTTGTACATCAGCAATTGCAATAAAACAAAAGTATAACATTCCTCTAATAACAACAATTCACGCTACAGAACACGGACGTAATAATGGGATTCATACAAAACTCCAATATGAAATACATATGAAAGAAAAAGAATTAACTCAAGCTTCTGATGCGATTGTGGTTTGTAGTCAGTATATGAAAGTTGAGGTTGCTGAAATACTTAATGCCTCTCAACAATCTATATTTGTATTTCCAAATGGAATTGATGATAAGTTTTTTGAACAGGTTACAGGCAGCACCGATATTCGTACGAAATATCAGCTTGAAAATCAAAAGTTAGTTTTTTCTATAGGAAGAATTGTGAATGAGAAAGGTTTTCAAACTATTGTTGATGCGGCACCATCTGTTATTGCCAAATGCCGTAATGTTTTTTTCATAATTGCAGGAAAGGGGCCGATGCTCGAGTATTATCGCAGGCTTGTGAATGATAGGGGACTATCGAAAACAATTAAGTTTCTTGGGCACATAACAGAAGAAGAGCAAAGAGCTTTTTTGCAGCAAAGTGATATCGTCTTAGTTCCAAGTCTTTATGAGCCATTTGGAATCGTTGCTTTAGAAGGCATGCTGGCTAAGAAACCGACTATTGTTTCTGATGTAGGGGGATTAAGTGAAATTATCAGTCATGGAAGAACGGGATATAAAATGGAGCCTGGAAATTCACATAGTTTAGTTCAGCAAATTACCGCAGTGTTAGATGAAAAGAAAGAAGCGGAAAAAATAGCTCAAGAAGGGCAACGGTATGTATTGGAGCATTATTCTTGGCTGAGAATTGCACAACAAACAGGAGGAGTGTATAGAAAAATCATGACTTCATATGGAAAATGTAGGGGGTGAGGGGATGAAAGGCGTTATTTTAGCAGGAGGGAAAGGCACACGCTTAAGACCTTTAACATGCAATCTCCCCAAGCCTATGCTACCTCTGCTTAATAAACCTGTCATGGAATATAGTATTGAGTTGTTAAAAAAGCACGGGATTGAAGAGATTGCTGTTACAGTTCAATATATGAGCTCTTCCATCAAAAATTATTTTGGAGATGGAAGCAGGTGGGGAGTGAAGCTATATTATTTTGAAGACTCTCCTCCTTTAGGTACTGCGGGCAGTATTAAACAGGCAGAAGAATTTTTAGATGAACCGTTCCTTGTTATGAGCGGAGATGCTTTAACGGACTTTAATTTATCAAAAGGGATCGATTTTCATACAAGTGAGGATCGATTATTGACTATCTTTATGAAGGAAGTATCCAATCCGTTAGAATTTGGGTTGATTGTGACTGATGAGGATCAGCATATTCAAAAATATATTGAAAAGCCTAATTGGAATGAAGTATTTTCTAATACTGTCAATACAGGTATTTATATGATGAATCCCAGTATTTTTTCATACATAAAGGAAGGGGTATTTACTGATTTTAGCCACGATGTTTTCCCTTTATTAATCGGTAAGGATGAAAATGTTTATGGGTATTTGTGCGAGGGGTATTGGCTCGATATCGGAACATTTCCTCAATATCGGCAAGCTCATTTTGATTTACTTACAAAAAAAGTGAAAGTTCCAGTAAATTATACTGAAATTTTACCAAGTGTCTGGATTGGAAAAGGAGTCACTATTGAACAAGAAACGGCTGTAAGAGGTCCTGTATTGATTGGAGACGGAGCAATTATTAAGGCAGGTACGGTCATTGAACCGTATACTATCATTGGACAGAATAGTATCATTTGTGAAAACGTGAATATAAAAAAGTCTATTTTATGGAATGAGGTATACATTGGAAAACAATGCGAGCTAACAGGTACTACTATCGCTCATGGTACTTCTATTGAAGATGGAGCCACTATATATGAAAAAGCAGTTGTTGCAGATCATTGTAAAATTGGGAAAAATACAGTGATTAAATCAGCAGTGAAAGTGTGGCCAGGGAAAATTATTAATGCGAGCTCAGTTGTTACATCATCTATTGTGGCAGCTCAGGAGATTTCATCTTCCTTATTCAAAAGAGGTTGTATAACAGGAAGGGCTAACGTAGATATTGTTCCCGAGCAAACAGTTCGAATTGCGGCAGCTTATGGGGCGACTTTCCCAATTGAATCAAAAGTATTAATTGCTAGTAATTCCAACATTTATGCTGCCTTTTTAAAGCAAGTGTGTATGAATGGATTACACTCTGCTGGGATTCATACATTAGAGTGTCCAGAAATTAGTGATGCGTGCTTT
Organism: Bacillus sp. 165; assembly: GCF_017742235.1. Classification (GTDB taxonomy): domain Bacteria; phylum Bacillota; class Bacilli; order Bacillales; family Bacillaceae_G; genus JAGHKQ01. Next base: position 75,065 of record NZ_JAGHKQ010000004.1, read on the forward strand.
CGATACGTAATTTCGAAGGAACAAGTAGCAGGCGGAATATTTGTTTCAATGAATAAAGGAGAAGAAAGTGAACAAATTACAATCCGATTTTATAATGAACATGGTGAAAGTATCTCATCAAGGACAGAGAAAGAAATCCAGACTATTTATACAGCAGAGGCATTTCGGCATGTAGAGCCAATGCGAATTGGGCGGAATATGCAAGGTGGATTATATGAAGGTCAGTATGTACATTCGCTTTTAGAGCACATCCAAGTAGAACTGATTCAAAGTGAGAGGTTTCATTTACTTGTTAATCAAGTGGATAGCCCATTTCAAGAAACGGTGCTTGCTTTCTTTCAGATGTTAGGCTGCTCATTGACTTGGGTGTATTCACACAACAATGAGGAGCATATTAAAGCTATTATAAAAACAAGCGGAGCTGATATGGGCATTATTTTTAATGATCAGGGAAACACATTTGAGATTTATGATAAGTATGGAAATGTATATACGTACGTAGACAATGAGACTATTTACATCCCTCATTCTGTTATCAATAAAAAGGGTAATTCATGTTATCCGCTATCGTTAAAACATGGACCAAACTATATCATCTCTTATTTAGAAGAAATAATTCCTCATTTATCTTTGCAAAAAAACCAATATGACAAATTCAAGAATGATGCTTTATATCGTATTTCTAAATTATTAGAAATTATCTCTATTGAAAAATTACCTTTATACACTCTTTTTAAGAAATATACCCAGTTTCATTTACTCCGTGACGAGGTCATTTGTCCATGGAAGGAAAAAGGAAAAGTGATGCGAAAGCTTCTAGATGATTTTAAACAAAAGCAATTTGAAATAGTAGATGGAATTAAATTTGAACATCAGGATGGAGAATGGTCTTATATTGTGTCTGATATTAGCCAACCGAAATTTATCGTGTATTCACAATCGTTAAATCCTTCTAATGCAAAGGAAAATATTTCATATTTTATAGAAAAAATTAGACAATATCAAAAGGTGTAGAATTTTTATTTTAAAAGTGGTATCATAGTAAAGTCTGATTTAGTTTTTTAAGACTGGAGGGAAATAATAATGCGCGTAAATATTACTATAGCATGTACTGATTGCGGAGATCGTAACTATATCTCAAAGAAAAACAAGCGTAATAATCCTGAACGCCTTGAGCTTAAAAAATACTGCTCAAGAGAGAAGAAAGTTACATTACACCGTGAAACAAAGTAAGCAGTAGGATTTTTTCCTACTGCTTCTTTTTTTTGTAAATATATATGGTATGCTATTTTTAATGAAATGGAGGGGGGATACTGTGAATAGTGTGAAGACTGAAATACGAGCACAAATAAAAAAACAACTGCTGTCTCTTTCAGAGGAAGAGCATATAACTTATTCAACAACCATTGCAGAAAAATTATATAAACAGCCTGAATGGAAAGAGGCAAAAACGATAGCGATTACTATATCTGTAGATCATGAAGTGGATACATATAGTATTATTCAACAGGCATGGGTGGAAGGAAAACGAATCATGGTTCCCAAATGCATACGCGAAACGAGAGCCATGTCATTTCGGGAGATTAACGATTTTGAACAATTAGAAACAGTGTATATGAATTTGAAAGAGCCTATAATAGAACAAACAAAGATAGTAAATAAAGAACAGGTTGATTTAATTATTTGTCCAGGTCTAGCATTTACTGCAGCAGGGGACCGTTTAGGATATGGCGGCGGGTATTATGATCGTTATTTAGAGAATTACAAGGGTAACGTTATTGCATTAGCATTTGAATTTCAAATGGTTTCTTCATTGCCTATAGAAGAATTTGATCAAAAAGTTCGAAAAATTATTACGAATCGGCAAGTATATGATTGCCTTAATAATATTTTTAAAAGCGGACAATGACATCTGATTTTTATGCCCATTATTATGCAGGTTTGTGAATACGCTTTATAATAGAAGGTATAAGTTTAAAGAGGCGGAGGGGAGAACTTGCATAATAAACAAGAATCGCTGTACTGGGCGCTTCTATATCATTTTCTTTCTACTCATAATTATGAGATGATTTATTACTCAGAAACCGATGGGGAAGTATGGTTAGAGGTAAATGATTGGAAGAATAGTACGCTTATTCGTTTAAAACGCCAGGATATTGATTGGAGTAATTGGCTTCGTAACGATGTCGTACGTGTACAGGAAATAACTAAACAACTTATAAAAAGGAAATTACGTAAGCAGCAGAAAGTAATTAATATCTATATATCTAAATTAGATCCAATAGATGATTGGAGAGATATGATAGAATCTCTGACGGATCGTATTGAAAAATCAATACAAGTAGATACGGTTTTGTTCACAGAGGAAAACGGAAAAGAGCAACGAAAGTTCTTAGAAGAAACGTTTGAAATGAAATATGAGAATTTTATCTCCATCGCTGCCTTACAGGAGCAAGAACCTGAATTGGTGCGATTGCAAGTTGCTCAGCTTATACAGATGAAAAAACAGCAGCAACAACATATTTTAAACTATGCTAAGCCAATATTTACAATATTATTTTTAGCAATCCAAATTGCCATGTTTGCTTTGTTAGAAATTTACGGAAAAAGTACCAATACTGTTAATCTTATAAAATTTGGTGCTAAGTATAACCCGTTTATTGTACAGGGAGAATGGTGGCGATTCTTCACACCTATTTTTCTACATATTGGGTTTCTTCACTTGGCTATGAATTCCGTAGCTCTTTATTTTATCGGAAGCCAGGTGGAAAAAATTGTAGGTAACTTGCGATTTTTGTTTGTTTATTTATTTGCTGGATTTTTAGGAAGTGTGGCAAGCTTTGTATTTTCTGACAATGTGTCAGCTGGAGCATCCGGGGCTATTTTTGGCTGCTTTGGAGCTTTGCTTTACATTGGACTAACGTATTCTAAACTATTTTCCAAAACAATGATACAAAGTACATTGACTTTAATAGGGGTTAACCTTGTGTTTGGTTTGGTTACACCAGGGATTGATAACGCAGGCCATATAGGAGGACTTATAGGAGGGTTTTTAGCTGCTGCAATTGTTCATGTTCCAAAAAGGAAACTATCTGTTACGAAACGTGCAGGGGCTATTCTCCTATCCCTTATTCTGACTATAGGAGCATTGATGTACGGGTATACTATTCATAAAAATGAAACGGATACTCTATATTCCTTATACGAAGTACAACAAGCACTAAATGCGAAGCATGATGAAAAAGCAAAAAAGCTACTGAAGGAAATTGTATCGAATGAGAACCCTCCTTTAGAGGCAAGGTTTCTATTAGGGTATATATATGCTAAGCAAGGAGATACAGTGGAGGCTAGAAAACAGTTAGAAATGGTAATTCAGCAAAATCGGCATGATGATCGGGCACTATATTTTTTAGCTATAGTTTCAGGTCATGAAAACAAAATCGATGAAGCACTTCAATATATAAATGAAGCTATCAAAATTAATCCTGAAAACAATGATTATAAAAAACTAAAAGATGAACTAACACGTATAATAAATTCCAATTTATAGAAAAGTAAGCAGAAGAGAATCTGCTTACTTTTTTTGAGTTTTAGGAAGGAGAGAAATCGAACTATGGAAAAAAAACACTTAGCATCGAAAAGCATAGATCCTAACATCGTTTATATGAATAAACAGCTAAGAGTTGATGAAAACTTTGATGTTATACAAAAAAATGTTGAGTATGCGCATAAACGGATGTCCTTTTTTTACATCGATGGCTTCGTAAAAGACGATATGCTTCTCTATATCATGCAGTATCTATCTAAGCTGGAGGAATCGAGTCTGCAGGGCCATACAATAGAAGGTTTGATAAATTCGTATATTCCATATGTAGAGGTAGAGCAAACCGATGATTTGGAAACGGCAATTAGAAATGTTCTTGCAGGTCAAACAGCTCTTATCGTGGACGGTGAAGAGCATGTTATCCTTATTGACGCTCGTACATATCCCGTACGAGGCCCGCAGGAACCAGATACGGAAAAAGTGGTAAGAGGAGCGCGAGATGGATATGTAGAAACCATCGTCTTTAATACGTCTCTAACAAGAAGACGTGTGAGAGACCGTTCCTTGCGAATGGATTACATGCAAATAGGCCGACGTTCCCAAACTGATATCTGTATTTGCTATATTGAAGATATTGCAGATCCAAAACAAGTGGAAATGGTTAAAGAATCTTTAAAGAAAATTGATACGGATGGACTTCCAATGGGGGAAAAAACGTTAGAAGAGTTTATTTCAGGCAGGCATTGGAACCCGTATCCAGTTGTACGCTATACTGAACGTCCAGATACTGCAGCCGCTCATTTATATGATGGGCATGTATTAGTGATTACTGATGGTTCCCCAAGTGTGATGATTACACCGTCTACGTACTGGAATCATTTGCAGCATGCTGAGGAATACCGTAATAAACCAGTAGTAGGGGCATATTTACGTTTAGTTCGTTTTCTAGCTGTATGGAGCTCTGTTTTTTTGCTTCCGTTTTGGTATTTACTATCAGTTAACCAAGGGCTTCTTCCTTCTGGACTTTCCTTTATCGGACCGGACAAATTAGGGAGTATTCCGCTCTTTGTCCAATTCTTATTAATTGAAATTGGTATTGATGCTCTGCGAATGGCTACTATTCATACTCCATCTTCTTTATCCAGTTCATTAGGATTAGTGGCTGCAATTGTAATTGGACAAGGGGCTGTAGAAGTAGGTTTCTTCATAAACGAGGTTATTGTGTATTTAGCTATTGCGGCAGTGGGCACGTTTGCCACACCAAGTTATGAATTAGGGCTTGCGAATCGTCTGACTCGCTTAGCGTTGCTTACATTATCTGCAGCATTTGGAGTAATAGGCTACATAATTGGAATTACTATTTGGATTTTATGGCTTGCAGGAATACGTTCATTTAAAATGCCGTATTTATGGCCATTTTTGCCATTTTCCTATCGAGCGCTTCGGGATGTGATAATACGTTCTCCTCTTCCGTTAAAAAATCGGCGCCCAACAGCCTTACATCCACAAGATCCTGATCGGTAGCATTCACATCGCCCTCGAGACAAATTGACGGTATACTCCGTTCTTTTTATAATGGAGTATGTGAACGTTTGCTTATAGTAAATTCACAATGAAAAGATTACTTTTCATTGTATAGAAGGTGAATGTATGAAATCTATATACGATATCCAGCAGCTGCTGAAGCGATTCGGAACAATCATTTATACAGGGGACCGAGAAGCTGATCTTGAGCTAATGGAAGAAGAGCTTCGAGAGCTGCATCGCTCACAGCTTGTAGAAGAAAATGATTATCAAACGGCTCTGTTTTTGCTTAAACAAGAGGTGCAGAAAGAAAGACAAACAAAAGAAAAGTAGCTAAAAGAGGAAGGAGAAGAACGGTATGGAAGAAAAATGGTTAGTTGGTGTGGATTTAGGTGGTACAACAATTAAACTAGCTTTTATTACTATGTACGGTGAAATTCTTCATAAGTGGGAGATTCCAACGAATATCAGTGAACAAGGAAAACATATTACACTTGATATTGCTAAAGCGATTGATTTCAAATTAGAAGAACTAGGCGAAACAAAAAGTAAATTAGCAGGAATCGGTATGGGAGCACCTGGGCCGGTAAATGTAGTAACGGGACTTGTATACGAAGCAGTAAACTTAGGGTGGAAGGATTATCCATTAAAGGATTTATTAGAAGTAGAAACAGGACTTCCTGTTATAGTAGATAATGATGCGAATATTGCAGCATTGGGAGAAATGTGGAAAGGTGCCGGAGACGGGGCCAAGGATTTAGTGTGTGTAACGCTTGGCACTGGAGTTGGCGGTGGCGTGATTGCCAATGGCGAGATTATTCATGGAGTCAGCGGCGCTGCGGGTGAAATTGGTCATCTAACTGTTATACCTGAAAATGGAGCGCCATGTAATTGTGGAAAAACAGGCTGTTTAGAAACAGTTGCATCTGCTACAGGAATAGTGCGTATTGCTTTGGAAGAATTAAATAGCACGAAAGATGGAAGTGTTCTTCGCCAAATGAAGGAAGAACAGGGAGCTATTACTGCAAAGGACATATTTGATGCTGCTCGTACTGGAGATGTTTTAGCTGTAAGAATCCTTGATAAGGTGGCATTCTATCTAGGATTATCCATTGCAAATGTTTCTAATGCTCTTAATCCTGAAAAAGTGGTCATTGGTGGAGGTGTGTCTAAAGCGGGTGATGTTCTTTTAGGCGCTGTGCAGCGCTATTTTGAGCAATTTACATTTGTACGTGTAGCTAAAAGTACAAAGCTTGCGATTGCTACTCTTGGAAATGACGCAGGAGTTATAGGTGGAGCATGGATGGTCAAAGCAATGATTAATAAGAATTAATATGAAATAAGAGGCCTGCACGGTGTTGCAGGTTTTTTTATTTTATACAAGCTTATCACTTATCATTTTTTAGAATAGGATTTAATTTTAGTATGCATTACATATTGATTAGAAGGGTGTGTTTTAAGAGCGAGAAAAAGCAGGAATACTGAGCGGCTGAAAAAAGCAAGGCATAGTAAGGGGTCTGTGGAAAGGTTATTGATTTTTCATTACAATACATTTAACATTATTTGTAAATGAAAAGTAGAATTTTGGATGTGTAATCTATTTATGGACAATCCAAAATATATTAATGTATTGCAGTCAGTTTGGTACAGATTTATTTTCACCAGAAAAGGAAGAATTTATGATATTACGTGATGGTAGCATCATTACTGATAACTATATACTACCACGTGATAAATGCTATGATAAAACGATAGAAGAGGCAGTATCATTGCCTGTAAGCCATATAACGAAAAAGCAAAAATAGAGCTTCAGTACTCTGATAGGCCAATTTAAGGTGACTTGCTGCGTTTTTTTGAAGGCAACAAGTTAAAAAGTGGAGAAATCAAAACACAAGTATACTAAATTGTCTACTGAACGCGTCAGAGTACTTGAAGCATTATTCATAATCTTCAGCGAAAAAAATCTAATAAGTGGATGATAATATTTTCAGAATGAGTTTGTATAATAAAAAGAGCCCTCAACAGGCTCTTTTTATTAGTGTATTACTGGTGGATAACCGTGCTCCAATACTGTCATTACAGTAAAAAAGCCGAATATACCGAGAGTGGCTAAAGCAAGAACAGTACCTAAAATATTTTTAGATTGAATTGCTTTTAATGTAGCATATACAGCTAAAAGAGTAACTAGTCCAAAAATAATTACAAGACCGTACATAACATACCCCCCTTTGTTATCAGGTATTTGAACGAAGTAAACCATATGTAATTATATTTACTCCCATACAATTTTACATGGTTTACAACAAAATGTCGAGATACAAACGAAAGCGAATACATAACTCTGTGCTTTTGTTTCTTTCTTAGTGTATCATAAAGGAAATTAATTAATTCGGAGGGATTTATATGAAGTGGATACAACTGCCATTAGGGCCTTTACAAACAAATGCTTATATATTGGAAAATGAACAAAACGAATGCGTTATATTTGATCCAGGGGAAGAAGGAGACAAGTTAATTTCTTATCTGCAAGACCGACAATTAAAACCACTGGCCGTATTACTGACACATGCTCATTTTGATCATATAGGGGCTGTAGATGCAGTAAGAGATACGTATACGATCCCCGTTTATATTCACAAGGATGAAAAAGAATGGCTTACAGATCCTTCTTTAAATGGATCAGAGCTTTTTATGATGAGTGAAAGTATTCGAGTGAAACCAGCAGATTATGTTATTTCAGGAGAGGAGCAGCTAGAAATTGGCAGTTTTCATTTTACAGTCTTAGAAACGCCGGGGCATTCTCCAGGAAGTGTGTCTTATTATTGTAAGGAAGCAGAAGCGGTGATTTCAGGAGATGTTTTATTTCAAATGAGTATTGGTCGAACTGATTTACCCGGCGGAAGCTTTAACGAGCTTATTGAGAGTATTGAAGAAAAGCTCTTTACTTTACCTGATGACACAGCTGTGCTTTGCGGCCATGGACCAGAGACGACTATTGCATTAGAAAAGGCAAATAATCCATTTTTAAGCTAAGGTGGAAGCTATGCTTGAAATCGTAAAACAAAAAATAAGAGAATCTGAACAAACAGCGATTACATACCATGACTATATAGAGACTGTACTGTACTATCCTAACAAGGGCTATTATATGAAAGAACAGAGAAAAATTGGCAAACAAGGTGATTTTTATACGAGTGCCAATGTTTCTAACATATTGGCTAAGAAGTTTGCCCATTTTTTTATTCAATTGGTTGAAAGCGGGGTCGTTCCAGCTCATATTCGTGAAGTTGGGGGAGGAAGCGGAAAGTTTGCCCATGACATACTGCAAGAATGGAAGAAACAGTCTCCTCAATCTTTTTCAGAATTACGATATGAAATAATTGAAGCAAGCCCTTATCATAGGGCATTACAAAAGCAAATACTCGAAAAATTTGTATCCGTACGACAAATAAATTCTATCGATTTAACAGAAGATTTTATAGGTATTACCTTTTCAAATGAACTGTTCGACGCGTTTCCTGTTCATGTTATAGAAAAACAAAATAATAGGCTTTTTGAAGTATATATTACTCTTGATGAAACAGACCAGCTAAGCGAAGCACTTTTCCCGCTTCAAAATCAGCAAATCTACACGTACTTGGATAAGCATAACCTGTTTTTACACAACGGACAGCGCTTCGAAGTCCCGCTGTTTATGGGTCAATATATTAAAAAATTAGGAGAACGTATGAAACAGGGATTGCTGGTAACAGTGGATTATGGCTATACAAATAGAGAGTGGATGCTGCCTTTTCATCAACAAGGAAGTTTACGTGGATATTACAAGCATAGCTTAGTTACGAATCCATTAGATTATCCAGGTGAAATGGATATAACAACACATATTCATTGGGATGAACTTCTATTAGAAGGTATAAAAAATGGATTCGAGTTAATTTGGCATTCCAAACAACATGAATTTTTACTGGCGGCCGGTGTGCTGCAGGATCTTGTAGATCACAAAGATCCTAACCCTTTTTCAGAGAACAACAAGCAGAATCGAGCTATTCGATCTATGATTCTTAGTGAGAGTATGAGTCCGTTTTTTGATGTGGTGGTACAACAAAAGGGACTTTTGATAGAAATAGAGTCATACTTAGATACCACGATGGTAATGCGTTAAGTTCTCATGGCATGAAATCTCTTTTTTCTTCATAGGTTGTAGTAAAGGGAACCTTTTGGTAGAAGGGTGTTTATGACCTATATATTCTGAAGAAACCAAGAAAAAGGAGAGAATAGTCGATGGATTTTTTAGACAAGCTGAAACAAGCAATTGATGCTGAGTATGAGGCTGCCATATTTTACGGGCAATTAAAGAAAGCAACAAAAGATCCGCTGTATCAAGAATTCATTGAACATGCCAGAGAAGATGAAAAAAAACACTTTCAGCTTTTTCAGCAGCTTTATCACAAACTTACAGGGTCTTATTATGAAAATAAGAAAAATAAAAAGGAATTTAAAACATTTCAGGAAGGTATTGAAATGGCATTGAAAGATGAATTGGAAGCAGGAGAATTGTATCGGGATATGCTGTTTGAAATGCCGACAAATGATGCGTATTACCCCTTGTTTGTGGCAATGACTGATGAGATGGAGCATGCTACTCGGTTTGCGGCAATCTATGGGAGTTTAAAATAAAAACACAGAGAACTCGTTCTCTGTGTTTTTATTTTAAGAGAATAAGAATACATCTTAGTTCTTTTAAGGTCTATAGAAACAGATCCTTCATAATTTGAATGACCTTTTCATTTTCTACTTTATAGTAAATTTCTAATCCTTTTCGTTCGCTCGCAACAATCTTAGCACTTTTGAGTTTAGCTAAATGTTGAGAAACAGTCGATTGAGGCATATTTAAGCCTGTATACATAGTTGATACGTTACATGACCCTTTTTCAATAAGTCCTTTTACAAGACATAAGCGAACTGGGTGAGCAAGAACTTTTAATAAATCAGCATTATTTTCATATAAATCTAATTCTTCTTGAAAGGCTTCCATCATTTTTCCACACCTCCGTACAGTAACAGCCTATCGTATAAACAAGATAACACAGAAACAATTGGATTTTTAATAAATAGAGAAAACGTTGCGTAAATTTCATAGAACTATAAACTTTTTATAATATTTGTAAAACAATAGCACATTTAGTAATATGTTTGGGTCAAATTGTAAGTGAATAGGTATTAATAGTATTCAAAAACGCTTCTAATAGTTTAGTTTGTTCCAAGTGAGCGGGTAATACATATGAAAAATGTCGTATGTAAGAATCTGGGAGGTAGATAATGCTTAAATCTTGTTGTTCCGCTGCTCTCTTTACAACCCATAAGGATAACATGGTGATCCCTAACCCATTTACAACAGCTTCTTTTACACTTTGATTGCTGCTGATAGAGATGACCTTGTTTATACGCAAATCGTATGATTGCAAAAAGTCATCCATGTAGTGGCGAGTGGCAGAACCAGCTTCTCGTGCTACCCAATTTTGATTATGAAATGCATCTCGCTGGAAGGGCTTATAAGCACAAGGGTGGTTTGCAGGAACCGCAAGCACCATTTCATCTTTCATAAAAGGGGTTACAGATAAATCTGCATAATGAATCGGCCCTTCAATGAGTCCAATATCGACTTGCAAGGAGCGAACAGATTGAGCAACAGCTTCCGTATTCTGAACGATTACATCAAACTCAACTTGCGGAAATTGTTTTTGAAATTGAGCTAAGAGAGCAGGCAGTACGTATTCTCCTACTGTGAAACTAGCCGCAATGCGAAGAGTGCCTTTTAGTTCATTATAAAAATTAATCACTGTGGCTTTTGTTTCTTCATAATAAGATAACATCTGTCTTGCACGCTTATATAGTAATTCACCTGCAGGAGTAAGACGAATATGTTTATACTTTGGAGAACGGTCTACTAACAAGGTATCAAATTCCTGTTCTAAATGCTTAATATGGAGACTGACGCTTGGTTGAGATAAGTTTAATCTTTCACCTGCTTTTGTAAAATTCCGCTCTTCCGCAACAGCTATAAAAATTTTAAATAGTTCTAACATGATCGGAATACTCCTTATTAATTTTCTTAATACTCCCTATTATAACTCTGTATTTCATATTTCGTCTTTCTTTTATTATAGTAAAAGTAACTACAGAACGGAAATTTAAATGCGGAAGGAATAAAAAATATGAATATCATTTGGTTTTTGCCATTAGGATTTTTCATTGGAATTTTATCCGGCTTCTTTGGAATCGGAGGTGGCATTATTTTAACGCCTCTTTTACTGATTCTGGGGTTTCAGCCCAGTGTAGCCATTGCAACTAGTTTAATGTTAACGTTAGGTTCTACAATAAGCTCATCTATATCTCATTCTAAAAATAAAAATGTCAAGTGGAAGGCAAGTTTCACAATTGGAATTGCAGGTATTGTTGGTTCACAGGTTGCTGTACCGCTTGTCTTATATCTAGAAGGGAACAGCGCAGCTGACATAGTGATTTCAATTTCTTACATCCTATTATTAGGATACTTTGCATACGGATTTTTATTCAAGAAAGAAAAGAAGAATATGCGTGCTTCTATCAATCAAAACCAGTTTTTCACGTTAGTGTTGATTGGACTATTCGCTGGTTTTATTTCTTCTTTAATGGGGGTAAGCGGCGGCTTTATTATTACACCGCTTTTAGTAAGCGCTGCAGGATATGATTTGAAGAAGGCGGTGGGTACAAGTGTGGCCGCAGCATTCTTAATTGTATTTTCTGGTATAGTGAATTACAGCCTTAATTCTGATGTCAATTATATATTAGGAATTTTACTGATTGTAGGAGCATTTATGGGAGCACCGGTAGGAGCGAACTTGTTAAATGGGTTTGAAAATGCAACAGTTAAAAAATATTTGGGCTGGTTTTATATTGCGATTGCAGTAAGTGTAATTTTTGAACAAATGAAATTAAAAGAAGTGTCGCTTATTATTCTATTAAGTGTGACAGTGGGTTTCCTTGGGATTTTAGCTCGACGAGTTTTTGTGGATCGGAAGCAGCAAAAAAAGGAACAGATGCGTCATGCTGGATAGTAAATACGAATAGAAAAAGAACCTGCACAGGCAGGTTCTTTTTCCGTTATTTTATGTGTTGTTTTGTATCTACAAGGCGAAGAGCCTGATAAAAATCATTAATCAAATCTTCTGTATTCTCCAGTCCCACTGATAAACGAAGGAGGGAGTTCGAGATTCCTCGTTTTTCTCTTTCGTGCTGAGGCATGGAAGCGTGCGACATTTTTGCTGGATAAGAAAGGATAGATTCTACAGCTCCCAAGCTTACTGCAAAGACAGGTAGTTTCAGATGAGATAGAAAGCTGCGCAGTGACTGTTCATCTTCTAATTCAAAGGATAGGACGGCTCCATGGCCCAAAGCCTGTTCATTTTGCAGCATATGTCCTGAATGATATTGGAGACCTGGATAATATACTTTTTTTACTTGAGGCTGTTCTGCTAAGAAAGAAGCAAGAACAGAAGCAGATGCTACAGATTGGTTAAGTCGAACCTGTAGTGTTTTTAAGCCCCTCAATACAAGCCAAGCATCATGAGGTCCTAAAATGGACCCCAGCGCATTTTGTAAAAATCCAAGTCTTTGCCCTAAAGCTTCATCTTTGACAACCGCTAGTCCGGCAGTAACGTCACTGTGACCAGACAAAAACTTTGTTGCACTGTGAAGAACGATATCAGCCCCGAGGGTAAGCGGCTTTTGCAGCATTGGAGTTAAGAATGTGTTATCAACAAAGGTCAAAGCTTTTTGTTTTTTAGCTATTTTAGTAATTGCTCGAATGTCAGTTACCTTTAGTAAAGGATTGGAAGGTGTTTCAATGTAAAACAATTTTGTATTTGAACGGATGGCGTTTTGCACCTCAGCTAGCTTTGTCATATCAGCGAATGTGTATTCAATTCCATATCGACTCAAAATTTCTGTTACAACACGATAGGTCCCTCCGTACACATCTTCAGAAATAATAACATGATCACCTTGAGATAGAAGAAGAAATGCTGTGGAAATAGCTGCCATACCGGATGCAAATGCAAAGCCACGAGTTCCTTCTTCTAAGAGAGCAATGGTTTCTTCTAATGCTTCACGTGTAGGATTTAGGCTTCTGCTGTAATCATACTTTCCAAAATGATCTATATCATATTGATGATAAGTGGAAGCATTATAGATTGGTACGCTTACTGCACCAGTAGTCTCATCATATTTGTATTTGTTGTGCAGAAGAAGTGTATCAAATTGGTAGTTTGTCACAATACAGCCTCCTTTTGAACGACCGTGAGTGCTTGTTGTAAATCTTCTATTAAATCGTTTGCATCTTCAATACCTACAGAAAAACGTAACAAACGATTACATACTCCGTTTGCAATTCTAATTTCTTCTGGAATATCGGCGTGTGTTTGTGTTGCAGGGTAGGTGATAAAGCTTTCTAATCCTCCTAGACTTTCAGCAAAGGTAATGAGTTTTAAAGATTGTAAAAATGGATTTACCCAATGTTCTTTTTGTACACGGAAGGATAACATTCCCCCTTTACCTGGATAAAGAACATCTGTGATATTCGGATGATTTGCTAAGTAAGCAGCCATTATTTTAGCATTTTCTTCATGTTTTTTCATTCGCAATGCCAAAGTTTTCATGCCGCGCATAAGAAGCCAAGAGTCAAATGGACTTAAGACTGCACCTGAAGCATTATGATAACGGGAAAGTGATTCACAGAGTACTTTTCCTTTAGCTACAATAAGTCCGCTTAACACATCATTATGTCCGCCTAAATATTTTGTAGCGCTATGAATAACAATATCTGCACCGAGAGGAATCGGTTTTTGTAAAAATGGAGTATAGAATGTGTTATCGACAATGAGTAGAAGATTATGACGTTTAGCTACAGAAGAAACTGCTTCAATATCAGTTTCTTGCATTAACGGATTGGTTGGTGTTTCAAGAAAGATAGCCTTTGTTTTTGGAGAAACAGCTTGATGTAAATCTTCTATACGATTTGTATCTACATACTTACAACACAATCCCCATTTCTTATATATTTCCTCAAATAAGCGGTATGTTCCACCGTACAGATCACGTGAAACGATTAATTCATCCCCTGTTTGAAATAAAGATAGAACGGTCAAAATGGCAGCCATTCCGGAACTGCATGCGTACCCCTGATCGCCTTCCTCTAAATCAGCGATAGCTTGCTCTAGTAACTGTCGAGTTGGATTCCCAGTCCGTATGTAGTCATACCCAGTTGACTGTCCAATCCCTTCATGCCGATAGGCAGTTGAAAAATAAACAGGCGGATTGACTGTCCCTGTTGCTGTTTCACTTCGGTTACCGATTTGGGCTAATTTTGTTTCTGTATTAAACATTTCTTTTTCCTCCCTTTCATAAAGAAAAGCCTTCTTGAAGAAGGCTTTTGATTTCACGGTCTTCTTCTTATCTGTCAAATTCAAATGAATTTGCTGGAATTAGCACCTTTTTAACATAGCGTTAATGGTTGCTGAGGTATCGACGGGCCAGTCCCTCAACCTCTCTGGATAAGATATATGCAACTGTTCTTTATACTGTATAACAAAACTATTTTGAAATGCAACAATATTTTGAAATTTAAAATAAATTAATTGACTTGTGAGTCAGAGCATGATAATTTTAGAGAAAAATTGCGCGTTACTAAGGATGAACACAATTAACTGTAAACCTAAAGAAATTTAGTTCTAAATTAAATACTCTTATCAAGAGCGGCGGAGGGAAAGGCCCGATGAAGCCCGGCAACCTTCAAACATTTGTTTGAAACGGTGCTACTACCTGCAGAACAGAGTTCTGAATGATAAGATGAGGCGAACCCCCTCTTCATATCAGAGGGGGTTTTTATAGTTGATTATATTCTTTATTTATCTGCTGCTACGTACTTATATTTGTGAAAACCTCCTTGCCTGATTAAGAGAAAGATAACCAATGGGGAAGGTGGACTCGATACGTATTTCTTATTAGAGGAGGTAAAATATGAAATTATTAAAGCGATTAAAAGAAGGGCTCGTGATTGGAGATGGAGCTATGGGGACGCTGCTTTATACTTACGGGTTACAAAGCTGTTTTGAAGAATTGAATATTACAGATCCTGAGCGGATTATTTCTATTCATCAACAGTATGTAGAGGCAGGTGCTGATGCTATTCAAACTAATACATACGGAGCAAATGAAGGTAAATTGCGTATGCATGGATTAGATGATCAGGTAACTGCCATCAATCGAGCTGCTGTTAGAAATGCAAGAGAAGCAGCAAATGAGGATACTATCATTTTAGGAACAATAGGTGGCATGAAGCATTTTGGCAGCATCACAACTACTTCAGTCGAGCGTGAATTTATGCTTTTGGAACAAGCCAATGCGCTTATGGAGGAAGATGTGGATGGTTTATTATTGGAAACATTTTATGATGAAAAAGAACTGTTAGACGCAGTCCGTATTTTACGTCCACGTACGAATATTCCTATTATTGCGCAGCTTGCTTTGCATGAAGTTGGCTTGACCCAAAGCGGAAGACCAGTTGAAGCTGTGTTGGATGAATTGCTTTCTGTCGGTGCCAATGTAGCCGGACTAAATTGCCGGCTTGGACCCCTTCATATGATTGAGTCTTTGCAAACTGTGAAAATTCCAGAAAATAGATTTTTATCAGCTTATCCAAATGCAGGTCTCCCTAGATATGCAGATGGACGTTACATCTATGAAGCGAGCTGTGAATACTTTGAGGTGATGGCAAAACGCATTGCAGAACAAGGGGTACGTCTGATAGGAGGCTGCTGCGGGACAACACCGGAGCATATTGAAGCGATGAAGAAGGCGGTAGCCTACATGCAACCAGTTATTTCAAAGGCAGTCATAAAACGAAAATCACCTATCATTGTTTCATCTGAAACTGCAGCATCTGTATCTTCAGTAGCTCATAAGGCAAAAAAGAAGACAACAGTCATAGTAGAATTGGATCCTCCTAAAACATTACATACACAACGTTTTTTTGAGGGAGCTAAAGCATTAAAGCGAGCGGGAGCAGATTCTATCACACTTGCAGATAATTCTCTTGCTTCCCCCCGTATTTCTAATATGGCCATGGGAGCGTTGTTAACACGTTCAGAGGTCCCTGTTCTTGCTCATTTAACATGCCGGGATCATAATATTATCGGTCTGCAATCGCATTTACTTGGTTTATCATCGCTCGGAATTCATGATGTGCTAGCATTAACCGGAGATCCGGCAAGGGTGGGGGATTTTCCAGGTGCTACTTCCGTTTATGATATTTCCTCCTTCGAGCTTATTCGTTTAATAAAAGAAATGAATGAAGGGCGCTCATTTTCAGGAAAGAGTATCGGACAAAAAACATCATTTATGGTAGGAGCCGCTTTTAATCCGAATGTCCGGCATTTAGATGCTGCTGTTAGGAGAATGGAGAAAAAAATTGAAGCAGGTGCAGATTATTTTCTGACGCAACCAATTTATGATAATGAAACATTATTGAAGACATACGAAGCAACAAAACATATTGAACAGCCAATTTTCGTTGGTATTATGCCGCTTGTCAGCAAGAAAAATGCGGATTTCTTGCACTATGAAGTACCGGGAATCACTTTGCCGGAGGATGTACGAAATAGAATGGAGGGTCAGGAACACCCTAACCAAGCTGTGGAGGAAGGGATAAGTATTGCAAAAGAATTGCTCGATACAGCGATGGATTTGTTTAAGGGAATTTATCTGATTACACCATTTTTAAAATATGAAATGACAGAAGCACTTGTCCGCTATGTTAAACAAAAACAAAATCAAAGAGAGGGAGCAAGTATATGAAAGGGATAGAAGCAGCGCTGCAGGAACGGGTTCTAATTTTAGACGGAGCCATGGGAACGATGATTCAACGAGAAGATTTGACCTTTTCCGATTTTGGAGGAGAACAATATGAAGGATGTAATGAATATTTAGTAAAGACACGACCGGATGTTATTTTAAATATCCATAAGGCTTATATAGAGGCGGGGGCCGATATTATTGAAACAAATACCTTTGGTGCAACGAATATCGTATTAAGTGATTATGGATTAGAGCATTTGGATGAAGAGTTAAACGAGATTGCTGCCCAGATAGCTAAACAGGCCGTAGCAGATACTGGTAAAGAAGTATATGTAGCTGGAGCGATGGGACCAACTACAAAAGCTATCAGTGTGACGGGAGGAGTAACATTTGAGAAGTTGGTGGAGGCGTATTACCGGCAAGCAAGAGGGCTGCTTAGAGGTGGAGTGGATCTTCTTCTTGTAGAAACGAGTCAGGATATGCGAAATGTAAAAGCAGCGTGTTTAGGAATTGAAAAAGCAGCAAAAGAATTGCAAACAGAAGTTCCTTTAATGATTTCCGGGACTATCGAACCGATGGGAACGACGCTAGCTGGTCAAACTATAGAGGCCTTTTATTTATCAGTAGAACATGTGAAGCCGCTCTCTGTAGGTCTTAACTGTGCTACAGGGCCGGAATTTATGCGTGAACATTTACGTACTCTATCTGAATTGGCTGAAACGTACACCTCCGTTTATCCAAATGCAGGGTTGCCTGATGAAGAGGGGCATTACCATGAGTCTCCCGCATCCTTAGCTGCTAAAGTGAAAGTATTTGGAGAACAGGGCTGGGTGAATATTGTAGGGGGCTGCTGCGGGACAACACCTGAGCATATTCAAGCGATAAAGAAAGCATTGGCAGGAATTCAGCCACGCTGTAAAAGAATTCGTGAAGGTCATGCTGTGAGTGGACTTGAAGCATTAAACTATGAGGAATCAATGCGTCCGTTATTTGTTGGAGAGCGAACTAATGTTATAGGATCTCGTGCTTTTAAGAGAATGATTGCAGCCGGAAATTTTGAAGAAGCATCTGAGATTGCAAGAACACAAGTGAAACGGAATGCACATGTGATTGACGTATGTATGGCCGATCCAGACAGAGATGAACTAGCAGACATGGAGCAGTTTTTACAGGAGGTAACAAAGAAAATTAAAGTTCCTCTTATGATAGATTCTACTGATGAAGAAGTGATTGAGCGAGCGCTTACGTACTCTCAAGGAAAAGCAATCATTAATTCTATTAATCTTGAAGATGGAGAAGAACGATTTCAAAAGGTAGTCCCGTTGGCGAAACGCTATGGTGCTGCAGTAGTTGTCGGTACAATTGATGAAAAAGGAATGGCGGTAACGGCAGAGCGAAAGCTGGAAATTGCTAAACGGAGCTACACCTTACTAACTGAAAAATATGGAATTCGAGCATCTGATATTATTTTTGATCCGCTCGTATTTCCAGTTGGAACGGGAGATGAAGCGTATATTGGCGCTGCGGCTGCTACTGTAGAGGGAGTTCAGCTGATTAAAGAAATGTTTCCGGAATGCTTGACGATATTGGGAGTAAGCAATGTTTCCTTTGGTTTACCTCCTGCAGGACGAGAAGTATTAAATTCTGTTTATTTGCACCATGCTACAAAAGCCGGGCTCGACTATGCCATTGTCAATACAGAAAAACTGGAGCGCTATGCATCCATTCCGGAAAAAGAAAAACAGTTGGCAGACCAGCTTCTTTTTGAAACGAGTAATGAAGTATTAGAACAATTCACAAGCTTTTATAGAACGGCGCAAAGAAAAGAGGAGAAGCCGGAAGAAACTTTAACTTTGGATGAGCGGTTAGCCCGTTACATTATTGAAGGAACAAAGAAAGGGCTGCATGATGATTTGCAGCTAGCTTTGGATGAAGGTCGTGCACCTCTTACCATTATTAATGGTCCGCTAATGGCAGGAATGGATGAAGTTGGGCGTCTATTTAACAATAATGAATTGATTGTGGCAGAAGTACTTCAAAGTGCAGAGGCTATGAAGGCAGCAGTCGCCTATTTAGAACCATTCATGGAAGCAACGGATACAGCTAAGAAAGGGAAAGTACTCTTAGCGACCGTTAAAGGAGATGTACATGATATCGGTAAAAATTTGGTCGAGATTATTTTGACAAACAATGGATTTGAAATTATTAATCTTGGCATCAATATTCGCTCTGACACATTGATTGAACAAGTTCGTCAGTATAAACCTGATATTATAGGATTATCAGGACTGCTAGTAAAGTCTGCTCAGCAGATGGTGTTAACAGCAGGAGACTTGAAATCTGCCGATATTCATGTTCCGATTTTGGTAGGGGGCGCTGCCTTAACAAGGAAGTTTACAGAAACAAAAATTTCGTCTGCTTATGATGGATTAGTGTTATATGCAAGTGATGCAATGAATGGGTTAGATTTAGCCAACCGTCTTCAACACGAAGAGGAGCGTCAAAAATTGGAAGAAGACAAAGTAAGGAAACAAGCAAAAGTCAAAGTGGAAATGCCCAAAAACACTCCTGTACTTGTAAATGAACGGGTACCTTTAGCAAAAGCAGAAGTTCGAATTCCGTCTTCTACAAAGCGAATAGTATTGCGGGATATTCCAGTATCGCATATTGTTCCGTTTATAAACATGCAAATGCTGCTTGGGCACCATCTTGGTCTAAAAGGAAACGTTCATAAACTATTGCAGGAGGGAGATCCACGTGCGCAGGAGCTCTATGATTTGATTCATGAACTGTTGCGGGATGAACAAGAAGTACTTCGTCCAAAATCCGTATATCAATTCTTCCCTGCCCAAAGTTCTGGTAAGGATATTCTTATTTATGATCCGAACAATCAGGAACGTGTGATTGAAACCTTCACATTTCCGCGCCAGAACAAACCGCCGTACCGTACACTAGGAGACTATTTGCGTCCGGTAGGAGATGAGATGGACTATGTGGGGTTTTTATCCGTAACAGTAGGAAACGGTATACGAGAAATAGCAGAGAAGTTGAAGAACGAGGGAGATTATTTGCGCAGCCATGCTCTTCAATCCTTAGCGTTGGAAATGGCAGAGGCATTGGCGGAGAAAACACATATGCTTATGCGAGATCGATGGGGATTTCCAGATGCGCCTGAAATGACAATGGAAGAAAGGTTTCGTGCTAAGTACAGAGGAATCCGAGTTTCTTACGGTTATCCGGCTTGTCCGGAATTAGCCGACCAACAAAAATTATTCGGTTTAATCCAGCCAGAAGAAATTGGAATTAGATTGACAGAAGGATTTATGATGGAACCGGAAGCTTCTGTTACAGCGATGGTATTTGCTCACCCGGAAGCCCGCTATTTTAGTGTTTGACAAATGCAGTGTATTGCATTTGTCTTTTTTTGTCCTTATAATGCTTAAAGTACAATAATTTACATTTCCGCAGTATAATAATAGAAGAGTCCATAATAAAGGAGATAAAATCGTGAAGAGAATCGTATTTACAGGTGGGGGATCCGCCGGACATGTAACACCAAATTTAGCGCTTATTCCGAAGCTAGAAGAACGCGGGTGGGACATTCAATATATTGGTTCTAAGAACGGAATTGAAAAAACGATTATTGAGAAGGAAGGCATTCCGTATCATGGTATTTCGAGCGGTAAGCTGCGCAGATATTTTGATTTGAAAAATTTCAAGGATCCATTTAACGTAGCAAAAGGTGTCATGGAAGCGTATGTGAAGATTCGTAAGCTGCAACCAGATGTGATTTTTTCCAAAGGAGGCTTCGTATCAGTACCTGTAGTTATTGGTGGATGGTTGAATAAAGTACCTGTGTACATACATGAATCTGACATTACACCAGGGCTTGCCAATCGTATTTCGGTAAAATTTGCTTCTAAAATTTTCGTAACATTTGCAGAAGCAAAACGTCATTTGCCGCAGGATAAAGCAGTTCATACAGGATCACCTATTCGTGAAGCGATTTTAAAGGGCAACAAAGAAAAAGGGCTGCATTTTCTTGGATTTACGAATGCTAAGCCTGTTATTACGGTGATGGGGGGAAGCTTGGGATCTGTTCGTGTCAACAGCGCCGTACGTGAGCTGCTTGATAACCTGCTGCAAACGTATCAAATTGTCCATATTTGCGGGAAAGGCAATAAGGATGAAAAGTATGAAGGCCGCCTTGGGTATAGACAGTTTGAGTATATAAATGAAGAATTGGCGGATGTGTTTGCCGCAACAGATATGTTTATTTCTCGTGCAGGATCGAACGCTATTTTTGAGTTTTTGACGCTGCAAAAGCCGATGCTGTTAATTCCCCTGTCGAAAGCATCTAGCAGAGGTGACCAAATATTGAACGCGCAATCTTTTGAGAAACTTGGGTATTGTCAAGTGTTATACGAAGAAGATTTGACAAAGGAGACCCTTGCTCGCTCTATCCAGGAGTTATATGCGAATCGTCAGGGCTACATCCAAAATATGAAGCACTACTCTGCTGAGAGCACTCTAGATGAAATTCTTTCCTATATTGAACGTTCCTAAAAAGAAGCCGATTGAACTTAGTTCAATCGGCTTCTTTTTTTGGTAAATAACCTTTTTCTACAACATCTTCAATAAGTATTTGTACGTATTCCCATAACGCTTTTGAGCCTCCACCTATGATAGTATTACGTTGAAGTACTTTATCCTCCGTAACGTTATTCTTTTTCCACGATATCATGTATGAGCAGCATCTTGATAACATGAAGCAAAGAGATGTTTTTTTTCGTTAGCATAGTCAGATAAAATAAGTGCCATTATTGCTAAGTACCGGGAATGTTCTGCATCATTTTCATGTCTAGATCTATCCACTAAAACAGAACGTCTGTAAATATGTTTCAGTTTGTCGATTTCAATCAGAAACTCCATTTGTTTTTGTAAAGCATGGTTAGTCAGTCCTTTCACTATTTCCTCTGCATTTTAGTTCAATCATACATAATAAATGAAGATTTTAAGATTTTTCAGAATTATAAGAAAATGATAGAATAAGATTGTGGCTTAAGAAAAAGAGGAGGGAAAGATATGAGAAAAAATGAACAAGTTGTATTGGCAAGCCGTCCCGCAGGCATGCCAACGGAAGAGAATTTTCAATTTGTTGAGGTTCCTGTTCCTGAATTGAAGGATGGACAGGTATTAATTCGCACAAAGTATATTTCCGTTGATCCTTATATGAGGGGAAGGATGAGTGATAGAAAATCTTATGTCGCTCCTTATGCTGTCAACGAAGTTATTACCGGGGGAATAGTGGGGGAAGTTGTCGAATCTAAGTCAGATCGTTTTGTAGGAGGAGACATTGTGATCGGTGAGTTAGGATGGCAGCGGTATTGTGTAGCAAATGCCTCTCAAATTCGTAAAATTAATACAGGAGTAGCACCTGTAACAACTTCTCTTGGAGTACTTGGTATGCCTGGTTTAACAGCTTATTTCGGTTTATTGGATATCGGGCAGCCTAAAGAAGGTGAAACCATTGTTGTAAGTGGAGCAGCAGGAGCTGTTGGCATGGTAGTCGGACAGATTGCAAAAATTAAAGGGTGCCGTGTTGTAGGAATAGCCGGTTCAGCAGAAAAGATTACATATTTGCAAGAAGAACTTGGATTTGATGCAGTAATTAATTATAAAACAGATAACGTGAAAGCTTTGTTAAAAGAAGCATGTCCAAACGGAGTTGATGTATATTTTGATAATGTGGGCGGAAATATTTCAGATTATGTAATCCGCAATATTAATAAAGGAGCTCGTATTGTCGTTTGCGGACAAATCGCATCGTATAACTTACAGCAAGCGGATTTAGGTCCCCGTGTACAAACACAATTGGTGATCAACAGCGCATTGATGAAAGGGTTTATTATCAATGATTACGCACCTCGTTTTAAAGAAGGTGCTTCCCAATTAGCCCAATGGGTAGCAGAAGGAAAAATAAAATATAAAGAAAATATTGTACAGGGCTTTGAAAATATACCACAAGCTTTCTTAGGATTGTTTACTGGAGATAATCTTGGAAAACAACTTGTAGAGGTAACAGATTAAAGAGAGCGAAGACGCATTGAAATAATGCGTCTTTTTCATAGAGTGTTCTAAATTTTTGATTATAATAGCTAAAAGAAGGGGAGTGAAAGAGTGAGAGTGATTACTTTAGCAAACGGACAAACCGTTGAAGTTGAGTGTTTAAGCTGTGCCATCACGAGTGGATTGATTGAACCGGACGGCGGTATTATTATAGAAACAGAATATTTTCATGCTCATCAAGACGTTGCATACCCTATTGAAGGTTTAGTCATATTAGCATCTAAAAGGCATATTAAGAGTTTAGATGAATTAATAAAAGAAGAAAGAGCAGAGTATATAGAGGTTTTGACGTCCATCAAAAAAGCGCAGAGAGAAATATTGGGTATTGAGTATGTGTATTATTTCTATAACGAAGATACGAGTCATCATTTTCATACGTGGATGGTTCCACGATACGAATGGATGTATAAGTTTGGCCGGTCCGTAGAGTCTGTTCGTCCTGTACTTCTTCATGCAAGACATAAAGAAAATACAGAAGAGAATCGTAAGAAAGTGATGGAAACGATTCACAAGCTAAGAAAAAGTTTAATATATTAAATATTCATAAATTATAAATATTTAAATTTTAATCAGCAATAGTCGTTGGAGCTTGTAAAGTGTGCTACAATAACAGAGTTTAAGAGGGTGTTTTTAGTTTAATAAAAACAGTGGGAGAGGGTTTGGAGGTATAACATGTACTTTAATATGACTGAAGATATTGTACTAATTATATGTATAATATTGTATCTAGGCTGTTTTTTATATTTTTTTATTAGGCCCTTTGTACAAGAGAGAGATTTAAAACGAACTGAATTTAAAGCAGAAATTGATATATTGAGTAAAAAAAGCTTACAAAAAGAGAAAGAAAAAGAAATTGGTTTTTAATCCCTCCTAGCTTTTTTATAATACTAGTTGTTTAATCAATCAAAATGTTTCTCTTTACTTTTTCCATAAACACACCAGCTGGGTTAGATTATAATGTGTTTCCCGCTGGAAGGTGGTTCTAGAAAGGCTATAAGGTAATGCAGTATATTTTTTCCTGCAATGAGATAAGTGTGCTTTTCTGGAATCCTTGTTATCTCTTCTGCAAATAACTGTATTTTTGTTTGAAGTAAAGGAATAATATTGGTTGGTGAAGTAATTCCTTCGTAAAGAGTAACGGAGATACTATCATATGTGTTCTGGTGGTTGCTTTGTAAATAAGTTTGATCATGAATTTGCTTCATAAAGTTGTCGTAGCTATTTTGATTTTTCCAGCACGCTAAAATACAAGCTTCTCCAATTTTCGTCCATCCTCCTATTTGCCACTGGAAACCTGCGATGTTTTCTAATTCCTTCCACCTCTCCTGAGCAGCAGAAAAGGTTTCTGTTTGTTCATTAGGCACTGAACAAACAATCCATTTCAATATCATCCTTCGTACTTGTACTTTTCAAAGCCCCTCCCATTTTATCATAAAATTCGTAAATGCTTGTCCTTTGCCGGTATACAAGTAAATTACAGGCATGTTTGAATTATTAACAATATGTTTCTTTTACATGTGAAAAATAGGTAGTTTGGAATATGCTCTTTTTGTCACCATTGTTCTATTTGTTAATATCCTACAAATAACATAGGAATTATAAGGGATAATAAATAGGAGAGAGAAAAGAGATGCTAGACCAGTTATTATTTTTGCGTAAGTTCATTACTTCGCCTCGTGCAACCGGAAGTGTGGCGCCAAGCTCTTCATACTTAGCACGTACGATGCTAAAAGATATAGATTGGGAAAACTGTGGTACCCTTGTGGAATTAGGGGCGGGGACAGGAGTATTTACAACAATTATTAATGATAAAATAAAGGGAGAAGCCCTTATTTTTGAGAATGACCAAGAGATGTATGAAAAACTGAAAAAGCAATATCCGCGATTATTATATTTTCATGACGCACGTAACCTTGCTTCTGCATTGGAAGGGAGAAAAGCTGATTATATTATTAGCGGGTTACCATTTGCAAATTTCTCCGAAGAACTGCAAAATCAATTATTAGATGAGATTCAATCTTGCTTAAAACAGGGAGGTGTATTTGTAACCTATCAATATTCTCTTCAGCTAAGAAAGAAGTTAGAGAAACGTTTCAAGCATGTTATAATTTCCTTTCAGCCAATCAATTTTCCTCCTGCCTTTGTGTATCACTGTCAGTAAAGAGCCTCAAATTTGTGATTGTATAGACTGGGGAGGGAAGTATAATGAAATACTATGTTGTTTCCAGCTGGAAAATTGAAACAAGTTCTAAAGAATAAAAACCTTTGTAGAAAGAAGAATGCAATCAACAATTCAAGGATGAATAGAAAGGAGAAAATAATGAATTTACAACATGGATGGGAAACCAGTTTCCTTCAAATTGTACAACAAAGCGAGTTTAAACAAGGTGCTTCTCGAACCCAATTATTGTTTGGAGAAGGAGAAGAAGTTGAAGAGATAGTAGACGATTACGATTTTGACGAAATTTTGACAAGAGAGTACGATGAAGAATTACGAGAGGTGATGGGAAATCAGTTGTTTGCGGAAATGGAGACTTATGTATTTGCCGCTCCTTCACGTGAGAAACTTATTACGTTTATCAACGGCTTAGGCTTTCATTTTCTAGATTGTATAGTGGTGTTCGAAACTATGTTTAACATAGAGAGTGAATACTTTACAAAGGACATAATTAAAAAAGTCGAAAAGAGGCTTCGTGATTTTCCATATGTTCAAAATGAAACAACGATCTTTGATCTGACATTAGGTGAGGTTGCAGATGTACTAAACCGTGTGACAGATGGAGAATTGAATTTGCACATTTTATTAGAAGAATACATAAAATAAAGAACGTGAATGCTCACGTTCTTTATTCTTTAGATAACAAGCTTAGAATCTCCCTGTGTTTCGTCTTGCTCAAGTATAGTATTTAGTTTTGCGATACATTGAGTCAGTTTATAAATTCGCTTTGTTACTTCTTCTAGTTCTGTTATGTTAGCAGTTTCCATTGGATGAACTTGTACGTTGAATCTTTTGAAATGATCACTGTAGGTAATTGTCACATAGTTATTCATAAAGTCTGAGTCATTTTGAAAATAAAAATTCTTAAATCCTTTATGATATTCCACATTGTCAAATCCAAATTTGTTTAATTCATGTATTATCTTAAGAGCTGTTTTTTCTGTCATTTAAACCCCTCATAAAGAAATTTTTTCCAATAACATTGTTTCATACTTAATTGTAGTGACTTAACTAGCTAAATTCAAGAAATCCATCTTCTTTTTACAGTATTTTTAAAGAGAAGAAACATAATAAATGATATTGTAATCAATCGTAATATAAACATTAGATGTACTTTTCATATTTTTGAGAGAACGAAAATATACATACAGATATAAAAATAAAGAGGTGACGGGATTTGGAATTTGACATTGTAGGGAAAAAAGCATATCTGAAGTATGGACCTCACAGTTATCAACTTGGAATCATTGGGCGAAATAAACAAGGGAATTCTACAGAGTATTCATTAACCATTGATGATGTGATTCATATTGAAGTAGAATTGAAGGAACTTGTACTAGTTGATGTGAGTTTTAAAGATTTTCATGATTGGTGTGAAAAAAATGGGTATATGAGATATTAATTAGACTCAGCATGGAGTTTTTTAATTATCTTATGATAAATTTTTATCAGTCTGCGAATACGCTTCTCGATAAGTCATTGTGCCCGTGTTCCATTTAAGAAGACGAAACACGGGCTTTTTAGTGCTGTTTAACCATTAAATGATTCGAGGTCTTGCTTGAGCTTTTCGAAGGAGGTTTTGTTGGTTTCATAATCACTAACGGGCAGTTCAGATGTATCCTCTAATAAGGAAAGTGCGTCCTCGTGTAATACACCATATTGTGTCTGAAGTGCAGAAAGAGGCATATATGTTTCAGCCATTGTTGCCGGGGTGCTGTCAGCTTGAGGAGAATATTGCTTTTGTAACATACTTATGGCTTGTTCGTTACTATAGCCCAAATTTATAAGGTTCTCTAATTCTGCTCTCATATCAAGTGTCCGAACATTTTCATATGCACTAGGTCCCCAAAAGTTCATAGTTTTCCTCCTTTCACATGTAGTATATTATATAGCTTCCCATATTAAGGTAACGTATATACATTTTTTTAATAAAGGGAACAGAATAACAGTTTTACATATTTGATGTTGAATGAACATTCTTCTGATAAAGAACATCCTTTTATTATTTTATAATATGGTCAAGTAGTGAAATGAAAAATACGTATGTTTATTAGTTAGAATCAAAGTGATAGTAAAGAACGAGAGTATGGAAAAAGGGAGCGTTAGTAAAAAACAGACCACTATATTGTGGTCTGTTTCATTTGCCTTGGTCGAATGATGCAAAGTGCTATCAAATAAAAAGCTGTATCTTACGCTATGTCACCTTGTTCTAAATCTAGATTTGGGGCATTGTATATATCCGCATCCAATTCCCCTAATAATTTACTAGAAATTAGTCCAGATGTCATGGACCCGCTCACATTTAATGCAGTTCTTCCCATATCAATTAATGGTTCTACAGAAATTAATAATCCAGCTAAAGCTACTGGCAGATTCATCGTAGAAAGAACAATTAATGCAGCGAAAGTTGCCCCCCCGCCTACACCTGCAACTCCAAAAGAACTGATGGCAACCACTGCTATTAACATCAGAATAAACCCAGGTTTTGTAGGGTCCATGCCTGCTGTTGGTGCAATCATAACAGCAAGCATGGCTGGATAAATACCGGCGCAGCCATTTTGACCAATCGATACCCCAAATGACGCTGCAAAATTGGCAATTCCTTCAGATACACCAAGCTTTTTTGTTTGCGTACTAATATTTAAAGGCATTGTCCCAGCACTTGTACGTGAAGTGAAGGCGAAGGAGAGAACTGGAAATACCTTTTTTACATATTGAAGTGGATTTAAGCCTACTAACAGAATGAGCAATAAGTGAATTCCGAACATAATGATAAGTGCTACATACGACGCTATTACAAAATTGCCTAGTTTTAAAATTGCATTAAGGTCGCTCTCCGCAATGGTTTTTGTCATTAATGCAAGAATACCATAGGGAGTTAAACGTAATACAAGGGTTACCACACGCATCACAACAGCATATACGGATTCCAGTATGTTACGGAAAAGGGCTGCTTGCTCCGGATTTTTCTTTTGGACACCTAAATAAGCAACACCAATAAAAGCAGCGAAAATCACAACAGCAATAGTCGAAGTTGAGCGGGCTCCTGTCATGTCTAAGAAGGGATTAGACGGAATCAATTCTAGCACCTTTTGCGGTAGCGGCATATTTTCGATTGTTGGAAGCCTTTCCTCTAATTGTTGTCCTCGTATTGTTTCTGCATTACCTGCTTGAATGTCAACAGCTTTCAGGTCAAAACCAAGACTGGTAGCGATTCCTATAGCAGCAGAAACAGCAGTTGTCAGTAACAAAATGCCGATGATGAAGCCGCTTATTTTTCCAAGATTATTAGAAAACTTAAGCTTTGTAAAGGCTGAAATAATGGACACCAAGATTAACGGGATAACAACCATTTGCAGCAGTTTAACATATCCGCTGCCGATTAAACTAAACCAACTATTGGATTGAATAATGACTTCTGAGTCAGGCTTGTAAAATACTTGCAGCAAAAAACCAAATAAAATTCCAATTCCGAGACCCGCAAATACTCTTTTTGTAAAGGACACGTGCTTTTTTTGCATATAATACAAGAGGCCTACACTTATCAGCATAAAAAATACGTTGAGTCCAATCAAAAATGAGTCCATTTTCTTCCCCCTTAATTAATAAATGTGAACATAATAAAACATATGGTTTTACTTGGTTATAAAAGTGTTATATTCTTCATTTATCTTTAGATTTTGTTAATTAACTGTATTGATAGTTATCCTCCTTTATGTTTGATGTTGTAATCAATGCAAGTACTGGTCGTTTCTTCATGAGTGCCTAAGGTTTCCATAGCTTGCTTCAATATATATCTACGTTAGGCAAGCCGTTTTAAGAACGTATATAATGTAAAATATAAAATTTTACCTTTATCAATTTGGATTCGTGTAATCGTAATAAACGTTTCTCAAAAGGTTTTAAATCTATCCATTGTCAATGGTTTTGCTGTTAGGTGTTGCAAATATAATGGTCGTTAGCAATATAAATGCAAGGATTGTAACAAAACATTTAGTAATCTTACAAGCGCAGCTCTTCAAGGTATTCAATATCTTGAACAACACAACTATTTAACACAGTCTATCTTGTAAGGAGAAGAACGTTTTAAGCAAAATAAAAAGAATCCCATAGATATATGGGATTCTTTTTATTTTATTCCATACCAGGAACCATTAGGAAAGTGGTGTAGTATGTAAATCCGACAAAGAACACAGTTAAATATGCGCCGAAGATATAAATGTACATGCGTTCTGTTAATTTTAAGTAGCCTAATAAAACAAAGAAGCCTGTTTGACCTAAGAATAATAAAGCAGTAGCATGCATGTGACCTAGATAGAACATCACGGCGAAAATACCTGTCCAGAAGCCTAACACGCGAAACATACGATCCATAATTTCCCCTCCCTTTTGGACGTATTTTCTATTCTCATATATTATAAATTAAATTTCTTCCCATTGTAAACATTTACACGAAGAAAACTTGACCTGAAAAAAGGACAATTCACTTCTAAAAAATGGAGACGAAGTGAAAACAATGTTTGATTGCATAGTAAGTGCACTGGGTATGAAAGCTTACAAATGTGAGCCTTAATTTTATTGCTAACGC
The DNA here is from genome assembly GCF_017742235.1 of Bacillus sp. 165. Lineage (GTDB taxonomy): Bacteria > Bacillota > Bacilli > Bacillales > Bacillaceae_G > JAGHKQ01. The sequence goes on from NZ_JAGHKQ010000004.1 coordinate 104,960, forward strand.
TGCTTTTGAATGAACTAGTAAAGTATCAGAATGTTCTATGGTGATGAAAATAGACGAGATTCCTCTGATATTCATAAGTTTAACATTAGAAAAAAACAGTGTTTTTATACACTGAAAATAAAAAAACACTAGTTTGCGTATAGGATTTTTTTTTTGATATACATAAAGAGAAGGAGGAGATGCATAGTGGACACTATCGAAAAGCTTGCAAATGAAGTGTTGGATGAAGCCTTTGAGTTAAAAGCATCGGATATTCATATTGTACCGAGGAGGCAAGACGCAGTCATTCAGCTGCGAATTGGAAAAGATTTGATTAATGTTGAGGTAATTACGAAGGAACAATGCGAAAAGCTGGTTTCTCATTTCAAGTTTTTAGCTGCTATGGATATTGGAGAAAAGCGTAAGCCGCAAAATGGAGCATTGGTATTAGATGCTTCAAATCGGAGCGTAAGCTTGCGTATGTCAACACTCCCGACTATTAATAACGAAAGCCTTGTTATCCGGATTCACCCTCAGAGTGAGACGCAGCCTCTCTCACAATTGTCCTTGTTTCCAAGCTCAGCGAAAACCCTTCTCTCTTTCATCAACCATTCTCATGGACTTGTTATTTTTACAGGGCCAACAGGAAGTGGTAAAACGACGACATTGTATTCTTTGTTGGAAACAGCGCGGAAACAATTTAACCGAAGGATTGTGACGTTGGAAGATCCCATTGAGAAAAGAAATGATGGAATATTGCAAATTCAAATCAACGAAAAAGCAGGCATTACCTATGCGACTGGTTTGAAGGCAATCTTACGACACGATCCTGATATTATCCTGGTCGGAGAAATACGTGATGAAGAAACAGCAAAAGCAGCGGTGCGGGCAAGCTTAACGGGACATTTAGTATTAACAACATTGCATACGAAAGATGCAAAAGGAGCGATTCTTCGTTTAATCGATTTTAACATTTCAATGCAAGAAATCGAACAATCTCTATTAGGGGTCGCAGCTCAAAGGCTTGTGGAATTGAAATGTCCGTTTTGTAAAGAAAAATGCTCGCCTTTATGTCAAAAGTTTCGAAAGATTCACCGGTTAAGTGTTTATGAGTTACTCTTTGGTCATTCGTTACATCAGGCTATAAAAGAAGTAAAAGGAGAGCAAGCAGTCTATCGATATGTCACTTTAGAAAAAGTATTGAAAAAGGGCTATGTACTTGGGTTTATCAAAGAAGATGATATAGGTGTTTAAACACAAGGGAAGGAGGTGGTGCATAAAAGAACAAGCTGTATTTTTGAAACAACTTGGTCAATTGCTTGAAAAAGGATATGCTTTTTTACATGCATTAGAATTTTTACAAATTCAATTATCCCAAGAAAAACAACAGGATATTCAAGTGGCGATTGATGCTTTGAAAAACGGAGACAGTTTGTATAAAGTTTTTTGCAGAATGCAAATGCATTCTGACTTATTGAGCTATTTATATTTTTCTGAGCGTCACGGTGATATTGCTTTTGCATTGCAAAAAGGGAGCGTGTTATTAAGCAGAAAGCAAAAAAGGAAAGAAGAATTAAAGAAAATACTGCGGTACCCTATTTTTTTAAGCATATTTTTGCTTTTTATTTTCATTATCTTTCATACGGTTTTACTTCCTCAATTTACAGCCTTGTATACAGGGTTTCAGGAAAAGCCCTCTCCTATTATAATTTTGCTCCTAACTTTCATCAAACTAGTACCTGTTTTGTTAGGTGCTGTGGTTTTTCTGTTCCTGTTCATGAGCATTGGTTATTGGTGGTACTTCAAAAAAATGTCTCCAATAAAGCAAATGAATTTCCTTTTAAAGATACCCGGAATAAAACGATTATGCCTTTCACTTAACTCACAATATTTTGCTTCTCAATTAAGTATTCTTCTGTCTTCTGGTTTGTCTGTATTAGAAGCATTGGCGCTTATAGAAAGGCAAAATCATCACCCATTTTTTCAATATGAAGCAAGCTGCATTAAGCAAATGCTCATTAATGGAGAGGCGTTAGAAACTGTAATAGAAGCTCGGGGATACTTTGAAGCACAGTTAGCTTATGTCATTATGCATGGACAAGCTAACGGCACTTTGGCAAATGAATTATCGGATTATAGCGAAATAATAGTTGAAAGGCTAGAAGGGAGTATAAATACGTTATTTACTGTTATTCAGCCTATCATATTTGCTGCTGTGGGTATTACGGTTATGATTTTATATTTATCCATGATGCTCCCGATGTTTAAAATGATTCACTCGATATAAGGAGGAATAATTTGATGAATGAGAAGGGATTTACGCTATTGGAAATGCTGCTAGTGATGCTGGTCATATCGGTGCTGCTGCTGCTTATTATCCCAAATGTTGTTACGCAACGCAGTGCGGTCCAAAGTAAAGGCTGTGAAGCGTTGATTAAATCTGTTGAAGCGCAAGCACAAGCATATGAACTTGAGCATAATAAGTTTCCTTCAATTGGTGAACTGAAAAACGGCAATTATATTGCAACAGAAACATGTCCTGATGGAAGAGAGTTAGTTGTAGATACAACAACCGGGGCTGTATCTGCAACAAGTCCAACCTCCCCATGATTTATATAAGGAGTGAGGATGGCTTTACCTTACTTGAAATGCTTTTGGTTTTATTTGTTGTTTCTTTGCTTAGCGGACTAGCTTACGTTAATCTTATCCCGCTATACGAAGGAAAGAAAGCCGAACAATTTTTTGAACAATTGAATGAGGATATTTTGTTTATGCAGGAATTAGCGATGAGTACAAGTGAAAGAACAAATTTGCAATGGTTTCCGCAATCTCATCGATATATTATTCAGCAAACTTATGAAGAAGGTCCTCTCCTTAGCCGCTATTATGATAAAAAGATTCGGGTGGACTTACACACCTTTCCCAGCATTATGACGTATTCGGGTAAGGGCAATATTAATCGAGGAGGCACAATTTATGTGTACTATAAACAGAAAACGTATAAGATTGTGTTTCAATTAGGAAAGGGTCGTTTTTATTATAATGAGATATGAAAGGGGATATATTTTAGTAGAGATGATAACGGCTCTCGGTATTTTAGTAATTATTTGCTGTGTTCTCTTTCCGCAAACGGTATATATTCTTCAAGAACGTAAAAACATACAATTTTTGCAAACGGCGACCATTCTTCTTAAAGAAGAGGTATTTTCTGTAACTGAAACAACTGATTTTCCTGTTTCAAAAATAAGAATGGTTGAGAATAAAGAGTTTGTCTTTACATGGATACGAACAATCGAAGAAACTGGTACTACTGCCTGTGTTCAATGGCAAGACGCAAAGAATCGGGAGATGAAGAGGTGTAAGGATGTTAAAGCTTCTTAAAGAACAAGCCGCTTTTACATTGATTGAGCTCCTTCTAACCCTCTCTATTTCTTGTATGATACTTCTCATTACGCCGCGACTACAGCCTTTTTTATTCCCTATGTATGATCAAAACGGGATGAATGTATTTGAATGGAATGTTTTTCTGAAACAGGCAGAAATTGAATTTCGTGAGGCACGCTCCTTAGAAAAGGAATCGACACAACTTCAATTACGTTCCCAGACTAACGAACTAATCACATACCGTATGAATGGAATGAGATTGATTCGTCAAATTAATAATTCAGGGTATGAGATATTGCTTCAAAATATTAGAAGTGCAACGTTTGAATCACATGGCAATAGACTAGCTATAACCGTTGTTGATGTTAAGAATAAGATATACACAAGAGTTATCACAAGATTTCATGGGGTTGAGAGAGAGTGAAAAATGAAAAAGGGTTTTCGTTGCCTGTTACCATTGTTTTTTCATTGATTATTATCTCTTTCTTTATGCACCAAACAAACCTTTTGTTGCTGGAAAAAAGATTTTATGCTGAGAGCGAGGAGATAGTAGCATTAGATATTCTCATGCATAATGCGATTCTGGATTTTAAAAGTACTCTAAACTCCTTTGAAGCGAAAAAAGAAATGGTATTTCAATATGAAGATGGTACAGTTGCTGTATTCCATTCTTCAAACTCAATTTCAGAAATTTTAGAGGTAACTGTTAAATGTACGACTGTGAAGAATAGAAAATATGAGATACAATTTGAATACAATCAGGCAACGAATCAGATTATGAACTGGAAAGAAATGAGGTGAAGGTATGCAACCGATATATATAACCGGATTCATGGGAGCAGGGAAAACGACTGTTGGGAAAGCATTGAGTGCACAGTGGCAAGTACCGGTTATCGATACGGATAAATACTTAGAACAAAAGCTGCAAAAGAAAATTGTGGATATATTTCAAGAAGAGGGGGAAGAGCAGTTTCGCCTATACGAAAGCACGATACTTCACTCGCTTCCTACTCAAGATGTAATCATTACTACAGGAGGGGGGACAGTCATCAAGGAGGAAAACCGAAAGTGGATGAAAGAACATGGAATTGTTATTTATCTATACTGTGATCCAGCTGTAATTACAAAAAGGCTACAACATGATAATACAAGACCGCTCTTTAATCAGGATGATATCGACTCGTTTATTACATTATTTCATACAAGGCAATCCTTTTATGAGGACGCGCATTTTAGTATTGATACGACAAACAAACAGCCAGCAGAGGTCATTGATGAGATAGAGAAGAAGTTTAAAATATAATCTGATGGGTATACTAAGCACTTAGAAAGATTATTATTGGTGGTGATATAGTATGTCAACAAATGATTATGTTAAATTTGTTACGCAGCAATTTGTCACATATATGGATAGTCCAAAAGCTGATCGGCAACAAAAACGTGCGCAAAAGAGAATGGAAAAAGAACCGTTTCTGGTGAGATGGTTTGGCGTGCTGCCTCTTAGTGTTGCTCTATACTACCGTAAAATACACACACTAAAGAAGAAAGATGCTTAAGGATGTTTTGGGAAAAGTGGAACGCAAGCATATGATAAAATACGCTTACTCATTTATAAGAGAGGCGTATTTTTTTTGCAATAAAAAATCCTGCTCGATGTGCAATCGGCAGGACATAAAAGAAACAGCTTGTTGTTTCTTTTAGTTTAACCTCATTTCATTTTTTTATACGTATATTTTTAAATAAAAACGTCTATAGTTTATAAAAAAACTTGAGGTGAAACGATGGGAAAACAGAAACAGCTTCCAGCTTGGGCTTTAGTTACATTCAGTTTATGCGCGGGTATAGTCACTGGGTTACTTAGCTATATTATGTATACGGTTTTACAACTGCTAGGGAATTAATTACTAGAGAAAATACTGTTCAAGCATATTTATGGTATAGAAAAAAGTTGAGTACAAATGTACTTGATTTTTTTATTTCTTACGTAAATAAGAAGGAATTGGGAACGAGATTATAGAATACACATACTACATAACTTATGGTTCAAACATTTTTTTGTGCAAACGATTGTCAGAGGGGATTGTTAGAGCAAATCGTTCACAAAATCTCCTTAAATTTCATGTGAAGATTATCTCAATGTTGCATTATAATAGAGCTAACCTGAATTTACTATTATAAAAAAGTTAATATATTGTGTACGTACGCAAAAATGTAAACGTTACCAAAAGGTGGGAGGTGAGGCATTGATGAGTAAATTTTTTGCTAATCATAAAGGAATTTATGTAGAGGATGAAAAGCTGATCAAATATGCTGAAGCTATATATGGAAAAAACGGCAAATCAATCTTAGAAAATTTAATTGCGAAGGCTTCTATTCGAGTGAAGGATCGGTATCCTAATAAATCAGAGGAACAAATTTCTTATTTAGTAAACAGAGGTTTGCATGACATGCTTAGTAAATATGTGGAAGAATAAAAGCGAGACACGGGCGAAGTGTCTTGTTTTTTTATGAGTAGCAGTCGCATTAAATGTGTATTATATCCTATGCATCTGCAGAAGATAGAAAAGCATATCAATTTGCTAGGAGGTGTCATGATGAGTGAAGGGTCAGGCGGTTCAAAAAAGAATAAAGCAAGTGATGCCAACCATGTAAGTGCCCATACGAAAGCTTATCAAAAAAGGATGTCCAAGATTAACAACGAAGATCATAACGATGGTCGGAAATATAACGGTAAAATCTAAAAAATAAGAGCACGGAAATTCCCGTGCTCTTATTTTTATCCAGTAGACTTACAGTTAAAGAAATAGATGAGGTCTGGTACACGATTAGGAGCAGTCTAAAAAATTTGCTTTTATAGTGATGCTCTTATGGGTTTCAGTTATATGCGGCCTCTCGTTAAATAAAAAAGCCCGCTATTAATGAATGTAATGTTGATTTTTGGTTCGTACTGTTCTTGCAATGCTGCTTTCTCCGTTTCATAACTCTCAGGAAGTTTCTCAACATCTTCATAAAATTGTTGTAAAAGCTTTAAATCATGATTCCATCGTTCTCTTGCAGCGTCTGCCCAAGAATGATCATCCTCAGCTATGTTTGCCTTTACAGCTTGTTCTATGCGTATGAGTCCGCTTTGCGGTTTAATCAATGGAGCTAGTGTAAAGCAAAAGTCTGGGATTTTTGGTGTAAGCGGTAATGATCGGACAGTTTCATGAAAGTTGTCAATGATGGTACCGGTGATTAAATGTAAGCCGTATGAGAACAATATATCTTTTTTTCTGTCGCATTGATAGGAAACCTTCATATTGACGCCGAGCCAAGGATCTAAGGGGAGGTTTTGCATACCACCATTAGACCGGACATCTTCGTATAAGCGTATGTAACTGCCAAGTTCACGAACAGCAGAAAACACTTGGTGAAGACGAGGGGATCCGTAATGAATAACGTCCCCTTTTACCTCTTCAGGAACTTTAGTTTGGTCCGTAATGAAGGTCAAGCGCATAGGGTTCGGGGTTCCCCCCGTTTTTTCAAGATAGTGCCAGTAAAAGGGGCGATTCATCAGCATTTTGTCCATCTCTACGGTCAACTGAACATCAATAAAGAAAGGATTCCGTTCAAAAATTTCACAGTGATTTGCTTCGAAAAAACGAGTTAAGTAGTCATGAATTTCATGTTGCTGCATAACGGTCAACCTCTTTTGTATTGCGCTGTGCAAATTCGATAATGGATGTAAGATTATCCATTTTAATTCGAATTTCACCTTCGCTTTTGGAATTTGTAAAAATTTCTTGAATATGATTTTCAATATTTTTCATGTCAATTCGTGTAAGAATTTCATCTAGTTCCCCAATGACTCGTTCAAATAAATTAATTTTTTCGTATAGAAGCTTTAGTATATGCTCTTCAATTGTTTGCTTTGTTGCGAGATTGTATATATGTACATCGTGTTTTTGTCCTAATCGGTGAATCCGCCCTATTCGTTGTTCCAGGCGCATCGGATTCCAAGGAAGATCGTAATTAATCATATGGTTACAAAACTGAAGGTTAATTCCTTCACCTCCTGCTTCTGTTGCAATTAGAACTTGAGCATGATTTTGGAATAATTCTTTCATCCAATCTTTTTTTCCGCGTTTAAATCCGCCCCGAAAGGGAACTGATGAAATCCCATGCTGTTTTAAAAACCATTGCAAATACATTTGAGATGCGCGGTACTCGGTAAAAATTACGACTTTATCTCCAATTTCCTTAATAATCTCAAGTGCTTTATTTGCTTTAGTGTTAGAAGGGATTACATTGATTTTTTCCATTAAAAGTTCAATATGGGGTTCCATTTTATAGTGTTCATTTTCTCGCATTCTTTTTTCCACGAGCTTTTTTAAAGAGAAATAAACAGCTTCTCTGCTGCTGCAGGCTTCTCGCTTCAATGTTAAGGAGGAAAAAGCAGAAGTAAAGGCATTTTCATCCTGCCAGGATTCAATTGCATCGTATAATCCTTTTTCCTCCTCGTTAAATTCAACGAACATCGTATGAACATGGCGTTTTGGCCAACCGATTCCCGTATCATTGCGCCGGTTTCGTACCATTACTTTGTTAATGAGTTCTTTTAAATGCTGATCTGTTTCAATCGTACGATTTTTAGAAGCGTAATATTCTTCGAAGTTAGATTGATTTCCAAGATGACCGGGTTTTAATAAAGATACAAGGTTGAAAATTTCATCAATTCGGTTTTGAATAGGAGTTGCTGTTAATAACAAACAAAATTTCTTTTTTAGTAGTTGGGCAAATTCATAGTTTTTTGTTTTATTGTTTTTCAGTTTGTGTGCCTCATCGATGATAATTAAGTCATATTCCTGATTTAACACAATATCTCGGTGCGGTGCCCGTTTTGCTGTATCAATAGAAGAAACAATTACATCACATTGCTCCCAGGAATAGCTTTTTCGCTGTGCAATGGCAGGAATATAAAACTTTGTGTTCAGTTCGTATGCCCATTGAGAAACGAGAGAAGCGGGAACTAATATTAATACTTTTTTTACAAGACCCCGAATCATATATTCTTTTAAAATCAATCCTGCTTCAATGGTCTTCCCAAGTCCTACTTCATCTGCCAAAATAGCTTTTCCATTCATTTGTTCAATTACAGTTGTTGCTACCTCCAATTGGTGAGGCAATGGAGTTAAATCAGGCAAATGTTTTGGCGCTTGTAATCCTTCGAATTTAGGGATGAGAAGGCGTTTTTCGGTTTCAAATGCCAGATTATATAGCTCCCAATTTGACCATGGACCATCATCTTGCACTCGTGTTAAAAAGTCATCCTGCCACGTACGGTCAACATTAATTTCAACGTTCATGTGCCAAATCCCGCCTTTTTCTGTTAAATATAAAATTTCCATATAATTTTTTAATTATTTTTTATGTTAGAATATTGCCGAAATATGATGAAAAATGTTAGGATAATGTTGTACGAAAGATATATATCTTTCGTATTTTATCCCGAATTCAGCATTTTTATTTACGCTTTCATAAAAAAATGCGGAATGATTCCGTATATCCCAGTATTTTTATTAGGGAATGTTTAGTTGTTTTAGTATAAAAACTATATTTTTATAGTTTTTCATAGATAAGGGGGAAGGCAAAATGATAACGTTGAATCGCACACCTTTATACGATGCATACGCGAAGTATGGAGCAAAAACAATTGACTTTGGCGGGTGGGAGCTTCCGGTACAATTTTCAAGTATTAAGGAAGAACATGAAGCTGTCCGCACTATTGCAGGATTATTTGATGTATCGCATATGGGGGAAATCGAAGTAAAAGGAGCAGACAGCCTTGCTTTTTTACAAGAAATGATGACAAATGATGTATCTCTACTAAAAGACGGCGGTGCACAGTATACCGCAATGTGTTATGAAAATGCGGGAACAGTAGATGATTTATTAGTCTACAAAAAAGCGGATAATGATTATTTATTAGTTGTAAATGCTTCTAATATTGAAAAAGATTATGAGTGGCTTGTTTCTCATGTGAAAGGGAATGTAACAGTAACAAACATTTCTTCTGAAATGGGACAGCTTGCTTTGCAAGGTCCGAAGGCTGAAGAGATTTTACAGAAATTAACTTCAGAAAATTTAAGCGAAATTAAATTCTTTAAATTTAAAGAAAATGTAAATATTGATGGCATTTTTGCCCTTGTTTCTCGTACGGGTTATACGGGAGAAGATGGATTTGAAATTTACTGTAAGAGTGAAGATGCTCCCGTACTTTGGGACAAGCTGCTTGAAGCTGGCAAGGAAGATGGATTAAAGCCATGCGGATTAGGAGCTCGTGATACTCTTCGTTTTGAAGCGACATTAGCTTTATACGGACAAGAATTGACAAAAGATATTACTCCAATTGAAGCAGGTATTGGTTTCGCTGTAAAAACAAATAAAGAAATGCCATTCATGGGGAAAGAAGTATTAAAAGACCAAAAGGAAAACGGTGCTTCTCGTAAATTAGTCGGTATTGAAATGATCGACCGCGGTATTCCTAGAAGCCATTATGAAGTATTTGTTGGAGATACAAAGATTGGAGAAGTAACAAGCGGTACTCAATCTCCTACATTAAAGAAAAATATTGGTCTTGCCTTGTTGAATAAAGAATACACAGCAATTGGTACCGAAGTAGAAGTACAAATTCGTAACAAAAAGTTAAAAGCTGTAGTTGTTCCAATACCATTCTATAAGCGTTCAAAGTAAAATACTGAGTAGTGGGAGAGGGGTAAAATTCATGTTGCATCGTTATCTTCCTATGACAGAAGAAGACAAAAAAGAAATGTTAAATACAATTGGTGTAGAGTCAATCGAGGAACTGTTTTCAGATATTCCCGAAAGTGTAAAGTTTAAAGGTGAATTAAATATCAAACCGGCAAAATCTGAACCGCAACTTGCAAAAGAACTTTCTGAGTTGGCAAGCAAGAATGCAAATGTCAAAGAATATGCTTCTTTTTTAGGTGCAGGTGTATATGACCATTACAATCCAATCATTGTAGATCATGTACTTTCTCGTTCTGAGTTTTATACAGCTTACACGCCGTATCAGCCAGAAATTTCTCAAGGAGAATTACAAGCTATCTTTGAATACCAAACAATGATTTGTGAGCTAACTGGTATGGATGTTGCGAATTCCTCTATGTATGATGGAGGTACTGCACTTGCTGAAGCAGCTATGCTAGCAGCAGGACATACACGCAAAAGCAAAATCTTAGTTTCCAAAGCTGTTCATCCGGAAACAAGAGATGTTTTACACACTTATGCAAAAGGTCAACGTTTGGAAGTAGTCGAAATTGATACTAAAGACGGTATGACAGATTTAGAAATGCTTCAAAATGAAATGAATGAAAACGTAGCTTGTGTAGTTGTTCAATATCCAAACTTCTTTGGTCAAGTAGAGAAATTGGCTGATATTGAAAAGATTGCTCATCAGCATAAAGGATTATTTGTTGTATCAAGCAACCCACTTGCACTAGGCGTGTTAACTCCTCCAGGAAAATTAGGGGCTGATATTGTAGTAGGAGATGCTCAACCGTTCGGTATCCCAACTCAATTTGGAGGACCGCACTGCGGATACTTTACTACTACTAAGGCGCTTATGCGTAAAATTCCAGGACGTCTTGTAGGAGAAACAAAAGACTTAGATGGACGCCGCGGCTTTGTATTAACACTGCAAGCGCGTGAACAGCATATCCGTCGTGATAAAGCGACTTCAAACATTTGCTCTAACCAGGCATTAAATGCCCTTGCTGCATCAGTAGCAATGACAGCGCTTGGTAAACAAGGTGTCAAAGAGATGGCAATGCAAAATATTGCAAAAACACAATACGCGAAAAAGCAATTTGAGCAAAATGGTTTCACAGTTGCTTTCAACGGGCCATGCTTTAATGAAATCGTTGTAGATTGCAAACGCTCTGTAAAAGAAGTAAATGCTGCATTGTTGCAAACTGGAATTATCGGTGGCTATGATCTTGGTGAATATTACCCCGAGCTTACAAATCATATGTTAATTGCTGTAACAGAACTTCGTACGAAAGAAGAAATTGACATGCTTGTGAAGGAAATGGGGGATAACAAATGATGAATAAAGATCAGTCGCTTATTTTTGAAGTAAGCAAGCCAGGCCGTATTGGATATAGCTTGCCTCCGTTAGATGTAGAAGAAGTACAGTTGGATACTTTGTTTGAACAAGATTATATTCGTCAAGATGAGCCAGAACTTCCAGAAGTATCTGAGCTTGACATTATGCGTCATTACACAGCGTTATCTAAGCGTAACCATGGTGTAGATTCTGGATTTTATCCGCTTGGCTCTTGTACAATGAAGTACAATCCAAAGATTAATGAGAATGTGGCGCGCTTCCCAGGATTTGCGCACATTCATCCGTTGCAAGATGAAAGTACAGTGCAAGGTGCATTGGAATTAATGTATGATTTGCAAGAGCACTTAAAAGAAATCACTGGTATGGATGAAGTAACTCTTCAACCAGCAGCTGGCGCTCACGGTGAGTGGACAGGTTTAATGTTAATTCGTGCATATCATGAAGCTAATAATGATTACAAACGTACGAAGGTTATCGTTCCTGATTCTGCTCACGGCACAAATCCTGCATCTGCAACAGTAGCAGGTCTTGAGACAATCACAGTTAAATCCGATGAAAATGGATTAGTAGATTTAGAGGATTTAAAACGAGTAGTTGGGGAAGATACAGCTGCGTTAATGCTGACTAACCCTAATACACTTGGTCTGTTTGAAGAAAACATTTTAGAAATGGCGAAAATTGTCCACGAAGCTGGCGGTAAATTATATTATGATGGAGCGAATTTAAATGCCGTTTTAAGTAAAGCACGTCCTGGGGATATGGGCTTTGATGTAGTGCATTTAAACCTTCATAAAACATTTACAGGTCCGCACGGAGGCGGTGGTCCAGGTTCTGGTCCAGTAGGTGTGAAAGCAGACTTAATTCCATTCTTGCCAAAACCAGTATTAGAAAAAACAGAAAATGGCTACCGCTTTAACTATGATCGTCCGCAAGCTATCGGTCGAGTAAAACCATACTATGGAAACTTTGGTATCAATGTTCGTGCGTATACTTATATCCGTTCTATGGGACCAGACGGTTTAAAACAAGTAACCGAGTATGCAGTATTAAATGCTAACTATATGATGAGACGTTTAGAGCCTTATTTTGACCTTCCTTATAACAGGCATTGTAAGCATGAATTTGTACTTTCCGGACGTCGTCAGAAGAAGCTTGGCGTGCGTGCTCTTGATATTGCGAAGCGTCTGTTAGACTTTGGTTACCATCCACCGACAATTTACTTCCCATTAAATGTGGAAGAATGTATGATGATTGAACCGACGGAGACAGAATCAAAAGAAACGCTGGATGCATTCATCGAGGCTATGATTCAAATTGCAAAAGAAGCAGAAGAAACACCAGAAGTGGTGCAAGAAGCTCCTTATAATACAGTTGTAAATCGTATGGATGAAACAATGGCTGCACGTAAGCCGATTTTACGTTATCAAAAAGCATAAGTTTAAAAAAGCTTGCCTTATTTTAAGGCGAGCTTTTTTACTTTGTTTAAAAATTAACTTGCATGGTGAATCAAAATGGAATAGGATTTCTTAACTATAGATCTATACTCTATTCCTGTTGGTTTTTATCGTGCAATGGATATTGGCTGATGCTAAAAGACTCGTGAATAAGCAGCTCAATTATAAAATAATAGGATACATGTTCACAGCAGCATAAATTTTTAACAAAACTATAACAAAAGCGATGGTTTTTGTGATTGAATGAGAATTATTATTATTATATACTGAGAGGGACAAATTCCAATAGGTTTGATAGGTATATATACACTCGATATGTGAATGTTTGAACTTTTCGGGAGGGGACATGAGTGAACTTTAAGAGATACCAGTTGACGTATCACTTAGCAAATGGAAGTATAATAGGAGATATAAAAGAGTTTTACTATAAGGATAAATCAAAAATGCTAGAGCGAGTGATTCAGCACGTTACAAAAAATGAACGTATCACGGCTATAGACAGTACGGGATCACTCATTCCTATACGCTGTAAGGAAATTGTGAAGGTTCAATTAAATTACTTAGGCTGAGATAAGAGGATGAGTGTGAGTAATGAATGAAAAGAAAGGAATAGACTATGCGAGAGAAAATTAGTTTTTATTTATTTGTTTTCTTATTTTTAACGGTAGGGGCATTAACTATTTGTGTCATTCTAGATACAGGCTGGTATACATCTGTCAATCCTGTTTTATTAGTATTGATGTACATAGGCACAGGTATTATCAGCTTTGGAATGAGAGAGGAAATGTTAAATCAGTTTGAAAAATAGCAAAACAAGTCAGCAGCTGACAAGCTGACTTGTTCATTGTCTATTTGTCTTTATTTCGATTATTGACTCGTTAGGCGGCATGACCTCTTCTGATAGATATATAAACTTTATACAATAATACAACGTACTTGTAATGAGTATGGAAGATACAAGAAACAAAAAGAAGAGTAAGATACGTTTATGAACAATGCTTTCCATACAGCTTTGTTTCTCCTTTTGTAATTATTACTTATAGGTTACGTTATATAGAAAGGAAAAAGACAGTTACTTGTTTCCATAAGTGCTGTCTTTTTCCTTTCTGTATTTATTAATGAAAAGTATAGAATTAGAAGGAGTTTTTGTAAAAACAGATAAGGTATAAATAAGGAGGGGAGAAGGATGAATTTAACTTTTAGAGATTTTCCAGTATTACATACTAGCCGTTTTGTATTGCGAGAATTGAAACTGACAGATGCACCTCTGATGTTTCGCTACTTTTCTGATGAAGAGGTTGTTCGTTTTTATGGTCTTGAACCCTTTTCCAGCTGCGAGCAAGCCGAGAGCTTGATTATGCAAATGAAAAATGGATTCCAAACAGGGAATGCTATTCGTTGGGCAATTGCTCGAAAGGAAGACGATATTTTAATGGGAACCATTGGATTCCATAACTGGAGCAAGCTGCATTACCGTGCTGAAATAGGGTATGAAATTGCTAAAGAGTATTGGGGACAAGGTATTATGACCGAAGTGCTTCACCCTGTTATTTCGTATGGATTTCGACAAATGAATTTAAATCGAATCGGTGCGACGGTAAGAAAAGAAAATTATGCATCTCGTAAAGTGCTTGAAAAGCTGGATTTTTTAGAAGAAGGGGCATTGCAGGAATATCAATATTATCTTGGGTATTTTTATGATTTACTAATGTATGGATTAGTAAAAAGTAGATATAGGAGAAGAGAGGAGAGATAGGTACAAAAGGTATCTCATATTGTAGAATGGGTACTCAAGAGAAAGGGAAATTATTTTGTAAAAACATTTCAAAAGAAACAAAGGTTATATTTTCTCCTACATTTAGAAGTCCCTGATAAAGGCTTAAGGGGATATTTTTAAGGTTTTGTAAATAAATACCATTTTTTATCTGATGATTATATGCATACACTCATTGACTGCCGTGGTATAATAATCCCACATAGAATATAAAGTAATTTATATCATACGAGCAGAAGCCGCCCTAGAATTGGGGCGGCTTCTGCTCGTATGATAGGATTGTCCTAAAATTGATGAAGGGTCACTGTATTTTTAACTCGCTATGTTATGTGATTTTTACAATCATACAACAATGAAACAGATAATCCTTCAAATGGTAAACAATATAAATGTAATTTGGTACAATAAGGATAGTGACAAAATCACAAGAAGGGAGCTTACTATGCGACGGATAGCACTATGTATGTTAGTGTCGGTATTGGCGTTAGTAGGGTGCGCAGAAGAACAAAGCAATCAAGCAAAAACCAAAAAAACGGCAGAGTCTGATGCGAAGCCGGCAGAGCCTGTTATAATCCCTATTTCGTCAGATTTACAGTTCCATGGAGAAGCCCAAGTACAAGAGAATCAAGTTCATTTTACATTATCATTAGAGAACACTGGAGAAAATCCAGCTTACCTGCAATTTTCATCAGGGCATCAGTTTGAAATTGTTGTAAGCGAACAAGGAAAAGGAGAAATCTATCGTTACTCTAACGGGAAAATGTTTACTCAAGCATTGATTGATTTACCTGTAGAACCAGGTGAAACAAAAATATGGGAAGATACTTGGAAGGGGCAATTAGAGCCCGAAAAAACCTATATTATTACTTTCCAGCTTCTTCCGAGAACAATCAATGAAAAAGAAGTAAAGCCAAGTATGCTGACTGATACAAAAATCCTTACTGTAGAACGATCAAAAGAAACCAATTGAGAAATGGACAAGCTTCCACAGAACATTAAAGTAGAAGGAAAAGACGGCAACTACAAACTGTCGGGGGATGCGGCTCAAGGATGGAGTAAAGGGTACTATTCAGTTGAAGATGGACATAATCAATATGTAGAAGAAACAAGCACCGATATGAGCAAGCCTTGGTCAGTGCAGGTTCACATTTCAAAAGAAGACCTTCCCTCGTTTGGAGTTATCACTTTGGTGTTATATATAAAGGACGATAACGGGCAGATAACTCAAACACAGGCTGTTCAGCTGCAAAATTTTAATGAATAATCTTTCTTGTATATAAAAGTGGGAAAAGGTGTTATATGCAAGGTAACTAAATAGCAGCGAACTAGAATAAATTATGTTGTTAAAAATGATAGGGCATGGAAAAATAGTTCCATGCCCTTTGTTCATTAGTCTTTTTTCTTGATTTTACCACTCCATAGTTTAAATCCGCCTTTGAGTTGGTGAAGGTTACGATAACCTTTACGCTTTAGAAGTTGTGCTGCACGACCTGTACGCATGCCGTTTTGGCAATATAGGTAAACAGGCTGATCTTCACGGATTTCTTTGTAGCGCATACGAAGTTGTGATAACGGTATATTGCGTGCTCCTAAAATGTGACCAGCTTTATATTCATCCGGCTCGCGAATATCGATAAGCTGTGCTTTACGATAGCCAGCACGAAACTCTTCTTCCGTAAGCGTTTTAATGAGTTTGCGTTGATAAAAGTACATAACAACAGAATATGCAATGAACGCAACAATGATAGATAACGCGATAGTTATACTGTTTGACACGATTAAATCGACCCCTTTTTTGTAATCCTACCATAAATATTATAATGGTGTTACAGATGAATGCAATATATTCAGCTATTTTGGAGAAGAGAATTTCATATTTTTTCACAAATTGTGTCGATTTTGGTACACTGATGTATAGAGTACAGATTCTATAAGCAGGGAAATGCTTTTCATCTAAGTAATAAACAGCTCCGTACTCCTTGTATAGACTGATTAAGAAAAAATGATTGTCTGGAAACATAGAACAATTTGTTAAAAATGCCCTGGTTATAGAGAGAATTACAGTATAAGAGGTGCGTAATGGAAAAAGAAAAATGGTGCTACATAAATTCTGGAAAATGCTCGCCAGCATTTAATATGGCTTTAGATGAATGCTTACTCAATTGGCAAAGCGAAAAAAAATTATCTCCGATTGTTCGATTTTATGAATGGGAAGTTCCTACTCTATCTATTGGATATTTTCAACGTGTAGAAAAGGAAATTAATATGGAGGAAGTGTCTAAAAGAGGATTTGGATTTGTACGAAGACCGACAGGAGGCAGAAGTGTTCTTCATGATAAAGAACTTACCTACAGTGTAATTGTATCTGAAGACCACCCAGATATGCCCCGTACGGTTACAGAAGCGTATCGTGTCATATCCGAGGGGATTTTAGAAGGATTTAAAACATTAGGTCTGGATGCTTATTATGCTGTACCAAAAACAAAGGAAGAGAGGGAGGACTTGAAGAATCCTCGCTCTGCTGTGTGCTTCGATGCACCTTCGTGGTATGAAATTGTGGTGGAAGGAAGAAAAATTGCAGGAAGTGCACAAACAAGACAAAAAGGTGTTATTTTACAGCATGGTTCTATTCCATTAGATATAGATTTAGATACTTTGTATGACTTATTTTTATTCCCGAACGAAAAAGTAAAAGAGCGTATGAAAAAAATGTTCTCTTCAAAAGCAGTAGCAATTAATGAACTTACAGATAGAACATTTACGATTGATCAGCTTACAGAAGCATTTAAAATAGGGTTTGAAAAAGGGTTGAATGTGGAACTAGTACCATATGAGCTAACGGACGAGCAAATGACTGAAGTACAAACTCTTGCTAAAGAAAAATATGAGAACGATGAATGGAATTATAAAAAATAAAAAAGATGGAGAGTTTCACTCCATCTTTTTTATTTAAATAAGTTTATAAATACTATCGAGATTAAGCCCTTTTTCTTTTAGCTGACGCAGTTGGCTTACAACGTCCATTACATCTTTGTCTAAGGGGACATACACATTTTGTGTTTGTAATTCTTTTTTTAGTTGTTCAATGGAGTCGTCAATATCCATTCCTAAATCATAATCATGACATACTGAAGTTGCCTTGGATACTAGGCATTGATAATGGTCTTCTGTTTTTGAAGAAAAAGGTGTTGCTTTTTGTAGAGGAACCGTTGTTGCGACTGCTTTTTGCTTAATTAGTGGCGTTGTTTCTTTTTTCACAGCAGGCTGTTCTTGTTTCGGCTCTTTATGTACGAGCGTAAGTTTATTTTCTTCCTGCTTGTCTACGGGTTTTTCTTGAGGAGTTTCCAGTTCGACCACAGGCTGAATTTCTTCTTCAAATTCTTCTTTAAGCTCTTCTTTAAGCTCTTCTTCCATTTCTTGCTTTTCGCCGTTCTTTTCCTTGCTCCACATAATACGTTCAATCTTAAGTGTTAAATTATTCTTATTCATGGATTCCATAGTGACTTTTCCTACTTCTGCTTTTCCTGCGAAGTCAACAATCTTATAAATCACACTGTGATTCCAATCTACATTTCCGCTTAAAAACAGTTCTTCGTTTGATTTAGGAGTCAGTCCTTCTATTTTGATTTCTTCGTTTCTTCCGTTGTTGCTGTATACCATGATTAATGAAGCTGCTACATCTTTATCATCAAGCATAAGCTCTCGAACCATTTTTCCTGTTCGAACTTGCGTTTGTTTTTTCACAGACATTTGCTCTTCCCCTCTCATATCTCAGTGTAGTCCTTGTATATAAAAATTCATCTCACGAAGAAATATAATACAAAGAAAAAAAGAGGTAAGTCAACCTTTTACCTCTTTATTTTGTATTTTTCTTATCTTAATTATGATTTCTAAAATTACACAGTTATTTTTAGGTTTAAAACATTCAAGCATAGAAATATACAATGAAACCTTATATTTTTATGGAAAGTTTTAAGTTTATCCATTTCTTACGAAAGGTTCATACTACAGTTGAGAGGAATAGGAGAAGGAGATGAGTAGCTATTGAAGCCGTTTCTTCCGAAATTGGTGTATTTTGAGCCGCAAGCATTAGAATATCCGCTAGGAAAAGAGTTGTATGATAAATTCACAAGCATGGGGTTAGAGGTACGAGAAACAACCTCTCATAATCAAATTCGAGATTTGCCGGGCGATAATGAACTTCAAAAGTATCGTTATGCGAAATCTACATTAGTTATAGGGGTAAGGCGAACATTAAAGTTCGATACGTCTAAGCCTTCAGCTGAATATGCTATTCCGCTTGCTACGGGATGTATGGGACATTGCCATTATTGCTATTTGCAAACGACTCTCGGCAGCAAGCCGTATGTTCGTGTATATGTAAATCTCGATGACATTTTTGCCCAGGCCCAAAAATATATAGATGAGAGGGCACCAGAGATTACACGTTTTGAGGCAGCATGTACATCTGATATTGTAGGAATTGATCATCTTACCCATTCGTTGAAAAAAACAATTGAATTCATCGGGCAAACTGAATATGGAAATTTAAGGTTTGTTACAAAGTTTTCCCATGTGGATCATTTATTAGATGCTCAGCATAATGGAAAAACACGTTTCCGTTTTAGTATTAACTCTCGATATGTAATTAAAAATTTTGAACCGGCTACTTCTCCGTTTGAAGATCGTATTGAGGCGGCAAAAAAAGTAGCTCATGCTAACTATCCGCTTGGATTTATTGTTGCTCCGCTGTATATGCATGATGATTGGGAAGAGGGATACTATGAATTATTTGAGCGTCTTCATAACTCTTTAAAGGATGTATCATTGCCGAATTTATCCTTTGAACTCATTCAACACCGTTTTACTAAGCCTGCTAAGAAGGTAATACAAGAGCGGTACCCCAATACAAAGTTAGAAATGGATGAGGAAAAGAGAAAATATAAATGGGGGCGCTATGGAATCGGGAAATATGTATATCAGACAGACGATGCCACACGGCTAGAGCAAACAATACGTTCGTATATTCAAGAATTTTTTCCGGATGCTGAAATCCAGTATTTTACTTAATGCAGTTGAGAAGATAGTTTATTTTTAAATTTAGGTGATGGATAAAGGGAGGTACGATTATCCTCCCTTGTCACAACACCGTTTCTATTGTATGATTTTAATGATTTGGTTTACGTACATAAATAGAAATGGATGGAGGAAGCCGATGCCTACCCCAAGTATGGAAGATTATATAGAACAAATATATATGCTTATTGAAGAAAAAGGATACGCACGTGTATCGGATATTGCAGAAGCTCTGAATGTACATCCATCCTCTGTAACAAAAATGGTGCAAAAGCTTGATAAAGATCAATATCTCATCTACGAAAAATATAGAGGATTAGTGCTAACATCGAAAGGGAAAAAGATTGGAAAACGTCTTGTGGACCGTCATGAGCTGTTAGAGCAGTTTATGCGTATTATTGGACTGGATGAAAGTAAGATTTATGAGGACGTTGAAGGAATTGAACATCACCTTAGTTGGGAAGCAATCGATCGAATTGGTGATTTAGTTCAATACTTTGAAGAAGATGCCTTGCGTGTGGAAACGTTGCGCGGCATTCAGAAAACAAATGAAGAGCAAAACAGCTAAAAGGAAGCCTAAGCGCTTCCTTTTTGCATATTTATTTCTTTGTGCTGTTCCAATTTGTTCAGAAAAAGAAAGCTTACTATACAAAGAAAAAGCAATATCCATGTAAGGGGAATAGTTAATGTTTTGAAGAGAATATAAATGTGGAAGAGCGGATTTAACACCTGTGTCCATTGATCTTGCAATAATACCCATTCTGCATTTAGCAGCAGTGTGATAATACCTAAATACCCAACTGTCCACATACATTCTAATAAAAAAAGTAAGAAACCCATGATGTTTCCTCTCCTTTATTATTGATTAGGTGCTTTTGTAAAATCAGCGTCTATTTGATTTGCTCTATTTTTCTTCTTGCAATAAAGCTTTGTTTTAAACTGGATAATTTATATCTTGGGATGGAGGTTAGGAACAGAATGCAGATGGTTTGAGAAGTCTTTATTATACTATTTAGAATGTTTTGTCTTTTTTGAGAAGAGGTGTCATCAAAAAGTTGAACTGGGCATACAAGATATATACAGCAGTCATTTAAAGATTTGTTAGCTAATTAATTAATAATTTCGTTTTCACAAAACAATACTCCTTTTTATAAGTGAACAAACATAATATTTTTTGATCTGTTTTGTTTTTTTATTTAATAAAGAAAATTCCGTAAAGTATTTTAATTATCTTTATAAATAGATATAATAAATATAAGGCAAAGGAGGAGCAGAATGATAACAGAAGAGATGAGAAAATATTTGAGTGGAAATCCATACGTGTTTGAAGGTGAATTCGTCGAATTAAGCGATGAGAACAAAGGTGAGCTGTTTAAGCTGCAAGATGACTATTTTAGTGAAGAACTGGTTTTATCTGAGGATATGTATAAATATATATCAGGAAATCCATATAGGATTGTATAAAAAAGAAAAACCGTGTATCTAGAAAGATGCACGGTTTTTCTTTTTACCCTTTTTTCCTTCAATAACAGTCAGGTGTGTTTGTTTTCGTTTCTTTTTTAAAAAGGAAGTGCCTTTTTTTCCTTTTAAATCTAAAGGCGCTTTTTTTAATATATTATTGGCAAGGGGAGTGATATTTTGTTTTTGTCCTGCGTATTTCTTTTTCGACTGCTTTGCAGCACGATCATATGAGGCGCGATTTTTGCCAGGGGAATTCGAGTTTGTAAACAGCTTATACAGAATAAAAATAGCACCTGCCACAATAACAATAGTGATAATTTTTTTAAGTAAATCTGCTGGGAAATTTACTCCGTAGTATACAATTCCAAACAAAGACAAGCCAATAATAAAAACGAAAAACATTGTAGCAAAAGAACGTCCTTTCATATGAAACACCTCCCAGAAGAACACGATTTTAAATAGTTTATTAAAAAGGACTTGTTTAGTTGATGAATAAATACAAAAAAATTAATTTTTTGCGTTTTCTAAGCGAAGAAGCTCGTTAAAAGAAGCGATTGCAACTTCTACTTGGTCGTCAGAAGGCTCTTTAGTTGTTAACAGTTGAAGCCAAAGCCCTGGATAGCCCAAAAAGCGTAAAACAGGGAGGTTGCGAAGCCTGTTTGTAAACTGCAGCACTTCAAATGAAATCCCTAGCACAACTGGAATTAAAAGAATTCGGTAGCCAACTCGTACCCACAGCGGATCTGTCGGTACAAGAAAGTAAATAAACATGCCAACAATCACAGTAAATAAGATGAAGCTGCTGCCGCAACGATAGTGAAGTCTTGTTTGCTTTTGTACGTTTTCTACAGTCAAAGGCAAATTGTTTTCATAGGCATTTATAACTTTATGCTCTGCGCCATGATATTGGAATACCCGCTTAATAATGGGAGTAAGGGAAACGAAATAAATGTAACTTAATAATAAAATTAGTTTGATTACACTCTCTACCAAGATTTGTGCCATATCGGAAGAGAAGACGGGTTTTGTGAAATGTGCTAATACAGCTGGAACAGCTGTAAAAATGACTTTTCCGAAAATAAAGGAGAGAATGCCGACAGTAGCTGCTCCAAGCCACATGGTCAGCTTAGACTGTTCCTCCTTTTTATGCCCGATTGCTTCATCATCGTTTGGGTCTGTATCAAATCGTTCTGTGGAAAAATTCAGATGCTTAGCTCCGTTTGAACTGGCGTATAGAATTGCTGCGATTCCGCGAAGAAACGGAATTCGTTTGAATAAGTCTAACATTTTGTTATTATGGCGAGGTAAGCGAAAATAGTCGATAGAATTGTCTTTTCTACGAATGGCTGTAACAGTATATTCTCTGCCGCCGAACATAACTCCTTCTACAACCGCTTGCCCTCCATAGATTTGTTTTGTCTCCTCTTTCATGTGAACACCAACCTGTATCTATCTTTTTATTTTATTGTAGCTGTAATGCTCGTCTTCTGACAAGTATTACTAAGGTTGCATGGTCAGTGTATATTCCTTTTATAGACACATTTGTCTGATTTTAAACGTAATTAGTGTAATAGATTTTAATTTGGACATACTACTAAGCGGAGGTGGGAAAATTGGGAAATGAGCAATTAGAGCAGAATAAGAAAGAAGGACAACAGTCGTTTATAACGAAAGTTGTAATTATAGGGCTGTTTGGAGGCGTTTTTTGGAGTCTTGTGTGGTATGTTTTTCATATCTTTTCATTTTCCCAAGTTGGACCAAATTATTTGCTTCTTCCATTCGCCTTCGGCAATTGGAAGAACGGAGTATGGGGACAATTTGCAGGTGTAGTGGTTCTTAGTGTCATTTCTATTTTGCTTGCTCTTCTGTATGGAGCATTTTTGAAGAAATTTCAAGGAATATCCCCAGGCATTATATTTGGATTAGCAATATGGGCTGCTTTATTTTTAGGAATGAGCTCCTTTATCCCTTCGCTGAAAGGTATAACAGATTTCACAAAAGAAACGCTGGTTACTACAGGGTGTTTGTATATACTATACGGTGTTTTTATTGCTTATTCCGTTTCATACGAGGCAAGTGAACAAAACAGAGCAACTCAAGGAAGTTAGTCAAACTATTCAAATAAGTAGTGATTATGTTAGAATGTTCTATGAACATTCTTTTTTCGTAAGGAGTTATACATATGAAAAAAATACTCCTCATCAACGGTCCTAATTTGAATCGATTAGGAAAGCGAGAAGTAAGTGTGTATGGAGAGAAAACTTTGGAAATGCTCGAAAAAGAGCTAGAGGAATATGCTAGAAATAAAGGAATAGAGCTTGTATGCTGTCAATCCAATTATGAAGGAGCTATCATTGATAAGCTACACGAGGCTGAAGACAAGGAGTTTCACGGTGTAATTATAAATCCGGGAGCATATACTCATTACAGCTATGCGATTCGAGATGCCATAGCAAGTATTTCTGTTC
Source organism: Bacillus sp. 165 (assembly GCF_017742235.1). GTDB lineage: Bacteria > Bacillota > Bacilli > Bacillales > Bacillaceae_G > JAGHKQ01. The sequence goes on from NZ_JAGHKQ010000004.1 coordinate 128,684, forward strand.
CAGTCATGGAAGTCCACCTTACAAATATTCATAAACGCGAAGAATTCCGTCATGTATCAGTTACTGCGCCTGTTACTGTCGCACAAATTATCGGTCTAGGCTTCTATGGATACAAATTAGCATTGTTAGGATTAATTGAGAAGTTTCGGGAGGAATAAATATGGAAAAGCTGCAAAAGCTAAGAAATACATTTCAGACGGCTGGAATTGATGCTTTATTAATTACTAACAGCCATAACCGTACATATATGACGAACTTTACCGGAACTGCCGGAGCAGCATTGATTACAACTGAAAAAGCTTTATTTATTACTGATTTCCGCTATATGGAACAGGCTGCTAAGCAAGCAGAAGGCTATGAAATTATTCAACATAAAGAGACTATTCCTGCTGAAATTGCTAAGCAGGTAGAAGCTTTAGGAATTAAAAAACTTGGCTTTGAGCAAGACGATCTTACATACAGTGCTTATCAGGCATATGCTGAAAAGGTACAGACAGAACTTGTTCCGGTATCTGGGCTTGTAGAAAAATTACGCTTGATTAAGACAAGCTCTGAGATTAAGATATTAAAGGAAGCTGCACAGATTGCTGATGCTGCATTCGATCATATTTTATCGTTCATTCGCCCTGGTGTTTCTGAGCTTGCAGTATCCAATGAGCTTGAGTTCTTTATGAGAAAGGAAGGAGCAGCATCTTCTTCTTTTGATATTATTGTAGCGTCTGGGCTTCGCTCTGCATTGCCACACGGGGTAGCTTCTGAAAAATTGATTGAAGCGGGAGATTTTGTTACATTGGATTTTGGTGCATATTACAAAGGGTATTGTTCCGATATTACACGGACGGTAGCTGTAGGAGAGCCATCTCCTCAACTTAAAAACATCTATGATATCGTATTACAAGCACAGCTTCTCGGTGTGAAGGGAATCAAGGCGGGAATTACCGGCCGTGAAGCAGATAATCTTACTCGTGATTACATAACAGAACAAGGATATGGAGAGTATTTTGGGCATTCCACAGGACATGGTATTGGCCTTCAAATTCATGAGGGTCCAGGTCTATCTTCCCGTTCTGACGTTGTATTGGAGCCGGGGATGGTTGTGACGTGTGAGCCTGGAATTTATGTTGCAGGGCTTGGCGGCGTACGTATCGAAGATGATATTGTTATCACCAAAGAAGGTAATGAAGTATTAACGCATTCACCAAAAGAACTTATTATTTTATAATCATACAGGAGGATCTACTACATGATTTCAGTTAATGATTTTCGTACAGGTTTAACAATTGAAACGGATGGTGGGATTTGGCAAGTAATGGAATTCCAACATGTAAAGCCGGGAAAAGGAGCAGCATTCGTTCGCTCTAAGCTGCGTAATCTTCGCACAGGCTCTGTTCAAGAAAAAACATTCCGTGCCGGTGAGAAAGTAGAAAAAGCTCACATTGAAAATCGCCGTATGCAGTACTTGTATGCAAGCGGAGATGTGCATATTTTTATGGACAATGAAACATATGAGCAGCTTGAGCTTCCTGCTAAGCAAATTGAGCACGAATTGAAATTCTTGAAAGAAAATATGGAAATATATATCATGACTTATCAAGGGGAAACGCTTGGTGTTGAGCTTCCGAACACTGTTGAGCTAAAAGTAGTGGAGACAGAGCCTGGTATCAAGGGAGATACAGCATCTAACGTAACAAAACCTGCAACAATGGAGACGGGGCTTGTTGTACAAGTACCAATCTTTATTAATGAAGGTGAAACACTAATTATTAATACATCAGAAGCTAGGTACGTTTCTCGCGCATAACATTATATGTCTACGAAAGCACTCGTGATTTTCACGGGTGCTTTTTTCTGTTTCCGCACATTTTTTGCTTCTGAAATAGACAACCTCGGCATATGGTTGTACAAACGTGTTCTTTTGTACAGTGAAGATAGAAGGTGGAATTTTGAAGCAATGGCTAGCGGTGATTGAAACTTCTGTTTTGGCTATGGCAGTACTTCGCATGGTATCTGGCAGCATTGAAGTATGCGCAGCATTAGTAATGTTATATTTGAACGATGTAAAAAAAGCGCTTGTCGTCAATAGCTTATTAGCATTCGTAGGACCTACAGTGTTAATAGTTACGATGACTATCGGGGTGTTAAGTATTTCCAATGACATCTCGTTTCTAAAGCTGTTTTTTCTATTTTTAGGAGTAGGGTGTATCTTGATTGCTGTATTTAAATAAAACATTATGGTGAGGGACAGTCATGAAAGAAATATTAGATGTTTTACCAAAAGAGATGGGAGCTATTATTCAACAAATACCGTCTTCTTTAAAAGAGAGGATGGAAGAAATTAGAATACGTATACACCGTCCTCTTGAGTGCGTTATAAGTGGTAAACCGCAATTTCTTCAATATACAGCAACAAGTGAGGACGGGATATATTTATTGAATAAGCTTAGTCAGTACTCAATTTACACGATGGAGGAAGAGTTGAAGCGTGGTTATGTGACATTGAGAGGCGGTCATCGAGTCGGTCTTGCTGGTAAGGTAGTAACAGAGGGGGGAATGGTCAAGATAATTCGTGATGTTGCTTCTTTCAATATTCGCATCGCTCGTGAAAAAATTGGAATTGCTGACCCCTTAGTCCGCTATTTATATAAGGAGCGTTGGCTTAATACAATGATTATTGGGCCGCCACAAACAGGAAAAACGACGCTGCTACGGGATTTTGCAAGGATAATGAGTATTGGAGCGGAAGAGGAGCGAATTCCATCTTGTAAGGTAGGGATTGTAGATGAGCGTTCTGAAATTGCAGGGTGTCTCAAAGGAATACCTCAGTATCAATTAGGGACAAGAGTTGATATTTTAGATGCTTGCCCCAAAGCTGAGGGAATGATGATGCTCATTCGTTCAATGAGCCCGGATATTTTAATCGTTGATGAAATTGGACGACAGGAGGATAGCGAGGCCATTATAGAAGCGGTTAATGCAGGTGTTCAGTTGTTTGTAACGGCTCATGGATATGAATATGAGGATTTATTTAAACGTCCTTCTTTAAAGGCAATAGTGGAGCTTGGTATATTTGAAAGGTTTGTTGAGTTGTCTAAAACAAAAGGACCAGGAACCGTTATGAATATTAAAAATAAAGATGGAAAAGAACAATTGTCAAAAGTGAGCGTGGGGAGGAAATGATAAAACTTTTTGGGGCAGTTTTTATTTTAGCAGCAACATCCTGGATTGGATTTGAGTTTGCGAAAAAGGTCAGTGATCGTCCTCGCCAGCTTCGATATCTTAAAGCGGCACTGCAATCTCTAGAAGCAGAAATCATGTATGGTCATACTCCTTTAAGCGAGGCGGCAAGCCGGCTGGCCAAACAAATTCCGAAGCCGCTGTCTTGGATGTTTCAAAGCTTTCAAACACACTTAGAGCAAGGTGAAAAAACAGTAAGAACAGCATGGAAAGCTAGTCTAGACGAGGTTTGGAAGTTTACGGCTCTTAAGAGTACGGAATATGAAATCCTGAAGCAATTCGGTGAGACTCTTGGTCAACACGATCGTGATTCGCAGCAAAAGCATATTCGTTTAGCGATTAATCATCTCGAAAGGGAAGAAAGTGAAGCCAAGGATATACAGCTGCGTTATGAAAAAATGATGAAAAGCCTAGGTGTTCTAACAGGTTTGCTTATTATTATTCTACTTCTGTAAGGAGTGAAACAAAATGTCCATGGACGTAGGGTTAATTTTTCAAATTGCAGGAATCGGTATTATTCTCGCTTTTATTCATACAGTTCTAAAGGAGCTAAAAAGAGAGGATATTGCAAACTGGGTGATATTGGTAGGATTTGTTGTGATCCTGTTTCAAGTTGCTTTTCTTCTCAATAATTTATTTGCAAAAATTAAAAGTGTGTTCCTGTTTCAATAAAAGGGGGGTATTATCATCGAAATCTTACAAATTGTGGGACTAGGGTTGATTGCCACCTTTTTGGCTGCGGTGTTGAACCAGCAAAAATCGAGTATTACATCCATGTTTATTGTATTTGTCAGCAGTGTTATGTTTTTAATTTTGATTGATCAAATCAGTGCAGTATTAAAAATGGTAGAACGCATTGCTAGTGAAGCCAAGGTGAATACGATATATGTCGAGACACTGCTCAAAATTATCGGAATTGCCTATATAGCAGAATTTGGGGCGCAGATTACAAAGGATGCCGGACAAGGTGCCCTGGCTTCTAAAATCGAGCTTGCGGGCAAAGTTCTTATTCTTGTGATGGCAATTCCGATTTTAACAGTGGTCATTCAAACGATTCTTGGATTTTTACCGAATTCATAAGGTGAAAAAGGGGTGAGCAGATGATACGTAAGACAAGCATCAGGGCCTTCTTCTTATTCCTTTTGTTTTTTTCATTACCAGTAGTTGTACAAGCTTCGCCCCCACAGCAAAATATAGTCAATCAACAACTGGAACAATTAGGAGTAGAAGATATACAGAAGTATTGGGATGATCTAGTAACTAGATATGGAGGCTACCTTCCTGAAAGCCAGAAAGGGAGCTTTATAGAATTTATTAAAGGTGATAAGCAGATTTCATTGAAGCAATGGTTTGGAGGTTTAATGAAATTTTTATTTCATGCTCTGATTGCAAATGGAAAGTTGCTCGGCACGTTGATTTTACTGACGGTTTTTAGTGCACTTTTACAGTCGTTGCAATCAGCTTTTGATAAAAGCAGTGTGGGAAAAATAGCTGATGCAGTTGTATACATGGTACTTATAGTATTTGCTTTAAATAGTTTTTATGTTGCAACAACCTATGCCAAAGATGCAATTCAAACCATGATTGATTTTATTTTGGCTCTTATGCCTATTATTTTGGCTTTGATTGCAACCGCTGGTGGAGTTGTGTCTGTCTCTTTTTTTCACCCGATTCTAATATTTTTAATGAATACAAGCGGAATGCTGATGAATTATATTGTATTGCCGCTCTTATTTTTAGCAACACTGCTTAACATTGTGAGTACGATGAGCGATCAGTATAAAGTAACCAAGTTGGCCAAGTTGCTGCAGAATGTCAGCGTTGGTTTAATCGGAGTATTTCTCACAGTATTCCTCGGGGTACTTTCGGTGCAGGGGACAGCGACTGCAGTAGCGGATGGGGTTGCTGTAAAAACGGCAAAATTTATTACGGGTAACTTTATTCCGGTTGTTGGACGAATGTTTACTGATGCTGCAGATACAGTGTTGACTGCTTCAGCTCTATTAAAGAATACAGTAGGTATTGCTGGTGTTATTATTTTGCTTTTAATTGTTGCTTTTCCGGCTATTCAAATCTTTTCCATCGCTTTTATTTATAAATTTGCAGCCGCTGTATTGCAGCCAATAGGAAGCAATTCTATCATTCAATGCATTGATATTATCGGAAAAAGTGTCATCTATGTTTTTGCATGCTTAGCAATTGTTTCATTTATGTTTTTTTTAAGCATTACTATCGTCATTGCAGCAGGGAACTTGACACTTATGATGCGGTGAGGAGGTGAAGATATGCAATTCATTACGGAGTGGATCCATAATATTATCGTATTTATCCTTCTGGCAACCGTTATTACGATGCTGCTTCCAAATTCAAGTATGCAAAAATATGTAAAGTTTGTCGTGAGTTTGCTTCTTATCGTGTTAATTTTAAATCCTTTGTTTAAATTGCTGCATACCGACATCAATGAAGTTATTTCAAGTTTTAATGATAAAGCTTATGTTGCAAACGGAAATGTAGAAAATTTAATAGATGTAAAGAAAAAAGAAATACAAGCCTCACAACGTGCATATATTTTAAAACAGATGGCTGTCCAAATGGAAAAACAAGTTGCAGAAGACTTGCAAAAGAAATATGGAGTAACAATGGCGGATGTGAGGTTGACCGTTAAAGAAGGAAGGCAGGAGGTTCAATCTGTTGAAGATCTTGCTGGAGTAACTGTAACCGTTGTAAAGGGTGAGTCAAAGCGGTCAACGACAATAGAAACAGTAAAAAAGGTTGAAATCAATACCGATACGCCGTATCAATCCCGTTTGGAGGACAATACATCTTCAGATATACAAAACTATCTCGCAAGGGAATGGCAGCTAGAAGAGAAGAAAATTAGTGTAGTAGTGGAAGGGGGGACAGGAAGAACGAATGAGTGACAATAAAAAAGAATCCTTTTTCAGCAAGCTGTTTAGTGGAAATGAGGAAGACGTGAAAACTCGTAAAAAATTAACACCTAAGCTTGTGGTTATTTTGTTAGCAATAGGAATTTTGCTCATGCTCTCAAGTAATATGTTGTCGGAAAAGAAAGTAAAGGAAGCAGTAAACCCGGTATTTCAAGAGCAAACACAACAACAAGAATCTAACGATGTTCCTGCATTTGCATCCAAGAGCAAAAGTTCTTCCGAAATAGACAAATATGAAGAAAAGTACGAACGGCAGTTGAAAGAAGCTCTTGAGAAGGTTATGGGAGTAAAAGATGTGACAGTTGTTGTCAATCTAGAATCTTCAGAATTAAAAATACTAGAAAAGGATACTGTAACGCGTTCACAGCAAACTCATGAAACAGATCGAGAAGGAGGAAAGCGTGACGTAGAAGATCAGTCAGAAGAAAAAAAGGTGGTTATTACACGTAAAGGTGATCAAGAAACACCTATCGTCATTCAAACAGAAAAGCCGGATATTCGAGGCGTTCTGATTGTGGCAAAGGGTGCTGATAACATAAAAGTAAAAACAATGATTGTGGAAGCTGTTACGAGGATGCTTGGGGTATCCAGCCATCGCGTGTCAGTTTTACCTAAAAAGAATTGAGGAGGAGAGTAATTTGGTGAAAAAGCAAACAGTTTGGTTATTAACGATGTTGAGTTTAGTGGTGGTGCTATCGGTTTATTATGTTACAACTCCGGACAGCCCTCCAACAAATCCGGTAACAACTCCGATGAAAGAAGGAAAAGAAGCAGCGAAGGAACAGGGAGCTTCTGAAAAAACAAATGCGAAAGAGGAAAAAGAAACAGTATTTGGCACAGGAGATGACTACTTTGCACAGCTTCGTTTAAATCTTACAGAAAAAAGAGATGAAATGAAAGAAAGATTACAAGAAGTTATGGGTTCTGCAAGTGTATCTGCTGAGAAAAAGAACGAAGCGTATGATCAGCTGCAAGAATTAGACAATGTTGAAGCCAAGGAAGCAGTATTGGAAACATTAATAAAAACAAATGGATATAAAGAAGTTTTAGTTCGCGCGGATGGAGAAGAGGTACGTATTACTGTAAAAGCACAAAAATCATCTGCTAAGGAAGCCAATAAAATTATTCAGCTTGTAAGAGGAGAGCTAGGAACGAAGAATGTGGCAGTACAGTTTGAGCCAATACAATAAAAGCAAGCTATCGGGTCGCAGCCCGATAGCTTTTTTAGTTAGAGCAAATATAGAATTTTTAGGGCTGCTTTCACCCACTCATAATATGAGATAAAAATAGAGTAGCTTTGCGGTGAAAAGAATGAAACAGGATAACTATATCCATTTAAAATCATTCTTTTGCTTAATGCTATACTTAATCTAGTATATTATCCCTCGGTAAAGCAAAGGGAGCGTCTTCAGTAAAGGGGAATCTATATTGTAAATTTCGAAATACTACACAGTTTTCAAACGGGCAGCCTTTTTAGGACGACAGGCTCGTTGCCGCCAGCTTCGAATCTTTCCATATAGTGATGTTGCTTCATATAGTAAATCAAAGGTTCTTGGAAACGACGGTTGCTTTTTCCGCATCGCATCTGAATAAAAAGGACAATTAACCACACAGCAGCTACAGGTATAAGTAATAATAACCAAATCATAGTATAGGCTCCCTTCTTAATATATTCCAGAACTAACCATATCATAGAGACTTATAGAAACCGTAAATAAACTGTAAATAAAATAGTAAGTTTTGGTAAAATATATATAAAGTATAAATTTATAAGTGTCTCTACTTAAAGTGGTCTTGCCAATTTTGCATATAACTTGCTATTATTACTAGGTAGTAAAAGTTATTAAAAAAACACTTATACTCTGTTAAAAAGTGAACGGAGCTATAAAAATTATTGAAATTTTACAAAATATTATCGTAATATGAATGTATAAACAACAAAGTGGGAGTGGATGAACATGTTCAAAATTCAAGAGGTTCGAGAATTAATTAAACTAATTGACGGCTCAAATATTGATGAGTTCGAATATGAAAACGATGGTGCAACAATCCGAATGAAAAAGCAGGCAAATACAGTGGTAACATACCAGGAAGCTCCTAAGCAGGCAGTAGCAGTTGCTCCAGTTGTTGAGGAAAAAGTTGCGGCTCCAGTAGCTGTCAGTGCTCCTCAGCCACAAGTAGAAGAAGCGCCTAAGAAAGAAGATGCAAATCTTCAAAAAATCACTTCTCCAATGGTAGGGACATTTTACGCTTCTCCATCTCCGGATGCCGCTTCTTATGTTAATGTAGGGGACCGCATCAATGCAGAGACAGTGGTTTGTATTGTAGAAGCTATGAAATTATTCAATGAAATCGAAGCAGAAGTGACTGGCGAAATCGTAGAAGTACTTGTGAAGAATGGACAACTTGTTGAATATGGACAGCCATTGTTCCTTGTAAAATAAATACTCGCCTGAAAACTGAGGCTGTTGCGTGCCCAAGTTACGTTTTTTTCATTACCGCATAATAAGGGGGTATGTATATGATTAAAAAAGTCTTGATTGCAAATCGAGGAGAAATCGCTGTTCGAATTATACGCGCATGTAAAGAAATGAATATTGAAACAGTGGCTGTCTACTCTGAAGCAGACAAAGAAGCATTACATGTACAATTGGCAGACGAAGCATACTGTGTAGGTCCTACTTTATCCAAGGAAAGTTATTTGAATTTAACTAATATTATTAGCGTTGCTAAGCTTACTGCTTGTGATGCCATTCATCCAGGATATGGATTCTTGGCGGAAAATGCAGATTTTGCAGAATTATGCCGTGAATGTAATATTATTTTTATCGGTCCGAGTCCGGAAGCAATTTCAAAAATGGGTACAAAAGACGTGGCTCGTGATACAATGGAAGAAGCAGGAGTCCCGATTGTTCCGGGTTCTCAAGGGATTATTAAAAGTACAGAAGAGGCTATCGAACTTGCAAATGAGATGGGATATCCTGTTATCATCAAAGCAACTGCAGGAGGCGGAGGAAAAGGTATTCGCGTAGCACATTCCGAGCAAGAGCTTATCAAGGGTATTCAAATCACTCAACAAGAAGCAAGTACGGCATTTGGAAATCCAGGAGTATATATCGAGAAGTATATTCAAGATTTCCGTCATGTAGAAATTCAAGTTATGGCAGACTCCTATGGAAATGTAATTCATCTAGGAGAACGTGATTGTACGATTCAAAGAAGATTGCAAAAGCTGTTGGAAGAAACGCCATCACCAGCTCTGGATGCCTCTATACGTGAGGAAATGGGGCAAGCAGCAGTCAAGGCGGCAGAGGCAGTAAACTATACTGGTGCAGGAACAGTTGAGTTTATTTACGAATATAAAGATAAAAAGTTTTATTTCATGGAAATGAACACTCGAATTCAAGTAGAGCATCCTGTTACTGAGATGGTGACTGGTGTAGATTTAATTAAAGAACAAATTCGGGTTGCATCAGGTGAAAAGCTTTCTCTTACACAGGAGGAAGTTCAGTTTAATGGGTGGGCAATGGAGTGCCGCATTAACGCTGAAAACCCTGCAAAGAACTTTATGCCATCTCCTGGGAAAATTCAAATGTACTTACCTCCAGGTGGATATGGCGTCCGTGTTGACTCAGCTGTATATCCGGGCTACACGATTCCTCCGTATTATGATTCCATGATCGCTAAGCTGATTACGTATGGTAAAACGAGAGAAGAAGCAATTGCAAGAATGAAGCGGGCGCTGAGCGAATTTGTCATTGAAGGTATACATACGACAATTCCGTTCCATTTGCAGCTTCTTGAACAGCCAGACTTTGTTGAAGGTGAGTTCAATACGAAGTTTTTAGAACAGCATGAGCTTGTGACACAATAATTATAAAGGAGGCATAAGCATGGCTGAAAATATATTAGATATGGGTCAAGAAACAACGCTTGGAAAAGTGGAAATTGCTCCTGAAGTAATAGAGGTAATCGCGGGGATTGCTTCAACAGAAGTAGAAGGAGTAGCCGCAATGCGCGGTAACTTCGCTGCCGGTGTTGTGGAAAAGCTGGGTAAGAAAAATCACGGAAAAGGCGTAAAAGTAGAGCTTACAAACGATGGGATTATCGTTGATATCTATGTTCTAATGTACTTTGGCGTATCTATTCCAGCTGTTGCTCAAAAAATTCAGGATAATATCCGTCAAGCATTGTTAACAATGACGGGATTGGACTTAAAAGAAGTAAACGTTCATGTTGTTGGAGTAACGTTCGAAGCTCCAAAAGCAGACATCGAACCTGTTTTATAATATTGAAAGGCCGAAGGGGAAATCCTTTGGCCTTTTTTAATGAGTAATATTCTAATAAATTAAGCTCCCATCAAAAGAGGGTAAAGAATGGCTTTACTAACGAGAATATTACTTTATAAAAACAACACCATATGCTCTTCATCTACGTAGCCATTGCCAATTTTTAAAGAATGTGGTTCTGTTCCGAACTCTTTGAAACCTATAGATTTATATAAACTTTTTGCTTTTTCATTATCGGCTACAACTGTAAGAAGCAGTTGTTCAAGTCCGGAGATAGTTGATGCTTTATCTATCATAGCTTGAATAAGCTGTCTTCCAACGCCTCCGCCTTGACTATCCGGATTAACATATACTCCCCAAATAGAGGCTTTATGTTTCATCTTCAGTCCTTTTTCCTGTCGAAAACCAGCGATTCCCATCAACATATTTTGTTCATCGAATGCCCCCAGAACGAAATGATGATCATCGTTCGGAAAAATCTCCATAACCTCTGTTAAAGGGCGGTTCACAAATTCTTCGTAGCTTCCGCTGAAGAGTTCAGGGTGCTCTCGTAATCCGTGAAGCCGCAGCTCCCAATACATATCAAATTCTTCTTTTGTAATAACACGAAACTCCATTTTCTGTCCCCCGTATTATGAGTTAAACAACTATAGTATCTAAAAGGAGTATAGACAGTATACATATTGATAGAATATTTTATAAAATCCGTACATTATGGTATGATATAGACTTAGAAGTTAACCTTTTTCTGTTTTGTTGCTGTGGAAAACGTGTAAGAAATAAAAAAAGTATGGTATTATCATTATATTGCAGACACGGAAGCAGCTGTTTATAATTTGAGGAGCAACTATAGAGCAGTTATTCCTGCATAACATATAAGTAATGTTAACCGTTACCGCAGAGTATGGAGCCTTTGTAAGCGGCTGTTATCCTTTAATGGGTTTTGGTGTTCTTACGCAGTTTTCGAGTAGGATATACTATCTATTAATGCGGGATAAATTATGACTGAAAAACTATACTATAAAAAAGAAGCAATAAAGGAGAATGAAAATGAAGCGCAGGATGGCAAGAGAAAAAGCGATGCAGGCACTGTATCAAATAGATATAAGTGGAGATATCGAACCGAAGGTCGCAATTGAAAATACATTAGAAGAAGGCGAAACCAGCGACGAGTTTCTCGAAGATCTTGTGGTAGGTTGCGTTCAACATAAAGCAGAATTAGATGGATTAATAAGCAAACATTTAGAAAATTGGAAGCTTGAACGTGTTGGCACTGTCGACCGTAATATTTTACGTATAGCTGTATATGAAATGAAGTTTATGAAGGATATTCCTGAAAATGTAACAATGAACGAGGCAATTGAAGTAGCGAAAGTATTTGGGGATGAGGAGTCGAAACGTTTCATTAATGGAGTTTTATCAAAGGTAAAACAATCCATTTAATAAATAAAGATATAATATAATAGGGGGAATAGGCAATGGTGGCAGAAATAATTCAAGGCATGGAAATTGCACAGCAAAAACGTTCAGAACTTAAAGAAAAAGTGGGGAAATTAAAAGCTGAGGGTATTACTCCTGGTCTTGCTGTTATTTTGGTAGGAAACAACCCTGCTTCTCGATCATATGTAAAAGGAAAAGAAAAAGGATGCGAAGAAGTAGGCATTTATTCTGAATTGATCGAACTACCTGAAACGATTACGGAAGAACAATTATTGCAAGAAATCAATCGTTTAAACTCTGATGATACTATTCATGGTATTTTAGTTCAATTACCATTGCCAAAGCATATTAATGAGGATGCCGTTATTGAGAGCATTTCACCTGAGAAAGACGTAGACGGGTTTCATCCGATTAGTGTCGGTAAAATGATGACAGGGCAAGATACTTTCCTTCCGTGTACTCCGCATGGGATTATTGAATTAGTGAAAGCAAAAAATATCGATATTGCTGGCAAACATGTTGTAGTAATTGGTAGAAGTAATATTGTCGGAAAGCCTGTTGGACAATTATTTTTAAATGAAGATGCAACAGTTACATACTGTCATTCAAAAACACAAAATTTAAAAGAAATTTCAAAACTGGCAGATATTTTAGTTGTAGCTGTAGGGCGTGCTAAATTTGTAACAGCTGATTACGTAAGTGAAGGAACAGTTGTTATCGACGTTGGGGTAAATAGATTAGAAACAGGGAAGCTGTGCGGCGACGTTGATTTTGATGAAGTACAAAATATAGCAAGCTACATTACTCCTGTTCCAAAGGGAGTAGGTCCGATGACGATTACAATGTTGTTGCATAATACGGTATTATCTGCAGAACGAAAGCAGATGATTTGTACAAAATAGGGAATATAAGTCCAATTAATTTAGATCAGCAGCGAGGGAGCTTCCCTCGCTGCTAAAGTGAGGAGGGAGCTTTGTGTTATGGAAAAGCAATATTTAACCGTCACAGCTCTGACACGGTATATAAAGGCAAAAATAGATCGGGATCCTCATTTGCAAGCGGTCTGGTTAAAAGGAGAAATTTCAAACTTTAAATATCACAGCCGAGGTCATATGTATTTCACCTTAAAGGATGAAAATGCAAGGATTTCTGCTGTGATGTTTTCTAATCAGAACCGAAATATTGCTTTTCAGCCGGAAGATGGTATGAAGGTACTTGTGAAAGGAAAGGTGTCGGTGTTTGAGGCGAACGGCACTTACCAAATATATGTAAATGAGATGCAGCCAGATGGAATCGGAAATTTATACTTAGCGTATGAACAACTTAAAACTCGCCTGCATGAGGAAGGATTGTTTTCGGAACGCTATAAGCAGCGTGTTCCTGTCTATCCAAAAACAATCGGTGTCGTTACATCTCCCACAGGTGCAGCCGTACGCGACATTTTGACCACGTTAAAACGACGATATCCTATTGCACATATTGTTGTTTTTCCTGCCTTAGTACAAGGGGAGTTTGCAGCGCCGTCAATTGTAAATGCAATAGAAACCGCAAATAAAATGAATAGGATTGATGTCTTAATTGTTGGCCGAGGTGGCGGATCTATTGAGGAGCTATGGGCGTTTAATGAGGAGATGGTTGCACGTGCTATTTTTTCAAGTAAGGTGCCAGTTATTTCAGCAGTGGGGCATGAAACCGATTTTACTATTGCTGATTTTGTTGCTGATATGCGGGCGCCAACACCTACAGCTGCAGCTGAGTTAGCCGTTCCAAATATAGTGGATGTGCAGGAAAAAGTGATACAGAGAACAATTCGTCTGCAAAGGCGAATGAATGAACAGCTGCAAAGAAAGGTGGATAAGCTGACAAATTTGCAAAATGCTTATGCGTTTCGCTATCCGCACCAGCTTTATAGACAAAAAGAAGAGCAGTTTGATCGTATGTTAGAAGAATTAGTCCGCGCACAACAAAGAGTTATGGAAAACAAACAAAAACAGATAGAACAATTGACTTTAAGTTTACACAACCATCATCCGCAGCAAAAAATTGACCATGCAAAGCTGGCATTCAATACATTAGAAAAACAGTTGAAAAAGGAGCTCCATAATGTATTGCGTGTTAAAGAATTTACCTTTACAAGAGCACTGTCAAAGCTAGAGACTTTAAGTCCCCTCAATGTTATGAAACGAGGCTACAGTGCGGTATATAGTGAAGAGAAACATATTATCAAAAGCATTCAGCAAGTGGAGATTGGTGACAGAATAAGCGTTCAGTTGCAAGATGGTATGCTAAATTGTAACGTATCAGAAATAGAGGAGCGTGACATAAATAATGGTACAGCAGAAAAGGAGCTTTGAGGAAGCTATTGCGCAGTTAGAGGAAATTGTAACCAAGCTGGAACAAGGTGATGTTCCGCTTGAAGATGCCATTTCTTATTTCAAAGAAGGGATGGAGCTCTCAAAAATTTGTCATGAGAAGTTACAAAATGTTGAAAAACAGATGACCGTTATTTTAGGAGAAAATGGGGAGTTGCGTCCGTTTTCTATCGGGGGAGAGGAATAATTGTGTCGAGCGTAACGTTTCAGGCTTTTAGTAAAGAGAGTAAAAAGCTGGTTGATGAAAAAGTGTTAGAATATACAGCGAGGCTGGAATGTCCTTCTGTTATACGGGAGGCAATGATGTATTCCCTAGAAGCAGGCGGAAAACGCATTCGCCCAATGTTATTGTTTGCAACGCTACATGCATTCCGTAAAACGAAAGACATTGGTCTTCCTATAGCTTGTGCACTGGAAATGATCCATACATACTCTCTTATTCATGATGATTTACCATCTATGGATAATGATGATTTACGGCGAGGAAAACCGACGAATCATAAGGTTTTTGGAGAAGCGATGGCCATCCTTGCTGGCGATGGGCTTTTGACTTATGCTTTTCAAATTATTGCAGAGGCGCGTCATGAGTCCGTTACGGACAGTATGAAGCTGCGTCTTGTAAGAGAGCTTGCAAAAGCAGCAGGGCCAGAGGGAATGGTAGCTGGGCAGGTAGCAGATATGGAAGCAGAAGGAAAAAAGCTATCCCTGGCTGAATTGGAATACATACATAAAAATAAAACGGGGCGATTGCTAGAATATTCGGTTCTAGCTGGTGCGATTTTAGCCAATGCCACAGAAGAACAACTATGCGCTCTTATGCAATTTGCTGCGTACCTTGGCCTTGCTTTTCAAATTCAAGACGACATTCTGGATATAGAAGGAACAGAAGAGCTGATTGGAAAGCCAGTTGGAAGTGATATACAAAATGAGAAAAGTACGTATACGACCTTGTTTACAGCACAAGAAGCAAAGGGAATTTTAAATGAAACCATTCAAAAAGCTCAACAGGCAATTATTCCTCTTGGTTTACAGAACGAATATTTACTTGCTATTTGTGACTTGGTGGCAAAACGCAATCATTAATATATAGTAAGGATACAGCCGCTTTGTATTTATTATGTGAAAAGCCGCCTTTGTTGAGTAAATACAATTTTTATGATATAAATATTTTACAAAGGTTTGTTTAAGCGAGACTGATGCCGTTATCACTTGTGTGTTAGCGGCTCTTTTTTCATCACGTAAGCCGACAAAGACTCCTGGATACGTGGAAGCAGGCAAGGTGAGAAAATGGAAAACTTCAGCAGATAAAAAGCACACCTTATGGTAATGACAGCGCTTTAACAAAAATAGGAGTATAAACGAACATGGTGCATAAAATATATACTACTATATTTAGGAAATATTCATTATAATAATTCAAGAGAAAATGGAGGTCCACTTCTGCATACATGAGGGCTTCGCCTTCAGCTTTAGAGAAGTGAACTGTTAGATATGCACTATCTGTAACATCCTATTTGATTTAGTTATGCACTTCGGGGGAATAAACTCCTTGATTAAAGAAGGTTCGCTGTATTCCGCCATGAAGACCTGCATTGATTACGAAATGAAAGTGAGTGATCCATATGGATCTTACGGAAATTAAGAATCCTGACTTTTTGAAAAAAATGTCCATTGAAGAATTGAATGAGCTCAGTGCACAGATTCGTACATTTCTTATTGAAGAGCTTTCTAGCACCGGTGGCCATATTGCTCCGAATTTAGGTGTCGTAGAACTGACCATTGCTCTTCATAAAGTGTTCAACAGCCCGAAAGATAAATTTTTATGGGATGTCGGACATCAATCGTATGTACATAAAATTTTAACAGGGCGTGCAAAAGATTTTGGTACTTTGCGTCAATATAAAGGGTTATGCGGGTTTCCGAAGCGATGTGAAAGTGAGCATGATGTATGGGAAACTGGTCATAGTTCTACGTCTTTGTCTGCTGCTATGGGGATGGCCATTGCGCGTGATTTAAAAAAGACGAAGGAGTATGTCATACCTATTATTGGAGACGGTGCTTTGACCGGAGGGATGGCATTAGAAGCATTAAACCACATCGGTCATGAAAAAACAGATATGATTGTTATTTTGAATGATAATGAAATGTCCATTGCTCCTAACGTGGGGGCCCTTCATAATGTCCTTGGAAGATTGCGCACCGCGGGAAAATATCAGTGGGTAAAAGATGAACTCGAGTACTTGCTCAAGAAAATCCCAGCTGTTGGAGGAAAACTAGCGGCCACTGCTGAAAAGCTAAAAGACAGCTTGAAATATATGTTGATGTCCGGGGTATTTTTTGAAGAGCTTGGATTTACATATTTAGGGCCTGTAGATGGTCATAATTATGAGGATTTATTAGAAAACTTACACTATGCTAAAAAAACAAAGGGTCCAGTCCTTATTCATGTTATTACAAAAAAAGGAAAAGGATACAAACCTGCAGAAAGCGATATTATTGGTGAGTGGCATGGTACTGGTCCATACAAAATCGAGTCTGGTGACTTTGTTAAACCGGAAAAGGCACCGCCTGCATGGAGTAAAGTTGTTAGTGAAACAGTTCGTAAACTAGCGAAAACAGACCCTCGTATTGTAGCTGTCACACCTGCAATGCCAGTAGGATCGAAATTAGAAAATTTTGCTAAAGAATTTCCTGATCGAATGTTTGATGTAGGAATTGCGGAGCAGCATGCGACAACGATGGCGGCTGGTTTAGCTACGCAAGGAATGAAACCGTTCTTGGCTATTTATTCAACATTTCTGCAACGTGCATATGACCAAGTTGTTCATGATGTATGCCGTCAGAATCTAAATGTATTTTTTGGTATTGACCGCTCGGGATTGGTGGGAGCGGATGGAGAAACACATCAAGGAGTGTTTGATATAGCGTTTTTACGTCATGTTCCAAATCTTGTAATAATGATGCCGAAAGATGAAAACGAAGGTCAGCATATGGTATGTACAGCATTGTCTTATGATGAGGGTCCTATTGCTCTTCGCTATGCACGAGGAAACGGTCTTGGAGTACCGATGGATACTGAACTGAAAAAGATACCGATTGGCACTTGGGAAACTCTTCGCAAGGGTACAGATGCGGCGATTTTAACATTTGGGACAACAATTGATATGGCGATGAAAGCTGCTGCATCTTTAGAGAAAAAAGGTATTTCTGTTCAAGTAGTTAATGCACGTTTTATTAAGCCGATGGATGAAAAATACCTTCATGGATTATTATCAAGAAATATCCCAATTTTAACAATCGAAGAGGCAGTCTTGGCTGGAGGATTTGGGAGTGGAGTGTTAGAATTTGCCCATGATAAGGGATATCATAATGCGGTCATTGATAGAATGGGGATTCCAGATCGATTTATAGAACATGGAAGTGTTAATAAGTTGCTTGAAGAAATCGGTATGACGGAAAAAGACGTTGTAGAACGAATTCAATCAATAATTCCAATTAAAGAAAAAAGGGCGTAATATATGAACGGCAAGAAAGAAAGAGTAGATATATTGTTGGTCGAACGCGGACTGGCAGAAACAAGAGAAAAGGCAAAGCGTGCAATCATGGCCGGGCTGGTTTATGCAAACGAAGAACGCTTAGATAAGCCTGGAGAAAAGATTGACCGGGAGTCTATGTTAACAGTCAAAGGGCAGATTATGCCATATGTGAGCCGTGGCGGTTTTAAACTGGAAAAGGCTCTGCAGGAATTTCATATTGATTTACAAGATAAGATTGTACTGGATATAGGAGCCTCTACAGGGGGATTTACAGATTGTGCATTGCAAAATGGAGCAAAGTTATCATATGCATTGGATGTAGGATACAATCAGCTTGCTTGGAAGCTGCGTCAAGATGAGCGTGTTGTAGTGATGGAGCGTACTAATTTTCGTTACGTCACTCCAGCAGATTTACAGTATGGTATGCCGCAGTTCGCAAGTATTGATGTGTCGTTTATTTCCCTTAGGCTGATTTTGCCTGTTTTAAAAACATTACTTGTTCCAAATAGTGATGTAGCAGCTTTAATTAAGCCCCAATTTGAAGCGGGACGAGAGCAAGTTGGGAAAAAGGGAATTGTACGCGATCGGAAAGTGCATGAGTCGGTTATCGGTACCATTATAGACTTTGCTTTGAAAGAAGGGTTTGATGTACAAGCTCTAACATTTTCTCCAATTACCGGCGGCGATGGAAATATTGAATTTCTTGTTCATTTGAAATGGAATGGAGAACGGGAAACTGGTGAAAACTTATGTCAGAAGCAACCGAGTATAATCGTAGAAGAAGCGCATGAAGTATTAAAATCGCTGTAAAAGAGGAGGAGAATGGGCTCCTCTTTTTTGTTAGCATTGTTCGTAGTATAAATCATAGGAAAAGATGAAGAAATAATGTAAAAAAGTGAGAAAATGATAACTAGATGCTTGAAAAATAAAACTCTAAAAAACCGACTTGGTTCTCTTAAAAGTACGATTGTTCTACAAAACAAATGTATACAAGGACAATGGAATGAGTTAACATTATTATGAAGTAATATCATGTAAAAGTTAAAAATTTTGTGAAGATAGTGGTGAGGTGCATAATTATGAATAAAGGTCAGCGCCATATTAAAATTCGGGAAATTATTGCAAATAAAGAAATTGAAACACAAGATGAACTAGTTGATATCTTAAGAGACGAAGGATTTAATGTAACGCAGGCGACTGTTTCACGCGATATTAAAGAGCTGCATCTTGTGAAAGTGCCATTGCATGATGGAAGATATAAGTATTCCTTGCCAGCCGACCAACGCTTTAATCCGCTTCAAAAATTAAAACGAAATCTTGTCGATGCATTTGTAAAGCTCGATATTGCAGGACATATGATTGTTTTAAAAACATTACCAGGAAACGCAAATGCTATTGGAGCGTTAATAGATCACTTAGATTGGGATGAAATTCTGGGTACGATTTGCGGTGATGATACGGCCTTGATTATCTGCCGTACCCCTGAAGATACTGCAGTGATTCGTGACAGATTTATCAATATGTTATAAAGCATAAAGCTTTACGTTCATTAGCAGACTGAAAAAGTCTGTTGTTATGTCTTTCTACTGGGTTCAGAAAGATAAAATGAATGTAAGGCTTTTTATCTTTTATAGGTCACGCTTTCTCTTTTTATGCAAATATGATATTGTGATAACGAGGTGAGTGGTGTTTTGTTATCGGAACTATCTATTAAAAATTTTGCCATAATTGAATCTTTATCCGTTTCGTTTGAAAAAGGCCTTACAGTATTGAGTGGCGAAACAGGAGCCGGAAAATCGATTATTATTGATGCTATTGGTCTCCTCGTTGGAGGCAGGGGATCATATGAATTTGTTCGATACGGGACAGAAAAAGCAGAAATTGAAGGATTGTTTTACATAGAAGATGTACATCATCCATGCGTTGCAAAAGCAGCCGACCTTGATATTGCTATAGAAGACGGGATGATTATTTTAAAGCGTGACATCAATGCAAATGGAAAAAGTGTGTGCCGTATTAATGGCAAGCTTGTGACGCTTAGTACGTTAAAAGATATAGGAAAGACGCTTGTAGATATTCATGGACAACATGAGCATCAAGATTTGATGAATGATGAACGACACTTGTTTATGCTAGATCATTTTGATGTTGCAAACCTAGCGCAGCGAATGGGTGCCTATCAACAGTATTATGTGCAATATGAAAAGGCGAAGAAACACTTTAGAAACTTGACGGAAAATGAGCAACAAATGGCTCACCGTCTTGATTTAATACAGTTTCAGTTCGAGGAAATCCGAAAAGCAGATTTGAAAATCGGCGAAGATCAAAGTCTGATGGAAGAGCGAATGAAAATTTCTAATTTCGAAAAAATTTTTAAAGCACTTGGAGATGCTTACCGTTCTTTAGGAGGCGAAGGAAGTGGTCTTGATCATATAGGAAATGTCATGCGACAAATTGAAACTATAACTGATATAGATACATCTCTTAAAGATACGTATGATACGATCGCCAATAGCTATTATTTGCTTGAAGAGGTATCTTACACTCTGCGCGAGAAGCTGGATGCAATGGAATATGATCCGAAGCGTTTAGAGTATATCGAAACTCGTTTAAATGAAATTCGTATATTAAAACGGAAATATGGCAATACTGTGGAGGAAATTTTAGAATATGCTGAAAAAATTCAACAAGAGATACTGACTATCGAAAATAAAGATGTACATATAGAACAGACCAAAAAACGGCTCAAAGAACTTGAAGGTGTTATTGTCAAAGAAGCGATAGAGTTATCGGCAATGCGCCGGAAATTGGCGAATCAGCTTACTCATGCTATTCAGCAAGAGTTAAAAGAGCTGTACATGGATAAAACGAAATTTGAAGTCGTTATGACGAAGAAAGAAGGATCGATAGATGATCCTGTAGTAGAAGGTGTGCCGGTCAAGTTGACAGCGGATGGATTTGATAACGTTGAATTTTATATTTCCACAAACCCTGGAGAACCGTTAAAGCCCCTTTCAAAAGTCGCATCTGGAGGAGAGCTTTCCCGTATTATATTAGCGCTTAAGAGTATATTTTCTAAACATCAAGGCGTTACTTCTGTTATTTTTGATGAAGTAGATACAGGAGTCAGCGGTCGCGTTGCTCAGTCTATTGCGGAAAAGATTTATCGGGTTTCTGTCGATTCGCAAGTATTGTGTATTACTCATTTACCGCAGGTTGCTTCTATGGCAGACACACATTTATTTATTCAAAAAGAAATTATAAATGACCGTACTAGTACCTCGGTTAAAGTTTTGAATGAAGTTGAAAAAGTAACGGAGATTGCACGAATGATTTCGGGTGTTGAAATTACTGAGGTAACAAATGAACATGCTCGGGAGCTTTTGCAGCAGGCCAAGCGTATTAAACAAACATCTGAAGCTATCCAATAAAAGGATAGCTTTTTTATATCTGACGGGTTATAAATGCCATCATTAAAGGAGAAATTAAATGGTGAAGCCACTCGGCTGAATGTGGGTAGGAGCGAGGAGAGTGAAAGGATTGAAAGTAGATATAATTAGAAGAATTTTTGGTGCATTTCTCCTTGTTTCATTAGTATTAATGGGGTTCTGTCAACCCGTCAGAGAATTTTTTTCTATTCCAAATCAAGTTGTATTATTCGAAGGACAACGATCTCAAATATCTTCATCGGCTCCTGTGTTTAAAGTAACATCCAGTAATCCAGCTGTATTTACAGTTGGTGGAAGCGCTGCAAAAGAAGAAGAGTTATCATTAAGCGCACATGATAGCGGAGAAGCCGATATGATTTTGCAGTTGGCAGGTTTTCCTATAAAGAAAGTGAATGTTAAAGTGTTGAGGGATTTTAAAGTAATTCCAGGTGGACAGTCCATAGGAGTTAAATTGAATACAAAAGGTGTTCTAGTTGTAGGTCATCATTTGATTCAAACTGAAAAAGGAAAGCTGTCACCGGGAGAGCTTGCTGGTATTAAAATAGGCGATATGATTACTGAAATTAATGGCAAAACGATTGAAAAAATGAGCGATGTTGCTCCTTTTATTCAACATAGCGGAAAAACGGGAGAAGCATTGGATATTGTATTGCTGCGAGATTCTAAAACGATTCACACAAAGCTGACTCCTCTTCGAGATAAAAATGAAGAATCATATCGAATTGGTCTATATATTCGTGATTCTGCAGCCGGTATAGGTACAATGACATTTATACATTCAGAATCGATGAAATACGGTGCTCTTGGTCATGTTATTTCTGATAATGATACAAGAAAGCCGATTCAAGTGGAAAATGGTCAAATTGTACGTTCTACTGTAACTTCTATTCAAAAAGGAAGTAATGGGGACCCTGGTGAAAAATTAGCACGTTTTTCGCCCGATCATAAAATTATCGGTAATATTACTATAAACAGTCCCTTTGGTATCTTTGGTAAATTAAATACTTCTTTGACCAATGGAATTATGGATAAAGAAATGCCAATAGCATTATCGAATCAAGTGAAAGAAGGTCCTGCTCAAATTTTGACGGTAATTGATAAAGATAAAGTAGAAGCATTTGATGTAGAAGTTGTAAGCAGCGTACCGCAAAAATTTCCTGCGACCAAAGGTATGGTTATCAAAATTACTGATAAACGCTTATTGGAAAAAACAGGTGGAATTGTGCAAGGAATGAGCGGAAGTCCGATTATTCAAGATGGAAAACTAATTGGGGCAGTTACACATGTTTTCGTGAATGATCCAACCTCAGGATATGGCGTTCATATTGAGTGGATGTTAAATGAAGCTGGAATCAACATTTATGAAAATTACAACCACAACAAAAAGGCAAGCTGACAAAATCGGCTTGCTTTTTTATTAATTTTATTTTTTATTTTAAGAATTTTTTAATTTTTTAATTAAAATCAAAAGAAATGTTTCTCATGTTGGTTATTTTATTGTAGAATTATGAGTGACTACATATTTTGAGTGTGGTAAAAGGGCATATAAGTTAGAAAGAAGCGCGTAAAAGAGAATGAATTCGACAAATGAAAAAGAATGAACAGCGAAAACGAAAGAAAATAGTCGAAAATAAAAAATATTACGAGAAAACCACTGTTTGAAAGGTTTTTTTACTAATTATAGAAAATTTAAAAGGAAAAAGCGAACGATTGTCGAAAACTTTAGTTAGTAGCTCATTTAGATGAAAAAAGATGAATCGGTATGGGGGAGGAAGAACTGTGGAGAAAATTAAGGTGTGTCTGGCGGATGACAATAGAGAATTGGTATCCATGTTAGAAAGCTATGTATCTGAGCAGGATGATATGGAAGTAATCGGGGTTGCTTATAATGGACAGGAATGTTTGAATTTATTAAAGGATAAAGACCCTGATGTATTAGTATTGGATATTATCATGCCGCATCTTGATGGACTTGCTGTCTTAGAAAAGCTTCGTTTCATGGAAAGAGAGAAACAGCCAAATGTTATTATGTTAACGGCATTTGGCCAAGAAGATGTAACAAAAAAAGCTGTTGACCTCGGAGCTTCCTACTTCATCTTAAAACCATTCGATATGGAAAACTTAACAGGGCATATTCGCCAAGTAAGCGGCAAAACAAGTGCTTTTGTAAAGCGGCCGCTCCCATCCTTCCGCTCTGCTGCTTTAGAAGGAAAGCCGAAGAATTTGGATGCCAGTATTACAAGTATTATTCATGAAATCGGTGTTCCTGCCCATATTAAAGGGTATATGTATCTTCGGGAAGCTATTTCTATGGTGTACAATGATATTGAACTGTTAGGCTCTATTACGAAAGTATTGTATCCAGATATAGCCAAAAAATATAACACTACTGCTAGCCGCGTAGAACGTGCAATTCGCCATGCTATTGAAGTAGCATGGAGCAGAGGGAATATTGAATCCATTTCTTCGCTTTTCGGTTACACGGTTTCTATGTCAAAAGCAAAGCCTACGAATTCTGAATTTATCGCGATGGTGGCTGATAAATTACGTTTAGAACATAAGGCTTCATGAAAGAAATAGAAAAGTACTCCTATTTTAACAGGAAATGACTGGTGAAATAGGAGTGCTTTTTCTTTTTGGAAGCCGATGACTTATATAATGGTCTCGGTGGTTAAAATATTTTGTAGTTGGATCTTTTTGCATAAAGCGGGATGTAAGGAGTGAGTTTTGTGGATAAAACGGGAAGCCGATTACAAGATCTTTATCGGGATTTAAAAGATACGCTTACTACAAAGAACTTTTCAATGCAGTATGAGCACACTGTAGAACCAAAAGAGGTGATAAAAAGCTTTGTCGGCTCTACATATTGTCCGTTTGATAAAGGGCGTCAAATCTATCAAGTTGAGGTACATTATAATGCCTTGGAAAATAGTGTGAAAGTACAAACGACAGGATTAACAGAATCATTGCTTGTTTATTCAGTGAAAAAGGAAAGGCAAGGTATTTTATTTCTTGTTTACTATTTTGATGTACTTGATCATGATTTTATTGAGGCGTTATTGCAGTATATTTTAGATAGTGATGAAAAAGTGGATGAAATGCTTCGAGGATTGAATGAAAAAGAAAGAAATGAAACTGTACGACAGTTAAAAGATTTGCTGCTATCAAATGACCTCCCTGTAATGGATTTGCCTTCCCTTGTTATTGAGGATATTTTCCAGAAGGTAGGTTTGCTGTGATTTTTTTTAGGAGATGAGTATAAAAAATAAAAAATTCTCTAGGAAAACGTTTTCTTATTTTGTATAATACAGGAGGGGAAGTTTTGGGGTGTATATGTTAATATAGAGAAAAAGTCCTGCTGTTATGCAGGACTTTTTTTGGTTTTAAAGGAACATTAATAGGTAGTGAATATTATTCTGAGGCTTCTTTTTTCTTTTCGAGTTCTACCATTTTTTGTATTAATATGTGCTGGGGCATATGCATCAATTGTTCGAGGGGAACATTTAATGCTTTGGCAAGTTTAATTGCTGTTTCTGGAGAAATTTGTAAGGGTCTCATTTTTCTGCCTCCTCTTTCTGTGAATCATCAGTAACACTGTAGAAATCGGGTGTTTTGCTGATAAAACGTAACTGTATTTTTAGTATAACAGATACAAAGGAATTATAAATGATTAGGGGGATGTATAGGTGACGATTATTTTAGGACACCGGGGTGCCGCAGGAACGTACCCTGAAAATACAATGATTTCTTTTATGCAAGCAGAAAAGCTGGGAGCCCATGGTGTGGAATTAGACGTGCAAATGAGCAAAGATAAAAGAGTTGTTGTTATTCATGATGAAACAATTGATCGCACTACAAATGGGAAAGGAGCGGTCAAGGATTATACATATGAGGAATTAAAAAAATTTGATGCAAGTTATAAATTTAAGGATAAGACAGGGAGCTGTTCTATCCCTACTCTAGAAGAAGTACTTGAATGGATGCAAAGTAATGATATGGTATTAAATATAGAATTGAAAAATGATAAAATTGCTTATCGGGGATTAGAGGAAGAGATTCTTACAATGGTTCGGAAATATGAGATGGAGAAGCGAGTGATTTTATCGTCTTTTAATCATTTTAGTATGATGAAATGCCATCAGCTTGCACCTGATATTGAAACGGCTATTTTGTATAAAACAGGATTGCATACGCCTTGGGCATATGCAAAAAAAATGGGTGCTCGTGCGATTCATCCGAATTATAAGTATATCAGTGATGCTACTATTCTTCAGTCGATGCAAAATCAAGTTGCCGTACGTCCGTACACTGTGAATGATGAACAGAAGATGCTTGAACTGACAGCTTTAAACATCTCTGCAATTGTGACGGATTTTCCTGAAAAAGCGAAGCGGATATTAGATAACAGAAAATAAAAGATGTTCCCGATGGGAGCATCTTTTATTTTTTAAATCTAGCTTGTACTTTGTTTCTCTTACGGTCTCGATGCAATACAAAGCCTCCAAAAATATAAATACCAAGCGTAAAAGCTAAAACGCCAATTAGAAATTGGAGCCACAATGAAGGAATAGGAGCATTAAGTATGGCGAATACAGTATCGCGCATCAGCTTAATACCCATAACTGCTGAGATAAGAGGAATAAGTGCAAGCAATAAAGCGAAATAACGGCTCATGTTTAAACCCTGCCTTTTAATTTAGTCTACTAACAGCATCTTACAAGTGTGATTTGTTTGTCAAGAGTGAAAACTATGGGTAAGATATAGGTGTGAAAAAAATTGCATAATTACAGATGATTAGGAGATGGTCCTTTGAAACAACGGGTAATGATCATAGGGGGAGGAAAAGGAGGAACTGCCATCCTTCATCTATTGCGACAAACCGATGTGTTAGAGGTTGTGGCGATTGTGGATTTGAAAAGTCAGGCGCTTGGTATTCAAGTGGCAAAAAAATATAATATTCCGACTGCGGCAGATTGGAAGGTGTTTAAGGATGATGATATTGATGTAATTATAGATACTACTGGAGATAGTAAGCTGTATCAAAATATTATAAAGGAGTGCGGTGGAAAATCGCTCGTTATTCCAGGTTCTGTTGCGAAAATTATCGCGAGACTTGTGGGTGAAAAGGATACTTTAATCACACGGCTCAGAGACCAAACGCACCGTCGAGATCTTATATTAAACAGCACTCATGATGGAATGATTGTAGTAGATAAGGAAGGGAAAATCATTTTGTTTAACAAGAGTGCGGAGAAAATAACGGGGGAACGTCAAAAAGATATCCTAGGGAAAGATATATTAGATATCATTCCTGCAAGTAAATTGCCCCGTGTAATTCGTACACGCCACATTGAAGTGAATCAGGAGGTGGAATTGCAAAACGGGAAAAAAGTAATTTCCACACGCATTCCAATATTAAGTGAAACAGGAGAGTTAGAAGGGGCATTTTCTGTTTTTAAAGATATTACGGAGATTGTGAATTTGGCTGAAGAAGTGACAAATTCCAAAGAAACACAATCACTCCTTGAGGCGATTATTCAATCTTCCGAAGAAGCTATTTCGGTGGTGGATGAACAAGGACGGGGGATCTTGATAAACTCGGCCTATAGTAAATTGACTGGTCTTACTGAAGCAGACATTATTGGCAAGCCTGCCACTGCTGATATTGCCGAAGGAGAAAGTATGCATATGAGGGTGCTGAAAACAAGGCGTCCTGTGCGTGGCATCCCGATGAAGGTAGGGCAGAAAAAACGTGATGTTATTGTAAATGTGGCTCCTGTTATTGTAGATGGTGTGTTAAAAGGAAGTGTAGGGGTTATTCGTGATGTTTCTGAGATTCAGAAGTTGACAAATGAACTTCATCAAGCGCGTCAAATTATCCGTACGTTGGAAGCTAAGTATTCATTTGAAGATATAATTGGGACATCTGACGGAATGAATTTAGCGATTGAACAAGCGAAACTTGGTGCCAAAACACCAGCTACAGTTTTATTGCGCGGAGAATCAGGAACAGGGAAAGAGCTTTTTGCTCACGCCATTCATAACGGGAGTAATCGCAAGTATAACAAGTTTATAAGGGTAAACTGTGCAGCGATATCGGAGTCTCTGTTAGAAAGTGAATTGTTTGGTTATGAAGAAGGAGCTTTCTCTGGTGCCAAACGCGGGGGGAAAAGAGGGTTTTTTGAGGAAGCAAATAATGGAAGTATTTTTCTTGATGAAATCGGAGAGTTATCGGCTAACACGCAAGCAAAACTTTTACGTGTGCTACAAGAGAATGAAATTGTGCGCGTGGGAGGAACGAAACCTGTACCAGTGAATGTCCGTATAATTGCAGCGACACATGTAAATTTAGAAAAAGCCATTTTAAAAGGGGAATTTCGTGAAGATTTGTATTACCGATTAAATAAAATACCGATTTATATACCGGCTCTTCGACAGCGTAAAGAGGATATTGTTGCTATTGCAGATCGTTTGATTCAAAAAATAAATCAAGATTACGGACGTAATGTTGAAGGATTAACAGAAGCTGCTGTTCGGCATCTTCAATCGTATAATTGGCCGGGGAATGTAAGGGAGCTAGAGAATATACTTGGGCGTGCGATTATTTTTATGAATTATTACGAATCCTATATAGACGTAGAGCACTTGCCTGAGTTTTCTATTGGAATAAAACAAGAGCAAGCACGTGGATTAATTCAGCTTTCTGAAGACCATGATAAGTCGTTAGAAGAGCTTGTTACCGAGTTCGAGGGACGAGTAATACAAGAATACTTAAGTCGAAACCAAGGGAACAAAACAAAAACGGCAAAAGCGTTAGGAGTTTCTTTGCGTAATTTATATTATAAGCTTGAAAAATACGAGTATGCAAAAAATAGCACGCAATAATCTGCATGATGTGCATTTTATTGCGTGGTTTTTATGTTCGGCAAAATGTAATTAAATTCTGAAATAAACAAAAAATGTAGGAAAGCGCTTTTATTTACGGTATTTTAATATTTTTTTGAAGGTTTTTTTAAAAGTTGGCATGGCATTTGCATTATTAAAATAGCGAGGGATGATGTGAAAGGATTGATTCAGAAACATGAACTTAAAAATGCTTATCGATCAAGTCAGCGAACAGCCTCGTAAGACAGTAGCTGTTGCAGCAGCAGAGGATCATGAAGTAATTGAAGCTGTAGCTGAGGCGGTACGTATGGGATTGGCAAATTTTCTTCTATACGGAAATGAAGAACTTATCGTCAGTATGTTAACAGCGCATGAAATGGAACAGCATGAAGCGGTGAACGTTATTTCAGCTTCGTCAGGTGCAGAAGCAGCAGAGCTAGCAGTTAAAGCTGTGAGCAGCGGTCAAGCAGATGTGTTGATGAAAGGAAACATTGCGACAGCATCCATTTTAAAGGCTGTATTAAATAAAGAATATGGTCTTCGTAAGGGCGGAGTTCTATCTCATGTAGCGGTGTTTGAGGTTCCGAATTATGATCGTTTCATCATCGTTACCGATGCAGCTATGAACATTGCACCAGACTTAGAGCAAAAAGTAGCTATTCTGAAAAATGCAGTAGACACAGCCCGTTCTATCGGCATTGAAAACCCAAAAGTAGCACCTATTGCGGCTGTAGAAGTCGTAAATCCTGCAATGCAAGCGACGGTCGACGCTGCGTTATTAACACAAATGAACCGCAGAGGACAAATAAAGAATTGTATAGTAGATGGACCACTTGCTTTAGATAATGCTGTTTCAAAAATTGCAGCAGAACACAAAGGAATTGAAAGCGAAGTTGCAGGGGTTGCTGATATTTTATTAGTGCCGACAATTGAAGTTGGGAATGCATTATACAAATCGCTTATATACTTTGCGGATGCAAAAGTAGGCGCAATTATTTCCGGAGCAAAAGCTCCTGTAGTTTTAACGTCTCGTGCTGATTCAGCAGAGACAAAAGTATACTCGTTAGCATTAGCGGTTTCTACTGCTTCTAAATAAACGTAACATTAGGGGGAACTACAATGGAAATCTTCAAATATATGGAAACTTATGATTATGAACAATTAGTGTTTTGCCAAGATAAAGAATCAGGTTTAAAAGCTATCATCGCTATTCACGATACAACTCTTGGACCGGCGCTTGGCGGTACAAGAATGTGGACTTATGAATCTGAGGCAGCAGCTATTGAAGATGCGCTACGCCTTGCAAAAGGAATGACTTACAAGAACGCTGCAGCAGGTTTAAACTTAGGTGGAGGAAAAACGGTTATCATCGGAGACCCTCGTAAAGATAAAAATGAGGCTATGTTCCGTGCGTTTGGTCGATTTATCCAAGGATTAAACGGTCGTTACATCACAGCTGAAGATGTGGGTACAACTGTGGATGATATGGACCTTATCCATGAAGAAACAGATTATGTAACAGGAATCTCTCCTTCATTCGGCTCATCTGGTAATCCATCTCCAGTAACAGCATTCGGTGTATATCGCGGAATGAAAGCTGCTGCTAAGGAAGCATTTGGAACAGACAGCTTAGAAGGAAAAGTAATAGCAGTACAAGGTGTAGGTAACGTTGCTTATAACTTATGTAAATATTTACATGCTGAAGGTGCACAGTTGATCGTTACAGATATCAACAAAGAAGCGGTACAACGTGCAGTAGAAGAATTTGGAGCAAGAGCTGTAGATCCAGAAGATATTTACAGTGTAGAATGTGATATTTATGCTCCATGTGCATTAGGCGCAACAATCAATGACAATACAATCACAAAAATTAAAGCTCGTGTAATTGCAGGGGCTGCAAATAACCAATTAAAAGAAGTTCGTCATGGTGACATCATTCACGAAATGGGTATTGTATATGCACCTGACTATGTAATCAATGCCGGCGGTGTAATTAACGTAGCTGACGAATTATACGGCTACAACAGAGAACGTGCTCTTAAGAAAGTTGAAGGCGTATATGATAACATTGCAAAAGTTATTGAAATCTCTAAGCGTGACGGCATTCCAACATATTTAGCAGCTGACCGTCTTGCTGAAGAGCGTATCGCACGCATGAAAAATTCCAGAAGCACATTTTTACAAAACGGCCACCACATTTTAAGCCGTCGCTAATCTAAAGTGTGAAAGGGGTGAACAATCACCTCTTTCCCTTGTTTAATTTATGGAGGGATAGACATTGTCTGTTTTTCGAATTCTTGTAATCAACCCAGGAAGTACTTCTACAAAAATAGGAGTATTTGATAACGAACGACCAATCTTTGAAGAAACGATTCGACATGACGAAGAAGAAATCAGCAAATATAAACGAATTATTGACCAGTATGAGTTTCGCAAGCATACCATTTTAGAGGTACTAGATTCGCACGGAATTAATATTTCTAAACTAAATGCTGTATGCGGACGCGGTGGACTGCTTCGCCCAATCGAAGGCGGTACATATGCGGTTAATGAAGCTATGCTGGAAGATTTAAAAAAGGGATACAGCGGACATCATGCTTCTAACTTGGGAGGTATTCTTGCACACGAAATTGCTACTGGCTTGAATATACCAGCATATATTGTTGACCCTGTTGTAGTAGATGAACTGGATGATGTTGCCCGTATCAGCGGTGTAGCTAATATTGAAAGAAAAAGTATTTTTCATGCATTAAATCAAAAGGCTGTAGCTCGAAAAGTAGCAAAAGAGCTGGGACATAAATACGAAGAGCTAAATTTAATTGTCACTCATATGGGCGGCGGAATTACAGTCGGGGCTCATAAAAAAGGTAAGGTTATCGATGTAAACAATGGTTTGCATGGTGACGGTCCATTCAGCCCAGAGCGTGCAGGAACAGTACCAGCAGGACAGCTTGTTGAAATGTGCTTCTCTGGTGATTATTACCGAGATGAAATAATGAAGAAGCTGGTAGGACAAGGTGGTCTTGTAGGGCTGCTTGGTACAAATGATGCAATTAAAGTGGAACACATGATTGAAGCAGGAGATAAGGAAGCGGAACTGGTTTACAATGCTATGGCATATCAGGTTTCAAAAGAAATCGGTGCAGCAAGTGCTGTTTTACAGGGGAAAATCGATGCTGTTGTATTGACTGGGGGGCTTGCATACAGCAAAATGCTCGTACACGAAATTACAAGCCGTATCGATTGGATTGCTGACGTGATTGTCCAACCTGGTGAAAATGAACTAGAAGCGCTTGCTGAAGGGGCGTTGCGTGTCCTTCGTGAAGAAGAAGCAGCAAAAGAATATATCATTCGTAAAAAGGAAACAACTGTAAGGAGTTGAGCTAAATGGCAACAGAATACGATTTAGTCATTGTCGGAGGCGGTACTGGTGGATACGTCGCTGCAATCCGTGCATCACAGTTAGGTCTAAAAACAGCTCTTGTAGAAAAAGGAAAGCTTGGTGGGACATGTCTTCATGCAGGGTGTATTCCTAGTAAAGCGTTACTTCGCAGTGCAGAAGTATATAAAACAACATTGAAAAGTGAAGAATTTGGTGTGCTGACAAGCGGCGTTGAATTAGATTTTTCAAAAGTACAAGGAAGAAAAGAAAAAATCGTGGAGCAGCTTCATAAAGGTGTACAACATTTAATGAAGCAAGGGAAAATCGATATATATGAAGGCTATGGTCGTATTTTAGGTCCTTCTATTTTCTCTCCTATGCCAGGTACTATTTCTGTAGAAATGAACAACGGAGAAGAGAATGAAATTTTAATTCCAAAAAATGTTCTGCTTGCAACAGGTTCTCGCCCGAAGTCATTGCCAGGTTTAGATTTAGACGGAGAATATGTAATGTCTTCTGACCATGCTTTGAAAATGGAAACTCTTCCTGAGTCTATCATCATTGTTGGCGGCGGTGTTATCGGTATCGAATGGGCATCCATGCTTGCAGATTTTGGTGTGAAGGTAACGGTAATTGAATATGCTGACCGAGTTCTTCCGTTAGAAGATCATGAAGTTTCCAAAGAAATGCAACGTTTGTTGAAGAAAAAAGGTATTCAAGTAGTAACGGGAGCAAAAGTACTGCCGGATACTTTAGTCAAAGATAACGGCGTAATGATCAAAGCATTGTATAAAGAAGAAGAAAAAGAATTCCGTGCAGAAAAAATGCTGGTATCTGTAGGGCGTCAAGCTAACATTGAAAACATTGGTTTAGAAAATACGGATATCGTTGTGGAAAAAGGCTATATTCAAACAAACCAATTCTTCCAAACGAAAGAGTCTCATATTTATGCTATCGGTGATGTGATTGGCGGATTACAGCTTGCTCATGTGGCTTCTCATGAAGGAATGACAGCAGTAGAGCATATTGTAGGAAATAACCCGTCACCAATCGACTACTCTATGATCTCTAAATGCGTATACAGTAATCCAGAAGTAGCTTCTGTTGGATATACAGAACAAGAAGCGAAAGAAAAAGGCTATAACGTAAAAACTGGAAAATTCTCGTTCCGTGCAATCGGAAAAGCTTTAGTATATGGAGAACATGATGGTTTTGTCAAACTTGTAGTGGACGAAGAAACGGATGATTTGCTTGGAGTTCATATGATTGGACCTCATGTTACAGATATGATTTCGGAAGCAGGTCTTGCAAGAGTGTTAGACGCAACTCCTTGGGAAATTTCAAAAACAATTCACCCGCATCCATCTCTGTCTGAAGCAATCGGTGAAGCTGCTTTAGCTGTAGAAGGCAAAGCGTTGCATGCGTAGAAGATTAGGAGGGTTTTAAATGGCTGAAAATGTAAAAGTAAATCGTCATGCTGAGCTTGGCTTAACTGACGGACAAGTATTAGAAATGTATCGCACAATGCTTATGGCTCGTAAAATTGATGAGCGTATGTGGCTTTTAAACCGTGCCGGTAAAATTCCGTTTGTAATTTCTTGTCAGGGGCAAGAAGCTGCGCAAGTAGGAGCGGCATTTGCTCTTGACAGCGAAAAGGATTATGTGTTGCCTTACTATCGTGATATGGGCGTTGTATTAACGTTCGGAATGACTGCGAAAGAGTTAATGCTGTCCGCATTCGCAAAAGCTGAAGATCCGAACTCTGGCGGACGTCAAATGCCAGGTCACTTCGGACAAAAGAAAAACCGCATTGTAACAGGATCTTCACCAGTTACAACGCAAGTACCTCATGCTGTAGGAGTAGCGCTTGCGGGTCGCATGGAAGGTAAGGATCTTGTGACGTTTGTAACGTTTGGAGAAGGTTCTTCAAACCAAGGTGACTTCCATGAAGGTGCGAACTTTGCTGGTGTACACAAGCTTCCAGTAATCTTCATGTGTGAAAACAATAAATATGCGATTTCTGTACCGATTGAAAAGCAATTGGCTTGCGAAAAGGTATCTGATCGTGCAATCGGCTACGGAATGCCGGGATACACAGTAGATGGAAATGATCCGCTTGAAGTCTACAAGGCAGTAAAAGAAGCTGCGGATCGTGGCCGCCGCGGCGAAGGTCCAACTTTAATTGAAACAGTTTCTTATCGTTTAACTGCACACTCCAGTGATGATGATGATCGTGCATATCGTAACCGTGAGGAAGTAGAAGAGGCGAAAAAGAAAGACCCAATGTATACTTTCGCTATGTATTTAAAAGAAGCGGGTGTGCTGACAGATGAGCTTGAAAAGCAAATCTTGGACGATATAATGAAAATCGTGAACGAAGCAACGGATTACGCAGAAAAAGCACCATATGCAGATCCGGAATCTGCATTGAAGTACGTATACGCGGAATAAGGGGGAAGTTTTCATGGCTGTAATGTCTTATATTGACGCTATTACATTAGCGATGCGCGAAGAAATGGAACGCGACAAGCGCGTGTTTGTTCTAGGTGAAGACGTGGGACTGAAAGGCGGCGTATTTAAAGCGACGCAAGGATTATATGATAAATTCGGTGAAGACCGTGTAATGGATACTCCACTTGCAGAATCTGCAATCGCAGGAGTGGCAATTGGAGCTGCAATGTATGGAATGCGTCCAATCGCAGAAATGCAGTTTGCGGATTTCATTATGCCAGCTGTAAACCAAATTATTTCTGAAGCGGCACGTGTCCGCTATCGTTCCAATAATGACTGGACTTGTCCTCTGACTGTTCGTGCGCCATTTGGCGGCGGTGTTCATGGAGCGCTGTATCATTCTCAATCTGTAGAAGCGGTATTTGCAAATCAACCTGGTTTGAAGATCGTAATTCCATCTACTCCTTATGATGCAAAAGGGTTATTGAAAGCGGCAATCCGTGATGAAGATCCTGTATTGTTCTTTGAACATAAGCGTGCATATCGTTTAATTAAAGGTGAAGTACCTGAAGATGATTATGTATTGCCAATCGGTAAAGCAGACGTAAAACGTGAAGGTGATGATATTACAGTTATCACTTACGGATTATGCGTTCATTTTGCATTGCAAGCAGCTGAAAAATTAGCACAGGACGGTATTTCCGCTCATATTTTAGATTTGCGTACAATCTATCCTTTAGATAAGGAAGCAATCATTGAAGCGGCATCTAAAACGGGTAAAGTCCTTCTTGTAACAGAAGATAATAAAGAAGGAAGTGTAATGGGCGAGGTTGCGGCAATCATTGCAGAAAATTGCTTATTTGATCTAGATGCTCCAATTGCTCGTTTAGCAGGTCCGGATGTTCCTGCTATGCCTTATGCACCGACAATGGAGAAGTACTTCATGGTGAACCCAGATAAAGTAGAAAAAGCAATGCGCGAGCTTGCGGAATTTTAGTCGGGGAGGAGTGGAATAATGGGTATGGAAAAAATTACAATGCCTCAGTTAGGTGAGAGCGTAACAGAAGGTACAATAAGCAAATGGCTTGTATCTGTGGGAGATCGTGTAAATAAATACGATCCGCTTGCAGAGGTTATGACAGATAAAGTAAATGCAGAAGTGCCATCTTCTTTTACAGGCGTAATTAAAGAGCTTGTAGCAGGAGAAGGAGACACATTGGCTGTAGGTGAAGTTATCTGCTTAATCCAAGTGGAAGGAGCAGATGAAGCAGCTGCTACAGCTGTAGAGGAGAAGCCAGCAGCGGCAGAAGTAAAGGCAGAAGAGCCTAAGGCTGCTAATAAACCTCGTTATTCTCCAGCTGTGTTGAAGCTTGCAGGAGAGCACAATATTGATCTTGATCAAGTAACGGGAACAGGGGCCAATGGTCGCATCACTCGTAAAGATATTTTGAAAATAGTTGAGTCTGGAAATATTCCGGTTGCAGGTGCTAAGAAAGAAGAAAAACCAGCTGTATCGGTACAACAGGAGGCACCAGCACCGCAAGCAGAAGCGAAAGCAGCGCCTGTTAAAGAAGTTTCCATTCCGACGATGCCTGGGGATATCGAAATTCCAGTTACAGGTGTACGTAAAGCAATCGCAGCCAATATGCTTCGCAGCAAGCATGAGGCTCCGCATGCTTGGATGACAATCGAAGTTGACGTAACAAACTTAGTCGAGTACCGTAACAGCATTAAAAATGAATTCAAGAAGACAGAAGGATTTAATTTAACCTTCTTTGCATTCTTTGTTAAAGCTATTGCCCAAGCATTAAAAGAGTTCCCACAAATTAATTCTATGTGGGCTGGAGATAAGATTATCCAAAAGAAAGATATTAATATCTCTATTGCAGTAGCAACAGAAACAGAATTATTTGTACCTGTTATCAAGCACGCAGATGAGAAAACAATCAAAGGCATTGCGCGTGAAATTACTGAACTTGCAACAAAAGTAAGAACTAAGAAGCTGAAGTCTGAAGATATGCAAGGTGGAACATTTACCGTGAATAACACTGGTTCTTTCGGGTCTGTTCAATCTATGGGTATCATCAACCATCCGCAAGCAGCTATTTTACAAGTAGAATCTATTGTAAAACGTCCTGTATTTATGGAGAACGGAATGTTCGGTGCTCGTGATATGGTAAATCTTTGCCTATCTTTAGATCACCGTGTGCTTGACGGCTTAATTTGTGGCAA
Organism: Bacillus sp. 165; assembly: GCF_017742235.1. Taxonomy (GTDB): domain Bacteria; phylum Bacillota; class Bacilli; order Bacillales; family Bacillaceae_G; genus JAGHKQ01. The sequence goes on from NZ_JAGHKQ010000004.1 coordinate 164,902, forward strand.
ATTCTTGGCTCGTGTAAAAGAAATTTTAGAAAACGTGTCAAAAGAGAATACGTCTGTATATTAATTAGAAAAAAAGCCCGTTCCTCAAAGGAATGGGCTTTTTACATAGGAAAAAGAGATTGGAAACAATTACACATGAATTAGCTGACGTGAACAGTTATTTATAAAGGACAATTACATAAAACGACTTGAAGCCTGTCACACATCTTGTTATGTTGTACATAAGCTATGTAAGAAAGAGTGAAAATTTAACAGAAGGGCTTGTTACTATGGGGTACGTAGAGGAATTACGCAAGATAGTTGGTCACCGGCCGCTTATTCTTGTTGGTTCGGTTGTCTTAGTGCTTGATGAACAAGAGCGGGTATTGTTGCAGCAACGAAGGGAACCGCATGGAAAATGGGGACTGCTTGGCGGATTAATGGAGCTTGGAGAATCTCCGGAAGAAACGGCACAACGTGAAGTACTCGAGGAGTCAGGATTACAAGTGAAAAATTTGTCCTTGATTAACGTATATTCTGGGAAAAACTATTTTGTAAAACTTGCAAACGGAGATGAGTTTCAGACGGTAACGATGGCTTATTATACAAAGCAATATGAAGGAACGCCGGTTATAAATAAAAATGAAGCGTTGGATTTGCAGTTTTTTTCTGTAACGGAGCTTCCAGATTATATCGTGGGTTCACATAAAAAAATGATTGAAGAATATATAAATCAACAACAACGGAATGGATAATAAAAATCACCTTGCAATTATGCTGCAAGGTGATTTTTATTGCTTTTACTGCAAGATTGCCCTTTGCCAAGTCATCAAATTTATAATACACTTAATATGTAAAATATTTAGAAAATTTTATATTGATATAATTATCTTTTGATTAACAAACCATCTGAAATAGAAAGCAATGTCTTTTGGCGATGGGAGCTTAATCTATAAGGAAAGGGGAGCAAGGTGGATGAGCGTGAAAGATACGTTTCAGGAGTTTAGGATGCCAGATTATCAAGAATGGGAGACATTAGCAGAGAAAACGCTAAAAGGGCGGCCATTCGATACGATTGTATCAGAACTTATTGAGCAAATTCAGCTAAAGCCTTTGTATACAAAAGAGGATGTAAGCCTTGAAAAAATAAACAACATAGCAGGCTTATTTCCTAAGGAAACAAGAGGTATTGCCCAAGAGCTATGGGGAAAGGATTCTGAAGCAGCAAATCGTGTTATTCGGGACGCTCTTGAACATGGTCAAACAGTATTGCACATTGTACTTGACCATGCAACTTTGCAAGGGAAGGATTCAGACAAAGTGGCAATAGAGCATGTTGTGAACAAAGGAATCTCTTTAAATTGTAAGAATGATTTTGAAAGCGTTTTTAATAATATACCAATTACAGCCTATCCATTAATGGCATACGCCGGTTTTACGTCTGTACCTTTATTATCATTATTATTTTCTTATGTAAAAGAGCGTGGGGTGGCTTTTTCTGATATGTTTGGGTCTCTAGGCGCCGACCCGCTTGCTTATCTAGCCGGTGAAGGGAAATTGCCGATGCCTTTAGAGACATGCTATGACGATATGGCTGTTTCTGTAAAATGGACAAAAGAATATGCCCCAAATGTAAGGACTATTTTTATTAAAACAGATACATATCATAATGCTGGCGCAAATGCCGTACAAGAAGTGGCGTTTGCTATTGCGACGGCTGCAGAGTATGTGCGGGAATGTCTAAAAAGAAATATAGCGATTGATGATATATGTGATCAGTTCACCTTTATTGTATCTGCTGGGAATCATCTGTTTACTGAGATCTCTAAGTTTCGTGCAATACGCGTGGTATGGAAAAAAATTGCCGAAGCTTTTGGAGCAAGTGCAGACAAACAAACGATGCTGTTACATGCTCGTACATCAAGCCGTACGAAAACTGCATATGATCCTTATGTCAATATGCTTCGCGCAACAACAGAAGCATTTTCAGCCATTGTCGGAGGTGCTGACAGCTTACATGTGAGTACATTTGATGAAGTCTATGAGACTGCAGAGAACCATTCGAATCGCTGGGCTCGAAACATTCAGCATATTTTACATGGTGAAGCTCATGTGTCTAAGGTGATAGATGCAGCTGGCGGTTCTTATTATGTTGAGGCTTTGACGGAAACCTTAGCACAAAAGGCTTGGGAATTGTTCCAGGCCATCGAACAGCGCGGAGGGATGAGCAAGGCGCTGAAAGATGGATTTATTCAAGAGGAGATTAAATCGACTGCTAAAAAGCGCTATGAAAAAGTAACGGGTTTGCATCAAAAAATTATCGGTACAAATATTTACATTAAAAAGGATGAACAGCGTTTAAAGGTACAAAAACAAAAAGAGAAACAACAACGCATCGAAGGCATACAGCTGTATAAAGAACAGAGCCACGAGCAGGTGCTGCAGCTAGGTGAACTCAGTAAAAAGCTTGCTCTGTATAATGAAAGAAAAATAGACACTTTAATTCATGCAGCTTCTTTAGGTGTGACTCTTGGAGAAATGATGCAAGGAATGACCGGTGAAGAGCTTGAAGTCGAGCCGTTAATTTCCATTCGAGACGCTCAGCCGTTTGAAGTGCTGCGAGAAGCTGCTGAACAATACGAAGAGTTAAAAGGAAAGCGGCCTCAACTAGTGGTTGTCCAAACTACAAATAAGGACGCATATCTTACAGGTATTCTTGAAGCCTGCGGGTTCGAGGTTTTCAAATTAAGTGCCTCTTCCATTGAGGCTATAGCTATTCCAGAAGACGCACATGCTATTTTTGTAGATGGTGAAAATCTGGGAGTTAGTATTTCAACTGTACTGCAAAAAGCAGGACAAGTGAAAGTATTTGTCGTTGGTACCTTGGAAGGAGAACATGAACAAGAATTATTGCAGCAAGGGATAACTGGATTTATACATGAATCAGGTGAATTACTGCCGTTATTATATACATTGCATAACGAGTTGGAGGTGATTGGATGAAAATGCCGGATTTTACAGTAATGGATTTTCAGACAAGTTTTACGAAAGAAGATTGGAAGGAACCAGAAGCAAAGACGGTTTATACATCTAATGAAAAAATTGATATTCAATCTGTGTATACGAAAAAGGATGTGGAAGATTTAGATTACTTAGATTTTAAACCAGGGCTTGCTCCGTATCATCGCGGACCGTATCCATTGATGTACACAAACCGTCCGTGGACAGTGCGACAGTATGCTGGATTCTCAACAGCTGAAGAAAGCAACGCATTTTATAAACGGAATTTAGCAGCCGGACAAAAGGGGTTATCGGTCGCGTTCGATTTAGCAACGCATCGCGGCTATGACTCCAATCATCCGCGTGTTATCGGTGATGTTGGAAAAGCCGGTGTGGCTATTGACTCTATTTTAGATATGAAAGTTTTATTTGACGGTATTCCGCTTGATCAGATGTCTGTATCCATGACTATGAACGGAGCTGTCTTACCGATTATGGCATTTTATATTGTAACGGCAGAAGAGCAAGGGGTTCGTCAGGAGCAGCTTACAGGAACAATTCAAAATGATATTTTAAAAGAATATATGGTACGTAATACTTATATTTATCCTCCAGAAACGTCAATGCGCATTATTTCTGATATTTTTGCTTATACATCCAAACATATGCCGAAGTTTAACAGCATCAGTATTTCAGGCTATCACTTACAGGAAGCAGGAGCACCAGCAGACTTAGAATTAGCTTACACACTGTTAAATGGGGTTGAATATGTACGTACGGGCTTGCAGGCCGGTTTAAATGTGGATGCCTTTGCTCCGCGGCTCTCTTTCTTCTGGGCGATTGGCATGAATTATTTTATGGAAGTAGCAAAAATGCGTGCGGGACGTTTATTGTGGGCAAAGCTGATGAAGCAGTTTCATCCAAAAAATGAAAAATCGCTTGCCTTGCGAACACATTCGCAAACATCGGGCTGGAGTCTGACAGAGCAAGATCCATTCAATAATGTTGCGCGAACGTGTGTGGAAGCATTAGCGGCTGCATTAGGTCATACGCAATCGCTTCACACTAATGCGTTAGATGAAGCAATTGCACTGCCAACAGACTTTTCTGCGCGTATTGCTCGCAATACGCAATTGTATTTACAAGAAGAGACGGGTATTACTTCTGTTATAGATCCATGGGGCGGTTCTTACTATGTGGAATCACTAACCTCACAGCTCATGAAACGAGCGTGGGAGCACATTGAAGAGATTGAGTCGCTCGGAGGCATGACAAAAGCAATTGAAAAAGGGATACCAAAATTAAGAATAGAGGAAGCATCAGCTAGAAGACAGGCGCATATTGACTCAGGAAAAGAAGCAATTATCGGGGTAAATAAATATCGCCTAGATAAGGAAGAGCCGCTTGAAATTTTAGATATTGATAACACGACAGTTCTAAAGAAGCAGCTGCAAAGATTGGAAGATTTAAAGAAGGGAAGAGATGAACAAAGCGTTCAAACAACATTAGAGGCGATCACTACAGCGGCACAAACAGGAGAAGGAAACTTGCTGGAGCTTTCAATCGAAGCAGCGCGTGCACGTGCTACATTAGGAGAAATTTCTGATGCGATTGAAAAAGTAGCTGGTCGTCATAAAGCTGTTATCCAATCGGTAAGCGGCGTGTATCGCTCGGAATATGAAAAGCAAGATGAGATTCAAAGAGTACGAGAGAAAATCGATGCCTTTGCAGAGCGTGAAGGTCGTCGTCCGCGTATTCTCATTGTAAAGCTTGGACAAGACGGTCATGACCGTGGAGCAAAGGTAGTAGCTACCGCTTACGCTGATATGGGCTTTGATGTGGATATGGGACCTCTATTCCAAACACCGGAAGAAGCGGCTCGACAAGCTGTCGAAAATGATGTTCACTGCGTGGGAATGAGTTCTTTGGCTGGAGGACATAAAACCTTGCTTCCACAATTAATAGATGAGCTTCGAAAGTTGGGAAGAGAAGATATTGTTGTCATTGTTGGAGGAGTTATTCCGGTACAAGATTATGAGTATTTGTATGAGCAAGGTGCAGCCGCTATCTTTGGACCTGGTACTGTTATTCCACAAGCAGCGGAAACAATTGTAGAAGAGATTGAGAGACGTATAGAGGAAGAGGAATAAAGTATGAAAGAGGAACAAAAGCGGCCAGAATGGGTGCCAAATGAACATGATGATGCTTTTGCTTCAAAGGTCATGAAAGGAGTGGGGGAGCCCGCTCCTTTGAAACAGACCGTTAGAAAAAAAATATTGACTGCAAACGAGTTAGCAGAGGGAGTTAAGGAAAGTAATCGTACCATATTGGCACAAGCAATTACTTTAGTAGAAAGCAATGCTCCGAAGCATCAGCAAAAAGCACAGACTTTAATTCAGCATATTCTTCCTTATACAGGAAATTCAATACGAATCGGTATTACAGGCGTACCAGGAGCAGGGAAAAGTACCTTTATTGAAGCATTTGGCACACTGCTTTGTGAGAAGGGGCATAAGGTTGCTGTTCTTGCTGTAGACCCGAGCAGTTCTTTGACGGGTGGAAGCATTCTTGGCGATAAAACAAGAATGGAACAGCTTGTACAACAACCCAATGCTTTTATTAGGCCGTCTCCGTCTGGGAGGACGTTAGGAGGAGTAAACAGAAGAACACGAGAAACTATATTACTTTGTGAAGCCGCTGGTTATGATGTGATTTTAGTAGAAACGGTCGGAGTTGGGCAGAGCGAAGGCATGGTTCGTGATATGGTGGATTTTTTTCTTTTGTTATCATTAACGGGAGCTGGAGATGAGCTACAGGGGATTAAACGCGGTATTTTAGAGCTTACTGATGCCATTTTGATTAATAAAGCGGATGGTGATAATAAAATCCGTGCTTTGCAAACAGTGTCCCTTTACGAACAAATGTCTCATTTGTTTCAGCCTGTTACAGAAGGTTGGAGTACATATGTGGGTACTTGTTCTGCATTATATAAAGAGGGATTGCATATATTTTGGGATGTGGTACAAGAGTTTGCTGGTCAAACGAAACAATCGGGAGTGTTTCAGAAGAGACGAAATTCACAGAAGAAGAATTGGTTGTATGCATCCATTCGTGAACAGCTGGAAATGCGTTTTTTTTCTCATCCGAGCATGAAAGAAATGCTGCCTCTATGTGAACGGGATATATTGGAAGGAACACAAACCGTAACAAATGTTGTTGAAAGACTGATGAATCATTACGAACAAGGGAGAATACGAGGAGAGTAAGAAGTTAATCGTATTTGTTGAATTGAATTCCTCTGTGTTGGTAATATAGTATTAGACCACTTTGAGGAGGGAAAATATGAACATCGATTTTAATTTTTTTATGAACGATGTTGTTCGTCAAGCGCGCGAAGAGATTGTAGCAGCTGGTTATACAGAACTGAAAACAATTGAAGAAGTAGATGAGGTATTTAAGAAGGATGGAGTTACGCTTGTTATGATAAATTCTGTTTGCGGCTGTGCAGGTGGAGTAGCTCGTCCGGCGGCAGCACATGCCATTCATTATGATAAGCGTCCAGACCATTTTGTAACTGTCTTTGCAGGCCAAGATAAAGAAGCAACGCAGCAGGCAAGACAATATTTTGAAGGGTATCCGCCTTCTTCCCCTTCTTTTGCATTGATGAAAGACGGAAAAATTTTAACAATGGTGGAACGCCATGAGATTGAAGGGCATACTCCTATGGAGGTTGTAACGAAGCTTCAAAACTATTTTGATCAATATTGTGAGGAAGTGTAAAAGCTGATGCTAATATCAGCTTTTTTTTGTTTACCCCCACAAAACAGACAAACTCTGCGAATGAATATAGTGGAAAAAATTAATGGGGTGAAAAATTTATGAAAAATGCAGTAATGAAGGCCACTTTATCAGCAATGCTAGTTTGCAGTCCGTTCGTTGTGGGTACAGCAGCTTATGCAGATGGAACAGACGAAGTAAAAACAGAACAAACAAAACAACCATCTTTAGTACAAGGAGATTTCTTCTACTTTGTGAAAACAATGGTTGAAAAAATTAAATTAGCTCTTGCGGACAATGATTTAGAAAAAGCAAAGCTATTATCTACATTTGCTGCGGAGCGTATGGCTGAAGCGCAAGTTCTTTTAAAAGAAGGAAAAGAGGATCTTTTAAAAGAGACATTAAATGCAGCTGTATCTAACTTGGACAAAGCGGATGATATTGTAGAAAAATCAGAAACTGAACAAGTAGAAGTAGAAAATGTAGATGCTGACACTGAACAAGTAGAAGCAGAAGATACAGCTGCCGACACTGAAAAAGCAGAGACAGAAGAAGTATCTAAAGTAAAAATGCATATTGGCCACAATATCGAAGCATTAGCAAAAGTATTAGACAAAGTTGAACATAAAAATGCAAAGGCAAAGTATGCTATAGCTAAAAATATCGAAAAAAGCTTTGCAAAAATCGCACAAAGAATCGAAAAAATTGAAATGAAGCAACAAGAAACGGCAGATATGGAACAAGAAGGTACACTTCAAGTTGTTGAAGGACAACCATCTGAGGTAACAGAAGTGCAACCAGTACAAGAGTCTGAAGCAGAGAAGGATTCTGTTACTGTAAAAAATCAAGTGAAAGAACATGTAGCGCTGCACAATGAGCAAAAAGATGCGCATAAGGAAATGAAACAACAAGAAAAGACTGAACGTAAAGAAACGCATAAATACCATAAAGAAATGCAAGAAAACCAGACAGAAGAAAAAAAATCTGCTAAACATTCAGAAAAAAAATCTGAAGAAAAGCATGATCGATAAGAAATATGGTAAAATAGTCACTTCGGGATGAAGTGACTATTACCATATATGGTTGTCAGGAAATGAGGTAGTTCTTGTGTTTAGTTTACTATTCAATATAAAGCGAAACGCTGTTGAAGATACTGTTGCTCGTATTCAGCAAGGGGAAGAAGACAGTGAGTTACTGCTTGCAAAGTACAAGCCATTTATCAAAAAAACCGTCTCTTCTGTATGCAATCGCTACATTTATGAACAGGACGATGAATTCAGCATCGGATTATTAGCTTTTCATGAGGCTGTCGAACGATATTCCTACAAAAAAGGGGCTTCCTTTTTATCATTTGCTGCACTTCTTATAAAAAGAGATGTAATTGATTATTTACGAAAGGAAATGAGACATAATCTTGTCTTTTTAAAAGAAGAACAGCAAGAAGAGGTAGAGGAAATGAAAGTATCCCTCACAGAATACTTGAAGGAAATGGAAAATACAGAGCGGAAAGAGGAAATACTTCATTTTCAGACAGTGTTAAAGTCGTTTAGAATTACATTTCAAGATTTAGTAAAAGAATCTCCTAAACATCGCGATTCTAGAGCGTCAATGATGGAAGTTGCGGTTCAAATTTCTCAACGAGAAGAACTAATAAATGAACTGTTTCAAAAAAAGAAACTGCCGTTAAAACAGATTGAGGATATGGTGCGTGTGAGCAGAAAAACGTTGGAAAGGCACCGGAAATATATTATTGCGATGTGCATTATTTTGACAAATGATTATGTGTATATAAAGGAGTATATAAAAGGAGGTGTGAGTGATGAATAAAGGAATTATTCTATCCAAGAGTGTGCGAAGTGTTATAGTTTTGACGCCGACTGGACAGTACGTGACATGCAAGAAGAAGAACAAATATGAAGTTGGCGAGGAGATAGCTTTTGCTGACAGCGACATTGTGGCAGCTAGACTTACTTTCCCCTCTTTTTTACGAATGCAATATATAGCCGCTGCCGCAGCATGTGCAATTATATGGCTTACTTTGAGTATTTATATGAGCCATCCTGAAAAAGTAATGGCGTATGTTGCGATTGATGTTAATCCGAGTGTGGAAGCAGCAGTAGATGAAAAGCTTCATGTATTGGAGCTAAAGGCGTATAACAAAGAAGGAAAACAAGTTGTACAAGAAATAACTAAATGGAAAAATAAATCTCTCAATCAAGTGGTACAAGATATAGTCCAGCAAAGTAAAAAAGATGGCTACTGGACAGAAGAAGAGGATGTTGTATTAACTGTGGTTGTTAAAGATGGGGAAAAACAAGCAGCTGTTCAGAAGGCTTTAGATCAAGAAATAAATGAGATAGAAAAAAAATATGACAAGAAAAATATAGAAGTTTCTGTTCAGAAGAGTACAGTGAAGGAACGTGAAGCAGCAGAAAAAGAAGGAATGACAACTAGTCAGTATAAAGAAAAGCAACAGGAAGAAAAAATACAAAGAGAGGTTCCGGAAAAGAAAGTTGAACCAGTGCCATCACCACAGAAGGATGAGGAACCAAAGCTCGAAGAGAAAAAGGAAAAAGAAAAACAAAAAGAAAAACAGGTGCCTGCTTCAACACAACATGTTAAGACAAGCATAGCTCACTCGTATTCCCAAAATAAAGAAAACAGGAAAAGTGAAAAAGAAAAAGAAAACCATAAACATGAACCGGAGCATGGAGCTGAAAAAGAGCATATAAAAAATAAATAAACTTTGTAAGCTATTTAAAAAAACGGTTTTCACTATTGGCATAAGTGAAAGCCGTTTTTTTGCGCATACTATTAAGAGAATTCTAAAAAGCATTAAAAACAATTTCTGTATAGTACTGAATAAATATAAAGGAATAGCATGCAAACATAATGTATTTTCAGTATAGTAAAAAATATTTGTTTAAAAAACTATTGATATAATTGACTTTATTATTAATTGATGAAAATAAATAAAAAATTTTTCTAATTTACTATTGCATAATTATTTAAATGTGTTAAAATTCATTTTGTTGAATAAAAACAACAAAATTTCATCTGGATTATAAGGGGTATTTTCCTGATAATAACAATTAAATTTAGGGAATTATGTATAATAGGGGGAATGGAAAATGAAGAAATTACTATCCATTATGTTGGCTAGCATTCTAGTAATCGGTATGTTGGGTGCTTGCAGCAAAAAAGAAGGTAATAACAAAGTATTGATAATGGGAACATCAGCTGATTATAAGCCTTACGAGTATATCGAAACCCAAAAGAGCGAAGATGTTATCGGTTTTGATGTTGATATTGCAAAGTATATTGGTAAAGAGTTAGGCTATGAGATCAAAATAAAAGATATGGACTTTAGCGGTTTGCTAACAGCGATGGAAGCTGGAAAAGTAGATTTTGTAATGGCAGGTATGACTCCTACGGAAAAACGTCAGAAAAATGCAGATTTCACGGATATCTACTATACAGCGAAAAATTTAATTGTTTCCAAAGACGGATCGCTTCAGACGCTTGAAGATTTAAAGGGAAAAACAGTAGGGGTACAAACTGGATCAATTCAAGAAGGAAAAGCGAAGGAACTGCAAGAAAACGTTACATTCGATATTCAGGGCAGAGATAAACTACCACAATTAGTACAAGAAATTCAAGCTGGTCGTTTTGATGCTGCTATTATCGAAGATACAGTTGCAAAAGCATACTTAGATAAATTCAAAGATCTAAAGAGCATTGAAATTCCAGAAGCATCTGATGAAGCAGGATCAGCTATTGCGTTCCCGAAAGGAAGCAAGTATACAGACGAGTTCAATAAAGTAATCAAGAAAATGCAAGAAAATGGGGAAATGGAAAAATTAATTAAGAAATGGTTTGGTGGAGAACAATAATAATCCCCGCAAGAATAAGGAATCCTTTGACAGAGAAAATATCATGTCAGAGGATTCTTTCTTGACTTTTAATCAGGAGAGGAATGGTCGCAAAGATGAATCTCGATTTTTCGCAAATCGTCCCGTCAATGCCGTATATATTAGTAGGATTGAAGGTAACGCTGCAAATTGTTGCTGTGTCTGCTTTATTAGGATTTACATTAGGTACGCTGCTGGCATTATTAAAAATTTCAAGAATTAAACCTTTGATGTGGCTGGCAGATATATATACATCCATTTTCAGAGGTACTCCGCTTGTACTGCAATTAATGATCATTTATTATGGACTACCTCAATTAATCGGGTATGATATTAACGCATTTTTAGCGGCAGTATTGGCATTTGGATTAAACTCGGGTGCGTATATGTCAGAGATTATTCGCGCCGGTATTCAAGCTGTGGATAAAGGACAATCGGAGGCCGCGGCAGCACTTGGTATCCCATATTCGAAAATGATGGCTAATATCATTTTTCCGCAAGCATTAAAAAATATTTTACCAGCACTTATGAATGAATTTATTACATTAACGAAAGAATCTGCTGTAGTAACGGTCATCGGTGCAATGGATTTAATGCGCCGAGCTTATATTGTAGGAGGAGAAACATTCGCCTATTTTGAGCCGCTCCTATTTGTAGGCTTCATTTACTATATTTTAGTTATGGTGCTGACAGTGCTTGGTAAAGCTATTGAAAGGAGAATGAGAAAAGGTGATTAAGATAGAGGGGCTGTATAAATCATTTGGAGAGTTACAGGTGCTCAAAAATATTTCTACAACAATTCAGCAAGGAGAAGTAGTTGCCATTATTGGTCCTTCTGGGTCAGGAAAGTCTACGTTTCTTCGCTGTATGAACTTGTTGGAGGAACCGACAAAAGGGCAGATATGGATTGGTGAGAAAGAGATTACAAATCCGAAAACCGATATTATGAAAGTTCGTCAAAATGTAGGTATGGTGTTCCAGCATTTTCATCTGTTTCCTCATATGACAGTGTTAGAAAATTTAACATATGCTCCTATAACCGTAAGGGGAGTTAGTAAGGCGGATGCTGAGGTAAAAGGGAAAGAATTGCTCGCGAAAGTAGGGTTGTCCGAGAAGGCGAATGAGTATCCGGGGCGTTTATCAGGTGGGCAAAAGCAGCGTGTAGCCATTGCTCGTGCACTAGCAATGGAACCGGAAGTGATATTGTTTGATGAACCCACTTCAGCGCTAGATCCTGAAATGGTAAAAGAAGTACTGGAGGTTATGAAGTCGTTAGCTCATACGGGCATGACGATGGCGATTGTAACGCACGAAATGGGCTTTGCCCGCGAAGTCGCAGATCGTGTATTGTTTCTTGATGGCGGGCAGCTGGTGGATGACGCGTCTCCAAGCGAGTTCTTTACAGCTCCAAAGAGTGCCCGTGCACAGGAATTTTTACAAAAAATGTTGTAATTGAAAACACAAATGTGAATAATAAAATCGGAGATGACGAAACAGTCATCTCTTTTTGCATTATGCTGCACGAGGAGATGCGTCATGTATAAAATTGGTTATAGGACATTAAAGACAGCAATTGGCACTATGCTGGCAATGACGATTGCTGAGATGCTGCATCTAAAGTTTTCAAGTTCCGCTGGCATTTTGGTCATACTGTGTGTACAAAATACAAAGCGAAAATCATTGGAAGCATCTATTCATCGCTTTTTAGGCTGTCTTCTGGTAATTGTATTTTCCTGGGTCTTTTTTGAGGCTTTCGGGTACAACCCATTGGCAATCGGATTACTTCTATTGTTCTTTATTCCTACAGCTGTTACGCTGCATATACCAGAAGGAATTTCAACGAGCTCTGTAATAGTTATGCATCTTTACTCATTAAAAAGTATTACATGGGCTGTTGTCTTAAATGAATTTTTTATCCTTACTATTGGGATTGGTATGGCACTACTGGTCAATCTATATATGCCAAGTGTGGAAAAAGATTTAAAGAGGTATCAACAGAATATTGAAGAAAATTTTAAAAAGCTACTATTGGAAATGGCAGCTTTTTTACGAAATCAAAATCGGGTATGGGATGGACGGGAACTGCTTGAAACAGAAAAGCTGTTTGAAGAAGCTGTGCCTCTTGCGTTCCGGGAGATGGAGAACCGATATCGATATCAAGATAACGAGTATTATCGTTACTTTCGTATGAGAAAGCAGCAATTTGAAATATTAATGCGTGTCATGCCGCTTGTGGCAGAGTTATCTTGCTCATATCAACAAGCCCGCATGTTTGCTTCCTTTATTGAAAGCGTTGCAAATGCAATACGCCCAAGCAGTACAGGACTTATTTCTCTTTACCAGCTTCAAGAAATGAAAGAGCTGTTTAGAGAAATGCCGCTTCCTCAAACAAGGGAAGAGTTTGAGATACGTGCTTCGCTGGCACAGCTTGTCTATGAAATGGAACAATTTTTAATTATTAAAGGGAAGTTTAAGGGGAAACATAAGGATACAGCTTAAATGAAAGCGGGTGTCTGTATGCTGGCATATGTTCTTTCTTTTTTATTGTTTTTTTCTCCTCTATGGCCACTTGGAGAGAATCCAAGGGTAGGAGACCCTTATCTCATTATAAATAAACAAACAAATAAGCTTGCTTATATTGATAAAGGCATGATTCAAAAAGTATTTCCGGTTGGGACAGGAAAAACGCAAGAGCTAACACCCGAAGGTGAATTTGATATTGTGATGAAAGTAGTTAAGCCTTGGTACATAAAGAAAAATATTCCTGGAGGCTCTCCGAAAAATCCTCTTGGTTCACGATGGCTGGGATTTAATGCACTAGGTACAACAGGAAACAAATATGGTATTCATGGTACAAATAACCCTAGTTCCATTGGAAAGTATGTTTCACAAGGATGTATTCGTATGAATAATAAGGATGTAGAATTTTTATATGATCGAATTCCGATTGGAACGAAAGTATTCATTGTAAAATCTGCGAAATCATTTGAGCAGCTTGCAAAAGAAAAAGGTGCAATACGGAAAGAATGAAAGGCAGTTCGATGTGAGCTGCCTTTCATTTTTGAATATTTATATCGGCATGTTGAGGCGCGGTACGTTCTTTTGTTGAGAGGATAAGTCCCATACAAATACATAATGCACCAATGAAGAAGTTCCAGTTTAAATCTTCACCTAGTATAAGCCACCCAAGCAAACTTCCGACAATCGGCTGAAAGAAGAAGAACAAGGAGCCTGTTGCGGCATCTATATATTCAAACCCTTTATTCCAAAAATAAAATGCTCCTGCTGTCGATATCACTCCTAAATATACAATTCCAAACCAAATCCATATACTTGCTGGAAACGTTGTAGGGAGAACGGATTGTTCCCAAATGGCGATAGGGGCTGTGAATACCACCCCAAATAGGCTAGCCCATGTTGTTACTGTCAAAGAAGAGTATTTCTTTGTCTGCGTCCTGCTTAACACAGTATACAATGCCCATGTTAATGCGGCACCAAATAAGACGATGTTTCCATAAAAGGTAGTTTCATTAGAGGGTAAACCGACAACGATAATAACTCCCAAAGAAGAAAGAAAAAGCGAAAGGGCTTTTTCCAGTTGCAGACGTTCTTTTAATAGCCAAATTGCAAAGATGGAAATGAGTCCAGGAGAAGCTGCCGTTATTAATGACCCCATCGCTGCCCCGGATAAATGCGTTCCCACAAACTGCATGCCGATTGAGCCTGTATAACCGACGAAAGCGATTAGAGCCAGCATCTTAATATCCTGTCGTTTCACATGCCATGATTTTTGCTTCCAAGCGATAATTCCCAATACGAGAAGTCCTAAAAGGAAGCGTATTTCGAGCAGTACCCATGGATGAAGATATTCCAGCACTGCTTTGCTTACTACATATGTTCCGCCCCAAATCGCAGCAGCCAATGATAAATAAAATGGACCAATCCATTTCATATAACAGTCCTCCTACTATGTATTTCTAATCTAAAATTATACTGGAAATTAGATAATATAGAAATTATGGGAGACTTATGTTTTTATTTAGTTGTATTTTTCAGTACAAATTTGACTGTGGACATGTGATGGTTCTATATAATGTAACATCATGATTGAGAAAACATGAATGCAAAGAAACAGTCAGAAAAACTAAAAAGCTTGGCTGCAAAAGCTAAGCTTTTTCATATGCTACATCCAAATACTAAGACCTGTTAAAAGCGTTGTAACAAGCATAGAACCCAGCATTAAATAGACAACGAATTTTTGTTTTTTCTTCATCGTTTGCCTCCTATTTTCATTTCTAACTTTCATTGTAGTCAGAAATGCAGGTGAGGACAAGCAATACCTATTTATAAATTTATTGATTTAATTCACTGAAATGAAGGAAAATTTTAAAAAGATAGAGAATATAGAAGATATATGTCGTTTTAAGGAGAAGTTTGTTTAAGTTACAGCAAGGGGTGAAGTAGATGATTAAGAAAATAGACCATATCGGGATTGCAGTACAATCCATTGACGACGTACTTCCGTTTTATACGAACGTGTTAGGATTAGAATTGCTTGGGATGGAAGAAGTGGCATCACAAGGGGTAAAAGTGGCCTTTTTGCAAATTGGTGAAAGTAAGATTGAATTATTGGAACCGCTGTCAAGTGAAAGCCCGGTAGCCTCTTTTATCAGTAAAAGAGGAGAAGGGATTCACCATGTGGCACTCGGAGTGACTTCCATAGAAGAGAGAATTCATGAAATAAAGGAAAACGGCATTCGCATGATCGATGAAACCCCGCGCTTGGGCGCAGGCGGTGCACATATTGCTTTCATGCATCCAAGGTCTGCTAACGGTGTACTGTATGAGCTATGTGAAAAAAGGGGGATATAAGTCATGATGGATATATATGAAAAAATTAATGAATTGTATGACAAACGCCGTGATATTGAGCTTGGCGGCGGCGACGATAAAATTGAGAAGCAGCATCAAAAAGGAAAAATGACTGCTAGAGAACGCATTGAACTATTACTGGATTCAGGGACATTTGTAGAGTTAAATCCGTTCATGGAGCATCGTTGCTCTGACTTTGGGTTATCCGAAAAAAGTGGCCCGGGAGATGGTGTGGTAACGGGGTACGGTAAGGTAAACGGACGTCCTGTTTATTTATTCTCGCAAGATTTTACAGTGTTTGGCGGAGCATTGGGAGAAATGCATGCAAAAAAAATTGCTAATGTAATGGATTTAGCAGCTAAAAACGGCGCGCCAATTATCGGTTTAAATGATTCAGGAGGAGCGCGCATTCAAGAGGGTGTGCTGTCTCTTGATGGATACGGTCATATCTTTTATCGCAATGCTATTTATTCAGGGGTCGTTCCTCAAATTTCTGTTATTATGGGGCCTTGTGCGGGCGGTGCAGTGTATTCTCCTGCTATAACGGACTTTGTTGTTATGGTGGAAAAAACAAGTCAGATGTTTATTACAGGTCCAAAGGTAATTGAAACTGTAACAGGAGAAAATATTTCCTCAGAAGACTTAGGTGGAGCAAAGGTACATAACTCCATTAGCGGAAATGCTCACTTCGCAGCAAAAGATGAAGAGGATGCATTACAGATTGTGAAAGATTTGCTCAGCTATTTGCCGCAAAGCTGTGAAGAAAAACCGCTTATTTATGGAACGCCGGATGAGGATGACTATCGACCAGACCTAACAGATGCTATTCCGTTTGATGCGCTGCGCCCATACGATGTGCGTAAAGTGATTGAGCAAGTAGTAGACGAAGGAACCTTTTTTGAAGTACAAAAGAATTTTGCTAAAAATATTGTAATCGGCTTTGCACGTATTAAAGGAGAGTCAGTAGGATTAGTGTGCAATCAACCGAAGGTAATGGCAGGAAGCCTAGATATTGATTCCTCAGATAAAGCAGCTCGATTCATCCGTTTATGTGATTCATTTAATATCCCAATTATTACATTTGAAGATGTAACGGGTTTCTTTCCGGGAGTTAAACAAGAGCATGGGGGCATCATCCGTCATGGTGCAAAAATTTTATATGCATATTCTGAAGCGACAGTTCCAAAGATTACTGTTATTCTTCGAAAGGCATACGGCGGAGCTTATGTAGCATTAAACAGCAAGGCTATTGGGGCGGATGTAGTGTTCTCTTGGCCGAATGCAGAGATTGCGGTTATGGGACCGCAAGGAGCGGTTAATATTATTTTTGCGAAAGAAATCGCGGGAAGTGATAATCCAGATGCAACGCGTGCACAGCTGATTGATGAATACCGGGAAAAATTTGCAAATCCGTATGTAGCAGCAAAGCATGGCATTGTAGATGATGTCATCGACCCTCGTGAAACAAGAATCAAACTTGTTCAAGCATTGGATATGCTGCAAAATAAGCGGGAAGAAAGACCGAAGAAAAAGCATGGAAATATTCCATTGTAAACACGTGCGAATACCAGTTTTGGTATTCGCTTTCTTGTTGTTTAGATAGTATCTGCAATTTCTGTTATAATGAGGGGGGTACATATTTTTTGTATATAGATGGAGGAACAAAAATGATTAATCAAGAACGTCTAGTCAATGAGTTTTTAGAGCTTGTACAAGTTGATTCAGAAACAAAATATGAAGCAGAAATTTGCAAAGTCTTGAAGGAAAAGTTTTCTTCTTTAGGAGTAGAAGTATTTGAAGATGATACTATTGGAGAAACAGGACATGGAGCGGGGAATTTAATTTGTACTTTGCCTGCAACGAAAGATGGCGTGGATACAATTTATTTTACATCTCATATGGACACTGTTGTTCCTGGGAAAGGGATCAAACCTTCCATTCAAGAAGGATATGTTATAACAGACGGTACCACAATTTTAGGAGCGGATGATAAAGCAGGTCTTTCTGCTATGTTAGAAGCGATTCGTGTTCTAAAGGAAAATAATATTGAGCATGGAAAAGTTGAGTTTATTATTACTGTTGGAGAGGAGTCTGGTCTTGTCGGTGCGAAGGCGTTAGATGCTTCCCTCATTACTGCAAAGTACGGGTATGCTCTAGACAGTGATGGGAAAGTTGGAGATATTATTGTAGCAGCACCAACACAAGCGAAGATAAAAACAGTAATCCGTGGAAAAACTGCTCATGCAGGTGTGGCTCCAGAAAAAGGTGTGTCAGCTATAACAATTGCAGCCAAATCTATTTCTAAAATGCCATTAGGCCGTATCGATGAAGAAACAACTGCGAACATCGGTCGTTTTGAGGGTGGTACGCAAACAAACATCGTATGTGACTATGTGGAAATTTTAGCTGAAGCTCGTTCTTTAGTTGAAGAAAAGATGCAAGAGCAAGTAAGCAAGATGAAAGAAGCATTCGAAGCTACTGCAGAAGAAATGGGTGGTAAAGCAGAGGTAGAGGTACAAATTATGTATCCAGGCTTCAAATTTGCTGATGGCGATCATGTAGTAGAAGTTGCAAAGCGAGCGCTTGCAAATATCGGACGTACACCTTCTTTACATCAAAGCGGGGGTGGAAGTGACGCAAACGTAATTGCAGGTCACGGTATTCCAACTGTAAATTTAGCAGTAGGCTATGAAGAAATTCATACTACTAACGAAAAAATGCCAATCGAAGAATTAGTAAAAACAGCTGAAGCAGTAGTAGCGATTATTGAAGAAGTAGCAAAATAAGTCAACGAGAGGGTGGTGCTGAGCCATCCTTTTTTTGCAGATGGGACATATTATCAAGTATGACGTGCAGTTAAAAGAAAGCCCATCATGATTTTATATCTGATGGGCCTTTGTGTATACAATTATTTCTGCATTGCCATTTGTACATATACGCTGTACGTAATACGATAAAGAGGACGAGATATAATCAGGAAGGCAATGAATAGGATGAGATGACATATATTCCTTGATGACTTCTTTTAAGGTACTCCATTGTACAGGGATCGGTGTATCAGTTGCAATGGATTGTAGCAAACGGTCAAAAGAGGAATGTGGTGTTGTTTGTAAACGAAACATTTCTTTCATAATAATCAACCTCCCATGAAATTTATTTTTATATTGTACATTAATACACGAATGAAATAAAGAAAAAATGCAGTAATGTTCGTTGAATATAGTTGTCTATACAGATTAAAGACGATAAAGTTCGGGTTTTTTTAAGTGTTTCGCATTAAAGAGCACTAAGCGGCTCGCTGATGGGGCTTGCATTTTATTAAACAGCATTTGCGTATAGAATCAAGATTTCGTAAGATTAGCTATGAATACATAGAACAAGAGCTTGGAGGAGTAAAAGTTGGAATTTGTATTTTTAGGAACTGGTGCAGGAGTTCCATCAAAAGGAAGAAATGTCTCCTCTCTCGTGCTGCAGCTGTTGGAGGAACGGGGAGTATCATGGATGTTTGATTGCGGTGAAGCCACACAGCATCAAATTTTATATACTTCAATCAAGCCGCGTCGTCTAGAGAAGATTTTTATTACTCATTTACATGGAGACCATATCTTCGGATTGCCAGGGTTGTTGGGAAGCCGCTCATTTCAAGGGGGAGTTACTTCATTAACAGTATATGGACCAAAAGGCATTCGTGACTTTATTGAAGTCTCTCTTTCTGTAAGCAAAACGCATATAAAATACGAACTTGTAATTGAAGAGATAGAAGAAGGCATAGTATTTGAAGATGATATGTTTCGAGTAGAAGCAGCGAGGCTAGTTCATGGCGTTGAATCGTTTGGGTATCGCATTGTAGAGAAGGATATTGCGGGTCCGCTTTTGGTAGAAAAGCTTCATAAGGTAGGTGTGAAGCCTGGCCCTATTTTTAAACAGCTAAAAGCAGGAGAAACCGTTACATTAGAGGATGGCAGGATTATTCATGGAAAAGAATTTATCGGTTCTCCTCAAAAAGGACGGATTCTTGCTGTTTTAGGAGATACCCGTTATTGCAAGGCCGCTGTATCCTTAGCAGAACAGGCTGATGTTCTTGTCCATGAGGCTACCTTTGCAGCTGAGGATGAAGTGCAAGCATATGATTACTATCACTCTACTACCCATCAAGCTGCAAAAGTCGCAAAGCAAGCAGAAGCAAAGCAGCTTATTTTGACACATATTAGCTCTCGTTATCAAGGCGCTGATAGCGAAGCGTTGCTAAAAGAAGCAAGAGAAATCTTTCCGAATACATATATAGCAGAGGATTTAAAAAGATTTTCTGTTTCAAAAGAAAAAGACGATAGCTAATCATCGTCTTTTTCTATTTTCTATGCTTAACCAGATTTGTTAATGTTTGACCAAGTTCACGAGATCTCTCTGTAGCCTTTACAATGCATTGAATTAGAGCTTGTTGAAACTCATAGCTTTGCAAGGTTTCAATTCCTGCTTGGGTAGTGCCCCCTGGAGAGGTAATCTCTTTGCGAAGCGCAGAAGGGTGCTTTGTTGTGGATTTCAGCATCTCTGCTGCTCCAATCATTGTTTGTAAAATAAGTGCCTTACCGGTTTTCTCATCTAAACCAATTTCTCGTGCAGCTTGCTCCATAGCTTCCACGACGTAATAAATATAAGCCGGCCCACTTCCTGATAATCCGGTAACGGCGTGCATTTGTTCTTCATCCACAACAGTAACCAAACCTACAGTTTCAAAGACTTTTTTTACAAGTTCGACATGATGTTTTTTTGCATAGATAGAGGGAGAGATGGCTGTTGCAGATTTTAATATTGCTGCCGAAGTGTTGGGCATGGCACGAATAATAGGTGTGTTTTTTTGCAGCAAGCCTGTAATGGAGGAAGTTGAGACTCCTGCCATAAGAGAGACGACAAGCTGCTGCTCCGTAATATATTCTTTTACAGAAGAAACTGCCTCGACTACATCTTTTGGTTTCATGACAAAGAAAATGAGGTCGGCTCCTTCTATAAGTTCTTGTTTGTTTTGTGTTACGGTTACATTATAGGTTTGTTGAAGATAGAATAGACGGTCCATATTGGAGCGGTTGCTCACGGTAATTTGCTTTGCTTGTAAAAAACGTGATTCTAGAAGTCCGGCGATGATAGCTTCAGCAATAGAGCCTGCGCCGACGAACGCGATTTTAGTAATAGTCATGCAAATCCTCCTATACTTTAGGTATATTGATATTTATGGGAACTATTCCAATCCGCGTTTTATTCGGTACCGGGGAATAGCGAGATGAGAGCAGTTTAGAATTGACGAAAAAGCCCATTCACATCTCTTGGTAATAATGATAGTTTATAAATGTAGATTAATTCTCTATACGATGCAGTAATCCTTCCTGATATCTGAAAATAATGACAAATACTATGTAAAAGTGTAAACTGAATATATATTCATTTTTTGGTGATTCGGACATAAGGATTGGAATAAGGAGGATATGACATGAAAATTCACCGTATGGAAATACCTGTCCCATTTGCAGTGGAGGCAGTTAATGTGTTTTTAGCAGAAGGAGAAAAGTTAACTCTCATTGATACCGGTACAAAAACAGAGGAATCGTGGACTGCCCTCAATAACCAACTCCAAGAGATTGGATACCACCCTTCAGATATTGAAACGGTTGTTATTACTCATCATCATGCCGATCATTGCGGCCTATTGGATTATTTTTCGGAGAACATAGAAGTTGTGGGACACCCTTGGAATGAGGCATGGATTACGCAAGACCCGAAGTTTATTGAGCGGTATAATGAATTTTTTTTATCTCTTGTCCCGCAGGTGGGTCTTCCGGATGAATTTGCAAAACAAGGTCCAACTTTAACAAAAACACTGATTTATTCTTGCAAACGTTCCTTGACGCACTCAGTGCGAGAAGGTGATACTATCAAAGCGCTCCCGGGATTTACGGTATTGGAGACACCGGGACACGCAACTACTCATATAGCACTATATCGTGAGAGTGATGGCTTATTAATTGGTGGAGATGTATTGCTAGGACATATTTCCTCCAACCCATTATTAGAACCTCCGTACTTTGGAGAAACAGAACGGGTAAAGCCTCTTTTGCAGTATAATGAATCATTGCGCAAATTAGCTCGTATGGATATTTCACGTGTGTTAACGGGACACGGTGAGGATGTAATAAATGTAAAGGCGTTAGTAGAAGAGAGGCTGAAAAAACAAGAGAATCGTGCATATAAAGTTCTGGGTATGCTAAAGGAGAAGCCGATGACAGCATTTGAAGTATGTGTAAAGCTGTTCCCGACTTTGTATGATAAGCAAATTGCCCTCACTCTTTCTGAAACAGTAGGACAATTAGACTACTTAGAATATAATCAACAGGTCTTCATTGATAAATCAGCTAATTACTGGGTGTATCATGCTAAATAGAGGTGAAGGTAATTGAAAAGATTAAACGGCAAAATTGTCGTTATTACAGGGGCTTCTAGCGGGATAGGAGAAAGAATCGCTTACAAAGCAGCAGCTTTAGGCGCTGTGCCTGTCCTTATTGCACGCAGCGAAGAAAAATTAAAAACGACGGCACATAATATTGCAGAGCAATTTCATGTTTCGTGTCATTATTATACTCTGGATGTTAGTAATGAAGATAAGGTGCAAGAGGTATTTGCCCGTATTTTACAGGAAGCAGGGCCGATAGATGTTCTTATTAACAATGCGGGATTTGGTATATTTAAAACTTTTGATGAAGCGTCTATGGCAGAAGTGAAATCTATGTTTGAGGTGAACGTATTTGGTCTAGTTGCATGTACAAAAGCAGTACTTCCGGTAATGCTAAAACGAAACTGCGGCCATATTATCAATATAGCATCCCTTGCAGGGAAAATTGCTACGCCAAAATCAAGTGCCTATGCAGCAACAAAGCATGCAGTATTAGGGTTTACAAACAGCTTGCGTCTGGAGCTTAAGGGGACTGATATTCAAGTGACGGCGATTAATCCCGGTCCTATTAAAACAAATTTCTTTGAAATTGCCGACCAATCTGGTACATATGTACAAAGTGTTGAAAAGTATATGCTGAATCCAGAATACGTCGCCGATAAAATTGTCGGTACTATCGGAACGAAAAAAAGAGAATTGAATTTGCCTGGCTGGATGAGTGCTGGTCCTGTTATTTTCTCATTATTTCCCCGTCTATTTGAGAGAGTAGCTGGTAAAGCGGTTAATAAAAAATAAAAAAGGTCTCCTTTTCAATGTGGAAAGGAGACCTTTTTTAGATACTTAAAGTAGCGTAGAAGGATTTTTTACCTGAATTCTAACAGTTAATCCTTCTTTTTTTGTATAAGTAAGTCATATACCATTTGAATGTCCCGTTCAAACATCATACTTGGAATTTCAATTGTGCCATTAAGTGAATAGATATGGAGAACGGGGAACATGGTGTGCGCATTTTTATGCAAATAAGAAAATTCGATGGCAGTAAGTTGTTTTAGATTTATTTCATAAGATTCAAATAACGTTGTGTACGATACCTTATCATCATAGATAATAATGCGCATACTGCCTATATAAACGTAAAGTAACAAAAATACAATATAGATAAAGAGAATGCCAATCCAGCTTGTTAGCGTACCTGTTCCTTTAGAAAGGTAGGAAATCACTCCATATGTATACAAGCTTAAGACAATGGTCAAAATCATGTATGTAAAACGTGGACTTGATTGAATAATTTTCATGCTATCCCTCACAAATGTTTACAGTTTTATTATTTTATGCAATTGCATAAGAAAATAAAACAGAAACACGAGGGATTTTTATTTTGTTAAATATTCGTATACGACATCTTCTATGATTTCGTGCAGCTCGGTTTCAGCAGATTGTCTGTGAAGAGCTAAAATTTTTGTGAATAGTACCTCATAGTCTTTATCAGACAGAGGAACGCTTTCTTCAGTGTGATTGTATTGATAAAAACAATTTCGAATCATTTTCCGAACAAAGGTCTCATCCATAGCACTTTTCCTTTCTCTTAAATTTAGTATAGATGTTTATGAAAATAGTATAAGCATGTAGAAGAAGAGGAAGCAAGTTCGGTGGCGACAGATCACTTGTTTTATTAATTATAGAAAAGTTAAAAATTAATAAATATTTAATTGACTAAATAAATATACAATA
Source organism: Bacillus sp. 165 (assembly GCF_017742235.1). Lineage (GTDB taxonomy): Bacteria > Bacillota > Bacilli > Bacillales > Bacillaceae_G > JAGHKQ01. The sequence continues at coordinate 188,611 of NZ_JAGHKQ010000004.1, forward strand.
TTATAATCAAACTAAATTTGTAAGAACCGATGGGAGAGGAAGTTATGAAGGCTGCGATTATTGGAGCATCCGGTTATGGGGGAGTAGAGCTGCTGCGGCTGTTGACATTTCACCCACATGTCGATATACAATCTATCCATTCTTTTTCACAAGCAGGAGAATCGATACAAAGATTGTACCCTCATTTAAAAAATCATGTGGACTTATCTTTACAAGAAATTGATATAGATGCAATTTCGAAGCATAATGACATCGTATTTTTAGCGACGCCGCCTGGAGTATCAAAGGAACTAAGCCCAGACTTGATTAAAGCGGGAGTAAAGGTTATCGATTTATCAGGTGATTTTCGTATAAAAGAGACGGATACATATGAACGATGGTATAAACGAACTGCGGTGGAATCCATATATTTGCAGGAGGCAGTATATGGTTTAGCAGAATGGAAAAAGGATGAGGTTCAGGGTGCACAGCTTATTGCCAATCCTGGCTGCTATGCGACAGCAGCATTACTGGGGCTGGCTCCTTTAATGCAAGCAGGAATGATAGAAGAGAATTCTATAGTGATTGACGCTAAGTCCGGTGTTTCAGGAGCAGGTAAGATACCGACAAGCATGAGTCACTTTGCTGAAATCAATGAAAATCTCAAAATTTATAAAGTAAATGAGCATCAGCATATTCCGGAAATTGAGCAAACATTGCTTGAATGGAATGAGAATGCAAAGCCTATTACCTTCAGTACACATTTAATGCCGATTACGAGAGGAATTATGGCAACTATCTATGCCCAACTAAAGTCTGACATAACAGAAGCAAGGCTACACGAGTTATATAAAGAAAGCTATGAACAGGCTGCTTTTGTAAGAATACGTGAACGGGGCTCATATCCGAGTCCAAAGGAAGTATATACTTCCAACTATTGTGATATAGGGCTTGCTTACGATGCACGAACAGGACGTGTAACCGTTGTATCTGTAATTGATAACTTAATGAAAGGTGCTGCTGGGCAAGCGGTTCAAAATATGAATATACTTTTGGGCTTACCCGAAGAATCGGGACTGGAGTTTATGCCAATTTATCCATAAGGGAAGGGATATTGATGATCGAAATCTATGAAAATATAAAACTAGCAAGCGGCTCGATTGTTACGCCAAAAGGGTTTTCAGCAGCAGGTGTGCACGCTGGCTTACGTAAGGTTAAAAAAGATATGGGCGTTATTTTTTGTGAAGTGCCGGCTAGCTGTGCAGCAGTATATACGTTAAATCAAGTGCAGGCAGCGCCAATTGCTGTGACGAAAAACAGTATCGGTATGGAACAAAAGCTGCAAGCTATTGTAGTAAACAGCGCGAATGCAAATGCATGTACGGGAGAACAAGGAGAAAAGGATGCGTATGAAATGAGAGCGTTGACTGCGCATAAGCTTGGAATCGCAGAACATCTTGTAGCAGTAGCTTCTACGGGTGTCATTGGTGTACCTTTACCTATGCAGAAAGTGCGTAATGGTATAGGGATACTTGAACCTTCCGTTTCTATAGAAGAAGCAGACAATTTCTATGAAGCGATTTTAACAACTGATTTGGTAACGAAGAAGGCATGCTATCAAACGGTAATTGACGGAAAGACAATAACCATTGCAGGGGCAGCAAAAGGATCAGGAATGATTCATCCAAATATGGCGACGATGCTGGCTTTTGTAACAACGGATGCAAATATTGAAAGTGATATGCTGCAGCAAGTGCTTAGCGAAGTAACAAATTGTACGTTTAATCAAATTACAGTAGATGGAGAAACCTCTACAAATGACATGGTTCTTGTCTTAGCAAGTAAGCTGGCAGAAAATGATACGCTTCATCCGCATCATCCAGATTGGAAAAAGTTTGTTGAGGCTTTAAAGCAAACATGTGAAGATCTTGCAAAGCAAATTGCCAAGGATGGGGAAGGAGCAACAAAGCTTGTAGAAGTATGTGTAGAAGGAGCGTTGAATGAAAGCGATGCTCGTATGGCAGCTAAACAAATTGTTGGCTCAAACCTTGTAAAAACAGCATTGTACGGGACAGATCCAAATTGGGGGAGAATTATTAGCTCTCTTGGACAAAGTAAAGCAGCGGTGGCTCCGAATAGTGTAGATATTTTTATCGGGTCAATTCCTGTTTTGAAGCAAAGTCAGCCGGTCATGTTTTTAGAAGAAGAAGCCATTGCATACTTACAACAACCTTTTGTGAAAATCACTGTGAATTTAAATATGGGGTGTGAGAGCGGAACAGCATGGGGATGCGATTTAAGTTATGATTATGTCAAAATTAACGCCAGCTATCGTACATAAGAGGGGGAGAAGATAGCATGAAGGAACGGATTGTAATAAAGTGCGGAGGAAGCGTTTTACAAAAGCTGTCATCATCTTTTTTTAAAAGCTTGGCTATATTGCAAGCTAGATATGAGATTGTAATTGTTCATGGCGGAGGTCCGGAAATTGACGAAATGCTGGATACGCTTCATATTCAAACAAAAAAGAAACAGGGACTGCGTATCACGACAAAAGAAGTGCTCGATGTAGCAGCAATGGTTCTTTGCGGGAAAATTAATAAGGATTTAGTAATACGTCTTCAACAGGAAGGAATGAATGCAGTTGGAATATCCGGCTGTGATGCTAAGATACTGGAAGCAGAGATGATGAATTATGAGGAATTGGGCTATGTGGGAGAAGTAAAAAAGGTAAATATTCATGTACTGGAGTGTTTATTGTCTCACAATATGATTCCGGTTATTTCACCGATAGGGGTAGATGAACAGTGTCAAATGTATAACATTAATGCTGATACAGCAGCAGGGGCTATTGCATCTGAGTTAAATGCTGCGCATGTGCTGTTTGTTACGGATGTTCCAGGAATTTTATGTGAAGGTTCTGTATTACACACAGCTGAAAAAAAACTTCTCTTGGAATTAATGGAGAATGGAACTATTACAGGAGGAATGATTCCAAAGGTACAGGCGGCTCTTGCTTCGCTGCAAGGAAATGTAGAAAGTGTGGTTATTGTGGACGGAACAGCGTCTTTAATCGGATCGGGAGAAAAGATTAGGGGAACGACCATAAAAAAAGAGGTGGTAATCGGATGAAAAGTGCATTATTTTCAACGTATAATCGCTGGAACATTCGTGTTGCTCATGCAACAGGGAATCGTATAACAGATGTAAGTGGGAATGAGTTCATTGATTTTACCTCAGGTATTGCGGTATGCAATCTCGGTCATCGTCATGAAGCTATCCAAGCAGCGATTGAACAGCAGTTACAAAAGGTATGGCATGTGTCAAATTTATTTGAAAACGAATTGCAGGAGCAAGTTGCTTCATTACTTGCAAAGCACAGCGCGGGAGATCGAGTGTTTTTTTGCAACAGCGGGGCGGAAGCGAATGAAGCTGCTATTAAGCTAGCACGAAAGTATACAGGAAAACATAAAATTGTTACGTTCCAACAATCTTTTCATGGTCGAACGATCGCCGCCATGAGTGCCACAGGACAGGAAAAAATCCATCAGGGCTTTGGGCCGCTTCTGAAAGAATTTGTGTATTTGCCTTTTAATGATATGGAGGCGTTAGAACAGGTAATGGATGATGACATTGCTGCGGTAATGGTGGAAGCTGTTCAGGGAGAAGGAGGAGTTATCTCAGCAGAGACGGCATTTTTACAAAAAATAGAAGAGCTTTGCAATCGATATGGTGCCTTGTTCATTGTGGATGAGGTGCAAACAGGTATTGGACGTACAGGAACGTTGTTTGCTTACGAGCAGGCAAATGTTTCACCGGATATTATTACAGTTGCAAAAGCTCTTGGAAACGGTATTCCAGTTGGTGCAATGGTTGGCAAGGAAGCATTATCCTCTGCTTTTGGTGCAGGATCACACGGTTCCACATTCGGAGGCAATATGCTCGCGATGGCGGCTGCAAAAGCAGTTTTATATACAGTATTGCAAGAAAGTTTTTTACAGCAGGTTGTATCTAAAGGAGGCTATTTGTTAAAGAAATTGCAAGAAGAGCTGAGCCGTTTTTCTATCGTAAAGGACATTCGGGGAAAGGGGTTAATGATTGGGATTGAGTGTGAACAGGAAGCCGCGCTGTTAGTACAGAAGCTGCAGGAAGAAGGATTGCTTGTATTAACAGCAGGAACACATGTACTTCGATTATTGCCGCCGCTTACAGTTTCTCTGCAAGATATTGATTTTGCAGTAAAAGCTATTGCTAAGGTAATCAAAGAGGAAAGCAAGGTGTCCTTATAAATTTTTTTTGTAGACTATGAATAATTATTCTTTTATATAAATAATAATTCAAAAAGGGGATAGGGGATATGAGTGCAATGCCTAAAATGAAGCAGAAAGCACATTTACAAACTAAAGATGTTTTAACGTTACAGGAGTTATGTACGGAAGAAATATATGCATTAATTGAACTAGGAATCTATTTGAAAAATAAGCACTTAGCAGGACAAGATGAAGGTTTATTACAGGGGAAAATACTAGGAATGATATTTGATAAGCATTCTACTAGAACTCGTATTTCATTTGAGGCGGGGATGCTGCAACTTGGCGGACACGGTATGTTTTTAAGCGGTAAGGAATTGCAGCTTGGTCGAGGGGAAACGATAGAAGATACAGCGAAGGTGATGTCGCAATACGTCGATGCGATTATGATTCGTACGTTTGAGCATAAAAAAGTGGAAGAACTGGCAAAACACGCTACGATTCCGATTATCAATGGATTGACGGATGATCATCATCCATGTCAAGCATTAGCGGATTTAATGACAATTTATGAAATAAAAGGCACATTTAAAGGAGTAAAATTAGCTTATGTGGGAGATGGGAACAATGTCTGTCATTCGCTTTTACTTGCAGCAGCCAAAGTTGGATTGAACATTGCAATTGCTTGTCCGCCCGGTCATGTACCAAATCCCGAAATTGTAAAGGCTGCAAAGCAATCTGCTGCTTATAATTCTACCCTTGAAATCTATGAGGATCCGATCGAAGCAGTGAAGCAAGCAGATTTTATTTATAGCGATGTATGGGCAAGTATGGGGCAAGAGACAGAACAGGCATCACGTCTTCAAATATTTCAGCCTTACCAGGTAAATGAGCAACTTGTGGAGCATGCGAAACAACAGTATCGTTATCTTCATTGTTTACCAGCTCACCGTGGTGAAGAAGTGACATCCGAAGTGATAGATGGTCCTAACTCCGTTGTATTTGAACAAGCAGGTAATCGTCTTCATATACAAAAAGCGCTTCTTGTAAGCTTATTAGGATAATAAAAAGGCAGTCTTCGAGAGAAGGCTGTTTTTTTATAGAGAGCCCATATTTTAAAGTGGCAGGATTTGTTATTCTCTAATGAGTGCATATACATTATAATAAATATTATAGTAGATATACTGTTAAGGTTTTTATAGGAGAGATGGACAATTGAAACGCACAAAAAATAAGTATCATATCGTTCAGCGCCTAGAACGGGCGTTTAAGCTGAATTTTTATAAGCTGTATCGTTCCCCTGGAGGCGTAAAAAAGGTAGCATTAGGATTTGCAATTGGATTTGGATTAGAAATGGTTGTGTTAGCAACTGCTTCGTTAATTTATATTTTATTTTATCCGATTGTTCGGTTAGCTGGAGGATCTCTTCCGGCGGCTATTATTGGAAATGTTGTCGGAAAGCTTACTTTTCTGCCTGTAGTATTGTTGCCGTTTGCACATGCGCTTGGAAAGTTGATTTATCCCTTTAAAATCAAAGAAGGACCAATGAATGAACATTCTTTTATGGAGCTGTTTTCAGGTAACTTAGGAGTGTTTAAGGATCTGCTGCATAATGGGCTGTACACATTGATTGGAATGTCCATTTTCGGTGTAATCCTTGGTATTGCCTCTTATTTTATCATCTATCATTTGTATGAAAAACAAAAACATCGCCGCTTAGAAAAACGAAGAGCAAAAATAGCGGTTTTGAGAACATAAAAGAGCAGTCCTGATCAGGACTGCTCTTTTATGTTCTTAGCCCACGCCAATAGCTTGTAACGTGCATAGTGTTTAATAAAGGAGCGTGATAATAGTGTATTGGTATCCCTATTACAGAATGGTAAATATACTTCCATACTATGGTGAATGGACAGCAGCGGTTAGAAACTACTATGCTATGAATCATTTTTATAACCAACAGCTTTCCTCGCCTATCGTAGAGCCTTACTTAATGACAGATCCATATGCAAATAATTATTACGGTAATTATTTTGAATCCTAAAAAGGTTGGTTTTTAGAAGATTGCTTTTTTCGTGTTCACAGTAATTTGTATTTATGTAGTATATTCTGAGTTTTGTTTGCTCTTTTGAAAAAAGCTGCTTATTCTAAGCAGCTTTTACAGTTCTGGATATAATTTTGAGAAGATAGATTTTATATTGCGTAAGGAAATAGTCAAAGTTTCTAATTCTGATTCTGACAAGGTTAATATTTGCTCTTTTAATTTTTCAGCGATGAGTTGTTTATGCTTTTGGATAAAAATTTCCCCTTTTTCTGTTAATATAATCCAAATTACTCGACGATCTTTTTCGCTGTACTGCCGTTCTACATATCCTTCTTCAATTAATTTATTAAGAAGAGGTGTCATATTAGGTCGGGAGATAGATAGACGGCTTCCGATGTCTGAAACAGTTAGTCTTCCTAGTTCATTTACAAGCAGCAAAACTTGTATATGCGAAAGCGGCATGTGCTTTAAGGAGACGGATTCCCCAGTAAGCATAAACTTTCGATTAAAGAATGGAGTTACAGAAAGCATATGCTCAACAATGGTTTCAACATCATGGTTGTTCATCCGAAACCCTCCTTTCCTATCTTATCCTTATTGTAGCAAAAACCTTGCCCAGCTGGTGTTTAAACTAAAGGATTGTTATAAAAATGTAATAATTTTCACTATAGATATACATTGATAAAAAGAAACATATAGAAGAGAAAATCTATTCTCCACGTACAGCTGTACCATATGCAATGATTTCAAAAGTGCCTTGCCCGGCTGAGGATTGTAATCTCATACCAATAATTGCATTAGCTCCTTTCTTCTCTGCTTCTTCAACCATTCGTGTTATAGCCATTTTCTCTGCATCACGTATCATTTCTGTATAGCCTTTCAGTTCGCCTCCTATAACGGATTTTAAGCCAGCCATAATATCTCTGCCGATATTTCGCGATTGTACTACTTGTCCGCTTACATACCCTTTTACTTCAGTAATGTTTTTTCCTGTAAGGTTATCTGTTGTTACTATAATCATTTAATTTCCTCCTTTATAATTTTTAGGTCAGGAATAAATCTCTTCATATGTGTTATCGTTTGTTTATATTTTGTATCAATATTAGCATATTGTTCCTTTGTTACAGTATGAAGAGGGAGTACCATGAAATTTTGGTCATTATTTGAATAAGTAAAGGTAGGTAAAAATGATGGTTCTTCTAGTTTGATGGAAGTTATATTCCCTGTTGTTATTTTTTTAACTTTTATAGCAGTAATTCCTCCTATCCATGTTTCTTCTTTGCGCTGTCCAGCGAAAAAATTTCCTAGTGAGTACATAACGAAGGTTTGATTGCCATTCTTTCCAGTTAGAAAAGCAGGGGGCTGCAAGACATGCGGGTGATGACCGATTACAATGTCCGCACCTTGATCAGCTAAAAACTGACTTAGTTTTGTTTGCTGTTCGTTGGGCATAGTTTCGTATTCATTTCCAAAATGCATGGCTACAATAACAACGTCGCATAGTTGCTTTGCTTTTTGTATATCCTGCTTTATTTTTGTTTTTTCAATGAGATTCACCAAATAGTCTTTTCCTTTGGGGATTGGGATGCCATTCGTTCCATATGTATAAGATAAAATAGAAAAAGTAATATCGTTTTTCTTTACAAGGCAAATTGTATTTCTATCTTTTTTTGATGCAAATGCTCCAGTGTGAGCCATTCCTAGCTCATTCCAATAGGAGAGCGCATTTTGAAGAGCAGCTTCTCCGCGATCGAGAGCATGATTGTTAGCGAGGGTAACAACATCAAATCCGATATTTTTTAAGGCTTGGGCTATATCAAATGGACTGTTAAAGGCAGGATAAGAAGAAAGGCCTATTTCTACTCCTCCTATTACAGATTCTTGGTTCACTAATGCTAAATCTGTTTTTTCGATATAGCTACGCACCTTTGCAAACATAGGTGAAAAATTAAATTGATTTGTATCAACGCGAGCATCGTTATAAATGCGGTCGTGAATGAGTACATCACCTGCTGCTGCCAGATGGACAATAGTTTCTTGCGGGGGATACTCAGAAATGCTTTTACTCTGTGCCGGGTAAGAAAGCGGAATACATAGAAAGAGTGATATAAAATGTACGATTGTTTTTTTCATAATAGACTATCCTTTCTTCAAGTGTCGGCAAATGTAGAGCTGGAGAGTAAAATAAAATAGATTTGGAAAAAAGGGTAATATAGTGTGAGCAGGAGGGGGATTCTTTTATCCCAAATGAAGGTGAATTTTTCCCATGCTGTTGGAAATGATCCTTTATAGAAGTATGCTCCTTTTATACATAGAAAAAACGTGTGGTACGACATCATGAAAAAAGAAAGCACATTAAGATGGAAGCGTACTAAGGTTAAAAGCTTCTTATGCAAATAGAGCATGGGTGGGAACCCATGCTCAGTTTTTATTACAAGGTATAGAAGTGAGTCGTCTATTCCTAAAAAGTTTAATTTGGTCTTATTATGCTTTATAAGCAAGGAGCATTTTTACAAATGCATCGGCAATGCGTGTGTAACCTTTGTCGTTTGGGTGTACCTTGTCATACAGCAAATCTTGTGTATCATCTTTTAATAAATCACGGATAGGCAATACAATCGCGTGTTCATGTTCTTCAGCCAACGTGTAGACAAGCTTATTCCAGCGGTCAATAAACAAACTAGCATAAGAGGCAACGGAGCCTTCAAGCTGTAATGGGTTATATAGCTCGGATAGAACAATAATAGCATGATCATTGTGAGAACGAATGATTGCTAGAATTTCTTCCATGTTTTCTTGATATTTTTTTTTCTCATCATTCACTGCGTTTAATGCCTCTAATATTCCCATACTTTTGTTCAAGCGCAATAAGTTGTTGCCACCGATACTGATTGTAATAATATCAGCTTTTTCAATTTTATTTTGCATTTCCTCTGATTGCAGCATATATAGCAGTCCTTCGGTCGTTAACCCGCTAACTGCGGTGTTATCGATATAAACTTCTTTGTTCGTCTTAGCCTGTAATTGCTGTGAAGCGATACCAGCGTAGCCTCCTTGTTTTGAGCCGTATCCTTTGGCCAAAGAATCTCCCAGTACAAGGTGATATAGCGGTTGGTGATTTATTGTATCAAGCCACTTTAGTTGTACAGTGGCTTCTTGTTCTTTTGGTGGCGATTTTGAAAAAGGATGCAAAATTATGAAGTAAGAAATGATGAGGCCAACCAGCGTTATTAAAACGAGAAGCAAGGATGCTTTTTTCATGCTCCCATCCTCCTTTTCTTCAGCATTTGAATAAATGTTTATTGTATCATATTCTGTTGAAGAGGCAATGGAAACGCCTGGAGAATAGACTTTTACGTTTCAATGTTAATCTCTGCCAATGCCATCTTCACACAATGCATAAGGAGAACAAACAAGAGAGTTAACAGCGAGACTTAGAAAGAAAATAAGAACGATGAAAAATATTGGAGAATATTGTTTCACTGCCCTTTTCTATAGTAGGATAAAAGAAAGATTGAGGTTCTTAGGGGGCAGAAAATGAGGAAGCTACTAGCAACACTTTTGTGTATCACAGGAATTATTTTAGTCAGCATAAGCGGATGGCAAATTTGGGATACAAAGCAAAAGCAGTTCCAGTCTAAAGAAATTGCTGAAGAAATATTAACAGTATCGAAAGAAAAAAAGATGTCTCGAACGGAATTTATGCCAAAGCAAAATGGAACATTAGGGATTCTGCGCATTCCAAAAATTGATGCAAATCTTCCTATTATAGAAGGAACAGATCCAGAGGATTTGAAAAAGGGGGTTGGTCATTATACATCAACTGCTTTTCCCGGAGACCAGGATCAAATTTTGTTATCGGGTCATCGCGATACAGTGTTTCAGCGCTTTGGAGAATTAAAGCCGGGTGATCGCTTTATTGTAGAACTTCCTTATGGGACATTTGAGTATGAGATGAAAAATTCTAGAATTGTAAAGGCCGATGATACAACGGTTATTCAATCCACCAAGCCGGATGAGGTGTTGACTTTATCTACATGTTACCCGTTTCGATACGTAGGCTCTGCTCCTGAACGTTATATTATTTATGCATATCCTGTTTCTAGTGTTGTAAAGCAGTCATAGTAAGAGAACTGTTTTATTCTTGTTACATACTTCTTACTCTTATCGTAAAAAATGGTAAAGAGAAGAAGGAGAGTGTTTTAATGAAGCAGACGGTTCCTGTTCCAAACAACTGCAGGTTTGAAGGGTATTTAATTATGTTTGCTGTTATAGCCACTCAATTTGGTATTGGCATTTTTGTTTTTCAGCGATTTGTGTATATCGAAGCAAAGCAGGATGCTTGGATTGGTGTCATTCTAGCCGGGCTGTATGCACATCTTACTATGTTTGTTATTACAAAAACCTTGCAAAAATATAAAAATAAAGATTTATATGAGATTCATCATCTTTTGTTTGGAAAATGGTTAGGTACAGTATTAAATGCTATATTTATTACCTATTGTACATATGCAGTATTAATGGTAATCGTGACATATCGTGAGGTGCTTTGTTCTTATTTGTTTGAAAATGCTCCTATGTGGTTTGTGTTGGCTATATTTTTTCCCCTATGTATATATGCTATAGTCGGGGGCATTCGTGTTATAATAGGGTTATGTTTTTTTAGCGTAATTATTTCTACAAGCATCTTATTTGTTTTGTACCAATTATTCCCTTATTTTAACATGTCTCACTTTTTTCCATTACTGGAAGCGTCGCCAAAGCAGCTGCTAAAATCTACATATCAAATGTCTCTTTCCTTAGCTGGTTTTGAATTGATTTATGTGTATTATCCGTATGTGAGGAATCCTGAAAAAGCGCAGCGTTTTGGACAACTGGGGATTTTAATTACGAACAGCATCTTTCTATATATAATTATTTTGTCTCTTGGGTTCTTTGGGGGGAAAGATTTAATCAAAGCAGCCTGGCCAACTTTGACGATGTTTAATATGATTCGCTTTCCATTTTTGGAGCAATATCAAGTGATTGTGCTTTGTGTTTTCATGGTTGCTGTTGGACCTATTTTGTGCATGTATTTATGGAGCTTGACTAAGGGGATGAAAAAGTTATTTTATATGAAGCAAAGAACAGCATTATATGTAATATGCGGCGTTATATCCGTTGTTGCTTTTTTATTTCAAACACGGACAGAAGTATTCATGGCAGGAACTTATTTTAATAAAGCAGCTTTTTATGTAGTATTTATTTATCCGTATGTATTATTTATTTTTTCCTCAGTAATAGACAAACTAAAAACACATAACAAATCAGATAAGCAACTCATACAATAAAGCTCCTCTCAGTACATGCAAAGAGAGGAGCTTTTATATTAAACTGCTTTTTGTTGTTTAAGTGGATTCACTTTAGAAATGCCGATGCCAGTAAAGCCTAACAGCATCGTAATAACCGGGCATAACAAGCAGAAGAAGGTAAATGGAAGATACTCCATTACAGAAACTCCAAGAATGCCTGATAGAAAGATCCCGCTTACACTCCAAGGAATTAATGGATTGACAACTGTTCCTGCATCCTCAAGAACACGAGATAAATTCTTCCGTTCTAGTCCCAGTTTATCAAAGGATTCCCCAAAAGCACGACCTGTTAAAATAATAGATAGGTACTGCTCTCCAAGCAAAATGTTGATTCCAATTGCAGTAAATGCTGTTGAGCAAATAAGTTTGCCGGTTGAGCGAACAAGTTGAGCGATTGCTTGAATAAGCTGTTCTATCATTCCAAATTCATATAATAAACCACCCATTCCAAGAGAAAGAAGAATAAGCGACACAGACCACATCATGCTTTGGATACCGCCGCGTGTCAGCAACCTGTCAATTTCTTTTATTCCTGTATCTGATTTGAACCCGTCTTGTATAATCGATACTAAGCTTTGCATAGTTGTATCGGGGTGAAACACGAATAGTAGTACGATACCTGATACAATGCCTGCCAACAGTGTTGGAATAGCAGGCACTCGTTTTAACGCAAGGATTAGGACGATTGCAACTGGAAGCAGTGTTACCCAGGAAATGGTTGTCTGTTTTTCTAAAGCAGATTGAAATTCATGGAAATTAGCAGAGCTGTTAGTTTCATGACCAAATATAAGAAATAATATAAAAGAGATAATAAATGCTGGCAATGTTGTCCAAAGCATGTTCCGAATATGTTCGAACATATCCACTCCGGAAACGGCCGGAGCTAAGTTTGTAGTATCGGATAAAGGCGACATTTTATCTCCAAAAAATGCACCAGAAATGATGGCGCCGGCAATAAGAGGAAGGTCATATCCAAGTGCAGTACCTATCCCAATAAAAGCAATACCGACTGTTGCAGCTGTTGTAAAGGCACTTCCGATACTTGTGCCGACAATTGTGCAAACAACAAATACAGTAGCCAGAAAAAATTTATCAGAGACCATGCTAAAACCAAATACCATCATTGTTGGAATCGTACCTGATGCCATCCAGATACTGATGAGCACTCCTACAAGAATAAAGATAAAAATTGATGGAATCCCTGATGAAATGCCATCTCGTATTCCTTTTTCGACAATGGTCCAAGGTGCACGCTTCCAGAAGGCAAATCCAATTAAGAGCATAAAGCCAAATAAAATTGGAATATGGGGAGGTGCTTGCAGCCCTATAATAAACGACCCGATTAAAAGTAAAATTACTGTGGTTATAATTATCGATTCTGTTTTTGACGCTATTGATTGCTTCATTATTTTTCCTCCAGTGTGTGTTTTACGTTTTACATAGCAGAAGCAGTGTACTGCAATATCGTGCGATTCCTCCATAAGCATGAAATTTTCTCATGTCATACCCCTCCTTTATAAATAAAAAACGCCCCTGCAAAAATTGCAGGGACGTAATATACGCGGTACCACCCTCGCTTGCAAAGCATATGCTTTGCCGCTTTAACCAGATAACGGAAAGTCCGTCTTTCACTACTGTGCTTGCGCCGTTCGCAAAAGAAGCTCGAGGGGTGTATTTCATGTTTACTTCTGTACTGATTCACACCAACCATCAGCTCTCTGAAAGCAAGAAAATAAACATTACTGAATCCCTGTCATCACTTATAGTTATATAATTATTATTTAGGCAAATAAAAAACGCCCCTGCAGAAACTGCAGGGACGTAAAATACGCGGTACCACCCTCACTTGCAAAGCATATGCTTTGCCACTTCATTCAGATAACGGAAAGTCCGTCTTTCACTACTAAGCTTGTGCTGTTTGCAAAAGAAGCTCGAGGGTGTATTTCACATTTATGTTTGTACTGATTCGCACCGACCATCAGCTCTCTGAAAGCAAAACATGAAATGCTACTGTGTCCTGTCATTGCCGATTCATATATTTGATAGTTACATTTTTAACATGGATGTTATTAATATGTCAACATAATTTTTTTGGTGAGAGATAACAAATAATTCTTGAAATAAAGAATCTCATCTCCTATGATAAGAAAATATGAAAGGTTTGGAGGGGAATGAATAGAGATGCCGCTCGTAGGAACTGTTGTAAATGCTGTTGCAATTGTTGTAGGAAGTTTGCTTGGGCTTGTGTTTCGGAATATTTCTGAAAATATGAAAACAACGGTGCTGCAAGGGATTGGACTTGCAGTGATTGTGCTTGGAATTGGAATGGGATTAAAAAGTGAGCAGTTTTTAGTCGTAATTATCAGTATTGCTGTTGGTTCAGCCTTGGGAGAGTTTTTGGATATTGAAGATAAGCTCAATAGACTAGGAATTTGGCTAGAGAGAAGAGTAGGAGCAAAGGAAAAGGGGAACGTCGCAAAGGGATTCGTCACAGCAACGCTCGTATATGTAGTAGGAGCCATGGCAATTGTCGGGGCGTTAGATAGCGGACTGCGTCAAGACCATGCAGTTTTATATACAAAATCTTTGTTAGACGGTATATCAGCGATTATCTTTACTTCTGCTTTAGGTATTGGAGTTGCGTTTTCTGCTGTTCCTGTGTTGCTGTATCAAGGAATCATTGCACTGTTTGCTACGCAAATACATACCCTTGTGCCAAAAGAGGTTATGGATCAGATTATTGTGGAAATGACAGCAACTGGAGGTATCTTAATCATTGCAATCGGGTTAAACATTATAAAGGCAGTTACGATTCGTGTCGCTAATATGCTACCCAGTCTATTGTTGACAGTCATCTTCGTTCTAGTATTACATATTACGAAATAAGGGAGAGAGGTCTCCCTTATTTTTTATGGATAAAACTTACCAATTTTTCTATAAATACACATGGAATTCACAAAGAATACACAAAATATGGAAATGATAAAAGTGTAATCTATTACAAATAAGGAGGAACAACAATGAAAAAAATGATTGCAGCAGCATTAACAGGCATGTTGATAATGGGAGGAGCAACAGGTGTAAGTAAAGCGTTTGCGAATGAAGATGCAATGAAGAGCCAGACTGCTGTGCATAATCATCACGATCATTTATTTCGAATGGCAGAGCACTTTGGCATTAAAACAGAAGGGAAAACAGAGGACCAAATTCGGAAAGAGCTTCAAGCGAAGAAGCATGATATGCTGATACATATTGCTCAAAAGCAAGGTATCGATACAAAAGGGAAAACAGATGAGCAAATTCATAAGGAGCTACTCGGAAAAAGACATGAACGTTTACTAGAGAAAGCAAAGCGATTTGGTATTTCTGTTGAAGGGAAAAATGATTTTGAACTGCAGAAAGAGGTTCGTGAGGCATGGAAGAAAGAACATGAGCAAGTATTAAAGGGCCTTGCTAAAAAGCTTGGTATTCAAACAGAAGGAAAAACACGAGAACAAATTTGGAATGAATTAAAAAAAGCAGCAGAAACGAAATAAGAAGAGAACCTGTCGATAAAGGCAGGTTTTTTTAACACTTGTTATCTGCAAGTCAAATTTATGCAAATCGTCCAGATTTCTCGGAATCAAAGCGTCTTAATCGGGGGGAATCTGTCTTAAGATACGTACTGTTATAATTTGTAGTGTTATGGATATGGTTAAATTTTTACGTTTATTTCTGATTAAGGAACTGTGCGAATCCAGTTTTAGGACTCTTCTCAGTGTTTTAGCTATTTAACAATAAAGAAATTCATAAAGATATATTTATATAATGTTGACAGTGGTTTTTTCTTAATGTTAACCTTTAATAAAAAAATGTTAACATTGAAGACTGTAGAACATGAATAAGAAAAAGCATTTCTCGTTTACATATGAAGAATTGGCGAAGAAAAATATGTCTGGCATCTTTTTCACAAAGGGAAGCTGCAAGCTTAAGAGGATTTTTGAGTCAATTTTAAAAATTGGTACAACGAACAGCACTACAGATTTCTAATATCAAAACTCAAGTATTATGAGGGCTAGGATACACAATTACAATAGGGATTTTCATCAAGAAAATCAAACCATGACCACATATCAAATATTGTTTATTTCATTACAAAAAGAGCGAGAGAACATGAATGGATAAGATACAAATCAAGTACAATTGGAAGGCATTGGCGAATCAAGTGCTTGAAGGTATTGATATAACGAAAGAGCAGGTATTGGCAATGTTACGAATATCTGATGACGAGGTTTTGGAGCTGCTGGACGCAGCTTATAGAATTCGTCATCATTTCTATGGCAAAAAAGTAAAGCTTAACATGATTATTAATACAAAATCTGGTTTATGTCCGGAAGACTGCGGATATTGCTCTCAATCGATTGTGTCTGAGGCACCAATTGATAAGTATGCGTGGGTAACAAAAGAAAAAATTGTAGAAGGGGCCCATGAAGTTATTCGACGAAAAGCGGGTACTTATTGTATAGTAGCCTCTGGGCGCCGACCCACTGATAAAGAAGTCGAGCATGTTATTGGAGCTGTGAAAGAAATTCGTGATACAACCGATTTAAAAATTTGTGCATGCCTTGGTTTTTTAAAGGAAGAACAAGCGGCACGATTAGGTGAAGCAGGGATACACCGTTACAATCATAATTTAAATACACATGTGGAAAACTATGAAAGCATCTGTTCAACTCATACCTATGATGATCGTATTGACACTGTGGAACAAGTGAAAGCAGCAGGCATTTCTCCATGCTCCGGGGCTATCTTTGTAGGGGATTATTTAACAACTGTTGGGCAGGAACCTACATCGGATTGGAATATGATTGAGGATTTAGGATTTGAGATTGAGGAATGTGCGTTGTAATAAAAAGCTTTTTATCTAATTACTTTCTTTTAGAGAGGAAGGATAGAAACTAATATTGTTGTGTGTATTACATTATTTATAAAAAATAATTACAAATATGTTATGGTTGAATTTTCCATAAATGAATCGCGCATAGTAAATACAAGACAACACAACACATCAGGAGGCAAGGTATGAAAAAGTATGTCTTAGCTACTATGATAGCACTTATCTTATTTAAGGCTCTAAGCTGTGATACAGCAAAAGCAGAGACAGAGCAGGCTCCAAAAGCGATGCAGATTCGTATTGAGGAGCATTATCGTCAAAAAGCAGAAGAGCTTGGTATTCAAGCAGAGGGCAAGGATTTAAAACAAGTTCGAAAAGAGATTCATATTGTAAAGGAACGAAAGCGCCAAGAGTACATCATACGAGAAGCGCAGAAATTCCATGTGCATATAAATGGAAAGTCATGGAAAGAACTTGCAGAAGAAATAAGGCAAGTGAAGGAAGAAGAACAGCTATACATAAGTGAAGCCGCAGAGCAGGTAGGGATTAATACGCGTGGAAAAACAACGAAGCGACTGCTAGAAGAAATTGAGCGCTTGCAAGAAGAAATCAATAAGCACTAAAAACGCGGTCAAATATGACCGCGTTTTTTATAAACAGCTCAGGATCTTCCTTTTCGTTGATAAAACAATGGTCTATTTTGAAAGTAGAAAAGGTTCTTTTTGGAATTGTCGATTTAAGTTTGCCATTTCAATCGCTGCAGTTGCACATTCCCATCCTTTATTGCCTGCTTTTGTGCCGGCACGCTCAATAGCTTGTTCAATAGTTTCTGTTGTTAATACACCGAAAATAACTGGTATGTCTGAAGACAGAGAGATAGATGCTACTCCTTTTGCAACTTCGTTACATACATAATCATAGTGAGTTGTTGCGCCTCGAATTACGGTGCCCAATGTGATGATTGCATGATATTTTCCGCTCTCTGCCATTTTTTTTGCAATTAGTGGAATTTCGAATGCACCAGGCACCCATGCTACGTCAATATCTTGCTCTTCTACGCCGTGACGTTTTAATGCATCTAAAGCGCCACTCAATAGTTTGCTTGTAATAAATTCGTTGAATCGTCCTACTACTACTCCAATTTTTAACTCAGTACCAACTAAATGTCCTTCAAATATCATTTTATTTCTCCCCTTTTTACAAGTGTAATAAATGCCCTAATTTTTCGTATTTTGTTTGTAAATATTGTTGATTTTCCTGATGCGCCGGCATCTGCAGTGGTACACGTTCGATAACTTCAAGGTCATAGCCCTGCAATCCCGCAATTTTCCGCGGATTATTTGTAAGCAGTCGAATTTGGCGAACACCTAAGTCGCGTAATATTTGAGCGCCAATTCCGTAATCACGCAGATCAGCAACGAATCCGAGCTTATGATTTGCTTCTACTGTATCGTATCCTTCTTCTTGCAGTTTATAGGCCTTCAGTTTATTTAGCAGCCCGATTCCTCTTCCTTCTTGGCGCATATATAATAGAACCCCGTTTTTTGCTGCTTCCATTTGAGATAATGCGGCATGAAGCTGCGGACCACAATCGCATCGGAAGGAGCCGAACACATCACCTGTTAAGCATTCAGAATGAACTCGTACAAGAATTGGTTCGCTTGGGTTGACTTCGCCTTTGATCAGGGCGATATGTTCTTTTTTATCAAGCGAGTTCGAGTAACCAATCGTGCGGAAAGTACCAAATTGTGTTGGGAGCGTGATTTCCACTTCTCGTTTTACTAATGTTTCATGCTGGCGGCGATATTGAATTAGACTCTGAATTGTAATCATTTTTATATTAAATTGCTCAGCAATCTTGGCTAAATCAGATACACGTGCCATTGTTCCGTCTTCATTCATGATTTCGCAAATGACGCCAGCTGGCTTTGTGTTACATAAACGAGCTAAGTCAACGGCAGCCTCTGTATGCCCCGCACGGCGAAGGACACCGCCATCTTTTGCGATTAACGGAAAAATATGTCCTGGACGTTTGAAATCATTTGGCTTGGCAGCTGGCTGAATCATTTCTAGTACTGTAGCAGCGCGCTCAAAAGCACTGATGCCAGTAGTAGTGGAAATATGGTCAATGCTTACAGTGAAAGCTGTACCATGTGCATCTGTGTTATTGCCCACCATCGGTTCAAGTTGTAGCCTGTTTGCATACTCTTCCGTAATAGGAACACAAACGAGGCCGCGGCCGTGTGTGACCATAAAGTTTATCGTTTCTGGTGTGATGGTTTCTGCAAGCGCGATGAAGTCACCTTCGTTTTCTCTATCCTCATCATCACACACAATGATAACCTTTCCGTTTTTTAAATCTTCGAGAGCTCCTTCTATAGAATGGAACATTGTCTTTCCTCCTTCACATAAAGTGGTGCCTTCCTCAGTGTTTTTCTTCCTGATATAGATTCCTTAATCGTTTTGTTAGATAAATCCATGTTCTGATAAAAACCCTTCCGTGATGCTGGAAGAGGGCTGCTTTTTCACGAAATGCTCAATGTATTTTCCTACCATATCGCATTCGATATTAACGATATCTCCAACATTTTTAGTACCGATAACAGAGCCTTCCATCGTATGTGGAATCAAGGAAATTGTGATGGAGGATTCATCTGTTCCAAATATTGTAAGGCTTGTGCCGTCGATGGCGATTGATCCTTTATAAATACAATAGTGTAAGAGTGATTTGGGCAGTTGGATTTTATAATAAACTGCATTATGCTGCTGTTTCTTTTGGATAATGGTGCCAACACCATCTACATGACCGCTGACGAAATGACCGCCAAATCGTCCGTTTGCGCTCATCGCCCGCTCAAGATTTACAGTTGAACCTTGTTTCAGCGATTGTAAAGAAGTGGCTTTCACGGTTTCTGGCATAACATCAACTGTAAAGGAG
The DNA here is from genome assembly GCF_017742235.1 of Bacillus sp. 165. Lineage (GTDB taxonomy): Bacteria > Bacillota > Bacilli > Bacillales > Bacillaceae_G > JAGHKQ01. The sequence continues at coordinate 208,043 of NZ_JAGHKQ010000004.1, forward strand.
CTGCTTGTAAAAGAAGTGACGGTTAAGCATACACCATTCACAGCTATGCTATCCCCAAGATGAACATCAGCTAGAATGGTTTTAGCAGCAATGTGCAGTACGATAGCTTGTCCTGTCTGGTTGATGTGTTGAATGGTACCCATTTCTTCAATAATTCCTGTAAACATAAACCTCACTCCTTTCTTTACAGCTGTGCTTCTTTTTTCTCATACTTTCACCTCTCCTACTAGACTCAAAAAACCCCCGAGGAAATATGTCCTCGAGGGTTGGGAGACGTGTTTCATTACCTACATGGCTACGAATGCATGACGAAATAAACCTAATAACATGGATATTTATTAGAGTATAACGAAATAAGCATACTGAAAAAAATTTTTATCAGTATACTGTGGGCAGACGTAACCCGTATGTATTTGTAGAAACCTCATCCTTCTCCCATCCAGACTATACTGTCGGTTCTAGATTCACACTAGATCCACCGTTTGCATGCGCAACCGGGTCACGGACTTAGAATTGCTTCATCACCGCCGGTTGGGACTTTCACCCGACCCCGAAGGATATTGTGTTGTATTTAACCGATATCGGTTAAAGTGATTTCATTATAGCACAAAAAAACAGATTGCTAGAAAAATATATGTGGCTTTGATGGGCTTAACAGCATAGTTTGCGTTATTCTTCTAGGCTAGCAGCATGCCAAGGTAAGCAAATGGAATTCCAAAAATTAAAGTAGTACCTACATACCATGCTGCTTTTTTATATTCTTTTTTTTCGAGAAATCCAATCGTTTCAAAGCCAAAAGTGGAAAAAGTTGTATATGAACCTAAAAAACCAGAGCCTAAAAATAGATACAGTGATTTATTTAACTCTTCGTTCATATGAAGCATTGTAATGTATCCGAGCAGGAAAGCTCCTGTGATATTAATTAGCCCAGTTGCTAGTGGAAATGTTTTAACTTTCGAGCCAATCCATTTACTGAGAAGAAATCTTGTAAGAGCACCAAGGGCTCCACCTATGCCGATGGTCATCATTCCATTTCCTCCTTTACAGAAGAAGCGGCAATCCGTGCTCCTAAAAGAGACAGACCGATACCAATGAGTATACTTGATGCAATGTAAGATACAGCAATCATCGTTTTATCACTCTCCATTAATCTGACACTTTCTACAGAAAACGTGGAAAAAGTTGTAAATGATCCGGTAAAACCTGTTCCTAATCCTAGCCGAATATAGGAAGGGACATGCCACTTCCTATTTGTTTTTGTAAAAAACCAGCCAAGCAAAAAACACCCTGTAATATTAACGAGAAAAGTTGAGAGAGGAAAAGCTCCTGCATCTGTGGGAATTGTTTGTGAGATAATAAATCGGGAGAGAGCCCCTAAAAACCCTCCTAAAGCTACTGCAATAAAATTCATCCAAGATCCCTCCGGTACTAAAAATAGAAAAACCAATTCACAAGGAATTGGTTTACTCTGTTTCTTCTGGCTTTGGCGCTCTTACAACGGATTCAAATTTTCCTTTGTGAGCTCCGCTGCAATACGGCATGTTTGTTGATAAACCGCAGCGGCAGAGAGAGAATGCAGGCTTTGCAGGATATACGTTGCCCTCTGCATCAATTAGTTCCACGTCCCCTGTTACGCGAAACGAACCATTGTCATTCACCTTGATTTGCACTTTTGACATATGTATCCCTCCTATACGAGTATCATCTTTAATAATATAGTTAAATGAAACAGTTTTCAATGTCTCCTAAGTCATAAAAGCTTGTATTTATCTCGTAGGAAAATGGTATAATGAAAAGACGACAAGAATAGTACATAAAATTAGGTGAGAAGAAAGATGAATAAAAAGTTAAAGTCAATCAAAAATATTGCTGTAGATCGTACTTGGGTGTCATTTTTAAATAATAATCATCCATATAGCCTGCTTCATTGGTCTATCGCGGGAATCAATCAGGATGCCAAGGATGTTTGGCTTCTTCAAGATGAAGTAACATTTCAAACTACAGAGTTTCCGTCTTTGGATGAAGCTGTTCAATGGATCGGTAAGAATATGAACGATGTAACTGATGTTTTAGGGTAAAAGCTTGCATGAATTGTGCAAGCTTTTTTATTAAGATTATACATTTTTGGCTGGTAAAAGGGGTAGAGCCGCTGCTATTCAAGAGGAGTATTGAATAAAAATTAATAAGAGACAAACGCTACAGGTACGAATGAAGAAAGAAGGTAGGCATATTTGTACAAACGGATCTTATGTTTGTTTTTTATAGTTTGTTTGCTTGCAAGTTGCAGCGGAGGCATAAAAAAGATTGGGAGCAAGCCGAAAGGAACAGGAACCATCGGTTATTCTTTTGGGGAACCGTTTATTATTGACGATGTAAAAATAAATATAAAAAAAGAAGAGTCTTCCACTCGTTATCATACCTTACGTGCGAAACAAGGGTATAAATTTTTTATATTTCATATTTCTGCAACAAATCATCAAGGAGAAAGCATTGCGATTTCGCCTTCAGAATTTAATATAAGCAGTGCAACGGGTAAAATTATGGGGGCGTTTAAAACTGAGGGAAGTGAAAAGTTCTTGCATTATACAGTATTAACACAAGGGCAATCCGTAATAAGGGATATAGTGTTTGAGGTTTTAAGTAGTGAACCTTATAATGAATTGACGTACGTCCCAAGCTTTGCAAAAAAGAGAAAAATAACCATTCATTTCGAATAATTTGAATATAGTTTCTATTTTGAGAAAGGATGCAATGATATCTTGACGCTGGTCGATATTTGTTTTACGGTAGAAGTGTAACCGATTACAAATAAAGGGGGACCAGCATGGCAACCATTCGAGAAGTAGCGAAATTAGCAGGTGTATCAGTCGCCACGGTTTCACGCGTGTTAAACCAAAAGGGCTATGTTCATGAAGATACAGTTAAGCAAGTACGAAGCGCCATAGATAAGCTTCAATATAAACCAAATGCGGTCGCAAAATCACTATTTAAAAAATCTTCAACTCTCCTAGGACTGCTCCTCCCAGACTTCACACATCCATTGTATTCTGAACTAGCTCATGCAATAGAACAAACAGCCTTTCAAGCAGGGTATCAAGTTATCCTGTGTCAAATGCAGGAAGATAAAGATCATTATATAGACATCTTGATGCAAAATAATGTTGCGGGACTGCTCGTGACGCAAGAAATATATGACAAGGTTCATATGAAGGTAAACAATATCCCATGCGTGGTGTTAGAGAGTGTTAAAGCAGATGTCCCTTCTGTTTCCTGTAATAGTTACGAAGGAGCAAAACAAGCCGTCCAGTTACTAATGGAAAAAGGTTGTAACTTCCTAGCGCATATACGCGGACCGGAAACGTACAAAGAAGCAAATGATCGATATGAAGGGTTTTTAGATGCAGTATTGGATGAAGGAATTTCTTACCGCATTACCGGAAGCGGTGAGCAGGCGATTTATAGCTTTTTAGAGAAAGCACCGTATATAGACGGTATATTTGCTTGGAATGATGAAGCAGGAATAGACGTCATACGTGCTGCGCTGAAGCATGGTATTCAGGTGCCAGAGCATTTACAGGTAATTGGTTTTGATGGTATTAAGCAAGGGGAAATCCTGTATCCATCGCTTACAACTGTATCTCAGCAATTGTTTCAAAAAGGAAGCGTCGCCGCAACGATGCTCATTCGTCGGATTGAAGGAAAAGAGATAGGAAGCTTTTCATATGTACTTACAACGAAGATAATCGAGCGGGAGTCAACTAAATGAATAAAATTGTTGTGATTGGCAGCAGCTCTATAGATTTAGTCGCCGTGTCCCACAGACGGCCTAAAGCGGGAGAAACAGTTATCGGAGAAAGCTTTTTGTCTGTTCCAGGCGGAAAAGGAGCGAATCAGGCTGTTGCCGCTGCCCGTCTTGGAGCAAATGTTGCTATGATAGGTGCTGTTGGCACGGATGATTACGGTCGTTTCATTTTAGAAAATTTTCAAAATGAAGGTGTTAATACACAATATGTAGCAGAAGTATCGAATAGAGTAACAGGAATTGCTCATATTGTTGTAGCGGAAGGAGATAACAGCATTATTATTGTACAGGGGGCAAATCAAGCAGTCACTGTTTCTTTAGTGGACAAGATAAAGGATGAAGTAGTCAGTGCGGATATAGTGCTGATTCAGCTTGAAATACCTCTTGAAACAGTAGAATATGTTGTGGAGTTGTGTGATGAGCATCAAGTGCCGATAATCCTTAATCCTGCACCTGCACAGAAGCTAAGCGATAACATAATAGCAAAAGCAACATACATAACTCCAAATGAACATGAATGTCAATTACTGTTCGATACCGAGGATATCAATACGCTATTATGGCGTTATCCTAATAAACTCATTATGACAGAAGGGGACAAAGGGGCTCGCTTTTATGATGGGGAAAGAGTAATACAAGTTCCGACTAAGAAGGTAAGTGTAGTGGATACTACAGGTGCGGGAGATACGTTCAACGGTGCCCTTGCTGTAGCGTTATCATCAGGCCGTTCATTAGGAGAAGCCATTCGTTTTGCTAATATTGCGGCTGCATTGTCCGTAACGAAATTAGGCGCTCAGGGCGGAATGCCTTTGCTGCAAGAAGTAAAAGAAAGTGAACATGATAAGTAAAATGACAAGCCGTTGAGGTTTGTCATTTTTTACTTTAAAGGGTGTTGCATGAGTTGTGGCATCTGTTGAAGGAAGCACCGTGTATAGTTGAATAAAGTTCGTGTCGACTTGGGTTTTAAACTATGGTATCGTTTACTTTTGGAATTACATTTTGGGAAGGAGAGTACTATGATTGATTCATGGCAAGGAGTAGGATTTTCTGAGCATCATGTATTTACTTTGTTTGGGTATTTGTTACTCGCAGTCTTTACTGCACGATTTAATAGGCAGCCGAAGCAAATACGCATGTCGAATGTTGAGATAGATTATGATGAAGTATACGAATTTTTACGGAAGCAAGGAGGAAATACCTCCTCACATTTGCTGTTTTTACAGGATAAAGAGTTATTTTGGGCGGTGAAGAAGCAAGTGCTGATTTCCTATAAAAAGATAGGAAACTCATTGGTTGTATTGGCGGACCCAATTGGACATAGAGAGTATATTCAAAAGGCAATTGTTGAGTTTCAGCATTTTAGCGAATCACATGGCATGAAGCCTGTTTTTTATCAAGTAAATCCAGATTATATGTCTTTTTATCATGAAGCAGGATATAAGTTTTTTAAGCTTGGAGAAGAAGCCAAAGTTGATTTGCCGCAGTTTTCTATTGATGGAAAGAAGGGAGCAAAACTGCGAACGAGAAAAAATAAGTTTGAAAGAAAAGGATACTATTTTGAAGTGAGGAATCCTCCTCATTCCGCTCATTTGTTAGGGGAATTGCGCCGCATTTCTGATTCCTGGCTCAATAATCGAAAGGAAAAAGGATTTTCTGTAAGCCATTTTAGAGAAGAGTATGTATCTTATTTTCCAGTTGCCCTTCTTTATAATCCAGAAGGAGATATTGCAGCATTTGCCACTTTGGCACATGATATGAATGAGAATACAAATACGATCAGCATCGATTTAATGAGACATGGTAAGGATAGAGAGCATGGAACGATGGACATGCTGTTTTTGTCTGTTTTTTTCTGGGGTAAGGCTAAAGGCTACCGTCAATGCAGTTTAGGTATGTCGCCTCTATCGAACGTTGGTACATTTGCATATTCTTTATGGAGTGAAAAGCTAGCTAGAAGAGCATTTTTGTATGGAGATTATTTTTATAAATTTAAAGGACTGCATGAATATAAAGGGAAATTCGCGACCGATTGGGAGCCGAAATATTTAGCTTACCGGGGCTTGCCGTTAGCGATAATTGTAATACAATTAATATTTCTGATTCGAACCGGACCAAAAAGTGTGCAGCAATCCTTTCCAATTATGGAGAGAATTAAACGAAAAGCAGGATAAAAGAAAGTGGCGTTATAAAACAAACTTATAAAGTACTGTTAACCAAAAACCTTAGGGTATTTTTGCGGCAGTAAGAAAAAAGAATCCGAAATAGCGGGTTCTTTTTTTGCTGGATGCTCCAGTGAAACGTGAGGAACTTAGTGTGATCAAATAGGCTTTAGACGTAACATAAAACTCCTCGCTTTGCTAATGGTTTAACAGGGGGAGAAGTGAACCTTTTAATGGGATTTGTTTTATGTACATGTTGTATACATTTGGGTAAATATGGTAAAATAATCAGAACGAACGTTCTTATAATTAAATGAAGGGTGATGTTATGTTAGAGAGATTGCGAGATTTCTATTACATTGATCAGCGCAGCTTACTTAATTATTTATCCGTTATCGAAGAAGGTGTTTTACAAACAATTCAGCAATCAGTAACTGGTGTATCTCCAAAGCATCACCTGGAGTTTTCGGCAGGTGATTTTCAAAAATTGCTTTGCAAACTTGGACTTCCAGTTCCAGCCCTTGCTTATAAAAGAGAAAGTGCGAATACGACTGTGACTTTTCAAGCTTCAAAGGAGCCTACAGTAGAGTCACAATTTATGAAGCTCTGCAAGTACTTGGAGCCAGTTATGAATACTCTCACAGAAGTCACACAAGAGGAATGGAACAGCTTGACTATTGGTGAATTTATTACTTGTACATGCAAGATTGAATTGCCGGCAGCTTATACGATGAGCGTCATGTTGAATGAGGCAGCTGATTTTCTTACATTTGCCAAAGAATTGCATCTTCCAGTACAAGATAAAACTATATTAGAACATGGTGTTAAATATGGAAAGAAAATCTTAGAAAAGCAAATGCATCATGTAATGCTCCATCCTGTTCGTTCTCCAGAACCATTCCTATTTACAGCACCTCTCCATCAATCTTTCTTTTTAGGAGCGGCCCTCTCTGATCTACAAAATGGAAGCTATACTATAACAGCACGTATCGAGCATCTAATCGGAGCAGAAGAGAGATACCCAATTTTCGATTCTATGGCTCCGTTTTTTTATCCGGATAAGATAGCGGAACAGGATTGTTTTGTTACAGCTCCTGCCGTTGTAATCAAAGTATTGGCTATATATCGGTAACAGATTTTTACTCTTTTGCTTATGTTGAAGTAAAGAGATTTTTTTGAGGGTGAGCATATGCTGGTTGGAGAGATTATTGATAGGTTGAATAAAAAAGAGCCGCTTTCCATCATTGCTAAAAAGTTGGGTATGACGCCGTATACTTTATCAAAAAAGCTGCGTATAATCGGGTATGAATACGACAGTGTGCAGAAAAAAAGGGTGTATTTGGGGGACGGGGATGAACCTAGGGAGTTAGATATTACAGAAGTGAAATCTTTTGCAGCAGAAGAGGATTATAATAAGCTTATTTATGAGGAGTTGCGGGCCATTCGCTTAATGTTCCAAACAAAAACATTGCTTCCTGTTTCGGTTTTGCAAGGCGAGAAAGCAAAACGAACGTTCTCTATCAGCAAAGCAGTATTGGAAAGATGGGACAGATTTGCCAAGCAACAAGGGATTACGAAGTCTAAGCTGGCTGAACAAGCTATGGTAGAATTTTTGAACAAATATGAGGAGTATTAAATATTGTTGGAAATTTTACAAAATCTTTATTTTTATTAAAATATTATGAAAATTTAAGAAAAAATGATGAAAATGCTATTTATATATGCTAAAATAAAAAAGACACTAGACCTTCCGTATAGCTGATGCTTATCGCATCAGTCTTTTTTTGTTCAAAAACTGCGGTGATTCTTATAGTGAAATAATAGGGTTAGGCGTTTATCCTTGGTCTTTTTTCATGATATAATGATGGAAAAATGAATGATGGGTGAGCAGTATGGCAAAGAAAAAGAATGCAAAAACCAATCCTCAGAAGCAGGAAAAGGAAAGTGTTAGTCTCGGAGACTATTTAAACAGCAGCATTTTGCAGCAATTGAAGCAAAAGCAGAAGCTTCTTTTAGAACAGGAAGAAAAAAAGAAACAAGACGAGTTAGAACGGAAGCGCAAAGAGCAGCGCGAACGCGAAAAAAATAAATCGTTTGAAGAACTTCTGAATGAAAGCAATATATCATGGAAGGATTTTAAATGAGCTGGCTGAGTAGCCAGCTTTTTTTTTCATACAATAAAAGAAAAAGGGGGTATGAAAATGCATGTGAGAAAAGTAGAAGTTGTACCGTATGATAATAAATGGTGTGAGCTGTTTCAGAAAGAAGCAGCAATGCTAAAGGAAATCATTCCAGAAAAAATAAAAATGCATCATATTGGCAGCACTTCTGTCCCAGGTCTTGCGGCTAAACCAATTATTGACATGATTATGGAGGTAGAAAGTATCCTGAAAGTGGATGAGTGGGACAGTGTTTTGGAGAGAGTCGGCTATGAACCAAGAGGAGAGAATGGCATTAGCGGCAGACGATACTTTGTGAAGCAAAGTCAAGGTACTCATACCCATCATTTACATGTATTTCAAAGTGGAGACCCACGAATTAAAAGACATCTTGCGTTTCGGGATTATATGATGGAAAATTGTGAAGAAATGGAAGCATATGCAACTTTAAAGGAGGAGCTTGCTATGAAGTTTACATATGACATTGAAAGCTATATCGCAGGAAAAGACGCTTTTATAAAAGAAGTTGATCGAAAAACAGAAGAGTGGCTGAGGGAGCAAGGATAAGCCGATTTCTTTGACTAGTAATAGATAAAGTTGGTTAAATAAAATGAAGCAATATTGTATGTATCAATGTGCTTCTGCATCTTTAAATACAAAGTACTTATACGAACTGGTCTTGACGAGCGAACAAAAGATTAATTTGTTTTACTAAAAGGAGGAGAATATATGATAAGCATTCCAACTGTTACATTGCATAATGGTGTAGAGATGCCGATATTAGGACTCGGAGTATGGCGGGTAAAAGAAGGACAAGAAGTAAAAACGGCGGTAAAGGCAGCGATACAAGCAGGCTATCGTGCTATTGATACAGCTGCTGTATATCAAAACGAAGAAGGTGTGGGAGAAGCAATTCGAGAAGCTGGTGTTCCTCGTGAAGACTTGTTTATTACGACAAAGGTATGGAACAGTGACCAAGGATATGAATCTACATTGGCTGCGTTTGAAACAAGCCTGCAAAAGCTGGGATTGGACTACTTGGATTTATACTTGGTTCATTGGCCGGTAAAGGGAAAATATGTTGATACATATCGTGCATTAGAGAAATTATATAAAGATGGGAAAGTAAGGGCTATTGGTGTATCAAATTTTAACATCCATCATTTAGAAGATGTGATGAATGGTTGTGAAGTAAAGCCTATGGTGAATCAAGTGGAGCTTCATCCGAAAATGGCACAGGTAGAACTTCGAGAGTTTTGCCGTAAGCATGATATCCAAATTGAAGCATGGAGCCCACTAATGCAAGGCGGTGAAATTTTTGAAAGCGAAATAATTTGCGAACTTGCGAAAAAGTATAGCAAGACACCGGCGCAAATTATTCTGCGTTGGGATGTCCAAAGCGGGATTGTAACTATTCCTAAATCAATTACACCGTCTCGTATTCAAGAAAACTGTCAAGTATTTGATTTTGAGCTATCAGCTGAAGATATGGAAAAAATCAATGCACTGAATGAGAAGCGTCGCATTGGACCAGATCCTGATAATTTTGATTTTTAATCGTATACAACCAAAGAACCGGATAAGTTCTTTGGTTGTTTCTGAATTTTAGTGTAAGAGGTGAGAACTATGTATGATATTCAATCTACCGTTACCTTAAGTAATGGTGTCAACATGCCGTGGTTTGGCCTTGGTGTGTACAAAGCACAAGAAGGCGATGAAGTGAAGCGTGCGGTACATGCTGCATTGGAAACAGGATACCGTGCCATTGATACGGCTGCCATTTATGAGAATGAAGAAGGAGTCGGGGAAGCCATACGGGAAGTCGGTATTTCTCGTGAAGACATATTTATTACAACGAAGGTATGGAATGATGACCAAGGATATGAATCCACATTAAAGGCTTTTGAAACAAGCTTGCAGAAGCTCCAAATGGATTATGTAGATTTGTATCTAGTACATTGGCCGGTGCGAGGTAAGTTTATCGAAACGTATCGAGCTCTTGAAAAGTTATATGAAAACGGGCGTGTTCGTGCGATAGGAGTGTCCAACTTTCATATTCATCATTTAGAAGCATTGCTAGATAGTTGTAATATTAAGCCGATGGTCAATCAAGTAGAACTACATCCAATGTTGGCACAAGTAGGTTTGCGTAATTTTTGTAAGGAAAATGGCATCCAAATGGAAGCGTGGAGCCCTTTGATGAGAGGCGGAGAGATATTTCAACATCCAATTATTCAACAGTTGTCGAAAAAGTATGAAAAAACACCAGCTCAAGTTATTTTGAGATGGGATATTCAAAGTGGAATTGTGACCATTCCAAAATCGGTTACACCTTCCCGTATAAAAGAAAACAGTGATATTTTCGATTTTACAATTTCTCAGGAGGATATGCAGAAAATAGATTCCGTTAACGAAAACAAAAGGGTTGGAACGAATCCGGAAAAGTATGATACGTTATAAAAAAAGGCCGTAACTTCATATAAGTAGTTCAGATAATGTGGAGAAAACTTAAAATAACAGTATAAATTCCATACCAATTAGCAATAAGATTGGCATTTCATTTATAAGTATATTTAGCATATAAAAACGCTTGGAACAAATCCAAGCGTTTTTATATTAGCTATATTTCCTTGTTGAACTAACGTATGTGTTAGTTCAACAAAGATTTACTAACTTTAACTCCTAAAATGATAAATCGTTTGTTCTCAATTTTAAATTTCGACAATAAAAGTGAAAGTAAAATATCCAGTTATTTAAGAATCCCATTCTTGTTACAGGATAGAATTCATTTTCCACGCTTTATGCTCCTAAGACTAGAAAGTACAAGTTTTAATTGTCATGTTGGTTTTTTACTGCTGCTACAGCTTCGATTTCCACTAATTGATTTGTATATCCTAATACAGTAACACCAGATAAGGTACTTGGGACATCATGATTCCCAAACTCTTTTCTTATTGTTTTCCATGCAGTGGCTAAGTCCGCTCTATTTTGAGATGCAACTAGAATTCTCGTATAAACTACGTTTTCTAATGATGCACCACATTCTTTTAATGCTTCTTTCAAGTTCTCTACACAAAGTTTAGCCTGAAACTCATAATCATTTGAATTTTGGACTTCACCTTCTTTATTTAGTGGACATGCCCCAGCTAAAAAAAATATATCCATACCAGAAGGTATTCTACTAGCGTAAGCGTAATCAACGGAAGCTAAATTTGAAGAATGGATTAAAGATATTTTCTTATTCATTTTGATTCCTTCCTTCCTTTCAAAAAAAGTTATTATATTACAATTTCAAATTTTTCTTATTAAATCCAAGTTTTTTCCCTCCGCTGCTTCTTCCAAACCTATTTTCCTTAACATTCTTTTATTATTTCGTACCCCATCAATCCACTTAAGAAATCCGTCATCAGTTAAGAGGTTTTTTAAGACCATATCCACTACTTCACTCTCGGTATATTGACAATATTCCGCGTAATACTTCACTATTTCTCTGACTTGTTCTGAAATTAGCCAATCAACATTATCTGCATTATTATTTTTAGGTTATATGAATTGCATTTTACTTTCACTCCTTAAATCGGTAATACAATTAGCATAGAAAATAACAACTGTTTTAGCACCTTAATTTCCAATGTGTCGATAGTTATTGTCACTCTGCTATTTAGTATGCTATTTCTATTTCTATTGCTATTTTATACCTTTTTACACTCAAAACATTGATATATCAATAAAAATAAAAGACCAAATCACTATGCGATTTGGTCTTAAAATTAGTATGTTATTTCTAATGTTTCTCCATAATAACTGAACTACTTAAACTTCATATGCGGCCTTTTTTCCTAACAGTGTTGTTCATATTTATCTTGTTTTGTAACCTCTTGAATAAATTCATATTCATCTTCTGTAAGCGGAGCAGCGTTGGCAGCTTTCGCATTTTCTACAGCTTGCTTTTCAGAGCTTGCACCTGGTATGACCGAAGCTACAATAGGGTTGTGCAAACAATATTGAATAGCGGTGTCTTGCAGGGGACGATCGGAATGCAGCATATGAAGAGTACGTTCCAGTTCCTCAATGGAGTAGGAGAGGTATCCCTTCTCTCTTGCCTTTTCAAGCTTTCGTTCATTTGCGTGTGTTAAGAGTCCTTTGGCTAATGGTCCGCGTGCAATGATGCTTATATTATATTCTTGTAAGTATGAAAATAATTCTTCTGGACGGCGATTTAATATGTTGTATTCCATTAACACGCTGACAATATTCGAACGAGATGCGTATTCCTTAATGACATTTGGACGAATCGAGGAAATCCCATAGTACCGAATGAGACCTTCTTGCTGCAATTCGTCAAATGCTTCGATGGTTTCTTCTATATTGTCTTCAATCGTGCCCCCGTGCAGCTGGTATAGATCAATATAGTCTGTTTGAAGACGAAGGAGGCTATTTTTTACTGCTTCTTTTATGTATTGTTTAGATGGATCCCAAAACCAGCCATTTTTTTCTTCGGTCCAGCGATTGCCTGCTTTAGTGGCGAGAACTATATCTTTGCGTTTGCCTTTTAATGCTTTACCAACGAAGGATTCATTCAAACCATAATTGTATAAATCGGCGGTATCCAAGAAATTGATACCTTGATCTATAGCAGTATGAATGATGCGAATGGCTTCTGCTTCCGTTGTTCCGAGTGACATACAGCCCAACCCTATTTCACTAACGTATAAATCAGAGCAACCTAATTGACGTTGATTCATAGCAATCCCCCTTTGTATTATTTTAATAGTAACGCTATAAGGGAGTCTTTTTCAAATAGTTTTATTCAAATTGTATGGGGGATTAATCCTTTCTTTCCCTCTATTTGAATTTTCGGCGTTCACCCCGAATCCAGTCTTGCACCGTTTCATACTGCTTGCTGTATTCTTTTAATTGTCGGCGTACCTCCCATGCTTTCCCTACAAGCCTAATCCGGTCTTTTGCTATATATATTTTCATGACAATCCCTCCGGTATGGTTTGTGATAGAATGTATGAAGAGAGAATTGTAATTAGAACAAGGAGCTGAGAGTGTTGAAAAAGTTTGAAGAGAAAACGATTTCTACGACACCTGTTTTTCAAGGGAAAGTTATTACTATTCAGGTAGATGAAGTGACACTGCCAAATGGAAATACAAGCAAACGTGAGATTGTAAAGCACCCCGGCGCGGTCGCAATAGTAGCCGTTACAAAAGAAAATAAACTGGTTTTAGTTGAGCAATATCGCAAGGCGATGGAAAAATCGATTATCGAGGTGCCCGCAGGAAAATTGGAACCTGGTGAAGAACCTTTATCGACAGCGCATCGTGAATTAGAGGAAGAAACGGGTTACATAGCAGCAGATATGGAACTTATCGCTTCATTTTATACAGCACCAGGTTTTTGTGATGAAATCGTCTATCTTTATGAAGCGACTGGATTGGAGAAGAAAGAAGAGAAAGCGGCTTTAGATGAAGATGAATTTGTAGAGTTAATGGAAGTCTCGCTTGAGGAAGCGCTACACTTAATACAAGAGAAGCGTATTCATGATGCGAAAACAATACTAGCAGTACAATACTTGCAATTAAAAAATCGATAGACAGATGTGTCTATCGATTTTTTACCTTTGCATATATGCAGGTATCACGTAATTCATTATCAGCAGATAGTCTTTCGTTTTGTAAAATACCCTCTAATACAAATTCTGTACTTTCCGCTGTAGACCGGGCCTGTTCGTTAGCGGCATCGCAACGAATCTCTACGCGCTTTGCATCCAGTTTTTCAAAAGCAAAATTAACAGCTCCTGCTAAAGCTTCTTTCATAAATCCTTGCCTGCGGTGCTTACTGTGCAGCCAAAAACGTAGCTCGAATTTCGGTATATTCCATGCAGGGATTAATGTTAGAGCTCCTATAAAAAAACCTTCTTCTCTGTGATACATATGGAATGTGAGATGTTCTCTCAATAAAAACCGGGCATGCTCTTCTCTGATGAGTGCTTCCGCTTGTTCCTCAGAGGAAATGGTTGATACTGAAGGCATCCAAAGATCCAGAATTGATTTAGAAGATTGGATGGCCTCGTATACTTCCATCCCATCTCCAGGAAACGGTTTGCGGATGAGCAAACGTTTTGTTTGAAACATTGTCGGAAAATCAAGCAGTAATGGATTCATAAAATATCCCTCCCTCATCTCTACCTCTAGTGTATCAAATTAAAAATAGTAATTTCAATTTCCAAAACAGCCGAGTCATAGAATTTCATTCCCATCATACAATCTAGTAAGAGAGTTATAGGGGGAGAAAGAAATGTTGCGAAAACCGACGATGCAAGATCGCATTGCCTATCATATACAAGAGCATTCTTCTGTTTATTTATTTGTTTCTATTCTTTTGCTTATGGGCGTTATATTCGGTGCTGTGACTGTAAATAGCTTACAGGGCGGTCAAAAGCAAGAATTATATACATATTTGAGTCGCTTTTTCGGACAAGTATCAGAAGGCAAGTTTGCTGCGTCTAACGAAATGTTTGAACAAAGCTATTTTTCTCACTTAAAATATATCGGCTTTATATGGGTTCTGGGCATTTCTATTATCGGTTTGCCCATTATATTAGTTCTTCTGTTTTTAAAAGGAATCGTAGTAGGGTTTACGGTTGGATTTTTAGTCAATCAGCTGGGATGGCAAGGGTTCCTTCTATCATTCGTATCTGTGCTGCCCCAAAATTTAATTGTTATTCCAGCTTTTATTATTGTGACAACGGTATCGGTCAATTTTTCTTTACGTATGATTCGTCACCAGTTTATACGGCGCAGCAATGAACCCATTTTACCGCTTTTTGTTCGGTATACCTGCTTTTTTCTAATTGTTGGCTTGGGAATGGCAGCCGCTTCGTTTTTTGAAGCATATGCATCTCCGAAACTGATGAAAATAGTTGTAGAGGCTATGAGCCAAAAATGATTATAATATAGTAATCATTATTTTCTTTTGACACCCTCTCTTCTTTTGGTATAATAGTGTAAGAGTGGCGAGGAGGGTAATAAATGGAAAGCAGAATCGATCGAATTAAGAAGCAACTACATTCAGCTAGTTATAAATTAACACCACAACGTGAGGCAACAGTTCGAGTGCTTCTAGAAAATGAAGAAGATCATTTAAGCGCGGAAGATGTATACCTCCTTGTGAAAGAAAAATCGCCAGAAATCGGATTAGCAACAGTCTACCGCACATTGGAACTGTTAACCGAATTAAAAATCGTTGATAAAATTAATTTTGGAGACGGTGTATCGCGCTATGATCTACGCCAAGAGGGAGCAGCTCGTTTCCATCACCACCTTGTATGCACACAATGTGGTTCTGTTGAAGAAATCCAAGAAGATCTTCTTGGAGAGGTTGAAAAAACAGTTGAAACTAATTGGAAATTTAAAGTAAAAGATCATAGATTGACATTTTATGGAGTATGTCAAGTATGTCAACAAAAAGAAGCCGAACAACCTTTTCCTGTATAGAAGGAAAGGGTTTTTTGTTTGGATGATTTGGTTTCATCTTAGTGAGAAGGCATAACAGGCTTTTCTATGTATAAAGTTTGTCTTATCTGGCATATGTTGTACTAAGACTATTATTTAGACTTGGAGGCAGTGCTATGAGAGCAATCAAATTTACCTTTGATGTTGTAAAAGTATTTTTGTTATTTACGGGTTGTACGGTTTTGTTTTATTTCGCTATACTATGGATAAATGAGGAATATCAAAACTATCATCGCTATGATGCACCGAAACAAGATTCAGCCGTTAAAGTTACAACTGAGGAGCAAGGGATGACGGTCGACAATTGGATGCAGCGCATGATTTTTTTCTATGAAAACGGGGAGTAGAGGACTATTGGAGGATCAAGTTAAAGATTTTATTCATTATTTGATTGTAGAAAAAGGATTAGCTCGTAATACAGTTATATCGTATGAACGAGATTTAAAAAGTTATTTAAAGTATATACAAAAGGTTGAGCAGCTTTCCTCGTTACACGCTGTCACACGGCTACATATTGTTAATTTTCTTCATCATCTGAAAGAGGCCAACAAGTCATCGAAAACACTTGCTAGACATATTGCTTCGATTCGTTCGTTTCATCAGTTTTTATTGCGTGAGCACGTGGTAGAGCACGACCCGTCTGTACATATTGAAACACCGCAGGCTGAACGGAAATTGCCTAAGGTGCTGTCTATTGCTGAAGTAGAAGCTTTGCTGCAAGCTCCCCAGGGAAATACGGCATTCGGACTTCGAGATAAGGCTATGCTGGAGATGTTATATGCTACTGGGCTTCGTGTCTCTGAACTTATTAATCTTGATTTATCAGACGTGCATCTCACCATGGGGTTTGTGCGTTGTCTCGGAAAGGGGAACAAAGAGCGGATTATTCCTCTTGGGCGACTGGCAATGGAAGCGACGGACAAGTATATTCAACTGGGAAGAAAGAAGTTAATGGGGAAAAAAGCATCTGATGCGCTTTTTTTAAATCGTCAAGGGCAGCGATTATCGCGTCAAGGCTTTTGGAAAATCTTAAAGAAGTTGGCTGCTGAAGCAAATATTCAAAAAGAGTTAACTCCGCATACCTTGCGTCATTCTTTTGCTACACATCTGTTAGAAAATGGGGCAGATCTTCGTGCTGTACAAGAGATGCTTGGACATGCAGATATTTCAACGACTCAAATTTACACACATGTTTCAAAAGCAAGATTGAAAGATGTGTATAAGCAGTTTCATCCGAGAGCCTAGAGAAATCTAGGTTCTTTTGTTTGAATGAGAGAGAAACTGTGCAAATTGTTTTTCACAGAAACTTCACAAATTCTTCGCATATAATTTGCAATAGAATACATAGACAGTGCACTCTATCATTCTCTATACTTAAATAGAGTGAAGGAGGAATTATAATGAAAAAATTTTTTATGCTAATATTAATGTTGGTTTTCGCATTCACAGGATGTAGCGAGAATAAAGATACAGATAAAAATGAACTTCCACAAGAAGTCAAAGTAGAAGTGAAAACGAATCCGAAAGAATTGAAGCCGCATGAAAAAGTGGAACTGCAAGCAGTTGTGATGCAAGGGAAAGAAGCTGTAACTGATGCGGATGAAGTGAAATTTGAAGTAATGAAGCAAGGCGAAGAGGATAGTCAAATGATTGAAGCGAAGCATGCAGGCAAAGGAGTATATACAGCTGAAACAACTTTTTCGGAAGATGGTATTTATGATATAGTTGCACATACGACTGCGCGTGGCATGCATGTAATGCCGAAAGTGGAAATAAAAGTAGGAAACATAGAGGACTCTACTGAGTCAGATGAGCATCATGATGAGCACGAGCATGGGGGGGTGGCTATTCATTTCATGGCTGGAGACATTCAAGCAAATGCTGAAACAGAACTGATGGCCCATATTCAACATGATAATGCAGCATTAGCCGGTGCTGATGTACAGTTTGAAATTTGGAATGATTCTTCTGAGAAACATGAATATGTCCCGGCAAAAGAAGGACAAAGCGGTAAATATACTGCTATGACTACATTTAAAGACACAGGTACTTATCACGTAAAGGTACACGTGATGAAGGGTGATATTCACGATCATCAAGAAGAAACGGTTCAGGTTAAGTAGCCTTCACATTTGTGAAGGTTTTTTCTTTTGCCTATAGAATATTGTAAAGGAGATTGATGTCAAAAGGAGACGTAGATGAAACGAACGATTATTATTATTGCAGGAATACTTTTCCTGCTTGCTGTTGCTTTTTATTTTGGCTATGTGAAAATGAAAAAGCATACCGATGAGACAGTTGTGGTTCTTGATCCAGGGCACGGGGGGAAATATCCGGGATTTTCTAATAAAACAATTGTAGAAAAAGAAGTGGTATGGGGTGTATCACAGTATCTCAAAGAAGAACTAGAGAAAAAAGGATATAAAGTATATGTAACGAGAGATGGAGATACAGAGTGCAGCAAAAAAGGCTATGAAGAGGATTTGACATGCCGGCCTAAGTTTGCTCGAAAAATGGGAGCGGATTTGTTTGTTAGCATTCATGCGAATGCATTTGTAAAAAATTCAGAAGTGCGAGGAATCGAAACATTTTATTTTACTCCTTTTCAGGATAAGGAAGCAGCGCATGCGATCGCCCGCTCATTATCTAAAGAAACGGGAATGCCGATTCGATTTACGAAATTCGCCAATTATCGTGTACTGCGGGAATCCATTGTACCAAGTACTCTTATTGAAATTGGTTATTTAACGAACGAAGAAGATGCAAAGTTGCTGCAGATAGATGAGTTTAAACGAAAAACCGCCATTGGCATTGCAAAGGGAATTGAAGTATTTTTACATAAATAATGGTCAACAGTTCAGCCGTAGTGAGCTTGTCAAAGGATTGTTTTATAGAACAACAGAGGGTGCCTGTATTTTTTCACAAGCCTCTTCATAGTTTGTGGAAAAATGCAGGTTAGTATATTATGATAGAGGAGAAGAAAAGAGTTCTATGTGGCTTCTTATACTAAAAATGCAGGCTAACACCATTTTATAAAGTCTGACATCTGACTTTATAAAATGGCAACTTTTTGTATTTTTTTAGGACATACTATTTTAGTAATGGAATAAAGTAGGAGGGACAGTTGTGAGCCAGAAATATAAACGTATTTTTTTAATCGTGATGGATTCTGTTGGAATCGGGGAAGCACCTGACGCCGAGAAGTATGGGGATATAGGTGCTGATACGCTTGGACATATTGCAGATCACATGAAGGGATTACATATGCCTAATATGGCAAAGCTTGGTCTTGGAAATATCCGTGAAATGAACGGCATTTCCAAGGTAGATCAACCGCTTGGTTATTATACAAAAATGCAAGAAAAATCAGCCGGAAAGGATACGATGACAGGTCATTGGGAAATAATGGGGTTGTATATTGATACACCGTTTCAAGTATTCCCTGAAGGATTTCCGAAAGAATTAATTGATGAAATCGAAAGTCGCACAGGTCGCAAAGTAATTGGGAACAAACCAGCATCTGGAACGGGTATTCTTGATGAATTGGGAAAAGAACATATGGAAACAGGGGCGTTGATTGTATACACTTCTGCAGATTCTGTACTGCAAATTGCTGCTCATGAAGAAATAGTTCCTCTTGAAGAATTGTATGATATTTGTAAAATATGCAGGGAATTGACTTTAGATGAAAAGTATATGGTTGGCCGCGTGATTGCGCGTCCATTTGTCGGAGAGCCGGGTAATTTCCAGCGTACGCCAAACCGTCATGATTATGCGTTGAAACCATTCGGCCGGACGGTTATGAATGAATTACAGGATGGAGATTTTGATGTCATTGCCATTGGAAAAATATCCGATATTTATGATGAAGAGGGTGTCACAAAGTCCCTTCGTACCAAATCTAATATGGATGGAATGGATAAGATGGCTGATACAGCAGATATGGACTTTACAGGTATTAGCTTTGTAAACTTGGTTGATTTTGATGCATTATTCGGTCATCGCCGTGACCCGCAGGGCTATGGAGAAGCCTTAGAAGAATATGATGCCCGTTTGCCTGAAGTAATGGAAAAGTTAAAGGATGATGATTTGCTTATTATTACAGCAGATCATGGAAATGACCCAATTCATCATGGTACGGATCATACACGCGAGTATGTACCGCTATTGGCATACAGTCCAAGTATGAGAAATGGCGGAAAAGAATTACCGCTTCGTCAAACATTTGCTGATATAGGTGCTACTGTTGCTGAAAATTTCGGCGTAAAGATGCCAGATTACGGCAAAAGCTTTTTAAACGAGCTAGAGTAAGGAGGAATTGAAAGTGGATAAACAGTTAATTGAAAAAGCAGCTTCTTATTTAAAAGGAAAATTTGATCGGACGCCTGAAGTCGGTTTAATTTTAGGATCAGGACTTGGTGTACTGGCTGATGAAATTGAGAATCCAGTGAAAGTACCATACAATGAAATTCCTGAGTTTCCAGTATCTACGGTTGAAGGTCATGCAGGACAATTGGTGTTTGGAACATTGCAAGGTGTAACGGTAATGGCTATGCAAGGGCGCTTTCATTACTATGAAGGGTATGCTATGCAAAAAGTAACCTTCCCTGTTCGTGTTATGAAAGCATTGGGGGTAGAGAAGCTGGTTGTAACAAATGCAGCTGGCGGAGTGAACACTTCCTTTGAAACTGGGGACTTAATGTTAATTTCTGATCATATTAATTTTATGAGTGCCAATCCGTTAATTGGACCGAATGATTCAGAGCTTGGTTTCCGCTTTCCAGATATGTCAGAAGCATATTGTAAAAATCTTCGTCAGCAAGCAAGAAAGGTTGCAGAAGGCTTAAATTTAAAAGTGCAAGAAGGCGTCTATCTTGCAATGTCTGGTCCTACATATGAAACTCCTGCTGAAATCCGCATGGCTCGTACGCTTGGAGCAGATGCGGTAGGTATGTCTACAGTTCCAGAGGTTATTGTAGCTCGTCACGCTGGGATGAAGGTGCTTGGTATCTCTTGTATTACGAACATGGCTGCAGGCATTTTAGATCAGCCGTTAAATCATGAAGAGGTAATAGAGACGACGGAACGCGTTAAAGTCAACTTTTTATCGTTAGTAAAAGGCATAATAAGCGAAATGAAAAGTGTGAAGTAAGGGGGATTTCAGATGAGAATGGTAGATTTAATTGCCAAAAAGCGTGACGGACATGCATTGACAACAGAGGAAATTCAATTCATCATTACAGGCTATACGAACGGAGAAATACCGGATTATCAAATGAGTTCATTTGCCATGGCTGTTTTTTTCAAGGATATGAATGATCAAGAACGTGCAGACTTAACGATGGCCATGGTCAACAGTGGCGATACCATTGATTTATCTGCAATTGAAGGAATAAAAGTGGATAAGCACTCCACTGGCGGTGTCGGAGATACGACTACTTTGGTGTTGGGTCCATTAGTAGCTGCACTTGATGTGCCCGTAGCAAAAATGTCCGGACGGGGATTAGGCCATACAGGGGGGACCATTGATAAATTAGAAGCAGTTGAGGGTTTTCATGTTGAAATTGAAAATCAGCAATTTATCGATCTTGTAAACAAAAATAAAATTGCTGTTATTGGACAAAGTGGAAACTTGACACCAGCTGATAAAAAGTTGTATGCCCTTCGTGATGTTACTGCAACAGTGGATTCCATTCCATTGATTGCAAGCTCTATTATGAGTAAAAAAATTGCCGCTGGCGCTGATGCGATTGTTTTGGATGTAAAAACAGGAGCAGGTGCGTTCATGAAAACGACAGAAGATGCTAGAGCGCTTGCACAAGCAATGGTACGCATCGGAAACAATGTTGGACGGAAAACGATGGCTGTTATTTCTGATATGAGTCAACCGCTTGGATTTGCAATCGGAAATGCACTGGAAGTGAAAGAAGCAATTGATACATTGCAGGGAAAAGGTCCGAAAGATTTAGAGGAGCTATGCTTAGTACTGGGGAGCAAGATGGTGTATTTAGCAGGACAAGCGTCTTCATTGGATGACGCACGTCAAAAGCTTATCGAGGTTATGAACAATGGTAAAGCGCTTGAGAAGTTTAAAGTATTTTTGGAAGCGCAAGGCGGAGACGGCTCTGTTGTAAATAATCCAGAAAAGCTGCCAGCTGCAAAGTATATTATAGAGGTTGAAGCGAAGGAAGATGGGTATGTGTCTGAAATTATAGCGGATGAAATAGGTACAGCAGCCATGTTGTTAGGAGCTGGGCGCGCTACAAAAGAATCAGAGATTGACTTAGCAGTAGGATTACTCCTTCGCAAGAAAATTGGTGATGCTGTGAAAAAGGGTGATTCATTAGTCACGATGCATGCTAACAGCCAAGATGTTGAAAATGTAAAGAATAAGATTTATGAAAACATCAAAATTTCTAAAAATCATGTTGAAGCACCACCGTTAGTGCACGATACGGTAACAGAATAAATATACAAAGCTCCTTGCACTTGATGTAAGGGGCTTTTTTTACTCTATGGTGACAATGCGCATGCTTTACAGGTGTGCTTTTTTACGAAAAGAGAAGAAAACATTTTTGGTATCAATCTTTTTGTATGAAGTCTATACTAAGAAAAAAGGGAGGAGGCACGTATGATTCGGATTTGCGGGATAAGAAAAGATAAAACAGTGCTGTATAATTTATGTTTAGAAGATGTGGAGCGTGAAGATATAGAATGGTACTGGGTCGATTTGGCCTCACCGACGGAAGAAGAGTATACATATGTGTTAAAAGAATATTTTCAGTTTCACCCTTTAACGATTGAAGATTGCTTGGAATACGTACAGCGGCCTAAGGTAGATTTTTATAATGGATATCATTTTTTAGTACTCCATTCTATTGACGGAGAAGAGATGGAGCCGCATGAAGTTGATTTGTTTATAGGAGAGCGCTTTGTCGTTTCGTTTCATTTTCATGAAAACAAAGGAATTGAACGAACGTGGGAGAGAATTGAGGAACGAGACCGTATTAAGATTAGTCCTTTGCATTTGGCTCATATGCTTATAGATCAAATAGTGGATGACTATTTTCCCCCTGTATATTATTTAGAGGATCGATTAAATGATATTGATGATAATTTAACGAGAGATTCGGAAAGCAGCGTGCTAGAAGAGGTATTTGATATTAGGTATGATTTGTCGAAGTTGCGTCGCACGATAATTCCAATGCGGGACTTGCTTTATCGCATATTGAATTCTA
Organism: Bacillus sp. 165; assembly: GCF_017742235.1. GTDB lineage: Bacteria > Bacillota > Bacilli > Bacillales > Bacillaceae_G > JAGHKQ01. Next base: position 230,922 of record NZ_JAGHKQ010000004.1, read on the forward strand.
CTCGCTTTCAGGGCAGTAATGATCATGAACTATATTTTAAGGATATTTATGACCATTTACTGAAGCTGACTGAAATGATTGAAGCAAGCCGAGATTTGACAGCTGACATTCGTGATAGTTACTTCTCATTGAATTCCGATTATATGAACAGTATTATGAAAACCTTAACAGTGTTTTCGACTATTTTTATGCCGCTTACATTTATTGCAGGAGTATACGGTATGAACTTTCAGCATATGCCAGAGCTCTACTGGCGATATGGATATTTTGCAGCGTTGTTTATAATGGCAGGAATCTCTTTATTTATGATTCTTTGGTTTAAAAAGAAAGGCTGGTTCAAGTGACCTGCCAACATGCAGCATCGTAGTTGCTTCTCGAAAAATGAGCACTGAAATTTTCCTGTGCTCATTTTTGAAATAGTAAGTTTATTTTCAAATTCGATACATCTATTACAAGAACCATTACAATGTTGCATGACAATTAAATGGCATTAACCACCTTGTGAAACTGTAGAGAGAGTACCTCGTATCCTTATAGAATGGTAATCACGTAGAAATATTCTAAATGAGGTGAGAGGATGGCACAGAGGAAACGAGAGGTGTGGCTCGACGCAGCAAAAGGATTTTGTATGATCCTGGTTGTTCTAGGTCATGCATATGAAACAAGTGAAATTACTACGTGTATTTATTGGTTTCATATGCCGGCATTTTTCCTGTTCAGCGGTTATGTGTTTAATATAAAGGAGTGGAATGAGCTTGGAGATTTGATTAAGCAACGTGTTCAGCAACTGCTCATGCAGAAGCCTATTTTGTAACCGGACTGGCAGGCATGGAGCCCTCATTTACATATTAGAGTACCCTGGAATGCGGATGTAGCTATGCTCACAATCTTTTATTTTAGTATCGGTTATTTTACAAAGCCGCTTTTAAAGAAAATTCCTCTATGGATTACAACGGTGTGTACGATACTGACACTACTATGTATTACGCTGCAACAAATGGAATTATTAGACTATCATTTAAGCTTAAAGTTTTTGCGTTACAAAAATCCTTTATTAGATATAATCATTCCGCTTACGATGACTATAGTATGTTGCGGTCTTTTCCAAAAGGTTTCTTTTACGAGGCTGACTGCTCCGTTAAGCTTTATTAATAGCAAAAGCATGTCAATTATGTATATGCATATCGGAGTGAACAAGCTGTTTCTTCAGTATGTCAATTATGGAAATACCTTGTACACTATTTTGGGCGTTACAGTTCCATTAGTAATGGTTGTTCTTGTATTTTATAATATAGAAAAAATTCAGCAGTGGGCTACCAATGCAGGAACCTACGGTTATTTCTGGGATATGCGGCAACGTATGTACTTGTATCAAAAGTCAACGGATAAATATAGCAATATATAAAAAAAGCTTCCTTTACTCTAAAGGAAACTTTTATATATTAACCCAACGCATGCAGCACAAATGTAAGGAAAAAGAGGCTTGCAATTACATATAATGGTTTGCCAACTTCATTTCGCTTTCCTAAAGCAAGCTTTAAAATTGGATAAGCGATAAAGCCGAAGGCAATTCCATCTGCGATGCTGTATGTTAGCGGAATCATTACAATAATAAGAAACGCCGGAAATCCTTCTGAAAAATCCTGCAGATTGATGTTTTGGATATTTTGGATCATCAAACCGCCGATAATAATTAGAATAGGTGCAATTGCACTATCAGGAATCAGCTTAACAAACGGAATACAGAAGAGAGAAAGTAAAAAGAGCATGCCAGTCACTAAAGAAGTTAAGCCTGTCTTTCCTCCTGCTGCAATGCCTGCTGCGCTTTCTACTGTGGAAACCGTTGGACTTGTACCGAACAAGCCGGAAGCTGCGACAGACAAAGCGTTCGCTTGAAATGATCGTGAAAATTTTTCAGGACGTTCGAGCATCCCATGAAGCAAGCCCATATTTTCAAACACAAGCACCATCGTCAGTGAAAAGGTTGCAATTAAAAATGGAACAGACAGTAATTTGTCAAATGACATAGCACCAAACAAAACACCGTAATCTTGGAAAGAAAAATTCGTATCTTGCAAGGTGTCTAAGCTAACAAGGCCAAACAGCGATGCAATGCCAGTTCCAGCAAAAACAGTAAGCAAAAAGCTTCCTTTCACATTTCGGATAAATAAAAACAGTGCCAGTACCAGGGTTGATAATGTAGCCAGTACTTGAGGATCGCTCAACTTTCCTAATGCAACAAAGGTACTGCTGTTACCAACAACTATGCCGCCTTTTTGCAATCCAATAAACGCTAAAAACACACCTATCCCAACCGTGATAGCTTCTTTTAAAGTCTTAGGAATGGTTTGTGTTAACAGGGCCGCTAAACGGGTAAATGCCGTTAGCATGAAGATAAGGCCGGATAAAAATACAGCTGCAAGAGCTTCCTGCCAGGATAACCCCATCGATTGAACAATTGTGTACGTGAAGAAGGCATTAACGCCCATACCAGGCACTAAAATAATTGGGGCATTCGCCCAAATAGCCATTATCATACAGCCGACAACAGAGGTTAGTACTGTTGCGAGAATTGCGGCTTCTACCGGAATACCGGCATCAGATAAAATAGCTCCGTTGACAACCATGATGTAAACAATGGTAAAAAATGATGTCAATCCTGCGGTAATTTCTTGCTTTACTGTTGTACTATGACCTGTTAAATCAAATCTCTTTTCTAACAATCCTTTCATAATTAAATTCCTACTTTGCAGGTATCCCTCGCCCACCCATGACAAATAGTCACGATGCCAATTATAGCATATATAAAAGTAAGAGGACAGACCTTTTGTGTGTGTCGATTAAATATAGGAAGTGCTTGAACTTAAGAAAAAGCGCAATAAAAAAGCAAGGATGTGTTCTTTATCTTGCATTACCATGAACTTCAATTATCTATGCCAGACTGTGCGAAAAGTAAGAAGGATAAGTGGAGGAAGAAAACGACCCCACTGATTGATGTTTCATCTTGTTACAAGGAGAGTGCTCTTCTTATACAGAGGAGCACCCTTGTTTACATATACTGAAACACAGCACGTATAGTTGCTGAAACGTCTAAATCCCCGGTTTGAATCGGAGTCGCTGACTCTGTTGACATGCTCGAAAAGGCAGCTACGTATTCACGCTGCACATTCGTTTGTTCTTCTTTGATGTTCGCTGGTACAGGGTTGATGGAGACTCCTAATGCCCCTGCAATCACTTTAGCTTTTTCTTGAGCATTTTTAACAGCGAGGGTCAATGCTTCATTTTCATAAGAAGAAGGATTAGATACTTTAAACACAAGGCTTCTGGCTATATTTGCCCCGTTTTGCACTGCTTCATCATATACTTGCCCTGCTTGCTGAACATTTAACACTGTTACCTCGAGCATATGCTCTACTCGATACCCTCTAGACTGCGGCTTCCCGTCAACATATTCGTATTGAGGAGACATGGTATAGGATGTGGTTTCAATATTTTTTTCATCAATTCCAAGTGCTTTTAGCGCAGCAATGACACTGTTAGTGCGCAGAGCATTTTCTTGCTGTGCAGCTTTTACATTTTCATTTTCTGTTATTACTCCCAGTGTAAGTACAACAATATCAGGTTTTGCCTTTACCATTCCATGGCCATCCACAGTTACAGTTTGGGGATTGCCTGCTCGCTCTTGAGAATAATAATAGGGAGAATTTGTTCCATAATGCATGTTTTTTCACCTTCTTTTCCTTGATCAAACTAAAATATAGGAGCACCCCCTTTATTTCGGATTAATGTGGCTATTGCCTTCTGCTAAGAAAAGTTTCATTACATATATATGAATGAGGAAGACAAAATCATGTATTCAATTAGAGGAGGCCAACTATTTTTCTTGTAACTGAAGATATAAAGAATTTTAGAAGAATAGCAAAATGTATTCGAAATTAACAGGTGTAAAATAAAAATTCATTAAATATACTCTTTAATTACAAGCAAAAATTCAATTTTGACAAGACAAGTGTAAATAATGAAAATATAATAAAATGTATGCAAAATCATATAATATGCAGTATAATTATTTTAATTATTGAAAATAATAATTCGAATATTAAGAAAAGGGTAGAGGACAGTGAGAGAAGAACGAGAAGAACGAGAAGAACTCATATTGGATTTATCTGCAGGATTTCGTCAGTTATTTCGTATGTTTCAAACTGAAGTCAATGAACTTTTTACGAAGTATATGCCTTACAATGAGTTCGTTGTTTTGCGTGTGTTAAAAGCAAAAAGTCCGCAAATGGCTTCTCAAATTGCGTATGAAGTGGACGTTACATCGAGCCATATCACGGCGGTAACTGACCGTCTTGTTAAAAAAGGATATATGACTCGCAAACGCTCTGATTCTGACAGACGTATCGTGTATTTAGAAATCACAGAACAAGGAAGAGAAGTAGCGGGTAAGCTCGAAGAATTACGTTTACAGTATTATAAAGAAAAATTTGCTCATTTAAGTGAAGAAGAAATGAAAATAATGATCACGTTGTGTCAAAGTATACAATAAAAGCGGGAAGTGTTTTCTCGCTTTTTTGTTTGTGTGTGATTAGTGAGGTTGCTGCCTCAAGATGATGTAAAACAAGAAATGCTAGCATTAGGTAAAAGATTCGTTGCAAATTTAGTAGGTCTATTTTATTTTAGTATAATTTCTCCTTTGTTTTTCCATACTTTTCTAATAAGGGATGAACAAGGAGTGAAATTATGAAGCGTATCATACTTTTCATGATGATGGTGTTGCTTTTCTGTAGTGGAAAAGTTCAGGCAGAAGAAGGAATGCAACCAGAGCAATTGGTCAGAAAGGAAGTAGAATGCTTGGCGACAGGTGATGTTGTGAAGTATTCTAGACTATGGACGAGAGGGATGGAAAACGAAATCTTCCTCTTTCACGGCTCTCGTATAAAAGGGTATCCTACGATTTTTAATATAGAAGAGGCTGCACTTAAAAATGTAAAAGAGCTCCCGATTTCTGTTTCCCATCATTATCTTCCACATTTGTCAAAGTATCTTTCTTATTTTGGGAATGATGGTGTTAAAACGCTTTATATTGCTGTGGAGTATAAGGTGAAGAAGGAAAATCCGTATCAACTGAATGGAATAAATTATTTCCTCCAAGTGCTTGTCAAAGAGAACGGAAGCTGGCATATAGCCGAAAGCGGAATTGCACCAACAGATCAATTGTTTGCAAGTGGACATGGCTTTCAAACAAAAGATGAAAAGCAATATATGAAGCGAAGGAAAGAGCTACGGAAAAAAACTCCTTGAAAATCAAGGAGTTTTTATTTTGATTTCGAGAAGCAAGCGTGTTTGTATGACAATAATCTCGTCTAGGGCATGGATTACAGGTAGAATCCCAATTATGTGCGAAATGTGGTTCTGCACCTAAACAAGCCAGTTTCGCTTTTATTAGCAATAATTGGTATAAAAACGAGAAAAATGGAAAAAATAGGTTTGATACTGAATGGAGGGTTATGGAGATGAAACGATTAGTTGGAATACTAGTATGTATGACGCTGATTTTCCCTCTTGCTTCCGTAAGCTTCGCTCAATCAGAAGCGAAGCCGAAAGCTAAGACGCAGGAAAGTAAGTTGAACCTGGTGGATAAGGCTTCTTCAGCGGTTTTGCTTGAGCAAGATACAGGAAAAGTATTGTATGAAAAAAACAGCAATGAAAAACTGCCACCGGCAAGCATGACGAAAATCATGACGATGCTTTTAATCATGGAAGAGATTAATAAAGGAAAGCTGACCTTAAAAGACAAGATTCGTACCAGTGAATATGCAGCTTCCATGGGGGGCTCTCAAATTTTTTTGGAGCCAGGTGAAGAGATGACCGTCGATGAGATGTTAAAAGGCATTGCGATTGCGTCTGGAAATGATGCATCTGTCGCCATGGCAGAACACATCGCGGGCTCAGAGGAAGCGTTTGTAGAGATGATGAACAAAAAGGCAAAGAGTTTAGGCTTGAAAAATACAAATTTCCAAAATCCGACCGGTTTGCCTGCTGAAAATCATTATTCTACTGCGTATGATATGGCAGTAATGGCGAAGGAGCTTATGAAGTATTCGCTGATTCGTCAATATACAGGAAAATATGAAGACTATTTGCGCCAAAATACAGAGAAGAAATTTTGGCTTGTGAATACAAATAAACTTGTTCGTTTCTATCCGGGTGTGGATGGAGTAAAAACAGGCTTTACAGGAGAGGCAAGATATTGTTTAACGGCTTCTGCGATGAAAAATGGGATGCGTGTCATCGCGGTCGTAATGGGTGCGCCTACATCAAAAGAGCGTAACGCTCAGGTAACAAAGCTTCTTGATTATGCGTACGCTCATTACACAACAAAACAAATGTACAAGAAGGACCAGCCGATTGCAGCTATTAAAGTGAATCGCGGGAGTGAAAAGAAGGTCAGCTTAGTAGCTGCTGAGAATGTATCTGTTTTATCTAAAAAAGGCGAGAGTATTGCAAAAGTGAAAAAGCAAGTCATCATGGAAAAAAGTGTTAAGGCTCCTATAAAAAAAGGAGATGCACTTGGAACGTTGGTGCTAAAAAATGGTGATGAAGTAATTTCCAAAACTATGCTAGTGGCAAGTGCTGATATTGACGAAGCGAGTTGGTGGGAATTATTTAAGCGTACAATCAGCATTTTTTCTAAATCTGAATAAAGAGAAGCTTCTATGAACGGGGTATGCTCTGTATCTGTGCAGAATGAAGGTTAAGCGGCATATGGCTTTACCTTTTCTTGCATTTTCTAGCGAAAAAACACTTCTTTTGTCAGTGAGAAGGATTCTTCTGTCAGTATAGAGAAAGACATTGTATACTTTCCGCGCACTTTCGCGCTGACAAGAGGAGGAAGTACAAGTGAGTCTTTCCATTAATCTCGAAGTGAAACAAAGTGTTCTATGTATTCGATTGGCAGGGGAGCTTGATCACCATACGGCGGAAAAGCTTCGTAGAGAAGTCACGGACAAGATTGAAAAAGAAGCAATCAATCATATTGTGTTGAATTTAGAAAAGCTTAGCTTTATGGACAGTTCTGGGTTAGGTGTCATCTTAGGGCGATATAAGCATATTAAAAGCTTGGGCGGCGAAATGGTTGTTTGTGCGATTTCCCCGGCGGTAAAACGTTTGTTTGAAATGTCCGGTTTGTTTAAAATCATACGTTTGGAGCCAAATGAAGAAAATGCGCTGCAAACATTGGGGGTGGCGTAAATGAGAAATGAGATGCATCTTCAATTTTCAGCGCTAAGCCAAAATGAGTCATTTGCCCGCGTTACAGTCGCTGCCTTTATTGCACAGCTGGATCCAACGATGGACGAACTGACAGAAATTAAAACGGTCATTTCTGAAGCTGTTACTAATGCTATTATTCACGGATATGATAACAATCCGCAAGGGATTGTGTATATTACTGCTGTTCTTGAAGATGGAATGGTGAAATTGACTATTCGCGATGAAGGTATCGGTATCGGGAATTTGGAAGAAGCAAGACAGCCATTATTCACTACAAAACCTGAATTAGAGCGTTCAGGAATGGGATTTACAATCATGGAAAATTTCATGGATGAAGTCGAAGTAATCTCTACAGAAGAGTACGGTACAACTATCCATCTTACAAAATTTCTTTCAAAAAGTAACGCTCTATGCAATTAAGGAGAATTGCCTATGGAGATCGAGGTCAGAAACGAAAATCAAAAAGTGCAGTTAAAGGATCATGAACTGAAGGAATTGATTAAACGGAGTCAAGATGGAGATCAAGAGGCAAGGGATACAATTGTACAAAATAATATGAGGCTAGTTTGGTCTGTTGTGCAGCGTTTTATTAACCGTGGCTATGAACCTGAGGATTTGTTTCAAATAGGCTGCATCGGGCTATTGAAGTCAGTAGATAAATTTGATTTATCATTTGATGTTAAATTCTCTACGTATGCTGTCCCTATGATTATAGGGGAAATCCAACGCTTTCTTCGAGATGACGGAACCGTGAAAGTGAGCCGATCTTTGAAGGAAACGGGGAATAAAATCCGAAAGGCAAAGGACGAGTTGGCGAAATCATTCGGACGCATTCCTACTATTAATGAAGTTGCTGAGCATATGGGAATTACTCCTGAAGAAGTGGTGCTGGCACAGGAAGCAAGCCGTACTCCAGCTTCTATTCATGAAACCGTGTATGAAAACGATGGAGATCCTATTACAATTTTGGATCAAATTGCGGATCAATCTGAACCGAAATGGTTTGATAAAATTGCTTTAAAAGAAGCGATACGAGAGTTGGATGAGCGGGAACGTCTAATTGTATATCTTAGGTATTATAAAGATCAAACGCAATCTGAGGTTGCAGAAAGACTCGGTATCTCACAAGTTCAAGTGTCGCGCTTAGAAAAGAAAATATTGAAGCAAATCAAAGACCGAATAGGTGAATAACCTATTCGGTCTTATTTTTATTCCGCTTTGGAAGTAAAATCTTCATTGATAAAAAATACATATTATTTCCTTCTTTTTTATCGAAATACAAAAAGTCAATAATCGACATTTTCTACCAAAGTGATAATATACAAATATTATTTTTAAAATATACAGAATAGATTGACAATTAAAAGAAACGTTCGTATAATGCACATAGACAAGTAATTTTAGCGATACATTTTTATGAAATAGTATTGGTAATTTGGAGGGATACCAGTGGAAAATCGACAACAATGGGGAACACGATCAGGATTTATTTTTGCTGCAGTAGGTTCTGCAGTAGGGCTAGGTAATATTTGGCGCTTTCCTTACACAGCGTATGAAAACGGAGGAGGAGCGTTCTTTCTTCCATACTTATTTGCACTTTTAACGACAGGCCTTTCTATACTTGCGCTGGAATTTGCGCTTGGGCATCGTCATCGCGGATCTGCACCACTTACATTCTTTCGTATTCACCGTCGCAGTGAATTTATCGGATGGTGGCAAGTACTTGTAGCATTTACAATTGCGACATATTATTCTTTGATTATTGCCTGGTCCATGTCATATACATATTTCTCTTTTACACAGGCATGGGGGAAAGATACAGAAGGATTTTTATTTAATTCATATCTTCACATCGCTAAAAATCCGGGTGAATTCGGTGGGCTTGTACCTGGGGTATTGCTCCCGTTGGCAATCGTTTGGATTGTAACATTAGGTGTGGCGTTTAAAGGGGTAAAAAAGGGAATTGAGGTTATGAACCGTATTTTCATTCCAGCCTTGATTATAATGTTTTTAATCATTGTTATTCGTGCTATAACACTAGAGGGTGCTACTGAAGGGTTAAATGCATTTTTCCAGCCGCAGTGGGATCGCATTCTTGACGGTAAAGTATGGGTAGCAGCCTATGGTCAAATTTTCTTCAGTTTATCTGTGGCATTCGGCATTATGATTACATATTCCAGCTATTTGCCAAAGAGCTCAGATACAACGAATAATGCATTTATCGCAGGGTTTGCAAATTCAGGATTTGAATTGTTAGCAGGGATTGGTGTATTTGCAGCATTAGGATTTATGGCTCATAATTTACAGGTTCCAGTTGATAAGGTAGCATCTGCGGGTGTCGGTTTGGCGTTTGTAGTGTTTCCGCAAATTATTAATGAGCTTCCATTCTCGTCCTTATTTGGTGTATTGTTCTTCTTATCATTAACATTGGCAGGATTAACGTCTTTAATCTCGATTGTTGAAGTTGTGTTTTCAGCGGTTGCAGAGAAATTTGGTATCAGCCGTAATAAAGCAATTGCTATTACAGGCAGCATAGCTGTTGCTATCTCTCTTGTATACGCAACACGTGGTGGTTTAATGTTCTTAGATGTAGTAGATTACTTTGTAAATAACATTGGCTTAATTGTTCTAGCATTGCTTGAAGTTGCTACGATTGCACTTGTGCTGCGACGGTTAGATGTATATAAAGACCATGCAAACAAAGTATCGGATATGAAACTTGGCATGCTTTGGAAGATAAGTTTGCTTATAATAACTCCAATTATCTTAAGTTATATGATGATTGATAATATACGTCAAAATTTACAAGAAAATTACGGGCAATATCCAACTGAATTTGTTGTCACATACGGATGGGCGCTTTTAGCTGGTATGTTTATTGTAGCTGTGCTCATTAGCTTTAGAAAGTGGGGCAATCAAGAGGTATCTGAAGAGAAAAAAGAGAGAGGTGTATCGTAATGAGCGGTTCCGCAATTGCTATGATGACAGCAGGAATGGTGATTATTTGGGGCGGACTGGTCGTTAGTATTGCGAACCTGTTCCGAAAGAAAAAAGCGTAAAAAAGCTTCTGCATCGATAAGGTGCAGAAGCTTTTTTTTGAGTTGCAATTTAAAGTTTATACGGTTTCATGTAGTTGTAAAAAACTAAGCAGAAGGTTTTTTTATTTGAATTTATTATGATATTTTACAAAAACTTGTATGAGAAAATTTTACTACAAGCATACTACAGGTACGAGGAACTCTTCATGCGAAAGAAGTGATGGCGGTGGAAAAGACAGTCTACGTAAAAATGCGACAACGGCTGCAGGTAGGCCCTTCTTATCAGATAAAGCTTGAAGACCTTGCTCAAATAACGGGAAGTAAAGAAGTGCAGCAATTGAAACAACTGCCTGTCTATCAAATTACAAAGCGTGACAAAACGCACGTTGTCATTGATGCGATGATGGTCATTCGAACCATACAACAGTATGGGGAAGAGTGGGAGATTGATTTGATAGGCCCTACTCAAACAATTGTTGAAATTGTAGTTGAAAAGAAAGCGGTTAACCCATTTTTCTTTGCGCTCGTCTGGCTTCTTTTATTTGTCGGTGCAGGGCTTGCAATTATATATTTTCATGAAGATGTCAGTATGCAGCAGGTACATCAGCGTATTTATTACATGGTGACCGGTAAAATAGAGAAAAAGCCATTGATATTCCAAATCCCATATTCATTGGGGCTAGGTCTTGGGATGGTCTTATTTTTTAACCATGTATTTAAAAAGCGTATTAATGAAGAACCGAGCCCTTTGGAAGTAGAAATGTTCCAATACCAGCAAGCTCTCGACCATTATGTCATATTTAACGAAAATAAGGAAAGTACAAAAAAGCTTGAAGACGATTGAGAGCATTGTTGTGATGTTTGTCGGACTGGCCGGAGGGATTGCGGTCGGAGGAGGATTTGTTGCTTTTCTAACAGTGTTCGGCTTAATTCCGCGTCTGACTCAGTTAACCAAGTCTGCTAAGTATATTCCAGCGTATGAAATGGCGGTTGTGTTAGGAGCTTCATGCGGAGGTTGGTTCAGTTTGCAGAATACAGTGTTTCATATGTCTGACTATTGGCTCGTTCCTCTTGGCCTTGCATGTGGAACATTTATCGGTATGCTCGCTGCAGCATTAACAGAAGTGTTGAATGTGCTGCCGATACTGGCGAAGCGCGTGGGTGTGTATGACAAAATTGTTTTGCTGCTGATGGCAATGGTGCTTGGGAAAATATTAGGCTCGTTGTTTCACTGGATTTATTTTATTGAAAAATAGGAGGAGCAACATGGCAAAACAAAAGCTTAAGGATGATTATACAAATGGGATTAAACAATTTCAGCCAAAGCGGCCTTATGTGAAAAATTGCTTGAAAGCATTCTTAGTAGGGGGAGCAATTTGTACATTTGGTGAAGTGCTGATGAAATTTTATATGCATTATTTTAATTTTACTGAAAAAAATGCGGGGAATCCGACGGTTGCTACACTTATTTTAATCTCGGTTCTTTTAACAGGGTTCGGCATATATGATAAGATTGGACAGTTTGCGGGAGCGGGATCTGCTGTACCCGTAACGGGTTTTGCTAATTCAATGGCAAGTGCTGCTATTGAACATCGAAGTGAAGGGGTTGTACTGGGGATAGCGACAAATATGTTTAAGCTCGCAGGAAGTGTCATTGTGTTCGGGGCTGCTTCTGCATATATCGTAGGGATGATTCGATACTTTTTAAAATTTCTCATGTAGAGGGAGGCAAGCATCATGAGATTGACTGGAAAGCAAACATGGGTGTTTGAGAATGATGTATATGTAAATGCAACGGGTACAGCAGTAGGACCAAGAGAAGCTCTCGGCCCGCTCGGAGCATTATTTGATACTAAGTATGAAGATTTGCACTGCGGAGAAGACAACTGGGAGCTTGCCGAGCGCCGGTTAATGTTTGATGCTATCGGTACAAGTTTAAAACAAGCGAATTTACAGCCGAGCGATATTAATTTTTTATTAGCAGGAGATTTATTAAATCAAAATGTCACTGCTAATTATGTTGCAAGAGCGCTTGGTGTCCCGTTTTTGTGCATGTTTGGTGCCTGCTCTACGTCCATGGAAACACTAGCGGTAGGTTCTGCTTTGGTGGATGGAGGTTTTGCGAATCGAATTTTGGCAGCGACTAGCAGCCATAATGCAACGGCAGAACGACAATTTCGCTATCCTACTGAATATGGCGGACAAAAGCCGAAGACAGCTACCTTTACTGTGACAGGATCAGGGTGCGCTCTAGTAAGCCAAGAGCCTAGTCCTATTAAGATAACGTCTGCTACAATTGGAAAGGTTCAGGATCTTGGTATAAAAGATCCGTTTGATATGGGATCTGCCATGGCTCCGGCAGCGGCACATACAATTCAACAGCATTTTGAAGATTTAAACCGAACAGCGAAAGACTATGATTTGATAGTAACGGGAGATTTATCAGGTGTAGGTTCTCCTATTATGAGGCAGATGCTCTTAGAGGAAGGATACGATTTGGGGAGTGTCTACAATGATTGCGGTTTAATGATCTATCATGAAGACCAAGAAGTATTTGCAGGCGGCAGTGGCTGTGCCTGCTCTGCAGTTGTTACATATGCACATCTGTTGAAAGAAATAAAACTTGGAAATTTAAAAAGAATTTTGGTAGTTGCAACAGGAGCGCTATTGAGTCCGACGATGGTACAGCAGAAAGAAACAATACCTACAATCGCTCATGGGGTCGTATTTGAAGCAGCGAAGGGAGTGTAGAGAACGATGGATTTTGTATATGCTTTTTTAGTCGGCGGAGCTATCTGTGTAGTTGGGCAGTTGCTTTTAGATGTAGCGAAACTTACACCAGCTCATGTTATGAGCAGTTTTGTCGTACTAGGAGCAGTTTTGGATGGATTCGGGTTGTATGATAATTTAATTCGCTTTGCCGGAGCAGGAGCAACTGTTCCTATTACAAGCTTTGGTCATTCTCTTATGCACGGAGCGATGGTGGCAGCAAAAAAACATGGATTTATTGGCATAGGAATGGGGATTTTTCAATTAACTTCTGCCGGTATATCTGCTGCGATTACATTTGCTTTTTTAGCAGCGCTGATTTTTAAGCCGAAAGGATAATGAAATATGAAAAGAAGGGTTATTTTGGTGACTGACGGAGATGAGTATGCACAACGGACGATAGAATTGTTAGCGAAAGAGTTTGGCGGACGCTGTATTTCTGCCTCGCAAAGCAATCCTACGCGGTTAACAGGACGAGATATTGTTAATTTGATTAAGCAGACACCATATGACCCTGTTTTTGTGATGTTTGATGATAGCGGCTTTATCGGTGAAGGATCAGGAGAAAAAGCACTGAAATATGTAGCCAATCATGCGGAAATTCATGTGTTAGGAGTTCTAGCAGTGGCATCTAATACTCATCATTGTGAATGGACGAGAGTAGATGTGAGCATAGATAGATATGGACATTTAACGGAATACGGCGTCGATAAATTTGGGTTGCCTGATATTGAGATTGGCCGCATTAACGGAGATACCGTGTATTGTTTAGATCAATTAAAAGATATACCAATTATTGTGGGAATTGGAGATATAGGGAAAATGTGCGGCAATGATGACAGTAAACTAGGATCACCTGTCACAAAAAAGGCAATTCAATTAATTTTGGAAAGGAGTGGATATTATGGCTCAAAAGCAGAAGGAAAAAGAAGCGATTAAGATTCCAATTTCGACGTTTATCACCGACAATGAGAACTATATAAAGCAGCGCTTAGGAATCGGTATTACCTATGATATAGGTATCCGCAAAATGAAAGTGCTGGAACGAGACGTTACCGTTTTATATGTTAACGGCTTGTGCGATACGGCATATATTATTCAAATTCTTGAGGAAATGGTTGATACGAACGATGTTGAGCATCCAGGGAATAAAGCTGCTAAAATCATAGAAAATCGTCTTGTACATCAGCAGGTAAGCAAAGCGGATAATATGGAAGACATTGTATTGCAGGTATTGTCTGGGTTAATTGTCATTTTTGTAGAAGGAGAAGAACAAGCATTTATTGTGGATGTTCGAAGTTATCCTGGAAGAACGCCGCAAGAGCCTGATACGGAAAAGGTGGTCCGCGGGGCACGGGATGGATTTACAGAGAACATTGTCGTTAATACTGCTCTCATTCGGAGACGTATACGGGATGAGAGACTTCGTAATGAAATCATCCGTGTTGGACAGCGTTCTAAAAGCGATATATGTATTTCCTACATAGAGGATGTAGCAGACCTGGATTTAATTAAAATTATAAAAAAAGAGATCGGCAGTATCGATATTGACGGATTGACGATGTCTGATAAAACATTAGAGGAGTTTTTGGTAAAGCAAGGATATAATCCCTTTCCGCTTGTTCGTTACACGGAACGGCCGGACGTCGCTGCGACTCATTTATTAGAAGGTCATGTATTAATCATAGTCGATACATCACCAAGCGTGATGATTACTCCAACCACATACTTTCATCATGTACAGCATGCAGAAGAGTATCGGCAAAATCCAGCAGTGGGCACACTGCTTCGGTGGGTTAGATTTACTGGAATAATGGCTTCATTATTTTTACTTCCGTTTTGGCTTGTTTTTGTATTTGATCCGTCTCTGCTTCCGCCTCGGCTTGCGTTTATTGGGCCAAATGAAGTAACGAATATTCCTATTTTTTTACAAATTATTTTAGGAGAAATAGGGGTCGAATTTTTACGGATGGCATCTATTCATACGCCATCATCGTTGTCTACTGCTCTTGGTTTGATTTCTGCCGTTTTGATCGGACAAATTGCCATTGAAGTAGGATTGTTTGTACCTGAGGTAATTTTATATATAGCGGTTTCTGTAATTGGGGCGTACGCTACACCTAGCTATGAGCTTGGATTAGCAAATAAGGTCGCTAAAATGATGGTTATTGTAGCAACGGCCGTTTTTCATGAAATAGGATTTATTGTCGCAATTACAGTGATATTTCTTTACATGGTTTCTATTCGTTCTTTGCAAACGCCTTATTTATGGCCATTTCTTCCATTTGATGGAGGGGCTCTTATGCAAATTGTGATTCGTCCGACTGTTACTGGAGATAAGCTTCGCCCAAGTATTGTTCACCCTCGTAATGTGCGCCGGCAGCAAGAAAATAATAAATGAATATATGGAACAAAAAATGAAGCGCGGAAAATATCCCACGCTTCATTTTTTATTTAAAAAGAGATGCAACAAAATCGAACAGACTTGCAAAGAAGGATTTTAATTTGTCTAAGAAGTTTTGGCCTTCTTCTGAGTTAATAAATGCTGCGATTTGATCTTTAGCCTTATTTAGCTGATCGCCAACTTGGTTCCAGTCAATATTTAAGTCTTTCATTTTTTCAAACAGCGTCACTAAGTTGTTTAACTGATCCTCTGTTAGGGAAATACCCAGTTGGTCAGCAAGTTTTTGGATGAGTGCGCGTAATTCTTCCGTAGTTTGTGGCGGATTTTTGGCAATCTCTTCTTTTATCGCAGTGATAAGCTGAACTGCTTTATCTGATCCAATTTTATCTCCAAGCTTGGCTGTTTCTACCATCTCTTGGTTTGCCACTTGCTTTACATCTTCCGGAATTGTTTTATCTGCTGAAACTTCGTAAGCTTTCATGATACCAGTCAAAGCTGCAGTGCCAGATACTTTAAATGGTGCTGTAATATAAATATTTGCATCCTTAAGACCTGCTGTAATTAAAGCATTTGTATACATTGCTTCTGTAACCCATGTGATATTTCGTGTTTGTACGACTAAGCCGGATCCCTTTTTCGTATACGTAATCATGGAAGAAGATAGTGCCTTTGTCCCAATTTGTGCCACAGGAACGTATTGCCCCAAGTATTTATGCTCTTCAGCATTAGTTACAGTAATCATTTGCGCATTTTTAGGGGCTTGCATTTCATCTAATATTTGCTGTTTTTGTTGGTCTGTAAGGTTTTCTCCAAGTGTTACAATAGTTTCTCCTTCAACCGCATCAGCAAACGCGGATGTTGGAATGAATAAGGCAACTAGTACAAGAAGAAACGCTATCCATTTCGTTTTCAACGAAGATCGCTCCTTTTATTTATAAATTTTTTAGGGCAATAAGCTCATTATAGTATATTTTTATGCATTGTCATCAGACTTTAGATGGATTTTCGTATTTTAAAAGGAAAAGTCAGATTTATCGCTAACTATATATCTTGTGCGTCATGAGGAAATAAAGAAAGCAACACAAGAGATATTGTATAATGTGATTGGCACTGGAATGGATTTGTTGAACCGAAACTAGGATAAGGACGAGATGGGCGAATTGTCTCTCCGATTGCATTAGGAATAGGTCGACATAAGGATAATCAAGAATATATTTTTTCAGAACTGATTGAAGAATGCTTGCAAAAAGCAGGCATTACTTTTCAAGCGAGCAGCGTAGGTTTTTTTATATCCGGAGGACATTGCAAAGGATAAGCGGGTTATACTGTTATTTGAGTTAGTGGCATAACCTCCCCCTGCTTTTGTTTTTTTGTGAAAATATGGTATTATGGACAAGAGTCGATATCAAGGAGGTTATACATATGAAAAAAGGATATATATTAATGGAAAACGGTGAGAAAATCGAATTGAAATTTTTTGATAAAGAAGCGCCTGGCACTGTAGAAAACTTTGAGAAGCTTGCGCGTCAAGGTTTTTATGATGGATTGACATTCCATCGCGTAATCCCTGGATTTGTGAGCCAAGGCGGCTGTCCAATTGGAAATGGTACTGGGGGACCTGGCTATACAATCCCTTGTGAGACAGAAGGTAATCCAAATAGACATAAAGCAGGAGTATTATCTATGGCACATGCAGGCCGAAACACAGGCGGAAGCCAATTTTTTATCGTTCATGAGCCGCAGCCGCACTTAGATGGTGTGCACACTGTATTTGGAGAAGTAACAAGCGGTATGGATACAGTGTTAAAAATGCGTCAAGGCGATGTAATGAAAGAAGTACGCGTGTTTGATGAATCTAATACTGAGGACAAGTTTTAATATGAAAAGAGAGGCGGATTGCCTCTCTTTTTTATTGCAGGATAACGCCCTTAAATTTGCCGTTCAATACTTCTTTCCCATGTTGATTGACACAGAAAAAGGATGACAGCACATTCAAACGTCCGTTTTCTTGTTCCGTTTCGTCTACAGTTACTTCACAGCGAATGATATCACCGGTAAAAACGGGACGAAGAAAAGTAAACTTAATTTCGCGGGCAATAAAATTATAATCTCCACCGATTTTTGTCGGTAAAGTGGCTGTAAGCAGCCCTTGTGCCATCAACCGGCCTTGTTCATCAGGAATCATATGGTGATTCCCCCTATCACCAGAAAGAACGGCAAACTGAAGAACATCTTCTTTTGTAAATGTTCGTTCAAAGCATACGACAGTTCCTGCTTGCATGTACATACCTCCATCTAAGTATATTATTAAAGGAAATAATTCGAAATGAGTGAAGCAAATCCCTGCAATAGCCTGTTTGTATAGTGCTGGTAAAAGAGTCGCATTATGTACTTTAAAATGATGAACAATACTACTAGAACAAGCATATATAGAGAGTGTGGAAAAATATTACCATTTGACTAGAAACTCAAAATCCTTTATTATTTGTTTTTGTTTGCGAAAACTATGACTTCTCACTCAAACAGAAATGGTGTAGAATTAAATACAAATTCTATGTTACATCAGGAGAGCTGATTTCATTGAAAAATGATAAGGGCAGAAAACAGGAAAAAGTTTTAATGCTGATTATCGCAGCTGTAGCTTTTCTTTACTTACTATCTTTAATAGGAAAGTTTTTTCGATAAGAAGGGATAATCTTATATGCTAATTCGATTTAAGAAAAACTACGAAAAAATTGCAATGGGTCTGCTTTCGTTTATGCCAACGGAAAAAGAGATAAAAAAGCTGCAGGCAACCATTAAGGAATATGAATCTAATCAAAATTGGCAATTGTATTTATGGAAAGAAGAGGACGATATTTTAGGTATTATCGGGACAGTGAAAAAAGAAGATGGAGTTGTGCAAATTCAACATATTTGCGTGACACCTTCGCATAGGCATGCAGGAATCGGAACAAAGATGGTCAATGAGCTTTACAACATGATGCCTAGTATTGCTGTATGCGGTAATGAACATACGGCTGCTTTTTGTGAAAGATGCCAAAGTATTGAACAAAGTAAAGTAAGTTTATGATAAAGGCTTCATTTGCACAGCAAATGAAGCCTTTATTTATAGTGTTTCTTTACGGAGTTTGATTTGTCTTAAGCGTTCGTTAATCACATCACTTCGGTCACGATGACTATGTTTATGGATGAGGTCGTTATTTGCCATATCGCTTTTTTGTCCCCATACTAGTCCATTACTAGTGCATAACTTTGCGCAAAGAGCCAATAATGCTGAATCTTTAATGGGCAAGTTGATACTTGTATAGAGCTTTTTATCTTGAATTTGCTGCAGTCGAGTTGTTAACTCTTGGGAAAGCAGTGTATAATCCAGTCCTAACTGTTCCATGGCTTCCTTATGTTGTGTTAGAATCGCAACGGCTTTTTTCATCATTCGTTCCGCACCGTTAAAGTTTTTGCGTCTTTGGTGATATAGCGATACTGCAAGTTGAATTAACCCTACCCAATATACTTTTCGTTCTTTTGGCGGGTCAGCTTTCCAATGTTCTTCTAATATTTCATGACATTCAAAATAATCACGGTGGCAATGAAATTGGAGCAAATACTGTATGTAGGCTTGTGGGTACATATGGGGTATCCTCCTTTTTCTTATAGTGTACCATAAAATAAGCAGCCGGAAACTCCGGCTGCCGAATGGTTATTAGCAGATGCAAGCTGCTCCAACGATAATTAAAAGAATGAAAAGCACTACGATTAAAGCAAATCCGCCGTAATATCCTTCAGTGTTTCCCATAGTTTTTAACCTCCTACAAGTTGTGTGCTGATTACATTCATATCATATGTAGGTGGTGGGCAGATGCGTGGGCGTCTGTCTATTTTAGAGCTTGCTTCCTTCAAATTTCTTCCTAAATGCAAAATCATATTGGATAGTACGTGCCAATGCTCTATACTTAGAATGTTACAGAAAAAAAATGGTGGGATGTTTTGTGCAGTACAGCGTAAAAATTGATGCATTTGAAGGGCCGTTGGATTTATTGCTGCATTTAATCAATCGGTACGAAATTGATATATATAATATTCCTGTGGCAGAAATTACAGAGCAATATTTGACTTATATACATACGATGAAGGAGCTGGAGCTGGACGTAGCGAGTGAATTTTTGGTGATGGCAGCTACGCTGCTAGCCATTAAAAGCAAAATGCTGCTTCCAAAACAGGAGAACGAATTATTTGACGATGAGTTTTCTGATGTCGAAGAGGATCCTCGAGAAGAATTGATGCAAAGGTTGTTAGAATACAAAAAATTTAAAACAGCCGCAAGTAATTTAAAAGAGCGAGGAGAAGAACGGTCACATGTATTTACGAGACCGCCTGTGGAATTAGGACAGTTTGAACAAGAAATAGAGACGAAATTACCTATTGATGTCACGCTTTATGATATGCTTTCAGCGTTTCAGAAATTAATGAGACGAAAAAAATTGCAAAAACCGATGCAAACCCGAATTACGAGACAAGAAATTTCGATTGAGAAGCGTATGAAGGAAATTTTGCAAGAGTTGGACATAGACGGCCGAAAAAGCTTTTTTAGCTTATTTCCATTTGAAGAACGTGATATGGTTGTCGTTACGTTTCTTGCAGTGTTAGAGTTGATGAAGACACAGGAAATAGAAATTGAGCAGGAACGAAACTTTGATGAGATTTTTATAATGAAACAAAGAAAGGAGTATGAAGCTGCTTGGAGCAACGAGAGTTAAAAGCGATTGTGGAAGGACTGCTGTTTGTAGCGGGAGATGAAGGGATACAGGTGAAACAAATTGCGCATGTTCTAGAAATCAATATAGAAGAAGCGGAGTTATTATTAGAAGAGTTACAGGCTGACTACAATGAAGGAGGGCGAGGCTTTCAGCTTGTCCGCTATGCAAATGTATATCAGCTGGCTACACGTAAGGAGCATGCTTTGTATTACAAAAAGCTGGTCAACACGCCAACTTCCGCAAGCTTGTCACAAGCTGCATTAGAGACATTGGCCATTATAGTATATCGTCAGCCAATTACGAGAGCAGAAATAGAAGAGGTGCGAGGGGTAAAAACAGAAAAAGCGCTCCAAACTCTCATCTCACGCTTATTAATAAAAGAAGTAGGACGTGCAGAAGGAACAGGGCGTCCGATTTTATATGGGACAACTAAGGAATTTTTAGATAGCTTTGGGCTGCAAACCTTAGAGGAATTACCACCGTTACCCGATCAAGTCGAAGGGGAGCAAGAAGCTGATCTATTCTTCGATTCCCTGCGGGAGCTGCCTGCAGAATAAAAGCTTAGGGCATGAGTCACGATCTTTTTTATATACAGAATGAAACAGGAAAAGCATGGAATCGTGCAGCTATGTTGGTATAACAATAGGCGCAATGCAGTGTGTAACTAGAAAACTTGTATTTTTAAAATTTTAGTACATTGAATAGAGTGAGCCGAGATATACTAAGGAGAAAAAGGAGAAGTAGAGATGAAGTATGTGCGGATTATCTTTGTCCCTTGCATTCTTTCTTTTCTCTGTTTTTGTTTAGCTGCAAGTGCCTTTGCTAAACAGAATTTTCC
The DNA here is from genome assembly GCF_017742235.1 of Bacillus sp. 165. Lineage (GTDB taxonomy): Bacteria > Bacillota > Bacilli > Bacillales > Bacillaceae_G > JAGHKQ01. The sequence continues at coordinate 252,003 of NZ_JAGHKQ010000004.1, forward strand.
TGCACATACCATTCCGTCCTTTCAATATGAGACACAATATTACCGGGAGTACTATCCTAAGTTATCGATTTCATTTTTTAATGTCGGACAAGGGGACTGTACGTTAATTGTGCTTCCGAATGGAAAAACCATTTTGATTGACGGAGGACCTCATGAAGCGGGAGAACTGGTAGTCCGTAAGCTTGAGGAAAAGAAAATCGGCGGGATTGATTTAGTGATTAGCACGCATCCAGATATTGATCATATCGGCGGTTTGATTACTGTACTCCAGCAAGTTCCGGTTCGTATGGTGCTCGATAGTGGGAAACGTTATAACTCATATACGTATTTAGAATATATTCGTACGATACGCAAGCGGCACATTCCGTTCATTTTTGCTAAAGAGGGACAGTATTTGCCCATTGATCCCAATGTTGTGATTCAAGTGTTGAATAATGGAAAAGCAAAAGAGCAGAACAATGAATCCTCCATTGTCCTGAAGCTGCGATACAAGCATGCGGATTTTTTATTAATGGGGGATGCGGATACAGCGACAGAGGAAATGATCATAAAAAGGTACGATACACACGCGGATGTGTTAAAAGTAGGACATCATGGCTCTTATACCTCCACATCTAAAGCATTTTTGCATGCTGTGAATCCTCAGTTTGCTGTTATCTCATACGATAAGCATAATCCGTATGGACATCCGCATCAAGTAGTAAGAAAGCGTTTAAAAAAGCATGGTATCCGGGTTTTTTCGACAGCTAAGCATGGAGATGTCGAATTTGTCACAGATGGAAAAAACCTTGAAATAGAAGGAGAATTGTTATTTCCTCTATTGAAGTAGCAACCATAGAATGTAGGTTTTTGGAGAATGATTTAAGAAGGAATGCGCATCCTCTAAAGCGAAATTACTAAAAAAGAAGCTCTAGGGGAGTGGGAGAGATGATAACAAATGTATCGGTAGTAGGTGTTTATGTGCGTGATGAGCTTGCCGCCTTAAAGTTTTACACAGATGTATTAGGCTTTCAGCAGCATACGTACGATGCTTTTGGCGATTATTTAGAATCACCCCGCTGGATTACGGTGACACCGAAGGATCAGCCGAATTTGGAACTTTCTTTGCATAACCCATTAAAATGGAACAGTGAAGAGGAAGCGGAGAAAATGCTCTCCACAATTGGCTATAGTCCGCTTATTCGTTTAACTACAAGTAATATTGAAGAAAAATATAAAATGTTGATTGAAAAAGGCGTAACATTTCTTACTCCACCGATGGAAGAAGAATGGGGTACTCAAACAGTTTTTCAAGATTTGGATGGAAACCGCTTTTGTCTTGTAGAGCATAAAAAGGGCGCATAGGCGCTTTTTTTATTTTACATAAATATAAATTTAACCCATAATGTATAGACAACTAATCATATATATATTAATATGAAATTGTAAAATATCAACAACAATGATGACGTTTAAGGCGGACAAAATAAGAAAAAAACTACCCGAGACTAGGAAGGATTGAATTCAAGATGAGTACAAGGGTTATAATCAATACGAAAATTTACACTGGAAATGAAATAATTGAAAACGGTTTTATTCGCTATACTGACAAAATTGACGAGATAGGTTTAATGGAAAGCTACGTCCCCATACAAGAAGATGTACAGGATGGACAAGGTGATATCATTATTCCAGGGATGATAGATGTTCATATTCACGGCGGATATGAGATTGATGTAATGGATGCAAATGCTAATACACTTGTAAAATTAAGCCATGAACTAATGAAGGAAGGAGTCACAACCTTCTTTCCGACTACAATGACACAAGCTCATGCATCAATAGAAAAAGCATTGCAAGCAGCAAAGGAAGCAAAGGAAATCGGAGCTCATTTTGAATATATGCATTTAGAAGGTCCATTCGTATCAAAAAAGCGTGCCGGTGCCCAGCCGTTGGAGCATATCGTAAAGCCGGATGTAGATTTATTCAAAAAATGGCAGGAAATATCTGGAGGTTTAATTAAGCTTGTAACTTATGCACCTGAAGAAGAAGGAGCACAGGAACTAGAGCTAGTATTTCAAGAAACTGGCGTAATCGGCTCTTGCGGCCATACGGATGCCTATGCACATGATTTCCAAGGACGTAATATTCCCCATGCGACACACCTTTATAACCAAATGAGAGGGTTACATCATCGCGAGCCTGGTGTAGTCGGTCAGGTGTTATTAAATCCTAATGTGATGGTAGAAGTGATTACGGACGGTATTCACATTCACCCTGATATGGTCAAGCTGGCATATATGCTGAAAGGTCCGAAAAAGGTCAGTGTTATCACTGATGCTATGCGTGCAAAAGGACTGGAAGAAGGTACGTATGAGCTTGGTGGACAGCCGGTCTATGTGAAGGAAGGAAGCGCGCGTCTAGAAGACGGAACATTGGCTGGCAGCATTTTGACAATGGATGCAGCTTTTCGTAATGTTATTGCGTTTACAGGATGCTCTATTGAAGAAGCTGTGTGGATGACATCAATCAACCAAGCGAAGGAATTTGGACTTAAAAACAAAGGGACGTTAGAAGCAGGAAAAGATGCAGATTTTGTAGTGATGTCACAAGATTTGTATGTAAAGGATACAATTCGTTTGGGAAAACATATGAATGAGGTGTCGGAATGAATATTATTGTAGTAAAAAATCAGCAAGAATTGGCAAAAGCAGGATACGAAATAATCAAAAACATGGTACAATCAAAGGAGAATGTTACATTAGGGATGGCTACGGGCAGCTCACCGCTGGGCATTTATGCATGTATGCGTGAAAATAAACTTGATGCAAGTGGTGTTACAACCATAAACTTAGACGAGTACGTGAATTTACCGTATGAAGATAAAAACAGTTATCATTATTTCATGAAAGAGCAATTATTCGATCATCTTACGTTTAAAGAAACGTTTGTACCAGGGGGCATGGCAGAAGATTTGGAAGCAGAATGCAAACGATATGAAGCTATTGTAGACACGCACTCAGTAGATATACAAATTTTAGGAATTGGAGAAAATGGTCATATCGGCTTCAATGAACCAGGAACGCCGTTCGATTCCACAACGCATATTGTAGAGCTGACAGAATCGACTCGCCAAGCAAACCGCCGTTTCTTTGAGAAGGAAGAAGATGTACCGGCGCATGCAATTACTATGGGAATTGCGTCTATCATGAAAGCGAAGCAAATTTTACTTGTAGCAATGGGGCCGAAAAAAGCAGAAGCTGTAAAAGCGATGATTGCAGGTACGGTGAGTGAGGGTTGTCCGGCAACTGTGTTACAACGCCACTCAAATGTAACTATTATTGCAGATGAAGAAGCATTATCTTTATGCAGTGAGGAGAGTTTGAATGAGCATCGACAAGCATTCTCCATTCCCGATTTATTATCAAATTCAAGAATGGGTTAAAACACGCATTGATGAAGGGTATCTGAAGCCGGGAGATAAAATTCCGTCTGAAAATGAACTGTGCGATCAATTTGAAGTGAGCCGCATGACGATTCGGCAAGCGATTAACAACTTGGTGGAGCAAGGATATTTGCAGAGAAAGCGCGGTATAGGCACATTTGTACAACTTCCGAAGATGGAGCAAAAGCTGCAAAGCATGACCGGTTTTACAGAGGATATGGTCGCGCGGGGCTTAAAGCCAAGCAGCGAGTTGCTGAGCTTTCAAATTGGTTCAGCTTCCACAAAAGTGGCGCAGGAGCTACAACTCGAAGAAGGAAGTCCGGTGTATGAAGTGCGCCGCACCCGTTTGGCGGACGATGAACCGATTGCAATTGAAACAACATATCTATCTCCTTCTTTGGTGAAGGACATTAACGAAGAAATTTTACAACATTCATTGTATGAGCATTTAGAGAAAAACTTAGGCTACAAATTAATGAGTGCTACACAGACGATTGAAGCGTCAGTTGCGACAGAAAATGAAGCCGAGTATTTAAATATCAGCAAAAAAGCGCCTGTGTTAGTAGTAGAGCAAGTATCATATGCCGTTGGTGATTTGCCGCTTGAATATGTAAAATGTATTTACCGTGGTGATCGGTATAAGTTCATTACTTCGATTAACCGTAATAAGTAAAAAGCCTGCATATGCAGGCTTTTTACTTGATGATACATTGTTGAATTTTAGAAGATATGCTCCCTTTTGCATAAATAACCTTATACACTGATGTAGAACACAAGAAACATTTTATTAAATAGACTATGCAAAGCCGATTTTTTTTACGAACAGGTTCCTTTGTCCAGAAAGCGGTGCGGTCTGTGTTCGTATTTCTTACTGTATTTGGACAGCATTGTCTAGTAATTTGGTTGTGACATGGACTTTAAATTTTATTTTTGGATAGATTTCCTCCCATTTCTTTTGTGTCCATTTGCCCCTGGTTTTTTTACGAAATTCCTCTCCTAATCCTAATAGATCGACGTTTTCGTTTTGCAGCGTTAAGAGTTCCTCATACACTGCGTTTTTAAGCGCCTTTGCAATGACCTGTTCTGCTTTTTTTATATTTTTTGGATTTTCAATATTGAAGGTACCTTCATAAGTTACGGCAAATATTTTTAAATGCAGATCTATATTTACAAGAGGAGCTGTGGAATCCTCGATGACTTTTAGACGAAGTTTTTTCTGTGCGTCATTAATAGTCAAGCTGTATTTTTTATTATTTTCTTTAACAGCTATATCTAGTACATTAACAAATTTCTTTTTGCCAAATATAACTGCTACAACAGAGCTTTCTTCCGGGCCTAATTTCCTTATGTACTTAAAGTGTTTAAACATAACATTTCCCGTAATTGTTAGGTGATTGTTTTGTTCTTCTAAGTAAGGAATCGCAGGATCTCGTGTTGCGCTTGTGGCATAAAGTATGAAGCTCCTAAATGTGGCGAATGAGCTGAATAAATTGCTTTGTTTTGGTGTTAACACAGTCGCGATATATGGAATAATGAGTGGCATTCCCTCATACTTTCCTTTCAGTATTTTTTGGGCGGGGCCTTTTGTTATGGCCAATTTTATATTATCACTTGCTTTCGGAGAATTATATAACTTTTGTATCACCTGCTGCACACCGTATTTTTTTGCGAATGCTTCACTGATGATCACCGACTGCAGCTGCGATACTTCAAGATATTTGTCACTGAAGCTTGATAGTTTAATAAGCGCACCTCGGAATCTTTTGCCGGAAGCGGAATAAAAATTTACATTTTTCTTTGAATATTGAGAAGCAACAGGAACTGCTGCGGTAACGGTGACACCTCCTTTATTATTTGTATCCACAGCCAAGTGTGTTATAAGACCTTTATCTTCAATATAAGGAGTTTTAACTGACTCGCTGCACCCAGTTTGTATAATAAGCAAGCATATTAAAAAAATAAATTGTTTCATACTCTCACCTTTCGAATGAGCATCAATAGCAGTGGTAAAAGATAAATGCCATATGCTAAGTATTGAACAACAGCCAAGATATAGGAATGGGCTGTTTTTGAATACGGAGTACACATGAACATAAATAAAATCCCTCCAACAACATACACATGCCAATGGCTTTCTTTTTTTACTATATTTCCAAATGCAGTCGTCGCTGCCCAAAGATAAGTAGCTGCTGTGGACAGGACTAAAAACATTCCTACATAGGTACCTATATTTTCTAACCTTTCGATAAAGGAGGAGTGGAATGATTGCAGCAAGCTGTTATACGGAAATACATTGTGCTGAAGCTGCCATGTATTAAAATAAATGATATTGGCTATTAAGCTAATGAAATATACACAAGCAGTAAGCCATAATCCGATACTAGCATGTTTTAATGCCTTTTTTTTCTCGATAATAGAAGGGAAATAAAATAAAATAAGCTCCCAGCCGAAAAACGCTGGGCTTCCTTTATGAAGGCCCAAAGCAGTATCCTTTATTGTTGTATTCAGTAAAGGCAGCAGATGAGACCATGTGCCTTCAAAGAAGACATTTATAATTAATATCAGCATCATAATACTGAAAAAAAAAGATACTGTAGAAAAACGCGCAATTAGTTTAATACCGCCTTTGCACAAATAGATCGTGTTAAATAATAGAAAGAAAAGGAACCATATGCGTAAGTTTTCCTTACTGATAGTATAAAGAATCACGACTATTATATAAGGACGTATTGTTAGCACTATAATCAATGATGTGTAAACAAAAAGCAATATATTCATTGCTTTGCCGAGGAAGTTGCCTAACACCTTTTGATTAATAACAAGAATTGTGTCATTTGGATATTGGCGGCATAGCGCTATCGTATAAACTAATATGATTTGGTAAATGATTCCTAACAAAAGAGGAATAACCCACATACTATAGCCTACGTCTGACAAGTCATGGGAAAGACTTAAAAGCTGGATTCCAGTCATGGCGCCTTGTATAAGAAAGATGACGTGGTATGCATTTAATACATGCTGCTTGTGAACATCCATTTATTTTTTCTCCTTTCCCATTTCTTTTTGCATTTGTTTCGGACGACTGATAGCCATTCTTTTCGTTCTCCACTTTTGAGGGAATAAAATGATAGAATCTCTCAAATCACTCCAGGCACGCGGAATCACAGGAGCGAATAAAGGTGTTCCCAAAGAAGTCAAATTTAACAATTGGATGAGCATGAACGTTAAGGCAATGAATTGCCCGAACATACCAAGCCATCCAGCAAAAATAATAAAGATATATCTCATAAACAGTAGGGAAAATGTTATATTTGGACTGCCTGGTAAGCCCACCATTAATGCAGTCATGGAAGCTAAAACAATTAAAACATTACTGAACAACCCTGCATCTACCGCCGCTGTACCAGTGACAATTGCTCCAACGATGCCAAGAGATTGTCCGATTCTGGTAGGCATCCTTGATGAGGATTCGCGAATAACATCTAAAATCACTTCAATTAATAAGACTTCAAGAACTGGGGGGATTGGAACTTGCAAGCGTGATTGTGCAATTAACAACAGCAGCCTTGGCGGCAGCATTTCTGAATGATATGTTAAGACGGATACATAGGAAGAAGTCAGCAATAAACTCACATAAAAACCTATAAATCGCAATATTTTTATTACAGAGCTCCAAGTCCAGTGTCGAATGTAATCATCGGATGTAATAAACAATTCTTGAAAAGCTATTGGACCAACTACGCAATCTGGCGCACCATCTATAAAGGTGGCAATTCGTCCATCTAACAGCATCCTTGCAATCAATTCCGGATGACCGGTGGTGCGAAGTTGAGGGTATGGAGAAATAGGATTATCTGAAAGAAACTCAGCCAGAGTCAATCCACTGAATATCGCATTATCAGTAATATTTTTCAGTCGCTTAGAAACAAAGCTAATATTTTCTTCATTTGCGATATTTTCCATATACATAACGCAGACAGATGTTTTTGATTCGTTCCCAATTGTAAAAAACTTGGTTTTTAAATGAGGGGAGCGAAGCCTACGCCGAACAAGTGATAAATTTGTTTCAAGCGACTCGGTTAAGCTATCCTGCGGCCCTTGGACAGTTGGTTCAAATTCCGAAGGCGAGATGGAGCGAAATTGTACTGAATATGTATCGACTTTTATCATTTCGTTCTGGTCTATAAGGAGGGTAAAGCCTGCTAAAAGGCTTTCGATAATTTCGTCCGCAGTATCATTTGTAACAATTACAGCGGAAGGAAAGATTTGCTTTAAATTGCAGTATTCTTCGTTCTGCTTACGGTTCATGGTCTGAATGATGAAGCTTTCAAAGGTTTGAGCACTGACCATTGTTTTTAAATACAAAACAAGTATGTTTTTATTTGCTACAGAAACTTGTTTTTTCACTAAATCATCCATATCTTGCATATTCAATAAAATATCTTCAACCTTAATCATATATTTCACTCCTTCCCTAAGATATAGAGTGAGTAAAATTAGAAAAAATATACTATATTACAGAAAGAAGCCACTTGTCTAATAGAATACTGTTAATAAATAAATCATTGTCACCACACCTGTAATAAAGGAAACGGTTGCTGTTCTGGCATGTCCATCGCCATGGCTTTCAGGAATAAGCTCTTTATATACAATAAACAGCATGGCACCTGCCGCGAAGGACAGGCCGTAGGGAACGAGACCGCTGACATAGCTGCTCGCAAAGTATCCAACAAGAGCGGTAATAATTTTGACTGCCTCTACAAGCGTTGCCAAACCGAGCGCTTTCCATTTGCCGATATTTTGATTCACTAAAAATAAGGCGACAAGAAAGCCTTCGGGCGCATTTTGAATCCCGATGGCAAAGGCGATTAACCCGCCGAGCGATTCGTTTTGGCTTGCATAGCTAACCCCTACTGATAAGCCTTCGGGTAAATTGTGAAGAGTAATAGCGGCGATGACAAGCATTGCTTTTTGTTCAATGCCTTCTGTAAAATGCATGTCTTCGATTTCAATATGCGGAAGCACAAACTCAAGAGCTAACAAAGTCAGTGTGCCGAGAGTGATTCCAATTATAAAAACGGCCAAATTGGATTGTCCTAGTGCTTCGGGGATTAGTCCGAACATGGAGGCTGCGACCATAACTCCTGCTGTATAAGCCAATAAAATATCGCGAAGACTGTGAGTGACGTTTCTCATAAATAAAATAGGTATGGCACCTGTGCCAGTCACCATTGCTGAAATGATGCTGCCAATAATTGCTGCTTCCATCCAATCAAGCCGTTCCTATGTTGTTATGCTTAGAATATGCCGAATTTTGCATAAAAAAACACTATTGAGCAACGGCTCAATAGTGTTTTTTAATTTGCAGCTTGCAGCTTCTTATTGTAATCTCTTACGTAATCGACCGCTTCTTTTACTGTATGTACGGTATGTGCTGCATGCTGTTTTACGGCATCGTCTGCAATCATCATGGCAAAACTGTGCGGAGTTAACTCAAACATGGAGATATCATTATAGGAATCACCGATGCAAGCCATTTCCTTTTGCTTTATTCCATGTTCATTTAGTAGTACAGAAATGGCAGCGCCTTTACTTACGTTTGCAGGCATAATATCCAGGCATTGCTCCGCAGAAATAAAGGTATTGACAAGTCCTTCGAATTTTGCCTCTACTTGTTTTTGTAGCTCTAATAGGTCAGGTTGTAATCCCCCGATGCTGAATTTATTTGGGAAAAAGGTTGTTCCAAGCTTTTCTGCAAGAAGAGGCTCTTCAATGGAAGTCATGGTGACACGTTCTTCAAGTTCGAGTACCTTAGGAGTTTTTTGTTCAATATAGTAATCATGCTCATCGCTGACATATGAAAGAAATTTATCTGTTCTTGTCATTTCATATAACTGAGCTAAAATGGAAGGATCAAAGGTAGCAGAGTGAAGCAGTTTATTTTCGTTGGTATAAATAAATCCGCCATTGATGCTGATACGATGAAAGTGGCTGCCGACATCTATCATCAAATCGGCAATTTCATTATCCAAGCGTCCGGATGCGAAACATAAAATAACCCCTTCCTCGCTCATTTGCTTTAACGCTTCTACATCATTGTTATCAATCAATCCGCCGTCTCGCATCATCGTTCCATCTATATCGCTGACAAACATTTTTATCATCCCGCATTGACTCCCTTCGATAGTTTTTATATATTAACTTGACAAAATCACTCTTTCATTATAAGTGTCTGAGCTTTATTTGTCTAAAAAACAGGGTGCGAAAAATTGGTACATTCTTTTCATTGACGAAAACAATTTTAATTTTGTAAGATGAAAAGCAGTTGGCAATAAAAAGGGTGGAGTGTTATGGAAAAGGGTCTCAAGATTAAAAAAGTATTAAATAATAATGTCATCATTGGCGGGCACCCAGAGCATGGAGAGGTCGTCGTTATTGGCAAAGGAATTGGATTTGGGAAAAAGGCTGGTGACGAACTGTCCGGAGAGCTAGCAGAAAAAATGTTTGTATTGAAAAATGAACGTGAGCGTGAGCAATACAAACTCCTCGTTCCGCATGTAAGCGAGCGGCTTATTGAGATTATGAACGATGTGATGCTTCATATTCAAAGCCGTGTTGAAGCACCTTTAAATGAGCATATTCACATTGCCCTGACAGATCATATTGCCTTTGCAATTAAACGATTAAAGCAAGGCTTTGCAATCGATAATCCCTTTTTGCTGGAAACGAAGGCACTATATCCGGATGAGTATAAAATAGCTGCTGAAGTAGTGGACTTTATTAATAAAAGACTGAATATTCATTTACCTGAAGGGGAAATTGGCTTTATTGCTTTGCATATCTACAGTTCTGTAACGGATTCAGAGCTTGCGGCTGTGAATCAAAACTCAAGGTTCATAGGTAAGCTGATTTCTTTCATCGAAGAGGAATTAAGGATTGAGATTGATAAAGAAAGTATTCATTTTTTACGTCTCGTCCGCCATCTCCATTACGCAATTGAACGGGTAAAAAGTGGAGAAGAGGTACAGGAGCCAAAACGCTTTGCGGAAATTTTAAAAGAAGAGTACCCAGTGCTATACGACTTAGCGTGGAAACTTGTAAAAATCATGCAAAAGCAATTGCAAAAGCCGGTATATGAGGCAGAAACGGTGTATTTAACGATGCATTTGCACCGGCTTGTGCAAAGCAAGACAGAGAGCGTACTGTAAGGGTTAGTTCGATGGGAGTAGTCCTTGATTATGAAGCAATTCCCTTGCTCTCTAGAGAAGGTGTATAAGTAGTCCAATTATGCTCAGTTAAAAGTAATTTACTTTTGTCTGAATTTGTCGAAAAAATAAAATTCAAAAAAACTATTGAATCGCTTACATGAGCTGTGTATAATCGATTTCATAGAAATTCATCACTTTCGACAACTGTTGAAACGAGAAAAAGAAATCGTTTTCTCGAGTAGCAGTTATATATCGAACTCATCTAATATCCATTCTTAACGTGTTACTGATTCGATCAGGCATGAGTAAAGAAGAGTATTGAATGATAGCTTTAGGATATAATATCCGAAATAAAGCTATAATTCTGCGCTTTTTTACTCATGCCTTTTTTGTTTGTCGCAGGTGAAAAATAAAATATAAGGAGGAAGAGCCAAGTGTTTAAACAAATCTTTGGTGTTCTTCAAAAAGTTGGTAAGGCTTTAATGCTACCAGTTGCAATCTTGCCCGCAGCAGGTATTTTACTTGCATTAGGTAATGCATTCCAAAACCCGGCACTTACAGACCGTATTCCGGCATTAAAAGCAGAATGGTTTGTATTAGTAGCAAAAGTTATGGAACAGTCTGGTGATATTATTTTCGGGAACCTTGCGCTATTATTCGCAGTAGGGGTAGCCGTAGGATTAGCAGGAGGAGACGGCGTTGCAGGTCTTGCGGCTATCGTTGGTTTCTTGATTATGAACAAAACGATGAGCGTGTTCAAAGCTGTAACTCCAGATATGATTGGAACAGATCCAGCCTTTGCGAATGTAGTCGGCATTCCGACGCTTCAAACAGGTGTGTTTGGCGGTATTATCGTTGGTATTTTAGCAGCATATTGTTATAAAAAATATTTTAATATCGAATTGCCTTCTTATTTAGGCTTCTTTGCAGGAAAGCGCTTCGTTCCGATTGCCACTGCAACATTTGCTTTGGTGCTTGGTATCGTAATGTGCTTCGTGTGGCCCCCTGTTCAAGCAGGTCTAAACGCATTCTCTCATAACATGGTTAATGCGAACTTAACACTGTCAGCTTTCATATTCGGTGTGATTGAGCGTTCTCTAATTCCGTTTGGTTTACATCATATTTTCTACGCTCCATTCTGGTTTGAGTTTGGTGAGTATACTGACAAAGCTGGAGATATCATACGCGGAGATCAAAAAATCTTCTTTGCACAATTAAAAGACGGTGTAGAATTAACAGCTGGTACATTCATGGTAGGGAAATTCCCATTCATGATGTTCGGTCTTCCGGCAGCAGCGTTAGCAATGTACCATGAAGCTCGTCCGGAAAACAAAACGTTAGCAGCGGGTATTTTAGGTTCTGCAGCATTAACGTCTTTCTTAACAGGTATTACAGAGCCAATCGAATTCTCATTCTTATTCGTAGCTCCTGTATTATTCGGTATTCATGCGATTTTCGCAGGTCTTTCTTTCATGACAATGCAATTGTTAAATGTAAAAGTAGGGATGACCTTCTCTGGAGGTCTAATTGACTTCTTACTATTCGGTGTCCTTCCTAACCGTACAGCGTGGTGGTGGATACCAGTTGTTGGTTTAGTGTTTGCAGTGATTTATTACTTCGGTTTCCGTTTTGCAATCCGTAAATGGAACCTTATGACTCCGGGGCGTGAAGTAGTGGCCGATACTGATGATGAGAGTGCTCCGGTAGAAGCGGGCGAGCTTCCTCGTGAAGTTCTTATGGCGCTTGGCGGAAGAGAAAACATTGGTTCATTAGATGCTTGTATCACTCGTTTGCGTGTACAAGTAAAGGACCAAAAAGAAGTAAACAAAGCTCGTTTAAAAGAGCTTGGCGCAGCAGGTGTTCTTGAAGTAGGCAATAACATTCAAGCAATTTTCGGACCGAAATCTGATACATTGAAGTCCCAAATTCATGACATCATGAAAGGAAAAACACCTGTAGTTGTTAAGGAAGCTCCTAAAGCAGAGAGTCCTGCTCCAAGCAAAACAGACGAAGTGATTGTTTCTCCAATCGAAGGAAAGCTGTTATCTATTACAGAAGTACCAGATCAAGTATTTTCCGGGAAAATGATGGGGGATGGATTTGCGATTGATCCAATTGAAGGTACAGTAGTGTCTCCTGTAGATGGAGAAATTGTCAACGTATTCCCAACAAAGCATGCGATCGGCATTCAATCTGAGGGTGGCCGCGAAATTTTAATTCACTTCGGTATTGATACAGTGAAATTGAAAGGTGAAGGCTTTGAAGTGTTTGTGGCACAAGGAGATAAAGTGAAGCAAGGACAGAAGCTTCTAAAAGTCGATTTAGATTTTGTGAAAAAGAATGTTCCTTCTATTATTACACCGGTTGTATTCACAAACTTGTCTGAAGGACAGCATGTGGAATTGGAAGCAGGAAAGATGGTGCAAAAAGGAGAAAAGGACATTATTTCTATTAAATAAGTGTAGGATTTTGTTTGAAAAAGTTCATAATTTATAATAGGTAATGTAGTTGACCCTGCATTACCTATTGTATAAAATATGTATTGTAGAGTAAATGTCTATACAACCTAAATGAAAAATGATGGAAATGAAGGAGATTGATAGAAATGGAAAAAATCTTTAAAGTTACTGCTGATTCTGGAATTCACGCTCGTCCGGCGACTCTTTTAGTAAATACTGCAAGCAAATTCAACTCTGATATCAACTTAGAATATAGCGGGAAAACTGTGAACTTAAAATCCATCATGGGTGTTATGTCACTTGGTATTCAACAAGGTACAGAAATTAAAATTACTGCAAATGGTGAAGATGCGGCGCAAGCATTAGCAGCTATTGAAGAAACAATCGCTAAAGAAGGCTTAGGCGAATAATGACATTACACATCCAGGGTATTGCCGCATCCAGCGGAATCGCTATCGCTAAGGCGTTCCGTTTAGAAAACCCTGATTTAACTATTGAGAAGAAAACAATCGCTGATGCAGGTGCTGAAATTGTACGTTTGGAAGCTGCTTTAGCACAGTCAAAAACAGAGCTGGAAGCAATCAAGAATCATGCTTTTGCTGAACTTGGTGCAGATAAAGCAGCTATCTTTGAAGCGCATCTGTTAGTGTTAAATGACCCTGAGCTTCTGAACCCTGTAAAAGATAAGATTCAAAATGAGAGCGCCAATGCTGAATTTGCCCTTAATGAAGTGGCTTCTATGTTTGTGAGCATGTTTGAAAGCATGGACAACGAGTATATGAAAGAACGTGCGGCAGATATCCGCGATGTAACAAAGCGTGTACTTGCTCATTTGCTAGGTGTTCGCTTTGCGAATCCAAGCACAATTTCTGAAGAAGTAATCATTATCGCAGAAGATTTGACTCCGTCTGATACGGCACAGCTCAACCGTAAATACGCTAAAGGATTTACGACAGATATAGGGGGACGTACATCTCACTCTGCTATTATGGCTCGTTCTATGGAAATTCCAGCAGTTGTCGGCACAAAAGAAGTAACAGAGAAGATTCAAAATGGGGACTTTGTAATTGTTGACGGTTTGGATGGGAACGTTATCGTAAACCCTTCTGAAGAGATTCTTCGTGAGTACGAAGATAAAAAGGCACAGTTTGAAGCGCAAAAAACAGAATGGGCGAAGTTGAAAAACGAAGCTACAGTTACAGAGGATGGTCACCATGTTGAGCTTGTCGCGAACATCGGTACACCAAACGATGTAAAAGGTGTTATTGATAACGGGGGAGAAGGCGTTGGCTTATATCGTACAGAGTTCTTGTATATGGGCCGTGACAATCTTCCGACAGAAGAAGAGCAATTTGAAGCATACAAAACGGTTCTTGAGAGTATGGAAGGAAAACCAGTTGTTGTCCGTACGCTAGATATCGGCGGCGACAAAGAATTGCCATACTTACATTTACCGAAAGAAATGAACCCGTTTTTAGGGTATCGTGCTATCCGTCTTTGCTTAGATGAGCAAGACATCTTCCGTACACAACTGCGTGCATTACTGCGTGCAAGCGTATATGGAAACTTAAAGATTATGTTCCCAATGATTGCGACGCTCAACGAGTTCCGTGAAGCTAAGGCAATTCTTATAGAAGAAAAGGACAAACTTACTGCATCCGGCGTACAAGTATCTGACAACATTGAAGTAGGAATGATGGTAGAAATTCCTTCTTCTGCAGTGCTTGCAGACCAATTTGCAAAAGAAGTGGACTTCTTCTCTGTTGGAACAAATGACTTAATTCAATACACTATGGCAGCAGACCGTATGAATGAACAAGTAGCGTACTTGTATCAGCCGTACAATCCTGCTATCTTACGTCTTGTGAAAATGGTCATTGATGCTGCGCATAAAGAAGGCAAGTGGGCAGGCATGTGTGGTGAAATGGGCGGAGATCCACTAGCAATTCCGCTACTTATTGGACTTGGCTTAGACGAGTTCAGCATGAGCGCAACGTCTATTTTGCCGGCACGTACGCAAATCCGTAAGCTATCCAAAGCACAAATGGAAGAACTAGCGCAAAAAGCACTAAGCATGTCTACAGCTGAAGAAGTTGTCGAGCTTGTAAAAAGCATATAATTATTGAAAAAAGCCGGTGTTTGCCGGCTTTTTTTGTTTTGGAGCAAATAATTAGAAACACAGTACAATGCATGACACACTTATATAAGTTCATGACATTTTTTATTGAAGCTCATATGATAAAGTACTCTAATATAAAAATGAAGCTTCTTGTTTCGAATTAAAATATACAGTTGCTCCTTATAATTATCCTCTCAACTTACTACAATTAACCCGTAGGCAGTAAGCCCGCCTGTATTACTGATTATCCCAGGTTTTTCTTTTTTCGAATGCAGGTGGAAAGCATATGTTTAAGCAGTATTTTCCTTCGCAAGCACTCGTTCCTTCACATGTAACAGTGATAGAATGTACATCTTCAATAGTAGCCGATAGTGTGTTCCCAGGAGGTACTATTAAAATAGTAGGAAGACCGATGTTTCTAGTAACAGTTACTTGCATAGGAGAAGGACTTCTAAAGCTGTTAAATACGGAGAGTGTCACGACTGCCCTGGCTTGAATTTCTTCTTTCCAAATCTCTAGTGATTCGTTGTGTAATAAAAGATTTCCGCATAATTCAGTACATATAATTTCCTTTGATAATGGTTTATGCGGTTTGTGACAGGGCTTAGGAAAAGGTTCCGGGCATGGTGAAGAAACCGGAAAAGCAAATGGAAAAGGCTTCGGAAAACGAGAGTTTTTGCAGTTGTTCTTACTCATCAAATATTCCCTCATATCTATTAAAATTTACTATAGTACAAAGTATGGCTTTTATGTTTAATTGTGACAAAATCGGACAAGTTTTTGTCACCAAGCATGTCGATACTGCATTTAATAGTATTGTAGAGCATGTACAAGCTTATAAGTAAAGGAGAAATGTGGAATGTGTGGATCAAATGCTTTTGGGGGAGATTGTTGTCCAGATGCGATGATTTTCCAAGAGCAACTTTGTGGAAATATTACAGATCCGATCGATCAGGCAGTGTGGGTAGCTCCTGCAACTAATGACTATATTCAAGGTACATTTGAAGTATTTAGTGCTGGACCGGGAACAATAGATTTCTCAGTCAATGGAGTGGTGTTTACTGCACCGCCAGGAACGAGCAAAGCTGTATCAGTAAATAATCCGAGTACCTTCATCGTTCAAACTAATGGACAACGAGGAGCGGTAGCGGGAACAACTGGGAAATGGTGTATTACGTTATATAAACGAGTATTTGGATAAAAAATTATAATATAAAAGGAGAATTGTGTAATGTGTGGGTCTAAAGGAAATTGTTGTCCTGATAGAGTTGTATTTCAAGAAAAAATTTGCGGGAATTTGACAGGATCTCTTGGATCAGCTGAAGTTCCCTTCATAGCATGGCAAGGGCCAGCCGTAAATGATTATTTTCAAGGTACATTTGAAATTTTTAATGCAGGACCTGGAATTATCAATGCAAATGTTTTAGATATTAATGGTGGTTCTTCTCCAATAAATGTACCGTCAGGAAATTCCGTTGCTGTATCAGTAAATAATCCTGCTGCTCTTAGAATAGTTAGTGTACCTGCTGGAACGCACGGTAAATTTTGTATCACTTTATACAAGGCAATTTTTGCTTAATACAATTATTGAGCATAGTTTTGAAGTAGCCAGAAGAAGGGGACTATGAATATTCTCCTTTTTAGTATATTTCATACAGATTGTTGATTTTATAATATCTTAGAAAGGAGGTGCAAGCTTATGTGGTATCCATGCTGTTCACCAGATTCAAACACTACAGTTGTTTGCGGCGGAACATGTAATGTTTGCGGGAATTTTGATTTTAGTAACCAAACTCCAAATTCACGTTTAGTTTGGAAGACGAGTGATGGTTCATTTGTACCGGCAACAGTAATAGTAAGCTTGAATCAGAGTGGATCGGATAATAACGCCGTAGTTCAATTTACAGTTACAACAATGAGCGGTTCAGAGGTATCTAATTCTATTCCAAGAGGAAATTCGTTTGCGGAAACGTTTCCTGCTATCAAAGACTTAACTATTGAAATAATTGCAGGGAACAATGCAGTGGGAGAGTTTTGCATCTGCGTCGGTTCACCTGTTTCCAACTCCTAATGAAAATAGGTGTAATAGATTCTGCATGTCATAAATTCTACTATGTCTAATTATCTTTCCATAAAGCAATGCAAAAAGGAAGCCCTTGACAACACCTCTATTTTCTACTACGATTCGTTTATAAGTTTAAACGAATTGAGTGTAAAATAAAGGAGAAATTCTATGGGACAAAAAGCAATTGAAACATTTCGTGCATGTATTCCGCTTTTTCAAGCGTTGAGCGATACGGCAAGGCAAGATATCATTTTACTGTTAGCACAGCATGATGCTTTAACCGTAAATGAGATTACTGAACATTCCTCTTTATCACGTCCGGCCATCTCCCATCATTTGAAGGTGCTTCGAGATAATCACCTTGTCACCATTGAACAAAAAGGAACGCAACGGTACTACTCGTTAGCGTTAGAGGCTTCGGTTGAGCTTTTAAAACAGCTCGTGCAAACGGTAGAAGAAACGTGCGACTTGTAATATGTAGAAAACGAACAAGGATTGCCTTGTTCGTTTTTTTATCCCATATTAAGGTGCGGCAATACGCGCTAATGGAAAGTATACTTTATAAAAGAGCAATTGCTCTAATATCTCTTGTTAAGATACGAACCACGACTCCACCGATTAAAAATAATGTAAAGTTACCTTGTGTTGTTTGAAATCGCGCACGAATGAAGCCTGAAGAGTCAAACCATACTGCGACCTCTTGACCTGGGGCTAGCCCTCTTACAATACCATGTACATGGCCATGGCCATGGTCGCGTGCACCTGCTACAAATTCATCATCACCGCAGCGATGACCACCGAAATTGAACATACTGTTCACCTCCCTGCTACAAAATATGTTACTTGTCTACTAGAGGATTGGACAAAATCCCTTATTTTTAAAAAGATCTGCGCTGCGAACGTCGAGCGGATCGGGAATCAGAACGGCGAGATCTGCGTTGAGAACGTCGAGCGGATCGGGAACTAGAGCGACGAGACTGGCGTCGAGCGGATCGGGAACCAGAGCGACGAGACTGGCGTTGAGAACGTCGAGCGGATCGGGAATCAGAACGGCGAGATCTGCGTTGAGAACGTCGAGCGGATCGGGAACTAGAGCGACGAGACTGGCGTTGAGAACGTCGAGCGGATCGGGAACCAGAGCGACGAGACTGGCGTTGAGAACGTCGAGTGGATCGGGAACTAGAGCGACGAGATCTGCGTTGAGAATGTCGAGTGGATCGGGAACTAGAGCGACGAGATCTGCGTTGAGAATGTCGAGCGGATCGGGAATCAGAACGGCGGGATCTGCGTTGAGAACGTCGCCTGGATCGGAAATCAGAACGGCGAGATCTGCGTTGAGAGCGGCAAGGGTCCTCATTTATTAATTGTCCATCGCTTATTTCTGGGGCAGCGAGATTAGAAGTATTATCAATAAAGCCCTTTTTCTTTCTTGTGGTTTGAGGGATAGCTAAATCGCGGATAAACATTTGCTCAAATTGCAATGTGTCTCGTTGGCCTTTAGTTAGTCCGGCCAGTTTATTTTTTTGGCCTGGAACATTTGAACCCTTAGAATTGGAGTGGTTGTGGTAAAAAGACATGGTTATCTCCCTCCTTTCTGCTACTAGTATATTCTGGTAGTTTGAAAAGGGACGGGCATTCGTAACGATGGATATAAAAAAGGCACCTTTTTTAGAGGTATGAATGCTAAAAAGATAGGAACGTATAATCTTCTTTTAAAAATAATGATAGTATTCTTATAAAAGAAGGATTGTTAGACATATGTTGATATAAAAAACGAGCACAGGTGAGTTCACCGTGCTCGTTTTTTATACTTTCTTCATTTTATAGGAAACGAGAAAGTATACTGGTAAAGCAAGTATACATGGAATCACAGAAGCCGAAATTTCTTTTAGCGATCCGTCTCGAAAATAGGTTTCTTTATGAAGTTGCAGCCAATCTATATCAAATACATCCCCAATCAAAAAGAGAAGCAAAGCAGTTACCAAGTAGCATAATAACGCCATGTAGTTTGGATTGAATTTCAAGCCGTATCCCCCATTATCATTCTATATATGCTTTGAAAATTGTAGCATAATTGTAGGGTAAAAGATATTAGTAAATCTCAGGGGTTACATACATTACATAACAGTTACGGTCCTCGTCTAATTCTGCGCTATCCCGTTTTCGTATGCCAATGCCTGGTATATCTATATAGTCTTTTAATAAGTAACGGATAATGTCCCAATGGCCGCGACCGTATTTGTTAATTTCAAGCGTGTATAATAATGGCATGTCGGATGGAGAGTTGTATTGGCGGAACTCTAGGTGCAGTCCTTCATTTGTATTTGTATACAATCGCTCCCCCTCTATACGTATAGAAGGACCAATTTCTTTAACAATCAGCATTTCCATATTTTGTTCCATTTCGTTGCTTATGAGTTCATACTGTAAACCATTTTTTACAAAGTATTCACAAAGCTGGCGCGCATATATCTCATTTGGATCGATAGTGCCTTCTTTATATGTATATAAGGGTTCGTACGAGTCATCTGTGCGAAGCGAAAAGTAAGTGAGTTCCATTGTTTCTGCTCCTTTTCTATATATTGCTTATATTTTATCATATAATAGTATGTAAGAAAGAGATGAGAGGGAGGGTGTTCATGAGAAAAACAAAAAAAGTACTTGCAGGAGTAGTGACTGCTTTTGCTGCAGGTATGGCAGGCTGTAATTCGCAACAATCGCTGCCGCCGGTGCCGGATGATCTGCAGTGTAATGACTATGAATTTGACAGTGACGAGGGAGTATGGGAGTGTGATGATAGAAATTCACCCCATTTCGGATATTATTATTTTGCGGGAAGAATGTTTTCTTCTGTAGCAGGATTGCGAGCAGACAGCAAATATAAAACATATAAAAATAGCCCAGAATTCAAGAGCGGATTTGGAAAAGGTTCAAAGGTGAGCGGTTCATAATGGAACGGGATATATTTTATAGAGGGATTCCTGAGTTTTGGCCGGATTTATATGGAGAAGAGTATGCTTTATATGATGTGCTGCTGAGAGAAAATAAACAGCGAGAAAAAATTCGGGAAGCAACCAATAGGGTTGGACATATATTTTTTAAAGTTGCACAGCTTCTTCGCCAGCTCGATGATGAGACGCTGCTTGAAATGGGGTACTTACAAGAATCGTTATCATTTCTAAAGATGCCTTCTTTGCTTTCGGAATCTGTCATTGCCCGTGTTGATTTTGTAGAGTCTGCAGGGACATTTAAAGTGCTTGAGTTAAATGCGGATACTCCTACCTTTATTAAGGAGTTATTTTTTGTCAATAAAAAAGTATGTGATAGGTTTGGATCGATTGATATAAATGAAGGAGAAGAAGCGGTATTACAGGAAGCTATTCAGCAAGCTGTGAAACTTGCAAAGCAACAAGTACAAAAAGACGATGCATACATAGTGTTCACTGCACATGACCAGAACATAGAAGACAAATATACTGTGTTGTATTTACAGCAATTGTATGGTGCTGATTCTCGGTTTGTACCTCTTGAAAAGCTGCAGATTCTGGAAAATGAAGGATTATATGATGAGTGTGGTAGAAAAATTGATGTTTTATATCGGCAAACGTTTCCGATTGAATGCTTGTTGCTCGATTATGATGAAGAAGGAGTGCCAATCGGAGGTATGCTACTGGATTTAGTGTGTCAAAACAAACTTGCCATTATAAATCCGCCTTCCGCTTTTTTACTCCAAAACAAAGCAGTGCAGGCTGTTATTTGGGGATTGAGTGAGGAACAGCATCCGTATTTTACGGAAGAAGAACACGCTTGGATTACAGAATATTTTTTGCCTACATACTTAGAGCCTGATCCGTTTGAAGAGAAGAGCCTGCCCTATGTTAAAAAGCCGATTTTCGGACGAGAAGGCGATACGATTGAAATTTTTAATGAGGCCGGACAAAAACGGTTAGAAGGTGTGTATAAGTCATATGAAGATTACGGATTCGTCTATCAAGCCTATGTCGATTTACCGACTGTTAAAACGAAAGTTTCTGGTATGGAGAAGGAATTGCATGTAATGTACGGCAGTTTTTTGCTAAATGGAAAAGCAAGCAGCATTGGATGTCGTGTAGGAGGACAGATTACAAATAATTTGTCATATTATTTGCCCCTTGGTGTGAAAGTGAAGCGTTAGAAAGATTCGATAAAGTGTGTATGTTTCGAATGTTTTATGGTTAAAGTAACAGCGAGTTTCTTTAATTAAGGAGGATCATCTATGGAAAGCACACATGATTTTGTCGAAAAAGTGCATGAAAAACAGAAAAAAGCTGAGCAAAATAGGAAGGGTCAAGGTGATCCGGGTAAAAGGCTGCCTAATAAGCGTCACTAACGATATGTTATAGGGGTATAAGTAAGCATCCGTTGTAACGGGTGCTTTTTGCTTTTAACTTAGTTTTATCTCTATAAATAAAGCTAGCCCTGCATTGCAAGGCTAGCTAGTAATTCAACAATTACACCCATTCTACCATCTCTTTTATACTTAAGCGGGAAGTCGGATGTCCTTTTAAAGATGCTTCGCCGATAGTAATTAACATAACTGGAACATAACGGGAAGATACGTTAAATGTTTCCATTAATGCTTGTGAATTAAAACCGCCGATTGCACACGTATTCCAGCCTTGTGCTTGGGCTGCTAGTATAAATTGCATGGCAGCTAAAGAGGCATTTGTCATGGCTGCATCACGTGCATTTTGCGGATTTTGGTATGCGCTGGCTACATTTTGCGCTAAGCGTTCCTTCGCTTCTGCTGCCATATAGCCGCTTGCTACTGCAGGACCGAATACAGAGTCAACTTTCTTCTCAGCCTCTAAATCACCTAACACAGCAATGACCGCAGAAGCATCTACGATTTGCTGTTGATTATAGGCAATAGGAAGCAACTTTTGCTGCGCTTCATCCCCATGGAACACTAAAAATTTCCAATGCTGCAGATTCCAAGCAGAAGGGGCTTGCATTGCAGCTTCCAGCAGTTCTGCTAACTCTCCCGGTGAGATTTCTTTTTCTGGATTATAGGCACGAGTGGATGTACGCTCGTTCAGAATAGTAAAAAAGTCTTTTTCCATTATTATTCCTCCATGTATTGTCTAAAGATTGTGGTATATTGTATAATTTTTCAATAATAAGTATAGCGGTTGAATCACTATACTTACGAATGGTAAGTATACATGTGTATAAGAATAAAAAAAGATAATAAAAGTGTCAAGAGTTTTGCTTAGTTCTAATATTACGAAATTTTATTGTTTGAAAGAAGGTGTATTGATGGATTCGTTTCAAGTTTGTCCTAAATACGAAGCAGCGTTCGGTTTGCTTGGAAAGCGTTGGAATGGTTTAATTTTGCATGTGATGATGAATGGTCCAAAGAGATTTAATGAATTGACCGAAACGATTCCAAATATCAGCCAGAAAATGCTCGCAGAGCGGCTAAAGGAACTGGAAGAGTGCGGAATCGTGATACGATCTGTGTATCCTGAAACACCAGTCCGGATCGAATACGCGCTTACGCAAAAAGGAACCGAGCTACAACGCTCTCTTACTGAAATTCAACATTGGGCAGAAAAATGGATGTGATATTTCCTGCTTGCCCTTTCTTAGCTTACCCAAAAAAACATATAGCATGGGTGATGGAATCTTTTTGAAAACTTGGTGGTTACCAAGTTTTTTTATTTTTTTAAAACTTACGGGATATTGGCACAAACTGTCGACGTAGAAAAAACATACAATAAATGATGAAAAAGAAAGAATAAACACGAAATGAGTGACATCCGTGTTTAAAATTTTAGACTTTTTGTTAGAAAATACTATTTTTCAGGATTTATTGACAGATCTTGAAATCAATGTGCTTTATATTGAAGAGTCGGAAAAAACAGAAAAAAAAACAATTGAGACTCTTCGGCCAAAATGCTTATTCTTCGCTGAAGATATCCAAAAAGGCTGGGCTATCTTTCAAAATGTAAGACCGCAAATTGTTATTTTAAATAGTTCGGCTTCTTCCGCGCTTTCCTTTATCCAAAAGGCAGGAAACATGAAAACAGAGGTTATAGTGATAATTGATGCTGCATCGACTGATTCTGTTATTGATTTGATACAACATAATGTACAGCATTTTATCTTAAAACCCGTTTCAGGAGAGAAACTTCTTGAAATTGTTCATCGATGCTTGTATCAAATGTCCTTGGAAAAAGAATTGCAGCAGCAAAAAGAAATGATGCAAGCCATTCTAGAATTTCAAGACGATCTATTGTTTATTGTAGAGGATGATCGTATCGTGGACTGCAATATGACATTTCTGAATTTTTTCGGGTATGATGATTTAGGAAGTTATGAGGAAGAATATCTTTCATTTGCAGAATCGTTTATTAATGAGCGCGGCTATTATTATCCGGCCAATCAAATGCTATGGATTGATGAGTGTCTGCATAGTTATAAAAAAGTTAAAATGAAAAATACAGAGGACATAGAATATGTATTTATGATTCGTGTCTCGCAAATTCCGGATGATGTGAGTCGCTTTATTGTAAACTGCACTGATATTACGGAGTTAGAAAAAGAAAGCCAAGAACATGAGAGGCTTGCTACTAGAGATTCCTTGACGAACATTTATAATCGTTTTAAATTCCAGTCGTTTTTTACAGAAGAATGGGAGCGCATGAAGCATACAAAGCATCCGTTATCTCTCGTTCTTTTTGACATTGATGATTTTAAAAAAGTTAATGAAGTGTACGGGAATGACTATGGGGATCTTGCGTTGATTCAGCTTACTGAGCTTGTAAAAAAACGCCTTCGTACAGAAGATATCTTTGCAAGATGGGGAGGCGAAGAATTTATTTTGCTTCTGCCAAATATGAATGGAAGAGAAGCATTTAAAGCAGCGGAAGCTTTGCGTTTTTTGATTGAAACAAAACATTTTAGCGGCGTCAAAAAGATGACATGCAGTTTTGGAGTCGTTCAGTACGAAAAGGGTGTTAGCAGAGAAAGAATGATTGAACAAGCTAACAACGCTTTGTATCAGGCGAAGATAAATGGTAAAAATCAGGTGTGCCAGTATCGAAAGGATAAACTTCAATAGCAACATTATACGAGAAATAAAAAAACCCGTCATTGACGGGTTTTTGCATGAAGACGCCTGTTTGCCATAAGCTATTTTATATACGTACCTAATTTGAGGATAAAGGGAATGCTGTTGCAACTCTAACAGAAGTTCAATTATCTATTCCTTATCGAGAAGGTGGATGTGCAAGCCAAGTGATTCACCATCTAGCAGACAGCCATATGAACAGCTAGATCTGCACTTACAGAAGAAGAACCTGTAATTAAACCGTATGATGAGAAAAAATGGGCGGCATGCGCCGATTATGATTTATCTATTGATGTGTCCATTTGTTTATTAGAAGCATTGCATACACGGTGGACTGTATTGCTCCATTCTATGAAGAAGGAGGATTTTATAAAAACATTTTATCATCCTGAAACTAAACAATCGATGAGTTTGGAAAGGGCACTTGCTTTATACCTATGACAGGGCAATCATCAGGTTGCTCATATTCGTTTGGTGCAATCACAAGGGTGAAGTTTTAAGTTAAATAAGGTATACTGAAAGAAAAAAGAGGAGATTTACTATGAAGCATATGTCATCAGAGAGCACATCCATTGCGTTTATTGGAACAGGCGTAATGGGAAAAAGCATGGTTCGCCATTTAATTAAGGCGGGATATACTGTATACATATATAATCGAACAAAGGAAAAAGCGGAAGAGTTACTGCAAGAAGGGGCTCTGTGGAGGGAATCTCCAGCACAAGCAGTGCAAGAAGCCGATGTCATTATGACGATGGTTGGTTATCCTCGTGATGTAGAGGAAATTTATCTTGGGGAAGATGGTATGCTTGAGTATGCAAAAGAGGGTGCGATCTTTATCGACTTTACTACATCTACGCCAACATTGGCAAAGCGTCTTTATGAAGAAGCGAAGAAGCGTAATATGCATTCACTCGATGCTCCTGTATCTGGTGGCGACGTAGGAGCGAAGGAAGCTCGCCTTGCCATTATGGTTGGAGGAGAGGAAGAAGTGTTTCAAGCATGCTTGCCGCTTTTAGAAGTGCTGGGGAAAAATGTTGTATTGCAAGGTTCGGCGGGTAGTGGTCAGCATACGAAAATGTGTAATCAAATTGCTATTGCTTCTAACATGATGGGGGTATGTGAAGCAGTTGCTTATGCGAAGAAAGCAGGATTGGATCCGGAACGTGTGCTGCAAAGCATTGAGACGGGGGCAGCTGGAAGCTGGTCGTTAAGTAATTTAGCTCCGCGAATGATACAAGAGAATTTTGAGCCTGGTTTCTATATCAAACACTTTATTAAAGATATGGATATAGCATTAGAAGAAGCTGATGCAATGGGATTAGAAACTCCGGGGCTGTCACTTGCACGGCTATTGTATGATGAGCTTGCTGAAGCTGGGGAAGAAGATAGCGGAACGCAAGCGTTATATAAAAAATATATTAAATAAGAAAGGATGGATATAATGGAGAGTTTTAACCGGTTTGATGAAATTGTGGATATTGTTCAGAGAACGAAAACAATAGCTATTACTGATTCGCAAAAAGAGGCTCTGAAAAAGAAATATAAGTTTACGCCGCACTTTGAGTACGGTATGGATGAAGAAAGCCGTTACGTTATACGTACGACAAAAGAAATGCACGATCAAATGGAATACTATATGGCATTAGAGCATGAGCGCGAACTTATCGATTTGTTGATGGAAGCGGAGATTGACCGAGTTGTATACGTGTCTGTCAGCTATGGAACAGACGCTCTTCATCTAAAAGAACTATTTCAGTTTTTAGCAGAAAATCAATAAAAAAGGTCCTGTACAGGTATGTGCAGGACCTTTTTATGCTGGGTAGCATTGGGAGGAGCGAGAAGATATCGGCGGGAATGCTAGTGTACCGATGGACCCCTGCTATACTAAAAATGCCTCGCTGGTGAGCGAGGCATTTTTTATACGGGGTACACAACTTGGAATTCGTCATCTGAGCTGCAGTATGCTAAAACTGCACCTTGGAGTGCATTTTGGTGCTCAAGTTCTTCTATTATCGTCTCTGTCGCAATATTGACATTGAGAACAAAGCAATAAATGTTCATAAGACCTTCGCTCATATCTCCGCCGCCGCAAAAGCCATTGCCTGTCCATCCGAGGCATTCGTTCATGATTTCTTCTATATAATAACGGGAGTCTAGCGCTTCTTGCTCGTCACCTTCATACTGATACTGGATAACAAATTCTGTTAAGGAGTCTTCTTCAACGTATGTATAACCTTCCTGCAGTTTTTCTTCGGCAAGCTTTTGCATCGTTTCCTCTGCATTGTCAGCTTCTAGTTCTTCGGCTTTGCCGATATCTCCGATTTTGCCATAGTGGACAGTGAGTATACCTTCATCGTTCCATACTTCCCAATATTGTGTGTCCTTTACAAGTTTAATCATATATAAGCCTCCTAAACGAAAATAAAAAAGGATCATCCTACATTATATCAATAAACAAAGGAAATAAAAAAGCTCTCAGAGAGCCTCTTGAGAGCTTTTTTTCGGAAACGGAATAATGATGACATCGTGTTTTGGTTTTCTCACCATAAAATATGTAAATGCGATTGCAACAGGTACGGATAAATAAAAACCTAGGATGACAGCGCTTGCAACAGATGCTAAAAACCCAAACATACCGATTTCTAACTTTTCTTTTAAAGCTCCTGTTATTGCAGGAACTGCTCCACAAATGACTCCGATAATTAACGCGCTGATTAGATACATAAGCTCATCCCCTTTATTTTTTAGAAAATTCATTTTTTAATTTGTGTCTTTATTATAGCACAATGTTAACAAATTTGTCACAAATTATTCAAATTTTGTTCAAAATTTAGTCACGATTTGTTCAAAAAGTGGACAAAGGGAAATTCACTCAGAGAAAAAGCGGCTGAATACACAGCCGCTTTTTGGTAAAAATGTTCTTGTTCTATTAATAAACAGGCACCCAGCCTTCGCTCGTAACAAAAATACGAACGGCAACGACTTTTCGATCATCTTGCAATGTAAAATAGTGACGTGTATTTTCAGGAACGGAAATGAGGTCACCGGGTTCCAACTCGACGTCGAAGAAACGGCCGTCTTTTCCTTGGATGATGAAAATACCGTGACCGCTGACGATCAAGCGAACTTCATCATCAGTATGGTGATGTTCCCGCTGGAAATTTTCTAATAGCTGATCTAAGTTTGGTGTGGCGTCAGACAGAGAAATAACATCACTTGCTTTATATCCCCGGCGCTCGGAAATATTCGAAATCTCTTGGTGGAATATTGTTAATATTTCTTCTTTATTTTTATCTGTTAATGCATAGTTTTCTTTCAGGTGGGCAGGGAGCCTTGTAATATCCCATTTTTCATAGATTACTTCCTGCTTTTCTAAAAATGCAAGAACTTCTTGCTCCTCTTCGATGCGGGTGTTGATTTCATGAATACGTATTTGTGCCATGATAGCAGCCTCCTTATTATACTGGAATAGAATGTTTTTGATAGGTTAAAAGGTTTAAATAAAAATTGAATAAAAACTCATAGGCTTCCAATCTTCGTTTGGCATCAAAGCTGTCTGTTCCCCAAACAGTAATGCCGTGATTTTTAATTAAAACAGCACCACTGTCTCCTTGAACATATGGCAGAAAACTGTCTCCGAGCGTAGGAATATGAGCATGGTTAGGAATAATAGGGATACGAATTTCTGCTCCCTCCTCCCAAATGCCTAGTGCTTTTATGATTTCCTGATCTTTTAGGACTACTTCCTTATCAAAGAGATTTGTAATCACATTGTTATCGACTGTATGAATGTGCAGCACGCATCGGGCATTGGTATTGTTGTAAATGTGAACATGCAGCAGCGTTTCCGCAGATGGACGTAAATCAGTTTCTAGTACCGGCTTGCCTTCATGGTTTACAAGTAAAAAATCTTCTGGCGTTGTTTTTGTTTTATCCATTCCGCTTGCCGATATTAAGAAGGTAAGCGGTTCTTCGCTCACTTTAAGGGAAATATTGCCGCTTGTCGCAGGAAACCAATTCCGTGAAGCGAGTGCTTGCTTTACCTCGCTTAATTCTTGCCAGCATGTAAAGAGTTTTTTCATATGTTCACCCCCAGTATGCTTTCAAGCTCGATTTGAATATCAGAAAAAGTTGTAAATGGCGTGTATGTAATATCAAGCTCTTCACATTTAGCAGCAAGAAAATCTCTAGCAAATACTTTGTCTGCGAGTTTAGCCGCTTGCAGGTCGGTAATGGAATCTCCAATCACGATCTTGTAATCTTCAGACTTGGTCAACTTACGAATGATGGATGGTTTACATAGTCCGCATTCATTCTTGCAGATGTTATCACAGCTATGAATCCAATTCACTTGAATGGATGTGCCTGTAAAATCTGCTTCGTTGCAGTAAATGCTGCTGCGATCTATTAAGCTATCTAGCAAGGGATACACGAAAAAGTCCATGCCGCCGCTTACAACGTAAAATTCCACACGCTGCTTCTGTATAAATTTGATAAACTCTGAAAAGCCTGGGCGGATAAGTGCTTTTTGTTTTACTGATGTGATCATGTCTTCTTTAAGTGTTGACGGAAGGAGAGCGAACATTTCGGTTACTCCTTCACGAATAGAGATTTCTTGCTGCAGTACTTTGTTTTTTATACTTTCCGTTTCTGAAGGGCCAAATTGCTTCATAATTGCAACTATGTTATCGCTGTCTGTGATGGTACCGTCAAAGTCGCAAAAAATTTTGATCGTCATGCTGTCACCTCTTCAGTTGGATTGCCCCATAAATGAAGTGCTTCTTGTAAATATACATTATCACTTGCGCTTAATGATTGACCTTTTAGTGTTGTATCAATGGCAGCACGGAACGCTTTACCGCCGGCGATGGTTCCTTGAGAGTGGCCATGTACACCGCCGCCTGCATTAATGATGCAATCAAGACCGAAGTCGCGCACAAGGAGAGGTACGAGACCTGGATGTATCCCGGCAGATGGCACTGGGAAACTTTTCTTGAATGGTTCTATCTTTGAACGCAACTGCTCTGCGATACGCAAGGTGTCTGTTTTTTCCATTGCCACACTTCCATACGGAGACGGAAACAAAACAAAGTCTGCACCCGCCTGACGAAGCAGCTTTCCGAGCAGTAGGGATGGTGATACACCGTAAAACTCAGATGGAATCCAAGCGCCGCTTACTGCTGGATGCGCCATTATCGGTATATGAATATCTGGATCTTCAGCTAAGGATTGCAGTACATCTATCCCGTAGGAGAATACGTTAAACAATAACGCATCAGCACCGAGAGCGGCCGCTTTTTTCGCTTTTTCTTTTAGCTCGTATGTACGGCCTGTAAGGTTTATCGCATATAACGTACGAATACCATGCTCCTCGTAGACCTCACGCAGTACGCCTTGTCCGGTTGTTATACGTTCTTCAAACGGTGTAAGCGGATTATCAAATAAAATTTCATCGTCTTTTACGATATCCACGCCGCCGAGAGCTTGTTCTTTTAATTGTGTTTGCAAATAGTTCATATCGCGCCCGATTATTCCTTTAAAAATACTCATTAAAAGGGGACGGTTATGTACCTGAACTAGGTCGCGAATACCTTCAATGCCAAATTTCGGACCAGGGAAAGCTTCCTTGATATCGTTTGACAGTTCTAAATTCAAGAGTTTAATCTCGCCGTCAAGAGACAGCTTTCCGAATACAGTTGTTAAAATTGCTGGGATATCTGAACTAAAATTGACGCTTGGATACTGAATACGTACAAGACCGCGCGTGACTTTTTTACCGAGATAGGCATTTGTCCTTTCATTGTCTTCGAGCTCCTCAATTGAAAGAATGGAGCCTTTATGTTTTTTTAGCTGCTCCTGCTCTAAGCTAGGCAGATCAGTCCAAGAACCGACCGTTAAGCCAAGAGCGATACCTTCTGCTTTTTTGATTAAATTATGTGAACTGTCATGAATTAGATAGGTTGCTGTTACTCCGCTCATTTTTGACCTCCTTAATATAAAAAACCTCTCGACAAGGAGAGGTTTTTATACACGTTCTCCTCATCTGTCAGCATAATTGCTGCGAGAATTAGCACCGTGCTCCATGTGGAGTCGGTTGCCGGGCTTCGTAGGGCTCGTTCCCTCTGCCTGCTCTTGATAAGAAATGGATTATAAAATTTTTAATAATTGGATTTTTGCACGATTTGATTATGTTGTCAATATTTTTTGAAAATTTCTAATTGTTCGATTCGTCTTACTGCTTCAATTAGTCGATCCTCTGTATGTAAAAGACCTACGCGGATATAGCCTTCGCCAAATTCACCAAAGCCGATGCCGGGTGCAACCGCAACATGAGCTTTTTCCAGTAATAAATCGGCAAACTCTGAGGAAGTATATCCATCAGGAA
Source organism: Bacillus sp. 165 (assembly GCF_017742235.1). GTDB lineage: Bacteria > Bacillota > Bacilli > Bacillales > Bacillaceae_G > JAGHKQ01. The sequence goes on from NZ_JAGHKQ010000004.1 coordinate 282,777, forward strand.
CCGGAAGCCATGCAAAGAAGGATCCTTTTGGCGCAGTTACTTGCCAGCCAATATCATGGCACGCGCTTATCAATGCATGCCGCCGTGACTCGTAGCAAGCGTTCAACTCGTCGACACATGTTTGTGAACTTAATAACGCTGTGCAGGCTGCTTCTTGCACAGCTCCAAACACACTCACATATACGTGGTCTTGCAGTAGATTGATAGCTTCTATGACACTTTCATTTCCAACTGCAAAAGCAATGCGCCAGCCCGCCATATTGTATGTTTTCGATAACGTATAAATTTCAATTCCGGTGTCTTTTGCACCTTCAGCCTCTAAGAAGCTAACAGGCTTTTTACCATCAAAGCCAATTGCGCCGTATGCGAAGTCGTGAACGACTAAGATGTCATGCTTATTGGCAAAAGATACAGTTTTTTCGAAAAAATCCTTTGTTGCCACTGCACCAGTAGGATTGTTAGGATAATTTAAAAACATAAGCTTTGCCAGGTTGGCAGTTTCTGCTGTAATGGAACTGTAGTCTGGTAAAAAGAAATTTTCAGCTAACAGAGGCATCATTTCCATATGTACTTTAGCAAGTGCAGCACCTGACCAATAGTCTGGATAGCCTGGGTCTGGAACTAAGATAGTATCACCAGGTTCCGTAAAACAAAGTGGCAATTCAACAAGACCTGCTTTGCCGCCGAATAAAATGGCTACTTGGGTTTCAGGATTTAATTTTACTCCGTATTCCCGCTCATAAAAAATTGCAACAGCTTCTTTTAAGCTTGGCTGTCCGCGAAATGGAGGATATTTATGATGAACCGGTTGTGCGGCAGCCTTTTGTAATGCTTGTACTATATGAAACGGGGTCGGCTGATCAGGATTGCCTTGCCCTAGATTAATAACATCGTGACCTTGTGCTATAACTTTATTCACCTTTTGGACAAGTGAGGCGAAGAACTGTGTGGGCAGCTCGTGCAAAAGTTGTGATGCTCGAAATTGTTTCATATGTTCACCTCTTCGAAAAATTCTTGCAATTATAGTGCAAAATCATATATCGTTATGGGTAGTTTGTAAAGTGAAAGTTTTAAAATGTGGGGGTGAAAGGATGAAAATAGCTTGTTTACAGCTAGATATTGCCTTTGGTGATATTGATAGAAATATAGAAAATGTGAAACGAGAAATTGAGAAAGCAATGAAGAATGAGCCGGATGTACTTGTACTGCCGGAATTATGGACAACGGGCTATGACTTAACTCGTTTAGATGCACTTGCAGATGAAGAAGGTAAAAAATCTAAGAAGCTGCTAGCAGGGCTTGCTAGAGATTATAAAGTGAATATCGCAGGTGGTTCGATTGCCAAACGTACGGAACTAGGTGTTACAAATACAATGTATGTCTATACAAGGCAAGGGGAACTTGCTGGAGAATATAGCAAAGTGCATTTATTCCAGCTGATGGAGGAGCATAAATTTTTAGTTGCGGGAGACGGAACGGGACATTTTGAGCTAGACGGTACTCCATGTGCAGGATTGATTTGCTATGATATTCGTTTTCCAGAATGGGTACGGACACATACAGTAAACGGTGCAAAAGTGGTGTTTGTAGCAGCAGAGTGGCCATTGGCTCGTTTAACTCATTGGCGTACATTGCTAATTTGCCGTGCAATCGAAAATCAATGCTATATTGTGGCATGTAATCGTGCTGGAAGAGACCCTAATAATATATTTGCAGGACATTCCCTCGTAATTGATCCATGGGGAGAAGTGGTGGCGGAAGCTGGTGAGAAGCAGGAAATTCTGCAGGCGAAGCTCGATTTTACAAAGATTGAAGAGGTGCGCCGCGGAATCCCGGTGTTTGAGGACCGCCGGCCGGAGTTATATAAATAAAATAACTGATAATCAAAAAGTTGTTGACAACATTTTGAACGAATTGGTATAGTGTTCATCAGAATCTTTTAATTTTTAAAAAAATAGTACTCTTATCAAGAGCAGGCAGAGGGACTTGGCCCGATGAAGCCCAGCAACCGACCGTAATACCATTGTGAAATGGGGCGCGATTTGCGCCTGTAAGGCACGGTGCTAATTCCACCAGAATTTTTTCTGGACAGATAAGAGGGGAGAAGAATGTCTTCAAACCTCTTTCGATGATGAAAGGGGTTTTTCTTATGGGAAACCCCAGATTAAGGGGGAGAAATTAATGACAACTTATAAGCCGTTAACAGAAGAAGCTGCGATTCAATTGGCAACGCAACTAGGATATTTTACAGAGGATGCAGCTGTTATTTGTGAAGAAATTGGAGATGGAAACCTGAATCTAGTATTTCATATAGAGGATGGAAAGAAAGGGATTATTATCAAGCAAGCGTTGCCGTATGCGAAGGTTGTGGGTGAAAGCTGGCCGCTGTCGTTAAAACGGGCGACTATTGAAAGTAATGCGCTTCGTACATTTGCAAAATACGTACCAGACTTTGTTCCAAAAGTATATTATCACAATGAAGAGCTTGCAGTTACTGTCATGGAGGATTTATCTCGCTTAATGATTGCTAGAAAAGGATTAATTGAAGGGGAAGAGTATCCGCTTTTATCTGAACATATTGGTACATATACAGCGAAAACATTATTTTATACATCAGATTTTGGATTGCAGGCATTTGAAAAACGTGAGTTAGATGGTCAGTTTGTGAATCCGGACTTATGTAAAATTACAGAAGATTTAGTTTTTACTGATCCGTTTGCTGACTATGAAACGAACGATTTTGAGCCGGAGTTGCAGCCTGTTATTCATTCTTTATGGAAGGATAAAAGCTTGAAACTACAAGCAGCCCGCTTAAAATATAAGTTTTTAACGAGAAAAGAAGCGCTGATACACGGCGATTTACATACGGGAAGCATTTTTGCTTCAGAAACGGAAACAAAGGTGATTGATCCAGAATTTGCGACATTCGGACCTATTGGCTTTGATTTAGGGCAGTTTTTTGCAAATTTATTACTCAATGCAGTTTCACGAACAGAGGAAAAGAGAGAGAGTATATTTTATCATATCGAGAATACATGGAAGGTATTTGAAGAAACGTTTACGCAGTTGTGGGAAGAAGAAGGGGTCGAAGTGTATACGAAAACGAAAGAGTGGCTGCCGTCAGTTTTACAACATATATTTGAGGATGCAGTTGGGTTTGCTGGATGTGAAATAGTGCGCCGAACCATTGGGCTAGCACATGTGGCAGACTTAGATAGCATTGAAAATAAAGAAGATAGGTTAAGAGCAAAGACGCATGCTTTACATCTTGGCAAAGCGTTACTTGTTCAGGAAAATACATCAGTTAATACAGGCTTGTTCCGCTATCTGTTTGAGAGAACACTGCAACGAAAGGAAGTACAAGTGTGAGCACAGTATTTAGTATTCCGCGTTCTGTAACATGGAACGATAATTCGATTATTTTATTAAATCAAACGAAGCTTCCAACCCAAGTGGAGTATAAGCATTTGCGTACACTGGAAGAAGTATGGAAAAGTATTGTAGATTTAGAAGTGCGCGGTGCGCCGGCTATCGGCATTACATCGGCCTTTGGCTTGGCTTTGGCGGCGAAACAATACGAGACGAACGATATGGAGTTATTTTTGAACTGGCTATGGAGAGATCGAAATTATTTAGCCAGTTCTCGTCCGACAGCGGTGAATTTATTTTGGGCATTAGATCGAGTGACGGCGAGTGCAGCCTCGTCGCTAACAGTGAAGGAAGCGAAATTATGTGTCGAGGAAGAAGCACTTCGCATTCAGCAAGAAGATGAGGAGGTATGCCGCATAATTGGAGAACATGCGCTTACTTTATTGGGTGAGGGGGACAGTGTGTTAACTATTTGTAATGCGGGAAGTATCGCAACAGCACGTTATGGTACAGCGTTAGCCCCGTTTTATATCGCAAAACAAAGAGGAATAGAGTTAAAGGTGTACGCAAGTGAAACGCGGCCAGTGCTGCAAGGAGCGAGGCTTACAGCTTGGGAGCTCCAACAAGCAGGGGTAGATGTAACCCTTATTACCGATAACATGGCAGCCCATACGATTAGAGAAAAAGGGATTCGTGCCATCATCGTAGGAGCAGATCGCATCGTGGCAAACGGTGATACAGCCAATAAAATAGGAACATTCGGCCTAGCAATTTTAGCAAAGTATTTTAACATTCCGTTTTATGTGGCTGCTCCATTATCGACGTTCGATTCAACGTTGGCAACAGGAGATGAAATCGTAATAGAAGAACGAAGAGAAGAAGAGGTAACACATATTCAAGGAACACGTGTGGCTCCTGAAGGAATCAGTGTGTATAACCCTGCATTCGATGTGACACCTAATGAACTGATTACAGCAATTATTACTGAAAAAGGAATTATCCGTGGAAATTATAAAGAAGAGATTCAAGCGTTAATAGGATGAGCAAAAGAGTTTTTAGAGGATAGCTGCAAATAATCCGAAACAGGAGGTAATTACGCTGTTTATAGTTGTCATGTGTAGAAAATAAAAAAGACGGAGTTTTTCGCTCCGTCTTTTTTATTAGGTAAATAAAGAAACAAGAAAGGCAGCAAGCAGAATAATGGTCCATTTTAAAATTGCAATTGTGATTAGCCCCGTTTAAACAGCGAAATTGCAAAATATCCTATCACAGCTGCTGTAAATAGAATGAAAACCCATTTGATGATAATGAACGCTGCTCCAATTACAAATTTTAAAAGAAATAAAAGTAATATACCAACTAAAATGATATATAAAATTCGCATTTTCAGTCGCTCCTTGTGATTGTTTCCGCAAAACTAGAAAATTAAACGAAGTAAAAAGATGATTAAAAGGCCGATTAGTATATAGTATAAGATTCTCATCGAAATCACTCCTTATATTTTTTATTAGTATGTACAGTTACTTATAATATATTTGATTTAAAATGGAAAGCTTTGTAATAGTACATTAAAAACCCATTATGAAAAGAACAAGTTATATATAAAGTGCAGGTTTTAGTGATAAAAGGAAAAAGAAGGGAGGGTTAGGCGATGAATGAGTGGATTCCGCTTGTCAGCGAAGTAGGGTTTCCCATTGTTGTTACGCTGTATTTGCTTCATAGAATTGAAGGTAAGCTTAACGACGTAATTACGGCCATCGAAAAGCTTGCACGGTATACTTCAGAGAGTCGAAACGCTTCGTAAAGGAGTCTATTATCCTAAAAAGGGAGCGGCAATCAATAGCAAAATAGAACAACAAATCAGTATAAGTGAAAGCGGTTTTTGGAGCTTTTTCTTCTTTTTGCCACTGTACCATCCGGAAAACTGCAGCTTATTTCGATAAAGGACAAATAAAAGCAATAAAGCAGCTGCTCCCACAATTAGGTTGTATGCACTAGAGTCTACGTGTAATCCTATAGCTTCATAGAAGAAAGTAATACAGTTGCTAAGTAATCTTCCTAAAATGATAAGTATAAGAACAATGCGGATGAGTTCCAGTGAGAAACCCACTTTGTTATATCCCCCTTTAAATATAGATTGCTTATTAGATAGTTTCGACGGGGTGTGCGTTGTATCCTTTGATCAAAGACATCTCCCATGTTCATTAATGGACATGGGAGATGTAACATGTAAGAAAAAGAAAGTTACAACTGGACTTAATTGCATTCGTCTTTTACATATTAAAGCAATCTAGATATTGTAGTATTTCGTCAAGTTTTTTTAGAAGCATTTTCAAGAGGATTCTGATACAGTAAAAGTGATATTACATAGAAGGGATGCGATTGAATGAACAGAATAACTGGGTTAAAACAATTTGATTTGACACGAGGAGCATTATTAAAGTTTATGGAAACATTGGACGCTGAGACAGCGGACAAGCAGCCGGAGGGTTTCAATAATACAATTCGTTGGCATATTGGTCACGTGTTGTCAGCAGCGGAATTGTTTATGTTCGGCAGAGAGTTCAAGCATTTGCCAAGCGAGTATCGAACTCTTTTCGGAAACGGTACAAAACCGTCTGAGTGGACAACTGAAGCACCTTCATTAGAAGTGCTCGTAGTACAGCTAAAGGAGCAAGTGGAGCGCATCAAAACAATTCCAGCAGAAGTATTTGAAAAAGCACTGCCAGAGCCGTTTTTAGGATTGGAAACAATCGGAGAACTCTATGGTATGATGTTGTATCACGAAGCTGATCACCTTGGTCAAATGAAAGCGATGAAACGCATCGTCGAAGCCGAAAAAGTGTTGAAGTAGAAAAAAGCCTGTACAGCATCGTCTGTATAGGCTTTTTTAGAACTCTTATTTTCTAATTAAAAGGTTATAATGAATTAGAGGTGATGATACATGCGTCAAAAATTAGAAGATGCGATTAAACGATACGGCTTGTCTCATATGCATGCTGATATTGTTAATATGGTATTTCCGACTATTATGGTAAAACCGGAACGTCAAGAAATGATTCCTGAAGGACAATCTAAAATGGGAGGTTTTCCTGATTTTCCAAAAGATTGGGAATATCCAACATATAAGGATATTCCTTTACAATTTATCGCGCAGCTTAACTTAACTGAACTAGCCGTATTTTCGCAAGCATCCGTACTGCCGCACAAAGGCATGCTGTATTTCTTTTATCTTGAAGATGCAGGGGATGATATAGTTTGGGGGGAGCCTCATCAAAAGGACGGCTGGCGCGTACTTTATTTTGACGGGGATGTATCGGAGCTGCAGACTGTACAAGGTGCCTCTCATGTGTATCCGCAATGTGCTCTTTCATTTTGGGAGGAAGAACGATTGCAAGAATTGTTTATTGAAGATGAAGCTGACTCGGATAAGTATTATGCTATGGTGGAGGAATTGTATCCAGAAACGTATGATTATCATCAGATATTGGGATATCCCCGCGCACTGCAAAATGAGGTATTTGAGGAAATTGCAGATATGACGGAAAAACGACAGGATGAATATGTCTTGCTGCTGCAAGTAGATTCTGATGAACAGAATTTGAACATGCTGTGGGGTGACAGCGGCATGCTGTACTATTGTATTACAAAAGAGGATCTAGCAAACGAAAGATTTGAGAATTCGTGGCTGTTAATGCAGTGCTTGTAGATTCTGCAATATCTGGCAATAAGTAACTGATTATAGGCTGAGGTTATAAAAAACAGCGCTGCTTTTAGCAGTGCTGTTTCTATTTACATCCAAATCTCTAAAATAGTTGGGTCGTCTTCCTGAGAACGAGGCATCTTATTGAATGCAGAAGGTATGCATTCTCTAATTTCTGCCAGAGTATCCTTTACGATAATGTAGTTAGTGATTTGCTGCAAGTCAAATAAACGTGCAACATATTTGCCTGGAAAATCAGCAGGGTTTTCGTATACGGCAATAATCGGTATTTTAATATCTCCAAAATAGAATCCTACAAAGCTATCAAGAGTGTGGTTCGATATATTCATCATAGCTGCCCCCTTCGTATTTGTTCTACCCTTCTATTCTAGAACAAATAGAACGAGATTCCTATACTAATCGACAAAAAAATCAAACTATTACGAAAAAAATTATTTGAGTTGTTGCTTCAATCCATGAGCTTCCTTATAGATAGCATGAAGTGAAGGGTAGTCCTTGGCTATTTTTTCTATGCTGTTTATTTCTTTTTTTGCTTGGTTGTATTTTTTGTTTTGTATCTGTATTTTTACATCTACGAGCGAGGCTTGCAGTTCTGTTTTCATCTTAGCCAGCACTTGAATTTGATTTTGCAGTTCTTTTGCATTTTGCTGTAAGTGAATCATAAGCGGATGGATGCTGCTGTCATTTTGTATCTCTGTAAGTAAAAGTACAGCGATTTCTAGATTGCCTTTCTCTACTTCTTGTTTGGCTTGTATGTAAGATTCGACCTGATGCTGTAAATGTAGGGTTTTTTTGTTGGGCTCTTTTTTATAGTATGTTTCTAAAGAATGGACAGCTGCTTCAGGCTTGCCTGTACGAACAAGTTCGACTGATTCGTCTAGACTGACAGATGGGCTGCTGCAAGAAGCTAGCAAAAAAACAGCCATTACTACTAAAATAGGTTTCAATAGATTCCCTCCAATCTGTTAATAGTATACACCAGAACAAAGGTTCTTTTCGATAGGGGGCGATATATTGAGAAGTACGTGACAGGAAGAAAATTTGAAATAGTGGGAATTTAAATTAATTAAGAAAAGAAAAATCCCAGCATGTCGATTCATGTGGGATTAAAAAAATGTACGCCGTGTTCCAGGAGAGTTGTGAGGGTTAGTATGTCGCTTTCTATTGTCCTTTTGCGGACGGTTTTTCAGCTCAGGGGCCATGTCTTTATTTTCATGATTGATGACAATTTTATCTGAAATGGCCTCTAGCTCTTTCGTAGACAGACGTTCCTTTTCGAACAGTGGTACTCCCTTACGTGTAAAGTTTTCTCCTTCCAATTTTGTAGGTAGGTTGGAAGAGCTTGCATGTATAGGAGCTGTGTTTTTTCGTGTATTTACTCTTTTTTCTGTGTCATCTTCATCTACAATCATGGTCACGCGGGGAAAAGCTGAGGATGAGGACCCTGTATGTGCATCTTGAATGGGGACATCATCACGTATCGGAAGTGTATTCGCCATTGGAAGAGATTGTTCGGCAGATACCCCTAAAACATTTTCAGTGGAAGCAGGTATTTGTTGATTTCCAGTCAAGTCTTTTAAGCCTTTGAGGATTTGGTCAAATTGGTTCTCATTTATGGTGTTATTAGCACGCAGTAACGAGGTGAGTGCATATGCAAGGGCAGAATTATCAACATTTACGTTAAGGTTTACATGCGAATTGCCGCTCCCTTTAATAGAAGCTTCATTTCTGACCGCTTCTTGAGGGGTACTGTTGTTTTGCTTATTATCTGAACTGGCAGCAGTCTGCTGGGTATTGTTACTTTGTGCATTTGCGGTGTTGGCAGCAGCTTGTTGGGTATTGTTGTTTCGTGTATTACGGGTGTCGGCAGCAGCAAGTTGCTGGGCGATTATATTGTTGGTTGTAAGTCGCGTGTTATTTCTTGCTGCTGCCAATGCCCTCCAATAAACTGGATGGGTAAACATATTAGTCATTCTCTCTTAAGGAGTTTGTTAATAATTGAGCCAATAACGGAATTAATGCACTATTTAATTCAGAGTTAACACTTGCACGGTTTGATGGGTTTAAAGCTGCTGTTGCTTGTTCTTGCAGTTGATCTGGTGTAAGGTCATTCGGACCTACGTTCATGTTAATATGGGAGTTTCCTGAATTTGTAATCGTCGCAATATTTTTATCAACTTCTCTATTATTTGCCATTTCATTATTCCTCTCATTATTATTTTGAGTATTTGCTGCAGCTTGATTATTTGCAGCGGATTCTTGACTTACGCTTTGCACACTGGTATTGTCAACCTGCTGCTGTTGTCTCCACAGCTTAAAAAAGGTATTCAAAAGTACCCCTCTCCTTTGTAATTTCCTCTTTAAAACTCTTTACACCATACCATATGCATAGATGGACAAATGAGTATGGACAAATATCCTAGGACAAACGTAGTTTTTTCACTAAAATGACAAATGTACCGTAGTGGAATTCGCCTGTAAGATTAAGAAGGAAATAGAAAAAGAGCCAGCAGATTGGCTCTTTTTATTATTTATAAACCATTTATTAGTCTCTGAGAGCAAGGATGGTCAAAATAGTAATCAAAATTAAATGCATTTGGTCGTTGTTTTTTTTTGGCATGGTCCTAGCACCCCCTGTCTATATCAATAATATATGGCAAATAGAAGGTGGACGAGACGACACTTGTCCTGATTATGGAAAAATTAATCTTTTATGTTATATTTAATCAATCATGTTTCTATGTTTGCTGTTTATACTGCAAAAGAGAAAATAGATATGAAAGAACGCTCCATTTTTAACTTGTCGGAAAAAACCGATGCTTAGGGCTGGTTTCAAGTTATATTAAATTCTTAAAAGGTATAAAAAAAAGGTAAATACAGGGGATGTTAGTTATCTTAACAGTTTTTCTATGGAAGAAGAAAGTATTGTCCTCACGGTGCTTCCTGAGATAGTGAAGCGAATACTGCAAAAGTGTTGATTTGTATTATCCGATATAAAAAAGAGAGAAGCAATAAGAAAGTAGCCTCTTACTGCTTCTCAATTCCTCTTATAAGAATTTTATGTAAATCTTCCAATGCTTCATTGAGTTTCATATCGCGTTCGGTTAAAAGTTTTGTACACAGCAGTTTAGTAATTGTACCGTCAATAATTGTTTCAATCATGACAGGGTTGACATCGTTGCGAAATACCCCTTCTTTTACTCCTGTCATATAGATATCTTTGAATAGAGTAATTTTAAATTGATTTAAACGTTCAATTTTTCCCCACTCATGCGGGAAATGAGCTCTCATCTCTTCAAGGACATTTTTGGGGAAACGGTAATTATAGTAATAATGAATGACAGCCTGGAGCTTTTCTTTATATGTTATTTTTTGGTTTAAGCAAGATAATGTCATCTCCATCTCATTTTCTATAATATAGCTAACAGCTTCGCTGATTAATTGATGTTTGTTTTTAAATAACACATAGATTGTTTTCTTACTAATATGTAGTTTTTCAGCAAGGTCCTGCATCGTAAATTTTTGAAAACCTCGCTCTACAATTAAGCTCCATGTTTCATCAATAATAATATTCCTCATGATGCTCCCCCTTGACTAAAGAAACGATTCCTGTTTGTATAATTTTCTTTCTATACTATCTTTTAGTTTAGAATAGAGTCAAGATATTTTTACATTTTTATACAGTTGTATTTTTATAGTAAAATAGGAAGAGATATGTGAAAAAGAGAAAGACATTGAAGTGCAGATGAGCAGAATCGAAGAGTAGATACAAAGGGACAGTGAGACACGCTTCTGATAAGAGGGAAATAAGTGATTCCGTTTTCGTTTTCTAAACTGGAGACCTACTACATATAATGGATGAGGGAAAGGAAATTCACGTGGGAGGTATGCTTAGTGAAAGACATCATTGCGAGACTATCATACTTGATGGAAGCAGTTCCTGCGAGATTAGCTCTTTGTTCGGAAGAAGAATTATCTATTCGATCGGCTCCAAACAAGTGGTCCAAAAAAGAAATTTTAGGTCATCTATGTGACTCTGCGGTCAATAATCTCACCCGGTTTATTAAAGCGCAAATCGAAAAGCCCATATCGTTTGTGCATAAGTATGAACAAGAGCAATGGGTTCTATTGCAGAAGCACCAAGAGGCAAGGGTTGAGGAGATGTTACAGCTGTGGCTTTCGTTAAATAAAGCTGTAATTCGGACGATTTTGAATATTCCAGAGGATAAGTACAGCAGCATATGTAAGCTTTATAACGGAGACACGGTTACGTTAAAATGGCTGATCATCGATTATGTTGAGCATATGGAGCATCATCTCAAACAAATGGGGTTGGAAGTATAAAAGCAGAAAAGAAGAGAAGCAGGATACAAAATGGAGTATTTGATCTGTATATTCTTATAGTTTGAATAGCTGGGATCTATTGAAAAAATGAGAAGTTTGTAAGCTTCTTTATGCGGCTTATTCCTCCCGTATTATTATTTGACGATTAAAGAGTGCGGGAGCGTTGCTGCAGATTGGGAAAATTTTTGCATGCTAAGACAGATACAGTAATAATTGAAGCAATTGGTGAAAATAAGGAAGGTGGAAGTCAAAAGGAAGAAGCAATCCCTCCTGCAGCGGATTGTTTCTTTTTTTAGAATAGGAAAAGAATGTGTTTTGTCGAATTATTAGAATGCAATAAATATTGATGCTTAATTTTCAAAAACAATAAAGAATGTTTAAAGGAATAAAAGCTTGTAAAAAGGAGATGCTCATGTACATTCCAAATCATTTTAAGCAAGAAGATATACCTGTACTTTTAGAATTTATTAGAAAAAACAGTTTTGGTATTCTCTTTTCCAATTATGGTGAGGTACCGGAAGCGACTCATTTGCCGTTTCATGTAAAACAAGAGGGAGAAAATATCATGTTAACCGGTCATTTCGCAAAAGCTAATCCACATTGGAAAACTGTAAATGGGAAAGATGTACTGGTTGTCTTTTCAGGTCCCCATGCCTATGTATCGGCCTCCTGGTATGAAGGAAAAAACAATGTGCCGACATGGAACTATACAGCAGTCCATGTATATGGCCAGCTCGAAATTGTGGAAGATAAGGGCGAGTTGCTAAGTATGTTGGCAGAGCTTTCTCAGTTTCATGAAAAAGAAATGGAACATTCTTGGAATATAGAACAGCGAACAGAATATGTCCATCAATTAACGACAGGTATCGTAGGCTTTAAGATTCATATTATGAAATTGGAAGGGAAATGGAAGATTAGTCAAAACAAGCCGGAACAGGAACGGCGGAATATTATACAAGGATTGCGGGCGCAATCCCGTTATGATTCACGTGAAGTTGCTGATTTGATAGAGCGAATCAAGAAGTAATGTGGGAAAGCATATAGACATAGAAGGAAGGAGTTATATGACAAAAGACAGTATGTATGTCCAACGTATTCAAGAAATATATCCTAATTTACATATTCAAACTGTAGAGCATAATATCATTGGTCAAAACAACGATGTATTGATTATCAATAAGGAATATGTCTTTCGGTTTCCTAAATATATAGGAGGCATTGAGAAGCTTGAAAAAGAGATTTATATTTTGGAGAGAATTAATAAATTTATATCGAGTCCTGTTCCTGAACCCAGCTACCATTTTATGGGATGCTATGGGGAATACAATTACAGGAGTCATAGATTTTGGCGGAGCAGGGCTGGGTGATCCTGCATATGATTTTGCGGGTCTTTTATCGTACGACGAGGAGTTTTTCACGATGATAGCAGAGGAGTATTCAGGGATAGATCATATGGTAACGCGTATGCATTTTTATAAAAGCACTTTCGCTTTACAGGAAGCGCTGTTTGGAATAGAGAATGATGATTTACAAGCATTTGAGAATGGTATAAAGGGGTATAGATGAACTGTTGTCCTTGAAGAGGTCGAGGACTGGTTTCTTATTCAGTTTGAACGGGGGAGACAATAGTAGAAGGTTTGCAACTTTTTTAAAATCACTTGAATAACAAAGGGTATTACATATCTCGTATTGTATATGAAATATGTAACACCCGTTTTTAAAATCTTATTGTCATATGAAAGGCCATTAGGAATAAAAAGGATTGTTTCGTTTCTTTTTGCTATTCTTGTAACTTTAATTTTTTGGCAAGCAGGTCTGTTGCTTTTATAGGGTTAATACGGTAGAAAAAATCCATAAGCTTAGAATCTTTCCCTGCTATTACTCGGCATTTATTATTTTCCATTCCTTTAATAATGAGCTTTGCTGCTCTTTCTGCGCTCAGTAGCATACGCTTTTGGTTTTCGCTGATTTCTATTCCTATTTCTGCACCAGAGTTTTGTACAATGTTTGTGTTTACTCCACCTAGTAAAACAACGGTTACCCCAACTTTTGTATCTTTAAACTCAGAATGAAGTCCTTCTGTTAATAACTTTACAGCAGCTTTTGAAGCGCCGTAAACCGATTGACCTGGAACTGGAATGAACCCTCCCATGCTGGAGATATTAGTGATGTGTGCTTCTGGTCTTTTTAAAAGGTGTGGTAAGAACGCTTTACACATATAAAGCGTACCATAGAAGTTAACATCCATAACCAACTTAATTCTTTCAAAATCAAGCTCGTTTACGTTGACAAACGGTTGAATAATTCCGGCGTTGTTAATAATTCCATCCACGCTTCCATGTATTGAGATGATCTCTTCTGGAAGTCTTTCCACTTCTTCTCTTCGGGTTAAATTAGCTATGTGAGTCGATATCTTGTTACCATATACATTTGATAACGTTTGGATTTCTTCCAAGCCTGATTTGTTGAGGATTGCAGCAACTCTTGCTCCTTTTTCTAAAAGTTGACAAGTAATTTCTCGTCCAATTCCGCCTCCAGCTCCTGTTACCACAATCACTTTATTTAATACTCTCATAGATTCACCTCAATATTGTGAATTTTAACCAAAAATAGTATAACATAATGACATTAAATTATTTGTTTGAATTTGTTACGGGGGATTATATTTAAAAAGGAAGACAAAAAACAACAGAGGCATTTGTTGGGTAGTACGCAAATTATGTGCATCAGTAAAACATTTGAGTTGATAGTTTGTTATCGGCTCTTTTTTTGTGGATTTTAGTAGGGAAATTAACAATAAAAATAGCATACGATTTGGATGATGGACAATTACTATGGTCCTATTACTAATTGTGTGGTTTAAGTTAGTGATAGTTGGTTCGAAAATTAATTGAAAACATTGATTTAACAACAAGAAGGATGTGGGATCATATAAGATTTCACACCCTAAAAGGTAAGTTATGTCCAGTTTTCTCTCCCTTGTCGGAACCCGTTAGCATCCTGCCATAGTTTTTTATCTACCGCTTTTTTACTTTTACTAAGACAGATTGCGCTTGAAAGCTTTCTAGTCTTCCATCTTTTTCTTTCACGCAAAAGTGGTTATGAATATAGTCAGGAGCTTGTAGAATAAAGTTCTCCAGCTCCTGTTTATCGGAGAGTGGCATTCCCATTCGGTCAAACCATGAATTGAATGAAAATGTTTTGGTAAAGCTTATCATTTGCTCGATTGTAAATCCAGATATTTCTAATAAATTCAGCCACTCTGTTTTTTTCAATGCCCGATGATGACTCAAGTCTCGTCTTTTTTCCACTGTATTATAGAACGCATCTAGCTCACCACATTCAGGTGCCACATTATCAATGAGCAAAAATACACCGCCCTTTTTTAGTACACGATAGGTTTCTTTTACAAATGAAGCGATGTTTGGGAAATGATGCGGTGCAATACGGCATGTAACGATATCAAAGCTATTGTCTGCAAAAGGAAGAGCTTCTGCGTCTCCTTGTACAAATTCAACATTTGAATGGCCGTTGTTTTTTATAAATGCTTCTGCTTGCTGCAGCATTCTGTCCGTAAGATCTAACGCCACCACCTTTTTAACGATAGAGGCAAATCGATTAGCAACATGTCCTCCGCCTGTTGCGATGTCGAGCATGGTCATAGAGTTATTTGCGCCTGCAATCGCAGACATAGCGCTTAAATCTTCACCCTGGGCATGATTTTCACTTGTTACATACAAATGGGCATGTTTGCCGAATTGGTCCTGCACTTGTTTTTTTAAATCCATTCTGTTTCCCCCTTGTTTTAAAAGTAACTAAAAAATGGAAAATAATCTAATCAGTCTTTCTTTTTATGAATTATTTATGTGAATGTACGGTTTCTAACATTGTAAAAAGAAAAAAACGGCTGAACTCTTTGAGGTATAGCCGTTTTTTGTTGTTACTAGATTTATGTAACAAATTAATCCTTGTCAAAAAATTTCCTTTTCCGTATAATACGACATGTTGTGTCGGCCCCGATTTCCATACGGTGGAAATCAATGGAAATTGATAATTTAATAGAAAGAGGTGCTAAAATGCAGAAATTGCAGCAAGAATGGTTTTCTAATATTCGCGCAGATGTTTTATCAGGAATTGTAGTTGCATTGGCATTGATTCCGGAAGCAATTGGATTTTCCATTATTGCTAATGTAAATCCAATGGTCGGACTATATGCTTCGTTTTGCATAGCCATTGTTATCGCTTTTGTCGGTGGACGACCGGGCATGATTTCCGCTGCTACAGGTGCTATGGCACTAGTATTGGTTGGTTTAGTGAAGGAGCATGGCATGCAGTATATGCTGGCGGCTACAATTTTGACAGGAATAATTCAAATTACACTTGGGATGCTGAAAGTGGGGCAGTTGGTAAAATTTATTCCTCGTTCAGTAATGGTCGGATTTGTGAATTCATTAGCGATTCTTATTTTTATGGCACAATTGCCTGCTTTTTCAGGTGAATCTTGGCCTATGTATGCAATGGTAGCTGGAGGGCTGGTAATTATTTATTTGTTTCCAAGAATTACAAAAATAGTGCCGTCTCCGTTAGTTGCAATTATTATAATCTCGATTATCGCTATTTATACAGGAAGCGATGTAAAGACGATTGGAGATATGGGAACAATCACAAATGCGCTTCCAAGCTTTTTTGTTCCTCATGTTCCGTTGAACCTGGAGACATTGCGTATCATTTTCCCATATGCTTTATCATTGGCATTGGTCGGGTTAATTGAGTCGTTATTAACAGCGCAAATTGTAGATGATATGACTGATACACAAAGCGATAAAAATAAGGAGTCCAGGGGACAAGGAATTGCAAATATTATAACTGGATTTTTTGGAGGTATGGCTGGCTGTGCTATGATTGGTCAGTCTGTTATCAATACCAAGTCAGGAGGACGCGGGCGTCTTTCCACATTTACAGCTGGGGTTTTTCTCATGTTTTTAATTTTTGTTTTAAATCAAGTGGTAGTAAAAATTCCGCTGGCGGCGTTAGTTTCGGTTATGGTGATGGTATCTATCAGTACGTTTGATTGGGGCTCTTTAAAACGTCTGCATAAGCTTCCAAAGGCAGATGCGCTTGTAATGATAGCAACAGTTGTGGTAGTTGTAGTGACTCACAACTTGGCAATCGGTGTTATTTTAGGGGTTTTATTAAGTGCAATCTTCTTTGCATCCAAGATTTCAAAAATAAAGGTAGTTGCTACTCATGATGAAGTGTTACAAAAGATGACGTATGTGGTAGAAGGACAGTTATTCTTCGCATCTGTTACAGATTTTGTTTCTTCCTTTGAGTTCAAGCAACAAGTTGTAAAGACTGCGGATATAGATTTATCGCAAGCTCATATATGGGATGAATCGGGTGCGAACGCCATCGATAAAGTGGTCATTAAATTTCACCAGAACAACATCCAGACTAATGTGGTTGGCTTAAATCAGGCAAGTGCAACATTAGTAGAGCGTGTAGCGATATTTAATAAACCAGGTGGGTTAGATCAATCGGCAGGTCATTAACGAACAAGGCTGTTCTTCAGAAAAGGACAGCCTTGTTTTGATAAGAAAAATTAGTTCCTTTCTTTATAAAAGCAGGCACGAGAATGCCTCAGTGCCTGTTTTTATTACATAAAAAAGTGATATAAAATAACTGCGATTCCGATAATGGTAATAGAATAGTTAAATACAGCATTGGATTCTTCGTTTAACTTTTGTCCAGAAAGTGTTTCTAGTGCTTGCATACGCAGTTTCGCTTGATGAAGGTGCATGGGTTTCCATCTCCTTTTTACGAACTTTGTATTTTGTAAGCATTTTCCTTATTGTAGCAGTTTTTCTGTATGTTTCCAATGAGATGAGTAGAAGATTTTTGATTGTATAAAATGCAGTGAAAATGAAAACAACATCATATTCATGGATACACTAGTATTATTTAACATGGAATTGAAGATGAAAAGCCTATGTTTACATACAAAATTGACGACGAAGTGAGTTTGAAATTATTAGAAAAAGGAGATGCATGGAGATTATTTGAGATTGTTGATTCAGCGAGAGCCTATTTTAAAAAATGGATTGAATGGGTCGATACTATTGGGGATGAAACAGATTTTTATCCGAAGATAGAGAAATATGCGCAGCGGTATGTTATGGGAGAAAGGCTTAAAACGGGGCTATTATATCAAAATCAGCTCATTGGAATTATTGGCTTCAATACAATGGATAAGAAGAACAAGCGCATTAGCTTAGGATACTGGATTCATGAGGATTATCAAGGAAAAGGTATTGTTGCGAGTTCTGTTCCTTTTTTTATTCAGTATGCATTTGAAAGCCTGAAGTTAAACAAGGTAGAGATTGAGTGTGTAGCCAGCAATGGAAAAAGCAGGGCCATTCCTGAAAATCTAGGCTTTACTGAAGAAGGGACTATCAGGTCTGCCTTGTATTTATATAGCGAATATTAAGATATGGTTGTATATGGGATGTTGAAAGAGGAATGGATTGAGCGGAAACGATAAAAAGAATGAACATAATGCACGGAATGCAAATAAGCTTTGAGAGTGGCTCAATATTTCCCAAAAATCTTGTTCACTTTTCTATTCCATTTTCTAAATATGCATGTTATAATGAACTTAATTATTTTTGTTCGGTATATGACAGGCATAATAACTGTCTGATACAGAGGTTTTTGTCTTGGATGATTATGTAGAGCAAGAATAGTAATACAATTGTGGCGATTGTCACACAGGAGGAACATTATGTTACAAGGTAAAGTTAAATGGTTTAATGCAGAAAAAGGTTTCGGTTTCATCGAAGCAGAAGGTAAAGGCGATGTATTCGTTCACTTCTCCGCTATTCAAGGCGACGGCTTCAAAACTTTAGAAGAAGGTCAAGAAGTTACTTTCGAAATCGTTGAAGGTGCTCGCGGACCTCAAGCTGCTAACGTTCAAAAGTAAGCAGTTAAAAAAGACTCCCATTTGGGAGTCTTTTTTAGTATGGACAATAATTTCGTATACTCAACTCGGTGCATTGGAAGGGCGGTTTACCGTTTCTTTATTAAGCAATTAATGAGTTTAAACTTAGAAAATAGGCTAGGTCCTTTCTCCCACTTTTTTATTTTAAACATACGATATGAAGGGAAGCATACTTTTTGCTAAGGAGGAATTTATTATGCACCGTTTTTGGGGATGCGGATGTTGTCGTCCGCCAATCTATCCAATGCCATGTCCAATGCCAATGCCGATGCCGATGCCATATCAACCGACAATGGTATCACCAGCAACAGATAATATGATGCCGTCAACACTGCCTGCAAACATAGGTCCAAACAATATGCCAATGATGCCATCAACAATGCCTGCACATATGGGTCCAAATAATATGCCAATGCCATATTAATGCTTTAAATAATAAGAATATGGAAAGAGAGCGGTCCTATAAAAAGGACCGCTCTCTTGTTGCGTTTGCAAGCCATTGTTGATCTTTTATCATGTATAATATAACTATTAGGAAAGGAGGAGGACATACGTGTTTACACAAGCAATCCACCATTTGCAGCAATACTTTGGTTATCCATCATTTCGTAAGGGGCAGGAAGAAATTATTAAGCGTGTTCTGGACGGTAGAAATACGGCGGGTATTATGCCTACTGGAGGCGGTAAATCTATTTGTTATCAAATCCCTGCTCTTATACTTCCCGGAATTACCCTCGTTATTTCTCCGCTTATTTCTCTTATGAAGGATCAAGTGGATGCGCTGCGACAAGTGGGAATTTCTGCGACATTTTTAAACAGTACATTATCGACTTCAGAGATACAAGAGCGTTTGCTTAGATTACAGCACGGAGAATACAAGCTGTTATACATAGCACCGGAACGTATGGATTCTCCTCAATTTATGGATGTTTTGGAGCAACTGCCGGTTTCATTAGTGGCAGTAGATGAAGCACACTGTATCTCACAATGGGGTCATGATTTTCGTCCGAGCTATTTAAAAATACAAAGTCTTATGGAATATATTCCGAATAAACCTCCGATCCTCGCATTGACTGCTACTGCGACTCCGGAAGTAAGGGAAGATATTTGTACATTGCTCAATATTCCCACGGAAAGTACGATTGTAACTGGATTTGAGCGGACAAATTTATCCTTTAACATTGTAAAAGGACAAAACCGTCTTGATTTTCTAACTAAGTATATTTTGCAAAATAAACAGGAAGCAGGCATTATTTATGCGGCGACTCGAAAAGAAGTGGATCATTTATATACTCACTTCCAAAAGCAAGGAATTGAAACTGGTCGATATCACGCGGGGATGAGTGACAGTGAGCGTGCTAAGCAGCAGGATTTATTTTTACAAGATGATGTGACAGTCATGGTGGCGACAAATGCTTTTGGAATGGGTATTGATAAAAGTAATGTACGATACGTTTTTCATTACCAGCTTCCTAAAAATATGGAAAGTTACTATCAAGAAGCGGGGAGAGCCGGGCGTGACGGTTTACCTAGTGAATGTGTTTTATTTTATACTGCGCAAGATGTTCAAATTCAGCGTTTTTTAATCGAACAGTCACATCATGATGGTCGAAAGCGTCGAGAGTTGCAGAAGTTGCATCAAATGAAAGATTATTGTCATACAGAAGGGTGCTTACAATCTTTTATTTTGCAGTATTTTGGAGAAGAAAATCCTGTCCCCTGTGGCCGTTGCAGCAATTGTACCGATAAACGCATTTCAGTGGACGTAACAAGAGAGGCGCAGATGGTGCTTTCGTGCATGATTCGTATGGGAGAAAGATTCGGCAAAACGATGATTAGTCAAGTACTTACAGAATCTTCTAATAAAAAAGTAATCGAGCTTGGATTTAATCAGCTGTCGACATATGGAATTATGAAACAAAGGTCAGCTAAGGATGTCATGGATTTTATCGATTTTCTGATATCGGAACAATACATTGGCGTTACAGGCGGTCAGTATCCGGTACTTGTTGTGACAAGTAAAGGACGAGAAGTATTAGTTGGCAACGAACAAGTCTTGCGTAAAGAGCAAGTAGAAATGGTTCAAGTTGCAGCAAACGACGAGCTGTTTGAAGCGCTGCGGCAGCTTAGAAAACAAATCGCCTCAGAGGAAAGTGTACCTCCGTTTGTTATTTTTTCTGACCATACGCTGCGCGATATGTGTGTAAAGCTCCCAAAAACAGAAGACGAGCTGCTTGGAGTAAAAGGAGTAGGCACACAAAAACAACGGCGCTACGGTCACCGATTTATTCGTGTCATTCAAGAGCAATCTAACGAAGAAGCACCTGCAGGGGAACGAAAGGTACTGAAAACAGAACGAAAGGAGCCATCTCACCTTGCGACATACAAGTTGTATAAGCAAGGGTATGCGATACCGGAGATTGCCAAAGAACGCGGTCTGTCTGTTATCACAATCGAAAATCATATATTTCAATGTGCGACTGAGGGATTAGAGCTAGAGTGGAATGCAATTCTTACACCTCGGTATGAAGAGATGATAAACGAAGTAATTTCTAGAATCGGAGCAGAACGGCTGAAGCCGATTAAGGAAGAATTACCGGAGGAAATCAGTTATTTTATGATTAAAGCTTGTATCGTCAAAAATAGTGAAGGATACAGATAAATAAAACAGCAGGGAAGATGCCCCTGCTGTTTTTCTAGTTGGATAGTTGATAAGAAGGACAATGAACTGTTTTGACATGCTGTAAATTTAAATAAACTGTTTCATCCCGTGCAATTACTAATTCGATTTGTTTATCGTGTATTTGTACAAGTTTTCCTACACGCTTGTAGTCCTGTCCCAAATCAAAAATTACAATGTGCCCTATAAATTTTTTGAGCTGCTCTTCAAATGTTCGGGCTGCTTTTACTTGAGTCGGCTGTAAAGGAAGGGATTCTTTTCCTAGAGAATAAGGAGTTTGTTCTGTATCGTAAGGTACCAAATATTTTAAATGCTGTAATGGAATATACAGTGTCTGATAGACGGGAGAGTAGAAGGTGAAATAGTCATTCATAACATGGGTGATATAGCCATGTAGAGTTTGTGTGCTTGTAGTAAAAAGCTCTACAAATAGTCCTTTTGCCGTCATCAAGACCTTTCGAAGGGAAAGTGAGTCTGTAAGCTCTACGAGCGGGAGATCATTGGGTACTTTAAAAACAGTATCAGTGAGCTGGTTCATTAGTAAGTGTTCTGCTTCGTGGACAGTAGTGGAAATGGTTTGAATATGGAGAATGGGCAAGTAGAAAAAGTCTTTTCCATCAAAAATCACTATGATATCAGAACCTTTGTCAATGAGAACTCCTGAAAAAATCTTATTCCCCGATACAGTTAATTGTATAGGTTTATTTAAATAATTATTAAAATCAATCAAGCTAACCTTCTCCTTTATTAGTGTATCTTTTTCTAGGTTATAGCAGTCCAGAGACTACATATTTTATCCAAGCATATAAACAAAGCAAGGTAAATAGGACCGTAGGGGGGATAACGATAAATGTCACCTTCATATACTTGTTCCAGCCTATCTTTACCTTCCCTTTACGGACGATGTGCATCCACATTAAACTTGCAAGCGTTCCTATCGGTAGTAACAAGGATCCCATATCACTTCCAATGATATTGGCTAAATAGATGGTTTTTAATGTAATAGGGTCAAGTCCCATTCCTGTAAGTGTGAGTGTTCCAACCATAAGAGCCGGGTGGTTATCAAAAATGTTAGATAGAATGGTTAATACGCCACCCATTATAAGGCTTGCATTAAATAAGTTATTGGCAACGAGCGGTTTTAAGGTTGAGATAAGATAGGATGTTAAACCGATATTGTGAAGACCATAAACAATAACGTACATTGAAAATGCGAAAACTAGTACGTACCACGGCGTTTTTTTGAGAATGTCAAAAGGGGTAAGTTTTAAAGCATACCAGCGCCAAGCAAGTAAAATAAAAGAGCCGATTACAGCAACTAAGCTGACAGAAACACCGAAATAGGAAGCAATGAACAAACCGATGCGTACGGATAACACAAATAATAAAATTTTCACCATGAATTTTGTTCGCTGTTGCTGTGATTCAGCAGGTGGTGCTGCTTGCAGCGGATGAAAAGACTTTCTAGCAAAGTTTTCGTTTACATATTGAGTAGTCAATTTTTTCGGTATTTCTTTATACATGACTATAAACAGCATAAACGACATAAACAAAAGACCGAGCGTAGCAGGAACAAACATCATAGCTGTGTGCATATATAAATCCATATGCACAATTTTCAGAGCAATCAAATTCACTATGTTACTTACGCCGATCGGTGCACTAGAGGCAGTGGCAATTAATGCGCCGCTTAATAGATAAGGGATTTTTTGATGATTTTTTAAGCGTAGATGGTGCAGAAGCATTAGTAGAATAGGAGTCGTTATAAGAATACTTCCATCGTTGTTAAAAAACAGAGTCATAAGAAAGCAAAGAAGATTCGTATACCAAAATAAACGGATACCTGATCCTCTTGCTTTGCTTGCAAGCTGAGCAGCGCACCAATGGAAAAATCCAAAGCTTTCCAATACGATTGCCATGATAATAGTTGCAATAATAGTAATGGCTGCGCCTGTAACCTTAGAGCTGATATCCATTAAATCCGTCCAAGATACGGTTCCGCTTATGATAACTACTAATGCTCCGATAGTGGCTGGAATTGCTTCATTTAATCCTCGGGGTCGCCAGAATATGACTAGCATAGTTGCACAAAAGGCTAATATTGTAATAATGGAGTTAACTTCAAACAAATGAGCGCCTTCTTTCTATCAATCGTGACTAATTGAGATAGTCTTGTAGGTATATATCTCCTATGAGAGAATGTCCCTATTGGTTATCCGTACTAGTATAGTATGTTTTTCGGCACAAGCTTGTACTAGTATAAAAGCCTTTTTTAGTATACTTCGGTATTTTTAAAAGAGAGGGATTATATGAACAGGAGTAATGTGGTTTAAGAGAGAACAAAAGAATTAGGCTGCGGAAGTATTGATAGGCGTAGTCGTCTGCGTTTTTTATAGACTGATACGAAAAAAACTAACAGAGATATAAAAGAGGGGAACAAAATAGGAGGCAGATTGGATTGGGAAAAGAAATAGTGATTCATAAAATAACACATTTGATATATGCTGATATGCAGCCATTTTTGGAAGACAGCGTAATGGAAGGACATAAATTTATCGAAAGATTGGTAGAAGAGTATAAGGGAGAAATAAATACGTTCAGTAAACAGGGAGAAGTGTTGTTTGGGGCTTATATAGATGGTGAATTGGCAGGGATTTGTGGACTGAGCGAGGATCCGTATTTACAAGATACTACGATTGGTCGAGTGCGACATCTCTATGTATTGAGGAAGTTTCGTAAGCATGGGGTGGGACGGCTGTTGATGGAGAATATCATTCATGCTGCAAAGCAGCATTTTTGCATGCTTACCCTATGGACAAGTAATTCTGATGCGGATAAATTGTACCGAGCTCTAGGTTTTTTAACAGAAGACTTGATTGGAAAAGTAAGCCATTATTTAATATTACGAGAAGGGGAATGCTGATGAAGAAAATTCTACTGATTGGTTCCGGCGGCGCAGGTAAATCCACGCTTGCTCGTAGACTAGGAGGAATTTTGGGGATTCAGGTTCATCATTTAGATGCGCTATATTGGAAACAGGGATGGGTGGAAACGCCAAGAGAGGAGTTTATTAAACAAATCCAACCTATTATGGAACAAGAGAGCTGGATTGTGGATGGTAATTATTTTGCAACAATGGAGATGAGGATGGCAGCGGCTGACACGATTATCTTTCTTGCTTTGCCGCGTCTGCATTGTACATATAGAGTGATCAAAAGAAGAATTCAGCATCATAAAAAAATTCGTCCTGATATGGGGGCGGGCTGTAAGGAGAAGCTAGATTGGGACTTTATAAAATGGGTATGGAATTATCCTCGAGATCAGAGACCGCACATTTTAGAGAGGCTAAAGGAATTAGAGGGCAAAAAGAATATCATAATTTTACATTCAGCACCCGAAGTAAAGCAGTTTTTGAGCAGATTGCAAAAAGCTGAGGTTCATTTGGATTAAAGGAGGAGCATATGAAACAAGAAGAAGAACTATATAATTGTGCTGTAGAATTTATAAAAAAACGATACCCGAAAGGATGGGGCGGCGCGGCAGCGATGCTTACTGATCAAGGTGAAATCCTAATCAGTGTTGCACCTGAAGTTATTAATGCCTCTACAGAGCTATGCATGGAAACGGGAGCAATTTGTGAAGCGCATAAAATAAACCAACAGGTGACTCACAGCATTTGTGTTGTACGAGATGATGAATATGCAGATTTTAAAGTGCTGACTCCTTGTGGTGTTTGCCAGGAGCGTCTATTTTACTGGGGATCTGAAGTTAAAGCAGGAGTATATTCACCAGAGGGAAAAATTATATATAAAAGTTTAGCAGAAATCCAACCATATCATTGGTATGAAGCATATCGAAACTAAATAACGGTACATAAAAAAGCTGGTCTTCATCAGACTAGCTTTTTTGTGAATAACGCTGTTCAATCAGCTTTTCAATTTTTTCCATTTCTTTTTTATCATTTAGCAACTGCTGCTTGTTTTCTTGTACGAGATTTTTAAAAGAGGCGTTATAAGTTTTACGCATGATGTCCACTCCTGTTGTATAATGTATTTTTTTGTCGAAATCTTATCTACAATTATATAATACAGTATTTTTTTTATTTTTTGAATATTTATTTTTTTGATTTTTTGTGAAAAATGAAATTTTGTCTATATAGTGGTCGAATCTGCCGATAAAGAGGTGAGTGTCACCGATATATTAGAAGTTGTGCCGATAAAGAGGTGAGTGTCACCGATATATTAGAAGTTGTGCTGATAAAAAGGCGAGTGTCGCCGATATACTAGAAGTTGTGCCGATAAAAAGGTGAGTGTCACCGATATATTAGAAGTTGTGCTGATAAAGAGGTGAGTGTCGCCGATATACTAGAAGTTGTGCCGATAAAGAGGTGAGTGTCACCGATATATTAGAAGTTGTGCTGATAAAAAGGCGAGTGTCGCCGATATACTAGAAGTTGTGCCGATAAAACGGTTGATTCCACCAAGCGTATTACATTTGTTATTCGATTAACAGAAGTTTGTACTAAATAAGAAAATTTGTAATATATAAACTTAATGGATTTTCAATATTGCTGCTTTTGATATGGAGAAAAGAATGCTAGTATGTGAGAGTACTAGTTAATTATATACAACGACATGTTATGTAAAAGGGGATGGATTGGATGCGTATCGGTGTACCTAAAGAAATTAAAAACAACGAAAACCGCGTAGCAATGACACCGGCGGGTGTGGTTCATTTGGTTCGTTTCGGTCATGAAGTATATATCGAAACACAGGCAGGGATCGGTTCAGGTTTTACAAATGAAGAGTATATACAAGCAGGAGCAACTATCGTAGATGCAGCTGCAGAAGCATGGTCTATGGATATGGTGATGAAAGTAAAAGAACCGCTTCCAAGCGAATATGGCTATTTCCGCGAAGGGTTAATTCTATTCACATATTTACACCTAGCTCCAGAGCCAGAGTTAACGAAAGCATTGATTGATAATAAAGTAATCGGTATTGCGTACGAAACAGTACAGCTGC
>NZ_JAGHKQ010000005.1 GCF_017742235.1 Bacillus sp. 165
CACTTATTATTTCAAATCGAATTTTCTTTGGAATTAACCCTCCCCCAATATATTTGGATAGCGCTTTTTTAAATATTCTACCTGTGCTTTCAAGTAATCTCTTTCTTCTTCGATGGAATCAAACTTAATTTTTGGACGTCCAGTGAACGGATGAAAATTATTTGATTTTCCCCTTTGATCGTCAAATAACTCACCATTTCTATACTTTTTTACCCAATTTTTAAGTTGAGTTGAACTACGTAAACCAAATTCCTGTGAAATTGAAACATAACTTCCATAGCCATTTTCATATTGTTTTACTGCCTTAAGTTTTAGTTGATTTGAATAGTGTTTAAATTTTGTTCCCTTTAATGGCATAATAAAATCCCCCAATAGTAGACTGCTCATCCATTTTATCAGATGGGCTTTTTTTCGTGTCTACTATAAGGGGATAATATCAAATCCTCAGGTCTTTTTTAATAACGCAAACGCATAAGCAAACGCCGAATCTCATGGTCATCATTCAGCTGCTCTAAATATTTTCCTGTAATGGTTGTTAACGCAACATCATGGTAGAAAAACTCAGTAAAGAACTTCACAAATGGCAGCGACATCGTTCGCATCGCTTGCCAATTATCATTCTCCACCCCTGCAAACAGCACCTCTTTTTCATCGACAATAATAAGCTTAAACCTCTCCAATACATCATGTCCTTCAGAGGGAATTAACGTATGAAGCTGGGTCAAGCTCGCTTCTACTTTTCCAATGACTAATCCTTCAATCACTGCCCCTTGCCGCTCTTTCTCCTCAAGTATGGATATGTATGGAGCAAAATCATCGTTCCAAGCTGAAATAAAAATAGAGTGTTCCGCTTTTTCAATCAAGCTTTTGCACTGAGCATCTATGGAAGACCGCACCCTCAAGCTCCATACCCGGTCATCCACAAATGTTGTTTTCGACTCATGTTTTTTCAGCTCAGCAATATTTTGCTGAAAATCCTTTGTCAGCTTTTCAATGACTGTTCCCATCGGCAACGCCGCATACAGCTTTTTCTTCTCCGACACAGTATCCATAATCAGTCCCTTATCAATCATCCGCGAAAGCACTTCATACACCTTTGCTTTCGGAACACTCGAATGTTTAACAATCGTAGTGGCATCCAATGCCTCATCACTCGACACAAGCGTTTCATATACCTTACTCTCATATGAGGAAAAACCAAATTTTTGAAGCATGTCCCCTCCTGATTCATACACGGTTTACTCTCTTATACATGATTATACCCTTTTGAGGAAGGTTGGCAACCATGCTTAAGGGGGATTCTCAGCCTTTTCGGCGAGATCCCCTTCTTATCAGCGGAATCCTCAGCCTTTTCGGCGGGACCCCCTTCTTATCGGCGAATCTCTCAGTCTTTTCGGCGGAATCCCCTTTTTATCGGTCAATCTTTCAGCCTTTTCGGCGTAATCCCCTTCTTATC
This sequence comes from Bacillus sp. 165, assembly GCF_017742235.1. Taxonomy (GTDB): domain Bacteria; phylum Bacillota; class Bacilli; order Bacillales; family Bacillaceae_G; genus JAGHKQ01. The sequence continues at coordinate 1,457 of NZ_JAGHKQ010000005.1, forward strand.
GGTGAAACCCTCAGCCTTTTCGGCGAGATCCCCTTTTTATCGGTGAATCTCTCAGCCTTTTCAGCGGAATCCCCTTCTTATTGGCGAATCTCTCAGCCTTTTCGGCGGGATTCCTTCTTATGGGCAAAACCCTCAGCCTTTTCGGCGGGATTCCTTCTTATGGGCAAAACCCTCAGCCTTTTCGGCGGGATTCCTCTTTTTCGCTAAAACGGTCTATATCGATAGATGATATACCCTGCCTTTATTCTTTCCTTCATAAGGAACACCCGCAGACCTTAGAATATGTTTGGTAATAGAATCTGATGAAAGCTGCAGAAACTCTCGAATCTCTTTATTTTTAGCAAAGCAGCCGCATAAAAGCGCATAGTCCTTTAGTGTAGCAAGGTGCGCGTCTAAAGAAATATTTGTACAAGCCGGACATACCCATTTGCCCTGCTTCCGCTGCATGGGAATATATAAACAGTTTGAACAAAAGACACCCTTAATCAATTCATCTTTGTTTATCTTATATGTTTTCAATACGTCTTGATTCAACGACACATGCGAATGCTGCAATCGTTTCGCAAGACTAGTCAACTGCTTCCTTGTAAAAATTTCTTTTACGTACTGCTTTTCAAACAGAGTAACTTTGTTCAGAAGATTAGCATGGTGAATGACGACTTGGGGAACACTCAAATTTTCAGGGGAAGCTTTTATAATAGTACGTGGGGTGGCAATAACGATAAGTGATTCCAAAGGAGGAATTAAAAAACGATGATGTGCAAGCCATAGCTGGAGTTGCTCTTGCTGGCGCTTTACTTGTAAAATCGGATCGGGAAATGCTTCTTCTTTTCCTTCATACGTTCGAATCATCTGATGAAAGGTCGAATCAAAATAGAGGATCCCAGAGATATTTTTAATTTCCAAAACAAGAAAAAATCGCTTAGAAAGGAGAAGGGTATCAATTTGAAAATAGTGATTTTGATAGGGAAGCCGAAGATCATGTAATATCAAATAATCTGCACTAGGCAAAAAACTTAATGGATATTCAACAGCCTGCTCCCCACGATATCCCGCCCTTCCTTTAACAACAACTTCTGTAATGTCTTGTCTCCTTGCGTGATATTCAGGTAGTCTTCGTAACAATGCGTCCAGTTTTTGCAAATGAAGAGGCATCTGTCTCGGTTTAACAATCAAGTGACCACTCCTTTATACAGAAGATAACACTTTATTCAACAACTTTCTTCTCTCTCCTTCCTTATCGGCAAAATTTCAATTATATCAGCAGAAACTCTCTTTTTCGGCGAATCTCTCATACTTATCGGCAAAGAACTCACTTTTTCGGCGAATCTCCGATACTTATCGGCAGAAACCTTATTATCGAAGTACAAATGCAAAAACGGACCTGCCGTAACCGGCAAGTCCGTATCATGATTGTATTTACCACCAACTATGTATTGGTGGAGACGGTGGGAGTCGAACCCACGTCCAAAAGTATCGGCACTTAAGCTTCTACGAGTGTAGTCGATATATTAGCATTTCGCAAACTCTTATGCCTATCGACAGGCGTCCAAGCCACTAGTCTGGTTATTCTCTTCCTTCGCCCTCAGACGGCGAACTCCGGCGTAGCCCACTTAGTTTGAGCCCCTTACCCTACCACATGGGCGATGGAGGGAGGAGCAGCTACTTTTATTAAGCAGCTAAAGCTAATTTTTGGTTGCCAGTTATTGGCTGTGACGTTTTAACGAGGCCGATCCCCTCGACTCGCAACTTAAGCTCGAACTACCCCTGTCGAATCCGTAACGTCCCCATATAGGAAGAATTACGAGACAGCTGTATTGAGCTGTTTTTCAATGAGCAACCAATGTCTTACATAAGTTATTATAACATATGTCCGCTTGTTTGCAATTGTAAAATACTGTTACATTTTTTGACGTTCGCGGAAAGCACGTTCAATGTCACGCTTTGCTTCTTTCTTCTTTAAATCTTCACGCTTATCATAGAGCTTTTTACCTTTTGCTAATCCGAGTTCCATTTTAGCAAAGCCGTTTTTTAAATACACCTTTGTTGGGATCAGTGTGTAACCCTCTTCCTTAATGTATCCGATCAGCTTTGAAATTTCTTTTTTATGAAGAAGCAATTTTCGAGTGCGAAGCGGATCGTGATTATAGCGGTTTCCTTGCTCATACGGGCTGATATGCATGCCGAATATAAACACTTCCCCATTATGTATGCGCGCATAGGAATCTCTTAGATTGGCCCGTCCGGCACGAAGGGATTTAATTTCCGTTCCTTGAAGCACAATCCCTGCTTCATATGTTTCCTCAATAAAATAATCATGGTATGCTTTTTTGTTTTGAGCAACCACCTTTCCCTGACCTTTAGGCATATAGTTCGTCCCCCTTCATTTTTATTATTGTAACAAAAAGCGCTTTACTTCTCAATTCGACGATGTTTTAAAACAGACATATATATCCATAAATCAAATATAATTAGACGTGATACTGGTATTTAGGAGGGAAGATTTTATGCGGCTTCAGCAGTACCAGTAGCTTTATCAGTTAAGCTTTTTACAGACCATATTTCCTGTGAATTGCTATCTAATAGAAGAAGAAACTGAGTTGACGGTAATTGATGCAGCACTTCCTTACAGTTATAAGGAAATCCTAAAAACAGCTGAACAAATTAGAAAGCCAATTACCTGCATTGTTTTAACACATGCTCATGTAGACCACATCGGTTCATTGGACGCTTTAAAAAATGTGTTACCTGAAGCAAAAGTGTACATATCAGCACGAGAGGCAAAATTAATGGCACATGATCGGTCTCTAGAGGCTGGCGAACCACAAATCCCTATTCGCGGGGACGTTTCAAAAAAACTGCAAACCCGGCCAGATGTCCTTCTTCAGGATGGTGATCAAATTGGCTCCCTAAAAGCAGTATGCACACCGGGTCATACACCGGGCTCTATGGCATTCCTAGATATACGAAATAACTCTCTCATCACTGGAGATGCCCTTCAAACACGCGGGGGTCTGGCAGTAGCCGGGAAAATCAACCTCACCTTTCCGTTTCCTGCTCTCGGCACGTGGAGTAAAGAGCTTTCCATAGACAGTGCTCGTAAGCTGCGCGGCCTATCTCCTTCTCTACTTGCGACCGGACACGGCCTAATGCTACCCAATCCTTTACATCCTATGGATAGAGCTATCATCGAAGCAGAAAAATATATCACAAAGAAAAAACATATGTAGTCTCTCTTACAGCCCAATGCATAGTAAAAAGAAGCCGATAACTCAGCTTCTTTTTTAAAAAAATTGCACATGTACAACTGGTATTTATCGCTTCTTCTTTTTCTTCCGTTTCGCACTCGGCGCATTTTCAAAGAAAGCTTTTTTCTTTTTCCCTTCTTTCCGGCTGCTGCCGAGTTCATTGCCTGTCTCTCTTTCGCCATTTCGTCTTCTGCGGCTGCCTTGTCCTTGCTCAGTTCTTTCGCCTCTTCTTCTTCCTCTGCCGCTCTTTGGCTGCTCAATTACCATTGGACGAGCTTTTCGTTCCCCTCTGCGGCTGCCCTTCATTCCTACCACTTCAAAGTCAATAATCCGCTCATCTTTGTTTACATTCACAACACGAATCGTAATTTCGTCCCCGATGCGGAATACATTTCCAGTACGCTCTCCAATCATCGCAAAATGGTGCTCATCATAGCGATAATAATCATCTGTCAAGTAGCTGACATGAACAAGCCCTTCGATTGTATTAGGCAGCTCTACAAATAAGCCAAAATTGGTTACAGAGCTGATAATACCGTCATACTCTTCACCAATCTTATCAAGCATAAACTCCGCTTTTTTCAATTCATCTGTTTCACGCTCTGCTTCAACCGCACGCCGCTCCATATTGGAAGAATGCTCAGCAATGACTGGAAGATCTTCTCTCCACTTCGCTTGTGTATCAGCATCAATTTGTTGATTAATTAAATACGTACGGATGAGGCGATGCACAATCAAGTCTGGATAACGGCGAATTGGTGATGTAAAGTGTGTATAATACTCGGTTGACAACCCGAAGTGTCCCAAGCTCTCTGCATCATAACGTGCCTGCTTCATAGAACGAAGCATAACCGTTGAAATTACGACCTCTTCCGGCTGCCCTTGTACCATTTCTAAAATTTTCTGCAGTGCACGCGGATGAATATCGTTTGCTTTTCCTTTTACAACATAACCAAAGTTAGTAATAAACTCAAAGAAGCGCTCCAGCTTATCTTCTTTCGGCTCTTCATGAACCCGGTACATGAATGGTATATTCATCCAATGAAAATGCTCAGCAATGGTTTCGTTTGCTGCAAGCATGAACTCTTCAATCAATTTTTCTGCCGTAGAACGTTCACGAAGCACAACCTCTGTCGGATTTCCTTCTTCGTCCACAAGTACCTTTGCCTCTTTAAAATCAAAATCGATAGCGCCGCGATTCATTCGCTTCTGACGTAAAACTGCCGCAAGCTCCGCCATCCCCTCAAAAAACTCGACGAGCGGTTCATAGCGTACAATTAATTCTTCATCTTTTTCATCTAAGATTTTATTCACATCGGAATAGGTCATGCGTTCTGTTGTTTTAATCACACTTTGAAAAATCTCATGACTCACAACATCCCCTTGTGGATTGATTTCCATCTCACAAGACAATGTCAATCGATCCACTTTCGGATTTAAAGAGCAAATACCGTTGGATAAGCGATGCGGAATCATAGGGATTACGCGGTCAACAAGATAAATACTCGTTCCTCTGTCTGAGGCTTCTTGATCAATTGGTGAGCCCTCTGTAACATAATGACTCACATCCGCAATGTGAACACCCAGCTTATAATTACCATTTGGCAGCTTCGTAACTGTTACAGCATCATCTAAATCTTTAGCATCAGCCCCGTCAATTGTTACAATCGTTTCATTTCGCAAATCTCGGCGCCCTTGCAAATCAGCCTCCTGAATCGTATCTGGAACACTGTTCGCTTGATTCATTACCTCTTCTGAAAACCCTTGCGGTAAGCCATATTTATAAATGACCGATAGAATATCGACACCTGGGTCGTTTTTATGACCGAGAATCTCAACAACTTCTCCTTCCGCACTCAAACGTCCTTCCGGATAGCTCGTGAGACGAACAACAACTTTATGTCCTTCTACTGCCCCCATAGAAGCATTTTTCGGAATAAAAATATCGCTCGCAATACGTTTATCATCTGGTAAAACAAAACCGAAATTTTTGGACTCTGTATATGTACCAATAACCTTCTTTGTACCGCGCTCAAGAATGCGGACAATGGTTCCTTCTTTACGAGCCCCGCTTGATTCCGCACTGACTCTCACTAAAACGGTATCACCATGCAGGGCACCATTTAACTGATCCGGCGGAATAAAGATATCATCCATCCCTTTTTCTTCAAGTGCAACAAACCCAAACCCCTTCGCATGGCCGGTCAATACACCTCGCAATAAATTCATCTTTTCCGGCAAGCCATAGCGATTGCTTCTTGTCCGCACGACAAGGCCCTTTTCTTCCATTATCACAAGCGCTTTTACAAAATCCTTGAACTGGGTGGAATCTTCAATCCCGAACGCCTCCTCCAGCTCTTTCACCGTTAATGGCTTGTATGCTTCTTCCTTCATAAATGACAGCAACTTATTTATATGCTCTTGAATATGTTCTTCCAAAAGTATCCCTCCTTTTCTCAAAAACAGAACCGGTATGCGATGCTTAACCGGCGTAACTCTCTATATGTTTATAAAGTAAAGCTCTCATTAGTAAGAGAAGCTTGACCTTATCCTGTACCTATCTTCTTGATTTTTCTTCAGTTTTGAATCGAGATCAAAACCACTACGGAATAAATGCTCTATTTAGTATTACCAAATGTATGTATTTGCATAAGAAGTATGTAAAAAAAACACAACTAGATATTACCAATCTAGTTGCTCTAAGAAGTTATAAATATCCTCATGAAGCTCGTCACGTTGCTTGTCCAGTGTAATGACATGTGTGGAATCTTCATACCATTTGATTTGTTTCTTATTGGATTCTACACTGTTGTAAATAATATTGGCACTATCCGTATTAATCATTTCATCATGACGGGCTTGAACAACAAATGTCGGTGCATACACCATATCCACATTATCTCGCACCTCAGCAATCAACTGTTGAAGAGCCTTCAATGTCTTCATTGGTGTTTTCTTAAACTCCAGCATTTCAGCTTCAATTTGCTCAGGAGATTTTCTTTCTCTCTTTTTATATTCTCTAGCGTATGCAAGAACTCCTTGATACATGATTTCTTCACTCTTAATATACATCGGTGCACACATCGAAACGATACCTTGAATCGGTATACTGTAGCCAAGTTTTAATGAAAATACACCGCCTAAGGAAAGCCCGACTGCAGCAATTTTTTCGTAGCCCTTGTCCTTTAAGAATCCATATGCTTCCATGACGTCCTTCCACCAATCATCCGGACCGTAATGAACCAAATTTTCAGGCGGTACACCGTGACCTTGATAAATAGGCGCGTGGCATGTATACCCTCGTTTCTCTAAGTAACGGCCAATCATGCGGACATCTGCAGAATTGCCTGTAAATCCATGTAATAATAAAACCGCACGTTCACCACCTTCGAAGGTAAACGGCTTTGGAGATGCTAATTTTATCATGCAAAATCCTCTTTCTCTTTCTAATTTCATATGTTAGTGTATCACAGCATGCAGAAAAAAATCTAACGGCCAACCTTAACTCAACAACAAAAAAAGATTCAACCATATCGGTGAATCTTTTTCGCTCTTATAGATTAACGTATGTTACCACAATTGTTAAAACAAAGAACAATACCGCAAACACAATTGTTAAACGCTGTAAAACTGCATCTATCCCACGTGCTTTTTGCTTTCCAAACAATTGCTCAGCTCCCCCAGAAATTGCGCCTGATAAGCCTGCACTTTTACTGGATTGCAATAAAACCAACACAATTAACGAAATACAAGAAATAATTAATAATACTGTGAATAACGTATGCACTGATTGCACCTCCAAGACACACTATAAATTACTATAAATGTAACACAAAGAAAGACTTGTCACAAGAGAGTACCATATTTTGCTTTAACTTCTTTTAGATAATCAAATGCCCTCTTGCCTTCTCTATCCTACTGGCTAAAGGGGTATATTGCATCTTACTCTATGCTAGTTGTATTGATTTCTCAGGTTTTCGCATCAAAATGAATTCTGCTAACACCGTGCTTACAGAACAGGCGGCTAAAGAAGCCACCTTGACTCTCTTTAGGAAGGTTATTACTTGAGGACAAACTGTGAGAGCTTTCATCCACACATTTTTTCAAAGAAAAAAGCCAGACTATGTCTGCACTCACAGTCCGGCTTTATTAAAACGTCATTACAGATTTATATTACTTCTTTAAGTTGTAGAAAGATTGTAAGCCGTCATAAACAGCTAGCTCGCCCAGCTCGTCTTCGATACGTAATAATTGGTTGTACTTCGCGATACGATCTGTACGGCTTAAAGAACCTGTTTTGATTTGGCCTGCATTTGTTGCTACTGCGATATCAGCGATTGTTGCATCTTCTGTTTCGCCGGAGCGGTGGGATACTACCGCAGTGTAGCCAGCGCGTTTCGCCATTTCAATCGCTTCAAATGTTTCTGTTAATGTACCGATTTGGTTAACTTTGATTAAGATAGAGTTGCTTATTCCTTTTTCGATACCTTCAGCAAGCTTCTTCGTGTTTGTCACGAATAAGTCATCACCTACTAATTGTACTTTCGAACCTAGTCGTTCTGTTAACAGCTTGTGTCCATCCCAGTCATTCTCATCTAATCCGTCTTCAATAGAGATAATTGGGAATTCGTTCACTAATTGCTCGTAAAAATCAACCATTTCAGCAGATGTTAAGCCAGTGCGGCCTTCTCCTGCAAGGTCATATTTTCCTGTTTCTTTATTGTAGAACTCTGAAGACGCTACGTCCATTCCAAGCAATATATCCTTACCAGGCTCATAACCAGCCTTTTTAATTGCTTCCATGATAACTTCTAACGCTTCACGGTTAGAACCTAGGTTAGGAGCAAATCCGCCTTCGTCACCTACCGCAGTGTTTAAGCCTTTATCGTGTAATACAGCTTTTAATGCATGGAATACTTCTGCACCTGCACGCAATGCTTCTTTAAATGTTGGAGCACCAACAGGTAAAATCATGAACTCTTGGAAGTCCACGTTGTTGTCAGCATGAGAACCACCATTGATGATGTTCATCATTGGAGTCGGTAATTGCTTCGCATTGAAGCCTCCAAGATATTTGTAAAGAGGAAGACCTACTAGATCCGCAGCTGCGTGAGCTACCGCCATAGAAACGCCTAAAATTGCGTTTGCACCTAATTTCCCTTTGTTTTCTGTTCCGTCAAGCTCGATCATAATACGGTCGATGCCTGCTTGGTCTGTTACATCTAAGCCGATAATTTCTTCAGCGATGATGTTATTTACATTATCAACAGCATTTAATACACCTTTTCCAAGGTAACGGGATTTGTCACCGTCACGTAGCTCAACTGCTTCATATTCACCAGTAGAAGCACCGCTTGGCACTAATGCACGTCCGAATGCGCCGGATTCAGTGTACACTTCTACTTCTATAGTAGGATTACCGCGAGAATCTAATACTTCACGAGCATAAACATCAGTAATGAATGGCATAAATATCTCTCCTTTTTATTTGTCTACTTTTTTAAAATAGTCATTTTTTGATAACTTTAGTCATTACTTAATTAAAGTTTTTCCAGTCATTTCTTTTGGCTGTTCCACGCCAAGAAGCGTCAGCATCGTCGGAGCCAAATCTCCTAAAATGCCGTCTTCACGAAGCTGAATGCCATCTTTCGTCACAATAACAGGAACCGGGTTCGTTGTATGAGCTGTCATCGGCTGCCCCTCTGGAGTAATAACTTCATCAGCATTACCATGGTCTGCAGTGATAATTGCCGTACCTCCTTTGGCAACAATTGCATCTACCACCTTGCCTAAGCACTCATCCGTCGCTTCTACCGCCTTGATAGTCGGCTCTAATTTACCTGAGTGACCAACCATATCACAATTTGCAAAGTTTAAAATGATCACATCATGCTTGTCTGCTTCAATTTCTTTTAACAAGGCATCCGTTACTTCGTATATACTCATTTCCGGCTTAAGGTCATATGTTGCAACCTTGGGAGAATTGATTAAAATTCGCTCTTCTCCCGGAAACTCTGCTTCACGACCGCCACTGAAGAAGAATGTTACATGCGGATACTTTTCTGTTTCTGCGATACGAAGTTGGTTTAAGCCTGCCTGAGATACTACTTCACCCAGTGTATTGTCCAAGTTTGTAGGCTTGAACGCTACATAGCCCCCCACTGTTTCGCTGAATTGAGTCATACAAATAAATTCAGGAATGTGCGGGAATTTGTCCCCGCGATCAAACTCACGGAAATCCTCATTTGTAAACACACGGGAAATTTGGATCGCACGGTCCGGACGGAAGTTATAGAAGATGATAGCATCATTATCGTTAATGGTTGCTACAGGTGTTCCATCTTCTTGTACCATAACGGACGGCAGAACGAACTCATCAAAGATGCCGTTTTCATACGAATCATTTATACATTCTAACGGATCATTATACGTTGGACCTTCTCCGTACACCATAGCACGATAGCATTTCTCTACACGATCCCAACGCTTATCACGATCCATGGAATAATATCGGCCAGAAATAGTAGCCAATTGCCCTGTCTTTGTCTCTTCTATTACCTGTAATGTCTCATTAATATATGTTTTTGCCGTTTGCGGACCAACATCGCGGCCATCTAAAAATCCATGAATGTACACTTTTTCTATACCTTCTTTTGCTGCAAGACGCAACAAAGCAAACATATGATTAATATGACTGTGTACACCACCGTCGGAAAGCAAACCAAACAAGTGCAAGGCAGTTCCCTTTTCTTTTACATGGTTCATTGCCTTCACAAACGTTTCATTTTGCTCAAACTGACCTTCACGAATAGCTACGTTCACTCGAGTTAAACTTTGATATACAATGCGTCCGGCTCCTATATTTAAGTGCCCGACTTCTGAATTTCCCATTTGGCCTTCCGGAAGACCAACAGCTTCTCCAGATGCTGTTAAAGTAGCATGCGGATATTGATTCCAATACCGCTCAAAGTTTGGTTTTTTCGCCTGTGCTACTGCATTTCCTTGTTCTATGTTTCGTAAAGCAAATCCATCCAAAATAATCAACGCTTTCGGTTGTTTTGCCATTACTTCACAGCCTCCAACAGCTTCAAGAACGATTGTGGTTCTAAGCTTGCCCCGCCGACTAACGCTCCGTCAATGTCAGATTCAGCCATATATTCGTTAATATTCTCAGGCTTCACGCTGCCGCCGTATTGAATACGAACTGCCTCTGCAACCTCAGAAGAAAACACTTCTGCGATAACGTTACGAATGTGTGCGCACACTTCGTTCGCATCTTGAGCAGAAGAAGATTTCCCTGTCCCGATTGCCCAAATTGGTTCATAAGCGATAACAACCTGCTTTGCTTGCTCAGAAGACAGACCTGCTAATGCATTTTTCACTTGGTCTGCTACAAGATCAAACGTTTTACCGCCTTCACGCTCTTCTAACGTTTCTCCGCAGCAAACGATTGGTGTTAAGCCGTGTTTAAACGCCGCAATTGTTTTTTTGTTCACCGTTTCATCTGTTTCTGCAAACATTTCACGACGCTCAGAATGCCCTAAAATCACATAACTTACTCTTAAATCACTAAGTGCAACAGGACTGATTTCACCTGTAAATGCACCAGTATTTTCAAAATGCATGTTTTGCGCTCCCACTTTCAAGTCAGAGTCTTCTGTCGCTGCAACCAATCGCTCTAAAAATAGAGCCGGAGAGCAGACAACAGAATCAACTGCTTCTGCAGAAGGGATTTGACCTTTTACTTCCTCAACGAAGCTTACTGCTTCTGAAAGAGTTTTGTGCATTTTCCAGTTCCCTGCAATAATTGGCTTACGCATAGGTACACCATCCTTTTTCTAGCTAGAATTACTTGTTGTTTAGGAGCACGACGCCTGGAAGTTCTTTCCCTTCCATAAACTCTAAGGAAGCTCCTCCACCTGTAGAGATATGGCTCATTTTATCAGCTAAGCCAAATTTTTCAACTGCCGCCGCTGAATCTCCTCCTCCGATAACAGAATATGTATCAGGCGCTTCAGCTAAAGCCTCTGCCACTGCTTTTGTACCTTGAGCAAATTTATCGATTTCAAATACACCCATAGGCCCGTTCCAAATCACAAGCTTAGATTTTTGAATAACATCTTTATAAATTTCTTGAGTTTTCGGCCCAATATCTAACGCTTCCCAGTCACTTGGAATTTGGTCAATACTCACCACTTTTGTATTGGCGTTTTCAGAGAAATCATCTGCAACAATTGAATCCACAGGCATATAAAAGTTTACGCCTTTTTCCTTTGCTTTTTCCATGAAACTGCGTGCAAGATCCAGTTTATCATTTTCGCAAAGCGACTTACCGATTTCATGTCCTTGTGCTTTTACAAATGTATAGGCAAGTCCGCCTCCTATGATCAAATTATCTACTTTTTCAAGCAGGTTTTCGATTACACCGATCTTATCTTTTACCTTTGCTCCGCCGATAATTGCAGTGAATGGACGCTCAGGATTTGACAAGGCTTTACCTAACACGTCGATTTCCTTTTCCATCAACAGTCCTGATACAGCAGGAAGATGCTCAGCAATACCAGCAGTAGAAGCGTGCGCACGATGAGCTGCACCAAATGCGTCATTCACATATAAATCTGCTAATTTTGCAAATTCTTTTGCAAGCTCCGCATCATTCTTTTCTTCTCCTGCATAGAAGCGTACGTTTTCAAGAAGCAATACATCCCCTTCGTTCATATGGTTGATTTCTTCTTGTACTGCTTGTCCGTAAGCTTCCTCGGTTTTCCTTACAGTTTTACCAAGCAGTTCTCCTAAACGAGCTGCTACAGCTGTAAGGCGCATCTCTTCATTCACTTGACCTTTTGGACGCCCTAAGTGGCTTGCTAAAATTACTTTTGCACCATGTTCCATCAAGTATTGAATAGTTGGAAGTGCCGCACGAATACGTGTTTCGTCAGTAATTTTACCTTCCTTCATCGGCACATTAAAATCCACACGACAAAATACTCGTTTTCCTTTTAAATCCACATCACGAATACTTTTCTTGTTCATAGGAATTCCCTCCATTTACATTGGGTTGATAAAGAGTTTACCACAATTTTCTATTATATAACGGAAGTGGGAGAGGGGCTACCCCCTCTCCCCATTATCAAAGAATAAATTAAAGACCTTTAGATGCAATGTAGTCTACAAGATCTACTACACGGTTGGAATAACCAGTTTCGTTATCGTACCAAGAAAGTACTTTTACCATATTGCCTTCCATAACCATTGTAGATAAAGCATCGATTGTAGAAGAGCTTGTGTTTCCATTATAGTCGATAGAAACTAAAGGCTCTTCGCTATAAGCTAGGATACCTTTTAGTTCACCTTCAGCAGCTGCTTTCAATGCTCCGTTTACTTCTTCCACTGTTACTTGTTTATCGAACTCAACAACTAAGTCAACAAGAGATACGTTTGGAGTTGGAACACGTACAGCACCGCCGTTTAACTTACCTTTTAATTCAGGCAATACAAGAGATACCGCTTTTGCTGCTCCAGTAGAAGTCGGAATCATGCTCATTGCAGCTGCACGAGAACGGCGTAAATCTTTGTGAGGTAAGTCTAAGATTTGTTGATCGTTTGTGTATGAGTGAATTGTTGTCATCATACCGCGCTTGATGCCAAATTTATCGTTTAATACTTTTGCAAATGGAGCTAAGCAGTTTGTTGTACAAGAAGCGTTAGAAATTACATGATGGTTCGCAGCATCATACTTATCTTCGTTTACACCCATAACGACTGTAATATCTTCGTCCGTTGCAGGAGCTGAGATAACAACCTTCTTAACTGAACCGCCTAAATGCTTTTCTGCATCTGCTTTTTTCGTGAAACGGCCTGTAGACTCTACTACTACTTCTACGCCATAATCGCTCCATGGTAATTGAGCGGGATCACGCTCAGCGATAACTTTGATTTCACGGCCGTTTACCACAATGCTGTCGCCATTTACTGCTACTTCTGCATTTACAGAACCATGTACGGAATCATATTTTAGCAAGTGTGCCAATGTTTTTGCATCTGTTAAGTCATTGATTGCTACTACTTCTATATTAGGGTTATTAAGAGCTGCGCGGAACACCACACGACCAATACGTCCAAATCCATTAATACCTACTTTAACTGCCATTTGAAATTCCTCCTCATATGGATAAAATATTAAATATATGATAAGGGTCAAAATTCCCTTAGTAACTGTTTTGCAGCACCTTCATCCGTAATTAACAACGAAGTGTGCCCTTGCTTAATAAAAGAATGAATTGCTTTTGCTTTTGAGGCTCCGCCGGCAACCGCGATGACATGAGCAGCATTATCTAAATCTTTAAGCTGCATCCCAATGGTCAATACCTTATGCACAACCTCACCATGTTGATTAAAATAATATCCAAACGCTTCTCCTACTGCTTCCCCTTCCATAATCTTATGCAAGTCGGCTGCAGAGGTGTTTCGTCTTCGTGCCATCGTATAGGCATCCCCAATTCCATGAATCACAATGTTGGAAGACTGAATAAGCTCGAGTACCGTTTTCACAGACGGCTCTGTTACAATAGAAGCATAGGCTTCACTGCTAACATGATCGGGCACATAGAGAAGGCGATAATTCCCACCTGTCTTTTCTGCCATTTTGGCACAAATCGTATTTGCCTCATTTTCTACATGTTCACCCAGACCACCGCGTGCAGGAACGAACAGAAGCTGCGGGTTTTTAGCATCTAGCCTCATCATATCTGCGACAGCTGCCATGGTTGTACCACCAGTAACAGCAACGATATTATTCGCAGAAAGACGCTGCTTTATGCATATCGCACACGCACGTCCTAATTCTTGCTTTACCCACGGTGATTCATCACTGTCCCCACTGATAACAAGAACCTCATTCAATTCTAATTTTCCCTTAAGTTTTTCCTCTAAAACCTTCAAACCAGAAATTTCTTTCATAAATTCTTCAAGGCCTATAACCAGCTGCGTCCCTTCTTCTGTCAATGTCATTCCTGAAGAAGCGATATGAATTAAGCCTTGGTCCTTTAATACCTGTACTTCACTTCGTAATACTCGTTCTGTCATATCTAAACTTGCAGACAAATTTCTTCTTCCAATCGGCTGCATTAATCGTATGTACTGAAGAATTTGAAATCGAGTTTGCATAACAGGCAGCATATCAGGCAATAATTTTTTTTGATGTTCTATTAACGAACGCATCCTTCTATCTCCTTACTAAAGTCCGTATTTTTATATCGTGGTCATTTAAAGTCCCTATACGACCTATTATGTCCCACTCAATCCAAAAAAATTAGCCCTGCTACATTGCATATTGTAGCAGGAGTCAAAAACTTATTCAACTACTAAGCACCTCTGTTAAGCGCTTTCTTATAAAATCTTTATGAATAATTCCGGATTCAACCTCTTTCCCCTCAATTTCGACCACCGGAATCATAATTTGGTACCGCTCCAAAAGTGCATCATCTTTATAAATATCTACTTCAGTAACGGCGAGAGGAAATTCTGATTTTAACTCTTCTAAAATAACTTTTGCTTTATCACACAAGCCACATTCTTCTTTTGAATAAAGAACTATATCAATCATGTTTTCACCCTTAAATTGATTTTCTTCTTGAGGAAGATGGAATATTAAGCTGTTCTCGATACTTAGCTACCGTTCGACGCGAAAGTATAATTTCATGTTCATGCTCAAGCAGCTCCACAATTTTTTGATCGGATAACGGTTTTTTCTTATTCTCTTCATCTACTAATGCTTTAATAAGCTGTTTTACGCGTGTTGTAGAAATAGCAGTATCATCTGTTGTAGCCAGTGCACCGCTAAAAAACGACTTCATTTCGAATAATCCATATGGTGTTCGTACATACTTATTACGTGTAGCACGGCTGATAGTAGATTCATGTAATTCTAATATTTCTGCTACTTCCTTTAATGACAACGGCTTTAAATAAAGCGGACCTTCTGTAAAAAACTCACGTTGTTTATCGACAATGACTTCCATCACGTTAATTAACGTACGCTTTCTCTGCTCTAAGCTTTTCAGGATCCACTGCACATGTTGATATTTTTCAGAAAGATACGAAACTATTTCTTTTTCCGCCTTACTGTTCATCAAAGCACTGTATTCAGAGTGAACCTCAATCTTCGGCATATTGCCCTGATTAAGTTTAATAACAAGCTTTCCCTGCTCCTTCGTCACAATTAAATCAGGAACGATATACATAGGACCTTCGTGAGAAAACGGGATGCCAGGACGAGGCTGCAGTGAAATAATAACATCAACAGCGGCTTGTAGTTCGGCTGTACTGCATTTCAGCGCTGTTCCAAGCTGCTTCCAATCCTTTTTGGCAAAACAGTCAAAATGATGCTCCACGATAACTTCAGCAATCGGATCTCCATCTTGTAACCGCTTAAGTTGCAAAAGCAAGCACTCTTGCAAATTCCTTGCCCCTACCCCCGCCGGTTCTAACCCTTGAACCATTTGGACATAACGTATCACTTCTGTTACAGATATAGAAAGAAACCGTGCAAGCTCTTCATCTGTTTCCTGTAAATATCCATTTTCATCAATGTTCAAGATAATAAAGGTTAATGCTCGCTTTTCTTTTTCATTTATTTTTAAATAACGCAATTGATTAGTCAAATGCTCCTGTATGGTTACATTATTATTGCTGTATACTTCCATACGATTTTCTGTTGTACTGCTAGTGCTTTTGGTTTTTCTCTTGGATACCTCGAAGCTGCTCAATTCGATCAGGGGATTATCAAGAGATTGCTCATATAAAAACTCCGTCAGCTCCTGAGCGTTGTACTGGAGCATCGTAATTGCTTGTCTCAGTTCTTGAGTCATAGCCAACTTTAACGTTTGTTCTTGCAGTAGACTTGCTTTCAAATGTATCTCCCCCTCGTCCTTTATTGTACAATAATCGTGGTGAAAGTAGAATGGAAAAATACTGGCACCTTCATCCGTAAAATGAATCGTTATCTTATTCTTATTACATATAGGCATAGGGTAAAACTGATTTTTATATATATCATAAAAAATTTGTTGTTTTTTCTTTTAACAGCCTTTAAAAATTTTATAAACTAGACTATATACTGTAACGCCGCTAGAGATTACATATAGACCTGCTCATGAGCGTGTATGTTTGTTTCTCACTCTATCAAAAATAAAAAGGTATGCTCTCTAGGCACACCTAATTCGTTTCTCTTCTTTTTTTATCTTTTCGAATCACCATTACCAACACAAGCAACACCATCCATGAAAATGCGGTTATTACCACAGCTGGTGTAAAAGAGTACTTCGTAAATGCATACAGTGCTTGAATGACAGCTATAAGAAAAAACAGTACAAAAATCATCTGTAGTCCCTCCCCTTCTCTAAGTACAAGTGAACCTGGATTGCCCTCTTACTCTTTATTACATCAACGTAAAAAGCACCCCTTCGCCTTCCGCAAAACAACCAGGAACAACGAAGCAAGTGCTTCTTATCTTTTCAATTATAGAACGCGCTCGGAGGGAATCGAACCCCCGACACATGGTACCGGAAACCATTGCTCTATCCGCTGAGCTACGAGCGCATATACCATTATTATAATCAACATTTTATTTTCTTTCAAGACCTATATGTTTATTTTCAGTACAAACGGTTATCATGATGAAAGGTACAAAGAAAAGCGGAAAACAACATTCCACTCTTACCACCTCTTCTTTGCCGCATACGGCAAGTTAAGTCTCTCACACTAATATTTCTTTCAAGTTCAATTACTACATAAAAGCAGGACTTGTCCTGCTCTTCGGTGAATAGTGTACAACAAACATATTTTTTCAAAATATATTAAAATCAAACGGTTTCGTTTGACCTTTCTTGACCATAATTGTATTATAAGTGTAAACACTCAAAGCTTTTTTAAAGGAGGAAGAAACATGAATTTAATTCCTACAGTTATTGAACAAACAAATCGTGGGGAACGTGCATACGATATTTATTCCCGTTTGTTAAAAGACCGTATTATCCTATTAGGAAGCGCAATCGATGATAATGTCGCAAACTCTATTGTAGCTCAGCTTCTATTCTTAGCGGCAGAAGATCCTGAGAAGGATATTTCTTTATACATCAACAGCCCAGGCGGCTCTATTACTGCAGGAATGGCGATTTACGACACTATGCAGTTTATCAAACCGAATGTTTCCACTATCTGTATCGGTATGGCAGCATCCATGGGAGCATTCTTGCTTGCAGCAGGAGAAAAAGGAAAGCGTTTTGCTCTTCCAAACAGCGAAGTTATGATTCACCAACCGCTTGGCGGAGCGCAAGGCCAAGCAACGGAAATTGAAATTGCTGCAAAGCGTATTCTCTTCTTACGCGACAAATTAAACCATATCCTTTCTGAAAGAACAGGTCAACCGCTTGAAGTAATCGAACGCGACACAGAGCGCGACAACTTCATGACTGCTGAAAAAGCATTGGAATACGGTTTAATCGATAAAATTATGGCACATACACTATAAACAAACATAAAAAATGGAGCGTTAGTAAGTATAACGCTCCATTTTTTATGTTATTTCTTTTCTGCTGATGTATATAACTCCATTTCATCTTTGATTCGTTTCATTTTCACATCTAAATAATGCACCATCTCGGCTGCTTGTTTTAGCTCGTCTGTCAGATGAGGGGGAACGTCACATTCAAATTTGTAATAAATTTTATGCTCTAAGCTTGCCCAAAAATCCATTGCAATAGTTCGAATTTGTACTTCTACCTTCACTCGTTCGGTTCTGTCTGACAAAAATACAGGTATATCTATCACAAGATGAAGGCTTTGGTACCCGTTTGGTTTTGGATTTTTAATGTAATCCTTTACCCGCAACACCCGAACATCATCTTGGTTTTTAATCATATCATAAATTTTATATATATCTGAAACGAAAGAGCAAATTACCCGAATACCAGCAATATCATGAATATATCTCTCACCATTTTCCGTACTCACTTCCAACCCTTTACGCTCAAGTTTACTCTTAATGCTTTCAGGAGACTTAATTCTTACTTTAATATGCTCAATTGGATTATGTTCATGAACAAATTGAAACTCTTCGTTCAAAATCTCCAGCTTTGTATGAATCTCATCTAACGCAAATTTATATATGAATAAGAAATGTTTCCACTCTATTCCTTTACGCTCCAGCAATTGCTGCATCCATATTCATCCTCTCATTTCTTCATAACATCCACACTCTACCATATATGCATGAACTTACTGTGAACTTTTCATGAAGAATCTATAACTTCTCATTAGGAATGAATATTGCCGAACTGCCTTTCTTCTTTTTCATACAAAAAGCGCAAGCACTCGGCCTACGCTTCTTGTTGAACATATTTTGTTAATACCTCTAGTGCTTCTTGCTCATCAGCACCTTCAGTAATAATAGTTACAGTCGCATTTGCTCCGACTGCTAAGCTCATTAATCCCATAATGCTTTTTGCATTTACTTTCTTGCCGTCCCTTTCAATAAATACGTCAGATTGAAAACGGTTTGCTTCTTGTACAAACAACGCTGCCGGACGAGCCTGTAACCCTGTTCTCAACATAACCTCCACTTGCTTTTGCACCATTTCCCCATTTCCCCCTTATATTATTTTTTTGTACTTAGCTCTCCTGCTCGTAATTTATCAGCAATCTCATCAATTTTCCGCAAGCGATGATTGATTCCAGATTTGCTGATTTTCCCTCCTGAAACCATCTCTCCCAGTTCCTTTAAGGTTACATCTTGAAAATTGACACGTAACTCTGCAATTTCACGTAATTTATCTGGCAAAATATCCAAACCGATTGTTTCTTTAATATATCGAATATTTTCAATTTGCCTAAGAGCAGCACCTATTGTTTTGTTTAAATTAGCTGTTTCACAATTTACTAACCGATTTACTGAATTCCTCATATCTCGGACAATGCGTACATCTTCAAATTTTAGCAATGCATTGTGAGCTCCAATAATATTTAGAAACTCCGTAATTTTTTCAGCTTCTTTTAAATACGTAATAAACCCTTTTCGTCTTTCCAGCGTTTTGCTATTTAATCCAAATTCGTTCATGAGTTCACATATCGCTTCATTATGCTCTTTATATAAGGAAAAAATCTCCAAATGGTAAGATGAAGTTTCAGGGTTGTTTACGGAGCCTCCTGCTAAAAAGGCACCTCGTGAATAGGAGCGCTTACAACACTTCTTTTTGATTAATGAAGCTGAAATGTTATGAGTAAATGAAAACCCTTCACTTATAATATGCAAATCCTCAAGTACTTCCTTCGTCTTTTCAACCAACCGTACAATGTACACATTATTCTTTTTTAATCTCATTTTTTTACGTACTAGTAACTCCACTGTTACATCGTATCTTTTTTTTAAAAGCTTATAAATACGGCGGGCGATAGCCGCATTTTCTGTTTGAATATCGATCACAATATGGCGGTTGGAAAAGGAAAGAGAGCCGTTCATTCGAATTAACGCGGACAGTTCCGCTTTGACACAGCAGTCCTTTATTTCAAGGTTGGTTAATTCCTTTTTTGTTTCTGATGCAAACGACACCGCTCTCACCTCCCAAAATTAAATTAATGAATATAAAATGGATGCCAGTTTTATCGTATTATGGCGAATAACACCGTCATCGTATTGAATGATTTCATCGGCAATCACATTCAAGCTAAGTTTTTCTAAGTTTTCTCTGTCACATTCAACAGGGACGGAGGATTCCTTTTCATACCGATTTAACACGCTTTCCGGCACTCTGCCATTATTGACAATAATAGTATTGATAACAGAATCTCCCAAATGCTTATGGATAGCTTGAACATGGTCAGAAGCCTTATAGCCCATCGTTTCTCCCGCTTGGGTCATCACATTGCATACATAAACCTTTTGTGCTTTTGCAGCAATAACAGCTTGGCCGATTCTTTTCACTATTAAATTCGGTAAAATACTTGTATATAAGCTGCCTGGTCCAAGGACAATCATATCTGCCCGCTTAATCTCATTTAACGTCTCGCGCAACGGTTCTACATCCTCCGGCGTTAAAAATACACGTTCAATCTTCTTACCGTAATACGGAATTTTCGATTCTCCTGTTACTACTCTGCCATCTTCAAGCTGTGCATGCAGGACCACACTTTGATTTGCTGCAGGCAGCACTCGACCGCGAACATTTAAAACTTTGCTCATTTCCGTTATAGCATGGAAAAAGTCTCCTGTTATAGCTGTCATTCCTGCAATCAATAAATTCCCTAGAGCGTGTCCTGTCAACCCTTCCCCAGAAGTAAAGCGATGTTGAAACAAAGCTTCTACAAACGGCTCTACATCTGACAAAGCAGCCAATACATTCCTCACATCTCCAGGCGGTGGAATGGAAAACTCATCACGTAATCGACCTGAGCTTCCCCCGTCATCTGCTACTGTCACGATAGCTGTAATATCGACTGGATATTTTTTCAGTCCTCGCAAAAGCACAGAGAGGCCAGTGCCCCCTCCAATGATCACTAATTTTGATTTTCTTTCTGTTTTCATAAATTAATGGCCCTTCCTCTTTTCAATATCGCGATGGGTAACATAGGTTTTAAATTGATGTTGAAAATGCTTTCCTATGTATTCAGTCAATGTAACGGAACGGTGCTGGCCACCTGTACAGCCGATCGCAATCACAAGCTGACTTTTTCCCTCTCGCTTATAGTGAGGTAACATAAAGGCAATTAAATCTGTTAATTTTTCTAGAAACTTACGAGTTTCACTAAATTTCAATACATACGATGAAACCTCTTCATCTAATCCTGTTAACGGCTTCATATGAGGAATATAAAATGGGTTAGGCAAAAATCGAACATCGAATACTAAATCTGCATCAATTGGAATACCGTATTTAAATCCAAAAGACATCACATTCACACGAAATGATTGTTGATCTTCGGTTGAAAATTGCTCGATAATTTTTTCACGCAACTCTTTCGGCTTAAAATCTGATGTATCCATGACAATGTTTGCTCGGGCTTTCATATCCCCAAGAAGCTTCCGCTCTAATTCAATTCCCTTTAAAGGAGATTCGGCTGGAGAAAGCGGATGGGAACGTCTTGTTTCTTTGTATCTTGCTACTAACGCTGCATCCTTGGCATCAAGGAATAAAATGTGAGGGATAACCCAAGTGCGCTCTGTTAAATCATCTAGAGATTCAAACAGATGATCAAAAAACTCCCCGCCGCGCAAATCTATTCCTAAGGCGACCTTGTCCATTTGAGTTGCTGACTCTGACATGAGCTCAACAAACTTCGGAAGCAAAGCGGGAGGTAAATTATCAACACAGAAATAGCCTAAGTCTTCAAAACTTTGAAGAGCAACTGTTTTTCCAGCTCCTGACATCCCTGTAATGATGACCATTTTAATATCATTTTTTCCTTTTTCTTTTTCCATCCTTATATCTCTCCTCTCTATTTTAATTTCAACTCGGATCTAGTCGATACGAAATAAGCTCGAAATTCGGTGTATATACAAATGTACCATAAATAATACCATTTCCTTTAAGCAAATAATCAATAATATGATAGTCTCCAGGAGCCATTGCCAATTCGTCTATTTTATCAAACGAATGCCATTGTAATATCCCTTCTTCTGATTCCATTTTATTTTCCCCAGTAAAATCTGTAGCTAAAAATGAAAACATCATCCATTCCGAAATCACCTTTTCATTTTCTTGTATAACAAACGTAAATACACCTTTTAGTGCAGGATTTTTCAAATAAATGCCTGTCTCTTCTCGATACTCCCGCACAACAGCATCCCGCACAGTTTCTCCTAATTCCATCTTTCCGCCCGGTGCCACCCACCAATTACGGCGAGGCTTTTGCAAAAGGAGAACTTGATCACCCTTTACTAATACACAGTTAGTTACTCGTTGCAAATTATCTCACCTCATAATAAGCAAAGCCTATTCTATACTTATTTTACTTTTAGTTATAAAACCCTCTTCTTACCTTATCCATGTTAAACTTATATCAAACGATTCAGATGATTGCTGCACGCAACCTCTTGAAAGTTTTCCTTTATTATACTATCAAAAGCAGTTTGTCACAATGAACAGGAAATCACAAAGGACAGAATTATTAGAAAATTTAAATTTATATAATAGCATAAAAAAGAGCATGAGTCTGAAAACTCATGCTCACCAAGAAAGATATATACTGATAAGAGGGAATTGATTAACTCTACTTTACACGAATTATATTGCATAACTGTTACAATATAATTAAACCCCTTTTACCTTACATTACTGTTTATTTGCAATCTTTAACGCTTCCACTAATTCTTCAACATAGTGCTGTGCGCTTTGTGCAGCGATGCTTCCGTCTCCTGTTGCTGTAACAATTTGACGAAGTGTTTTCTCACGAACATCTCCCGCTGCAAAGATACCTTCCACTTTTGTTTCCATACGGTCATTTGTTTCAATATAACCATTTTCGTTTGTAATGCCTAAGCTTTCAAATGGTTTAGAAAGAGGAAGCATACCGATGTAAATGAAGATACCATCCGTTTTAAACTCTTGCTCTTCTCCAGTATTCACATCAACTAATGTAACGCTGCCTACTTTGCCATTACTTTCATTGACCTCTTTTACAGTATGGTTCCAAATAAAGGAGATTTTCTCATTAGCAAATGCACGTTCTTGAAGAATTTTTTGTGCACGAAGCTTATCACGACGATGCACAATTGTTACTTTAGATGCAAAGCGCGTCAAATATACGCCTTCTTCTACTGCAGAGTCTCCTCCGCCGACAACAACAAGCTCTTTTCCTTTAAAAAAGGCACCGTCACAAACTGCACAATAAGAAACACCGCGGCCGCCAAGCTCTTTCTCACCTGGTACACCAATTTTCTTATATTCTGCACCTGTTGCAATGATAACTGCCCGTGCCTTAAACTCTTTTTTACCTGCCACTACTGTCTTATATTCTTTTCCATCAATTATTTCTTTTATATCACCATAAGCATATTCAGCACCAAACTTTTTCGCATGGTCAAACATTTTCGTAGACAGCTCCGGTCCTAAAATATGGTCGTAGCCTGGATAGTTTTCTACCTCTTCTGTGTTTGCCATTTGACCGCCCGGTATTCCACGCTCAATCATTAGCGTACTTAAATTAGCACGTGAAGTGTATACAGCTGCTGTCATTCCTGCAGGACCTGCTCCGATAATAATGACATCATATACTTTTTCTTCTGACACGTCATTCACTCCTTATCCAATCCACTTAATACTAAATAAGAATTATTTTAATCTGATATTCTTATCGTAATCAATCTAGCAGCAAACGTCTATTTTTTTGCTCAAACTCCCTGTTCAGCTATAGCTTGGACATATTTACGCAGTGTCGCAGGCGAAATGCTGTACATTTTTCCTACTTCTGTTTGTGTCATCATCACATTCTGTCTTCTTCGCACTGTATACTCTATCGCCGCGGACCACCCCAGCACATTGGAAACTGAAACTGTACTGCTGTAAAGCCCTTTTACTACTTGAAACCAAAGAGTTAAGGTATCTTCAATTAGTGCATCGTCTTTTTTAGTATGACCATATAAACAGTCTGCAATTTGTAAACACTTTTCAAGCCTACTTAATTCTTTCGGAATGCGCTTGTTACTTCCCTTTAAAAAGAAATAGCGTCCCATATCTACAATAATCGAATGATGCTCTTGTTTCTCAGCAATGTCAAAAAACACTGGCAGTTTATCCTCGGTCTGTAATTCATTTATTAAATACAAAGCCAGCATTTTTTTCTCATCGTCTCGTTCTTCCTCAAAAGAGAGTGTGAGCTGCTGCAAAAAAGTATGCTGATCTACCGCGGAAAAGTCAGTATAGTTCCAAGGCTCCTTCCCTTCCTTATCTGGATACAGCTCTACAACATGCTGCCACATTTTTTGGGCTGTGTGCGTTTCACCAACCATATAAGCAGAGTACGAAAGCCAATAATAAAAGCTCACATCACCTTCATAACCTTGTCGCTTCAATGATTTCAACCACTTATAACCAAGCTCGTACCGACCCACGGTAGCAAACATCGTCCCTAATTTAAAGCGCTGTTCAAATAATATTGGATGCACATTTTCCAGTGCGTTCACTAATATCGTTGCTTCTTTATATTGACCAATAGAATACAAGAAAACCACTTGGTTACATAGCGCATGCAAATTCCCTGGGTTCTTATTTAAAATATCATCTGTAAGCTGCAAAGCTTCATCTATTTTCCCAATCTGAAACTTTGCAACAGCAAGGTTATTATAAGCGGACCAGAATTCTGGATACTCCGCGATCATCGTTTCTAAAATAGACACCGCTTCCTGGTGTTGGCCGTTCCGAATGCAGCTGTTTGCACGCTCTTGCATCACAATCAGCTCATCCTCGCCTTCCCATTCATTTTCTACGTCGCCTTCCTCGATAGTAATCATATCAAGCAATTCGAGCGCATCCTCTACAAACTCTTCTTCCTCAGTCACTTCCAAATAGTGCTCCGCATACTTACGTGCCTGCTGAAATAATCCAAGGTACGCATAGTTATTAGCAAGGAAATAGTAACACTCTTCCATTTCAGGATCTAATTTTATAATATCAGTCAAAATCTGATTAGATTGATGATAATCTCCCGCATCAGATAAAGCTGCTGCTAATTGTGATAAAATAAACGGCTCCTGCTGCGAATGTGCCGCTCTCTGTAAATACTTAATTGCCTGCTTCAAATCATGGCGACGGTAAGCCTTCATTCCTTTTTCATAAAAAAATTGAACAGACTCAGAAAAGGAAATAACTTGTCCCCTATCCTTCTTTACACTTTGATTTTTCCCCATAATTCCTCCATACTCTCTAAATTCAACGAAGGTTTAGTATATCATATGATCATGTATATTTTTCTCTACTTACAAGTATATACGATTGTACACAAAACAAAACAATATATTATATGCATTTTTTGGCTTTTTATACAGGAAACGCTTTTTGACCGTTAAACTTTACAGTGACGGCCATTATTTCGGTGAATTTCTGGGTCTTTTCGGCGACACCTCTCACTTTTTCGGCGAACTCCGCTTTTTTCGGCGAACCCTCTCGCTTTTTCCGCGAACTCCGCTTTTTTTCGGCGACACCTCTCACTTTTTCGGCGAACTCCGCTTTTTTTCGGCGACACCTCTCACTTTTTCGGCGAACTCCGCTTTTTTCGGCGAACCCTCTCGCTTTTTCCGCGAACTCCGCTTTTTTTCGGCGACACCTCTCACTTTTTCGGCGAACTCCGCTTTTTTCGGCGAACCCTCTCGCTTTTTCCGCGAACTCCGCTTTTTTCGACGAACTCCGCTTTTTTTCGGCAACACCATCTTTATTTAAGTTAATCCCTTATCTATCCCTATCTTCGACCTTATTCAAAATAAAAAAGAAAATGCCTCATAGTGCATTTTCTTTTTCACTCCTCTGTTCCATCTCTTCTTTTGTATAAATAATCTGCATTGGATTGCCGCCCACGAATGCTCCCGCTGGTACATCCTTATGAACGAGCGTTCCCGCTGATACGATAGCTCCGTCTCCAATCACTACTCCAGGTAAAATAGTGCTGTTGGCTCCAATCATCACTTCATCACCAATAATAACCGCTCCGAGACGATACTCTGTTATTAAATACTCATGAGCCAAAATGGTGGTATTATAGCCAATGACTGTATTTCTGCCCACCTTAATTTGTTCAGGAAACATCACGTCCAGCATGACCATGAGGGCAAATGATGTTTGCTCGCCAACTTTCATTCGTAAAAACGTCCGGTACAGCCAATTTTTCATCCCGAGAAACGGCATATAGCGGGCTGTTTGAATCACAATAAAGTTTTTGATGACCTTCCAAAACGGAACGGTTTTGTATATATGCCATAAAGAATTGGCTCCTGAAACTGGATAGCGCGTCGTTCTCCTCACCTAAGTTCGCCCCTTATAATATCTTCAACAAATCACTCATCTTTTCAAGCACATAGTCCGGCTTATAAGATTCCAAATACTCGCGCCCTTTTAACGTCCACGCGACACCTGCGGTTTTTGTTCCGGCATTCTGGCCAGCTACGATATCATGGTGATTATCACCCACCATGATTGCTTCTTCTGGCTTTGCATCTAGCAACCGCAAGGCTTTAAAAATGGGCTCTGGATCAGGCTTAACATTTTGTACATCCTCGATTGTCACAACCACATCAAAAAACTCTTTTAATCGGCCGAACCGCAACCCCATTTCTACTGTCCCACGCGCTTTCGTCGTCACAATCCCAATTTTATAGCCCTTTTCCTGCAATTCTGTTACTGTTTCGTATACCGTGTCATACTCTTCAACAAGCTCATCATGCATTTTATGATTAAACTCACGATAGCATTGAATCATTTCCTCTACCCGTTCTTTATCTACAGATGTAAATGTTTCTGTTAAAGACGGGCCAATAAACGGAAGCACGTCTTCCCTTTTATAACGGCCCGGGTAATATTTATTCAACGTGTGCAAAAATGAAGCAATAATCAATTCATTCGTGTTGATTAACGTACCATCCAAATCGAATAATACTGTATTAATTTTCATGTACAAGTTCCTTTCTCTGATGAATATCTTTATTACGCCATACCACTGACACCATCACCGTTAAGAGAACGGCAACAATAAGACGAATAAGCAATAACGGCAGCACTGGAATACCGAGCGGTACGAAAATCAAGGTATCCTCGATAACCGCATGGCAGGCAATAAGGAATATAAAGGCAAGTACTAAATCTCTTTTCTCTACCCCGTCTTCTTTCACAGCTTGTATCATCACACCAGCTCCGAATGCAAGACCAAAAAATAACCCCGCAGCCAACGTCGTCGACGTATTTTCTTTCATACCGAGCATTCTTGTAAAAGGAGACATCCACTTTGAAAACACAGCTAGAAAACCATAGTCTTTTAAGAATTGAATCCCAACCATAAGCGGAATCGCAATCATTGCCAGCTGCAGAACGCCGAAGGCCGCATTTTCCATTGCGTGCAATATAATGTTACTCCATCCTTGGAGATGCGTATCAGCTGCTGATACAAGTCCATACTCCGCTGCTTCTTTTCCTCCATCCCAAAAGAAATGAATAACAATGGCAGATACAATTGCTAAGCCCAGCCGTACTCCAAGAACAAGAAGTGTCCTTATCCCTACTCGAGAAGCTACTGAAGTCTCCACTAATAAATTATGAGAAAACGAAAGCATAACGGCTAAAATGAATACTTCCTTCACACTTAGCTTTAATGTTATGATTGCACCAATCGCAGCATATAAATTCAAAAAGTTTCCCAAAACAAGCGGTACTGCCGCATCGCCGGGCAAGCCAATCAATTGCATAAGCGGCTCAATAAACTGCGTAACCCACGGAAGAATCGGCGTATATTTTAATACCGTAACAATCAGTGTCACTGGAACAATAATTTTCCCAAGCAACCACGTCGTTTTTAAACCGGACAGCAATCCTTTTTTTAATGTCCCCACCCTTTTTCTCTCCTCGCTTTTCATACTAGCAAGGTCCCCGCTTATATAAGGGGGACCTCTAATATACTTATTGTTCTAAATATGGCTCTTTGGAATGACTCAATTTTCGGCGAATAACTATGAGAATAAGAGCTCCTACAAGTAAAACAATAGAGATTACTTGTGCAATGCGAAGCGGTCCAAGCATTAAGCTGTCCGTACGAAGCCCTTCAATAAAGAAACGGCCGAAGGAATACCACATCAAGTAAATTAAAAACATTTCTCCTCTTTGTAAATTAACTTTTCTAAGCAGCAGTAAGACAGCAACACCTGCGAGATTCCAGAGAGATTCATATAAAAATGTTGGATGATAATATGCTCCATCAATATACATGTTATTGATGATAAACTCAGGTAAATGCAAGCCTTCTAAAAATTCACGGGTAACAGGTCCGCCATGCGCCTCTTGATTCATAAAATTTCCCCAGCGACCAATGGCTTGACCGAGCAAAATACTCGGTGCAGCTATATCCGCAAGCTTCCAAAATGGAATGTTGCGTTTTTTAGCAAACACTACGGCTGTAATTACAGCACCAATTAATCCTCCATGAATAGCTAAACCGCCCTGACGAATATTAATAATTTGACTCGGTTCTGCCAAATAATAATCTAGGTTGAACAACACATAATAAGTACGCGCACATATAATGGCAATCGGTACAGCATACAGCACTAGATCAATGAATGTTTCCTTCGGCAAGCCCCGGCGTTCTCCTTCACGTATCGCAAGAAGCAAACCGAGCAGCATCCCTGTTCCAATAATCACACCGTACCAATAAATCGGGAAAGGTCCCAAATGAATAAATACCCGGTCTAACGGTTCTATCGTTCCTAGCATCTTTTCTCCACTCCTTTATTTCTCTGTTGCGCCTATATCAATAGCACTCATAAGCCGCTCCGAAAATTGTTGCGCTGCATTCACTCCCATACGCTTCAAGCGGAAGTTCATGGCCGCTACTTCAATGATTACCGCTAAATTTCGGCCAGGCCTTACTGGCAGCGTAATTTTCGTAATGTCCGTATCAATAATTTTCACTTTTTCCTCATCTAATCCAAGGCGATCATAATTTTTTGTTTGGTCCCAAATTTCCAAATCAATAATCAGTGAAATTTTTTTATAGTTACGAACAGCTCCTGCACCAAAGAGTGTCATAACGTTGATAATGCCGAGTCCGCGAATTTCGAGAAGATGCTCAATTAACTCGGGCGAGCTCCCAATTAACGAATCTTGGTCTTCTTGACGGATTTCCACACTGTCGTCTGCAACAAGACGATGCCCTCGTTTCACAAGCTCTAAGGCTGTTTCACTTTTCCCCACTCCACTTTTTCCAGTAATCAGGACACCTACTCCATATACATCCACCAGTACGCCATGAACAGCAGTAGTTGGTGCCAGCTTACTTTCTAAATAGTTTGTCAAATGACTATATAGACGTGTTGTTTTCATAGTCGATTGCAACACAGGTACATCTGTCATATTGGAAGCCTCAATAAGCTCACTCGGAACCTCATGTCCTCTTGTTATAATGATACAAGGTGTTTGCTTCGTACAAAGCGCAAGCATGCGTTCCCTTTTCTGTTCATCCTCTAATGTCTCAAAAAAAGTCAGCTCCGTTTTCCCGATAATTTGTACACGCTCTGCCGGGTAATATGTAAAAAAACCTGCTATCTCAATCCCCGGTCTTGATAAGTCACTTGTCTTAATCGGGCGGTTAATGCCTTCTTTACCGCATATGAGCTCTAGTTGAAACTCTTCTATCAAATCTTTTGTTCGTACTTTCGGCATAGTTGATCCTCCATGCTTCCATATTAATCTTCATTGATTCTATTGTAACACTTTTTGATAAAAATACGAAACAAGCTTGTCTATCGCATACAAAAAGCAGCACAATCATCTGAGAGATGTTCTATTTCGATCCATGCACTGACAATCAGCAACCTAAAGCAAGCTTACAAAAAGCATTCCGCCCATTGGCGAAATGCTTTAGTCACGCTTTTGCAGCGGCTCTATAACAGCCTTATCAATAAGCATATTCAATATAGAAATACAAACAGCGGCCAGCAATGCCACACCAAAGCTGCTTATTTCAAAAGCAGAACCCATGAGTTCGTCTGTGATTAACAAGGTGACAGCATTAATAACAATAAGGAACAATCCCAAGGTTAGTATAGTAATGGGGAGCGTAATCAATATTAGCAACGGTTTCACAATTACATTTAATATAGAAAGAATCACACTCGCAACAATAGCGGTAGTAATATTTTTTATGTAAAACTGGGAAGGCGTTAAAAAGCCTGATACCACAATCAACAACAAGCTGTTGATTAAAAGGGAAATAATCCATCTCATTTAAAACCAGCTCCTTTACTCCGATGCCAACACTTTAATTCCTTTAATAAGGTTCCAAATATAAATAATTACATTCAACAGTCCAAATACTGCAATGCCGCCAAAGGTTAACGCTGTCCAAGTCTCAGCATGACGGGTAAAAATAAGAACCAATCCTACTGCTATAACCCACAGCAACGGAAAAATATGAGAAATGAATGCCCTTTTCGCATGATGTTTAACAAGTTTATCTGTTATTACAAAATATACAATGATTGGAAATAGAAAAGGTGCAAAAAAGATACTGAAATAACATCCTGCAGCCAATAATTTTTTCGTGGAATCCATCTTATTTCACCTCGCTTTACTATGTATTTATCCTTTATGAACAGGCAGTAGAACTTAAAATGCAAAGTTTTGAACTCTACTGCACGATTTCACACTATAAAAAATCTCCAAAAGTACAGTTCGTCTTTTGGAGATTTTACTTTACTTACTATACACTTTTTCTATCTTTTCTGTCATCCTTGCTTTGTCTCGTTCCAATATCGTTTTTAAATATTTTGCCGTATAAGATTGTTCTTCTTTCACGACCTCCTCTGGCGTTCCAGCTGCGACAATCTGTCCTCCCTTGTCTCCGCCTTCAGGACCTAAATCGATAATATAATCGGCTCCTTTAATTACATCCAGATTATGCTCAATCACAAGTACTGTATCACCGTTTTCTACCAGCCGCTGCAATACCTTTAACAGGCGAGCAATATCATCTACATGAAGACCTGTTGTCGGCTCATCCAAAATATACAGCGTACGCCCCGTCGAACGTCGGTGCAATTCCGAAGCAAGCTTCACGCGCTGTGCTTCTCCCCCTGATAAGGTTGTTGCCGGTTGACCAAGCTTAATATAACCAAGCCCTACGTCCACAATCGTTTGCAGCTTACGCTTGATTTTTGGAATGTTTTCAAAGAACACAGCTGCATCCTCAACCGTCATGTCTAGTACATCAGAAATGCTTCTGTCCTTATATTTTACCTCTAGGGTTTCCCTATTATAGCGCTTGCCATGACACACCTCACAAGGTACATACACATCCGGAAGGAAGTGCATCTCAATCTTAATAATACCGTCTCCTCGGCATGCCTCACAGCGCCCGCCTTTTACATTAAAACTAAATCGTCCTTTTTGATAACCGCGCACTTTTGCCTCATTGGTTTGTGCAAATACATCTCGTATATCATCAAATACTCCGGTATACGTGGCAGGATTCGAACGTGGCGTTCTTCCAATCGGTGACTGGTCAATATCGATCACCTTATCCAAATGCTCAATTCCTTTGATTTCTTTATGAACACCTGGCTTTTGTTTCGCGTTATGAAGTTTTTGCGCCAATGTTTTATACAAAATCTCATTAATCATCGTACTTTTTCCAGATCCGGATACTCCCGTCACCGCTACAAACGTTCCCAAAGGGAATGAGGTTTTCACATTTTTTAAGTTATTTTCCTTAGCTCCGAGAATTTCGATTTTGCGGCCATCGCCTTTTCTGCGCTCAGCTGGTACTGGAATAAACTTCTTTCCGCTTAAATATTGGCCTGTCAATGAATTCTCATCCTCCATGACCTCATTCGGCGTTCCCGCAGACACCACTTGACCTCCGTGAATCCCTGCGCCCGGACCGATATCGATTAAGTAATCCGCTGCAATCATCGTATCTTCATCGTGCTCTACAACGATTAGCGTATTGCCTAAATCACGCATATTCTGCAGGGTTTGAATGAGACGGTCGTTGTCCCGCTGATGCAAGCCAATGGACGGTTCATCTAAAATGTAAAGGACCCCCGTTAAGCGTGAACCGATTTGCGTAGCCAAACGAATCCGCTGAGCTTCTCCCCCGGATAATGTACCTGCTGATCGGTTTAAAGTCAGATAATCCAATCCTACATTGATAAGGAATCCCAATCGTTCTTTAATTTCACGTAAAATCATATGTGCAATTTGCTGCTGTTTTTCTGTAAGATAAACGGTATCAAAGAAATCATGTGCTTCTTGAATAGACAGTTTAGTTACATGAGCAATTGTTTTGCCGTCTATAAACACAGCTAAAGTTTCCTGTTTTAAACGAGCACCCTTACATTTCGGACAGGGCTGATTTGCCATATACTTTTCCATTTGCTCACGAATATAATCGGAGTTTGTCTCGCGGTAACGTCTCTCAATGTTTGGAATAACCCCTTCAAACACGATTTCGCTCTCTCTTACCTGCCCAAAGTCGTTTACATAGCGGAAGTACACCGTATCCTTCCCGCTTCCATACAAAACTTTATCCATTAAATACTTTGGAATGTCTTTTACAGGTACATTCATGTCAATACCATAATGAGTACATACGGCTTCCAATAGCTGCGGGTAATATTGCGAGCTTGTCGGCTCCCACGGTGCAAGCGCATGATTGCGCAATGTTAAATCCCAATTAGGCACAACTAAATCGACATCAACCTCCAGCTTTGAACCAAGACCGTCACACGATGGACAGGCACCATACGGGCTGTTAAATGAAAACATGCGCGGTTCTAATTCCCCGATAGAAAATCCACAATGCGGGCAAGCATGATGTTCGCTGAATAACAGCTCTTCTTCTCCCATCACATCAATTAATACACGACCTTCACCAAGCCGTAACGCTGTTTCCAAAGAATCTGCTAAACGAGAAGCAATCCCTTCCTTCAGTACAATACGGTCCACGACCACTTCAATAGAGTGCTTCTTATTTTTATCGAGATTAATATCATCTGAAAGCTCGCGCATTTCACCATCCGCACGAACGCGGACATAGCCTTGCTTTTTAATGTCTTCCAGTGTTTTTACATGTGTACCTTTTCGTCCGGATACAATCGGAGCCAGCACTTGCAACTTCGTACGTTCCGGATACTCTAAAATACGATCTACCATTTGTTCCACTGTTTGCGAGGTAATTTCAATGCCATGATTCGGACAAATAGGCGTACCCACTCTTGCAAACAATAAACGCAAGTAATCATATATCTCCGTTACTGTACCAACCGTTGATCGGGGATTTCGGCTTGTCGTTTTTTGATCAATGGAAATCGCAGGTGACAAGCCTTCAATCGTATCTACATCCGGTTTATCCATCTGTCCTAAAAACTGGCGGGCATAAGCAGAAAGAGATTCGACATAACGCCGCTGTCCCTCTGCATAAATCGTATCAAATGCTAAAGACGACTTTCCCGATCCAGACAACCCTGTTACGACAACCAATTGATTTCTTGGAATGGTGACATCAATATTTTTTAAATTATGCGCACGGGCGCCCTTTACCACAATAAAATCATTCGCCAAAACAATCACCCCTCCGATTTCAATTCAAACACTAAGTCGCGTAGCTCAGCCGCACGTTCGAAATCAAGCGCTTTTGCCGCTTCCTTCATTTCCGCTTCCAGCTTTGCAATCATCGTTACACGCTCTTCTTTTGACATCTTCTTAAATGACGGCTGTTTTACATCATACTTCTCGTTCTCCTCAGCCGCTACTGACGCACGAATCACATTCCGAATTTCTTTTTTAATCGTTTGCGGCGTAATCCCATGCTGTTCATTGTACGCTTCCTGAATTTCACGGCGGCGTCTCGTTTCCTGAATAGCAAGTTCCATCGAATTTGTCATTTTATCTGCATACATAATAACCTGACCGTTCGCATTACGGGCAGCCCGCCCAATTGTTTGAATAAGCGAGCGCTCAGAACGCAAAAATCCTTCTTTATCTGCATCCAAAATCGCGACAAGCGACACCTCAGGAATATCCAATCCCTCTCTTAACAAGTTAATACCGACAAGGACATCATACTTCCCAAGCCGCAAATCGCGAATAATCTCAATCCGTTCCAATGTTTTAATTTCTGAATGCATGTAGTTCACTTTGATGCCGATATCCTTTAAATAATCAGTTAAGTCTTCGGACATTTTCTTAGTAAGTGTGGTAATCAGCACGCGCTCATTTTTTTCGGTTCGATCTTGAATTTCCCCAAGCAAATCATCAATTTGCCCTTCAATCGGACGAACTTCAATAATTGGATCTACTAGACCTGTTGGGCGGATGATTTGTTCAATCGGCTGAGGGGAAGCTTCTAATTCATATGGTCCCGGCGTGGCTGAAACATAAATAATTTGATGCACTTTATCTTCAAACTCTTCAAACATAAGCGGACGATTATCCTTAGCAGAAGGCAAACGGAATCCGTGATCCACAAGCACCTGCTTGCGAGCCTGGTCCCCGTTATACATCGCTCTCACTTGTGGAATGGTCACATGTGACTCATCTACAACAATTAGGAAATCATCAGGAAAATAATCAAGCAATGTGTATGGCGTAGAACCAGCAGGACGGAGCGTTAAATGACGGGAATAGTTTTCAATTCCGGAGCAAAATCCCATTTCGCGCATCATCTCCAAATCGTAGCGGGTGCGCTGCTCTAAACGCTGCGCTTCCAAAAGCTTATTTTGCTCTTTCAATTCCGCTAAGCGCTCTTCCAATTCCTTTTCAATATTGCCAATAGCAATGCGCATCTTCTCTTCACGCGTTACGAAGTGGGATGCCGGGAATATAGCCACATGGTCCCTCTCCATCCGTACTTCACCTGTCAGCGCATCCACTTCACGAATCCGGTCAATTTCATCACCAAAAAACTCAACACGAATGCACTGCTCATCTCGGGATGCCGGGAAGATTTCCACTACATCGCCGCGTACCCGAAACGTTCCACGCTGAAAGTCGATGTCATTTCGTGAGTATTGTACATCTACCAGCTGACGAAGCAGCTCGTCCCTGCCCTTTTCCATTCCTACGCGAAGAGAGACCACCAGCTCCTGGTATTCTTCTGGTGAACCTAAACCGTAAATACAAGATACACTCGCGACTATAATAACATCCTTTCTCTCGAACAAAGAGGATGTGGCAGAGTGGCGCAGCTTATCAATTTCATCATTTATTTTTGCATCTTTTTCAATAAAAGTATCTGTCTGCGGTACATACGCTTCCGGTTGATAATAGTCGTAGTAGCTGACAAAATATTCAACAGCATTGTTTGGAAAAAATTCTTTAAATTCACTGTACAGCTGCCCTGCTAGTGTTTTATTATGAGCCATAACCAGGGTTGGCTTGTTTACTTCCTTAATCACATTAGAGATGGTAAACGTTTTTCCTGTTCCTGTGGCTCCCAATAACACTTGGTGTTTGCTGTTTTGTTGAATCCCCTTTACAAGCCTTTCAATTGCCTTTGGCTGGTCTCCTTGCGGGGAATATGCTGAAACTATTTCAAACTGCTCTTCCATATCCGAGCACCTCCGAAAACATCATATGGTCATTTTACCATAAAGTAACGAAAAAACGCCAAAAAAACGAACAAATATTCGATTGTCCTTTTGTAAAGAGTTAAAGTGTATCAGCCGAATTATTATAAAAAGCAAGGGGATCCCCCTTGCTTCCTTCATTCAATCTTTTATACTGCTTCTGTGCTGCGGTCAAAATCTTGCTCCACGAACACAAGACCGAGCTTATGATGATCTCCTTGAAACAATGCTCGGTTACGCAGACGCAACTCTCCATTTGTATCTAATATTTCCAGTTTACAATAGGCCCCAGCACTATTCCGCTGCAGCGCTTGATAAAATTCGCCAATCGTTCTTGGCGTAACCCCATTTACTTTTGTAATGATTTCCCCAGTCTTTAAGCCGATCTCCTCAGCGGGACTATCAGGAATAATATCCAATATCATTAATCCTATATTTTTAGAAGTAAAAAAGGCAGGAAGCTTTTCATCTTCCAGTTGTTCCCGAATCGCAATGGTCATTCTCCCCAATATAGCGATGCCCGCCGCCGCAACTGCCAAGCCGGTCAGCCAGAAGCTCCCTGCAGCCAACA
Organism: Bacillus sp. 165; assembly: GCF_017742235.1. GTDB lineage: Bacteria > Bacillota > Bacilli > Bacillales > Bacillaceae_G > JAGHKQ01. The sequence goes on from NZ_JAGHKQ010000005.1 coordinate 37,590, forward strand.
GCAATACAAGGATACTTAATCCCCGAACCCTTCTTCCTGTAAAAGAAATTGCTTCACTCGGAAGCATCCCTTTGATCGTCTTAGAAAACCCTATGCCCAATGGTAAAAGCATCAGTGAAAATGTCTTTGTACCAACAGTAACTACCGGCCACCATGCAAATAAATGGGTAATGCTATCTCCCGGAACTACAAAAAAAACAGGGACCAACCACATTCGTTTACATACATGAAGCCCAATAGAACGGCCGCGCTTTCCTTTTAATAGTTTCGGAGTTGAAGCATACGCCCCATATTTAGAAATCAGCGTCCCCTCTGCAAACAATAACAATGCTAGTAAAACAGCTAAGGCGGAATAGCTTGTCCCATCCCCAATTGCCGAATTCATCAGAGGAAGCTTTATATCCGAAAAAAAAGCAAGGACAAAAAGAGACACCCCAATGGTATACGCAGAAGACAACAACCTATATTGCTGCAATACAGCGAATAGTACTGTAACTAACATAATGACAGCTAGACTTCCCTTAGACAGCACAAATCCAATTCCTATCATAATCAATGAAAAAATAAATCCAATACCTACGCCTTTAAACATCGAAGTACGAAGCTCATACCATACATCATAAATCTTTGCCGAAAAATCTTGACGTTCTCTGAGTACCCTTGTATATCCAACTAGAAAACTACTAATTATAAACAGATAGAAAACCGGATGCACAAAAAACCACCCTACAGCTCTTACAATTTCTAACAGCCAATCCTCCACAGAACATGTCACCACCCTCATCATTATTTTTCTCTATTTTACCATACGGGTAAAACTCGTTTGAAATAAAAAAGTATACAGACATTACGTCTGTATACTTTCGACAAATTCGACTGAATCCCTGTTACTTCGCTAATAATTTTAAGGCTGTAGTAAGCTGAACATCATTCTCTCCAGCACGGATTTTTTCTACAAGCTTCTCTTGCAGCGCTTCTGCCGTTTTACTATCGATTTCTCCTGTCACCTTTAGATTATTAGCTTGTTGGAATGCTTTGACCGCACTTACTGTTACTTTGCTGAAATACCCGTCTTCACGTCCAGGCTCGAAACCAAGACCTTTTAACATGACCTGTGCATTCTTAATTTGTTCATCATTCATATCATATGATAATGTTTTCTTCACTTGAACCGGGGCTGCATAGTAGTATTCAGGCTGCTTGACCTCTACCGTCGGTTCAATTCCTTTTTTGTGAATCCAATTACCGTCTGGTGTGAGCCATTTATACAATGTTAATTTAATATTGCTTCCATCTTCAAGCTGTACCGCCTGCTGAACGGTTCCTTTACCAAAGGATTTGACACCGACTAGGTCATAGCCTTCTGCTTCCTTTAATGCTCCTGCCATAATTTCAGAAGCAGATGCGCTGCCGTTATCAATAAGCACGGCGACCGGGTAATCTTTCTTTTGTTTTAATGTCGTATAGAACTTCTGACGTTGTCCGTTTCGCTCCTCGATTTGGAGCATCGGCTTTTTGTCTGTCACAAGAAGCTTCAACATATCTTCCACACTCTGTAAATACCCACCTGGGTTTCCTCGAAGATCAATAACAAGCCCCTGCATACCATTGTCCTCTAATTTCTCCAGCTCTGTTTTAAACTCTTTTGCTGTATTTTCAGAGAAAGACGTTACTTGTAAATATCCCATGTCTTTTCCGCTCTCCTGTTTCATGGAACCAAATACCGTCAAAAGTGGAATTTTATCACGCTTAATTTTAAATGTTAGCGGCTCATCCACGTTTGAACGTTTGATTTTCAACTCCACAATCGTTCCTTTTTTACCGCGAATCTTTAATACAGCCTCTTCTCTCGTTAAATCCTTCACACTTTTTCCATTTACCTCTAAAATCTCATCATTTGGCTTCAATCCTGCCTTTTCTGCAGGAGAATCTTTAATAGGTGAAATAATGGTCAGCTTGCCATCAATTTTATTCACTTCCGCACCAATTCCTTCTAAAGAGGAATCCAAGGATTGTTCAAACTGCGCTGCTGTTTCTTTATCCATATAAGTAGAGAACGGATCCTTTAATGTATTCAACATCCCCTGTATAGCACCTTCTACAAGCTTTTGATCATCTACGTCTTCTACATAGCGAGAATCGATTAACTCATAAGCTTGCTTAATCTTTTCCAGATCTTCTGCTTCCGTTCCAGTACTTTTCTTATTCGGAAGAGCTGTACCTTTTTCCAACGCAGCATTTCCTCCCAAATAATGCAATCCGGCATACATACCGGTTGCTCCTAACAAAAAGGAAAGCATAACTATCATGATAACAACTTTACGATTCATCAGACTGAATCCTCCTATCCCTTAGAGCCATTATGTAGCTATTAAAAGGGCATCACACCCTTTGTGTGATGCCTTTACCTATGTCTACTATATGATAAGCTTGTACGAAATATGTTTGCAACCTAAAAACTTTCAATAAAATAGCTAAACCGCAAACAAAATGTTAAATTTTTAGAAACTTACGAATCGACATAACGCTTCCCCACATGCCAATCATACCGCCGATAAACAGAAGCAATGCAGAAATTTGGTAAACAAACGGGCTGTAAGGCAATAATTCAAACATTGTTCCGTTAAGTTTAGAATTGAACACCCCATGTATGGAGTTATAGGCAGTGAAGATAAGAATAATCGGAATAACCGCTCCTAATACTCCTAAAAATAAGCCTTCCAATAGAAATGGCCAACGAATGAACCAGTTTGTTGCGCCCACAAGCTTCATAATTTGAATTTCTGTTCTTCGTGCATAAATGGTAACTTTAATAGTATTAGAGATTAAAAACATAGCTGTAAACAATAATCCGGCAATTAATATTAGACCGACATTGCGTCCTGCTTTGACAGTGCTGAACAGCTTTTCAACTTCTCCTTGTCCGTACTGTACCTTGCTTACATACGGCATCTTCTCAATCTTCGGCGCAACTTTAACCGTATCTTGCGGATTTGCTGCTTTAACAATATATACATCCTTTAATGGATTATCCTGTTCGAATAACTCAAACGATTTTCCTTGCTCTCCAAAGCTTTTAATCAATTTTTTCAGTTCCTCTTCTTTAGAAGAAAACGTAATAGATTCTATATTAGAAATAGCTTCAATTTGCTGCTTCAGCTTCTTCTGATCTTCTTGTGTAGCAGCCGGGTCTATATGGACGCGGATTTCCACGTCTTTTTCCACCTTGGTTGCAAAGTGATTAATATTCATAATTACTGTCAAAAACACACCTACAAGCAGTAATGTAATTGTCACGGCACTTACGGAGGCAAATGTCATCCAGCCGTTTCGAGTCAAACTCTTGACACCTTCACGTAAATGACGAGTAAAGGTTTTAGCTTTCATATCCGTATCCTCCATTAATCTCATCTCGTACGATCTTTCCGCCTTCAATCGCGATAACGCGGTTCTTAATTGTGTTAACAATATCCGCATTATGCGTTGCCATAATAATGGTCGTACCTTGCTTATTAATCTCCTTAAAGATATCCATAATCTCCCAAGATGTATCCATATCCAGATTACCGGTAGGCTCATCGGCAATAACTACTTTCGGCTTATTTACAATTGCGCGAGCAATCGCAACGCGTTGCTGCTCCCCACCTGACAGCTGGTTTGGAAATGAGCTTGTTTTATGCTTTAAACCGACAAGCTGTAAAACTTCAAGTACACGCTTAGAAATTACTTCCGGCTCTTCCTCAATTACTTCAAGCGCAAAAGCAACATTTTCATACACTGTTAGTTTCGGTAATAATCTAAAGTCCTGGAAGACGATGCCGAGATTGCGTCGAAAGTAAGGAATATCTCTTTCGTGCAAGCTTTCTAAGGAAAGACCGTTTACATTGATCGATCCAGTGGTGGGCTTTTGCTCACGGAACATCATTTTAATAAAAGTCGATTTTCCAGCACCGCTCGGACCAACTACATATACAAACTCACCCTGCTTGATTTTAACAGAAATACCGTTGACCGCTTTTACGCCGTTGTCATACTCTTTATGCACATTGTTCATTGTTATCATAATTTATCACCTAAAATCGCTTCTATTTTTTAAAACTTTGTCATTTCTATTCTATCAAATCCGACATGTTATGCAGAAAAGCAATATATTCCAACAAACTACTACAAAAAACTTCAGTATGAACTTTATTGTAACATCAATACTTTTCAATTTAAGATACATTTCTGTTACAGTTCTGTTACAGACAAAGAAAGTATTACCCTTATAATAGTTATAAAACAAGAATTTTTTCTTTTCTTAAATAACTGTAAAATGCCAAAGTTATTTCATTTGTATTGCAAATAACTCAAAGAGACAAAACACTTTTATTCGGGCATGCAAATTGCATAAAAAATCCTTTCTGTCTCACAGAAAGGATTTTTTATTCTTATTTCTTTTCAGCAAGCCATGATGCTACTTTTTCTGCATCTTCACCTTGAAGCAACCCGCCCGGCATGCTGCCTCGTCCTTTGGAAATAATGCCGCTAATTTCATCCTGGGAATATTTTTGGCCTACATGCTGCAAGGAAGGACCAACTCTTCCTGCCAAATCACTTCCATGACAGCTTGAACAGCTTTGTTGAAAAATTTTTTCTGCGGTACCGCCGTTGGCAGTTTGATTTGTTTCAGAAGGGGTTTCTTCAGATTTTCCGCAAGCTGCCATTGTTAGTGCCAAGGCAGCTCCCATCAAACTTACCAATATTTTTTTTCTCATTCATGCTTCCCCCAATCTTTAGGCTCATATCCTCAATTCTTATTATAGTACGCACATCATAAATTTACGCATGTTTAAACCCTTCACCTAGAACCTCCGAAGCATCCATTACGACAACAAATGCTGATGGGTCAATACTTTTTACCAGTTGTTTCAATTTTGTGAACTCTGTTTGATCCACTACACACATTAAAACAGGCTTTTCATCCGCAGTGAATCCCCCGGTTCCCGGAAGCTTTGTTACCCCGCGATCGATTTGTTCCAAAATACCTTTGCGGACTTCCTCTTCCTTAGTAGTAATAATCATGGTCATTTTAGAGCGGCTTAAACCAACTTGAATTAAATCAATAGTTTTGCTTGTCACGTATAAGGCAATCAATGCATACATCCCGCTTTCCAAATCAAACACAAGAGCTGCGGAAAGAACAATAAGCCCGTCAATGATAACCACACACATTCCTAACGTAAGGCCGGTATATTTATGAACGATTTGTGCCGCTAAATCTGTCCCGCCTGTAGAGCCTTTACCGCGAAATACAATACCAAGCCCCAGTCCGACACCGATTCCTCCAAATAGTGAACCGAGCAACGGATTCGTCGTCGCTGGATCTAAATCTTTTGACAAAAATACAACAAAGGGAAGAAAAATCGTCCCAACCAACGTTTTCGCACCGAATTGTTTTCCTAACAAGATTACACCTGCAATAAATAATGGAATGTTAAAAGCCCATTGCACATAAGCAGGCTCCCATCCTAACAGTGAATACAAAATAGTACTGATCCCGCTGACGCCCCCAGATGCCACTTTGTTTGGAAGCAAACACAAATTGAATGCCAAGGCTATAATAGCAGATCCAATTACAATATTTAAATATTCTAAAACCATTTTCAAACCCTGATTGTCTGTTCGTGCTGTATGTTTATTTCCTTTCATAACTTCCTCCAGAAACGCAATTTTCTCCTCATCGTTCCAATGAGCAAAAACAATGCTACTTTTAATTAAAAATGATTCTTTCAAGCTGTCTTTCTGAAATTGCGGCTCTTACTTCTTAATTTCGTACTTTTTACCGCAATTATGTATGATGTTAAGATGAAATTGTACTTTTCACACAGAAAGAGAGAAGTTGTACACAACTTCTCTTGAGATCACAGCCATTCCTCGCTTTATCCCCATACACTTTTGTGTATATCCTTCTTTTTTCCTCAAAAAAAGCCAACCATGTTGTTGGCCTTTTTTTGATTCTTTGATTATAAAATACGTGAGCGTAAGTAAGCATCAATAAAGGAGTCAATTTCTCCATCCATCACTGCTTGCACATTGCCGACCTCTGTATTTGTACGATGATCTTTAACAAGAGAATATGGATGGAACACGTAGGAACGAATCTGACTTCCCCAGCCAATCTCTTTTTGCTCTCCGCGAATTTCATTCAGCTCTGCCTGCTGTTCTTCCAATTTCTTTTGATACAATTTTGCTTTCAGCATTTTCATCGCTTTTTCACGGTTTTTAATTTGCGAGCGTTCCGATTGACATGTCACGACTGTATTGGTCGGGATATGTGTGATGCGCACTGCAGAGTCCGTCGTATTAACGTGCTGACCGCCCGCGCCGCTTGAACGATACGTATCCACCTTTAAATCTTCTGTACGGATGTCAATTTCGATGTCATCATTAAATTCCGGCATCACTTCACAAGATACAAACGAAGTATGACGGCGTCCTGAAGAATCAAAAGGAGAAATACGAACAAGACGATGCACTCCTTTTTCTGCCTTCAAATAACCATAAGCATTATGTCCTTTAATTAATAATGACACACTTTTAATGCCTGCTTCATCGCCTGGCAGGTAATCAAGAGTTTCTACTTTGAAGCCTTTTTTCTCTGCCCATCTTGTATACATACGCAGAAGCATGGAGCCCCAATCTTGTGATTCTGTGCCGCCTGCACCCGGATGCAATTCTAAAATAGCACTATTAGCATCATATGGATCACTGAGCAAAAGCTGCAGCTCAAATTCATTCATTTGCTTTGTCAGCTCTTTTACCTCTGATTCCAGCTCTTTCTTTAAGTCTTCATCGTATTCTTCTTTTACAAGCTCGTAAGTGACATCCAAATTTTCATATATATCATTCAGTTCTGTAAATTGCCCCACCATTTCCTTCATCGCATTTGCTTCATTAATTACAGTTTGAGCCGCTCGTTGATCATCCCAAAACGTTGGCCCCATCATAATTTCTTCTAATTCAGCAATTCGATTTTGCTTGCCAGCGAGGTCAAAGAGACCCCCTAAAGTCCGCTAATCGCTTAGCCATTTTTTCTAGTTCTTGCTTAATTTCTACCATTTCCATTATGTTCACCTCTACATGATATTGTATCCTGTAAAACGACAAGAATCCAATTCTTTACACAATGCAAACTCCCTCTGGTACCAGAGAGAGTTTTGCATTGCTTCATTTGTTTTATCTGCCTTGTCTCTCCTGTTCCAGCACAGGTTCATGACGGTACAGCATGCTTTTAACAAGTATTCCTTATTTTCCAATTCCACAGCAATTTTTATATTTCTTGCCGCTGCCGCACGTACAAAGCTCATTACGGCCGACTTCTTCGTTTTTCACAACAGGCTTGCGTTTAGCAGGTCCATCTCCTTCTTTCGGTTGAACCGCCTCACCTTTCGCCACTTCTTGACGCTCTAAATTCTGCTCTATCTGCGCTTTCATAACATAACGCGCTACCTCTTCCTCAATAGAAGCGATCATTTCTTCAAACATCGCAAAGCCTTCCATTTGATATTCACGCAGCGGATCAATTTGACCGTACGCACGCAAATGTATACCTTCACGTAAGTGATCCATAGCATCAATATGATCCATCCACTTCGTATCCACAACACGAAGCACAACAACCTTCTCAAATTCACGCATTTGCTCGTACGGAAGGATTGCTTCTTTTTCGTCATAACGAGCTTTTACTTGTTTGTAAATAAGCTCTATCATTTCTTCAGGATCCAAGCGGCGAAGCTCTTCTTCCGTCACATCTCCTTCTTCTAGAAGAGTTGCATTCAAATACTCCACAAGACCTTGGATGTTCCAATCTTCCTCAAGCTCCTCTTGCGGCGTATGAGCTGCCACAATACGTCCGATTGTAGAATGAATCATACCTTCGACAATACCGCGTAAGTTTTCATCTTCTAATACCTCTTGACGTTGCTTGTACATTACTTCACGCTGCTGACGAAGCACATCATCATATTGCAGTAATTGTTTACGAGCATCGAAGTTGTTTCCTTCAACACGTTTTTGTGCAGATTCAACCGCACGGGATACCATCTTACTTTCAATCGGCTGAGAATCATCCATACCCAGACGATCCATCATTGCTTTCATATTATCAGAGCCAAAGCGGCGCATAAGCTCATCTTCCATAGATAAATAAAACTGTGTTACCCCAGGGTCCCCCTGACGGCCGGAACGTCCGCGCAGCTGATTATCAATGCGTCGGCTTTCATGACGTTCTGTACCGATAACAGCAAGACCGCCAATTTCTCTTACACCTTCTCCGAGCTTAATATCCGTACCGCGGCCGGCCATATTAGTCGCGATTGTTACTGCGCCTTTTTGACCTGCATCAGCAATGATTTCCGCTTCACGCGCATGGTTTTTCGCATTCAGAACATTGTGTTTAACGCCTTTACGCAACAGCATATTAGAAATCAATTCAGACGTCTCAATAGCAACTGTACCGACTAGAACAGGCTGTCCCTTTTTATGACGCTCGACAATCTCTTCTACAACAGCCGCAAATTTGCCTTGCATGGATTTAAAAATCAAATCTGAACGATCATCACGTTGAATCGGTCTGTTTGTTGGAATGACAAGAACATTCATATTATAAATGTTGCGGAATTCTTCTTCTTCCGTTTTTGCTGTACCTGTCATACCAGAAAGCTTTTCGTACATACGGAAGTAGTTTTGGAACGTAATCGTCGCAAGCGTCATACTTTCATTTTGAATTTCTACGCCCTCTTTTGCTTCAATCGCTTGGTGAAGTCCTTCACTGTAGCGGCGTCCCTTCATTAAACGACCCGTGAATTGGTCAACAATCACGATTTCCTCGTCTTGTACTACATAATCAATATCACGCTGCATCGTTACATGTGCTTTTAAAGCTTGGTTAATATGGTGCAGCAGTGTTACATGCTTAAGATCAAATAAATTATCTACATGAAACGCCTTTTCTGCTTTATTCATTCCATCCTCTGTAAGAAGAACGCCTTTTGTTTTCACATCAAATGTAAAATCTACATCCTGACGCAGCGTGCGAATAAACGCATTAGCAAAACGATACAAATCTGTAGATTTTTGACCATTTCCAGAAATGATTAATGGCGTACGTGCTTCATCAATCAAGATAGAGTCCACCTCATCGATGATAGCAAAGTGCAACGGACGTTGGACCATTTGCTCTTTATACAACACCATATTATCACGTAAATAGTCAAATCCAAGCTCATTGTTTGTGCTGTACGTAATATCTGCCTCATATGCTACCTTCTTCTCTTCACGCGATAAACTGTTCAGGTTCAGCCCTACTGTCAAACCTAAGAACTCGTGCAGCTGTCCCATTTCATGAGCATCACGCTGTGCCAAGTATTCATTCACTGTAACAACATGAACGCCTTTACCTGTTAAAGCATTTAAATATACCGGTAATGTGGACGTTAATGTTTTTCCTTCCCCTGTCTTCATTTCTGAAATATTACCTTCATGCAGTGCAATGCCACCTACTAGCTGAACAGGATATGGGCGCATTCCAAGTACACGTGTCGCACCTTCGCGAACAACAGCAAAAGCTTCAGGCAATAAATCGTCTACTGTTTCGCCTTTTGCTAAACGCTCTTTAAATTCCTCTGTTTTAGCACGCAGCTGCTCATCCGTTAATTTTTCCATTTCTGGTCCGAGAGCTTCTATTTCTTCAACTTGCTTTTGCATACGGTTTAATTGACGTTGATTTGTATCAAATACCTTTTTAATCATACCCAGCATGTAAATAACGCTCCTCTTTTATGTGATATATGTGAAACGACTTGCAATAATCTCTCTGCTTAATTCTTTCTATTTATATATAAAAAATGTTCTTATGAATAATTTTAACACTTGCATGTGAATATGCCAACAATACTCAGCCTTTTATTGAGAATGTAACGAAAATACACGAAATTCAGACGAAAAAACGCGCAGTAAACAATCCTCTATGTTTATATTACCTTATTATACACCAATAAAAAACGCAGCCAATTGCGGCTGCGTTTTCTTTATTTTGTTTCAATTAAACCAAACTTCCCGTCCTTTCGAGAATATACAACGTTTGTTTCGCTTGTTGCAGAGTTTGTAAAAACGAAGAAGTTGTGGCCTAACATATTCATTTGTAAAATAGCTTCTTCTACGTCCATCGGTTTCAAATCGAAACTCTTTGTACGCACTAATTCTAAATCGTCTTCTTCTGCATCCTGCACACCAGCAGCAGGTTCTGGTGTGAGAAACATATTTTTGTAAGTGCCTTTTTCCCTCATTTTACGATTTACTTTTGTTTTATGCTTGCGGATTTGACGTTCTAACTTGTCCACCACAAGATCAATGGCAGCATACATATCATCGTGCGCTTCTTCCGCACGAAGCATTAAGTTAGGAAGCGGGACCGTTACCTCCACGCGTTGCTTGTCAGAGTATACCTTTAAGTTAACTTTAATTTCCGGGAATGTATCAAAGTATCGCTCTAATTTACTTAATTTTTTCTCTACATATTCTCCTAGAGCTGGAGTCACTTCAATGTTTTCACCACGAATGTTAAACTGCATGGATGAACTCCTCCTTTCAAGCTATGCATACTATTTCGACGCACATCTAAAAATTCCTTCTAAAAATCATGGTACAATTTATCAAATTTTACCATCGTTCGTCGAAAGTCAACTGCATCCTACACTAATAGTGTATCACAAATACAAGCTTGTAATCTAAAGGAATGGAAACATTTCATGAACTCGTAACAAACATGTAAAAAAGAACAATCTTCAATGGAAAAGGTATCTGTTATGCTATGATTCCCAAAAGGGTTATTAGAACGAGTGGACAAATACAAAAAAAGAAAAAGGATTCCGTACTCGTACCCAAACTATTTTTCACTTACTGCAAGTAGCACTCGAAAAGTCGGGTAGTTAACGCGGTTTATCCCCTGCCCTATCCGAACGGCGATTCATCCCCACCCTACCTCTTGGGCTACGCCCTTCACATTCCTTGAGGATGGGGCATTCTCACCTATTTTAGATAAAATGAAGCGTTCATCAGCTCAATCCAAAACTATACGACTTCTGTAAAAATCCTACACAGATACGGAATTCACTCTCTAAAAAGCGAAAAGCCCATTTCAAAAAATGGGCTTTTCTTTGCTTATACCTGTATGGAAAAGTAAACGAAGGCGTTTACTTCATTAATAACAACAAGTAATTAACGTTTTACTACGTTTGCTGCTTGTGGTCCGCGGTTTCCTTCTACGATTTCAAATTCAACCTCTTGACCTTCTTCAAGCGTTTTATATCCGTCTATTTGGATAGCAGAGAAATGTACAAACACATCATCTCCATCCTCGCGCTCGATAAATCCAAATCCTTTTTCTGCATTAAACCATTTCACTTTCCCTTGCATGTCTTCCATTCCCTCCAATCTAATCTTGCGGACAAACCGCCTACTCTTTTGACTATAAAGGAATAAATATGCTAAGTCAAAGCAGTATTGTCGCCTTTTTATCGGAAACTTCGACACGTCTGACGTATATCAATTTCATACAATCCCGTTTCTTCCAATACTTATCCTCTGCATAACGTCAAAGATGAAACGCTTCTTGCTCCCCCTTCTTTGAGCGCTTTCGCAGCTTGTCGAATGGTAGCTCCTGTTGTATAAATGTCATCGATAAGAACAATATTTTGATTCATAATAACCTGATGATTCGACACTTGAAATATCGTTTTCATTTGCATGCGTTCTAAACGCGATTTTTTACTTTGCTTTTCAGAATGCGTCCGTACCAACACTTCGATACATGGATGATCTATTTGTCCAGCAAGCAGCTGCGCTTGATTAAAGCCTCGTTCATATAAGCGCTCAGGACTCAACGGAATAGGGATAAGTAAAGACTTTGCTGTAAAAGAAGCTTGGAGACACCTGCGCATCCTCTCAGCAAATAGAGAAGCAATAGCCGCATCTCCTCTGAATTTAAACCTCTTCATTACTTCTTTCATCCAGTTATTATAGGTATAAACAGAACGATTCTTATCCAATACTCCTGCATATTCTGTATCTGTTTCCCAACGAACACAATCCAAGCAGTTCGTCTTACAAATATATTCCGGTGCAAGCTCTGAAAGAGGACGGCCGCATATAGCACAAAGCTCTCCTACGATAAATTGAAACTGCTGCTCACATTCCGAGCAAAGAGGCTGATTCAACAAACCTTCTAAAAACTGAAGCCATCCGAGCTGGTACTGAATAGAGGTATTGCAAAGCAGACAATACATCATACAATCCAGCCTTTTTCTTTCGCTTCCTTATTCATACGAATAATATGTTCTCTAGCCGCAGTCATGCCTTTAGTTTTTCCGTAATGAAAAAAAATAATTTCCCCAAATGGAGCCTGACTGCTCCTTCCCACTCTTCCAGCAATCTGTACAAGGGCACTTTCTGTAAAAATCTTATTCTCTGCCCCTAAAACAGCCACTTGCAAATTAGGCACCGTAACCCCACGCTCTAAAATTGTCGTAGTTACCAAGACAGGGATATCTCCGTTTCGGAAGCGGGCCACCTTCTCCTTTCGCAGTGGATCTTCAGCATGCACTCCTTCAATCCTGCTGTCTGTTCTTTTCAAAATGTCCACGACCTCCTTTATCGTCCTAATATGAGGTACAAACAAAAAGAGAGGTTTGTTCCCTGCATACTGTGCCACCCATCTCAGTACATTGTCGGGTATTTTACTTTTTCCTAGGTGGCGCTTCCAATTGCCGCACCAACAAAATATCGGAACGGGCAGCGGATATCGATGGAAGCGAGCGGGTATCTTTACAGCACGCCGCTTTCCTCGTTTTATTTCTCTCTTCCATTGCTCACTTGGAGTTGCAGTTAGATAAATAAGAGCAGCACATTCTTTACACGCTCCCGCAACAGCATATTGTAAGGATGAATCTGCAGAATACGGAAAAGCATCAACCTCATCTATAATCATCGTATCAAAAGTACGATAATAACGAAGCAACTGATGTGTAGTCGAAATGACCAGCTGCACATTGCTGTCCCGTTCCTTACTCCCTCCATACAATCCCGCAATATTAATAGAAGGAAATGCTTCTTTTATACGAGGTACAAGCTCCAGCACAACATCCGTCCTCGGAGTAGCAATGCACACTCGTTCACCTTTTGAAACAGCACAGGCTATCCCCTTAAACAAAACCTCGGTTTTCCCTGCACCGCAGACAGCCCATATTAAACACGATTGCTTTCGTAAAACTGCCTTAACTACTTCATCCGCTGCCCTTTGTTGTCCTTCTGATAACGTCCCCCTCCATACTAACGGGTCATGAACGGCTGGATAGGATACTGCTGGACCTATCCACCTCAGCAAAGGAGTACATTCACTCACACGCCCCATCATAATGCAGCTGCGGCAATAGGTGCAGGCAGCATGGCAGCGGGCGCAATCGTATGTGCAGAACAGGTGAGAACTCGTGTTTCCACAGCGTTTGCAGCAATATCCAGTATCAGTGCTATACACTCCTTTTTCATACATCACATAGCCATTTTCATAGTGCTGATGAATAGTTTCTAACGAGAAGGGTAGTTCGTCAAGAAGAAGCCGTTTACCATGAAGATAGGATTGAAGGGAAGAAGAAAAGAGAAAAGAAGCATTAAGCGAAAGAGAAGAGAGAGAAGAAAAAGACAGTTTTGATAACATGAGCGGATTCATTTGCAATCGTGCTTTATCACATAAAGCATCCGGTACGATTCTATTTCCTTGTTGATAAAACCTCATACATCACCCCCTTCGTCATGTTAACAAAAAGAAGGAGTAGTGTAAAAATCAAAAAAGCCGACAATCTACTATATAAAATAGTAAACTGCCGACTTGCATTTCTTAATTTTCACCTTATAATTCTTAAAATCTTCCGTATCCAATCCAACGGCTGGAATTATAATAGCTGCTTCTTACGCTAGAAATAGTAATACCTTGACTGCTGCTTGCATGAATCATTTTACCGTTTCCGATATAAATACCCATATGGGATGGACCTGGCTTATACGTATTTTTAAAGAATACTAGATCTCCCGGCTGGGGATTGCTAACCATCGTAGCCTGTCTTAAATAACCCGATACATCTGTTCTTGATTTTTTGAATACATAGGAAATAAATCCGCTGCAATCGAATGCGTTTGGACCAGCTGCACCAAATACATACGGTTTTCCTAAGAACTTCATTGCATAGTTTACAACGTTGCTGTTAGAAACAGGCGGTGCGATAACAGGCGGTTTTTCTGGTGTTGTAGTACCAGAACCTGACGTGTTTGAAGAAGTTTGTTCCTCTTCCTCATATGCATCTTGCAATGCTGCCGCTTCTCTTTCTAATTGACGTAATTGAGATTGAGTGCTCGACATTTCCATTACAATCTTATTTAGCTTTTCAGACATTTCATCTAACGCTTCACGTTTCTTTTGCTTATCATCCACTAGTTCAGTTTGTGTGTTTGTCAACTCTTTCTCATAAGCACGAAGCTCGGCTTGCTTTTGAAGAATCGCTTCCTTCTCAGTCTCTACTTGCTTTTGGTCTCTTTCTTGTGCTTCTAAAATCGTTGTATCGGACTCAAAAATTAAGCTTAGAGAATTGATACGTTCCATCAAATCTACTATACTCTTTGAATTTACAAGAACCTGTGTCACAATATTTACTCGCGGCTGATCTTGCATTGCTACAAGGCGCTGTTTAATTATGTATTCACGTTTTTGGATTTGTTCTTCTAACTGAGCGATTTTTTCAACCTTTTCATTAATAATGCGTTGAGTGTCTGTAATATTCTTCTTAGTTGCATCTAATTTCGCTTGGTTTTCTTTAATTTTAGTTTCCAAATCCTTAGTAGTTTTTTTAAGCTCTTTTATTTCTTTTTGCAATCTGTTGCGCTCTTCTTTTTGAGTTTGTAAAGTATTGTTAGTTTTATTTATTTGAACGTTGACGTTATTATTTTTTTCCGCATGTGCATTTGGTGTTAAAGCTGTAAACATCATAAATCCTGCTGCTAGAGCACAAGACATTATTTTAACTTTTTTCATCTCTTTTTACACCTACCCTTTCCCGTATTAATTTATATCATATTTTTGTAGAGTTTTAGCGAATGTTACGCATTTGTAAAACAAATGTAACAATATGACTGTTACTTTTTGAAAACATTTGTAAAAATAACGGGAAAAAGCACTGAAATCAACAAAAACAACAGACAAATCAACTTGTTAATATAAGAGAATATTACAAGGTGTTACATAAAAACAAAAAGTGTGACAAACCCTGTGCATCATATACACAAGGCTTGTCACACTTTATTTTGTACCATGAATGTGTAAGCTTTTACATCCAGGACTCTGCCCACTTTTGCACTTCTTGCATTACGGTTTCCAACGATTTACCTTTATCTGTTAATGTATACTCAATACGTACCGGAACTTCTGGATATACTGTCCGAATAACCACACTTTCACTTTCGAGCTCTTTTAAACGTTCTGACAGCATACGATCGCTCATATTAGGAATAATATCGGCAATCTCTCGAAATCGTTTCGGACCTACTAGCAACGATTGTATAATTAAGCCTGTCCACTTCTTACTGAGCAGCGTAAAAGCAGACTCAAATTTCGGACATAAAGATGTAGGGTATTCCATACTTCTCCCTCCTTATTTTCCATTATAATATAGTTTCTTATAAAAAGTAAGTAATATACATAATAAAGCAAAATTTCTATCCGCTAGACTCATCTTGTTTAACAAGCATTTCTGCCTTTGCACAAAACAAAAAGCCCTTTTGCAAAGGACTTTTTGAGAATAAATAAAAAAGTATAAGTGCAATATTACTTTTTATACCACCCTAATCCAATTGCTCCTTCACCCAGGTGCGTACCGATTACGGCACCAAAATAGCTTGTCGTAACATTTACGTTAGGGTATGTTTCTGAAAGATGCTTAACTATCTCAGTCGATTCTTCGTTTTCATTAGCATCAATGACGACTGCCTCCATCGGAAAACCTTGGCGTGCCTGTTCGTCAAAAATTTCAAAAATACGCTTGATAGCTTTTTTGCGGGTGCGAATTTTTTCAAATGGCACAATTTTTTTGTCTACAAAATGTAAAACAGGCTTCACCTGCAGCAAACTCCCAATGAGAGCCTGCGCACTGTTTAAACGTCCCCCGCGCTGAAGATGGGCTAAGTCATCCACAATAAAATACGCAGCCATAGATTGCTTCATGTCATCAAGACGAGCTAATATTTCTTCTGGCCCTTTTCCTTCTTGAGCCATCTTAGCTGCTTCCAATACATAAAACCCTTGTATTGCACAGCTCATCTCAGAGTCATATGCGTATACCTTTACTCCTTCAACCATTTCACCGGCAGAAACTGCTCCCTGATAAGTACCGCTAATTCCACTGGAAAGATGGATACTAATGATTGCATCAAATTCTTTTCCGAGACGTTCAAATAATTCGACAAACAAACCAATCGCAGGCTGAGATGTTTTCGGGAGCTCCTTTTGCTCCTTAACCTTAAGATAAAACTGCTCTGCGTTCAATTCAATTTCCTCTTGATAGGAGGCATCGCCAAAGACAACATTTAACGGAACCATATGTATGTCGAGACGTTCTCGAATTTCTTTTGGGATGTACGCTGTACTATCCGTAACAATTGCTGTTCTCATACGTTTTTTGTACCTTCCTTACCATAAATTAAAATCTCAGTGATTGTATTTATTCTACATGAAAATAACCTTAGTTGCATTAATGTCTCATTAAAAAAACGCAAAGATATTTTTACAAATTCCACTAATAATAATCATACTATTCCAACTGCTCCTGCATCCTTCTCTAAAAAGTATTCACTTATGATGGTGCTCTCACTCATTTTATACCTAGTTAGTTCTTCGGCTTAAAAATTGACATACTTTACTCAAACATTTTACGATTTCAGTAAATACTAACATCAATCTGTATATGCAATAAATAATAAAGAATTCATAAAAGTAAGGAGAGACCGGCAATTGCTTTCACAATACTATACTGTAAAAGAATATGGGGAACATGAAATCATAATACAAAAGTCCCGTTTCATCTGTTACATTAACAGAGCGACCTCTGAGGAAACGGCACAGGCTTTTATTCAAACTATAAAAAAGAAGCACTGGGATGCGGCTCATAATTGTTCCGCTTACATGATTGGAGAGCATAATCAAATTCAAAAAGCAAATGATGATGGAGAACCGAGCGGCACCGCAGGGGTTCCAATGCTTGAAGTATTGAAAAAAAAGGGACTAAAAGACACAGTAGTAGTCGTAACCCGTTATTTCGGGGGTATCAAGCTTGGAGCTGGCGGTCTCATTCGCGCATATGGAAAGAGTGTTAGCGAGGGGATTACTCATACAGGAGTCGTCGAGCGAAAGCTGATGCAAGTAATGAAAACTACGCTAGATTATACCTTACTTGGAAAAGTGGAGAATGAGCTTCGCCAGTCTCCTTATGTCCTAAACGAAATCCATTATCTTGAAGATGTTTCCTTTGATACATATGTCGAGGAAAATAAAAAGCAAGAGTTCCGGGATTGGATGATTGAACTGACAAGTGGTCGGTGTGAAATAACAGAAGGGGAGATACTATACTTGGAGCAAGATGTATCATAGCTCATTAAAGGAGGCGTTTTATGGATAGATCCCAATATATACAAGAGCGAAAACTAAAAAAGAAAAGAAGACGCCGTATTTTATTTACCGTTCTCCTCCTCCTTCTTATTGGAGGAGGATTCACCGTACACTATCTCTACAGCACTTATGCTTCCTTAGCCAAAACATATAATGATGCAAATTATGAAAAATCCAAATTACGTGAAGAGGATATTACAATTACAAAGCACCCCTTTTCTTTGTTAATAATGGGGATTGAAGATTACTCAACTGGAGGAACGAATGGACGTACAGATTCTCTGTTGTTCGCCACAGTAAATCCAGCAGATCAAACCGTTAAATTGATGAGCATTCCCCGTGACACTCGAGTAGTCATTGTCGGCAAAAATAAAAAAGATAAAATTAATCACGCTCATGCTTTTGGCGGAGAAAAGATGACTATTGAAACAGTGGAAAACTTCTTAAATGTACCTGTAGACTATTATGTGAAGGTGAATTTTGAAGGGTTCAAAGACATTGTTGATGCGGTGGATGGCATTACGGTAGATGTACCATTTGACTTTTGGGAACGCTCCGATGCGCCGGATGCTCATCATATTTATTTTAAAAAAGGCAATCAGCACTTGAATGGGGAAGAAGCACTCGCATATGTAAGAATGAGAAAGCGGGATCCGATGGGAGACTATGGACGTACTAAAAGACAAAGACAAGCTCTTGCCGCATTAATTGATAAACTCAATGACACATCCTCTGCTTTTAAAATAAAAGAAATGGCTGAAGTTATAGGGGACAATATACAAACAAACATTAAAATAAGTCAGGGAGTGGTGCTGGCTGCGAAATTCTCTAACTTTTCTTCCTCCAGCATACAAACCGTAACACTAAAAGGAGAAGATGCGCGCATTAATGGATTGTACTACTTTGTTCCAAACGCAGAGAGCTTGGAACAAACAAAAGAAGCTTTTTCGTCTCACTTACAATTACCTGATTCCACTGTTTCTCAAACGGATTCCTAAGATGAGGCATTCACATCAGAAAATGAGCAATAAAGTAAAGGTTCCATCAATAAGGGAGGCGCTTCCCTTGTTGATGGAAGCATCTTATGAATCCCTGTTTTCTTTGTAATCTCAGGGCGTTAAATACACCCTTTACATTCGCACCTCTATTACTTAGATTGAAATATACACAAAAGAGTCCACCCTGCTAGATGGACTCTTTTCAAATAACTGCCTAAAAAGGCGGTACATGCTGTACTTTGAGCAATTTTTTCTTATTTGGCTGCTTGAAAATACTCAATGATGGCTGATACGATACGTCCAGAAGCCTGACCGTCTCCATATGGATTGGAGGCTTTGGCCATTTCATCATGAGCCTGCTTATCTGATAACAGCTCATGTGCCATTGTAAAAATGGTTTCTTCTTCTGTTCCTGCTAATTTTAACGTACCAGCTTCAATACCCTCCGGCCGCTCTGTTGTATCACGCAACACGAGAACAGGAACTCCTAAGGAAGGAGCTTCCTCCTGTACACCGCCTGAATCTGTTAAAATCAAGTAAGATCTGGCTGCGAAATTATGAAAATCAATAACATCAAGAGGTTCAATCAAATGAATACGGGGATTATTCCCTAATATATCATCTGCAATCTCACGAACAACAGGGTTCATATGAACTGGATATACAACCTGAACATCCTCATGTGCTTCCACTAAGCGGCTGATAGCACGAAACATGTTACGCATCGGTTCTCCCAAATTTTCACGACGGTGCGCTGTTACTAATACAAGGCGATCAGTACCTATCTTCTCAAGTATAGGATGAGTGTATTCTTCCTTAACGGTCGTTTTCAATGCATCGATTGCAGTATTACCCGTAATGTAAATAAATTCCTCTTGCTTGTTTTCCTGCTGCAGATTTGTAGCCGATTTTGCCGTTGGAGCAAAATGAAGGTCTGCAATCACCCCTGTTAATTGACGATTCATCTCTTCTGGGTATGGAGAATATTTATTCCATGTACGTAAGCCTGCCTCAACATGACCGACAGGAATCTGATTATAAAAGGCAGCCAAGCTTGCAATGAAGGTTGTTGTCGTGTCTCCGTGAACGAGAACAATATGAGGCTTCGCTTCTTTCATTACCTGATCCAGTCCCTCAAGTCCCCTTGTTGTTACGTCAAGTAAAGTTTGACGATCTCTCATAATATTCAAGTCATAATCCGGTTGAATATGAAAAATATCAAGAACTTGATCAAGCATTTGACGATGTTGAGCTGTTACCGTAACAATAGATTCAATTTGCTCACTATGCTTCTGTAACTCCAGTACAAGAGGTGCCATCTTAATAGCTTCTGGCCGAGTTCCAAAAATGGTCATAACTTTAATACGATCTTTCATTGCTTTTCCTCTTTTCTTTACATTTAAGCACATTCATTTTTTACTTACGCTTTAAAGTGTGAATAACTTTTATATTTATATTAACAATATTATTCGTAAAAGCAAGAAATCCCATATGAAGCTGCCCTCCTGCTTATTATTTTTATGTAACAATTCGATTACAGATCACTGGCGCCCGGCCAATAGAATAATAATCTATTTGGTGCCGTTGTACTGCTTCTAGTGAATAACAGTTTCGCCCATCCAACAGTAAAGGACAATTCATAAGCGCTTCATAATTTTGTAGCGGATAGTTTAGGATTTCTTTCCACTCCGTAACAATAAAAACTGCGTCTTGATTCACAATAGCTTCATCAATAGAAGAGACATAACGCACGTCGCTAGGCAGCATGCTTTTGGCCTTTTGCATAGCCACAGGATCATAAGCAGTTACTATGGCTTTCTCATCCAAAAGCTGTTTAATCACAACAAGCGAAGCAGCCTCTCTCATATCATCAGTATTAGGCTTAAAGGCTAAACCAAGTACAGCCACCTGCTTTCCTTGCAATCCTTCTTTCATTACACTTTTTGCTTTTTCGACCAATGATGCCTGCTGCTTATTATTCACATCAATCACAGCCTTTAATAATTGAAAATCATGCTGAACATTTCCTGCAATTTGCACTAAAGCATCCGTATCTTTCGGAAAACAAGATCCTCCATATCCGATCCCCGCCCGTAAAAAGGAGGATCCGATACGAGTATCCATCCCCATACCCAATGCAACTGCTTCCACATCGGCATCGACTTTTTCACAGATGTTTGAAATTTCGTTGATAAAGCTGATTTTTGTAGCTAAAAAAGCGTTAGATGCATATTTAATCATTTCTGCGCTTCGTATATCGGTTTGAAATATGCTTATATTTAGAGACGAGTATATACGTTCCATCGTAGCAGCAGCTTCTAGTGTCTCCGCTCCTACGACAATTCGATCTCCATGAAAGAAATCATGAACGGCAGAGCCCTCTCGTAAAAACTCTGGGTTGGAGACCATTTGAATATGTACATCTCTTTTCAACTGCTCTTGAACCATCTTTTTTATTCTATCATTCGTTCCGACAGGCACTGTACTTTTCGTGACCACTACTACATCTTTTGTTATGTAAGTACCGATATCTGAACATGCTTGAGCTAAGTAGCTCAAATCAGCAGAACCATCAAAGTTAGCAGGCGTCCCTACAGCAATATATACAATGTCTGCATCTCCATATGCTGCTTGCGGCTCACTCGTAAAAGAAAGACGATTTTCTTGTATACTTTGCTTCATCATATCTTCTAAATCCGGCTCATATATAGGCGCAATCCCTTGCTGTAGCCCATCAATTTTATGCTGATCAATATCTAAACATGTAACGCTATGACCTATATGAGACAAACCTACACCTGTTACAAGACCTACATATCCAGTACCAACAACTGTAATATTCATAATTACCTCCTCTAACTATCATCTTCATCCAAAAGTACAGTACTCTTTCGTCATTACAACATACTACCTTCTCGCTAAAAGGTGGTTATCCTGCCAAAAACCCTAATCGAATACGGGCTTAACTATATAAAGATTGACTTCACACAACTACAATCTTCTTTACATTCCCTTAATTTTATTTCTTAAATAAAGAAACCCCCGCCAGTAATCTGACGGAGGTTTCTTTATTTTACCATTTCATGAAGCTTTTGTTTCATAAACTCTATAACCTGATCTCTTAATTCTTCATTTTGGAGAGCAAATTCGATAGTTGTCTCTACAAAGCCTAGTGTTTCACCTACATCGTAACGTTTTCCCTCAAAACGATAGGCAAATACCCTTTGTATCTCATTTAAACCGCTAATAGCATCTGTAAGCTGGATTTCTCCTCCTGCTCCGATTTGCTGTTTTTCAAGAAACAAGAAAATTTCCGGCGTTAAAATATATCGCCCCATAATCGCTAAATTGGAAGGAGCAAAACCTGGTGCAGGCTTCTCAACAAATTGCCGCACTTGATAGCGTCTTCCAACCTCCTTAATCGGGTCTATAATACCGTAACGATAAGTCTGTTCTTCCTCGACCTCCATTACTCCGATAACAGATGAAAATGTACGTTCATACTCATCCATGAGCTGACGAAGACACGGCGTTTTACTTTGTACAATATCGTCTCCCAAAAGCACTGCAAATGGTTCATCTCCTACAAAGTTTCGAGCACACCAAATCGCATGTCCGAGCCCTTTCGGTTCCTTTTGGCGGATATAATGTATATTGACCATATTAGAAGAAGCCTGAACCTTTTCTAACAGTTCATACTTTCCTTTTTCAAGCAAATTTTGCTCCAATTCAAAAGCATGATCAAAATGGTCTTCAATTGCTCGTTTCCCCTTACCTGTAACAATAATAATATCTTCAATTCCAGAGTTTACAGCTTCCTCTACTATGTATTGAATAGTTGGTTTGTCAATAATCGGAAGCATTTCTTTAGGCATCGCTTTTGTTGCAGGCAAAAACCTTGTACCAAGACCTGCTGCTGGTATAATTGCTTTTCGAATCCTTTTCAACATCATACCCCCCATAAGACAAAGTGAATTAGAACCATTATTATCAAACATCTTAAACTAATAGTAGCAAAAAACAGGTCAGGTTGACATCATAAAAAAAAGAATATACAGAATATTTAATCTCATCTGTATATTCCTCTATGATATACCAAAAAAATACCTTATTTTTTCCTCTTTATTTTTTCTGTAATGTGGAAACATACAGTAAGAAAACAATTTTATTTTTTGTAAATAAATTGTAACTGTATTGTAACTACTGCACACAATTTTTACGATAAAAAAAGATTGATTTCTACAATTTTTATGATACGATAACTAATGAGTTGCATCCAAAACTGTCAGAATTCTTGAAGGTTTAGAGAATATTACAGATCACTATAAACTGTGTTAAGGGTGATATTGAGTGAATTCGCAAGTTATTTATACATTTCTCGCCTCTTTTGTTGCTGTATTAATCGCGACTCCACTCGTAATGAAGCTGGCAGTTAAGATAGGCGCAGTTGACAAACCGAATGCTCGTAAAGTGCATGAGAAGATCATGCCTCGACTTGGCGGTTTAGCCATTTTTATTGGTGTGGTTGTGGGATACTTTGTAAGTGGACTATACCACGAGAGAATGACTTCTATTGTGGTAGGTGCTTTTGTAATCATCATTATCGGTATACTCGATGACATGTATGAGCTTTCAGCTAAGAAAAAGTTTTTGGGGCAAATTTTAGTAGCGCTTCTTATCGTTAAAAGCGGTTTAACAATGGAATATATCACTATACCATTTTTAGGAAAATATGATTTAGGAGTATTTTCTTACATCTTAACTGTCCTTTGGATTGTTGGCGTTACAAACGCCATTAACCTTATTGATGGACTGGACGGGTTATCTGCAGGAATTTCTTCTATTGCCCTAGCTACAATCGGATTTATGGCTTTTCAAGGAAGCAGCTTCATGATTTTTACAATTGCTTTAGTGGTATTAGCAAGTACACTTGGATTTTTAGTATTCAATTTCCATCCTGCCAAAATATTTATGGGGGACACGGGTGCTTTGTTCCTTGGGTATTGCATTTCCATTTTATCCTTGCTGGGCTTATATAAAAGTGTTACTTTATTCAGTTTTATTGTACCGATTATTATTTTAGGTGTTCCTATTTTCGATACTATCTTTGCTATTTTACGACGTATAGTTAACAAAAAACCTATTTCGGCACCAGATAAGTCTCATTTACATCACCGTTTGTTAGCACTAGGATTCTCTCATAGAACAACAGTGCTTCTCATTTATGTATTCGGTATCTTTTTCAGCGTAAATGCGATTATCTTCTCCTCTTCTGCACTATGGTTGTCCGTTCTTCTATTGTTCGCCTTAGTGATAGCAGTAGAATTAGTAGCCGAAATGATTGGTTTAGTACATGAGCGTTATAAGCCTATTATTACGTTTTATCGAAAAGTAACAGGAAGACAATAATATCAGCTAGTATAGCCAAACCTATAAATTTCATTCAGCCAATTTATTCCGTTTCCTTTTAGAGGAAACGGTTTTTTTATCATTTCTTTCCAAAATATACTTTGTTTATCCTTTCCATCATTGAATACCCTAATAGTACAAGCATAAGAAACGGGTGAAAAGCATGATGAAAAGACTGGTGCTGGTTTATCTCTTATTGAGCATGTCCCTTCTATTCACAGCCTTTTCTTCCTCAGCTGATGTACATCTCATACAGCTTTCGTTTCACCCTCACCACAGCCGAAGCTGCGTTACTGCAATCAAACAGTTTACAAGTGAAACGTCTCGCTTAAAACGAGAGTATATGATCGCAGGGGAAGCCGAGCTGCGAGATACAAAAAAAGTGGCTTATTTAACATTTGATGATGGTCCTAATCGCTACACAACACAAATCTTGAATATTTTACAGAAAAAACAAGCAAAAGCAACCTTTTTCTTAATCGGTTCTCAAGTTCAGCGCCGTAAAGATATAGTGTCGCGTATCGCCCAGGAAGGACATTATATTGGCCTGCATAGCATGTCTCATGACCCTAAAAAATTATATGGCGGAACTCCTGATTCTCTCATTCAAGAAATGGAGCAAGAAAAAGCTCTATTAAACAGCCTTATCGGATATAATACTGACTTAATCCGCGTTCCTTACGGCAGCATGCCTTACTTGAACGATCATTATCGTGATGCCTTATCACACCACCATTTCAAAATGTGGGATTGGACTGTTGACACTAACGATTGGGAAAACAAGCATAAGCCCTTTGTAATCATACAAACTATTAGGAAGCATGCAAATGACCGAGAAGAAGTAATTTTATTACACGATAAGCAAACCACTGTCCAAGCTTTGCCTCAAATCATTGATTATCTGCGCTCGAAAGGATATACCTTATTAGAATACAATCCCTATCACCATATTAGAGTGAATTTTTGGAAAGATGAACGACTATAGGTTGAAGCTTTCATCAGTAAGGAACTAGAGCTACCTTAATGCAGAGATAAAAGCCTTAAAAGTCCTAAATACAAAACCTTATTCAAAACCTTTGAAAAAAGTGTCCCCACTGCCTTTGGCAATGGGGACACTTTACTAAACCGCCAGTAACGAGCTTGTTTTTTTACCAATTAAAACCGAACAAGTTCAAAACCGTTCGGGAGCTTAGATGTTGTCAAAATTTCAAGCTCCTCTGCCCGCTTTAAGGTATAAGAAGAACAACGAAGCAAACCTTCATCTACATAAGCTGGATGGCACATGATTTCTACTGTTTCTCCATCCTGTACCCGAGTTTGCAATATTTGAAAGTATTCTTTACATACTCCGTCTCCATAAAAATCGACAAAAAATTGATCTGAAAACACATTAACTTCTTTATCACTATAAATAACAGAGCGCCGCACCGGCAAGTTATACTTTTTAGCCAGCTTACAAAATACAGGGTATGCTTGCTCTAGCGTATGGACATGATGATGGCTGTCCAAATGTGTAGGAGTTAAACCATAAGAAAAAAATCTCTCAATTTGCGCTGTCCATTCTGCTTCCAATTCTTTTTCATTTATCACTCTGCTTCTTAAGGATTGATTAGAATAAAACAAACCATTTTCGTCCACTAAAGACCGCACGTTCGTATGCAAAGGCTGCCCTGCAGTCAATACAAGATGCACACCTACCCCCAAAGTCGGATGCTGCTTTGCAAGCTCTGCAGCATGCTCTGTCCCCACCATATTCATCATCATCGTCGTCGAATTAACAATCCCATTCACATGAGCATCTATAATGCCATGGTTAACCCCTCTCGTTAATCCAAAGTCATCTGCATTTACTATCAACTTTTTCATCGCCTTCTCCTTTCCGCCTTCGTACTACATTATATGCATGTCTCAGTGAGCTATAACGGTATTAATTTTATCTTTTAAAAAAGCGGCTGCTCGTGCATGCCGCTTTTTTATTACAGTTGTACTTAGCTGGAACCGCCGCCCATATATCCTGAAGTCTGCGTATACCCTCCTACTTCTTCAATATTCCGCTTCTTTGTATAAAAAAACCCTGCTAATTTAGCAGGGCCTGCTGTTCACTTTATTTTTTCATATAAAGAGATAATCTCTTCAGCCAAATCCTTCACTGTCATTGCATTCATGAGGTGATCTTGGGCATGAATCAATAAGATAGAAAGCTCAGAACGTTCTCCTCGTGCTTCTGCTCCAATAAGCTCTGTTTGAAATTTATGAGCCTTCTTCAGTTCTTCTCCTGCTTGCAGGAGCTTTTCTCTTGCTTCGGTACTATCACCGCTTTTTGCCATCTGCATAGCTTCCATTGCATCACTCCGTGCATTTCCACCATGCAATATGATTTGAAACGCAATGGTTTCTGTTGAATTCACTTTGCTCACTCCATTTCATGCATGCTTCCTCAAGCCTATCATTAATTCCCTGATGTTTCCTCTGCTAACTTTTGACGATCCCATACCTTAAAGAATGGATAATAAATAGCAAAGGCAATCACAAAATTAACTAGCTGCATGACTACACCAGAAATCTTTCCTCCTGTTGCTAAGTATCCGCTGAAAATCAATGGTGTCGTCCACGGTACTGCTGTTCCGTTCGGTCTTGCTACCCATCCCCAATCCATCGCAAGATATGTTGTAATAACCAACACCACTGGCGTCAGAATGAACGGAATAAGTAAAAGTGGATTTAAGACAATCGGCATCCCGAATGTAACCGGCTCATTAATGTTAAAGATACCCGGTCCGATAGCCAAACGCCCTAAGCTCTTCATCTGCTGACTTTCTGCTTTTATAAGCATAGCAATAACAAGGGCCAACGTAGCTCCTGATCCTCCTGCATAAATCCATAAATCAAAAAATTGCTGTGTTACTACATTCGGCAGATCCTGACCTGCTTGAAATGCCATGCGGTTTTCATCCATTAAAGACAGCCAAATTGGTCCCATAACACCGCCAACAATTGCTGCTCCGTGAATCCCGCAAGACCAGAGCAGTTGAATAAGAATGACGGCAACAATAGCACCAAACAAGCTGGCTCCTAATTTGCTTAACGGATCATACAGCACGTCACCAATAACATTATGAATACTGCCGAAGTGTGTATGTTCAAAGATCAAGCGAATAATCCAAACAACAACGATGACGAAAAATCCCGGAATAAGTGCTGTAAACGAACGTGATACTGCTGGAGGCACCGTTGCTGGCATTTTAATGATAATCTTCTTTTGAATAATATAGCGGTAAATTTCAGTAGAAAGAACCGCTAAAATCATGGCCACGAATAATCCCTTACTTCCCATTAATGCAACAGGAATAGCTCCTCCTACGATAACAGCCTGTGTAGCTCCCTCCGCCAAGAACGATACTTGAAATGGCGTAGCTAACAGAAAGGCTGCTAAGGACACAGTTCCTGCCCCGAGCGGGTCTACCTTGTAATGCTCAGCCAGTCGATAAGCGACCCCGAAGACGACGACGAGCGACATAATATCAAAGGTCGCATTTACAGGATATAGTAAGGCGCTGCGCCAACTGTCGCCAAACACATCAGCCATAAATGTATCGTACCCATCAATCGGAATAAACGCAATAATTAAGAATAAAGATCCGATAATTAAAAGAGGCATGGCTAAAATGATACCGTCACGTATCGCTTGTAAATGGCGCTGTGCGGCAATCTTGCCTGCTACCGGCATCACTTTATTTTCTAAAAACCCGTTTACCTTACTCATGCTGTGTTCCTCCTTATCGTTTCATTGAAACCGCTGTCTTCAATACAGCCTCGCCGTTACACATCCCGTAATGAACCGTATTAATTACATCAACAGGGACACCCTTCTCTTTACCAAGCTCTTGCATTTGCTTCAGCAAATACCTTACCTGCGGACCGATAAGAAGAACATCGGCCTGTTCAATATGCTCGCGCACCTCACTTCCACAGACTGCCCAGATTTTACATTGCATTCCCTGTTCCTTTGCTGCCTGCTCCATTTTCGAAACAAGCAAGCTTGTTGACATTCCAGCAGCACAGCACAGCAAAATATTCATTCCCTGCCTCCTTTAAACATAATCTGCGCATGCAAATGAAAGTGTAGGTTTGCGAGCTCTGTTTACATACGCTTGTATTTTTATATTTATGTATACGTTTTCAAGTGTATGACAAGCTGAAAAGAAAGTTTTTCAACCAGGCTATACATATAAAATAAAGCTTCTATCAGCCGGAAATTACTTTTCCACTGCTGATAGAAGCCTAATCCAGTCTCTAACGAGAAGTTATCCCCTAGCATGTTACACGAGTATGTTACTAAGCTCTTCCTGTTCCTGTTTTAATAAAAATTCCCATTTCACCCATACCTTCTCTTACTCTACTATACTTCCATTGATGCATTATAAAGTGGAGTTATATAAAAAAGCGCAGCTTCTCATAGCTGCGCTTCTATTTATGTACTAAATACCTTCCTTGCGGACAGGGTGAAATAAAGCTTCTACTAAACGGTCGTATTCTCTTCTAGAAATCTCTTTATTATAAAGTTTCAGAAGCAAGTCTTTATGCTCTTGAGAAAAGGCCATTTTATTAATTGTGTCCAGATACATAGAAGTCCTCCTTAACTAACATCTCAAAATAAAAGAACGTTTGTTCGAAGTTTAATTATAAAAAACTCTAAAGAAAAATGCAACAATATATCGATTTATTATAATTTTAAAAATTTTCAAAATTAAAAACCTGTAAAAAATAAAAATTTATTCCTTGCTAAATCTGAATAATTTTACCAAAAACAAGGAAAATAATGTTAAAAACCAAGGAGACGTTTGATTTATGGATACAGTTACATTGTCGCGAGCATTTTTTGGAACCTCTCTAGCGTTCCATATCATTTTTGCAACACTTGGTATTGGACTTTCACTTATGATGCTAATGATGGAATTAATGTATCAATGGAAAAAGGATATCCACTATTCTATCATGGCCAAGCGATGGACAAAGGCATTTGCTATTTTGCTCGGAGTTGCTATTCCTTCCGGCACCATTGTCGGCGTGCAAATTTCTCTTCTATGGCCGGGGTTTGCTAAAATTGTCGGCCAAGTAATCGCCGTTCCGTTTCAAATTGAGATTTTTGCTTTCTTTTTAGAAGCATTGTTCATGTCTATTTATGTGTATGCAGCGAACAAATTAACGCCGTTTATGCGCGTCCTTTCTTTACTTCTCGTTGTTCTAGGAGCGACTGCTTCTGCTGTGCTGATTACATCAGCAAACACATGGATGAATACTCCTGCCGGCTTTTCAATGCGGGAAGACGGGACTATTTATAATGTGAATCCGTGGGAGGCATTTTTTAATCCGAGCTTTGTAACCGGCTCTTTTCATGTCATCATTACCGCCTACGCAACAGGTGCTGCTGTTGTCGCATCAGTCGCAGCGTACAAATTATTCAAGCGCAACAGAAGCACACGTGAAATCGCCTACCATAAAAAAGGATTGTTGCTATCTCTGCTAGCTACATTCATTACAGGGCTGCTAATGTGGGTTTCTGGTCACTCTTCTGCAATAAACTTACATGAGCATTCTCCTGAAAAACTCGCTGCCGCTGAAGCATTGTTTGAAACTCAGTCACATGCTCCGCTTGCGATTGGAGGCTTTGTGGACCCAGACACACATGAAGTAAAATACGGGCTAGAAATCCCTTCTATGCTCAGTATTTTAGCAGGATTTACTCCTGAGACAGTGGTCAAAGGATTGTATGAATTTCCAGCAGAAACATGGCCGCCTTTTTATACCCATACCTTTTTTAATTTAATGGTAGGTACAGCCGTCTTCTCGTTTGCAGTCTCTGGTCTCGCCCTTGCCTATTGGTATTTCATTCATAGAAAGCGAGATAGTTCTTTTCCGAAATGGCTGCTTTGGTCGATTGCAGCCATTGGACCGATTTCTATCTTAGGCATAGAATTCGGATGGATTTTCAGCTGCAGCGGCCGTCAGCCCTGGACTATTTACGGCTTTCAAAAAACGACTGAGGCAGCTACTCGAGCTGACTTTGTAGGACCGTTATTCTTTTTGTTTATTCTTCTCTATATCGGACTTGGGGTCTTAACAATTATCGTACTGCGCACCTTCTTTAGACGTCATCCTTTGGAAGAGGAATTTGAGACGGGAGGCCATACACATAATGCATGAAGAAAGCATTGCGATTTTAATATTATGGGGTGTTATTTTTGTTTACAGCATTTTAGGATCCATTGATTTCGGCACCGGATTCTGGAGCATGATCTATGCGAATCATAGTACACTTGCCGGCAAACTCGCTAATAAATATTTATCTCCAACATGGGAGTTAACAAATACGATTTTGGTGTTCGTGGTTGTAGCCTTTCTCGGTTTTTTCCCAAAAGCCATGTATTCATTGGCAACAGCCATGTTTTTACCGGTCACATTAATTCTCTTGCTTATTGCCATTCGCAGTACTTTCATGGTGTTTGCCTACTCACTTCCGCGTCATGAAAAATCTCTGCGTATCATTTCCGGTATCACCGGCTTACTAGTTCCTGCTCTGTTAATCACTGTGATACCAGTAACACAAGGCGGATTCATTGAATCGGTGGATGGCAGAGAAACGTTGCTGTTTGGAAAGCTTCTTTCCAGTCCTTCAATCTATTGGTATATCCTGTTTGGATTGACATCAGAATTATTTTTATCTGCGCTTTTTTTAGCAGACTTCTCTCGTGAACAAGGCTCTGAAGAAACATATTTAGTCTATCGGAAAAATGCTATTATTATCGGCCCAGCAACATTAGTGACCGCCGTTTTCGCACTTGTAACAATGGAACCGGAAGCAAATTGGATGCTGGATAACTTAATCAAGCAGTTTCCTTTGTTCGCAATTTCTATTGCTCTTTTCGTTGTTGGATATTCTTCCCTGTGGGCGACAAATCGGGCACGCAATTCGCTCGGATTTGCCCGGATAGCTGTATTGGCAGTCATTGCACAATATGGCATTGCCAGTTATGGATATGGTATGGCTCATCTGCCTTACATTGTTTTCCCTAGTATTACCGTATTCAACAGCTTTACTAAGCTGGAAACCTTCTACAATCTGCTTATTTTATACGCGGTTGGTATTGCTATTTTACTGCCTGGATTTATTTTCTTTTGGAATTTGTTTCTCAAAGACCGCTCCTTTGCCGGAGATAAATAAGGAGAAACTATTCATGCGGAACTCTAATAAGCAGCCCTTCTAGCACCACCTTTGCATCCAAAGGGCTGTTTGTTAATCAAACGTTTGAATGAATCCTTTCTGCATGGCGCTAATATGCCTCTATTACTTAAATTCATGGCTCATTTCTATAATAACCATGATAAAAATATATCCATGAATTTCCTTACAAACTAGAAAAGGGCTATCGAAATAGCCCTTTTCTAGTTTATCGTCGTTTTAGTAATGACTCGTTTACAATATGCTCTGCATAATTTTGTGCGCTCATTTCAATATCTCTTTCAGATAAATATCCCGCACCATGTACAATAAATGCCGGCAAATACGTTGTTCCAATTTTAAAAACCAACTAAATTTTCATCCTTCTCAGCTCCTTCCTTCATGATACAATGAAGAAAAAGGAGATTTTTACAATGTTCACAACCAAGAACGTAACACTTCGTCCCCTCCAAGAAAGTGATATAGAGCAAATGTATTCATGGGAACTCGACATGGAAATCAGCAGGATGTCCGGTGTCGGACGCAAACGAACATACGCGCAATTTCAAAACAGCTATGAATCGTATTTTTCAAAATCTACTGACTCCCTCGTATTATTCGCTATTGAGTTTGATAACAAACTTGTCGGCCGTGCAGAATTAGGACTCATTGACCGCTTCCATCAACGGGGGGCATTCGGAATAGTAATTGGAGAAAAAGAAATGTGGGGTAAGAAAATCGGCTCTGCAGCCCTTACTCTTTTGCTCGATTATGCGTTTCATATTGAAAATCTGCAGCGTATTTACGCGGAAGTATATGATTTTAATACAAGGTCGCAGCGCCTATTAGAAGCAGCAGGATTTACATATGAAGGAAAGCTTCGGCAGCACGAATTTCACAACGGTAAGATGCAGGATATGCTGGTATACGGCATCCTGAAAGAAGAATTTTCTGGTGAAAGTGTTATTGTAAAGTGAACCTTCGTAAGCAGAGAATAGCCTTTTTCCCTGCCGATGATGGATGTTGCATAGCACAAGAAAGGATAGATGCAAGCAGCCTCTATCCTTTTTGCATTCCTATATGCATGGACAATATAGTAGGAGTGACTTACCTTCGACTGTTAATATAGTCTGGAATCTCCTTTATCGCCGTTTTCTTTTTTTTCGAAACAGCTTCTTTCGCTTCGTATTCAGCACATCAGCTATAATATGCACTGCACTCGCACTCATGACACCAGTCACAAAATTAAAAATCAGCGTCTTGTTTGACTCGACAATGCTTACTAATTCACTGTTCAATACTGTTTTATTAGCAAAATACAGTATCGGTGACAGAACAAACAGCAAATACAACAAACGAATCAAGTCTCCAATGATGAATGTATGAGTTAAAAACGAACGATGCGGCATGATGACCTGGTACGGATACCATATAATTCGAAATAATCCCCATTTGCGATATGACGCACTGCGAATGTCTAAATCCGGACTTAAAAAGTATGTACCAATGATAAATCCGATAGTAAAGAAAAGTAAAAAGCTTTTGCTCGTATACCCATATGAAAATAAAAGTACAATAATAACAGGCAAGGCTATTAAGTTTAATTTTGTATGCGTTTTCCCTGATGGCATAGTCTCTTCCTTTATTAAAAGTATTCTTTCATTCTCTCAATATTTCCCTATATTGGCAAGGCTCTTTTCCATTCAACATCATGCAAAAAAGCAGCTGACTAGATAGCTGCTTTTACTGTATTTTTTTATCAATTTCTGATGTATCTACATTTTCCCCAAACCAGCCGGCCATCTTCATTTTTGCTTTTGCTTTGACTTCTTCATCAATATACATAGCAACCTGCAGCAAAGCTGCGCCTAGGGCTCCAAAATCATCTGTGTATCCGATTCCAGCTGCAAAATCCGGAATAGCATCAGTTGGAATAATAAAGTATGTTAAGGCCCCGATTATAATAATTTTACTTCGTTTTGGAACATCAGGCTTTTGCAGGACATAAAACAAAAGTAAACTTGCATAGACGACTAAATGTCCTGCTTTCAAGGCACCGCCTCTCAATTTGATCCAAAAAGCCTCTGCTGAAAATTTAGTTTTCATTGCACATCCCCTTTCAGCTCTTCTTTCCCTCTATTATAGGGGAGGGATATCCATTTTAAAAGCAGTTACTTTTGCAGTTCCTTCTCTACAATCATTTTACGAATCGTGCGTCCAATTACGATGTTATACCCCATAATCCCCATAAAAATAAAATAGAATCTCAGCAAAAATGAATCGATCAGAAACGTACAAGCTAAGATGATCAAGAGTGTTACAGTAAAGCTTAAAATACGTAAATGTTTTGTATTCATAGTATTCTCCCCTTTTATAATCGGCAGAGAAAATAAAAAGACCTCTGCCGTATTTGGCAAAGGTCTTGCTAGACACGATGAAGTGCCAACAAAGCCGATGGAGTTATTCCATGTACTGACGACTTTGTTTCAGGCAAAGCCTGACGCTACTCCCCTTTGAATTAACTTTATTGTAAAATCATACATAGCAAAATGTCAAATTTCTGTTTTTTGATACTATTCTTGCAGAGTATTTTACTGTGGTATATTCCTCGTTCGCAGCCCTTCAATGAGTACTAATTATAATAGGAAGAAACACGAAAAAACTATAGAAAAAGAATTAAAATGAAGCGGTATAATTGTTTGAATACAGAAGAATTTATTTAGAATGATGTGGTATGTGTAGGACAGACTTGCATACATATAGTAAAACACAGAATGACGAACCAACTACCATCGCTGCTATATTTAGAGGAGGGGATTGTCAAAACTCCTGTAACCTATTACTTCAATAACGAAGCTACACATGTAAATCTTTGATTTTTGGAAACCTTGCCCCATAATATTACATCGAGTAAAAATTCCATTACTCGCAAAGTAATGCAATATAAAGGAGAATTATATCCTCTTTCAAGGTTCACCTCCTTTATTATTACAACCTGGCATTGATGATTGGGATAAAATGGATGGTATACTAAAAAGATTTTCTTGAAGTTTGAAAGATGATTTAATATAATGAGCAGTATGTTCAACAAAAGTTACTCTCAATTAGGAAGTTTTAGTTGCACCTTGAAGAGGCTAGGAGTAAAATGCTCTCATGTAAGTTGAACTTGAGATAAAGAAAGTGTCTTAAGGGAGAGGTGAAAATAAGTGTGGAATAATATTAAAACACAATTTAAGACGCAATTTAACGACATCCGCTTACTTTTATTAACAGCGGTATTTATTTGGCTAAAAACGTACATTATCACTCGCATAAGCTTTGATTTGAAATTAGAAAATCCAATGCAAGAGTTTATTTTGTTTCTCAGTCCGCTTGCCGCATCTTTATTTTTAGTAGGACTGGCGATGTTTGCTAAAGGAAGAAAACGTAATTACATTGCAATCGGAATCAACATCTTTTTAACCATCATTTTGATAGGAAACGCAATGTTCTACGGATTCTTTAATGACTTTGTGACATTACCTGTATTAACACAAACAACTAACTTCGGAAGCCTTGGATCTTCTGTTAAGGAACTGCTTGACTGGAGAATACCTGTAGTATTCCTTGACGTTATCGTTTTATTCTACTTGGCAATAAAAAAGCCGAGTCTTGCAAGCAGTGGTCGTGTATCCCGTCCAACAAAATCTTTGTATTTCTTAACATCCATTGCGGTGTTCATGGTGAACTTAGGCCTTGCAGAAGTACAACGTCCAGAACTATTAACTCGTTCTTTCGACCGCGTCATGCTTGTTAAAAACCTAGGTCTATATTTCCACCAAATGTATGATGTTGGCTTACAAGCAAAAGCAACTTCACAAAAAGCATTTGCTGATAGCAGCAAGCTTGCTGAAACAGAAAACTATATAAAAGCAAATAACGTACAGAACTCTGAATTGTTTGGTATGGCAAAAGGAAAAAATGTCATTGTCGTTTCTCTTGAATCTACACAGACGTTCCTGATGAACGCAACAGTAAACGGTCAAGAAGTAACACCTTTCTTGAATCAGTTTGCGAAAGAAAGCTATTACTTTGATAACTTCTTCCACCAAACAGGCCAAGGGAAAACATCTGACGCTGAATTTTTAATTGACAACTCTCTTTATCCATTAGATCGCGGCGCTGTATACTTTACACACGCGAACAATGAGTATGTAGGTACACCTGAGATTTTACGCCAGCAAGGATATTACACTGCCGTATTCCATGCAAACAACGCAACATTCTGGAACCGCAACGTTATGTATCCATCTCTTGGATACGATCGTTACTTTAATGAGCTTGATTTTGATATCAATGCCGACAATAAAATTAACTGGGGTCTAAAGGATGTTGACTTCTTTAATCAGTCAATAGAAAAGCTGAAGGAATTGCCTCAGCCGTTCTATACACGTTTCATTACGTTAACGAACCACTTCCCGTTCACATATGATGACGAAATGAAAATGGTAGAACCATTTAACTCCGGCGACGGTACGCTTGACCGTTATTTTGTAACTGTCCGTTACCAAGACGAAGCGTTAAAGAAATTCATTGAAGAGCTAAAAGCATCTGGTCTGTATGATAATTCTGTTATCGTGTTCTACGGAGACCATTACGGTATCTCTGAAAATCATAACAAAGCTATGGCTCAGTTCTTAGGTAAAGATGAGATTACGCAATTCGATCACATCAACCTACAAAGAACGCCATTATTCATTCACGTTCCAGGTCAAACACAAGGAGAAACAATCTCTAAGGTGGCTGGTCAAGTGGATGTGAAACCAACAATTCTGAGCTTATTAGGTGTAGATACTTCCAATGACATCGAGTTCGGTCACGATTTATTCTCACCGAACCGTAAAGAGTTTGTAGTATTACGTGACGGCAGCTTCGTAACAGACAAATATATATATTCAAACAGCACATTCTACTCTCGTGAAACAGGCGAAGCTGTAAATGTACCAAAAGAAGAAGCAAAACCGTTGCTTGATAGAGTGCAAACCGAACTAAGTATGTCAGATAATATTATTGAAGGTGACTTACTTCGCTTCTTTGAAGAAAATCATATCAAATCTGGTACAGTGAAAACCCAAATTAAGCCGAAATAAACAAACGAACTATCAGCCCTTGTGCATATGCACAAGGGCTTTTATGTTTCAAAGAAGGATTTTCTGCCTTAACAGCCAATTTGTAAACATGTGTGACGTATCGGTAATAGACCAATACAAAGATGGGAAGTGGAAAAATGGAGCCTATCATTTTATTCGAAAGTCGTTTTTTAAATATAAATCTTGAACAGCCAGCCATTGGATTAGAAGAGCGTGGTCTGCAATTTGGGGATGGCATTTATGAAGTTGTCCGCTTGTATAAAGGCTCTTATCACCTATTAGAACCCCATATAGATCGCCTATACCGCTCTATGAATGCAATTCAGCTATCTGCGCCTTTTACCAAAGGAGAACTCATTGCCTGGCTGCATGAGCTCGTGGAGAGAAATGGGCTTCAAGAAGACGGCATTGTATATCTTCAAATTTCTCGCGGGGTTCAAACTCGCAATCATATTTTCGCCGCAAATACATCTCCTACGTGGTACGCTTACCTTGTCAAAAAAGAGAGACCACTCGCATGGCTGGAGAATGGAATACATGCATGCTTGGAGGAGGATATTCGGTGGCTTCGCTGCGATATTAAATCTCTGAACTTATTGCCAAATGTTCTCGCAAAAGCAAGTGCTGACCGAAAAGGCTGTGCCGAAGCATTGTTTGTACGAAATGGGAACGTAACAGAAGGAAGCCATTCCAATTTCTTTTTAGTGAAAAACGGAACTATTATTACCCACCCTGCGAACAACCTAATTTTAAACGGAATTGTCCGCCAGCATATCCTGGCTTTAGCCGCAAAGCTGCGCATCCCCTTGCAAGAAGAACTATTTACCCCAAAAGATATAAGAGAAGCGGATGAATGCTTTTTCACCGGGACGACGACAGAGGTACTGCCAATGACTCATTTAGATGAGAGCCCTATTGGCACAGGCATGCCGGGACCAATTACGAGGCAGCTGCAAAAGGCATTTCATGAAAGCATCCTATACGTACAAAACCTCTAGCGGACAGCTAGAGGTTTTGTAATGAAAAAGTAACAATTTTTCTGCACCCTTTATACATATAGTAATACAGACAATTCCTTGAAAGAAGGTGCAAGCTTTGAAATTGCCTATCCTCTTATTTTCAGGCATCCTTCTTTGCTTTCTTTCCATCCTGCTTCATGCCGCCGGTCTATTTCCTTACAATTGGGATTTACAAACAAGATTCCTCATCCTTCTTGCATTAGGCATCTTCCACAGCTTGGCTTGGGTGCATCATCGTTCATTTTCTCTTAGTCACAATAAAAAGCACGTACAGCATACATCCCGCACCAATAATGCCGGCACCAAGTGCCATATAATTCAGTATCGTTTGGTTGCTTGGATCCGACATCATTTGAAACATTTGCTCTCCTAATGCATAAATTAAAAAAATGCTAAATACCAGAATTAAAGCTTTTTGCCCTCTCTTCACTGCCTTCACCTCAAAATAAGTGTACCAATTTTTTAAGAAAGGAAAAATACCTTAACGAGCTGATAACATGAAATACTTCTCTGCTCGCCTTCCATATACTTGTATCATGATAATGAGGAAGTACCAGTAACGAAATTAAGCAGAAAGTACCCTTGTAAGGGGAAGCCGTACCACTCTTAAAATATATAGAATAACTATTCTTTTTTATATTGCGCAGCATTTCCAGTTTGAGATACTGTATTCTGTCCTCATCATCAAAGTCAGTGAGTACATTCAAATAAAACCAAGCTACCATCAATAAGTTTCCTTAGCTTTCTCACTTTCTGCCTACAAACAATATCAATTTGAAAAGGACGCTTAAGTCTATCAAACCTAAGCATCCTTTTCTTTTACTTGCCATTAATGTTTTGAATCATTGTCTCAATCATCGTACTAGCATTTTTCGCAGCAAGCTTCACAAAGCTGGCGTAAGCAGCACCTGCCGCAGTACCTGCTTTGTCAGAAATCGCACGAATAATAACATACGGCACTCCGTTTAAATAAGCAACTTGACCAATAGCAGCCCCCTCCATCTCTACAGCATCTGCATTAAATACTTTTACAATTTTTTTCTTTTGCTGTTCTTCTCCTACAAACTGGTCTCCACTTGCAATCCGTCCTAAATAAATATTCACATTCTTTAACTTTTTGGCCGCCTCCTGCGCCAGACGAATTAGCTGTTTATCCGCTTTATAATAAATCACGTCACTGTCTTCAAACTTCCCGAGTGGCTGCCCGATTGCTGTTTGATCTACATCATGCTGAACGGAATCACTCGAAATTACGATATCTCCTACCTTCAGCTTCGGATTCAACCCTCCCGCTACTCCAGAGTTAATCAAATAATCTGCACCAAACATAGTAATCAAAATTTGAGCACTAACCGAAGAATTAACCTTTCCGATCCCAGAACGAACCAATACCACATTTTTTCCATCTAATGTCCCTTTATAAAATGTATAACCCGCTACTTTTTTGACTTCTTGAATATCCATTTTTGAACGAAGAATTTCTACTTCTTCCTCCATCGGTCCTATAATGCCAATTACTGATTTATGAAGCTGCTTGCCGGCAGCCTCCCCTTTCCATCCCACATTGACAACACTCAAGCAAATGAGCAAGCATACCAGCACATATCTCTTCATAAATTCAACCTCTTTCTTAATTTATAAATAAATATATTTTGTGTAAAAATTTCACATCATATGATATAAAAATTACTTTTCCCAATAACCCGTGACTCTTTTCGTTCTCTCTCTGCATTTAGCATATATGGAATAAGAAATATCTATTGACACTTTTCGACAAGAAAACTACTATTGGTTAGTATTGGAAAAATTCATATTGGGATTTTCATAGAAAGGATAGGTATAAAATGAAAAAAGTTCTCGCAAGTATTGCAGCCGTATCTGTCATCGGTGTACCCGCTGTGGACTCTGTACACGCATCTCCAAACGACACAGCTGCAGCTGGAGCTGTGCAAAACGACAACCAAAAGCTTGAAACAACCGCTGGAAATTATATAGTAAAAGCCGATGCCCTTCGTGTTCGTACCGGCCCCAGCACAAGCCAGCCCATTATCGGAATGGTTACTCATGGTGAAAAGGTACAAGTATTGGAAGAGACACAGGGCTGGTATAAAATTTCTTACAATAATCAAGAAGCTTATGTAAGCAAGGACTATATTGCATTTACTCCAACAGGAGGAACCTTTACAGTCAACGCCTCTGCTCTTAATGTTCGTACAGGTCCCGCCACCAACTACAGTACCATCGGTTCTGTAAAAAATGGACAAACTCTGCAAGTCATTGGTGAAATAAATGGATGGTACAAAATTTCTTATAATACCGAAGTCGGTTATGTGAATAAAGCCTATGTCACCTCCACTGTTGCAACACCGACACCTACGCCTCCCCCGGTCGTTCAGACAGATGGACAATACGTAGTGGAAGCCTCTTCTCTTCGCATCCGTACCGGCCCTGCTACAAACTATCCAGTTATAGGAGGAGTTGTAAAGGGACATATATTGCAAGTAAAAGCAATTGAAGCTGGATGGTATAAGGTTGTCCATAACGGGCAAACAGGTTATGTCAGCGGTGACTACGTTGCATTCGTTAAGAATGAAGTCGTATCTACTCCACAGGTTTATACTGTCCAAGCTAGCTCCTTATATGTAAGAAGTGGCGCCGGTACCCAATTTGGAGCCATTGGCAGCGTTACTTCTGGAAAACAAGTAGAAGTAGTCGGAGAATCAGGTGATTGGTTTCAAATCAAATTTAACGGCGGCGTCGGCTACATTAGCAAAGCTTATGTAGTGAAGGGTGATGCAGAGAGTGTTAAACCGGCACAACCAGCAACATCACTCATTTCACTAGCTAAATCCCTTGTAGGAACTCCATACGCATGGGCTGGAAGCACCCCAACCGGCTTTGACTGCAGCGGCTTCATTTCCTACGTATACACTAAAAGCGGCATTTCCATGCCTCGTACATCTGTTGAAGGCTATTGGAACAGCTTAAGCAAAACATCTTCTCCAAGTGTCGGAGACCTTATTTACTTTAAAGATACATATAAGCCTGGTCCATCCCACATGGGCATTTTAATTGGTGATGGCTACTTTATTCATGCCTCCAGCTCAAAAGGCGTTACCATCACCCATATCAGCAACTCTTATTATAGTACGCATTTCTTAGGCTACTCCAAAGCAATGTAATACAAAAATGAGTCTTCTTAGAAGGCTCATTTTTTATTTTCCACTATCGTTTCTCTTAAAATGGGCATATACATATCAACTAGCCTATTACACCATTTTATTCTAAATACATACCCTATAAAGAATATAACTTGAAAGGAGACTGCTGATGTATTATCACGATGATGACGTCCGTCCTCCAATGGCAGGAACAGGTATGGGGCAAGAACAGTGGCATGGACAGTGGCCAGGTCAAGGACAATGGCATGGACACGGACAGTGGCCAGGTCAAGGACAATGGCACGGGCATGGACAGTGGCCAGGTCAAGGACAATGGCACGGGCATGGACAGTGGCCGGGTCAAGGACAATGGCACGGGCATGGACAATGGCCAGGTCAAGGACAATGGCACGGGCATGGACAATGGCCGGGTCAAGGACAATGGCCGGGTCAAGGACAATGGCACGGGCATGGACAATGGCCGGGTCAAGGACAATGGCCGGGTCAAGGACAATGGTAGCATGGATAAGAAGAATCGTTTAAACTGTTACTTCAGTTAACTCTTCACCTCTTA
The DNA here is from genome assembly GCF_017742235.1 of Bacillus sp. 165. Lineage (GTDB taxonomy): Bacteria > Bacillota > Bacilli > Bacillales > Bacillaceae_G > JAGHKQ01. Next base: position 78,845 of record NZ_JAGHKQ010000005.1, read on the forward strand.
CAATTTTGCAAACTAAAAAACAATAATAAAAACGCGGCAGGAATTATTCCTTCGCGTTTTTTATTTCACCTAATACGCAACGGCTTCCTCTATGGTCATGATTGTAAACTATGCAACAGTGTTGATGCAGCCATAATGAATGATTGCAGAGGTTCTTAGTAACTTTCATTCTTTATCCTATAGCTATTGGATAGCAGATAGCTGTCCTGTGGATTGTCAAATATAAGATACATGTTACAATAGCATCAAATGATGAAAATATCCTAATTTAATCGAGAAAAAGGAGCCGTTAAATCATGAATTTGCATCAAAAACCAGATTGGATCGGTACTCCCCGCACATATGAATACGATGAAGATGGACAGCACTATACGATGATCTCCATTGATTTTACGTTAGCAAACGAGGATGCCCGCTATAAACTAGTCATAACCTCCAATGACAAGGAAGCCACTTATGAGCTGAAACAATTTCTTACAAAAGCAGGAAGCCAAAAGCCTTTCCTCTCAGGCACTAGCTATATATGGAAAAATGAAACTGTTCCACTTATTGATGCCATTTTAGCAGATTCATACGTGCAAGCAGTCTTACATCAATAAAAAAGAGAACTATAACCAAGTTCTCTTTTTTACGCTTTCTCGTTATAGATTTGTAGAATATAGCCCTTCCCTCGAACAGATTCAATATGAAAATCAGCAGGAAGCCTTCTGCGAAGGCGGTACATTAATGAATTCAATTCCTCCGAGCTTACATCCGGTATATTTTCTAAAGTCATCATCCGCTCCGGCCAAACGTACTGCTTAAGTTTTTCCTTTGAAATGAATGAGTTTTTATGCTTCAGAAGCAGCTCCAAGCATGTATATTCCTTTGAAGATAACGTATATTCTTGTCCCTTATACAAAACCCTTTGTTTAACAGCATCGAGCTCCATTTGCAAGGAAGGAGAGGATACCTGGCGCAGGATCGGCCCAAAATCCAACGTTTGATCAAAATTAGTATAAGAAAAATGAAGCAAAACCGTACCTTTGGCGATAGAAATTATATCTCCGTTTTGAAGAGTTCTGCTTTCTCCTTGTATTAATGCTTCACCATTAATCTCTGTTCCGTGCTTACTGTTTAAATCTTCTATCATATACGCTCCAGCTTCATACTGAATAACCGCATGCTTTCGTGATATAAAAGCATTCGTAAATGATATATGAGGCAGCCATTCTCCTCCTGCCCTTCCAATCATTGTTTCTGAATCATTTAGAGAAATATAAGAACCTGGTTGGAATGGCACACCATATTCTACAATTAAGCTGGCATGAACAATCATCTAGTATCCACTCCGTTTTCTTGTGATGAAATTATCATTGTCCTTATATTGAACAATAATAGTACGTCTCGTACTATTATACCGTAAAGAGGAGGGAAAAAAAGCATGAAACAACGGATAGAATTATTGTTTCTTAGTCTCATACTCACCATTATCACTCTTTTTATGTCGGGAGCAGGAGATAAAATACAGGCTTGGGCCTATTCTAAAAAGCGTACAGTACTGGATAACCAAATAATCGACAATGGAGTTCATTCTTTAGATTCGGAGATACATATAAAATGAAACTTCATCAGCATGAGCAAAATATGTGTTAACACAAGAGAAAGTAACCTTCAACATATACTCACTGCTTCCTTATAGCAATACTGTACTGATAATAAGAAAAACTGAGCACAGGTCCCCCCTGTGCTCTTACTTTTTGTACAGGGTAAGAAGATACAAAGCATCCTATTCACTTTATCGCTCTATAAATTCTAAATCATTATTCTGACCATTTCGTGAGCCTATCTCCATATTTTCGGCTATAATAGTACAAATAGGACGTTTGTACGGAGGGTTTTTATATGCTGCAGCATTCAATTGGAAAAGAAGAAATTTTGCACGTGGCTGATGAAATAATAAAAAAGCTTGATCCTCTTTTAGAGGAGGATCGCACACGCATGTCAAAAGGATTGAAGCGATACAGAGAAGGAAGAGTCTATAATGTTTCACTTGAAGGCAATATGTTAGAAGGCACGGTTGATGATGAGGACAATGTGCACAGTGTTTCCTTAAATGTACGAGAATCATCCCAAAGCTATTGTGATTGCTTTCAGCCAAATTATTGTGAGCATATGATTGCTGTACTTTTTTATGCCGCTTCTACCTTTGGACAAGTAGGAGAAATTACAAAGCGTTTTAAAGAAAAGGGCAAACCGAAAATTGCTCTATCTGAGATAAAAACCGCAAAGCAATTACTAAAAACACAGCACTATGACGAAATGAACTACGAAAGCTGGCTTCGATACTTTGAAACAGAATACGAAGCGTTTTTAAAAGAACAAAAACGTTTTTCCTATAGACAAATGTATTTTTTAGTAAATATTTTTGAAGAATTTTATGCCAAGCTCATTCGGAAAGCACCAAAAATCTCTATGCTGCGTGAGCTGTTTGAATTGAATGCAGCCCTATTTGCACTCCAAATGCTGCTTCAAGAAGAGAAGAGCTTTGATAAGGACCATACATATTCCTATTATAATCCCGCAACAATCGCTGAACGGTTTGTGGATGAAATTGAGGAGCAAGTATCACAACTTACTATTCACGCCTTCCCTATGGCATTCGATGAGGTATTACAGAAAACTAGTCATACAGTTCATCAGCTGTTTTTTAATTACGATGGACATATTTTCAAACGTTATTATATTTATCGTCATATATGGACAGAGCTGTTGAATCGACCTCTGTGGATAAAAGACGAGCAACAGCTGATTCAACAAGAATCCAACAGCCTTGAGCATGCTCTTGCCTCTAGCCATCTTTTATTTTTACAAAAAAAAGACAGCGAAGCTATGAAACTGCTGGCGGACTATTCGGGACAGCTTTCCGGCGTATATCTGTACTGGATTGATGTGCTTAGCGACACATTACAATGGAACCGTGCTAAAGCCTGGATTGTCTTTACATATAAGTATGTCAGAGAATATATAAAGACAGAAGACAACTATTATGCGAGCCGTGATTTAGTCCGCATGTTTCTTACTTCCTATGAACGCTATGCAGCAGGCGCAAATGAGCAAGCAGGATTAGAGCTTGTGCTGGAGGAGCTGCTTCCCTACAGCTTTGTAGAATTCAACACCTATTTATTAGATAAAAAGCAGTATAAAGGATGGGTTGAGCTGCAAATGCTTATTGGGTTTAATGATTTAAGTGAGCTAAAAGAAGTGATAAAGGAAATCGAAAAAGAAAATCGAGAATATGTTCTCCCTCTCTATCACCGCGCTGCAATGGAGGCCATTTCATTAAAAAACCGGCAAGGCTACCGATTAGCCGTCCGCTATTTAAAAAAACTGCGTACCCATTATACGAAACTAAAACGGACAGACGAATGGGAGCTTTTTATTACCACAATTGCAGCTTCCTATTCTCGCCTACGTGCGCTGCAGGAAGAGCTACGGAAAGGAAAGTTAATTAATGATGAAACAAACTGAAATTATCCTTCGTTCTGATTGGGTAAACGGAACAAGCTTGTTTCTTTGGGGAGAAGACGAACATGGGCAAGCCCTTCCTCTTATAGATTGGAAAGAACATGCCTTTACCTGGCATGCGGCATCCTTTTACGGCACCATGTTGTATGAAACAAAAAGAAACGGAATTGACGGTGTTCTTCTTTCCTCCAGTATGGCTCTGGATTATGTCGCAGCCCGTCCGCAAAATTCTTTCATTCACTTTCGTCTCAGTCCAGAATTGGAAGTCTATCATGAATCGGCAAGGAGCATGATAGAAGATTATCGTGAAGGCAGCTTCATTCCTGATATGGAAAAGTGGAAGGAAAGCAAGGTGGAGTGGAAGCCCCAAGGTCATGATATTCAAGATCCCTTTTTACTGCATTGGTTCTCCGAAGCCGTCAACGACAGTATGACGAAACGAAAGCCGCGCAATAAGCTTTGGGAAAAAGCGCACCAGCTCTATGAGCATCGCTCTTTTGTCGCTAAGCAGCTTATCACAGCTGTAAGCGAAGAAGATTGGCTTACAAAAATCGGTTACCTAGAGGATGATACACCGTTCACAATTAGTCTGCGTCTGCTGGAGCCTCAGGAAGACTATGAAATGTGGAAGCTGGAAACTCTTCTCCTTACCAAGCGGGGCTCGCAAAAGTCTGTACTGTATGAAGGAGAAGCTTCTCTCCCTAAGAGGTGGTCTATGTATAATGAGCGTATTCTCCGTACCTATGCAGGCTGGGGAAAGCTCGTACCATGGCTGGTGGAGGACGGCATGCTCCGAAATGAATTACTGGAACAAGAAGCATGGCGCTTTTTAACAGAAGCAAGCAATGAATTGTTGGCTGCCGGTGTCGATATCTTGCTTCCATCCTGGTGGCAGGCCCTGAAAAACAGCCGCTTATCACTTCGGGCACAAGTCAATTCCAATACACGCTCTCAGCAATCCTTTTTCGGCATGAATACACTCGTCAACTTCAATTGGCGCATATCGACTGAAGGAGCTGACTTTTCAGAAGAAGAGTTTTTACAATTAGTAGAGCAAAACCGCCGCTTGATTAACATCAATGGACAATGGATCAAGCTTGATCCTGAGTTTATCGAACATGTTAAAAGCTTGATGGAAAAAGCCGACCGCCAAGGCTTACAAATGAAGGACATTTTACAGCAAGAGCTTGTACGATCTTCGAAAAAAGAAGACGAGGAGCAGCATAATCCCTTCTCGCAAATCATCATCGAGCTTGATGACTATTATGAAAATCTGCTGCACCGCCTTACAGAAATCGGCGATGTGCCTGCTGTCACCATACCAGATACATTGCATGCAACCTTGCGCCCGTATCAGCAAACAGGTGTTGAATGGCTTTTATATTTGCGTCACCTTGGATTTGGCGCACTATTGGCTGACGATATGGGACTCGGTAAAACCTTGCAAACGATTGGCTATTTTACATATGCGAAGGAACACGGCTTACTAGATGGTCCTTCCCTCATTGTGGCGCCTACATCAGTGCTTGGCAACTGGCAGAAAGAATTCGAACGGTTTGCTCCGCATTTAACGGTAGCTTTACATTATGGCTCCACTCGAGCGAAGGGGGAAGCGTTTCTTCCTTCTTTAGAAGGAAAAGATGTCATTTTAACCTCCTACGCTTTATCAAATCTAGATGAAGAGGAGCTCGCCTCCTATACATGGAGCGCCATTGTTTTGGACGAGGCGCAAAATATTAAAAATGCCCAAACGAAGCAATCTCGTGCAGTGCGTCGTCTAGAATCTGTTCATAAAATCGCTTTAACTGGCACGCCAATGGAAAACCGCTTATCCGAACTTTGGTCGATTTTTGATTTTCTAAACCCTGGCTATCTTGGTAACCTAAATCAATTTCAACGCCGCTTCATCACGCCGATTGAAAAGGATCGGGACGAGGAGAAAATCCAACAAGTGCAGCTTCTTATTTCACCGTTCTTACTGCGCCGAACAAAACGAGACAAAGATGTAGCTCTAAACCTGCCAGATAAGCAGGAGCAAAAAGAATATTGCCATTTAACAGTCGAACAGGCCTCTTTATACGAACAAATGGTGCAGGACACACTTGAAAACGTTCAGGGGCTCCAAGGCATCGAACGAAGAGGGTTTATTTTGCTTATGCTGAACAAATTAAAGCAAATTTGCAATCATCCTGCACTCTATTTAAAGGAAAATGAACCAGAAGATATCATTGAACGTTCGATGAAAATGCAAAAACTAATGGAACTGATCGAAAGCATACGCGAACAAAACGAAAGCTGCCTCATTTTTACACAGTATATTCGTATGGGCAATATGCTGAAACAGCAGCTGGAGCAGCAAACGGGTGAACCTGTATTATTTTTAAATGGCAGCGTCCGCAAGACAGAACGAGATACCATGATCGAACAGTTTCAAAAAGGACGATACAAAATCTTTATTCTTTCTTTAAAAGCAGGCGGAACCGGCTTAAACCTGACTGCAGCCAACCATGTCATTCATTACGATCGCTGGTGGAATCCGGCTGTCGAAAATCAAGCAACAGATCGTGCCTACCGCATTGGTCAAAAGCGCTTCGTACATGTCCATAAACTGATTACAACTGGAACATTGGAAGAAAAAATTGATGATATGTTGGAGAAAAAACAGTCACTGAATGATGCAATCATTTCTAGTGACAATTGGATTACGGAGCTGAGTACAGAAGAATTAAGGGAATTATTGGGGGTATAGCTTTTTATTGAAGGTCAAGAAAATGAGAAAAAATATTTATATTTAAACATTATAAATACAAAAAAGAAGGATAGAAAGCAAAAGATTTATTTGCTATTTCTATCCTATTTTTGTACTACAAAAAGGAACTTTTTTCTTTGCAGAAGATCCTTTTATATTGGTATTTTTATTTTGAGAATTGAAACCCATTAAGATTTAATAAAACCTGTACCTTTGATTGCCAAGCATTCATCAATACAGGATAACTATTTTTAACTATTTTTATATAACTTACGAATCATTCTTATTTGACCTCGATGATTGATTTCGTCTTCAAATACATGAAACCATTTAAAGTAATTTGTCGCTATATCCCTTCCAAATTCTGACTTCTCATGTAACCATACATCTGAAAGTGTATTAAATTTTGCAAATGTATCTTCTCGAATCGTATTTAAAAGATTAATATAATAAGCTACATCATTGTCTTTAATTTTCTCTCTTGCTTCTTCGCCTAAATCTAAACCAGGTAACCATTTCTCTTCTTCCTCTTTATTTAAATCTCGATTTTCGAAGGTATTAAGTTGATACCAATATTCGACCCCTGCCATATGGGTAAGTAACATCCCAATTGTATTACCTGTTGGAGCATGTAGATAATCTAGTTCCTCTACAGTAATATCTTTAATTGCTTCCAATGTTGTATATCTTACGTATGTCATCATTGATTTTAATGTATTAAAATCTCCTTTAACTCCATCTTGTTCCCCAACTAAAAATAAATTGTTTTTATCAATCATTGTTGTAACCCCTCTCATTTTTGTCCAACCTCTTTATTTCTAGAGAAGTAATCAAATCCCCTACATAAAATTAACCTTTTTTAAGTCATTTTCATCAGTATGATTTGTTGAATATACTCCCTGAACATGTAGCCCAATAAAAAACTATGCAGTCAATTATGCAATTCAACTAAGGCATGCATTAGTTGGACAAGGTCTATTAATCAGAAATATAACACCTTATTAAGTCTTTACGAAGTTCTTCACGAATTATAAAAGTATTCTAAAAAACACTTTGTTGTGGTAATAAATGAGGTCTCAATAATAAAAAAGTACACCACTATTTAAATTAGTGATGTACCCATTTAACATCATGCGTAACATTAAAGGCACTTTAACATACTCGTAATAAGAAAGTACATTCACTTGTCTTTAATTTTATAAAGTAATCCTCTTCTTTTTTTACCTGTCAATAACGTCCACATTGTTATACCGATGAACCCGCCACACGTATCAAGTACGGAGTCCTGCCACATCGGCGTCCTGTCTGCTGTAAAGGACTGATGCAGCTCATCAAAGGAAGCATATCCTGCTGTTAGCAGTAAAGCAAACAGAAATACTTTCCTTCTCTCCGTACCATATCCTCGTAACGCACGGCAAATCAAAACACCAAGAACGAAAAAGACTGTAAAATGTGCACCTTTTCTGAGGAAAAACTCTAAAAAACCAGACGCGCCGCGTGCCTCCACGCTGACCTCGCTTTCTCCATACGTAAAATGCACCCAAGAAAATAAATGCTCTACTGTACTCTCATCAATATACTGCGTAATAGTAGAACGCATATCTTGCTTGCCGTACGGCTGCGAGGACGAATAAAAAATCATCCCTGCCCATAAAAGTACAGGCAGCCAAAACCACAATAACTTTTTCATATACAACACCCACTACAGTGTACCATAAAATATCTTTCACATACGTATCAGCTCTGAATAATTGAGTCAATTCCTATGATATTTTTCATTTTTTTGACCAACTTTCTCCCTTTTCGTTTTATATATAAAGCGAAAGGGAGGTGAGAAACATGGCAGTAATCACAGAGGTTCAAGAAATGAGCTTACACCTTATTTATCATGCAGGTACCGATCAAAACGGGAAACCGATTATGAAAAACAAGGTGTATAGAAATGTCAAGCTAGACGCACAACCGGAAAACATGCAAGAAGCCGCACTTGCAATTGCTTCTTTGCAAACACGTACGTTAGAGAACATACAGCTGACAAGCACAGCTGGTGTCAATGAAGCATAATGATTCACCAAAAAGGAGGAATAACGAATGGCACAAGTACTAGAGCTGCAGTTTTTAAAGGACGACGGCAAGGTCACAACCCTTTCCATTGAAGCACCCATTATTCCTGTCGATGAAGGTGCGGTGAACACTGTGATGGACACCATTCTTGCATCAGGTGTGTTTGAACCTATCAGTACACCAACCGCTCGTAAAAAAGGTGCACGTCTCGTAGATCATACGGTTACTGACATTAACCTGAGCCTGTAATAGAAAAAGAAGGAGCCTACTCAGCAGGCTCCTTCTTTTCCTGTGGATATTTTACTGGAATAAAATGATTTGCGATTCCAAGCGTTACATATTCGTAGTTTTCCCTACCCAAATTGAATTTGGTAGTATACATAGAGAGAAACATATAATCCTTTTCTTTCGTATGCTTGTCAACAAGAATACCTACCTGCGGCTCTAAATAACGCTTGGCCAGTTTTTTCCCAAGCCCCGCTAATTCACTGAGCAAGCCGCCCTCGTCCTCTTGCTGCACCTCAGACAAATAAGCATGTACCTCATTTCGCGTCATAATTTGCTCAGATGCCCACGCTGTATACTCTCCCTTACTAGGATTGCTGCTTGCTAAGTATATAAATAATACAACAAATAGGATAACCGATATGTACCGACCTTTCATCGCCTTCCCCCCATCCACTTCTACATTTCCACGTTTGCTTCTGAACTCCTCTTTCTAAACAGCTGTGAAAGGCCTGTATTATTCGCTTCATTTTACCTCAGGCAAAATGACAGTCTCCCCTTGCGCTTCCTGCTTTTCAACCTTCACAAATTCCGTAGAAGCAGTGCCCTCTCCGCCTTGCCAGTAGCCGATTGCACAACAAACGAACACTAATCCCAGAAACAAAGAAAGGTAGAGTTTTGTAAATTTCTTAGTTGTACTCTTCATCACACCCACTCCTTCCGTCTCTCATTCCTTCTATATTTATTTTACATGTGATTTGTTTCTTGCTCCTATCAAATATCTTACAAATTTCTTACAATTTTTCCTCCTAAGAACCAAGTCCAATCATTATTTTATATGCAGCTTGTTCGATTATATTCATACAATGGTCAATTGAAGCTTTCCTCTCTAAGAATTAGTTGAATGAATCAAACCTTTGCAGCTTCAAGGCGATGCAAAATAAAAGCAGCGAGAATCCCCCGCTGCTGCACACTTACTTCTCTCTCGTACAGTAAGAGGAAGCTTTTTCATAAAGTCATTTCGTCTTACATCGCACCCTTCATCGGCGGTGCTTTAGGCGGAGACGGCTTTCGAAAGATCGAATCAATTATGATTCCGTCCATACCAATCTTACCTGCATTACGTTTAGCCTGAAGTAGAAGCAAGGAAAGGACAATCATTTGGGGATTTACCCCTATGGAGCCGCTGAACAAATACGCAAAATTCATCACAAGTGCAAATCGAAGAGACACCTGTGTAAAAAGCCCCAGCAACAACCCAACTGCCACAAAAAACTCTCCTACCGGAATAAGATGATTCAATATTTCTACGTTTGGCAACATGATGTGCTTTAAAATAAATGCCCACCAATCTTGTACAAGATTTTCTTTTGTACCCGCTTTTTGGATTGCATCTTGTAAAAACTTCGTCGCATTGAACGACTTTGCGGAAAGCTTTTCCCACCCGTGGCTCCACCAAACTATCCCAAGATACAAGCGCAGAACAGTTAACACTACAGCTATCTTTTTATTTGTACGCACATACTCTGTAAACAACCTGTACTCCCTCCCACTATCTCCCTTATCTTCCCTAATGATAGAAAGAAGCACGAGGTAAGTCAATATTTTTAGACAATTCTACTACTATGATTCCAATTCTAGATGCTCGCGCAGCGCTTTAGAGATAGCTTGCCGTGACGCATCCGATACAAAGTAATACCATCCCGAGTCTGTTAGCTTTCCCTCTCCTTGTATTTGCAGCTGTTCAATATTTTGACTTGCTCCTTTATAATGCTGCTGGATTGTATATATTTCTCCAGGCGGTACATTTGTTTTTACGTTTTTTTGAATAGCCTGCAAAATATCTCCATAATGTGTAAGGGATGAAAAACTAGCCCCCCGTTTAATCACGGCCTGGATAACTTGGCGCTGGCGCTGCTGCCTTCCAAAATCTCCATTCGGGTCCTCTTTCCGCATCCTTGCATAGCTTAACGCTTGCTTTCCACTTAAGTGAAGCAGCCCTTTAGTAAAAGAGGCTCCTTCAAAGGTGAAAGCAAATGGATTATCCACAGTCACACCGCCCACCGCATTAACAATATCCCGAAATCCTTCCATATTCACTTGCACATAATAGTCAATCGGCACATCTAAAAACTGCTCTACAGTATCCATTGCCATCTGTACACCGCCATACGCATATGCATGATTGATTTTATCCTTGCCTTTTCTTCCCACAATTTCTGCATAGGAATCCCGAGGAATACTCAATACCTTAGTAGAGCTCCGATTTGGATTCACCGTCACTAAAAGAAGAGAATCCGACCGTCCTTTATCCTTGGCTCGTTCATCTACTCCAAGAAGCAAGATAGAGAGAGGCTCCTGTCTTTTTACCTCCACCTGCTTCGGACGCCTTTTCGAAAAATCACGTACAACCGGCTCATGCACAGATTCTAGTGTTTTATTTAAGGATGTATACATATTATAGGCATAGACGCCTGTACCTCCGATAATTACCAATAAGAGGACGGCAAGCCAAAGAATAATACGTTTCGCCATTCCGATTGTTCCTCCATTAATATACTGCTAATAGTATGAACAAAAATAAAATGAACATTCCATAAGCAGGGATGCAAATGAAATTTCTATTAGTATAAGAGCCCTTTTACCACTGTTAATGCAAAAAAAATTTTTACTAATCAAACGTTTGTTTAAAACAAAACTTAATATTAGAGCTTATTAATAATTTATTATATAAATATTCATATCCCTTTAATATTTGTATAATATTTCCATATTATTATAACAGTAAAACTACGTATGGAGGGATATTATGAAAAAATATGCTGCTTATACTATTTCAGAATCAACGATTGCCCTTCTGCCTTACACACATATGGAGTATCAAACAAAAATATTAGATGAAAAAGGGTGGTTTTATTCCAAGCAAACATGCTGGGAAGTCATTAAAGAGAGCTGTGTACGAGATGGAGCCACCTATTCAGGAAAAAGGGATGCCATCAAGTCCTTATTTTCCTACAAACAAAACATTCCTATTTTAATTGATAAGGAAAAAAGAATATGTGCTATTCCATCTAAATCCCCAGAACGATGGGATTGTACATGGTTTTTTTATGCTCATGTCACCGGCTACGAACAACACGATAATACTACCCTTCTTCACTTTCGTAACGGGCAGCAGTTTCAACTTGATTCCACCTACTACACTACAAAGCAGCAGTTACATAAAGCCGCTCATATTATCGCATATTTTCAACTGCAAAAATAATACAAGCCCCATCAACCAAAGTGCTGATGGGGCTTTTTTTACACGTGAATATACCTCTTCTTTAGCTTACGAAGCCCTTCTCGGTACAAATACCGGACCTTGTCATAGGTCATATCCTGCTCTTTCGCAATATCAGTTAAGCTTTTTCCATAATAAAACCGCTGCAAAAATACATATTTCTGCAGGTCATTCAACTCTTTCAAATACTGTTCGATATCTTCCTTTTTCTCACATACACTTTCATCTGGAATCATTTCTGTAATTTCAGAATCCAGAAAAGTATGCTTACGTTCAAAGCGGCACTCGGACCTCAGCCTGCCTAATAAATAACCTCTCACCGTATGCAGGGCGTACGCAGAAAAACACCCTTTTTCCTCTTCAAACTTCTCATACGCTTTCCATAATCCTATTAATCCACATTGATAAAAATCCTCATAATCACGATAAATAGACAGCTGCTTGATCTGATTTTTAATCATGTTCTCGTACAGTACAACGGTTTTCTCAAACGTATCCGGCTTCACGAGCTAGTCCCTTCGAAAAGCGCGCCTTTCAGTTATTCCGCGGTACTTTTAAGATACAAAGTTAACGGAGTAACTTCACCTTCCTGAATCTTGTATTTCCTTATAGATAAATTTCAAATTCCCCTAAAGTGTTTTCTTGTATTTCTCTAAAGAACTCTCGATGTAACAGCATAATATTGGGTGAAAAAACTAACAGCACATGCTGAACAGTTACTTGGATTTACAAATACGACCTTCATCGCAGAGGAGCTACATCTTAAGTCTTAGAAATATTACATAGAAAGACCGTTTTACGCAGGAGAAAAAAAGTATACGCTATTGATAGCCAGTTTAGAAGAAATACTAGGAGGGGAAAATATGAGGAAGATTCTCGGCGCTATCCTGCTTTTAATCAGCATCGCGCTATTGTTTACAGTCATTCAACACAACGTTATATTTACTTGGTTCTCTGGTAATATGAAAGTTAAACAAGCTTCAAGTATGGACAATACTCAAATTGTAAAAATTAATGCCGGCGGAGCGAATGTCCGCATCATTCCAGAAGATCGGGAAGACTTATCTGCCGATTTACAAAAGAATGGAACAAAGAATGTAAAGCTGGCTGTCGAACGTGACGGCTCCCAGATAAGCGTGGCAATCGAACGGCCATGGTTTCACTGGTTTAATATTTTTTCGTTTCATAAAAGCATGGATTTAACCATTCACATCCCAATAAATTACCATAATAATGTGGATATTGACCTTTCATCTGGAAAGCTTGAATTATATGGAACGTCTAAACAAAAACCCCTGATACTAAAAGAATTAGAAATCGATATGAGCTCAGGCAATGCTGATTTGCAATACTTGCAAGTTAATCATTTAGAAACCGATATGTCCTCAGGAAATCTACAGCTGCGGGATATAACAGCCAAATTATCCGAATTTGACTTAAGCTCAGGCAATGTAACGCTCCTCCACTACATCGGCGGACTGAACGCAGACCTATCTTCCGGCAAATTCACTGCCCAAATTGACAAGCTGAACGGACCTGTGAATATTGAAGCAAGCTCAGGCAATGTCGCTCTTCACTTGCCTAAGGATGCCGATTTCACCTTGGACGCAAAAGCGTCAAGCGGCAACATCCGTTATGATTTTCCGCTTCACAACGTAACAACCAATAAGCACGATAATATTAGAGGAACGTACGGAACAGGAAAGCATAAAATGAACATTCGAATTTCAAGTGGAAATGTTCATCTATACTGATTAAAAACCCGCTTTATCTGTACAGTGAGTAAATCGTATTCAAAATGATGCTAATGCTCCTTTTCCCCATATTCTTGCATAAATACATTCAGAGTTTCACATCATGATAAAGTGAAGTTGTTGATGATTAGCAAGATAAATGAGGTGACAATAAGATGAAAAGCAAGCAGAATAAAAAAGCATTTAAATTAAGCTACGAATCTGATGGGAAGATGGGTAAGGATACGAAAACAAAGAATACTGCATCTGAAAACACTGAGTTTTTTAATACAACGCAATCAAGTGAATGAGTGTTGAATTGCGTGCTTTTACTAGAATACGGACCATAAACGAAAAGCTGCCGAATGTCTAATCGGCAGCTTTTCGTTTATTTCTTTTTCACAATCACTTTTGAATAATATAAGCAGAGGAAATATAACCTGCCACTTTTTGATCTACAGTTTTAACAGGATACCATACAAATTGGTTTTTATTGCTTGCAGATTGATCAAACACAAAATCTCCCGTAATAATCAACACAGTATTTTTAGCCAATACATATCTGTCAGATGCAGTAGTAGGCTTTGACCTTAAATTCACACTATCCTTTGTTACAACTACCTCATTTCCTGCTTGAAAATGATATGCAGAAGCATGCATCTGATCGGTCAATATGTATTCCATCTGTGTAAAAACAATGTTCTTGCTGCTGTTAGGGTCGTATTCAAAATCAGTCGTTTTAAATGGATACTGGCCTAAGGAAGTACCACCTAAGAAGCTGTTTTGTTCAAGATTTGTGAATACTCTTTCTTGATAGGCATTTTCATTTATCAAGCCAGTGGCTTGATAAAGAGGGCTGTTTATAGGCTTTGTACCGTTGTAAGCCATAACAGGGAAGTACCAATTTTCTATTACCTCTGATCCTGCTCCTTTGATTTTAGGAAGATCTGTGCGGTAATACATACTGCTAAGAATTTCAATACCTGCTTGAATATTATAATAGATGTCATATTTCAATTTTTGTTGGTCATAGTTTGATTGATTCGTAATTTGCATAAGGCCAATTCCACCATCTTGCGAAACTACAGGCTGACCACTCTCATTGAATTGTTTCCAGCCGTTCTCTTGCGTGGCTACAGCTTTCACAACTTCCGGGGGGATATTTGCTTCTAATGCTGCATTTGTGAGTAAGCAGTTCAAATGTTGAAATGAGGGGTTTTGGTTTGGCTTTATTGTACCGTATGATAGACATTTTGATGACCATGTTGACTCTGCCGAAGCGCTTTCATGAAACCAACCGAGAAACATTAAACAGGTTAATACTCCTATTTTTGGTATAATCGACTTCATGCTTTATTCCTCCTATCTATCTTAATATCTAATATATATTACCATGATAGAATATTAATTTTCTATAATTCAAAATATTTAGTTTTATAGCAGTTCTTGATACATTTTAAAAACTGCATTTCTGTTACCAACACCAACCGAATCATCTTCTCATCATAATGGAACGATTATAAGGCAGAAACACCAAAAAAGCTCCCCACAAATGCAGGGAGCTTTATCCAACTTCACAAACAACCTTAGATAACCAGCTTCGATGAATCTGAAGCAATGTAATGATAGATACCCTTTCTTGAGCCACAATCTGAATTTTTTAGATATAGTTAATCTTATAGTCAGATTACCAAAACAACCTTCCTAAACTGTCTCATGCACTTTTACCTGACGGCGATAGGCTGGAAAAAAGCCTTCGAGTGCTTGTTGGGAATAATACTCTTCCCATTTCCCTACTAATTCTTGATATCGTTCCGGCTGCAGAATCTTTTTCCCTACATAAAAGCCAACCGTTCCTTCCTGATGGAATCGGTGCTTAAATTGAAATAATGAATCTCTTCCTACATGCCCTCCGCCTAAGTGAAAAGTGCGGCATCCATTTTCCTTGCCCCACAGAGCGATGTTATGGAATTGAAAAACATTTGTGCCAAGGTGCAAGTATTCCTTTTTGGAGCATCCTAAATGGTAATGTAAAAAATCTCCTTCATACATACACAAGGCTGCTGAAATCATCTTCCCTTCAAAGAATACCGCTCCGATCATCACATTTTCATAAAGGCCTGATAACAGCTGTTTGACATAATCGTTTGAAAAATAATAGTAAGAGGATGCATTCAATTTATCCATCGTCTCACAGTATAATTGAAAGAATGCTTCTGTTTGGGCAATTGCCTCTTCTTTCATAAATACCTTGAATTCAAGCTGATTTTTTAACGCCTTTTTTATACTTCGTTTATGATTTGTATGGTATTGTGCAAACATTTCTTCTTCACTTTTGGACAAATCAATGTAAATTGTTTCTCTATCGTATATAACATCCATCGTATTTTCCAAGTGTTTATGATTATGTAATAATGGATGAAACCTCACAAATTCACTAATAATATTTTCACTTTGACAATACGCTTCAAATTCTTTTCTAAATTCTCTTATCCCTTCTTCATCCATATCGTCGTATAACGGACCGCCGTAGCCGTAAGGAGTAATAATATCATATAAGCCTTCTTCCTGAGTGACAAACGGAAGTGATTGAATTGGTCTTTTTATAAATATATAACAAAGCTTATTCCCCTTTTTATCTTTATATAAAAATAAAAAAGGCTCTCCATCCCCAATGGTATGATATAAGCTGCAATATTCTTGGAAATAATACACATCTTTTTGTGAAAACTGCTGCAGTGCCTCTTCCCATTTATGCTTATCTGTAAATGATATAACTTGATACATTTTGATCACTCCCCACTTAATAGAAAATTACTATCATCAGTCCAACACCTTTTTCACCCAATAAAAAAACTGCACACTCTTAAAAGCATACAGTTTCACCAGATTTGTCATGATAAGGCTTCTCTACGTATCTATTCAAATGAGCTTAAGATTTTTACATCATCATACTTTATCATTATCGAACCCTCATTATAATTTCCAACGTTACTAACGTTAGTGGTTCCCATCATGTTATTGATGATCTTTTTAATAAAGTTTTGCCCTACTTCATGTGCATGCAAATATCCTCCGCGAAACCTCGGATTAACTTCTGAAATAACATATCCTGACTCATATTTAAAACAATCAATATCAATCGGTCCAATTGGTTTAAGTACCTCTATAAGCCTTTCTATCAAGGAGATATAATCTGGATCCTTTATAGCAAGAGATTTATCCGTTTCTCCCGCTCTCATCTTTATTTTTCTCTTGCAAAAAATATTAACAGGACGTTGCGTAAGCATATCAACATAGCAATCCGTTCCGTACTCATCCCCTTCTATGAATGGCTGTATAATGTACTCCTGAGATAACCCCAATACTGCCTGAAGCTCTTTTATTGAATGTACTTTACACACTCCAATACTAGAGCTGCCTCTTCTTGGCTTTACAATCAAAGGAAATTTCACTTTATTGCTGTCCATATCTGTCATAAGTTCATCTAAGTTAAGGTAAGTAGGAACTGTCGGTATATTATGCTTTTGTAAAAATTCATATGTTGCATATTTATCAAAGCAAATATCTATCACTTCTTTATCGGAAACGATAAGTGAGATGTTTTCCTTTTGAAATTCTTCTTTATAGCTTGCTAATAAAGGCAGTTCAAGATCTATTAACGAAATTACCCCTCTTATGTCATGCTTACGGCATACATGCTTAAGCACTTGGATATAATCCGGGTGATCTATGCATGGAACGATTTCAAAGGCATCTGCCCAATATACAACCGATGCTGTCGGATCACAATCCACAGCTACAATTTTCCCGCCTACTTTACTAAGCTCTTCTTTGAAATATTTTACCATCTTTACACGCCGTCCGGCTCCGCTTATTAAAATGTTCATTTTTCATCCCCTTCAACCGATTAGGTTTTAAACAATGGATGATGTTATGCATCACATCTTTATGTGGAAAGAAGCAGACTAGATTCCGGCATTGCTTTAGAATACAGCCTTTTCTTTTATTCCATCTCTCCTAGTATACTCCCTGCTTTACTACAGCAGAATCAAGCACCTGCTTCACGATTGCAATTACTCTGTCTTGATCTTTTCTTGTCAAGCTTGACCCAGATGGCAAACATAATCCTTGTTTAAATAATCTCTCGGAAACATTTTCGCTCTCTCCATGAGAGTAATATTTAGCTCCTTTAAAGACAGGCTGCATATGAAGAGGCTTCCAAATTGGACGTGCTTCAATATTCTCTGCTTCTAAAGCATGAATAATATCCAAGCAGCTAATAGCTGCTGCTTCGTCAATCATCAAAGCAGTCAGCCAACGGTTTGACATGGTCTGTTCTAGTTCAGGCATAAACGCAATGCCGCCTATATATTCAAGCCGCTGCTTATAGCAATTAAATATGTTCCTGCGGCTCTCTATACGCTCATCTAACACTTCCAGCTGGGCTCGCCCGATACCTGCAAGAATATTACTCATCCGATAATTATATCCAATGCGGCTATGCTGATAATGTACAGCTGGGTCCCGTGCCTGCGTAGCTAGGAACCGTGCTTTGTGCAATGCTTCTTCATCATTCGAAACAAGCATGCCGCCGCCTGATGTAGTAATAATCTTATTTCCATTAAAAGAGTAAATACCGAATTTACCGAAGGAACCTGTTTGTTTCCCTTTATATGTACTACCGAGCGATTCAGCAGCATCTTCAATTACAGGAACATTATATGTATTACAAATATCCATGATCTCATCGAGCTTTGCGCTTTGCCCTAACAAATGTACTACAATCACCGCTTTGGGCATCCTTCCATCCTTCACTGCAGCTTGAAACGCTTTCTCTAAAGCCGCTGGCGACATGCCCCATGTTTCCGGCTCTGAATCTATGAAAACTGGTTCTGCTCCTTGATATACAATCGGATTGGCACTTGCTGCAAACGTTAGTGAAGAACAAAAAACAGTGTCTCCACGCGCTACTCCTAATAATTCTAAAGCTAAATGGATTGCGGACGTTCCGGAATTTACCGCCGCAGCGCCTTTTGTTCCTGCATACTCCGCCAGTTCTTTTTCAAAGCCATCTACATTCGGCCCTAACGGTGCAATCCAGTTTTGTTCAAATGCTTCATTAATATACTTTTGCTCATTTCCACTCATATGTGGAGGAGATAAATAAATTCTTTTTTCAGCGGACATTATCGACAACTCCCTTTAGGAGAAATTATTCCATCTATAAAGTACTGTGGGATTTACTGCTGCCATATGCAGGATTGAGTAAATGCTCCCTCAAAAGTCACACACTCATATCTTTTTTGACTGAGGAACCTTCAAACATTTCCATCGACGTTTCTTCATTCTGATCGACTCCTTCAGAAATAGCGACTTTTACCAGTGTGAGAAACACTATTTTTAAATCTAACCAAAAACTTTGGTTTTCCACATACCACACATCCAATTGAAACTTCTCTTCCCAACTGATAGCGTTTCGGCCGTTAACTTGTGTCCATCCTGTTATACCAGGTCGCACATTATTCCTTTTCGCTTGTTCTTCAGTATAAAGAGGTAAATACTCCATTAATAAAGGGCGAGGGCCAATGAGACTCATGTCTCCTTTTAATACATTGAATAACTGGGGCAGTTCATCCAAACTATATTTCCGCAATAGGCGCCCTAATCTCGTCATCCTCAAATGATCTGAAAGTAAATCCCCTTTTGCATCCCGTTCATCCGTCATGGTACGAAATTTATAAATAAAAAAAGGCTTTCCATGAAGCCCAGGACGTTGTTGAGTGTATATAATAGGAGAGCCTAGCTTCCACCTTACCAATATAGCCACCATAATCATAATGCCAGATGATAACATCAACACCGTTAATGAAACCAGCACATCAAAAATACGCTTCATAGTTTTGCACTCCTAACTCCTTAATTATGTCTTACCAAGTTAAATTAGAGCCGGTTTTTTGTATCTTTATACGCATTTCAAAACATGGATTTTTTAAAATTCCGTAAAATCTTTCTCACAATCATAATGATGGGCAGTAGCGTATATCAAACTATCAGCTAAACTCCGCATAAAGTTTGAAGTCATTGACCTTTTCTGTATGAATGCACTAATAGTACATACTTCTTAATGCAAGCACCTTACAAAATGCAAGTCTCTTATTTGTTATTTGGATTACAGAAAGGTAGCTACCACATTAGAACATACTCACAGACTTTGTTTTTCAGATGTATTATGCCGAGCTGTTGCAAGTGGTGAATGCCTTTCTAACGCTTTAACAAATACAACACAAAAAGCTAAGTATACCCATAGTACACGGAAATTTTCCAAGTTGATGGTAAAAGCTTGCGTGCCGATGGCAATCATAGTGAATATTAAATATGCTTTCAAATTCTTGTAGGATTTAGACAGCGAAAGAATTTTGAATACAATGTAACATGGCAAAGAAACCAATATTAAGAACCCTGCTGATCCTGTCTCAGCTAGAAATGCTAAATAAGTATTATGCGGGATATTATCCAATGTATAACCTAAGATGTTGCTGGTATGATTTATATACTGTCCTGTCCCTACACCGAAAATTGGATTTTCTGCCCACATTTGAAACGCTGTCTTCCATAGCAACATCCGTAATTGTGTTCCTTCATCGCTCGATTCCACCGAAGAAATCCTGTTCAAGGAATTCTGGACTATATCAAGCTCGAATAATCCAAGCTTCAACGCACTTACAAACAGCAGTGCACCTGCTGCCACATAAAAAATCAACCGTAATAGATTTTTCATATTCTTTAAGCTATAAAACATTAATGCTGCACCCAAGCAGCCTACCAAAAATCCGACTGCTGCTCCCCTAGAAGCCGTCAACACTAAAATGATAAAAAGTAAAATCACATTCAAGCCTATCGTTTTTTGCTTATACATGCGATTGTAAATCAAGCAAAATCCAATAGAAATGATGCAATAGGCTGCCGCTAAGTTAGGGTCCTCAAATGTACCAGTGGCTCTAAACGCATACGATAATCCTAAATCATATCCTAAGTAGTAAAGAACTACTCCTGCTAAAGAGATTAAAGAAAAGAAAATCGAAGCTGCAGACCAATATTTCAAAAATTTGAAAAGGTTGCCTTCGACTTGAAAATAATAGAGAAACATGAGTACATAGAAAAAGTTGACACCCAATTTTAAAATATTTGATAAACCATAAGGCATATCAACCTCTGTATAGGCAAATGTTTGCAATAAACTGACACTCACTATCAACATCAATAAGAATGGATAGACTACCATGCCCTTATAATCTAAAAATATTTTTCGTATTGCTCCGTAATCTCCTCTTACTATAATGGAAAACAATATAACAGGCAGTACAAAATCCGCTATAGATATATTCAACTTTATACCAATGCTGATATTAAACATTACAGGCAGTCCCAGTATTATAATTTCCATTAACTTTATCTTCCGCAGCACAATTACAGCCCAGATAGTTAACCCTGCTGCTGCATAAAGAATATAAGAATGAGGGCTGTAAGTTACGGCTAAACCGACAATTAGACCTATAAGCAGCATCAGTATAATCATAATAGGTTTAGTAATTTTTATATCTTGCATATACAATGGCTTATATTCTTTCATACATTGCACCTTCTCTGTCCAACTCTTACGAGGGTTTTAAGAATCAATTTGCTTCTTGATAAAGCTTCTTTCTGCTTTGGGCTATATTCAAGATATATACTCGCAGCATTTCGCTCTCAAGCTCTTCAAAACTTTCAATGAGATGCAGGATTGATGTTCTATCAACTTCTTTTTGCTTACCAACATATATCTTAGGATAAATTTGTTTGCTATGAACCTCTTCCTCTCCAAGAAGCTCTTCAAACAGTTTCTCTCCCGGTCTCACCCCTGTATACGCAATCCCTATATCATCTATCCTGTATCCGGATAAAGTAATTAATCTTGTTGCCAAATCAACAATTTTTACAGGTTCTCCCATATCTAATACAAAAATCTCTCCTCCGCGAGCTAATGCTCCGGCCTGTATAACTAGACGTGAAGCCTCAGGAATAGTCATAAAATATCGAACCATATCTGGATGTGTAACAGTAACGGGTCCCCCTTGCTGAATTTGTTTTTTAAATAAAGGAATAACACTGCCGCGGCTTCCTAGTACATTTCCAAAGCGGACTGTAACAAATCGTGTACGGCTTACAGTATCCATGTGCTGCACAACCATTTCGGCAATACGCTTCGTAGCACCCATTACACTCGTAGGATTAACAGCTTTATCCGTAGAAACCATAACAAAAGTATTCACCCTAAATACATCTGCAGCTTCTGCAACATTCTTTGTACCGATTACATTATTTTTTACTGCTTCCTTCGGACTGCGTTCCATTAACGGTACATGCTTATGAGCTGCTGCATGGTAGACAATATAAGGCCGATGCTTCTCCATTACTTCCAACATCCTATTGCGGTCTTGCACATCAGCAATTTCTGTCACAATCTCAATGCCATCTTTATATAATGTGTGCAGTTCCATTTCAATGGTATAAATGCTGTTTTCACCATGACCCAAAAGAACAATTTTAGTAGGTTTGTAGTTCATCGCTTGTCTGCATATTTCAGATCCGATCGAACCGCCAGCACCTGTTACTAAAATCGTTTTTCCAGTTATTGTTTCTGAAATCCCTTTATCATCAAGCTGTACAGGCTCACGTCCTAATAAATCCTCCACTGAGACATCGTGAAATTCATTTATAGAGACCCTTCCATGTATTATATCTTCGAGCATCGGTACAATTTGTGTTTTTATTTTTGCCTTTGCACACTCTTCAAAAATTGCATGGATTTCTTTTCTGCTTAAGGATGGAATGGCAATAATAATATGTTCAATATCATAATCCTCTACTACTCTTTCAATTTCCTTCGTTGCTGCTACTACCGGAATATTAAAAATTTCTAATTTATGCTTAGCTTGATTATCATCGACAAATGCGACAGGATACAAATCTGTTTCCTTGCTTTGTAATAATTGACGAGCGACCATCGTTCCGGCAGATCCAGCACCGATAATCAATGTTCTCTTTTTTTGAGCAGACTTTTTATAGCCCTTACGAAGCATGAACCAAACAAAACGAGTACCGCCGATAAACAGCATATGAAGCATCCAAGCTATAATGAATATGCGTATATAAACTTCTTCAGACACTATAAACTGAACGAGTAGAGTAGATATAATAGAAAATGTGACTACTTTAAAAATACAAAATACTTCTCCAACACTCGCATATTCCCATGCTTTTTTGTATAACTTGAAATAAATTGAAAAAATATGGTAGCTGAACAATAAAGTGAATGAACTAAAAATTAAAGTCAGCGGGAGGATTGCTGAAAACTCCGAGTGCAAGAACAAATAACTCAAATACACAGATGTGAAAACTATAAGTGAATCAAGAACAGCTAATAAGGAAAACCGCGTTCGATAAGACATGGTTTCTTCTCCTCCCCATATTCTCTCCGCAAACAAGAATTCCAAGTATATCACTTAAAATTCTTGCTCTCTGTATAGGTAAAACTATCCAAACAGTGAAAGAGATAGTTTGTTTGATGATTTCTACAAATACAGACACTGTGGCACCACTTTTTATTTTTGCATGTAATAATAGCTTCCGTTTTCTTTTTGTTTTATATCATTCAGCACCGCTCCAAGCATCTTCCCTTTTGCATGCTGCAGCAGTGCCGTAGCTTTCATAACTTTTTCTCGTTCTGTTCTACCGCTGCGAACAACCAATATAATGCCATCGCATTGATTTGCCATTACTTGCGCATCTGTTACTACTAAGGCAGGGGGTGTATCAAATAATACAAGGTCATATCGAGAGTACGCTTCTTTCAAAAAATCTTCCATTGCCGCTGAACCAAGAAGCTCGGCTGGATTCGGAGGAATCACTCCACACGGTAGAAAATCCAAATTGCTTTCCTTTGTTTTACGAATGCATTTCTCTAATGTAGCTTGCTTGGAAAGTACACTTGTAATCCCCCTATTATTGTCTGTACGAAGCTCTTCATGCAGTGCTGGCTTGCGCAAGTCTGTATCTACTAACAGAACTTTCTTTCCTTGCTGGGCGAACACTACAGCCAAGTTCACAGCTGTTGTTGTTTTTCCTTCTCCTGCATTAGCAGAAGTCACCATAAGAGAGCGGATTGTGCTATCTACCGCAGAGAATTGAATATTGGTTCGAATATTACGGTATTGTTCTGAAACGGCTGATTTCGGTTGTTCATGGGCGATAATTCCTACTCTTCCTTTATGCTTCTGTTTACGAATCAATGGTTTGTCCCCCCACTTTCTTAATAAAAGCCGTTGTTTCTTGACTTACTTTTACTTCTATCGGTGCTACTATTCCTAATACAGGAAGCCCAGGAATAGCTTCAATATCCTGCTCTTTCTTAATTGTATTATCCAAATATTCAATCATAATTGATAACCCTATAGAGACCACAAGTCCTACTACTGCAGCAATCATAGTGTTTAAGATAGGACGCGGTTTAATAGGCTCCTGCGCTTGTACCGCTTCCGCTTTTGCAAGAATAGTAACGTTATCGATATTCATAATATGGGGAATCTCTGTCTGAAAGACTTCTGCAATTGTATTTGCTATATCACGTGCTCTTCCCGAATCTGAATCTTGTACTATTACGGAAATAACTTGTGAATCTTGCTCATTAACGACCTCTATTTTTTCAGTAAGATTTTTAACGGACATATCCAAATTCAAGTTTTCTTTTACTTTTTCCATAATCGCAGGGCTTTTTATAATAATGCTGTATGTATTTACCAGCTGCAAATTTGTTTGCACGTCATTATATTGAACTACAGCGTTATCAAGCTTCTTCTGATTTACTAGAATTTGTGTAGACGTTTCATAGATTGGAGTAATAAAGAAATTGCTGACTGTCCAGCTGGTAACCGCTGCAGCGACTGTAATCACGATGATAATCCATAAACGCTGGCGCAACACTTGAAATAATTCTTTTACACCGATTGTTTCTTTCATTGTCATTCTCCTTTTCGGGAATTACCTGCTATTAACCAATGCTTAGAACTGTCCATTCATTCTCTAGAACAAAACGACCATCCTCATAGAGAATGGTCATTTTCTAAATACTATTGAGTTACATACTTTCTATAAATAGAATCTAGTTGACCAGAAACATTTTGCAATGCATATCCTTGAATTTTCTCAAAAGCCGCTTGGCCCATTTGGATTCTTTTTTCTTTATCTTGAATTAAGGCATGGAAGCTTTGTACCAGCTGCTCCTTATCATCCAGTTCTACTACATAGCCCGTTACGCCATGTTCCACTAAATCTCTTGAGCCCCTTACATTTGTAACAACTGAAGGCTTAGAGCATGCCATCGCTTCCATAATGCAACGGGGAAGTCCCTCCTGCTTTGACACGAGCGTCATAATATCCGAACTGCTGATAATGCTCGGTATGCCTGTTCTGTAACCTGCAAAATGGACATTGCGCAGCCCTTTATTATTCGCAAACTCCGTTAGCTCGGTTTCCATTCCTCCATCTCCTACTAACAGAAGATGAATATGCTTATGCATTGTACTTAATTCCTTCCAAGCTTCTAATAAATACAGTTGGTTTTTCCTGCTGCACAGCTCTGCCACACATGTGATAACAATATGATCCTCAGGGATGTTCAGCTCTTTTCTAATCTCACTTTTTTCCTTATAACTATAGCTTTCTATATCAATGCCGACACCTCTAGTAGAAAACAGCGTTTCATTCGGAATAAATCCCATCTTTATTCCATTACTGTAATCTTCATTGTTCATTACAATTAGCCCGTCAGTCCACCTGCTGGCAATTCTTTCAGCAGAATAATACAAAAGCCAGTTTGTAAGAGGAGCCCCTTTAAAAAAATGAAATCCATGTGCAGTATATAAAACAGGACCCTGTTTATTACGCTTTGCCAAATACCTTACTAAAAATGAAGCGACTGGCGTATGAACATGAATTAAATCAAAATAATTTTCCTCAAACAAGCTCTTTAACTCTTTGTATGCTTTCCAGTTATGCTTTGTATATGGGGAACGTGAAAAAGGAATATCCCAACACTTCACCCCGAGCTCTTCGATTTCATCTTTTCGCCCGAAATGCGGGTTAGCTGCAGCATGCACTTCAAAGCCGTTTCTTTGCAGCATTTTCATAAAAGGCTTATGAAAAGCTGCTAAATGCAGGTAGACTGTAGCTGAGAATAAAACCTTTTTACCATTATTTTGTTTCATAGTACCACCCTTTACCTATTGTCATGAAAAGGCTTTATTAGGCATTTTGCACACCTTATTGCTATGTCCTCGCTATGACTATATTTTTTATGCTCACACGCAGCCTTTGCGGCAAAATACCGTACAAGAAACGTAGATACATGCTGATGGTTGCCGGTAATGAACCTTTTAACGATTTAATTGCCATCTGTTGTATCCTGAATGACTGCATTAAATACTTCATCCTTTTCTTATTCTCAAAGGATTGATTTGAATGGATTCTCTTACTGCTTAAAGGCAATGTTAATTTACCGAGCTTATAATGATTGGAAGCAAGCCGAACCCATAACTCATAATCCAATAGTGAAGATAAGCCTGTATTATAGCTTCCTGCTTTAATTAGCGCAGCCCTTTGCATCATGACAGAGCTATGATGGATGGGATTGTAATATGGTAACTGTTGATTTAAGGGGGTTATGTTTAGTTTCTCTTCCACTTGAGGCCAATCTACTTTTTGCTCATCCAGGATGAGAATATAGTCTGCAGCCACTAAGGCATAATCCGGGTATTCTTGAAACGCTTGATACTGATATTGTATTCTCATGGGATGACTCGGGTCATCTGCATCGATATTCGCAATATACTCACCATTTGCATGGCTGACTGCTAAATTCAATGCCTCCGCTCTCCCAATGCCTTCAGTAGGAATAAGCCGAATGCGGTTATCTTCACTAATGTATTTACTGACAATCTTTTTCGTATCATCTGTTGAACCATCGTCTACAATAATAAACTCCCAATCTTGAAATGTTTGGTGTTGGATACTTTGTATCGTTTCTTCTATAATCGATTCACCATTTTTTACAGAACATATTACTGAAACTGTCGACATTCACTCTGCTCCTCTTCTTTCAAATAAGAAATACATAACACTTTCTTATACACTATTGCTGCTCCTTTTGTGATACACTCTTTTTTGTTTAATAGAAGAGATTAACTTAGAACGGCTATTACCTGTGTTAAAGAAAAAGATGGCTATACCATATCCAACTGCTCCAATAGAAACTTGCAACAGCAGCATGAATATTCCGCTTTGATTAGAAAAAGGTATAATGACTAGATACATAAATATAGCGGACAACATGATTTTCATACCATCTACAAATGGAAATGGCAGTTTAAAAACTTTGCGGCTCATTATAAAACTGATTGATATAGATATTACGTAGGCAATGATTGAGGAATATACAGCCCCCATAATTCCTTGCTTAGGTATTAACAGCCAATTCAATGCGATATTGATACCAGCAGAAATCAAAACAGGCCATATTTGCTTTTTCGTGCATTTTCCTAATTGGAATGCCAAATCAATGTAGTACACTTTAAATCCTTGCAGGAATCCTACCACAGCAATCCATGGCAATATATCTCGGGCCACAGTTCTGTATTGAGAACCAAACAGCACAGCTACAATATTCGAAGCCAATGCTATCAAACCTACAGTAGCCGGCACTGCCACCAATAGCAGCAGCACGACACTTTCTTTTATTTTTTCCTTTGCAGCCTCTTCTCCATCGTTTTCAAGAGCTCTCAGTATGATGGGATATGCAGCTACATTAATAATCATCATGAGTAAAATTAAAGTATTTTGTGCAAAATCATATGTTACGGAATATATACCAGTTGCTGTATGAGTGTGATCCCCAAGATAAGATAAAAGGAAGCGGGATGAACTGTACATGACGAAAGTAAGAGTAAAAGTTGCAGTTAAAGGTAATCCATACCTTAGCGACTGTAATAATATTTCTGTATTAAAATTATGCTTTTTCACCGTGCCCCAAGCTCTCTTTGAAATGAATAATACAGGAAAAATATTCCCGAGTATAAGCCCTAGCATTAAACTTACCGCACCAAGCTCCAATTTAATCAGACTGACACTTATAAGTAAGGTTAATACTGCCTTGCTTAAAGAAATGAACCCGTAAACTTTCGGAGAAAGCTGCGCTCTCAGCACTTCTAAATTCAATTCAAACCATGCCGTGCTGATGGTTACAAAGAAGGCTAGCAGATAATATGCTGACCCACCAACAGGTGCTTTATTAAGAACAGACATAGCCCAAAAAATCACACCAGTCACAGCTGCCATACTGCAAAAAGCAGTAAAGGTGGTGGAAAGCAGTTGATGCCGCTCTTCTTTAAATTGTGGGAAAAACCGTAACAGGCTCACCCTAATCCATTGAAACATGATACTATTTAATAGCCCTGCTGTAGCCAGAACGATTGAAAATGTACCGTATTGCTCTGGCAAGAGCAATCTCGTATACAAATAGATAGAACAAAAGCTTATTATCCCTGGTACACCTTTTGCTATAAAATAGACTAAAGAATGTCTGAATAACATGCATATATACCTTCTATGTTCATATTTTTAATACTTTCCGTTTGTATGGATTGCGGCCGTACCAACATTCTATGGTAAATGATCCGCAACCTTCTCATCAAAACAGCATAAAAACTGGGCATCAAACCCATCCTCACATCCCACCATTGACGACCGGCGTCTAAGGTACTCACATATACCCACAGTGTGATCGAGTGCCTCCATTGATAATGGTTAGTAGACATCACCGTTTTGTACATTAATATATTACTTTCTTTGAATATGATTATCCCACAAAAATTACCTAAAAACTGGAACAATAATATGTATACATAACTTTTTTTATTAGTTATCTCTAATATTAAGAATATATATTTATGATAAACAATCTAAAAGAAGTTTACAATGCCTTATTTAAAATATTCTAAAAATTAAAAATAACGAAAAATAAGACCAACTTCTATTCCATTGATTTCATTTTGATTAAATAATGAATCATAATTACAAACTAGCAAGTTTCGATAAAATACCTGTATCTTCACTCGTTCAACATTATACAAAGATACCTTTTCTTCCTATCAACAATACATTGTAGTCTGTTCCATATTTCTTTTACAAATCCTCTCTATACGCAATCTCACAACCGAAGCAGCAATAAAGAAAGAAAACAAGAACTCCAATTACCTGCATCAATGCCTTTACATAAAAAAAGCAAACCGCTACAAAGCGGCCTGCTCCTTCAAGCACTTATAATATACTTCTACTAAGTCTTCATCATCCATATCTAAAATCCATCGATTTGCCCCAGGAATCCATTCGACAATACCATTCTCCATTCTGACCCTTTCCATATCATCTAGAAAATAACGCCCTATTTGCAGCAGCATATCCTCTCTCTCCCCTATACTTGTAATCTAGTTTTATTGTAGTCATAAGGTAAAAATTTCATACCTGCAGCAACTGGTTTAAAAAGAGGAATTACATATACTAGAGTGGAAATATGATAACTATAAAAGCGTTATTCATACTTACTAGAAATGCAGAATGAAAGGACAGAGAAAATATGGAATTCTTCCGCGGTTGCATGTATGGCTTATTATTGGTTACTCCGTTCTGGTTACTAGTTATTCTACTTATATGCTATGCTATCATGCAATACAATCTGTAAAATCCATGTACACTGTACGAATAACGCAGCTGTTTCTGTTGAATTGGTATGAGCTTACACATAAAAAACAAGCCGGGATCTTCTTCCGGCTTGTTTTCATAATCAAGGGTGAGAAACCATCAATGAGATCTTCCCTGTAATCGTAAAGCTGTCTAACCCAGCTGGGATAATGAAGTGGGCTCCTTTTTCAAATGGAAACACCCCTTCCCCTGTCTCAATGCTGCCCTGTCCGTCAAGAACACTGCACAATAAAAATGGTGCGCTACGCTCGTGTATATATGAACCGTCTACATCCCATTTGTATACAGAAAAATACTCTTCCTCTACAAATGTCGTAATAGCAGCTCCCTCTGCTCGCTCCACTCGGTACTCCGTACTCTTCTCTTCATGCGGAACTGTTGTCACATCGATTGCTTTCTCCAAATGAAGCTCCCGTTTGTTGCCAGCCTTGTCCGTACGATCATAATCATATACGCGGTATGTCGTATCAGAGCTTTGTTGCGTCTCGAGCACCAATGTCCCTCGGCACAGCGCATGAATCGTGCCGCTCGGTACATAGAAGAAATCACCCGGCTTAATTTTCACGCGGCGAAGCAGACTATTCCACTTTCCTTCTGCGATCATCGCTTCGAATTCTTCCTTCGTCTGTGCTGTATGCCCAAAAATCATATCAGCATCTTCTTTACAGTCAATGATATACCAGCACTCGGTTTTGCCAAGCTCCCCATTCTCATACACACGGGCATATGTGTCATTCGGATGCACCTGAACGGATAAATCATCGTTAGCATCTAAGACCTTCGTTAACAGCGGGAACACCTCTCCTGTTGGATTGCCAAATAGCTCAGGGTACTCCTTCCACAATGCATCCAACGTTTTCCCTGCGAATGGTCCGTTCTCTACGATAGAAGGACCATTGGGATGGGCAGAAATTCCCCAGCACTCTCCTGTTGTTTCAGATGGAATAGCATATCCAAATTCATCACGAAGAGTAGTTCCTCCCCAAATGCGTTCTTGTAATACTGGTTGTAAAAAAAGCGGCTGTACCATTGTTTCCTCCCTAGATTCTGTTTTACTTCTCCTCATATGCACGCTTTGCCAATAAAAGCGTACCCGTTATTCCAGCATTATCTCCGAGCTTCGGAGATACAATATAGTCTTCTATTTTACTTGATACTTCTGGAAATGCAACGTATCCATTCAATAATTCCTTCACATAGCTGCGCACATGTGTAAAGACCTGTGCTTGCTTCATTACACCGCCGCCCAGAATGATCTTTTTAGGAGACAAAATGAGAATATACTGCATTAATGCCTGTGCAAGATAATATCCTTCCAGCTCCCATACTTCCGGACGCTCAGCAAGACTTATCCCTTTCTCGCCCCAGCGTTCTTCAATAGCCGGACCAGCTGCAAGCCCTTCTAAGCAATCTTGATGATACGGGCACTTTCCTGCATAGATGTCTTTTGGGTGACGCCGGACGAGAATATGTCCCATTTCCGGATGCGAAAGACCTTCGAGCAGCTTCCCTTGCACAATTGCACCTGCTCCTATGCCTGTACCTACAGTAATATACAAGCAGCTGTCCAATCCTTCGGCAGCTCCAAACGTTACTTCCCCTAAGGCCGCAGCATTCACATCGGTATGAAAACCAATCGGCACGCCAAACGCATCTTTCAGCGTTTGCACAATCGGATAGTTGCGCCATGCCAATTTCGGTGTCGTTGTAATACATCCATATGTGCTGCTATCAGGATTCACATCGATAGGACCGAACGAACCGACCCCGATTGCTGTCACATCGAATTTTTGGAAAAACTCGATCACCTGTCCCATCGTTTCCTCCGGAACAGTGGTAGGAATTTGTATCCTTTCTATAATCTTGCCGTCAGGTTCTCCAACCGCGCAAACAAATTTTGTGCCGCCAGCTTCAATTCCTCCGAAAAGCATTCCCATTCCCCCTAGTATTTAACGTCTAATATTTATTGTCGTAAAAACAAATTTGTCATAACGATGTCTAGAAAAAGAGTACTCAAAAGGTATACCTGTATTTAAATAGCCCACATGCTCTACCTCTAAAATCGGATCGTCTGCTTTGCATTCCAAATACTTACGGTCTAATTCATTCGGTTTACAAGCTCTTATTTTACGTTGTGAACCGGCAATTGTCAGCTTCAACGTATTTGTGATATGAGCATATATAGAAGCATTTAACACCTCTTCGGTAAGGTCCAAAATAAGGTTGGTCGGCATATAGGTTTCTTCCATGACATAAGGCTCATGCTCCACACTTCTTAAACGGATCAGATGATACACTGGAGTGTCCTGGCTAATGCCTAAATGCGCTGCAACCTCTTCTGACGGAAACTGCACTTCAAATGTAATAACGGTGCTGACAATATGCTTGCCCTTTAATAAAGTGGAAAGACCCAATGTCTCCTTATCCACTATACTCCCTGTATTATCACGCATCGTTGATTTAATAATAAAGGTGCCATGTCCCCGCTTCCGATACAGCAGTCCTTCCATCACTAAAATATCGAGTGCTTTTTTCATCGTCATACGGCTGCACTGAAATTCTTTTGAGAGCGATACCTCGTCTGGAATAGGCTGATCGACGGGATAAACATTCGCCTTCACCCTATTCCTTATTTCATTAGAAATACTTTCATATTTACTCATATTACAATCACCTGACTTGATTAGTTTTTAAGAATGGGCTGATTTTAAGAAATGATACAACGCTCCCACTTTCCCCGCATCATTTTGGAAATAACAGCGATCTATTTCAGAAACATCTAATGCTTCCTCGCGTATTCTTCTTATTCTCTCCTTCACTTCGTCAATCACACTTCGCTGGGCGCTAATTCCCCCGCCGATCAGCACTTTTTCCGGAGCCAAAGCATGGATAATGTTAGCCGCTCCTATCGCAAGCGCATTATAAAATTCATCTAATGCTGCAAGTGCCTGTTCATTGCCCTGTTCAGCAAGCTCGAAAAGGACTTCGCCCGTGACCGGATATCCAAGCTTTTTGGAAGCGTTTGCTACCAATGCTCTAGAAGAACCGAGATTACTGTAAGAATACTGATCTATAGCCGTTTCTAGCTCTTGATTATAGTGTAACGTCATCAAGCCAAATTCTCCAGCCATTCCTTTATTTCCTCGATACAGCTCTCCATTGATAAAGATACCTCCGCCGATTCCAGTTCCCGCTGCAATGCATACAAAGCTTTGACATTCAGTCGCATGACCCATCCATTTCTCCGCCAGCGTCACACAATTCACATCATTATCAAGCTCCACCGGCAAATTGACGCACTGTAGCTCTTCTTTTACATTTTTATGCATAAGATCTGTGACAGCACCGGCAAAATATACATAGCCGCTTACCGGATCTACCGCTCCCGAAACGCTTAACGCCACTCCACTAATCTGAAAATGCTGTTTATAGTCTTCAATAATTTGAATCAAGCACGGAAATGTCAGTCCCTCCCCCTGCTTTGGCGTAACCGTCTTTTCAGATGTGAGACATTCTGCTTTTTCATTCATAACAGCATGCTTGATGGAGGAACCTCCTATATCCATTACTACATAATTCATATATAATCCCCCTTATTGAGAAAAAGATGGTCAAACAAGACCATCTTTTTGTTAAAATCCGTTATTTTCAGAAACTGCTTTAAACCACTGTCCGCTTTTTTTCACAGTACGCTCGCCATCTTTAGAAAGATTCACAGATACAAAGCCGTATCGATTTTTATAAGCATTAGACCAGGACCAGTTATCCATGAACGTCCATAAATGATAGCCTTTCACATTAGATCCTTCTTGGATTACTTTATGAACCCATTTTAAATGCTCTTGGATAAAGGCAATGCGATAATCATCCTGAATAATGCCATTCTCGTCTCTGAAGCGTTCTTCTCCTTCTACACCCATTCCGTTTTCAGAGATAAAGCATTCGATATTTCCATAGTTTTCTTTCACATTAACTAAAATATCATAAATACCTTTTTCATAGATTTCCCAGCCTCTATGAGGGTTCATCTTACGCCCTGGCATAACATAATTATCAAAATAACGTTCTGGCATAAACGGAGCTTCCGGATTCGGCATATGCTCTTTCGCCTTCACTCTGCGCGGTTGATAATAGTTAATACCCAGTAAATCCACAGTATTTTCTTTTATAACAGCAAGATCGCCGTCTTCCATAACAGGCATATAGCCTTCTTCCTTCAGGATTGCAACAAGCTCTGCCGGGAACTCTCCTTTAACAGATGGATCTAAGAAGGAGCGGTTAAAGAACGCATCCGCAATGACAGAAGCTTTTACATCTGCCGGATGCTGGCTTCTTGGGTACGATGGAGTGAGATTTAAAATAATCCCGATTTTTCCATCCTGCCCTTGTTCTTTATACGCCTTAATCGCTTTTGCACTTGATAATAAGGTGTGGTAACCGACCTGCACTGCTTTTTGGAAATCCACTTCGTTCGGATAATGGAAATCATACAGATAGCCGCCTTCTACCGGCACGATTGGTTCATTATGCGTAAACCATTTTTTCACACGGTCGCCGAACAGCTTAAAGCAAGTTTCCGCATACACAACGTATGCTTCCACCACGTCTCTATTTACCCAGCCGCCGATTTTTTGAAGCTCCATCGGCATATCAAAATGATACAGATTCACAAACGGCTCAATGCCTGCAGCAATCAGCTCATCAATTACGTTACTATAAAACGCAATCGCTTTTTCATTCACATTCCCTGCTCCATTTGGAAACATTCTAGACCAAGAGATAGACATACGAAATGAATTATGACCGATTTCTTTCATTAACTGAATATCTTCTTTGTACTTATAATAGAACTGGGATGTGTTTTCCGGTCCGACTCCGTCAAAGAAACGGTTCGGTTCTACCTCATACCAATGATCCCAAATGTTTTTTCCTTTTCCATCTTCATTTGCAGCACCCTCTGTTTGTGTGGCCGATGCCGAAGATCCCCACCAAAATCCTGCCGGAAAATGATATTGCTGTTGTTTAGTTGCTTCTTGTGTGTTTATCATATGAATCCCCTTTCCCGTTACACCGCTTGTTTGTTTGTCTGCTCTTCATGAACACCAAAATAGCAACGACAACAGCCAAGGTCATTCCAGTTCCACCCATACCTACTGTATAAATGTCGATAAAAGACTTAGTAATAATATGCGGAACTTCCTGATTATTTGTATATGCATTAAAATTTTCAATCGCTAATGTATTCCAAATTGGGTCCATTACTGAGTTAATAATGATTTGACCGTGAAGGCCGAAGAACCATAATACTTGTATAAAGAATATTGCAATTAAAGTAGGCACAATTCCGCCGCCTAAGCCAACCAGTGGAGCTTGAATTGCTTTATAAATAAAGTCATGCATATTCGTATCAAAAACTTGTGTAACAAAAATGTTAATACCTAGAAAAACAGATAATGTGATAAGTGCTGGGATTAAGGCAGCAAATGACTTTGCAACAGCGGGTGGAACACCTGCCGGGATTTTAATCGTAATATCCTTTTGAACAATGATGCGATAAATCTATGCTGCTAGGAATGCTACAATCATTCCAAGGAACATGCCTTTTGCGCCAAGGCGATCCAGCGGAATAACATTCTGAATTGCTTCTCCGCCCTCTTGTATTAATACAAACGGCGTTAACAGTAAGAAGGATACTAATGCGATGGCACCGCCGAATATCGCTTCCACGTCATAGCTTCTTGATAGATAATAGCCGATACCAAACACAACGAATACCGTCATAATCCCCATAGTCGCCTGCGATGCGATACCGAAAGAAGAACGGAAGGTAGTAAGAGCTCCTTCGCTCATCAGCTTGTCTAAAAATGGCAGATTTGTTAAAACCACTATAATCGATGCGAAAATAGTAATAGGAAAAGAAAGCATAAATGCATCACGTAACACCTGCAAATACCGATTATTGTTTAACTTCCCTGCGATCGGAATAAGAAACTTACTTAATGCTTCAAACATGAATAACCCCTCCCCATCATATATGTCTGTATGTTATAAATTTCTGCTTTTAAAAATTTCCAATAACTCTTTTACAAGCTCTTTCATTGCCAGCGTAGACATTAAATGATCCTCCGCATGCATCAAAAGCAAGGAAAATTCCGTTTTTTCTCCCGTAGCTTCTTTTTGAACGAGCTGAAAATGGATATTATGAGCACCATGCAAATCTTCTTCCGCCTTCACTAACAGGCTGTCTGCTTCCTCTGTCGGTGGTCGTCTAATAAATGAAATGCGAGAAACTCGTTTTAAAGAAGGATTTGAATGCTCTCATTGCGCATCTGAATACGTTGTAAGGTTCGGAAAATACAATGGTCGCCAACGCTATCGTTGCAAATGTTGTAATAAAACATTTACTGATACAACAAATACAGTTCTTTATCGCACCCGAAAAGGAGATGAATGGATTGCATTTGTTGATTGTATGTTCAAAGGTTATTCCTTGCAAAAATCTGCCGAAATCATAGGGGTTACTTGGGTTACGCTTTTTTATTGGAGACACAAGCTATTAAGTGCATTAAAACAAATGGATTTTGAGCAATTTGAAGGTATAGTTGAAGTTGATGAAACCTATTTCTTATACTCTCAAAAAGGGCAACGTGGGATTACGGAACGCAATCCTCGTAAGCGTGGCGGGAAATCTAAACATAGAGGAATAAGCCAAGAACAAGTATGTGTTCTTGTTGCCAGAGACCGAACAAAAGCAACAGTATCTAAAGTTGCTTGTATGGGTCGTGTTGTTAAGACTAAGGTAAAAAGTATGATAGGTTCTAAATTAACACCTAATAATGTACTTGTTACGGATGCTTCGAGAGCCTATAAAACATATGCAAAAGAGAAGGGAATAGAACATTATCGCATTAAATCAAACGATGGAAAACACGTTATAAAGGGCTTGTATCATATTCAAAATGTAAATGGTCTCCATTCTCGAATGAAACAATGGTTAGACCGCTTTAAGGGTGTGGCTACAAAGTATCTCGACAACTATCTTTCGTGGTTCCTATTTGTAGATAGTCGCAGTAATGAAAACACTAAACACAACATTAAAGAGTTCTTGCTAACATCGTTTGTATTTGAAATGACGAATACTTATGATAGTTTGCGTTTGTCAAAATTTAATGTTTAGTCCTTGGTTTTTTGTCTGATTTGAAGATTGAATTTTATGAGGTGTCGGAATGAATTTAAAAGAATTTATGCAAGAAACATTCCCCAATTTAAAGCTGAGACCGCCTTTGTTTTATAGTTGGAATATTGGTATACGGTTTGAACTTGGAGTCGAATGGAAAAGGGGATACGATTATCCCAACAACCCATATGTATTGGGGTGTTATAAAAGAGCGATTACTTTATTTGAAGCCTTACACTCTCCTACGGATGATATATTTGTAGTGATAGATGTAAATGATTTTGATAAAGGTAAAAATATCAAACGTGAATTAAAGAACTATTCACCTTATGTTGAGAAGTCGATTTTGTATAGGTTGAAGCATCAAATGATGCCCTATATTTTCCCAGAAGATGACGAAGAAGGAACATATAGAACACATAGATTTACTCTAAAGTGTAAAACCACTGAATTTAAATTCAAACCTTTGTTAAAAGCATTATGCAATCAAGATTTAGGATTAAAACCAAGTATTTATCATCGGGTTTATTTCATAAATATTAACAAAAAAACTATCTTTCACGTTTACGATGACAGGGGTTGTGATTTATTAGCAACTTCACCTGAAACAATAAGAGATATGTATGAAATATTTAATGAGTGGATTTTGGATTATGACAAACCTGAGATTGACAAGGTTTTTAATTGAATTTTGAAGAAGGGGAAACACCATTTCTGGCGTTTCCCTCTAATATATCAAAAATCAACATTAAAGTTTAACAGAGCCTTAATTTAAAAAGTATAGAAAAACCAAAACAGATGTTCAACCTTTACATCCAAGTAAAATAAAATACCGTAGTCTATGGCTTTATATAATTATTTGTTTACTTAAACCTCAAAAACAGCCTTTCTCCCAAAGATAAATCTTTCAGAATACAAAACCTCCATATTTAAAATTTCATGCTGGCAAAATCCAATTTTCCCTAGGAGAAAATCCAATTTTCAAGCCTAAAAAGCGCAATTTTACCAAGTTGTCCACAGTTTGTATCTATACTACACTGCAAATGAATCTTAAGTTTTACCAATCAGGAGGAAAAATAAATGAACAATCCCTTACAAGCTGTTCCATTTTCTAATCTCGAGCTAAGACACAGCAGCCATGCCGATGCCGCCTTGACCATTACAGATGAAGACGGCGTAACCGTAGCCACAGGGTTCATTCATGAACAAAAGGAGGGCGGATATACCGTACACCTGCTCGCGTTCCCACAAGAAGAAGAGGAATTTATGATTTCAGAGCTGGCCCCCATCTCCTTTCCGACATCACAAGAGATGTTTTTTTTCCTGTCGCGGCTTCCGAAAATGTCAGGGCTCGACATGCTGGGGTATTTTAACAAACCGGCTGTCTTTTCGATAGAAGCAGCTAAATAAAAAAAGTGGACAGGATTTCCCTGTCCACTTCATATTTTTTCTATTTGTCTTGGTATTTGCACCAGAACCGTTTTTCTCCTACCTATTAGAATCATTGAGAATTTTTCGGATAAATTAAGCAAAAAAATTTTAACATAGCATGATAGAACTTATATATTATGTGACTGTTACTTATTGGGTAATTAAAAGGGAATAATGAAAGATATTCATTATTCCCTTTTAATTTTCATTTATAAATTAGTTAACCTTTCTATCCGCTACATACTCCCCAGTGGCGTTATCAATATAAACCTTGTAGGTGACAATATGAGTATCGGAATTTAGCACCTTGAAAATGATATTAAACGAACTAGGCATGTCAACTATATTAGAATTCTGTACAAGAAATCCCATTAAACCATCCAAATCTCCGTCTTGATATTCAGGCATGTCAATTAACCATACAGTAAGGTCAGGGCTATTTCCATAGGACCCTATCTGATGAATAGAAGTGCTTATAATACTATTCATAACCACTCCTACCTCAGTATCTTGCAAAGCATATATTAAGCTATTCCATCCTCCTGCCAAAGTAGGAAATTCACCTGGGGTTGTAGGTATTGTTTCTCCGACTTCATACATAGGGTTAGTCCGATCAACTTTTGCAGCATTATATGTACTAGTAGTTTCAGCTTCTAAATTGGCTGCATAATCCTTTAATTCTTGTGATTCCTGATTAGCTTTAGTAATTTCGCTATTTGCTGTTTCAAGTTCAGCAACTGTATTGTCGTAATCAGCTTGAAGGGAAGCTAAGGAAGCTTGTAAATCAGTAACTTGTCCTTCTAATTCCGCAATTGTTGCGTTCAAAGCTTCAATTTGTGCTCCCAATGCAGGAATTTGTGCATTTTCCGCCGTCAACCGGGTTACTTCTGCTTGGAGAGCATCTCTTTCCGCAGTTAACTGAGTGATAATTCCTTCAAGTTCTGCTATTTTTTCTTTTTGTCCATTAATCTTGTCATTTTTTCCTGAAATAGAATTGTTAAGGAAACTAATATCATCAGATAACGCTGAAACTTTGTCTTTCATGGACACCGCATAACTTTTTATGAGTTCTAGGTTTTCACCACCATTCCAAGCTAGTGCACCTGCTGCCATAGTTCCTGTAAGCGAAACTGCCACTAATAATTTACCAACTACCGCCATTAAATCATCCCCTTCTTATATTAAAAATAAAAGATAGAACATAAATGGCAATGAAGATTGATAAAGAAGGTATATGAACTTTATAAAGAACGCTATGTTCTTTTATAAGAATATAGCGTTCTAAGGGTTTAGTCAAGTAAAATATGTATATAATGTTATATATTGTAATTTCAGAGGAGATATATAATAATATATAATTTTGCGTTCTGGTGCACAAACTTCAAGACAATTGCAATTAATCTCTAAACCCTAGACATACTGATACTAGTACTCTTAAAAAGGTACGTCATCAGTATGGAAAAGCAACATTTATTCAAGTGGACTTCATACATAGACTGTTTGGGATAACGGCCTAAGGGGTTATCTGAAAGTGGACCAACAACTTTTTTCTATTTGTCTTGGTATTTACACCAGAACCATATTTTCTTGCAATTCCACAAACATTCCAACTATTACATATAAAACTATCTCGTAATATAGTAAAATAGGTAAAAACCCCTCATATGTAAGGAAAGCAACGGAGGTTCATATGAAAAGAGAAAAGTCAGCAAAATTGTCAGCTACAGCATACTAATATTAATCATACTCCTTGTAGCTGGCGGTACATATGCCTATAAACAGCTACAGCCAGAAAACCACTTTAAAACTGTACCTGTCGCAGCGTCAGATGAAGATAACAAAGTCCAAAACAGCGTCTTCAACATTCTGTTGATCGGATCAGACGAACGCAAAGGAGACAATATCGGACACTCTGACTCCATGATTGTTGTCCATGTGGATTTAAATAAAAAGGAATACCAAGCCATGAGCATTCCGCGTGACACACGTGTACATCTCGAAGGCTACGGCTATACAAAACTGACAAGTGTGCAATACATTAAACAAGCGACAGAAGGACGCCAGCAAGGAATCGATGCCGCGATTCAATCTGTTTCCGAATTAACAGGCATTCCGATTAACTACTATGTAGAAACAAACTACCAAGGCCTGCAGGGAGCAGTGGATGCATTAGACGGCATCGAAATGAATGTACCGTTTGATGTCAAATTTACACATCCTTGGTATGCAGAAAACAAAAACAAAGTCATCACAAAAGGGATATACGAAGCGGACGGCAAATTGGTAACCGAACTTGTACATGAACGCTACTCTCTGAAAAACGGCGAATATGACCGTCAGCGCCTGCAGGAGGAAGCATTAGTAGGAATGGCTAAAAAAGCACTGGATCCCTCCAATGTGACCAAGCTACCTGCCTTCGTCAAGCAAATACCAAACTTCTTGATCGCAACTAACATGACTACACCAGACATGCTGAGCTTAGGACTTGCGGTAAAAGACTTTAACCCGGCACAGCTGCAGTACCATCAGCTAGCTGGAGAGTGGAAAACGATGCGTGACGATATCTTAAAAAACAACAACGACCAATTAATCATTGACGAAGAAAAAATGAAGCAATTGGTAACCCAGTATTTCATGAATTAATTTACACAACGCAAAAAAGCGGACAAGCTTCCCAACGAAGCCTGTCCGCTTTTCTTATTCTGCCGCCAATCCTAAATGCTGGCGCAGCGTATGCGATAATTCCTGCTTAGTCTCATCTGACACGATATAATAATAAATTCCGTCCATCTTCGTGCCCTCGCCCGGAATCTGGAGTTCCTCCATATGCTTGCTTGCATCCCGATAGTTCTTTTGAATATTGTACATATCTTCTACCGTCATATTCGTACGCACATTCTTTTGAATCGCTTCTAAAATACCACCGTAATTCGTCAAGGATTCCACAGTCGCCCCGCGTTGAACCACAGCCTGCAGCACTTGACGCTGGCGATGCTGGCGGCCAAAATCACCGTTTGGATCTTCATACCTCATGCGGGAATAGACCAATGCTTCATCACCATTTAAATCAATAACACCTTTTGCAAAATCATATCCGCCATACGTAAATGCAAAGTCATTATTCACCGTTACACCGCCGACCGCATCAACAATATCCTTAAAACCTTCCATATTCACCTGAATGTAATAATCAATCGGAACATTCAAGAAATTCTCTACCGTATCAATCGTCATATTAACACCGCCAAAGGCGTACGCATGATTGATCTTATCCTTTTTGCCTTTGCCGATAATATCCGTATACGAATCACGAGGAATGCTGAGCATCTTCGTAGATTTCTCAGCCGGGTTTACCGTAAGAAGCATAAGAGAATCCGAACGGCCTCGATCATTCTCACGCTCATCCACACCAAATACTAAAATCGAGATTGGATGTTCGTCCTTCGTGCTCACTTCTTCCTCACGCTTCTCCGACTTATCCCGCTTTAACGGCTCATGCATCGTATCTACCGTCTTAGAAACGGAAGAATACACATTATACACAAAAATACCTGCCCCTATTACAATAATACCTAACATCCAATACAGGATTTTCTTTTTCATCATAGTTCCACCTTATAGTAAAAATAGAAAACGAGAAGAACAGACATACTGTCTGTAATCTATACTTCATTATACTTGATTTTATAGATTCCGGGAGATGAAATGATAGAGAATATCTTTCATTTTGCAAGGAAACTCGGCATTTCATACCTATTCATAATCAAAAAAGAGAGCATTTTATGCTCTCTTCCATACATTATTGCTTGATACCTGTTTTAAAGCCTGATGGATTCGCCTGATGCCAGCTCCAAGCTGATTGGATGATTTGTTCTAACGAATACTCTGCCTTCCACCCTAATGTCTCATAAATCTTTTGAGAAGATGCAATGAGCTGAGCTGGATCACCGGAACGGCGGTCTGTATACACCACATTAGCTTGCTTCCCTGTTACACGCTCGCACGTTTGAATAACTTCTTTAACAGAAAAGCCTTTCCCGTTCCCTAAGTTATACGTTGCACTTGCACTCTTGTCCTCCAGCAAGCTTTCTAACGCAAGAATATGAGCACGTGCTAAATCGGTTACATGGATATAATCACGAATACATGTACCATCCTCTGTATCGTAATCCGTACCAAATACAGAAATACTGTCACGCAATCCTAAAAGATGCTGTAATACAAGAGGAATCAAATGCGTTTCCGGCGTATGATCTTCCCCGATTTCCCCTGTCATATGCGCCCCTGCCGCATTGAAATAGCGAAGCACCACATACTGCAAACCATATGCATTGTGGAAATCATGTAAAATATGCTCCATCATCAACTTAGACTGACCGTACGGATTGATTGGATTCGTTACTGTATCCTCTGTAATGATATCCACCTCTGGAATACCGTACGTCGCAGCAGTAGAAGAGAAGATAAAATTCTTCACACTATACTTCATCATCGCTTCTAACAGAGTAATAGTTGCCACCACATTATTTTGATAATACTTCAACGGATGAACAACTGACTCCCCCACCAAGCTGTTTGCTGCAAAATGCATCACCGCATCGATATTGTAAGTGGAAAATACGCGATCTAAATCAGCAGTATTCCCTAAATCCCCCTGCTCAAACATAGCTCGGTTATCCACACTTTCACGATGACCTGTAGACAAGTTATCCAGTACAACTACTTTATGATTTTGGTCCAATAGTTCTTTCACTGCATGGCTGCCGATATAGCCGGCGCCGCCGATGACTAGGATCATGTGTGTTCCTCCTTATACTGTAATAAGATGCAATATACACTCCACTATATGAGACACTTCATTTTGTATATAGCCTTTGTTATATTGCCTTATTACACTTTCGATATCTAATAGGTGGAATTCCTCCCACTCAACCACCTTACAAAGACCATTCTCTTGCAAATACTCAATCGTATTCTGA
Organism: Bacillus sp. 165; assembly: GCF_017742235.1. GTDB lineage: Bacteria > Bacillota > Bacilli > Bacillales > Bacillaceae_G > JAGHKQ01. The sequence continues at coordinate 121,845 of NZ_JAGHKQ010000005.1, forward strand.
TCTTCCTGCACATTTCGATTAATCACAATAAGAGGCTTAGTATTAGTGACAGCTTCACTAACCGTTCCCCATCCTGCCTTCGAAATCATTACATCAGAAGCAGCTGCATAATTTTGAGACTCTGTATAATCAAATGGAATTTTCACTACATTAGGATGCGAAACATCCATATTGCTCGACACAATAAAGACACATCCTTCTTGATTCCAAAAATCCCAATCGCTTAGGTCACCAATATCAATTTTCATGCCTATTGGCATAAAGACTAATTTCTTGTTGCCTAACGGATTCAAGGTTGTTTGAATTCGTTTCACCTCTGCACTGTCTGCAGTTCGGCTGAAAAATCCAAACTTATGAACTTCTCCCCAACTCGGTTCACTGCTTCCCGCAAGAGCATAAAACATAGTCATCTTGCGATAGGAATCATATAGTTGTGACAACACCCCTTCACTGACCAGTCCTTGATACGCCGTATACCAAGTAAAATTGGAAACTCCAATAGAAGGTACACCTAATATCTCACCTATTTCAAATGCAAGCGGAGTAATATCAGAAACTATAAGCTGTACATGATGCGCTTCTAAAAATACCGCTTCCTCCTTTGCAACGAAAGGAAGATAATCCAAGTATTCTCTACATTTCTTCTCAAGTGCAGCTGTATCGACTTCAAGAGAATGCTGTTTCAGCACATACCCAACATCTGTTTTCACCTTATGATAGATAATGCTACTGTTATATTCTTTTAAAGAATCCTGTAAAAAAGACAAGGCAAATGAATGACAAATAATAATTTGTACATCCTCATCTCTTTTTAACAATTCACGAATTAAAGCGATTGAACGCGATGCGTGGCCGTAGCCGTAATCTGATATATAGTAAGCAATTGTTTTCATCATTCAGCTCCATATAAAGAAAAAACCGCTGGAATATCCAGCGGTTTATACAATCACTTGTGCCTGTGATTGATAATAATGTTGCATAATACCATCATCACCTCGGTCCAACAGCCCTTTTACTGTTTGGCTACCAATGAAACCTGCTCCACCAACAACTGGCATCATGGAATTTCTTCCTTTTACTAAGACACTAATAAGAACAGTGGATTACTATTTAGGCAATCTGATGTTCTTATCTACTTAAAGCATATGCTTGTTCTTCAATCTCTTCCCACGTTAAAAGAATACGATGATTATCTTCTTCGATTAACTCCGTTCCTGTCTGTACTTCAATAAACTCCAAATCAGTAACAGCTTTTACAGCATGCTTTACTCCGATAGGTACTTGAATTACATCTCCTGAACGAACTACTTGAAATTCATCATTTAACAATATAACACCTTCACCCTTCACAATTGTCCAAACTTCTTTCCGACAATTATGGTATTGATAGCTTAAGTTTTTGCCTGCTGAGATGTTAATACGTTTAGTGAGAACTTCAGTACCATCATCGTACTTAGTATGTTCAAGGACTCTGTACCAACCCCAACGACGTTCTTCATACATTGGTCTTTGGTCTAAATGTCCCACTAATTCTTTAACACGCGGACTTGCTTCTTTATCTGTTACTAGGATACCGTCAGGACTTGCTGCTACAAGAATATTAGATAACCCAAGTACTGAAATGGGAATATCCAATTCATTAATAATATGTGTATTTTTAGAATCCTTGCTTACATTTGCTTTCCCAAGAATATTAGTCCCCATCTCTTCTGTTAACGTGTTCCAAGTCCCAAGGTCTTTCCAACTTCCCTGATAAGGAATAGCAACAATGTTTGCTGTTTTCTCAACCACTTCATAATCAAAGCTGATTTTAGGTAATAAAGCATAATTAGCTGATAAAGTATCATAGTCTGTAGGCAATTCTTTCTGCTCTAAAAGAGAAATGATTTTATCTAATTTAAATGCAAACACTCCGCAATTCCATAAAGCTTGTTGTTGTAATAAAACCTCAGCTTCTTCTGCTTTTGGTTTTTCTTTGAAGTGACTCACTTTAACAATTTCTTGAGTCGATTCCTCAACATTAGGTACAATATAACCATACTTTTCTGAAGGAAACGTTGGCTGTACTCCCATAAGAGCCAAATCAGCAGTTGTTGATTTTAAAACATCTTCTAAATCTAATAACCTGCCAAAGAACTGGTCCTCTACATAGGGATCAACAGGTAATACACCGACTACCTCTTCCCTATCTGCACCCTCTTTAGAATATAGGTATGAAGCAGCTAACGCAATAGCAGGAAAAGTATCTCTTCTTTCCGGTTCAACAATTACAGACACATTCTTTCCAATTTGACTTTGAATCATCTCTACCTGTGTTTTACTTGTAGCTATAACTGCAGACTCCGTTAAGCCTAATTTATCTAATTGACCCCATACTCGTTGAACCATGGATTGGAGCTGATTTTCTTCATTGCGTAATACTTTTAAAAATTGTTTAGAACGTGAATCGTTGGATAAAGGCCAAAGACGTTTACCAGATCCACCAGATAATAAAACTAATTTCACTTGAAGTCCTCCTGAAACATAAAAGACTGTGTATATACCAGTCTTTTTAATCTATTACCAAATTCTTAACGCCCACAGATGGCCTACCAACAGAATGATACTCTATTCCTAAATTTTGTATCATTCCTAAATCAAAACAATTTCTACCGTCAAATAAAATAGGTTCCTTCATCAAATCTTTTAACTTAGATAAGTCCAGACTTCTAAACTCTTCCCATTCTGTCACAATAACAGCAGCATCTGCTTCTTGAAGCACCTCTTCCTTAGACGAAACAAAAGTTACTGCATTTGGAAGATACTTTTTAGCATTTTCCATAGCAATCGGATCATAGGCCTTAATGCTAGCTCCTTCTTGTACTAAAGAGTGAGCCAACACAATCGAAGCCGCTTCACGCATATCATCCGTATTGGGCTTAAACGCTAGTCCAAGTAATGCAATAGTTTTTCCTTCTAAATTTCCAAATCTATCTTTAATCTTACTTACCATTAATTTTTGTTGGTTATTATTAACCTCAATTACCGATCTCAATAATTTGAAGTTGTGATTTACTCCTCCAGCAATTTGCACTAATGCATGAGTATCTTTTGGAAAACAAGAACCCCCATAACCAATTCCCGCATTTAAGAAAGCCCGACCAATGCGATTATCAAATCCCATACCATTTGCAACATCCTCTACATTAGCTCCCAGCTTTTCGCAAATATTAGAAATTTCATTAATGAAACTAATTTTTGTAGCTAAAAAAGCATTAGACGCATATTTAATCATCTCAGAGCTTTTTACATCTGTCTTGTAAACAGGGATGCCAAAAGGTTGATACATCGCTTCTAAAGCATCTGCAGTTTCTGTATCTTCCGTACCAATAACAATTCTGTCACCATGAAAAGTATCATATATTGCAGAACCTTCACGTAAAAATTCCGGATTCGATGCTACTTTAATTTGTACATCATGCACAAGATTTTCTATAATAGTTCGCTTCACAAAATCATTTGTTCCAACAGGCACTGTACTCTTCGTTACTACAATCACATCATTAGTAATATGTTTACTGATAGTTTTAGCTACTTCTTCAATGTATTGTAAATTAGCTGAACCATCAGGCATTTGTGGCGTACCAACTGCAATAAAAATGACTTCGGCATCTTTAAATCCCTCAACATGGCTATTAGTAAACTGTAGTGTACCTTTTGTAATGTTTTTTTGCATTAATTCATCTAACCCTGGCTCATAAATAGGTGAGATGCCACTTTTCATTTTTTCTACTTTAGCAGTATCCGTATCAATACAAATTACACTATGATTTATTTCTGCAAGGCATACACCTGTAACTAAACCTACATAACCAGTTCCAACTACGGCTATGTTCATATATATACCCCCCCAATAAATAAAGCTATCAGCATAATCTACTGATAGCCATTTAAAATCGTTCTTTATTAAGCTTTTTGTAGTTGTAGATTACTTTTCTTTTCATACTCTTCTATCACAAGATTTTTAAGTTCTTCTTTAAAACGATCCTCTGAAAACCTCATAGCATTTTCTCTGCACCTATCAGCATTAAATATGCCTTCATTCATTTCAAACTCTCTTACTGCATTTTGAATACTCTCAGGAGTTTGACCACCAAAATGAATTCCAGTAGGATGGCTATACTCTAGCCCTTTTATAGTTTCTAATGCTCCACCCTTACCATATGCAATAACAGGTGTTCCACATGCTTGTGCTTCTACAGGAGTAATCCCAAAATCCTCTTCCGCAGCAAATACAAAAGCTTTAGCATTTTGCATGTGCTCTTTTAAAACATCAAAAGGTTGATATCCAAGCATTTGAACATTGCTCCCTGCTTTAGCTTTAATTTTATTAAAGTCTGGGCCATCTCCAATCACAACCAGCTTCTTATTTGGCATATTTGTAAAGGCTTCTACAATAGTATCAATTTTTTTATAAGGAACCATCCTAGAAGCTGTTAAATAGAAATCTTCCTTACCTCTTTTTAAAGAAAAGCTAGAGATATCAACAGGAGGATAAATCACCTTTGATTCACGACGATATACTTTCCAAATTCTTCGTGAAATAAATTCTGAGTTAGATAAGAATACATCAACCCCATTAGCAGTTCTATAGTCCCAATTTCTAATTTTGTGTAACATATATCGTGCCAATAGACCTTTTATCCCCTTGTTTAAACCAGCCTCTCTTAGATATTGATGCTGCAAATCCCAAGCATATCTTATAGGTGAGTGAACATAAGAGATGTGTAATTGGTCTGGACCTGTTATTACTCCTTTTGCTACAGCATGTGAACTCGATATAATAATATCATATTTTGATAAGTCCAATTGTTCTATGGCAAATGGCATTAATGGCAGATAATTTCTATACTTATTTTGAGCTAGAGGTAATTTTTGAATAAAAGTGGTTGTAACCTTTTTATTTTTTATAAAGGTACGCTCATTTTCATTGATAAAATCAACCACACTGAATAAATCGGCTTCCGGGAACACGTCTAATATTTGTTCTAACACTTTTTCAGCACCTGCATAAGTTACTAACCAATCATGTACTATTGCTATCTTCAAATATATCCTCTCCTAAAAGGCACACATTCTAACTTAAAATAATAATAAGATAGATTAAGCTATTTTATATTTTTTATTTACTGTATTCTTTAACCATCTAAAATCCTTAATATTTATTAAAAGGCTTGGTGTTTCCACTTTTAAAACCTTTTTAAAACTAATCAATATAAATAATAATCTAAATATAGACGATATTAATAAGGACACTGCAGCACCATTAATTCCATATTTAGGAACAAGTATTAACAATAATGGCAGATTAATTACTAGTCCAATCATTTGACGTATAGTTACTCTTCCTGGTTTATTTAAAGCCATAAACGCTTGACTTAATATCTCTACTGTTCCTGTAATCATGACTTCCAGTATTAGAATTCGAAATGCAGGTAGAGCATCTAAAAAATCTTTACCATATAATAGGTTAAGAGCATAAGGCCCAAATAGAATTATTATCAACGCGCCTACACCTGTGAAAAAAAGGTTCAACCTAGCACTTCGTCCTATTATTTCTACAATTTCTTTCTCTTGTTTCCCAGATGCTTTTGGGAATAAAACAGTGACTATACCAGTTGTAAAAATATTCAGCATTCTAGATAAACTTAAAGCTACTACATATAATCCCATGTTTTTAGGGCTTAATAAACCGACTACTAAAAAGCGATCTAAACGAACATTTATTGCTCCTGCAAGATCAATACCGTAAGATCTTATGCCATAACCATACAATTCTTGAGTGGCCTTCTTAAGCTCTTTCCATGAAGGAATTTTATATTCTTTATACATTCTTATAGAATTATAAATAGTAATAGGGATAGATGGGATTAAGTACGCTAAAGCAAAAGTATAGGAATTATTAGTACCTGTTACAATAAAAAAAACAAGTAGTACTAAAGTGAAAAAAGGAGTCAAATATCTAACCCTATTTAATGTATTAAATTGGCCTCTTCCTTGTAGAATTGCATTTATTAAAGCATCATTAAGTATAAATGGAGCAGCAATCATTACAATTTGAGAAAATAAAATAATGTCCTCAGAATAACCTCTTAAGAAAAAAGGTACTATTATAATTCCTCCTATTACAGATATTACTCCTAAAATGAGACTAGATATTATAGAACAATAAAAATAAGCAGCATTCATATTCTTTCGAATTCTAAAATAATATACTAATGCAGAAGGGAGACCTAGTGTTAGGATATAAGCTAAAAACTGAGGCCAAATAATTATGGCAGCTTGTTCCCCCCTACCTTCTACCCCTAAATATCTAGCAGTTATCATACCAGTTACTAAACCCAGTAAAGTTACAAAGCCATTTGTTAGAATTGATTTAAAAACTGAGAATAAATTACCATTAGATTTTCTAAATATATTAAATTTTTTTAAAATCCTACTATTGTACAAGTTATTATTCCCCTTATCATATTAATCTTTAAGTACAGTTAACTTAACAACAGTCTCATATTATTCAAATCTCTCTGAAGCAACATGCTTCTAAATATATTTCGGTACTATTTTAAAAGTATTTTCTCATATCTTTCTTAATTTATATAAATACAAGTTAATTTTCCAACATATGAATTGGTCTGATATTCCTATATATATTTACTTGCTGAATCTTCATGTCGAAAAATCAAACACAATTTATATAACTGATTAATAAATTCAACTTTCCACACTTACACTCTCAAACTCTTGTCTATAATAAATGATAGAACAATAAAAAAGTGGATGATAGATGAAACGATTAACAATTATACACATAATTTTACATTCACAAAACTGTAAAAAAAAGATAAGAAAAAATGCCTTCTTTCGGAAATACCTTCTTGCAGGGCGCCTCATAGTGAAAGGGAGATTAGGAAAGGAAGCAACGAACATCTGTGGCATCACCCTTCAGTAGATTCGCGAATATGCGCAACACTTCAATCAAAGATATTTTGAATTTTCTTCTAGAACAAAAACAGCCCCAGGAAGGATCTATAAGCTGATTAATGATTAGTAATAGAAACTGAAACATATCAGCACTCCTAGAAAACAAGACTTAGGATATGCAATATACCGGACCACTCCTATTGTTCAGCCGTACTTGTACCATACCTATCATGTGGAGATGTCATCTACCGGCATGTTGCATATACTTTAGCGACTGAAGCTACGTTACATCTGTCCTCCTTATATCTTGCAGAAAGTAAATCAAAAACAGGACGTGTTTCTTCATCAAATGATGTGTATAAAAAATTTTTGAATGTCAACATGATCTCTCTTTACTAAGACAATTCCTATGTCCGGGCATATCAAAATTTTCATGCTACTTGGTCAAAGTGGGGCGAATAAAAACAGATTCCTACATATTACTCTCATCCATCCTGCCAGTGTCGCAATTTTTGATGCCATAATTATAAACACAAGAGAAGTGATACAACAGACTAGATCTTCTTATAAATAGGAATATTTTTTACATTTATCTCCTAAATTACCGAATAATATCTAAATTAGTCTTGATAATCACGAATAATACACGTATCCATAAGAGACAACTAGTGCAAGACTTCCTGGCAAAACAGAAATCTCGTTTAATATTGGTATGCCCGCCACTGTACTCACCGAACCTTAATTCCATTGAACGATTGTAAAACTAAGTAAAGCAATAGGTGATTACGAACCGCTTTTCCCCCAAAAAAGCCACAATCAAGGAAGCAATTCATATCTCTTTGATAGATATCATTACCACTTCTCAATTCATGCCACACCGACTAAGGTTGCATCGAAATCTTATATCGAAGTTATAATTCAACTACATATAGAAAACAGTGCATTTTAATAGATTCCGTAATTTGACTGTCTAATTGCTAATAACACCTTTTATATAAAAGTAGTGCTTACTTTATTTATTTTTATAAAAATTCTTTCAACATTTTGTATAAAATTTGTTATGCCAATAAATCTATTTTTGAAAAAACTTCACATATTCACTCTAAAGCCTTCTTAAGACGGATATATAAGTAACTAATCAATCATGTCTAATTGTAATTTTCGTCTAAAGGTCATTCTTTTACATAAAATAACTTCTACATATCTAAAGGAGTTCATTAACTTTACTTAGCAGTAATTATCCTATAAATCTCTTCTACCTTTCGTGCCGTTCCTTGAATTGTAAAAGAGTTCTCCACGCTACTTAATGCATTTACAATTATCTCTTCCTTTTTTTTATTATCGTGAAGTAAAGTAACAATATTTTTACTCAAACTCCTAACATCACCAACTTCATATAGTAGTCCATTTACTTTATCATTTATTATTTCTGGTACTCCACCAGCATTTGTGGCGATAACAGGAATTTCTTGTGACATACCTTCTATAACTACGCGACCAAACGGTTCATTATCTGAACAGAGGAGCAAAATGTCAGAAGCACAACATATATCTACTACATCATTTCGAAAACCTGTGAAATGTACTCTACCTTCGAGATTTAACACTTTAACAAGCTCTAATAATTTTTTCTTATAAAGGATATTTTCTTCTCTAAACTTGGCTTCTCCAACAACCCAAAGATACACATTTTCTCCGCTATCAATGACTTTTTTTATAGCTAAGATTGCATCCTCTTGTCTTTTCCAAGGGGCTATTTGTCCAATAATAACTACGACTTTACTATTAAGTGGCGTGCTAAACTCTTTCCTTAATTTTTGTCGTAAGGTTGTTTTTTCTTCCACATCTTTTCTTACAACCTCTACACCGTTATGAACCAAATAAAGCCTCGATATTAAAGAATCATTTTTAAGACCATTAATTACAGGTTCTGAAATACCTATCAATGCTTTAATTGTTAATTGTCCTAAAAGAATTATTAGATTTCCTATTATTCCTTTTGGAGGAATATCTCTAACGTGCCATATAACAGGAATTTTATGATACCACTTAAAAATTGATGCCATAATACCTGCTCTTAAAGAATTCGCGTGAATTATATCAATATGACTCTTACGTGCACTACGACTAAATTTCCATCCTCCATATAATAATCCAAATATATTCTTCAATAGGTGTATTGGATTTTTAGTTAGTCTTGCTCGAAAACTTTTTATATTAACAACTTCAATTTGTAACTCTTTTGCCTGATCTAATAATTCACCTTCAGGAGCAAATATAATTGGAGTTGTTAAAGAAAGATTCTTAGCTGTAAGTAATAAACTTATTTCTGCTCCACTTATTTCACTTGTATGATTATAAAATGCCACTCTCATTTTTTTACCGAATCCAATTTCTCTTTAATTGCTTCTTCAAAAATACTGGTGACTGATGTTGCTACATGATTCCAAGTAAATTTATTCATGACATATTCTCTACATTCCTCACGACTCGGAATAACAATTTCTTTTTTTAAGATTGAAATTATCTTACTTGATATTGCCTGTGAAGAACTATCTTTAAACAAAAGCTTCTCATTGAAAGATTGAAGTATTTCCTTTGTCCCCCCATATGGCGTTCCTAAGACAGGAGTTCCACAAGCGAGTGATTCAACTGTAACCAAACCGAATCCTTCTAATGTAATTGTTGGCACAATAGACAAATCAGCTGCCTGGTAATAACTTACTAAATTTTCGTTAGATACTTTGCCAAGCAATTTGACAGATGAATCTAATCTAGCTTTCTTTATTTGATCTCTTAATTCATTTTCTAATGGACCTTGCCCAGCAATATATAAAACTGTATTTGGAAACTGATGGGTTATACTGATCATCGCTTCTATCAAATTCCCAATACCCATACGACGCATTAATCTCCTAGCACAGAAAATTAATGTTTGCTCTTCTGAAACTCCTAATTTCTTACGAATATTATTTCTATCGTTTGCCGGTGTAAATATATTAGTATTTACAGCACCTGGAACAATATAAATGTTATCTTCACTTACTCCATAATCTTTAGATAAAATATCACGAAAATAAGTACTCAATACTATAAACTTATCCGATCTTCGATAAGCAATGTTCTCAACCATTTCCTTTAAATCATTTTTGATGTTGTCAATAACTTTCTTTTCTTTACCTTCTACTATACCTTCTTGAGCCCATGGACCATGAAAATGTGTAACTATTGGAACATGATTTGGTATAATATTTTTTGTAATCAGTAATGCATATAATGCAAAATGTGGATTAAAAACATCTATATTATTAGCTAACACCTTACTTTGAACCATCTTTCTAAAAGATTGGGTTCTATTAAAAATATTAGGATTAGATATCCCTTCTGTCACATTTACTATATTTAGCCCTGTTTCTATCCTTTTATTATCTGATGTCACAAATGCTTCTATATTATGCATCTGCGACATAATATTTAAGTAATCTGCAAAATATCTATTTAAACCACCCGGAACATGGTCAAACCAACCCATTCCTGTTGATAATATATTCAAGTTCTTCACCTCGAATGAGTATTATTTTACTAATAATCTTGGATTAATCATCTTATACAATGTTTAGCCATAAAGACTCGTACAATCTATTCGTATACATGATTTCTTTCTTAAATCCCCTGGTATTCTCTAGTTTAATTTATTCGTGATCGTTGAACTAATAGTATTTCAGCAGGAACCCCAACCGCAGTGTTATTAGCTTTTATATCCTTCACAACCACAGCATTTGCCCCTATTACAACATTATCATCTATCCGGATATCTCCTAATATCTTTGCTCCAGCTCCTATATATACATTGTCACCTAGAATTGGTGGACCATAACTACATGTGGGACTATCTTTGTAGCCAATTGTCACTTGATGAAATATTGTTGCATTCTTCCCAATTTGAGCATTTTTGTGTATGATTATTCCATTTAGCCCATGAGGAAACCTTATTCCTGAACCAATTTTACTCTCCGCAGGTAATTGACCATTGGCAATTATTCTTATAAAAATGAAATCACATATCCTGTAAAACAACCAAAATATTGTTTTGAACACCGGAACCCTAAAGTGACTATAAATATAATTTCCAAATCGATAGATAGCCAATGAAATTATTATTATAGGATCGGCCTTGTTATTCATTTTTAAATCTTTTAAAAAGTACTTCAATATGCCTATCCTCCTTATACCAACTTCCTACAAATAAGCACTTCATAGAATTAGACTAAACTAAACACCATTCTGGAAGAAAAAATTGATTTTGTACTAAATATTTACTCTCTCTTTTTTAATCTTAGGTTTAATAGTATTTAATTCATGTATTGTCTTCAAATTCTATATAAGTCACAAATAATTTTTAGATATGACGAACGACGTAATATATTTAAATTTATGTGGATTGTGAAAACAGATCTATCCTCTAAATGTGTCGAGAAATTAAGCAGGATTTATATAATATCACTTAGTATAAAATGTGTTTTTTAAGTGCTTAATTGAATCCCCTTCTTACTCTTTAACTAAATATCTCCTAAAGATGATTTAAATTTGAATTTTTAAGGAAAAGCTATGATAAACAACCTTAACTTCACATCAATATCTACCTTTTTCTTTGTAGATTCTGGAAAATAGGTCTAAATACTTTTTAGCCATCATATCCCAATTGTTAACTCTAGCCACTTTACTAGCATTTCTACCATATAATACCAGTAATTCCGACTTCTCAATAAAGGAATTTATATATTCAATCAGTTCTTTAACGTTTTCTGCATCTTTAACCACGTATCCACACTTATTATCTGAAGATGCAACAAGCTCAGAAGCACCACAAATAGAAGAAGTAATTACAGGAGTACCTGTTGACATGGCTTCTAATATAACTAGGCCATACGGTTCATACCTTGATGGGAAGATAAAAATATCAGATTGCCTCATTAAATTTGCTACATCGTCTCTATAACCTAGAAATAATACCCGATCATCAATATTAAGACGTTTTGTCATATTCGGATAAGGACTTCCTTTCAAGTTTCCAACGACCATTAACTCTAATTTAGGAATGTTTTTAACTGCCAACAATACAGTATCTAAATTTTTTCTGTTCGTTTTAATATCACCAACAAATAATGCCTTTAATGATCTATTTAGAGCCCCCACTCTTCCTTCATTAAAATCTTTAGAATAAAACTCCGTTTCATCTACACCATTTAATATTATTTCAATCTTATCTCTATTCCTAATACTCACAGAGTTTATTATTTCATCCTTTACCTTACTAGATACAGCCACTATATACTTACTTCGATTTAAAGCAATTTTTTCAGCAAAAGAATTTAAAGAATTATATAAATATTGATACAAACTACTCAAATCTTTTCTTATTTTTATTGGGTGAACTTTTGATTTAAGCCATTCACTATGAACAAAATGAACTATATTAACATCACTTTTAGCCCAGCATGTAACTCCATTTGCAACTAGTATATCTATTTCTTTACCGTATTTTTTTAATACGCTTGAACTTTTGATAATAAATAATAATAACCTTAGAAATGCCGTTGGAGTTTTACCCAAATCAACTTTTCTCCAACTCACATTATTATTCTCTAATAGTATGTTATCTATTTCTGTGGACACAATAGTTACCCTATGACCCTTTTCTAAGGCTGCTAACACTATTTCGTAGTTAACTCTTCCCTGTCCATCTCCTTTAACAACTTTATGCGTCACTATCCCTAAATGCATATATATTTTCACCTTCTATAAAAATTAATGTAGAGATCCCACGGTGGTATTAAAAGTCCTGTAGTTTATTTAGCATATTGAAAATATTAGCACTCCTGATTATATTTCAAGCCCTTTATATTATTCAGGATGTAAGTGCTTTTTATTAATAAATACAGTTGAGAGTACAACACTAAACAACAAACCACCTAAACCGGCAAAATTATTTACAAAACTAAGACTAACAATCATACAGATAGTTACACTGAATGTAACACGCACAAAGATATCTCCATCGAATTTAGTACTCACTTCTTTAATATAAACAAGCAGATAATACAATGCTCTAACTATAAACAAAGTTCCTAACCATCCAAAAGTAAAAATAATGTTTAAGAATCCATTATCAAAGTTTCCATACTCCCCTAAGTTACCATCATTATTTAACTTGGTCCCTTGTCCTGTTGAACCCAAACCTGAACCAATAGGATTTGTAAGCACTTTATTAAGCGCATATTTCGAAAAGTTTATTCTAGCTTGAAAAGAATGGTCTTCTGATATGTTTTGAAATGTTTCAAATCTCTGAGTTACAGATTCAGCACTAGGTAAAAGTGGTGTTACTATAAAGATAACTATCGAAAACAAAACCAATCTTATCATAAGTTTAAAACCAGTCTTATTCCTATTAAGCACCGCATACAACACAATACCTATAATTGTAAAGAGCCAAGAGGACCTTACTAAAGTCAACATAAGGGCTGAAACTACAATTATAACTCCTGTCCAACCTAGAACAGTCCGCCATTTCCTTTCAATTATCATTAGTATTAATGCGAAAGATAGAAAGATTGCCGCAGGACCAGGCGAATTTAAAGTTGAAAATACTCTGACTTCCAATGGATTCGGTAAACCAATGGAACCCATTTGGACGTTCTCCATCCAAAACCTATCCCAAGGCGGTAATAACAGGAATTGAATCCATGCATATACCGAAACTACGATAGCAATCCAAGATACGCTTCTTAACCAGTTATCCCTAAATTTTAATTCGTTTCCTTTTCTTGTATTTACATAAACTAATAATAAATACGGTATAGTATAATTAAGTAACTCATATACCGCTCCAAATTTATTCATAATAACTCCAATAACAAAGCTATATGAGATTGCAATACCAAAGTTAATAATAATCTTTTTCTGCAATCCTTGAAGTGGTGAAAACCGCTTGTTCACCTGAACTAATAACGTGAGGGTAACTAATAAAGGTGAGACGCTTAACAGTTGTACAGAGCTATACTCTCCAAAAAACCAATCAATTAATCTTCTTATTTCAGGAGCAAAAGCCCATATTGATAAAATATACGGTATAACAAATTTTGAATTAGTATAAGAAAAGAGAAAACCTATTAATAGTATTAGTATTAAAATAGCTAACTGTATTGAAAATTTCGAATCAGCCTTTGCTGCAATAAGTCCAGATAATATAGAGATAGCTAATCCACTTAAAAAAGTAAATGTAATATATCTTCTATAGCTACTAAAGTTGTAGTCTTTATTCATTAAAAATGCTCCTCAAGTTTATACACATAAAACTATTAGTTTAAATTAAACATTATTATATTATTCCTACCCTATTTGGTTCTTCCAATTTAAATATGCTAACACCCTAGCTTTTACTACTATCTTTAGTTTTAATAAATTTTGTTTTTCGCCTTTAAGAAAATGACGAATACACTGTAAGAATCCTGGTCTATCCGAGGTACCGATTGCTATTCCCCAAGATAAAAATACAAACCTTTTAAACCAATTATTAAAGTGCTCTAATATAATGAATGTATTATTATAAGTATTATTAAATAATGCTTCTTCGTTAAATGTGTTTCTTTTATCTTCATCAAACCTTTGCGCTGGGTAGTGATCAACAATTACTTTAGAGTTATATATTAACTTCCACCCAATCCTTTTTGTTGCTAAACTAATCGCTAAATCATTACCTACTTGTGCTCCTGTTCCCAGTAGCCTTTCATCAAATTGAATCTTTTCAAACACTTCTCTTCTATAACTCATATTTGCCCCCTTAAGGACATCAACTTCTCTCTGTTCTCCAACACCTAAATGATGGTTACCAATTACTTTTCCGTACCACTTTAATTTTCCAACTATTTCTTTTGAACCCTGAATTATGCCCTCGTTAAGGTGAACAAAATCCCTACCACCGACACCACCAACTGCTGGATTCTTTATAAAAATACTCTCTATATTTCTCAACCATGAGTTTCTAGGAACAGCATCATCATCTAATATACAGATAAGGTTGCCATTTGCACTAGAGACACCTTTATTTAAAGCAGCTACCTGCCCAGTTTTATCCACCACCTCCTTCTTTATTCTCACTGTTCCTTTAAACTCTTTAAGGAAGTTTTGAGTCTCTAAATCAGTATCCCTAAAAACCACTATTACTTCATCTGGTTTTCTATCCTGATTCTCTAGACCCATAAGGCATCTTTCTAAGTCACCTACACGTTTATATGTAGGTACAATAACTGAAACTCTCATTGTTATCTCCTTAAATAATAATTAAAATAATTCACATGTCTTACTTCTTGTAAATAGCTGCTTTTCTTATAAATAGATTTTTTGAAAATCTATTTAACGTTTACCGAATAGTTTTAGAAGGCACCCTCAGATCCAAATAATACCTTTATGGTTTTAAGTATGATTTTCATATCAAATAGAAGAGCTCTTTGACGAATATATTGTAAATCAAGCTCCACCATTTCATGAAAGCTCAAATGGTTTCTCCCACTCACCTGCCACAGTCCCGTACATCCCGGAACAACAAGCAATCTCTGCATATCATAGCTTGTATACTCTTCCACTTCCCTCGGTAGAGGCGGTCTTGGTCCAACCAAGCTCATATCACCTTTGACAACATTCCATAGTTGTGGAAGTTCATCAATGCTTGTTTTTCGTATGAGTCTGCCTACCTTTGTTACTCTTGGGTCATGCTTCATTTTGAACATGGCACCTGATATTTCATTATGCTTTAAAAGCCCCTGCAGCTTTTGTTCTGCGTCTGTAACCATAGAGCGGAATTTGTACATATAAAATTCTCGGCCGTCTTTTCCAATCCGAATTTGTTTGAAGAAAACAGGGCCCTTTGGATCTTCGATTTTAATCCATAGTGCAATGATAAGAAAAATTGGAGAAAGAATAATAAGTCCGCATAATGCACCAATTAGATCCATACAACGCTTTGCAAATAAGTATCCCTTTTGATTATTGATGTCTTCTCTTTGAAGTAACGGGGATGTTTGTCTTACTTCATTTCCACCTGATACCTTTAACAAATCCAACGTACGCCCCACCTTACTCTATTTAATTTTGTATTTTTTTGGAACTTCATATAAAAGAATCTCAGCATCCACTGCATGAGATCCTTTTTCTTTATATCGTTGTTTTCTCTTTACTTACGATTTGTTCCATGAATTGCAATAAGTTGTCTTTTAAGTCTCCATGCTGCAATGCAAACTCAATCGTCGTCTGAATAAACCCTAGCTTTTCCCCAACGTCATAACGTTTGCCCTCAAAGTCATACGCAAACACGCGTTGAATTTCATTTAGCTTTTGGATTGCATCCGTTAGCTGGATTTCTCCGCCTGCGCCGATATTTTGCTGTTCGAGGAACATAAAGATTTCTGGTGTTAGCACATAGCGTCCCATGATAGCTAAATTTGAAGGAGCTGTTCCTGGTGCCGGCTTCTCTACGAATTGGCGCACTTGGTAGCGGCGTCCTGCTTGTGTTAGCGGGTCGATGATGCCATAGCGGTGCGTTTCGTTTTCTGGTACGGTTTGTACACCAATAACAGAAGATAATGTTTGTTCGTATTGGTTCATTAATTGACGCAAGCCCGGTGTTTCTGCTTGCACGATGTCATCGCCAAGAAGAACAGCAAATGGTTCGTTTCCGATAAAGCTTCTTGCGCACCATACTGCGTGACCTAAACCTTGTGGTTCTTTTTGACGGATATAATGGATATCCACCATTTTAGATGAGGCTTGTACTTTTTCTAACAGCTCGTATTTTTGTTTTTCTAATAAGTTTTGTTCTAGCTCAAATGCATGGTCGAAGTGGTCTTCAATTGCACGCTTTCCTTTTCCTGTTACGATGATGATGTCTTCGATGCCGGATTCGATTGCTTCCTCGACGATGTACTGGATTGTCGGCTTGTCAACGATTGGCAGCATTTCCTTAGGCATGGCCTTTGTTGCGGGTAAAAAGCGAGTTCCCAATCCCGCAGCCGGAATGATGGCCTTTCTTACTTTTTTCATTCTCATTTCCCCTTTTTTCTATTTGTAGTTAAAAGCTCTAACTATAACGCCCCGTTTGGAGCGGCATAGTTAGGGCTTTTATCGCCCTTGTAATGATACGTTTATATATAGTAATAAAAAGGGCATCAAACCCATCCTCACGCCCCACTTCCGACGACTGGCGTCTAAGGTATGCTCTATACCCACAGTGTGACCGAGTGCCCCCGTTGATAACGGTAAGGAGACATCACCAGTTTTCCCCTAGAAGATTCCAAACAGCTTTTTCTTGCGAATGCGTTCGGGAGCCGGCTTGTAAACCGATTGTCCTTCTAGCAGAAAATATGTATTTTCTTGAAAATCAGAAACGATACCATGTCCAAATTCTTTTTCTATGACGCTGTATGCCTCGCTTAGTGCGAAGGAGCGGTTTGTTGTGTTATGGGCATCGGATGCGATCATCTGAGTCAGATTATGCTCAATGAGCTGCAGGGAGAGCTTTTTGATGTTCTTTCCGAATGCTCCTGTTACGCTCGCAGCGGTAATTTGGGACAGTGCCCCTTTTTTAATTAGGTTGTACAGCAGGGATGGTTGTTCTGCAATTTCAGCATTTCGCTCCGGGTGTACAACGACAGGAATAATGCCTTGCAGCTGTATTTCATACAGTAATCGTTCTGCGTACCTTGGTACATGATCAGATGGGAATTCGATAAAGATATGTTTGTTTGCACCATTAATGGTCAAGAGGCTTTGGTTCATAATGTCTGGTACAATTTCCCCGTACAATCGGATTTCTTGTCCTGGCACCACATTTAGAGGTATGTTCTGTTGATTTAGTTGTTCGTTCAACATCTTCACTTTATAAAGTATTTCTTGCACTTCACTTTTGTATTTGGCATTTCGATGGGGTGTGGCAACGATGGTGCGGATGCCTTTCGCTGCCGCCTCTTGTGCCATAAGTAAGCTTTCTTCTATGTTTTTTGGTCCGTCATCTATATCAGGCAGAATATGACAATGTAAATCAATCATGTTTTCATCCTCCTCCCTAGTTAGATTAAATATATGTAAACAGAGATGTATAAACTAATAAGGATATACACCTCTATTCAATCCTACTTTTTGCCGTAATAGTAGTAGTACTCACTTTCTTTTTGCTTCTTGTCGTTCAGTACTACTCCAAGCAATTTGCCTTTTGCGTTTTCAAGCAAAGCTTTTGCTTTTAATGCTTGTTCTTTTTCGGTCTGGCCGCTGCGGACAACCATGACGATGCTGTCGCATTGGTTCGCCATCACCTGTGCATCTGTTACTGCAAGTACAGGCGGTGTATCAAAGATAACAAGGTCATATTGCGATTGTGCTTTTTCGATGAAGTCTTTCATCGCTGCAGATCCAAGCAGCTCGGCCGGGTTTGGCGGAATCGCTCCGCACGGCAGGAAGTGCAGGTTCGCATCTTCTGTCTTGCGGATGCATTTTTCTAATGTTCCTTGCTTGGAAAGAATACTTGTAAGTCCCAATATATTGTCGGTACGGAACATTTCGTGAAGACTTGGTTTACGTAAATCAGTATCCACAAGCAGTACTTTCTTTCCTTGCTGGGCAAATACGACTGCCAGGTTAGCTGTAGTTGTTGTTTTGCCCTCTCCTGGATTTGCGGATGTTACCATGAGGGAACGGATATCTGTGTCCACTGCCGAAAATTGAATATTTGTTCGGATATTACGGTATTGCTCAGAAATCGGTGATTTCGGCTGATTCTTTGCGATTAATTGACGTCTTGGTTGCGATTTGGTTTTACGACGAATCACTAGCTTGCCCCTCACTTTCTACACTGCTGTTTTTGGCGCAGTTGTTTTTTCTTCGTCCATTGTTGCGACAACGCCGAGTACCGGCAATTCTAGCAAGGCTTCAATGTCTTGTTCCTTCTTGATTGTGTTATCTAAGTATTCTAATAAGAACGCCAAGCCAACTGATGTCATAAGTCCAACTACAATAGCAATTGCGACATTTAATACAGGACGAGGTTTGACAGGTCCTTGATTTTCTGCCACTTCTGCTTTTGCTAAAATGCTGACATTATCGATATTCATGATTTGTGAAATTTCATTTTGGAATACTTCTGCGGTTGTATTTGCGATATCGCTGGCAGTCTGAGGATCCGGATCTTGTACAGTAACGGCAATGACTTGAGAATCCTTTTCGCTCGCCACAGTAATTTTTTGTTTCAATTGCTCGACGGACATATCAAGATTCATATTTTCCTTTACTTTATCCAGTATAGCCGGGCTTTTAATGATGACATTATACGTATTCACCAATTGCAGGTTTGTTTGGATTTCTCCTGGCTGGAACACGCCTTCTTGCTTCTTTTGGTTAACTAGAATTTGTGTAGAAGATTGATAGATTGGAGTAATAAAAAAGTAGCTGACTATTGCGCTGATCATTGCTGCGGCAACCGTAATACCAGCAATCATCCACAAGCGTTTGCGTAATACTTGAAATAATTCCTGTAAGCTTATTGTTTCTTCCATGATAGCCTCCGTTTTTGTAAACTTTTGTAACATCAATTTACAATTATACTGTTATAAACATTTTATAATCTGTTTTACAACTATAAATAAAAGAAATATATTATTTGCACATAAAAAAATTGGAAAAATTACTTTCCAAAAATCTTACAATATCCATCTTATAAAAGAAATCCCTACTTTACAACTGTAAATTGCAACTAAATGATTGAATACGATGAAGTAAACGATTCCATGAGTATTATCACAATATTCAGCTTCATTCGTCCCTATCCACATAAACAACTGAGCCGTCTGTTCCAAATACATTTGAAGATAGTTAAAACTACTTCTACTTATTGACTATACGTCATACGTTTTTTTCATATATTACTTTTTATGGAAAAAAACCTGATTTTACAGGAATATCTTCACTCTTTATCCATATAATTATTATATTAAATTAACATACTAAACAAAAATCTTAAATTCGAGTATTTTTCACAGAAAATCTTCTGTTTTCTTCATATTTCTCTATTATTCTCCTTTTTTCTGAAAGATAATAAAATTGTTCATCACATAAACAAATATCATGTTTGTATAGTTCCATATTACTTCTTTACAGAAGATAAAATATAAACCCCATACAAAACAGCCTTATTCTTCTTATTGACGAATAAGGCTGTTTTTTTATCTATCTTATACTTACTCTTTTTTATCGCCTAATGCAAATGTAATTTCTGCTTCGCAAGCCACTTCGCCGTTGACTGTTGCGATTGCTTTTCCTTTACCGACAGGTCCGCGCACACGGATGATCTCAACCTCAAGGCGAAGCTGGTCACCCGGGCGTACTTGGCGCTTGAAGCGGCAATTGTCAATTCCGCCAAAGAAAGCAAGTCTTCCGCGGTTTTCTTCTTTTTTCAAAATAGCAACTGCGCCTACTTGAGCAAGTGCTTCTACAATAAGAACGCCTGGCATTACCGGATAATCCGGGAAATGGCCATTGAAGAATTCTTCATTCGCCGTTACATTTTTGATGCCGATTGCGCGCTTTCCTTCTTCTACTTCCAAAATTTGATCAACAAGCAAGAACGGATAACGATGGGGGATAATTTCTTTAATTTGCTGAATATCTAACATAGGAACATCTCCTTTAATACGTGGTCCTACCACTTAAGTATGTTCTTATTATACCACTTGTCCATCAAGAAAGTCCCTTAAATTAAACACCCGTCTAATATGAAGAGATGAGAGGTCATTCTTTTCATACTAGACGGGAATGGGTGCTGCTTCATTGTACAAAATTATTCCTTTTATGTACATAGGTTTTATCGGGATTATAGTAAAAAATTTTAAACTTCATCATGATATAAATGAGGTACAAAAGAGTCCGTTTGTCGATCAATTATGTAGGGTATCGATGACAAAGAGATAAAACAGGTTTCTCCATATGGAGCATACTGCAGCCTTCTTTTGTACCTCACCTTCATTATACACAATTAATATACAGAAGGACAATTTGAAATTAGTTTTTTTACATATTTTATCTTTTTTTCTATAAATTTCTTTATTTTTGCATTATTTTCTTATAAAGATTTCATCAGAGGACTGAATTTTAAATAAAAAATTATAAAAGGACAAGATGAACGCTTGTCCTTTTAAACTTCAGCTTGTCCGACTTCATACAAGTATGAAAAAACGAGCTGACGATATTAAAATATGTTGCGGCGAGGCAGCTTATCGATGTTTTCAAGCATGATGCCTGTTCCGATTGCTACGCATTGCATTGGATCTTCTGCGATCAGAACCGGTACTTTTAGTTCTTCTGCTAACAGCATGTCGATTCCGTGCAGTAATGCGCCACCCCCAGTCAAAATCACACCGCGGTCAATGATGTCCGCTGCTAATTCCGGCGGAGTACGCTCTAGTACACCTTTTGCAGCTTGTACAATGACATCTGCATTTTCTCTTAGTGCATGCTGAATTTCTTCTGACTTAACTGTTACGGTACGCGGTAATCCTGTTACCATATCACGTCCGCGAATATCAATTTCTTCGTTGCGTGCTCCAGGGAATACAGTGCCGACTTTGATCTTGATATCTTCTGCTGTACGTTCCCCGATTAACAGCTTGTAATGACGCTTAATGTAGTTTAAAATCTCCATGTCAAATTTGTCGCCTGCCATTTTAATGGAGGAGGAGGTAACAATATCACCCATGGATAGAACAGCGACATCCGTTGTACCTCCACCAATATCCACCACCATGTTACCGCTTGGCTGGAAGATATCCATTCCTGCACCAACTGCAGCTACCTTCGGCTCTTCTTCTAAGTACACTTTTTTGCCGCCGCTTTTTTCAGCAGCTTCACGAATAGCTTTTTGCTCAACAGACGTAATATTTGTCGGACAGCAAATCAAAATACGCGGCTTAGATAAAAAGCCTTTTACATCCAGTTTATCAATAAAATGCTTCAGCATTGCTTCTGTTACGTCAAAATCTGCGATGACTCCATCTTTTAACGGACGAATTGCGACAATATTGCCGGGTGTACGCCCGACCATGCGTCTTGCTTCTTCCCCAACAGCTAATACTTTTCCTGTATTACGGTCGATCGCTACTACAGACGGTTCGTTTAATACAATACCTTTACCTTTCACATGAATCAATACATTGGCTGTGCCAAGATCAATCCCGATATCTCTCGCAAACATTCTTTTCCTTTTCCTCCTTGATTCTTCGCTCATTAGAGCCCCGAATTCTTTTACACCTAATTTATAATTTTATCACAGTTTATATCCAAGCGTAACAAGTGAACAATACAATATGTGAAAATTTTTCTATCGTTAGTTTACCCAAGGATAAAAGAATGTTTGCTCAAGATTTTTTATTGCTTGACAATTTTTTCTGGTTCTTCTTTACGATACTTTTGTTTTGTTGCTTCCCCGCCGCGAAGGTGCCGAATTGATTTATGATAATCTAGAATTTCTTTCACTTCATTCGCCAACTCCGGGTTAATCTCTGGCAGACGTTCTGTGAGGTCCTTATGAACAGTACTTTTGGAAACTCCAAACTCTTTCGCAATGACGCGAACTGTTTTCCTGGTCTCCACGATATACTTTCCAATCTTGATAGTTCTCTCTTTGATGTAATCGTGCACTCCACTCGCCTCCCTAAATTGGATGTGAGAAGGGTGAAATGAGACTCGCTGCGTTATACTCGGATGTAAGTTCGCCTGCTGCTTTTGTCGTGATACCCTATTTTTTATAATAAATTGATCCACGATTTCTCACCTCAAACGCTCTCATTGTTGGGTTTATACCATTGTATTGAGAGAAGGACTGATATATGCTACATTCATTGCAATTTTGCGGACTAAGTTGACAAAAATTACATGTTTTTATAAAAATTTTATGAATTGAGTCAAATGGAGGGTGTGATGGAGAAAAATATCTTGCTTCCAATGGATTATGTATCAGATAAATTGCAAAGCCTCTTCGTCAACTAATATAAGAAACAAAAAAGATGTGTCCTGTACAGGGCACATCTTTTGTCCTTTTTATCCACGGGCAAGAAAAGCTTTATGAAAGGCTTGTAGTACTTCTTCTGCCTCATGCTTATCTTTAGTATGGTATATTTCTATTTCACCAGCTGCTGTTTTAATAAAAATAGAGTATGTAGAACTATTAAAGCGAAATTTAATCATAGCAGCACCCCAAAAAACCACACACAATCCGGCTAGTATTGCATTGCTAAAGAGAATGCCTAGAAGTAATGTAACGCCACCAATAATGGCTAAGTTTTTTTCCCAAGATAAATCGGGCTTCGTTTCTTTCTTTCTCGCAGATGTAATATTAGCCATGGCATATACTTGACCAGATGCATACACTCTCGTTCGTGTAATATTCAAATCGCCCTCATAAAAATATTGATCATTTACTACCTGCTCCATTATCTCCCCTCCTATACTCATCCCCTTACCCCCTTAATTATATAAGAATTTTTATACTGTCGATATACAAAAAATAAACCTGCCCGAAAGCAGGAACAGCATAATTATTCATCCGGCTCAAATTTCTTTTCCTTCTTCTCATCCTCAAGGTAGTCCCAGCTGTTGGCATGAGTGCCATCGCTCCCCATGAGGATGAGTGCCGCCGCTAAAAATAATAAGATAAAAATAATAATAATGACTGATACAACCGACATCTTCATCCCTCCTTTTTCTAACACTATATGCACGGACAACGAAAAATAGAAAAAGCTTCGAGCAAAGGCCCGAAGCTTTTTAGAGCACTTCATGTATTCAAAAGTTGTCTAGTTTTCTAGACAAAAAAATCAGCTCCTCAAGCGTAATTCGCATTTGAAGAACTGATTGTCCCGATAATTAGTTTGCGCTATCTTCGTCAGAAGACTTTTGCTTTTCTTTGTCATCAGAAGGCTTGTCTTCGTCTTTTTGCTGCTTTTCATCTTTGGCAGGTTCTTTTTCGTCACCTTTGTCAGGAGTTGTGCTGTTTTGCTTATCTCCGTCTTGCTTCGGATCTTTGTTATCATCTCCAGCAGCTTTTTGCTGTTCAACCTTCACTTGACCCACTGGTTTTTCTAGATATGTTTCTGGATTTACCGCTGTGCCGTCTTTGCGAAGTTCATAATGAACGTGATAGCCAGCTTGTTTATTTACTTCACTTAAGCCTGCTGTACCAAGTACATCACCTTGTACAACCATATCACCGGATTCTACTTTCAAATCTCCTAGGCTTTGGTAGAATGATACAACACCATTTCCGCTGTCAATTTCTACTACATAACCAAGAAGAGGGTCTTTTTCCGCTTTTAATACTGTACCGCTTAATGCAGCAACGACTTCAAAGGATTTGCCGTCTTCTGCCGCAATATCGATACCTGTGCTCGGCATATACGTATTGTTATAGAAAACAAGTGCATTTTCTTGCTCTTTTTCAGATGCTGTGTCGTCATAGAATTTTTTCTTAACAACCGCTTTGCTTGCATCCACTACTGGCATTTTCACAAGTTCAGTTGGCTTAGAAACTGGAACAGCCGGAGTTTCCTTTTCTGTTTGGCCAAAAGGAGTGGCCTGATTACCGTCTTGATCCTTATTAACCGCTTGATACCAGAGTGCTGCAGTTAAAATAATAGCTGCACAAACGATATAAACTGTTGGAAATACCCAGCGCTTTTGGAATAAGCGCACTACTTTTCGAGAAGTATGCTTTTTTTCTCCCTCTCTCATTGTAACATCACCTCAGCAATCATTCTGAACAAAATCCCATCAAACTATACATAAGGCAAACTGATTATTTTTCGACAGAATCCATAAAATTATTCATGATTTTTGTAAAATTTCCGAGGAAATGAAAGAAATAGCGATAAAATCTCAATCAATAAACAACTGATACACTCTTCCTTTTGTTATGCCAACATGTTTTAAACCCATAGACATGAGTATTTTAGTAGCAATGTGTCTGGATGGAAGCTGAAGAAATCCTCGCAATTGTTGGTTTGTAATTGTAGGAGAGATGAGAAGCGCATAATCCTGCAGTGTTTCTATGTGGGCGTCCTTGGATGAATAGTTGCAAGAAGAGCATAGCCATGAATGTCCCTTTCGCTGCATCGGAATCAACCGGCACTCGGGACAATGCACCCCTTTTAACAGCTCGATTTCGTCAATACGAAAACGCTGCAGAATGTTAGAGGAGATAGGAGTATGGCGCTTCAATAAACGAGCGGAGAGCCTTCGCAGTTCCTGTTCGGAGAGCTTTTGTTCCTTATGCTTCTTCTCGAATGATTCTATTTTGGATACAAGACTATCTCGGTGGATGACAGTAGGAAGATGGTGAGACGCTTTAATAATGGTGGAGGGGCTGCTGATAACGACTAATGTTTCGATGGGAACAGCCGGGAATTTATTTGTCTGCAGCCACTCATTCAATTGAGATAACTGGCGTTTCACCTGTAATAACGGGCTAGGAAACCCTTCTTCTTTCCCGTTCATAGTTCGGGTGAGCTGATGAAAGGTGCTATCAAAGTAAAGTGTTCCGGTAATATTTTTTACTTCAATTATAAGAAGAAAGCATGGAGAAAGAATCAGTGTGTCAAGCTGAAAAAAATGAGGGGGATTCAAAAGGCGAAGATCATGGAAGATGAAATATCTTTTTGGGGGAAGAAAATCCAAATGGTAATCCAGTGACTGTTCACCCCGATAGCCGGCCATGCTTTTAGCAAGCTCCTCTTCAATGATAGGTCGCTTCGGGTGAAAGGGTGGCAGCCTTCGCATGAGAGCTTCTAATTTCCGGATCTTCAGCGGCTTTTTACGCTCTTTTTTGATCATGTTATCAACTCCTTGAAGGAAGTATTCTAGAAAAAGGAGCTCGTCCCTTCTAGAGGTATCACATTTGAAGAATCCTGCTGATATTGCTTTGATTTTCACCATAATTGCTCCATTTTATCGGGTAATTGCTCCGATTTTCATTGAAATTGCTCCAAATGAACACATAATTGCTCCGCTCCATAAAAAAATAGCCGAGGTCCTCCCCGGCTATTGCTTCGCAGTCAGCTTTTGTTCGTATTCATTTATGCTGGCGATTGTTACTCCTGTGTAATAATGATTGAGAATATCTTCATAGCTCTTTCCTTCCTTTGCCATGCCGTTTGCACCATATTGACTCATCCCGACGCCGTGACCGTAGCCTTTTGTTTTGATGACAATCTGCTGTCCCTTTTGCTCCCATGTAAAATCGGAGGAGCGAAGACCAAGCTTTTCGCGGATTTGTTTTCCTGTAAGTGTTTTGCCGTTAAAGTTGACCAATCCTACTCTCTGCCCATCTGTGCGGGATACTATTTTTCCGACGGTACCATCTTTTGCAATCGTAATGCCTAATTTCTTTTGAAAATCAGCAATACTAATTGTTTGACTGCTGGAAAACTTAGGCGACTCCTTATCCCAAGGGCTGTTTACGCTTTTTAAATAAGGAACAGGGCTGCCCCAATAGTCCTCTGAGTTCTCTGTGAAGCCGTTACTCGTCGAAAAGAAGGAAGCGTTAATCGGGGCATTGTTATACGTAAGAACTTGTCCGGCGGTCGCTGCGACGGCTTCGCGAACTCGTTCGATTTTCCATTCATACTCTTTGCCCCATTGTTTCTTAAGCTCCTCTTCATTTTTAAACACCTGGTCATTAATTGTGTCCGATATATTCGCTTGATCTGGGACTCCGCCTTGTTCGTTCAGCATAGTCTTCACAATAAACGTGCGGGCTGTCAGAGCTTGTGCTTTTAATGCCTCCAGTTCAAAATCAGCTGGCATTTCTGCCGCAACTACACCGACAACATAATCTTCGATAGGGAAGGTTTCCACCATTTTTTGCTTGCTTCGGTATACAGCGACTTGCACAGCGCTCTGTGAAGAAGCGGGTATTGCTGCTGGTTCCTTCTCTTTTTTTGCAAGATTCCCGCTCGCCTTCTCATGAAAGGGCAGCACTAATAAAGCTGGCACGAGGATGACAAGAACAAACAGCACCGAAAGGAAAACTAAAAGCGGCTTCGTCATTTTCATGCCTGTTTCTTCCTCCGTATGTCATTTTCTTGTATACTCCATTCTTATGGCTCAGGACAAGCATTTAGAACAAGAAAAACATCCAGAGTACAGAAGCCGTGCATATCTACCGCTGTATTTATTTAAACTTATTTGGGAATTGCTTAACGATGCCTTTAGTAAGGGCATCCGCGAGCACAATGATATGATCCTCCCCTTTATCGAAAGCAATAATATTGCCCTGCCAATCTTGTTTGATTCTGGCCACAGCCTCGTCAGTTACCATTTTAAGATGCGTATATAATAGTTCTTTTAATTCTGTGTTTGACCAGTTTGGATTGACGCTGCTTAACAAATTAGCAATATCGTCTGCATTCTTGTACCATTCTTTATTGTATTTTTCCAGATTAGCCTGGTCTCCTTTTTTCGCTGCCTCAACTATCTTTCCCGCCACTAGTATATGTTCTTTTAATAACTGGGTTAACTTATCTCCGGCAGCAACACCATAATACGGTTTCATTGCATTTCCGATATCCTCTTGGTTTTTTAACAATCTGGCCAATACCGCCTGTTGATCGTCTAATCCTCCTACACTGCTTATAATATAATTTCTTGTCCATACCACATGATCAATCCATAGCTTTCGCAAATCAAACATTACCTTCACTTTAGATGAGCTGTAACACTGATTTTGTACGTCCGCCTTAACTGGGGCAGCTAAGCATACAAACAGCATAGCCACTAGCGAAAATCGCAGGAATAATTTTTTCATGCTTCTCACTCCTCTTCTTGTTTTTACAGGCATCCACCCTTCCTTACTTAGTTTTAAGAACTTGCTTCTTTTTCATTCTCAAAAATCCTATAGCATGATGTATGTACTATAGTAGGAACCACCTCGTGATAAATAATATTTTTATTAATTGAATTTTCTAAATTTTTATCATAAAATTGTATATTCTTCCTTCCTTTTGAGCATAACAAATGTAGAACCTCATCTTGATCTGAGGTAAGGAATACTTCCATCCCTTATCCCCCTAGGGATGGAAGTGCCTTTTAGTCTATGGGAGCTGAACGGCCCAAAATGCTTTTCTAATTAAAAAAGAAGCCGGTGGGCGGCTTCTTATGCGTGAAGATCGGAAGTGCTTTGCTCGGTTACCGACTCTTCTGTGTGTTCTTTTATACGTTCAATATCTGCACCTAGTGCAGCCAGTTTACCATGGAAATTTACATACCCTCGGTCAAGATGCTTGAGTTCTGTTACGCGAGTGTATCCGTCTGAAACAAGGCCGGCTAGAATTAATGCAGCAGCGGCACGCAAGTCTGTTGCTGCTACTTCAGCTCCTTGTAAATCAGATGGACCATTCATGATAACGGAACGACCTTCGATTTTAATATCTGCATTCATGCGGCGGAATTCTTCAACGTGCATAAAACGGTTTTCGAACACCGTTTCTGTAATCATGCTCGTTCCTTCCGCTTTCAAAAGAAGGGACATCATTTGGGATTGCATATCTGTAGGGAATCCCGGATGCGGCATCGTTTTAATGTCCACAGCCTTCAGCTTTTCAGGACCAATGATGCGAACACCTTCTTCCTCATCAATGATTGTAACGCCCATTTCTCTCATTTTCGCTGTCATAGAGCTAATATGCTCCGGAACTGCGTTTTCGATTAAAACATTTCCACCTGTAATCGCTGCAGCAACCATGAAAGTTCCTGTTTCAATTCGGTCAGGAATAATATTATGGCGAGTTCCATATAATTTGTTGACACCTTGAATACGAATCGTGCCTGTTCCTGCACCTCGTACTTTTGCGCCCATTCCATTTAAGAAATTCGCTAAGTCAACGATTTCTGGTTCTTTTGCAGCATTTTCAATTACTGTCGTACCTTCTGCCAATACTGCAGCAGACATAATATTTTCTGTTGCTCCTACGCTTGGGAAATCAAGATATACTTTCGCCCCGCGTAATTTTCCTTCTGTGTATGCTTCTACAAAGCCATTGCCTACCTGTACCTTTGCACCCATTGCTTCAAAGCCCTTTAGGTGAAGATCAATAGGACGGGAACCGATTGCACAACCTCCAGGCAATGCAATTCTTGCGCGTCCTGTGCGAGCAAGAAGCGGACCCATAACTTGAACAGACGCACGCATTTTCCGTACATATTCAAAAGGCGCTTCAATATTAAGCTCCTTTGATGCATCTACAATTACTTGACCGTTTTCGAATGATACTTCTGCATTTAGATGTCGTAACACTTCATTAATTGTATACACATCGGAAAGAGCTGGTACGTCACATATAACATTTTTTCCTTCACTCGCTAATAAAGATGCAGCGATTACTGGTAAAACAGCATTTTTAGCGCCCTCTACACGCACAACACCATTCAACCGATTTCCGCCACGGACGATGATTTTTTCCAAGTTATTCCCCTCCGTGTCAATATTTTCACGTTTCATTTTCAATCTATTTAATACTCAGACGTAATAATTGGTGTGCCAACCACTATGGCCGTCTTGTTGTTTGTTTTACGCAAAGCCACTTGTACATTCATTTTCTCTCTCTCTGTCAGAAGAGCGTCATTCCACTTTTTAGTATATGCTGATACCGAAACGAATGCTTCTTCCTCTACTGCTTCAATGGGCTTTGCTGAAAAAGATGTTAAGATTTGACTTGCTTGTTTTTGCAAAACACCTTCCATATTATCACTCAAAACCCCTCGAACACAAGTATAAATTGTAGGTTTTTGGCTAAAAATTTTATCCATTTCTTTACGAATTTGGGCTGAAAACGCTCTCTTTTTTTTATCGTCCCAATGCTGCCCTTTTACTTCGTAAATTAGAAATGTTTGATACTTAGTATTGACCTTTGTGGCTGATACAACCAGTCTTTCTTCGTAATTTGATAATTTTTTTACAGCCGTTGCTTTATATTGACCTTCCTTATGCTCTATCGTCCATTTGACATCGCCAGAACGCTTCTGTACATCCTCTAGCAGCTCATTGAACGTATGTAAATCAGTCACAGAGTACTTCTCTTCACGTGCGTATAAAGACCAGCCTGTAAGCTTGATGTCCTTCTCTTTATAGACATCCGCTATTTGGGCCAGCTTATCTGTTTCAAGTGCCGCATGATCGTAGCCAACTAGAAAAATTACAATCCCTGCTGTTACAGCCATTAAAGCTTGCATCATTTTCCCCATCGTTTCTCCCGCCTTTCCTAGTACCCATTGTTAACAGGGGATAGGAGATGTATACGAAAAAACGGGGGATTTTGGTTTACAAATTTCGTGGAATTGTCTAGAGAAGAAGGCGGACCGTGTCCACTTTTCTTACACAAATTATTTAAAAATATATGGCAATGATTTAGAATACCCTAAGTAGTCTAAAAAGAAGTTGCTAACCGCTACTCCAATCGCAACAGTTACTAAAATTAAAAGCACTCTCGCTTGCAAAACCCGCCCTTTTTTTATCAATCGTTCATAATGAACGCCTTGCAGCGCCCACCAAGTAAGAGTAATAAATAGTAAATGCGAGCATATGGCAATAAGTGCATGTTGCCCTAACATTAACTCCATGCTTTTCACCTTCTCAAAGGAAAATAAAAAGTGCAGAGCATCCATGTCTCTGCACTTTTGTCTTGTACATTATATCATTTTATTTTCCAGGCGTCATAAAATCGCGAAAATCAAAATTCGTAAAGAAAAAGTCATATCCAAGCGCAGGAAGAATACCGAGAAGAACAGTTCCTGCTGCACAAAGTACGATAACAACTGTTATATTCCAAGGAAGCGATACCTTTCCTGCTCCCTTACGGAAAAATATTTGCTGAAGCACGCGGAAATAGTAATAGAACGATATGACCGTTCCTGCCATCATAACGGAAGCTAACACATAATGTGCCGGCTCCACTACAAACGCCCCGATAAAGATATTTACTTTTCCAATAAAGCCTGCCGTTCCAGGAAATCCTGCCAGCGATAGAATAAAGACTGCCATCATAACGGCCGCAAACGGCGAACGGCGGTATAATCCAGCAAATACATCCAGTCCTTCGCTTGCTGATGTACGAAGCAGTGCGTGAATGATGGCAAATACGCCGATGTTCATCAGTATATATGCGAGCATATAAAACCACATGCTGTCAATCATAAACGGTGATAATGCCACAAGCGGCACAAGCAGGTAACCGGCATGTGCAATGCTCGAATATGCGAATAGCCGTTTAACATTTTTGTATTGCTTTAAAGCAGCAGTATTACCCGCAACTATTGTAATACCAGCTAAAACTGCAATATACATTTTCATATCTGCTAAGAAAGATGCCGTTCCGCTTGCATCTGGAATCGTCGCAAACACAGATAGGAAAATACGCAAAATAATTACAAATCCGGCAATTTTGGAAACTGCACCGAGAAAGGCTGTAACCGGAGTTGGCGCTCCTTGATACACATCCGGCGCCCACAGATGAAAGGGAACCGCTGCCAGCTTAAAGGATAAACCGACAAACATAAGCAAAAATGACAGAGATAATAAGAAAGCAATATCGCTGTTGATGGATTGCACAAGTCGGCTCTGCAATTCTAAAAGGTTCGTCGTTCCTGTTACTCCGTACAGATAGCTCATTCCAAACAACGTAATAGCAGTGGAGATTCCGCCATTAATTACGTATTTCATCGCTGCCTCGTTAGATGCGCAGCTGCGCTTGCGAATGCCAACAAGGATAAACGAAGAAAGCGACAATAACTCAAGTCCGACAAATAACGTAATTAAATCCGCGCTGGATGCCATGAACATGGCGCCAAGCAAGGCAGTTAAAAATAAGTAATAATACTCGCCTTTATCTGTAATCGGATCTTTTTCCGTATCGCTGAGTGCCAAGAAAAACACAAGTCCTGCACCAACCAATAATAGTGTTTTGAATGCTTTGGCAAAGCTGTCCAAACGGAACGTTCCGTATAAAATTTCCACAACCGGTTCATTATAAAGTAAAATAAGCGAAGCCAAGGCAAGAACAACAGCCCCAAGTCCGATAAAACCGAGTACTCGCTGATTTATGCGATGTCCTGCCAATAAATCCAGTAGCGATAGAAGGATGGCTGCCAACACGATAATAAATTCCGGTGTCATCGTTTTCCAATCAAAGCTAAGAAGTGTATGCAAATCCATTCTATCCTACCCCCCTATCCCTAATGTTTGAAGCGTAGTGCTGATCGGCTCAGCCAATATGCTCGGCATAATGCCGATAGCTACAATCAAAAATATCAACGTAATTATAGGAATAAACTCCCATCCTCTTACATCAGCTGCGGTTCTATACGATTCCTTGTGAGTACCGAATGTCATCCCTAATACCGCTCGCAGTAAGTAGGCCGCGGTTAAAATAATTCCAAGCGTACCAACTGCCGCGATAATCGGCATACTGTTAAACAATCCTAAAAATGCGAAAAACTCGCTGACGAAGCCGGACATACTTGGAAGTCCAAGGGATGCCATTGCACCTGCCAATAAAAATCCGGATAAAATCGGAGTCTTTTTCGCTAAAGCACCGAGACGCTCGATATTAGATGTACCGAAGCGTTCCTCGATGAGACCGAGCAGAAAGAATAACAGTGCTGCAATTAAACCATGAGATACGACTTGGAAAATGGCGCCTTGTACACCCGCTGTATTTAAGGATGCCAAGCCCAATAACACGATGCCCATATGGGAAATACTTGAGTATGCCAGTACCTTTCGGAAATCGGTTTGGATGAGGGCTAGAAAAGCCCCGTACAATAAATTGATTACACCTAAAATGGCTAGCAGCACCGCAAATTTTTCAAACTGCTCAGGAAACAACCCCATTCCGAAACGAATCATTCCGTATGCCCCGATTTTTAATAACACCCCGGCATGAAGCATAACAACGGGGGGAGGTGCCTGCACGTGAACGTGCACCATCCAGCGATGCAGCGGAAAGATTGGCAGCTTGATGCCAAATGCCACAAGCAAGGCAAGGAACAACCCGACACGCAGCGATTCAGAAATCGGTGCAAACAAATGAGCTTGGTCATCATTCAATAAATCCTGAAGCATTTCCATATTTGCTGTTCCTGTACGGGCAAATAAAATGGTAAAAACAATCAGCAGGATAGCCGAGCCAATCCCGTTATAAATCAAGAAGCTGTATGCCGCTTTTTCGCTTGCAAACTTTCCAAAGCGTCCTACAAGGAAAAACATCGGGACAAGCGTCAATTCAAAAAAGATAAAGAACAACACTAGGTTTTCAGCAGCAAATACACCGAGCATCCCAATTTCGAGAATTAGCAGCAGCATGTAAAAACCGCGCACCTGCTGTTTGATAGAAAACGCCGCAATAGCCACCAATGTGCCAAGTACGGCTGTAAGCAGCATCATAACGAACGAAAAGCCGTCAATGCCAAGCTCATACGGGACATTGAAGAACTTCCCATTGAGCTCTGTAAAGTTACCAAATTGAATCCAGTCCGCTTTTTGAGAAAATCTATCAAACGAAGAGCCTGATAAGTAGGTTCCGTATAGTATTACAGAACATGCCAACGGTAAGATTGTAGCTGCCGTCCCGACAAAGCGGGCCGTACTGCTCTCCTCTTTCGGAACGAATAGCAATGCCAAAACGCCTAAAAGCGGGGAGAAGATAAACATGGTTAAAAAGAAGCTGTTCATTATAAGTACCCCCCTGTCACGGCAAGAATCACGAGCAGAATTGCTAAGCTGACAAATGCCACCGCTCCGTATACTTGAACTTGACCGTTTTGCAGCCTGGATCCGCTCAATGCGATTCCCTTAACCAGCGCTGCAATCCCCTGTGCAATGCCTTCAACCACAATTTTTTCAATATACTTAAGTACCACAGCGATCCCCTTTACCAGTGGCAGAATGGTTACTCCATATATTTCATCAATATAGTATTTATGCTGCAATATGCTATACCCTAGCGATTCCTCGTTTTCCTCTGCGTCCCTGCCTCTTCCATACCTCATGTATGCTAAGAAAATACCGGCAAAGGACACAAGCGTTGCAACAATAGTAATCCAAATAGGGCCATGCCCTTCATGGACCGTAAAGGCTACGTCTTCTGTCAGCCAATCCCCTAAAAATGTCCCAAACCAAGGTGTGTTGATATAACCGGCTACAACAGCCAAAACCCCTAGTACCATCATCGGAATCGTCATCACACTTGGGGATTCATGGACTCCCTTATATTCCATTCGCGGTTTCCCTGTGAAGACAAGAAAGTACAGACGGAACATGTAAAATGCGGTGAAAAATGCCGCTACAACAGCTACCCAGAATAAGGCATAGTTGCCATGCTCCCAAGCTGCGGTCAAAATCTCTTCCTTACTGAAGAAACCGGAGAAAAGCGGTACGCCGCTGATGGCAAGCGCCCCAATTAAAAACAGCATACTGGTCATCTTCATTTTATGGAACAGGCCGCCCATTTTTTTAATGTTTTGTGTATGTACAGCATGAATCACGCTGCCCGCCGCCAAGAAGAGCAAAGCTTTGAAAAAGGCATGTGTTGTTAAGTGGAATACTCCTGCAACATATCCCCCAGAACCTAACGCCAGCATCATATAACCGAGCTGACTCACTGTTGAGTAAGCAAGTACGCGCTTAATATCTGTTTGCACAAGACCGATGGAAGCAGCAAAAATAGCTGTAAATCCTCCAATAAAGGCAACGGTCATCATTGCGGTATCACTTGCTTCAAACAACGGAAACATCGTCGCTACTAAATATACACCTGCAGCAACCATCGTAGCGGCATGGATTAATGCTGATACTGGAGTCGGACCCTCCATCGCATCCGGTAGCCATGTATGAAGTGGGAATTGACCTGATTTTCCTATTGCTCCAACGAAAATTAAAATTGCCGTCAGCGTAATCATAGATTCGGAGATGTCACCGGCTTGAATGGCTTGAAAAATATCATTGTATTCAAAGCTGCCAACCTGCCAGAATAATAGAATCATCCCAATAAATAATCCCACATCTCCAATACGCGTCATAATGAACGCTTTTTTTGCAGCAGCCTTTGCTTCTTCCTTAAAGAAGTAAAAGCCGATGAGCAGGAAGGATCCAAGTCCCACGAGCTCCCAAAAAATATAAAGCTGTAATAGATTCGTAGACAATACGAGTCCCAGCATCGCAAATGTAAATAATCCCAAGTATGCATAGAAAATATGAAGTCTCTCATCCCCATGCATGTATCCCTTTGAATAAAGATGCACCAGTAAGCTGACAAGCGTAACAATAAACAGCATAAGTGCATTTAACGCATTGACCTCAAATCCAAATGTAATGGAGACATCCCCCATTTGCAGCCAGCTCCATTCGTCTTTGAATGTAGAAGCTGACAAGCGTTCAATCAATACGAGAATTGCACCTGCAAAAGAAAGCAAGGTAAGTGCTATGCCAATATAGCTGCTGCCCTGTTTCAATTTCTTGCCAACGAGGAGCAATAACCCAAACGATACAAGCGGGAAAAGCGGTATAAGCCAAGCATATTCCATCATCGTATTACCCTCCCCCTAATGCTTCAATGAATCCATTTCATCTGTATTAACAGTTGCGCGGTTTCGGTATAACGCAATCAGAATAGCCAGTCCAACCGCCGCTTCCGACGCAGCTACCGTAATGGTAAACAACGAGAAAATTTGTCCCGTGATGTTAGGGAACATTCCAAGCTTACTGAATGCCACTAAATTTAAGTTCGCCGCATTCAGCATAAGCTCAATGCAAATCAAGACGATAACCGTGTTGCGTTTGGTCAGCGCACCATACAAGCCAATGCAAAACAGGATGATTGCAAGAGAGAGATAAGCAGAAACAGGAATGTTACTCATCAGATTTCGCCTCCTCTGTTCCATCATCTTTCTTTGCCAAAATAATCGCTCCTACAAGCGCAGTCAAAAGCAGCACAGAGGTCAATTCAAACGGAATGATATACTTAGAGTACAACGTGAGGCCAATCTGCTTTGTATTCTCTTCATAAAGCGCCGGCTGTTGACTCAGTGATGAACCGGTAAAATCTAAGTTGTAAACTGCCGTATACAGCACCACCCCGAATGCTATTACTCCAATAAGGATAAGAAAGCGCTGCAGCACACTTCCACTTGTTTCTGTTTCGTCATTATGCTTTGTCAGCATAATGCCAAAAATCATAATGATAGTAACTGCTCCCGAGTAGATGAGCACTTGCACTACAGCTACAAACTCGGCAGACAGCATTACATACAAGCCCGCGATACTTAAGAAGGTAAAGACAAGCGCGAGCACCATATGCATGACTTTCGTTAAATTTAGCATCAAAATACCGCCTAAGATAGCGATCAATGCTAATACTGAAAACACCAGCAGCTCACCGCTCATGCCTTATTCTCCTTTCTCACGTTTGTATCGTTTTCATCGAGCCATTCTAAATTTTTAAATAAATCATCCCGCGTATATTCCGCCAGCTCAAAATTATTTGTCATTACGATTGCCTCTGTTGGACATACCTCCGTACAAAGATCGCAAAGAATACAAATTTCAAAATTAATATCATACGTATCTATAATTTTTCCTTTTTTCGTCGGGTCCGGATGTTTTTTTCCTGTTAACTGAATGCAATCGGTAGGACAAATTTGCGCACACTGATTACACACAATACACTTTTCTGGATAAAATTTTTGAATCCCTCGAAAACGGTCCGGCAGCGGAAGCGGCTGATTTGGATAATCATACGTAACTTTTGTTTTCGTCAAGTTGCTAAGAGTATATTTCAGGCCTTTCAATAACCCTACCATGCCATCAACCCCTTATTTGAATTTCTGTAACCGGCTCCTTCAGACGCAACGGACAAAATTCTCCGCTCTATTGTGCAGCCGAGATCCTTAGCTGACAGCGCTTTGCCGGTGGAATGTTTCTCTCAAACCTTATATTCTTGCCATTTAGAAAAACAATTCCTTTAATAAAGCTGTGAGAAAAATGTTTGCAAGTGCCACAGGGAGCAGCACTTTCCAACCAAATTCCATCAGTTGGTCTGCACGAAGACGAGGGAACGTCACCCGGAACCAAATGAGCAAGAAGACTACGGCACTAAATTTTAATGCAAACCATACAGCCCCAGGAATAAATCCTAAAAAGGCAACTGGCTGCCATCCTCCTAAGTACAGAACGGTTGTTAACGAAGCCATAGCGAAGAAGTATACATATTCAGAAAGCATAAAGAACGCCCAGCGAAACCCTGAATATTCCGTATGATATCCGGAAACGAGCTCAGATTCTGCTTCCGGCAAGTCAAACGGTGTACGATTCAATTCAGATACCGCTGCAATTAAGAAAACAAGAAATCCGATTGGTTGTACGAATATATGCCACACATGCTTTTGCGATTCAACAATATCATTTAAATTCAAGGAGCCTGCTAGAAGCACCACACCCAATACGCTCATAACGAGCGGGATTTCGTAGGAAATCATTTGGGCTGCAGCACGCATCCCTCCAAGCAAGGAGTATTTGTTATTAGAAGCCCATCCTCCCGTCACCACACCGATAGTAGTGATACCAGAAATTGCGATATAGTATAAAAGCCCTACACCAATATCCGCAAACTGAAATTTGTCGGTAAAGGGGATGGTCGCAAGCACCATAAATGCTGGAGCAAATGCAAGAACCGGCGCAAGAATAAATAATGGCTTATCAGCTGCTTTTGGAATCGTATCCTCTTTTATAAGAAGCTTTAATACATCTGCAACAGTCTGCAAGAGACCAAAGCGCCCGCCGACTTGGTTTGGCCCGACCCGTCCCTGCATAAAGCCCATGACCTTACGCTCAGCCAGAATGCCATATGTAACAAACCCTAATACTACAAGCAACAAAATCACTGCTAACCCAAAAAAGATAAAGAAGTTCGTCCAACCAGGAGTAGATTCTAAAAGGTTTTCAATCATCAACCGTCTACCTCCCCGAGCACAATATCAACGCCGCCTAAAATTGTGATTAAGTTTGCAATGTTTTCACCTTGCAGGAGCTTTGGTAAAATTTGCAGATTATAAAAAGACGGTCTTCGAAACTTCAAACGATACGGTTCTTTTTTGCCGTCACTTGCGATATAACAGCCAATTTCTCCTCTCGGTGATTCAATTCTTACATATGCTTCACCCTTCGGTGCTTTAATAATTTTCGGCACCTTGGCAAGAATCAGCTCTTCCGCCGGGAATTGCTCCACCGCTTGTTCCACGATTTTGAGGGATTCCTCAATTTCTCTCATGCGGCATATATATCGATCCCATGCATCTCCTGTATCCCCAACCGGAACATCAAAATCAAAGCGATCATAAATAGAATATGGCTCATCTTTTCGAAGATCCCACTTGACGCCCGTACAGCGCAGATTCGCTCCGCTTAAGGAATATTCGATAGCTTCTTCTTTTGTATAAATACCGATGCCCTTGACGCGATTCAGAAAGATTTCATTTCCTGTCACGAGTTCATGATAGCCATGAAGCTGTTCTCTCATATACGGTACAAACTCCCGCACCTTTTCAATCCATCCTTCCGGCGCATCCCATTTAACGCCGCCAACACGCATGTAGTTGAATGTTAAACGCGCACCGCATAATTCATTTAATAAATTAATAATCATTTCCCTTTCGCGGAATGCATAAAGAAACGGACTGACCGCCCCAATATCCAGTAGATTTGTCCCCCACCATACAAGATGGCTGGCAATCCGTCCCAGCTCCATAGCAAGGACACGTAAATATTCAGCGCGCTCCGGCACATCAATACCCATCATCGTCTCTACAGCATGACAGATAACATAGTTATTCGTCATGGCCGATAAATAGTCCATGCGGTCTGTATACGGAATAATTTGTGTATACTGCAGATCCTCTGCCAGCTTTTCTGTTCCACGATGAAGATACCCAATTACAGGTGTAGCTTCCTTAATGATTTCCCCGTCTATTTTAAGCACTAAACGGAATACACCATGTGTACTTGGATGCTGCGGACCAACATTAAGAAGCATTTCTTCAGTACGAATCATATTTGCTACACCTCCACATCAAACGGTTCATAATCTTTACGAAGAGGATGCCCTACCCAATCATCCGGCAATAAAATACGCTTTAAGTTTGGATGCCCTTCAAAAACGATTCCCAATAAATCATAAGTTTCCCGTTCCGGCCAATTGGCTCCTTCCCAAATCGACGCGGCAGAAGCAATCTTCGGTTCTTCTCTATCAATCTTTACTTTTATAGCGACAGATTGCTTATTTTGATAAGAATATAAATGCAGATACACTTCCATATGAGTAACAAAATCCGTACCATGCAATTCAGATAAATAATTAAAAGCAAGCTGCTCATTATACTTTGAAAATTCTGCTATTTTAAAGTATTTTTCCTTATTTATCACAAGTGTCGGTACATCCTTGGACAAACGGTTAATATATGCTTCCTCAAGTGCACCCTTTCCAAAATGCTCTTCAATCACCCTTACATACTTATCTAAAAACGGCTGGTTTGGTGACGGCTTCTCTTCAGCTGGCGCAGCTTGTTCTGCTTTACCTGCTGCCCGTGCCTTCGCAGCGGCTGCGGCTTTTGCTTTGGCTGCAGCGATCGCCTTCGCCTTCTCATCGCCTCCGGCTGCCGTTCCTCCTTGCTTCGCTAGCGCGGCCGCTTTCACTTTTGCTGCTGCCGCTGCTTTCGCCTTCGCTTTTGCCTTTTCTTCATCTCCTGCTGCATCCCCGCTCCCGGCTTGCTGCTTCGCCAACGCTGCCGCTTTTGCCTTCGCGGCTGCCGCTGCTTTCGCTTTTGCTAAGGCAATCGTTTTCGCTTTTTCATCATCGTCGGCTATTCCCTCTGACTTCGACGCCGCTCTCTGCCTTGCCAGTTCCAGCGCCTTTGCCTTTGCTTCCGCTGCTGCTCGCTTCTTCGCTTCCTCTACGCTCTCCGCTGGACCTTCCTCTTTCGACGCCGCTCTCTGCTTCGCCAGTTCCAGCGCCTTCGCCTTTGCTTCCGCCGCTGCTCGCTTCTTCGCTTCCTCTACGCTCTCCGCTGGACCTTCCTCTTTCGACGCCGCTCTCTGCTTCGCCAGTTCCAGCGCCCTTGCCTTTGCTTCCGCTGCTGCTCGCTTCTTCGCTTCCTCTACGCTCTCCGCTGGACCTTCCTCTTTCGACGCCGCTCTCTGCTTCGCCAGTTCCAGCGCCTTCGCCTTTGCTTCCGCCGCGGCTCGCTTCTTCGCTTCCTCTAGGCTTTCCGCTGAACCTTCCTCTTTCGATGCGGCTCTCTGCTTCGCCAGTTCCAGTGCCTTCGCCTTTGCTTCCGCTGCTGCTCGCTTCTTCGCTTCCTCTACGCTCTCCGCTGGACCTTCCTCTTTCGACGCCGCTCTCTGCTTTGCCAGTTCCAACGCCTTCGCCTTTGCTTCCGCTGCTGCTCTTTTCTTCGCTTCCTCTATGCTTTCCGCAGCTTCATCTTGTAGCGCATTTTTGCTTTCTTCCTTCGCTTGTTGCTCTACTGCAGCTTGTCTTGCGGCAAGCTTTTTCATCGCTGCTTCTTTCGCTTTTGCAGCAGCTTCCTTTTTTAATTCATCTAAGCTCTTCTTTTCATCGCTCATCGATTCGTCACCTGCTTTCCGGTCTTGGCTTCATAACGAATCTTTTCCTTTAATTTGTTAATTCCATAAATCAATGCCGCCGGGTTTGGTGGACACCCTGGAATATAAACATCCACAGGCACGATTTGGTCAACTCCTTTTACAACCGCATAAGATTTAACGTACGGTCCTCCTGCTGTGGCACAAGATCCCATAGCGATGACCCATTTGGGTTCCGGCATTTGGTCGTATAAACGACGAACGATGGGAGCCATTTTTTTCGTTACTGTTCCAGAAACAATCATAACGTCAGATTGACGAGGAGAGGTACGGAAAAATGAGCCGAACCGATCCAAATCATAGTGGGAAGAACCTACCCCCATCATCTCGATTGCACAGCATGCTAGTCCAAATGTCATCGGCCAAAGAGAATTGCTTCGAGCCCATCCCTTTAATTGTTCTAACGTAGTAAAAAATATATTTTGTTCTAACTCTTTCATTTCATCTGGGTGAAGTTGATTGAAATTTATAGCCATTTTAGCACCTTCTTCTTCCAAGCATAGATAAGACCAATAAGCAGCATCACAACAAAAATGAGCATTTCAACAAGTGCAAACAGCCCCAATTCATCGTATGCAACAGCCCATGGATATAAAAAGACCGTTTCCACATCAAAAATGACAAATAATAATGCAAAAATATAATACCGAGCATGAAAACGCACATTAGCTTCATGAAACGGTTCAATACCGCTTTCGTATGTAGTTTGCTTTGCTGCACTCGGTCTGTTTGGACGAAGCAGCTTTCCAATCGTTAATGCAACCATTGGCAGCAAAATACCTAATAATAAAAACACAACTACAATAACATAATTGTTCTGATACACATTGAACATCATGATACCTCCCCTCAGATTTATATGTCGTCCCAAGCATATCTTCATAAAAACTTATGATGCTTTCACATTATTTATTATTTTTTAATTTTTCAAAAAAATGTAATCGTAATCATTATATCAAAGTTTAACTTCGCATGTCGACATCTTGAATATAAG
Source organism: Bacillus sp. 165 (assembly GCF_017742235.1). Taxonomy (GTDB): domain Bacteria; phylum Bacillota; class Bacilli; order Bacillales; family Bacillaceae_G; genus JAGHKQ01. The sequence continues at coordinate 163,592 of NZ_JAGHKQ010000005.1, forward strand.
AAGCACACAATGTATCTGATAATTTCCATTAATATATTTAAAAAGAACCCTTTTCATCTTAACACTCCCCGCTTAAAAGCCCGCAGGAGAACCTGCGGGCTTTCGATAATTATAGAGCAATTTGATTTTTCTCTTTGTAATTCTGAGATATTTCCACATAAAATTGTGCCAAAGAAGCGGTGTAATAAGGTACAACCCAAATAGCCGCAATACCCAAGGTAATAATACAAACTAATCCCCAGCCAATAAAGCTTAGTCCTAGCAAAAATAACTTCCATTTATAGCCGTCCATCCAATCAAATAAATACCCATTAACAAATTAGTAAGAAATGCTTTGCCAAAACGTTGAAATCCAGAAAATGAATCTCCCACTGTAGCAGCCTCATCGCGTACTATATGTAAGTATACTAATGCAAAGCCGAGTGCCATCGGTCCGGAGATAATTAATGAAAATACTACTCCTAATGCTTTCATGGAACTATCTTTATCAAATGGTGCTCTGATAAGTTCAGGGATAATAGAAACAATAATTCCATTTAAAAGAGCAACAATAATAGCAAAGCCCCATCTTCCTTTTAAAGATGCTCTTGCTTGTTTTTTGATTTGTCCGATCAACATCGCAATACTCCTCTCCCCACTTTACTGTAAAATGATTGTTACAAAAATTATAGCATAAAATTTCCAATTTTTTGAATAGAATCTTTTTTCCTAAGCAGTGCAGTACAACCTTTCTAAAAAATTCTATGCTTTCTTATAAAAAAAAGACCCTAAAGAGATTTCCTCCTGTAGGGTCTTTTTTCTTATTTCGTGTTTGCAACATTTAGACGGTTCATGGCACGTTTTAGAGAAAGCTCTGCACGTTTGAAATCCACATGAGCTTGTTTGTCATCCAAACGGCGCTCTGCACGGCGCTTCGCTTCGTTCGCGCGGTGGACATCAATGTGAGTCGCTTCTTCAGCAGCTTGTGCAAGGATTGTCACTTTGTCAGGGCGTACTTCTAAGAAGCCGCCGCTGACCGCAACTTGATCCGTTTTTCCATCATGCTTTAGACGAACAGCGCTGATCGCAAGAGGAGCTACCATAGAAACATGGCCAGGTAAGATACCAAGTTCTCCGCTTTCGGCTCTTGCGCTTACCATCTCTACATCATTTTCATATACCGGTCCGTCAGGAGTTACGATACTGACTTTAATTGTCTTCATAAACAGCCCCTCCTAGACCTTATTACACTAGAGTTTTTGCTTTCTCGATAGCTTCTTCAATACGACCAACTAGACGGAAAGATTCTTCCGGAAGATGGTCATATTTGCCTTCTAAAATTTCCTTGAAGCCTTGTACAGTTTCTTTTACAGGTACGTAAGATCCAGGTTGACCTGTAAATTGCTCTGCTACGTGGAAGTTTTGAGACAAGAAGAACTGAATACGACGAGCGCGGTGTACCACTTGCTTATCTTCTTCAGAAAGCTCATCCATACCTAAGATTGCAATGATATCTTGCAATTCTTTGTAGCGTTGTAATGTTTGCTGTACTTGACGAGCTACTGCATAGTGCTCTTCTCCTACAACTTCTGGAGAAAGACCGCGAGATGTAGATGCCAATGGATCTACCGCAGGGTAAATACCCATCTGAGTTAAACGACGCTCAAGGTTTGTTGTTGCATCCAAGTGAGCGAACGCTGTTGCAGGAGCCGGGTCAGTGTAGTCATCCGCTGGTACATATACTGCCTGAATGGAAGTGATAGAACCTTTGTTAGTGGATGTGATACGCTCTTGCAATTGACCCATTTCAGTAGCAAGTGTAGGCTGGTAACCTACTGCAGACGGCATACGGCCTAAAAGCGCAGATACCTCAGAACCTGCTTGCGTGAAACGGAAGATGTTGTCGATGAACAGAAGTACGTCTTGTCCTTGCTCATCACGGAAATATTCTGCCATTGTTAAACCTGTTAATGCAACACGTTGACGTGCGCCAGGTGGCTCGTTCATTTGTCCGAATACCATCGCAGTTTTCTTGATAACACCGGAATCGCTCATTTCGTGGTAAAGGTCGTTACCCTCACGAGTACGTTCACCTACACCAGCGAATACAGAAAGACCGCCGTGTTCTTGCGCGATGTTATTGATTAATTCCTGAATTAATACCGTTTTACCTACGCCGGCACCACCGAATAGACCAATTTTACCACCCTTGATGTAAGGAGCAAGTAAGTCTACTACTTTGATACCTGTTTCAAGAATTTCTACTTTTGTAGAAAGCTCTTCGAATGAAGGAGCTGCACGGTGAATTGGGTCACGGCGAGCGTCCGCTGCAACTTCACCATCAAGGTCAATCGGATCGCCTAATACGTTAAATACACGTCCTAGAGTAGCATCACCAACAGGAACAGAGATAGGTGCTCCAGTGTCTACTACTTCTAATCCGCGAACAAGCCCGTCTGTAGAAGCCATTGCAACTGTACGAACTGTATCGTCACCAAGGTGAATAGCAACTTCTAAAGTCAGGTTGATTGCTGTTTTATTTTCATTACTAGCTTCTTGTGAAATTTTAAGGGCGTTGTAGATAGCCGGAAGTTGCCCGCCTTCGAATTTAACGTCTACAACCGGACCCATTATTGCTGTAATGTGTCCTTTATTCATCGGTTTCCCTCCTAAATGTTTGGTGCTGCCTTAAGAGACATGCTGTCCCTTAAAGCCCCAATTAATATTAGAGTAACTGTCTACTCCAATGCCGCTGCGCCGCCGACGATTTCCGTAATTTCTTGCGTAATCGCTGCTTGTCGCGTACGGTTATAAGAAAGTGTATATGAATCGATAACATCGAGTGCATTGTCTGTAGCGTTTTTCATTGCTGTCATACGTGCTGCGTGCTCACTTGCTTTACCGTCCAGCAAGGCACCATAAATTAAACTTTCTGCGTATTGCGGCAATAACACTTTCAGAATATCCTCTTCGGAAGGTTCGAATTCATAAAGAGCTGTCGACTTATCAGCTGCTAGATCAGTTAAAGGCAGAACCTTCTTCGCTTCTACTTCTTGCTGAATCTTGCTCACATAGTGATTGTAATAAATATACAACTCGTCAAATGCGCCGTCTGTAAACATTGATACTGCACGAGATGCGATTTCCTTAATGTCTGCAAACGCAGGCTGATCGGAAAGGCCTGTAATCTCATCGATAATGTTAAAGCTGCGGCGTTTTAAATAATCCCGTCCAACACGACCAGCTACAATAACTGCATATTGGCTGGAATCCATATTATGACGTTCTTGAATTTCTTTACTTACTGCACGTAACACGTTACTGTTATATGCACCAGCCAGTCCACGGTCAGATGTAATGATAATATAGCCTGTACGTTTGACAGGACGAGCTGTCAGCATAGGATGGCTCGCACCTTTAATGCCGTTTGCTATATTTGCTACTACCTCTTGAATTTTACCCATGTAAGGAATGAATGCTTTCGCATTTTGCTCCGCACGGTTTAACTTAGAAGCAGATACCATTTCCATCGCCTTTGTAATTTGGCTTGTTTTCTTCGTGGAGATAATCTTTGATTTTATATCACGTAAAGATGCCACAGGTTCTCACCACCTTTTTGTCGGAAGTAGGCATTTGTCATGAGAAGAGAATAGGACGTGCCTACTCTCTCCATCTTTATTTCATTGCAGACAGCCGGACAAGCCGGTTCCGCTTTTCTTATTCAGAAACTACGAAAGTTTTCTTAAATCCGTTAATTGCAGATGCCATTTTCTCATCGTCCGCAAGCTTTGTAGTAGTGCGGATTTCATCAAGTACATCTGCACGGTTTGCATCCATCCATGCAAGCATTTCTTCTTCGAAACGTTGGATGTCTTCAACTGGAATATCGTCTAAGAATCCACGCGTTAGTGCATAAAGAACCATAACTTGCTTTTCTACTTTAAGAGGTTTGTGCAAACCTTGCTTTAATACTTCAACCGTACGAGCACCGCGGTTCAGTTTTGCTTGAGTTGCTTTATCAAGGTCAGAACCGAACTGAGCGAACGCCTCTAGTTCACGGTAAGAAGCTAAGTCAAGACGAAGTGTACCAGATACCTTGCTCATCGCTTTGATCTGTGCAGCTCCCCCTACGCGGGATACGGAAGTACCTGCGTCAATCGCTGGGCGAACACCAGAGAAGAATAAGTCAGATTGCAAGAAGATCTGTCCGTCTGTGATAGAAATTACGTTTGTTGGGATATACGCAGAAACGTCCCCAGCTTGTGTTTCGATGAAAGGTAATGCAGTTAAAGAACCGCCGCCTTTTGCATCGCTTAATTTTGCAGCACGCTCTAGTAAGCGAGAGTGCAAGTAGAATACGTCCCCTGGATAAGCTTCGCGACCTGGAGGACGACGTAGTAATAATGAAAGCTCACGGTATGCTGCCGCTTGCTTAGAAAGATCATCATATACAACAAGAACGTGCTTGCCGTTATACATGAACTCTTCACCCATTGTTACACCCGCATAAGGAGCTAAGTATAACATTGGAGCAGGTTGAGAAGCAGATGCAGTTACAACGATTGTGTAATCTAATGCACCGTGCTTACGTAAAGTTTCTACTACGTTACGTACTGTAGATTCTTTTTGTCCGATTGCAACGTAGATACAGATCATATCTTGATCTTTTTGGTTTAAGATTGTATCAAGCGCAACTGCTGTTTTACCAGTTTGGCGGTCTCCGATGATTAACTCACGTTGTCCGCGGCCGATTGGTACAAGAGCGTCAATTGCTTTGATACCTGTTTGAAGCGGCTCGTGTACAGATTTACGATCCATTACACCTGGAGCTGGGCTTTCAATTGGACGAGTTTTTGTTGTGTTGATTGGGCCTAAGCCGTCAACAGGTTGTCCTAGTGGGTTTACTACACGTCCGACTAGTTCTGGACCTACTGGTACCTGCATGATGCGTCCAGTACGGCGAACCTCGTCACCTTCACGAATACCTGTATAAGGTCCTAAGATGATAATACCAACGTTGTTTTCTTCTAAGTTTTGCGCTAGTCCCATAACTCCGTTAGAGAACTCTACAAGTTCCCCAGCCATTACGTTATCAAGACCATGAGCACGTGCGATACCGTCACCTACTTGGATAACTGTACCAACATCACTAACTTCGATTTCAGACTGATAGTTTTCGATTTGTTGCTTTATCAGTGCGCTAATTTCTTCAGCTCTGATGCTCATGCGTTTCACCCCTATCTATTGTTCAAAAGTTCACGCTGAATTCGCGTTATTTTGCCTTGCAAGCTTCCGTCGTAAATACGGTTGCCGATGCGGACTTTAATGCCGCCAAGTAAATCTTCATCTACGATATTTTTAATGCGGATCGCATCTTTGTTAAGTTTATTGGCAAATACATCTGCAATGCCCGCTTTCTCATCCTCCGTCAATAGACGAACGGAATATACAGTTGCGTCAGCCACATTACGCTCTTCATTTGCTTTTGCAAAGTAAGCATCTGCCATCTCTGCTACGATGTCAAGACGATGACGGTCCGTTAGCATGTACAGTGTATTTAAAACCGGCTGAGAAAGGGAAGCAAATGCTTTGCTTAGCATTTGTTTTTTATTTTCTTTCGTAACGCTTGGAAGTTCTAAAAATGCGTGTAAATCCTTATTTGTAAGGAATACTTCTTTTACTGTGCGCAAGTCTTCCTCAAACGTTTCGAGCATGTGTTTTTCTTTAGCAAGTTGAAAAAGAGCGACTGCATAACGCTTTGCTACGATATCTTTGCTCATCGCGCTTCTCCTACCTCTTTGATGTAATCGCGAATAAGTTTAGCTTGCTCTTCTTCTTTCAATTCTCTTTGGATTACTTTAGAAGCAATTTGGATGGACAGAGAAGCCACTTGTTCTTGTAATGCAGCAATAGCTTGATCTTTTTCGCGTTGAATCTCTTTCAAAGCAGATTCTTTAATGGATTCAGCTTCTGTTTTTGCAGCAGCGATAATGCCTTCTTTTTGATCTTCTGCTTGCTTTTTCGCTCTTTCAATCAATTCTTGCGCTTCTACACGTGATTGCTTCATAGCTTCACGTTGCTCTTCTACTAACTTCTTAGCTTCTAGGTTATTCTTTTCAGCAGCTTCGATTTCACCTGCAATATGCTCTTCACGCTGCTTCATAATGTTCATTAAAGGACCAAATGCATACTTGCGAAGTAACGCTAGTAGAATGATAAAGATTACCAGTTGGTAAACTATAGTTCCCCATGCAATGGAAGCTGAAGCTCCTATTAATAGGTTAGGCACAAGGATTCACTCCCTTCAAGACTCTAGTTTCGAAGATATTTAAAACGGTCTATCATTTTTTTCTCATAAAGCAATGGCGAAGAGGGTCTTCAACGAACGATCTTCGCCATTTATTATTTTGGGAAAAATCCCTTATTGACCTAATACGATGAACGCGATAACTACGCCGATGATTGGAAGCGCCTCTACTAACGCTACCCCGATAAACATGATAGTTTGAAGTGTGCTACGTAGTTCTGGTTGACGAGCAACACCTTCAACTGTACGAGATACGATCAAACCGTTACCAATACCAGCACCAAGTGCCGCTAAACCGATTGCAATTGCAGCTGCGATTAAATTCATTGTAAAACTTCCTCCTTTATGATTGAAAAGATATTTTTTTAATTAAAAAGTATATTAATGGTCATCGCTTACTTTATGAGCCATATATACCATTGTTAACATTGTAAAAATAAATGCTTGAATTGTACCTACGAAAACACTGAATCCTTGCCATAATAACATTGGAAGTACTGCACCGATAGCTCCAAAGATACCGATCGCTGCCAGTTTTCCAAGTTGTGCTAATAGTATCTCACCGGCATAAATGTTACCGAAAAGACGAAGACCTAATGTTAACGTGTTCGCAAATTCCTCGATAACCTTCAGCGGGAACAAGAAACTCATTGGCTGGAAAAAGCCTTTCGCGTATTCTTTTGTACCCTTCATTTTAATTCCATAATAATGGGTGAGGGCAACTACCATCACGGCTAATGTTAATGTGATAGCTGGATCAGATGTAGGAGATTTCCACCACGCTATATGGTGACCGCCCTCTTCATGCACAGAAATCATGAACGGAAGACCGAGCATGTTTGATACAAAAATGTACATGATTAAAGTTGTCCCAAGCGTCAGGAAACGGCCGCCTGTTTTCCAGTCCATTGTACTGTTGATGACGCCTTTCACAAAGTCCAATACCCATTCCATAAAGTTTTGTTTTCCTGTTGGACGGATGGACAAAGTGCGAGTAGCTACCACGGCAATCAAGAATACAATCACAGCAGCAATGGTTGTCATCAATACGCTAGACATGTCAAAGGTCAAGCCTAAAAACTCAACTAACTTACCGTGTTCCACTAGTAATTCACCTCTCTTCCCTGCCTTTAATGTACTGTAAATAAAGAAAATCTATGATCATGACAAGATGCCCTGTCATCAATCCAATTCCTAAAGCCCAAACCTCAATCAAATCTTTATATCGTACAGCCAGAATCACCAGCAAACCAATGGTTGCGAGTCTGGAGTATGTACTGACCGCTTTGGCTCTTGCCTTCACTTTCTTCCCCTCTGTCACTCGATCCAGAAGCTTGTCCGTTCTTCTTGCGACTAAACGTAAGCCAAAAAAGCTTACGATAGTTCCCAGGATTAATCCTAAAAAGACGGCACGATACGTTGTGAACCCCCACCCTAGAACAAAAAGAGCTAATAAATAGTACATATACTTTTTTTGCCGGGTTATCAGTTCATGCATTTCTACCATCAGTTATTTATCTCCTGAGTAAAAGTGTTGGATAAGTCGAATCATTGCATACACGCCCGTACCTAGGCCGAGAAGTAAGCCGATGACAAGGAATAAGGGAAAGGTTCCGAATTGGTGGTCGAGCCATTGACCTCCGAAAATGCCAATCAAAATGGAACCGACTAATTGGGATAGGATGCCGGACATTAAGGCCATCGCCTTCATTGGGTTGCGTTTGTTCCCCTGCAAGCGTTCATCCCTCCAATATAATAAAATCGAGGTAACTATTTGAAAAACAATTTGGTGATAGGGTAATCTTGACTCAAGTTTCCTGAGAAGATGTACAGATAATAAAGTTTGCTAATTTTTCACAAAATATATGAAATTTCGCCATTGAAAGCCCTCTCATCTGTCCCCCTTCGTAGCATACAATAGTGTGTTAAAAAGGTCAATGTGAAAGTCGAAAAAAATCTAAAAATTTAACCCTAAAGCGGAAATGTGTCGAATTTGTGACATAATACAGAATTCAAGCTAAAATGTGATGGTTGCTTCTATCGTATCTTCACGATTTCCTTTTTTCGCGAAAATCACTGCCTTATAAGTTCCCTTTTTGATTTTCTCTAGGGATATGGCTTTTTTAAGAATCCCTTTCGGTACATTCTTTCTGTATTCGACAAAATCGACAAAATGAAAAGTGTCCGGATCGTACAAAACAATCCCCATTTCCTCTGCCCCACCCGGCAAATACAGCTCGTATCGATAGGTTTCAGGCGTATCTCCTTTCTTAAGCTGAAACCCCATTAATCTTGGATAATTCGGCTCTTCTGTGAACAGTAGATACGGCAACCGAATCAATTCTTTATTATCCCGTATTACCAAGTTTCCTTCCTGGATTCCTTTTGTTTGAGCAGATGGCGTAATATCCGCTGTAATCTCAACTTTTCGTTTCTCACCGGGTTGTAAAACCAATGTATGCGGCACCTTCCATTGTATGCCTGTCCGGGCCGGCGGAATTTCAAAGCTGAAACGATTTGGTACATTCAATTCATTTTGTAAGGTAATCGTGACTTTCCGTTGGAGACGCTGCTCCGTCTGTTTAAACATCCCAAACGATACCGACGAAGGATACACAAGTGCACTCGGATACAAAGCCCGTTCCAGCTGAATTCGCCCCGCTCCTTGCTCATAAAGATGATAAGGGCGTCCATTGTCCTTATACAGCACTTTTGCATTGTTCATAAGAGCAGCCTTTATCTGCTCCGGCGACCAATCGGGATGGGCTTGTTTCAACAATGCCGCTGCTCCTGCCACATGGGGGGCTGCCATGCTTGTGCCTTGCAGCGATAAATATCCTCCGGGGACCGTGCTCGTAATACCGATCCCGGGCGCTACTACATCTGGTTTCATTTCCCACGTCGCTGTTACTGGCCCACGGGAGCTGAATGGGGCTACCTTGTCCTGCTCTTTCAAAAAAAAGACTTTTACATATTTCTCTTTTGATTGCTTCAGCCATTCACCATTCCTTTGAGATAAAGATGCAACAGGAATACTGACTCCCTCTACTTTCCCCATAAAACTTCCGGATACATTATTATAAATAAGAACCGCTGCGGCTCCTGCATCTTGGGCATTTTTTACTTTTTCTGTGAAAGGGATTTGGCCCCGTTCCACCAGAACGATTTTATTTTTTACATCCTTTATGTCTTGTTTTAAGCCCAATCCACAAAACATAAATTCCATCGTTCTTGTCAACTGCCAATCCGGGGATCCTTCCATAAAAGTAAGAAGAAAACCTTTATTGCCGGCATGCAAATAAGGAGTTTGCATAGGAGGGGAAGAAGCACCTACGGAAATTGCTTGAGAAGATGCCCCGGGAGATCCCACTGTCCAAATCTGAGGTCCGGAATTACCAGATGCGGTTACTGCAACAATTCCTTTTTCTACCGCCTTATCCAATGCAACGCTTGTGGGCCAATCAGGACCATTCACATCATTTCCTAAAGACAAATTCAATATATCGACCTTATCTTCTATTGCCTTTTCAATCGCTGCAATAACTGTCTCTGTTGTTCCCAAGCCTCCGGGCCCAAGCGCACGGTATGCCCTTATTTTTGCTTCTGGAGCTACTCCCTTCACCTTACCATTTGCCGCAATTATACCAGCGACATGTGATCCATGGTTTGTTTTATACTTCCCTCTTGTTTCCATAGGATTCGTATCTTGTTCAACTGTGTCATATCCGCCTGTATAGTTTCTTTTTAAATCTGGATGAGTATAATCAATTCCAGTATCAATGACTCCTACTGTAATCCCTTTTCCTGTTAGTCTGTTTCCTTTCGGATCCAACTTCCCTCGAATATCAGTAGCTCCTATAAACGGGACGCTCTCCTCTACATCCGTTTTGTATACTGCAGCAGGTGTGACACGAATAATCCCCTTTATCTTTTCCAATCGTCGCAGCTCGCTTCTCTTTCCTTTTATACTAAGTCCGCATAATGCAGTTTTATATACTTGCCGAATAGTCGCGCTTGGAAGCTGTGTTCGAATTACGTCCTGTACACGGGCCAATTCTTCCTCTTTTACTTCCGCAATCACAATTTCCCATTCGTTTTCGTACCCATGTGGTGCAGATGGACGATCAGGATAGGTCATTGCATGGGCCTGAGCAGAAAAGAGGAAGACAGACAAGAAAGTAAGTATAGAAATCATGCATATACTCCTTTTTCTACTATCTTTTTCCTCCCTGCTTATTTTATGTAAAAATCTTTCATGTATTTATTAAATAAAAAGCGGTTCTTTCAAATGCAAAAACCCCTCTTTCAAAGAGAGGGGGATTCTTTATTTTGTTCCAAACAAGCGGTCTCCCGCATCACCTAAACCTGGCACAATATAGCCATGATCATTTAGCTTTTCATCTAATGCTGCTACATAAATATCAACATCCGGATGTGCGTCTTGTACCACTTTTACCCCTTCTGGAGCTGCACAAATGCACATTAGCTTTATATTTTTAGCGCCGCGTTTTTTCAAGGAATTGATTGCTTCTGCAGCTGAACCGCCTGTTGCCAGCATCGGATCAAGAACAATAAAGTCACGCTCTTCTACATCTTTAGGAAGCTTTACATAATACTCTATCGGCTGAAGTGTTTCCGGATCGCGGTATAAACCAACATGGCCTACCTTTGCAGCTGGAATCAATTTCAGAATGCCGTCTACCATACCTAATCCTGCACGTAAAATAGGAATTAAACCTAATTTCTTTCCTGCAATTACCTTTGTTTTCGCTTTGCTTACTGGAGTTTCAATTTCAATTTCCTCCAATGGCAAATCACGTGTAATTTCAAATGCCATTAAGCTCGCTACTTCGTCCACAAGCTCCCGAAACTCCTTCGTCCCTGTGTTTTTATCACGAATATATGTAAGCTTATGTTGGATTAACGGGTGATCAAATACGTAAACCTTTCCCATATCTATCTCTCCTTCGAATACATTTTCGAGTGCAATGAAATGTTTCCTTCTTTACACTATTACCGATTGTAAACGAAAACCTACATAAGATTCAAGGGTTGCACCCCTATTTGGACGCAACCCTTCAAAAACACTATCTTATTTACATATTTTTATATAAAATAAATTTCCCAGTTAATGCTTCTACACGCTTGCTTGCCTCTTCTAATGCTTCTTGACTCTCATGATTTTTTAACGTATACGCCATAATAGATGCAATTTCATCCATCTCTTCTAGGCCAAAGCCTCTGGATGTTACCGCTGCCGTTCCAATACGAATACCACTTGTTACGAACGGACTTGCTGGATCAAATGGAATCGTATTTTTATTTACTGTAATTCCCACTTCATCTAATACATGCTCTGCTACTTTCCCAGTTAGATTTAAGCTGCGCACATCAACTAAAATCAAATGATTGTCCGTGCCGTCAGATACAAGTGTTAAACCTTCCTTTTGCAGACTTTCTGCTAAACGCTTGGAATTGCTCACAATATTTTGAGCGTATTCTTTAAAGCTATCTTGCAACGCTTCTCCGAATGCTACTGCTTTGGCAGCGATTACGTGCATTAATGGACCGCCTTGAATACCTGGAAAAATAGATTTATCAATTTGTTTTGCATATTTCTCTTTGCATAAGATCATGCCGCCACGCGGACCACGTAATGTTTTATGTGTTGTTGTCGTTACAAAATCTGCGTAAGGCACAGGATTCGGATGCAAGCCAGCTGCAACCAGACCAGCGATATGCGCCATGTCGACCATTAAATATGCGCCTACTTCATCTGCAATTTCACGGAATTTTTTAAAGTCGATTTCGCGAGGATACGCACTTGCGCCTGCTACGATCAGCTTCGGCTTATGTGTTTTAGCTTTTTCCAACACATCTTCATAATTGATCCGATGTGTATCAGCGTCTACCCCATATTCTACGAAGTTATATTGAACACCACTGAAGTTTACTGGACTTCCATGTGTTAAATGACCACCATGAGATAAGTTCATCCCTAATACCGTATCGCCTTGCTCAAGAATTGTAAAATAAACCGCCATGTTTGCTTGTGCACCGGAATGCGGCTGTACGTTAGCATGCTCTGCTCCAAAAATTTGCTTTGCACGGTCTCTTGCGATATCCTCAACCACATCCACATGCTCACAGCCGCCGTAATAACGCTTGCCTGGGTAACCCTCTGCGTATTTGTTCGTTAATACAGAGCCTTGTGCTTCCATAACTGCTTCACTTACAAAGTTCTCAGAAGCAATTAATTCGATTTTAGAGCGTTGTCTCCCTAATTCTGCCTGTATAGATTCAAATACCTTTGCGTCTTGCTGCTTTAAATGTTCCATGAGAATCCTCCTTTTTCCTGAACAAACCAAACAAACACTTTAGGTTGCCCGTATCCATACTTAAAAACACGAATATTTAAATCATAATCAACTTTAACATTCATATTTATTTCAATTTTATTTTAGCATGATTCTCCGCTATTGAGAAAGAAAAAAACTGCGGATTCTTTGGAAATGTACGAAAAACATGAAGAGAATGCAAAAGCATTTCGAATAGCTGTACTCGTCTTACGAGAAGTCCATATGTATCATCTGTATGCCCCATTGTTCTAATCTCATAATATTCGCTCCGACTATGGTGACCTGTTCGTGCTGGTTTCCTACTTTTGCACGGATTCCACTCTTTTTGCTCCGACTCCTCGTTTTTTTGTCCCAGCTCCCTATGTTCCCATCTACATTCAATCCGAATATCCTGCATAAAAAAACCACCTCATATAAGCAATGAGATGGTTTGTACCAATACCTTGTTCTTTAGCCGCAAGTATAGGTTTCTTCTTTTATAGAGTAAACGGCACGCGCTCCGCCGATTAGTTTTGGTCTTGTCTTAGCCATCGTCACATGGGCGTATCCAACCTGCTTAACTGTGCTGCGCAAAGGAACAGCTACATGCTTCAAATGCATACCGATGAATGTATCACCGATGTCGATTCCGCCATCCGCTTTAATGAATTCAACCACTACCGGATCTTTCATATTATAATAAGCATAAGTAGCCAAAGCTCCGCCTGCCGAACGAACCGGCGTAACAGATACAATTTCTAAATTATGTTTAATAGCTGTCTCCCGCTCTACTACCAATGCGCGATTCAAATGCTCACAACATTGGAATGCGAGTTGAATTTGATGGGTTGCTGCATACTCCTTTAAAGCGTTATAAATCGCTTCGGCTACTTCCATCGTTCCGGACGTTCCAATTTTTTCACCGATTACTTCACTTGTACTGCATCCTGTAACAAAAACAGCACCTTCATCAAGGGAGGCTTGCTGTTGAAAGTCGGACAGCAACGTTCGTAATTGCTTTTTTATTTGGTCTAATTCATCAACCATTTGGCGATTCTTCCTTTCGTGGATTCATTCAACACATTATATCATGCTTGTTTTTCTCGTAAAAGTAAGAAACGTACAAAAATTTTTCTACAGATTCAACGAAATTTCTACTTATTCTCGTACGATTTAATTTTACCCACGCGGTTTTCATGTCGACCGCCTTCAAATTCTGTTGTAAGCCATATTTTAGCGATATCTCTTGCTAAACCTGGCCCAATAACACGTTCCCCCATTGCCAGCATATTTGTGTCATTATGCTCACGAGTTGCTTTTGCACTAAATGTATCATGTACTAACGCACAGCGAATTCCTTTTACCTTATTGGCTGCAATAGACATTCCAATGCCTGTCCCGCAAATGAGAATTCCTTTGTCCGCTTCTCCGCTTGTAATCATTTCTGCTGCTGGAAACGCAAAATCCGGATAATCAACCGATCCAGCATCACACTCGCAGCCCAAGTCAATATACTCTATTCCCATTTCTTCTAATAAATTTGTAATCTCTTTACGAATATTCATACCGCCGTGGTCTGATGCTACTACTACCTTCATGATGGTACCTCCTTAAAATTTATCCTTTGTCATTATACACCATCATTTTCCTTTTGGATCATCTGATGAATTAAACGCTCCAATTCATGCAATGTTTCTTGATACACTTGAAGCGATCCTCCAAACGGGTCAGAAATATCTTTAAAATCCGTCTCTACAAATTCATATAAAGTATGGACCTTTTCTTGCATATCTGGGAAATGATACAAAATAGCCGCTTTATGATTGGCAGTCATGGTTAACACAGCATCAGCCCAAGAAATCAGTTCTTCTGTCACCTGTTGAGATTGATGATTGATGCTGATTCCCCTCTCCTCCAGCGCACGTATAGCGTGAGAAGATGCGTTACTCCCAGCGGAAGCGAACACTCCTGCAGATTGTACTTCAAAAGCTTCTTTACCGTAATGGCGAAGTGCCGCCTCTGCCATCGGGCTGCGGCATGTATTTCCTGTACATACAAATAAAATGCGTTTCACCGCTTCTCCCTCCTTAGTTTATGTCTTTATAACCTTCGCACACATATTATCTTTTTCCTTTTTCTACTGTTATCTTGCCAGATGTGTTGTTTTTTTAAAACTATAGAACAAAAAAGCTGCCGTTGCAAACGACAGCTCCCCTCTATTAAAGTACTTCTAATGTTACATTCATATTGCCTTTTGTTGCCTTAGAATACGGACATACTTGATGAGCCGCCTCTACTAATTCTTGCGCTATTTCTCGTGATACATCAGGGACCTTTACCTGTAAGGTTGCTGCAAGTTCAAATCCATCATCAAAAGCTTTCCCAATCGAAACATGTGCAGTAACTTCTGTGATGCCTACTTTAATCCGTTTCGTACGTGCCACTAAATTTAAAGCACTATCAAAACACGCTGCATACCCAGCTGCAAATAATTGCTCCGGATTGGTCGCTTCTCCTCCGGGTCCTCCTAATGCTTTTGGCATTTTTACATCTAAATTGATTACACCATCTTCAGAAATGACCTTTCCATTTCTCCCGCCTGTCGCTTTTACTTGCGCAGTATATAAATGATCCATATTTATCCCTCTTTTTAATTTTATAATATTAAATTGTAAACAATTTAATTTATCACAACTATAATACAAAAAAACATACCCGTCAATTTATTTTTTTGTATTAACTGCAGGATAAACAAAAGGCACATCCTTTCACAGAATGTGCCTTTGCTTTGAAAGTATATACTTTTTCAGTATGCAGCTATTTTAATTTTACCTGCATCACCATGGTTGTACCTCGTTGAGCTTGCATGCCCACATTTTTATCTTGTGAATCTACAATATCTTTGTTCGTAATAACCATAGGGGTAATGATGTCTTTCGCATTTTGCTTTATGTAAGGAAGATCAAACGTCAATAGCAAATCCCCAGCTTTTACTTTTTGCCCTTCTGTTACATGTGCTTCAAAGCCTTCACCTTTTAAATTAACAGTTTCCAGTCCCACATGGATCAGGATTTCCAGTCCTTGCTGTGAACGAATTCCAATTGCATGCTTTGTATGAAACAGTTGTACAATCTCTCCATCTACGGGAGCTACTACTTTACCTTCTGTCGGTACAATCGCGATACCATCACCCATCATCCGTTGTGCAAAAACTGGATCAGGTACTTCTTCTATATTTTTCACCTCTCCCGTTAAGGGAGCAACAATAGTTTCTTGATTTATTTTTGAGCTAAACAGCTTTTTAAACATCATTCAAATCCTCCTTCTAACTTACATTTTTACTATACCTTAATTGTCCTCATTTTTCTTTGTTTTAAACTTGTTGTCGATAATTCCTAACACTTGCATTATATTTGTAAAAATCTATCTAAAAAATTTATATAGTTACTTGACAAAAGTAAGTAATAAGAATATCATAACTAACATAAAGTAAGTTAATAAAAACATTTCATAAGGGGGACATTCAAATGATGGATTTAGGTTTATTGCTTATTCGTTTAGTAGTAGGGGTAGCATTTATCGGTCATGGTTCGCAAAAGTTATTCGGTTGGTTTGGAGGTTACGGCTTAAAAGGAACCGGAGGATGGATGGAATCTATAGGGATAAAGCCAGGTGTAGCAATGGCATTTATGGCAGGAGCAAGTGAATTACTGGGCGGATTGTTATTCGCCAGCGGAGTTTTCACATGGATTGGGGCATTATTAATTACAGCAACAATGTTAGTAGCTATTGTTAAAGTACATGCAAAGAACGGCTTCTGGATTACACAAAACGGCTATGAATACAATCTTATATTAATCGTTGTAGCCATAGGTATTGCGTTAATCGGGCCAGGCGCTTATACTTTATTATGATTTTTATCTCGAATTCAAGATATTTCCTAAGAGGTGACAAAATATGAAACAAACAACAGGAATTCATCATATAACAGCAATTGTAGGAAATCCACAAGAGAATATTGACTTTTATGCAGGAATTTTGGCACTTCGTCTCGTAAAGAAAACTGTGAACTTTGACGATCCAGGCACATATCACCTGTACTTTGGAAACGAGCAAGGCAGCCCCGGTACTATTATGACGTTTTTCCCTTGGCCGGATGCGTACCCAGGACGTATTGGCTCAGGCCAGGTTGGAATAACATCCTTTGCGGTGCCAAGCGGCTCGCTTTCCTTTTGGGAAGAACGCTTAACTTCATTTAATGTAACAGTTGAAAAAACAACACGATTTGGAGAGACTTATTTGGAGTTCACTGATCCGCACGGTCTTCATTTGGAGCTTGTGGAAAGAAAAGAAGGACCAACCAGCGAATGGGCTTTTGGCGGTGTACCGGCACATCATGGAATTAAAGGCTTTGGAGGGGCAGTATTATTATCTGCTACCCCTGCTGAAACAGCAAAAGTATTGCAAGCTGTAATGGGACTAGAAAAAGTTTCAGAGGAAGGTGACTTTATCCGCTTCCGTTCTACAGGAGAACGGGGTAACATTATTGATGTAAAGCGCACTCCTCTTCCTTTCGGACAAATGGGAATCGGTACAGTGCATCATATCGCATGGCGCGCCGATAGCTACGAAGACCATGAGAGCTGGAGGGAACATATTGAGAGCCATGGTTATCCAGTAACACCTATTATTAACAGGCAATACTTCAATGCTATCTACTTCCGGGAAGAAGGCGGCATATTATTTGAAATTGCTACAGACCCACCTGGATTCATGTACAATGAACCGTTTGAACAACTGGGAGAAAAACTATTGCTTCCACCATGGCTAGAACCAAAACGAACAGAGCTTGAAAGCATCTTGCTCCCAGCCAAAGTACGAGTATTGGAGGAAGATAAATAATGCGCCATATTTTTCATAAAGGAACAAATGAACTCGCACCAACATTACTTTTACTTCATGGCACAGGAGGAACAGAGCATGATCTGCTTCCTCTTGCCGATTTAATCTCTCCTTCTTCTAATATATTGAGCGTGCGGGGCAATGTATCGGAAAATGGTATGCCTCGATTTTTTCGGCGTTTAGCAGAAGGAGTATTTGATGAGGAGGACTTAGTCTTTCGTACAAAAGAACTGCACACATTCTTAGATGAGGCAGCCCAACAATACGACTTTCCTCGAAATAATATCGTCGCTGTCGGTTACTCCAACGGCGCAAATATTGCAGGCAGCCTTTTGTTTCATTATGAACAGGCATTAAAAGGGGCTATTTTACACCATCCAATGGTCCCTAGACGCGGAATAAAGCTACCAGCATTAGAGGGCACTCCCGTTTTTATTGCTGCTGGAATAAATGATCCTATCTGCAAAAAGGAAGAGACACAAGACCTGGAAAAATTATTATTACAAGCTGGAGCGGATGTTTCTGTTCATTGGGAAAGCTTCGGCCACCAATTGACACGAAGCGAAGCCGAAGCTGCCAAACAATGGTTTACACTGCATTTTTCAAAATAGAAGGAGTGAACACTATGCTGTCGATCGATCCTAACACACAAAGTGAACGAGATAACTATAAGCTGCTGACAGGGAGCATTATCCCGCGTCCAGTTGCATTCGTAACAACACTTTCTACAGAAGGGGTATTAAACGGAGCTCCTTTCAGCTATTTCAATATCGTCACTGCTAATCCACCGCTAATTTCCGTTTCTATCCAGCGTAAAGCAGGAGAACAAAAAGATACAGCACGAAATGCCATGCAAAAAGGAGAGTTTGTCGTTCACATCTCGGATGAAACATACGTAGAAGCTATGAATGAAACAGCAGCGCCGCTTCCTCCTAATCAAAGTGAAATAGAGCTTGCTGGCTTAACACCTGTTGCTAGTGATGCCATCAGCGTACCAGGCGTACAGGAAGCCAATATTCGTATGGAATGTGTCTTAGAGCGTTGCATTCCCCTTGGGGGAACAGAAAATGAACCAGCCTGTGATCTATTAATAGGGCGTGTAGTTCGCTTTCACGTTGCAGAGCATTTGTATGAAAAAGGGCGTATTCACGCAGAAGGGTTACAGCCGGTAAGCCGCTTAGCGGGCAACAACTATGCAAAGCTAGGAGAGCAATTTGAAATTGTACGCCCGACATAAAAAAGCGATGATTGAAAAAAGCACGGCATCCGCCGTGCTTTTTTCAATCACATAAATACCATTTTATATCGGAAACAACAGCTTTAATCCAAATCCAACAAGAATGCTCCCGCCCAGCAATTCTCCATACATACCTAGCCATTGCTTAGCGTGACGCCCGATTAGAAGCCCCGTCCATGTTAAGATCATACTAACCACACCGAACATAATAACTGTAACCGCTGTTCTAGCACCATAAATACCGAGGCTCAGCCCGACAGAAAAGCTGTCCACACTAACACTGAACGAAAATAAAAGCAGCCCGAATCCAACCGGAAGCACACCATCCTTCCCTTCTCCAAAAAGGCAAGAATAGATAATATGAAATCCGAGGCCCAAGAGCAGCACCCCGCCTGCTACGGTAGCAATTGAACCAAATTGATCTGTTAACATTCTGCCAATCACGATACCAATTAACGGCATAATAATGTGAAAGGTACCAATGGTAATTCCTATGTAAAGGATTTGCCTCATCTTTAACTGAATCATCCCCATGCCAAGGCTGACAGAAAAGGCATCGAGTCCCAAGGCAAATGCCATGATTAGAAGTGTCAGCAACTCTCCAATAATATAATGGATATCCATTTTCCCCCTCCTCGGACTTGCTACTTAAAAATATGCACGTCCAAGAAGGTTTAGAAGTTAATTCTCAAAGATTACACAGTGTCCGCTTGCTTTTTGCAAGCGGTTCATAATCGCAATGCCTATTCCCTCCTGCGGAAATGACTCACTGAAGATAACATCCACCTGCGCAGTATCAAAAGCACGCAGTGCATCATATAATTTTGCCGCAACGGTTGTGAGAGCCTCACGACGCCCGCATGCTACAATAACATCTCCCACATAAAAAGATGCATTTTCTTCGGTCGTAAGAATTCCTGTTTTCAAGCCTTGTTCTTTTTTTTGATTAACAAGCTGTTGCAAAAACTCCCGCGTTCCCTCCACAATTGTTAAGGGCGCATTTGGTGCATAGTGTGTATACTTCATACCTGGTGATTTCGGTGTTTGTGTTTCATCTTTTAAAGCCGCATCCACATCCACTTCCCCAATTACTGCTTCTAATTGCTCTTTAGTTACTCCTCCTGGACGAAGGATAACGGGAACTGCACTTGTACAATCTAATACTGTCGATTCTACTCCGACTCCTGTCGCTCCTCCATCTACGATACCTGCAACTTTTTTATTCAAATCCTCATAGACATGAGCTGCCAACGTAGGGCTCGGACGTCCTGATCGATTAGCACTCGGAGCTGCTACAGGTACATTTGCTTGTTTAATCAGAGCAAGAGCAATTGGATGATCAGGCATTCTCACCGCGACTGTGGATAACCCTGCAGTTACACGATGAGAAATCCCTTCTTTTTTAGGTAATACTAGCGTCAATGGTCCCGGCCAAAAACGCTGTATCAACATCTCTGCCTTGGCAGGTATTTCATCAACAATTGTGTTCAACTGTTCTGTTGTCGCTATATGTACGATAAGCGGATTATCGCTTGGTCTTCCTTTTGCCAAAAAGATTTTTTCTACCGCTTCATCTGAAGTTGCATCCGCCCCTAAGCCATATACAGTTTCTGTAGGGAAAGCTACAACTTCTCCACTTTGTAATAAAGAGGCAGCTTCTTGCAATTGTGGATAATCTCCTTTTTTTTCAACAATGTTATCCACAACCCATACTTTTGTATTCATCGTTATTCACGTCCTCTATCTACGATAATTCCTTATTTCTTACAGTTTACTACGGATAAGTTTAGAAATACAAACAAGACTTATCCACGAAATGTGGATAAGTCTTGTTGATCAGTGGATAACTCTGTGAATAGTTCACATTCTAACACAAAGGCATTGGGCTGCTCCATCGCCTTTTTATAATGATCCAAATTTCGAATTTGTAAATCCACTTTACTGTTATCCACAGAAGAAAAGTTAAACATACGAAATAATTCAGCTGAAACAGGCTTGTTTGTAATTAAATACAGCTTTTGCAGCTTCTTTTTATGCAACTGCTGCAAAAACGCTTCAAAAAACTTAACAAACTTGGACTTGTCCACAACTGGAGACATAATAAGTGTACGAATCAACGCGCAATCTCCCTCAGGCTCATAGCCAATTACTGCTATAATATCCTGTTTCTCATCCTTTAGTATCATAAATTGATGTGAGATTTTCTCTAAACGCTCCTCTTTCACATTAGCTCGTCCTAAAAACTTGATTAGCTTTTCTATATCCCTATCTTGCACAAATTGCATATTCTGCATAATAATCCCCTCTCCTCATACTCCTTACCATACAATATATGAAGAGAGGGATAAGTATAGAACTTATTTTTTAAATAAGGAAGAAAAGACTTCAACAATTAATAACTTTACTTCTGGTTCTTCCTCTTCCACTACTTGTACTGTTTGCTTTTTTTCCACCGTGTTCTTAGCGGTAGACTGCTTATCAATACCCTCAAATACTCTCTTTTCCTGTGCGAACGCAACGGCAGTTATTTTCTTCTTATTTACCGATGCAGATACTGCTGGGCTTGCTTTACCCTCTAGTGCCTTATCTACAGTAACAGTTTCTTTAGGTTCTTCTGTTGCTTTTACTTCTTTCTTCCCCTCTTTTGCCTTTACCGCTTTCGGTCTCTCTTTTTTCACCGCATCACCGTTGGAAAAGTCAAGAAAGCACAGTGGAGGAAACAATACACACCACCAGTTGGCCCCTTCTCCTTTTCCTAAAGTCACAAGAACAGCCTCATACTCGCCTGCCGGATAAATAAAGTTGCCATACATTTTCGTTGGAAATTTTATATGCTTCCCAAACTTTACCGTAAATGTTTGGTTGCTGCCTTCTTTTTTTAATGTTTGCGCCACTGTTCTTTCAATTTCAGGCAAGTGGTCTTGAATGACCTGGCGCGCCTCTTTAAAAGAAGTTAAATCTTGTACCCAACCGTCAATTTGCTCTTTCACTTCGTCCCGTACCTTGCGTTTTAACGCTTGGTCCGCACTCGAATCACTGTTTGCCAAAATACGTAACCGAATCGCCTCATCTGGAATGACTGTCGCATTGCTTGCTTCTGCTTTTTTATATCCAAAATACACAGTAAACTGTGTACCAATCACCATTAAAATCAATAACGTAATTACTTGTTTTTTCATTTCCCCACACCGTCCCTTCACTAACACAGTGTGGGCAGCTTTTCGATTTTTTAAACTAGCAAATTTAAAAATCTAGCATTCTATTAAGAAAAGAATTCTTAGCAGTTCCACTTCACACAGCAACTCCAACGCTTTTTTCGGCAGAACTCTCATCTTTTCGGAGAATCCTACGCTTTTTTCAGCGAATCCACAATTTAAAAGTTAAAAGTACTCCCAAATCGGGAGTACTATCCAATATCGGCAAATACCATCCGGTCTTTTCCATTAATATCAAATACCACTTCAACAGCAGCAAGAGGAAACGCAGCTTGCAGCATATGCTTTACAATCTCTCCTTGTCCAACCCCCACTTCGAATGCTACGATGGCATTCGGTTTTAACACTTGCGGCAGTTCTTCCATAAAACGCCGATAAAAGTCAAGTCCGTCTTCTCCCCCAACTAATGCGCGTTTTGGTTCATAGTCCTTTACGATAGAAGAAAGCTCGGACCAATCTTCAATAGGAATATAAGGAGGATTTGATACTACTACATCAAGTGTAATCCCTTCTGTGATAAACGGCTGAAGCAAGTCCCCGTGCAAAAAGGTGACTTGCGCCTCCAGATTTTTTGCATTCTCCCTCGCCACCTCAATAGATGTGGCTGCAATATCCACCGTATATACATTCAATTTAGGATTCTCAAGTGCCAATGTAATGGCAATCGCTCCGCTTCCGGTTCCTATATCAGCTACTGTAATGGACTGCTCGCCATATTTGTTTTGAATGCGGTCTAACACTCCTGCAAGTAGCTCCTCTGTTTCTGGGCGAGGAATCAGTACCTCTGCATCTACATGGAATTTGCGACCGTAAAAATATTCATATCCTATTACATATTGCAGCGGAATGCCTTCTCCATGCTGCTTTACCAGTTTGACAAGCACCTGTTCTTGTTGTTGAGTCAGCTCTTCTCTTAAATTCATAAGAAGCCCCGTCCGGTTCGTTTGCAGCACATGGCAAAGCAACAATTCACCCGCATTAGCATCCCGATGCCGCTCTTCTAAAAAAGAAGAAGCCCACTCGAGGGCTTCATACATTTTTTGAGGCATTATAAACTTGCCTCCATCTTCTTCGCTTGATCTTCCATAATTAAAGCATTGATGAATTCATCCAGTTTTCCTTGGAGAATTTGGTCAAGCTTTTGAATGGTTAAACCAATACGGTGATCCGTCACGCGATTTTGCGGGAAGTTGTACGTACGGATACGTTCGGAACGGTCACCTGTTCCTACTGCTTGCTTACGGTTTTGATCATACTCTGCTTGCGCTTCTTGTTGGAATTTATCATATACGCGAGCACGCAATACCTTCATAGCTTTTTCTTTGTTTTTAATTTGAGACTTTTCATCCTGACAGGATACAACTACTCCTGTCGGAAGATGCGTTAAACGCACCGCAGACATGGTCGTATTTACACTCTGTCCACCCGGACCGCTGGACGCAAAAGTATCTACACGAATATCCTTTTCATGAATTTCGATTTCAACCTCTTCCGCTTCCGGAAGTACAGCTACAGTTGCTGTTGATGTATGGATACGTCCGCCAGATTCTGTTTCCGGTACACGTTGCACACGATGTGCCCCATTCTCAAATTTCATCTTAGAGTATGCACCTTTACCATTAATCATAAAGATGATCTCCTTGAATCCTCCAAGCCCTGTTGGACTTGCTTCGATTACTTCAGGTTTCCAGCCCTGCATTTCAGCATAGCGGCTGTACATACGATATAAATCTCCAGCAAATAATGCCGCTTCATCGCCGCCAGCTGCACCGCGAATCTCAATGATAACGTTCTTATCATCATTAGGGTCTTTCGGGAGAAGCAACACTTTTAAACGTTCAGATAATTCCTTTTCCTGTACTTCCAGCTCAGAAATTTCTTCTTTTACCATGTCACGCATGTCGGCATCAAGCTTTTCCTCAAGCATCGCTTTCGCATCCTTCAATTGAATGGAAACGCTTTTATACTCACGATATGCCGCTACCGTATCTTGCATATCAGATTGTTCTTTAGAATATTCACGAAGCTTCTTCGGATCATTGACTATTGCAGGATCACTTAAAAGTTCGTTCAATTTATCATAACGGTCTTCAACAGCCTGTAAACGATCTAACACATCATTCACCTCAATATAAGTACTCTTAATAGTATAGGCTAAAAAAATATATAAAAGCAACTAAATTCACATAAAGCTTAATTTACTTTGGCACAGTATGACAATGACGGCAACGCGGTTCATATGATTCTGATGCACCTACTAAAATAACAGGGTCGTTGAATGATGCGGGTTCTCCGTTAATCAAACGTTGAGTACGACTTGCAGGGGCTCCGCATTCGGAACACACAGCTTGCAGCTTCGTCACATGTTCTGCCATTGCCATAAGTTGTGGAACAACGCCAAACGGCACTCCTCTAAAGTCTTGATCCAATCCCGCCACAACCACACGATAACCGCGAGTTGCAAGGTCCTGCACCACCTCAACAATATTATCATCAAAAAACTGAACCTCATCAACTGCTACAACATCCATATCTTCTGTTACATAATCATAAATTTTTAAAGAGGATGAGACCGGAACAGCTCTCACTTTCGCTCCATTATGAGATACTACATCTTCTTCGCTGTAACGATTGTCAATACACGGTTTAAATACAATTGCCTTTTGTTTTGCAAACTGCGTGCGACGTACGCGGCGAATCAGTTCCTCAGACTTTCCTGAAAACATGCTGCCGCATATCACTTCCAACCATCCGATTCGACTCATGAGATACATTAAGAACCATCCCCCTTGCAAAAAAATAACCTATATTTAAGTATGTTTACATTCCATATATGTGACGAAAGAAAACGGGCATTCTGTCTCACAGACGAATGCCTTAAAACGCAGTTACAATCTGGTGTTCAGATTAATTCTGCAGATATTATCATGTATTTTTTCCGAAAAAAAGCAGGCAAGCGTATAAGCACTTGCCTGCTTTTTATTATTACTTAAGGCCGTATTTTTTATTGAACTTGTCTACGCGGCCAGCTGCTGTAGCGAACTTCTGACGTCCTGTGTAGAACGGGTGAGAATCAGAACTGATTTCCACTTTAATTAGTGGATAAGTGTTTCCGTCTTCCCAATCGATAGTTTCGCTGGAATGCATTGTAGATCCGCTTAAGAACTTGAAGCCTGTGTTGATATCCATAAATACTACCTTTTTGTAGTTTGGATGAATTCCTGCTCTCATTCTTTTCATCTCCTTCCGCCCTGAATCATTTTCGAAACAGAGTTTTTCATACTGACTAGAATCATTTCTAACAGTGATGAAACACACATGAGCAAATTATAACAAGGCTTTACCCTTTTTGCAACTGCCTATTTATGGTTTCCTCACTTTGTTGTAACAGCACCTTTTTTCTCTTCATTAATCCGTTGAAAAAATTCATCATTGGTTTTTGTATTGCGCAATGTTCGTAAAAATCTTTCTGTAAAATCAGGTGTATCCGTCATAGCTTTACGGATTGCCCATAGCTTGTCCAGATTTTCCTTTGGTACTAATAACTCTTCCTTACGAGTACCGGAGCGGCGAATATCAATTGCTGGGAAGATTCGGCGTTCAGCCAAAGCACGATCCAAATGAAGCTCCATGTTACCTGTACCCTTAAATTCCTCATAAATGACATCATCCATACGAGATCCCGTATCCACAAGAGCTGTCGCTAAAATGGTTAAGCTACCGCCCTCTTCAATATTCCGCGCCGCTCCAAAGAAACGCTTTGGACGATGGAAGGCAGCGGGATCAATACCTCCGGATAATGTACGGCCGCTCGGTGGAATCACAAGGTTATAAGCACGAGCTAAACGTGTAATACTATCCATAAGGATAATTACATCTTTTTTATGTTCTACTAAACGCATGGCACGTTCTAATACAAGCTCTGCAACCTTGATATGATTTTCTGGCACTTCATCAAATGTAGAGCTGACAACATCTCCTTGTACAGAACGCTCAATATCTGTCACTTCTTCAGGACGTTCGTCAATCAACAAGACAATCAATTCTGCTTCAGGATGATTTGTTGTAATGCTGTGTGCAATTTCTTTTAACAGCATTGTTTTCCCAGCCTTTGGAGGAGCGACAATCAGTCCCCTCTGCCCAAATCCGATTGGTGCGATTAAGTCAATAATACGCGTAGAAAGATTTTTTGTTTCTGTTTCCAATTTCATTTGACGATTTGGATAGAGCGCGGTTAATCCAGGGAAGTGAACACGTTCTTTCGCAGATTCGGGATCATCACCGTTAACAGCTTCGACTTGCAATAATCCGAAATAACGTTCATTCTCCTTAGGTTTACGAACTTTTCCGGATACTTTATCTCCATTACGCAAATCGAAACGGCGAATTTGGGAGGCAGAAATATAAATATCTTCAGAACTTGGCGAATAATTAATCGGACGTAAGAAACCAAAGCCTTCAGACTGAATGATTTCAAGAACACCCTCCATAAAAAATAGACCGTCTTTTTCAGCCTGAGCTTTTAAGATGGCAAAAATTAGTTCTTTTTTATTCAATTTGCTGTAATACGAGATTTTGAATTCCTTCGCGTGCTCGTAAAGCTCTTTTAATTTCATATTTTCTAATGCTGATATTGATAAGCTCATTGATACACCACACTTTAATTTATTCTGTTTTGATTGGGTTTTGATGTTGAAGTATTGGAAGGTTTAGATTAGGAAAGATGAGTCTCTCTATATAAAAGTAGCATAATATTCCCTATTGTAACCTCTTTCTCTAGTTTTAATCAACTTTTTCTGCTAAGAAATTACGCTTACTCCCCAGATATAACCAAAATATTCTAGATAGAGAATAGCATATTGCATATCTCTTCCGCTTTATACTTTCTTGCCAATAAAAGAAGTAGCGAAGGCCTAGACCTTCGCTTACTTTTTTATTTCATGACTAAATTCGGTTTTTTATGCAAGCTGTGTCTGCCATCAATGAAACGAACAGTACCTGATTTTGCACGCATAACAACAGAATGAGTCGTTCCTGCTGTTCCTTTAAATTGCACGCCGCGAAGAAGCTCCCCATCTGTTACTCCTGTTGCAGCAAAAATAGCATCGTCTCCGCGCACAAGGTCTTCCATGCGAAGAACACGATTCACATCAAGAATCCCCATCTTTTTACAGCGAGTTAATTCTTCCTCGCTTTGTGGAAGAAGCTTACCTTGGATTTCTCCTCCTAAGCATTTAAGTGCTACTGCAGCCAGCACGCCCTCAGGTGCTCCGCCAGAACCAAACAAAATATCTACCCCTGTATGATCAAATGCTGTATTAATAGCTCCTGCTACGTCACCATCATTAATGAGCTTGATTCGCGCTCCTGTTTTTCTGATTTCTTCAATAATGTGTGCATGACGAGGACGATTCAGAATTGTCGCTACAACATCTTCTATATCCTTCCCTTTGGCTTTTGCTACTGCATGAAGATTGTCCGTAATCGAAGCATTAATATCCACGAAGCCCACGGCTTCCGGACCAACTGCAATTTTATCCATATACATATCTGGGGCATGAAGGAGATTGCCATGATCTGCTACGGCAAGAACAGCAAGCGCATTCCACCCTCCAGAAGACACAATATTTGTTCCTTCCAGCGGGTCAACCGCCACATCTACTCGAGGTCCATATCCAGTACCCAGCTTTTCCCCGATATAAAGCATTGGAGCTTCATCCATTTCTCCTTCTCCAATTACAACGGTTCCCTTCATTGGTACTGTATCAAATACGTCTCGCATCGCTGTTGTTGCCGCATCATCAGCCTCATCCTTTTTTCCTCGGCCCATCCATCGTGCTGCAGATAAAGCTGCTGCTTCTGTTACACGAACCAATTCCATTGATAAACTTCTTTCCATGATAATTCCTCCCCCAGTTGATACTACGAATTTTGTACTTGCTCCATTTCTTCCTCTGTCAATCTCTCACGCCAAATCTTGGCGCCTAAGCCGCGTAATTTGCTTTCCAAATCCTCATAGCCGCGATCAATATGTTCCAAACCGGTAACCTCTGTAATCCCATCTGCCATTAAACCGGCTATTACTAAAGCCGCTCCGGCACGAAGATCACTTGCTTTAACTTTTGCACCCTGTAATGAAACAGGACCTGTTATAATAGCAGAACGTCCTTCCACCTTCACCTTGGCATTCATTCTTCTTAGTTCATCAATATGTTTAAAACGCGCACCATAAATAGTATCTGTCACAACACCAGTTCCATGAGCCTTTGTCAGAAGCGCTGTAAATGGCTGCTGCAAATCTGTTGCAAACCCTGGATATACAAGTGTTTTTACATCTACTGTTTTTAAATCATTTCCACCTCTGACTACCACTTGGTCATCATAGGCCTCAATTTTCACTTTCATCTCGCGCAACTTGGCAATGACTGATTCTAAATGCTGCGGGATAACATTGTCAATGATAATTTCTTGTCCGATTGCTGCGGCCATAATCATGAAGGTTCCTGCTTCAATACGATCAGGAATAATCGAATGATAGCAACCTTTTAACGAGTCGACTCCATCAATACGAATAACGTCCGTACCCGCCCCTTTTATACGAGCGCCCATACTCGTAAGCAAAGTAGCCACATCAATAATTTCCGGTTCTTTGGCGGCATTTTCAATAACAGTGCGTCCTTTTGCTCTCACTGCAGCGAGCATAATATTAATGGTTGCTCCCACACTGACTACATCTAAATAAATGCGGGCTCCTCTTAATTCATCTGCACGAAGATAGATTGCTCCTTGTTCATTCGTAACAGTTGCTCCCAATGCTTCAAATCCCTTAATATGCTGGTCGATTGGACGAGGACCTAAGTGACAGCCTCCCGGTAATCCGATGACAGCTTGTTTAAACCGTCCAAGCATAGCACCCATTAAGTAATAAGAAGCTCGTAGCTTTTTGACCTTTCCACTCGGTAACGGCATAGATATCATTTTTGACGGGTCCACCGTCATTTCTTGCTCATTCAATGTAACAGCCCCGCCGATTTCTTCTAGTAAATCTCCCAATATGTTAACATCGGAGATATTCGGAATCCCTCCAATTGTCACAGGTGTTTCCGCTAAGATAGTTGCAGGAATGAGAGCCACAGCACTGTTCTTTGCGCCGCTGACTCGAATTGAACCGTTAAGGGCATGTCCTCCCTCAATAATTAACTTTTCCATGTTATGCTCCTTCCAGCAAAAGCTATACAATCACAATTACTGAATTAACTGCGATTGTTCCAATCGCTTAAGAACTGCTCAATTCCCTTATCTGTAAGCGGATGCTTCATCAATTGTAAAAATACTTTATGTGGAATCGTCGCAATATGCGCTCCCCGAAGTGCTGCTTCGGTTACATGAACAGGGTGGCGCACAGACGCAGCGATGATTTCTGTTTTAATATCATGCTGAATAAAAATTGAGGCAATGGTATCAATGAGTTCAAGTCCATCTTGTCCAATATCATCTAAACGCCCTAAAAAAGGTGAAACATAGGTAGCACCTGCGCGTGCTGCCAATAAAGCTTGGTTTGCATTAAAAATTAACGTAACATTCGTCTTGATTCCTAATTCACTGAATACCTTTACTGCCTTTAATCCGTCTGCGGTCATCGGAACTTTGACTGTAATATTCGGGGCAATGGCAGCCAGCTCTTTTCCTTCTTCAATCATTTCATCAGCCTTAATTGCAATAACTTCCGCACTTACAGACCCACTGACCTCTTGCGTAATCTCACGTAAACGGTCATGAAATGTGACTCCTTTTTCCTTGGCAACAAGACTAGGGTTCGTTGTTACACCCGCTAAAATTCCCATGCTGTTAATTTCTTTAATTTCTTCCAAATTTGCAGTGTCGATGAAAAACTTCATAATAAAATCCTCCTTGAATGAACGTGTATATTACCCCTTATTATTTTGTTCTTCTCAACCCTTTTCGACGCTAAAAGCACTTTTTCCTATGCCCTTGTCTATTTCTGTAAAATGGTGACGTTTACATTATACAACGAAATGAAACCGTCTAAAAGTCTAGACGGTTTCATTTCGTTTTTCTTAATATTCCCAATTTATTAAAATGCTTTTTGACTGGAACCGAATTCTCGCATTTTGCTGATTACTGTTTGTTTAATCGCTTCACGGCCCGGTACGATATATTTACGTGGATCATACACTTCTGAATTGCTGTTTAATATTTCACGAACCGCTTTTGTAAACGAAATTTGATTTTCAGTATTCACATTAATTTTTGAAGTCCCTAAAGAAATTGCTCTTTCGATATCATGAGTCGGAATACCCGTACCACCATGCAGTACTAATGGTACACCAGTTAAATTACGAACTTCTTCCATTTCTTTAAAGCCTAAGTTTGGTTCACCTTTGTAAGGACCATGGACAGATCCTAATGCCGGCGCCAAGCAATCAACACCAGTACGTTTTACAAGCTCTGCACACTCAGTTGGATTAGCATAGATTACACCATCAGCTACTATGTCATCTTCTTGACCGCCTACTGTACCTAATTCTGCTTCAACAGATACATTACGCTCATGAGCATATTGTACTACTTGTAAAGTAGTTTCTACGTTTTCTTCAAACGGATGGTGAGAAGCATCAATCATAACAGATGTGAAGCCGGCTTCGATAGCTTCTTTACATTTAGCAAAGCTAGAACCGTGATCCAAATGAATCGCTACAGGAACTGTAATCTTCATATCCTCCATTAGCCCTTTAACCATCATAACTGTTGTTTTGAAACCGCCCATATGACGCGCAGCACCCTCAGAAACACCTAGGATAACAGGAGACTTTTCTTCTTCTGCAGCAGCTAAAATAGCTTGTGTCCACTCTAAGTTATTGATATTGAACTGACCTACTGCATATTTACCTTCTAATGCTTGGTTCAGCATATCTTTCATTGAAACTAAAGGCATGGGTGAATCCTCCTTATAACAAGACCATTTTTTATCCGATAAGTTCTTATCAAGTGGTAGTATGACCATCAGTAAAACAAGATATGTAATGAAAACATACCGGACATTTTTCTACATTCCATAGCATACCAACTTGGCTGAATAATCTCAACCAAATTAATTCGTAAACCTTTAAATGAAAGCGTTTTTTCGAAATTTTTTTAAAATTCGTCACATTCCGCTATGCATTTACCGCTACTTCATTACGTACTGCTTTACGAATTTCATCAATATCGAACGGTTTTGCAAAGTGAGATAGTGCTCCTAAATCCTTTGCTTCTTGAATCATATCAAGCTCTCCGTATGCTGTCATAAGAATCACTTTAATATCTTTATCGATTTCTTTTACTCTCTTTAATATCTCCAGTCCATCCATTCCAGGAATTTTCATATCTAAAATAACTAAATCCGGACGGTCTTTTTTCACAATATCAATCGCTTGGAATCCGTTGGCAGCCTGGTAGGTTTGATACCCCTCTTTTTGAAATACTTCATTTAATAAAATACGAATTCCGTATTGATCGTCCACAATCAAAATTTTCCCGTTCATTTACCCCACCCTTTCCATTAATGGTTATATATTGTTGTTTGTATTTTCTCCAAATATGCTACCCACATTAATTCTATGTAAATTATTTTTTTCCTGCTTTCTGCAAAGTTTCCCCTTTTTCTTGAAATTGATTATAATGATTGTCGAAACACCAAAAGGAGGGAACTTTGTGCTAAAAATATTTTCCACACAATTGACTGGCTATTTCAAACAAATTGCTGAAAAGGAAGAGCTGAATATAGAGGACGGAGCAAGACTGCTGGCACAGGCACTTGTCGGTCATGGGACTATTTACATACATGGAACAAAAGAAATGGAAGCGATTGTATTAGAAGCAACAATGGGAGAAGAACCTTTGACAAATACAAAGCCATTATTTACCGAAGGAAAAATGGCAAATATCACACCAGCAGACCGAGTCCTTCTGTTCACTCGCTTTTCCAATGATCAAGTTACAATTGAATTAGCGAAAAAGTTGCAGGATGAAGGGGTGGCAGTTGTAGGAGTATCCGCACTGCAAGATGCAATAGATTCGCTCCAGCAGGTCGTGGATGTTCATATCGATACAAAACTAACTAAAGGACTAATCCCAGACGAAGATGGAACCCGTTATGGCTTCCCAAGCATTATGACAGGTCTATTTGCTTATTATGGAGTAGTGTTTACTATAAAAGAAATATTAGCAGATTACTAAACAATCTTTGGTCAAACAAAACAAAGTATTTGGTGAAGTTGCTGCCAAGAGGTATTTTCACGTCCTGTTTTATAAGCTGGAACAGGCCGAAAGCTTGATACCAAGGCATCTAGAATCGGCTCTGCTTAGCTTGGCTGCAACAAAACTAACTAATATCTATCCGCTATGAAATCAAATATTGTGCAATCCGCTTTCCAATCTGTGATTGTATGTAATTTGTATACGGTTCATCTTGAATATTTGAACAAAGCAACGCCGCATAGATGACACGGCCCCCTGCTTGAAATCGAGCAGTATCATGAACCACTCCCTGCAAGCCGCCCGTTTTATTTGCTACCTTTACTCGCGTTTCATATTCTAATGCTCCAGGTAATTTTTCACGAAACTGTTGCTCTAAGAGCGGACGATAAAATAAATCTTGCAAAGGGGAAGTGTCCATATAATGAAGCAGCTTTACCATGTCTCGTGCCGTAGTAAAATTATCGCCTCCTGCTTCTTCTGGGTCCTGCAGCATATATCGATTGAGTGCCGTGTTCGTAAGTCCCAGATCCTTTATGGTTTGCTGAATAGGAACCATTCCTATTTTTTTGATAGCCCAATTTGTAGCATCGTTATCAGACACTGTAATCATCAATGTCAGCAGATCGTGTGCAATAAGAACAGCCTCTTCCCTAAAAGATGCAATTACTCCGCTCCCCTTTACTTTACTGAGTACCGAACAAGAGACGGTTTCATTTAAATCCAATATATCTTGTTCAGCTTGAAATAAAGCAGTTGTTAAAATAGGCATCTTAATTAAACTGGCTGACCGATGGATAATGTCACTTTGATAGTGATACGTTACTTCTCCTTCTAATGCAAGACTCACAGTACCCTCTATTTTTTGTAAAAGCTGTTCAATATCCAAGAAAAATGACATGTTACGCATTCCATACTCTACGTATATTACAAAGAGCCCCTTCATAATATGTACCCGCCAAATCAAGTATTTCAATGGAAGAACCGGTCATCGGTGCATGCAGCATTTTCCCTTCCCCTGCGTATACTCCTACATGATGAATCTTTCCATTACGTGCAAAGAACAGCAAATCTCCTGGAAGCCACGCTTCTTTTGCGACTTCCACTCCCATTTTTGCTTGGTCATGGGCATCCCGAGGAATCGAATATCCACATGCTTTTGCTAATGTATGAGTAAGTCCAGAACAATCATATCCCCATGCACTCATTCCGCCCCAAAGGTACGGCAATCCTAAAAATTGTATGCCATACGCCAGCAAGTCGTTCCCTTGTTTCTTATCAACTGGCTGCATGCCATTTATCACAATCCCAGCTTCACTCTTTATCTTTCGTATTCCATCAGGAACAGCAACAAATGTCCACTCTCCTTCTTCTTTTATAACCGGAAGGGTTGTTTGAAACACGATAGACTGCTTGGAAGATTCCTCTTCATCCCATAGCAGTGCTTCTGGTACCATAATGACAAAGTGCCTCTTTTGTCCAGAAACCCCTTGTTCTAATTGAGATTTATGCATCCAACCTGGGTATCCTTGTTCATTTTTAGAGGATGCTTGCGATAATACCGCTACCTCTGCCCATTCTCCTTCCTCTTTTAAAATTTCCACTTGATCGCCCAAAAGCACTTGTGTTTGCATTAAATTATCTTCATATAATTTCATCCGCTCTTTATGTGCCAAACTGTCTATCCAATATTTCATCCACCCTGAAGCAGCAAGAGCTAATTTAAGCCATTCTCCTTCTACAGGATGTGTCCACACATTTGCGACAGGTACACGTACTGTTGCCTTCATGTTTTCTCCTCCTCTTGTTACAGACAAAACCACCGCCAAAAAGCGATGGTTTTGCTTTAATCTTAAAAATTTCTTGGAACGAGGTGTCTAACTACTTTATTTCTTATCTGCCCATTTTAATTCTAGATAACCAACTGGGTGATGAACAACACCTGTTATATTATCTTTTTGCAAATATGTTTGAGCGTAGAAGTATAGAGGAACTACAGGCAATTCTTTCAGCAATAACTGCTCTGCTTGATATAGATACTCAAAGCGCTGCTTTTCCTCTTTCTCTTGCTTAGATTTCTTAATTAACTCATCGTACTGTGCGTTGCTCCAAGCTGTACGGTTCATGATATTACCCGTCGTAAAGTTTTCTAAGAAATTGACAGGGTCTCCGTAATCAGCAAGGAACGAGCCGCGAGAAAATTGGAATTTACCTGCTTTTTGATCTTCGGAGAACACATTCCACTCCATGTTCGCAATCTTAATATCTACTCCCAATGCTTCGTTTATCATTTGCTGCAGAGCCTCTGCTACCATCTTATTGCCATCACTCGTGCTATATGTCAACGTAACTTCCGGAAGGGCTTTGTATCCTTCTTCCTTCATGCCTTCCTCTAATAACTGTTTAGCTTTTGCTGTATCTGTCTTAATTAAATCACCGTTATGTTTACGGAAATCCTGACCGCTTGCATCCTCAAAGCCGTACGATACCATACCATATGCTGCCTTTTGTCCTTGGCGCTTTACATACTTTGCTATCTTCTCTTGATCAATTGCCAACGAAAAGGCTTCGCGAATTTTTTGGTTTTGGAAAGGCTCCATATTAACATTGAATCGATAAAATTCTAAGCCTGCTTGATCTTCCATTTTTACTTTCCCGTCTTCTATCAACTTTTCCGCTAACGCAGAAGGAACACTGGAAGAGTCTAATTCATTTGTTTGGTACATTTGATACTCTGTATTGGAATCGTTAATCATTGCCCATTTCACACCATCAAGCTTAACAGACTTTGCATCCCAATAATGCTCATTCTTCTCAAATACCATTTCTTTGGAATGCTCCCATTTTGTAAGCTTAAATGGACCGTTTCCTACAAATGTAGCTGCTTCTTTTGCCCAGTCTGCATTGTTTTCTACAACATCCTTAGAAACCGGGAAGAAAGAAGGATTCGTAATAACGCTTAAGAAAAAGGCTTGCGGACTTGTTAACGTTACTTCAAATGTATTTTCGTCTACTGCTTTCACCTTTACATCATCTGCAGAGCCTTTCCCTGTATTATATGCTTCAGCTCCTTCAATGAAGTAAGCTAGGAATGCTGCTGGAGACGCCAATTCAGCACTTAACATACGCTTCCATGCATATTCAAAATCCTCTGCTGTTACAGGTTTGCCGTTAGACCATTTTGCATTCTTACGCAAATGAAACGTATAGACTTTACCATCAGAAGAAACATCCCATTTCTCTGCTGCTGCAGGTTCTGGCTGATGATCTTTGCCTAGACGCGTCAAACCTTCCCCGAGGTTATTCAACGCATTCCAAGATACCCCGTCAAATCCAATTGGAGGGTCAAAGCTTGTCGGCTCATTGCCGTTATTCAAATTTAAAATCTTCTTTGCTTCTTTGCCTTTCTCAGGTGAAGCAGATGAATCCTGCTTTGCCGTACATGCACTTAGCATGAGCAACATTGTCATTAAAACTGCTAACCACTTCTTCATACGATTACCCCTTTCCCATTATATATTTGTATAGCACTTGAGGAAAATGCTTGCCTTGCCCGCGGATCCTGAAGCCAGCATGCCGTTTTATGCTCTTGTTCAATGACTGTCATAGGCGGGTATATTGTATCGCATACCTCCATTGCCATCGGACAACGATCTACAAAGCCGCATCCTTTTGGCGGCTGGAATAGGTCCGGAGGTGTTCCTGGAATGCTTTGCAGCACATCCTCGCGTTTACTATTTAGATTTGGAATACTTTCTAACAAGCCTTTTGTGTAAGGATGTGCCGGCGCTTTAAAAATATCGCTGGAATCCCCTGTTTCCACTAGTTTTCCTGTATACATGACCATGACTCGATCAGCAACTTGCGCCACAACACCTAAGTCATGTGTAATAAGTAAAATAGATAAATCCAGCTTTTCCTTTAAATCCTCTAGCAGTTCCAATATTTGCGCTTGAATGGTAACATCCAACGCCGTTGTTGGTTCATCCGCAATCAAAAGAGAAGGATTGCAAGCAAGTGCCATGGCTATGACTATACGCTGCCGTTGCCCGCCACTAAAATGGTGTGGATATTGGCCAACCCTTACTTTCGGGTTAGGGATCCCTACTAAATCCAGCAGGTCCAAAGCGCGTTCCTTCGCTTGCCTCTTCGTGATACCCAGATGGGTAACCATTCCTTCAGTCAGCTGTGTTTCGATTGTAAGGGTAGGATTCAAGCTTGTCATCGGATCCTGGAAAATCATCCCCATGCGCCGTCCGCGCAACGCTCGCAGTTCAGAAGAGGTAAGGGATAACACAGCCTGATCTGCAACTTTAATAGAACCATTGACTTGTACAGCTTTATTTGACTGAATCATACCAAAAATACTTTTTGCCGTGACCGACTTACCTGATCCAGATTCTCCTACTAGGGCTACGGTCTCTCCTCTTTCAATAGAAAAGGATACTCCTCGAACTGCCTGTACAAATCCTCCATATGTACGAAATGCAACCTCTAAATTTTCTACTTCTACAAAACTCATAGTTGTTAATCCCCTTTCCGCAGTTTCGGATCAAGGGCATCCTGCAGACCATCCCCTAAGACGTTAAAAGCGAACATCGTTAAGGAAATAAATATCGCAGGGAAGAAAAGACGCCACCAATCTCCGGTTAGAATAGCGGATAATCCATCATTCGCAAGTACACCCCAGCTTGCAAACGGCGCTTGAATACCCAGTCCTAAAAAACTTAAAAACGACTCTGCAAAAATAGCAGATGGAACAGAGAGTGTCATATTTACAAGAATAGGGCCAACTGTGTTTGGAAGCAGTCCTTTCAAAATAACACGAAACGTACTTGCTCCCAACGTTTGAGAGGCTAAAATAAATTCTTGTGATCGCAGCTGCATAACTTGTCCGCGCACGATTCGTGCCATGCCGACCCAGCCTGTAATGGTGAGGGCAATAATAATAGTGTGAAGACCCGGTCCCATTACAACCATAAGTAAAATAACAACCAATAAATAAGGAATACCATATAAAAGCTCTACAAAACGCATCATATAGTTATCTGTTTTTCCGCCTTTATATCCAGAAAACCCGCCATACAATACACCAATGGTCATATCGATAAGCGCAGCTATGACCCCGACGAACAAGCTGATTCGAGCTCCGTACCAAACACGGGCAAATAAATCACGCCCAAGCTCATCTGTTCCAAACCAATGCTCGCCACTTGGAGGCTGGCTTCCCTCCACTACATTTTGCTGTGAAACATCATAAGGAGATATAATGGGTCCAATTACGGCACCCAAAAATAAAATCCCTAAAAAAACCAGCCCTGTCATCGCCAATTTATTTTTCTTTAATCGGCGCCATCCGTCTTGCCAGTAGGATAAAGATGGTCGTACAACTGCTTCTGCATTCCCTTTTCTTTCCCGTTGCACAAATAAATGATCTATTGATTCCACTTCTGTTCACCTCACTTTTGATGATGCAGTTTTATACGCGGATCCAGCCAGCTATAAATGAAGTCTACAATTAACAACATAACAATTAATAAGATGCTATAAAAAATGGTTGTCCCCATAATAACTGAATAATCACGATTGTTAATGCTCTCTACAAAATACTTACCCATCCCCGGGATAGCAAAGATTTTCTCAATAACAAAACTTCCTGTTAATACACCAGCTACCAATGTACCCAAAATGGTTATAATAGGGAGTAAGGCATTTTTCAGTGCATGCACAACCACGATACGTGCAGGATGCAGACCTTTCGCATGTGCAGTTTGGATATAATCTTGCGTTAATACTTCTAACATGCTGCTTCGTGTTAAACGGGCGATAATCGCTGTAGGCCCCGTCGCCAAGGCAATAGTCGGTAAAATCATATGCTTCCAGCTTTGCCAGGTAGCAACCGGTAAAATCCCCCAATTTACTGCAACTTGTTGAATTAAAAAGGTAGCTAAAATAAAGCTCGGTACAGAAATACCAATAACAGCAAACGTCATAGCTATATAGTCAATAACCTGATTATGACGCAATGCAGCAATAATCCCTAAGGTAATCCCAGTCAAAACAGCTAATAAAATAGCATACATTCCAAGTTCAGCACTGACGGGAAATCCGCGGCTGAGCAGTTCATTTACGGAAGTACCCGATTGCTTCATGCTGATTCCTAAATCACCTTTTAAAAGAGAAGCAACATAATAGAAAAATTGAATATGTAACGGCTCGTCCAAATGATAACGCGTATTCAAATTCTCCATAACAGCATCGCTTGTTCCTTTACCTTGATCTTGATTGAACGGGGAACCAGGAACACTGTGCATGAGTACAAATGTAACAGCTATGATAATGAGCAACGTAACTAATGTAGATAATATACGGCGAATTAAATATTGAAACATAACTTCCCCCCTTTGATGTAATGTTATTTCTCATTTTTCACCTAAAATTAAAATTAAAAATATTCAGAACTATTATAAATTATACAGAAATTTCACGGAATTTGATAGATTTTTTTACAAATTTCATTTTATTATTGAAATTTTTCTTCAATTTCTTATTAGGGAATTATTATTTTTATATATAAATTTAAAAATGATATATCTTATTAAATGTATATTGTATGCACTCTTCGTTTGAATCATATGACACCGAATTTATTATAGTCACTTACACCAATCCCTATATAAGAACTCCCTTATGTTCTTATATACCGCAAACTGAAATGACTAAACATAGTCTCCATGCATAACTTCCATAAAAAAGCGACTATCCATTTGGATAGTCGCTCTCATAATTTACTTATTCTCTTTATTGATGATAGATGCTTGTACAAAATCATGGAATAATGGTTGTGGTCTTGTTGGACGTGATACAAATTCCGGGTGGAATTGAGATGCCACAAACCAAGGATGGTTTTTAATTTCAATGATTTCTACCAAGCGGCCGTCAGGGCTTGTTCCAGAGAAGATAAATCCTGCATTTTCCATCTCTTGACGGAATTGGTTATTGAACTCATAACGATGTCTATGACGCTCATATACAACCGGCTCACCGTAAGCATTGAATGCTTTTGTTTCTTCCATTAGCTTACAAGGGTATAATCCAAGACGAAGTGTTCCGCCTAAATCCTCTACATCTTTTTGCTCAGGAAGCAGGTCGATAATCGGATACTTTGTATTCGGATCAATTTCAGCAGAGTGTGCTCCCTCTAATCCCAGTACATTACGTGCAAATTCGATAGAAGCCAGCTGCATACCTAAACAAATTCCTAAGAATGGAACAAGGTTTTCACGCGCATATTGAGTAGCAAGAATTTTCCCTTCAATACCGCGGTCACCAAATCCACCTGGTACAAGAATGCCATCTGCATCTCCCAGTAATTCTTGTACATTTTCTTTTGTTACATGCTCAGCATTAATCCAATTGATTTCGATATCAGAATCAAATGAATATCCAGCATGGCGAAGTGCCTCTACAACAGAAATATATGCATCTTGTAATTCAACATACTTTCCAACCAAAGCAATCTTTGTTTTTTTAGATAAATTACGTACTTTATCTACTAACGCTTTCCACTCTGTCATTTCTGCAGGCTTTGTATCCAACTTCAAATGGTCACAAACGATTTGATCCATATTCTGTTCTTGTAATGATAAAGGAACAGCATATAGTGTATCTGCATCTTGTGCTTCAATTACAGCTTTTTGGTCGATATCACAGAACAGAGCAAGCTTATCCTTCATTTCTTGAGAAACTGGCATCTCTGTACGAACAACAATAATATTTGGCTGAATACCAAGACTGCGTAGCTCTTTTACGCTATGCTGAGTTGGCTTTGTTTTCATTTCGCCAGCCGCTTTAATGTAAGGAATCAATGTACAATGAATATACATTACGTTGTCACGGCCGATATCACTCTTAATTTGACGGATTGCTTCAAGGAATGGCAAGGATTCGATATCTCCCACTGTACCGCCAATCTCTGTAATAACAACATCTGCATTTGTTTCGCGCCCTGCACGGAAGACACGTTCTTTCAGCTCATTCGTAATATGAGGAATAACCTGTACCGTTCCTCCCAAATAATCTCCGCGACGCTCTTTTTGAAGTACAGCAGAATATACTTTCCCTGTTGTTACGTTGCTGTATTTGTTTAAGTTAATGTCGATAAAACGTTCATAGTGCCCAAGATCCAAGTCCGTCTCTGCTCCGTCATCAGTTACGAATACCTCACCATGTTGATACGGACTCATTGTTCCAGGATCCACGTTAATATAAGGGTCAAACTTTTGAATTGTTACATTCAAACCGCGATTTTTGAGCAAACGCCCAAGGGAAGCAGCCGTAATCCCCTTTCCTAATGATGAAACAACACCGCCAGTCACAAAAATATACTTAGTCATAATGTTCTCCCTTCTGTTGTTGAACTTTCTATATTCACCGTCGCTAAGCAACGTATGTAGGAACAAAGGTGCTCATATTTTAATATAACCTTTTTTTAGAAAAGCTTTATAAAAACAAAAAAGAAAATTGCATCCCTGCCGTACCATACGTAAAGAGGGAGCAATTTTCTTATATATTCATCAGTAATTCTAATTCGATCTTTTTTAAAGAGCCCAAAAAGTATTCTACATAGCCTTATTTAAAAAGTCAATAAGAATCTTCATCCTTTTCAATAGACAATATTATTTGAAAATAAAAAAGCGGACACAAGTCCGCCTTTCTCATTGTTACTCATCAATTACGCTTCTTCATCTTCTTCAGTTTCATCATATTCTACTTCATCTTCTTCAATATAATCTTCGTCTTCATCATCTAAATCTTCGATATCATCTTCATCATCAAGATCATCAAAATCTTCTGCTTCATCATCATCTAAATCTTCTTCATCCAGATCTTCTATCTCATCGATATCTTCAAGATCATCATAATCTTCCTCTTCTTCTGCAACAAATTCATCCATATCCTCTTCTGAAGCCTTACGCTTCTTCTTAGGTTTTGGCTGAGGCAATACTTCCTCTTCAATTTGTTCATATGGATACCAGCTGCGAAGACCCCAACGACCTTCTCCTATACAAATGAAACGTCCATCGATATTTAAATCTGTGTAGAATTGAGATAGTTTGTCGACTACTTGTTCTTCTGATAAACCCAAGATATTTGCCACTTCGCTGACTACGTCTGAGAAAGTGATAGCTTGCTTTCGGTTTTCCATAATGGCATGAGCAAGCTCAATCATGGATAATTCCTTTAATTCTTCCGGTGAATACTGCTCTAATTTCAAGCGAGGCACACCCTTTCTTTAAAATGTAAGAGTTTATAAAGTAAAACTTGTATCAGCCGGATATATTCCTTTGCACTGATAGTTAGTTAAATCCATCTGACCTTATCGTGGTTCTTTCCATTCTGCCTTTTCGATTGCTTTCATCCCCGAATCAGCATTTTACTGCCTATTCATGCAAGATTACAGTGCCTTCTAGCTGCCATTCCACTACGTTCCTACATAAAACCCGTATAGTATGTAGTCTCATTATAGGTTCAATACAAAAAAATCCATACCACTCATTATAAACAAAACTACATCAAATATGCCACATAAACAAGTGCATTATACAAAAAAAAGAGGAAATCAACAATGATTTCCCTACATGTTGCGGCGGTACTGTCCTCCTACTTCATATAAAGCACGTGTAATTTGTCCGAGGCTTGCTACTTTAACAGTTTCCATCAACTCTGCAAAAATATTTCCGCCCGACATTGCAACTTGCTGCAGACGCTTTAATGCCACTTCTGTTTCATCTTTATGCGTATCTTGGAATGCTTTTAAATTAATGATTTGTGTTTCTTTTTCTTCATAAGAAGCACGAGCGATTTCCATATTATTTACATCTTCCTCCGATGCCGAATTCGGATTCAAATATGTGTTTACCCCGATAATCGGCAACTCGCCTGTATGCTTCTGCATTTCATAATGCATAGATTCATCTTGGATTTTACCGCGTTGATATTGTGTTTCCATAGCGCCAAGAACGCCGCCGCGATCATTGATACGATCGAACTCTTGTAGTACTGCTTCCTCCACAAGGTCAGTCAGTTCTTCAACGATAAAGGAGCCTTGCAACGGATTTTCATTCTTTGTTAAGCCATGCTCTTTGGTAATGATTAACTGAATAGCCATCGCACGTCGTACAGATTCTTCAGTTGGTGTTGTAATCGCCTCATCGTAAGCGTTTGTATGAAGTGAGTTACAGTTATCATGAAGAGCCATCAGCGCTTGCAATGTTGTACGGATATCGTTAAATGCAATTTCCTGTGCGTGCAAAGAACGTCCGGATGTTTGTACATGGTACTTAAGTTTTTGACTGCGTTCGTTTGCTCCATATTTTTCCTTCATAATGATAGACCAAATGCGGCGCGCCACACGTCCGATTACTGTATATTCTGCATCCAAACCGTTACTGAAGAAGAAAGAAAGATTTGGCGCAAAATCATCAATCTTCATACCGCGGCTCAAATAATATTCTACATAGGTAAAACCGTTCGCAAGCGTAAAAGCAAGCTGAGAAATCGGAT
Source organism: Bacillus sp. 165 (assembly GCF_017742235.1). Classification (GTDB taxonomy): domain Bacteria; phylum Bacillota; class Bacilli; order Bacillales; family Bacillaceae_G; genus JAGHKQ01. Next base: position 206,393 of record NZ_JAGHKQ010000005.1, read on the forward strand.
TTGCTCCTGCTTCAGCGATATGATATCCAGAGATAGAGACTGAATAATAATTACGTACCTTGTTATCAATAAAGTATGCTTGAATATCTCCCATTAAGCGCAACGCAAATTCAGTGGAGAAGATACATGTATTTTGTCCTTGGTCTTCCTTAAGAATATCGGCTTGCACTGTACCGCGCACTGTTTGTAATGTTCTTGCTTTTACTTGTTCGTATTCTTCCACTGTTACCTTACGTCCAAGCTCCTTCTCTGTTGCTTCCACTTGCTGCGCAATAGCTGTGTTCATAAACATAGCTAGAATAATCGGAGCAGGACCATTAATCGTCATGGATACAGACGTAGAAGGAGCACATAAATCAAAACCTCCATACAGCTTCTTCATATCATCCAGTGTACATACGTTCACACCGCTCTCACCTATTTTACCGAAAATATCCGGACGATAAGATGGGTCTTCTCCATATAATGTTACAGAGTCGAACGCTGTACTTAAACGTTTCGCATTATCATCCTTGCATAGATAATGGAAACGGCGATTCGTACGTTCAGGTGTTCCCTCTCCTGCGAACTGTCGCTTCGGATCTTCATCAGCACGCTTGAACGGGAATACACCAGCCGTATACGGGAATTGTCCCGGTACATTTTCCTTACGTACCCAACGTAGAATTTCCCCGTAGTTGCTGTACTTTGGAAGCATTACCTTTGGAATTTCTGTTCCGGAAAGTGTTTTCGTTTTTAAGCTTGTGCGGATTTCTTTATCACGGATTTTTGTAATAAACTCATCACCCGCATATTGCTCTTTTACTGCATCCCATGTGTCAAGAATCATCTTAGCTTGCGGAGAAAGAGCATTTTCATAGCTATGTTTTACTGCTTGCAACGCTTCTACAGCTTGTAAGTCTCCATCTTGCTCTTTAATTGCTTCAGCTGCTCCTTCAATTTGGAATACACGTTCAGCCACTTTCGCTTGTTGCTCCGTGCTCTTATGATAATTGCGCACCGTATCAGTGATTTCACGCAAGTAATAACGACGATCATTCGGAATAATCACATTTTGCTTTTCTACTTTTCCTGCCTTGATTACTTGCGGCTGCAAGTTCATCTGTGTCTTTTGATTAATCAATTCTACCAGCTTCAAGAATACGTTGTTTGTACCTGAGTCATTAAATTGACTTGCAATTGTACCATATACAGGCATATCTTCAAGTGGAAGTTCAAATAGCATATGACTGCGCTGATACTGCTTTTGTACTTGACGTAATGCATCTTCAGATCCTTTACGCTCAAATTTATTAATGACAATAAGGTCAGCATAATCAATCATGTCAATTTTCTCTAACTGTGTCGGTGCACCGAATTCACTTGTCATTACATACATACTCATATCGCTGTACTCTGTAATGCCTGCATCCCCCTGCCCAATTCCGCTTGTTTCTACAATGACTAAATCAAAGCCTGCTGCTTTTGCAACTGTAATCGCATCTCTGATGGCAAGAGAAAGCTCAGAGCGTGATTCACGTGTCGCCAAGCTTCTCATATATACACGCGGAGAATTGATTGCGTTCATACGAATACGGTCTCCAAGCAAAGCGCCGCCTGTTTTTTGTTTTGTCGGATCGATAGAAATGACTGCAAGTTTCATTTCCTGGAATTCATGTAAGAAACGGCGAATAAGTTCATCCGTTAAAGAACTTTTTCCAGCGCCACCTGTTCCTGTAATACCAAGTACTGGTGCAGCACCCTTTACTCGCTCAGATAAAGATTGAAAAATCGTGCTTCCCGTTCCAACACTTTCTTCCGCAAGTGTAATTAATCTCGCAATTGTATTTGTGTCGAGTTGCTCGATTTTTTCAAGCTCCTTCGTTAAATCACCCGCTGTCAGGAAATCACACTCTTTCAGCATTTCATTGATCATGCCCTGTAATCCTAAGCGACGTCCATCTTCCGGAGAGAAAATCTTTGTAATTCCATGCTGATGAAGCTCATCTATTTCACGCGGAATGATAACACCGCCCCCGCCTCCGTAAATACGAATGTGGGAAGCACCTCTTTCCTTCAATAAATCGTACATATATTTAAAGTATTCTACATGTCCTCCTTGATAGGAAGAAATAGCAATACCTTGCACATCTTCTTGAATCGCAGCATTAACGATTTCTTCTACTGAACGATTATGTCCTAAATGAATAACTTCCGCACCGCTTGCTTGTAAAATACGGCGCATAATGTTGATGGACGCATCATGCCCATCGAATAAACTGGAAGCTGTTACAAAACGTACTTTATGTTTTGGACGGTATACTTCAATCACAGCCATAATTCACTCTCCCATTTTTAAATATGTTTCGTTCATATGAACACCTGTAAGTAGATACTTTGTTTGCATTTCTATATATTCCTCAAGTGTATACAGCTTTTGAAGAACCCATCGGCGAAAGCCCCACATTTGTCCTTGTACAAAAATATTGTGGGCAATGAGCTCAATTTCACGATCTGTTAAGAAAAATACATTGTTCTCTACACATTGCTGAAGAATACACTCAAACATGTGTACCATTTCAAGCTCTTTTTTTAATACATACGGAATGGACTCCTTAGAAAGCGACCGTACTTCCTGATACATAATTAAAACTTCCTCTTGGAGCTCATCCATAACCTTAAAATAGTTGGCAATCGCCATCTTCAAACTTTCCAGACTTCCTTTTTCGATGTCTAATACTTGCTCAAGACGCAATTTTACATTTTCATAGATGCTGTCACATACTAAATACAATACGTCATCCTTAGTACGAATATATTCATATAGAGTGCCGATGCTAAAACCTGCCGCCTTTGCGATTTCTCTTGTTGTGGTACGATGGAAGCCTTTCTGTTTAAACAACTGCACCGCGCCCTTAATCATTTGTTCACGGCGGATTTCAATTAATTTTTCATCTTTTACCGATGCCTTTATAGTGTGCTTCCCCATAATTCACCTCTAGAAATGCTTTAAGAAAAGCGGATCCGAAACGGTTGTTCCGCAGACCGCAAGAGCTATCCATGCATTAACGAAATCCCAACGAATGAGACTTTTACAAGCAATTCCCCCGCTTGTACTCCGTGCTTTCTCACAGTCTTAAAGCGGGGCTTTGCTTTCCGTTCATGTAGAATAAATGCTTATCTTTCTAGTAAAAGCTGCTGCTTCAAGTTCTTCTACTTACTTAGCCAGCATACGAGAGATAACAAGTCTTTGAATTTCCTGCGTTCCTTCATAGATTTGTGTAATTTTTGCATCACGCATAAAGCGTTCTACCGGATAATCCTTTGTATAACCATAACCACCAAAGACTTGAACTGCTTCAGTCGTTACCTTCATCGCTGTGTCCCCAGCAAACAGTTTAGACATAGCGGATTCTTTTCCATACGGGAGTCCCTCAGATTCAAGCCAAGCAGCTTGATATGTTAAAAGTCTGGATGCTTCAATTTTTGTAGCCATATCAGCCAATTTAAATGCAATTCCTTGTTGAGCCATGATGGACTTACCAAATTGATATCTTTCTTTAGCGTATTCCACTGATGCATCTAATGCCCCTTGTGCAATACCAACAGCTTGAGCAGCGATTCCGTTTCGTCCGCCATCCAATGTTTGCATTGCAATTTTAAAGCCTTGACCTTCCTCACCAAGAAGGTTTTCCACTGGAATACGGCAATCTTCAAACATAATTTCAGTTGTAGGTGAAGAACGAATACCAAGCTTTTGTTCTTTCTTTCCTACAGAGAAACCAGGTGTTCCACTCTCTACAATAAATGCACTTGTACCGCGTTGCTTAGAAGTTGGGTCAGTTAAAGCAAAGACCACATAGATATCAGCTATCCCGCCATTTGTAATAAAAATTTTCGAGCCGTTCAAAATATAGTGGTCACCATCACGTTTCGCAGTTGTTCTCATGCCTCCAGCATCTGAACCCGAGCTAGGCTCTGTTAAGCCGTAAGCTCCAATTTTCTTTCCTTCTGCCATCGGGCGTAAGAATTTTTGCTTTTGCTCTTCTGAACCAAATTTATAAATCGGCCACCCTGCTAAAGAAGTATGAGCGGATAATGTGACACCTGTAGATGCACATACACGGGAAAGCTCTTCTACTGCGATAACATATGCTAAGTAATCGCTACCGATACCGCCGTATTCTTCAGGCCAAGGAATCCCTGTTAATCCAAGCTCCGCCATTTTATCGAAAATTTCACGGTCAAAACGCTCTTCTTCATCACGCTCTGCAGCTGTAGGAGCTACTTCATTTTTTGCAAAATCACGTACCATTTTACGAATCATTTCATGTTCTTCTGTTAATTTAAATTGCATGGAAAATATCCCCCTCTATAAATTCTTGCTGATTACTAATCTTTGGATTTCACTTGTACCTTCATAAATTTCGCATACTTTGGCATCACGGAAGAAGCGCTCTACTGGATAATCCTTCGTATAACCGTAACCGCCAAACACTTGCACCGCTTCAATTGCTACTTCTACTGCTGTCTGGGATGCAAACAACTTTGCCATAGATGCTTCCTTACCACATGGAAGACCTTGTGCACGTAAGGATGCAGCACGGTATACAAGCAGCCTCGCTGCTTCAATGCTTGTTGCCATATCCGCTAATTTAAAAGCAATCCCCTGCTGTGCTGAGATTGGCTTCCCAAACTGTTGGCGCTCCAATGCGTAATCATTCGCACATTGCAATGCAGCTTCTGCAATTCCCAATGCCTGTGCCCCGATACCGATACGTCCTACATCAAGGTTGGCCATCGCAATTTTAAAGCCTTCGCCTTCCTTGCCAAGCAAGTTCTCTGCCGGTACCTTCATATCCTCAAATGTTAACTGTACCGTTCTTGACCCGCTCAAGCCCATTTTATGTTCATCTTTTCCGATGATTAAACCAGGTGTATCACGTTCTACAATAAATGCTGATACTCCTCGTTTTCCTTCTTCCGGATTAGTAGAAGCAAAAACAATATAAGTGTCTGCCTCGCCACCATTCGTAATAAACACTTTAGAACCATTAATAATATAATAATCGTCCTTCTTAACAGCCTTAGATTTTAAGCTGCCTGCATCCGAACCTGCGCTCGGTTCCGTTAAGGCAAAGGCACCTAAATATTCGCCGCTCGCAAGCTTTGGAATATACTTTTGCTTTTGCTCTTCTGTTCCAAAGTATAAAATAGGATTCGTACCTACAGATGTATGAACTGCTAAGATAACACCCATAGTCGCACTTACACGGGATATCTCATTAATTGCTAAAACATATGAGATAAAATCCATTTCCGCCCCGCCATATTTTTCCGGGATCGGAACCCCCATTAAGCCGAGCTCGCCCATTTTTCTCAATATTTCCCTAGGAAATTCTCCCGTTTCCTCCATTACTTGGACAAAAGGAGCGATTTCATTCTGAGCAAAATCACGTACCATCTTGCGCATCATTTCTTGTTCTTCTGTTAATAAAAAGTTCATCTGTTTCACCTCATCTGTTGATAAACTAGAAGATTATTAATACTCGTAAAACCCTCGTCCTGTCTTTTTACCTAACCAGCCTGCTTTTACATACTTTCTTAGCAATGGACATGGACGGTATTTATCATCGCCAAAGCCTTCATGAAGTGTTTCCATAATATATAGGCATGTATCTAAACCAATAAAGTCAGCCAGCGTTAATGGTCCCATCGGATGATTCATACCAAGCTTCATTACTTCATCGATAGCCTCTTTTGTTGCAACACCTTCGTATAATGCATAAATTGCTTCGTTAATCATCGGCAATAAGATACGGTTGGATACGAATCCAGGGAAGTCGTTTACTTCAACCGGTGTTTTTCCGATCTCCTTCGTAATATTTTCAATTGCTTCATATACTTCATCCGCTGTAGCTAAGCCACGAATGATTTCTACAAGCTTCATAACCGGTACCGGATTCATAAAGTGCATTCCAATTACCTTTTCAGGACGATTGGTTGCTGCTGCAATTTCTGTTATAGGTAATGAAGAAGTATTTGTTGCCAGGATGGCATGCTCTGGTGCAATTTGATCCAACTGAGCAAAAATTTGCTTTTTAATGTCCATTCTTTCTACTGCTGCTTCAATGATAAGGTCTGCATCTTTTGCACTTTGAATATCTAATGCTGAAGTAATGTTATGTAACGTTTCTTGCTTTTCTTCCTCTGTCATACGTCCTTTTTCTACTTGGCGAGAAAGGTTTTTCGTAATCACACTGATACCCTTATCTACTTGTTCCTGCTTCAGGTCTTGCAATACTACCTTGTAACCTGCCATCGCACATACTTGAGCAATACCAGATCCCATTTGTCCTGCACCGATTACCATTATGTTTTGTACCTTCATCATCGCTTCCTCCTCTATTTATAGTGGGAGAAGAGCTCTAGCTGTGAGCTTCTCCCTTTTCATGTTCTAGCAATCTAGCTTTCTGCTAAAGATGCAAAGTTCTAATTTTAATGTACTTCAATCATAATAGCGTCGCCGCCGCCGCCGCCGCTGCAAATAGAAGCAATACCGATTCCACCGCCGCGCTGCTTCAAGGCATGAATCAAGGATACAACGATACGGGCACCGCTTGCACCGATTGGGTGTCCCAGTGCGACCGCACCACCATGTACGTTCACCTTATCAGTGTCCAATCCGGCAATTTTAGTACTTGTTAAAATAACAGCCGCGAACGCTTCATTGATTTCAAACAAGTCAATATCTTCTACTTTTTTACCTGTTTTCTTTAATAACTCGTTAATAACTAATCCTGGAGTTCTTGGGAAATTTTTCGCTTCTGTCGCCATTGCCGTATGACCTAAAATTGTTGCAATCGGTGTTCTTCCCTCTTGTAATGCTCGCTCTTCGCTCATTAATACAAGCGCTGCCGCTCCATCATTCAGACCCGGGGCATTCCCTGCCGTTACCGTTCCATCAGCACCAAATACCGGTTTTAGTTTTGCAAGCTTCTCTACTGTAGTGTCCTCACGAGGAGATTCGTCGTGCAATACCGTAATTGGCTCTCCTTTTCGTTGAGGGACCGTTACAGGAACAATTTCTTCTGTAACTAAACCTTCTTTACGTGCTTTCACTGCTCTCATATGGCTGATATAAGCCCACTCATCTTGGGATTCCCTAGAAATCTCTTCTTCTTTCGCCACGTCACTGCCATACGTTCCCATATGAATGCCGGAAAACGCACATGTTAGACCATCCGCCAAGTTTAAATCTAAAAGCTCGCCATTCCCCATACGGTACCCCCAGCGTGCTCCCTTCAAAAGGTACGGGCTTGTACTCATGGACTCCATACCGCCTGCCACGATTAAAGATTGATCGCCTGTACGGATGATTTGATCTGCAAAAGTAATGCTTCGCATACCGGAAGCACACACTTTATTGATAGTTTCCGCACGGGTTTCCCAAGGGATTCCCGCTAGCCTCGCTGCCTGGCGTGATGTAATTTGCCCTTGCCCTCCTTGGAGCACATGACCAAAGATAACTTCCTCTACATCGTTAGGCGCCACATTTGCTTTTTCTAATGCACCTTGAATTGCAATGCCCCCAAGCTCCACTGCTTTTACATCTTTCAATGCACCGCCGTATCTTCCAATCGGTGTTCTTACTGCACCTAGAATTACTGTTTTCGTCATCTTAACTCCCCCATTCTTAAAGCTAAGCATCTCGATTGAACGCTCGCTCGGTTTGTCGTCTGTAAAAGAGGCGTACACCTGTACACCCTTTTATTCTCATGTGACCTGTAAATTATGAAGCTGCCTCTGTTTTATCTCCTACTACAGAACGCTCTAAAATTTCTGTAACATCCAATGTTTGTACTTGCTCTTCTACCTCTTTGGCTTTCGTGCCGTCAGAAATCATCGTTAAGCAATATGGGCACCCTGTGCTGATTACAGAAGGCTTTACAGCAAGTGCTTGTTCTGTTCTTGCTACGTTAATGCGCGTACCTGCTGTTTCTTCCATCCACATTAAGCCGCCTCCGGCTCCGCAGCACATTCCGGTCTCGCGTTTGCGCTCCATTTCAACAACTTTAACACCCGGAATCGCTTTTAAAATGTCACGAGGTGCTTCATACACTTCGTTATATCGCCCTAGGTAACAAGAGTCATGATATGTGATAGTTTCATTCACAGTATGAATTGGTTTCAAACGGCCTTCTTTCACCCATTGATCCAACAACTCTGTATGATGGTATACTTCTGCTTGTAAGCCAAAGTCTGGATACTCATTTTTAAAGATGTTGTAGGCATGCGGATCAATTGTTACGATTTTCGTTACGCCCGCTTTTTCAAACTCTTCAATATTTTTATTAGCAAGATCTTGGAATAAGAACTCATTTCCTAAACGACGCGGTGTATCTCCTGAGTTCTTTTCTTTGTTTCCAAGAATAGCAAACTTAATGCTTGCCTCATTCATCAACTTCGCAAATGATAAAGCAATTTTCTGGCTGCGGTTATCAAAAGAACCCATAGAGCCTACCCAGAATAAATATTCAAATTCTTCTCCTGCCTTACTTACCTCTTTCACAGTTGGAATATGAACATCTTCTCGAGCATCGCGCCAGTCTTCGCGCTGCTTTCTGTTTAATCCCCACGGATTCCCTTGACGCTCGATGTTTGTCATCGCCCGTTGTGCTTCTGCGTCCATATTTCCTTCTGTTAAAACAAGGTAACGGCGAAGGTCAATAATTTTATCTACATGCTCGTTCATAACTGGACACTGATCTTCACAGTTACGGCACGTTGTACATGCCCATATCTCTTCTTCTGTAATAACATCGCCGATTAAGCTTGGGCTATACTCCAACACTGCCGCTGCAGACTCTTGCTGTCCTTTTCCCGCAGCCGATAACGCCAGCTGATTGCCCTGCGTATTGTTAAATGCAAAAGCTGGTACCCAAGGTGTACGAGACGTTACAACTGCTCCCGTATCTGTTAAATGGTCACGAAGCTTCAAAATCAAGTCCATTGGAGAAAGCATTTTACCTGTCCCCGTTGCCGGACACATATTTGTACATCTTCCACACTCTACGCAAGCATATAAGTCAATAAGCTGCGTTTGTTTAAAATCTTGAATTTTTCCAACACCAAACGTTTCTTGTGTCTCGTCTTCAAAATCAATTTTCTCCAGTTTTCCTGGATTCGTTAAGCGGCCGAAGTATACGTTTGCCGGACCGGCAATTAAATGTGCATGCTTAGATTGCGGCACGTACACTAAGAATGTAAGAAGAATCAATAAGTGTACCCACCATGCGAAGTAAAACACAACCGTTGCAGCTGTTTCTCCAATGCCAGAAAAAATGTATGCGATTACAGAAGCAATCGGTTCACTCCATGACGCTTCTCCGCCATCCAAAATAATACCCATTCCGTTTCCAAGTAGAACAGAAAGCATTAATCCCCCGATAAAAATAAGAACGAGGCCTGATTTGAAATTACGCTTTAAACGAACAAGCTTTTCAATATAGCGTCTATGAAACGCCCAAAATACTGCAGTTAAAATGACTAAGGTGATAATTTCTTGGAAGAAAGTAAATGCAGGATACAGTGGTCCAAGCGGTAAATGTGACTCAGGCACAAGTCCTTTCCAAATAAAGTCCAGCGCTCCGAATTGGACTAAAATAAAACCGTAGAAAAACATGACGTGAATAAGGCCACTTTTTTTATCTTTCAAAAGCTTTTTTTGGCCGAAGACATTAACTTTGACGCGATCCCAGCGTTCTTTTACTTTGTTATCAAATTCAATCTTTTTTCCGAGCCTTATATACTCAATTCTTGTTTTAATCAAATAAGCAAATAGATAGAGTGCATATCCTGTCACTGCAAGAAAAGCGCACCAATTAACCAGAAGCCACACGTTCATCTCGTTTTAACCCCTCTCTTATGACTGACGACGTTACTAAAATAAAAATTATATTAGAAAATTACCTCCTTTTAGATAATAATTAATTTTCTGAATTCATACCCTACTTTCATTATAGTATGAGTGAGCATTCAGTCAACCCTTTTTTTGTTATACAACAATACAAATTCTTTCGACACAATGAAACGCATTTTCAATCATAATCCACCCAACATCAGGCGAAACTAAAAACACTTGAATCTGGAGGGGCTCCCGTATGCTTACTTTTTTTACTTTCTTGCTCGCCTTGTTACTTATTTGGCTGCCAGTTGATTTTTATCTAGGCAGAAAAGCTCAGCTAAAACGTGTGAAAAAACGGATTCTCCCGCTACGTCAAAGCGATTTTCGTTTATATACAGATGGAAAAACATTATACGATGACCTATTTCAAGATATACGAAATGCAAAAGAACATATCCATATTTTATTTTTCATTGTAAATAATGACACAGTAAGCAATGAGTTTTTAACCATACTAAAGAAAAAAGCTCAACAAGGAACAGAAGTACGCTTACTGCTGGACCGTATCGGCAGCCATCATTTATCAAACAAAGCGATAGAGGAGCTCCGAGATGCTGGAGTCCATTTTTCCTTTTGTCATAAAATCCGATTCCCGTTTTGGTTTTACTCACTGAATCAACGCAACCACCGTAAAATTACAATTCTCGACGGAAAAATTGGTTATATTGGCGGATTTAATATAGGAGAAGAATATCTTGGTCACAATCCTAAGCTTGGAAACTGGCGAGATTATCATTTGCGCCTGACTGGAGAAGGAGTGGTGGATTTACAGCAACAGTTTTTACATGATTGGTATGATGACACGAAAGAATATCTTATTCGTGAAACAAAATACTTTCCGCCTTTAGAAAAAGGAACTGTTCCTCATCGCTTTATCCCAACGGATGGTGCCTACTTAAAGCAAACATTCTTGGACTTAATTCATAATACGAAAAACGAATTATATATCGGTACACCGTATTTTGTTCCAGGAAAATCGATAATGAATGCACTATTAGACGCATTGCACAGGGGAGTGAAGGTAACGATTCTTGTTCCTCTTAAATCAGATCACCCTTTTGTTAAAGAAGCTGCGTTTCCTTACTTTCGTAAACTGCTGCGCGCAGGCTGTAAAGTGCATCAATTTGAAGATGGTTTTTTTCACGCTAAGATCGTTAAAGCAGATGAAACAGTGTGTGATATTGGCACCGCTAATTTTGATTTAAGGAGTCTGTATATCAACCATGAAATGAACTGTTTGCTCTATGAATCGCCATTCATGGATATTGTCACAAAAGAAATAGACCAAGATCTTGAAAATTCACGCAAACTTACACTTGAGCACTTTGAACATATCACTATGAAGCAAAGATGCAGAGAGTGGATTGCTGCAACAATTTCTTTTTTTTTATAGGGAGTGGACATATTGAAAATCCGATTCGGTTATGTATCTCATGCACTATCTCTCTGGGAATGCTCACCTGCCAAAACTATGACCTTTACTAGATGGAAGCAGCTTAATCAACAAGAACGCGAAGAGAAGCTCTACACGATTACAAAAGAAAATCTTCGCAATACATTAAGAATATTACACTATAACATTGCCCATGAAATTCATCTCTATCGCTTTTCTTCCTCCATGGTGCCATTAGCCACTCATCCAGAGGTGAACTTTGATTATGTAAATTTATTTCGAAATGAATTTAAAGAAATTGGAAATCTAGCGCAACAATATAAATTACGTGTCAGCTTTCATCCTAATCAATTCACATTGTTTACAAGCGATAAGCCTCATATCACAGATAATGCAGTGGTAGATATGGAGTATCATTACAATGTATTGAACGCTATGGGGATTGCAGATAAGTCCTTTATTAATATTCATGTTGGCGGGGCTTACGGTGATAAAAACGCTGCTATCCGGCGTTTTCATGACAATCTTCGTAAGCTTCCTGTGCACATCAAAAAACAAATGACATTAGAAAATGATGACAAAACGTATACAACTGAAGAAACATTATCAGTATGTAAGCATGAACATATTCCACTTGTTTTTGATTATCACCACCACTATGCAAATCCAAGTGAAGCTCACCTTGAAGAACTGCTGCCACTTGTATTTCAAACATGGGAGCATACAAACCTTAATCCGAAAGTTCATTTATCTTCACCTAAAAATGAAAAAGAATTTCGAAGTCACGCCGAATTTGTAAATGCTGAATTTGTAAAACCTTTTTTCCAAATAGCAAAAAGCACACAACGAGACTTCGATGTTATGATCGAAAGTAAACGAAAAGATCAAGCCCTCTTTCAGCTTATCGAGGATTTATCAAAAATGAGAGGATTTAAGCGGATAGCAGGAGCAGAAATTGAAATTAAATAAAGATTCCTCAAATGATTTCAAAAACATAAGAAAACCAAGGAAATCCTTGATTTCTCACTGAAAAAGCCCCGAATATTCGGGCTTTTTCAGTTTATACAGCTCAGCTTCAATGGTAGTTATCGAAGAAAGTATCTCTGATGACTCCAGCTATGCAGCATATAACAAAGTTGTGCTTAATTATTACACACTTTTCCCCTATAATTTTTTGAAATTTTATTGAAATAATTTCCTGGAACGTTCTATCGTCCTGTCATCTTGTAACTGCCAAAAGCCTGAGCAGGAAAAGTGATATATCATATGGAATATTTTGAATCGCCTATGCAATCATGCTAATATAAAATAACATATCCTATGTTAGAAAGTAGGTTTTCTATGATTATTACAAATGAACAGGAATTAGCAGGATTACGTAATATTGGACGAATCGTGGCGCTGGCTCGTGAGGAAATGAGGCGTCAAGCAAAGCCCGGCATGACGACAAAGGAATTGGATTTAATCGGAAAAAGAGTGCTGGATGAGCATGGTGCAGAATCGGCACCAGAAAAGGAATACGATTTCCCAGGTGTTACTTGTATCAGCGTGAACGAAGAGGTAGCTCATGGTATTCCGGGAGACCGTGTATTAAAAGACGGTGATTTAATTAATATTGATATTTCCGCTGCACTGGACGGGTATTATGCGGATACTGGAATTTCTTTTGTTATAGGTCAAAGCGATGAAATAAAAGAACGTCTTTGCCAAACTGCCGAAAGTGCTTTTTGGGAAGCAATGAAAAAGGCACGGGCAGGAGCCAAAAAAAATCAAATTGGCAGAGCAGTTTGGAATGAAGCTAAAAAGAATGGTTTTACAGTCATTAAAAACCTAACTGGTCACGGCATCGGCCGCAGCCTTCACGAAAAGCCGGATCATATTCTAAACTACTTTGATCCTATGGACAGTGAGCTCTTAAAAGAAGGACTTGTCCTTGCAGTAGAACCATTCGTATCAGCGAAAGCAGAATATATTATTGAAGGCGGAGACGGGTGGACATTTTTAACACCTGATAAAAGTCTTGTAGCACAATGTGAACATACGATTGTCATTACAAAAGGAGAACCCATCATTTTAACAGCTCTAGAAGATTAAAAAAGACCTGGTCTACTAAGGCCAGGTCTTTTGAATAATATTGAGAACAAAACGCACCGTATCTTCTTTCTATATTACATCTTCTCCGGCGCTGCTACCCCAATAAGTTTCAATGCATTTTGAATCGTAATTTGTACAGCTTTCATAAGCTCATAACGAGCGTTACTCTTTTCTAAATTGTCGCGATCTAACACTTTTTCTGCGTTATAGAAGCTGTGAAGAGTAGATGCTAATTCAAACACATAATTGGTCATGCGATGAGGCAAGCGTTTTTGTGCAGCTTCTGCTACTGCTGCTGGGAATTCTCCAAGCTTTTTCAATAAATCAAATTCTTTTTCAGAATCAATCAACTTATAATTTACCTCTGTACCTTTCCCTAAGCCTAGCTCTTCTCCTTGACGCAGAATGCTGCATACGCGTGCATGAGCGTATTGGGAATAGTACACTGGGTTTTCGTTCGATTTAGATACTGCTAAATCCATATCAAAGTCTAAGTGAGAATCTGCACTGCGCATTGCGAAGAAATAACGCATTGCATCTACACCAACTTCTTCCATCAATTCACGCAGTGTAACAGCCTTTCCGGTACGCTTACTCATCTTCACTTTTTCGCCGTTTTGGTATAACTGTACCATTTGGATAATTTCTACTTCGAGCATCTCTTTATCGTATCCCAAAGCTTGAATAGCAGCCTTCATACGAGGAATATAACCGTGATGATCTGCTCCCCAAATATTAATCAGCTTTTCGAAACCACGCTCTAGCTTATCTCGATGATACGCGATATCTGGTGTTAAGTATGTGTAAGATCCATCTTGCTTAATCAACACACGGTCTTTGTCATCTCCATAAGCAGTAGAATGGAACCACGTTGCACCATCTTGCTCATAAATTTCATTGCGCTCTTTTAATACTGCCAATGCCTCGTCGATTTTACCGTTATTATAAAGAGACGTTTCAGAATACCAAACATCAAAATGAACACGGAAATTTCCTAGGTCCTTTTTCAGCTTTTCTAACTCATATTTCAAACCGTACTCACGGAAAAACTCGTAACGTTCCTTTTCATCTGCATGTGCATAACGATCGCCAAACTCTTCCGCCAAGCTCTTACCAATTCCGATGATATCTTCACCATAATATCCGTCTGCCGGCATTTCTTTGTCCATCCCTAAAGCCTGCATATAACGCGCTTCTACAGAAAGAGCCAGGTTATGAATTTGATTGCCTGCATCATTAATATAATATTCACGGCTTACATCATATCCTGCTTTTGCAAGCACATTACATAATGTATCACCAACAGCTGCACCCCGGGCATGCCCTAAGTGTAAGTCCCCTGTAGGGTTTGCTGATACAAACTCTACCTGTACCTTTTGGCCTTTCCCTGCATTAGTTTCACCATATGCTTCTCCTGCCTGTACAATCACAGGTATCAAGTCTGTTAAATAACTATTATCCATATAAAAGTTAATAAAACCTGGTCCTGCAATTTCAATTTTATCGATGGATGCTTTTTCCTTATCAAAGCTGTTCACCAATTCCTCTGCAATTACTCGAGGTGCTTTTTTAGCTATACGTGCTAGCTGCATGGCCATGTTTGTAGAAAAGTCGCCGTGCGCTTTCTCTTTTGGCACTTCTAACACAGCATCAGGAGTTTGTTCTTCTGGAGCTAAACCTGCTTTTAGTACAGCTGCTTTAATTTCTGCTTTCAATAACTCTTTCACTTGCTCTAGAGTATTCATTTTCTTTCCTCCTTAAAGTTGATTGTAATCGTATATCGTCCTGCTTCCGTTTCATTTAAAAGCAAAGCATACGTAACAAATAACTGCCCCTTTTTTGTTTTATCCGACCAATCGAATAGGACATTGTCTGTTTTTGTATCCAATGAAAACACACCGAGCTCACTTCTATAGGTTCCTTTTGTCCATTCCCCTTTTTTATGTACTTGTCTCATAGAAACAACACCAGAACGCATAATAAGGACACTCTCATCCTGTATTTTTATAATTGTGTCGATGTCCCCATGTTCGTTCGGTTCTTGAAACTTCAGGTATGTATTTTGACCCTTTACATAGTATAGACCAACAGCTTCAAAAGCAACGGTTTCCTTACGCGTTCCTTCTCGGATTTGTGTAGTAAATTTCAGCTTCACGGGTAAGCCTGCGGATTGATTGTCCACGTTCTGCACACCTTTCAATCTTGTATATACATAATAAAATTAGCATGAACATAATTAGCATATTTATAAGCGCACTTTCACTATCATATCAAAAAATATACTATGTTTCACGCAGAATATGGTCTGAACTCTTTGCCGGCCCGCTAATACTTTTTGCACGATCGAGTAATCTTAAGCAAAATGAGCCTTCTTATAACGATAAAAACGCTTGGATACTGCTTTATCCAAGCGTTTTTTATATTTCATGTTTAGCGCTTTTGCACTAATCCAAGGATAATTTCACGAATCAATTTGCTCGCCACAACTGGAGTTTGCTCGCTATGATCATATACCGGCGCTACTTCTACAACATCTGCACCGACTACCTTCACATTAGAATTTGCGATTTCCATGATGGAAGCCAACAATTCTTTTGATGTGATACCGCCTGCTTCTAATGTACCTGTACCCGGAGCATGAGCTGGATCTAACACGTCAATATCAATTGTCACATATACAGGACGTCCTGCCAGTTTAGGCAATACTTCTTTAAGAGGAGCATGTACGTCAAATTTAAAGAGATTCATGCCTACTTCCTTTGCCCACTGAAACTCTTCCTTCATACCAGAACGAATTCCGAAAGAATACACGTTTTGCGGACCGATTAAATCACACGCTTTTTTAATTGGCGTGGAGTGAGATAATGGTTCACCTTCATAAGAATCACGAAGATCAGTGTGTGCATCCATATGGATGATAGCTAGATCAGGGTATTTTTTATACATTGCCTTAATAACCGGCCAAGATACTAAGTGCTCACCGCCCATTCCTAATGGGAACTTGCCGTCTGCCAATAATCCGTCGATATACTCTTCGATCATATCAAGGCTACGCTGTGCATTCCCAAACGGAAGTGGAATATCACCTGCATCAAAGTATTTTACTTCTTCTAATTCACGATCCATATATGGGCTATATTCTTCTAATCCGATAGAAACTTCGCGAATACGAGAAGGGCCAAAACGAGAGCCTGGACGGAAGCTTACAGTCCAATCCATTGGCATACCGTAAATAACCGCTTCCGCCTCTTCATAGCTTGGATGACTTTTAATAAAAACATTTCCAGAATATGCTTCGTCAAAACGCATACTTTTTCCTCCTTTATGTATGAAGAACGCCTTAGAAAAGGCGTTCTTTTTCATTTATATCTTTTTGTTTCCTTCCCATAAGGAAAGCTCTTATTTAATTAAATCGCCAACAAACTTCGGTAAAGCGAAAGCAGCTTTGTGAAGCTCTTTTGTGTAGTACTTTGTTTCAATTTCATGGAAACGCTCTTCGCTTACTGCAAGAGGATCATGTTTTTTAGAACCCATTGTGAATGTCCACAAACCACTTGGGTATGTCGGAATGTTCGCTGTATATAGACGTGTAATCGGGAAGATTTCCTTTACGTCTCTAAATACTGTTGAAATCAATTCTGGTGTGAACCAAGGGTTATCTGTTTGTGCCACGAAAATACCGTCTTCTTTCAATGCCTTAGAAATACCCGCATAAAAGCCTTTTGTAAATAGATTTACTGCAGGCCCTACAGGCTCTGTAGAGTCTACCATAATTACATCGTATACATTCTCGCTTTGAGCGATATGCATGAAGCCATCATCAATTTTTACATCAACACGAGGATTTTCCAACTCTCCAGCAATTTCAGGTAAGTATTTTTTAGAGTATTCAATTACTTTTCCGTCAATCTCTACAAGAGTTGCTTTCTTCACGCTTGGATGCTTTAATACTTCACGAATAACTCCACCGTCACCGCCGCCTACTACAAGAACATTTTCAGGGTTTGGATGAGTGAATAATGGCACGTGCGCCACCATTTCATGATACACGAACTCATCTTTTTGAGTTGTCATTACCATGCCATCTAAAATCAGCATATTACCGAATTCTTCTGTTTCTACCATATCAAGCTTTTGGAATTCCGTTTGCTCTGTATGTAAAGTGCGTTTAATTTTCGCAGTAATACCAAAGTTTTCTGTTTGCTTTTCTGTGAACCATAGTTCCATTTTGTTATCCACTACCCTTCTTTTAGACTTTTTGTCCCTTAATCAAAATAAAACAAATAACCAAAAATGTATAGCGAAAAGTAAAAAAATCAGTAATTTTTTTAAGCATAGTTTCTTTTCCTCTTCTCTGAACCCTATTGTACTTTTAGGAGCCCGATCCTGCGCTTAAAAATCCAGGTGTAAAAGCTGCAGGGCTGAAGAATAAACTTCCGCTATATTAGTTTAAAAAAAAGCAAATCCCTCAATACTAATAAGAGCATTTTGTATAAGGGGGATGCACATGGAACTTACCATAAATAAAAGAGCTATTAAATATGTGCGTGCTGTTCTTATTATTGGTTCGCTGGCTTCATTTATACTTGCCGCAATTGTTTCCATAATATTTTTAGCTGCTAAAATTGCAGGTCCGCCACCTATAGCAGTGCCGCAAACAACTGTCTTTTATGCGAATGATAATTCTGTCATTGGTCAAAGCCATACTGGACAAAACCGCTATTGGATCGATATGGAGCATATTTCTCCGTATGTAAAGTACGCCACTTTAGCAGTGGAGGATCAACGTTTTTACGACCATCACGGCTTTGATGTCAAACGGATTGCAGGTGCTTTACTTGCGGACGTACGGGCGATGGCCAAAGTACAAGGCGCCAGTACTATTACCCAGCAATACGCACGTAATTTATACCTTACCCACGATAAAACATGGAAACGAAAAGTAGTAGAAGCGTTATATACAGTTCGCCTAGAAGTGAACTACAATAAATCACAAATTTTAGAAGGATATCTCAATACTATTTACTATGGACACGGTGCGTATGGAATTGAAGCTGCTTCACGTTTGTATTTTGGTAAATCCGCAAAAAATTTAACATTAGCAGAAGCAAGCATGCTTGCTGGAATCCCAAAAGGTCCAGGTTATTTTTCTCCCTATATTAACGAAGCAAGGGCAAAAGCACGGCAAGCCTTAATTCTGAAGGAAATGGAAAAACAAGGGTTTATTACAAAAACACAAAGAGATAAGGCAGCGCAAGAAAAGCTTTTTTATCACCCTCTTGAACAGGCAAAAGCGCCAACAATTGCACCATACTTTCAAAACATGGTGCAATCTGTACTTATAAAAGAGCTGGGTATGGATGAACAAACAGTACAGCGCGGCGGCTTGCGCATATATACGACTTTAGATCGAAATGTACAAGAAATAGTGGAAAAACAGGTACAAGACATAATTCCTGCTTCATCAGAAATTGAAACAGCTGTAGTATCTATGGATCCTGGAACAGGAGAAGTGAAAGCTCTTGTGGGAGGGCGAGATTATAAGAAGAGCCAATTTAATAGAGCTACGCAAGCCTATAGACAACCCGGTTCTTCGTTTAAGCCCTTTTTGTATTATGCTGCTTTAAAACAAGGATTTACACCCGTAACGCGTTTAAAAAGCGAATATACAACCTTTAAAATGAATGATGGGGTATCAACTTATAAACCTTCAAACTACAACAATTACTATGCCGATGAATTCATCACCATGGAAGAAGCATTAGCTGTTTCTGATAATATCTACGCAGTGAAGACTCACTTATTTTTAGGTGAAAAAGCACTAGTGAACACAGCAAAGGAATTCGGAATTTCAAGCAAACTAGAGGCTATTCCTGCTTTAGCATTAGGAACTTCTCCAGTAAAACCGATTGAAATGACAGCTGCTTACGGCATGTTTGCTAATGGAGGTAAGAAAGCTAAACCGGTGTTTATCCGTAGGGTCATTGACCAAGACGGCAATGTTCTGTATGATTCTCACTTAGAAAGAGAACAAGTACTAGATAAAGATATAGCATATGTAACAGCACAAATGATGACAGGTATGTTCAATCCGAAGCTTGGCAGCTATACTTCTGTAACTGGACAAACCATCATGAACAAATTAACTCGAACCTATGCAGGAAAATCAGGTTCTACTAAAACCGACAGCTGGATGATTGGCTTTACTCCGCAGCTCGTAACAGGTGTTTGGGTTGGATATGATAAAGGAAAAATTATTACTAACCCTAGTGAACAGCGCTATGCAAAGATAATTTGGGCAAATGTTATGGAAGAATCGCTCAAAGATGAACCAAAAAAGAAATTCACAAAGCCTGCAGGAGTGGTAGGGCTGAATATCGACCCTAGAAACGGAAAAATTGCCACAAAAGACTGTCCTATTTGGATAAAAATGTATTTTGTGAAAGGGACAGAGCCTACTGAATATTGTATGGACCATCTTCATGAACCAGATAGTTTTAACGATATGAAAATCAAAGCAAAACAACAAGAAAAGTGGTACAAAAAATATCTTCCTTGGTAAATACGAAACGCCTGCGGGAATGCCGCAGGCGTTTCGTTGTCCTAGTTTTTAAATGTAAATCGGTATCGGTTATAGTTTACTTCAATTCCAACAATTGTACAAGATTATTCGTTATTTAAAAGATCCGTTTTTAACTTTTCACTTGAGAGGTTCCACATGCTTTCATCATGGTTCTTTAGGAATTGTGCCAATACATGTTTAGACTTTTCATCCATATGGTCAACAAGAATATGGCGCTTTAATGATTTATCCATTTTATTCACATGTTCTGGCAAAGATTTATATCCCCGGCGTATTTCACGATCTACGGTCATTTCACAAGCTGTCGCACCCGCATAATAAGCCCCTTTCTCTGTGCGTTCTATCGTTACCCACACAAGCCAATATGGTTTTCCATTCGGCACTTCATCTTTGTTTGCCAAAAATTTAATTCCTTTTTCCACTACGCTTCTTGCATGCATAGCCCCTATATCAACGAATGCTTCTCCTTCCGTCACATCGATAAACACCGGAGAAATATTCTCTAAGCTCAAAGCTCCAACTCCGAATCCGCCGTGCCCGCTTGTCGAATCATTTTTTAATATATTGAACCCAATCGCTTTCTTTTTTGGTTGTTCTTCCATTGGAATACCTCCCTGCTCCACTTTTAATTCTAATTTTACAACAGTCTACTAGTACATTCCAAATAACGGGCCGATCCAAGATTGCAAAAGATTCCATACATATGGAATAGCAACCTGGAAGATAGGTTGAATCGTATATTGATCCAGAGGTGTAATGACAAGAATGAGAAAAATCAATGCACCATAATTTTCATATTGAGTTAACGTCGCCCGTATACCCGGAGGAGCTAAATCTTCAATAATCCGATAACCATCCAGCGGCGGAAATGGCAACAGGTTGAAAACAAATAAAACAATATTTAATCCGATAAACACTTGGAAGAAGTCTTGCAGCGTTTGATTTACTGCAGGAGAAGCCATATCCAGTACACCAAATTTCACAAAGCTATACCAGATAACCAGACCAGCAGTCGCTAAAAAAAGATTACTCAACGGCCCAGCGACAGACACAAGAATTCCTGCTAAACGAGGGTTTTTAAAATGATAGCGATTAACAGGGACCGGCCGTGCCCAACCAAAACCAATAAGAAAAATCGCAATGGTTCCAATTGGGTCAAGATGGGAAAAAGGAGATAGTGTAAGTCTTCCTTGATTTTTTGCAGTCGGATCTCCAAATTTATAAGCTACATAAGCATGAGCAAATTCATGCAGTGAAAATGCCAGCATTAACGAAATAACAACAAGCGGAATTTCCCTTAAAGGATAAGCTAAAAAACCTTCCATTTCCAAACCCCTTTTTCTTTAGTTTCTCTTCGCGATTACTTTCTATATTTTTTAGGATTTTTGTATCTATCTTCAGCTATAATAAGATTGTGCAAGATACATAATAAAGGGAGCGATTATAATGCCATACGTAACAGTAAAAATGCTAGAAGGGCGCACAGAAGAGCAAAAGCAAGCCCTTGCAGAAAAAGTAACAGCTGCGGTTAGTGAAACCACTGGTGCACCTGCAGACAAAATCGTTGTATTCATTGAAGAAATGTCTAAAAATCATTACGCAATTGGTGGCAAGCGCTTAAGCGATATCGAGTAATTCCCAGAAGCAGCTCACAAGCTGCTTCTTTTATTTCCCTTCTAACAAGCTGATAATCTTCTCCTTTACTTTCCCTCTTCTCCCATCCTCATATATTAAATCATGAGGATAAAAAAGCTTTTGGTCTGTCCGTTTCTTTCCAGTAATCGCTTCTACAATATCAGATTCCCTAGATAATTCCCGCAGCTCTCCATTTGGCATCAGAAGTAAAATGGGCAGACGCTCTTCCTCTTCTCCTGTACGGTAAAAGTCATAGGGCAAATCAGAAGTGCTGTCTACAACTAAATAATATTCAGGATCAATGCCTGCTTTTTTGAACAGATTATTTAAATCCAGCCAATTATTTAAACCATGCTTATCTGTAAAGTCTACATATTTAAATAGATTTCTGTTCATAAAACGACGGCATAAATCCTTTAAAATAGCATCTTCTTCTTCCTGCCAGACTTGAAAATAATAATACATAATGTTTTCATCTAATCGTAAATAATCTTCTATCGTTACGTTCTCCTCAAACAAAGAATAGAAGTGGATTGGCTTGTTTTTAAATATATAGTCCTGCGCATGAAGTACTTTTGCGCGGTGCAATATTTTTGTTAATATAACTTCTGAGCTACGCGTAACAGGATGAAAATACACTTGCCAGTACATCTGATAACGACTCATGATGTAATGCTCCACTGCATGCATACCACTGGATTTAATGACTACTTGGTTCCCGTATGGACGCATCACTCTTAAAATACGCTCCATATCAAAGTTACCATAACTTACTCCCGTGTAATATGCATCTCTCAACAAATAATCCATCCGATCTGCGTCAATTTGACTTGAAATCATACTGACAACCAGTTTATTGCTTGAAGTTTTAGCAATAACTTCTGCTACTCTTTGTGGAAATTGGATATCTACTCGGCTCAGCACCTTATTAATTTCTGTATCCCCAAGAACAACCCGTTGTGTAAACTTCTCGTGATCGAGACCAAATACCTTTTCAAAAGAATGAGAAAATGGACCATGCCCTACATCATGAAGAAGTGCAGAACATAAACAAAGCAGACGATCTTCTGCATTCCATTGCGGTCTGCCCTCAAAAATATCGTCAATCATTCTGCGAATAATCTCGTATACCCCCAAGGAATGATTAAAGCGGCTATGCTCCGCTCCATGAAACGTAAAAAAAGTTGTGCCGAGCTGTCGAATACGGCGCAGCCTTTGAAACTCAGCTGTTCCAATTAAATCCCAAATAATTTTATCATGAACATGAATATATCTATGTACGGGGTCTTTAAATACTTTCTTCTCATCTAACTTGCCATTAGCATATAACAAGTCAATACCCCCTTCCGTTACTATAGTACTTTTATTATAGCTAAATTTACGAGTCATTGAAATTAAAGACTATTTACTTTTACATTATGTTAACCCATACTTCATATTTTATATAACGGGACACTTCCAGGAGCAAGAGCTCCATTTACGCCTTATTACTTTCCTCACAGTCTTGAAATTGGATTCGAAACCAGATCAATACTAAATTAAAAAAAGCACTTCTTTCATTCAGAAGTGCTTTTAACTTACTTTAGTTTATCTTCAATTTTCTGAATTAATTCATTTTCATTTGGCGCTGAAACCGGACGATTATTTACAAATGCGAAAGATTTTTTACGTCCTGGGCCACAATAAGATTGGCAGCCAATTTTTATATCTGCAGCATCATCTATTTTTTTCAAGCGAGGAACCAATGTCTTAATATTTGTTGCCTGACAATCGTCGCATATTCGAAATTCATTTCCCATTATTTACAACCCTTTCTCTATATCAAACTTTTCACAGGTATAGTATTTACAAGTTCTAAAACAGCTAAAAGGTATTTTACATTTTCTTTTTTGACTATGCAAGTTTTCTATATGTACTCCACTATTCTCCATACTTTTTAATCTACTATATTTTTAAAAGGTTGGTATAAAAGCTAAATGAGTTGTCCATTCTAAAAATAAGACATTCAGAAATAAAAAAGAGGAGATGAATCTATGAAATTGAGGCAAGATGCTTGGACAGAGGAAGATGATTTATTATTGGCTGAAACTGTCCTTCGGCATGTTCGTGAAGGGAGCACACAACTGAATGCGTTCGAAGAAGTAGGTGACAAACTGAATCGCACATCCGCTGCATGCGGCTTCCGTTGGAACGCAGTCGTGAGATATAACTATGATAAAGCGTTACAATTGGCTAAAAAACATCGAAAAGAGAAAATGCGGGCCTCAAGCGGAGAGCAAGCGAAGAAAAAACTGTTATACTCTCCACCCGCCCTAAATATTCCTTCCATTGATTTAGACAGCGAGGATTATGATG
The DNA here is from genome assembly GCF_017742235.1 of Bacillus sp. 165. Classification (GTDB taxonomy): domain Bacteria; phylum Bacillota; class Bacilli; order Bacillales; family Bacillaceae_G; genus JAGHKQ01. Next base: position 230,399 of record NZ_JAGHKQ010000005.1, read on the forward strand.
AACTTGAGGGGCTTTCTTTATCAAGCAGCTTACCAGCTCCGGATCCTGCTCCAGCCCCGGCATTGCCGAAATCTATTACAATGACAGACGTCATTAACTTCTTGCATTCTATCGGCAGTTCCAATGTAAAAGCTTCTGCATTACAAACAGAAAACGAAAGATTAAAGAGAGAAAATCAGGAGTATATAAAGCTCAATGAAGAATTAGAAAATAAAATTCAAAAATTAGAACGTGAATCCAATACGATTCAGGAAGATTACGACACAATCATGAAGATTATGAACCGGGCACGTAAGCTTGCACTATTTGAAGAAGAAGACCGCTCCCAAACCACATTTCGCATGGATCGTAACGGCAATTTAGAAAAAATCGCCGAATAAGAGAAACCGTTCTTGCTTTACTTTCTGAACAAAGCAATCCGAACACACAATAAAAAATACAGGAAGAAGCAAATGCATCTCTTATTTTATACATTCTTCTCTATCAAAAAAGATAGCTATTAGGATAGCTATCTTTTTTTTGCTATAATACATATGGCTGTAACAAAACGAAATAAGGAGTTATTTTCGTATGTTGAATGATATTCATCCTATATTATATCAAAAGGAATGGCGCGTAATTGACCAGTCTACCCTCGGTCCCCAATTTCAAGCGCTGCAATCCTTTGCGATTGACGATACATTATGTACTACAGTAGGAAACGGTGCTTCTTCCTCCATTGCAAGGTCGTGGGTACACCATGATACCATTGTACTTGGCATCCAAGACTCCAGGCTTCCATTTCTCAAAGAGGGTATTAAATTTCTGCAGCACCGAGGCTACAATGTTATTGTACGAAATTCCGGTGGACTAGCCGTTGTTTTAGATGAAGGTGTATTAAACATTTCTCTTATTTTACGCGAAACAGAAAAAGGAATTGATATTAATGTCGGCTATGATGCTATGTGGAATTTAATTCGTACCATGCTTGCCGAATACAATGTAACTATTGAGGCAAAAGAAATTGTAGGCTCTTATTGCCCTGGAAGCTATGATTTAAGCATCAATGATAAAAAATTTGCCGGCATTTCACAACGCCGGATTCGCGGCGGTATAGCTGTACAAATTTACTTATGTGCATTAGGAAGTGGATCAGAAAGGGCTGCGCTGGTTCGAGATTTTTATAATATTGCTTTACAAGGAGAACAAACAAAGTTTATTTATCCTGCTATTATTCCTGACACGATGGCTTCTCTTACCGAACTGCTTAGTGAAACCATTACTATTTCCGATTTAATGCTGCGCCTATTGCAAGCTCTCCAGCAACTTTCAGAAATAGTAACACCCTCCGGATTGACAATGGAAGAACTGCCATTGTACGAACATAACTTACAAAGAATAGTAGACCGAAATGAAAAGGCACTTGAATAAGTACCTTTTTATGCAATTGATGTACCTCTTAAAAAAGATACCATCGTTTACACTGAAACAAAAAGCCGATTCGCTTTTTAACGAATCGGCGCATATGCTTTTTATAATGTTTGCGCTGCAGTAATTAATGCAAGCTTGTATACATCTTCTTCGTTACACCCACGAGATAAATCATTCACCGGTTTGTTTAATCCTTGCAGGATTGGACCAATTGCTTCAAAATTCCCTAAACGCTGTGCAATTTTGTAACCGATGTTTCCTGCTTCCAAGCTTGGAAATACAAATACATTTGCATCCCCCTTAATAACAGATCCTGGAGCTTTCTTTTCTGCCACTGATGGGACAAATGCTGCATCGAATTGAAATTCTCCATCTAGTGTCAAATCTGGTGCTATTTCTTTTGCAACCTGTACTGCTTCTACTACTTTTTCTGTTTCTGGAGATTTTGCAGACCCTTTTGTAGAGAAGCTTAGCATCGCTACACGCGGCTCGATTCCAAATAATTCCCCCGTTTTTGCACTTTCAATTGCAATTTCAGCTAAATCCTGACTGGATGGAGAGATATTGATTGCACAGTCTGCAAATACATACTTCTCTTCTTCACGTACCATAATGAACACGCCGGATGTTTTGGAAACGCCTGGCTTTGTCTTAATAATTTGCAATGCCGGGCGTACTGTATCTGCTGTAGAATGAGCTGCTCCGCTTACAAGACCTTGTGCTTTCTCAGTATGTACAAGCATTGTTCCGAAGTAATTTTCATCTTGCAAAATTTCACGAGCACTTTCTTCTGTAGCTTTTCCTTTACGACGTTCTACAAAAGAAGCTACAAGCTCATCTATTGCTTCATATGTTTTTGGATCATAGATATCGATTCCAGATAAGGACAGCTTAAGATTCGCCGCTTTTGCAATGATTTCATCTTTATTTCCCACTAAAATCGGTTTTACCAACTCTTCTTGCGCTAAACGGTCCACCGCGCCTAAAATTCTTTCATCTGTACCTTCTGGAAAAACAATCGTAACACCTTTTCCTTTTAATTTTTCTTTTAACGTTACAAATAAATCGCTCACGATACATCCTCCTATATCTGAAATGGATTCCTTTTCTAGAATAAAACTTTTAAGATTTAAAAAACAGCAAAACGCAAAATAATCATTTATTAATAATATTCATAAGATTTTTACATGATATGTAAAGGCTTGCATAGAATTCGTATGTTTTTACTCATTTATGTTATAGTAAGAAATGAGATTAAATTCAGTAGCAGGAGTTGGATTAAAATGAATGAAGCTGCAAAAACATTAGAAGGCTGGTATTGTTTACATGACTTCCGCACCATGGACTGGGCGGCTTGGAAAGAGCTTACAAGTGACGAACGTCAAAGTGCCATTTTTGAGTTCTTAAACATGATTGAAAAATGGAATAAAACAGAAACTGAAAACCAAGGCAGTCATGCACTCTATACTATTGTTGGTCAAAAAGCAGATTTTATGATGATGATTTTGCGCCCGACAATGGAAGAGCTTAATGAAATTGAAAATGAATTCAATAAGTCTAAATTGGCACAATATACAATCCCATCTTATTCTTACGTATCTGTAGTAGAATTAAGCAACTACTTGCCAGCTGACGAAGACCCATATCAGAACCCGCAAGTATTAGCTCGTTTGTATCCAATGTTACCAAGAGTAAATCATGTTTGCTTCTATCCGATGGATAAGCGCAGACAAGGTGATGACAATTGGTACATGCTTCCTATGGAAGAACGTAAAAAAATGATGTACAGCCACGGTAAAATTGGGCGTCAATATGCTGGAAAGGTAAAGCAAATCATTACAGGTTCAGTAGGGTTTGACGATTATGAATGGGGTGTAACCTTATTTTCTGATGATGTTCTGCAATTTAAAAAGCTTGTATACGAAATGCGCTTTGATGAAGTGAGCGCTCGTTACGGTGAATTCGGTACATTCTTCGTCGGAAATATCCTCACAGAAGATCGAGTTGCAAAATTCTTATACGTATAATTAAGAGCTTCGTGCATTAGCACGAAGCTTTTTTAAGTATAAAAAAGCTTTTCTTCCCTCATACACTTAAAAAATATGCTATGGCAAATGCGGATTCGGGCTAGTTTCATTTTCTCTTGGTCCTAGGCAATTTGTCTTAGTTGTTTGTCATATCTCTCTGTTGCCCTTCATACGTATGAATTAGTGGTTCATAATTCAATAAATTCACCCTTCCTTTCATAAATCCTAATAATCTGAACCTCTTTTAGCATCTTTACATGGATACATTAAAGTCCTTCTCCATCCACAGCTAGAAGCAACAAGAATGAGGTGAGCAGATGGGTGTTATTAAAGCAACTGAAGAAGATGTAAAGCTTCTCGCTAGATTGATGAGAGCAGAAGCTGAAGGTGAAGGTCAGCAAGGAATGCTGCTGGTAGGAAATGTAGGCGTCAACCGTGTTCGAGGCAACTGTCTGGATTTCAAAAATATTACAAACCTGAGGCAAATGGTATTCCAAGATCCAGGGGGATTTGAAGCAACACAAAAAGGATACTTTTATCAACGTGCACGAGAAAGTGAAATAGCATTGGCACGAAGAACGATTAATGGAGAGCGTTTTTGGCCGGGTACGTATGCTCTTTGGTTTTTCCGCCCTGCCGGTCCTTGTCCACCGACTTGGTATGATCAGAAAAACTCAGGAAGGCATAAAAATCATTGCTTCTTCCAGCCTACCGGAAGTGATTGTCCAAATGTGTACAACACGTTTTAATCACAACATATCTATATTACATCTTTAAAAGGAGGGTTTCACTGTGAGTCAAAATCAACAGCCAAAAAATCCATACGGTGCAGGAAGCTTTTATCAGCCCTCAGGAGGCTACTTACCTCCAGGACAACAAGTTCCTCAACAAGCTGCTATGCCGCAAGGTTATTCAATACCGCCGCAACAGCAAGTACAGGCTCAGTTTGCCGTCGCTACAGGCCAGCTGCCAATTGAGCAATCCTACATTGAAAACATTCTGCGATTGAATAAAGGAAAAAAAGCAACCGTATATATGACATTCGAGCGCGGCAGTTCACTTGGCACAAAAACTTTCACAGGGACCATTGAAGCCGCGGGCAGAGATCATATTATCATTAGTGATGCTACTACAGGAAAACGCTACTTATTGCTGATGGTCTACTTAGATTATGTAGAGTTTGATGAGGCGATTACCTACTTGCCGGGGCAGTTAGGCGCATATTCCTCTCGCCCATATTAAAAAAAGCTGACAGTCCCTGTGGACTGTCAGCTTTTTTTATAATCCTTTTACGACAGCAATTCCAAGTAAAACCCATGCCGTTAAAAAGGTGACACCTCCAAGCGGAGTAATCGCACCTAATATTTTAATACCAGACACACTAAGAATATATAAGCTGCCAGAGAACAATAAAATACCTGTTACCATGAGCCAGCCAGACCAAGACACAAGCGCTGATCCAGAAAGCTTGTATCCTAAGAAAGCCACTACAAACAACCCGCCTGTTTGAAACATTTGGTATGTAACGCCCGTCTTCCATACTTCTAAAGCCTTTGCAGAAATTTTCCCTTCTAAACCATGTGCCCCAAATGCTCCTAAAGCAACGGTTAAAAAGGCGCTAATACAACCTAGTAAGAAAAATATTTTCATAAATGCCACCTATTTTCTTTTTATTTTTATGATAAAGAAAATTGAATAGATATGCCAACTGTTTTTCTCCTAAAAGTCAAACAAAGATGAACCGTTAGCATCCTCCTCTTCTTGATAACGTACAGAGGCGGTCCCTGATACGTTCCCTGCTTTTGGATTCTTCCATTCTCCTGTCATCATAGCCATTTCGCGTTCAGAAATAGCTGTACTTGCTGCTGGCGATTCTTCTAGCAAAAGCTCACATAATGCTCGAATAGCAGTGAGATGCTCTCTCATTTTTTGCTCATTATGTTTCTGCACAGCAGCAGCTTTTATCTCATGAGACATTTTATTTAACACTTTATCAATAGAAATTTGCATATTTTTCACCTCTCGATTATGCGTTTCAATACTATTATAATATTATTTTTCTTTAATATCTCCTGAATTCCCTTTTTTGAATATGAAGTTTAAAATGTTATATTACAATACTGTACTTTGCTAGAAAAGAGGTTCTATATCATAAAAATGGCTCTTTCATCCTTACAATGGATGTTTATTTTAGCTAACTGCATCATTGTACCTATTACAATTGCTGCAAACTATGGACTCAACGACATGGAAACCATATCATTTATCCAAAGAACACTGTTTGTCCTTGGTATCGCAGGAATTCTTCAAGCATGGCTTGGACACTGTCTCCCTATTAATGAAGGACCTGCTGGACTTTGGTGGGGCGTATTTTCTCTTTATGCCAGCTTAGGGACCGTTTTATTTGGATCTCCATCCGAAACATTACTTGTACTGCAATTTTCATTGATGGCTAGCGGAGTGATTGCAATATTGCTCAGCTTGCTCGGATCTGTTATGTGTATTGTGATAGAAGTATTCTTTGCAATTAGATAGCAAAGGATTCCACAACAAAATTCATAATTTGGAAACAAACTGTTCATTGCCTCTAGAAAGCATTGTTGCTAGGATAAGAGTGTATTTATATAAGGAAAGGACTAACAACAATGACTTACAAAATGATTGTACTAGATTTAGATGATACATTGCTGCGTGACGACCATACTATTTCTCCTCGTACAAAACAAGCATTAATGGATGCACAAAGATTAGGAGTAAAGGTGGTATTGGCATCAGGACGTCCGACATTTGCAATGCATGCCCTTGCTGAAGAGCTTTATCTAGCCGAATACGGGAGCTTTATTTTATCCTTTAACGGTGCGAAAATCATTAATTGCAAAACAAAGGAAGAATTATTCAGCAGTACCTTACCGCCAGAAACAGTTCATCGTCTATATGACATCAGCCGCCAAGAAGGTGTATGGATTCATACATATATGGATGATGTAATTGTCACAGAAACAGATAACGCGTTTACAAAGATTGAAAGTGAGATTACAGGACTGCCTATTGCTGAAGTTAATAGTTTTGTACAAGCAGTGACTGAATCTGTAGTAAAAGTATTGATGGTAGAAGAACCCGAGCGTCTCGCTCAGGTAGAAGAGAAGCTGCAGCAAGAGCTTGCAGATGAGATGAATGTTATACGTTCCAAACCATTTTTCCTGGAGTTTACCGAGGCTGGTGTAACAAAAGGAACAAGTCTAAACCTTTTGATTCAAACACTTGGCATCACACGTGAAGAAGTGATTGCAGTCGGGGACAGCTACAACGATTTAGCAATGATTGAATTTGCAGGCTTAGGAGTAGCCATGGGTAATGCTCCCGACAGTATTAAACAAAAAGCGAACTATGTTACTGACACAAACATGAATGATGGAGTAGCTAAAGTTATCGAAGAATTTGTACTTAAACAAGTTGTACTTATATAAAAAACCTCCCAGGAGGTTTTTTTATATAAGTAACAATGTAATTATCCAACTTACATCTCACATTATGTATTCTGTATATCAGGGACCTCCCAATCAATCGGTTCTTCGCCAATGCTTTGTAAGTAAGTGTTAATATGAGAGAACGGCTTACTTCCAAAAAACCCGCGATGTGCTGAGAGCGGACTTGGATGAACTGATTTAATAAAATAATGCTGTTTATTTGTGATTAGGCGCATTTTTTTCTGTGCAGGATTCCCCCATAAAACAAAAACAACTGGCTTTTCACGTTCATTTAACAGCTCAATTACACGGTCTGTAAAAAGCTCCCACCCTTTTCCTTTATGAGAATTAGCTTCTCCTTTGCGAACTGTTAAAACCGTATTTAACAACAATACACCTTGCTGTGCCCATTTCACTAATGATCCATGATTTGGAATATGACAGCCAATATCATTATGCAGTTCTTTAAAGATATTTTGTAATGATGGGGGAATACGTACACCCGGATTTACTGAAAAGCTAAGGCCATGTGCTTGATTCGGCCCATGATATGGATCTTGGCCTAAAATAACTACCTTTGTATCAGTGTAGCTTGTATAATTCAATGCATTAAAAATATCATTCATATCCGGATAGACTATTTGTGTAGCATATTCATGCTTCAAAAATTCTTGAAGCTCTTTATAATATGGTTTTTCAAATTCCTCTTGTAACAACGGCCACCAATCATTCTTCAAAACCTGCTGTACCAATTGCTTCACACCTCATCTCTCAGTCTTTCTTTTATGTTTTGCTCATACACTTAATACTACACATTTTTTTCGATGAGGAAAAGGAAGAGGAGGCGTAAGAATGGGGCATCCACAATTTATGAAACTCGCTATTGATGCAGCATTTGAAAATGTAAAGCAGGGAAAAGGAGGGCCATTTGGGGCTGTTATTGTAAAAGATGAAAAGGTGATTGCTGTAGGAACAAATGAAGTAACATCCTCTACCGATCCGACTGCGCATGCAGAAGTGCAAGCCATTCGAAAAGCATGTCAAGTACTTGGCGATTTTCAATTAAAGGACTGTATTTTATATACAAGCTGTGAGCCATGCCCTATGTGCCTCGGTGCTATTTACTGGGCACGACCGAAAGAAATCTATTATTGCTTCACCCGTGAAGAAGCAGCTCACATAGGATTCGATGATGCCTTAATTTACAATGAGGTTTCTCAGCCTATTGAAGAACGAATCATCCCTACAAATAGGCTCCCTTTTTTCCTTGAAAAGGAACAAAACCCTTTTCATTTATGGACAGAAAAGCAAGATAAAATCGAATATTAAAATTCATAAAAACAGTTATTTTTTTGTAAAAGAGTTGTCCGTTTATTCCGGACAACTCTTTTTAACTAGTCATATCTTGCTTTGTAAATACAAAAAATGCAATACATAAAGAAGCCACTGCCCACACAGTTAAATTTAGGAGCGAAAAACCCATAGACAATCCTTTCAGTGCAGGAAGCTGACCAGATAAATAATCTGTCAATGTAAGATTTACGCTGAAAATATATTTTGCTCCTTCCCATGCAGTAGAAAAATTACTTAAAATTCCCCCTGCAATCAACGCTGCCAGCATAACACCCATTCCTGCGGGAGTATTGCGAATCAATACCGATATCATAAAAGATATCGTTCCAACAACGACCGCCACAAACCATGCTAATCCATAAGCCATCGTAATATACTTCCACTGTGGAATAAGATGAACAAAGCTTGTATTTAAATTATCATTCTCGATCATAAATCCGGTCAGAATAGGCATACCCCATCCTTTATAACCGAAGATAATCCCTGATATGACATAACATAAAATTCCTACAATAAGCAGTATTAATGAAACAAATAGCAGCATCGTAACATACTTACTCAATAAAATTTTCCACCTTCGAATTGGCCTTGTAAGCAGTACTTTTATTGTCCCATCACTTCGCTCTCCAGACACAATATCAATGGCTATAATCATAACAAGCAGCGGAATAAATAATGTAATGCCTTGTTCAATAAATCCTCTTACAAAAGTAGGGGCTCCCGGTGCAGTAGGATTTATATCATGCTCTAGATAATACTGCTGCTGTTCTACTTTTACCTTCAACCACTGGCGCCACTCTTCTGGCAGCCTCGAACTGTTCAACCTATTTTGCGTATCAACGATTTGCTGTTGCAACGCTACTCTCCAATCGTCTGTTCCCAGGCGCTTGATAGTCGTTTCTATTTGCTTAAATTGAGCATATACAAAAATAGGAATCAACACAGTTAAAATAAGAATCACTACCGCAATGCGTTTTTTTCGATAAACCTTCTCTGCCTCGTTATAAACAAGATTAAAAAATTCACGCACTCTCTTCCCCCCTTGTAAGCTCCATAAACAGATCCTCCAAAGTAACGACAACTTCCCTTACCCCATGTACTTGAACCCCTTCTTCAATCAGAGCCTTTGTATATATGCTAATTTGCTCAAGCGGCATACGGCAAACTAGAGTTCCATCCTGTTCATGCAGTTCTTTAATAGCTTCAGACGTTTCTAAAACAGCTTTTGCACGTTCTAACGGTGAAACCTTCCATTCTACTCTGTCTGTTGCTGTTGTCACCAGTTCTTCAATTGTAGAAACAGTAATCATTTTCCCATGATTGATGATGGCAACTCGATCACACAACATCTGTACTTCACTTAGCAAGTGACTAGAAATAAACACACTCATATTTTCTTTTCTCACAAGCTCATGAACAAATTCCCTAAGCTCACGAATACCAGCAGGGTCCAGTCCATTTGTCGGTTCATCCAAAATAAGCAGTTTCGGTTTTCCAAGAAGAGCCTGTGCAATACCGAGACGCTGCTTCATTCCTAAAGAATATGTTTTTACACGGTCGTGAATACGTTTATCTAAGTGTACCATCCTTGTAATCTCTGCAATACGTTCATCTGTAATATTCCCCAGCATACGGGCAAACTGTTTTAAATTTTCCCATCCTGTGAGATACGTATACAATTCTGGATTTTCCACAATGCTGCCAACCTGGCGCATAGCGTGACAAAACTGGGATTTGATATCATAGCTGCCGATGGCTATTCTTCCTTTAGTCGGTTTAATCAGACCGACAAGCATACGAATAGTTGTTGTTTTTCCTGCACCATTAGGACCTAAAAAACCAAAAACTTCCCCTCTATATACATCAAATGAAACATTTTCTACTAATGCTTTCTTACCGATTATTTTTGTTAGCCCTGTTACTGTCAAAACCTTTTCTTTATCGTCACTCATTCTGCCTCACCGTCTTTCATGTGTATATTCAATTGACTCGTTATATTTTGCATAAGACGAGATCCTATAAGTTCGTATCCCTTATCATTTGGATGAAAGTGGTCTGTATATAGTAATTCATTCCCTCTGCTTTGGAACAAATCAAACATAGGAACAATATACGTCTTGGAATAGTTTAACGCTGTTTTCTCAAGCACACTATTCCAATTCACAACTGTTTCTGATGACCCCTTCAGGTCCTGGACATCTTCAAATGGATTATATAAACCTACCCAGAAAATAGGACTTTCAGGATTCAGCTTTCTTAACTCGGTTAAAATGTTATTGACATTCTCTGCAAACGTTGTGACATCTGGTCGATATTTAGTGAAATCTACATTTCCAAGTGTCTCCCACCCAGGAAACAAATCGTTACCTCCAATAGTCAATATAATAATATCGGCTTGTTGAATGGAGTATTGTGCTCCTTTACTGGATAGCTGCACAGCTAAATCCTTCATTTTTGCGCCACTCACAGCCAAATTGACAAGCATAGTTTTTTGCCCGTACTGTGTTTCTAAATTCCCTTTAACCCTTCCAATATATCCAATTCCCTCCTTGTCACCTACGCCGCGTGTAAGAGAGTCTCCCAAGCTTACAATATGTAACTGTTCCTTCCCTATTTTTGCTCTTTCTTTTTTCTCATTCAATTGAGGCAAATTAGAAGCCTCTGGCTTCAATACATCTTTGACACCCATTACAAAACCATAGGCAAAGAAACTAAATGAAATAATCGTTAACAATAGCATTACTTTTACAAATGTTGACCTCATTGTTATCGTCTCCATGTTTTTTGGATAATTATATCAAACAAAAAAAGAGAAACAAAAAAATCCATGCCTTCATCTGACTTTTACTTCTAATTATGTTCTTCATGATTTCCTATGCTGACAAAGTTGTATCTATTTACACGAAAAACACCTCAAAAGCTATAAGCTTTCAAGGTGTTCTTGTTCTACTGAATTATAATAGACCTGTATCCCTTTATTTTCTGCCTCTAGCACTTCAACTATGCATTTTGGAAAAAATGGTTGTAAATACTGCTGTACGTCTTTTCCTGCTCCTTTAGCAACATAGCATATGACAGTTGGCCCAGCACCACTTAATGAACATCCAAATATGTGCTCATGTTGTGAGAAGCCTCGAAGGAGTTCAAGCTCTGGAACAAGAGACAGACGATATGATTCATGAAACAAGTCGCGCTGCATCGCTTCTCCTGCAATCTTCCAATTATTCGTAAGAATAGCAGCAACAAGTAAATTCGCCATCCCGCTGCTTCTTACTGCTTGCTTATAGGGCAACTGCTTAGGTAGCACTTGTCTCGCTGCACTGGTTTTCAATTCATAAGAAGGGATGACTGCCACTATCTCTACTTCAAGAATAGGGTAGGAAACTAAAGCTGTATATTCTTCCCCATATGTACCTGTTGTCATTCCTCCGTACAGAGATGCCCCTACATTATCAATATGCCCTTCGAAACTACAGGCCAGTTCCAGTTTTTCCTGCTTAGTCAATCCAAGATCACAGAGTATATTGGCAATTTCAATTCCAGCAACAATAGCAGAAGCGCTGCTTCCCAACCCGCGTGCAAGAGGAATCTCACTTTCAACCTCTAATCGGCAATATGGGAGCATAGCGTTATATTGCTGTGCTGTTTTACAAGCTATTTGAATAAGAAAATTTTGTTCATCTTCGGGCATCCCAGATAATAGCTCTGATTTGGACTTACAAGTCCATTCATAATGAGAATATACCTTCACTATCAAGTACTTATTAACGGCAAGTCCAATAGAATCAAAGCCAGGACCAAGGTTTGAGGTACTTCCAGGCACTCTTATTGTAAATAAAGGAGCTGTCATCGCAATACAACTCCTTCAATATGCTCCAATACGATCTTTTCATCGTTTGGCAGAACAATAGGTTGGATGTTCTTTGTTTTAATCGCAATATCAGGGTCCTTTAAGCCATTCCCTGTTAATACAGCAACAATCCGGCTTCCTTTAGAAATTTCTCCAGTTTTGACTTGCTTAATTACACCCGCTATCGATGCACATGATCCAGGCTCAGCAAAAATCCCTTCGGTCCTTGCCAGTAATTCATATGCCTGTAAAATTTCTGCGTCTGTTACTTCATCGATTTTTCCACGGGATTCCCGTGCAGCTGCCACAGCTTTATCCCAGCTTGCTGGGTTTCCAATACGGATAGCCGTGGCAATGGTTTCCGGGTTTTCAATCTTGTGTCCTCTTACAATCGCCGCTGAGCCTTCCGCTTCAAATCCGCGCATCTGAGGCAATTGTGTGCCGCAATTATCGTGATATTCCTGAAATCCTTTCCAATACGCCGTAATATTACCGGCATTTCCTACAGGAATGGCTAAAATATCAGGGGCTTCGCCTAGGGCATCGCAAATTTCAAAGGCTGCTGTTTTTTGCCCTTCAATTCGATAAGGATTGATGGAGTTCACAAGTGCAATCGGAGCTGTTTCACTTAATTTACGTACCATTTGCAGCGCATGGTCAAAGTTCCCATCAATACTTACAATCTCAGCTCCATACATCACTGCCTGGGCCAGCTTTCCATAAGCAATTTTTCCATTTGGAATCATTACGATGCATTTCATGCCTGCGCGAGCTGCATATGCCGCTGCCGACGCTGAGGTATTCCCTGTGGAAGCACAAATGACCGTGCGGCTGCCTTCCTCCTTTGCCTTTGCTACTGCCATTACCATTCCACGATCCTTAAAAGAACCTGTCGGGTTAGCTCCTTCTATTTTTACATAAACTTCTACACCAAGCTCTTGAGATAGACGTTCAAGCAGAATAAGAGGGGTGTTCCCTTCCTGCAGCGAAAGAGACGGTGTTTTTTCCGTAATCGGCAAATATTCTTTATACTGAGCTAGAAGTCCTCTCCACATCATTTTCGATCCCCTTCGATTCTATAACTCGCTTTAATTCCCTCGATGCTTTCAAGCTCTTGCAGCTTTTGCAAAATGGTATTATAGTCTGCCAAGGATGCTCGGTGCGTCACAATAACTACTTCAGCTGTATTTGTTTCTAGTAAAGGAACTTGAATAATTTTTTCAAAACTTACGCCGTATTGAGAGAATAGAGATGTAACCTGAGCAAACACACCAACTTCATCTTTCACATGAATACGCAAGAAATGCTTTACAGAAATTTCATGGTCTTCTTTTAATACTTTCGGATATTGAGGAGACACAGCGCTATTTCCATTCACGCCTAGCCTCATGTTTTTCATAACCGCAACTAAGTCAGAAACTACCGCAGTTGCAGTTGGAAGACTTCCAGCACCTGGACCATAAAACATTGTTTCTCCTACAGCCTCTCCATACACATAAATAGCATTGTATTCATTATTAACAGAAGCAAGAGGATGATTATTTGCAAGCAGAGTCGGTTCTACACTTATTTCAAGTTTCTCCCCATCGCGTTTGGCAAGACCAATCAGCTTCATTGTATATCCAAGACTTTTGCTATAATTTAAATCTTCTTCCGTAATACGCGTAATTCCCTTTACCTTCACATCTTCTAACTCTACGTTAGCAGAAAATCCAAGCGTTGCTAAAATTGTCATTTTCCTTGCCGCATCAAGCCCTTCAACATCAGATGTTGGGTCAGCCTCTGCATATCCAAGCTCTTGCGCCTCTTTTAAAACATCTTCATAAGAGCTTCCCTCATTGCTCATCTTTGTCAAAATAAAGTTTGTCGTACCATTTACAATTCCCATCATTTTTGTAATACGATCAGACGATAATCCATCTACAATGCTGCGAAGAATGGGAATCCCTCCAGCTACGCTCGCTTCATAAAATAAATCACATCTATTTTCCTTTGCAACTGATAACAACTCTGTTCCATATACAGCCATTAAATCCTTATTTGCTGTAACCACATGTTTGTTATTCCGAAGAGCTGTTAGTATGTATTCTCTCGCATCATGCAGTCCTCCCATCACTTCAATTACTACATTAATGTCTGGACTGCTGATAATATCATGTACATTGGTTGTAAGAAGATCGGGTGATAATTGAACTGCTCTTTCCTTATCAATTTCTCGAACTAACACTTTTGAGATTTTAACAGGACACCCAATTTGATGTCTAAGCCTGTCTTGATGGTTCTCAATAATTTTGACAACACCGCTTCCTACAGTGCCAAGTCCTAGCAGTCCTACCTGAATCTCCTTCATGGAATATCCCCCTAAAAATGTATTTAAATGTCATTATATAAGCGCCAAAATTAAAAAACAATATATTATTAATATTCAGAATTAAATGAACGCAGATTCGGTTTTCACCTAACAACAGACTGCCTCACACGTTATTGCGAGAAGCAGTTTTTCAATTTTTTCTGCGCCAATGCTCACAACAATATCATGTTATAAAAGATAGGGTGTTTCCTGGTATACGTAATAATTAAGCCAATTCGAGAAAAGAAGATTTCCATGTCCTCTCCACGTTACAATCGGTTTGTTTCGTGGATTATCCCCTTCAAAATATGCCTTTGGAATAGTAATGTCTAGTCCTCGATTCACATCGCGTTCATATTCACTTCTTAACGTATCCCTGCCGTACTCACTATGCCCAAGCACAAATATGTGCTTTCCATCTTGCCCCATAACTAGATGAACACCAGCTTCCTCTGATTCTCCTAAAATCTCTAACTCTTTAATTCGTTCGATATCCTCTCTCCTTACCTCAGTATAACGAGAATGGGGCGCTAAAAAGATATCATCAAATCCGCGCAGCAGCTGTACATTCATTCGCTTCACTTCGTGCTCAAATACACCGAACATTTTTTGATCAAGTGTATATTTAGGAATGTCATAATGATAGTACAGTCCTGCCTGTGCACCCCAGCAAATATGTAAAGTAGAAGTGACATTAGTATTGGTAAACTCCATAATACCTTTTAGCTCATCCCAATAATCTACTTCTTCAAACGGCAAGGTTTCTATCGGTGCACCAGTAATGATAAATCCATCAAATTTTTGATCATGAATATCATTAAATGTTTTGTAAAAGCTCGTCAAATGTTCCTGCGTTACATTTTTTGAAGTATAAGATTCCATATGAAGTAACTGTACATCTACCTGTAACGGTGTATTTCCAATTAAACGAAGCAGCTGTGTTTCCGTTTCTATTTTGGTCGGCATCAGATTTAAAATCCCAATCTTTAATGCGCGGATATCCTGTGTTTCCGCACGTTCTTTTGTCATAACAAAAATATTTTCATTTTGCAGCACCTTCCGTGCCGGTAATTCTTTATCAATAATGATTGGCATTCGTTGTTCCTCCAGTCAAAACATGTTCAATGTTTGCCAGTAAATTTTCTAACTAACGTACGTTTCACTCAAAAATCATGCTATCAATTCGAGTACAAATATATTTTTTCGATTCTAGATAAAATAACACTACTAATCCTTTGGCTGTATCAATTTACAAATGATATTTCTATATAACAACATTGTTCTAGATTCCCTACTTCTGTTATGCATCTATCCTTTCTTCTTCCAAAACAAAAAGCCGCTTCTTTTCCTAAAAATAAAAGAAGCGGCTTTGCATACTCAGACATATTGGAGCCAATCTCTTATCTTTCAGGTAAACCTGCTGGATTTAGCACAATTCCGATATCGGCTGTTGCCAAGGCTTCACTGGGCCAGTCCCTCTGCCTTTCTTGATAAGAATGCAATTCAATTAGCGTCATTGTAAAAGAATTTTATATAACTGTCAATGTTTTTTTCTGAATATTTAAACATCAAGCGAACTTAATCATTCCATATTATCCTGCCTAATTTTAAAATAGGCTTATACCAAATTATTACTGAAAAAGGAGCAAATTAAAATATAGTAGGTGCGAAGTAAAACTACCAATACCAGACATAGAGGAAAACCGCAGGGATCCCTTGCGGTTTTCTGTTTTAATTATCAATAATTCTACAACCTTGTAAACCTATTAACTCTTTTCCTTCTTTACTCATTTGTTCATCTGAGCCAAGAAATCCCCTAGAAGGTCCTCCATTTTTTCCTCTTCCTGCTCTTCTACCTGATTAAATACTTCAGATTGCTGGACCTGCTCCCAATCAAAATTATCTAAATCATCCAATGCAGCGACCGTTGCTGCATGCTCGGTTTCTCCCCTAGGTTTAACAGCAACATAAGCCTCTTCTTGCAGGTATAACGCTTCTTCAATATCTAATGCATTACTGTTAAGACTTGCAAGCAGAGACGCAGTACGAACAGGGTTTGACAATAACTGGTAGACAATGCTACCAAGCAAGGCTTCTGAATGCTCATGCTTTAGCCAATCTCTCTGTTCTTTACTCAATCCTTTAGGAAGAGGAATTGTAAGAGCTTCCTTCTCCTTCGATACAGCACTATTAATACCATTTACAACAAATTCAGCCACTTTACTTGAAAAGTTCCTTTTTTCTGTTTCCTTTAATCGTTGCAAATGCTTTATGATATGATCCGGTGTATCAGACGGGATACGGAATGTAATAGGTTTTCCTCTCTTAATTTCCGCTTCCTTCATATACAATCACCTATTTAGTCTTTGCCAATTTTTGTTCTTCGTTTTTCGTCTCTTTCATGGTTCTCCTTGAAAAATCCGCAATTAATTTATAATAAGCATTTGCCATCATCCAAATACTTTCTTGCTCATCTTCGAAGAAATCGATATTATAGCCATCCAAGCTATTATTTAATGTTTTTAGATAATCCTTAAGAATAATTGATCCTCCACCTACAAAATAGCAAATTTCTGTTTGAGAGTTTTTTTGCCAAACATTACGTAAATGACGATATTGCTTTTTCGCCAACTCTAAAAGCGTACGATCTGTAATGTCGTGAACACTTGTCCGACTTCCTTTTACCATAATATGATTTCGGTCATTTTTCTTTGTGATTATTTCTACAACATCACGGCGGCTATCGAGCTCTACTCCATGCTTAGAACGAATCTCCTCTCGAATGGATTCAAGCGATTCAGAGACTCCCAAATTAAAGCCTTGAGCTTTATCATCATCCACCTTGCCATTTTTAATTACAGCAATATCTGTTGACAATCCGCCAATATCTTGAATTAAAATTCTTTTATCTATAAGGTCCTTATTAATAATGTTTAAGTTATTATCCATTACAAGATTAATATAGGCAGCAAAGCCTTCAGGATAGACCTTCACTTCTTCAAACTTAATATTTATCTTTAACCCTTGATACCTTGGAGTTACTAAAAATTCAACTTGATGAACAGAGCCTAGTAGTTTAGATCGATACCCTACATCTTTTCCTTCCTTTACTTCACGAAGAGGAAGTCCTGTTCCTAATATATATGTAGCATCTATTACATTATTGGATCGCTTAAAAAGTTGTTTATTTTCTTCTTGTGCTGCATCTAGCGCCAACGAAGCAAATAACATGATGAGGGTTTGATCTTCTTCGGATTTGTTGCTTCCCGGGTCTAATTCTGAGGGGTTGTCACTTTTAGTTGCAAGATTACCGACACGATAAATCGCATTATTGTCTCTTAAAGTAGGAGAATGTACACGAATATGAATCCCATCAACAGGATTTTGCTTGTTCAGTTCTTCGATCCCGATGACCGGACGATCTTCTATATCTCTGGCAATTACATTGGGAATGTTAATTTGTACCTCCATTTTGCCAAAAATACCTTTAAGTGAATCATTACCTACGTCAACTGCAGCAATACGAGCATTTGTCAATGAAATCATCCCTTCCATTAATTCGGTATAATATTCAACTTTAGTAAAGATTACTCTGATTCTATAAGTTATTTTATATTAATTCCACATTTATCATCGAATTGTAATGTTATACATATTTTCGTAATTTTGTACACAAAACTGTAAACATCTTGCAAATAAAGCTTGTATACTTTTTGTTTACATGTATACTTTTTTGAATACAATTGTATACACTTCTGTATACATGTTTACTTTTTAGTACACAACTGTACACATATTTGTAAACATGTACACAAATATGTAATCATCTAATTTGAACATTCTTGCTTGCCTGTTTTTTTATCTGTCTACCACCTCGCACTCGAGCAAGTGAATAAGCTTTTTTGAAGTTATATTATTTTTCATAAAAAAGGTGCCTCTTTTCAAGAAGCACCTTTTTATGCAGTATAGTTATTATTTGACTGTTATGCTGTCACCAGGAACCCAATATGTTTTAGAATTTCCTGGGTGAACCACTTCTACCCAGCCTTTAGGATCTTTCTTAATAACACTAACTTCTGTATTAGCCTTGAATGTACCTTGTACATTTGGTCTTACTGTTGTACTCTTAATCTTTGAATCTGAGAATGGAAACGGTACAACACGATACTCTACAGATTTTGTGATAACACCTTTTGTTCCTGTTGCAAAAGCTTGATACGGAACGCCGCTACCAATTGCGTCTACATTAAATGATGGACCGTTATTCGGCATAATAACCGGTTGATATTGAGATGCTTGGTATGGCTTAATACGCTGCATAATATCTGCGATTTTACTATACCAGCTTTTATCTGATGCATATCGGACATTCATGCCTTTTAAAGTAGGGCCATTATAATATGTTCCGCCTGTAGTAAGGTAATTTTTTCTTACATAGTCCGCATTGATATTAATACTGTCTTCATAGCTTGCTAAATATTTAGCACTGTCAAATGGAGAACGATCATACGCTTTTAAACCATACAGGTTATTTTTACGATAAGCAATTTCAGACTTCCCATAACCTGTTTCCAAGAAAGCATGAGCCGCTAGGTATAATGCATTTACACCATATTTTTTTCCTGCAGCTACAAATGCATCACCCATATTTGCAATAGGACTGTCGGGATGATACTTTTGAATATATTTATTAATTTCCGCTGCTGTTATATTAGATGGTGTACGCAAATCAATCTCAGCATACGAAGATGCCGTTTTTATAGGGCTTGTCTCCCCGCCCGGATTTGGAGCAGGATCTAACCCATTCGATTGAACGGATACATAATGTGAGGATACCCAGCCGCTTACGCTTCCTGCTGTAATATAATGCCAGCCATTCTTTGTTTCATGGATGGACACCTTTATTCCTTTTGCCAATGTTGTAATACGAGTACCTGATAGAGACGGTGCTTTACGCACATTTAAGTTCGCAGTCGTTGTTCCCTCACCTATAACTGTTGCAGGTCCAGCTGGCTGTACATATTGTATATACTTTGAGTATACCCAACCGTCCTTTGCTCCATTTTCAATAAAGTACCAATCTCCCTTTATATCTTTAATAGTCACTTGCTGACCATTTTTAACTTGTGAAATTATCTGACTGGAAGTAGTCGGAGCTTGCCTGACATTTAAAACAGAAGCAGTGACTTTACCGGTTCCCTCTCCAGCTGCTTCTGCTGACAATGGATTATTTGCTAACACATTAAACGCCAATCCACTCATCAAAGTTACTCCGGCTACAATTGTCCTTATCCTCATTTCATCTCCTCCAGTGCTCTTGTTGTATACTGTGCAGTGCACGTATGTAAAGTTTTATAGTAATCTAGTAAACTATAGAATCAAA
Organism: Bacillus sp. 165; assembly: GCF_017742235.1. Taxonomy (GTDB): domain Bacteria; phylum Bacillota; class Bacilli; order Bacillales; family Bacillaceae_G; genus JAGHKQ01. The sequence goes on from NZ_JAGHKQ010000005.1 coordinate 250,239, forward strand.
AACGTTATACTACACAGAAAAAAAATCACCAATAACATGGTGTTCATATTTGCTTGAAGTTTTAATGTAAAGCTGTTATCTAACAGGAACTATAAAAAACACACAGTAATCTAACACAGTTGTCATAATTTATTATAGTAGAAAATATTCACCCGTGGGTAATAAACATTTTACTAATGGAGGAAAAAAGAGGAATAACTATGTATAGAGATCTTTTGATATCTAATAAATACATTTTTTCTATTCCGGAAAAATATATATGAAGAGAGAAAATAATTGACGTTGTATAGGAAAGCTATATAATCAAAGAAAAGATATTTACCTTTTTCTATTTTGATTTTGTTTATATTCACACTCAAAATAGTACATAGTAATAAGAGGATTTTTACATATGAAAAGGGGAGATTTACAATGACACTTCATAAAGCATTAACAATTGCAGGTTCTGATACAAGTGGAGGCGCTGGCATCCAAGCAGATTTGAAAACGTTCCAGGAGCTTGGTGTATATGGTATGACTGCTCTTACAACAATTGTAACGATGGATCCTCATAACAACTGGGCTCATAATGTCTTCCCAATTTCAGCTGAAATACTAAAACCACAATTAGAAACTGTAATGGAAGGTGTAGGAGTAGATGCCTTGAAAACAGGTATGTTAGGTTCCACTGAAATTATAGAAACTGCTGCTCAAATGATTGAAAAAAATAATATTACAAATGTAGTGGTTGATCCAGTAATGGTATGTAAAGGTGCAGATGAAGCTCTTCACCCTGAGACAAATGACTGTTTGCGTGACGTCCTAGTTCCCAAAGCATTGGTTGTGACACCAAACTTGTTTGAAGCATATCAATTAAGTGGTATAAAAATTAATAACTTAGCTGATATGAAGGAAGCCGCTAAAAAAATCCATTCACTCGGCGCTAAGTATGTATTAATTAAAGGTGGAAATAAGCTGGCAGGACAAGAAGCTGCTATTGATTTATTATTTGATGGTACAGACTTTGATATTCTGGAATCTGAAAAAATCGATACAACATATACTCATGGTGCTGGCTGCACATATTCAGCCGCAATTGCAGCTGAATTGGCAAAAGGAAAACCTGTAAAAGAAGCCATTCAAACAGCTAAAGCATTCATTACAGATGCAATTCGTCATTCTTTTAAACTAAATGAATATGTCGGTCCAACTCATCATGGTGCTTATCGGAAATATGGTGCTGGAAGAGAGACTGTATAAGAATAAAAAATGGTCATCGAAAGATGGCCATTTTTTATTCTTATACAGAGTGCGATTCTTTTTTTCTAATAGAATCGTGAATCTTCTTATAAATACGTGTAAAACTTTCTACTTCTTCTTGCTCAAGATCTCCAAGATAAGGGGAAATAAACTGATACATTTTCTCCTCTCCTGATTTCAACACATCTTCTGCTTGTTCTGTTGTTTCTAATAAAGTAACACGTGAATCCTGAGGATCTATCGTACGGATAACATATCCTTTGTTTATTAGCCTCTCTGTTATGATTAGAATAACATTACGGTTTTCGTTATTCCAACCCTCTAACATACTGATTGGACATGGCCCGTATTTCTTAATCGAACGTAATACAAAAAACTGCTCCGCTGTAACCTCACCTGCAAGTTGCTCTGCAAGAAACGCTGTCAGCTTTCGGTTTATAAACATTACTACCTCTTCATATTGTTCCATTAAGTATTTTAGCGCAGTAACCTCCACCATCTTCCCCCCGATCTTATACACAGTAAAAGCCTAGATTCTTCCTAGCCAATCTCTTACTTTATTCTCAAATAACGGAACATCTACTATACCTGCCATATGACCATTTAAGCTATCAAAAGCAAAAAACTCAGCCTTTTTCCCTTGCTTTTGTAATATACGGATTGTCTGTTCACTGTATTGCGGCGGTTGAAGGATATCTTGATTACAAGAAATCAGGAGGACGTTAGCTTGAATTTTTTGTAACGCTTCTTCTAAAGAAGAATGTCCATGTGCTATATCATGCATCATAGTAGCACGGCATGTATAGATCCAATGATTCGCATCATAGTAGACTATGTTGTCCATAACTGTGTTGTACATATTCTTCTCAAAGGAGGTTTGATTGGATACATGCAAATAAGGTCTCCGGTCTTGGCTGTTTCGAGGAAATTCACTCTCATACCAATCACAGTGAAAAGCATTTGTAAACATCATTTGTGAAGCTAAATGTAATCCTTCAACAGGCTCTTGCTCTCCATAGTATTGTCCATTTTTCCAATAGGGGTCTAATTGAATTGCACGAATCCCGTGTTGCAGTACATTAAAAGAAGTCATAACAGGATTTTGTGCATTGGTAATTACACCTATACACGCATCTAGCTTATCTGGATATTGCACCGCCCAATGCAAAGCTATCATCCCTCCCGCAGAAGGACCAATTACAGCTGTAAGATGATGGATTCCTAACAGTTGAATACATGCATGCTGAATACCCGCCATGTCATGAAATGTAAAAGGAGGAAACGACATACCATACTGCTTGCCTGTTTTGGGATTAATAGATATAGGGCCCGTGGTAACAACCATTGAGTTCTTGACTTGCACATTACATAGATTATCCATACAAATAACAAAATAACGGTTAGTATCGACTGCTTTCCCTGGTCCAATTAATGCGTCCCACCAGCCAGGGTTCATATCTGAATCAGTATACTTACCTGCAGCATGGCTCGTTGCACTAAAATGGTGACATACTAAAATAACGTTGCTTTTTTCTTTGTTTAACGTTCCATATGTTTCGTAGCCTACCTTAACAGGAATTGATACACCACACTCTAATGTATAGCTTTCAAGAAAAAAATCCTGTTTTCTGACCAACACAAAAAATGCACATCCTTCTTTTTAGCTTATTTATGATTGTACTCTTTCAAGAAACAGTAATAAAAACATACACTTATAACATGCATTATATAAAGCGGGCAGAAAAACCTTTTTTTCTAGAGAAATAAGAGAAAATAAACCTTCTATGAGCAGCGTAATACGGTAGAGAAATATAGCACTGCTTTCGGAAGATTTTACAGAAAATAAAAAATATAATATATTTTCTATTAGGAACGTATTTGTTATCATTCATTTTAGCAGTATGATTATTACACTTACATAAAGGGGTATGCTTATGTCAACATTTGAACATAATTTAGAAAAATATGCGGAATTAATAGTGCGTGTAGGAGTTAACATTCAAGAGGGACAAACCCTTCATATAAATGCTCCACTGGCAGCTGTTGAATTTGTACGTGCTACAGTAAAAAAAGCATATGAAGCAGGTGCAAAGCACGTATACGTAAACTGGGAAGATGAAGTATTAACACGACTAAAGTATGATTTAGCTCCGGATGAAGCCTTTCATGAATTCCCTTCTTGGGTAGCAACAGAGCGAGAAGAGCTCGCGGAAAAAGGCGCAGCTTTCTTATCTATTAAGTCTTCTAATCCTGATTTACTGAAAGGTATAAATCCTGAACGCATTTCTAATGCCAATAAAGCTGCTGGAAAAGCTATGGAAATATTCCGTAACTACATCCTGTCCGACAAAGTTAGCTGGAATGTAGCAGCAGTTCCATCACCAGAATGGGCTGCAAAGGTATTCCCTGATGTACCGAAGGATGAGCAAGTACAACAACTTTGGAGCGCTATTTTCCAGGCAACACGTGCTGATTTAGAGAACCCTGTACAGGCATGGCAAGATCATAGTGCAAATTTACAAAGCAAAGTAGAATACTTAAACAGCAAACATTATACAGCATTGCATTATACAGCTCCAGGTACAGATTTAATAGTTGAGCTTCCTCAAAAACATGTTTGGATAGGAGGAGGAAGCACGAATGAAAGAGGAGTATCCTTTACAGCTAATATTCCTACTGAAGAAGTATTCACCTTACCATTACAAACGGGAGTCAACGGATATGTATCCAGCACTAAACCATTAAATTACAGCGGGAATGTGATAGAAAACTTCACCTTAACATTTGAAAGTGGACGTATCGTTGACTACAAAGCAGAAACGGGAGAAGAAACATTAAGACACCTCATAGAAACGGATGAAGGATCTCATTATTTAGGAGAAGTTGCTTTAGTACCTCACAACTCTCCTATCTCTAATACTGATATTATCTTCTACAATACTTTATTTGATGAAAACGCATCCTGTCATTTCGCTATAGGAAGTGCCTATCCGTTTTGCTTAGAAGGCGGAAAAACAATGTCAAAAGAAGAATTAAAGCAACATGGAGCAAACTCCAGTCTTACACATGTGGACTTTATGATTGGCTCCGAGAAAATGAATATAGACGGTATTACAGCGGATGGTTCACGTGAGCCATTATTTCGTAATGGCAATTGGGCATTTTAATCCCACAGTACTAAAAGGCCAAGAGACTTTCTCTTGGCCTTTTACCACCTATGCTGAAATGAGCCCCTTCTTCCACCTGTATCTATTCTTATAACTGCTTTCCCGCTGCTACTCTTACTTTATATACATTTTTTATTGTTCTTCCTAAAAAAACGACATGCGGACGCACATCGTTTTTTTAATCAATTATGTTAGCTCTCGTTGTTTTGTTTCCTTTCCAAGTATAAGGACTGCCGCAGCTCCTATTAGGATAGCAAAACAAAAGATTGTAAAAACCGTTGTAACTGATATATTTTGTGCTATAAGATACCCAACCAACAGTGGCCCGAGTATTCCACCAATTCTGCCAAAGGATGCTGCCATTCCTGCACCCGTTCCGCGAATTTGCGAAGGATACTGTTCCGGTGTATACGCATATAGAGCTCCCCATGCTCCTAAATTAAAGAAGGATAAAAATATACCTGATGTAATTAAGAAAGACAATGATTCCGCCCCTCCAAAGAAATATGCACTTATAGCAGTACCGACTAAATATGTAATCAGAACAAATTTCCGTCCAGCCCTTTCAATTAACCATGCTGCAGTGAAATAGCCTGGTAATTGTGCTAACGTCATAATCAGAACATATTCAAAGCTCTTAATAAGGCTGAATCCTTTCATAACCATAACAGCTGGAAGCCATAAAAACATCCCATAGTAAGAGAAGACTACACAAAACCATAGAATCCACAGCATAATGGTAGAACGTGTATAAGGCTTAGCCCATACTCCTACAATTTTCTCCGATGCTGATTGGTTTTGAGAAGCAGCTTTAAATTGTGGTGAATCTGGTAATTTCACACGTAAATACAGAGCATATAAAGCAGGAAGTGCACTCAATAGTAACGCTATCTTCCATCCGTAGTTCGGGATGACAAAATATGAAATGAGAGCTGCAATTAACCATCCACCAGCCCAAAAACTTTCTAACAATACAACTACACGACCGCGCTCCGCCGCTGAAACACTTTCAGACACTAGCGTAGAAGCAACGGGCAGTTCTCCCCCTAACCCCATACCAATGATAAAACGCAGAATAAGGAATACAGCGAGAGTAGGTGCGAGCGCTGACAATCCGCTGCCAAGGGAAAACATTAACAAAGTGATAATAAATACAGATTTCCTTCCAATTCGATCCGCCATCACCCCAAATATTAGAGCGCCTACAGCCATCCCTATAGAGTTCACACTGCCAATCCACCCCATTTGTTGGGCGCTTAAATTCCATTCCTTCTGCAAGGCTACTATAATAAAAGATAGCATTCCAACATCCATGGCATCAAACATCCATCCTAAACCGGCTATCCCGAGCAGCTTGCGTTTTGAAATCGTTGATTCCTTCTTCATCTCGATTCCCCTTTTATATTTTCGTTAACATAACCAGAATATTTTACCAAAAAAATAATAAAACAAACTACTTTTGATACTCTTATTTTGTATTTTTCCTTTTCAATTCTTGTTTATTCCCTCGGAAATTAACTAAAGCATATTTGCTCACTTTTCTTATCTACTTCCTACTAATTCGCAGCGAAAAGTTTTACTATCTATTAATAAAAGATACACTGATTATAAGAACGAATTTCTGATTCCTAAAGGTACGGTGATTATAAATGAAATATGTTATAGCTTCGGATTCTTTTAAAGGCTCTTTATCTGCTATACAAGTGGGAAGGGCTGTAAAACAAGGCATTCTCCATGCACATCCTGAGGCACAGGTTAAGATTGTACCCATGGCTGATGGAGGTGAGGGAACCCTCGAAGCCTTACTGTATGCGAATAGGGGGCATGAAATGAGGCTACAGGTTCACAACCCTTTAATGCAGCCTGTTCTAGCGAAGTATGCAGTCTTTCATCAAGATGGAAAAGATATAGTATTTATCGAGTGTGCCCAAAGCAGTGGACTGCCTCTAATTGCAAAGAACCAGCGTAATCCTATGAATACTAATACCTACGGACTTGGAGAACAAATTAAAGATGCTGTGCAACGAGGCTATCGTCACTTTATTATTTCGCTTGGAGGAAGCGCAACAAATGATGGAGGAGTGGGTATGCTTCAAGCACTTGGGTGGAACTTTTTCGATAAGAAAGGACAGTTAATTCGAAATACAGGGAATCCTTTGCTGCATATCCATAGCTTTTCAGATACTAACAAACTACCGCAATTAGATGCATGCACATTTATGGCAGCGACTGATGTTATCAACCCATTTTATGGTCCTCATGGTGCTGCTTTTATCTTTGCCCGTCAAAAGGGAGCAACAGACCAGGAAATCTCAGTATTGGATACAGCAATGCAGAAATTTGAACAACTGCTAACCGAGCAGTATGGGGTTTCTGTACAAACTGTTTCTGGAGCAGGGGCAGCAGGAGGCCTAGGTGGTTCATTAGCTGCCTGTTTACAGGCTGAGATTACTTCTGGGGCAGAGCTTATCATGCAGCATACTAATTTGGAGGAGCACGTGAGGAAAGCTGATATTGTCATTACAGGTGAAGGAAGTCTAGACGAACAAACCTTACTCGGCAAAGTTCCTATAGCAGTAGCCAAACTTGCCAAAAAGCATGGAAAGCTCGTTATCGGTATTGCAGGGCGTATTGATACAGACCTGAACTCTTTAAATGCGTATTTGGATGCTGTATTTTCCATTCAAACAGAGTGTCTTACTCTTGAATATGCCTTAACCCACGATATTGCCTATAAGCAAGTGGAGGTTACCGCAGGACAGATTGCTCAACTAATAAAGAAACTATCTTTATAAATACAAGGCATCTGTAAAAGAGACAGATGCCTTGTATTTATATTAAAAGAAATCTAAGAAGCAAGATGTTTGCAGTGACAGGCACCGGTCCAATTTTTCTATCTCTTCTTTTTCTCCTTGCAGTTTACCGCATCGATATAAAAATTGGGGCTGTTGAGCACCTAACAGAAGGGCTGCCATTGTTTGAATATCCGTTTTTATCGACTTTTCGCTCGGTCTTGCTTCATACTGAAAGGTAACTTTACCATTTTCGAGTATATACGTCCCTGTATTCCAGTCAGCAAACTCATCTGTTACATGAATACAGAGAGGCTCCCTTACCTTTGCAATAGGATGATCCGTTAAGAATTTTTGTAAATCTACAATGCGAATCATAAAATACGATACCATTTCCTGCTGCATTTTTGGATTTTGTAATAAAAACGGCAATTGATCATCTGAAGGAGCAACGATTTTTACTTTTTCAACCATCGAATCGTGTTGGGAAATATAATTCCATAACCCGCACCTTGCCTCTTCATCTAAATACACAAATTCCTGAATATCAATTATCCGTTCACTTATTTTATACAAAATATACCCTTTAGCAGTATCATTCTCATCAAAATACACAGCAGCACGGAAGTCCCTTGGCAATACCCGGTGCTCCCACCAATACTCCTGTCTCTTCAACATACCATTATATTGCACAGCATAAGATTCATAAATTGAATTCAACAATTCCCAGCTTTCAATCTTATCTACCCTTGCTATTTTCCCCTTTACATTAGGGTAAAAATATAAATCTTTTGCCTCTATTAAATATTTTTTTAACGAAATAGAGAGCTCCCATCCAAAATTCCGATAAAAACCCACATTAAAAGGATGTAAAAAACTGATGGTTTGGGATTGTTCTTTCATAGAAAGCAGTGCTTGCTTAAGCAGTCTTGCCACACTACCCCTTCTTCGGTGTTCTGGCCATGTAGCAACACTTGCTATACCGCCCATCTCATACTGCTTCCCCTCAATAAACACTTGTAATGGGATCAATTGTAACTTAGACAGCAATGTACCGTGTTCAAATTCTCCCCAAACTTCTTGCTTCTTCAACAATGACTTTCTTTTTTCTTTATCAACATCTGATAGTTGATATTGAAAAGCATATTCTGATAAAGTTAAACATTCATCATATTCTTGCTCTGTCAATTTTCGAATCTCAAGCATTCATTTTCTCCCCCTTATGAAAAGAAAGCCGCATTCTCATGAGAGAATACAGCTTTCTTGCTAAATTAAATAGCCCAATTTCCATTTCTAAAGATTGGTTCACGTACACCTTCTTTTGTTACACCATCAATATTCATCTCAGCAGAACCAATCATAAAGTCTTCATGAACAAGACTCTTGTTTGCTCCATGTTCGGCAAGCTCTTCAGGAGACATACTTGTGCCGCCCTCTAAATTCACTGGATATGCTTCACCAAACGCAAGATGATTAGAGGCATTTTCATCAAATAGAGTATTATAGAAAATCAAGCCCGAATCTGAAATTGGAGAATGATGAGGTACAAGAGCAACTTCACCTAAACGGCGTGCACCTTCATCTGTATCTAGTAAAAGTTTTAATGTATCATATCCTTCTTCAGCTGTGAAATCGACTACTTTCCCGTTTTCAAACGTTAAAGTAAAGTTATCAATAACGTTCCCACCGTAGTTTAACGGTTTTGTACTGCAGACAGTACCGTTGACTCCATCTTTATGAGGCATTGTATATACTTCTTCTGTCGGCATATTCGGATTGAATGGAGTTCCACTTTGACTTACGGAACCTCCCCCTTGCCATAAATGATTTTCAGGTAATTCCACAGTTAGATTTGTTCCTGGAGCCTCGTAAACAAGCTGCTTATATTGCTTGCTGTTTAAGTATGCTACCTTTTGCTTTAAAGTTTCATTATGCTGATGCCACGCTGCAATTGGATCCTCTTGATCAATACGAGTAACTTTAAAAATTGCCTCCCATAACTGTTCCATTGCTTCCTCTTCTGTCACATCAGGGAAGATTTTCTTAGACCAATCTACCGTCGGAATAGAAATGATAGACCAACGTGCTTTATCTGCCATAAGATAGCTTCGATAGTTTTTCATCGCTGTTGCACTTGTTTTATTAGCAGCTGCAATACGCTCCGGATTGATCCCTTTTAAAAGATCTGGATTTGGTGAATAAATGTTTAAGAATGCAGCTCCGTTCTCCGCCATTTCTTCAAATCCTTTAGCTTTCCACATAGGAAATTCAGTAAAAGCCTCATCTGGTGCTTTTTCGTATTTAATGCGTGTAAGCTTTTCATCATTCCACTCTACATGAACATTTTTTGCGCCTGCTTCGTATGCTTTATCAGCAATTTTGCGAACAAATTCCGCGGCAGGAAGCGGAGCATTAATCACAAGCGTTTGTCCTTTTTCTACTCTAACTCCTACACGAACAGCAAGTTCTGCATATTTTTCAAGGTTTTGTTCAAATTGATTCATGTCTTTTTCCTCCATCTATATGTATTTAAAAATATAAACAGGTTTCCTCATCTTGATTATAACAGAAAATTCCGAAACGAATGATAAAAATAAAAGCCGGATACATATTCTATCCGACTGAAATTCCTCTTATTTTCTTAGACCCTTTCCCACTGCTTCTACTATCTGTTTCGTACTTTCATATGGAGAAGAAGAGAGGCTGATAAAGGAAATAAGTGATACACCGTCTGCACCAGCTTCTACTACTGAAGCTGCGTTCACAGCGTTAATACCCCCAATCCCTACAACAGGAATATCCATTTCTATCTTACGTAAGCTTTCAATCATTATAGTCCCTTGCGCTGCCTTTGCATCTTCCTTAGAAGCCGTAGGGAAGATTGGGCCTATTCCTAGATAATCAGCCCCCTTTTCTACGGCAACACGCGCTTCCTCTATCGTATGAGCAGAAACGCCCAATATCTTATCTCCTATTTTTTTGCGTACTATCTCAACTGCTTCGTCTTCTTGTCCAATATGAATGCCATCTGCATCAAGAGCTAACGCCAATTTCACATCATCGTTCACAATAAATGGAATATTATGCTGCTTGCAAAGTGCTTGTATTTGCTTCCCTAGTTCATAATATTCGTCACCACTTAAAGCGCCCTTCCCTTTTTCACGATATTGAAAAAGAGTGATGCCCCCCTCTATAGCCTCTTTCATCACATCTAATGGGTGCTTATTACAGTTACTGCTGCCCATAATAAAGTAGACCTTCAATAATTCTCTCATTTGTTCCTTGCTTATTTGAGCCATCTCTTACACCTTTGCCTTCGTAAAAGAAGCATATTCTTCAATGTGTTGAGATGTAACGAGTGCCAATTGATTTAAAAGCTCCATCTGAAAACTTCCAGGCCCCTCTGTTTTGTCTGCTGCTAATTCAGCAGCAATTCCATAATACACTAATGCAGAAGCCGCAGCTTGTACTTTATTTGACTCTACTGCTGCAAATGCACCAATGACAGACGTTAAAAGACATCCTGTTCCGGTTACCTTCGTTAAACAAGGGTGGCCATTATGTATGATATAGGTTGTTTCACCATCTGTAACCACATCATCTTTCCCTGTTATCACTACAACTGTACCTAGCCGTTGTGCAGCTTTTTTTGCAATCGTAATGCTGTCTCCATTACCAGCTCCTGCATCTACCCCTTTTATTGTCCACTCTTCTCCAATAACATTGGCAATTTCTGCTGCATTTCCTCTTAGAACCGCAATGTTGATTTTTTTTATAATGTTTCTCGCAGTATCGGTACGATAAGGAGTCCCTCCTGCTCCTACAGGATCAAAAATAACTGGTACTTCATGCTGATTTGCAGAAGCACCGGCATGTAGCATAGCCTCTACTTCTTCCTCTCGCAATGTACCAATATTTAATACTAATGCTCCTGCAAGTTTAGTCATATCCGCTGCTTCCTCTTTGGCATATGTCATTACTGGAGAAGCTCCTAATGCCAGCAAACCGTTTGCAGTAAAATTAGTAACAACTACATTTGTAATATTGTGTATAAGCGGGTTGTTTTCCCGAATCTTTTCTAATATTTTTACGACATCTTTTTTTCTCATCCTCTTTTATCCCCTTTCTTACCTTAGGGAGATATATAAAAAGCAAAAAGACACTCTGCGTACGCAAAAGTGCCTGTAATTGTGTTCTACACTCTCCCTACGCTGGCATTACCCAACAGGTTCTAACGGTCAACGACAGATTAGCCGTACTCTCAGTCTGCTTCCGCAAACTCCCGATATAATATTCTATTCAGTCAAAGTGTACTCTTTAATGAGTAAAATAACAAGCATAGTATATTATCTAATCTTACCTGCCAATAATATAAGCCTGCTTTGGATGATTGATTTGATTTGGGTATTTAAGCTGAATTTTATCTTCATTTAAAAGCTTTCCTAAATAATTATTACGTAATCCATCAGGAGTTCTTTCTAACAAATGAGCTAATTCTTTTAACATTAACGGCTTTACTTCTAAAAGGGACAAAATAATACCTTCTAGTACACGCGGGCTCAAGCGTCTTTTCTTTCTTGCCACTTCTGATATTGTCCATAATTTATGATCAAGAGATTCATCATTCTCGATATTTGCCGCCATTTCTTGCATGCCAAGCTCTACATCATCAGGAATAAGATTCACGTCCTGGTTATCCTCTTCTAACTCATCTGTCATATTAAAAAGCGGTTCTTCATTATTCATGGAGTCAACCCCCTTATTAACGGAGTTTCTTTCCTTATTACAGGGGTTTTTCTCTTTATTTAAGGAGTTGGTTTCTTTATTTATGGAGTTTATACCCTTATTAACGGAGTCCAATTCGTTATTTACGGACTCAAATTCTTTATTGTAGGAGTCCAATTCCTTGTTATAGGAGTTGGTATTTTTATTTATGGAGTCTGTTTTTTTGCTCATTTCTATATCAAAATAATCATACTCCTCGTTCACAAATGTATCATTGCTCCTATACTGTTGTTTATCGATTGTACTTTGTCTATCCAAGGTTAAAATAGTTCGATTTAACTGCGTATCCTGCATTAAATCTGGTTCATCCCAGTTATAAATCGACCAAACAGATTCAATTTTCTTTAATCCCGATCCCGCTCGTTTACAAAAGTTAATTAGAATGAACATTTTGAATATATTTGGATTGCGAAGATTACTAATCCTCCCTTCCAGTGCTTGCTCCGTGGGTGTTCTTAATAAGCCTGGATTGGAGAAGCGAAATATCATTTTTTCTTTTTCAATCACGATACCGCCTTCACCGTAGTAATCAGCGTGTACTAGTGCATTAACTAGCGCTTCATGTAGACAAGCATGTACAAGCTCTCCATCCACTTTAGGTGAGTCTGTTATATCACCCGTTAAATCCTGCATAGTCTTAAAATAAAAATCATAGACGTTCCCTGACCATGTACCATCCTGTGAAGTGAATCGATTGCTCCAACCCTCACTCGGTATACCATCCGTACTTTCTCTATATTCCAGAAAATATTGAGGTAAAACTTCCGAGATGATTCTCTCTTCACTAAACATCAATAACCCAGCCAGTGTGAGCCCCTCTTTACTTGTGTTACGCAACTTTCCCCATGCACCAATCTTGTATAAAAACTCTTTTATTTCAAGTCCATTCCACGGATGATTTGGCTTAGCTGTTTGAAATTTTTGACGATAGCTTTTAATGGATTCAAAGTTTAATTCATTTAAACCATAATGTTCCAAGATCAGATTGTCCTGTGTTACAACAGGCTGATCTCCTGGATAATGTTTATTTATATTCACCATGAATCTCCCTCTTATATAAATTGATGAAAATGATTGATTTATCTCATATGCTGATTACCATTTTACCACCTTTTTTTCGGTATCTCCTTATGTTCCCACAAAAATGCCATATGATATTTTATCCAGCAGTACATTTAGGCTGAAAAACTATATTTTATACACCAATTTAAATGTGTTTTATAGCAATATAATAATCTCGAATATATTAACATGAGCCATACGGCTGCTTAATTCTATTCAAAAATAAAATAAAAAAGAGAGAAGGACTCAAACTGTTTGAAGAATGGTCATTTTGTAAAGTCTTTGTCCAAGAACTCTTCATTGTCTTACTTATGAAAAAATGGTCATTAAAGGAATTATTTTCTTCCTCCTAGAATAATACAAGATGTAATTAACATAGTGTTTTATAACGAAGCAAATTGTAATGAAGGGTCTTTATTATTTAAGTAAAGCTTCTAAAAAGGGGCTGGTTGATTTGAACAGAAATCGAAATAAAAATATGGCTTTGGTTTTGATTTTAGGTGTCTTTTTACTTCTGTTTCTTATAGTAAATGCTTTCCGCCATATTACTATATACGTAGTATATAGTTCAGGAATAGGCTCTTTATTAATTATTGGGATAATAATTTCTGTTATGCTTACACTTTACTTTAAAGGCTATAAGAGATAAGTGATGTATTTATATGCAATTAGAGTCATTAGACGGGTCGTTTCTTCAGCTAGGGGATCGCTTATCAAAGTATACTTAAACTGCTCTGTATATCCTTAAATCTCTTTGGTTTTTCTTTTTAAATATAGTTAAGCTAATTATTTCCCAACCTTAATTCCATTAGCACCACACCGAATAGCAGGCGATTCTCCAAGCTAGCTTCCTGCAAGAACCGTTTTTTCTTCTCTATTCAAATCAGTTCCTCTTTTATTTCTATGAATACCCTTAAACCCTTAGTTTATCAATTGGTTAAATAATATTTATCACTTGCTTATAACATGAATGTCTGCAAATTGTATAAAATAACATTCTGCCGTATTCAGAAATGATTTAAGAAAACATAGGTAATGGTATAGGTCATATGAACTGTTCTCCTAATTCTAAAAGACGTTGTTTAAAATAAGGACTAGTCGTAATTTTCAAAATAAAAAAGTATCTATTTTAAGAATACTACTCGGCCATCACATTAATTAATACAGCCTTACTCTTAAAATGCCCATCTTACTTTGGATAGGCTACACTTAGTTGGACAGAATTTTTAAGGTCAAGTAGACTACATATAAAAACATTTGAGGAGAATCTACATGGCCAAAAGAGAACGCCGAACCTTTACTGAAGATTTCAAGCAACAGATCGTGCAGCTTTACCAAAATGGAAAACCAAGAAAAGAGATTATTCGTGAGTATGATCTGAC
>NZ_JAGHKQ010000006.1 GCF_017742235.1 Bacillus sp. 165
TAGTTGATTTGAATAGTGTTTAAATTTTGTTCCCTTTAATGGCATAATAAAATCCCCCAATAGTAGACTGCCCATCCATTTTATCAGATGGGCTTTTTTTCGTGTCTACTATAAGGGGATAATATCAGCAGCGCGGAAGGTCTTTTTCTTAGTTAGCTTTCAATTTTTCTAGTTCTAATAAGAACTTATCATTTAAAACTTTAATATACGTACCCTTCATACCAAGAGAACGAGATTCGATAACGCCTGCACTTTCAAGTTTTCGAAGAGCATTAACGATAACAGAACGTGTAATACCAACGCGATCTGCAATTTTACTTGCTACAAGCAAGCCTTCGTTACCATTCAACTCTTCAAAAATATGTTCAATAGCCTCTAATTCACTATATGATAGTGAACTGATAGCCATTTGCACAACAGCTTTGCTTCTCGCCTCTTCTTCAATTTGCTCCGCTTTTTCACGTAAAATTTCCATACCAACTACTGTTGCTCCGTATTCAGCCAAAATCAAATCATCATTTAAGAACGGTTGCGTTAAACGTGCCAATACAAGTGTACCTAAACGCTCTCCACTTCCAAGAATCGGCACAACTGTTGTTAAACCTTCTTGAAACAGCTCTTTATTTTCCACTGGAAAAGCAGTGTACTCACTGTTGATATCCAAGTTTGGTGATGTTTCCGTTATATGGAATAAACTTTTTGTATATTCTTCCGGAAACTGACGCTCTGCCAACATTTTTTTCATTCTATCGTTTTCGATTTGCTGATGCACTGCATATCCTAATAATTTTCCACGGCGGCTCACTACGAATACATTCGCTTCGATTACTTTACATAATGTTTCTGCCATTTCTCTAAAGTTTACCGGTCTGCCTGCCGCTTGCTGAAGCAAAGCATTAATTTGTCTTGTTTTGTCTAGTAATTCCATTATAAAATCCTCCTACAATTTTAAACATTGCTTTTACCACTTGGAAACTTAAGTGAGCCACTTTTACAACCCTGTCAAGAATCAATATTTGATTCTATAAAATGAATTGGCTAACATCCTTGTTTCGTGCAATAGTTGATAATTTTTCCTCTACATACTGAGGAGTGATTGTGATTTTTTCCAATGTAATTTCAGATGCCTCAAAAGATAAGTCTTCGAGCAACTTTTCCATAATGGTGTGAAGTCGCCTTGCACCAATATTGTCCGTATCTTGATTAACTTGAAAGGCAATCTGTGCAATTTTGTTAATAGCTTCGTCAGAAAATTCAATTTCTATACCTTCAGTCTCTAATAATGCGCGATATTGCTTAATTAGCGCATTATCAGGCTCTACCAGTATCTTCACAAAATCTTCCACCGCAAGCTTTTTCAATTCCACCCGAATCGGAAAGCGCCCTTGCAACTCCGGAATTAAATCTGACGGTTTAGACATATGAAACGCTCCTGCTGCAACAAACAAAATATGATCCGTCTTTACCGGTCCATACTTTGTCGTAACTGTGGACCCTTCCA
Organism: Bacillus sp. 165; assembly: GCF_017742235.1. Lineage (GTDB taxonomy): Bacteria > Bacillota > Bacilli > Bacillales > Bacillaceae_G > JAGHKQ01. The sequence goes on from NZ_JAGHKQ010000006.1 coordinate 1,502, forward strand.
CGATAGGTAGAATATCACGTTGCACTCCTTCTCTCGACACATCAACAGTGCCAGAGCTTTTTCCAGCGATTTTGTCGATTTCATCTATAAAGATAATACCGAGCTGCTCGGCACGATATACAGCTTCCTGTGAAACTTCATCCATATCAATCAAGCGCTGCGCCTCTTCATTGGTAAGTACTACACGAGCTTCCTTGACCGTCAGCTTGCGTCGTTTTGTTTTCTTTGGCATAAAACTGCCGAGTGCGTCCTGAAAATTCGTCCCCATTTGCTCCATGCCTGTTCCTTGAAATATATCAAACATAGACGCAGCTTGTTCTTCTACTTCGACGGTGATTTGTTCATTTTCTAATTCACCTGCAGCCAGCTTTCTCTCTACTTCTTTTCGCTTTTGTTCAATATCTTTTTCGTCATGCGCAGATGTCGCTTGCGCATCATCATTGTTTTGATAGCCTCCAAATAACATTTCCAAAGGGTTTTTAAAACCGGTTTGTTTTTGCTTACTTGGAACGAGCACTTGCACAATTCTTTGATTTGCTTGTTCTTCAGCTTTATCTTTGACACGTGCCATTTTTTCTTCTCTTACAATCCGTACAGATGTTTCCACTAAATCGCGAACCATAGATTCCACATCGCGGCCAACATACCCTACCTCTGTAAATTTAGTTGCCTCCACTTTAATAAAAGGAGCACCAACAAGTTTCGCTAGCCTGCGTGCAATTTCTGTTTTTCCGACTCCAGTTGGTCCCATCATTAAAATATTTTTGGGAGCGATTTCATCTCGGATTGATGCATCAAGCAAACTGCGGCGGTATCGATTCCGCAAAGCGACCGCTACAGCTTTTTTGGCATCTTTTTGTCCAATAATGTACTGATCAAGCTTATCAACGATTTGACGTGGAGTAAAATGTATGTTCATCTCTATACCCCCTACAGCTCTTCTACAATGATATTTCCGTTTGTATACACACAAATTTCGCTGGCAATTTCGAGACTGGCTTTGGCAATTTCTCTTGCTGTCATATGGTCGCCTGAATAGTTTTTCAATGCTCTACCTGCTGACAATGCATAATTGCCACCCGATCCGATAGCTAAAATGCCATCATCCGGTTCAATAACCTCTCCTGATCCGCTCACAAGAAGCAAGCCGTTTGCATCCATTACGATTAAAAGTGCTTCTAACTGTCGCAGCACCTTATCACTTCTCCATTTTTTCGCTAGTTCGACTGCCGCTCTTTGCAAATTCCCATTATACTCTTCTAGCTTGCCTTCAAACATTTCAAACAATGTAAAAGCATCTGCGACAGAGCCTGCAAAACCAGCGACTACCTTTCCATGAAACAGCCTTCTTACTTTCCGAGCGGTATTCTTCATGACAACGGTATTTCCCATCGTAACTTGCCCATCTCCTGCCATTGCGCACTTTCCTTTATGTTGAATGGCAAAGATTGTGGTAGCATGGAAATTTCCCATTCGAAAAACTCCTTTTCTAAGATTCTTATACTACTTTAATTACAATGCACTATCTTATATATATTGGCATGAAATGCTTTATATGTAGATTCTGATATGTTATTCACTATGCACGTGGATGATGTGACATATATACCGAACGCAATCTATCTTTTGATACGTGCGTATATATTTGAGTAGTCGACAAATGCTCATGCCCGAGCAACTCTTGAACCGTACGTAAATCCGCTCCTTCATTTAGCATATGAGTAGCGAATGTATGCCTAAGCGTATGAGGACTAATATGAACGGATGACGATGCCGACTGAATCATTCGATTTAGTATATATCGAATGCCTCGTTCGGTCAAAGGCATTCCTCTCGCATTTAAAAACACGTGCTGTGATTCATTCTTTCCCTTCTGGAGTTGCTGCCGCCCATCATTTAAGTATGTATGTAATGCATCTTGCGCAAAACTTCCGAATGGAACATAACGCTGCTTATTTCCTTTTCCATTTAAAAGGACTGTTCCAACGTTCATATCAACATCACCTAGCTGCAGTTTACAGCACTCACTGACGCGCATTCCTGTTGCATACAGCATTTCCAATAACGCTTGGTCCCGCTGTCCAGTAGGCGTTATATCAGACACATGAAACAGTTTTTGTAATTCTTCATCGTATAAAAATTGTGGAATTGAAATTTCTTTTTTAGGCAAGGATGCAAGCGCAAATGGATTTTCTACACAATATCCTTCTCGCATCATAAAACGATACAAACTCCGCAAGCTGGAAATTTTCCTTGCCACTGATCTTCTCGAAAGTTGTGCTTGATGAAGCGTTGTTAAATACAGACGAACATCTGTATAGGTAACAGTATCAATAGACGAAATACTCTCTTGCCTTATAAAGGTAAAAAACTGTTCTAAGTCATTCACATAACTCGCAATAGTATATTGTGAATAATTCTTTTCAATTTGTAAATATCTGACGAACATTTGTAACAATTTATTCACATTCATCTATTCACCCCCTTAAAAAGGCTACTAAATCATATCATAATTTAGTAGCCTTAGCAAGGCATTTGACTAAATATTTATAAAATTCCGAATTGTTTCTAACGCTCTGTTTGCATATGCTTCATAGCGTTCTTGTTTCTTCTTAATCTTTGTTTCTAACGGAGCAAACAGCCCAAAGTTTGCATTCATCGGCTGGAACGTTTTCGCATTGGTGGTCGTAATATAGTGTGCCATGCTTCCCATTGCAGTTTCCGGCGGTAAAGTGACTAATTCTTCGCCAAGCACCAGTCTAGCAGCATTAATTCCAGCAAGCAACCCAGAAGCTGCCGACTCTACGTATCCTTCTACTCCAGTCATCTGTCCTGCGAAAAATAAATCATCACGTTCTTTATATTGATAGGTTGCACGCAAAAGCTTCGGTGAATTTATAAATGTATTACGATGCATTACGCCGTATCGAACAATTTCTGCATTTTCCAATCCTGGAATAAGCTGAAGCACTTCTTTCTGCGGTCCCCACTTTAAATGAGTTTGGAAACCTACAATATTATATAGTGTACCTGCTGCATCATCTTGACGAAGCTGTACTACAGCATAAGGTCTTTTTCCGGTTTTCGGGTCTTCTAATCCTACTGGCTTCATCGGTCCAAATAATAATGTTTTCTTCCCCCGCGCTGCCATAACTTCTACTGGCATACAGCCTTCGAAAAAGATTTCCTTTTCAAACTCTTTTAATGGCACAGTTTCTGCCGCTATAAGCGCATCATAAAAGCGATCGAATTCTTCTTCAGTCATCGGGCAATTTAAGTAAGCTGCCTCTCCTTTATCGTATCGAGACTTTAAGTACGCCTTATTCATATCGATACTGTCTTTTTCAATGATAGGTGCAGCAGCATCATAAAAGTAAAAATACTCTTCTCCAGTTAAAGCCTTTAATTGCTCAGATAAAACCTTCGATGTCAATGGTCCCGTTGCAATTACAGTAGGATTGTGCGGTATTTCAGTCATCTCTTCAGTTATAACCGTAACGTTGGGATGGTTCTTTACATAATCCGTCACTTTAGCAGCAAATTCATGGCGGTCTACAGCTAATGCTCCTCCTGCAGGAACAGAGCATTCATCTGCTGCTCGAATAATAACCGAATCTAGCATGCGCATCTCTTCCTTTATCACGCCAACAGCATTTGTCAGTCCGTTAGCACGTAACGAATTGCTGCACACTAGCTCTGCAAATTTATCTGTATGATGAGCGGGCGTTTGTTTCACCGGACGCATTTCATATAAATTGACTTTCACACCGCGTTTCGCTATTTGGTAGGCTGCCTCACTTCCGGCTAAACCAGCTCCAATTACATTCACTATTTTTTCCATTCCTATCACCTTTCCAGTATAATTACAGGTATATGCTCAACTTACATTACTCCCGAAAAAAATGTGAGCTTTCCGCTCACATTTGCTGTTCCTCTTCATAATCACAGGATACACATTGGACTTGCACACCTTTTTTGAGCTTCTTCTCCACAAGCATATTTTCACACTTCGGACATTTTCTTCCGATTGGTTTATCCCAAGATAAGAAATCACATTCAGGAAATTGATCGCAACCATAAAAAATACGTTTCTTTTTATTGCTTTTACGTTCAATAATTTGTCCTTTTTCACACTTCGGACACTGTACCCCGATTTCTTTTACAATAGCCTTTGTATTACGACAATCCGGGAAGTTTGAGCAGGCCATAAACTTTCCATATCTACCCATTTTAAAGACCATCGGATGCCCGCATTCTTCACAATCCTCACCTGCCGGCTCATCCTTAATTTCCACTTCCCTCATTTCTTTCTCTGCTTTTTCCAAATGCCGTTCAAAGCCGATGTAAAATTCATCTATTATTTCTACCCATCTAGCATTTCCATCTTCAACTTTATCTAAATTGTTCTCCATATTGGCAGTAAATTCGATATTAATTATATCCGGGAAAAATTCCAATATTAATTCGATTACAATTTCTCCTAATTCTGTCGGAACAAACCTTTTATTATCAAGGGTAACATACCCTCTTTTTTGAATGGTTTCCAAAGTCGGAACATATGTAGATGGTCTGCCTATACCAAGCTCTTCTAGCGTCCTCACAAGACGCGCTTCAGTGTAACGCGGAGGCGGCTGTGTAAAATGCTGCTTCGGTGTGATATCTTTTGAATACACCGTTTCCCCTACCTCCATATCCGGCAACACCCGATCTCTTTCTTCTGTTTCATCATCTGTTGTTTCCACATACACCTTCATAAAACCAGGAAATTTTACAACTGAGCCGTTCGCACGAAATGTAACAGCATCACACTCAAGGTTTACCGCCACAGTGTCCATTACAGCAGGCGCCATTAGACTAGCGATAAAGCGTTCCCAAATAAGTTTGTAGAGACGATATTGATCACGGTTTAAATATGCTTTTAGATCGTCTGGTTTACGTAAAGCCGATGTCGGTCGAATAGCTTCATGCGCATCTTGAGCATTGTTTTTCTTTCCTTCTTTTTTCTTTTCAGAGGACACATAGCCCTTACCGAACTTCTCTTCAATATATCCATGCGCTTCTTTTTCAGCTGTTTCTGAAATTCGGGTAGAGTCCGTTCTCATATATGTAATTAAACCGACCGTTCCTTCTTTACCAATATCGATTCCTTCGTAAAGCTGCTGAGCCAGGGACATTGTTTTTTTTGCTCTCATGTTTAACTTACGAGCAGCTTCTTGTTGAAGAGAAGATGTAGTAAACGGCAAAGCAGGATTTCGCTTTCGTTCCTTTTTCTTTACAGATTGGATCTTAAAGAGGTTGCTCTCTAATTTTTTTAGAATGTCCATTACCTGTTCTTCGTTTGTTAACTCTGTTTTTTCACCATTCAATCCATAAAAAGAAGCTTCAAACCCTTCTTTGCCTTTGATAAAGTCCCCTTTAATTGTCCAAAACTCTTCCGGTTCAAAAGCTTGAATCTCACGTTCTCGTTCCATAATCAAACGAACAGCGACAGATTGCACTCGTCCGGCACTCAATCCTTTTTTCACTTTCTTCCATAATAACGGGCTGATATTGTACCCTACCAGTCTATCCAGTACACGGCGAGCTTGCTGAGCATCTACTAAATTCATATCGATCGGACGCGGCTTTTTGAAAGACTCTTTTATAGCGTCCTTTGTAATCTCGTTAAACACTACACGACAATCAGATGTTGTATCCACATTCAACGTATTTGCCAAATGCCAAGCAATCGCTTCCCCTTCACGATCCGGGTCAGCTGCAAGGTATACTTTTTTTACTTTTTTCGCAGCTGTTTTTAAGTCCTTTAAAACCGGACCTTTGCCGCGGATAGTAATATACTTTGGCGTATAGTTATTTTTCACTTCAATGCCCATCTGACTTTTTGGCAAATCACGCACGTGTCCCATGGATGCAATAACTTTATATTTTTTTCCTAAATATTTTTCTATCGTTTTCGCTTTTGAAGGCGACTCTACGATTACTAAGTAATCTGCCATTCAATTAGCCTCCTTAAGAGGTGAGATAAAGTATTCACTATTATTATTTATACATATACTATTTGTCAATCAAGAATGAATATAAAATAACATACATAGCAAGGGAGTTGTCAACAACTCTTTTAAAATATAAGGGAAAAAATAGTCTTTTAAGACTATTTTTTCAGCTCTTCTTCTATATCTCCTGCACATAATACAAGCTTTGCTCCTTGCTGAATCAACCTGTTTGTACCGACAGAAAGAAGAGAGGTAATAGGACCAGGAACCGCAAAAACTTCTCTATTTTGATCAATTGCACAGTCTGCTGTAATAAGCGAACCACTTCTTTCTTTCCCTTCTACAACCAATACACCTAAGGACAGACCGCTGATAATCCTGTTTCGTTTTGGGAAATACCACTTTTGAGAACGGTAATGAGGAGGATATTCTGTAAGAAGCAAGTGTTCATTTTTCAAAGTTTGCGCTAGATATTCGTTTTCCTTTGGGTAAATATAATCAAACCCTCCCCCAAGCACAGCAATCGTTTTTCCTTTGTATTGTATAGCAGCTTCGTGCGCTGTTGTATCAATGCCTTTCGCTAAACCGCTGACAATAATCCAATTCTGCTGCAGAAGCTCCTGCAATAGCACATGTACACTTGTATTTCCATACGCGGTAGGATTTCTTGCTCCTACAACTGCAAGCTTACGAGACTCTTTTAATAATGATCGTTCCCCTTTTCCGTATAATACAAACGGCGGATCAGCAATTTCTTTCAACAACGCTGGATAATCTTCATCAAAAATAGTAACGTAGAATACATTTTTCCTTTGCAGTTCTTGTAGTATAAAAGAAATAGAGACTGTGCGAAGGTGAGTAAATAATCGCAGCGCTTTAGAGGGGGTTAAATGCAATAAGGTTTCGAAATCTGAAGGCTGATAGGAATATAGATTCACGAGGCTTGGATCTATTTGCAAAAGACGAAGCAGTGTCTTCCAGTGATTTGCAAATAGATAGTGGACATGCAACAATCGTTCACTTGGTTTAATCATTCCGATCTCCTTTACCATAATATTAATTATGTAAACACGAAAAAGAAGGATGCCCTCAAAGAGAGCCTCCTTCTTTCATTTATATTAATGAGTTTTGCAAGTTTCAAGCAATCCCTTTTCTTTTAAAACAGAAATTAACGTTTCACCCATAACTGATGGCGTTTCTGCTACTTTAATTCCGCACTCTTCCATTGTTCTGATTTTTTCCGCAGCTGTACCTTTACCGCCAGAAATAATCGCCCCAGCATGGCCCATGCGTTTTCCAGGAGGTGCTGTTTGACCACCAATGAAGCCTACTACTGGCTTCTTCATGTTTGCTTTTACCCACTCAGCAGCCTCTTCTTCTGCTGTTCCACCGATTTCTCCAATCATAATAACAGCATGTGTTTCTTCATCTTCGTTAAACGCATTTAGCACGTCAATGAAGTTTGTACCGTTAACAGGATCTCCACCGATACCTACTGCAGTAGATTGACCGATACCTGCTTGTGTCAACTGATGAACAGCTTCGTATGTTAACGTACCAGAACGAGAAACAATACCCACATGGCCTTTCATATGAATATAACCCGGCATAATACCGATTTTACATTCTTCTGGAGTAATAACGCCAGGGCAGTTCGGTCCTACAAGGCGTGTTTTCTTACCTTCCATGTACTTTTTCACTTTTACCATGTCTAGTACAGGAATACCTTCTGTAATACATACTACTAACTCTAATTCCGCATCTACCGCTTCCATGATAGAGTCTGCAGCGAATGCAGGCGGCACGTAGATAACCGATGCGTTAGCACCTGTAGCCTTCACCGCTTCTTCTACTGTATTAAATACAGGTACACCTGCAATTTCTGTACCGCCCTTACCAGGAGATGTACCGCCAACGATTTTTGTTCCGTATTCCAGCATTTGTGTTGCATGGAATAGACCTTGTTTACCTGTAATACCTTGAACGATTACTTTTGTATCTTTATTGATAAATACGCTCATCCTTGTCCCCTACCTTCCGTTAGCCTACAAGAGAAACGATTTTTTGTGCACCGTCTGCCATGGATTCTGCAGCAGTGATATTTAAACCGGACTCATTTAAGATTTTCTTTCCAAGCTCAACGTTTGTACCTTCTAAACGAACTACAAGCGGAAGTTCTAAACCTACTTGTTTTGTCGCTTCTATTACACCATTTGCGATAACGTCACACTTCATGATGCCACCGAAGATATTTACGAAAATTCCCTTTACATTTTGGTCAGAAAGAATGATTTTGAACGCTTCCGTTACTTTTTCAGCCGTAGCACCGCCACCAACATCCAGGAAGTTTGCAGGGTCTCCGCCGTAATGTTTAATGATATCCATAGTCGCCATCGCTAGTCCCGCACCGTTAACCATGCAGCCGATGTTACCGTCTAAGGAAATGTAGTTTAAATCATATTTAGAAGCTTCGATTTCCTTTACATCTTCTTCATCAAGATCGCGAAGCGCTTGAATGTCAGAATGACGATATAGTGCATTGGAATCAAAGTTTAATTTTGCATCTAACGCCATAACTTTTCCATCACCTGTTACTACAAGCGGGTTAATTTCTGCGATAGAACAATCTTTCTCTACAAACGCAGCGTAAAGACTCATCATAAACTTAACTGCTTGTCCAACTAATTCTTTCGGAATATTGATATTAAATGCAATACGTCGCGCTTGGAACGCTTGTAAGCCAACTGCAGGATCGATATATTCTTTAAAGATTTTTTCAGGTGTGTGTTCTGCTACCTCTTCAATCTCTGTACCGCCTTCTTCAGACGCCATTAATACAACTTGAGAAGTTGCACGGTCTAGTACAAGACCTACGTAATATTCTTTTTTAATATCGCAGCCCTCTTCGATAAGTAAGCGCTTAACTTCCTTACCTTCCGGTCCTGTTTGATGGGTTACAAGCGTGCTTCCTAAGATTGTTTCTGCATATGTACGGACTTCGTCCAGACTTTTCGCAACCTTAACGCCGCCAGCTTTCCCGCGTCCGCCCGCATGGATTTGTGCCTTAACTACGCATACTTGAGTTCCTAATTCTTTTGCCGCCTCAACAGCTTCTTCTACTGTGAAAGCAACTTTTCCGTTAGGAACGCTTACACCATAGGTTCTAAGGATTTCTTTTCCTTGATACTCATGGATATTCATGACCCATCCTCCCTAATTTGACAAAAAGTAAAAACACTTCGTTTACATTGTATAAAAAGTAAGCAACCCTGTCTACAATAAAGTGTGGATGATATACAATATTCAAAAAATAAAAATGCGCTTCCCCCTTTATTCATAAGGAAAGCGCTTTATTTTTTATTTTTTTTATTATATTACTGTAGTACCTCCGTCTACTGCCAAAACTTGACCTGTTACATATTTCGATGCATCTGACGCGAAAAATACCGCTGCCCCTTTTAAATCGTCTTCTCCTCCTAAACGACCAAGAGGCACTCCATCAACAATTTGTTTCCTTGCTTTTTCAATAACGGTACTTGCCATTTTAGACGGAAAAAATCCTGGTGCCAGCGCATTGACTGTAATCCCATATCGTCCCCATTTGGCAGCCAAATCCCTCGTTAATGAAATAACTGCTCCCTTGCTCGCAGTATATCCTACTGCATCCAAAACACGCGGATCTTGACCGACCAAACCTGCCACTGAAGCAATATTTATAATCCGGCCGTATCGTTGCTCCTTCATCTCTCTTCCTGCCGCTTGTGTCATCATAAATAGTCCCGCGACATTAACTTGCATCACTTGATTGAATCGTTCAATCGGATACTCCTCTACTGGGGCTCCCCAAGAAATACCTGAGTTATTAACCAAAATATCTACTTTTCCAAATTTCTTTTTCGTTCTCTCTACTACCTGTAAAACTTCATCTTGATTTGTAATATCACAAGCGAGAGCCAATGTGTCGGCCCCGAGCTGTTCAAGGCGATGTGCCGATTCTTCACACGCTTCAAGTTTTCTAGAGCAGATGACTACGTTTGCTCCGCTTTCTGCGAGACCAATAGCAATTTGCTCGCCTAATCCTCTTCCACCTCCTGTAACGATGGCGGTTTTTCCTTCCAAACTAAACAATCGAGTTACATCCACATTTTTTCTCCCCTTTATCTTCATCAGATATCCCTTGAAAAGGGGAATATAACGAGTATTTACCTGTACTCATTATATTCGTCTCCAATTTTCCTACTAATAAAAACACAATCCTATCGCCCTTGAAATTGCGGCTTCCGTTTTTCTAGAAACGCTTGCACTCCTTCTTTAATATCCTCTGTTTGAAACACTTCTTCAAATAATTCCGCTTCTCTTTCAATAGCTTGCGAGAAAGGAAGATTCATCCCTTCATCTACCGCTTTTTTAATACGAGATAAAGCTGTAATAGAGTATGCACTAATTTTTTCTGCTAGTTCGGCTGCTGCTTGCAGCCCCTCACCAGACGGCACTACTTTATTTACAAGACCGATAGCTTCTGCGTCATAGGCTGAAATCGGTTCTCCTGTATACATCATTTCTTTCGCTTTCGCTTCTCCTATTAAACGAGGCAGGCGTTGTGTACCGCCGCCGCCTGGAAATAATCCAAGCTTAACTTCGGGAAGCCCGAGAAGAGCATGCTCTTCCACAATGCGAAGATCACAAGTTAACGCCAGTTCACATCCGCCACCGAACGCAATACCGTTAACAACAGCAATAGTTGGTTTTTGACAATCATCTATTAAATTTAAGACTTCGTGGGTATTCATAAATTGCTGTTTTAAATTTTCTTTCCCTATCCAATCTGGAAATTCCTTGATATCAGCTCCTGCCATAAAAGCCTTTTTCCCTGCTCCTGTTAAAATGATGGTTACTACACTGCTATCGGTTGATAAATCCATAAATATATCCTTCAATTCCTCTACTACTTGCTTGCACATCACGTTTAACGGCGGGTTATCAATTGTTACAGTTGCAATTTTGTTTTGCTTTTGAACAGAAACGAGTTCCATTAGTTCTTCACCCCTTCTAATTGTTTATACATATACCAGCCTTCTCCCGTTTTTCTTCCTAGTTTCCCTGCTTTTACTTTCTCTTCCAAACAAGCATTCGGTTTATCGGATGGATCGCCGGTTTCTGCATAGCGTTGCTGCTTCACATAGTAGACAACATCTATACCAGATAAATCCATCAATGCAAACGGCCCAATAGGATGGTTGAGTGCTTTTGTACAGATAAGATCGATATCCTTAACATCTGCTATTCCCTGTTCATATAAGTGTAATGCCTCATCCATGAGCGCACCTAAGATTCGATTAGCTACAAAACCGGAAATTTCCTTACGAAGCAGCACGGCAGTACGGTTGATTCGCTCACATACATCCATCGCAAGCTGAGCTGTCTCTTCAGAAGTTTGTTCACTCATGACCACCTCCACACAGTCCATCACAAGAGGCGGGAAGAAGAAGTGCACGTTACATACTTTGTCTGGACGATTTGTTGCATCAGCAATCAGAGAACTCACAATGGTAGAGCTATTTGTTGCTAAAATCGCATGTTTTGGTGCGATACGATCTAACTTAGTAAATACTTCGCGTTTCACATCCAACTTTTCTACTACAGCTTCAATTACAAAATCTGCTGCTGAAGCCGCCTCTTGCAAGCTGATTGTATAGGATAATCGACTAAATGCAGCATCTTTTTCCTCCGCTGTAATTTTCTTTTTTGCTACCCATTTATGTAAAATATCTTGCAGCTTTGTTTCTGCCTCTTTTAAGACTTGTTCATTTATATCTTGCAGCACTGTGTTATACCCGCCCAATGCACACAGCATAGCAATTTGATGCCCCATAGAGCCTGCACCTACAACACAAATAGTTTTTATCATAATCATTCCTCCTTTTATACTTGTGGCAATTCTTCACGAATTGCTCTTCGTAACACCTTTCCAACATTTGTTTTTGGCAGAGATGTTCGAAACTCTATTATTCTCGGAATTTTATACGTAGCCATTAACGGACGGCAGTATTCCACAATGTCATCTTCTGTTGCGGTCATACCTTCTTTTAACACTATTACTGCCTTTACCGTCTCGCCGCGATATGCATCTGGTACGCCTACTACAACAGCTTCCTGAATGGCAAAGTGTTCGTACAGTACCTCCTCTACATCTCTTGGATATACATTAAAACCACTTGCCAAAATCATATCTTTTTTACGATCTACAATATAGATATAGCCATCCTCATCCATTTTCGCTATATCTCCCGTGTATAACCAACCATCACGGAGTGTATTGGATGTTTCTTCCGGCATATTCCAATACCCCTTCATCACTTGCGGACCCCGAATAATCAACTCGCCACGCTCACCAAATGGCACTTGCATTGTTCCTGTTGCCAAATCGACCACTTTATATTCTGTTGATGGAATACCGATGCCGATGCTTCCCGGTTTTCGTACACCAAAAGGAGGATTGACGTGAGTGATTGGAGCGGATTCACTTAATCCATATCCTTCTAAGATTTGTGCTTTTGTTTTTCTCTCAAACTCCTTCATCACTTCTAAGGGCATCGGCGCGCTTCCGCTGTTGCAAATGCGAATGCTATCAATTCCATATTTTTCAGCATCCGGATGATTAGTAATAGCAATATACATTGTTGGCACACCTGGAAAAACGGTCGGCTGCTCCCGTTTAATTGTCTCAAGCACCTCTTCTAGCTGAAAACGAGGAAGAAGTATATTTTTTCCTCCAGTATAAATGGGAAGATTCATACCCGATGTCATACCAAATACATGGAACAAGGGAATAACTGTTAAATAGCGCTCATTGCCAAACATAATTTCTTCTTTGAAAAACTCATAGGCTTGTACAAGATTTGCCACAATATTGAAGTGTGTTAACATTACCCCTTTAGAGCGTCCAGTTGTCCCTCCAGTATACTGAAGAACAGCTATATCTTCTTTCGGGTCAATGTCAATCGGCAAAAGTAAAGCAGATTCCTGCAAACAAACTTCAAATGGCAGCGAAAGTGCCCTTGTGTCCTCTGTCGGCATAAGACACACTGTTATAATTGATTCAATATCCGTCTTATTTTGCACAGCTTGCACTCTTTCGTGCAAAATGTCGTAAACGACAATCACTTTTGAACCGGAATCCTGTAAAATATGCTCTAGTTCACGCTCCACGAGCATAGGATTGACTTGTGTTACAACAGCTCCTGCAAGCAAAATACCATAATAAGCTACTACATATTGAGGACAATTCGGAAGCATAATGGCAACTCGATCTCCTTTTTGAATACCGTTTTGCTGTAATGACGCTGCAAAACGATTTGCCATACTATACAGTTGCCTATATGTATATGTGTGGCCATAGAACGAGAGTGCTTCATGACTTTCATATTTCTCTGTCGTTTGCTCTAATACACGGTAAACTGGAATACAGGGGACCTCTATTTCTGCCTTAATTCGATCAGCATATTGCTCTAGCCATTTCATGCGTAATGTTCCTCCCTAAAATTAAAGTGAAGTTGCACCACCATCAATACATATCCCTTAATACATAAAGCAAAAACAGCTTGATTTCCGTCAATTTTCCATTCCCCATGCCTTCTACATAACTGGCAGCACACAGCATGTGTCATGACGTTTACTTTAATACTCGAACTTCTTCCTGCAGTCTGTCATGTCCCCTGCAAAGTAACAATTCCTTCTCTCACTCTCCCTTCTTAACATATATATTTTTGTGCATCCAGCATCGCTTGAGCGATTTCACGCTTGCGGATAATCGTATTGGTATAACTGAAGCGTCCGCATTCTGCTCCGATAAGCTTCAAATATTGTTGCTGAGTCTCCCCTTCACAAAGAGAATGAATAAGTTTTTTAGCTAAAATTTCCACTTCTAAATAAGCATCCTCCAAGTAAGTGATTGCAAGATGTTGTTTCAGTATATCTGCTGAATCTTTTGTAGCACGCAATACCGCTGATTCAGCTGCATATAGCTTAATAGCTATGTCTGCAAGCTTTAACAATGTTTCCTGTTCTTCTTCGAGCTTTAGCCCATGTACTTGCAATATAAGCCCAGTAAGAGCAAGAAACAATCGGCGTATGCTATTGATCATTTCTTGTTCACGAACTAAAGACTGACCAGATTGTACAAGTTCTCCTCCATGTTCCAATTCTGATACAGCCTGTTCAACAGCTTTGTGAAGTCCCAAAACTTGCGCTTTTCGAATTATAAAAGTCGGAATAATCAGACGATTTATTTCGTTTGTTCCTTCAAAAATTCGATTGATTCTAGAATCACGATACGCTCGCTCAATGGGATATTCTTGAATATATCCAGCTCCACCATGAAGTTGGACACCTTCATCTACTACAAAATCGAGTGTTTCAGATCCGAATACTTTACAAATTGCGCATTCAATCGCATATTCTGCCATTCGTTTTACAATTAAAGCATGATCATTTTCTTCATACAAATCGCCTAGTGCGTCTTCCAAAAGCCCTGCGGTACGATATTGTAAGGATTCCGATGCATAGATATTACAAGCCATCATCGCAATCTTTTCCTGTGTAGCCGTAAATGCTGCGATAGGCCGGCCAAATTGCTGACGTGCCAGCGTATAATTCATCGTCACCTTCAATGCCTGTTTCGCTCCCCCCATACAGGCAGAGCCCAGATTGAACCGACCAAGATTCAGCACATTAAATGCAATATGATGCCCTTTTCCAATTTTCCCAATCACATTTTCGATTGGCACCTCACAATCCTCCAATATAACGGGACAAGTAGAAGATCCTTTAATCCCCATTTTCCTCTCTTCCGGTCCGATTGAAAGGCCAGAAAAATCCTTTTCTACCAAAAACGCGGTAAATTTATCCCCGTCTACCTTTGCATATACGATAAAGGTATCGGAAAACGCTGCATTTGTGATGTACAGCTTTGTACCGTTTAAGATATAGTGAGTACCGGCAGCGTTTAATTTTGCAGTTGTTTTCGCTGCTAGCGCATCTGAACCGGAACTAGGCTCTGTCAGACAGTACGCCCCAATATATTCACCAGAAGCAAGCTTCGGTAGATATTTTTCTTTTTGCTCTGACGTACCAAAATACGTAATTGGAAGTGTTGCGATACATGTATGATTAGAGTGGGCAACACCGTATGCACCTGCACGGCCAACACATTCGCCTACAATACTTTTCGTAATTTTATCAAGACCCAATCCTCCATATACTTCTGGTACGCTATGGGCAAGAAGTCCAAGTTCGCCAGCTTTTTGCATAAGCTGAACAACTGTTTCAAAATTCTGCGTATCAATTTCCTCCGCATGGGGATATACATCTTTCTCCACAAACTTTTCAGCGGTTTGGAAAATAAGCTGATGCTCTTTTGTGAAATCTTCCGGTGCAAACACATCATGTGCTCCTATTACTAAAAAACTGCCCCCATTATACTTCAGCTTTGTTTGTGACATATCTTTTTTCCTCCATTCGAATTGCATTTCCATCAAATTTAGCAATGAGTGAATAGCTCCCGCACTGAGCTGCATATTTTACTTCTCGTTCATATCCCTCTCTGTACAATGCTCTTCCTACTCGTGAAGCAGAAAGCACTTGTGTGGATTCCTTGCGCTTTCCTTCATAATAGGATAGTGCCGCCAAAGCAACATCTGTAAGTTGCCATTCGTTTTGCTGCACGATATGATACAACATATAACCAGCACCATAAAAATCCTCAAGCGAGAATGTTCCATCAGAGCCAGAGCAAATAATCAGTACAGTTTCCTCTTTATGATGATCGTTAATAGCTTCAGCAACAGCTTCTCCGTTAAGGAGTGAGGCAATATACAGCTCTTTTGCTCTTGCAGCTTTCGAAATAGCGACCGTTCCATTTGTTGTCGACAATATCATCGTTTTTCCTGCTGCCTGCTCCTTCAGCTCGGTTGGATTTGGCATAAGAAAGCCTTCTATGGCCTGACCTTGATATTCACCTACAATAAGAATTTCATCCGTATGGTATTCCCTAGCCTTCAACCAAGCTTCTTCTTTATCTCGTACCGGAATCACTTGCTTCGCCCCGTATTGCAGTCCCACCGTAATTACGGAAGTAGCAATCAACACATCGAGTACCACTGCAATTTTCCCTTCTGTTTTTTCACTATCAATTTCTTCTTTTTTTACAATCACATGCAGTTTCCCCACCTATTACACCTCTTTTGTGCGGGATTGCTCGAATGCATGCTGGACAAGACCGTATACAAACTTATCCATATTTGCAAAGCGCGGATCTTGAGTTTGTCCTTTTTTATACCGGTAGAAAATTTGCTGGACAATAACCGCCAGCTTAAAATAGGCAAATGTCACATAAAAATGAATATGAGACAAATCTCGTCCGCTTTTTTTCGCATACATCTCAATAAGCGCATTTCTAGTCATAAATCCTTTTTGCACTGTTATAGGTGGCTTTCCAAGACCATATTGCAGAAACTCCGGATCATCCCTCTGTACCCAATAGCTCATTGCAGCACCTACATCAGCAAGCGGATCTCCTATCGTTGACATTTCCCAATCAAATACACCGACTACCTTCGTCAAATCATTTTTGGCAAACATCATATTGTTGCATTTAAAATCATAATGAATAATGGTCGGCTCTTGAGATTGCGGAACGTTGGAACTCAGCCATTCTGTTAGCTCCTCAACTTCCCGGATCTCATTCGTTTTCGCTCTTTCATAGCGCCGTATCCATCCGTTTACCTGTCTCTCCATAAAACCATCAGGATGACCGATTTGTTCTAATGCAGTGCCTTTGTAATTTGCCTCATGCAGCTGTACAAGTGTATCTACAAAAGATTCAGAAATAGAGTGGCAAACCTTCTCAGTCGGCGCCGTCCCTTCTGGAAAAGAGGTATCAAGAACTACTCCATGACGTCTCTCCATAATAAAAAATGGGCTGCCGATTACCTCTGAACCATCGTGAAACAAATACGGCTTAGGTGCCAGTGAAAACAGTTCATGCAATACACTCAAAAGCTTAGATTCCCGCGCCATGTCATGAGCTTTCGGAGCAATCGGACCAAGAGGCGGCCTTCTTAGTACTGCCTCCCAATCACCAATCTTCAATGCATACGTTAAATTGGAATGTCCTGCAGAAAACTGCTGAACCTTAAGTTTTCCATCCGGCAAATCATTAAGGGTCCTTCTTAAAAAATCATCCAACTCTTGTATCGGCAGTTCTTCCCCTGTTCGCACAGGAATTGTATCCAACATGTTCCTCACTCCTTTGCCACACCGTTTAAAATCATATCAATAAAAATATTCGCAAGCTCCTCTGCATTTACAGACCCGTTTGGATCAAACCACATATAGGTCCAATTACACATCCCTAATACTCCTAAAGCAACCATTTCCGAATGCAGTTCCTGCCGAAATTCTCCTTTTGCAATTCCCTTTTGTACAAGATCTTTAATTTCATCACGGAATTGATCACGTTTTTTCAAAAGTTCCGGCAAGTTTTCCTTTGTCAAATTTTGCAGCTCTCGAAAAAAGACCCGAGCGCTCGCACCATTATTCTCAATGTTTTGCAGCAGCATTGTCACGACTTGATGAAGCTTTTCACTGTATGATGTTTCTAAATCCTTCATGATGCTTGTCTGCTGTTGCAAAATCCTGTCTATGAAGCGGTGATGAATTCCTAAAAGAAGCTCTTCTTTAGAAGTAAAATGATAATAAAATGCACCTTTTGTTACCCCAACAGAGTCCACAATGTGCTGAATGGATGTTTCTGCAAATCCTTGTTTTTCAAATAGCTCAATGCTTGCTTGGATAATTTTCTGCTTCATATGTGCACCTACTTGCTCAATTTGGCGTATTCTTTTTCTTTGTGATATGGGGCGAGCTCCATTTTCGCAATAGCTGCCTTATGAACTTCATCCGGGCCGTCAGCTAAACGCAGCGTTCTGGCATTTGCCCAATGTGCCGCAAGTGGGAAATCTTCACTTACTCCAGCTCCTCCTAAAGACTGAATCGCTCGATCTAATACTTTCAGAGCGACATTAGGAGCTACGACTTTAATCATTGCAATCTCCTTACGCGCTACTTTGTTGCCGACTGTATCCATCATATATGCAGCCTTTAATGTTAAAAGCCGTGCCTGTTCAATCTCTATTCGCGCTTCTGCAATCCAGTCCTGTACTACACCTTGTTCTGCAATCATTTTGCCGAATGCGAAACGATTTACAACACGTTCACACATAATATCAAGAGCTCTCTCTGCAGCTCCAATCAAACGCATACAATGGTGGATACGTCCAGGTCCTAGGCGTCCTTGTGCAATCGCAAAACCCTTTCCCTCTTCCCAAATCATGTTTGATACCGGTACTCGTACATTGTCAAACAATACTTCAGCATGACCGTGCGGTGCATGATCATATCCAAACACTGACAGAGTACGCAGCACTTTTACACCAGGTGTATTCATCGGCACAAGAATCATAGACTGCTGCTCATGCTTTGGAGCTGATGGATTCGTTTTCCCCATAAAAATAGCAATTTCACAGCGCGGGTCTCCTGCACCTGACGTCCACCATTTCCGTCCGTTAATTACATACTCGTTACCATCCCGCACAATCGAAGATTGAACATTTGTCGCATCAGAAGAAGCAACATCCGGCTCTGTCATAGCAAAGCAAGAACGAATATCACCATCTAACAAAGGCTTCAGCCACCGTTCCTTTTGCTTTTCTGTTCCGTAACGCGCAAGCACCTCCATATTCCCTGTATCAGGAGCAGCACAATTGAATACTTCAGGAGCAATAAAGGATCGGCCCATAATCTCACAAAGCGGTGCGTACTCAAGATTCGTTAACCCAGCTCCATATTCATTTTCCGGTAAAAATAAATTCCAAAGTCCCTCTTGCTTCGCTTTCTGCTTCATTTCCTCCATAATAGGTGGAATACACCATTGGTGCTCTGCGTCACGCAGTTGCTTATCATATACCTTTTCATTCGGGTACACAACTTCCTTCATAAACTGCTCCAATTGGTTTATTAGTTGTTGTACCTTTTCACTATAGGAAAAATTCATGTTAAAACCTCCTCTTAACTAACCGGTTAGTATGTTTACGATTAAATATCTTTAATATTCGTTATCATTTTTATCTATACCTTTTTATTTCTGAAAATTCAGATATTTTATTTCGCATTTTTTGTCATTTACATTTACAAATTAAAATAATGAACAAAAAAAATGCTCAGCCCCAGCATTCTGTACTAATGGGGGCTGAACATTCCTGTTCATAACTTTAATCTTACAGTTATAAGGATATAGAAGTATTAGAGCAAAATAAACTAAAGCTTCCATCAAGGAGAAATGATTTCCAAAAAACGGTTTCAATATCAGAATTGTGTATTCTTTATTGGAGCAAATGTTTTTCGATGTTCACGTAAAACACCTTGGGTTCGAATGGCTTCTATATGCTCCTTTGTCCCATAACCCATATGCTTCTCAAACCCATACATCGGGTACATTTCTCCTAAATCTTTCATCATACGATCTCTAGTCACTTTTGCAACGACAGAAGCAGCAGAAATAGATATACTTTTCGCATCTCCTTTTATGATTGAGGTTTGAGCAATAGCTAGCGGTAGCTCCATCGCATCAATGAGGAGATGTTGAGGTTGCGGAGACAAGTCGGCAATTGCTGTGAGCATGGCTCGCTTTGTTGCTTGATATATATTAATCTCATCAATAACTTCTGCCTCGATAACTCCTATTCCAACAGCAACAGCCTCCTTTACAATCGTGTTATAATATTGTTCACGTTTCGCTTCGCTTAGCTTTTTTGAATCATTGAGGCCTGCTAAATAAAATCCTTCCGGTAAAATAACTGCTGCAGCCACGACTGGTCCAGCTAACGGTCCTCGTCCCACCTCATCTACTCCAGCAATAAACTTCACTCCTTTATCACGCAATGCCTGTTCATATTCTGACATTTGGTGAAATAACTCTCGTTCTCTTGCTTCCACCTCTTGTCTTTTGTACCACTGTGCAATCAGCTTTTGAATACCTTTTCTCTCATCTTGCAGCAATTCTATAAATACAGGGTCCATTTCACTATTAATTCCCTGCAGCAACTGTGCTGCTTCCTTCATTGTCCGTTTCGACACTACATTTCTCCTCCTAATAAAGAAAAGCTCCAGCAACTGGAGCTCCTTAATATTTTTTAATAGACGGCTAACATAGTTAGACCGTTTCTTCTAATGCAGCAACTTCATCAGGTTGTTCCAGTGTAATCCGGCCCAGCTTTCCTGCGCGTAGTTCACGAAGAACAAGCTCTGCTGTTTTGTCGTAATCCACTAGTCCGCCACCTAGAAGACAGCCTCTTCTTTTCCCAATTTCATCAAACAATTCAACAATATCCTGAGGAATTTCAGACAAATTGTATCGGTCTTTTAAGCGTTCAGGGTAGTGTTCTCCTAAAAAACGAAGTGCGTATACAGCTACTTCTTGCAAGTTCAAAATAGAATCTTTAATTGCACCGCTTGCAGCAAGACGAAGGCCAACTTGTTGGTCTTCGAATTTAGGCCATAGAATTCCCGGTGTATCAAGAAGCTCTAGCTCCTTGCCAACTTTGATCCATTGCTGTGCTGTTGTCACCCCAGGTCTATCCCCAGTTTTAGCAATATTCTTTTTAACAAGCTTATTGATTAACGTAGACTTTCCTACGTTTGGTATACCGACAATTAATGCACGGATGGCACGAGGCTTTATTCCCTTAGCTATCATCTTATCAAACTTTTCTTTTACTAGCACCTTACATGCTGCTGTAATTTCCTTCATACCCTGTCCAGCCTGTGCATTAATGGAAATTGCTTTATGTCCTTTTTCTTCAAAGTAAGCAATCCATTTTTTCGTTGCTGTATCGTCTGCCATATCCGCTTTATTTAGCACAACTAAACGTGGCTTATGACTAATGATTTCATCAATCATCGGATTTCGTGAAGAAGCTGGCAACCGAGCATCGACCAGCTCAATTACCACATCAATTAATTTTAATTTCTCCGTTACTTGGCGTCTCGCCTTTGCCATATGGCCTGGGAACCATTGTATCGTCATGCTGTCACCTTCTTTTATTGTGGTTTTTTGATCATATGTATATCTTCCATCGGCCAATATACGAAATTCGCTTTACCGATTACATCCTTAATCGATACTGCACCAATCGTACGACTGTCCTTACTGTAGCGACGATTGTCTCCTAATACAAATAGCTTTCCTTTTGGCACTGTTTTTTCTCCTGTAATTTCTTCCAGCGTAAAATCATATGTTAGCGGGCCATCTGTTGCTTCTTTCTTATATTGATCCAAATACGACTCTTTATAAGGCTTGCCATTCACATAAAGAACGTCATTTTTGTATTCAATATGATCACCTGGAAGACCTATAACGCGTTTAATATAGTCTTTCTCTTCTGTTGCTTTAAATACAATAATATCAAAGCGTTGCGGTTCACCAACTTTATAGCCAATTTTATTCACTATCATGCGATTTTGATCATGCAGCGTAGGCATCATCGATACACCATCTACTAATATTGGTGCAAATAAAAAGTAGCGAATCACTACAGCTAGTCCAATTGCTATCAATACCGCTTTAATCCATTCCCATGTTTGACTTTTTTGTTCTGCCACTTTTCGTCCCCTCCAGAAATTCGGAATGCTCTATATAAGCTATTATATCAAAAATGAAATAAAAGTGGAAAAAAGGGAGCTTGTATCCACAAGCTCCCGTCTTTTCATTATCGAATTTCTTTAATACGTGCTTTTTTACCACGAAGGTTACGTAAGTAATATAATTTAGCACGGCGAACTTTACCGCGGCGAATTACTTCAAGCTTCGCGATTCGTGGTGTGTGAACTGGGAATGTACGTTCAACACCTACACCGTAAGAAACTTTACGTACTGTAAATGTTTCGCTGATTCCACCGCCACGACGTTTAATTACAACGCCTTCAAACAACTGAATACGCTCACGAGTTCCCTCAACAACTTTTACGTGTACACGTACTGTGTCTCCAGGACGGAAAGCAGGTAAGTCAGTTTTTAATTGCTCTTTTGTAATATCTTCGATTAATTTTTGCATCGTAACTTCTCTCCTTCTGAACAGACGCTCTTACAATGATTTTATTGCAGCGGAACATCGTTTTAACGGATTTACTCTCGTAAACCACAAGTGTTATAATAGCACATTCTAAGAATCGTTGCAATAGCCTGCACGCAAGAAATTTATTTACTGTTAAGGTTTTTTACTTGTCTTCTTTGAACTCTTCCATCCACTGCTGTTCTTTCTTGTTTAATTCTCGATTTTCTAATAAATCTGGGCGGCGAGTATATGTGCGCCGCAACGATTCTTTATGGCGCCATTCCTCAATAAGTTTATGGTTCCCTGATATTAAAACATCTGGCACCTTCATATCTCGAAATACAGCCGGCCTTGTATAATGGGGATGCTCTAACAAACCTGTACTAAATGAATCTTGCAGGTGGGATTCCTCTTTCCCTAAAACATCTGGCAACAGCCTGACAACACTGTCAGTAACAACCATAGCAGCCAGCTCTCCGCCTGTCAGTACGTAATCACCTATGGAAATTTCGTCCGTTCCTAAATACTCACGAATTCTCTCATCGTATCCTTCATAATGACCACATACTAAGATGAGATGCTCTTCTTGGGATAATTCCTCTGCCTTACTTTGTGTAAACCGCTCTCCTTGCGGACACATTAAAATAACTCGCGGCTTTTTAACTGACTGAGACGTCAAGGTTTCCACCGCATGAAATATCGGCTGAGGGGCCAGTACCATGCCTGCACCGCCCCCATAAGGATAATCATCTACACTTCCATGCTTATTTTCGGAATACTCCCGAAAATTTATAACATTCAATTGTACCGCATTTTTGTCTTGCGCTTTTTTTAATATAGAGGAGCCGAATACTCCGGAAAACATTTCCGGAAATAATGTCAAAATATCAATTTTCATTATAACAGCCCTTCCATCGGAAAAATGGTGACCCTCTTTTGTTCAGTATCCACCTTTAAAACAATTTCTTCAATATAAGGAATTAGTATATCTTTTCCGTGCTTCCCTTTTACTACCCATACATCGTTCGCACCTGGAGAAAGAATTTCCGTAATAGTACCCATTTCTTGACCATCTTCTGATACTACTAAACAACCAATGATTTCATGGTAATAATACTCTCCTTCTGGAAGCTCACCAAGCTGCTCCTCAGGCACCTTTAGCAAAGTGCCCTTAAACTGTTCTACTTGGTTTACATCGTGATAGCCTTCAAACGTTAACAAATCAAAGGATTTATGAGTACGATGTGAAGCTACAACTACCTTGATTGGATCCTGGCTTTTTTCTTTCCAAAGATATAAAGTGTTCCCTACTTTGTAGCGCTCTTCAGGGAAATCCGTGCGGGAAACTACGCGAAGTTCACCCTTAATACCGTGAGTGTTCACAATCTTGCCCACATTAAACCATTTTGTCATATATGCTCACTCCTGTACTTGATATGTAATTAGCTTTTCCAATCGCAACCCTCTATAACAAAAAAGGGAGAGGAATCATCCTCGCCCTTTTTGTGTTATTGAATTTCAAGACTAATCTTTTGATTCAAACGATGTCCCGCTGCGTATACAACGGTTCGAATTGCTTTAGCAATTCGTCCTTGCTTCCCAATCACTTTTCCAACATCCTCTGGATGTACAGTTAAACGGTAAGCGATATCTCCGTTTTTTGATGTTTCGGTAACCACCACATCTTCAGGATGATCCACAAGGGCTTTGACAACAGTTTCGATTAACCCTATCATAGGATTCCTCTAACTTATTTGCCTTGTTTTGCTAAATGGAACTTCTCTAAAATACCTTGCTTAGAGAATAGGTTACGTACTGTGTCAGATGGCTTCGCGCCGTTTTGTAACCATTTTAATGCTGCTGTTTCGTCAATTTTGATTTCAGCTGGTTGAGCAACTGGATTGTAGTATCCAATTTCCTCAATGAAACGTCCGTCACGTGGAGAACGAGAATCAGCAACTACTACACGATAGAAAGGAGATTTTTTAGCTCCCATGCGTTTTAAACGAATTTTTACTGCCATTTATAAAGCACCTCCGAATTTGTTTCACACAGATAATAATATTATCAAAAAGGAACACTCTTTGTAAAGTATAATTTCTTAACAGAGCATTTCTTTTTTTTCCCTTAAAAAGGAAACTTAAAGCCTCCAAAACCGCCCTTTTTCTTACCTTTTTGCATATTAGTCATAGACTTCATCATTTTCTTCATATCTTCGAATTGTTTAAGCAGACGGTTGACCTCTTGAACAGTGGTTCCGCTACCTTTAGCAATTCGCTTGCGGCGGCTTGCATTGATCACTTCAGGATGTTCTTTCTCATCCTTTGTCATGGAACGAATAATCGCCTCGACATGACCGATTTGCTTTTCATCTACTTGGACATTTTTCAGACCCTTGATTTTGTTTGCCCCTGGAAGCATATTTAAAATCTCATCCAAAGGACCGAGCTGACGCACTTGTCCTAATTGCTCTAAAAAGTCATCAAGCGTAAATGACAATGTACGCATCTTTTGCTCAAGCTCTTTTGCTTTTTCTTCGTCAACCGCTGCTTGAGCTTTTTCAATAAGAGTCAGCACATCTCCCATACCTAAAATACGAGACGCCATACGCTCCGGATGGAACGGTTCGAGCGCATCCAGCTTTTCACCTAAACCGACAAATTTAATCGGAGTGTTGGTTACTGCTTTAATGGATAACGCAGCTCCTCCTCGAGTATCGCCATCAAGCTTCGTAAGTACAACGCCTGTCAAACCTAATTGATCATGAAAGCTTTGCGCAACGTTTACAGCATCCTGCCCTGTCATTGCATCAACAACAAGAAAAATCTCATCAGGCTTTGTAATCTCTTTTACTTGTTCCAGCTCTTCCATCAACTGTTCATCAATATGAAGGCGGCCCGCTGTATCGATGAGAACATAATCATGATGCTCTTCCTTTGCTTTTGCAATGGCTTGCTTTGCAATCTCAACTGGACTTACCTTATCCCCTAAAGAGAATACAGGCATGTTGATCTGCTTTCCAAGCGTTTCAAGCTGCTGAATTGCAGCCGGACGATAAATGTCTGCCGCTACAAGAAGCGGGTTACGATTGTACTTCTTTCGAAGTAAATTAGCCAGCTTTCCTGTAGTTGTCGTTTTACCGGCACCTTGCAGTCCTACCATCATAATGACAGTCGGCGGGCGATTAGACACAGCAATTTTGCTTTGTTCTCCGCCCATAAGCTGAGTAAGCTCCTCCTGGACCACTTTTATAATCTGTTGGCCTGGAGTCAAGCTTTTCATTACTTCTTGTCCGACTGCACGTTCAGATACACGTTTTACAAAGTCTTTTACAACTTTGAAGTTCACGTCTGCCTCAAGCAACGCAAGTCGCACTTCACGCATCATTTCTTTTACATCCGCTTCATTCACTTTCCCTTTTCCACGGATTTTTTGCATCGTCTGTTGAAGTCGGTCGGCTAATCCTTCAAATGCCATACTTGCCGTCCTCCTAATCTAATTTTTCAATTGCTTCTACAACTTGCTCCACTTCTTCACTTAAAGACTCGTTTCCGAGCAATTCTTTCAATCGGTGAACAAGCTGCTGACGCTCTTGAAACTTATTAAACAGCAACAACTTTTCTTCATATTCTTCAAGCATTGCTTCTGTTCGCTTAATATTATCATAAACGGCTTGACGACTTATTTCAAATTCTTCAGCAATTTCACCGAGGGAATAGTCGTCCAAATAATACAGCGACATATAGTTCCGTTGCTTGGGGGTTAACAGCGATTGATAAAAATCAAACAAATAATTCATTCTTGTTGTTTTTTCAAGCATGCTTTCACATCCCCTTGTTAAGTGAATTGCCTTTACAACAACAGTTTACATTGTTGGATATTAGGTGTCAAGTTTTTTTCTTTACTGATAAATTTTTCAATGTACTAACCATGCAGTTGTTCTTATTCTGCTGCTTCTTTTTCTACCATATCTGCAAATAGGCCATACACATATTGTGATGGATCAAACGGTTGCAAGTCATCCATCTTCTCACCTAATCCGACGAATTTGACTGGAACGTTGAGTTCGTTACGAATAGCCAAAACAATACCGCCTTTTGCTGTACCGTCTAATTTCGTAAGCACAATCCCTGTTACATCTGTTGCCTCTGAGAATGTTTTAGCCTGACTTAGACCATTTTGCCCTGTCGTTGCATCAATAACAAGAAGAACTTCATGAGGGGCTCCTGGAATCTCACGCTCAATGACACGCTTCACTTTTTCCAATTCCTTCATTAAGTTCACTTTATTCTGCAATCGTCCCGCTGTATCGCACAGCAGCACATCCACCTTACGAGCTTTTGCGGCTTGTACTGCATCGAACATAACAGCTGCCGGATCAGAACCAGAACCTTGCTTAATAACATCTACGCCTACACGTTCGCCCCACACTTCCAATTGCTCAATAGCACCAGCACGAAACGTGTCCCCAGCAGCCAATAAAACCGTCTTACCTTCAGTTTTCAGCTTATGTGCCAGTTTACCGATTGTGGTTGTTTTTCCTACGCCGTTTACACCGACAAATAAGATTACTGTTAAACTATTTTCTTGTATATTGATTTCGTTATCGAGCTCTTCTTCATCACCATTATAGATTTCGACTAACTTCTCTGAAATGACCGCTTGAACCTCACGAGGATCTTGAATGTTGCGGCGTTTCACTTCATCCTTCAGCTCGTCAATCAAATCCATGACGGTATTAACACCAACATCGGCTCCGATTAAAATCTCCTCTAATTCTTCAAAGAAATCTTCATCCACTTTACGATATCGATACACTAAATCATTCACTTTTTCAGAAAAAGAGCTTCTCGTTTTCTCCAATCCTTGCTTAAACTTATCTGTAACAGCTTCTGTTTGGCGTGAAATGCTTTCTTTCAGCTTCTTAAAAAAACTCATTCGCTTCTATTCCTCCTTTTCCTATAAAACAGCTTCTTTGTCATCTAAGCGTACTGATACAAGCTTAGAGACACCCGATCCTTGCATTGTGACGCCATATAGTACATCACTTTCTTCCATCGTTCCTTTTCTATGGGTAATTACAATAAACTGAGTTTCTTTGCTGAACTTCCGCAAATATTGCGCAAATCGAGCCACATTGGCTTCATCCAGCGCAGCCTCAACCTCATCAAGCACACAAAATGGAACAGGACGAACCTTTAATATCGAAAATAGAAGCGCAATCGCGGTTAACGCCCGTTCTCCACCAGATAATAACCCCAGATTCTGCAATTTTTTACCTGGTGGTTGAGCAACAATATCCACTCCTGTATTAAGTAAATCCTCTGCATCAGCTAATACTAAATCAGCGCGCCCTCCACCAAACAGGGCTTTAAACACAAATTGAAATTCAGTGCGAATCGCTTGAAAAGTAAATGCAAAACGCTTCTTCATTTCATCGTCCATTTCACTAATCACTTGGTACAATGTATCTTTTGCTTCTTGCAAATCAATGCGCTGTTCCAGTAAAAATTGATGCCTTTCCGATACACGTTCATACTCTTCAATCGCACCTAAGTTCACATTGCCAAGCTCTTCGATAGAAAGTTTAAGCAACTTCACTTTCTTGCGTGCTTCTTGTATCGGCAATACCATTGGATATTTTTCTTTTGCAGCTTCGTATGAAATTGTATACGTTTCCCTTAATTGCTGCAAACGGTTTTCAAGCTCCACATCTAAGCGGTTAATTTGTACTTCTTGATCTCGTAATACTTCTAACAAATATTTGTGCTGACGCTTCGCTTCTTTCAGCTCTATATCTGAATCTTCTAAGTTCGATTGTAATTCCAAACGCTGTTCACGGCGCAAGCTAATTAGCTCTACAGTTTGATTCCTGTCGTGAGTTTTCTTCTTAACCATTTCAGAAATTTGTTCTTCACCGCTTAGGTTTGAATTCATTTCACTTTGAAGAAGGGACAAATCCTCTTTTGCCTTTTGCAGAGCGGCTTTTGCTTGTGCTTGTTCACGTCTATAGCGGCTGACCTTTTCTTGTTGGTTAAACAGCATTTGTTGCTTTTCCGCCTCTTGTACTTTTAATTCTGTAATATCTGCTTGCAATTGTTCTTTTGAACTATGCTGTTCTGCTTTTTGTTTTGTCAACTCTGCAATTATTTGATCTAATTGCGTAATAGAAGAAGACAATTGCTGTAACTGCCCAGATAAATATTGCAGACGGTTCTTCATTTTTGTTTGATCTTGCAAAAATCCAGTCATTTCTAAGTCATAAAGGGCCAATCGCTCATTCAAGCTGCTTTCTTCTAACTCAAGCTGACGAATATCCCCTTTGGTACGTTGTTCTTCGATCCGAAGCGTCTCCATCGTTTCACGGAGTTCAGCTGACCCTTTTTCATGCCGTCCAATGTCTTTCTTTATGGAAGCAACATAGCTTTCTAGCTTCGTTGTTTTTTCTTCCATATCTTTCAGCTTCACAGCCAGAGTCTCTGCTTCCCTTTGTCGGCCCAGCAACGAAGTTTTCGCCTGCTTCATTGCTCCCCCGGTCATCGATCCACCTGGATTTACAATATCTCCTTCTAGCGTAACAATCCGGTAACGGTATTGCAGAATGCGGGCTAGTTCATTTGCCCCTTTTAAATCACGAGTCACCAGTACTGTACCTAATAAATTGGAGACAACGGTCCTATATGGTTGCTCACATTGTATTAAGTCAGAAGCAATCCCAATAAAAGCAGGATGCTGCTCCGCTGTATACAGCTGCTCAGCAGAA
The DNA here is from genome assembly GCF_017742235.1 of Bacillus sp. 165. GTDB lineage: Bacteria > Bacillota > Bacilli > Bacillales > Bacillaceae_G > JAGHKQ01. The sequence continues at coordinate 30,427 of NZ_JAGHKQ010000006.1, forward strand.
ACTGCCTTTCCCTTTATTACACTAAGCGGCAAAAATGTAGCCCTTCCATATTGATGCTGCTTCAAAAACTTGATTGCTGCTCTTGCATGTTCTTCCGTTTTAACAACAACATGCTGCATGGCAGCACCAAGCGCAGTCTCCACAGCAACTTCATATTGCTGCGGTACAGAAATAAGCTCAGCAACAGCTCCTTCAATGCCTTGCAGCCTGTCTTCTCTAGCTTTCAAAACTTCCCGAACTCCTTGAAAAAAGCCGGTATAGTCTTCTTGCATCTCTTCAAGCATTTCCTTACGTGAGCGTACTTTCTGAACGTATTGATACGCTTGATAGAGCTTCGTTTCATTTTCTTGATATTGATTTTTAAGATCCTTCCAAGCACGCTCATGCTCTTGAAATGACATTCCTTTTTTAGATAGCTCTTCTTGGATAGTAACATGCTTGGTCAACATACGAAGCTTCTTTTGCTCTACTTCTTTACGAAGATTTACATATTTTGCGTTCTGATCATCGAGGCGCTGATTTTTAGTGACCTGCTGTTTCTCTTGCTCTTCCAGCATCATCAGCTCATTGCGGTAACCAGCTTGTTTATTTAGGAGTTCAATATAATCGCCTTTTAGATTCTCAATTTTTTCATCTAGGTTTTGGTTATGCAGAGAAAGAGCTTGCAGTGCTTCTCTTAATTTCTGACTGGTGTGCATAACTTGAGCCGTTATTTCATCTAAATGTTTGGTTTCACTCTGTATGGTTTGCTCATAATCTAAAAGCTTTTCAGATAGCTCAGCAATCTGTTGTTCAAGCTGAGTACAATGCACACCGGCATTTTTCTTCCGTTCCTTCAGAAGCTCCTTTTGTCCTTCTAACTTCTCAAGCTCTTTACTGGATAACAAAAGTACTTCCTGAAGAGATTCGATAGACTCGTCAATAGCTTGTACTTTCTCTCTTATATCCTCTATTGTCGCTTCACCTTTTTGAAGGTTGGAGGATACCGAGATCTCGAGGTCCTTATTTTCTTCAAACTGCTTTTTCAGTGTCTGCCACTTTTCGTGCAGCTCTTCGATTTCACAAACAATTACAGCAGCTTCAATTTTTTCAAGCTCTTCTTTCTTTTCCAAATAGTCCTTTGCAACGGAAGCTTGTATTTCTAACGGCTCTAATTGACTTTGCAGTTCATGGATAATATCCTCCACTCGATTCAGGTTTTCTTGTGTTTCAGCAAGCTTTGCTTCTGCTTTCTTTTTTCTCGTTTTATATTTCAAAACTCCCGCTGCCTCTTCAAAAATCCCTCGCCGTTCTTCTGCTTTGCTGCTTAGTATTTCCTCCACTTTTCCTTGACTTATGATGGAAAAGGCTTCTCTTCCCAGTCCAGAATCCATGAATAAATCTACAATATCCTTCAACCGACAGGACTGCTTATTTATAAAGAAGTCACTGTCCCCTGAGCGGTACACTCGTCTTGTTACGCTAATTTCGTTGTATTCAAGAGGTAATCGTTGGTCTTCATTATCCAATGTCAATGTTACCTCAGCTACATTTAGTGCACGTCTAGAATCGCTGCCGGCAAATATAACATCCTCCATCTTTGCACCGCGCAATGACTTCACTGACTGCTCACCAAGCACCCAACGAATTGCGTCTGTAATGTTGCTTTTTCCGCTGCCGTTCGGTCCCACAACAGAAGTAACCCCAGGTACGAAATCGATAGAGACTCTCTCGGCAAATGATTTAAATCCTACAATGTCTAACCGTTTGAGGAACATCGTTTTCCCCCTTTTCTATGCACAACGAATCCCCCTAAAATAGGGGGATTCCATTATGTTTGTTGTTCTCTCAGTTTTTTCAAAGCCTCTTCAGCAGCATACTGCTCTGCCTCTTTTTTAGACTTGCCGCTGCCAAGCCCAAGTGCCTCACCGTTAAGAGAAACGCGAGAGACAAACTCACGATTATGAGCAGGACCTCTTTCCTGCAAAATTTTATATTCGATATTACCGCTGCCGTCACGCTGAATAAGCTCTTGCAACTGACTTTTAAAATCCATCACATGAGAAAAAGCACCATTATTAATTTTAGGGTACACTACATTCATCAAAAACTCCCATACTTTCTCTAAACCTTGATCTAAGTAAAGAGCACCGATGAAAGATTCAAAAACATCGGCTAACAATGCAGGCCGTTCACGTCCGCCTGTCATCTCCTCTCCTTTCCCTAGAAGAACCAGTTCTCCGAAAGAAAGTTCATTTGCGAATTGAACCAAGGATGGTTCACATACGATTGCTGCACGCAGTTTCGTTAACTCACCTTCGCTCATCGTGGGATATTTTTGAAATAAGTATTGTGAAACAGTCAATTCTAAAACAGCATCCCCTAAAAACTCTAGTCTCTCATTATCTTCATGAGGTTTTTTACGATGCTCATTCACATACGATGAATGAGTAAAAGCTTGAATTAACAGCTTTTCATTCTTAAATGTGACGCCCACTTTTTTTTGAAACTTTCTGAACACTTCGCGATATTTGGCTTCATGTCTTTTATCACGAATTCTTTTATAATGCGGCATAGGTACCTCCCAATCTCAATCCAAAGATCCATTTTTTCCGGCACCAGTGTTAACAAAAAGACAAAGGTTTTCCGACCTATTTGCGTATATGGCGAGCAAGCCCCGCATATAACGGGACTTGCTCATTGTTTTTATAGGCTACTTTCTATGTAGTTAACAGCATCGCCAACTGTAGCAATCTTTTCTGCATCCTCATCGGAGATTTCCATTTCGAACTCATCTTCTAATTGCATTACAAGTTCTACTACGTCCAATGAATCTGCACCTAAATCTTCTTTAAAGTTAGCAGAAGGTGTTACCTCTGTTTCGTCTACACCTAGACGATCTACGATGATTTTTGTTACGCGCTCTAATACGTCTGCCATAATAGTTCACCTCCCCTCAAGTCATTATATTAAATATTGTACAAAAAAACTAGGTGAAATCAATGAAATTCATCATTTTTCCTGTTTTTTTGACATTACATGACCATACCACCATCAATATGAATTGTTTGTCCTGTGATATAACCGCTGCGATCAGAAGCTAAAAATACAGCTGTATTAGCAATATCATCAGCTTCTCCAAATTTTGCAAGAGGAATGACTTTCAGCATTTCTGCTTTTACTTCTTCAGTTAATACATCTGTCATATCCGTTACGATAAATCCAGGAGCAATGGCATTAACTGTAACATTTCGGCTTGCCAATTCTTTTGCAGATGTTTTCGTTAATCCGATAACCCCTGCTTTTGCTGCTACATAGTTTGCTTGACCCGCATTTCCAATCACACCTACAACAGAAGCAAGATTGATAATACGGCCGCTTCTTTGACGCATCATATGACGCGATACTGCTTTGGTAGTTAAAAATACACCCTTTAAGTTTGTATTAACAACTGCATCCCATTCTTCTTCTTTCATTCTCATTAACAAGTTATCTTTTGTTATCCCTGCATTGTTTACAAGTATATCGATTTGCCCAAACACTTCTACTGTTTGTTTAACCATTTGTGCTACTTCTTCACTATTTGCTACATCTGCTTTTACAGCGATCGCTTCAGAACCAAGGCTGTTAATTTCATCTACCACTTCTTTGGCTTTCAATTCATTCCCTGCAAAATTCACCACTACTTTGGCACCTTGACGAGCCATCTCTAAAGCAATTGCTCGTCCGATTCCTCGAGATGCCCCTGTGATTAAAGCTACTTTTCCTTTTAGCATATGCCTTCCCCTTTCAATTTTGAAATAGTTGCTTCTATCGTTTCTTGATCGTAAATTGCATACACTTTAGCGGAAGGAGCTATAGACTTCATCAATCCTGCCAGCACTTTTCCAGGACCGATTTCAATGAACGTATCTACTCCTAATTCTACCATTCTTTCAATGGATTCATACCATCGTACAGGTGAATACAACTGTTCAATCAACTTCTCCTTTATTACTTCACTGTCAGTTACGCAGTCTGCAGTTACATTAGCCACAACAGGTACTTGAGTTGAGTGAATGGTAATAGAATCTAAGACTTCTCTGAATTGCTCTGCTGCCGGTTTCATTAAAGACGAATGAAACGGACCGCTCACCTTCAATGGAATCGCACGTTTAGCACCTTTTTCTTTTGCCTGCTTGCAAGCATTATCTACTCCTTGCTTAGTTCCAGAAATTACAATTTGTTGACGACTGTTCATATTAGCTATTTGAACAGCATGTCCTTCCTCTGAAACTTCCTTAGTCACATCCTGAAGCAGACCTGCGTCCATTCCCAATATGGCTGCCATAGCTCCTTGTCCGGCTGGAACAGCCTCTTCCATGCATTCTCCTCGCTTACGAACAGCATATACACCTTCTTCAAAGGAAAGCGCGCCCGCTGCAACTAATGCACTATATTCACCAAGACTGTGACCAGCAACGTAATCAGGTTTAATGCCCGCCTCTTCAAATACCGCAAGAACAGCCATACTTGTTGTCAGCAATGCCGGTTGTGCATTTGTCGTTAATGTCAATTCCTCTTGCGGACCTTCAAACATGATTTGTGATAACGGTGTCTTTAAAATTTCATCTGCTTTTTTAAAGAAAGCGGCCGCCGTTTCATTTACTTCGGCAAGCTGCTTTCCCATGCCAACTGCTTGAGATCCTTGACCTGGAAATAAAAAGGCTACTTTTCCCATATTATTACACTCCCTCTTCTTCTAATATAGATTTCTCCTGCTCTACAATCTGCTGAATGGTTGATGTAACATGATTCCCCACCATCTCACGAGTTTGACGAATAGCATTGAATATTGAATTCGCATTAGATGAGCCGTGAGCTTTAATAACAGGTGCTTTTAGTCCAAACAACCCAGCCCCGCCGTACTCTGAGTAATCCATTTTCTTTTTTAATCCCTTCAACTTCGGCTTTAAGAGCGATGCTGCCAATTTACTTGTCAATGAACTTGTCAATTCTTCTTTCAACATGGAAAAGACAGACAAAGCTGTACCTTCAATTGCTTTTAATGCAACATTTCCCGTAAACCCGTCACATACAACAACATCCGCAACTCCTTGCAGTAAATCTCGCGCCTCTACGTTCCCGACAAAGTTCATAGAGGAATTCTTCAGCATATCAAATACCTGTTTTGATAAATCGTTTCCTTTACCATCTTCCGTACCTACATTCAATAGACCTACACGCGGACGAGAGATACCGCGTACTTTTTCTGCATAAATCGAACCCATAATCGCATATTGATAAATATGCAACGGTTTTGCATCTACATTTGCTCCTACATCGAGCATGATAAAACCTTTACCATCCATTGTCGGAAGCGTTGGCGCTAGAGCCGGTCGCTCTATTCCTTCTATACGACCAACAATGAACAAGCCCGCTGCCATTAAAGCACCTGTATTTCCTGCAGAAATACAGGCATCAGCTGCTCCTTCTTTTACTTGCTGCGCCATCAAAACCATGGATGCATTTTTCTTTCTCCGTACAGCACGAACCGGTTCGTCCGTACCAGCAATAACTTCGTCTGTATGTATGATAGAAATGCGTGCTTCATCTGATAAATATGGTCGGATTTTCTTATCATCTCCGATTAAAGTAATAGAGATATCCGAAAATTCTTTAACAGCCTGCATCGCTCCTAGTACAATTTCCTTTGGAGCGTGATCTCCACCCATTGCATCTATTGCGATTCTCATATGTTACCTTCCTCACTCGTTTGACTTTGTCGATACATCTCGAATGTCCCTGTAAATACGATTTCGGTTCCGACAAAACTTTTCACATCTACAACAGTCCGGCCCTTAATATTTTCTATATTTGTGACCTTAGCTTTAGCAACCACACGTTCCTTCAGTTTAGCTGGTCGTACATAGTGAATACTTGCTTTCACTGTTAGTGCTAATTCGTCATTGATAACCGCTACTGCGAGAGAATTAGCTTGTGCAAACAAGTGATGTCCGCGCGCGATGTTATTTCGTTTAAATATATGTTCTTGTTTGACATCGAAGATAGAAATCGCATGCCGGTCTAATTCAATGTCAACAATTTCTCCAACAACTTCCTCAATAGGAAGTGACTTGACATCCTCTTCTAACTGCTTTGCTGCGACGTTTTTTATGCGTTCCCGCAACTCCGGGATGGACAACTCTAGTCTGTCTAATCGTATGGTTTGTATACTAACCTGAAATTTTTCAGCCAGTTCTTCATCTGTAATAAACGGATTTTCTGTTATAGTTTCCTTTAATAACTTTTGTCTCTCTTTTTTATTTCTACGCATTTATAACGCCCCTGTTTTTATGACTAGGTACTAATAGTAGTATATGATTAAAAAAAGCAGAATGCAATAAAAAAATGCATCTGCCCTTTATCATCCCCATTAATCCAATTTTTCACCTTGAAATAGGCCTTCTTCTTCAAGGTAATGACGAAGGGGAGCATATTGTGAACTTTCCCAAAATGCCTTAGATTCAATTAATAAAGCTGCATCTGCTCTTGCAGCTTCTAACGCTCTGTAATCATGTACCATATCAGCAATTTTAAACTCCGGCAACCCGCTTTGCTTGCTCCCAAAAAAATCTCCGGGTCCGCGAAGCTCTAAGTCTTTTTCAGACAACACAAACCCATCGTTCGTTTCTGTCATAATCCTCATACGTTCTTTACCTACTTCTGATTTTGGGTCAGCAATTAAAATACAGTATGACTGCTCACTTCCTCTGCCAACACGGCCGCGAAGCTGATGAAGCTGCGATAAACCAAAGCGCTCAGCATCATAGATTACCATCATCGTTGCGTTAGGTACGTTTACACCTACTTCTACTACTGTAGTAGAAACTAATATCTGCACTTCATTTTGACTGAACCGGCGCATAACTTCTTCCTTTTCTTGAGAAGAAAGTCTTCCATGCATTAAGCCGACCTGACACTTGCCATTAAAGTGAAATGAAAGCATGCTATGTAAATCAATTGCATTTTGAACATCCAGCTTTTCAGATTCTTCAATAAGCGGACAAATAACATAGGCCTGTCTTCCCTTTTGAATTTCCTTTTCCACAAAAGTAAGCACTCGTTCAAACATTTCATGCTTAGCCCAATAGGTTTCAATTTTTTTGCGTCCTGCTGGCATCTCGTCAATAATGGACACATCCATCTCTCCAAATGCAGTAATAGCCAATGTACGAGGAATAGGGGTGGCTGTCATAAATAAAACATCTGGATTTTGCCCTTTCTCCCTAAGTACCCTGCGCTGCCCTACTCCGAATCGATGCTGTTCATCCGTAATTACAATACCGAGATTGGCAAAATTGACTTCCTCTTGAATCAGCGCATGCGTACCGACAAGAATATGTACATCACCTGCTTCTAATCTGCTTAATATTTCCCTTCTTCGAACTCCTTTTACAGAGCTGGTCAATAACTCCACATGTACATTAAATGGATTGAGCAGTTCTTGCAGTGATTGAAAGTGCTGCTCTGCCAAAATTTCAGTCGGTACCATTAACGCTCCTTGATAGCCGGATAAATGTCCTGCATACATTGCAATGGCTGCCACAACCGTTTTACCTGACCCTACATCGCCTTGCAGCAACCTGTTCATTCGATAAGGTGATACTAAATCATTTGTTATTTCAGCAACAACGCGTCGCTGCGCTCCTGTTAACGGAAACGGAAGTTTTTTTATGAAAACTTCCAACTCAGACGAGTCAAAGACTTTTGGTGTACCATGAGATTGTTCCCGCTGAATTTTTCGCAAAGCTTGCATTTTCAACTGAAACATAAAAAACTCTTCATACACCAATCGCCTACGCCCTTGCTTCACGCTCTCTTCATTTAATGGGATATGCAGCGCACGAACAGCTTCGAGACGAGGCAAGAGCCTGTATTTTTGCAGCAGCCCTTCTGGCAGCATATCTGACATTTGATCTCCGTACTGTCTAAGCGCTTGTTCAATATAACGGCGCATTGTTTTCACTGTAATTTTCCCTTTGACTGAGTATACAGACTCCATTCCTTGCTTTTTCACAAGAGAACCGAAATGAACTTCTGAAGCAGCGATAGTTTGGCGATGTTGATCCCATTTCCCAGAAACAGTGACAGTTTCGTCCATTACGACCTTATCTTTATAGTACGGTCGATTAAAGCACACAATATTTATTAAATAGCGTCCTACTAAGACACGAAATGTCAACCGTGATTTTTTCTTACCAAAATATTGCAAAGAAGGGAAGCTATGAATCTTCCCTTCAATCGTTACACGTTCTTCATGCTTCACTTCTGCTAAATCTTTCATGGAATAATCTTCATAGCGATATGGAAAATGTTCCAACAAATCCAAAACCGTTCCAATGCCCATCTCTTGAAGAAGAGCTGCTGTTTCTTCTCCTATACCCTTTACATTTGTTACTGGTATCTGTATCACTATTTATTCAGCGCCATACCAAAGATTTTCGCCTCCAGCTCACGGCCGGTTGGTGTTGCCGCCAATCCTCCTTGTGCTGTTTCTCGAAGTGCAACTGGCATTGTCTGTCCTATTTTATACATAGCATCAATCACTTCATCGCATGGGATTCTGCTTGTGACTCCCGCTAACGCCATATCTGCCGCTACCATTGCATTGGCAGCTCCCATTGCATTTCGTTTTACACATGGAACTTCTACAAGGCCTGCTACAGGGTCACATACTAATCCTAGCATATTTTTAAGGGTTATAGCCATCGCTTCAGCCGCCTGACTTGGTGTGCCGCCCGCCATTTCAACAATTGCAGCAGCGGCCATTCCGCTTGCCGAACCGACTTCTGCTTGACAGCCTCCAGCAGCTCCAGATATAGAAGCATTATTCGCCACTACAAATCCGAATGCACCTGCTGTAAATAAAAATTCAATCATTTCATCACGTGTCGGCTGCAGCCTATCTTTAACTGCAAATAAAGTTCCTGGGACCACTCCTGCCGAACCGGCTGTCGGTGTTGCACAAATTGTCCCCATCGCCGCATTCACTTCATTCGTTGCAACTGCTTTACTTACTGCATCTAAAATAAGGTTTCCTGACAGTGCCTTTCCGCTATTAATATACTTTTGCAGTAAGACAGCATCACCACCTGTTAAACCAGTAACAGATTGCACACCTTTCAACCCTCGTTCGACAGCTTGCTCCATTACTGTCAAGTTTTGATCCATTTTACTAAAAATCTCTTCACGGGTACGACCCGTTACGTTCATTTCCTGTTGAATCATAATTTCTGCTATTTTCACACCTTGGCTCTCTGCAAGCTCAACAACTTCAGCTACATTTCGAAACATCATTTGATTACCCCTTCTCTTTTATTCTACCATTCGTGTAACTTGCAAAATATTAGGCAAAGATTTCAATTCTTCCATGACGTGCTCGTCTATATTATGGTCTACCTCAATAATCATAAGTGCAGTTTGTCCTACTTCTTTACGAGACACTTCCATATGGCCTATATTAATGCGATATTTAGTTAAGATATTGGCAACTGAAGCAATCACACCATAGCGGTCATTATGAACTACCAATATGGCTGGATGCGCACCACTAAGCTTGAGCTCAAAACCATTGAGTTCAACAATTTCAATCGTCCCACCTCCGATAGAGATACCAACGACCTCAAGCTGATCCCTTTCATCTGAGATAAGCACACGTGCTGTATTTGGATGATCTGTCACAGCATCTTCTTCGATAAAATCTATTTCCATTCCAGCTTCTTTTGCCAAATTCAAAGACTCAGGAATTCGAGGATCATGCGTATCGAAATCTAACAGACCTCCGATAATGGCAACATCTGTCCCGTGTCCCTTATACGTTTGCGCAAAAGAACCATATAAAGATACTACTACTTTTTTCGGTTGTCTTCCGAATAGTGTGCGGGCTACACGTCCAATTCGTGCGGCACCGGCTGTATGTGAGCTTGAAGGTCCAATCATAATAGGACCGATGATATCGAACACAGATCTATACTTCATCAGTTTACTCCCCCTATAAACATAATCCATTGCCTGATTTATCCTACTTCACTTTAGAGTATTAAACACACAGATGCAAGAAAAAATATATTTGAAAACGCTTTCTAAATCGTACTAAAAGACGTCGCATTTGTACACTATTTTTCTGTCTTAATTATACACTGTATTTTCACGCTTTACCTTTTTTTCATTTTTTAAGCTTCCATAACATTTAAAAATCCCATTCACCTAAGTAAATGGGATTTCACATTTTATTCAATTGAGAAAATATAAGAATACAGCGGTTGATTTCCTTGATGAACTTCTACTTCAAGATCTTCAAATGCATCTTCTATGAACAACTTCAGCTGTTCAACTTCTTGATCGGATACATCTTCCCCTTGCAATACCGTTAAGATTTCATCATCTTCATCCAGCATCTGAGATAAAAGCTTTTTCGCCGTTTCTAACTTGTCACCATGTGTTGTCACAATTTTCCCCTCTGCAATACCCATGAAATCATTTTTCTTGATTTCCACTCCGTCGATTTCTGTATCACGGACTGCATAGGTTATTTGACCTGTTTTCACATGAGTCATGGCTTCCTTCATAGATCCTTCATTATCCTCCAAACTCACGCTCGGATTGAACGCTAATAAAGCTGCCATTCCTTGTGGTACTGTTTTTGACGGAACAACCACCACTTCTTGATCCAGAACGGAAGCAGCTTGCTGCGCTGCCATCACGATATTACTGTTATTTGGTAAAATAACAATCTTCTCTGCATTAGCCTCCTGCGCTGCCTTTACAATATCCTCCGTACTCGGATTCATTGTTTGGCCACCCTCAATCACTACAGTTGCACCGATGCTTTCAAACAATTTTTTAATTCCGGATCCCATAGCTACCGTGACGATACCATACTCTTGCTTTTCCTTCACTGCAGGGATCTCGGCTTGTACATGCTCTTCTTCAAACAGCAGATTACTATGCTGCTCACGCATGTTTTCAATTTTAATGTTGATTAAGCTTCCATATTGCTGGCCGTAGTTCATTGCCTCACCCGGATACTCGGCGTGAATGTGTACTTTGACGATCTCATCATCGGATACCACAAGCAAAGAATCCCCATGCACACTAATATCATTACGGAATTTCTGTTCAGAGAACGGAGTATTCTTTAGCTTTTCAGGGTCCAGCTTCACCATAAATTCGGTACAATATCCATACTCAATATCTTCTGCACTCAGCTGACTTTGTACACTTTTATGATGTTCAGCTTTTACCATTTGCGTCATAGAAGGTGTTTGCACTGCAGAAGTAATTTTTTCACCTTTTAATTCTGACAAAAAGCCCTCATAAATAACAACCAGTCCTTTGCCGCCACTGTCCACTACTCCTACTTGTTTCAATACAGGCAGCAAATCAGGAGTGCGGTTTAAAGACAGGTTCGCTTCCTTCACTACAGCTTCCATAAACGGAAGAAACTCTTCATGCTTCTTGGCAATGTTAATCGCTTGCTTTGCAGTATCTTTAGCAACGGTTAAAATAGTACCCTCAATTGGCTTCATAACTGCTTTATAAGCCATTTCCACACCGGATTCCAGCGCTTGCGCAAAATCTGCCGTTGTAATTTTCTCTTTATGCTCAACAGATTTGGAAAACCCTCTAAAAAGCTGAGATAAAATAACGCCTGAATTTCCGCGTGCACCCATTAATAGACCACGTGCCAAACTGCCCGCTACTTTTCCTACATGATTATTGAGATTGCTTCTTACCTCATTTGCGCCAGAAGTAAGCGATAAATTCATATTTGTACCAGTATCACCGTCTGGAACGGGAAAGACGTTGAGTGCGTCCACCAACTTTACGTTATTTGTTAAATTGTTGGCACCTTGAAGCACCATCTGCGCAAAACGCTTTCCATCAATTTGCTTAATTGACACAGACCTTCCTCCTTATTGCAAATCAAGGGTTAGTTACTTTAACCCCTTGAACATAGATGTTTACTGAATCCACTGCTAGTCCTACAGTTTGATCTAACGTATATTTCACCTTCGTTTGCACATTGTGCGCTACCTCTGAAATTTTTGTACCGTAGCTCACAATAATATACATATCGATATGTACGTCATCTTCCTCTTGACGAACGACTACCCCACGGGTAAAGTTTTCTTTTCGCAAGATTTCTGTCAAACCATCTTTGATTTGATTTTTAGAAGCCATTCCTACAATACCGTAACAATCCACTGCGGCACCACCCGCAATTGTAGCGATTACGTCTGTGCTGATATCAATTTGACCATATTGCGTTTTAATTTCGATTGACATTACTTTTTCCCCCTTTGGAAATAGTCAAAGTGAGCTAATGAAAACCACTTACTACTATGATATACTGTTTTCAGCAAAAATTCCATGTGCCTTCTACTGTTATGACATAGAGTGGCTGAATAAATATTTACACAAAAGCTGCACTTTAAATCGAATTATTTTTATTTATAAAGACTAAATTGCACAAAACATCCCATTTGTATTATACAACATAATGCTCTATGTTATGTCAAGTAAATTTTCTTGATTTCTTTTTTTAACACTGTTGCATTCTGAAATTACTTGTGTTAAATTATAGTAGTGTTTTTCAACATATCGAAAACAATAAATATGAAGTTTGAGTTATGTTAAGGTAGTTAGGAGGGAAATATAGATGGCTCGTGTTTGTGCAATTACTGGTCGTAAAGCTCGCTCTGGTAACTCTCGTTCTCACGCAATGAATGCTACTAAGCGTAAGTGGGGTGCTAACCTTCAAAAGGTTCGTATCGTTGTGAACGGAAAAGTGAAGCGTGTATACGTTTCTGCTAGAGCATTAAAATCTGGCAAGATTGAGCGCGTTTAATAAATAAAAGAGCCCGTACAGGCTCTTTTTTTATTTTTACCCTGCACGTAATTACATACAAAATAATACTTAGTGTATAACAATAAAAAGCACCAAATGCGGTGCTTTTTAGCTTTTTTTAAACGTATTCAGCATCGCTCGCACAATTCCACCTAAAAACTTCGGTAATTTAATCGTATAAAATCTCATACTCTCCCTCCTACTCCCTGTCAAAACTTACTGTATTTTAATTAAGCAATAGAGTAATTGTTTCTTGTTAATCAGTACTTCTTACCACCATTAATATGCCAGTTTCAAATGAAAAAGTACCTTTTTCCTCGTTCAATTCGTTACTTACGCAAAGAGTAGAGCCCCAATGAAGGGTTTTGTTTATTAAAGGATATTTGAAGCCATTTAAATTTATACCTGTTACAATATCAGTTACAGGCAAAAAAGAGAGATAGGGAAAATCCTGTTCCTGTTGCACTTCATATATCCCAGGATTTTTCAATGAAATTTTATTTTTATAGTCTATGAGGTGGATATCTATATTGCTATTCAATCCTTTAATCAGCATTTGAATATTCGCCAAGGCATGATCTAACCGTCCTCCGGTTGCTCCAAAAATACGAATCAACTTTGGACGTTCCTTAATAGCCCAGTTTAGAGCCAATTCTAAGTCCGTTTGATCTTTTTCTTTTGGAACAATATGCAGTTCACTCGTCTGCTCCTTCATCCAATTTAATTCTTCTTCTGTAACTGAATCATAATCTCCAAATGCTGCTTCAGGTACAATGCCTTGCTTCAGCAAACGAAAGACCCCCCTATCTGCTGCTGCCCATATAACATCACGTTGTTTATAAGCTTGCAAGTCTGGTATAGCTTCTGCTGGCCCGCCAGCAAGAATATGAATAATCACGTTGCTCTCCTCCATTACTAATAAACAGAAGCCGCTCTCCCTATCGCTGGAAAGTTATTCAGCATATAGAAGCTAGAGAACCTTCCTGTTTCCTGAAATTGGCTCTTTTGTATAAAAGGCAATCCGTTTCGGATTGCCTCTTCCTTATTTAATATCCGCGAATGTCGCGAATAGCTCGCGCGCGGTTTTTTTGATTATATATAGCTGATCCTGCTACAAGCACATTAGCTCCCGCTTCAATGCACAGACGAGCAGTTTCAGCATTGACGCCTCCGTCTACTTCAATTTCAACATCTAAGTTACGTTCACGCACCATTTCTGCAACCTGTTTAATTTTAGGCAACACAGCATGAATAAAGCTTTGACCACCAAATCCAGGATTTACTGTCATTAATAACACCATATCAATCTCATCCAAAACATGCTCAATCATCGAAACAGGCGTGTGAGGATTCAGCACCACTCCAGCTTTAATACCATGTGATTTAATCAGTTGGATGGTTCGATGTAAATGAGGACATGCTTCTGTATGTACTGTAATAATATCTGCCCCCATCTTGGCAAAAGTCGGAATATACTGATCTGGATTTTCAATCATCAAGTGAACATCCAACGGCAAAGAAGTTATGGGGCGAATGGCTTCTACGATGAGGGGGCCTATTGTAATATTCGGTACAAAATGACCATCCATTACATCAACATGAATGTAATCTGCTCCTCCCCTTTCAACATCCTTAATTTCTTCTCCTAATTTTGCAAAATCTGCTGAAAGAATTGATGGTGCGATTTTAATCATGGCTAGTACCTCGGCTTTCTTTCTCTTATTTCTTTCACGAACTCCACATAATGGTTATAACGGTATTCAGCAATTGTCCCTTCTTCAAGTGCGGCCTTCACCGCGCATTTTGGTTCGGATAAATGCGTACACCCTCTAAATTTACAGTATTGACTATGTTCCCGCATTTCTGGAAAGCAACCTGTCAAATCTTCTACTTCTACATCAATAAAATCTAATGAACTAAAACCAGGAGTATCCGCTACTAGACCAGATCCTACCTCAATCAGCTCCACATGCCGCGTTGTATGCTTGCCTCGGCCTAAGTGTGCAGAGATCCCGCTTGTACGCAGCTCCAAATCAGGCCTCAACATGTTTAATAACGAAGATTTCCCCACTCCCGATTGTCCAGCCACTACCGAGATACACCCTTGAAGATATGGACGCAATTGGTCTATACTTTCCGCAATAGAAGTAGATGTGAATAACACATCGTACCCTACAGCTCGGTAGTCATTCGCATACCTTTCCATTTTGCTGTATGTTTCTCCGTCAACCAAATCCATTTTACTGATGCAGATAACAGGAGTAATATGATTAAATTCTATTAATGTTAAAAAACGATCTAACAAAAGTGGATTAAACTCAGGCTCAACTGCTGAAAATACAAGAATGGCTTGGTCTACATTGGCGATTGGGGGACGAATCAACTCGTTTTTTCTATCCAGCACTTCCAATACGTAGCCTTCCGTTTTATTTTCAGCTTGAAAAACAACTTTATCCCCAACCAGCGGTGTAATTTTATTCTTACGAAATACACCTCTGCCTCGGCACTGCGTAACTCCATCTTCATGCGCTACGTAGTAAAAGCCGCTCAAAGCTTTTATGATTTTGCCTTCTGGCATACACTCACTCCTTGACTTTCCTTTACTCACTAGGATATGGAACCTCTTTTTCAACAATAGTGACTCCATCTCGCACAATTTTATACTTTGCTTTTTTCCCATATGGAATAACCAGTTCTATAGAAAGAGTTATGTTTGACGTTATGGAACGTGTTTCTACAGGCTCCGCCATAGTATGCTCCATATCCTCTTTATAAACCTCAACCGTTTGAGGGGCATTTGGTTTTTCCGGATCGGGCTCGTATGGAATAGATACATTAATTTTGACCGTTTCAGGCGGCTGTTCTTTTGGCCCCATAGAAATCGTTACAGAAAATGAATCTTCTTCCTTCAGCTTTGTTCCGGCTTTTGGGCTTTGAGAAATAACATAACCTTCTGTGATCGTATCTGAATATTCCGTTTTCCATTCTACATTTAAATTTTTATCAACGGCATATGTTTCTACACTGCTCTTCGCCCAGCCCTTAACATCCATCAAGGATATTTCCTTAGGCCCTTGACTTACCCATACTAACACTTTCTGCTCTTTTTCTATTATTTCTGTATCCGGGTCTGGTGATTGTCGTATGATTTCTCCTTCGGGCTTATCGCTCTCTTCCTCAAACTTTTCTACACTGAGATAACGATTTTTCAACTCGCCCATCACTTGATCATACTTTAAACCGATAAAATTCTCCATTTTTTTCTTTTCTTTACCAGCAGACTTATAAATGGTAATGGACGAATTTTCCTTCACTATACGTCCTGCTACCGGATCTGTTTTTATGACGATTCCTTCTTCTATCGTATCGTCATAAATCAATTTAGGCGAAGTAACGTGAAAGCCTTTATTAGCAAGAACGGTTACTGCTTTATCATAATCCAGTCCCGATACGTCAGGTATTGTAACATTTTTAGGCATAAATAGATCCGGAATGACCGTAACTGCCAATATCCCGCCTCCTGTTAATAGGAGGAAAATCGCCAACAGAATTTTCAAAAGAGAAAATCGCTTCTTTTTTTCAGGCTCATTTTTAACTGTTTCTGTACCTTTACTTTCAACTGCACGCGGCAGGACAATCGTATCTTCACTATCACGGTCAGCGAAATTTTCTTGTTTGATAATTGGAATAGCTCTTGTTGCCTCATTATCTTCAGGAATAATAAACTTTTTCTCGTTCGCTCGTTCCGGATATAGAGCTGTTTCAATATCTTGCCTCATTTCGTCCGCCGATGAATATCGATGAAACGTATCTTTAGCAGTTGCATGCAGCACAATATTTTCTACACTCTGCGGAATATCAGGATTCCATATTTTAGGGGATGGTGTATCGTTTTGTAAATGTTTCAAAGCGATAGACACCGCCGATTCACCAGAAAATGGAGGTCTTCCCGTTAACAACTCAAACATCACAATTCCGAGAGAATAGATGTCCGATTGCTTATTTGCTACTCCACCTCTTGCTTGCTCTGGCGATAAATAGTGCACAGAACCGAGAACCGAATTAGTATGAGTAATGGTTGTCGCACTGGTAGCTGTGGCAATTCCAAAATCTGTGACTTTTATTTCGCCATTGTACCCTACCAATATATTTTGCGGCTTGATATCTCGATGCACAATCTCAAAATGATGGGCGTGAGCCATAGCTGACGTCAGCTGCTCCATTATATCAAGTGCTTCTTTTACAGATAGCATTCCTTTTTGCTGTATGTATTGTTTTAATGTTTGACCATCCACATACTCCATTACTAAATAATAAATACCGTCTTCTTCGCCGACGTCATAGATATTTACGATATTGGGGTGAGACAACGTAGTAACAGATTGAGCTTCTCGATGGAAACGCTTTATAAACTCTTCATTGTTGGAATAATCCAAGCGAAGAATTTTTACGGCTACATCTCTTTCTAAAATAACGTCGCGAGCCAAATAGACATTCGCCATTCCACCGCCGCCAATCATCCTTATCAGCTTATAACGGTCATTCAAGCGCTTTCCGATCATCACGTTGTACCTCACCCTCCTTCATTAGGAGATTCACCGTAATCAATAATAATGAGAGTAATGTTATCTTCTCCGCCAAGCTCATTGGCGCGATTTACAAGTATTTCCCCCTTAGATTCAATGTCCCCTGGCGATGTTAAAACACGATTCATCTCTTCTATAGACACTTTGTTCGATAAGCCGTCAGAGCATAATAAAAGCTTATCATCTTCCTCTATCACAAGCGTTTTTATATCTAAATCTACTTGTTTTTCTGTCCCCAGCACTCGTAATAACACATTTTTACGCGGATGATACGCAGCATCTTCCTTTGAGATTTCACCATATCGCACAAGTTCATTGACAAGAGAATGATCCTCTGTCATCAGGGACAACTCTTCCTCTGACAACATATAACAACGGCTGTCTCCGATATGACCAATAGTAACGAAACTATTTGCACAAATAGCAACAACGATAGTTGTTCCCATACCCTCACATGCGGAATTCTCCCCTGCATGCTTAAATAAACGCTCATTAATTATTTCTACGCGTTCTTTAAGCCACTGCTCTGCTTTTTTGGGCGTATCAATATTATACGTTTGCTCCCAATAGCTATTAAATAGCTGCGTGGTCATCGAGCTTGCTATATCCCCTGCTCGATGACCACCCATACCATCTGCTACAACAGCGAGAATGTCTCCATCCATATTATGGAACACCCCTCCGTTGTCTTCATTACGCTGGCGTACTTTACCCTTATCTGTTAGAAAAAAGGTTTTCACGTTTTCACCTCGTCTCCTCTTGACGCTCCTTTGCACGAAGCTGACCGCATGCCGCATCTATATCATGCCCGTGCTCACGGCGGATTGTCACATTAATCCCGTGCTTCTTTAATGTTTTTTCGAATTCAAAGATTTGAGTTTTCGGTGTTCTTACATAGTTGCGTTCTGGTACATAGTTTACAGGTATTAAATTGATATGGCATTTTAACCCTTTCACTAATTGAGCTAGCTCCTCCGCATGTTCGACAGTATCGTTTTCTCCACCGAACAAACCGTATTCAAACGTTACACGACGACCGGTTTTCTCGGTATAATAGCGAATAGCTTCCATTAAATCAGGTAGCTTGTACGCACGGTTGATAGGCATAAGTTTTGTACGTAATTCAGTGTTCGGGGCATGCAAGGAGATAGCAAAATTGATTTGCATATTTTCATCTGCAAATTTATATATTTTTGGAATAATACCGCTTGTGGAAACAGTAATGTGGCGAGCGCCTATATTTAATCCTTTATCATGATTTATAATGCGTAAAAATGCCATCAAATTATCATAATTATCAAACGGCTCACCAATCCCCATAACTACTACAGAACTTACCCGCTCATGTAACTCATCTACTGCACGCTGCACCTCTAATACCTGTGCTACTATTTCACCCGCTTCTAGGTTACGTTTTAATCCCCCTAATGTAGAGGCGCAAAACGTACATCCAATGCGGCATCCTACTTGCGTAGTGACACATACAGAATTACCATAATCATGTTTCATCAATACTGTCTCAATGGAATAGCCATCATGCAGCCCAAATAAAAACTTCATTGTGCCGTCGGAGGACACCTGTTTCACAATTGTTTTTAAAGTTGTAATGTCAAAGGAATTCGACAATTTTTCACGCATTCCTTTGGATAAGTTTGTCATTTCATCAAATGTTTTAATTCTTTTAATATACAACCATTCAAAAATTTGCGTCGCACGAAATGGCTGTTCACCTTGTTCCTTCAACCACATTTGCAAATCCTGCAGCTCCAATGAGTAAATAGAGGGCTTTTTGGCAATTTCCTGTTTTTCTTCTTTTACTTTCACTTCCATTTTTATACCTTCTTTCGTAAACAAGCAATATAAAATCCATCTGTTAAAAAATAATGAGGTAAAATCTGAACTTGTCCTTCATGTACATAATTTTGGAGAGCACTTGGTAAACGTTCTTGTATACTATTATCCCATTCAAATTCAGGATGCCGTTCTAAAAAAGCTTCGACAACTTCTTCATTTTCCGTACGTTCTATTGTACATGTACTATAAACAAGTCTGCCCCCTTTTTTTAATAAAGGAGTCACTTCTTCTAATATGGCAAGCTGAATATCCGATAAACGTTTGCTGTCTTCTTTTGTTTTATTCAGCTTAATATCAGGCTTCCTTCTAATTACACCAAAACCTGAGCACGGTGCATCAACAAGAATTTTATCAAAACTTTCCGTTTCATAATGCTCTCCTGCTTTTCGAGCATCCAGTGCTTGACATTCTACATTGTTCAAATGAAGACGGCGAGTTTGTTCTTGAATAAGACGCACTTTATGCGGATGAAGATCTAACGAGACGACTTTACCTTTGCCATGCAGCAGTTCAGCAATATGACAGGTTTTTCCTCCCGGTGCAGCACAGCTGTCTAAAATCACATCATCTTCACTTGGATCCAAAACACGTGCTACCAGCATAGAGCTTTCATCTTGTATAGAAAGAAGACCTTCTCGAAATGCACTTGTATGAGCAATATTCCCTTTTTTTATCTTTATAGCATCCTCTGATAAATCACCTGGCTGCGCTTCTATTCCTTCTTGCTCAAGTGTATGCAATGCTTCTGTTACTGTCAGTTTACTTACGTTCACTCGCCCGGTTGCATCAGGAGGTAACAGGTTTACTTCACACATCTTTTTTGCTGCATCCAGCCCATATGCCTCAATCCATTCTTGTACTAGCCACAACGGGTGACTTGT
This sequence comes from Bacillus sp. 165, assembly GCF_017742235.1. Taxonomy (GTDB): domain Bacteria; phylum Bacillota; class Bacilli; order Bacillales; family Bacillaceae_G; genus JAGHKQ01. Next base: position 50,619 of record NZ_JAGHKQ010000006.1, read on the forward strand.
TTCAATGGCAAGCCGTTTTGCTGGGTCGCTTATATCATCAAGAGAAGGAACTCCTTGTCGTTGAATGGAGCGGAGTACTCCGTTTACCATGGACGCTATCCCCTTGTGTCCTCTTTTTTTCGCTATTTCAACCGCTTCAAAAATTACAGCACGTGCAGGAATGCGATCCAAAAATTCCATCTGATATAGGGACAGACGAAGCAACGGTACCACCCAATTTTCCAGCTTTTTACTATTTTTTATAAAAGGAGCTAAATAATACTCCAATACATCCTTTCGTTGAATTGTTCCGTAAACAATTTCTGTGAGAAGACCTGTATCTTTTCCGCTCACCTTGTATTTCTCGATTAGCTGATTTAATAGCAAATTGCTGTATGCACCGCTTTTTTCTATTTGCAGCAATCCTTCTAAAGCTATTTCTCGTACTTTCATGTTAGTCTCCTAGTTTCATGCCGATTTCGACCCCTGCACCTCGCAAGAACTGAGAACCGGTCATACGTTTTTTACCGGACGGTTGTAGATCAGTGATTTTAATGGCTACAGTATTGCCTGTCCCAACGACAATACCGTCCTTTTCAACAGCAATAATTTTTCCTGGTTCATTTGGCGTCAAGAGCTCCACTTTTTCTCCCCACCAAATTTTCACTGTCTGTTCTCCAAGTGTAGTATAGGCAACCGGCCATGGATGTAAGCCGCGAATGTGATTGTATATCGCTTCTCCACCCTTTGTCCAATCAATTCTTTCTTGTTCTCGTTTTATATTATACGCAAATGTTGCTTTTTCTTCGTCTTGCGGAATCGGTGTAATGCTTCCTTCAAGTAATGCAGGAATTGTTTCTGATAACAACTGAGAACCTGCTTCACTCAATTTATCATGCAGAGTACCTACATTATCCCTCTCAGTAATAGGAACTTCCACTTGCTTTAACATATCACCAGCATCCAATTTTTCAACCATGTACATGATTGTAACACCTGTTTTTTCTTTTCCTTGAATAATGGAATAATGAATAGGCGCACCGCCTCTCAATTCAGGCAATAACGAAGCATGCACATTAATGCAGCCATATTTAGGTGCTTCTAGAAGCTCCTTTGGTAAGATTTGTCCGAATGCAGCCGTCACTACTAAATCTGGTTCAAATGCCAACACTTTTTTGTATTCTTCTTGTTCCTTAATTTTTAGCGGCTGCAACACAGGTATTTCATGCTTTTCCGCCTCTACTTTAACAGGTGGCGGAGTCATCACTCTTTTTCGTCCGACCGGTCGATCAGGTTGAGTTACAACAGCAACCACTTCATAGCCGTCCTCAATCAGCCTTCTCAACACTGGGACTGAAAAGTCAGGTGTGCCCATAAATACAACTTTTACCATAGTATCTCCTTCTTTCTACTCTAACTCTTCAGGCTCATAGTATTTTGTAACTTTTGATGTAAACAATACACCGTGCAAGTGGTCAATTTCATGTTGAATCGCTCGAGCTAAAAATCCTCTTGCTTCTAAAACAAATACCTTCCCCCGACGATTTTGTGCTCGAACCTTCACATAATTTGCCCGCTTCACTTCACCATAAAGGTCCGGAAAGCTTAAGCAGCCTTCTGGACCAATTTGTTCTCCTCTTTGCTCTAAGATAACAGGATTTATTAAATCGATTCTGCCGTGCTCATCATCCACATCAACAATAGCAACTTGTTTGCTAATACCGACTTGAGGCGCAGCCAGCCCGACTCCGTCCGCAATTAACATCGTGTCATACATATCCTGTAAAAGTTTCACCAATTTTTTATCAAAATGCAACACTCTCTCACAAGGTGTTTCTAGTACTTCATTCGGATACTTCACAATTTCTAATACAGCCATTCTTTCCTCCACTACATTAACATTGTTGGATTGAAATCAATTGCGATTTGCAATTCATTCTTAATCATGTCAGTTTGATAATGTTCATTTATTGTACGCAATATATATTTTAATTGCGGTTCCTGCTTGTATTTTATCATGCATTGATATCTATATCTATTTTTTATCCGCGGTATTGGGGATGTCACTGGACCAAGAATAATCGTTTGCTGTGAGCATTTTTGACGAAGGAAGGATACAATCTTTTCCGTGACATGCACTGCTTTCAGTAATTCCGGATGTGAAACCGTCACTAGCGCTAAATAATAATACGGCGGATATTGATATAGTTTTCTTATATGCATCTCTCTTTCAAAAAATAAATCATACTGCTGATGGCGTGCCAACTCTACGCTGTAATGCTCGGGAGTATACGTTTGAATCACTACTTCTCCCGGTAGTTTATGTCTGCCAGCACGCCCGCTAACTTGTGTCAGGAGCTGATACGTTTTTTCACTCGCTCGAAAATCCGGCAAATGCAGCATCGTATCTGCTGTTAACACTCCTACAAGCGTGACGTTTGGGAAATCAAGTCCTTTCGCAATCATTTGTGTTCCCAGTAATATATCAGCTTTTCCTTCTCCGAATTTTGTAAGCAGCTTTTCATGAGAACCTTTACGGCTCGTTGTGTCTACATCCATGCGAATAACCCGTGCACTGCCAAACAACTTCATCAATTCTTCTTCGACTTTTTGCGTTCCTGTACCAAAGAAACGAATATACGAGCTATTACAAGCAGAGCACTCTTTTGGCAACGGCTCTTCATGATTACAGTAATGGCATTTCAGCTTATGCTGATTGCGGTGATAGGTAAGAGAAATATCACAATTTGGACACTGCATAACAAATCCGCAATCACGACACATGACAAACGTAGAATGCCCTCTTCGATTTAAGAAAAGCACTGACTGCTCTCCTTTTTGAAGACGGTCTTCTATCTTCTCATATAGTACCCGAGAAAACATAGAACGATTACCACTCCGAAGCTCATCTCGCATATCTACAATCTCCACTGTCGGAAGAGCTTGTTCGTTCATCCTCTTTGTCATGCTCAGCAGATGATATACGCCTTTACTTGCACGTGCGAAAGTTTCCAACGTCGGAGTAGCACTGCCAAGTACAACAGGACAATTATGAAACTGAGCTCGATGAATAGCTACATCCCTTGCATGATAACGAGGATTATCTTCCTGCTTATAGCTTGACTCATGTTCTTCATCAATAATGACAATACCTAAATTTTCAAATGGTGCGAAAATTGCAGAACGTGCTCCAACAACAACACTGACTTCTTTACGCATGATTTTCCGCCACTCATCATATTTTTCCCCCACAGAGAGTGAACTGTGAAGAACAGCAACCTGAGAACCAAATCGGCCTTTAAAACGTTCAACCATCTGTGGGGTCAATGAAATTTCTGGCACCAACACAATAGCTTCCTTGCCTGTTTTTAATACCTCTTGAATCGATTGGAGATACACTTCTGTTTTTCCGCTTCCTGTCACTCCATACATTAAAAACACTTCATGCCGATTTTCTTGAATGGAGGATAGAATCGGACCTATCGCCAGTTCTTGTTCAACGGTTAACCGCAGAGGTTTGGTTTGCGAAAAGCGGCCATCTTCATAAGGATCTCGATACACTTCTTCATACTTTTCTTCTAGATATCCTTTTTTAATTAATGACTTTACAGGTCCTTCCGTAATTTGAAGAGTATCCGTTATTTCTTTCAACGTAACTTTTCCATAATTCTCTAAAAAGAAAAACAAAATATCTTGTTGTTTTGTACTTTTTTGCTTATGTGCTGCTTCTTCAATTTGTTCGAACGGGACACTCGGAAAAACCACTCGTTGCTTCTTTTTTTGAACTTTATCTTTCACTTCGTACACTACTTCTACTGCTTGATTGGCAATCGCTTTTTTGATAGAACGATAAACATGAGGGTTTTGCTCTACTTCTTTCCAATCAAGGCTGTCTTTTTTAAAAAATAAATGTTGAATCTCTTCTGGTAAGCCGTTCCTGTTTTGAATTTGCAATTGCTTATTGTATGTGGCTTTGATTGCAGTAGGGAGCATTGCTTGAAAAGCAGAAATAGTGAAACATAATGTTTCTTGTGTGAGCCAAAATCCTAGCTGCAGTAATTCTTCATTTAAAGCAGGCGTTACGTCCAAAAGCTCCTCTATTTCCTTCAACTTGTCAGCTGGTACTTCTCCGTCTTCTTTAATTGCAATAATAAAGCCCTGCAATTTCCGGGACCCAAACGGTACTACTACTCGAATTCCCGGTTGGACAAGATCTTCCCACCTTTCTGGAATAAGATAATCAAACGGGCGATCCGTCTGTCTTGCTGGAATGTCTACAATGACGCTTGCTACCTTCATACCCTGTCCTCTGTTAAAAGAGTGTGTATTTCGATTAGCAGAGCTTGAGCCACATCTTTTTTCGACATAATCGGAAGGGAAAGTTCGTCTCCGTTGCGTTTGTATATCGTAACGATATTTGTATCTCCTCCAAACCCAGCTCCTTCTACTGACACATTATTAGCTACAATCAAATCGAGATTTTTCGCTTCTAGCTTTCTTTTTGCGTACTCTGCTACATGTTCTGTTTCTGCCGCAAATCCAACCAGAAGCTGATGCTTTTTTTTCTCTCCTAATGTTTTTAAAATATCTGTTGTCCTCTCTAGTTCCAATACTAGATCGCCTGTTTTTTTCTTCATTTTTTCTGCATGCACAAATTTCGGCCGATAATCAGCAACTGCCGCCGTTTTGATGACAGCATCTACAGAATTATAGTATTCTATGACAGCCTCATACATATCCTGGGCTGATTGAACACTGATCAGTTTTACGTTGCCGGGTGGTTGTATGTTTGTTGGTCCTGATACAAGAATAACATCGGCACCAAGTCTTGCTGCCTCCTCCGCGATAGCATATCCCATCTTTCCAGTAGAACGATTGGTCATGAAACGAATTGGATCAATTTTTTCTCGGGTAGGGCCAGCTGTAACAAGTATACGTTTTCCTTTTAACAGCTTTGGATTTTCATATTCCTCTCGGAGTATTTCGACAATAGTTTCTGGTTCTTCCAACCGACCCTTTGCTACATATCCACATGCTAAAAACCCTTCTCCCGGTTCAATAAAGCGATAACCAAAGCTATGTAATACCTTCATATTCTTCTGTACTGCCGGGTGTTCATACATATGTACATTCATAGCAGGAGCAATCCACACAGGCGCAGTTGCTGCTAATAATGTGGTAGTAATCATATCGTCAGCGATACCGTTGGCAAGCTTCCCAATGACATTGGCTGTAGCAGGAGCCACTAAAATAATATCTGCCCAGTCAGCCAAATCAATATGAGAAATAACAGCCGGTTCTTTTTCATCAAACGTATCCGTATACACAGCATTACGAGATAAAGCTTGAAAGGTAAGAGGGGTAACAAATTTCGCAGCAGACTCACTCATCATCACCTTTACATTCGCACCCGCTTGTATCAATTTACTTGTCAATGCTGCTGCCTTGAATACTGCTATTCCACCTGTCACACATAACAATATGTTTTTCTTCATCAGTATTCGCACAAGATATCCTGAATTAGAAGCATGATCCCCATGTTCTTAATCAGGGAGGAATGGTCGTTTCCCTCCTGTGCTCCTCCTCTCTGGTCATTGAGTTCTTAGTGAACAACCAAGCAAGCTGTCACACATGAATAAAAGATTATATTGCATGGCATATATTATCCCGCGATTTTCTTTCCATTCAAATAGTACCATATTTTCGTCTGTATTAACGTAGCTTTTCCCGCTCATTGATGTTTCGTTTCATGCTTTCAGACTCTTTAAAAAAATAACAACCTACTCGTAAATAGGTTGTTCTCTGAATACATATTATTTTCGTCCTGTATATTCTTGTGGTTGATAACGTAAGAAACCTTCTTCAATTTCCTCCAACGCTCTGCCCACAAATTTGTGAGAAACAGGTTGCTGTATATGAGAATTTTCATTCTCTTGCAATTCACGAGCGCGTTTAGACGCCACTGTTACAAGGGTGTACTTAGAATCAATTTTTGTCATTAAAGAATCAATAGATGGATATAACATTATTCTACCTCCGTCATTTGCTTATAATATTTTGATACGCGATCGCGGCGACAATGCTCCGCTACTACGATAGCTTTAATCCGTTCGCAAGCAAGCTGTACTTCGTCATTCTCTACCACGTAGTCATAAGCATCCATCATATCGATTTCTTCTTTTGCTACAACTAAGCGGTTTTCAATAACATCATCTGCCTCAGTGCCGCGCCCGACAATTCGACTTTTGAGTTCTGATAAACTAGGAGGTGCTAAGAATATAAATACCCCTTCAGGAAAAGCTTCCTTTACTTGTAGAGCCCCTTGCACTTCAATTTCCAGAAACACATCTTTTCCACTCTGAAGAGTTTCTTCAACGTAATCGACTGGAGTTCCGTAATAGTTACCTACAAACTCTGCCCATTCCAGCAGTTTCTTATTTTGAATCATGTTTTCAAACTCTTCTCTTTCATGGAAAAAATAGTCTACTCCATGAACTTCTCCTTCACGCGGCTTGCGTGTTGTCACAGAAATGGAATATTGCAGCTTTATATCTTGTTGATCGAATAAAGACTTCCTAACAGTCCCTTTCCCTACACCAGAAGGTCCGGAAAGAACGATGAGCAATCCTCTTTCACTTCTCATATATATGTAAACCCTACCCTTCGTCAGTTGAATCTTCCTTATTGCTTCCATTTAACCGTTGAGCAATTGTTTCTGGTTGAATTGGACTTAAAACAACATGTCCATCATCCATAATTATAACTGCCCTTGTTTTTCTGCCATACGTTGCATCAAGCAATATATTTTGATCACGTGCGTCTTGCACTACACGTTTAATCGGAGCCGATTCCGGACTTACAATCGCAATAATACGATGAGCCGATACAATATTCCCGTAACCAATATTTAGCAACCGCATGCTCATTCCCCGTACCTCCTAGTAAGTCTAACCGAATTGACTGTACAATATAACCTATCGCACTTTTAACAACTATTCAATATTTTGAACTTGTTCTCGAATTTTTTCAAGATTATTTTTCATTTCTACCACATATTTTGAAATCGTTAAATCATTTGCTTTCGAACCAATCGTGTTAATTTCACGATGCATTTCCTGTACAATAAAATCTAATTTGCGTCCAACTGGATCTTCAGAGTGCAAAGCTTCTTTAAATTGCTCTAAATGACTGTTCAAACGGACAGTCTCCTCTGTAATATCACAACGGTCTGCAAACAATGTCACTTCGGTCAGTAGACGTTGTTCGTCTATTTGCATTGTTTGTAATTCCTTCAATTTATTTTCAACACGCTCCCGATATTTTTCTACTACAGCAGGAGCATATGGAATAATCGCATTTACACATTGCTCTATGTCGTCTAACCGATAGAGCAAATCATTTAGTAATTGATTGCCTTCACGCTGGCGCATTTGCTTTAAAGCCGCGGCTGCATTACGGACAGCTTCATATAAACTTACTTCAAATTTCTCATTTATTTGTTCAGCTTCTTCTATCGATGTAACTTCAGGCATCATAATCAATTCCTTAGCTGAAATGGACTCATGTAACTGAAACTCATCTTGCGTTTGCTGCAAAATGCTCCTGTATTCCTTCAGTAACTCCCAATCTACACGAAGTTTTCTCTTAATAAGCCCTTCTCCTTCAACAAGAATGGAAACTTCTAAGCGTCCCCGTTTTACCTCTTCTTGAATGATTTTTCGAATTTTATCTTCAAATGCCATCATTTGTTTTGGAAGGCGGATGTTCATTTCTAAAAAACGGTGATTGACCGATCTCATTTCCACTGTAATCTGAAATTGTTCTCTTTCAGCCTTGGCTCGTCCAAAACCCGTCATGCTAGTAATCATTAGTATCACTTCCAAATAGTAATTTACAATGAAAAAGGTAATAGAGACACCCCTACTACCTTTTCCGATTATAACATATTATTTTCTTCTTGACTATTTCAAGTTGACTTGTTTTTTGTAAATAATTGGTTTTTCCTTGTTTTTCGTTAAAAGAGAGCCTACTAATAAAAATGTTGGAATAGCAGACAACCCAATAATCAGTAACCAATCACGCGATTTAATTGGCAATGTATCAAAAATTGGCTGGAATGGAGGGTAGTAAATAACTACCAGCATCAAAAGCAAGGAGATAATGACAGAGCCCACTAAATACATGTTTCCGAATGGATTGCGATGAAACACGGAATGTTCGCTTCGACAGTCGAAGACAAGAATTAATTGTGATAAAACTAATGTCGCAAACGCTACCGTTTGAGCATATTTTAATTCGTTTGGATTTTGATTGTAGGCAATAATAAAAGCGAGAAGCGTAACAAACCCAATCATAAAGCCGCGGCTAATAATTTTCCATCCCAACCCTCTTGCAAATACTCCTTCTTTCGGATGACGTGGCTTTCTTTTCATTACATCATCTTCAGGAGAATCCAGTCCAAGTGCCATAGCCGGCAAGCCATCTGTTACAAGATTGACCCACAAAATTTGGATAGGTACGAGCGGGAGTGGCAATCCGAGCAGCATTGCGAACAGCATAACAAGTATTTCACCCACGTTCGAGGCTAATAAATAACGAATGAACTTGCGAATATTTTCATAAATATTACGTCCTTCATTGATTGCGGCCTTAATCGTAGCAAAATTATCATCTAATAACACGAGAGATGATGCTTCCTTAGCAACATCTGTTCCTGTAATACCCATTGCTACACCAATGTCGGATGCTTTGATAGCAGGAGCATCATTGACTCCATCCCCCGTCATAGCTACAATATGTCCTTTATTTTGTAGTGCTTTTACAATCTTTAATTTATGCTCTGGGGATACCCGTGCAAATACATACGTTTCTTCTACTCTCTCCTCTAAGTCTTCGACGGACATTTGTGCAAGCTCTGCTCCTTCAATAACCATACCTCCTGCTGGCAAAATGTCCAGCTGAGAGGCGATTGCTGCTGCTGTGACCTTATGATCTCCTGTAATCATAATAGTTTTAATACCCGCTTCCCTGCACTCCCTGACGGCCTGCTTCACTTCCGGCCGCGGCGGGTCAATCATGCCTTGCAATCCGATAAACATAAGATCGCTTTCTGCCTCTCGTTCTGTTGCCACTTGACCTTCTCCAAGAGGTTTATAGGCTATGGCAATTGTCCGCAGCGCTTGCCCGCCCAACTCAGTAATCGCTTGTTGTACACCATTTTTATAAAATAAAGTTAGCGGCTGCTGCCTATCATTCCACAATATTGTCTTACTTAATTGAAGAAGCACGTCAGGAGCACCTTTTGTTACGACAAATCGTTTTCCGCGACGATCCTTTACAATAACACTCATCATTTTTCGGGTGGAATCAAATGGAAACTCTTTTACCACTTCAAATTGCTCTGTCAGCGCTTCTCTTGTCAATCCTGCTTTCATCGCTGCAACTACAAGCGCTCCTTCAGTCGGATCTCCATCTAATATATATTCTTTCTTCTTACGAGTGATATTGGCGTTATTGCATAGATATCCAAACGTTAATAGTTGATAGACAGATCGCACCTCTGTCGGATTTACTTTAGTGCCGTCCCGAGAAAATTCTCCACTTGGCGTATAGCCTTGCCCGTTCACAGTCCAAGTATTTCCGCCTGACCAAAGATGTGTGACCATCATTTTATTTTGTGTTAATGTTCCTGTTTTATCTGAACAAATAACGGATGCACAACCTAATGTCTCAACTGCTGGAAGCTTGCGTACAATCGCTTTCTTTTTAATCATCCGCGTCACACCAAGCGATAAGGCAACTGTTACAATAGCCGGCAGTCCTTCCGGAATTGCAGCTACTGCTAACGAAACTCCTGCCAAAAACATATGATAGATGTTATTTCCTTGATATACGCCAATTAAAACAACTAAAGCTGTTAAAAATAATGCCACCATAATCAAGATTTTACCTAACTGTTCTAACCTGCGCTGTAACGGCGTTTCCATTTCTTCTGCATTTTGCAGCATATTTGCAATTTGTCCCATTGCTGTATTCATGCCTGTGCCAACAACAACTCCTGTTCCTGATCCGCGGGTGACCATTGTTCCCATAAAGGCCATGTTTGACTGATCACCAATTCCAATATTTCCTCCACTAATGACATCTACCTTCTTTTGAACTGGTACTGATTCTCCAGTTAGCGCAGACTCTTCTATGTATAGACTTGCTGCTTCCACAATTCGGATATCTGCTCCGATACGGTCTCCGCTGCTAAATTTGATGATATCTCCAATAACGAGACCCTTTGAAGGAATCTTCAACCAATTCCCATTTCTCCTTACAGTAACTTGCGGAGCTGCCAGCTCTTTTAACGCTTCCAGTGACTTTTCAGCGCGGCGTTCTTGGATAAAGCCAAGAATTCCATTAATGATAACGATGGCCACAATTGCTACCGCATCCACTATTTCTCCAAGCAACGCAGAGATGATAGTTGCACCTATGAGCACTAGCACCATAAAATCTTTAAATTGTGCTAAAAATACAAGAAAAGCAGATGGGCGTTTTGCCTGCTGAAGCTCATTCAGACCGAAATGTTTCAGTCGCGCATGTACCTCCTGCTCAGATAAACCTGCCTTTACATTCGTATTGGTTTTCTCTTCGACTTCATGAGTACGCAGTTCATACCAATTCATTCTTTCACCTCTAATCTTTTCTCTACTGCAATCTTATTCAGACTCGTCCTAAAACATGCTATAATTAAACATCAATTGTAGTAGAAAGGGGTGTAATAAATGTCTTTTGACGGTTTATTTACACGAGCAATCACAGATGAGCTAAACATAGTAGAAACCGGACGTATTTCAAAAATCTATCAGCCGTCCAAATATGAGATTCTTTTACATATACGAGCAAAAGGAACAAACCAGAAGCTACTTCTTTCTGCGCATCCCACCTATGCACGCTTACATATCACTGCACAAAGTTACGATTCTCCTTCTGTACCTCCAATGTTTTGCATGTTGCTTCGCAAGCATTTGGAAGGCGGGGTTATTGAAAAGATTGAACAGGTGGACTTAGAACGCATCGTCCATATTACAATTCGCAGCCGCAATGAAATCGGCGATGAATCTTACAAAACATTAATTATCGAAATCATGGGACGCCATAGTAATATCATCTTGATTGATGCACAAACCGGAACCATTTTGGACAGCATCAAGCATTTATCACCAGCCGCTAACCGTCATCGTACGGTACTGCCAGGATATTCATATATCGCACCGCCGCCGCAGCATAAGGTGAATCCTTTCGATATTGAAACTCAAGAAGAGTTTTTAAGAAAGCTCGACTTTCTGGCAGGGAAAATGGATAAACAACTAGTGAATACATTCGCAGGACTTTCTCCATTATTTTCAAAAGAAGTAACAGAAACTGCCGGTCTGATAAACGAACAAACACTGCCAAATGCTTTTTTTACGCTTCTTTCGTTCATAAAAGAACGCCGGTATACCCCAACTATCTCAAAACATGAAGGGAAAGAGCATTTTTATATGCTGTCTCTTACTCATTTAAAAGGAGACAAAAAAATATTCGCTACACTTAGCGAAATGCTTGACCGCTTTTTCTTTGGCAAAGCAGAACGGGATAGGGTAAAACAGCAGGCTCATGATTTGGAAAAATTTATTCAAAATGAGTTAGCAAAAAATGAAAAGAAACTCAAAAAGCTTACACAAACTCTGCAAGATGCCGAAAAGGCAGATCGCTTTCAGCTGTACGGGGAACTGTTGACAGCCAATATGTATGCCATGCAGCGAGGACAAAAGGAAATTGAGGTAATTAATTATTACGATGAAAATAACGGGACTGTCCTGATTCCATTGAATCCGTTAAAATCCCCCTCCGATAATGCACAAAACTATTTTCAGAAATACCAAAAAGCTAAAAATTCTGTTGCGATTATGCACGAGCAAATTGAAAAAACAGAGGAAGAAATTAATTATTTCGATGGTTTACTACAGCAAATGGAGTCTGCTTCTCCAAAAGATATAGAAGAAATTCGCGAAGAGCTTGCAGAAGGAGGCTATATTCGCAGACGAATGAAGGCTCAAAAAAAGCAAAAACCTTCCAAACCTGTATTTGATACATATTTATCCACAAACGGAGTCGAAATTTTAGTAGGTAAAAACAACAAACAAAATGACTATTTAACAACAAAGCTGGCAAAACGCGATGAAATTTGGCTTCACACAAAGGATATACCGGGTTCTCACGTTCTCATACGTTCTACAGAGCCAGATGAACAAACATTATTAGAGGCTGGAATACTAGCTGCCTACTTTAGCAAAGCCAAGGAATCTAGCTCTGTTCCTGTCGATTATACAAAAATTCGCCATGTTAAAAAACCGAGCGGTGCAAAGCTTGGCTTTGTGACATACGATAACCAGCAAACACTATACGTAACCCCTAGTGAAGATGTAGTAATAAAATTAAAAAAATAGTCTCCTTCTTCACTCTTTAAACTGTTCTTTAAAAACGGGACCTATATGAAAACCAGACTGTCTGTCCTTTGTAGAGTACAAGGGACAGACAGTTGAATTATTCTAAGATTTGCATTGCTAGAGACTTTTATAAATGGAAATCTTCACTGTTCTAATGAGCGAAAAACATTTCCAGCATAGAACTCCCCTATTGCGGCAGACTCGCCATTACTGGATTTAAACAAATGTTACAGCCTTTAAATTATCGAATAGCTGCAATCGCTATGGTCGCGTGAATTATTTCCATCATTATTATTTACATTTTAATATCTTTGATGATTGAGGAAAATTCTTTTAAAATAGCACTCCTAAAAGTCTTCAGGTATAGTGATTTCAGCATTAGAAAGCTGATGATAGGCTATAATCTATGGTTTATTATCCTTGATTTTTTAATCGGTATTCCTGTAACCTTCATATCCAATTCTTCATTTATGAATTCCATTACTGCCGATATGCATTTGACGCTCCCTGTAAAAGTGAATTGGACTAGTGTTCTCATTAATTTTATTATCTTAATCGCAGCCTATTATATTTCTATTTGGCTTAATCATAAAAAATTGAAAAGCATTCACATGATGGAAGCAATTAACCGAAGTTCAGAATAAAATAATACTTGGCATTTAGGTTAATATACCTAGACAACAACTAAGGGCGCTGTTCTATCATAGAGAAAGCGCCCTTTTTTATAAGCTGAATACGTTTACTTTATTTCTTCTTCCGACGGAATAAATCGATAGTTTTGTACCCCTGTGAAAGAATCTCAACCATTTGTTGTTGACGTTTATTTCTTGTTTGTTGTTGCTTGGCGGAGAATATGTACCGTGCCCAGTCTTTTTGATATCCAGGTGTTAAACTTTGATAAAATGCAAGTTCATTTGGTTGATCTGCTAATAAGGTCTCCACATCCTTTACTTTATCCTCATAATCCGCAACGCAGTGACTAGTATCGGATGTTTTGCTCACTTTCTTTTTTTCACGCTTTAAGCCTATAACCGTGAACACATCATCCATGCTTACCATCCGTGAGAACTTGAGATCACTTTTACCTATGTGTCCATCCTCTCCTACCTGCATAGCTGGAAAAATTCCATCTCTGTGAACAAAGGTTTTGTAGCGAGAGTTACCTTTTTTGGGATAGGCAAAAAACACATAGCCTTTCTCAAGTAAAAGCTGTTCATCATTAAGAATACGGTGTGTATATGCAACCATTTCATCAAGTGTTTTCACAAAAATAAAAATAGCATCATGGTTCTTGGAAAGGAAATTCCTTTGCTCAGTAAAAACATCGTAATCATCTGGCTGATTGATCACGGTCATATTAGCGTATTTATTTAGCTTTAATTTATCAATAATTGTCATCACAGGCTCCTTAGTTTAAATTTTTCTATTTGCTGACCATTTCCCATACAGACAAATATTTCTTTCGGATGTACGAAAATACTTATATATTTAATTAGCAAGCCCTAGTAACACCTTCCATTGGCATTGCGATCGGCTCTTTTGGATTCCTTATTTTTTATCACAGTACGAGAATAGATCCTTCTATTAAAATCATCTTGATATTATCTTGTAATCCTCTGTCACAATAATTGTAATATCATGAGTAGTAGCATATTCTATAAGCTCTCCATAAATAGTGTCCGGAGTAAAGTTAATAATTCGCAGGCTCATTCCCTTATTCAATTTCACAATAGTTCCTTTAGTTACCCAACCAAACCGAGCGAACTTCATTTGAGCAATTTGATTCGCATACACATCTTTTTTAAATACAGGTATCCGCATAAAGTATATTTGATACGTTATGTAGCCTTTCTCAATTCGAACCGTATAGTGTATACACATTCCGATTAAAACGAATAGAGAACCTATAATGTTTAAATACAGTAGTGAACCACTCGAAATATGCAAATATGATATTGCATTTATTAAAAATAATGCTGCTAATACTCCTCTTTGACTTTTTCCCTTGTAAACCAAAAAACTCCCCCTTACATGCGTATATGAAGTTCACCACTGCATAAAATTTCGCAGAAATAAATGATTTGGTTTTGAATCAATGGCTGCAACGATGTTTTTCATCCTATCTTCTGCCATACTGTTATGCACACTCCAATATAAAGAATATTACAAAAATAAAAAACGGTTTGTCACCAAAATTTACTGTCGAATATTTATAACAGAAAAGTTCTTATACCAATGGTTTCACCATTGTAAAAAAACTGCTCCCAGGTGGATAATCTTTAATTTCACCTACAACTTTATATCCTTTTACTTCATAAAAAGAACGTGCTTGAAATTCAAAAGTCCTTAACAATGCCTTCGTTGCACCTTTTTCCTTTGCAATTTCTTCTAATCTGTCCAGTAATCTTCCGCCTAAGCCTTTCCTCCGAAATTCCTCCTTAAACCAAAAATCATTAATTTCTACCCAATCCCAATACACCTCTGCACTTATCCCGCCAATCCATTGCTTCGTATCATCGGATACTATAATATTTATTGGGCGTACAGCCCCTTCCTTTCTTATTTCTTTATGATGAAACGAGTGTTTGTTATTAAACTCTTTTATCTTAGTTTTTAAGTAAGTTGAAAATTCTTCATGATTTCCCAATAAAACTTCTATATTATAATCCATCTCATCGCTCCTTCATTTAATTCCTTTGCCTATATTATAATGCTTTATTTTCTTATGTAGCTCTTTACATCGTTGAGCCTCTGACAGCTCAGAAGATAATACTACCTGCTGTTTCTTTACTTTTCACCTTAGTTCCTGCCTCGATTGATATCAAAAATACGACTGAAACAGCATAATTCAACCGTATTTTTGATTATAACTATACTATCATATCAATTGTTCCTGCAAAGTTCTTGCTTTTCTCATTCTACAAAGTGGTCACCCAGCATATGATTTATATCCTCTTACGTAATACTACACTATTGAAATTCAACTCTCTTCTTAATAAACGGAATTATCTTAGATGTTCAATAATTACTCCTCTAACATATATTGTGACAATCTCCTATAAACCGAGCCTCCCATGTCCTTTTTAAAAATCTGATATTTTCCCCATTTTTGCTATCCAGCTTACAAGATCATCTTCTGCTCACGTAATATCGTTAAATAATAAAGAAAAACATACCTATCATTACAACAATTAACATAATACAAACAGATAATAATACAACAATCCCAGTCGCAGATCGAAAGGTTTGCTCATTAATATTTTTTCGTTTTTTAAGATAATCTAAAGTTGAACCTAGCATAATAGTAATCCCAGTAACTACAGATAAAATCCCTATACCATCAGAAATTAGTTGTTTAGCCTCCGTAAGGGATGTCCGCATGGCATAGTGTAAATTTGTAATTAAAAATCCAATACCGATTATTGCAATGGATGTACGAATCCAAGCTAAATAGGTACGCTCATTCGCCAGATGCTGTTGAATATAATTAGAATCTATCGTCTTCTCGTTTTTTTTAGCCGCTTCCATATTTTTCTCCCCCGCTCTGTACTAATATTTAACACCATTAACCTTATTATATACCTATATGGGTATATAATGAACAAAAAGAAACGGTAAAGGATAATCCCTTACCGCTTTATTCTGTTTCTCCCTTCCATGCAGACATACCCCCTAACATATTATGCACCCTATAACCATGGGAGGCTAAATATTCAGATGCCCTTTGACTTCTTCCTCCAGCATGACAAACAATCACATATTCTTTCGTTGAATCAAGCTCATTGGTTCGATTTTCCAATTCACCTAATGGAATATGCTTTGCACCTGGAATTTTCCCTTCTTGTACTTCCTCTAACTCACGAACATCTATAATATTTTTCTTTTCTCCGCTTTCCAAGATTCTCTGCAATTCATCTGCCGTAACTGTTTTATACATTATATTTCCTCCATTTTCTATGAAATGATCTATGCATGATTCGGAAATGCAGTAGAATACAGCTTATAACCGCCATCTAAGTTTTTAACTTTATATCCGTGCTGCGTTAATATACGCGACGCTAAATAACCTCTCATACCGAGCTGACATGTCACATACAACTCTTTATCTTTTGGTACTTCATCTAGACGATCCCGCAATTCATCTAGCGGTATATTAACAGATCCATTTATTTTCCCTTGCTCTAATTCATACGGCTCCCGAACATCGATTAAATACCCGCCCTTTTTAATTAATTCGTCAATTTCATGCCATTGAACGTTTTCTACCAATCCTTCTATAACATTAGAAGCCGCATAGCCTACTAAGTTTACAGGATCTTTTGCTGAAGAATATGGGGGAGCATAAGCAAGCTCTAAATCAGGTAAATCCGTAGCTTTTAATCCAGCTCGAATTGCGGTTGCAAGTACGTCTATCCGTTTATCTACTCCGTCTCTTCCTACACATTGAGCCCCGTATATCTTCCCTGTATCCTTACAAAATAATAGCTTAATTAAAATAGGATGTGCACCCGGGTAGTAGCCTGCATGAGAGTTGTACTGAACATGTACTGTCTCAAACGGAATATCCAATCGTCTTAACACTTTTTCATTGTTTCCGGTTGCAGCTACTGTAGTTTCAAACACTTTAACGATAGATGTTCCCATTGTACCAGGATATGAAGCTTTTCTACCGTTAATCGTGTCAGCAACCATACGCCCTTGTCTGTTTGCAGGCCAAGCAAGCGGAATCATTGTGTCTCCGCCATTGATATAATCTTTTACTTGAATTGCATCTCCTACAGCATAGATGGATGGATCATCTGTTTGAAGAAATTCATTTACCTTCATCGTACCTCGAATACCTAAAGGCAAGCCTGCTTCTTTTGCTAGTGTGCTTTCTGGTTGAACTCCAATTGATAAAACAATCATATCAGTTTCCAATCTTTTTCCACTTTTTAAAAAGACTGAAGCACCGTTGTTTTCAAAGGAGTCAATTCCGTCCTCTAAAATAAGATCTATTCCTTTTTCACTGAGAAGCTTGTGTACCCCTGCAATCATTTCAAAATCTATAGGGGGCATAATTTGATTGGCCATTTCGACCAGCATCACATGTATCCCACGCTCATGTAGGTTCTCCGCCATCTCTACCCCAATAAACCCTCCTCCGATTACTACAGCTTTTTTCGGCTTCTGCTGATCGACAAATTCTTTTATACGATCTGTATCGGGAATGTTACGTAACGTAAATATATTATTCGCTTCATGTATTCCAGAAAGAGGAGGCGTAATTGGGTTGGCTCCTGGTGAAAGGATAAGCGTATCATACGACTCTTCATACACTTCGCCTGTTTGTAAATTTTTCGCAGAAATCGTCTTAGCATCACGATTGATACTGACCACCTCTGTCATTACTCTGATGTCTAATTTAAACCTCTTAGACATTTTTTCTACCGTTTGCACGAGCAGCTTCCCTCTTTCTTGAATGACACCGCCGATATAGTATGGTAAGCCGCAATTGGCAAATGAAATATATTCGCCCCGTTCAAACATGATAATCTCATCTTGTTCGCTAAGCCGACGCAGCCTAGCAGCAGCAGACGCTCCTCCTGCTACCCCTCCCACAATGATAATTTTCTTCATTCTTTCAGCTCCTTTTATAACGTGAAATACTAATATAGTATACCCTTACCTCCATTCGATTATTTTTTAAAATGCTTGTATCTCTCTGCTTTTCACTCAACCAAGGGTTCTGTGAAACAAGAACTGTAACATCTAACATCATTTATTTAACTCCTGTTATTGACATATATATACACTTTTATCCATAAAAAAGACAAGCACCTTGCAAACTGCAGAAGTACTTGTCCTTTGTTACAATAAAACTATTCTATTTTTCCAGTCCAAGCGAGCATCCCCCCGCTCATATTTGCTACATTATATCCGTATCGTTCAAGAAGCTCCGCAGCCCTAAAGCTTCTGCCTCCAGATTGACACACCACAACATACTCTTTGCTTTTCTCTAGCTCATGCATACGAAACTCTAGTAAGCCTAACGGAATATTAATGGCATGAGGAATTTTTCCTGTCGCTACTTCGGCTGCCTCACGCACATCAATGATTGACAATTCTCCCTTTTCATGCAGCCTTGCTTCTATTTCTTTTGCTGTGCATTCTTTCATAAATTGTCCTCCTTCCTAACTTATCTCCAAGTATTCATTCCGCCCGTAACATTTGTTATACTCTTAAAGCCTTGCTTCTTTAACATTTTAGCTGCTCGTTGACTTCTCATGCCGCTCTGGCAAATAACAATAACTTCTTTATTCTGGTCTAGACTGTTTACTTTCTGTGATAGTTGATGAAGCGGGATGTTCTTAAATCCTCGGATATGATTTCCTTTAAATTCTGCAGGAGTACGAACGTCAATATACTGCTTGTCTTGTTTTCCTAGTTCTGTTTTCAAGCCCTCCGTTGTAATGCTTTTGACTCCTTTCGTAGGTAAAAAGCGAGACAAAACAAACCACACGATAAATGCTATAAATACTACGTTTAAAATTGTCCCCATCTCCATCTTAACGACCTCCATTAGTCATATTTTTCATATATTATTCCTTCTAAGGTAAACCTTCTTGCTCATGCACTATATGGATATATTGTTTCTTTAGAATTACATGGACATTCTGTTAAGCTGTAACTCTGTACTTTAAATCCTTTTTTGGTTAAAAAACGTAAACATAGATTACAATCTAATTTATTCCTCGCTACAACATGAATGGGCTGTTTAGGAATTTCATTATAATAACGCGGTAAATACGCATAAGGAATTTGCATTGTACCATCATTGTCTATGCCTTCGTCATTATAATCCCTGATATCGAGTATAATCACATCTTTAGTCGTCTGGATGTGCTGATGAACACATGGAACGCTGCGAACAGGAAAATAACGTCTATAAAGCATAACTGCAACTAACGTTATAAATGAAGTTAAAATATAAATCATATTCACCGCCATCTTAAAGTAATATTGTTGGTTACGAATTTTATTATATACCCCCGTTGGTATATAATCAAGTTTTTTTATGCTATAAAATACACATAAAAAATGTGCAAAGTTAAGGCTGCCCGTTTTATATACACTTCCTTATCCCCTAACATAAAATGCATAAAAAACTATTGTCCATTTTCTTTCTTCTATACCGTCGCTCCCTCATATATTAACAGCACAAATACGCTCAAACATTCACAATATTTAACATTTTAAAAACCAAAAAACCTGCTCTGATACAGCAGGGTTTTTTGGTTTCCTTTTACAATATTTAGTCATTGTTTATTTCACTCGAAGAACAGTAACTAATTTCTTGAGTGTAGTGCCCTGGCCTAACAATGAAAAGACAACATTGCTGAATGTCAGTGCCAAAAGGAGCTCTCTCCCTTCAAAGCTGGGTGACACGCTTAATATAAGTGCAATGGAAAGAGATCCTTTTAACCCGCCCCATGCAATGACGTGCTTCCAAGCCAGGGGAATGCTTTTATCCAATGTAAGGCTTCCATACACAGCGACACATCTTGCAAAAATTACGATGGCAATGCTTCCTACAATAATAAAGCCTTTGTCTAAAAAGTTGATACTTCCCACTTCGAGTCCAACCATAAGAAAAATAAGAGAATTAGATATGAATGCAATTACTTCCCAAAATGAATCCATTTTTTCAAGTGTCAAATCAGACATCCCGATGTTTTTTCCATATGTACCAAGTATTAGTCCCGCTGTCACTACGGCGATAACTCCCGATAGATGAAAATGTTCTGCAAGCTCGAATGCTCCATAAAATACAATAATGGATAGTCCAATTTCTACTAGATACTGATCGATTCTAGAGGTAATACGGGAAGCTAAAAATCCACATACACCTCCAATCAAAAGTCCACCGCTCACTACTTTAACGAACTCTACTGAACCATGCAATACCCCGGAAAATGTCAAAACAGTTGTGACAAGAGCAATTTTAAATAATACAACCGCTACTCCATCATTCGCCAAGCTCTCCCCTTCTACAATGATGGATAAGCGTTTATTTAACCCCATTGACTTAAAAATGCTTAATACCGAAACAGGATCTGTCGCAGCCATCAATGCTCCAAAAATCAAAGCCTGCTGCAGAGTCAGCTTCAATATAAAATAGCTTAAAGTGGAAACTATCAAAAAGGTTAAAAAGGTTCCTAAGAAAGCCAATAATATAATTGGTTTTTTATTCTTTTTCAACTCGTCAATCGGCAGCTTAAGAGCCGCGTCGCCTAACAAAGCTGACAGGAAAATCAAAATGATTGTTGTTTGAAATATATGATCGCTTGCAGCAAATCCCTTCACTTCGTCTAAGGCAGGAATCGGTGTTATCCCGATGATTAACCCAACAACTACTAGTAAAGTCGGATACGGCTGTTTTAATTTTTCTGCAACAAATACTGTACCAACAGCAATTGCTAATAAAATAATCCAGTATTGCGTCATTATGTTCCTCCTTTCCACTGACTCTTTTAGTAAGCATTACACTTTCTCATACGGTATCATTTTAGAATAAGAACGAAACAGTTCATACTGAGCATGCTCTTCCTAAAGCTAAGTGATTTGTTGTAATTATAGGAGCAATACTCGTATATTGCTCCTGTACATTTTTGTTCTCTATGTTACAATTCCCTCTGATTTTATAATTATTTACTCTTGTATAATATTGCTTGTATTTACAGATTGAGTCGTATCAACTTTTTTATGCGCATCAGTAAGAATATTTCGCTTCCCAGCGAAGCTTTCCAATAGCTCTTTTACATCTATACCTGAAGATGTCTTTAACGTTTCTTGAAGAGACGCCATCAAATCCGTTGCATATCCAGTTATTTTTCCAGCCCCACCATTTTTGCCGCTACCTGTATCCACAACAGTAATCTTCTCAATATTGCCAAGCGGGCTTGCAATTTCTTTCGCATATTCCGGTAGCATGCGTAGTACCATATCCATTGTAGCAGCCTGACCATACAGCTCAAACGCTTCTGCAATTTTACGTTTTGCTTCTGCTTCTGCAAGACCCTTCATCTTGATAATATCCGCTTGTGCAAGACCTTTTGCTTTTTCTGCTTCTGCTATTGCTATACCTTGTGCTTTTTCAATTTCTGCTTTGGCTAATCCCTCTACTCGCACTTCTTCAGCACGTGCCCTTGCTTCTGTTTCAATTTTATATTGCTCCGCCTCTGCTTTTTTCATTTGTTTTACCTTTTCTGCTTCTGCAGCCTGCTCTGTTGCATAACGATCAGCATCTGCTTTTTTCTTGACCTCTGCATCATATTGCTTCTCGCGACGGGAAATCTCTTTTTCTTCCAATTCAATTTGCTTTTCACGCTCAATAATTTGTACCCGCATTTGCTCTTGAGTGACATTTTGCTGAGCTTTTGCTTGTTGCAATTGATATGCCAAATCTGCTTCCGCACGTGCCTTTTCTTGCTCTCGCTTGTAAGCTTGCACCTTCAGCTCTTTCTCTTTTTCTGCTTCCGCAATTTGCGCATCACGTTGATATTCAGCCTCTTTTGCTTCTTTTTCTGCACGCGCTGTTTCAATCCTTGCTTCCTTTGCACGTTCTGCGCTGGCCACTGTTGCATCACGCTTGACAGAAGCAATTTGCGGCTGCCCTAAAGCATCCAAGTAGCCATTTCGATCAGAAATTTCCTTAATTGTAAACGAGACAATCCGAAGTCCCATTTTCTTTAAATCCGTTGAGGCTACCTCATGTACTTTCTGAGCGAATTGTTCACGATTACTGTATGCATCTTCCACTGTCATAGAGGAAAGAATGGCACGAAGATGACCCTCAAGCACTTCTTTAGCCTCTGTTTTCAGCTCCTCAGGATTTTTCCCTAAATACTGTTCTGCTGCGGTCGAAACTTCTTCAATTGTCGATCCTACTTTAATGATGGAAACACCGTTTACTGTTACAGGCACACCTTGTTTTGTATAGGTATCACGAGTACCAACCTCTAGTTTATAGTTTAATAAACTAATAGGTTCTGCTTGCTGCATGATAGGGACAACAAATGTGCCTCCGCCGCGAATGATTTTAATTTTCTTTCCATCATCTGTCGTGACAACATTTTTACCGCTGCCCAGCCAACTTCCCGTTACAATTAAAGCTTCATCAGGCCCTACTGTACGATATTTTGTAATAAAAACTAATAAAAGCAATACTAGTATACCTAGCGATACACCGCCAATGATTAATGGAATCATGGCTTTCCCTCCTTTAGATAATGAAATGATTTATGGGAACAAGAGATGTATTGACTTCATCAGTACATCTCTTGAACTTACTTTTTAAAAAATCTAAATTTTCAATCATTAAAACAAACAAAAAGAACCTGCAAACTACAGGTCCTAAAAAACATAGAAGGAGCCTATAGTGACAGGCTCCTCCAAGTGAATCAATTATTTAATTATTCTATTTACAGTATATACCATTTTTTTCTAAAAGTAAATATATAGAAATTATCCAATCGTCCAGTAAATTATCACAAATGTAAGTCGAACTCTACACACGGATGCCCCTGGCTTCGTTGACACTCTATCTATAGAGCTGGTGTTAAAGATTCACAAATAGCCCTTCAGATATGCCTCCGTCAAATAATTTAACCTGCAGGAGGGGTTGCTCCTACACCAGCAGCTCCTCTTTTTCCAAGCTCTTGGTCTACAATTAATAAAGCCGCAGGGTTGTTCTGAGCCAGCTTTAGTCGATCAACAATAGTTTGCGATTGGGCTACTTCATCGATTTGCTCCTTTAAAAACTCTTGTATAATTACTAATGTTTGCGGATCGTTGACTTTATTGACATAGTCGTACGCTTGACGATAGGAGCTGGTTACGAATTGTTCATGCTCCAACACTTTTTGAAATGTATCCAATGGACTGCCAAATTCACTTAATTGTGCTGGTATTGCTTTTACTTCCACCGTTCCACCACGGTCCACCAGATAATCCATCAGCTTTAACATATGCACACGCTCTTCCTCAGATTGCAGCCTTAGCCATGTTCCCATCCCTTTATAATTTAATTTGTTCATATAGTTCGACATCGCCAAATATAACGTTGTAGAGACATGCTCAATTTGAATTAAATTATTAATGAGTTGTTGGATTTGCTCACTAATCACTTTGCATTCTCCTCATAATAGTTTTCAACACTTCATAACTATTACTATTTTCCTCTGGCTCTTTATATTAATACTTTTTGAAATTGATTGCACCTTGTTATTCGTAATTATTGCGTAATGCGGCTGGTACAGATTTATTTTTACTCAACAAAAAAGACTCTTATTTAAGAGTCTCCTTCATCTTTATGCCAGCACCCAAGCTTCATCAGCCGGATTGTTACGCCACTTTGCAAGCTTGCCCATTTCTTCTTCTGTTACCATTCCTTTTTCTGCAGCGACTTCAACTAGCGCAGTATAGTCACTTAGTGAATAGTTTGTAATAGAAGCAGCTTCCAGCTTTTCTTTTCCAGCTTCCAGCTCATATGTGAAAATAGAAACCACACCAAGAACTTCGCAGCCTGCTTCGCGTAATGCTTGTACACATGTAATTGCGCTGCCGCCTGTAGAAATTAGATCTTCTACAACCACGACCTTTTGTCCCTCTGTTACTTTTCCTTCGATTTGGTTTCCTTTTCCGTGTCCCTTTGCCTTACTGCGAACATAGCACATTGGCAAATTCATCAAGTCGCTTACCCAAGCAGCATGTGCAATTCCTGCTGTTGCTGTACCTGCGATAACTTGTACCTCTGGGAAGTGTTCTTGAATTAAGCTTTGCAAGCCCTTGGCTACCTCTTTGCGGATTTCCGGATAGGACAATGTTAAGCGATTGTCACAGTAAATCGGAGATTTGATTCCGGAAGACCATGTAAATGGATTGCTTGGCTGCAAGAAAACTGCACCAATTTCTAGTAAGTGAGATGCGATTGCTTTTTTCATACACGAACACCCTCCCATTGTTTGCTAATCATTTCATATGCAGCCAGCGGATTTTCTGCTTTTGTAATGCTGCGGCCTACTACGATATAGCTGCATCCATTTTCACGCGCTGTTGCTGGTGTTGCTACACGAACTTGATCGTTTACTGCATCAGATGCAAGACGAATGCCTGGAGTCACAGTAAAAAAATGGTCCCCGCATATTTTACGGATGCTCGGCACCTCTAACGTCGAGCAGACTACACCATCTAAACCGCTCTCTTGTGCAAGCTTTGCATAATGAAGAACCGTTTCCTCAAGCGGCTTGTTGATCCATAATTCTTGTTGCATCACTTCTTCTGAGGTGCTTGTTAACTGCGTTACTGCAATACAAAGCGGACGCTTCTTTCCTGCAGCCGTTCCTTCTTCTAATCCCTCTAATGCAGCCTGCATCATCTTTGTGCCGCCTGCTGCATGAACATTTACCATATCTACTTCTAGGCTCGCTAAGCTTCTCATAGCACTTTTAACAGTGTTTGGAATGTCATGAAGTTTTAAATCTAAGAAAATAGAATGTCCTTGTTCCTTTAAGTAGGTAATAATACTTGGGCCTTCTTTGTAAAACAACTCCATGCCTACTTTTACAAACAAAGATTTGCCATTGAACGAGGCAAGAAACTGCTCTACTTCTTTTTTACTTGGAAAATCAAGCGCGACTATTAGCGATTGTGACACGTTTCTTCCAGCTCCTTCCCTGACATTCAGAAATATGCTCATACCCATATTTATCTAACACCTGTGGAAGCTCTTCAATAATTGTCGGACAAACGAATGGATCCACGAAGTTTGCTGTTCCTACCGCTACAGCACTTGCGCCGGCATAGAAAAATTCTAGAACATCTTCTGCCGTTTGCACACCGCCCATACCGATTATCGGAATATTCACCGCCTGGCTCACCTCATGCACCATGCGAACAGCGACCGGTTTTACAGCAGGTCCAGATAATCCCCCTGTACCGTTAGCTAAAATCGGCTGACCCGTTCTCAAGTCCAATCTCATGCCAAGAAGTGTATTAATCATCGTTAAACCATCCGCTCCAGCATTTTCAATTGCTTTGGCAATTTCTACAATGTTTGTCACGTTTGGAGATAGCTTTACGTACACAGGGACCTCTGAAACTTCTTTTACTTTCCTTGTTAGTTCCGCTGCAATTTCAGGAGATGTTCCAAAAGCAATACCACCTTCTTTTACGTTTGGACAAGAAATATTTAATTCTAATGCGTGAACATTTTTTGCTTTGGAAATTTCCTTCGCTACTTGAATGTAATCTTCCGTTTGAGACCCTGCAACGTTTGCAATGATCGGTAAATCAAATTGCTCCAGCCAGCGCAGTTCTTCCTCAATTACTTTATCAAGACCTGGATTTTGAAGTCCAATTGCATTCAGCATGCCGCCCGGTGTTTCTGCCACACGTGGTGTCGGATTGCCAAAGCGCGGCTGTGCAGTTGTTGCTTTAATCATAATGGACCCAAGAACACTTAAATCATAGAGTCCAGCAAATTCACGTCCAAAGCCAAAGCAACCTGATGCTGGCATGATTGGATTTTTCAATGAAAGTCCCGGTAATTCTACTTGTAATCGGTTCATACTACTACCTCCCCAATCGGAAATACCGGTCCGTCGCTGCAGACTTTTTTATAGGAATAGCCATTCGGATCATTTTGCAAATGGCATACACATGCAAAGCAAGCCCCAATTCCGCATCCCATGCGTTCTTCAAGGGAAATAAATCCTCGTCTGTCATGATAACGAGCTTCTAATGCCCGCAGCATTGGAGTTGGTCCGCATGAATATAGTACATCGAATGTTATATCGTACTTCGTTAGTACATCTGTAACAAACCCTTGTGTCCCATGAGTACCATCAACAGTTGCTACATACGTATCTCCAAGAGCAGCGAACTTTTCTTCATAAAATACAGCATCCTTAGACTGAAAGCCGAGCACATGAATAACGCGTACTCCTTTAGCTACTAGCTGCTGAGACAGCTCGTAAAGTGGCGGTACACCGATTCCTCCCCCTACTAAACATGCCGTTTCTCCTTCTTTCGCTTCCTCAACAGGAAAGCCATTTCCTAACGGACCAAGTACATCTACTAATTCCCCTGCTTGACGGCGGGATAGCAGGCTCGTACCTTCTCCTTCGGCACGATACAGCATTGTAAATTGCTTTTTCTCTTTATCTACGTTACAAATACTGATTGGGCGGCGCAACAGAGGGGATGCACCCTCTGTTACTTTTACATGGACAAATTGTCCAGGCTCCCCCATTTGCGCCACAAGCTCGCCTTGCAGAACTAATTCAAAAATATTTGCTGCTATTTCTTGTTGTTTGATGATTGTCATGAGTTCTTTTTGAATCATGAATACACCGCCTCAAGATGCTTGCTTACTGATTTCATTTCATATGCAGAGAAAGTCATAGATTCAAGTACTCGTAAAATTGCTTTTGTTGTATCTAATGATGTTAAGCAAGCTACTCCATTTTCTACAGACTCACGGCGAATGCGGAATCCATCACGGGCAGGCTGCTTTCCTTTTGTTAATGTGTTAATAACAAACTGCGCTTTTCCTTGACGAATGATATCGAGCAGGTTGTAATCTTCTGAATCAATTTTATTTACTACCTGCACCTTAATACCATGCTGCGTCAATGTTCTTGCCGTTCCGTCTGTCGCTAAAATGTTATAACCGATTTCGTAAAAACGTTTTGCGATTTCAATCGATTCTTCTTTATCTTTATCTGCCACTGTAATGATGACAGATCCGTGAGTCGGAATATTAATTCCTGATGCCACGAGACCTTTGTACAGGGCTTTTTCTAGTGTTACATCCTTACCCATTACTTCTCCTGTTGACTTCATTTCCGGACCTAATGTTGTATCAACGGAGCGCAGCTTAGCAAATGAGAATACCGGTGCTTTTACAAACACTTCAGTTGCTTCTGGGTGATAGCCCGTTGCATAGCCTTGACTTTCCAACGTACTCCCTAAGATGACTTTTGTCGCAACATTTGCCATTGGTACCCCTGTAATTTTACTTAAGAATGGTACCGTACGGCTTGAACGCGGATTTACTTCAAGTACATATACTTCATCTTCGAACACTACAAACTGGATGTTCAATAATCCCACAATGTTTAAACCTTTTGCAAGACCGATTGTATAATCAATCAATTTATTTCTAACGGACTCTGTTAAGCTTTGTGGAGGATACACTGCAATGGAGTCACCTGAGTGTACACCTGCACGTTCGATATGCTCCATAATACCTGGAATATATACGTCTTTACCGTCTGAAATTGCGTCTACCTCTATTTCCTTACCAACCATATAGCGGTCAATTAATACAGGATGTTCTGGATTTACTTTTACTGCATTTTCCATGTAGTGCAACAGTTCTTCTTTACGATATACGATCTCCATTGCGCGTCCGCCCAGCACGTAAGATGGTCTTACTAATACCGGATAACCGATTGACTCAGCAATCATAACAGCATCCTCTACATTTGTTGCCGTTTTTCCAAGCGGCTGCGGAATACCTAGTTTTGTTAATGTCGCTTCAAATTTATCGCGGTTTTCTGCACGATCTAAATCTTCTAAAGATGTTCCTAAAATTTTCACTCCGCGCTCTTCTAGCTTCGAAGCAAGGTTGATAGCTGTTTGTCCGCCGAATTGTACAATAACGCCTTCCGGCTGCTCTAGATCGATGATATGCATAACGTCTTCAATCGTTAATGGTTCAAAATACAGCTTGTCGGAAATACTGAAGTCAGTTGAAACTGTTTCAGGGTTATTGTTGATAATGATCGCTTCGTACCCTGCTTCTTTAATAGCCCATACAGAGTGTACTGTAGCATAATCGAACTCTACCCCTTGACCGATACGGATTGGACCTGACCCTAATACAACTACGCTTTTGCGGTCTGTAACGATAGATTCATTCTCATCTTCGTATGTGCTGTAGTAGTACGGTGTAGCTGATTCAAATTCTGCTGCACATGTATCTACCATTTTGTAAACTGGTATAATACCTGATGATTTACGGATTTCATATATTTCGCGTTCTGTTTGGTTCCATAAAGATGCAATATAACGGTCACTGAATCCCATTTCTTTTGCTTTTTTCAAAAGTTCCATGGAGTTTTTATTTTGACGAAGTGTACCTTCCATGTTTACAATGTTTTGTATTTTTTGTAGGAAGAATAAATCTATTTCGCTCCACTCGTGAATTTCTTCAATAGTAACACCTTGGCGAATTGCTTCCGCTACAATGAATAGACGCTCATCATCTGCTTTGGCAATACGTTTTTTCATCGTTTCATGGTCCATATCTTTTAAATGGTCCATCGCTAAATGGTACACACCTAGTTCAAGAGAACGAACTGCTTTTAGAAGCGATTCTTCTAATGTGCGTCCCATTGCCATTACTTCTCCAGTTGCTTTCATTTGCGTTCCGAGAAGACGATTTGCAGATTCAAATTTATCAAACGGCCAACGTGGAATTTTTGCTACCACATAATCTAATGCCGGCTCAAAGCATGCGTATGATGTTTGCGTTACCGGGTTAATGATTTCATCTAATGTTAATCCTACCGCAATTTTTGCTGCCAATTTTGCAATAGGATAACCTGTTGCTTTTGAAGCTAATGCCGAAGAACGGCTTACGCGCGGATTTACTTCGATAACATAATATTGGAAACTGTGCGGATCTAAAGCAAGCTGAACGTTGCAGCCTCCTTCGATTCCAAGTGTACGAATGATTTTCAATGATGTGTTACGAAGCATTTGATATTCACGGTCACTTAATGTTTGGCTTGGTGCTACCACAATGGAGTCCCCTGTATGAACACCTACTGGATCAATATTTTCCATGTTACATACCACGATGGCATTGTCATTTGCATCGCGCATTACTTCGTATTCGATTTCTTTAAACCCTGCAATGCTTTTCTCTAATAAACATTGTGTTACAGGACTATGCTTTAAACCGCTTGATACAATTTCAATCAATTCTTTTTCGTCATGGCAAATTCCGCCGCCCGTACCGCCTAAAGTAAACGCTGGACGAACGATAACTGGATATCCGATTTCGTTTACAAATTCATATGCTTCTTCAAGCGTATGAATTATTGAACTTTCTGGAATCGGCTCATTCAATTCCTTCATTAAATTACGGAATAAGTCACGATCTTCAGCACGCTCAATCGCATCTAGCTTCGTTCCAAGAATTTCCACTCCACACTCTTCTAATATACCTGCTTTTGCAAGTTCAACTGCCATGTTTAAGCCTGTTTGTCCGCCAAGTGTTGGTAAAATTGCATCCGGACGTTCTTTGCGAATAATTCGGCTCACAAACTCTACTGTCAGCGGTTCAATATATACTTTATCTGCCGTTGCCGTATCCGTCATAATGGTTGCGGGATTAGAGTTAACGAGAATAACCTTATATCCTTCTTCTCTCAATGCCTGACATGCCTGTGTTCCTGAATAGTCGAACTCTGCTGCCTGCCCGATGATGATTGGTCCTGATCCGATTACTAAGATTGTATTAATGTCTAAGCGTTTTGGCATAACTCTTCTCCCTCTTTCTTGAAAGTTTCAATCATATTCATAAAGTCTTCAAACAATACATTTGCATCTTCTGGTCCTGGTGATGCTTCTGGATGATATTGCACAGTAAATGCTGGTGCATCTTTATGTTTTAAGCCTTCTACAGTGCCGTCATTTAATGCTATATGTGTAATTTCTAACGGAGTATTTTCGATAGACGCTGCTTCTACTGTATAACCGTGATTTTGGGATGTGATAGCAACTTTACCTGTTTTTAAATGCTTTACTGGATGGTTACTGCCGCGATGACCGAACTTCAGCTTGACAGTATTAGCGCCAGAAGCCAGTGCAAATAACTGGTGACCTAGGCAAATTCCGAATAAAGGTATTTTGCCAACGATCCCTTTAATCATCTCAATTGCTTCTGGTACATCTTTCGGATCTCCAGGTCCGTTAGTTAACATGATGCCATCTGGTTTCAGTCGTAAAATTTCTTCTGCTGTTGTGTTGTATGGCACGACGATAACGTCACAGTTGCGGTTGTTTAATTCTCGTAAAATCCCGTGCTTCATTCCAAAGTCTACTACAACAACACGGTAGCCTCTGCCTGGACTCGGATACGCATCACTTGTTGACACTCGCTTTACATGATCAGTAAACAGTACTGTTGCTCGTAATTCTTCTACCACTTTGTCCACATCTACATCCATTCCGCACAATCTGCCTTTTAATGTTCCGTGCTGACGAATGATTCGTGTTAATTTTCTCGTATCAATTCCAGAAAGACCTGGAATGTTGCGCTCTTTGAAAAACTGATCCAGTGTTTGTTCGTTACGGAAGTTAGATGGGTGATCACAAAGCTCTTTTACTATAAACCCATGAATAGATGGATTAATGGATTCAAAATCATCACGGTTTATACCGTAGTTTCCAATTAACGGATATGTTAACGTAACAATTTGTCCGCAATAAGAAGGGTCAGACAAAATTTCTTGATAGCCTGTCATCCCTGTATTAAACACGACTTCGCCAGTTTTTTCATTTTCTCCTCCAAATGCTTCTCCTACCAATACTGTACCATCTTCTAAAATCAGTTGTCGTTTCATGCTAGTACACTCCCTTTCTCCCATACAAGCTTGCCGTTTACAAATGTTTTAATTGGCCATCCTTTGCATTGCCAACCTGCAAACGGGGTGTTTTTTCCTTTTGATATGAATGTGCTTGGGTCAATGACATTTTCCTGCTCTAAGTCAATAATTGTTATATCTGCTTTGGCTCCTGTCTTTAAGGTCCCCGATTCTAATCCAAATACATCAGCTGGTTTTTTCGCCATAAAATCTAGCAGCTGCTGCAAGGATAGCAGTCCTTTTTCCACAAAGTGGGTATATAGAAGCGGAAAGGCTGTTTCTAATCCTACAATACCAAACGGTGCACGCTGCATTCCCATTGCTTTTTCATCTGCCGCATGCGGTGCATGATCAGTTGCAATCATGTCAATCGTGCCATCTAGTAATCCCTCAATCAATGCTTTGCGGTCATCACTTCCGCGAAGTGGCGGATTCATTTTAAAATTTGTATCAAGTCCTGGAATATCTTCATCACATAAAATCAGATGATGCGGGGAAACCTCAGCTGTCACACGAATTCCCGCACGCTTTGCGTCACGAACGACACGAACGGATTCCTTTGTACTGATGTGACAGACGTGATAGTGACAATTTGCTGCTTCAGCTAACAATACGTCACGCGCGATATGTACCGATTCACACACGGACGGAATACCGTTTAAATCGTTTTTCTTTGAGAACTCACCTTCATGAACGCTCCCTTTATTAATCAATGTGTTTTCTTCACAATGAGCAACGATTGTCATATCCAATTTTGCTGCACGCTTCATCGCTTCAAGCATCATCGCTGCCGATTGTACTCCTACACCATCATCTGTTAGTGCAAATGCACCTAGCTTTTTTAACGTCTCAAAGTCCGTTAGTTCTGCTCCAGCTTGACGTACAGTAATGGATGCGTACGGTAATACATTTACATGTGCTGTTTCCTCAATGCGCTTTTGCAGTGCTTCCATGTGTTCTGCTGAATCAGGAACAGGCCTTGTATTTGGCATAGCGCAGATGGTTGTAAATCCGCCCTTTGCCGCTGCTAATGATCCTGTCGCAATTGTTTCCTTGTGCTCTCCGCCGGGTTCACGCAAATGAACATGCACATCGATAAAGCCTGGAGACAGTAGCTTGCCTTCTACATCGATAATTTCTACATTTTCTGCTTCAACTGTTTCCGCAATCTCTTGAATGATGCCATCTTTTACCAGCATTTCAATTGATTGCAGCTCTCCTTGCTCATTTACCATTTTTGCATTTTTAAACAAATAGTTCATTTGTAATCCCTCCTAGTACAGATGGTAATGCACGTTTTAAAACTGCCATTCTGACATACACTCCGTTTTCCATTTGCTTGAAAATTCTAGAGCGTTCACATTCTACGAGTTCACTTGCAATTTCTACATCACGGTTTACTGGTGCTGGATGCATGATAATGCTTCCTGCTTTCATTCGTTTTTCTCTCTCTGCGGTAAGTCCATGCTTTTCATGATAATCCTTCATAATATCTGCTGCGAAGGAATCATGACGTTCATGCTGCACCCGCAGAAGCATGATTACATCTGCAATCTCCACTACCTCATCAAGAGGAGCATAGGTGCCGTATGGATTCGTTTCATCCTTCCATTCATCCGGACTTGCAAAGTATACCTGCGCTCCTAGTCTCTTTAATGCTTCGGCATTCGATCGTGCTACACGGCTGTGACGAACATCTCCTACTATAGCAATCTTTAACCCTTGAAATCTTCCAAATTCTTGTTTTATCGTTAATAAATCAAGCAAGCTTTGTGTTGGATGGTTGCCGCACCCGTCACCTGCATTTAAAATTGGGATATTGACTTTTCCCTGCAGTTCATCAAAGTATCGATCATCTTGGTGACGAACCACAACTGCTTTTGTTCCAATCGCTTCTAATGTTTTTATCGTATCGTACAATGTTTCTCCTTTTTGTACGCTTGAAGATTCTGCAGAAAAATTCAGCACATCCAAGCCAAGGCGTTTTTCAGCTACTTCAAAGCTAAACCTTGTTCTTGTACTCGCTTCAAAAAACAAGTTAGCTACGAATGTTTGCTCTTTTACTTTTAATGTTTCTCCGCTCGCAAAATATTCCGCATCGCGTAAGATCTCTGCAATTTCTTCTACGGTTAGCTCGCTCATGGTTAACAAATGATTCATCGTCTTGGCTCCCATCTGTTTTATATAATAAACCAAAAGTATTTTTATAACAATATTTGCATAAAAATACCCTAGTCTTTTTTGAGACTAGGGTGTAAAGGTACGCATAACGTTACACCCTTTTAAGCCTCTCTGGACTTTATTAAAAGGTGGATATTTATGAAGCTTTTTTCAAGGTTTCTTTTTCTGCCTTTTCTTTAGGCAAAATTATGTTTAACGCTACTCCGATAATAGCTGCTAAAGCCATTCCTTCAACTTGGAATGATTTTCCTACATGCAGTACTGCTCCCCCGATTCCGATTACTAGGATTACGGATGAGATAATCAAATTTCGTTTGTTTTCTAAGTTAACTTTATCATCAATCATCATTCTTAAGCCACTAGATGCGATTATTCCAAAGAGCAGAATTGATACACCGCCCATTACAGCTGTTGGAATAGAGCTTATTAATGCTGAAATTTTCCCTATAAATCCAAATGCGATGGCTAACAATGCAGATCCGATGAACAAGTACACGCTGTATGCTCTTGTAATTGCTAACACACCAATATTTTCTCCATATGTCGTGTTTGGTGGTCCGCCTATAAGGGAACCTATAATAGTTGCTACTCCATCACCTAATATTGAACGATGAAGGCCTGGTTTTTGAATCAAATCCCTATTAATGACATTTCCAAGTACAAGCTGGTGTCCGATATGCTCAGAAATGGTTACAAGCGCTACTGGAACCATCAGTAATACTATTTTCCACGAAAGCTCAGGTGTGTATGTGACAAATGGAATTACAAATTCTGGAGTGGCAAACCATTTTGCTTCTTTTATTATTGTGAAATCTACTAATCCGAGAAAGCTTGCATATGTGTATCCACCCACAATTCCAATTAATACCGGAATGATTCCGAAGAATCCTCTTGCGAAGATTGAGCATATAATCATAATGCCTAACGTTACTAATGCTACTGAAAAGTGTGGCAAGCTGTATTTACCATCCGCTCCATTCATCGCCATGCCAACTGCGGTACTTGCTAAAGATAATCCGATTACCATGATTACCGGACCTACTACAACCGGTGGAAGCAAGCGCATAATCCAAGCAGAGCCCGATTTTTTAATGAACAACGCTACTACTGCATACACGAGACCCGCTAAGAAGCTTCCTACCATTGCTGCTCCTGGTCCGCCTGCTGCCTTCGCTGCGATAATTGGTGCAATAAACGCAAATGAAGAACCGAGATAGGCTGGCACTTGTCCTTTTGTAATTAATAAGAAAGCCAGTGTACCAAGTCCGCTTGAAATTAAAGCAACCGCCGGGTTCAAGCCTGTTAAAAATGGTACAAGAACTGTAGCTCCAAACATTGCAAATAAGTGCTGTATACTTAATAAAATCCATTGTCCTGGACGCGGTATTTCATGAACACCTAAAACTTGTTTTTGTTTCATAATAATCCTCCTTTGTGCAATAAAAAAACTCTTTGCGATTGCACAAAGAGTCTAGAATATATGCCGAAAGAAGGCATATGAAACCCAGACCCTTTGGCAGCCTCACGGGACTACATTTAAAAGGGTTTATTTTTCATAAATGCTGACCTTATCTTCTTGATCAATTTCCATTAATGCAACAACGATTCGTTCTGCGCCGGAAGTTGGGATATTTTTGCCAACATAATCCGCTCGTACCGGCAATTCACGATGACCTCTGTCTACAAGAACCGCCAATTGAATTTGTGAAGGTCTTCCGATGTCAATCAATGCATCCATCGCAGAGCGAACTGTACGCCCTGTGTATAATACATCATCGACTAGTACCACTTTCTTATTCGTGATATCAACAGGAATATCTGACCCCTTGACCAATGGTTCATTGTCTTTCGTTTGAAGTGTTAAATCATCACGGTATAGCGTAATATCAAGCTCACCAACCGGAATTATTTTCCCTTCAATTTGTTGAATGCGTTCTGCCAATCGTTTGGCGATAAAAATCCCGCGCGTTTTAATACCAACAAGGATGCAATCTTCTACACCTTTATTTCGTTCGATGATTTCATGACTGATTCTTGTTAACGCTCTGCGGATCATTTGCTCATCTAGCACTACTGCTTTTGCGTCCATTGTATTCACCTCACATCCATTTTCTAACAGTATAGTGAATGTGGAAGAAGGGAATTAAAAAAGTCCTCCCACCAGCGTGAGAGGACTTTAGCGTAAGGGCATACTCCACCCTTGTAAATTTAAACCGCTTCCTTCTCAACCTCACGGGGCTGCGTTAAAGGATCATATACTGTTAAGGATATTATTACACTGGTATAAGATTTTGTCAATATGATTTTCGTAAATACTCTAATAAATCTACCATTTCTTGTGGAATCGGTGCTTCAAACTCTAGGTATTCTCCCGTTCTTGGGTGTGTAAAGCCAAGAACTCCCGCATGAAGGGCTTGTCCTTCAATTGCTAAGGTTTTCTTCGGACCATATTTTGGATCACCCGCAAGAGGATATCCGATGTATTTCATATGAACACGAATTTGATGTGTACGGCCTGTTTCGAGTTGGCATTCAACATATGTAAAATCCTTGAACCGTTCTAACACATGAAAATGCGTAACTGCATGCTTACTGTTCTCCTCTGTTACTGTCATACTTTGACGATCGCTTTTATCGCGGCCGATCGGAGCATCAATCGTTCCTTTATCATGACCGATTACGCCATGTACAATCGCTTTGTAACGGCGTGTAACTGTTTTTTCAACAAGTTGATTGACAAGAGATTCATGTGCCAAATCGTTCTTCGCCACCATTAATAAACCCGACGTATCTTTGTCGATGCGATGCACAATACCAGGACGCATAACACCATTGATGCCTGACAAATCCTTGCAATGGTATAGAAGAGCATTTACTAACGTCCCTGTTACATGCCCTGGGGCAGGGTGAACAACCATGCCGCGAGGTTTATTAACTACAAGCACATCACTATCTTCATAGTAGATATCCAAATCCACCTTTTCCGGCAGCACGTCAAGCGCCTCTGGTTCTGGTATACGGACAATAATGCTGTCTCCTTCTTTCACCTTATAATTTCCTTTTACGGATTGGTCATTTACAGTGACAACACCCTCTTTAATCCATTGTTGCACCTGCGTGCGAGACCATTCTTTATTTACAGTTGACAGCATCTTATCAATTCTCTCCAGATGCTGTTCAGCTATTACCTTTACTTCTAAAACTTCCATTTCATTTCTCCTTTTTTCTGCCTTCAAACAATGTTTGAATAAAAATTAATGCTACTCCTACACATAAAGCGGAATCCGCCACGTTAAATACAGGAAAGTTGTATGAGAAAATATACGTGTGAATAAAATCAACAACTTCCTTACGAAACACACGGTCGAGAAAGTTTCCGATTGCGCCTCCTAAAATCAGCCCAAGCGACAGCCCTAAAAACTTATCTTGTTTCCCATACTTCTGAATATAAAATACAACTGCAATAACAAACACAATCGTGATAACGTAAAAAAACCACATTTGATTTTGGAGAATCCCCCAAGCGGCCCCTCTGTTTCGGTGAGACGTTATGTATAATACATCATGAATAATTGGAATGCTCTCGCCCAAATCCATATTTTTTACAATAAGCCATTTAGTAAACTGGTCGACCAAAACCACTAAAAGTGCAATTAAATAGAACATATAACTCCCCCGCTACGACTTTTTTACTTAAGAAATTGTAGCATAGCTTAGCATATTTCACAATGAAGCAGTTTTTTTGCCGAAGCGGGGATTAAAATCTAAATATTGGATATAAAATAACAATATTGTCTGTTTATAAAAATTTAAAGCGCGGATAGCTAAGCTCATTTACCGTTCGTGCAGTGGGAATGATTTTTAAATATTGGATAGGAAGCGACTGTCCGGTTTCCTCACAAATGCCGTATACACCCATGTCCATTTTCAACAGCGCCCGATTGACATCTTTTAAATCTTCCTTGATATGATGAATAATAATTTTTCTTTTCACAGTATTGTCATATTGAGAACCCAATTTTTCTATCAGTTCTGCTCCAAATTCAGTGTCATACTTATTTGTATTTTTCTGGATATTTTCCTTACTTAGTCTTGTTTCAAGCTCTGTTTTTGTCATTTCCAGCTCAATTTTTATTTCAATATATCTTTCCTTCACAACTTGCCCCCCTCGGTGTTGTATTCCTTAGGTAAGCTTTAGTGTGTCCGAAAATACATACATTAGCTAACACAAGTTTTTCCTTTAAAGGATTTGTCTAGTTACGTTGATAGAACAATCCAGCACGGAAGGAGCATCTCGACGCGCTCTGTTTTACCTGCGCTCTTCTTACGTAAAAATACTTATAACGAACTAAGAATCTCCGCCATTATATTCTTTCCCATTAAAAAAGGCTATGCAAGATGCATAGCCTAGGTATTATTTTACGTAATTTTCTTTCACAACATCTGCACAACGTACACATAATGTCGGATGTTCTGAATCTTGACCAATTGTTTTAGAGACAACCCAGCAGCGCTCGCACGTTTCACCCTCAGCTTGTTTTACCACCACGGCTGTACGTTCATATTTTTTAGCTTCTGCCGGCGCATCTTCTATCGTACCTGCTACTGTAAAATCGGAAACAATAAACAATTGCTTCAAGTTCTCTGTAACAGACTCAAGTAAATGCTTCATTTCTGTTGTTGGATATAATGTAATACTTGCGTTCAAGGATTTACCAATGACTTTTTCATTACGAGCCAATTCTAATGCTTTTAATACATCGTCACGTAAAAGCATAAATGCATCCCATTTTTCCTTAAGCTCTTTTGCATCTGCAATCTCTTGTACTTCCGGCATGTCTGTTAATTGGGCACTCTCTTCGCTCATACCAGGAATATACGGCCACACTTCATCAGCTGTATGAGAAAGAATCGGTGATACCAGCTTTGTCAAAGCCACAAGCACTTCATACAGAACTGTTTGGATTGCACGGCGTTCTTGATTATTTGCGGCTTCGATATATAGGATATCTTTTGCAAAATCCAGATAGAACGCACTTAAGTCAATTGTACAGAAGTTATGAACTGCATGATAAATAGCGGCAAATTCATAGTTGTCGTATGATTCTTTCACTTTTGCAATTAAATCATTTAATTTTACCAGCATATAACGATCTACGTCACGCAGCTCCTTACTGGATAATGCATCGCGGGTAACATCAAAATCAGCTAAATTTCCTAATAAAAATCGGAATGTATTGCGAATTTTACGGTATACTTCTGCTACCTGTTTTAAAATATCATCCGAGATACGCACATCTGCTTGATAGTCAACGGATGCTACCCAAAGGCGTAAAATATCTGCGCCAAGCTGATTAATGATTTTTGATGGAACTACGACGTTACCCAATGATTTACTCATTTTACGCCCTTCGCCATCAAGTACGAAACCATGGCTCAGCACGCCCTTATACGGCGCTTTTCCTGTAACTGCAACAGCTGTTGATAAGGATGAGTTAAACCATCCGCGATATTGGTCAGACCCTTCCAAATATAGGTCTGCTGGACGCTGTAAATCATCACGCTCTTCGAGTACCGCCTGATGTGAAGAACCAGAATCAAACCAAACATCCATGATATCTGTTTCTTTCTTAAACATGCCGTTCGGGCTAGATGGATGTGTAAAGCCCTCTGGCAACAATTCTTTTGCTTCACGTTCAAACCACACGTTTGAGCCATGTTCTCTGAATAAACCAGCTACATGATTAATGGTTTCGTCTGTAATAATGGCCTCTCCATTTTCACCATAGAATACAGGAATCGGAACGCCCCACGCACGTTGGCGGGAAATACACCAATCACCTCGGTCACGCACCATGTTAAACAATCGTGTTTCACCCCAAGCTGGTACCCACTTCGTCTCTTCCACAGCTTGTAACAGCTCGTTACGAAAATCCTTTATGGAAGCAAACCATTGAGCCGTCGCACGGAAAATAATCGGTTTTTTCGTTCTCCAATCATGTGGATAAGAGTGCGTAATGAAAGAGAGCTTTAATAACGCACCTGCTTCTTCCAACTTTTCTGTAATCGGCTTGTTTGCTTCATCATAATATAATCCTTCAAAGCCTGGAGCTTCTTTTGTTAAATATCCTTTATCATCAACCGGACATAGTACATCTAATCCATATTGCTGACCTACTAAGAAGTCATCTTCTCCATGTCCAGGCGCTGTATGAACGCAGCCTGTACCCGCATCTGTTGTTACGTGCTCTCCAACCATAACAAGAGAATCACGTCCGTACAGCGGATGCTTAGCGACTGTATATTCTAGTTCGCTTCCTTTTAGTGTACGAATTACTTCAGGATTCTCCCATCCCATTGTTTTCGTGACTTCTTCTAATAAATCTAAAGCAATGATATACTTCGCATCGTTCGCCTGTACAACGCTGTATTCTAATTCTGGATGAACAGAAATTCCTAAGTTAGCCGGAATAGTCCAAGGAGTAGTTGTCCAGATAATGAATTTTTCGTCCCCTTCTAATACTCCTTTACCGTCTTTTACGTCAAATGCCACATAAATAGAGGCTGAACGCTTATCTTTATATTCGATTTCCGCTTCTGCTAATGCAGATTCACTTGTTGGAGACCAATAAACTGGCTTTAGCCCCTTATAAATATAACCTTTTTTCGCCATATCGCCGAATACTTTAATTTGCTGTGCTTCGTACTCCGGCTTTAATGTAACGTATGGGTTATACCAATCACCGCGAACTCCAAGACGCAGAAATTGCTCACGTTGGCGGTCAATTTGTTCATATGCGTACTCTTCACAAAGCTTGCGGAACTCGGCAACTGTCATTTCCTTTCTCTTTACACCTTTATTTGTTAATGCCTGTTCAATCGGTAACCCGTGAGTATCCCAACCAGGTACGTATGGCGCATTGAATCCACTCATAGATTTATAACGTACGATAAAATCCTTTAAAACTTTATTTAAAGCGTGTCCCATATGAATGTCCCCGTTAGCATACGGAGGTCCATCATGCAGAATAAATAGTGGGCGGTCTTTTGTACGCTGTTGTACTTTTTCATAAATGCTCATATCTGTCCATTTTGTTTGTACTTCCGGTTCACGTTTTGGTAAATTTCCACGCATGGGAAATTCTGTTTTAGGCATTAGCAACGTATCTTTATAATCCATTTTCATTCCTCCATTTGTACTCACTCTGTTTAACGGGATAGAAAAAAGACCTTCTCATCCCAGAAAGGGACGAGAAGGTCTCCCGCGGTACCACCCTAATAGACTTATCGAAAGTCCTCTTTACATTCTTAACGCGAATGCACGCTGCAGCTTACTAATTCATTCAGCTCAGAACTCCAGGGTGATATTCGTTCTTTTTTCTTATTTCGAGCTTCCACCATCCCCGATTCGCTGTATAAGAATAAAAGAAGTACTAGTCCCTATCCTCGTTTTCAAAAGTATAATTTGTTATTGAATTATATGTAATATTGAAAAAAACGTCAAGGCTCTTCTTAGTTTTTCACACTATTAATAAAATTATACCGTCTCTTCTTTCTTTAATGCATCTTCTTCTAATTCTAATAACTTGTCCCAGTCGTCATTCGTAAGCATGTCCAGCTGTGCTTCCAATAGCATGCGAAAGCGTGTACGAAATACTTTCGATTGTTTCTTCAATTCTTCGATATCAAATGCAACCTTGCGAGACTTTACAAGCGCCTCATTAATGATGCGGTCCGCATTTTTTTCCGCTTCACGTATAATGAGCTTAGATTCTTTTTGTGCGTTCCGCTTTACGTCTTCTGCCGCCTCTTGTGCTATCAGGATAGACTTATTTAAGGTATCTTCAATATTTGCAAAATGACCTAATTTTTCTTGTAATTCTTCTATTCGCTCTTCTAATTCCTTTTTCTCTCGAATAACAAGTTCGTAGTCTTTAATAACTTGATCGAGAAATTCATTCACTTCATCTTCATCGTACCCGCGAAACCCTCGACTGAATTCTTTATTATGGATATCCAATGGTGTTAAAGGCACAACCGCCACCTCCAAGTAGTCATTTTCATTACAGTTTTTGTTATATGTTGTTTTCGACAAAAAAACAACTTTTCCTTCTTAAAAGCAATTTATTTCCGCGTTCCATATACAACTTTCCACTTATCCCGCTTTGTTTTTCCCTCAATTGACAACAGTTTACTCCGTCCAAATCCCCGTACTGAGAGAACGTCCCCTTCCAAACATTCAAATGAAGGTTGTTCAATTGTTTTCCAATTCACCTTCACAAGACCGCCTTTCACTAAAAGCTGGACCTTTTGACGAGATAGATTGAACATTTCAGCAATGAGCACATCCAAGCGTAAGGAAGTCAACGTTCCGGCTTTCTCCTTCCACTCTTCCTGCACAGCCGCAATAGTTTTGAATGGGACGGAACGAACAGACACTTTTGCTCGCCCAATTGATTCCAAATTCATAATAATATAATCAGCAATTTCCTTAGCTGAAATTATCTGCACTACATCCTCACAAAGTATTATATCTCCAAACTTTTCGCGCTTTAAGCCAAGAGACATCAATGCCCCTAAGACTTGGCGATGTTCAATTTCTTGGAATTTCACTGCATAATCCACTTGCAGAAGCTCCATACTGAAATCCTGTATGTCAGGCTTCACATAGGGTGGACAAATTAAAGCCCTTTTCCGCTCTGCATCAGAAGCAACTCCATAAAAATGGACAGAGACATCTGCATGAGTACCGATTACAAGCTTAATAATTTGTTGTTCGCGCGGATCTAAAAAATCAGTTAATTTTATTTTGTGGTAGTGTTCAGCATATTCCTTCCATTCTTTCACTTTATCCACAAAAACTGCCTCTTCTGGGCGAAAATGATCATAAATGCTCATGTTTCATTAATACCACCCAAGCATTATGAACAGAGACCTCAAGCCATAGCTTGCAAAACGCAATGCCATGATTGCAACAATTGGAGAAATGTCAATCATGCCAAGAGGCGGAATAAATCGTCTAAACGGCTCTAAAAACGGTTCTGTAATCCTTGCTAAAAAGTAGCCAAAACTTGAATCCCGAGCACCTGGGAACCAAGAAAGCAATATGTACACGATTATTACATAGTAATAGATATTAAATAATTGTAAAATCAGTCCTGTTAAAATTCCCATCGAGCTTTACCACCTCTTCGCGTTAATTTCTTCGTCCTCACCTAATAACTCAGATATTGCCCCGACGATGTCAACATTCTCAGGAGTACAAATAAAAGTTTTCACTCCAAGCTTTTGAATGTCTCCTCCTATAGCATAAACAGTTCCACTTAAAAAATCTACAATACGTAATGCTTGATCACTCGACATGCGTTGAAGATTAACCACAACAGCACGTCGGTTCTTTAAATTATCCGCAATCCCCTGCGCTTCGGAATACGCTCTTGGCTCCAGCAGCACTACTTTGGCCCCGTTTTTTGCTTTATCAATGCTGACTACATTTTGCTTTTGCGGCATTTTCGGCAAGGTAATATCTTCTTCATATTGCTGCATTTTCTCTTGATTATACTTTTGGTATTCTTCTTGCTCCTCAGGTGTTTCAAAGAAAAAATCCTTTACTTTGGTTGACCAACTCATCCTTTTTCCCCCTTATTGTTTTTCTCCTACTAGGATTGTGCCTAATCTTATATATGTAGCTCCTTCTTCTATTGCTATCGTATAATCATTTGACATTCCCATAGACAGTTCTTTACAAGGTGCATGTTCTAAATGTAAAGCTTGTACACCTTGCTGCACCTTTTTTAATGTTTGAAAGCATGTGCGAATACGCTGTTCCTCATCTGTGAAAGGAGCCATCGTCATCAAGCCGACAACCTTAATTTTATCGTACTGATGAAGTTCTTGCACAAATGCAAGAACTTCATCAGGATGCAAACCATGCTTCGCTTCTTCAAAGGATGTGTTAACCTGTACAAAACAGTTCACTTTTTTATCTGCCCTCTTTTGAATCTCTGCCGCAAGAGAGAGACGGTCCAAGGAATGTAAAAAATCTATTTTATTGATAATATCTTTTATTTTTCGAGTTTGGATTGAACCAATAAAATGCCAAATGGCATTCTCATTTATCTGGTCATGTTTTTGTAAAAAGCCTTCATTTCGGTTCTCTCCAATATGCCGAATTCCAGACGCCAATACTTCATTAGTAACATCCAATCCAACTGTTTTAGTAACGGCGATGAGCTTCACTTCTTCGGCTGAACGTTGGACGCGTTCACATGCTGCTTTTATTTCATTTTGTACCTGTTGTACGTTTTCTGCTACCGACACTCACTTATTCCTCCTTAAGCCCTATGAAACTCAACATTCTTCCCGTTTTTCCTTTGTCTCTTCTATGGGAAAAGAATAAATTCTCTTCACAGCTTGTACAAAGAGACGAAACAAGAATATGATCTTCCTGTATTCCTGCTTGCCTGCATAATAACCGGTTTACTTCCTTTAAATCCAGTTGATATTGTCCTTCAGACACAACATGAAAAGGTAGGTGAGCATCATGTAATACGTGCTCAACCTTCTGAATAACACGGTCATCCACAACGTAACAACAAGAGCCTATAGCTGGTCCGATAGTGACATAAATATCTTCAACAGCAATCCCCTCTTGCTGAGTCCATTTTGTAATCATTTCATTTACAATATTCTTTACTGTTCCCTTCCACCCTGCATGAGCAAGACCAATCATCCCAGCACTAGGGGCGTAAAAATATAACGGTACGCAGTCGGCATAGCAGGATGTCAGTAATACATTCGGTTCATTTGTGTAAATTCCATCTGTTCCCGGTATACCGTCACCGTATTGGAATACACCTTTTCCTTTATGATTTTGTGTTACTTTTACTACTCGATTTTCGTGTATTTGTTCTGAACAAACCCATGTATGTAATGGAAAATGAAGCTTGGAAGCCACTAACCTCCGATTTTGGTGAACAGCTTCTTCACGATCATTCACATGCAGTCCAAGATTCAAAGTAGAGTAATCGCCTTCACTGCTTCCATCTTCTTTTGTTGTAAATCCGACTGTCAATGCAGGATTCATGGCTTCCCAAGAGTTTAAACGCATTACGCTTTTATCGTATTGAAACGGTTCCTGCTTCATATAAAACCCCTCGTCGAAAAAATTATGGTACTTCTTGTCTATTTTACCATACTTTTATTCTTTCATGACGATGACTTGCAA
Organism: Bacillus sp. 165; assembly: GCF_017742235.1. Classification (GTDB taxonomy): domain Bacteria; phylum Bacillota; class Bacilli; order Bacillales; family Bacillaceae_G; genus JAGHKQ01. The sequence goes on from NZ_JAGHKQ010000006.1 coordinate 95,186, forward strand.
AAAAGAAAGAAATGTAACATTTTTAATTAAAATGTAGTCGTTTCTGCAGATTCCAATTGATGAGATTCCTGATGTACTTGAACAAGAATCACATCTTCTCCAATTTTAACAATATGCTTCCACGGAATAACGATATCCTCTTCTTTTCCAAACAAGCCTAGCACCTTACCTGGTCTGGAAATCACAACTGCCTCAATTTTCCCTGTATTTAAATCAATATCAATATCCCCTATATTTCCAAGCTTTTTTCCATCTGATACACTAACAACATCCTTTAACTGAAATTCTGAAATACGCATACTTACATCTCTCCTTTTATAGAATGCATAACAAAGAATTCCTAAGGAGCAGGACGGACCGTACCTGCCTTTCTTAAGTATATGAGGCTCAACATTCCTCTATGAAACTTACGAAGAATTTCATGTTATAACCCTTTGCATACTAGTACACTACGATAAATGAAATTAAACACACAGTTATGAATAAAAAATAAAAACTGTTCGTCTGCAGACGAACAGTTTTAGCCTTGAATATTTTTATTCATTTGTTTGATAGCCGACTTTTCCAAGCGAGAAACCTGCGCTTGAGAAATACCAATTTCTTCAGCTACTTCCATTTGGGTCTTTCCTTGGAAAAAGCGTTTGCGAATAATCATCTTCTCCCGATCATTCAACCGCTTCATTCCCTCTTTCAATGCCAACTCTTCTACCCACTGCTCGTCCCGCTGCCGGTCATCACTTAATTGGTCCATAACAAAAATAGGATCACCGCCATCGTTGTATATCGGTTCAAACAGTGAAACAGGATCTTGGATAGCATCTAAAGCAAAAACTATTTCTTCATGAGTGACTCCAAGCACCGCTGCAATATCAGCAGCAGTCGGTTCTTTTGAGTTTTCTGCCATCAGCCTTTCTCTAACTTGAAGAGCCTTATAGGCAATATCACGTAGCGAACGCGATACTCGAATTGGATTGTTGTCACGTAAATATCTTCGGATTTCTCCGATAATCATCGGCACAGCGTATGTTGAAAATTTAACATTTTGACTTAAATCGAAGTTATCGATGGATTTCATAAGTCCGATGCAGCCAACTTGAAATAAATCGTCAACAAACTCCCCTCTGTTGTTAAATCGTTGAATGACGCTTAATACAAGTCTCAAATTCCCGTTTACAAGCTTCTCTCGTGCGGCAATTTCTCCACTCTGCATTTGTTGAAAAAGCTTTCTCATTTCATCATTTTTGAGTACTGGAAGCTTTGATGTGTCTACTCCGCATATTTCAACCTTGTTTCTAGTCAATGTCTTCCCTCCTACCGGGAGTTGCTGTACAGTGTAAAGTATCTCCTTAAGAGGGAATTTTATGCATTGACTAGCATGGTGAAATATTACACCATTTTATTGAATTCCTTTCGTAATCGCTTTATAATGCGCTTTTCCAATCGTGAAATATAGGATTGTGAAATTCCAAGCATATCCGCTACATCCTTTTGTGTTTTTTCCTCCGTCCCATCCAGTCCAAAGCGCAGCTCCATAATTTGTTTTTCCCGTTCATTCAACTGATGGAGAGCTTTCACAAGCAAATTACGATTTACATTGGCTTCTAAATCCTTTGTAATAATATCTTCTTCCGTTCCAAGCACATCGGATAGAAGCAGCTCATTGCCGTCCCAATCAATATTAAGTGGCTCATCAAACGAAACCTCAGAGCGATTTTTATTATTGCGGCGTAAATGCATTAAAATTTCATTTTCAATACAGCGTGATGCATACGTAGCAAGCTTAATTTTTTTCTCAGGATTGAACGTATTTACTGCCTTTATGAGACCGATTGTACCTATACTGATTAAATCTTCAATATTAATCCCTGTATTTTCAAATTTTCGCGCTATGTAGACAACAAGGCGAAGATTTCTTTCAATTAATAGAGATCGCGCTGCCTGATCACCGTTAGGAAGCTTTTGTAACAATACTTCCTCTTCTTCTTTCGTAAGAGGAGGCGGCAACGCTTCACTTCCTCCTATATAATAAATTTCATCGGTCTTAATTCCTAGTTTCAGTAATAATTTATACCATAGATACGTAAAACGAATCTTCCATTTTTGCATGCTTTCTACCTCCTTAAATGTGTATTCCGCTTAGTGACAAGCATATATTCTCATGTACTTGTTTCTTACAAAAAGCTGAGTTTATGCTGTATAAGAAAGAAACATCTTAGGATGTAAAATACAATGGTACTCATTATCTGTGGATAGTGTTGTATGATTCAGTCCAATTAAAACCTTTGTCACGGTATGGTTCTCCCCGTTATGGAGAAGATGAACCGCATCCGGCCGGATTGCGGCTAAAAATTGATGCTGTTGTCCAACACCGCGATATGGAATGATGCGAAGCCTATTCAGCCAAAACGGATCTTCTGTCGTTTCTGTAATTGCCATAATATTTTTAGAATGCTCAATGAGCCAAGCTGGAAATAATTCTCGTGCATGCTGTACATCTAGTATCATGACAGGTAATTTAGAAATGGGGTCGTACAATTGGTTTCCACTATCAATGAGACCGTCGATTTCAATTGTCTGTTCACCAATTGTAATGTTGACCTTTACAATTTGGTCGTATTTCAGTTTTTTGACCTCGATGCTTTCAATTCTTTGTTTTGAGAAATAGAGGATAATCGGAAAGCCAATCAAAACAAACAACCAGCTCACAGGATCTCCAAAGCTAATAGAATTCGCATTTACAACATCATGCGGCAAAATATCAGATTGAATAAAATAATGCAGTCCGATAAGCCCTCCACCTACCATAAATGTTACAAAATAGAACATCATAACCGTTTGAAAAAAAGTACGAAATCTTTGAAAACCAAATACTGTATACACCATAACAACAGAGTACAGCAGTTTAGCGATAGGATGATTCATAATGTACGCAAACGGAGTAAAAGCAAAGATGACGATAGTAGACCCGATAAACGCTCCAAGCAGTACTTTCCATCGCTTCACTTTTCGTTTCAAAATAACTGCTGTCAATAAAAGCAATAAACCATCGATACAAAAGTTTAATAGCCATATCACATCAGCATATACAACCAATCCCCTTATCCCCCCGCATATGGTACGAGCTCTAATATAAACTTGAAACTAGTATAATGCAGAAGAACTAGGAAAGTCTGTCAATTTCTGTAATGAAATACAATATTATTTTGCTGATTTTCCTCTTAATTTGTAAATTCATTCAAAAACACAGCATCCACATCATTTTTTAGTAAATTTCCCCTACTACTTTCATAGAAAAAGAGCGAAGGGATATCCCTCGCTCTTTTGTCTTTTGTTATCGTCTGCGGCGATTTCGTAAAAACGCCGGAATATCAATGTCATCTACTTGAGTATTTGTACGAGATACTTCACGAACTGAAGTTTCCTCACGCTGTGTTTCACGAGTGTTTTCACGGGAAACTTCTTTCTTTGGAGCCGTTGCCGATTGTGCTACTGCATTTGCACGAGTAGCTGGTTTTGGCGGCTGTGTAAGTACGTTTTCATCAAACCCTGTCGCAATTACAGTTACGATAATTTCATCCTTCAAATTCTCATTAATAACAGATCCGAAAATCATGTTTACTTCTAAATCAGAAGCAGACGCTACAATATCTGCCGCTTCTTGTACTTCATATAAACTTAGATTAGTTCCGCCAGTAATATTCATAAGTACCCCTTGAGCACCATCGATAGAGGTTTCAAGAAGCGGACTTGAAATAGCTTTTTTCGCAGCCTCTGCTGCACGATTTTCTCCAGTACCAACACCAATTCCCATTAACGCTGAGCCTCTGTTAGACATAATTGTTTTTACGTCAGCGAAATCAAGGTTAATTAGCCCCGGTACTGCAATCAGATCAGAAATACCTTGTACCCCTTGACGTAATACGTTGTCTGCTTCACGGAAAGCTTCCAGCATCGGTGTATTACGATCCACAATCTCCAATAGGCGATCGTTCGGAATTACAATCAAAGTATCTACATTTTCTTTAAAGGCTGCAATTCCTGAGGCTGCTTGAGTAGCACGCTTTCGTCCTTCAAACGTGAATGGACGCGTTACTACACCTACTGTTAATGCACCTAGCTCTTTTGCAATCTGAGCTATAACAGGAGCTGCTCCTGTACCTGTTCCACCGCCCATTCCAGCTGTAACAAATACCATGTCCGCTCCGCGAAGCGCTTCTTGGATTTGCTCTTTACTTTCTTCTGCGGCTTTCTTTCCTACTTCAGGGTTGGCTCCAGCACCTAATCCTCGCGTAAGCTTTGCCCCAATTTGCATTTTAATTTCTGCTTTTGATAGGTTGAGTGCTTGCGCATCTGTGTTTACTGCAATAAAGTCCACACCTTGTACACCATGCTCAATCATACGATTTACCGCATTGTTTCCGCCGCCGCCAACACCAATTACTTTTATATTTGCCAACTGATCAACACTAGTATCAAACTCTAACATGTCGGAATCCCCCTAAAACTCGAATTTCTTTCGTTGCCTTTATACTATTCCCACAAATAACGGAATACTTTTTTTACTTTTGACATAACTTTTGCATCTTCATTTTGCTTTTGCTTAACCGGCTGCGGGTTATAATTGGCTGTATTTCGGCGGTCGAAGCTTTCTGCTTTTTCCTGTACTGCCTTGCTGCCTTTCAGTTTTGCTTTTTGGTATGCTTTTTTAATCAGACCAACACCGATTGTATACTGCGGCTCACGCACACCGATATAATCTGGAGTAGCAACACGAACCGTTTGGTTTAATACAATTTGTGCTATATCAAGCACTCCTGGCATTGAAACTACTCCGCCTGTTAATACATAGCCTCCAGGAAGTGGCTGCTTGAAGCCGAATCTTTTCAGTTCTTGCTGAACAAAGAGCAAGATTTCTTCCAATCTGGCCTCAATGATATCGGCCAAATCCACTTGCGTATACTGTTTATTTTGATCGCTTCCCATTATAGAAACGGTAAACATCTCTTCTTCCGATGCTGTATCGTAAAAGGCATGTCCATATTTGATTTTAAGCTGCTCTGCTTGCTCTGTAGATGTCTTTAAACCTATGGCGATATCCTTTGTAATGTGATCTCCCCCAAGCGGAAGAACGCTCGACACAACTAATTCTCCGTCTAAAAAGACTGATAGAGTAGTAGAACCGCCTCCAATATCAACTAAAACAACACCCATGTTCTTCTCATCCTTCGAGAGAGCAAGGGAGCCTGCGGCAAGTGGCTGTAAACTAATATCAATTACTTCGAGCCCGGCTCTTTCTACACATCGGAGTAAATTATGTAATAAGGTCTTGGCTCCTGTAACGAGCATTCCTTCCATTTCTAGACGAACCCCGATCATTCCCCTTGGGTCATTAATTTCATCCAATCCGTCGACGATAAATTCACGTGGTACGACCTCAATGATTTCGCGTTCCGGCGGAATAGAAACAACTTGTGCGGCCTCTAGCACACGTTGTACATCTTCATTGCCTATTTCTCGATTTTCACTTGAAACTGCGACAACGCCATGACAAGGAAGCAATTGTACTTGATTTGCACTGACTCCGACCACTACCCGCTCAATATGAATTCCGACCATCCGCTCCGCTTGTTCAATTGCTTTTCTAATAGATTGTACTGTTTCATCTATGTCAACAATGGAGCCTTTTTTTAATCCATTTGATTTAACATTTCCCACACCAATAATGTTCAAAGTATCGTTCATCATTTCGCCAATGATTACTTTTACATTGGATGTACCGATGTCGAGACTTACGTATATTTCATTGCTGTTCATACTGTGGCACCTCCTTTTTATTTATACCATAAAAATTTATCTATTGAACAACAATCGTGTTACAATTATATTTATAAGAAAAATATTCAACATTTACGTACGTTTCCCTTTTTTTACGTTCATATTTTTCTTATTTTTGTGAAGTATTCATTCGTTTTGCAATAATGAGTCTCCGGATTACAGCAATATTTTGGAACAGTCTCACACCAAAGGCGAAAATTGCTGCTAGATATAAGTCTACACCAAGATGGACACCGAGAAAAGCCAAACTTGCCGCAAGGATTATATTAAAAAAGAAGCCAGTGATAAATACCACTTCATCGTATACATTTTGCAAATGAGCCCTTATTCCTCCAAATAAAGTATCCAATGCCGCCAGGACAGCGATAGATAAATAGTTAGAATACTCTTCAGGTATTTGTAAATCTGAACTGAGTCCCAATACAATCCCAATCAGCAATCCGAGAATTGGAAGCCACATGCTATTTTCCCCCTTCTTCTATCCCGACAGCCTCCATATGGGTTAATCGAATCGGGCGTTCGTATGCTTGAATTATAATATTCTTTGACGGCTCGGACATAGTGAGTTCAATATTATCAATTGCAAAATAATCAAAAACATTGGAACCCTTCATTCTGTCATATAACTTTTGATTATCTACAGCAAGAACTTTTATTTCAATTGGCATCGTTCCTAGAGGGACATTGTTGATAGAAGTTCGTCCATTAACATCCCGAATTGATGATGTAACCACAATTCTTTGATCACCAATCATAATTGCTTCTGCTCCGTTTGTATGTAGTTCATTGACTAGATGCTGCAGAGTTTGAGGTGATAAGACAGGCGCAGGTTGGCCAGGCACTATGTCTCCAAATAACGGAGCGAGGCGCAAAATAATTCCTGAACCAGTTATGTCCGTTAATCCGGCCTCCTCTTGTAGCTGTCTCAATGTTTTTTCAAGAGCTTTTTGCTTGTTTTCTTTTTCTTTGCTCTTATAACTTTCGAGCTGTGCTTCGTACTTTCTCACTTCTTTTAGTAAATTTACTTGTGTTTCTTGCTCTGTTTTTAATTGATCCTTCAATTGCCATTCATCTCTTGTATCTGGCTCATTTGGTTGCTTCACTGTTTCATATTGCACAGCAACCATAAAACCAATAATCAATGCAATTAATGAAAAATGCAATTTCTTTTTACTCACAGCCGTTCACCTTTATCCCGCTCCTAAAGATAATTCATATTTTAAAGTCTCTTACTGTCTGTTATTTTTTATAAGAAGGTTCTAATACGATGTCGTTTTTCGTTACTGCTTTTGCCCCAATATTATCCCGTGCAAACTGGTCCATTATCCCTCCTGGAATATGCAATGCCCCATCTAACACTGCTGGGTCTCCTATTGCAGTAATAACAAACGGCGCAGGATGTTCCGTTCCGTCCACATTGATTACCGGACCGATACAAGTAACATATGAATTGTCGGAAAGACGTTGACCATTAACAGCTAATGCACTGGCGCCAGCCGCACGAAGTTCGTTAAGTAGAGCTTGGATATGACCATCATGAACTAAATAGTTATTTACATTTTTATCTGCAGGAATATTCGCAGCATCTGACAATGTAACTTCTACTCCCTCGCCCTTCACCTTCACCGCGCCTAAATACATGCGCAGCTGCCCTACTTCCTTTACTACACCTTTCAATTTGCTTTCTTGATCAGCAAACTTTTGCTCTTCTGCTCTTGCTTTTTCTTGAAGCCTAGCCACTTGGTTCTCAAGTTTTGAATTTGTCTGCTCTTGTTCAATCAGCATAGAGCGAAGCTCATACTCTCTGTCCCATTGCGCATTAGGAGTTTGTGTCACCTTCAGCTTTTTTGACGTAAAAGAATACGAATACGCAACCATAAAACCAAGCACGAGGCAAACCAACGAAAGCAAAACATAATTCCCTTTAATTTTCATTGTTTTTTTCATCCTCCGTAGCATACGGTTCAAAATATGCGCCTACTTCTAAATGGATAATCCCTTTTTTGTATTCCTTTGCTTGCTCTAAAATAAGAGGATACGCTCTCATCTTTTCAGCAAAATCCCGTACAGACGCGCTCACTTCATATCCTTCATTCATGTACAGGGTAATATGTAACGGGTCGGAGGAAAGAGGCGCAAAAGAAATTTCAGAGATGGACCTAAAAATACTGTCAGGCAGCTTTTTCAGCTCAAGCGCCATTTCTTTTATATGCTTGTCCTTGCTCCAATTCAACATAAACGGCGCACTGACCCTTCCTTGTTTCCCCTCTATGGGTGAAAGCAGAGTTCCATTTTCAAGCAAAGGATACCATTTGTCTCTTTTTTTTATGTATCCAACTGTTTTGTATTCTTCGATTGTTACAGCGATTTTATTAGGAAAGATTTTTTTAATAGATGCATTTTTAATTTCTTTTTGTGCAATAAGATTCTGCTTTGCTTTTTTAGCAGAAGTGCGGAAATAGTCAGTCTGATATGTGATGCCGGAAATTTTCATGATTTGTTTGTCGGTTAAATAATGATTTCCTTTGATTGAAATAGAGGATACATCACCTAACGGAGAACGAAAGTATGTAACACACGCCAGCAGCAAGAATAAAATGGAAACATATAAAATTAAGCGTCTATTTGCTTTTTTTCGCTTCTGATCTTTCAGTTTCGGGACCCGATTGTTCAGTTGAATCACTTTTTCCTCTCTCATTCTCCATCCCCCGATATGTAATATAAAGAACGGCATGCTAATCATGCCGTTCTTTTAGCTCCATTATAGCACAAATTTGTGAACATGAAGTAACAAGTTATCTCTTATCTCTAATTATTTCCCAATTATCTCCACTTCTGTCTGCATTTCTACATCGAACTGCTCTTTAATTATTTGTTTTACATGAGAAATTAAATCTAATACATCTTGTGCCGTTGCATTCCCTGCATTCACAATAAAGTTCCCGTGCATTTCCGAAATTTTTGCACCGCCGATTTGATAGCCTTTTAAGCCAGCTCTCTCAACAAGATTACCTGCATAGTTTGGAAGCGGGTTACGGAATATGCTGCCGGCACAAGGAAAGTTCCAAGGCTGTGTATCACGGCGATAGTCTTTATTTTTTTGCATAAGAGCAATTACCTCTTCACGATTTCCTTCTTGCAGTTCGAGTTCTGCTTCCAAAACAATCCCTGGACGTTTTTTTTGCAAAACAGAGGTCCGATACGAAAATTCCATTTCCTCATTTGTAAGCCATTCCATTGTCCCGTCTGCAAACAAGATATGTGCCCGAACCAAGATTTCTGACATATCAGACTTGTGAGCACCGGCATTCATGTAAACTGCTCCTCCGACGCTCCCTGGAATACCTCCGGCAAATTCTAGTCCTGTCAAGCCCTGACGACTCAGTAAAGTAGCGAGCTTAATAAGAGAGTATCCCCCTCCTACCCGTACTTTTGTACCTTCTATTTCCAAATGGTCAAGTCCTTCGCCAAGCTTAATAACAACTCCTTCTATTCCTTTATCGGACACAAGTAAGTTGGACCCTCTCCCGATTATAGTCCAAACTGTATTGTATTTTTTTACAAGTTCAAGAGTTTTCCGGACACCTTCTATTCCATTTGGAATAATCATAATATCAGCCGGGCCGCCAATTTTCATTGTAGTATGCTGCGCTAACCGTTCGTTTTGTGTAACTTTTCCTGCGTTCGCTTCTAATAATTCTCTTGCTAATTGTTCCATGATGATCTCCCCCAAATTAATTCTCCGTACTATAGTAGTATGCAGGGCTTTCACCTAACGTTATTTTCGTACAAGTACTTCGATTATGATCTATTTAATCAATAGTTTAGTTTTCATTTGGTGATAAATGCTTTTTCACTTTATCATAGTGCACATTCATTGTCTTATGGTAAAAATTTACATAAACCTCATGTTATCGCGTCTCCCCGCTTCATGATTATACCATGTTCGTTCACTTGTGAACAAAGACATTTCTCTTTCTTTCCAATAAAAGAAACCCTGCGATTAAACAGGGTTTCTCATGTATATTCCTCACAGCTTCTCTTTGTGAGTATCCCGCATTAATATCTCGAATGTCGGCTTATATTTAAAAGAATTCCTACTGACATAAGCATCAAAGTTAATGAAGAACCCCCGTAACTTAAAAAAGGAAGAGTAATACCTGTTACAGGCATTAATCCCGTCACAACACCGACGTTAATCATAACCTGTATCGCAATCATAGCTATAACTCCGACAGCCAAAAAAGTTCCGTATAAATCCGGTGCTCCCAATGCAACACGGATGCCGCGCCAGAGAAGAAGGCTGAATAATAATAAGACGAACGAGCCTCCAATGAAGCCGAGCTCCTCTGAAAGAATGGCGAAAATAAAATCTGTTTGCGGTTCCGGTAAATAGAAGAACTTTTGTCTGCTTTGTCCAAGTCCTAATCCGAACAATCCTCCAGGACCAATTGCGTAAAGAGATTGAATGATTTGAAATCCCGTTCCAAGAGGATCTGACCACGGATCTAAATAAGAAGTAATCCGCTTAATACGGTACGGAGCCGATGCAATAAGTCCAACAAACCCTGCAACACCCAGCATCCCCATAACTGCAAAATGCATAATTCTTGCACCTGCTACAAAAATCATCACGATACACGTTCCAACCATGACTGTTCCAGTTCCCAAATCCGGCTGTGCCATAATCATCCCAAATGCCAAAAAGACCAATCCGAGGGATGGAAGCAATCCTTTTTTAAAGGACGTAATTTTCTTTTGGTTTTCTGATAGAAATTTTGCTAAAAATATAATCATCGCGATTTTCATAAATTCAGAGGGCTGTATAGAAAATGCGCCTACTCCGATCCAGCTTCTCGCTCCGCCTCTCACCATCCCAATACCCGGGATTAATACAAGGATCAGCAGTAAAAAACAAATCAACAAAATAACTTTTGAATACGTCCGCCATACCCAATAATCGATATTCATGATGAAAAACATAGCTACCACACCCAAACCGGCAAATAAAAGCTGCCGTTTCGCGAAGAAAAAGGAATCATCAAATTTATACGATGCCCACACTGCGCTGGCACTATACACCATGATCATTCCAACAGCTAATAATAACAATGTGACCGTAACAAGAATTAAATCAGGAGTTGATTTTTTTGTTGGCAACGGGAACCACCTCTTTTACATAAAGCCTTCTATACTAGCTTATGCACGGCTTGTATAAACATGTCCCCTCTTTCTTCAAAAGTCTTGAATTGATCCCAGCTTGCACATGCGGGAGAAAGAAGGATGATATCGCCGCTTTCAGAAAGTTCATATGCAGCTTGTACTGCCTGTTCCACATTATCGACATGTTTTATCTGTTTCATTCCAGCCTGCTTCCCTGCGTCAATAAGTTTTGGTGCTGTTTGTCCAAAAACAACAAGTGCTTTAACATGAGTAAAATATGGGATTAGTTCATCAAATGCATTACCTCGGTCCAATCCGCCTGCTAGTAGGATAACAGGCTGTTCAAAGGCAGAAATAGCTGCCTGTGTCGCTAAAATATTGGTAGCTTTCGAATCATTATAAAACTTTCTTCCATCGATAGTAGTCACATATTGTGTACGATGCTTTACCCCACCAAACGTTTGCAGGACCGATTCGATCGCCTCGTTTGGTGTCCCCCACAATTTCACTACACACAGAGCCGCCAATATATTTTGCAAATTATGTTTACCAGGCAAAGCAATATCTTGTACCTTTATAATCTCTTCACCTTTGAAATATAAAGCACCATTCTTTATGCATGCACCATCTTGCAGCACTTTAGAAGTTGAAAAATAAATCTTTTTCGCCTTACTTAGCTTCGAAAGCTCCATCACATCATCATCATCTGCATTGATAATGCTGTAATCATCCCCTGTTTGATTTTTAAATAGGCTTGCTTTTGCAAGTCCATATTCTTTTTTCGTTGCATGATAATCTAAATGAGCGTCAAATAAATTTAACAGCACCGCGATTTTGGGACGGAACTCTTGAATTCCCATCAACTGAAACGAAGAAAGTTCTGTTACAATCACATTGTCTGCTTTGGCCGTTTGTGCCACTTCGCAAGCTACAGTACCAATATTCCCTGCAATTAACGGATGCTTGTTGCCTTGATTCAGCATTTCAAATATTAATGTAGTCGTTGTTGTTTTCCCATTAGATCCGGTAATACCTACAAAAGGAGCTTCTGAAACCTTATAAGCAAGTTCTACTTCAGTGATAATAGGTATTCCCTTTTTGGCAGCTTTTTGCAGAATCGGATTAGAATATGGGATACCAGGGTTTTTTACAATGCATTCAATCCCGCGTTCTAACAAATCAAGTGGATGATGTCCGCAAATGACTTCAAGCCCCATTTCATGAAGTTTTGTCGCCAACGGATTCTCCTCTAACGGTTTCATATCGTTTACGATAACCTTTGCTCCAAGCCTGTGAAGAAGGACACTAGCAGCAAAGCCGCTTTTGGCCATACCTAATACTAATATTTGTTTCCCCTCATAATCTGTTATCATTTTCACTTGACCCACACCTCGATATAAATTCCTAACACTGCAAACAGAAACCCAACAGTCCAAAACGTTACAACAACCCGCCACTCAGACCAACCACTCAATTCATAATGGTGATGAAGCGGACTCATCTTAAATACCCGTTTTCCTCTCGTTTTAAACGATATGACCTGGATGATTACAGAAAGGGTTTCGATTGCAAAAACACCGCCAATGATGGCAAGCAGTAATTCCAGCTTTGTTAAAATCGCTACTGCTGCGAGAGCTCCCCCTAATGCCAAAGATCCGGTATCTCCCATAAATACTTTAGCAGGATGTGCATTAAATACTAAAAATCCAAGTACAGCACCAACCACTGCAATACAGAATATTGCAATCGTATAGTTTTCTTGATTATAAGCCAATACACTGTATGCTCCAAAAGCGATTGCTGCTGTGCCTGCAAGCAGACCATCTAATCCATCTGTCAAGTTCACAGCATTAGAAGCTCCAACAAGCAAGAAAAGAATAAAGAAAAAGTAAGCAAACTGTATGTCAAAGCTGATGTCAGTACCTGGAATCCTGATGTCCGTCGAAAATCCGCCCTGCTTATACAGCAAGAAAAATACAATAGCTATGACGATTTGCCCGATTAATTTTTGTTTAGATGTTAATCCTAAATTTCGTTTCATTACCACTTTGATATAATCGTCTAAAAAGCCGATCAACCCATAGCCAAAGGTAACAATTAAAAGTAAATACGTTTTCGTGTCCATACCATACAGCTTTCCAACCATAATGATAGTTGTAGCCATGATGGAGATAAAAATCACAATTCCGCCCATAGTCGGTGTACCGGACTTTTTTTGATGTGATTTTGGTCCTTCTTCTCGAATGCTTTGTCCAAATTTTAAACGCCTTAAAAATGGAATAAAGATTGGGGATAGTGCAACTGCAATTAAAAATGCCACCCCTAATGTAACTAAAATTCCGTGTTCAAGCACAAATAGCCCCCCTTTTCTCTCGATGCTTACAATCGCTTGAACGTTATTTTTGAAGTATTGCCGCAGCCGCTACGAGGCGGTCATCAAAATCAAATACTTCTGTTCCAATAATTTGATATGTTTCATGCCCTTTTCCTGCGATTAAAATTACATCATTTTCTTTTGCTAAAGAAATTGCATGATAAATGGCATCCTTGCGGTCAAGAATTACCTCAAACTGCTCCCCTTCTACCCCTTTAAGCATATCGTCTATAATTGCTTGCGGTTCTTCGCTCCTTGGATTATCAGAAGTAAAAATCGGTTTATCCGCATAGCGAACAGCAATATCAGCCATCACCGGCCGTTTCGTCTTATCACGGTCTCCTCCGCAGCCAACGATACAGTATACGTCTCCTTTTGCAAACTGCCGAATAGTCTTTAATACATTTTCCAAGCTGTCAGGTGTATGAGCGTAGTCTACAATAACTGAAAAGTTTTGTCCTTCATGCACAACTTCAAAACGCCCAGGCACCCCCGTCATGCGCTCAATCACTTTTATAATTGTTTGAAGCGGCACTTTCGACACAAGACATGCTGCAGTTGCAGCCAAAACATTGTATATACTAAACTTTCCAACAAGTCTCATATGCACTTGAATTGTATCTATAGGTGTAACAAGAGTAAATGATGTTCCTGAGCTGGTCATTTGAATATTCTTTGCATAAATATCACTTTTCGTATCAATCCCGTATGTAATGACCGTTGCTTGAGTGCTAGAAATAAATTCTTTTGTAGCAGCATCATCATTATTTAATATTGCATATTTTACCTTTCCGTGCTGAAAAGAGTTGCCGAGCTGCGCAAACAATAATCCTTTGGCATACTTATATTCTTCCATCGTTTTATGATAATCCAAGTGATCTTGAGTGAGGTTAGTAAATACAGCCACATCATACTCACATCCATGCACACGTCCTAAATGAAGGGCGTGTGAAGATACCTCCATAACTGCTGTGCTTACTTTCTTATTTACCATCTCGTGAAACATTTTTTGTAATGTTAAAGCATCGGGAGTTGTATTTTTGACCTCATATGTTTCATCCCCGATTTTCATATTGATGGTTCCTATCAAACCTGTTATCTGCCCATGCTCTCGCATAATTTCGTTAATAATATGGGATGTTGTTGTTTTTCCGTTTGTACCTGTAATTCCAATCAAGTGCAGCTTTTGTGTCGGCTGACTGTAAAAAAAGTCAGCCAACACTGCCATTGCACGAGTAGAGTCTTTTACAATTACAACCGGCACATTTACATCCAGCGGCTTTTCTGCAATAATAGCTGCTGCTCCTTTTTGAACTGCTTGCTCCGCAAAATCATGACCATCCACAGTAAAACCGTCGATGCAAATAAATAAGCTTCCTTCCTGTACTGCCCGAGAATCCATTTCAATAGCTGTAATAACCGGATTCTCTTTCGGTATATGAGGAAAATCATGCAAGCATGATAATAGTGTGTGTAACTTCATATTACTAAATCCTCTCTGCCTTTTTGCTTAGTTTATCGTAAATCATCTTGTCTCATACTCTTCTTAATCGCCTAAATAGATTCGAATTGTTGACCCCTGCTTCACTTTAATACCCGGCATTGGAGATTGCTCTATAATTTTCTCTCCCTTGCCATATGTTTTGATTTTTAAATCCACAAGCTGACCTTGTAAATCTTTTTTCTTCATGCCTACTAGACTCGGTACCTCTATTAAAGGTGTGTCCGGCCATTTTAATTCTTTTTCTACTTGATCTTTACGCTTCTCTACTCCCATTGCTGGGAGTACTTCCCGTAAAATATTACCCACAATCGGAGCAGCAACTGTACCCCCAAATTGTATCACACCTTTTGGGTTATCTACTGCAACATAGACAACGATTTGGGGATCATCCGCTGGAGCAAATCCCATAAAGGACACAATGAAGTTATTTTCCAAGTATTTGCCGTCTTTTACTTTTTGGGCCGTACCTGTTTTACCGGCTACACGATAGCCGTCAATATACGCTTTGCCCCCTGACCCTTTTGCTACAACATTTTCTAAAGCATAACGTACTTGCTTTGATGTTTCTTCGGAAATAACTCTTCGTTTCGCGACTGGTTCTGTCCGGCTTACGACTTGTTTCGTTTCGGGGTCTATGAACTCCTTCGCAATGTACGGCTGATATAGAATACCTCCGTTTATCGCAGCGGCAACGGCTGCGACTTGCTGAATCGGCGTGACAGAAACCCCTTGTCCGAATGCGGTAGTAGCCAATTCAACCGGACCTACATTTTTTACGTTAAATAAAATCCCTCTTCCTTCTCCTTGCAGGTCAATGCCTGTCTTTTGTCCAAATCCAAAATCATGTATGTAATTAAACAGGCGTTCTGTCCCTAAGCGCTGTCCAAGTTCAACAAATCCGGGGTTACATGAATTTTCTACTACTTCTAAAAATGTTTGATGACCATGTCCTCCTCGTTTCCAGCAGCGCAAACGGGCTCCGTCAACCTCTGCTGCTCCATCATCATCAAACGTATCCTTGTCCAAGTCTACTAATTGTTCATTAAGTGCAGCGGCTAAAGTAATAATTTTAAATGTAGATCCGGGCTCGTACGTACTCCAAACTGGTAAATTACGATTAAACACTTCAGCAGGTACGTTTTGAAAATTAGCCGGATCAAAATTCGGCCTGCTTGTCATAGCTAAAATTTCACCGTTTTTTGGATTCATAGCAATCGCAACGATACCGTCCGGGTTATAGGTTGCCTGTGTTATATCAAGCTCTCGCTCAATAATGGTTTGGACTTTCGTATCAATCGTGAGCTTCAAATCCAGCCCTGGTGTCGGTTCTTTATAGTCATCCGCAATGCTCGGCATTCGTTTTCCCTTTGCGTCAGCATAAAAGCGCACATAACCTTCTTCTCCGCTTAACTCTTTGTCGTACTCAAGCTCTAATCCCATCAACCCTTGATTATCAATACCGGCAAACCCAAGCACATGCGACAAATAATTCCCAAATGGATAATACCGGATAGAATCTTCTGCCACGTACACTCCTTTTAACCCAAGGGCACGAATTTCCTTTGCCTTTTCATGAGAAATCTTCCGACCCTCCGGTTTAATCCACTGACTGCTGCCCTGCTTTGTAATTTGACGATAAATCTCTTCTTTTGACGCATCTAAAACAGCAGCTAGTTTCTCTGCAGTTTCAGATGGATTTTCGATTTGCCTTGGAACAACAAGAATGGATGGAGCACTTTTATTAGTCGCAAGAGGGATTCCGTTACGATCTACGATTTTACCTCTCTCTGGCTCAAACGGTATGTTGCGGCTCCACGAATCTTTTGCTCGGTCCGTCAACCAATTTCCAAGAAAAAACTGCACATATCCAAGTCTCACATCAATCACTGTAAAAATCAGAAGCCCCACTACTAACACAAGTACAAGGCGTTTTCGAACAGTTACATTAGATACTCGCATATACGAACCTCCTCGGGTTCAAATATATGCTTGTACCTTCATGATTAGAACATAAGATACCAAGCTCGTCAAGGTGTTTTATTCCCCCTCAATTAGCCTTGTTAAAAAGGGGAAAGCGGGTTTTATAAAGGCTTTTCTTCCCCCACTCAGTCAACAAGGCTTGGGCCAAATGATCCTTAACCTCCAGTAAACCTCTCTTTTGATTCTTTCTTGTCTTCCTGCTTTGGCTTTTGAGGAGGACTGAATGTAACCTGAAGAGTATCTCCTGCTTTCACCTGCGAACCGGATTGTATGCTTTGCTTTGTAACATATCCTTCACCGGAAGCAGTGAATTTCAGCTCCAACAAATCCGTTATAGCCGTCACTTCTCGAAGCGACCAACCTGTCATATCTGGTAGCGTGCTTTTTCCCTTTGTAATCAAAATAACTCGTTCACCCTTCAGCACACTTTCTTCGCTTGACGGATATTGCTTTTCAACACGTCCATCACCTAACAAAATTGGTTTTGCACCAAGCTTTTCAAGCGCCGCCTTGGCATCCTTTGCCGAAAGCCCTGTTAAATCTGGAACGATGATGCTTTTCTTTTTAACAGCCTTTGACGGCTGCTTCAGTTCTTTCTTTTTAATGTCTCTATATGGCAGCGTATTTTTTGCTACCGATTTAAAGATTTCTGCAAGCGGCGTAGAGCCAGCATCCGTAGGCTTTAATTTTGGCTGCTTAATGGATAAATAGACGATAATATCAGGATTTTCAGCCGGTACCATTCCTAAAAAGGAGAAGCGGTAATTCTCTCTTCCTGTCATATAACGTCCTGTAGTCGGATCAACAATCTGCGCGGTTCCTGTTTTTCCGGCCACAGAATATCCATCAATTCGATATGGCTTCCCTGTTCCTTTTTCCGAAGAAACAACAGTCTCCAATAACTCACGAACTTGCTTGGCTGTTTCCTTGGTAATTGGTTTTGAAACAACCTCTGGACTATTCTGTAGTTGTACCTTTTTTGATTGGGGATTTACAATCCGCTCAATAATATAAGGCTTCATCATATTGCCATCGTTTGCGATGGCTGTCGCCGCTTGAACTTGCTGGATAGGAGTAACAGTTGACCCTTGTCCGAAGGCTGTCGTTATTTTATTGAGGCTTGATTTAGATAAAATGGTGTTTCTACCTTCTCCTGGCAGGTCGATGCCAGTCTTTTTATCTAAGCCAAACTTATGCAAATATTCATAGTACCTGTCGAATCCAAGCTTTTGCTCAGCTAAAATAGAAAAGGCTACGTTAGAAGAGCGCTGCACACCCTCATCAAATGTAATGCTGCCCCAGCCGACATCATTATGATCCTTAATCTTTCTAGTTCCTACCTGGTACGCTCCTGATTGATAATACTCACTTCCGTTATAGACACCTTCGTTAACAGCAGCTGCTAATGTGAAAATCTTCATCGTCGAGCCCGGCTCATACGCGTTATAAATAGGATCATTATTAAAATATGTGATATTTCGTTTATTCGGATCAAAGCTCGGCCTGCTGGACATTGCCAAAATTTTTCCAGTTTTTGCTTCAGCCACAATGGCAATTAAATCGGAAGGCTGATATTCTTCATCCGCTTTTTTCATCGCATTCTCCAAAAAACCTTGAATACGTTGGTTAATCGTGAGATAAACATTGCTTCCGTCCTTCGCAGACTTTATATCTTCAGGAGTTTTAGCAAATTTATTTCCACGTGAATCTCCTTCGAATTTGACGTATCCATCCTCCGCCTTCAAATATTTATCTAGGCTCTTCTCCAAACCAAAGCGTCCTTCAATTTGGTCATCATCATTCATTTTAGCAAACCCAAGTATGTAAGATGCGAAGTCTCCGTTTGGATATATTCTCGCCTTTTCCTCTATAAACGTAATGCCCGGCAACTCCAAATTTTCGATTTGCAGCTTCTGCTCTTTAGAAAGTCCTCGTCCTGCCGTTCCAAATTCCACTTGATACGCTTCAGTATTCAGACGTTTGGCAATCTCTTCTCTATCTACTCCTAAAACGATAGCAAGCTTCTGTGCTGTCTCTTCTTTGTTCTCTACCTTTTCGTCACCTTTTAAGACAGCGACCACTTTATATGCTTTCGTATCCTGTGCTAGCGGAATTTTATTAAAATCGAAAATAGTGCCCCGCTTCCCTTCAATCTTTATAGATTTATTATGCTTTGCTTGGGCCAATTTTTTTAAAGATTCCCCATGCACAGTGGCAAATACCTGTATATACAAAAACCTTCCAAATAATAGAAAAAAGAGCAGGGCAAATAGTAACATTAAACATCCTGCTCCCTTGTTTGTATTTATTTTTTTAGTTGCCAACATTCCTCTCACCCGACTTTATTTTAATCCTTTTACATTATTTTCATTGATTTCAAGTCCCATTTCTTTCGCTTTTTCAGCTATACGCTCATATGTGCTAAGACGTTGTACTTCGACATCTAATTCCCCGTTTGTTTTTTTCTGCTCCAAAATCGACCGTTCAAGCTTGGAGACATCTGAATTAACGGTGAACATACGCCCTTTGTTTGAAATAAAGGTAACAGATGAATAAAGAAGGAAGGCGACAAAAGCGACATACAGCAGCTTTTCAAATCGTGTAACTCCAGACCGTTGGACAGCTTGTTGCTGTGTCTGTATTGGCGTACGGGACTCCCGTTCTTGCTTATTTAGTTTAACTGCAAGATTACTCAATCCTTTCTCCCCCTTTTTATAGTTTTTCAGCGATACGAAGTTTTGCAGAACGTGAGCGATTATTTTCCTCCAGTTCTTCTTGTGAAGGCAAAATTGGCTTTCTTGTAACCAGCTTTAGCTTCGGTTTGAATTCTTCTGGAATAATAGGAAGTCCCGGTGGCAGCGGAGGCGTTGTACTATGTTTTTTAAAAGTCACTTTACATATACGATCTTCTAATGAATGAAACGTGATAACACTGATTCGGCCACCTGGCTTTACAACGTCTATAGCTGCCTCTAACGCTTCTTCAAACACTTTCAATTCATCATTGACCGCAATGCGAATAGCTTGAAATACACGTTTAGCCGGATGCCCGCCTGTGCGCCTTGCAGGAGCTGGAATTCCTTCTTTAATTAACTCCACTAATTCCCCGGTTGTTTCGATAGGTTTTGTATTTCGGTAAGCTTCAATTTTTCTTGCGATTTGCTTTGAAAATTTCTCTTCTCCATATTGAAAGAAAATGCGTACCAAGTCTTCATATGACCATTTGTTTACAACATCATAGGCTGTTAACGAAGCGTCTTGATCCATTCTCATATCTAACGGCGCATCGTGGTGATAGCTAAAGCCTCGTTCCGGTGTATCCAATTGAGGAGAAGATACGCCCAAGTCGAACAATACACCATCCACTTGTGTTATGCCGATGTTTGCTAATTCTTCTTTCAAGTATCGAAAATTACTTTTTATAATCGTGAAAGGAGTTCCGTAAGCGGCCAGCTTTTCTTCTGCATGTGCAATAGCGGTCTCATCTTGGTCAAACGCAATGAGTCTTCCTTCTTCAGATAATTGTGATATAAGATAAGAGCTGTGTCCGGCTCCGCCGAGAGTACAGTCAACATATACACCGTCCTCTCTTATGTTCAGACCGTCCACGGTCTCCTTTAACAATACTGTTACATGTTTAAACATAGATGCACCTACTTTGTAAAATAATTCCTTTAATTATAGCAACTCTTTCATTATATAATAAATTCTGCCATCTTTGCTTGAAATATTAATAAAATAATGTTGCAAAACAGACATAATAACCTTACATTTTCGTTACTTATTGTTTACTTAGAAACCATTGCTAATACAGGATAAACATATCTGTCATGCATAATGGCTCCTTTTCTTTTATATAAAAATTCGTTTATTAATAAAGAAATCCTGCAAACTTTCTGCAGGATTTCTTTATTAATATTAACATTTTACAATTTTATGATGAGCATTCCAGTCAAAAGGTAAATCCACTGCTTGACGAATAAAATCAAACCCGTATTCATTTAAATAGTAACATACATTCCATACTCGTTCTTGCAGCAGCCCTAACGGCTGAAGAGATATTTCAATCCGTCTTAATTTGTTCAGTTCAGCATCATGCCTTACTTCAATTGTTTTTTGTATCTCTCGTTCAAGTATAGCAATTTGCTGTTCAATTTTTTGCTGATTTTTCTTTGCGAAAGACTCCATCGCAGGATTTATGCGGCCAGCGAGCTCCCTGAGCGCTTGATGAGCATGCTCTATTTTTTCACGTGCTTGTGTAAACTCTTGGTTCACGGGTTCTGAAATTTGAGCATTCAACCACTCTTCTCTGAGCATTGCTGCATTTTTTTGGAATACATCAGACACAGCAATTCCTATATCTTTCATATCAGCCTCAATTGCACGCTCCACATAGCTGATCATATGGCGGGTGATTACTGGAGGCATATGAAACTCTACTGCATGAAATACCTGCTTTAATTCACTCCAATACGCAACTTCGCCGGGTCCTCCAATAAAAGCAAGCGTTGGAAATAAATATTCCTGCATCAGCGGTCTCGTAACAACATTGTTGCTGAAGATCTCCGGCTTTTCTTCCACTGCTTTTTGTAATTCTTCATAAGTAAATGTAAATGCCCCATCTTTACAAGAAAACAACCCATTCTCTTCTTTTTCCAAAAGCCAGCGTTCCCCCTCTATATGCATAAAGAGATGAACTGCTTGTTCTTTTGTCGCAATAAGAGGCGTATAGCCACTCTCTTTTAGTACGCTTTGCTGCATACGTAGTCCTGTCTGAATCTCTTCATGGTGAGCCAACAACGTTTTAAAGAATGGTCCTTCCAGCTTTCGAAGTGCTTTATCTCCGGAATCGATTAAAATCAATCCGTCTTCTTTAAATAATTCCATAATAATACGAGCAAAAAAATCAACATACGTATCAGCTTTATCAAGGCAATCCTTAATAAAATGCAGCAAATCATTTGTATAGGCGGTTTCTTTATACGTTTTAAATATGTCCTGTACCCAATTCCAGCACACTTCCTTATCCAGAACTGTCTCTGAAGCAATGCTTTTTTGCTTATGCACTTGATTAAATACAGATTTTTTTATATTTTTTTCTTTCATAACGTATATATGATTGACTTCGTCTATATCATGATCTTCCCCTGCAATCCAAAACACCGGTACAACGCGGACACCCAGTTTCTCTTGCTGCTGAGAAGCAAGCTGCAAAATAGAAATGATTTTATGGATTGTATACATTGGACCCGTCAACAAACCTGCTTGCTGCCCTCCAATAACAACATATGTGTTTTCATCTTGTAAAGCATGAATATTTTCGACAGTTTTCCTGCCAGCATTAAAGCGTTCACTGTATCGCAATAAGTGAGCAACCAATTCTTTGCGCGCATAAGTACGTCCTTTTAAATCTTCTACTCTTTTTTTCATCTGATCCATTGTATAGTCAAAGTGAGCTGTCATTTTTTCTTTACCAGCCATATAATCTCCTGCTGCACCGGACAGAGAGAAAGAGATTTCTTTTACATCCATATAATTCTTCCTTTCATATGTAAAGGTAATATCTTTTCGTACGTTATACTATTCCAATCAAAATTGTAGTCAAAGTTGTCAGGAAAAGCAAAAAATAACTCCTATTGCTGTTCTTTCTGCAGCCCTTTGATGGAATAATATAAAAAAGACAATGTCGGTACATATGTATGCTGCTTATTAGCTTGCTGCAAAATATACCCTATAATCGAATCTATTTCTGTTTGCCTGCCATTCTTTATATCCATCAGCATCGAAGAATGGTTATGTGCCGTGTTTCTGCAAACCGTACATACTCTATTCCACTGCTCTTCTCTATTCTTTACTTTGACTGCTTGCAGTATTTCATCAAATACTATTTGCATTGCTTGATGTAACGATGGATTGGTCAGCAAAGCACCGTTTCTCACACCATACAAGGCTGTCAATGGGTTAATGCACGCGTTGATAATGAGTTTATTAATCATTACAGCAAACCAGTCATTTTCTATAGTGCCAGGAAAAAGCTCATTATGAAAACAATGCAGGAAAGAATTAAAATGTCCCGTGTTTCCTTGTACAATTCCTATTTTAGTGGATCCCATACCCGTATGCTCTACCGTTGTAGCATTTAGCTTTCTTGCACCATGCTCCACTATTCCTACCGCACTAGGCTGCTTCATATTTTCCAACATAGACAGATGGCTCATCCCATTTTGCAAAAACACAAATCGTTCACAATCTGTTACTCCTAAAATGTAATCCATAATACTTGGAAGATGATATTGTTTGACTGCAAAAAGCAAATAGTCATCCCTATACATCCCCTCAGCCCAGTCCTCAGCATACATCGCCACCGTATCCTTCTTTGTATTTCTCAAACAGGTTACTCCATTTTTCAGCAGCGCTTCAGCCTGCTCCGGTTTCCTTGTATAAAGAGTGACTTCCGCTCCTTTCTTCCGGAAATAATAAGCACATAACAAACCAATCGATCCTCCGCCAACAATTCCAATCTTCATTTATTTTCTCCCGTACAGTTTTACACTTAGTGTAGCAAACTTTTTAAAAAAATGCTGTGAGAAAATAAAAAATATAGACACCTTCATCCTTCATAATTTTAGTTAGTTAAGTTATAATAGTATTATAAATATTTATACTTTTCGTTACTTTACACCGAGAGAAGGATGTGAAAGCAAATGTATATTCCAAAAGTAGAGCGTTTACTTGTAAATTACAAAACTCTTGAAGAGTTTAAGAAGTTTAAAGGTTGCGGAGCGCAGGAATTGTCTATGCTAGAAGACTTACAAGAAAATATTATTGAAGACAATAGTGAATCTCCATTTTACGGGATTTATTATGGAGGATCTCTTGTTGCAAGAATGAGTTTGTATGTTACAAAGCCATATGAATACTCCATACCGAAGCAGGAGTATCTAGAGTTATTTAAGCTCGAAGTGCTTCCTACATTTCAGAAAAAGGGATTTGGGAGATCGCTCGTAGATTACGCAAAAAGCTTGAACATGCCGATTAAAACAACTGCACGTGTGAATTCAGAAGAATTTTGGCAAAAACAAGGCTTTCAAAAAACAACCAATCATGAGGGCACAGTATATCTGTGGTATCCTGAAACAAAGGTGAATACGGTTTCAAATGGAGAATCTGCATAATTTATCTGCTGCTCCAACCTCAAAAGAAAAACAGCTGTAGTTACAAACTCCAGCTGTTTTTCTATTTCTCAATTTTTTCTAGTACATTTCGTTCGCGTAAAAGCTGTACTTTCTTTTCTCGTTCAGATGACTCCAGCACCACTACGTTTCTTTTTCGATCAATATAGTCAAAGAGTGTTCTATATTCTTCCTCTAAGAGTTCAAGCTTTGTCAGTAATTCTTCTTTTTCGTTTAGAAGAAATTGCTTTTCTTGCTCCAACTTTTCTATTTGAGCATGCAAGGTATTTTCATTAGTTTGTTCTTCTAATTTTTGTAAAAAAGCAACAACTTGGCTAAGTGTAATAGAATCACTGGATTGGTTGTTCACACTTTGCTTTACAGGCTCTTCACGTACAATCGCTTCCTTACGAAGTTGCTTAGCTTCTTCTATGTGAGCTTTATATTGCTTTCTCACGTAGGAATTCCACCGAAATCCGCAGGCTGCGGGGGTTCTTGATAAGTGTCGGCCTACTTCTTTAAAAGCTAACAATTGTGTTCCGCCTTCCTTGATGTGACGCAGCACAACTTCCGCTAACAATAAATCTTCCTCATCAGTCCATGCATCTTGACGTGTTGTCGCCATTCTGATCTCTCCTTAGCCATTTTTTACTAAACATATGCGACTAATAGAGGAGATAGAATGTTAAACAGTATGATTTTTTATTAAAAATCTGTTTCTTCTATCAAGAAATCGAAGCGGTTAATTCCCTATTCCTCACTCAATACGGTTGTAGACATCCTGATCTATTTATTTCTATAGTTGCATTGTACTATTCTTAGCCTTCTAAAAACGCAGCCACTGCCTGATGATGAGCGTCTCCTTCCCAAAGAACCGCACATTCTTCAATTTCTTCTCTCATTCGCTCTTGCAGTCCTGTTACCTTCCATTTTCTCACTGCTATTTTTTTATAAGCAGCTAGAACTTCAGCACGAGGGGAGAGTGTCTCCTCAATCCAGTTGCGACATGATAGTTTTAAATCTCCATCTATAATTTTATGAATAAACCCAATTGTATGAGCCTCCTCAGCAGAATAGCGTTTGGCAGAATATAAAAGCTGCATGGCTTGGTCATGACGAAGCTTTTCGTACAGCATCGTTCCCCCGCCCCATCCAGTTGTAATCCCTAAATGCCCTTGTACAAATCCAACTTGTGCCGTATTGATTGCCAACCGATAATCACAGGCTGCCGCAATTTCACAGCCACCTCCCACAGCCGTTCCGTTCAATAAAGCAATTGTAGGCTTAGGTAGCGTCATCAACTTATATAAAATGCCTCCCATTTTACTAAGCATTTCAAGCGCTTCTTCTCTTGTATATAAACCATGAAATTGCTGAAGATCTCCACCTGAGCAGAAAGCCTTGTCTCCAGCACCTGTTATCACAAGGGCCTTATCTTTTTCGCTTTGAGATACTTCTCTCACTACTTTGTCTAATGCATCCATGACATCATAATCAACAGCATTGCGGCGCTCCGGCCGGTTCAACGTCACCCAAACGATTCCTGCTTCATCTCGTTCTACAATTAATTTCTCCATATTTTCCTCTCCTCTTAACTTTCTGTACTATGTATGCTTCGAGAAAGAAAGAAAAAATCCCTTTAAAAATAAATAAGCGCAAGGGATATCCCTTGCGCTTACCTGTCAGCAAAATTATTTGCTAACAACTTCTTTACCTTTGTAAGTACCACATGCTTTACATACGCGGTGAGCTAGTTTCATTTCACCACAGCTTGGGCATTCTACCATACCAGGTACAGATAATTTAAAGTGTGTACGACGTTTTCTTTTTGCAGTTTTAGATGTTCTTCTAAAAGGTACAGCCATTATTCCCACCTCCTTAAACAGAGTCAGATTCATATGAAGACCTTACGGGGACTTCGCACGTTTACTTGTCAAAAAACTTCGCAAGCCCAGCCAATCGAGGGTCGATTTTCTCTGCTTGATCCTTTTCAGAAATCACTTGCCAGTCTTGACCTTTCGTAGGTGCTCCACCTGCAGGTTCAGCTTCTTCACTAAACACTTGCAGCGGAATTTCCAGAATTATATTTTCCTTAATTACCGGGAGTAAGTCAAGTACTTCTCCCTCTAAATAGCGAAAATCTTCATCACCTTCGTATTCCGTATGTTCCAGCAGAAAAACTTCTTTCGTATGAACATCAAACGGAAGCGGTACATCAACTAGCGATCGTGAACAAGGGAGAACCATTGTTCCAGTAATATGAAGATGAAAGGTAATGTAGTCGGATGTAAAATCTGCCCTTCCTTGTAAATGAACCGGAGAGATCTCTCGAATATCCGTATTCTCTTCTTTCAATTCACTTACATCTACCATTTCATCGAACGTTAATCCCTTATTTCGATATTTTTGAAGCTGATGAATTGACCATTTCATAATTTAATCACCTCAAGGCAACAAAGAAAATTATAGCTTTGACTGATGTATTTGTCAATATTTTTTCTTTACACTATAATGTAAGTATTATCCGCAATATATACAGATTACCATGTTTTTATACGAAAAGAAACAAAACTTTATCGCAGCATAGTTTTCTTTGTTAAATTTGCTTATTTACCTGCACTGTTGGTTCCTAAGAAAGGAGGACAGCTCATGAAAGCTGCCGGTGTTATTGTTGAATATAACCCATTTCATAACGGACATGCTTATCATTTGCAAGAAACGAAAAAGTTAACAAACGCTGATATTACTATTGCAGTTATGAGCGGACATTTCTTACAGCGGGGAGAACCTGCTCTCGTATCTAAATGGGCGCGAACAAAAATGGCGTTAGAAGGCGGAATTGATCTTATCATTGAGCTTCCCTATGCATTTGCCACTCAAAAGGCACAGACCTTTGCAAGCGGAGCAGTTTCATTATTAGATGCATTAGGAGTGCAAGAAGTGTGTTTCGGAAGCGAAAGCGGCAACATTGACAGCTTTTTAGACACGCTTTTTTTACAAGAACAGTTTACAGACACTTTTGAACACAATGTGAGACAACGAATGAAAGAAGGGAGCAGTTATCCAAAAGCATTATCTGAAGCATTTGGTGCTCTGCAAGGAGAGGCGCATACTGTCGACATGGCTAAGCCGAATAACATCCTAGGTTTCCATTACATACAAGCTATTCATCGGCAGCAAAGCTCCATTGTTCCTATAACCGTAACTCGATTAAACGCACAATATCATGACGAGACATTTGCTTCTGCAACTATTGCCAGCGCAACGAGCATTCGAAAGCAATTACTGTCTTCGTCGATTTCCTTTCCAACCATCGAAGGTGTCGTTCCTGCCGTTACTTATCAGCATCTAAAAGACTATTACGCTCAATACAGGCTTCTTCACAATTGGGAGCATTATTTCTCATTTCTTAAATACCGGTTACTTTCCTCCTCGGCTTCACAATTACAGCACATATATGAAGCTGAAGAAGGGTTAGAAAACCGGTTACTTTCGCATATTCAAGAGGCAAACTCATTCCACTCGTTCATGGAGAGCATTAAAACAAAACGATATACTTGGACTAGACTACAGCGCCTTTGCTTACATATACTTACAAACACCACAAAAGAAGAGATGAGGAGTATAAACGAAAAAGAAACGGCCCCTTACATACGGATTCTCGGGATGTCGAAAAAAGGACAGCTCTACCTGTCCTCGATAAAAAAACATGTACCTGTTCCCATTATCACTCGTTTACAAGCATTGGATCATCCATTGCTGCAACTCGATAAAAAAGCAAGTGCTGTCTACTCTGCTGTTTTTGAAGAACCTCTTCGCTCCAAAATGCTAAAGGTAGAAATGACACATCCTCCTCTGCGGTATGATGAGGATACCAATATGTTTCTGTAATAGAAAGAAGTGCCACAGATTGACAAGGCACTTCTCTTTATTTGTTTATTTTTTTAATTTTTCTAAATAAGCAAGCGCATCATCTAGTGTATCAACTGGGATAATCTTCATTTTTGTACCTATATCCTTTGCAGTTTTTACCGCTTCTTTATAGTTGGATTTTGAATCGCCCTGTTCATTAGGTGCAAAGAAAATTTCTGCGCCTGCATTGCTCGCCGCCACAATTTTTTGGGAAATCCCCCCAATCGGACCAACTTGACCTTTTTCATCTATCGTTCCAGTACCTGCAATTTTATGTCCTTTTGTTAAATCCTCTTTTGTTAACTGGTTGTAGATTTCAAGCGTAAACATCATCCCAGCAGATGGTCCTCCAATTCGATGGGAGTCAATTGCTACTTTCGGCTCTACCTCCAGCTCTTGATCTGTAACAATAGCAACCCCGATACCAACCCGCCCCTCTGCTCCTTTAATGGGCTGCAGCTGAAAGGTTTCACTTTTTTTCGTTTTATCACGAGTAAATTCAATAGTAACTGCATCACCTTGTTTTTTCATATTCATATAATCGATAAACTCTTGAGCCGTTTTCAGCGCAGTTCCATCCACAGCTTGCAAATGGTCGCCAAGCTTCAACTTGCCGTATGCAGGCATCCCTTTTACTACATCAAGCACCAGCACTCCTTTATTGTTAATGGTAACGGATTTATGCGCACGCGTATAAGCATTTAATTTTGCAGCATCCTGTGACCCTTTCATCATATATAGCTGTTGAAATTGATAGTCCTCATCAGACTGTCCCTTTTGTAAAATTTCCTCTTCCTTATAAATTTCATGATATTTATTCCATTTTGCTGTCAGGTAGTTGACGATATTTGCTTTTGACATCGATACTGTCACAAGCATAAAATCGCCTTCTTCCTTATAACCATTCTCCACCTTCACATATGGTTTTAATTCCTCCGCTAGCCCAGGCTTTGTAATATAAAACGGTAATTGAATGTACGTAACACCTACAGCGAGGATCACTGCTAATAAAAATACATTTAAATAGCGAAACCTTTTAAACATTATGGTTCTCCTTCCACTTCTCAATCATTTCTTTAATCGAATCAACATGCTTTACTGCTTCCTCTTCTCCTACCTGTATAATCTCCTCAATGTTTGTAAAAGCTCGGGAACTGAATCGTTCAATGGCAGGACGCATCATCAAGTCAGACGCAATTTCACGGTTTCTTACCATCTCGTGCTGCATAATTTCAATACTTTGCATAATCACATCATAGATTGAAGTAACTTCTCCGTTTACTTTAATGGGAGAAACATCCACTGCTATAGTAATATCAGCACCCATATCTTTCACAACAGATACAGGAATACGGTCTATGACTCCCCCATCTACTAGCAATTTCCCATCTACTTTCTCAGGTACAAAAATCCCCGGTACGGCAATGCTTCCTCGTACAGCCTCGGCAATCGGTCCCTTTGTAAATACTACCTTTTCACCTGTTAAAATATCTGTTGCTACGATCGCTATAGGTATCTCAAGCTCTTCTATATTTTTATTGTATGTAAGCATTCTAATCATATCTTTTACGCGTTTGCCTGCAATAAAACCCATTTTAGGAACCGTAAAATCTAAATAATACTTTCGTTTAAAAATTTTTCCCAAACGATATAAGCGCTCTGTATCTAATCCAGTAGCGTAAACAGCCGCAACGAGCGCACCCATACTGCTTCCTGCGATCATATCAATTGGAATCCCTGCTTCTTTTAATACTTTAATAACACCCAAATGCGCAAAACCCTTCGCTCCCCCTGAACCAAGAGCGAGCCCTATTTTCGGTTCCATCCTCCTCCCCCTTTCCAATTTAGTTTCTCTATAAAGGAATAGTGGTGACAAAAGCTTACCTGCTATAAGAAGACTCCCTTCAGAAAAGAGTTTCACTTTATCTTATGGTCTAAACAAGCCCCCTATCCTCGTATACTTAAATGACAGTGTAAGAAAAGGGGGCCCGCTATGCATTCCAAAATAAAAACTTTTATATTAGCTGGAGCAGTCACTTGCTTTACAGCAGCGCTTATCCTAAATCCCCAAGCTTCTTTAGAAGCCTCCATACGCGGTGTAAATATTTGGTGGGAAGTTGTCTTCCCGTCCCTATTGCCGTTCTTCATCATGTCTGAATTGCTTATTGGAATTGGGGTTGTGAGCTTTATTGGGATACTGCTAGAGCCACTAATGCGTCCGTTATTTCGTGTTCCAGGTGTCGGTGGATTTGTTTGGGCGATGGGGATGGCCTCTGGCTTTCCATCAGGCGCTAAAATAAGCGCACGGCTACGTCAAAACGGTCAACTAACACAAACTGAAGCAGAGCGACTCGTATCTTTTACAAACTCTTCTAATCCTCTCTTTATATTCGGAGCGGTAGCTGTTGGTTTTTTTAACAATCCCGGTCTTGGCATTCTTCTAGCTGCTTCCCATTATATCAGTAACTTTTGCGTAGGTCTTGTAATGCGTTTTCATGGAAAGGATAAAATAAAGGAAGAACCAAAAGTTAGACCATTTTCTGTAATTTACGCCTTTCAAACCCTTCATAGCAAAAGGTTAGAGGACAAACGCCCTATTGGCAAGCTAATAGGTGATGCCGTGGTATCCTCCATTCAAACCCTTTTAATGATAGGTGGTTTTATTATTTTATTCTCAGTTATTAACAAAATGCTGCAAGTCATTCATATTACAGAGTTTTTCGCTTCAATCATCCAATACAGTCTAACGCTCCTCCATATTCCAGCTCAATTCAGCATTCCGATATTTTCTGGGATGTTTGAAATTACGCTTGGAAGTCAGCTAACCAGTCAAACAGAAAACGTCTCTCTTCTTCATCAAGCAATGATTACCAGTTTTATCCTAGCGTTTAGCGGGTTATCTATACAAGCACAAGTCGCAAGCATTCTTGCGGAAACCGACATTCGGTTTCGTCCTTATTTCTTTGCACGATTCATGCAAAGTTTCATTGCTCCACTTTGTACATATGTTTTATGGAATCCTTTATATGTTAATCTCCACACGTTTCAGCAACATGAAGGAGATTTACCCGTGTCATTCCCGTTATCTGAAAGCTGGCATACAATAAGCATATACGGGCCTGTCTTTACCCTTGTCTGCTTATATGTGTATGTATTCCTCCTGCTTCTCAAGGTGAGGAAACAGTAAAAGGCATTCGTCAAAAAACGAATGCCTTTTACGTTTATCTACCGCTTCCCATACAGGTTCACTCAATGTCACATTATCCCAGTGTTTTTCTGCCTCTCCAATAAAACAACTATTTTATTGGAGTTGTATACTTTTCTTTCAGTGCCTTTTCGACAGCAGGAGGGACAAGGTCTGCTACATTGCCTCCATATTTGGCTACTTCCTTGACTATGCTTGAACTTAAAAAGGAATACTGGTTATTTGTCATCATAAAAAATGTTTCTACGTTCTTTTCCAACTTTCGATTCATAGCGGTGATTTGCATTTCATATTCAAAATCGGAAACAGCACGCAAACCACGCAAGATAGCGTTTGCATTTTTCACTCTTGCATATTCAACTAGTAAGCCGCTGTGAACATCTACTGTTACATTAGAAAGATCCTTTGTCACTTCCCTAATGAGCTCTAAACGTTCTTCTGCTGTAAATAACGGATTTTTTGAGGAATTATTCATCACTACTACATGCACTTCTTCAAACACTTTGGCTCCCCGTTTAATAATATCCACATGCCCTAACGTAATTGGGTCAAAGCTTCCTGGACAAATTGCAATACTTGCCACTTCCCTACTCCCCCTGCTCTTCATATTTATAAATAGAGATTCCGGTTATGCCGTAAGTTTCATATTTTATACGCATCAACCTTCCAATCTGTTTCGGCAATTCTGCCGCTGTGTCATGCTCTGCCATAATAACGCCGCTCTCATTCAATAAACCGTGCGTATCAATAACGCTTATTAAAGAAATAATTTGCTGGTCTTTATACGGTGGATCCAGCAATATTAAGTCAAATGACAGTTCACGCTTCAAAAGAGCTTTTAACGCTCTCTCTGCATCATTTCGATATACTTCAGCTTGCTCTATTAGTTTGCATGTCCCCAAGTTTTGTTTAATCGTTTGAATGGCTTTACCATCCCGGTCCACGAAAATCACCTTATCCATCCCGCGGCTTAACGCCTCAATCCCGAGCCCTCCGCTGCCACCAAACAAATCTAAAGCAACGCCTCCTTCAAAATAGGGACCAATCATATTAAAAATTGCTTCTTTTACCTTATCTGTAGTCGGCCGGGTTGACATTCCGGGAACCGCTTTCAACGGGTGTCCTTTATACTTTCCAGAAACCACTCTCATCTTTTTCACTACCTTTTAAACGTTATTCCTTACTAATCCTATCATAAAATGAATGAAAGCAAAATAATACCATCCTATGAAAATTTTCATTGCCAATGTATAAGCTTATATAATTTGGACATAAATAAAGGTAACAACATCATTGATGTTGTTGCCAACCGCGGAGAAGACTTACGTTTCCCCATAAGTTCTTCCTCCGGTTTCTCCTCTCCCTTTGCCTTCTTTCTAGTGTATCACTAGAATAAGAAGGACCCTGCTTTTGCATAAAAAGCAGGGTTTTTGTTTTGTTACAAAAAGCGAAAACGGCTTGTCCACTATTATAGAAAAGGAAACTTCCGCTCTTATATAACCAATAGCTTTTCAAGAAAACATAGAAATGATACAGTTAAATGGAGGAGGAGAATATATGATTCAACGTTTTATCGAGTTAGGCGAAGGTTATTCTGATATTTATGAGCTTATTGAAATTGCAGAGGCAAATGAACATCGCCTCGCACATCTGCTGCAACTTAATACCATAATCAATCAAAAGACAGTTTGCTCTTTTGTGGTCGTACTGCAGCCTACGGCAATTGGTAAATTTCAGCCCCTATACATATGCAGAGAAGGTATTACGGTGTTAGAGGATAAAGTAACTCAAAGAATTGAATTATTTGAAAAAACAGCTGCTAAGCTGGGCAAAGAAATCATACGGTTTGACGTAAAACCATCAACCATATTTCATGAAAAGGAGTTGTATTTTAATCATTTAATTGCAATTCTACGCTTGAACCACCTTATCCCGCCGATGCAGTAAAAAAATACGTCTCTCGTACTAGAAAATATAGTAACCAAAACAAATATACTCTTTGATTTATGTAAAAAAGGACTGTTCGCAACAGTCCTTTTATAATTCTACTTTATAATCATATTCCTTTGCACGGTCCGGTTTTGCATTTTCAAATTCCGTTTTCAAAAACGGTCGATACGATGGCTCTATTTTTTTTACAAATTGAAGCTGATCAAGCTTCTCCATAAGCTGCTCTACCTGCTCCATATCACAATAAAGCACAACGTACTTCAAACGTCTGGATATATAGTGAATATTGCCGTATTTTCGAAGAGGTTTTGCATATTTTAATGAATGTAAGTACACAATAATTCCTTGTCGTTGTCCAAACATAACTTTCTCCTTCATCCTCACTAAATCTATACTTCTATTTTGTGACATTGAACCTTCCATCGACTTTGGAGATGTTTCCTCATTACTCTCGCAACGTCGATTATCATCTCTACTTAAAGCGGGGAATCTATCATGAATTTAGAAAAAATATGGGATGTTTTCTTATGTGAACTTCAAGTCAACCCACTTATCAAACGATGCTATACAAGAAAAGTTGCCGGTATCCCCTTTTTATATGTAACCACTCATTCTTCAGCAGATACATCCCATTTACAGCTAGTCATTCAAAAATCTGCGGTAGAAGTAATGAAGGGAAAGCAATTGCAAGCAGAATGTATCTTTGTCCGCATGCATAATGATGAATTTGTCTTTCGTCATCGCTTCTATGTACCGCTTCGAAAAATGTTTTGCTGCGGTAATATGTGCATTGATTGCGTACGATTTTCTAAATAAGAAAAGCAAAACCCGCTCGTTTAGGTGCAGCTGGACATTATTTAAAAGCTTATACCTTTTAGAAAAAACGGGGTAAGATTACCCCGTTTTTTTACAGCCACAACTGCCACCTGAACCACATCCGCCTCCGCAACTCATAGAATCAAAAAATGGATTCCCTGAAGGTACTTTTATTGACGATGATACTTCTTGTCCA
Organism: Bacillus sp. 165; assembly: GCF_017742235.1. Lineage (GTDB taxonomy): Bacteria > Bacillota > Bacilli > Bacillales > Bacillaceae_G > JAGHKQ01. The sequence continues at coordinate 129,293 of NZ_JAGHKQ010000006.1, forward strand.
ATTACTACGCTCACTTCATCAAGCAGCTTTTGGATTTCATTTTCTGCTTGCTTGAAATTGGCGATAGTTTCATGCAGATCAACTTGCCTCTTAAGCTCACGAATTGCCTTGGTTACTACATGGTAATCAGGATGGTACTTTCCGAAGCGCTGCACTTCCTCATACCGTTCTTTCATTGCTGTAAACTTACGGATAAGCTCTTGTGCAACTGCATCTTGCTGCAATGTATATAAACGTTGACGATAACGTTCTCCTATTTCTGATTGTATAATCATACCTGCCAAAGCTTCTGCTTGGTCAAGAATTAAGACGCTTTCAAGCGTTGCAATCATTATAACACCTCCGGTTACTATCTTATCATATTTGCGATAGAAACCATAATTCCTGCTTTCATCATACACAAATGTGCTCTGAAACATTGTATCTTGTAATTCCCCATTTGTCATTATCAACCGTAATATAATTTGCACATGCATTTGTTAAAGAAGTCCGAAAGGTGACCTCTTCAGGTGCAATAGCAGTAAGGATCGCCTTTATAGCATGAGAATGAGCAACAATGATAATTCGTTTCCCCTCATGTTTCTTTGCAACATCTTGAAGAGCTGTATAACATCTGTCTACGAGCTCCTCATCGGTTTCCATTCCTTCCACTTGGCCTGATGCAATTTTTTCACGGAATTCAGCAATGGATTTACCTGATGCTTCTCCAAAATTGCGCTCTATGAAACGGTCATCTAATTCAATTGAATCTAATTTGACAGCGTTGGCAACTGTTCGTGCCGTTTCTTGAGCACGTACTAACGGACTGCTTATGATTATATCCCATTTCTCATTTTGTAAAAATTGTGCGCTTTGCAGTGCTTGCTTTTTACCAGTTTCGTTTAAAGGGATATCTTCTCTTCCTTGAATAATTTCTTGAAAGTTCCAATCAGTCTGTCCATGTCGTACTAAACAAAATTCCGTCATGTTACAGCTCCTTTTCCACTTATTACGATAGTTATTGTAACAAATCTTCTACATGACGGATAGTTTTTTATTTTTTTAGTCCTTACTAACCATTTTGCTGTTTCATATACTGAAACATCTCAAGCATAATGGATGCCATTGTCAATTGATTTTGAAATTTTGATACTCGGTCAGGTATCGTTTTTTTATAATAATGCATGGCTGCAAGTTCAAAGCCTTCTCTGTCATGAGGGTTGCGGCTTAATTTACGATACCACTGGGGCTGTTCTCGAATAAACTTTTGCAGTTCCTCTTTCGATTGCATATATTCTACAAGCTCCTGTCTCATATAAACGCCTCCGCCTTATTAATCCTTCTGAAAATGAAAGGGATTGTTTTGCGGTCGTTGTGACGTGCCACTTGAATTAGGACTTTGAAACTGCTGAATCACTTGCTGCACACTTCCAATGGCCTCAGTCACACTTGAAATATGTGTTTGAATTTGGTCCATGTCTATCTTTTTTATAAATGACATCATTTGACCGACAAAGCCCGCCCCCTCACCTTCTTTAGCAGCAGCTGCATCATCCTTCACATCCGGTGTTCCGTCCGGCTTATACGTATTCCACATTTGATCTTTTTCTCCTAGAAGATACCATTCTTCATAAAATTGCTGCCAAGTTTTTTGACCGCTACGCACAGCATTGATCATTTTAGGATGATTTTTGACAAACACCTTAAATTGTTGTACAGAAGGATGCAAATTCCCTTTCGTTTGCATTGTACTCACCTCATTAGATAACTATGGTTTTACTATATTGTAGAATGGACATTCTATGAAGGTTCGCCTATTTTAGGCTCTTTTTATTAATAAAAGTGAAGTCGGCTTATTTAAACCATAGGCTCTATACCCTTAGAGGAACTTTTTACCTTTATCCGGTCCGGGTTCTCTAGTGGCAGCACTTAGATATCAAGAAAAACGAAATTGTGTAGTTCAGATAAAGTAGGAAAATCCCTTGAAACATGAATCCCTTCTATAAAAAAAGAAAGCTCTTTCTTGAGCTTTCATCTTGAAATAAAATTTTGCGTATAATATTTTTCAAATACACCGACTCCAAGTTCTGTAAAATTCAGATTTAATATATTTTCGCGATGCCCTTCACTGTTCATCCACCCTTGGACAACTGCAGGAGCGTCTGTATAGTTCATCGCAATGTTTTCACCCGCAAGCTTAAACGAAACTTTTGCATACTTCAGCCGGTCTCCCAATGTCCCAAATTTAGGCGAACGATGATCAAAGTAGTTTTGTTCTTTCATATCTTTACTATGCAAATAAGCTACTTGAGCAGCTTCTTCGTTCCATGTAAAAATACTTAGATCATGTCGTTTGCGCATAATATTTGTAAGGTCAAGTATTTGCTCGGCGTCTGCCCTCTCTATTTCGGCAACCTGCTCTTCTTTTAAAGGACGAGGGGTTAAAATCTCTCCTGAGTAAATAAGCTCATATGGCCTTTGTTTAATAATGGTCTCGTTATCTAAATAACGTATTGCTGTCAATTCTTTTGTAAACTTATCAAAGTATAATTGTGCCCAGCCATTTTCGACAGATACTAGCGGCTTTTCACTTAATTCATCTTCAGATAATTCAAACTGGTAACTGCTATTATTCACTTTTAAGGCTATTTCATTTGAAAACGGAACTTGAGCAATTACTTCATCATAATTTTCTCCAATATGAAAGGGAGATACGTCTACCTTCTCACCAGCAGTAAAAATGGTAACAACCCTGCTGTTGAATATACCAAATTGAACATATGAAGATAAATCCTCCCTGTAGACCCACCATTGATAATCATAAGATGAAGGATCAATCCTTTCTGGCTCACCGTATATTGACAATAGCTCATCCATGCTTTTCCCCAGCATATGTGAAACAGCATCATCAGAAGGTAGTTCGCTTCCATTCTGTTCTGTAAAATCAGGCGGCTGTAACATGTTTTTCTTATCCGAAGTAAGCTCTGATAAAATTAATTTCCCATATAAATTAATAAATAAAAAAATACCGGTAAAAAATAAAATAAGCCCGAGCTTTTTCATTTTCATATACCTCCTTTCATCTTGAGGCACATATTCTTGTTCCCCTTTAACAAGAAGTTTCTTTATAAAGCCTCTTTCATTTTCTATCTTAAAGCTGGAAGCATTATGTGTATGTTTATACGATGCACTTACTTACAATATACCATACTTTTCGTTTATAATACTTTCCCGTAACTTTCTTTTTTCAGAATACTCTATATGTAAGCTAAGCAGAATTAGAACAAGTTTTCTTTACAATATCATTATATTTGATTGCGCTTTCTATGTATTCGTACTATTATAAACCTAGGCAGAAATTTAACTGTTCATAAACGTAAGGGGGAAATACCATGAGATTTGAAAACACAGGAATCGAAGGACAATCCGTTGAGCTGTCCATGCTTAACGAAGTGATGAAAGATCACGGCTTCGTTCTTGCCGGACAATGGGATTATGAACGCGTTACATATGATTATAAATTTGAAATGTTAAAAGATATTTATTATTTACGTGTACGCGGCTATGCTGTTGAAGGAGATTTAGGAAGCCGACATGCTGTAGTTAAATTGCTTTCTCCGCTTCTTGGCAAGCACTACTACCCACATGGGGTAGAATACGGTGAAGGCGAAATCTTCCCGCAAAACGTGATTACAAAAAGCGAAACATTATTGAAAAACATTGAGAAAGCAATCGCAGCTCTTCCTCAAGCATAACTAATATAAAGGTGCATCAATCTAGATGCACCTTTATAATTTGTTCCACCTTTACATTGACTTCCTTTACTTCCAAGCCTGTCAACTTCTCGATTTCAGCCTTTATATGCTCCTGAATTTTATAGCATGTAGCGAAAATAGAGGCTGTGTGGTATAAAGCAACCTTTACATTAATACTCAGTGTCCCCTGCTCATGTTCAATTCCTACTCCCTTATAGGTCCTGCGATCAATTACGCTTGTCACTTTTTCCGAAAAATTCAATATGGTTTTAGCCACCCCATCAATTTCACTTATACACATTTGTACTAAGTCGTGTACAGTTACCTTTGTAATATATAAAGAACCATATGGCAGCAACTGTTGAAATTCCATCCGTTCTCCCCCTTTTACATATATAGTATGTAAGGAGGTCGGCATTGGGCACTTTGCGCTCAAAAATAAAAACAGACCTGAACTCTATTCAGATCTGTTTTTGTTACAAATTAAATCCCTAATATTGCTTTAATAACAGAAGTTGTGTCTCCACCTTTGTATAACACATATAACAGTGTGTAAACCATTACACCCGTAATTGCAGTCGCAAACCAAATAATGCTTGTAATCGGTCCTAATTTCTTATGCCTTTTTAATTGGTTTTTGTACCCTGTCAAAAGTGTAACGATTCCAAATACAGCACCACATGTTGCTAAGAAAATATGGAAAAATAAAAATAAATGATAATACAACTTCAAGCTGTCAGGACCACCAAAGCTTGTATTACCTATGAAAATAGTACGGCTTGCATAAATAATAAAGAAGGTAAGGGCAAACACTGCAGCCCAAAACATCGTTTTCTTGTGAGCCTCTACTCTTCGTTTACTGATTTGATACCAGCCAACTGCTACCAATACAGCACTGATAACGATACAGCTAGTACTAAGAGTCGGTAAAATTGGTAGTTGCATTTCTTTCACATCTCTTCCTTCAATTTTTGTTAGATTGCAAATATGGGGGCAGCTCATTCAACTGTTGCTTATCTTTTTCCCGTTCTCTACGGGCCCAATTAAAGAATACATAGCCGATAAGGGTGCCGTAAACAATTTCTTGAATAATCTTCATAATAACCCCGCCCGTACGCTGATCTTCTAAAGCAGGAAGCCAGTGCATAAAATCAGGACCTGTTATATTTAAAGAAGGGAGTGTGCCTGCTGGAACACAAAGCTCCATCGCTTTCGCCCACATTTGGGGGTCTGTATATGTTGCATATAATGGATGCCCTGCAAAGATAATAAGAGCACAAGCTGGTGTCAGCAACATCCCATTCGCAAAAATATACCCAATCTTTTTAATATCGCTTAATGTTTGATACTGAGGCAGCGGATTTAATAACGGCCACCACATCATAGTAGAAGTAAAGAATAAAATCAGCATGTAAAGAGAATGCAGCGTTGCATTAGTTTTTACAGTGTCAAACACCATTGGTAAATGATAGATGGAAAATAATAAATTAAATACAAATAATGCGATTAAAGGCTTCGCAAATATTTTAAGCAATCTTTGTACAAACTGTTTACTTACTACAATTTCTATCAGCCAAACAGGCAGACCCAATATCAAGAGAGGAGGTACTGCCAAATACAGAACCGCCATTTCTGTCATATGAGCGCTGAAAATAATATGTCCTAGTAAATCCACAGGTCCGCCTTTCATTATATACGTGAGAAGGATGCCTGTCACAAAATAAAATTGCTGCTTTTTGCTTACTTTCTCAGCATTGGGAAAACGATGTCGATACGGCCCAATGATTAGAAAGTATGCAACTAACACTAGGATCATCACTACTAAAAATACAGGACTCCATAAGGCTTCAAAGCCGAAAATCCATAGGTTCTTTAACATAATGTTACACTCCTTTTCGGAGAATAGTATATTATTATCTTTGCATAATGATTATATAATAATTTCAACTGTTCTTACAATAATCATCTCATAATAAAATGGGGATTGATCCTAAAATCAACCCCCAAATCCTATTTACCACCAAACAATTGTCATAAATGTCAAAATTGTAATCAATCCAACAGCCAAACCAGAATACAAGAATAAGGCAGGCGCTTCATGTCCTTTATGGTTCATATGCATGAAGTAGTACAGTTGGAAAATAACTTGAACTACTGCAAGTAAAATAATGAAAGGAACTGTGAAAATTGGGTTAATTGAATCTTTGTAAAGAACTGCCGCAAATGCAATCAGTGTTAAGAAAATCATAAGAGCGAAAGAAATGACGTGATGTTTCATTTCTTCTACACTTTTTCTTTTACGATAAGCAAGATTTACTTTCGGATTTCCCGTACTTGTCTGTTTTGCCGCCATTGTTTATCCCACCATCCCCATTAAGTATACTACAGTGAAAATAAACACCCAAACTACGTCAATAAAGTGCCAGTAAAGGCTTGCTACATAAAACTTTGGTGCATTGTACAGATTGATGCCGCGTTTTGCGTTACGGATTAATAAAGAGCTGATCCACAGCAACCCGAATGTAACGTGAGCTCCATGACATCCAACAAGCGTATAGAATGCAGATCCGAATGCACTACTTGTCATTGTATGCTTATATTCGTGCACATAATGATTAAATTCGTAAATTTCAAGCCCTAAGAATCCTGCACCTAGAAGGACTGTGATCCATAACCATAGTTGCATCTTCTTATGATTAAAGTTTTTCATGTGATACATTGCGTATACACTCGTTAAACTGCTCACTAATAATAGCATAGTTGCTAAAAATACAAGAGGCATTTCAAATAATTCTTCTGTTGTAGCTCCACCCGCATTTGAATTTTTAAGCGAAAGGTACGTAGCGAACAAGGAGGCAAATAATACTGTCTCTCCTCCTAAGAATAACCAAAATCCAACAAATTTATTTTTCCCTTCGAGGGTCGCTTTCTCAGGCTCAGCAGGGAATGTTTCGGCTGTCAATTTTTCTTCAGCGTGCATTATGCCTTAACCCCCTTATCTTCTAAATCTTCTTTATGAATATGATATCCATGATCATCGATAATAGAACGTAATAACATTGAGCCAAATGTAATGGCTAAACCGATAAAGGCAACGATTAACCAAACTGTTTCCTTACCGCCCTCCATATACATTGCACCAAATGCCGCGATAAACAATCCTAGAGATGTTGTAAATGGTAAGAAAGATGAATTTGGCATATGGATATCACCAACAGGCTCAGCTACAGTGACTTCTTTTTTGCCTTCCATTTTCTCAATCCATAGTGCATCTAAACCGCGAACGAACGGAAGCTGTTTAAAGTTATACTCTGGAGTAGGACTTGGCAGAGACCATTCAAGCGTACGGCCATCCCATGGGTCACGTCCAGATTTTTTGCTTGATACAGCTGTTTGAACGATATTTATCAATAAGATAATTGTCGCAACACCCATAAGTGCAGCACCGATAGAACTGATTAAGTTACCTGTTTCAAGACCTTGCCCTGGCAGGTAAGTAAAGTAACGACGAGGCATCCCCATTAAACCAAGGAAATGCTGAATAAAGAATGTTAAATGGAATCCAATAAAGAACAACCAGAATGTTATTTTACCTAATTTTTCATTTAATATCTTACCGAACATTAACGGCCACCAATAATGCGCGCCTGCAAATAAACCAAACACCACTCCGCCTACGATTACGTAGTGGAAGTGAGCTACTACGAAGTAACTGTCATGGAATTGATAGTCCGCAGGAGCTGCTGCATTCATAATACCTGTTACTCCACCCATTACGAAAGATGGGATAAAAGCAACTGCCCAAATCATTGGCGTTGTAAAACGAATACTACCGCCCCACATCGTAAACATCCAGTTGAAAATTTTAATACCTGTAGGCACTGCAATCGCCATTGTTGCTACCGCAAAAATCGCATTAGCAACTGGACCTAAACCAACGGTAAACATATGGTGAGCCCATACCATGAATCCTAAGAAACCGATTAATACTGTTGCGAACACCATTGAAGAATACCCAAACAGACGTTTCTTAGAGAACGTTGCAAAAATTTCAGAAAATACACCGAACACAGGAAGAACAAGAATATATACTTCCGGGTGACCAAAAATCCAGAATAAATGCTCCCAAATAATTGTGTTACCACCAAGTGCCGGGTTAAAGAATTGTGTTCCGAATAAACGGTCAAACATTAGCAAAGCTAATCCAACAGTTAATGGAGGGAACGCGAATAAAATAAGTGCAGACGTAACAAATGCAGACCAAGTAAACAGAGGCATACGCATGTATGTCATACCTGGAGCACGCATATTAATAATTGTTACGAGGAAGTTTATACCACCTATCAATGTTCCAATACCGGCTATCTGTAAGCCCAAAATATAAAAGTCAACACCGTGTCCCTGAGATGCCATTGTTAAAGATGCGTAAGAAGTCCAACCAGCATCTGGAGCGCCGCCTAAAAACCAACTTAAGTTTAAGAAAACGCCCCCAAAAAAGAACAACCAAAATCCTAATGCGTTTACATATGGAAACGCAACGTCACGCGCACCGATTTGCAATGGTACAACCGCATTTAAAAATGCGAAAACCAGAGGCATGGCTGCCAAGAAAATCATTGTTGTTCCGTGCATAGTAAGTACTTGGTTGTATGCGTCACCTACTAAGAAATCATTGTTCGGTTTAAATAACTGAAAACGGATAAATAAGGCTTCAATTCCGCCGACTAAAAAGAAGAATCCCCCTGCTACTAAATAAAGAATAGCGATTTTCTTATGGTCTACTGTTGTTAAGTAATCCCAAAGAGCGCTTTTTTTCTTCGTTACAGAACTCACAATTTTACCTCCCCTTCGTTAAGAATATCCCATCCTACTTTTGTACTTTAAGATTCATCAAGTAATCAGATAATGCATTGATTTGCTCATCTGTTAATTTACCATAAACACCAGTCATTTTATTTCCTGGTTTTACAGTTTCAGGATCTTTTAACCATTTCTTTAAATTTTCTTCGTTATGATCTAGTACACCGGCTACCATTTCACGATCACCAAAGTTAGCTAAGTTTGGTGCGATACGTGCAGATGCTGGACGATTATCCCCTGCATCAACTGCGTGACATCCGATACAGCTCTGATTGAAGATTTTTTCTCCTTCTGCTGCTGAAGCAGAAGCAACTGCTGGTTGACCTTTTTGATCTTTCATTTCAGCGATCCAAGCTTTGTATTCGCTCTCGTCAACCGCTTTCACTTTAAATTGCATCAAAGCATGGGAAGGCCCGCAAAACTCAGCACAGAATCCGTTATATACGCCAGGCTTATCAGCTTCAAGCCACATTTTATTTGTGTTTTCTGGATTTGTATCTATCTTCCCTGCTAGAGAAGGTACCCAGAAGGAGTGCTTAATATCAGCACCTTTTAAATTTAAATATACTTTCTTGCCTGTAGGGATAACTAAATCCTGGGAAGTAATTACCTTTTCATTTGGATATTCAAATTCCCACCAATACAGATTTGCAGTAACGTTTACTACAAGCGCATCTTTATCGATTTTGTCACCCTCGATTGGTTTAACATCCGCAAGCTTGAACGTGTATGTAACCGTCGGAACAGCCAAAATTAAAAGAAGCAAAATTGGAATAACTGTCCAAATAATTTCAAGCTTATGATTGCCTTCCACTTGCTTTGGAATAACATGCTCCTGCCCCTTACGTTGACGGAAACGGATAATTACATAAAAGAAAATCACCGTTACAACAGCAACAACCAGAACCATGATTGCAGTGGATAAAATAAGTAAGTCATATTGCATTTTCGCTACTTCACCTTGTGGAATCAAAGTAGACTGAAAGTCTTTACCGCATCCCCCTAACAGTAAAGCTAGTAAGGAAACAAGCGAAAATAATCGCCAATGTTTCATAAATGAATCAAACCCCACTTTCTTTGTTGATTAGATTTAGCTTTATTGAAACCTAAAGTAAACCCCGTTTTAAATTTTTCTCCCATTAAAAAATGTAAGAATACAAAAACCCTGCTCTCTTTTGTTATGTAATCATCCTTTGCCATCTGTAAGATGGCAAAGGATTTCTAACTCACAAACATGAACAGAGCAAATTTATTTGATTCGTTAAAACAATGTTACGACAATCATAGCTACAAATAAGATTGTCAGATAGTTTAACGAATAAACAAACATGCGAACAGACCATTTTATGTCGTCTTTTGTACGTAATCCCGCTAAGCCCATAATCAGCCAGCCTACATTTAGCACTGTTGCTAAAACCATAAATGTTGTACCTAAAGAGTGCAGATAAAAAGGCAACGGCAGTAAGCATGCCACCCAGACAATAATTTGTCTTTTCGTCATTTCAAAACCATGAACAACCGGCAGCATTGGAATGCCTGCATTTCTATATTCCTCTACTCGCTTCATTGCTAACGCAAGGAAGTGAGGAATCTGCCAAATGAACATAATTAAAAACATCATCCAAGCTACAAAATGCAGCTCTGGATCAACAGCAGCCCATCCGATTAATGGAGGAACAGCTCCAGATATACTTCCCACTACCGTATTTAACGTGTATGCACGCTTTGTCCATAAAGAATAAAGAACTACATACGTAAAAGCACCAATAAATCCAATCAATGCTGCAGCAGGAGTCGTTAACAGCAATAGAGCAAAACCTATTACTAATGAAAATCCTCCCAACATTAAAGCAAAGCTTCCTTTAAACTTTCCAGTAACAGTTGGACGATGTTTCGTGCGTTCCATTAAATGATCAATATCACGGTCAATATAGTTGTTTAAGCTGCAAGAGCCCGCAATAATTAACGAAGATCCAAGCATCGTAAAGACCATTTTGTCCAAATTATCAATGAAACTAAAACCATTAAAGTAAATTGCCAACCAAAAACCAGTGAAAGTTGTCAAGGCATTGGAATTTACGATTCCGATTTTAGTAAGGGCAAAGATGTCTTTCAGCCAGCTCTTTTTAGGCATGTCATCAATTGTTGACTGCTCGTGCAATTGACTTGTTGCTTGACTCATGTCCCTTCAAACTCCCTTCAATCTTCTATTTCTCGCTTTGCAAGCGCTTTACGTTTTTCAAAATGGTTATTCAACAATAACATTATAATGCAAATGTTCAGTTCCTACTAATAGAAATACAAAATTACTCGAATATATTAAAACATATTTTATGAAGTAATTGTGAAGAAATCTTGAACATTTTATGTCTTTTTTCTACAAATTAAATTCTTCCTCTGTCATCATACCACGTTTTCACTTATTATGATAAAGTATTTTAAAAAAAAGTAAATTTTTTGTCCCGTCTGCTTCTGAGCGTCTTTTATTTCAAATGGAAGGATTGCAAAAACCAGCTTTTGACTCTTGCGAAATTTGTAGCTTTTTTCGTATTTTTTGACAAAATTCGATTATACTTTGATATTTTTATAATTTTTATATATCATAGTTATGTATTTCACTTAAAAGTAATTAAGTAGGATTTACCTCTTACCAAATTATCTCGATAAAATATATATAATTGAAAGTAGGTGTAAGAAGTTGCCGCGTTATCTGAAATGGTTGGCTGTTTTAACTTCTTTCGATTTATTACTCGTTCTGCTTGGAGGGGCTTTAGTTACAAAAACTGGATCAGGTCAAGGTTGCGGGAAATCTTGGCCGCTATGTAACGGGGAGTGGTTTCCGTGGCCTTTATCAATGGAAACCATCATTGAACTTAGTCACCGTTTAGTGTCGGGTTCAGCTGCCTTGCTCGTATTGGCGCTATGTATCTTAGCTTGGCGTAAGATTGGGCACATCCGTGAAACAAAATTTTTGGCTATCGTCGCTTTCTTATTTTTAATTGCCCAAGCATTAATTGGAGCAGCTGCAGTTGTTTGGGGACAATCTGACATAGTCCTTGCAGCTCATTTTGGAATTTCCTTAATTTCATTCGCCTCCGTATTGTTACTGACATTGCTTATTTTTGAAGTTGACAAAAAATTTGATGCTGATGCTATTATGGTTGACAAAAGAATGAAATTTCATATCTATGGCGTTACTATTTACAGCTATCTCGTAGTATATACCGGAGCTTTTGTCCGTCATAAAGATGCAAGCTTAGCTTGTCCTTCTTGGCCAATGTGCAGCAAATACAGTGCCCTTCCAACACAAATGCATGAATGGATTCAAATGGGGCATCGTTTTGCAGCAGGATTAATTTTTATCTGGGTCGCTTACGCAACCGTATTGGCAATCCGTCACTATAAACATCAACGTGTTCTGTACAGGGGATGGATTATTTCATTTATTCTAGTCAGCCTTCAAGTTATAGCGGGAGCCTTGGTTGTCGTAACTGAATTAAATCTTACGGTAGCATTGCTTCACTCCTTGTTTATTTCTTGCTTATTTGGTGTACTGAGCTATCTCGTTCTTTTAAGTACACGAAGTACTAAACAAGCTCAAACTGCCACTACACAAGAGTCAATTATAAGAAAAAAGCCTTCATTTCGTTAGAATGAAGGCTCTTTTCTTTATTTATACAATTCAATTAATAAGTCTCCTGTTTGAATAGCATCTCCATCTTTAACATAAATCTCTTTCGCTACTCCTGAAAACGATGCTTGTACGGTTGTTTCCATCTTCATGGCTTCCGTAATAACAAGGTGATCCCCCTTATTCACTTGCTCTCCAGGCTTCACAAGCACTTTTATTACAGTACCTGGCATTGTTGCAATAATATGATTCGGGTTATCCCTATCCCCTTTTATTCTCTGAGCAACTGAGGATTTAATACTTTCATCCTTAATAACCACTTCACGAGGTTGACCATTCAATTCAAAATACACCACACGGGTGCCATCTGAATGCGGTTCACTGATAGATACAAGTCTTACCATTAAAGTTTTGCCGCGCTCAATCTCAACTTCTATATCCTCTCCAAGCCTCATGCCAAAGAAAAACGTTGGTGTATCGAGCACAGATACATCCCCATACATATCATAAATTTTTTGATAATCCATAAAGACTTTTGGATACAGAGCGTGCGACAATAAATCAAACATCGTCACTTGACGCTTAAGCTTGTGGAATAAAGTTTCCTGCAGATCTTTAAAGTCTACTGGTTCCAATAACTCGCCAGGACGAACAGTAATTGGTTCTTTTCCTTTTAAAATAATACGCTGCAATTCTTTCGGAAAACCCCCATGCGGCTGTCCCAAAAATCCTTCAAATAATTCTATCACGGAATCAGGGAAGTCTAGCGTTTCTCCTCTGTCATATACATCATCTTCATTTAAGTCATTTTGTACCATAAAGAGAGCCATGTCTCCTACTACTTTTGAAGACGGTGTAACCTTCACAATATCTCCGAACATATCGTTAACACGTCTGTACATGACTTTTACTTCATCAAAACGATCTCCAAGCCCTACAGCTTTAGCTTGCTGCTGCAGGTTACTGTATTGACCGCCCGGCATTTCATGCATATATACTTCCGTATGCGGTGCATTCATACCGCTCTCAAAATGAACATAGTATTTGCGCACATCTTCCCAATAATGTGACAATTGCTCCAGAGCTTGTATGTCCACATCTGGTTGTCTTACATTCCCCTCTAATGCATAATAAAGCGTGTTAGCACTTGGCTGTGATGTTAATCCAGCCATCGAACTAAGAGCTACATCAACAATATCTACTCCTGCTTCAATTGCCTTTGTATATGTTAAAATGCCATTACCGCTCGTATCATGCGTATGCAGGTGAATCGGTATGGATACTGTTTCTTTTAATGCAGAAACTAAATCGTAGGCAGCATTCGGCTTTAAAAGGCCGGCCATATCTTTAATCCCTAAAATATGAGCTCCTGCTGCTTCTAGCTCTTTTGCAAGGTTTTTATAATATCCCAAATCATACTTCCTGCGCAGAGGGTCATTAATATCACCTGTATAGCAAATGGCGGCTTCGGCTACTTTTCCTGTTTGACGAACTGCATCAATAGCTACTTGCATTCCTTCGACCCAATTCAAACTGTCAAAAATACGGAATACATCAATCCCGGCTTCAGCAGAAGACTCTACAAATTTTTTAATAACGTTATCCGGATAATTTTTATACCCAACTGCATTGGAAGCACGCAGAAGCATCTGAAATAATACGTTAGGCATTTGTTGACGAAGCGTAAGCAATCGATCCCATGGGTCTTCTTTTAAGAAACGATATGCTACATCAAACGTTGCACCGCCCCACATCTCGGATGAAAATAGGGTAGGCAGCATTCGCGAAGTTGGCTCTGCAATTCGCTTTAAATCTTGAGTACGTATCCGCGTTGCTAGTAACGACTGATGAGCATCACGAAATGTAGTATCTGTTAATAATACTTGCTTCTGTGACTGCACCCATTTTACAAGACCATCTGCTCCTTGCTCGTCCAAAATTTGCTTTGTGCCGCTTTGTATCGGTTCTGATTGTCTAATCTTCGGTATACGCGGTTCTGAAAAAGCCGGCTTACTCGCCTTACCAATTCCAGGAAATCCATTCACTGTCACATTCCCAATGTATGTAAGCATTTTCGTTCCACGGTCATGTCGTTTTGGAAATACAAACAGCTCAGGTGAAGAATCAATAAATGATGTATCGTACGCCCCAGACAAAAAGTTAGGATGCTTTACAACATTCTCTAAAAACGGGATATTCGTTTTGATGCCGCGAATACGGAACTCTTTCAAATTACGCTCCATTTTTGCAGCAGCTTGCTCAAACGTTAAAGCCCATGTTGTTACCTTTACTAATAAAGAATCATAATAAGGTGTAATAACAGCTCCTTGGAAGCTGTTTCCTGTATCAAGACGCACCCCAAATCCGCCGCCCGAGCGATATGCCATAATTTTCCCTGTATCCGGCATAAAGTTGTTTAACGGATCTTCCGTTGTCACACGGGATTGAATAGCATATCCATGTGTGCTAATTTCCTGTTGAAGCGGAATTCCTATTTTATTACTATGAAGATTATAACCAACCGCAATCATAATTTGGGATTGCACAATGTCAATTCCTGTTATCATTTCCGTTATTGTGTGTTCAACCTGAACGCGTGGATTCACTTCTATAAAGTAAAAATGATTGCCCGTAACCAAAAACTCCACTGTTCCCGCATTGACATAATTTACGTTTTTCATCAGCTTAACCGCTGCTTCGCAAATGTCATCTCGCAACTGTTTCGTCAGCGATACGCTCGGTGCAATTTCAACTACCTTTTGATGGCGCCGCTGCACAGAACAATCACGCTCATATAAGTGAATCACATTGCCGTCATTATCAGCTAAAATTTGCACTTCAATATGTTTTGGATTTTCAACAAACTTTTCGACATACACTTCATCATTTCCAAAGGCTGCTTTCGCTTCAGACTTAGCACGGTCGTATGCTTCACTAACTGCCGAAGCATTGCGCACAATACGCATACCGCGCCCTCCTCCGCCAAGAGAAGCTTTTATAATAATTGGATAACCATGCTTCTCTCCAAAGGCTGTCACTTCAGCTAAGCTATTTACCGGACCGTCGCTTCCCGGAATAACAGGAATGCCTGCTTTTTGCGCCTGCACTCTTGCTTTTACCTTATCTCCGAACATATCAAGATGTTCACTCGTTGGACCAATAAATTTAATTCCTTCTTCTTCACAGCGCCTTGCAAATTCAATATTCTCAGATAAAAAGCCGTATCCTGGATGAATAGCGTCCACATCATTGCTTTTGGCAATTTCTATAATTCCCTCTATATCAAGATAAGCATCAATCGGTTTTCTCCCTTCACCCACTAAATATGCTTCATCCGCTTTATAGCGATGATAGGAGCCCGCATCTTCTTTTGAGTAAATAGCTACAGTGCGCAGACCAAGCTCTGTGCACGCACGAAATACGCGAATAGCAATTTCCCCTCGGTTGGCTACTAATACTTTCTGAATCTGTTGTATATTATCCATATTTCCCCACCTCTGCTTGTTTATTATGTAGGTTGCCTTTGTTTTATTCATTCTACATGATTTTTCTGAATTTGGTAAGTATTTAGTCAATTACACTACATATAATTAGTATAACATAATATTAGCAGATTGGTTAGAATTAATTTCACACAATAAACAAAATATGACATACTAATAAAATATTCTCCTCCATATTAACTCACATAATCATAGATTCCCTTTCGTCTAACCCAATTCATATTAAGGTAAACGTATACAAAAAACCTGAAAATATAAAAAAAGAATCTTGCATGTTTTATGCAAAATTCTTTATTTAACCACAACTAAGTGACGTTGCTGATTTTTCTGTTGTTGCGGTTTTCTCTTTTGCTCTTGTTGTTTCACTTGAGCAGAAATATTCAGCAATACACCCATAGCTGCCAAGTTGATGATGAGAGAACTTCCTCCATAGCTGACAAATGGAACAGGTACTCCAGTTAAAGGAAGTGCGCCCGTAATTCCCCCTATATTAACAACAGCTTGTATACCAATCATGCTGCCAATTCCTATTGCCAGCAAACTTCCAAACGGATCTGTACATTTGCGAGCAACTTGAAAAGCACGAAGCACAATGAAAGCCAATGAAGCTAACACCACTGCTACTCCTAAAACTCCGAGTTCCTCTGAAATAATCGCCATAATAAAATCTGTATGCGGCTCCGGTAAATAGCCCCATTTTTGTTCACTATCGCCAAGCCCTAGTCCTTTAAGCCCACCATCAGCTATGGCGACAAAGGAATTGATCAAGTGAAAACCATCATCTTCCGGTGACAAAAACGGATTAATAAAAGCTGTAAACCTGGAAATTTGTTCATCTGTTAGAACAGCTAATGCCGCAAAATACCCCAAAGGAAGCCAAAGCGGAGCAAGCAAACCGATTCGTTTTAGATTTACCCCTATTCGTATGCCGGAACAAAGCGTCATAGTTGCTGCTATGCTCATAATCAAGAGACCTGTTCCCATATCAGGTTGTAATACTACTAAGATAACCACGAGTAGTACGAATCCCCATACAACACCCGCACCTCTCCAAATCGGTAGATCCGTTTCTTGCCGCTTTGCATAGAAACGCGCCAATACAATAATAATGCCGAGCTTAATAAATTCCGATGGCTGAAAGCCAAATACCCAGGCTTTTGCATTGTTAACTACTTCACCCATAATACGTGCAATACCAAGCAACCCAATACTGCTTATATAAATAATCAAGGCTACAACTCTTTTTTTCAAAATAGAATAGGAAAACCTCATGACAATAAAGCATCCAGCTGCCCCTGTCACTAAAAACATTAATTGCCTCTTAAAAAAATAGTCGCTTGCCACTTTATATTTCAGCAACGCAGGGGCCATGCTGGCACTGTACACCATAATAACACCTAACGCGCACAAAACAAATAATGCTGTTACCAACGGGTAGTCCATTGATTTTATAATTTTTTTCATACCTCTCCTCTTCCTTGAACTTGTTTCTATACAAAACTACTTCCATATATTTTGGGATTTTCCTTCTTATTGCGATATGTATGACGTAAAAAAGCTCAAACTACCGCACTAGTTTGAGCTTACACTTTACTTGTTATTCTTAGTAAACGCTTCATGCAAAGCGGATAATTCACGTTCAAGCTCCCCGAGAATTTCTTTTCCCATCGCTTCCTCTACAAGGCCAAGTCTAACGGCAAAATCAATTTCGCGAGACAAACCGAACATCTGTGTATCTAAAACTTCCTCATATAAAGGACACTGTGGCATAGTAAGGTGATCCATTTGCACTTTTATCAATTTTAAAATTTTATCTGCATCAGCTTTCAGAAGGGCATAAGCCTTTTCTTGATGATTTGTCACTGTCTCTGACGTCAAAATTGTTCCCTCCGTTTCCGTACAACTCTCCTATCCTATTCTCTAATATTAAAGATAGTTTTGACAAATTGCAACTAAAATATTTTTGGGTTCCCCTGCTTTTAGCTATCGATTCTCTTTACCGTAGACTTTAGGCGCGTTACCTGAAGCAACCCACCTACTATTCCTTACTCATGCCGAAAACGGGATTTTACTTCACCGGGATAATACGTGACAAGCCGTTCCTGTTGCCATTATACTTAATAAGAGTGTAAAAAAACAAATGGAGGAACCAATCGTGGACAACATTGTGACTATTAACGGAAAAGTTAATTATATAATTACTCTTGATCCTGGTGTATGGATTTTTGATGATAGAAAAGTAGACTTAACAACTTATTTTATAGAAGAGAAGCAGGAACATAATGAATTGGAGCAATATTTAAAAAGCACCTCCATGCATTGGGATCGCGAAATCCGAGAGGGAGCAGCCTTTCCGCCAGTTAAGAAAAGTGTTTCAAAATTTCAAAAGGAACAAATTATTACTGGTACATTCGGTATTCCACTTTGGCCGTTTCTTAAAAATGCAAATCCATTAGAAACTGCATCGTCCGTTGAAATCCATACAGATGATACTTGCATTACGATTTCATTAGAAACAGCTATGAAGGTAATACTCGGCTTTTCTAAAGATGGACAGCCTCTTCGTAAGGATGGACCTGTTCACTTATACTACGGTGATGGCTCAAATAAAGAGGCGCCTATTACGAATGTGTGCAAATTCACAATTATATAGTTATAAATCAAACAATATACAGCCTTCATTCCCTCGGAAATGTTATAAACAAAACGACCTGCATTTGCAGGTCGTTTTGTTTATAGAAGGTCTGCAGCCAACTGTGCTAGAGAAGATCGTTCTCCTTTTACAAACTTCACATGACCGCTTATTTTCTGTTCTTTAAACTTTTCAACTACATATGTGAGTCCATTATTATATTCATCCAAATACGGATGATCAATTTGCTGCGGGTCGCCCATCAGCACGATTTTACTCTTTTCCCCCACACGGGTCAAAATTGTTTTCACTTCATGCTTCGTTAAATTTTGCGCTTCATCAATAATAATGAATTGCTCTGGGATGCTGCGTCCTCGTATATATGTGAGTGCCTCCACTTCAATAGATCCCATACCTGCCAAAATAGCATCGAGTTCTCCAGGTTTTTTTGTATTGAACAAGTATTCCAGATTGTCATAAATTGGCTGCATCCACGGTCTTAGCTTTTCTTCCTTTTCCCCAGGCAAATAACCTATATCCTTTCCAACCGGAACGATAGGGCGAGCAACTAAAAGTTTTTTATATAATCCTAGATCTTCTGTCTGCATTAACCCTGCTGCTAACGCCAGAAGTGTTTTTCCAGTTCCTGCTTTTCCAATAAGAGTGACCAGAGGGACATCATCGCGAAGCAGCAGCTCCATCCCCATAATTTGCTGTACATTTCTTGGACGAATACCCCAAATTTGATCGTTATTAAAAACCAGTTTTTTTACTTTTCTTCCCGTATGATCTACCATGCCAAGGGCAGACCCAGATCCCCCTAGTGCATCCTTCATCACAATAAATTGATTTGGGTAAAATGGATGATTAGCAAGTTCAGAAACATTCAGCTCTAACTTTTCATAAAAGCGATTTAACAACTCCTTGGTTATGTAATATTCTAAGAAGCCGGTGTAAATATTTTCTACTTCTATTACACGATCACTTAAATAATCCTCCGACTCTAATCCGAGAGCATCCGCTTTTACACGAACTAAAATATCTTTGCTGACCAGTATAACTTTTTTGCCATTTTCCTTTGCCTCTTCTTCTAGCGACAGATTTTTTGCCACGGCTAAAATTCGATTATCATTTGTTTTTTCCACAAAGATTTCCTGCAATTGATGAAACGAGCGATGATTTAATTCAATACGAAAAGACCCACCGTTTTCAAGCGGAATGCTTTCATGCAGTTTCCCAAGTTCCCGAAATTTATCAATAAGTTTAGAGACATATCTAGCGTTTCGCCCTACTTCATCCATGTACCTTTTTTTAGAATCCACTTCCTCTAGCACGACTGCTGGAATGACTACCTCATTGTCTTCAAATGAAAAGATAGACAATGGATCTTGCAGCAATACATTCGTATCAAGAACATAAATTTTACTCAATCGGTTACCCCCTGACTTGTGTAAGTCGACACATTTCATGGACGAATCGTTGTTATAAATATATGAGCTACATTGTCAAGATAGAATGTTACAATATAAAAAATCAAAGGTGCGCAAAAAGGATGAACAACTGCTGTCCATCCACTTTCATGTATCAAAACCCTTTTATTGCCTGCAGTACTTGATTATCAAGTTTGGCAGCCGCACGAGGATCATATGTTTTTTCATATTTGGGCTCTACAGCAATTTTCGATCCATAAAACATCACATCGCGTACTTCTTTCACTTTTATTTCCACAAGTGAGAGTTTTAAAGGCACACCTTCTAAGCGTTCAGCTCGGATAGAGGCTACGCCGCTTATAGAATATACAGATTCATCCGCCATTACTGTAAGAACAATGGAAGAATTACTGCGAATGTTGGCAACAATACGTGAACGCTGATCTACCGCGAGACGTACAGTATCTTCACTTATAGCATATACCCACGAAATAACGCTCACATTTGGAGATCCTGTTTCATGATCAATAGTGGCGATAGTCACAAGACGCTCTTCTTGCAACGCTTGGACTAAATCGTCTGTCAATTTTGGTTCTACTACATTTGCCATACAAACACCTCCCAAAAGGTTTATAAGTTTATCATACTCTTTTTTTAGAATTATGAAAATATTTATTTTTTGGCTGAAATAGAAAATCAGTATATAATAGAGAGGCTGATATTAATGTGTAAGTTGAGGTGACAAAAATGAGAGTTAAATGCGTACTTTGTGATGAAATACATACTATTGAAAACGAAACCTTACTGGCGAAGCGTCTTCGCAACCGGCCGATTCATACATTTATGTGTAACCGATGCCAAGAACGGATTGAGCAACGGACAAAAGAGCGTCTTGCTAGTGGAAAATTCAAGTTATACCGTGATAAACAACTGGAAGAGGAATGGTAATTTGGTGAAAAGAGGGCTATTTACAGGATTGTTTAGCGGCATTCTGCTTGGATTTATCTTAAAGATTATGGAAACACTTTCCTCTATTAAAGTATATAGATTATTATTAAATATAGACTTTATTCCTTTTATAGGAAGCGTAGACTGGCCTGAATATGCAGAGTTTATGTTTCATCTACTCGTTTCTTTGTGCATAGGTATTACGTTTGTATATATGGTGGAGTATATTTGGAAAGGGAACCAATACCTTTTGTCTTTTTTGCTGACAGTTTCAGCCGTTTTTTTATATTTCCCTTTAACTATACTTGCTATAGAAGAGACACCGGCACCAACGAATATTCCAGCATTTCTACTATGGACTGGAGGACATGCAGTATATGCCCTCTGCCTTCCTTTTTTCTATAATAATCAAAAAGCCCTTGTCCGTTAGAACGAGGGCTTATTTTGGATAGTTTTGAAATTTTTCGGGTTCACGATTCATTTGGTCTAAGTAGCAATCAATAAGCTCTGTTGGAAACCGAGTCGACTTTGTTATCCCCTGCATGTCGTAAGTGATAAGATACATTTCCTCCCGTTTTTCGATTACCACAGATGTAATTCCATGATCCTCTTTTAACATGGAATCAAACAGCTCGTACGTTTCTTGAGCAGCGTTATCATCCGGCCTTGCTTCTGCCACAACTTTGATAGTAAGCCAATTGTACAAAGCATCTTGAACAGAACGCATTCGGACTCCTCCTTTTATCCTGCTTGCCTTTTATGTTGATACAGACGAAGCTTATAAATCCCGAGAACGATTGCAGCCAGTACCAACCCTTCTGCCACTGGCAGAAACACCCCTAAAAACGTTAAAACTGTGCATCCTAGTACAAGTACAGTATATACAATTACATTCTTTAAAATTGATAATTTCCTTGCAAAACCAAGATTATATACAATCACACATAACGCGATTATTGTTCCGTATAGAAGCCACATCCCCACATCCGGATTATGGTCTACACCATAGAGCTTTGCAAAAAACGACATTCGTTCCATCATTGCGCCTTTCCTCCCTGCATCTTTCTACTATAAGAGTACCTTGCCTCCCCTTGCCTGTCTAGTGAAAATATACAGACTCCCTAAAAAACTTGGCTCTTTTAAAAAAAGCCGCCGCTAAGCGGAGGCTTTTTCATTATTGACCCATTTCAGCGTATTTCTTTTTCTTCGCAGCTCTTTCACGTTCATTTTTGTCAAGCAGCTTTTTACGCAAGCGAATGGATTCCGGTGTTACTTCACAATACTCATCTTCATTCAAGTACTCTAACGATTCCTCCAGTGTCATAATACGAGGCTTTTTCATCGTTGTAGTTTGATCTTTATTAGCAGAGCGAATGTTTGTTGCATGTTTTACCTTAACAATATTAACTGTCAAATCGTTCTCGCGTGTATGCTCTCCCACGATCATTCCTTCATATACTTCCGTTGCTGGCTCAACAAAGATAATCCCACGATCTTCTACACCCATAATTCCATATTGGGATGCTTTTCCTGTTTCCATTGAAACAAGTACCCCTTGACGGCGACCACCGACTTGTCCCGGCTGCATCGGCTGATAACTGTCAAAGGAATGGTTTAAAATACCATAACCTCGTGTCAGCGTTAAGAACTCTGTTGTATAACCGATTAATCCACGTGCAGGAACCATAAAGATCAAGCGTACTTGACCAGTACCGCTGTTGATCATATCAATCATTTCACCTTTTCGTGCTCCCATTGATTCCATAATGGAACCTGTATGTTCTTCTGGAACATCGATTTGTACACGTTCCACTGGTTCACATCTTACACCGTCAATCTCTCTAATAATAACCTCAGGCTTAGACACTTGCAGTTCATAGCCTTCACGACGCATATTTTCAATCAAGATGGATAAATGCAGTTCTCCGCGTCCCGATACAATCCACGCATCAGGAGACTCTGTATTCTCTACACGCAAGCTTACATCCGTTTGCAATTGTTGACGAAGACGTTCTTCAATTTTACGAGATGTTACATACTTGCCTTCGCGTCCCGCAAATGGACTGTTGTTCACAAGAAACGTCATTTGCAGAGTAGGCTCATCAATGCGAAGTACCGGAAGTGCATCTTGATGTTCAACAGGACATACAGTTTCCCCCACGTTGATGTCTTCCATACCTGATACAGCTATTAGATCCCCAGCTTTTGCTTCTTGAATTTCTACTCTCTTCAGTCCAATAAAGCCAAACATTTTTGTTACTCGGAATTGCTTAACAGAGCCATCTAATTTCATAAGGGCAACCTGCTGACCCACTTGCATCGTTCCGCGGAATACACGGCCAATACCAATACGACCTACATAATCATTATAGTCTAGCAATGCTATTTGAAATTGAAGCGGCTCATCACTGTTATCAATCGGAGAAGGGATTTGTTCTACAATTGTATCAAATAAGCACTTCATGTTCTCTTCTTGACTTTCCACATTCGGTTCTAAACTTGCTGTACCGTTAATTCCTGATGCATAAACAACCGGGAATTCCAACTGTTCTTCATTTGCACCAAGTTCAATGAATAGGTCCAGCACTTCATCCACTACTTCTTCTGGTCTTGCAAAATCGCGATCAATTTTGTTTACAACAACAATCGGTGTTAAATTTTGCTCCAATGCTTTCTTCA
The DNA here is from genome assembly GCF_017742235.1 of Bacillus sp. 165. GTDB lineage: Bacteria > Bacillota > Bacilli > Bacillales > Bacillaceae_G > JAGHKQ01. Next base: position 152,710 of record NZ_JAGHKQ010000006.1, read on the forward strand.
ATACAAATCGTGTTTGCGGCATACATCCTTCATATGCATCGACAACAAGTAGAACACCATCAACCATTCGCATGATGCGTTCTACTTCTCCCCCGAAGTCAGCATGTCCTGGAGTATCTAATATGTTAATACGAATTCCATCGTAGTTAATGGCAGTGTTTTTCGCTAAAATTGTAATTCCGCGCTCTCTTTCTAAATCATTGGAATCCATTGCGCGTTCCTCTACATGTTCATTTGAACGAAATGTCCCGGCTTGACGAAGTAATTGGTCAACCAGTGTCGTTTTTCCGTGGTCAACGTGCGCGATAATCGCTATGTTGCGGATATCTTCTCGTTTTTTCAAGTTTGTCCACTCCTATTTTGTTATACATTTTTCTACATCCTTTCCTACTTTACCATACAAAGTCCATTTGTAAAAGTGAATGTATTTGGCAGAAGCAAGTATATATTAAAATACTTACATTTATGATTAGAGACACAGTATTATAACGCTATGATAAAAAGATGGTAAGCAAATTCTACCGAGGTTAGCTTACTCGTCGTATGAACAGAATTTTCATTGCGCTTTTGTTTCTAAGTACGGTAAAATGTTCATGTGGAGGGTCGAAAAATGGAGAATATTCAGTATCGTTTTTTAGTAATTGCTATGATTGGTGTTTTATTTATGATTTTAATTGGTATTATGATTGCAGAAAAAAGTACAATCGGAGTTCTCTTAGCTATAGCAGGCACACTCGCGACTATTGGATATGGATTTATGACGAAGCGAAAACTAAAAAATTCTCAAAAAACACAATAGTCTTAAATAAGCTGCTGTCACAAAATAGCACTATTTCATACCGTATTTCAAAAACAAAAATCACTCATAAACTGAGTGATTTTTTTATGAAACATAATGCTTCAAAATTTCTTCATACACATGAGGCCGTGCTACAAGCACACTGCTTTTTTCTATTATATTCAACATTTTCCCTTCAAATGTGCTTGCAATCCCCCCCACTTCTTCCACAATCACTGCTCCGCCACCAAAGTCCCAAGGAGATAACCTCGGACTCACATAAGCATCCACTCGACCAGTCGCAACATATACAAATTCTAATGCTGCACATCCATAAGAACGTGTTCCCCTTGCACACTTTACAAGCTCAGCCATTTTGACGTGGTTTAAATAGGAGTTTGGAGTCAGCCAGGTCGCATTCACACAAACAACGCCTTTTGCAACGGTACTCGGTTGAAGAACTGGTATCTGTACCTCATTACAAAATGCCCCTTCTCCCTTTACTGCATGATACAATTCATTATGTACAGGATCGTATACTAATCCAACCTTTCCCACTCCGTTATGATAAATACCGATAGATACCGCAAAATTGCGTTGTTGATGCACAAAATTCATAGTACCGTCAATAGGATCAATTAGCCAGATTGTTCCTTGCGAAGAGATAAGCGTATCACCGTAACCTTCTTCACCTAAAATATAATGGTCAGGATATTCTGCTTGAATTTTTTTAATAAAGAATTGCTCCACTTGCCTGTCCATATGCGTTACAAGATCAGAGGCATTTGATTTTGTCTCGATGACAAGTTCCTGTGTGAAGGAGGACAGGATGAGAGCCCCTGCTTCTTTAATCCATTCTTTTGCTTTTTTTTCAATTTCGCGCCAGTTTTGTTGTACCATTTGCAAACACTCCGTATAAAAAATTCTATGCATTTAACGTTCACAGAAAAAACGAACCTCATACATAGGTTCGCACCAAAATAGGTATTCGTTCATAACATATTATTACGCTTCTAGGCGGATCATTTCAAGTCGAAGTAGTTCCAATTTCTTTTTGCTTTCATCTTTTTTGTTTTCATCATTTTCCATCATCGCATCGTACAGTGTTGCTAATTCATAATCCAACTCTAAACGCAACACTGGAATTCTTTTTTCAGCGTCTGTTCTTTTTAGCGCGTTAATCACTTGTCTCATGATATTTGCCTCCTCCCATTTTTTTATATTGCCATCGACTTTCATTTGACTAAATTTTCTGATTTTTTATATCATATTATGTGGGATAAATCCTCTATGCAACAAATTTGTATTTTTACCTATATTTTTTTTCGAATCGGACAGGCTGTGTTAAAATAGGGTGTAAATGGCTTTTTTGGAGGATGAAAATGAAATCTTTATCTTTTGAACGACAAGACTTTCAAGTGTTTGAAATTAATGGGCTGGATGAAAGGATGAATCAAATAAAAGAGCATATTCGTCCGAAACTCGAGGCACTTGGACTTTATTTCGCCCCATTTTTTACTGAAGCATTAGGTGAAGATGTTTTTCCACATGTCGCTAAACATGCGAGACGTAGTGTCAATCCCCCTAATGATACGTGGGTAGCTTTCGCAACTAATAAACGAGGATATAAAATGCTGCCGCATTTTCAAATTGGTCTATGGAACAGTCACATTTTTATCTATTTCGGTCTAATTTATGAATGCCCTCAAAAATCAGAATACGCAAGAGCATTTTCTTTTCATTTAGATTCTATAAAACAATGCATTCCCCCCCACTTTGTTTGGTCTGTTGATCACACAAAGCCAACGGCTAAAACACAAAATACTCTTTCTGCAGAAGAACTTGACGAAATGTTCAATAGACTTGCCACAGTCAAGAAAGCTGAACTACTTTGTGGAATTCACTTACGAAAAGAAGATGCAGTTAATCTAAACGACGAGCAGTTTGTAAATCTTGTAAAGGAAACGTTTCATACATTAATTCCCCTATACAAGCTAACCGCTTCTGTTTAGGTAGAAAAAACGGACAATAATTATTGTCCGTTTTTGCGTTGTCGTTCTATTATATCATATGCTGATTAGTTGTCAAAATATTTTTACATTTTAATAATTTTTTCAATTTCTTTTGTTTTTGCTTTTTGTACAGCACGATATAAAGAATATCCTGTAATTTCTTCAAATGCCGCATCAATCTTCTTTTCTTCCGCTTTACTTGGTACAATTTCCTTAAAACGGCGGTATGCATCCATCAATTGCAAACGGCTGATACCTTGTTCATATGCTTGTTCCACACTTTCATAAAATTTGATGACATCAACAATTTCCTTTGTTGACCAATGATAATCAAGAGGATACTGATAATCCATCATTATCACCTCACTTACTGTATCTTGTTCGAATTTCTTCTGCTTCTTTAATCATGCGCGCAAACAACTCTTGCACTGTCGGGATGTCTTTAATTCTCCCCATTACTTGTCCGGCCCATGCAAAACCTTCCATTTCGTTTCCTTCATATATGTATTTGCGATTTGCAGTTCCGCTTATGTATTCCTTTAAGCCTTCATAGCCAACTTCTTGTTCCTCTAACGCTAATATTTTTTCTGTCCATGAATTATGAATCACGCGTGCAGGGGCACCAATACTCCTTTTTATGACTACTGTATCATTTTCTGAACCATTTACCAATGCATCCTTATAGATTTTATGAGCATGAATACACTCTTGCGTCGCAATAAAGCGTGTACCCATCTCAATGCCTTCCGCTCCTAAACTAAGGGCAGCCATTAAACCACGTCCGTCTCCAATCCCTCCTGATGCGATAACAGGGATCGATACTGCATCAACTACTTGTGGAACGAGGACCATAGTACCCGTATCATTTTTCCCAAGATGTCCTCCTCCCTCTTGTCCCACAACCATTACAGCATCCGCACCAAGCTCCTCTGCTTTTTCTGCTTGCCGTTTTGCAGCAACAAGAACAAGTTTTTTCACATTTACACCTTCTAAGCGTTGAAAAATGGGGGTTGGATTACCTCCAGTCATTGTGATAACTGGAACCTCTTGTTCCACTGCCACTTCCAGCATATGTTCAAATGCTCTGCCATGCTGCCCGATGGCAAAATTGACACCAAACGGTTTATCTGTCAGACCTCTCAATTTAGTGATTTCACTTCGTAATTCATCTGGTGTTTGCAAGCTCATAGCTGTAATTTGCCCTAAACCTCCTGCATTACTCACTGCACTTGCCAAATCTGCGTATGCTAAATACGCCAAACCACCTTGTATAATAGGATATTTGATGCCGAGCATCTCAGTTATTCTTGTGTTCCAATTCACCTTCGTCATCTCTCCTTTCTCCGACTATTTCGAGGTTTTTTGAGGTTATCCTTCTTAACTATAAGAAACGAAACAATTTCTTGCAATTTTTATATACTTCTTCTTCAACAGGTGATATAATTCTTTTGTTTTGTAACAATGAAAACCGCTGGAGCACATCTTGTTATATACGGATTAGCCTTAGCGCTACTTACATTTGACTGAAAGAGTATAGCATAATTTTAAAATTTTTATACTTTCTTACCTTTTTAAAGGGAATGCTCTAACAGTAGAGAGATTTCACTGACAAACGAGAACAATACGTTCCAGTATAAAAAAACGATATATAAAGGAGTGTGTTAGATTGTCCCAACATGAAACACCATTGTTCACTGCATTAGTCGAACACAGCAAAAAAAATCCCGTACAGTTCCATATTCCAGGACATAAAAAAGGACAAGGAATGGATCCAGAGTTCCGGGAGTTCATTGGACACAACGCATTATCAATTGATTTGATTAATATTGCTCCACTGGATGACCTTCATCACCCAAAAGGTATGATTCAAAAAGCTCAGCAATTAGCGGCTGAAGCATTCGGTGCGGATCATACGTTCTTTTCTGTTCAAGGAACAAGCGGAGCAATCATGACAATGGTAATGAGCGTATGCGGACCTGGGGAAAAAATTTTAGTACCGAGAAATGTTCATAAATCTGTTATGTCGGCCATTATTTTTTCAGGTGCAATGCCAATCTTCATTCATCCAGAAATAGACCCTGTACTTGGTATTTCTCATGGTATTACCATTCCATCTGTGAAAAAAGCATTAGAAGAGCACCCAGATGCAAAAGGATTGCTTGTAATCAATCCAACATATTTCGGATTTGCTGCTGATTTAAAAAGCCTAGTTGAATTGGCGCACTCTTATGATGTACCTGTATTAGTGGACGAAGCCCATGGTGTTCATATTCACTTTCATGAGGATTTACCTCTCTCGGCTATGCAAGCTGGAGCTGATATGGCAGCGACAAGTGTGCATAAATTAGGAGGTTCATTAACACAAAGCTCTATTTTAAATGTGAAAGAAGGACGTGTATCAGTAAAGCGGGTGCAAGCAATCATCAGCATGCTCACAACAACTTCAACTTCCTATATCTTGCTCGCTTCATTAGATACAGCCCGCAAACGCCTAGCGACAGAAGGGCGCCAATTAATTAATGAAACAATTCGCTTAGCAGACAATGTACGTCAACAAGTAAACCAAATTGAGCATTTGTATTGTCCTGGAGAAGAATTATTAGGAACAGATGCCAAATTTGATTATGATCCTACCAAGCTCATCATCTCTATTAAAGAGTTAGGTATTACCGGTCATGACGCTGAGCTTTGGCTAAGAGAAAATTACAATATCGAAGTAGAAATGTCTGATCTATATAATATTCTTTGCTTAATTACTTTGGGTGACAGAGAAGAGGAAACTTCCATTCTTGTAAAAGCCCTCAAACATTTATCTGAGGAATACAGCCATAAAGCTGATAATAATGCCCACATGAACGTGCATGTGCCAGATATTCCTATCTTAGCCCTTTCACCACGCGATGCTTTTTATTCAGAAACAGAAATCGTACCTGTAGAAAAGGCTGCTGGTCGTGTTATTGCTGAATTTGTAATGGTATACCCACCAGGCATTCCGATTTTCACACCTGGTGAAATTATTACACAAGAGAATCTCGATTATGTAAAACAAAACCTAGAAGCAGGCCTCCCTGTGCAAGGACCAGAGGATGCTGAATTACGCACATTGCGTGTTATTAAAGAATATAAACCTATCGCATAGCGGTAGGTTTTTTTGCACGATTTTTTTCCTCCTTCATACCATATAAGGAGTTTACATCCCAAAATGGCTTGCGCATCCAGCGCTGAAAAGCCTCACTTTATATGTATTGGTGTGATTAGTGTATGATTATTATCGGCCGTTCAATTGTACATCCCTATTTAACAAATGATTCCGATACTTATTTCCATACGAAAGAGCAAATATTAAGCACTATGACAAGCAATCAAGAAGTATATACTTATCAGTCTATCGATCAGCTTGCTTTTGATTTAAACGTAAGGGCAGCTTTAGTTCTTGCATGCATCGATCTGTATAACAGCGGCATACAGTTCCGAACCTTCAAATATTCATTCTGCAACGAAAAATATTGGCAGTTAACTAAGCATGGAGGATTTCAGCTTAAACCTGGGAAAAAAGCAGCACAAGCCATTCTTGATATTTTTAAAAATGGAGCAAAGTACGGCACAGAATGCGCAACAGCCATGATTGTCCTTCTGTATAGAGCGCTTTTGGATGTGTACAGTGAAGAAACCTTCAACTTGTTATTTTCGAATTTGTTGCTTTATACATGGGATTATGACAAGGATTTAAAGCTCATAACAAAAACAGAAGGGCAAATTATCCCCGGTGATTTATCATATTTCAAAAATCCACAAGTCAATCCTGATACAATGGAATGGCAAGGAGAAAATGTAGTATATACAGGTGATGATTTGTATTACGGACATGGCGTGGGAATCAAAACAGAAAAACAAATTATTGAAAATTTAAATTTACGTCGTATTCCATTCGCTTTTTTGTCTGCTTATTTGACTAACATTATTACCCGTATCGACTATCGTCTGATGAATCAATATACTTCTCCATCCAAAATCAAAACAAAAATTGCAATTCGTCCTATTCGTGACGATGCTGTTATCGCAACTGCTGGAAATACGACTGTCGTATTTTAACTTACAGCAAAAACAAAAAGCCTGCATATGCAGGCTTTATTTATGCGCTTTCATGTTTTCTTGAGATTTAGAACCACAATTCGTACAACATTGACCATATAAAACTGTTACTTTTTCGTCCTCGAAATGAGCAATTGTTTCATTACAAGTTTGACATACGATCGTTCCCATATTCGAATCCCCCAATTTGTTCGTTTATTTTGTAACCGCTTTACTTCCTACTACTATATTAATATGCTATACTTTTTAAGTCAATACCAAATTAGTATAACATATTAAAAATTTTTTTATTTAATTATGTACCATTTGATTTATATGTGTCATCAAATGACCCTCGTGGACAAAAAAAGTCCCTTCTATTCTATTTGGAGTACCAAAAATCACTCTCCCTCGGGCTCAGCCTTTTTAAAGCCAGAGAGATCATAAGGTTGCTTACTAATCGATTGATATATTTCCATAGAAAAAGCTGCTGTGTACAGCAGCTTTTTCTATCCATCATATTGTTCTCCCACTAAGACATCTGGAATATAAAATCGTAAAAACTCTGCAAGCTCAGCAGCTTCTTCATATGTTTGAATATGGAAGATCTGCTGCAGGTGTGCTATATTTCCAATATCATCATGACCAAGAAGTGCCGATCGGGATGTTTGCATACAAACAACAAGTGATTTCCCAAAAAACATACTCGTATATACAATACCAAAGTCATAACGAATATCATTTGTAGTAAACCCTATAAACCGCACTTTCACATTTTCATATTCGTCATATAATTTTTCAAATATACGTCCCCCCTCCCTTCTTATGTTATAAAAGTGGAATGAGTATTATTTATATGATTTAAACAAAAGAAAAATAACCGCATAATTGTCAAAAAATTTAAAAGAATGTTAAAATAGAGATACGACAGCGTTTAAACAGGGGGATTAGGATGAATCAAGATGCTTTTATTAAATTAGTACCCAATTCTGCGAAACAAACCATTACACTGCAGGATGTGAAAACATTATTCTCATATTATAAAGAAATCACTTTTCAAACCGGACAGCAACTAGGCTGGAATTACGGAGATTCTGCCTTTCCTTACAAAATGATTGATACCTCTGAATCCACTTTACAGTTAAAATCAGATCATGATCGTTATCATACGATTTTCGTCGGAGTAGGAACAGAACAGGCAAAAGAGGAGGAGCAGCACTTTATTCAAATCACTCTTCCTGCAACTGCAACATTTGGGGATAAGGGTAAAGCAAATGAATTATGCAGATTTCTTGCAAAAAAACTAAATGGAGAGCTGCATTTATTCAACGGTCGCATCATGTATTTTTACAAACGTTAAGACATAATGACAATAATAAGGGTTACAATTCCTGTCAAAGCAAAAAACAACAAGGCGCTGAACAACGTAAATAATAAGGAAGCACGTCTTGTTTCAAAGAAAAAGTTTGCCACAATGTAAGATAAATACACGAATACAAAAAATAAAATGACTTTGGAGTGCAGTTTATCACGTTGGGAGAAAAACAGCACCAATGAAAAGCCTAGCCAAATGAAGCTGTGGAATGTCGATGCAAGGACTGTCTTTTTCATATATCTGAACTCCTTTTACAGGAATGCTTGTACTTTTTCACTTGAAAGGTTTGTATAATATATGAGAAAGGATAGAGGAATAGAAGAAAATAGTGTATAGATAGTATTGCCTTTCCATACAAAAAGCACTCTACAAAAGTAGAGTGCTTTTTTATCGTAGTTAATAAGGTATCCGCTTGTCTTATTTTACAATATGAATTGGCATACCTAGAGCAACCTCTGCCGCTTCCATTGTAATTTCACCTAATGTTGGATGAGCATGAATTGTATGAGCGATATCTTCAGCAGTCATACCAGCTTCAATTGCTAAGCCTAACTCAGAAATGATATCAGATGCTCCTGCACCTGCTACTTGCGCTCCAATCAGCAAGCCGTCCTCTTTACGAGTAACAATTTGTACGAATCCTTCTGTGCTGTTAAGAGACAATGCACGTCCGTTTGCCCCGAATGGGAACTTAGATACAACTACTTGCACGCCTTCTTCATCAGCCTGTTTCTTTGTATATCCTACAGAAGCTAATTCTGGATCAGTGAAGCATACTGCAGGAATTGCCAAATAGTCGATTTCTGCAGGGTGGCCGCTAATCGCTTCTGCTGCAATTTTACCTTCATAAGAAGCCTTATGAGCTAATGGCGGGCCTTCTACAATATCACCGATTGCATAAATATTAGAAGCACTTGTACGGCATTGCTTATCAATTTTCACTAAACCACGTTCCGTTAGTTCTACGCCAGCTTGCTCTAAACCAATCTCTTGCGTATTTGGACGGCGACCAACTGTGACCAACACATAGTCAGCATCAATAGATTTCATTTCGCCATTTGCTTCGAAATGAACTGTCACGCCATCTTCACGTTCTTCAACGTCTTTACCGAATGCTTTTGTGAAAATTTCTACGTTTCCTTTTTTCTTTAAGCCACGCTTTACAATGGAGCTCATAGATTTTTCAAAACCAGCTAAAATTTCGTCCCCAGCTTCTAAAATTGTGATTTCAGTACCGAAATTCGCATATGCAGTTCCTAATTCCATACCGATATAACCGCCGCCAATTACTACCAGCTTCTTAGGAATTTCCGGTAAGCTTAATGCACCTGTAGAGTCAATAACACGCTGAGAAAACTTGAATCCTGGAATTTGAATTGGTGTAGAACCAGTTGCCAGAATCGCGTTTTTAAATGTGTAAGTTTGTGCTGAGTCTTCAGTCATTACACGCAGTGTGTTTGCATCATTAAAGTAAGCTTCTCCTCTAATGATTTCTACTTTATTTCCCTTTAGCAAACCTTCCACACCGCCGGTTAATTTTTTAACCACACTGTTTTTCCAAGCTTGTACTTTAGAGAAATCCACTGTCACATTCTCAGCTGAAATACCCATATCAGTTGAATGTAACGCTGTTTCATAACGATGTCCTGCAGCGATTAATGCCTTAGAAGGAATACATCCTACGTTCAAGCATACCCCGCCAAGGTTCGCCTTTTCAATAATGGCTACTTTTTGGCCTAATTGCGCAGCACGGATGGCTGCTACATATCCTCCTGGGCCTGCACCAACAACGACTGTATCTAATTCGATTGCAAAATCTCCTACTACCATGAATTACGCCTCCATTACTAATAATTGCGGATCATTCAATAAACGCTTAATTTGGTTTAATGCATTTTGAGCAGTTGCACCGTCAATTATACGATGGTCGAAGCTTAAAGACAATGCTAATACTGGTGCAATTACAATTTCACCATTTTTCACTACTGGCTTTTCAGCAATACGACCGATACCAAGAATCGCAACTTCTGGATGGTTGATAACCGGAGTGAACCATTGACCACCTGCAGATCCGATATTAGTAATTGTGCAAGAAGCACCTTTCATTTCAGCTGGAGCTAGTCTGCCTTCACGTGCTTTTGCTGCAAGCTCATTAATTTCTTGAGAAATAGAGAAAATTGACTTACGGTCTGTATCTTTTACAACTGGTACTAAAAGACCTTTGTCAGTATCTGCTGCAATACCGATGTTATAGTAATGCTTGTGAACGATTTCTTGTGATGCATCGTCCATAGAAGTATTTAAAATTGGATATTGGCGTAGTGCAGAAGTTAATGCCTTTACTACATACGGCAAATACGTTAATTTAATACCCTTTTGCACTGCTACTTCTTTGAATTTCTTACGATGCGCAACCAAATCTGTTACATCTACTTCGTCCATTAATGTAACATGAGGTGCAGTATGCTTAGAATTTACCATTGCTTTTGCGATTGCTTTGCGGATTCCGCTCATCTTCTCGCGAGTTTCTGGGTATTCTCCTACAGGAATTGGCTGAGCTGTTGGAGCTGGTGCTGCTTCTGCAGTTGGTGCTGCTTGAGCTACAGGAGCTGCTGGTGCTTCTGCTTTCACAACTGCTGCTTCTCCGCCTTTCAAGAATGTGTCGATATCACTCTTAAGAACGCGTCCATTTTTACCTGTACCTGGTACTTGACGGATGTTCACACCTTGTCTGCGAGCATAGTTACGAACAGATGGCATTGCAATAACACGTGCACTTTCCTCTACAGCTACCGCTGCTGGTGCTGCTTCTGCCACTGATGCTTCCTCTTGTGCTGTTTCCGCTTGTGGAGCATCCTCTTCTTGGCCCTTGAACTTCAAGTTCTCATATCCTGGAGCGTCAAATTTAACAAGCACGTCTCCTACTACTGCCACTGTTCCTTCCTGAACTAAAATGTCCAATACTTTTCCTTTTACCGGAGAAGGAATTTCTACCACTGCTTTATCGTTCTGTACTTCTAACAGTACATCATCTTCGCCTACTTCGTCGCCAGGTTTCACGAACCACTTTACAATTTCACCTTCATGAATACCTTCACCAATATCTGGTAATCTGAACTCAAATGCCACGGTTTTCATCCCCTTGTAAGTTGTTGGTTAATAAAATAGTGTGAAAGAAATCAGAGCAACTGATTTCTTTCACATGAATTAGAAGCTCATTACTTTTTGAACAGCTTCTACGATGTCTTTATGGTTTGGTAACCAAACGCTCTCAGCTTGAGAGAATGGGAATACAGTATCCGCTGCCGCAACACGAACAACAGGAGCCTCTAAGCTCAAGATTGCACGATCATTGATTTCTGCTACTACATTCGCAGCGATACCTGCTTGTTTTTGTGCTTCCTGTACAACGACAACGCGTCCTGTTTTTTCCACAGAAGCAATAATTGTTTCAATATCTAACGGCTGCACTGTACGAAGGTCTACTACTTCTACAGATACTCCTTCTTTTTCAAGCTCTTCTGCAGCTTTTAATGCCGCGTGAACCATTGCACCGTAGCTAATGATAGAAACATCCTTACCTTCACGTTTCACTTCAGCTTTTCCGATTTCAATTGTATACTCTCCTTCCGGAACTTCTTGACGGAAAGAGCGGTATAATTTCATATGCTCTAAATAAATAACTGGGTCGTTGTCACGAATTGCTGAGATTAAAAGCCCTTTTGCATCATACGGAGTAGAAGGAATAACTACTTTTAATCCTGGCTGTTGCGCTACTAAACCTTCTAAGCTGTCTGCATGTAATTCTGGAGTATGCACGCCTCCTCCAAACGGAGAACGAACTGTAATTGGCGCATTCCAACGGCCACCAGAACGGTAACGCATACGAGCCATTTGTCCAGAAATAGAATCCATTACTTCATAGACAAAGCCGAAGAATTGAACTTCAGGTACAGGACGGAAGCCTTCTAACGCTAAACCGATCGCAAGACCTCCAATACCAGATTCTGCAAGTGGTGTGTCAAATACACGTTGTTCACCGAATTCAGCTTGCAATCCCTCTGTTGCACGGAATACGCCGCCGTTTACACCCACGTCTTCTCCAAACAGGACTACGTTCGGATCATTTTTTAATTCGACGCGTAACGCATCGGTGATTGCTTGAATCATTGTCATTTGCGCCATGGCTTACTTCGACTCCTTCTCTTTGTAAATTTCAAATTGCTCTTTTAAGTTGTAAGGCATTTCTTCGTACATGATATTCATCAAGTCTGTTACCTTTTGCTTAGGTGCTTGGTCTGCTTTTGCAATTGCTTCTTTAATATCTTCTTTTGCTTGCTCGATTGTTTTTTCTTCTTCTTCTTGCGACCACAAGCCTTTTGCTTCTAAAAACTTACGGAATCGAACGATTGGATCTTTCTTTTCCCATTCATTTTCTACATCTTTTGTACGATAACGAGTCGGGTCATCGCCGGCCATTGTATGCGGGCCATATCGGAATGTTAAAGTTTCAATTAAAGTTGGACCTTCTCCATTTACTGCACGCTCACGTGCTTCTTTTACAGCTGCATAAACTGCTAATGGATCCATACCATCTACTTGAATTCCTGGGATACCAACAGCTACTGCTTTTTGTGCGATTGTTCTCGCTGCAGATTGCTTTTCAACTGGAGTAGAAATAGCAAAGCGGTTGTTTTGGACAATGAAAATCGCCGGAGCTTGGAATGCACCAGCAAAGTTCATGCCTTCATAAAAATCACCTTGAGATGCTCCTCCGTCACCAGTATACGTTACTGCTACAGCTTTTTTGCCGCGAAGCTTCATGCCTAATGCCACACCTGCTGTTTGGATAATTTGAGCACCGATAATGATTTGTGGTGGAAGCGCATTTACACCTTCAGGCATTTGGTTGCCCATGAAATGACCACGGGAGAATAAGAATGCTTGATATAACGGCAAACCATGCCAAATCATTTGTGGAACATCACGGTAGCCCGGTAAGATGAAATCTTCAGCTTCAAGAGCAAAATGACTCGCAATTTGAGAAGCCTCTTGACCTGCAGTGGGCGCGTAGAAACCTAATCGACCTTGACGGTTCAATGAGATGGAGCGCTGATCTAATACACGAGTATAAACCATACGACGCATTAATTCTTTTAATTGCTCATCTGTCAATTCAGGCATTGCTGCTTCATTAACAACTTGACCTTCTTCATTTAAAATTTGGAATGTTTGGAATGTTTCTTCGATCGCTTTCATTTGCTGATCTACATCAATTAGGGACTTTTTCATTTTAGTACTCATTCCGTTCACCTCTGCCTCTCTATATAATTGGACATCACATTTTCAAATAAACTACATGTAAAAAATGTGTAAGTATATGAACCGACTGTAACTGTAGCCGGTTTGTAAAGGTGTTACCTTCTAGAAACTGTACTAATTTTTTCACTAAAACAATTAATACAACATTTAAGTACGTTTTCTAGTTTACAACAATGCGATTCCTCACGTCAATGACTTTGATTCCAATTTTCTATAATATAAATCTTATTTTATAATGGATAATATTCCTATAAATAACACGCTGTATCAGTAATCAAAATCACTCTGTTATATTATCCCCCTCCCTTTTGTTTTATTATTTTAAAATAACATATGAATACTTCCTGCTATTCTCCTCTTTGCTCATCATTTCATTAAAGAGAAGAGTATACGTGTTATAAACTATTTCATCCATTGCAAATAAATACTATTTTTCGACAACATTTTCTTTATTCTGCTATGGCACGTTCCACTTTTATTTTCAAACCACTCTCCTTATAAAACCTCTCTTTGGCATCGTTATATTGTTCAGTATGCACATTAAATACTTGATTTAACTTTAAAACTTTTACATAGGTTTCATTTATTTCATTGATTTTACGCTCCACTTCCTTCAGTTCAAAGATATCCTTCTCTAACAGCTTATACAGCTCTCGATCCTTTTGTAATGCAGTTGTATATTGTCCATATAAAATGTCATAAATATCGTATCTTTTCTGCATTATAGCTATCACCTGAGCTGATTTTATTTTTAATGATTCTTCCTTTACTTTTCTCATTAGCGGCTTTACTTTTTCGAATTCTTGTTTAGAAGTAAGCAAACTGTTTCGTTCTTTCTTCAAATGCTCCTCACGAGTATCCAGCATAGATTGGGCCTTTGCGGAGAGTTCCTTCCGTTTTTCCGTTTCACCCATCCCTAATGAAATAATTTGATGGTATACCTCTTTTTCTTCTTGCTCCAGTTTTACTAATGGCTGTTGCTCACGTTCAAAGGTACGTTCGAGTGAAGCCACTTTTTCCAGTTTATTATAAATCCCATCTTCAGCAGAAACACCGCAAGAACAAAGCAACAATACCCAGACAACTAGACAAATACTTCGCATTTGATCCTCCTGATTGATTGTTTAATTTATCTTTTCGCTGCATCTTGTAAAATTATTCAGTTGATTTTACCGGTATAGGCAAATAACCATACAATTTTTTGTTCATTTTCATAGGTTATACTAACCGCACTTTTAGCGGAAATGAAAAGGAGGTAAAACTCATGTACGGATATACTACTTGCTATACAGCACCGACTTGCGCAGCTCCAGCATACGGATACGGCGGTGGCGGCTACGGGCGTGGCGGCTTCGCTTTAATCGTTGTATTGTTCATCCTTTTAATTATCGTTGGTGCATCTTTCGTTCGTTATTAATGTAATATGAAAAAACTATGAGAAATGAGCACGGATATCTTCCGTGCTTCTTCTTTTTTATTTCGTAATTATCACGTTCTTTTCTTAACAGCTGCTGAAGCGCATTATTTCACTTCGACTTTTTTTACAAGCTTTGGTAGACTAATATGTAAGAAAGGAGAGAAGAAGATGTTAACAATGAAAGATATTATTCGCGAAGGACATCCCGTATTGCGGGAGGTTGCAAAAGAAGTGCCCCTTCCTCCAAGTGAAGAAGATATACATACACTGAAAAGCATGATTGAATTTGTCATTAACAGCCAAAATCCTGAGCTTGCTGCGCATTACCAGCTGCGCCCTGGCATCGGACTAGCAGCTCCTCAAATCGGGATTTCCAAACGCATGATTGCCGTACATGTGACAGACCATGATGATAAGCTTTACAGCTACGCCCTCTTCAATCCAAAGATTATAAGTCATTCCGTTGAAAGAACTTATTTAACATCTGGTGAAGGATGCCTATCTGTAGACAGATCTGTCCCTGGCTATGTGCCTCGCTATGCACGCATTACAGTTAAAGCCACATCTATCAACGGAGAAGAGCTGAAGCTTCGTTTAAAAGGGCTTCCAGCAATTGTATTCCAGCACGAAATCGACCATTTAAACGGTATAATGTTCTACGATCATATTAATCAAACCAATCCTCTGGCAATTCCAGAAAATGCTATGCCGTTTGAGAGATAACAAAAAAGCGATGTCACACGACATCGCTTTTTGCTTCACAACTTCCCGCACATGATGTGTTAAGGGAACATGCTGCACATTTTCCTTTTTTGCTTTTCTTAACAAACTTGACTAAAGAGTAGCCTGCATAGCTAAAAATAAGCGCACCGATTAGGATATTAACCATATTCCACCCTACTTTCTATTGGAATCCCAATAGCTTTCCTACTTGATAAATAAGAATGCTCAATCCATAGGCAAGGATAAGTGCATAACCGACAGAAAAGAATGTCCACTTTTTAGAACCTGTTTCTTTTTGAATTACTGCAACTGTCGCCAAGCATGGGATGTATAACAGCATGAAGACTAAAAAGCTGTAGGCGCCAAGTGGCGTAAAATAATGTCCCATTAACCCTTGTAATTTATCAATATCTGGCGTTTTATAAATAATGCTCATCGTAGATACAACCACTTCTTTGGCTAAAAACCCCGTAAGAAGGGCCACTCCTGCTTGCCATGTTCCAAATCCTAACGGTATTAAAAGCGGAGCAATTATGCCACCAATTAAGGCTAAAAAACTGTCTTCCATCTCCACGTTCAAGCCGCCAGGTCCTGCATAGGACAAAAACCAAATAAGAACAGAGCCCCCAAAAATAAACGTACCTGCTTTTTTCACGAACCCTTTTCCTTTATCCCAGGTACTGCGAAGCAATGTCTTCCACTGCGGCATGCGATACGGCGGCAATTCAATAACAAAATAGGATGCCTCGTTGCGTAGCAACGTCGATGAAAAGATTTTTGCCAGCAATAATGCCATCACAACCCCAAGTACATATAAGGATAGTACAATTAGCGCCTGATGTTCTTTAAAAAAAGCAGCTACAAACAAACTATAGACGCTAAGGCGTGCTGAACAAGACATTAGCGGCGTTAACACAATCGTCAGCAAACGCTCCTTAGGTTGTTCAATGGTACGTGCCGCCATTACTCCTGGTACGTTACATCCGAACCCAATAATCATCGGAATAAACGCTTTTCCATTTAACCCCACTTTTTCCATTAACCGATCCATTACCGTGGCAACACGCGCCATATAACCAGAATCTTCAAGCAAGGAAATAAAGAAGAACAGCAGGAAAATTTGCGGCACAAACACCAGCACGCCTCCGACACCCGCAATAATTCCATCCAATATTACCGCTTCGATAAACGTATTTGCTCCGATTGTCTCAAGCAGGGCCTTTACCCCATCTGAAAGCGAACCTGCTATAAATCCGTCCAGCATATCAGAAAGAGGTGTACCTACCCAATCAAATGTTATCTTAAATAAAAGAAACATACATATTAAGAAAATAGGAATACCCAATGCTTTATGAGTTACAATCTGGTCTATTTTCTCAGTGAGGGTTGTCCTTTGCCTCTGTTCTTTCGTGACACACCCTGCTAAAATTCCTTGAATGTATGAAAGACGTTTTTGATAAATAAACTGTTTTAGGGACTTAGCTGGTTGCTGTGCCCGTATCATTTCTTCTGTTTCTGCAATTATAGTACGCCAAGCTGCTGGTGGAGCTATTCTTTCCCATTCTTGCAGCACCATCTCATTTCCTTCAAGCGCTTGAATTGCATACCACCTTTTTGAACCTTGTATTCCTTCCGGCAGCAAAGAAGCTAAACGATGGATGCCTTGTTCAACAATCGTACCATATGGTATCAGTAATGACGGATGTTGTTTAGCCTCCGGCAATACCTCAAGCAACGTATTAACACCAAGTTCTTTACGCGCTACAATTGGATACACCGGTACACCAAGCTCTTTTTCTAGCTTTCGATAATCGACTTCTATACCACGTACCTTAGCAACATCTATCATGTTCAAGCCAATAATCATAGGCTTGCCGTACTCAAGTAATTGAATTGTCAAATGAAGATTACGTTCCAATTGTGATGCATCTATAATATTTAAAATAGAAGAAAACTTCTCTGCTAACAAAAAGTTTGTTGCAACTCGTTCATCTTTTGATAGAGGCTGTAAAGAATACACTCCTGGTAAATCAATGAGTATCCCTTCCCGCTTTCGCAGCTTCCCTACCTTTTTTTCAACTGTTACACCGCTCCAGTTTCCTACATATTCATATGAGCCCGTCAATGAATTAAACAATGATGTTTTCCCTGTATTTGGATTCCCAAATAAACCAATTTGCTGCATTACACTTCCTCCACAACAATGCAATTTGCTTCATTGCGGCGCAAGCTGATGCACTGACCACATACTTCAATCATGCATGGTCCTTGAAATGGAAGCAACTGTTTCAGACACACTTTAGTCCCTTCATCTATGCCAAAATCTAGTAATCTTCGTTGTATAGCAGGACTGACTGAAGACAAGTCAGTAATAGTAACCTCTTCTCCCTTTTTTATCTCCGTTAATACCATAACGCTTCCCCCATTAATCATATGAGAATGACTTTCATTTTCTATTTTCATTATACCTGCTTTTCATACATAAGAAAATACAATCCTAAAAAGATCTTAATAGTTCTTGAGAAGACGTAAAAAACTCTCGCTGCACGAGAGTTTTATAATAGTTTTGCCCACTGTAAACCGTGAAGGATTCCATCATCTGCAACATCCTTCGTTACATATTTCCCTAGCTTCTTTAAATCTTCATGGCCATTTCCCATCACAATACCTGTACCAACAGTTTGGATCATTTCCATATCATTTAATCCATCGCCAAATGCATATACTTGGTCATGCTTGAAGCCAAGACGCTCAATAAATTTCTCTATCCCGTTCGCTTTAGACCCTCCCTTTGGGATAATATCCATGGAATAATTATGCCAGCGGATAAAATGAAAGTCAGGATACTCATGAATAAATTGTTCTTCTTTTCCTGCTTCACAAAATAAAAGGGCTTGGTATATATCTCGATCTTTGTAAAAATCCGGCTTTAAAGGCGGATGCGACATATGGAGACTTCCCATGCTTTCGGTTATAAACAAATGGTTTTCCACTGTTGCTGTCATCTCTTTTTCATCGAGATATACAAGCGGAATGTTTGTTTCTGCTGCAAAATCCGTGAAGTGCTGAAGCAAATGTGGCTGTAACGGGTTTTTATAAATCTCTTCTTCTTCAAAAACTACGTACTGACCGTTAAAGCTTACATAATTATGGATATTTAATTCCTTACGTACATCTTCAAACATAAACGGTGCTCTGCCGGTAGCGATAGCGACATGAATCCCGCTTTCCTGCAGCTTTCTTACAGCTTCTTTTGTAGACGCTGGAATTTTCTTATCATGATCAAGCAACGTCCCGTCAATATCAAAAAACACTATTTTATCGTTCATATAAACAATCCTTTCTATGCTGCCGTTTTATCTAGGCTCGACTTTTTCCTTTGTGAAAACGTGGATAAATATACACCCGTAAAAATAAGAACCAATCCAAAAATCATATGGTAAGTAATTTTTTCTCCCAATATGATATTTCCCCAAATCATGGCGGACACCGGTACTAAATATGTCACAAATGTAGCGAATTCTGCGCTTCCTTCCTTCACCATATAATAAAACAACAAATACGCTAGACCGGAGCCAAAAATGCCAAGCCCCCCTAGAGATAGCAGTATATCATATGAATGAATGCCTCGAAATCCTTCTGTGCTCATAAATGTCATGAACAAAAAGCTAATTACACTTGCCATCAGTAATGTAGATGCCGACAATACAGTCACTGACAAATGACTTAAATATTTACGGGACAAATGCGTACCCAAAGCATAGCAAAAGGTAGCTGCAAGAACAAAGAGTATTCCTTGTAAACTTCCTGAAACGAGCTGTGTCACATCAAACTGCAATAAAATAAGAATACCCGTAAACCCTAACAAAATTCCTATCCATTGCATTTTTCTAATATGGGCAGCGAAAAGTAAAACACCTATAATTACAGTTGATATAGGAGTCATAGCATTAATAACCGATGCCATACTGCTTGAAATTTTTAATTCCCCAATAGCAATAAACCCAAACGGCAACACATTATTAATTAAACCAACTAGAAAAATCCAACCAAAAGGCAGTTGCTCCCACTGGATACGTTCTTTTCTTATTAACATAACGCATAATAAAGTCACAAACCCAAACAGGCAGCGCCAAAATACGACTCCCCAAGGTCCGAGTTCCGGAGCCATCATTTTAATAAACAAAAAAGATGTCCCCCAAATAATACTTAATGTCAACAATGCGCTATATAACTTCCCCAATATGTATTCCCCCTCTTCTTCTTTCATCTTCTATTGTAAATTTTATTTAGAAAAAGAAAAATAGTTTACATACTAAATTTTCTGTCCTCTATTCCTTTTTTCTATATATGAACGTTTCCTAATCACCAAATACTATAAAAATATTCTTGATGTGTTTGAAAATGAGAAAGGACGGCTAATAATGTTAAGACATTGAATAGAAAGCTCAACGCATATGGGAACGATTTAATGCATAAAAGAAAATTGCATAATCTCCTCTATCAATCGAAACGCTATATATAAAGAGACTTTCTGTATATCGCAAGGGGTTTTTCCTTGCCAATTTAGGAAAAAGCATGAAAAACAAAACCGTTTCAGCTATAATAGGTAAAAGACAGCCAAATAATCGACAGTAAGGAGAGAATTACATGATTTTCAAAGTGTTTTATCAAGAAAATGCTTTACAAGTTCCTGTAAGGGAAAACACAAAAACAGTGTACGTCGAAGCGGAATCTGAAAAAGATGTACGTATTAAATTAGCTAAATTCAACTATAATATTGAGTTAGTTCAACCACTATCCGGTGCTCACCTTGAATATGAAAAACAAAGCGAAGCCTTCAAGGTTTCGGAGATTGTATAGATGAAATTTTTAAAAAATGACCAAACTGCCGTTTTCGCACTCGGCGGTCTTGGAGAAATTGGTAAAAATACATACGCTGTTCAATTCCAAGATGAAATTATCATCATTGATGCCGGTATCAAATTTCCTGAAGATGAACTTCTCGGCATTGATTATGTCATTCCGGATTACACGTATTTAGTGCGAAATGAAGATAAAATTAAGGGATTGTTTATCACACATGGTCACGAGGACCATATAGGAGGCATCCCTTACCTTCTACGCCAGGTAAATATTCCGATTTATGGCGGGAAGCTGGCGCTTGGCTTAATCAAAAATAAACTAGAAGAGCACGGTTTATTGCGAAAGGCAAAGCTGCATGAAATACAGGAAGACGACGTGATTAAATTCCGCAAAACATCCGTCTCGTTTTTCCGCACTACTCATAGTATCCCAGATGCGTACGGTATAGTAGTAAAAACTCCGCAAGGACAAGTCGTTCATACAGGTGATTTTAAATTTGACTTCACCCCTGTCGGAGAGCCTGCCAACTTAACGAAAATGGCTGAAATCGGAAAAGAAGGCGTGCTTTGTTTATTATCCGACAGTACAAATAGTGAAGTACCAGATTTTACAATGTCTGAACGAAAAGTAGGCGATACCATTGATGATATTTTCCGAAAAGTGGACGGACGCATTATTTTTGCCACTTTCGCTTCGAACATCCATCGCCTTCAGCAAGTAGTAGAAGCAGCTGTGGAAAACGGCAGAAAAATTGCAGTGTTCGGACGAAGCATGGAAGCTGCAATTGAAATTGGACAAAACTTAGGCTACATTCGCTGTCCAAAGGATACCATTATCGATGCTTCTCAAATTAATCGTTTACCTGTAAATCAGGTTGTTATTTTATGTACAGGAAGCCAAGGCGAACCAATGGCAGCCTTATCTCGCATTGCGAACGGTACACATCGTCAAATTCAAATTATCCCAGGTGACACAGTCGTGTTTTCATCATCACCGATTCCAGGCAATACCGTCAGCGTAAGCCGTACAATTAATATGCTGTACCGAGCTGGTGCCGAAGTAATTCACGGCAGATTAACAGATATTCATACAAGCGGTCACGGGGGACAACAAGAACAAAAATTAATGATTCGGTTAATTAAACCGAAATTCTTTATGCCGATTCACGGGGAATACCGTATGCAGCGCATGCATGCGCAGCTTGCAGTCGATTGCGGAGTACCAGAAGAAAACTGTTTTATCATGGATAATGGAGATGTACTGGCATTACGTGCAAACGAAGCAGGCGTTGCAGGCAAAATCCCTTCAGGATCTGTCTACATCGATGGAAACGGAATTGGTGATATTGGAAACATCGTTCTTCGAGACCGTCGTATTCTTTCAGAAGAGGGACTTGTCATTGTGGTAGTTAGCATTGATATGAAAGAGTTTAAAATTGCTGCTGGTCCTGACTTAATTTCTCGTGGATTTGTTTATATGCGGGAAAGCAGTGACTTAATTAATGACGCACAAACTCTTATTTCTACTCACCTTCACAAAGTAATGGAGCGTAAAACAACACAATGGTCTGAAATTAAAAATGAAATTACAGATACATTAGCGCCATTCTTATACGAGAAAACAAAACGCAGACCGATGATATTGCCCATTATTATGGAAGTTTAATACAAGGCTATTACAGCCTGTTCTCCCTGTTAACGAGAGGAGAAAACCAACAAACAAGCCAATGCAGAATGCATTGGCTTGTTTTATTGAATAGTCCCTATATAAATACTGGTCTGTTTTATAATTTCTTTTGGATAAAATGGAAAACTATGGAGAGAAGCAATCGGCAGCCACTCTATTCCAATTTGATCTGCATCTTGTTTTAGCGGTATACCCTTCATCTCAATGAACTGAGCTGAAAACAACAGGACTACTTTATGGAAATCTTCATCAAACGATTCCCAAACCGATAGGAGTTCTCCACCTACTACCTCTGCTCCTGCTTCCTCTTTGCATTCTCGCTGCAACGCTTCATGCATGGTTTCCTTCTTCTTTTGCTTGCCCCCTGGCAATACATAAAATTCTGTTCCATTCTTGTGTTTTTTAATAGTAAGCACCTTATCATCTTGTACAATCCACGCTTTAACAACTGTCTTAAGCTTCATCTCCATCCCCCATCTGCGCTCACCTGCCGCTTTCTTTCTACATGCTAGCCGTTTTAAGAAAAATGGATATATTACACTTCACCTGGGGAAAATCTTTCTAGGAAGCAGGCTGAGGCGTACTTTTATCTAAAAAAAGCTCTACTGCTGTAGAGCTTTTACGCTAGGTAATTCTGAAAGCGAGCTACGTCTGCATCCCCGCCAATAACGATTAATATATCTCCTGTTCGGATAGCCTCCGTTGCTTTTGGGGAAACATTGATTTCTTTATTACGCTTAATCGCTACAATATTCAATCCAAATTTCGCCCGAATATCAAGCTGCTGCAAAGACTGGCTGTTCAACTTTTCATTCGCTTTAATTTCCACGATACTATGGTCATCAGACAGTTCAAGATAATCTAATACATTGCTTGATGCAATATTGTTCGCAATTCTCTTTCCCATGTCACGTTCAGGGTGTACAATTTGGTCAGCACCGATTTTACGAAGCACTTTTTCATGATAATCATTTTGTGCTTTAACTGTAATGTTCTGTACACCAAGCTCTTTTAAAATTAAAGCAGTTAAAATGCTTGCTTGAATATTATCACCAATAGCTACTACCACATGGTCAAAATTGCGGATTCCTAAGCTTTTTAACACCATTTCATCTGTCGAATCGGCAATAACCGCATGAGAAGCAATACTGGAAAATTCATTTACGCGATCTTCATCTACATCAATTGCCATCACTTCCATGCCAAGCTGGCTCAATTCTCGGCAAATACTTCCTCCGAACCGGCCGAGTCCGATGACTGCAAATTCCTTCTTTTTCACAAAAACTCCTCCAATAAATGCTTATACATAATTGTATTATTGACCATTGTAGCACACTTTATGAAGTTTCAGAAAGCAATACGCCCCTTATCCTATTGAATAAAAAATGGCACAACAAAATATAACATTTGAAACACCTTACATAAATAAGCAACGGTTTTTCATGCCTATTTTACCAATGTAACTAAACAAAAGAAGCTAGGACGTTATTACTTTTTTATTTCTCACCTTTGACATACTTTGCATCAAATAAAAATAGACGAAGAAGCAAATACAAAGATGGAATCAAGAGAAGCAGTCCTAAAATAAAGACGACTACCAGCGCAATTCCCATCGTTTCATTTGTATAGCCAGAGTAAATAGTAATATACGGATCTAAAATATATGGCAAGTGACCGGCACCGTATCCAAAAAATGCAAAGAAGAATTGAAACATAACGAAAATGAACGCTAGCCCAAATCGCTTTTGGTGGTAAATATAGTGCGTCGCCCCTAAAAAGCAGGCAAACGATAACAGAAACATCCACCAAATATCTATCATATTTTCAAAATGACGAAAATTATGCCGCTGTAAAGAAATAAATACGAGTAAACTTGCCAAAATGGTAGGGGCACTCCAAAACAAGGAGAATTTCCGCATAATTCTTGCTGATTCTTTGTCTCCAGCCCTGTTAGCATAATAGGTCAAAAACGCCGCACTGATGAATAATACAGACACTATCGCAAGAAATACAACACTCCAGGAATAAAAACTTGTAAACAATTTTTTAGCCAAGAACACTACTGTATCCCCTTGCTTTTCTAAAAAACCCCCTTCAGAAATTGTCAGTGCCGTAGAAAGTGCAGCGGGAATCAACAATCCTGTCGCGCCATATAAAAACATATAAGCCCGGCTTTGTTTAGACCCGTAATTTTCAAACGCATAAAATGAACCTCGGATTGCAAGTAATACTAGTGCTACACTGCCCGGAATTAATAATGCTGTCCCGTAATAGTATGCTGTGTCCGGAAAGAAACCCACAAGACCGACAAAGAAGAATACGAAAAATACATTTGTAACCTCCCAAACTGGATTTAAATATCGGTTAATCAGCTTTACCATTTTAGAATCTTTCTTTTTCCACTTTGCATAATATGCATAAAATCCCGCTCCAAAGTCAACAGACGCTACGATCACATAACCATACAAAAACAACCAGAGCACACTAATACCTAATATTTGAATGTTCATTGTATCCCTCCTACTTCACCAATTTCGTATCTATATGTTTTTCCAGTTCAAGTTCGGCAGGATTAGTTTTAAACATCTTTAGCAGAACTTTAGCGGAAATCCAACCAAGAACGATATACAGGAGCATGAACAAGATAAACATTAAGCCTATGTGCTGAGGTGCAGCGGTTGTTGCTCCTTCCCCTACCTTCATGTATCCTCGTAAAATCCATGGCTGACGCCCCACTTCAGCAAAAAACCAACCGATTTCAATCGTCAACATGGACAATGGACCACCGATAATAATTGAACGCAGCATCCATTTATTATGTGCCCAGGCTGCATTAATTTTTACAAGTATCAAGAATAAAAAAGCAACTCCCACCAAGTACATCGCAAATGTAATTTTCAAATCAAATAAATAATGAATATACAAGGGCGGACGTTCGTCCTGCGGTGTTTCATTCAGTCCTGTTACCTTTGTATCAAAACTGCTTCCTGCAAGAAAACTTAAAAACTTTGGAATCCGAATTTCATACTTAATCTCTTCCGTTTTTTCATCCAAAATTCCAAATAATACAAGATCTGCTCCTCTTTCTGTCTCAAAATGCCATTCCGCCGCCGCTAGTTTTTCTGGTTGATATTTTGCTAAAAATTTAGCTGACAAATCCCCTGCAATCCCTGTTGCTATACCTAAAATGGCACATGCAACCATTGTGAGTTTCAATGCTTTTTGATAATAGACGTCTCGTTTTCCCTTTAATATCATAAATGCAGTAATGGCAGCCAGCACAAAAGCAGAAGTTAAATAGGCAGTTACGATTACATGCAATGTCTTTGTCGGTGTGGCCGGGTTAAACATTGCAACTAGTGGCTGTAAATCTACAATTCTCCCATCTTCCAATTTAAATCCTTGCGGAGTATTCATAAATGCATTTACGACTGTAATGAAAAAAGCAGATAACGTTGAGCCGATAATAACAGGGATAGACAGCAGCCAATGAAATATCGGTTTTTTAAATCGATCCCATGTATATAAATAAATCCCTAAAAAAATCGCTTCAAAAAAGAATGCAAATGTCTCCATGAAAAGAGGTAATGCAATTGCCTGTCCTGCAAGCTGCATAAAGCTCGGCCAGAGCAACGAAAGCTGCAGACCGATACATGTTCCTGTAACAACCCCCACAGCTACAGTAATGGTAAATCCTCGTGTCCATCTTCTAGCAAGCAATATGTAATGAGAGTCCTTTTTCTTAATACCATATAATTCAGCTAATGAAATCATAACAGGTACTCCCACACCTATGGTGGCAAAAATAATGTGAAAGGCCAATGTGAGCTCCGTCAATCCCCTGCTGAGTGTAACACTATCTAAACTCATTCAGTTTCCCTCCTAACATATTCCCGTGGAATACGTTTACTCTATTTCACTATATTCATAGTGTAAACGTATTCTACGGCAATCGTGTATAAAAGAATTGAATTTTTTGTGACTAATTTCACAATCATTATAAAAATGCTCTTCTTTAATCTTATGCGGGCTGATTATTCAATGCTAGTTACAAAATATTAGAACAACCCCCTTTGTTAATAGAACCCTGAATAGTAAAAAATCCTCTCTTACAACAGAGAGGATTTTTTACTATTCAGCAGCTTGTGCAGCTTCGTCTAATACACGATTCACACGTTTTGTAAGCATCGGCATGCCGCCTCCGCCTGCCTGAAAATGGCGCAGCACGCCTGTTTTATCAAACACATAATAAGATGGTACATATTTATTTTCAAATGAATCTGTAATCGTATGTTGATTATCCACTAAAATCGGCTGAATAATACCGTGCTCCTCTGCCACCTGCTTCACTTGCTCTAAATCCAAATCTTCTTCTGAACGAGGCATATGTACAGAAATAACATTCAATTGCTCTTTATATTGATCGCGAAATTCATTAATGTTTGGCATTGCTTCTTTACATAAGTGACAGCTAACAGACCAAAAATGAATCAATGTCGGTTTCTCTCCGATTAAACCTTCACGGCTTACTTCTCCATTCAACACAGTAGTTGCACCT
This sequence comes from Bacillus sp. 165, assembly GCF_017742235.1. GTDB lineage: Bacteria > Bacillota > Bacilli > Bacillales > Bacillaceae_G > JAGHKQ01. Next base: position 179,518 of record NZ_JAGHKQ010000006.1, read on the forward strand.
TCTAAAGAGGGCATTGGTTCACGCAATTTCAATGTGGAGTCCTCCCTTATGTTCAAAAAAGGTCTAACAAACGTTTGTTAGACCTTTTTTTAATTAAACTGATAGCGTTTTTTGACCTGGTTTCCAGTTAGCAGGGCAAAGTCCGCCTGTTTGCAGTGCTTGAAGAACGCGTAACACTTCGTCCACTTCGCGTCCAATGTTGTTGTGATGTACTACTTGGTACATTAATTCGCCTTCAGGGCTGATGATGAACAAACCGCGAAGTGCAATTCCTTGATCTTCAATTAACACACCATAGTCACGAGATACAACATGGTTAGTATCTGCAGCTAACGGGTAGCGTAATTCACCTAAACCGTTTTTGCTGCGGTCTGTATTAATCCAAGCCAAGTGAGTATGGATAGTATCAGTAGATACACCTACTACTTCTGCATCAAGATCTTGGAACTCATCGTAACGATCAGATAGTGCGATAATTTCTGTCGGACATACGAATGTAAAGTCCATTGGATAGAAGTAAAGAACTGTCCACTTATCTTGTTTCATGATTTCTTCAAGACTTACCTTACCGAATTCTTTGTTTGACAATACAGCTTCCATCTCGAAACGAGGAGCTTGTTTTGCTACCATACGTTCTGCCATATGTATCGACCTCCAACTAGATTTTAGTGGTTACACCCTTATTCACAAGAGTTATTATATAAAAGAAGTTATTTCCAGTCAATGTTATATGATAATTATTACAACTAAAAATCTGGTAACACTTTCTAAATTAACTCCTCTATCCCCATTATAAAGTATTGTACAGGAATTACAAAAAATATGCTGCGGGAAAGTAGATTAAGTCAAAACTATTGTGTACACTACCTGCGAAAAGTTTATTGACGATAGTTTTCCTTCTATTAAGTATAACTTTTGTATAAGCTTCTTCTCTCCTTCATAGTATATAGGGATAAGTAAACTATACAGTAAGGAGGTATACGCATGAAAAACTATCTCATCAGGAGTATGCTTAATATCATCTCTTTTGCCCTTGTGCTGATAACTAATTTTCTTCTTCCAGCTGGACGCAATATTTCTCAAGTATCTAATAGCATTGATTATCTGTTTAAGCCAGCAGGATATGCCTTTATGATTTGGTTGGTAATCTATTTTTTACTTGCTGTTTGGTTAATGCGGCAATTTTTCTGTTCTGAGATAGAAAAAGCTATTTATAAAAAAATAGGATATTGGTTTTCAGTGAACATGCTGCTGAATGCCTTATGGGTTCTCGCTTTTGGAAATGAGCATATCAACATATCTTTACTGATTATGATTGGGATTTTACTGACGCTCATTGTTGTATATACCCGTATTCAAAGCTCTCCTAATAAAACTAAATTGACCCGACTGCCTATTTCAATGTATCTTGGCTGGATTTCCATCGCTACCATCACCAATGTGTTTACTGTGTATAAAGCAAATGATATTACCCACCTATTAGGCTTAAATGAGCTGACTTGGACGATTATTATGCTTTTATTCGGTGGATTGCTAGGGGCTTACTTCACATTAAAAAATAATGACCTTGTTTACCCTCTCGTTTTTATATGGGCTTATGCTGCAATTATTGTGCAGAGAAAGAATATAGAGAGCATCACAACTGCCGCGTGGATTGCAATTGCTTTGTTAACAGCTGTGACTGTTTACAATGGACTTAGGAATAAGAATGTATAGCATCACCCTGTACAAAAAAGCGCGGTTTTTTACGGATGAAACCTTATATATTTTAACAACAACCGTTTCTTAACACTGCACTTTACGGCTTCTTCTCGGTTTGTAATACTAACTCGATAGTGAATCAGAAGCTCTATACGCCCCTTAGAAGGTACCACAATCAGCATGAGGTCTAGATACGATGTCTTTAAACCCTTCTAATATCGCCTTTTCAATCACCATAGCTTTTGACACACAATAATACATTAAACAGAGACTTTCACACTAGACTTAGGAATTGACAAGACCTGTCATGGCATTATCTTTCCTCCAAATGAATCATATTGCGGTAACTGGAACGTTTTCTATAAGGTATATATGTTCTCTCTCTTCTCAAAAACAAATCATAGCTGCCCTCACAATAATATTTATGCTGGAAACAAAAAACAGACAGGCTAGGCCTGTCTGTTTCCTTTAAACTGGAAATATAATATTAAAAAGCGAATGGCTTTTTCAATAACCTCTTCATTTGGCTGCAGCTTTGCATGATGTAGGCCATATTCAGATCCCACCCCAAGCCAGAACATAAATCCTGGAATTTCACGAAGCATATAACCAAAGTCTTCTCCTGTCATCGCCTCTTTGCATTCGATAACCTTCATATCCGTTTGTTCTGCAAATTCCATAAACTCGCGTGTAACCTCTTCATGATTGTATACTTCGTAATACATGGAGCCATAATCAATATTTGCCACACATTGAAAACCCGCTTCTATTCCTTTTACGAGAGCCTCGATACGAGACTTTACACGCTTCATAGATTCTACAGATAAGGTACGGATGGTTCCCTCTAGCCTTGCTTTTTCAGCAATGATGTTTTGAACAGTTCCTCCTGTAATTTTCCCAATCGTAATGACTGCGCTATCAAGCGGATCTATGTTCCTGCTAATGACAGATTGAAGTTGAGTCACCAAGTAGCTTGCTGCCACTACCATATCATTTGTTTGCTGCGGATACGCTGCATGCCCGCCTTTCCCTTTTAAATCAATAAACAACTCTGATGTATTTGCAAACAGCAAACCTTCCTTTGTTGCAATGGTGCCAACGGGATATTCCGGTGCAATATGAAGACCGACGATCAGCTGCGGCATCCATTCTTGCAATTCTTCACTCCTCATCATAGGCTGTGCTCCGCCCGGCCCTTCTTCTGCGGGTTGAAAAATAAAAATGGCATCATCCTCAATCGGATCATTAACAAGCCCCGTCAATACTCCTAAGGCAATACTCATATGCACGTCATGTCCGCAGGCATGCATATAGCCTTCATTAACAGAAGCAAAGGAATACCCAGTCTCTTCTTCAATCGGCAAGCCATCAATGTCTGTGCGATACCCAATTGCTTTTTCAGGATTTGTTCCATGTACTTTTACGATTATTCCTGTTTGCCAGGTTTTTATTTCTAGACGATTCTTTGGTAACTCTTCTAAATACTGTAACAAATACGCTTGCGTTTTATATTCCTGAAAACCGAGCTCTGGAATTTGGTGCAAGTCTCTACGAATTTGTACAAACGGGTTAATTTCCATAATTTCGCCTTCCCTTAATAAAAAGCGTAAGCAAAGAGCTTACGCTTTTTATATTATTTTGTTGGGTTTAATTCACGCAACGCTTGAATGATTTCTGTTTTAGACTTTGTTTTTTCATCAATTTCTTTAATGATGCGGGCAGGTACTCCTGCAACTACCGTATACGGAGGAACATCCTCAGTAACAATGGCACCAGCAGCAACAACTGCTCCTTTTCCTACTGTCACACCTTCTAATACAACTGCATTCGCGCCGATTACTACGTCATCTTCTACAACCACAGGCTTAGCAGATGGTGGCTCAATTACGCCTGCAAGCACTGCGCCTGCTCCAACATGACTGTTTTTGCCGACAGTTGCTCGTCCACCAAGCACTGCGTTCATATCAATCATTGTACCTTCACCAATCACAGCGCCGATGTTGATTACAGCACCCATCATGATTACTGCATTGTCCCCAATCTCCACTTGATCGCGAATAATTGCACCTGGCTCAATACGAGCTTTGATGCCCTTCATATCCAGTAAAGGAATTGCGGAATTGCGGCGGTCATTTTCCACCACATAATCTGCGATTTCAGCGCTGTTTCCTTCTAGCACAGTCTTAATATCAGACCACTCACCAAACAATACACCTGTTCCTTCATTCACAAATGCTTGAATGCTGTCAGGAAATTCAATGCCATTTAATTGGCCTTTTATGTATACTTTCACCGGCGTTTTCTTTTCACTTTTTTGAATAAACGAAATAATTTCGTTTGCATCCATCATCTTCATTCTCTATTCCTCCTAATACTATGTGATACTGTTACTCTACCAAACCAAGACAAAACTCGCAACAAACATTGGTTACATTTTTTTTTCTTGGAGCATATCTGCAAAAGCTTTAACTTGCTTCAACTCCAATGCTGAATCATTGAGAAACATCCATGTTTCTCTTGTAAATTGAATACCTCCATCAGTTAACGGAATTTTATGAAGAGAAGTATCCAGATCGTGCAGCACAGTTGATGGTAAAATAGCGTAGCCTATGCCGTGAAGCACCATTTGCTTGCATGTTTCGATTTGATCCACCACAATGGTGCGGCGTGGGGCATGAGAAAAAGTACTGTACCACCACTGCTGAATTTGCGAGTAATAGGTAGAATCACTTTTAAACTGAATAAATGGTTTATTTGTATGGCGAAGCATTTCAATATTTTGAATTTCGGTATCTACCAAATACAGTTCATCGGTAAATAAATGGATTCGTTTCCCTTGCAGTTCATGCGTTCCCCGTAAAATAGCAATATGAACGTCTCCTTCAAAAAAATGCTTTTGCACCTCGCTGCTCCACCCAGTAAATAAAGAAATTTGCACAAGCGGATACTGTTTTACGAATGTTTTCAACATATTAGGAAGCCAGTACTGCGCAATAATGGATGCTACCGCAATTTTTAATGTTCCATGCGTCTTATTTTGCAGGGATGCCAGTTCATTTTTCATCGCCTCTTCTTTTCCAACCATTTCTTTTGCATACGCAGCAACTTTCTCTCCCTCAGGCGTAATAGTCAATCCTTTTTGCGAACGTATAAAGAGCTTCGCTTCCCACGTTTTCTCCATTGTCTGCAATCGCTGACTTAGTGCCGGTTGTGAAACAAATAACCTCTCCGCAGCTTTTCTCATATTGGATTCCTGTGCCAACACAATCATCATTCGTAAATCATCTAACTGCATGGTCTCTCCTCCATAAAAAAGCGCAGCCTCTTGTCCAAGAAGCTGCACACTTTCTTAATTATTGTAACGTTTTACTTTTTTATTCAACAGCTTCAAAATAGCTCGACGTGTTAAAATGCCTTCAAAGTAACCGTCTTCATTTTCTACACATACAAATGGGTGATTAATAGTCATATCAAGACCTTCCATAAAATTAGCATCGAGCTTTAATCTAGGAATCTCGCGGTTCATTACTTCTTCAACCTTCATATGTTCAAGCTTTTCAAATTCAATTCGCTCTAGCCCTAATATCCGATCTAAAATCATTGCCGTACTCAGTAGTCCATGCAATTTATATGTTGGGTCTAATACAGGAATTGCTGAATAGCCAGACTTTGTCAAAACAAGCAAAGCGTGTTCAAGATTATTACCAACCTGCACATGCGCAACTTTCTCAGATGATATCAATAAATCTTTTACACATATGTTTTTAAATTCTTCAGTAGGAAGACTTATCATTGATGTTTTCCCCCATTTTCTTTATCGATTCATGTTATTGTATTCGTATAACATGATAGCGTTTTCACTTTTTATTCTTTTTCATTTGTTTCCTTGGTCCCTTTTACACAACACTCTTATTGTAACACAAGAAAAAGAAATGAGGTAAATAAAGGGAAAATGTCCATTCCACACAAGACAAACAGATTATTTCAAAACATGTTTGTTGTGTTCTTCGCCGGCCAGGATGCTTTTTTCTTTATTTAGGTAAGGTAGTTTTTGGAACCTTTTGCCGAATAGATTTTTCTCATAAAAAAGAATGCCCTCAGGCACTCTTTTTCTTTAATATCCCGCACCCTTGAGACGTGCATATAATGCTGTAATTTTTTGATATTGCATAATATCTGTAGTTCTCAAACCAGTTTCAATATCAGAAAGCTGGCACGCCAAAATCTCAACTGCGTAGTTTTGTTCAAATAATAAGTCTACTAGAAGATTTTTTTCTTCTTCTGTTAGGTAAAGGCTTTCTTGTTTCACAGTATTCCTCCTCTGTAAACCAATTGCTTCCTAACCTCATTATATAAAATTTACGCTTATTTTAATAGACTGAAAATTTAATTTTTTTATTTAGTATATCGATTTGCATAACTGAAGGCTGCATACGAGTCTGGTTTGATTTTTGCCGTAAGCCCCATACCTGTAATACGTGAAGTCATGTCCGAAATCAATTCCTTTGTCAATCCATAATGACCAATATCAAGATGAATTTCCATCAAAAATCTCGCACCTTCCTTTTGATAGGGATATAAAATCTCGGCCATAGTACTGAGGTGGTCAGGAGTAAATAAACAGGCAATTTCTTGACTATAATACGTTTCTAAGTATATTTTTTCACGAAGACTTTCCATCTGTCTAAGTATTGTTTTATTACGCAAGCATCCCCATGCGCCTTTTCCAACACGATGCAAATGAATGGCACTAATAAATCTCGTGTAATTTTGATGTGCTTGAGAATCCGTTCCAATCGACAAACGGTATGTATTCACAGGATCCGCTCTCATAAAATTACAAATATGCGATAACACTGTCTCAAAATCCATATGTGCTTCAGATAAATTATAAAAGTCCCTCATACAGCCACATCCTTTCTTTTTAGTGCCCGTTGCGGTTGCTTATTCTCATCTTATTAAAGTAATTTGCAAAATATGTCACTTTTTTTGCGACTGTATGAGCGAGCTGTTTTTATCCTTTACTTGTTATAATATTACGCATAATATAACTGCAAGATGGACAAGTATAGATCACATTTTGATTAGACTGTGCAGTCAGCACTTCTTCAAGCTCTGCCTGTTGTCCACAGTTCGGACAAACTACTTGAGGTGTATGCATCAAATCCCCCCTTCCTTTCGTTATTTTTTATTCTTGCCGTAAAAACATACAAAAAGCACTCTCAAAGGAGAGTGCTTTTTGGGTACAAATATAAATTGTAAATACGATACAGTATACTTTCGTACCACATAAGAAATACTTTGGAGCATTGCTTAGCCAGTCAGTGCACATAAGAAGCTCTAGTTAAGTTTTTCTTTATGTATCCTACGAAATCATATCATAAATTTCAATAGCAACCATATCTATGTTGTCAAATTGAAACGATTGTGGTTTTTCACCTGGCTGATATACCTCAAGTTCGTACATATCGCTTTTATCAAAGTATTTTACGCTACATTTTCTTTCACCATTTACTTCGAAATAACGTTGAGCAACCTCACCGTTTGTTGCTTGTTCTTTTAAGCTGACAAGACGTGTTAAAATTCCTTGGAGCAGAGACATTAAATTCTCTCCTTTCACCTGTAATGACTATCAATAGCTTTTGCAATATAATAATGTTTTTATCCATCATTCTTTAAAAGCTATTGTCCATTAATTAGAATAATGGACAATAGCAAGAAACACAACAAAAAATGACTATTTTTATCAAAAGATGCCAAGATAGGCAGATACAATTGATTTTTTCCTACTCCTATCATCAACATACCTCCTGTACATAAAATACTTCTTAATATTGCCGCCCTTGCATTATCCCTTTATAATGAAAAGCAGGTTTTATTTACTAAATAAGGAGAACATATATGAAAAAAGAAGTAGATGTATATACACAGCCTGATTGTCCCCCTTGTCAAATCGTTAAAGAATTTTTACATCATTATCACATTGCGTTTAATGAATATAATATAAAAAAGGATCCTGCAGCATTCCATCGATTGACCAATGAATTTAATTCGTTTTCTACACCTACAGTTGTTATAGATGGGCATGTCGTGGCAGGATTCGATATTAAAGAGCTTGAACGGCTGTTAGATCTCTAAATGCGAACTTTAAAGCATGCCTCTTTTGTTCTGCGTCTTTTCTAAAATGATACAGTAAACAAAAGCTGGTTTTTGCAGACTAAAAAAAGACTTTCCAATGGAAGTCTTTTTTCTGCGAAAATAGTTGCATTTGTTTCAAAATGATATACTGTTTTTTCGTTTATTTTTGCAATTTTTGAATTTCTGGAAGCAGCTTTTCACTTTTATAATATCCTGCCATTTCCCAACTACCTTGGTCTTTCTGCATAGTGATTACTTCATATTTTCCTTTCACACGCTCATATACGTAAAGTAAATCATATTGTTTATCGTAAGCGATTTTCGTTTTACCATCAAAAGAAAATGGCGCTTTTTTAGAGAATAAATAGCCTTTATTGACACCGGAGTTTTCATCTGTGAACACTTGAAGAAATGTATCGACAAAATATGGAGAAAGCTTACTGTACATTGTATCCATGGAGAGGTTTTTATTTCGAATAGATGCTTGCTCTTCATAACCTTTTCTGATTGTTTCATACACGGCGCTCTTCTTAAAAATCGCTTCGCTTTGAGCAAGGGAAATACCTTGGTATGCAATTAACAGTACTGCACATAATAAGACGAGAACAACCGACCTTTTCTTCATTCCTGCGCCTCCTTCATGCTTTTGTACCAGCTTGTCCAATTATCACTATTGTAACAAGCATAGAACCAGCACGGTAAAAGTTTCTTTCGTAAAATAAATACAGCGATAGACAGCATCCTGTATCACTATTTCCAATTTATGAACGAAACAAACAAAAAATGCACGAACACTGTAATAAAAGTGTTCGTGCGTTTTGTTCCAACACAGCGAAACAAGACAGATCTATTTCTCGTAAAACACACCTTAAAGAAGACCGTCTTGTTCATATAAAAATTCATAAGATAAGTCAATAAACAGGTAATATGACTCATCTAAGGGAAACGAAAAGGTACGGATTATATCCCCTGTTTCAATGTCTGCATATAAGTCAGAGAGCCTTCCTTTCTTTTCAAAGCGCATTTGCATAATATTTTCCAGAAAATAAGGACGCCAGCTCCAGTTCTTCATCAAATATTGAGGCTCCATGTCCCAATCTCCATTCCTTTTCACAAGGTTAGCAGATTGCTGAAAACCATCTTCGTCACAAATATACATCCGAAAGCTCATATGTGAAAACTCACTTTTAATTGAGAGGAGAAATTTATTTAAATCTTCATGCTTTTTATATTTTGCCGCAAAGAGAGAAAGCTTGCTGCGCAATTCTTCTGTCAGCATATAAATGCTTTGCAGCTTCCCTTTTTCATAGGCAATAAATTGACGGCACTCCTTCCGCAAACGCTCTTTGAGAACATCAGGCTCTAGCAAGTGAGAAACCGACTCCCACAAATAATCCCCTTGGTAATACCTTCCCCCATTACGCCATGCATATTGCAATTGATAAAAGGCATCGATATCTTCATACAGCAGCGTTGCTCCAATACGACGCGCCAGTAACGAAATTGAATATAATACATCTTGATAAGAGTGCATAAGTGTTGTTTGACGCAGGTTTTTTAAATCTACTTTCAAAATATCAGGGGCCAACAATCCAATGCGCTCTAAGTTGCTTGCACCTTTTCCAATTCTGTTAATCGCTAGCTGGATTCCATATGTACGATGATACACAAGCAAATGATTTAAATGATTAATATTGCCTTGAAAGTCTTGCTCTGTTATTTCCAGCACAATTTGCTCAAGTTTCAATCCTTTCTTCTGATAGTCTAAAAGAAGTGTTAAAAATGCTTCATTTCCATCGTTCATGAGCATATTAGCATCCCTATGCACAAACAAAAGAAATGATTGATTCGTTTCTAACATTCGTTGCAGTGCTTTTTCTAATATAAGATTATCCACTTCTAGTCGATACTCATCGGGGACTGAGTTATCTTGAAAAAAAGGACCGAGACTCGCAACGCCTTCTTCTGTTTTTATCCGTCCGACAACCTCATAGCCGATAATCGTATGCTCATCTGCACTAAAAACAGCTTGATAGTACGGGACTACACGATCGAGGTTCGTCATCACATCTAAGGCATCTACCATCTTCTCACCTCTTCATTATCCGTTGTCACAAATTATATCATGGAAATGCAAGAACCTTGCAAGTACCTATATTCAAAAATGTTCCGACTTTCCTTGTCGTTTTTTTATACAAAACAAAATAGCCCCTTCACAAATCGAAAAAGGGGCTATATATATTAGGAAGAAAAATCAGCAATCTTTTATGAAAAAAAGACATTTCATATCAACAACTACAAGCTTTCTCCGATAAAGAGAGTGTTGTGCCGAGCTATAATAAATGACCGCTATTATTTTAAAATGGATATTGATGCAGCGATTGTCCTCCATCCATTGTCATACATGCACCATTTATGTAAGCCGCTTCATCAGACAGCAAATAATGCGCCAAACCTGCTATTTCTTCCGGAGTTCCGAGTCTTCCAAGCGGCACACTGTCTAACGTATGCTTAGCTGCCTCTTCTGATATCCACAATTTACCAGCTCCACCTGTCCTTTCAATAGGGCCTGGCGCGATTGCATTGACACGAATGCCATACTTCCTGCCCCATTCTACAGCCAACGTACGGGTCATTGCCAGTACCCCTGCTTTAGCAGAAGCAGAATGAATAACCCCCGGTCCTGCATCCCATGCATATGTCGCAACCATATTTATAATACTTCCTTTTATTCCTTTTTCGATCCAGTACTTACCGACTGCTGAACTGCAGTAAAATGTTCCATTCAGCACAATATTAATGACTGCGTTCCAACCATTTACTGAGAGTTCCTCTGCAGGGCAGATAAAATTGCCGGCAGCGTTGTTCACTAAATAATCAATACGACCGAAAGCTTTGTCAATAGTATTTATCATATGCTGGACATGTTCAGGCTGTCTTACATCCATCTGTACCGTCAACACTTGGTTTTCAAATTGCTCAATCTCCTGCTTCGCTTCTTCAAGCTTTTCTACTGTACGCCCCGTAATAACTACATATGCTCCTTCTTTTGCAAAGCGGGCCGCCATAGCTTTTCCCATTCCACTTGAACCGCCTGTAACAATTGCTACTTTACCTTTCATCATCTGTTCCCCCTCTAAAAATGAATACCTATTCATTTTACCATTATTTTAAAGATAATTGTTAATATTTTTAAAAATTTTCTGAAAAATTAGAGTTCATTCCGTTTTTTATTTACATGCTATAATAAAGCGATAATTAGCAAAAGGATTTTTACGGTTTCTTGAGAATATAAACATTAGTAATTTCAGTCTTTAGCAAGATTAAATAGTGACCCTAAAAGGTAGATGTGGATGAAAAAATTAAACAGGAGAAATTTTTTAAAAAATGGGATTCGGTTGATGTTTTATTCTGTTCTTACATCCGGCTTAGGATATTACTACGCGCGATACATTGAACCAAGGCTGCTCACAACTGCATACCATACTATCTCCTCTCCACTTATCCCAAGAGGGTTTAATGGAGCAAAGATCGTTCAATTCAGTGATCTGCATTTAGGCTATAATTACACATTAGAACAGCTAGAGGTATTGATAGAAAAAATTAACGAGCAAAAGCCGGATTTGGTATTTTTCACAGGAGACTTAATGGATGACCAACGTACGTATTCACGTACAAATGAAATTGCACCAGTATTACGACGGGTTAATGCTCCTCTTGGTAAATTCGCAATATATGGAAATCATGACCACGGAGGGTACGGAACTGAAATTTATGAACAAATTATGAGTGCAGCCGGCTACGAAATTCTTATAAACAGCAGTAAAATTATTAAACTCGTAGACGGCAGCCAAATTGGCGTCTTAGGTATCGATGACTTAATGCTGGGCAATCCCAAAATTAAGGAAACAATTCAACAGGCTGACCCAAATCTGTACACGATTGCTCTTATACATGAACCTGATATGGCACACATGGTTGCCGACTCTGCTGTCAATTTGCAGCTTTCCGGCCACAGTCATGGGGGACAAGTACAAATACCTTTTGTCGGTCCAATCATTACTCCTCCGCTTGCAGAAAAATATGTTGAAGGATTTTACAAAGTAAACAGCTCCAGCGGACACGAACTTCTCGTCTATGTCAATCGAGGAATCGGCACAACCCGAGTTCCTTTTCGATTTTTAGCGCGCCCGGAGCTTACGGTTTTTACACTGGTAGCAAAGTAAATAAAAGTTTATTCAGGCCGAGACACGCTCCGGCCTTTTTTTATTCGCCCATTTTCTACATTTTTCACGACCGGTACTTGCTCTCATCTCCTTCTTTTTCCATACAATAGAATGAATTCTACTAAGGAGGTTAAAGTATGTATCCTCAATTTCAGCCGGTTGATTTTCGTTCTCAACCGCCAGTTGCAGGTCCTCCGGGAACGCGCTTCTTTCCCTTTTTGGGACTCCCGTTTTTAGCAGGCGGCGCACTAGGCTTACTCGGCGGCGCACTAATATTTGGACCAAGACCATTCTATCCATATCAACCTGCCCCATGCGGTCCATATCCATGCGGTCCATATGGCGGGGCACCATTCGGCGGCGCACCATTCGGCGGTTCTCCTTACTATTACTAAAATGGCAAAATAGAAAACTATAATGAAGAAAGAGGAGAGATTGACGTTCTCTCCTCTTTCTTCATTGCTTGTTTACAAAATGAATAAAATCCTTCCAGTTCACTTTTTCTCGGTAATTCATAACGCCATTTATGTAGATGCGGCTCGTGAATTTATTCAATACTATAATTGTTCCAACTAATAGTACCGTCGTAATTATAATCTCCCCTAATCCAGCTTCCCCGGCAACAATGCGGGAAAACGTAATGATTGGAGAAAACAAGGGAATATAGGAACTCACTATAACTAAAGTGCTATTGGGATCAGTCATGGATTTGATTCCAATAAATAACGCTGCAATAATAAAACCGGTAACAGGCATAGAAACTGCGGAAATATCTTCTGTTCTGCTTACCACGGACCCAACAGCAGCATACAGCATGGCATATACTATATATCCCAACACGAAGTACAGTACAAAAGCAAGCATCACCGCAGGCGTTAACTGACTCAAGTCCACTAACATACCAAACAATTTTAAGTTATCCTTATCAATCCAGCCAAGCAAGTAACCGAGTCCATATGCAGCAGCAATGATAATAATTTGAAACAATCCTATTATCAGCATGGAAAAAATTTTGCCGTACATCATATAAACAGGCCGTACTTTCGGTATGATGATTTCCATAACACGTGATGATTTTTCCGCGGCTACCGTGGTAGCGATACTCTGCCCGAAAATAACAATCAGCATATAAATAAGAAACACAAACACATAGACAATTCCTGCGGTTTTCATTGAATCCTGCAGTATATCTCGTTTGACTTCAACCGGTGTTAACAGCTTCACTGCCGTTTCAGGCCGAATGTCATTTTCGATGATTGTAGTATTTAAGTATTTTTGCTGAACATACTGTGAGATAACAGCCAAAAGCTCATTGTTAGGAAATGTTTTATAAGTATATGTAAGAAGCGGCTTAGATTCTTGTTCCTCAACTTGAATAATTCCGTCCAATTCCCCCTTCTCCACCTGTTTCTTTAAAGTGAGTAAATGTTGTTTGTCTTTTTGGATGACCTTCACATTATCAAGAGCAAGCTCGTTTTCTTCAATAGAATACTTCTGAGAAGTAGAGATAATCGCTACTGTACTCTCTTTTTGGTCCTCTTTTGTCACTTGCCCAAAGCCAAGAATACCCAAAATTCCAACAAACAAAATCGCAGCTGTAATAATGACTGCTTTCGATCGGAAGCCCTCTTTTAAATGAAACAGAAAAACGATTCTTAACTTATTCATTTATCTCGCCCTTTCGACAAAGATTTCATGTAATGTCGGCTCTAACAACTTAAAATACCGAAGAGAAATACCGTTATTTTGTAAGTCTGCTAGAAGAGACATTGCTTCCTCTTCCTTGTTCACCTTTACTACCAAGTCTTTTAACGTTGCTTCAAAATATATCCCTTTTTCATCCAGCCATCTCTTTGCTTCACTATGAAAAGGAATCGTTAAATTACGGTAACCGTAATGCTCCTTAATTTCCTGCAAATTTCCACTAAGGACTGTTTTTCCTTTATTCAACATAATAATATGCTTACAAAAGGATTCCACCTGCTCCATGCGGTGACTAGAAAAAATAACCGTTTTTCCTTCTTGAATCTGTTCCTCGATAATAGATGCCAGCATGCTTGCATTAACCGGGTCCAATCCGCTAAACGGCTCATCCAAAATAATTAGTTCCGGATTGTGAATGAGAGTAGCAATCAATTGAATTTTTTGCTGATTTCCTTTTGACAATTCACTTGCTTTTTTATGTTTATATTGGGGAATTTCTAGCTTATTGAGCCAATCATCTATTGCAGCATTCGCTTCTTTCCGGGTCATTCCTTCGAGTTCAGCAAAATAACGAAGCTGATCTACGACTTTTGTTTTCACATACAATCCCCGCTCTTCCGGTAAATACCCTATAGAAACTTCCTCACGATTCATTGGTTTACCGTTCCATAGAATGTCTCCGTTATCTTGCGTAAGCAATCCGAGTATCATTTTAATAGTCGTCGTTTTGCCGGCTCCATTTCGTCCCAATAAGCCAAGTACATCTCCCTTGTGTAACGAAAGCTGTAAGTTATCAACGACTGTATTGGAACCAAATGATTTTTTTAAATTGCGTATCTCAAGTGTCACCTTTTTTCCCCCTTTTGGACATCCTCCCATCATTGTATCATACCATTCTGAATTTTTTATTATTAATAAAAAACCTCTGTATATCCCCTGATTTTCAAGTATGTTTAGACCGATAATTACAATAATATCCCCATCCAACATAGTTACCGGATGGGGATACATTTCACTTTTATTCTTCATCATCAGAAATACGATAAGCCATAGAAAAAAGTTCAGTTTGGCTGTCAATCTCCTGTTCATCCTCTTTTCGAATTACATAATGGTACTCACCGGTATTGTCTTGTTCTCGTGCTTTTACATTGTCAGACAAAGTCAGTTCTAATATATTCATAATACGGTGCTTCATATCATCTTCTACAATCGGGAATGAAATTTCCACTCTTTTCTCCATATTGCGCGTCATCCAATCAGCAGAAGATAAAAACACCTTATGTTGTCCGTTATGCCTGAAGTAAAAGATACGACTATGCTCCAAATAACGGCCTACTAAACTAATCACCCGTATATTTTCGCTTACACCGGGAATGCCAGGTCTTAAGCAGCATGTTCCTCGTACGATTAAATCCACCTTTACCCCGGCTCGCGAAGCTTCATAAAGCTTCTGGATTAAAGATTTGTCTGTTAATGAGTTCATTTTGGCTATAATATAACCATTCCTATATTGTTTATGATAACAAATCTCCTCATTAATAAGCTTAATAAAACAGGCTCGTATATCAAAAGGCGCAACTGACAATTGATGATAATTCGGTATTTCTGTATATCCTGTTAAATAGTTAAAGAAGTTTGTAGCATCAATGCCAATATCTTTTCTCGTTGTGATATAGCCTAAATCTGTATACAGTTTCGCCGTCGCATCATTATAGTTCCCTGTGCCAAGATGAACAAAGCGTTGAATTTTTCCGTTTATCCTGCGAACAACCAGCGTGATTTTACTATGAGTTTTCAAATGACTCATTCCATAAATAACATGACAGCCTGCTTGCTCCAGCTCTTTTGCCCACTGCACATTATTTTCCTCATCAAACCGCGCTTTCAGTTCTACAAGCACAGTAACCTGCTTGCCATTTTCCGCAGCTTTTTTTAAAGCAGAAATGACTGGGGAATCACCGCTCACTCGATATAAAGTCTGCTTAATAGCCAGTACATCAGGATCCTTGGCTGCTTCCGCCACAAAGTCAATTACGGGCTGAAAGGACTCAAATGGATGATGCAAAAGAATGTCCTGCTCCAAAGCTTTCTCAAACAAATTTTCATCCGAACGTATATCCCTTGGGGGCTGCGGAATGAGGGCAGGAAAAACTAAATGTTCATGCGTTTTGGATAACTCTTTATAAAGAGCAAAGGAAAATGTCAAATCGACTGGTCCATCAATTTCATATACATCCTTTTCATGAATCTCAAGAGCTGTATGTAAAGAATCTAACACCCGTTCATCCATCCCTTGTTTGGCAACTTCCAAACGGACAGCTGCACCCCTCTTTCTTTTTTGCAGTTCTTTCTCGATTACTTTCAATAAATCCCGCGCACCTTCTTCATGAATAGTTAAATCTGCATTGCGCGTAATCCGAAACCTCGTAACAGATAAAACATCGTAGCCAGTAAACATTTTATGAACAAAACTGCTGATAACATCCTCTAAAAAAACAAACTTACGCTCTTCCTCCCCCGGCAAGAAAATAAAGCGCTCCAGCACCGACGGTACCTGCACAATGCCAAGCTTCGTTCGGTTCTCTTCAAGTTCTTCTTCATCGTCATACAGCATCACTGCCAAATTGAGACTTTTATTAAGCAGCATCGGAAACGGGCGATACGCATCAACAGCAACTGGGGTTAGAACAGGAAAGATTTGTTCATCGAAGTATTCCTCAATAAAACTTAGCTGTTCCGGTGTTAATTCATCAAAAGAAATCGGATAAATCCCTTCCTCCTTCAGCTTAGGAATCAACATAGATTGAAAGGCGCTGTATTGCAGGCGGACTAATTCATGAGTCTTCTCTGAAATCTTGTTCAACTGCTGTTTCGGTGTCAGGCCTGCTTTATTTTCAGGCTGATTGAATCCCGCTCTTACTTGATCCTGCAAACCCGCTACCCGAACCATAAAAAATTCATCTAAATTCGAACTAAAGATACTAATAAACTTTAATCGCTCCAATAACGGATTACGTTCATCTAGCGCTTCACGAAGTACACGTTCGTTAAACGCAAGCCAGCTAAGTTCACGATTGTTATAGTATGCTGTGTCATTAAAATTAACAGAATCGATCTGAGTTGTATTCATAACTATTCCATTCCCCTTCACCAACATTATTGTTATAATACTATAACTTCTTCATCCGTTCTTATCATAACAAATAAAGCAGGAGCAAGTTTTAACCCCGTGTTTACTATTTGTAAAGTTTATGTAAATGGGTGCAGACTTCATGACTGCTTACGATGAAAATATAACTCAATGGTGCACTTCAGTACTTTCTCCAACGCTTTCTTTTGTTTCTCCGCTTGTATTCTTTCCGGCATTGCATTATCATTGCAAACTATATAAAACAACAGCTTATCTTCATTTCTCACAACCGTAATGTCTTCAATTATATTGCGGTTTGTTGTATTTAAAGAGGACGCAAACTGCAAAATGGAACCCATAAGACGAATATGTCGTTGTTCTTCTTTTGTAAACCATGCCTCAAACGGCTTGCTGTATTGCCTAAATAAGAGCTTTGATTTATAAGAAGCCATTAGGGCAAGCTTCACACGTTCCTTATGCATCATACCGTCGATCGTTTTATTCGCCAGTAAATAAAAGGTATGCTGGCTGCTTGATTCAGAATCAATATAATTGCCGATATGGAAGACCTTTGCCCCCCATCTCATATACATTCTATCTTCAGGAGTAAATGCTGCTATTTCACACATCTGCAGTCCCTGACAAAGAATAGATGAGATTTTCATAAGCGCGATAGCATGGTTCATGTCCATCTCATACTCGCGGGCAAGCAAATAAAAGCTTTCCTCAATGACATTTGGATAATAAGGAAGTCCAAAAGACTTAATTAATTCTTCATAAAACACTCCTTCACGCAGCCCTTTACCACTTAAAATAAAAGAAGATGCCTTAGTGATTTCCGTTAACGTTTGAAATACTTGAATTGCGGGGATAATAGTATCCGCACGGTCTTTCGCCAACCCTTCAAGTTTTTGAAGCTCCACAAAAGGAAGGGATGTAATCTGCTGCTTAACATATGGTATATCATTCTCATTCATTTCATATAAATGAAGACCATATATTGGATATGACACAAGATTTTGGTGTACCTTCACCATATTCCGGGCACTGCCGCCAATTGCAATAAGCGGGAGCTTTTTCCCTTTCAGCCACGGCAGCGTTTGAAATTGTGTTTGTAAAAATAACACAAGGTTTTCTAGTTCTTCGGATGTCGGCATATCATGCTGAATGAATTGCTGTTTTAGTGATAATGCTCCGAAAGGAAAGCTGTGATAATTTTGTAGTTCACGGTTTTTAAAGTATGTAACTTCGGTACTTCCTCCACCAATATCAACGGTAATTCCTTCAGAAAAAGGCGTAGAGTTCATTACCGCCATATAGCCGTAATATGCCTCTTCGTATTCTGATAAAATACGGAGCTCAAAATCAGTATAAGCCGCCACTAAACGTTTAATTTCCTGTTGATTTGCAGCTTGACGGACCGTCGCCGTTGCGGTACAAATAACATGCTGCAATTTATGATAGCGTGTGCTGATTTGAAATTGCTGTAGCGTTTGCAATAATAAATTGATGCCCTCTCCTGTTAAAACATCGTCATTTGATAAGTAATTTCGTAATCTAGCTGAAATTTTCGTATTTTCTAACTCCCGGTACATACCACTGCTCCGTTTTTCATATATAACGAGGCGCATAGTGTTAGATCCAATATCGATAATGCCGTATTGTTGTTTCAATGTTTGCTTCATCCTTTTTTCAAGTGTTACTATCCATTATAATCCATATTCTTTTATCAGAAAAAGAGGGACTCATTGAAAATTGTAGAAAATCCATTATAATAGTGGAGAATAGAAAGGGGTGAAACAATGGAGCGTTCTCATCATGGAAAAGAACCCACTATTTCAGAATTATCACAGGCTGTGTTTGTCGTTAACCGTCATGCAAAAGCAGCTCCGGACCCAAAGTTTTTATATTGGCTTAAAAAGAAAGCGCTTGAAAAGCTCATTTTTGAGAAGAAGGCGCAGAAGGAAGGGCTTCATTTTTCGAGAAATCCAAAGTTCAGTCAGCAGCAATCTGATGTTCTCGTACGTGCAGGTGACTATTTTTTCCATATTCCGCCTTCTAAAGAAGACTTCAAAACACTTCCTCATCTTGGTGAATTAAGCCAGACATACCGAAATCCCAAAACCAATATGTCGCTTTCTTTGGCAAAAAAGCTGTTGCAAAATTATGTTGGTAAAGAAGCGTTCACCCAAGAACATCAAATGAAAAAGCCACAATTCCCTTGGCTCGGAAAGAACTATTTCAGTAGTAAAAAATAATATTGGAAACCTCCTTAACACTTTGAAATAGGTTGGCTCTCTTCGTTTATAACACTACGCTATGCAAGCTTGATTTTTTAGATCTAACACATCTTACAGCAAAAGACCACTCAACGGCAATTGAGTGGTCTTTTATGATGTCTTCTTTTTCACCTTAAAGCCAGCCTGCTTGTAAAAACTCAGCTTCTCATTATTATACTTTGCCGTTACATCGTTAAACTTTGTATTCCATTCACTTACTTTGACATAGTTCTTATTCACGGCTACTACTTTATCGTTCACTTCCTTAAGCTTTTGAGTTTTCTCCTTCAGCATCGTATACAATTCTTTCTCTGATTGCAGCGCTGTTTTATATACTTTGTGCATTTCTTTAAATACCTCAAAGCGCTCTCGATACAATTCCTCTGTCTTTTGTGCTCTTTTGTTAAGTTCGCTGTTCTCTATTTTATCGATATATAGCTTTGCATCTGTCATCTTTTCTTGGGCGGCTTGCAGCAGCGTTTCTTCCTTCTGTAAAATCGACTCCCGCTCTGAAACCTCTTGTAAAGCCTCTTCTATAGTAGCTTGAACTGCTTCGTTATTTTGCTTTCCATCCTTCAAAATTTTTGAATACAGCTCTTGATTTTTTACTTCCAGCTTTTCTAGCTCCGCAGCTTCTTGATACAAACTCGCCTCTTGTTTTGCCGCATTTTCAAATACTGTATACACTTCTTCTTCCTGTTTTGGGCCAAAGCATCCACTTAACAGGGTTATTGTTAATGCAATGGCAGCTAGTTTGACACCTTTCAAATGGAATCCCTCCCCTATAAACGGGCATCATGCCAAAAATTCATCATAAAATGAGCATCTTCATTATAGACTTCGAACTCATACCCTCTGTGAACTAGTGATTGAATAATCCTAGGCAGCGCTTGGACAGTTTGCTCTTTTTCATGGAGTAAAATCACTTCAATATTACGCCTTACATGAGTATTTATATTGTTAATTATTGCATTTGGTTGCCCTGGCAGTTTCCAATCCAATGAATCAATCGTCCAATCCCATTCTTTAAAACCTGCAGCACTCATTTGGTCTCGCAACCCTTGATTCAAACCAGGCATGCTTCCATATGGGCATCGTGTTAGATGAGGAGTTGCGCCGGTAATATTCTTTATGATTTTTTGCTCTTCCATCATTTCTTTTACAATCTGCCCGTTTGTATACAAATGGGCATACTTGTGCGACATGCTGTGCAAACCAGGGTAATGCCCTTCTCTGACCAACCTTTTTACACTTTCTTCATACCCCGGCACATTTGCACCAATCATAAAGAACGTTGCCTTGATATTGTTCTGTTTTAATATATTCAACAACTGCTCTGTATAGGGGTTCGGTCCATCATCAAATGTCAGATACACTAATTTTCGTACTTTTCCATTATATTCTTTCGGTAGTTCTTTTGTTGCACCTGCCATCTTTTGGCCGCTCACTATATGAACTGTATTCACTTGATCCGAAATTGCTTTTGCAGGAGATAGAAGCGCTCGAGCAAAAAGAAAGCTCCCAATACATATCCCAGCCGCTGCTACAAGCAACAGGGTTCTTTTCACAGGGCGTTTAAATCGCCGCCGAACGCGTCTTTGAATCATTCTATCATTTCCTTTCCCCATCCCTGTATTACTAATCTAGTATAAAATACATTCAATTATGGAAGTGTTACGAAAAGGTTACAATGAAAGTATGCGGTTCATTTGTTTTGCCGCCGCAATAGCTTGCTCATCCTTCAATATATCCCCAGGCTGATTTCCTTCTCCAATAATATACCCCTCAAATGATATGCCGACAAAGTCAAAAATATTTTGAAATTGTAAAATAAGAGGTAATCCTTTTATCTTAGGCTTATCCCCGCCTACAAGGATGACAAAGGCTTTTTTTTGACTCATTCGCTCTTTAAATTGAATATCCGCATCACGCAGACTTTGAGACCAGCGATCTACAAAATCCTTCATCACTCCTGACATACCGTACCAATAAATTGGTGTGGCAAACACTAAGATATCGTGCTCCAATACCTGTTTGATCATAGTTTCATATGTATCGTGCATAGGCTGAAAGCCCTCTTTGTCATGACGCTTATCGTTAATAGGAAGAATTTCAAGGTTACGTAACAAAAAATTTGTAACTTCCTGCCCTTTCGTCATTACATTAGCTAAATATTCTGTATTCCCTTCGTTTCTTGAACTACCATGCAGTACTGCAATTTTCATAATACCACCCTTTCAATTAAAAAATGAAAAGTGTAGAGGACAAATCTCTACACTTTTTTGTCGTTACTCTAATTTTACGTCTTTTCTATATTCCATTATATGTCTATTTCTTATTTTTTTAAAGTATTTCCTGTAATAATTTTAAAGAAATTGTAACATTAGTAACCTAAATTTTAACCGATTCGTCATAGCAACCACTTTACTATGTACAGAAGATATAAAAATGTACCTCCACTTTAGCCTATTTATTAATAGAAAGGTTTTCTTTTTTGTTTACTTCTCATATGTATATAGAGAGGGACAAGCATTATGAAAGGAGCGTGAAATTTGAATGGGTAATTTTTCAGATATCATTCGATTTGTAACAGGTTTTTTACTATCTCTCAAGCTTTTATTTGAATCCTTTGGTCATTCCTTTATTACCAATGATCAAATTGATGCTATCGCCAATGTAGCTTCCTTTTTATTCATTTTATACTTTGGCTATAAAAATAACTACGTTACAAAGAAAGGAAAAGAACAAAAGGAGCTTTTGAAGAAGCACAACCTTGATTAAGATAACAAGCGAACATAGCTGTCCTTACCACCTCAACGAAGCATTTCTTCCTAAGAAAAGGCTTTTTTTATATTAGGAAAGGTGTTTTATAGATTAAAGCTAAGTTCGTTACCTAACACTTGATACTATCCTATTTGTAAGAAAAGAGGCTTTATTTAAGCCTCTTTTCTTACAAATAGGGGGACATCTCATTATTTTTTTTCGAGTACAACTTCATTAGATTGATAAGGACCAAATATACTCCCTCGATTGTTCTGATAAGTGTAAGTAGCTCGCAGCGGTGCGGAGGGATTCATGTTTCCATCTTTCATTTTGAAATGAAGAAACAGTCTAGCTTCTTCACCGCTCTTCAATGACTGAATATGCCAACGCACTAATTGAAATAACACTTTTCCCTCTCCTTTATCAAAACGCAGCGAATTGGGTACGTAAATTAAATAGTCCCGAATCATATGATTTACATACAAAAGCATCGCAGTAGTCGCTCCGGTGTTTTTTACAAAAAGAGAGCATTCAACTATATCTCCCAGTTCATACGAAAGACGTTCTGTTATAAGCGAGCCTACCGTCAAGTTGCGTAAGGAAATATTTGTGACAATGCACGGTTCACCTGATTCTTGTATATAAAATACTTTCTCCTTTTTCACCAGTTCGTTACAGTTGTTTTTTCCAGAGGCAATAAAGTAAACAGCACCTTCAAGTTGCTCTGTCTGCGAGAGAGAGATCTTCAGCTGTAAAGGTTCATCTGCCCATTCTGTCCATCTAAATATAGATTCATTCTCACTCATATCAACAGGCAGAATGGTGGCTGCTGCCAACTGCAAGCCTTTTGGCAGCTTCATCTCTAACATCATGTTTGTTGCAGATTCAGCAGTAATTGTGACAAGCAAATCCACCATTGGCCCTTTCATATTACATTGGTCAACAGACAACAAAATACCCTGCTTCTCCAGTCCTTCTGACATGTTAAGCCTCCCTTTCAAATTGCTCTTATATAATATATGAAAGCATTTTGAAGTTTCATCTTATTTTTCATCATACTTTTGAAGATCACAATTACCGATGAGATTTTACTAGCACAAAGTCTTCTCGATAGGATACAACGTATGCCCCACCTTACTAATCTTTCTTTGAAACTTCAACGGAAACATTGTAATTATGTATCTTATGTGACCGGCCTTTTTCGGAATTGAAAGAAGCATTTTATTTCTCTCTTTTAATGCGCATACGATTGCATAATTCTGCCCTCCTTCTATTCTCATAATAAGTTCGTCTTCTTCCTCCAATATCCTGCCATAACAGATTTGTATTAACAGAAAAGTCATACTAAGCAAGTACTTGTTATCTGGTCAAATTTGACTATAATGAATGATATATCTTACATAAAGAGAAAGAAGGGGACCATTTGAATCCAAAAGAAAACAATATAAAATTTGTTGTTGCTGGTTTATTGCTGGGTATTTTAATGGCCGCAATGGACAATACAATTGTAGCCACTGCAATGGCTACAATTGTCGGTGACTTAGGAGGACTTGATAAATTTATTTGGGTAACCTCTGCTTATATGGTTGCAACAATGGCAGGAATGCCTATTTTCGGAAAGTTATCTGATATGTATGGACGAAAGCGATTTTACATTGGAGGATTGCTTTTATTTTTGATTGGTTCCATGTTATGCGGAACCGCTGGGAGTATTGAACAATTAAGTATTTATCGTGCGATTCAAGGGATTGGTGGCGGAGCATTGATGCCGATTGCCTTTACCATTATGTACGATATTTTCCCACCGGAAAAACGAGGGAAAATGACAGGTCTTTTTGGAGCAGTTTTTGGTACATCTAGTGTCTTCGGTCCGTTATTAGGTGCCTATATTACAGAATATATCAGCTGGCACTGGGTATTTTATATCAACCTTCCGTTAGGCCTGATATCCTTATTTTTCATCATGAAATACTACCAAGAATCCTTGCAGCATAAAAAACAACAAATCGACTGGCCTGGTGCTATCACATTGATTATTGGTATTGTCAGCTTAATGTTTGCTCTCGAGCTTGGCGGGAAAGAATACGCATGGAATTCTGGTGTTATCATCAGCCTTTTTGCTATCTTTGGTGTAATGGTAATTGCTTTCTTCTTGATTGAACGAAAAGCACAAGAACCCGTTATTTCCTTTCATTTGTTTAAAAACCGCTTATTTGCCGCCACACAAGGAGTAGCATTGTTTTATGGTGCAACGTTTATCATTGCAACGGTATATATTCCGATTTTTGTACAAGGGGTATTAGGCGGATCTGCATCTAATGCCGGTCTTATTTTAACACCTATGATGCTTGGTTCTGTTGCCGGCAGCCAAACAGGGGGACAATTAGCTACCCGCACAAGTTACCGCAATATCATGTTGTTATCAGGAGTATTTTTCGTTACAGGCTTTTACTTATTAAGTACACTGACTGTCGATACAAGCCGTGCTATGGTTACCCTATTCATGATTTTGGCTGGTCTTGGCGTCGGTTTCTCATTCTCGGTATTAAGCATGGCTTCCATTCATGGATTAGATATGCGCTCGCGTGGGTCTGCGACATCTACAAACTCATTCTCACGTTCACTAGGCATGACACTTGGCGTCACTATTTTCGGTACTATTCAAAATAGTATCTTTACAAATAAACTAAAGTCCGTATTTCCTCCTGAATTGGCAAATTTAGCTCCAAAAGGCGGAGATACTAGCTTTCTTCTTTCTTCAGAAGCAAACAAAAACATTCCTCCCGACGTTTTGCAGAGCATCAAAGAAGCACTGGCACATTCTATTTCCAGCATATTTGCTTGGGCGCTCCTTCCTGCAATATTGGCCGTTGTGTGTATCCTGCTCATGGGGAATGAACGACTTGCAATTCCTGTAAAAAACAAGAAAAAGCAAGTAAGCTAAATAGGAGGGATCGTATGATAAAACTGGTCATTCTTGGTCTCTTGATGGAAGGGGAAAAACACCCGTATGAAATACAGCAAATCGTCAATGAACGCGGGATGAACCACTATATAAAAATGGCAAAAGGGTCTCTATACTACGCCTTTGAGCAGTTGGAAAAAAAAGAATGCATAGAAGTGATTGACATTGTCCGGGATACAAATCGCCCTGACAAAACAATTTACCGTATCACAGAAAAAGGAGAAGAGGCGTTTCAGGATCTTCTTCTAAAGCAATTCCGCGATCCAAACCACATTTCCAAACCAATTTATGCTGGTTTGGCATTTGCGACAGCCGGTAATCAACAAAAGCTAGCTGCAATATTACATGATAAAATACAAGAAACATCCCACTTGCTCGAGTTAATGCAAATGATTTATAAGAAAAAAATAGGTACCATCCCACGTTCTCAGCTGCACATTTTAGCAGGAGTGATGGAACACGCTCAAACAGAAATCAATTGGCTTACGCGTTTACGAAGCGACGCTCTAAATGAACGCTTAGCCGAAATAGGTACAGAAATAGAGAATATTCAAATTAACAGCCGGCTGCCCTAATGGAAGCCGGCTTTCTTTTAAGGTTTATCAATGAAATTAAATTTATTAAGATTAAAATTAAAGAAATTAATTATTTAATTGTTGATATTCATTTTTTTGAGTTTTATAATTAATTATAATGAAAGGAGGGGAAAAATGGGTTACCCTATTATAACTTCATGTCCTATTTGTGAAGAAAAACTATATGCCGCACAATTAAACTGCAAATGCTGTAAAACTGTCATTGAAAATGAGTTTGAATTACCAAAGCTAATGTATTTAGAGAAAGAACAGCTCCATTTTATCGAAGTGTTTTTAAAGTGCCGTGGCAGTATTAAAGAAGTAGAAAGAGAACTTAGTATTTCATATCCAACTGTAAGAAACAAACTAGAGGAAATTATTGAGGCCCTGGGATACGATACAGCGAAGAAAAGAGAAGAACCAAAGAAAAAAAATATTTTAGATTTGCTGGATCGAGGCGAGATTACAGCAGATGAAGCAATTGAGATGCTGAAGAAAAAATAAAAAAAGACACTTTATGTAGATAAAGTGTCCAAAAACAATATTGTATGTTTATCATAACAAATATAAATAAATGTGTCGAGACACGATATAAGGGGTGTGTATATATGAAAGAAGAAATTAAGCAGGTATTAACCATGATGCAAGAAGGCAAAATTGATGCAGATAAGGCTTCTGAGCTTCTGACAGTTATCAAGCCGCAAGAGACAGAAATATCAACTAAGCCTTATCTGGATAAAACCTTGCGCATACGCGTCCATTCCCATGAAGGTGATAATGTAGCTATTAACCTTCCCATCAAATTAATCAAAGCAACCATCAAGGCAGCACAAGGAGCTTTTTTGAAAATACCTGAAACAGAGAAGTATTTAAAGGATGTAGACTTAGATCTACTTCTACAAGCAATCGAGCATGAAATCGATGGGCCTATAATTGACATTACAAGCGCGGAACAAGACAAAGTTTTCGTTGTGATTGAATAAGGCTATGATACGAATTAAAGTTACTGTCTCTGGTAAAAAGATACCTTTTTCCATTCCAGTTCCATACCTTCTTCTCCGTGCAGCCACATCTAGTCTAGTACTACGTCCTGTTTTAAAACTCGTAGACAATCAGCACAGAACCACTCTTGCAGGCTTAGATCCCACTGTATTCAAAGAACTAGTGCGGACATTACAACATTTCAAAGGAACAGAGCTAGTGCATATTGACTCTCATGACGGAACAAAAGTTATTATTACATTGTAGCATACTTCAAAAGCTGGCCATTCTTGGTCAGCTTTTGGTTTGAATGCTCCCTTCTATTTATCACAAATCATTCACCTTCACTACACAAATGTATTATATCTCCACTACAAAACCTACCAATCTATATCAAATTGCAACATAAGCCCTGCCTTATCTATGTATTTCTTAGCACAATGTTCACCATATCAACGATTCGTGTAGAAAACTTTCTTCAATCCGACATTATTTTTTAAAGGAAGATGACAAGAAAACAGGGAAATTGTAATTACGATAAATTTTGAGGGGGATTAATCATGGAAGCAAAATATAGAACGAAAGATGTTGAGAATAAAACAGGAATTCCCAAAAATGTCATTCGTAAATATAGTGCTACTTTAGAGCAATATGGATATCCTATTGAAAAGAGTGCGACGGGAGAACGTGCTTTTAGGTTAGAAGATATTAAGCTTTTAAAAACAATTCATGATTCTGCTTCTGAACTGGATAAGGATATTATCGAAGTGATTGCCGATCTTGTCCATGAAATGAACCATCCAACCCCTGCCCCTGTCCTTACATCAGCGAAATCGTCCAAAGCTATTTCTCCACTTGCTGCAGCTGACACTCAAGATGTAAGCGTCACTATCCGAGAACAGAATAAAAAGTTTGAGGAGTTCATGAACAAGCTCGACAATCTAGCACAGTTAAATGAAGCCATCATACACCAAAACTCCACATTAATATCACAAAACAGACAAAAAGATGAAAAACTGGACGATTTGCTGCACCATGTTTACATTAAAGAATCCAAACAGGAAGAAAAATTAAGCGAGCTTATGACACATGTTCAGAAAAAGGAATCGCGTCAAGATAATAAACTGCATGACCTCATGGTTCATATGCAGAAAAAAGAAGTAAAGCAAGAAGAGAATCTCAATAAACTCATGCATCATATATCACAAAAAGAGTTTAAACAAGAACTGAAGATGAATGAGTTTATGCACCATGTATCTGAAACAGGAGCACGTCAAGAAGAAAAAATGAGCGAGCTTGCTTATACGGTGAAACGGAGAGAAGCCAGCCGCGACGAACAGCTTATGCGCCTGATACGAGAAATGCAGGAAACAAAGCAAATGATTGCTGCTGCAAGAGAAAATTCACTCCTCAAAGGTTTAAAATCCTTATTTTTACGAGAAAAACCACAGAAAGCAGATTCTCACTAAACAAATAAATTAAACTCTAAGAGCAGCCATAAGAAAAAGTTACCGGTATATCGGTAACTTTTTCTTATGGCTGCTCTGCAGCAGGGAGGGTAATAATGGCTTCTGTTCCCTTCCCAACTTCACTTTTATATGTAAGCTTGCCATTGTGCGCTTGTATAATACTGAATGTAACCATAAGTCCTAAACCTGTCCCTTTTTCTTTCAAAGAGTAATAGGGCTGTCCCAATCGATCTATTTGCTCTTTCGTCATACCAACGCCGCTGTCTTTGACCTTAATAATAATTTCATCCGCTATTTGCTTAGCAGTTACCTTTAAATATCCTTTATTCTGCTGAATTGCTTCTACCCCATTTTTGACGATATTCATAATAGCTTGTTTCAGTTTTGCTTTATCTCCAACTGTATATAGAAAGTCCTCCATTTCCGTTTGTAAATATACGCCTTGCATCGCTGCAAAAGAGGACATAAGGGTCGTAACTTCAAAAAGCTGGGCAGACAGATGGATGTGCTGCTTCACTTCAATTTGTGGCCGGGCTAAGTTCAAGTAATCAGAGATAATTCCTTCCGCCCGATCAAGCTCTGTTAAAACTAAGCGCATATATTCTTTATTTCCTGCTTCCTCGCTTCCTTCTAACAGCTGAATAAAGCCCCTCACAACCGTCAATGGATTCCGAACCTCATGTGCTACACTGGCTGCCAGTTCACTTATGATATTCAACTTTTCTGATTTATGCATTTCTACACGTAAAAATGCGTTTTCATATAAATATTCTGTTATATAAATTTGAAAAATCATAGTCATAGCCATGATAATAGAAGCAACAGTAAAATTGAAATACATTTGTGATGTACTCAGTGTAAAGCCTTCCCCCATTACAATGACAAGCCCCTTTGCAATGATGTATACGAGTGCATAACAAAACGCTAGCGCAGAAGCTATCATAATTTTTTTATTTTTCGGATATGAAAACCACTTTTTCGAAACTACAAGCGGGATGACTGATAAAATAATCACATGAAAGGCACGGAACCATATATCCTCAAACCCGTTGAGAAATGCATAATATACTAATGAAGCAAGCGCCGTTACTATCCCTATCCCATATCCCCCATACAAAAAAGAAATCATAATGGGAATTTGATAAAAGTCATATTCTCCCCCTTCTCCTAAATGTATAGGGTAAACCATACAAAAGAGCAGTATGATATTAGATAGAACCGTCACAAAATAACGATTTGACTTCGGCACAGTAGCATGATGACGATTAAGGCGAATCGTTTCATAAAAAAAGAACGGCAAAATGATAATGGCGACTTGAATGATAATATCCTTCACTTGCTCCACTCCCCTACCTCCAAATATTCCCTCATCTTGATTATATCATTTGTTTGACAATTTAAAACGAATTTTTTAACTTTTCTAACAATTTATAAATAAAAAATAATATAAAGAGATATTATGTTAGAATCTCTCGAAATTAAGAAAAAACAAAAAACAACAGCTTAAAACTGTTGTTTACTCTTCTAAAAACCTCGCCCTTACCTCTTTAGAGGGAATCATACAAACTGTTTTACCAAACATTTTATACCGATACTTGGCAAATCCTTTATACAGCATATCCCTCAGCAGCCGCGGCACCACAATCCCCCCATAAAAAGCTTTCCATAGACCAAGGTGCCTGCAAATTCGCAGTGCTGCCTCAGAATGAGTGTAGTACCTATTCCCCTCAAGCAGTACAATAGAATCTATATTCTCAGGTACCTTATATGCGCTAAGCAGCTCTTTTCCCATTCTTGATTGCAACGAAGCGAAACGATAACGCGCTTTCTTATCACGTTTAATAATAAATCTGACACCCCCATTACAAAAACTACATTCTCCATCAAATAACACAATAGAAGTATCTGCTTTCATAGACATTTCTCTTCAACCTTCCTTATTTATATATCAAGTAATCCCCCATCAATGTCGGCTCTTTTATTACCACTAATGGGAGCAAAATCAATCATCTCTTTCTTACAATATTGGATCAAAAGCGATATTAATAGCGAATAAAAGAAGCTCGTCCTATTTTCATAGAAAAACCCTTACCTGAAGGGCTTATCTTTTATAAGTTACATAAAATGTTTTCATCAAATTCTGTATTTTTTCAAGCTTATGCACAGCCTCTTCGCTAAATAATGTAATGGATTTTCCAAGTACGAGCACTTCTTTATCGTAAATTTTCTTTACATCTACTTTCATCGCATCTGCTTGTGCATACTCCGAAATAATAATACGATGCGGTTCCCATAAAATGATATTCATCAATTCCTTTACTCGTTCACATTCACTTGTTTGCAAATGATGAATAAGCTCATAATTGGTAAGCCCCTCAATAAAGCTAAGCTGTACTTCATGATATTTTGCATACGCAGAAACTGCTTTGGCCAGCAATCCATCAATTGCAATAGCCTGCGGATTTAAAAAAGCAACATGATCATGCACCATCGCTTCCATAATAACAAGCCCTGTTTCGACATCTGTTTCGACATAATTTCCTGAGAAATGAATGCTATTAATAATGTCTGAAGGTTTTCGGCTCATATCCCCTGCCAGGTAAGAGTCTCGTAAAAAGCTATCAAAATGATCGGCTCCTAAAAATTTTGTTTTGCTTGTAAGCGGTGTATCAGTGTTAAGTAAAGCAACGATTCTCTTCGGTTCAAATCCATGCTTCTGTAAGATTGTTGCTGCTTCTCCTTCAAGTATAAGTTTTTCTGTATTCGTATGATGATTAA
This sequence comes from Bacillus sp. 165, assembly GCF_017742235.1. Lineage (GTDB taxonomy): Bacteria > Bacillota > Bacilli > Bacillales > Bacillaceae_G > JAGHKQ01. The sequence continues at coordinate 210,227 of NZ_JAGHKQ010000006.1, forward strand.
ACCCTAACGTTTTTTCAACAGCATGTGAAAATGGCAGATGACCAATATCATGAAGCAATGCAGCAAGCCGCAATTCCAAATCCTCGGGGAAAAACCGTGAGATTACTGACCATACACCGATTGTATGATCCAGGCGGGAATGCATAATTGGAGAGAATAATGAAGCCGTTCCATAATGACTTAAAAATTTTAATCGACGCAACGTTTTGCATTGAAACAGCTCTAACTCACAAGGAAGAACCTTTATTTCATGCTGGTAAAGCGGTTCGTATAATACTGTACTGCAAAAGGTTTGTTGCATCCTTTTCACCACCGTGTTCAATGAGATTATCTTCATAGTATGATAGGATTGATATTATATTCATGTTTTCGATGAAAGGTTAGAGGAATTTAACTATTTTTTTACAAAACTTCCTTTATTCATCGCTTATTGAAACAGCCTGCACTACGTTCATCTATGTATATCCGTGCAAGGTTCCTTCGGAATATTTTCCCCCATGTTATAATATAGTCTGCTTTCACACTTCTGTATAGCAGCGGATATACTTGTCTTTTCGAATTTTCACCCTATTTCTATAAGAACCCACTCCTCTTGTTCGTTGCTAGAATGAACAAGAAGCCATATTTTATCATAAGGGTTATGTGCTGTATAAAGCTGCTTATGTGCAATCGTAGCCGCCGTCAATTCTTTGGAAAAGATCCGGATTAACAAATGACATGGAAAAGAGATATTATAGTTTTGCCATTTTTCATATTTCTTTTTTAACTGTGCATTTAGCTTTTCAAGGACCGTCTCCCGCTGGCGCCGCCCTGACGTTTTCTTTCCTTCTCTCCCGAACAAACGCATTGCTTGAAGATGATCTGTGAATAAGTGCGCTACTTCAAGTCCATACTGATTGCCGCATTGATCCCGTAATAAAAAATCCGGCATTTCTCTCTTTTCTGTTTTAGAAAGACAATTTCTGTGCGTCCTATTATATAATTGTAAAAATAGAGACAACGCTTCATGCTCCAATTCATATTTTTCTCTGTCATGTTTTCGCAAGAGAATCCCCACTCTCTTTTCTATAGCATATGCCGAAACAGCAAATTCGGAAGCAAACTATGTAACTGTTTAACTACAAACTCCTGAATCATGAACATACTCTGTGTATCTTTGCAATGCATGTAACACAAAGCGAATTGAAGATTTTCCATCTTCTTTTCCTAAGAGGACCCTTTGTATGGATTTAATTGAAAATTCCACTTACAACTCATACCTTATTCACCATTTTGATCAATACTATAGTCATGTAATATAAATTGAATATACAAAAATTTTCACAACACATTTGTCACATGTGATACAATATACCCAAATTGTGAACGGAAAGGAAAAAACATATGGAGCACTTATTGAATTCTCATGTCAAAAACATTCAAATCTCAGGTATTCGCCAGTTCTTCAATATGATTCAAAAATATGATAACCTTGTTTCACTTACAATCGGACAACCAGATTTTCCTACCCCCTCTCTTGTGAAAGAGGCTGGGAAGCGTGCTATTACTGAAAATGTTACAAGCTACACTCATAACGCAGGCTTTCTTGAACTGCGTCAAGCAGCTTGCTCGTTCGTAAACGACCGTTATCGCTTATCATATGATCCAGCAAACGAAGTGATTGTAACAACCGGAGCCAGCGAAGCAATCGACATCGCCTTCCGTACCATTTTAGAAGAGGGGACAGAGGTTATTTTACCTGCCCCCATTTACCCAGGTTATGAACCTATCATTAAGCTGTGCGGCGCTACTCCAGTGTATGTAGATGTTCGTGATACAGGATTTCGCCTGACCGCAGATGCATTGCAAAAAGCTATTACAGACCGTACACGTTGTGTTGTATTACCATACCCTTCTAATCCAACAGGAGTATCGTTGTCTTCAGAAGAGCTCCAGGAAATTATATCGGTGCTGCAAGACAAAGATATTTTCGTATTATCAGATGAAATTTACAGCGAATTAGTATACGAAGGAACCCATACTTCTATTGCATCATTCCCTTCTATGCGTGATAAAACAATCGTGATTAACGGCCTGTCTAAATCTCATTCAATGACAGGCTGGCGCATTGGTTTTTTGTTCGCCCCTGCCTATATTACAAAAGAAATGCTCAAGGTACATCAATATAACGTCACATGCGCCTCTTCAATTTCACAATACGCTGGAATTGAAGCACTCACTATGGCGAAAGATGCACCGCGTTTGATGCGTCACCAATATAAAAAACGAAGGGATTACCTTTATCACCGCCTGCAAAGCATGGGGTTGACAGTAGAAAAACCAACAGGAGCATTTTATATATTTCCTTATATCGGACAGTTTGGCATGAATTCCTTTGATTTTGCGATGAAGCTTGTCCAAGAAGCAGGTGTGGCTGTCGTACCGGGTACAGCATTTTCTGAATACGGAGAAGGCTATATTCGCTTATCCTACGCGTACAGCATGGAAACTTTGATAGAGGCCTGCAACCGCTTAGAAACATTTATACAGCAAATGCAATAATTTATAATAAAGAGGAGAGCTAAGAACTACGCTCTCCTTTTATCTTTTAAGAATGTAAACGCTTACTATTTTCCGCTAGCTAATTAGCTCTTGAAGGTTTCCCAAGCATTCTTAAGGAACAAGAATCCAAAAAATGCTATTGAAAACCAACCTACAAAAGATACGAAGAAGCCAAGGAAGCTCACAAAGCCTTTAAAGGATGTCACAGAGAAGAAGCCTAAGAAAGTATTAAGAGATTCAACAATTACATCGGCAGCCATAGTCCACATCCAGCCTACGAAAGCCGCAAGGAAAAATTTCATAAATTTATCCATATCGACACCTCCTCTTGGGGTGATTCTTTACAATATCATAGTATTCAATGTAAAAAACTTGGTTCTCTCAAACATCTGCAAAATCTGAAATTTTTTTTCGAAAAATAAAATATAATCTCTGTCCGTTTGAAAGAAGCACATAAGGAATCAAATCCTCCAATTTTATATGCCCTGTTTTTTGAATATACATAGTTCATACTTTACTATTACTAAATGAAAAAATCTGTCCCAAAGTGAGGGACAGATTTTTTATAAGCTTACAACCACTGTGTTTGCCAGCAGATCATGATATCCTTTTTTATCCTTGCGGGTTGCAATAACGTATACATTAACAATTGCAGGAATTCCAAGCAAAATTACATTTGGCAGCAACAGTACGAAGAAGCGAATGATAAGCTCCTTTATCCCTGCATTTTCGCCGTTACTTTTTGTTACCCGTGTACGCAGCAAAAACTTACCTGCTGTGAACCCATTCCATAGCAAAGGAACGATAACGAAGTATACAGCCATAAGGATAATTACAATTGTTATATCAATATGATAATCCCCTGTGCTTGATTCAAAACGAGCAAGCAATGCCTTGTAATTTCCTGATACTAAAGCCGTAATCATTCCGTATAGAAGCGAAATGATAAACATCTCTATTATATTTGCCCCGATGCGATTCATCACTGATGCAGGATTCTTTGTAGACTTCATTCTGCTCTCCCTCACATGTATATATTAACTGCTTTATACTACCACTTGGCATAATTGTTGTAAACAAACAACCGCTTTTCGATATGAGGATAAACATTATGTTACAATATATATGAATACGATTTCATAAAAGTGAGGGAATTAAGATGGCGGTACAACGTGACATTAACTATACAATTTCTTTCGGCGACCCTGCTGTCGTTGATGGATTGTCGGTACATTCTAAAGAGTTTGATGAAACATTTTATTACGAAGGAACTCTTGGTATTACGTATGAAAAAGAAAAAACAAAGTTTCGACTATGGGCACCGACTGCAAGTGAAGCGAAAGTCGTGCTGTATAAGAAATGGGATGATGAGGCAAGCTCAGAGCATGTTATGACAAGGGCAGAAAAAGGAACATGGACACTGGTTTTATATGAAGACCTAGAAGGATTATACTATACATACAAAGTTAAAATCGGCTCAGAGTGGAATGAAGCTGCTGACCCATATGCAAAGGCTGTTGGTGTCAATGGTGACAGAGGCTATATTCTTAATTTGGAAACAACACATCCGAAACATTGGATGAAGGATAAACCACATTTCACAGAACCGACAGATGCTATTCTCTATGAACTCCATGTACGTGATTTGTCCATGCATCCTGAGAGCGGGATGTGCCATAAAGGGAAGTTTTTAGCCTTGACTGAAGTCGGTACAACAGGACCAAATGAAATCCCCACAGGAATTGATCACATCAAATCTTTAGGTGTAACACATGTACAGCTGCTGCCTATATTTGATTACAGTACAGACAGCGTAGATGAAACATGTCTAGAAAAAGAACAATATAACTGGGGATATGACCCGAAAAATTACAATGCGCCAGAAGGATCCTATTCTACAGATCCATATAATCCTATTTCCCGTATTATGGAGCTGAAGCAAACGATACAAACTCTCCATGACAACGGTCTTCGAGTAGTGATGGATGTAGTATACAATCATGTGTATGATGCGTACCGTATGAATTTTATGAAGCTGGTGCCCGGCTACTACTTCCGCTACAAAGATGAACAAACACTCTCAAACGGCTCTGCATGCGGAAATGACGTTGCTTCTGAACGGCATATGGTTCGAAAATTCATCATCGATTCCGTAAAATATTGGGCATCAGAATACAACTTGGATGGCTTCCGCTTTGATTTGATGGGTCTGCATGATGTAGATACAATGAACGAAATTCGTGCAGAACTTGATAAAATCGACCCATCTATTTTAATCATCGGGGAAGGCTGGGATTTGGCAACAGAACTTTGCAGCGAATCAAAAGCAAATCAAAAAAATGCTCAGAAAATGCCCCGCATCGCCCATTTCAATGACGTGATTCGTGACGGATTAAAAGGAAGTGTTTTCTATCATGAAGTTTTAGGCCTTGTAAATGGCAATCCGAAAGCTCTTATCGATGTTCAATCCGGTATTGCAGGAGCTATCCGCTATTCCGATACAATTCATTCCTTTGCCGATGAACCGAATCAAGCCGTTACGTATGTAGAAGCACATGACAATCATACTCTGTGGGACAAGCTCTTAATCACGAACCCTAATGATACTGTCGAAACCATAAAAAAGATGCATAAGCTTTGCACAGCAATCGTGCTAACTTCCCAAGGCATTGCCTTCTTGCATGCAGGACAGGAATTTATGCGTACAAAAGGTGGAGACGAAAACAGTTATAAATCCTCAACAAAAATTAATCAGCTCGATTGGGTTCGCTGCGCGGCATTTCAAGAGGAAGTAGACTATGTTCGAAGATTAATCGCACTTCGAAAAACTGAGCCTGCTTTCCGCCTGCAGACAGCTGATAAGATACGGCAATGCCTACAGTTTATTGCAGCTCCAGACGGCGTACTTGCATATAGTATTCGTGATGAACAGAACAATAAACAGCTCTTTGTTGCGCATAATACCAATCGGCAAGCTGCATCTGTAACTCTGTCAACCAATCAGGAATGGACTGTGCTGTTTGGTCAAGAGCATATTATTAACCATACAAACACGCTTAGTATTGCAGCGTTTGGAAGCGTTGTGCTTTCTCAATAAAGAAACAGCAGGCATTGTTCCTGCTGTTTCTTTATTTTCTTTGGACTGCATCGCCGCTTTTTATGAGTGTATACAATGACTGCATTCTTGATACTGATAATGAGGAAAATTCTTTGGAAGCCATTCCTTTGCTTGGAATGTGCTTTGGAAAGAGAACCAGCCTCCATCTATTTTATTTCGTTCTATTCCTTTAAATGGTGTTTCCTGCAACAATCGAAACGAGCAAAGTGAGGAATGCAACGTTCCTAATTTTCCAGTTTTATCAACATTTAACCAATATTTAAAATTCATTTGAAATTCCTCCCCTGATGTGAATTTTCTATTTATATCTTTATTCGCTCGTGTAAGCATTTCTCCCTTCTTAAAAACAGCTTTTTATATTCTTATTTTCGTATTTTCATTGGCATAAACAGCAGCATATATATGAAGCTGCCAAACAACATACAACCAGTAAAAATACAGCTGCTTATTATAGCAGACAAGATAGACTCTTCCTGAATACACCATAGAAAAAAAGCTAAAAACGCTCCAATTGCTCCGTATTTTATTCTTTGACGAAAAACATGCCCTTCCAGTACTCCTATTAAAAAGAGCATACCTACGTATATTCGCTCGACCATCGTTATCCAATACAAGGAATGTGTTACCCAACCAAGTGCCAGAAAAAATACCGCATGTACAACAACTATCATCAAAAAATTGAAACAAGCTGCCGCAAGCTTCATCAAGCTTCTTCCTTTCCTTATGTCTGTTATACGGTATGCAGCTTTATCACTCTTGGACAGGGTATACGTTTATACGGAACTGCTTCTTTATCATATTTTTGTTTTCTGTATGATATAATGATTTAATATTCAAAATTATGAAAGAGGGATTTATATGTTTCTACTTCGGATTGATGATGAAATCTCTTTGCAGCTGTTAGAAGCAAACGATGCGGTAGAACTATTTACTATGATTGATGAAAATCGCGAGTATCTTCGCGAATGGCTTCCATGGGTAGATGATATGAAAACAGCAAGCGACTATGACCTCATCTTACCGATGTGGCTTCAGCAGTTTGCCGAAAATAACGGTTTCAATGCAGCCATCCGTTATAACGGGAGGTTTGTCGGTATGATTGGACTGCATGGTATTAACCGGAAGCTTAAACAAACTAGTATCGGATATTACCTAATTGAACAAGTACAAGGAAAAGGCATTATGACACGCTGCGTAAAAGCACTGATAGACTACGCCTTTAATAGATGGGATCTGAATCGTATTGAAATCCGCTGCGGGAAGGAAAATAAAAAAAGCCGTGCTATTCCTAAGCGTCTCGGCTTTACTCAAGAAGGCATCATTCGCGACGGAGAATGGCTGTATGACCATTTTCATGATATTGTGATTTACAGTGTGTTGAAACGGGAGTGGAAAGGGTAAGCAACTACTGATACGGAGCCCTTATAGGGATAAAGTACAACTTCCATTAGGATAGCCGTCTTCCTTATTTGAAACAGTCAGGTTTTTACAACCAGCTGTCTCTTTTTTTGGTTGCGGTTTGATCCTATATTTTTAAATATTTGTTGGCATACTCTTATGATAATGGTAAAAAGTCAGCTGATTTGAAAAAGGATAATTTTTACATTTTCCCCTAAAACAAACTGAGAGACACTTATACATAAAGAAAAAGAACCGCACTGAAAAATACGGTTCTTTCTCAACACTATTATAAGCTTTCAACAAACACTCCTACCCCCATGCCTCCGCCTACACAAAGAGATGCAATGCCCTTCTCCAAGCCTCGGCGCTGCAGTTCATGAACAAGACTCACCGTAATTCGTGCTCCCGTACATCCAATCGGATGCCCTAAGCTAATGCCGCTTCCGTTCACATTCACCTTCTCGCGATTTAACCCTAACTGTTTTTCTACAGCTAAATATTGAGCTGCAAATGCTTCATTTACTTCCAATAAATCTGCATCATGTAAAGTCCATCCTACATTTTGGAGTCCCTTTTGGATAGCTGGAACAGGACCAATACCCATATATAACGGATCGACACCCGCTACAGAGTAGCCTGCGATTCTGGCAAGAGGCTTTACTCCTTTTTCTCTTGCTTTTTCTTCGCTCATGAGAACCAATGCTGCGCTCCCATCATTTAAGCTGGATGCATTTCCTGCTGTGACGCTGCCGTTTTTACGGAAAGCTGGTTTTAGACCCGAAAGCTTTTCGTATGTTAAATCAGCTCTTGGATTCTCATCTTTAGAGATCACTGTTTCTTTTTTCCGTTCCTTGACTGTAATTGGGACAATTTGTGATTCGAAGTAACCGGATTCGATGGCATGAAGTGCTCTTTGATGGCTAAGGAGGGCTGCTTGGTCTTGCTCTTCTCTGGTGATTTTATATTTTTCAACGAGGTTTTCGGCTGTTTCGCCCATCATGATATGATGAATAGGATCTTCTAATATTTCCCAAACCGTATCTGTGATTTGACCATGCTGTAAGCGGTTACCCCAGCGATGTTGTTTGAGAACATAAGGACTTGAACTCATTGCTTCCACTCCGCCGGCAATCACAACATCACTGACACCGAGTTGAATTTGCATAGCAGCACTGATGATGGTCTGCATGCCGGATGCGCATTGACGCTGGATGGTGTAACCTGTTGTTGTATGAGGGAACCCTGCAAGCAAAGCAGATGTGCGTGCAGTATTCGGCTCATCAGTACGCTGGATACAATGTCCTAAAATAATTTCATTTACATCATTGGTTTCAATACCAGCGCGCTTCACAGCCTCCTGCAGCACCGGTACCATTAAATCTGTTGGGGTCAGGCTTTTAAATGCTCCTCCAAATGTTCCAATCGGAGAACGAACAGCAGACACAATCACTACGTTCTTCATAGCTTCTCCTCCTTTTATAATCTACTTCATTGTCTTCATTGCATAGGACAAGTATGAGCTTGTCTTACAATACTAAACTAGAAAATAATGTTTTCATAGGCATAAAGCTCCTTTTTTCGTCATATATATATTGCGACCTAACTTGCTTGATATGTATAACCCCGAGTCAAAAAAGGATGCTTTACCATATACTTGAGACTTTCTTTTGGAAGAAAGTCTCTTTTTTTACTTCTCAGATTCGTTGCTACTAACACCAAACTGAGTGCTAAAAAATTCCTCTCTATACCTTCCATACATTAATTAATAATATAATTCTTCTATTAAACTAAGCAATCTCCCATATCAACACACTGTTTATCTTTTAAAATAGCACCCTCTCCTTCCATATCTTTCTATTTATTATAATGTTAAATTCTAAAAATTCAAAATATTATCTCTTATAAACTATAAATTTAATAAAAAATATGCAGTAAATAATATAAACTTTCTCTAACAGAGATTTTCAAGTTTAAGAAAAAAGGATTTTATATCTCAATGTTTAAAATAATATTGTAGTACATAATTTGTTTATGCTTGATTTATTTTGGCATAATTAGCAAAGAATGAAAAAAAGGAGTGAATGTAAATATGGGAACATTGTATGACAAACTCGGCGGAAAAGAAGCAGTCTCACAAGTTGTGGACAGCTTTTATAAAAAGGTGCTAGCCGATGACAGAATTAATCACTTTTTTGCAAATACAGATATGGAAGCTCAGCGCCGCCATCAAACTGCATTTATCTCCTATGCATTAGGAGGGCCGCAATATACAGGACGTTCAATGGAAAAAGCGCATGAAGGCTTGAACTTACAAGAGGAACAGTGGGATGCAGTTGTAGAAAATTTAGTAACTTCTTTACAAGAGGCAAATGTAGGGGACGAAGATATTAACACAATTGCAGAGCAACTGCTTCCATTGAAACCTCACATACTAGGAAAATAATATAAAAAACGAGTGTACCTTATAAAAAGTCACTCGTTTTTTATATTATCTTGATCCTACCGCATCCATAAACAAATTAGAGATTTCCACAGCTTTTTCATATTGTTTCGTCTCAACATAATAGTCATATAATTGTCGCCCATATCTATTTATAAAAGTGACGCGCTTGCTCGACTCCGGCTATAACATCTCCCAGGCTGCCAGACCCTTATGGACCTAATACACGATATACATACAAGTTTGCATCAGGAGCAACTCCTGTTACTGACAGGCCGTCAGAATTTTCTCCTTGTCCTGCAACAGTCCCTGAAACATGAGTGCCGTGGCTTGTATAAAATGGAACTCCATATTCATTAAATTTAGGCTGTCCAGATTTTTCCCAGTCCTCATATGTCGTTTCCATCGGATCAGAATCATTATCAACAAAATCATATCCGCCTTTAAAAGCCTCTTTTAAATCTGGATGATTGTAATCAATACCCGTATCAATAACAGCTACTTTGACCCCTTTTTCGGTATATCCTTCCTTATGGAGCTTATCAATCCCGAGACACGGTACACTTTCCATCATGTTGGGAGAGCCCTGTTCCGTAGCAGAGTCTGTCTTTGGAGACGGTTCAACAGTCACGGTCACGTTTTTATACAGGGCTTTTACCACGGCTGATTGAAGAAGCTTCTCTACTTCGTTAGCAGGTAGTTTCATAGAAACGCCGTTGTATGCCGTTTTATAAACACGCGTGATGCTATGCTCGGATTTTTTGCTTTTTTGAGAAGTTGGCAGAATCTTCTTTACATCATTTTGAAATGCGGTGTGCTCTTCCTCTATCTTCTTTTTCGCTTGCGCCTCTGTCAATGACTTGCCTTTCCAAGCAGCATCAAGCACTGCAGCCTTTCCAGGTTTGGACTTAAACTCAACAATAACAGATATTTCTTTATCACTCTTTAAATCATTTTCTTCAAACCCTTGCAGTCCCTGGCGTTCATCTGCCACCTGCAGTTGAGTAAGTGCCTCTCGCTGTTCTTTTGTTAGAGAAGACAAAATTTGTTCAGCTGATATACTTTTAGCGGCTGTGGCAGGTATGAACCCGCTTTGAAACGGTGGAAATAATATTCCCATAGAAACAACCGCTACGGCAGAACCTTTGACGACTTTCCCCAATACCCGATTCTTTGATGTTTTCATGTAATCCCTCTTTATTTTTTTGAAAATTTCGATAAAAAACTTCCTGTTAGTAGTGTATAAGAAAGATTACACCCCCTACAATTGGGAAAATTTCCAATAGAATATTAAAAAATGAAATCAAACTTGCATAAGATTGATCATTTTAATAATCAAATTCCTTTGCTATATTCCTATTTTCAAAAAAATAATACGAATATTTATAAGAAATAATAGTACGATAAACTTGGGAAAATAAGGTCTTTTTTTCAAAATTCAGATTATTATTAAATTTAATTGGGAAATTTAGCTTAATCTTATAAGTATAGCGATAAATAAATAGAGTTTAAAAAAGTAATAATTTTTTGCTTTGCACAGTAATTTTGTCCTATTTCCTTTATAATGGATTGATACGACATCAAGAGGAGAGACATCAAATGAAAAGTAGCAGAATTTTCCTATTCATGATAGGAATTATCTTTATAACATTCGGCATCAGTTTAACTATAAAAGCAAATGTAGGATTAGGAGCGTGGGATGCTTTAGCTGTTGGAGAATCGAACACATTCGGATTAACAGTCGGAACATGGATGATTATTAATCAATCGATATTGCTGTTTATTAACGCCTATTTATTACGTGAAAAACCCCAATTTCTTGCGGCTATCACTTTTATACTTATCGGCGTGCTGGTCGATTTTTGGCTGCTTCAGGTGTTTGCTGATTGGAATCCGCAAGACATTGTACAGCGCTGGATGATCCTAATTGTAGGAATTATCATTATCGGCTTTGGAGTATCCCTTTATATACATGCAAAAATGCCTATGCTCAATCCTATCGATACATTTATGGTGGCATTAAAAGCAAGGTTCAATGTCAGCTTAATGACCGCTAAAACATTAGGCGAGCTTGCCGCTCTTATCTTTGCATTCCTATTGCATGGACCAATTAATCTTGGAACTTTAGTTATCACATTTACTATTGGACCTGTAATCCAATTCTTCTCCAAAATGGTGGAACGAATGAAAAACAGAGCAAACGTAGCACCACAATAGTAAGTTACTGAGCGCAGCAACCTTTTTCTTTGGTGCGCTCAGTTTTATTTTCGTATAGCTCAATACTTTGCTGCACCACCTCATTTTTACAATTCACTGGCATACATTATAGCTCCATTTTCTCCTATGTCCTTCTCTCCACATGAAAATAAGCCAAAGGACATATCCCCTAGCTTATAAATTCAGCCCTCCATATACAAGTGCCCCAAATACCACAAACGCAGGGTGTATTTTTACTTTTTCCATTAATATGTAACTGATAATTCCCAAAAAGAGTAACTGTCCAATCCCGATTTGAAGATAGGTGTCTTGAAAGGACCGAAAAGCCATGATGCCAAGTAATACTGCAATTGTCGGCTTAACATACAAAGTCATTCGTTTGACTTGCATAGAGTGGCGATATTTATACAGAATTCCCATCAACGTCAGCATAAGGATAAGAGATGGTGCAACTGTTGCGAATACTGCCAAAAAGGAACCAAATACACCACCTTCATGGAAACCGATATAGCCAGCCATTTTTGTGGCAATCGGGCCCGGTAGCGAGTTTCCCATGGCAAGCGCCTCGTTGAATTCTTGGTTAGTAAGCCAGCCTCGCCCCACTACTTCTTTTTGAATTAACGGAATGGTCGAGGGCCCACCACCATATCCTAAAATATTAGCAACAAAAAACGCCCAAAATATATTCCAATATATCATCACGCTGATAGTCCTTTCACTTTCTTCTTTCCATCTCCCGCCTTGGCGGGCTTTGTTAGTGCAAATAGTAGAAGCGCTCCAATCACAAAACCAGGATGTACATGAAAATATTCAATTACAACAATGCCTAAAATAAGGTGAACAATTGTAACTGGCCATTTCAATCCTTTAACAGAGCTTTGCACAAATTGCCATGTGAGCACACCAAGCATTACTCCAACAACAGGGACGATCGCTTTCGTCATGCCCTGCACCCATTTTAAATCTTTAAATGTAATTAAAGTAGTGAGTAAGATGACCATTAAAATAATCGTAGGCAACGTTGTAGCCACGACAGCATTTATCATCCCAATCATGCCGCCCACTCGGTAGCCGATATAGCCGGCCATTTTTGTATTAATCGGACCTGGCAATGTATTTCCAATAGCGAGTACATCACCAAATTCTTCGTCATTCATCCACTTAAATCGCTCAACCACTTCTTTATGTACTAAAGGAATGGTTGAGGGTCCGCCCCCGTATCCGAGCATACTGCTACGAAAAAAGGCGATAAAGATATTAAATTGTTTCATATAATCATTCCTTTAGTTTTCTGTTAGTTTGCCACAAGGCAAGTACATTTTACACAATTGCCGCAAGATTTTTTCTTTCTTGGGGCAGGCTTATGAGCAAAGTACATACGTACCGCAGCAGCCTCATTGCAAAATGAACATGTTACACCTGTTGGAGCCTTGCGAATATGAGGTAATTCTAATACCTTTAAACCGTCCTTCATATGTTTATCGCATACCCACATACACTTCACCCCTATTTAGAATATTGGTTACTGCGCGGTAATCACTTTCTTTTTCGGATGATCAAGCTTTCTCTTTTTCACTTCTGTTGTGACTTTTTCATCCCAGGAAATGGTAACATCATCCTCTACCACAAATGTTTGACAGCCTAAACGATATCCTTTGTTTAACCACTCATCGCCAAGCTTTCGGCGTTCCTGTACTTTAACCTTATCTACAGTACCTTCTTCAATTTTACAAACGCATGATCCGCAAACGCCCCCTCCGCAGCGGTTCGGAAGTTCTCCGTCATAGCGAAGAGACATACGTAAAATATTTGAGTTCTCCGGTACTTCTAACACTTTTCCACTGGTAGCAAAATTGAGTTTCGGCATATATTAAATCCTCCTCTGAACTTCTTTGGTATACAATATACCATATTTTAAATTTTCTGACAATATATTTTTATAGAAAATAGATTGATTTTGCTTAATTTATATTACTCTATTTGTTTTTTCATACCTGCCTTGTATAATTTTATGTATACCAAATATATTTTACTATTCAAAAAATAAAGAGAGGTGCTACATATGCTCAAAGTTGGATTAATTGGATACGGAGCTATCGGAAAAGATGTCGCAAAGTATATACAAGAAGGAAAAGCCGGAGATGTTACACTAGAAGCTATTCTCGTCCGCGACAAAAATAAGCATGAACACCTTGCCTCTGGTTTCTTTTATGAACATGAAGACACATTTTTTGGATTAGGGTTAGATATTATCATTGAAGCCGCAGGCCATGAAGCTGTATATGCATACGGAAAAGCAGCCCTTTCTTCCGGAAGTGATTTTATCATCGTTTCTGTAGGTGCTCTTGCAGATGATTCACTACTACACGAACTAGAAGCTGCAGCAAAGATTTATAATAAAAAACTCATCATTCCTTCGGCTGCCATTGCCGGCTTAGATCGCGTCGCTGCCTCAATGTTCAATGAGGTGGATGAAGTGAGGCTTGTGACAAGAAAACCTCCGAGTGCCTGGCGCGGCACAATTGCTGAAGAACAAGTAGATTTAGATACATTGACAGAACCTTTTTGCATTTATGACGGTATCGCTAGAGAATCCTCAAAGCTCTTTCCGGAAAGTTCAAATGTTTCTGCTGCTTTAAGCTTAGCTGGTATCGGATTCGAAAGAACACAAGTGCAGGTATACGTAGATCCTGATATAACGCACAATACACATCACATTATTGTGAAGGGATATTTCGGAGAAGTAGAAGTAAAAGTGCAAAATACCCCATCTGCAGACAATCCAAAGTCTGGATACATTGTGGCGATGAGCATTTGCAAAATCTTAAAAAGTGTAACTTCTCCGATTGTAGTTGGAGTGTGAGAATAGTTTTTTCTATTTAAGAAGGCTGATCTTATGATCAGACTAACAGTCAATAGGAAGCTCATACGTCCTTCCTTTATTTGAACCTGAATGTTTTAGATTCATAGAATTGAGAATATTAGTGGCAATAGACCTGGAAGAAATGAAGTGAATCGGACAAGCGAAGATCATGAAAAATGAGGTATCTTTTTTCTGGAAGAAAACTTAAATGATAGTCAAGTGACTGCTCGCCTCGATAACCGGCCCTGCTTTTTGCAAGCTCTTCCTCAATAAGAGGGCGTTTGGGGTGAGATGGCGGCAGTCTTCTCAGCAACGCTTCTAACTTTTGAATCTTCAACGGTTTTTTCGCTCTTTTTTATCATTTTACCAACTCCTCATTCTTAATGAAGTGGATATTCTGTAAAAAGCAGCTCATTCCTGCTTAGAGAACTAAAATTAAGAAGTTACATACGCGAATTTCATTTATTCCAGAAGTAGTTACACTACTTTTTAGAGATTTGCATTACTTCTCACGGTTTTTGCACCGTTCTCGTACTATTTGCACCACTTCCCACACTATTTGCACCGTTTTCGTGATATTTGCACTATTCTCGTACTATTTGCATCACTTCTCGCGATATTTGCACCGTTCTCGTACTATTTGCACCACTTCCCACAGTTTTAACTCGTTACAGTTAAACAAGCTGTGGATTATTATCCCCAGCTTGTTTTTATTTTGTCTTCTCTTTTCGCTTTTCTATGTAGTTCATGTATGCACGTCTGGAATTTTCGATATGTATTCGTGTTAAGTACTCTGCCATTTCTATTTCTTTGTTACGCACAGCCTTCATAATTTCAATATGCTCACGCAATGATTCCTTCCGTCGTCCCGGAGTTTCATAGCCCATATTAGCAGACATATGAATATAGTCCGTTAAGCCGGATAAAATTTCAAACAACTTAGGACTTTTGGCCGCTTTATATAATAAAAGGTTCATTTCAATATGCTCATTTTCAAAGTCATCGTCAGAGTTTCCTTCAATATGAAGAAGCTCTTCAATTTTTTGATCGAATTCTTGTTGAATTTCGTCTGTCATTCTTTGAGCAGCCAGCTTTGCTGCCAGCACCTCTAAAGAAGATAAAATCGTAAATACTTCCATAATGTCTTGATCAGAAATATTAGAAACGATAACACCTTTTCGGGGAACCGTTTTCACAAACCCTTGCGATTCCAAACGGAACAATGCTTCACGGATCGGTGTACGGCTAATATTCAATTTGACAGCGAGCTCACGCTCAATCAAACGATCCCCTGGCTTATAATGCCCTTCTAAAATCATTTCTTTTAAATATCTGTACGCATGTTCACGAACAGACAGCAAATTTGTTTCTGTCCATTCCATATCCATCTCTATCACCTGCTTCTCATATCTTGCCTATTGTTTAAAAGTGTAACAAAATTCCGTAAAAAGTAAATCTATTTCTTTCTATTATAATAAGTTTTTATTAGGAGTACAAAAGGCGGTATAGGTTCCACTCCTAACCGCCCAAATAGTATTATTTTTTAATATCTGCATCCGTTACTACTTCATATCCTTCTTTCACAAGGAGTTCTTGCAAAGCCTGCAGGGCAGCAGTACCCACTGCGGTGTCCTGTTCACCATTTCCTCCGCTGATGCCAATACCTCCAATCACCTCGCCATTCACAACAATCGGAAATCCTCCTACAAACACAGCAAATTTTCCATTTAGCATGTGCTGAATGCCGAATGCTTCATTTCCCGGTAATGCTGGTCCATTCGGTTCTTTATTAAATAAATGAGTAGAACGTTTATGCCCTGCTGCTGTAAAGGCTTTTGCAATCGCAATCTCCGGTCCTGTAATGCGGGCGCCGTTCATGCGTTCAAGTGCAATAACATATCCTCCGTCATCCACAATTGCGATGGTTTCTAGTACATTGATTTCCTCGGATTTTTTCTTTGCTGCTTCTATCATTGCTTTTGCCTCTTCTAGCTCTAATTTCAGTACTTGCTTCATACTATCTCCCCCTTAGCAACCAATATAGACTGTTTTGACTTGTGTAAAGAATTCTAAGCCTACTCTACCAGACTCACGGAAAGTCGACGTGCTCGAACGCTTCAAGCCTCCAAACGGAGCATTCATCAAATTGCCTGTTGTCGTGCGATTCACTTTGACTGTTCCCGCTTGAATATCTTTCGTAAATCGGTGAGCAATCTTCAAATTATTTGTAACAATTGCTGCAGATAGTCCATACTCTACATTGTTAGCAATTGTGATAGCTTCTTCATAGCTCTCCACTTCAATCACAGCTACGACAGGACCAAAAATTTCTTCTTTGGCAATCCGCATATCCGCTGTTACATTCGTAAAAATAGCCGGTTCCACATAGTAGCCTTTTTCGTATTTGCCGTACGCAAGCTGTCTTCCCCCATATACAAGGGTTGCTCCCTCTTCTTTGCCGATTTCAATATACTTGAGCACGTTTTTCAACTGCTTTTCATTTGCCAACGGACCAATTATGACTCCATTTTCAAAGCCGTCACCGATTTTTAATGCACTTGTTTTTTCTATTAACTTTTGAACGTAACGTTCTTTTAGCCCTTTCATAACAAGGACACGACTCGTACCGGTACATGCTTGACCTGTAAGATTAAATCCCCCGTTTACTGTCAAGTCAGCTGCCAAATCTATATCTGCATCGTCCATTACAATTAAAGGATTTTTCCCACCAAGCTCCATTTGTGTTCTTGTGGTAAATGACGTGTTTTTATGAATATGCTCCCCAGCACTAGTAGAACCTGTAAATGTCACTGCCCGAACTGCAGGGTGATTAACTAAACTATCTCCTATATCAGATGAACTACCTGTAATGAAATTGATAACACCTTTTGGAATACCTGCCTTATGCAGTGCTTCGACAAGGCGGTAGGCAATTAATGGTGTATCTGAGGAAGGCTTAAAGACAACTGTATTACCCGTAATAAGAGCTGGAGCGATTTTTCGTGCTGGAATGGATAAAGGAAAGTTCCAAGGAGTAATAACGGTAATAACTCCGAGCGGTTCTCGCTCTGTTGTTACTTTCATATTTGGATCATCATTTGGGAAGGTCTCTCCTGTAAAGCTTTGCCCTTCGATAGCATAGTAACGAAGCGTTTCAGCTGAACGAAGCACCTCCTGCTTGGCAGCACCTATAATTTTTCCTTCCTCTCGTGTTAATTCTTCTGCCAGTTGATCCACATTTTGTTCGAGAAGAGCTGCCGCTTTATTCAAAATTGCAGCACGCTTTGAAGGAGAAGCCTGTGCCCAAGCAGGAAAAGCCCGACTTGCCGCTTCAATCGCATCCTTCACGTCTTGCTTAGATGACGCCTGAAATCCCCCGACAATATCATCTTTATTGGCAGGGTTCACACTTTGAAAAGTTGCACCAGCTTGTGAATCTACCCACTTTCCATCTATGTAATTTTTATAGGTTTCTACTTTAGTAGTTAGCAACTGTATCATCCTTTCTTAATAAGATGGCAGTTCCCTAAATTAGGAAACTGCCACTTTTGTTTTCATATAAAACTCGTGCTCTTTTGATTATGCTTGCACTAAAGCACCAAGATCCTGCTCAAGATACTCTCTCCATAAACCATCCATGTACATGCGGCGCATTTTCGCTCCTGTGCGGACAACCTCTAAGCAACGCTGCTGCAGCTCCGGAGTGTCAGCGTGGTCAAGCACGATTTTGTAACCGCGCTCGCCATGAATTTCATCGGAAACGATATGAAGGTCGAAAAATTCAATTTCTTCATCTGTGAAACCGTATTTTTCACGCAGCGCTGGCGTTTGTTTACGATAAATGTCTGGTACTTGAGACTCCAGTCCTACTACCAATGCAGCCGTTGCAACTACGAAATTTTCACGTGCTGCCACTGCGTAACACCAGCTTTGCAGACCTAATGTAGTCGCAGCCATATTTTCAGGGTTTATTACCCGTTCACGAGTAGTACCACAAGCTTCTGCAAAACGAATTAATAAATCTGTATGACGATCGCCTGCAATTTCTTCCTCGTACATATTTTGTAAAGTGAAATCCTTTGCATCTTCATACTGTGGTAAATTTGGAGTGTTATGATAGATATACGCCAAGTAATCTGCAAAAGGTCCCACATAATGGTAATGATTTTCAGCCCAGCGTGCGAAATGCTTACGCTCTAGCTTCCCTTCAGCCCACGCAATAGTAAATGGCGCCTTTTGGCTGTGATTTCCTTTAATCGCTTCCTCTAACTCTTTACGAAACTCATCTTTGGATAATAATCTAGTCATCCAAACTCCTCCTCTACTTTGTATATGTAGTATTATTGATTATCAAAACAATGTATACCAAACACTTCTTAATATACATAACTCTCATCAAAATGAGGTTATTTCCCTATAAATTGCATTTGGTATACCAACTGACTTTATAGTAACCTATCATTTTTTGTTTGTAAATATATTTTTATTAAATTTTCTAACTTTTCTAAAATTTAATAAATACGCTCTACCATATAACAATGGCAATAATGGTAGAGACAATCATACCAAGGAGTACAGGAAAAAAGTTTTTCCTAGCAAGATCCAAGACTGAAACACCACAAAAACCAGCAACGGCTACTAAGGATGACCAAGCAATGATAGTTCCGCCACCTGTCCAAATAGCCCCCATTTGTCCGATAGCTCCCAACGTTCCCGAATCTACGCCAACGCTAGATGACATTGCACCCGATAATGCTCCTACGAGTGGTAAACCAGAAAACCCTGATCCGTCTAACCCTGTAATTATTCCCACTAAGAGTACACTAAATGAAGCAAGCACTGAATTTTGCGGAATATGGGCTTGCGCTGCTTGGATTAAATCAAATAAGAAAGCCGGCTTTGCTGCATCTTCTCCAAGAGATAAGATGGATGGTGTAAAATCGCTGTTTCCAAGAAAAAAGAATCCCGCAATTGGAATAACTGGTCCCATTGCCCGGAACGCAAATACAAAGCCTTCTGTAAGATGATCACTGATTTTATCCAAAGCTTGCAACCGTTTAAAGGATACACATGCTAAAATTAACAGCATAGTTGCTACCCCGCCTATAAAGGCAGCACCGTCTCCTCCTTCAAATCCTCCTGATTTTCCGCCGATTTTTGTGGAAAACATAAATAAAATGACTGCAAGAAGCGAAAGTGGAACTAACACCGCAAAAACTTTCCCCCATTTTTCACGCTCTGGGCTGTTTGCCGTTTCTGTCGTTGCTGCTATTTCTCCTTGAGACGAATTGTTCATCATTTGCAACTGTTGCTGTAATGTATCGCTATCAGGCTTTTGTATCGTTTTTCGCATTGTCAAATATACAGTGGTAATTGCCACTCCCCCTGTAATTAAAGACAAAATCATCGCTTTATCTGCTACAGATGCTGTTGGAATACCAGCAGATTTTGCAGTAAGCATTGGTGCAATCTGCATAATATAATCTGAAGATAGTGCCATACCTTGTCCGGCAATCGAGACCGTAATAGCGCACAGCATCGGAGGCAATCCCGCACGGATGGCTACGGGCACTAGTAATGCACAAATAAGCGGAACTGCTGGCGTTGGCCAGAAAAACAGGGAGATTACGTATGTAACCACCATCAACACAAGAAAGGAAATATGTCCGTTTTTCATTACTTTTTGCATCGGTGCAATCATTTTTTCATCTGCTCCAATGTCTTTGAGCGATTGCAGTAAGCTAACCATAAATGTAATAATCAAGAAAATAGTAAACAATTCCTTTGCAGCAACCAAGTTTGCATTAAACATAGCTTGAAATCCAGAAATGATTGAGCCTTTATACACGGCGGCTACAAGAAAGGTTCCTGCCAATGTAGGCAGTACAACCCCTTTTCGAAATAACATAGTCACAATAATAACAAGCGTCACAACAGCATATAACCAATGAGCAGCAGTTAATTCCACAAAACTTCATCCTCTCTTTTATAGATATTTACATTCTGTTTCTAGATGCAATAGCTTATAGAGTTCGGTTGAAAGATTGTCAAGCGCTTCTTCTACGATTTGTTCCCCTGTTTCAATACTTGCCTTTGTTGCATCCCCAATACAGCCGTTAATTGTCATTTCTTCGTATCGATAAAATCCTTGAATAGCCTCGCCTGGCCGAAGCTGCTTCCATCTGCCTCCCGGTTGGATATCTCCTTTTGTAATTTTATTTGGTCGAATTAAATGCGGCGCTAAGTAGAGTGCTTCTGATACTTCCCGCTCACAGCTGTGACCGAACAAAGAAGAGTGGATAGATTGTGAGATTGCTAGTTTAGCCGATGCTGTGGTTTTGGCGTAATAAATTTCTGCTGCAAGTTCTTCTGTCAGCGTTGTACAGGCAACGTTTAATGTCGACTGATTGCCGCCGTGCGAATTTAAAAATAAAAATTTGTGGATTCCATGATGCTGAAGTGAGACAATTATATCTTTTAAGATAGCAATAAGAGTGGATGGTTTCAGTGCAATGGTTCCTGGGAAATTTAAATGATGATGTGATACTCCCATATTTACAGTAGGTGTCACTATTACATGAGGGTACATTTTTTCTGCCAATTTGCCAGCCATCTTTTCAGCCAGTACCGCATCACAGCTTTCGACCATATGGGGACCGTGCTGCTCATGCGCTCCGATTGGAATAATGGCAATTTTAACTGTTTGAAGAGCGTCCTTTACTTCTTCCCAAGTCATCTCGGGCAATAAGTATGCTTTCACTGTTTCACCTCCTTTCATAATATGTATCCGCTTTCATGGTTTTTTCCAGTTGTATCCCACTACTATCATGATGAGTAATTCATAGGGTATTTTGTATACCTAATGTAATAACAAAAAATCATTATGCTTGTACCTGTTTTGAAGCTTTTGACTTCCCAGCAAGCACATTGTCTTGTGAAATGACAATATCATGTTTGATTGTTAACTGACAGCATAAACGAATGTTTTCTTCCAACTTTTCACCAAGCATTTTTTGTTCCTTCCAGTTTGGCGGATCAAGGTGCTCATTTCCTTCTATTACCTTGCATGCACACTTTGTACATTTTCCCATTCCACATCCGTATTTCAGTTTAGGAAATTGCCGGATACCCGCCAATACTACTAAATTCGCATTTTCACGTACTTCTTGTTCAATCATTTCTCCTTCTACATGCAAGCGTACCTTCGGCATACATACCCCTCCAATTTAAATTTTTATAAAATTCAAAATTTTATTTAGATTATAATTGGATTTTTTTAGAAAGTAAACACTGTTGTTAGATTATTTACCAAGGAAATATTTTACATACCATTGTCCCTTTCTTATTTTATTAAAAATTCAGAAAATAATATTGATTAAATATAGTTTATGTACTACACTATAAATAGAAAATTGGTATACAAAATACCTGTCGTACTACTAATAAAATGGGGAGTGTGCAGATATGGGAAAATATATTGTGTTGACTAATAAAAATACCTTTCAAACTATTGTAGATAACGAAGGTCTTCGACCATTGGAAACCTATCATTTCTACTTTTTTGATGAACTAAAAGCAAAGTATACCATTGCCGAAGTGATGGACGATAATATTAAAATCAAGCTGTACGAAAAATATGAAGGAAGGGAATATGTAAATGAAATCCGCGTAAAGTTCTTTGAAACATTTGACACTATTGAAGCGGCACAAGAAGAGTTGTATGAAATTGTAAAAGCTTCCGGAAACAGCGAGGACTCTAAATATTCTAAACTCATAAAATCAGATGAAGTAGCTGTATAACAGCCAATATAACCAGCACTCTACTTGTAGTGCTGGTTATGTTTGTAACTTATATAATTTTACTGTTATTCATATAAAACGGATGCTTTTGCGTTTATAATAGCGCGATATGTTTGCTCACCCGACTTAGACTGCCCCTGCTGCTCCTTATTTACTAAAAAAACTTCTATCCTAAAGTCATCTGCTTTACAAGGTGTTTCCGTTTGAAATAAATAGTAGCTTTTACCCTCAAAGTCATATTTCAGGTGTTCTTCAAAAAGAGGCGATATCGCTGAAAAAGTATACATATTTGTATCTTTATTCGGTTTTGCACCTACTGAAATTCGAATGATTTTCTCTGATATAACGCCTTGTTTTTTATTCTCCTCAGATAATGGATGATCTTCTAATGTTAAAACGTATATATACACTTTTTTGTTTGTATTATAGTATTCTCCAATTTTAAAGGTATTGTTATTATACCCCATGTTAAATACTTCTTGTTGACTTGTATAAGAGATTGTTTTATTTTTCACGGTTGGTAAATCCAATATTGACATAAAAGATTCAGCAATTTTTACAGTCTTTAGTTCTTTCTTTGGTTGAGTTGAATCGCAAGCTGTTGCCGTCAATAGGCATCCTGCTATTAAGATGCTTGCCCCCCACTTTTTAATCTTCATCCTCCCCCTCATATCTAATTTTCCTATATTTTATATCATGAAAAAGAGGAGAATCAATTAATAAGAAAACGGTAACCTTTGCCTGTTGCCGTTTTTCCCTCTATAGAAACCATTCCAATCCAAACAGATACAGCATGACAATGCCTAGGTAACTTATCGTAAACGGAATATTCCAATTGGATACCTTAAACGAGTTTTCTTTCACGATACTAGACATTAGCCCAATTGTTGCATTATATGGACCTACTAAAAACGCAGAAACTGCTCCAGCCAATAAAGAGACTGTTAAAATATGTGGTGAAATTCCCAATCCTTTCGGGTCCAACGCCTCTGCCATCAATGCGAGAGTTACCGCAGGGTGAAGCCCTGTGAATGCGAATGCCAACGGTATTAGCGGCAATACAATTAAAAATGCCTCTACCCCTACCATATCCTTAAATTGTGTAACAGCCATATTAACAGCTTCATTTATGTTGGCCGCTTTTACAGCAGATATAAAAAAGCCAGCAGACAAAAAAATAAAAAATTGATCTTTCATTTTATCAGAATAAGAATGAAAATACTCTTGCAAGCTATGTAAAAATGGCTTTGTTTGCTTTATCAAAAAAGACCAGCCAAATGCAAACGGAATAACCAGTAAGGATACAATAATAACAAAAGGGTAAGAAAAAAGATGCTCAGCAAATGAAATAATCAAATTGAACAGAAGAATCGCCATAAAAATATGAACTACTCTGCCATAAGGGGGTACTCCTTGCACAGAAGCTGCCGTTTCATCTTCTATCCCATCAATACGCATTCCTCGCGTTACACTTTTTCTTGCACTTCTTGCCGCCAATATCCAATCTAATGCTAATCCCAATACGCTTAACGGCAGAACAAATGGTAAAATAGAAACCCAGCTCACACCAGTTACGCTGATTACGATCCCCACAATAGGGGTAATAGGTGCCCATACTAGCGGCATTGCAAATCCATGAGTAATGGCTCGGCTCATAAACCGTTCTTCTTTTGTAATGGAAAAAAGACTTAAAGACGGACGAATAGAATAGTACGTCATTGGCAAGGTTGCCAGATTCATAAACATACTTAAAAAATAAGAAATGCCGGATGTCATAATATACAAATGTCCGGAGGTTTTCACCTTTTTCTGTATAATCGTTTGGATACCTTTTGCATAGCCACCCAGTCTCACCGGAGACCCTAAAATCGGGATTAATGCAAATAAAGTAAGCAAGTCCAGCATAGGACCGAATGAAAGAATATATTCTTTCCAGTCTGCCCCACTTCTCCAAAGAAGCAGTACACCTGTCAGTAAAAAAACACTTCCTACCATTCTAACAAACGCCCTTACTGTAAACAGCGCATAAAAAATAATAACAACACATAAAGCAGAAATCCAAAATTGCATATCCCATTGAAACAAAGTAGAAAACAAATAAGAAAAAATCACAAACATAAATACATATTTTAACATCGCATCACCAACATTTTTATTTTGGTATACCAAAAATGATTTTTATAGCTATTTTACTAGTGATTATAACATATATATCTATTTTTGGTATACAATTTTATTGTTTTTCCCTATTTATATGATAAAATACACATATAAAGCTAAGGGAGAGGGATACGAATGTTTCATTATTTATTCCGATCAAAGAAAGCAGCAGAAATAGCAGAGCAAAAACTTGAGAGACTTAGGAAAATCTTAAAGTTTTAACTAAAAACACCTCTTCATAAGAGGTGTTTTTAGCTATGTCTATATTAAATCATCAGTTTGCTTCTCTTTTAAAAGGCCACCAATTTGCTTTGCCAAAGCTTTTAACCATAACAGGAATAAACAACGGCAATATGACAAAAGCATATAAAAGCAAACCGATTAATACAATGGAAGCAATTTGTAATAAGGATAACATTCCAGACGGCATCATTGCTGCAAATGTTCCTCCTAAAATAATTACAGCCGATATAATCACTGTCCCCATCTTTTTCATGGCAAGCAGCATCGCTTCATGTACAGATAAATTTTGATATTCATTGAAACGGTCCATAAGGAAAATACTATAATCGACTCCTAAAGCTATAAGAATTACAAATCCAAAGAATGGAACAGCCCAACTAATGCCTGTATAATCCAATATATTAACAAAAATGACTTCATTCATTGCCATTGATGTATAATAGGCTAATATTAAGGAGCCGATTAGATAGATTGGCATAATTAGAGAGCGGAACATAAAAACTAGTATAATAGAAATTCCGAATAACATAAGAACAACAGTACGAGAATAATCATTTGCTGACATAGTATTTAAGTCTTTATTTGTACTTGTAATTCCACCAACAGCCACAACTGCATTTTCTAATTTCGTGCCTTTTGTTGCCCTCTTTACAGCTTCTTTGATTTTAGGAACTTGATCCATCGCTGCATGTGAATACGGATTTACCTTAAGAACAACGTCCATGGTCATAATTTTACGATTTGTCGACATATACGTATCCAATGCTTGCTTGAAATCAGCACTCGCTAACACTTCTTTCGGCAAGTAAAAGCCATTTGAATCCGAAGCCTCCGCTAAGCCTGATAAATACATTTGAGCGGAACCAAGGCCGTCCGATACTTGGTTTAATCCGTCTACGCTTTTATCAAGACCGTCCGTCAGTTGACTTAATTGAGCACCTAAACCGCTAAACCCATCAAGCAGCTGCTGCTGACCTACATTGACTTCTTCTAAGCCATTTGAAAGCTTTGGCATATTAGAGGCAATTTTCCCTTGCCCATCAGCAAGCTGATTTAATCCGGCAAGCTGTTGGTCAAGACCGTCAATTAAAGCTTCTAGCCCTGACACTACATTCTGTTGTCCTGCTATCGCTTTAGAAAAGCCTATATTTGCTTGGTTCATACCTGTTGTAATTTGTGATAATCCAACATTTAATTGATTAAATCCAGCTGATAAAGCTGGCACTTCTTGCTGAAGCGCTCCTATTGACCCTTTTATCTGTTGATACTGAGCATCGTTTTGTAATCCGTCATATTTGTTTTCAAGATCAGTAAAGTCTTGTTGCTTAATCTGCCCTAATGATTCAGACAATGCAGATAATCCGTTGCCGATTTCACCGTATTGCGTGTTTAAATAATTTAAATTTCCTTGTATATCTTGATACCCTGTTAAAATCTCTTTATAGCTTGCAATCAGCTTTTCACTTCCTGCTTTTGCTTGTTCCAATCCATTTTTTATACTAGTAGACCCTGCTGAGCCTTGACGAATGCCATCTTCAATTTTAAAAAGATTTGTTTGAATCTCCGTTAATCCAGATTGAATAACTGATGTTCCTGAAATTAGACCGTCGATACCCTTGGATGCATTATTAATCTCCGGCTCTGATTGAGAGAGTTTATTCCCTGCTTCATCCAGCCCTTCACTAATTTTATCCAGTCCTGTTTTTCCTTCGCCAAGTCCTTCACCAAGCGTCTCTGCTTGCTTCCAAACAAAGAAATCTTCGATTGGCTCTCCAACCGGTCTTGTAACAGAACGGATATTATCGACTAAGTCTACTTTTTCCAGCTCTTGACTAATTTTTTCTACTAACCCAATATACTCGACAGAATCCATTCTTTCATCATTTTTTACTACGATTTGTATCGGCATGGATTCACCGGGACCAAAGCTATCAGCTATAGCATTAAAAGCCTTGATTGAAGGAACATCTCCACTTATTTCCTCCAAAGAATTAAAAGATAATTTCCCGTCATACGTTATTAAAAAAGGAACACAAACAAAAGCAACAATCAATAAGGAAATAAAAGGACGAGCGAGTGAAAATCTTCCTAAACCGGTCCAGATTTTGCTATCGCCATGCTCTAATTTTCCTTTTGAAGGCCAAAATACTTTTCTGCCTAAAACAGCCATAAAAAAAGGAACAATGGTAAATAGGGCAACTAATAAAACCGCAACCCCTACAGCTACCGCAGCAGCTGATTGATATAGCTTAAATTGAGAAAACGCAATCGCTGCAAAACCAATCATAACCGCGGCACCGCTAAAAAATACGGTACGCCCTGCATTCCGATATGTTTCGACGATGGCTTCTGCGATGCTTTCTTTTTGGGACAGCTCTTCCTTAAAGCGGCTCAACAATAAAATACAGTAATCCGTTCCAATCCCAAACAATATCGCAACTAAAAAGATTTGCGTATAACTTGAAATAGGAAAATTAAACTTATCTACTAAAATCGAGACAATAGATTGAGAAGCCAGATACGTGATTCCGACAGTCAAAAGTGGAATAACCGGTGCTATAACAGATCTGAACACAAGGAGCAGAACACTTAAAATAAACACGACTGTTATCCCTTCTGTCTTTTTCAGTCCTTCTTCTGAGCTTTTCATAAGATCCTCATTGATCATCCAGCTTCCAGTATAATAATGATCCACTTTTACATTTTCTATTGTGCTGTATAATGCCTCACTAACCTCACGCGGTTGGCGGTCATTCCAATTCATGGTCACCAGCGCTAAAATAGATTTCCCGTCTTTCGATACAAGCTGCTCCTTTAAACTTTCTTCATTAAAATGTGTAAGGATTTTTTCAATGCCTAATTGAGCTTTCTTGTCTTCCAAGAGTTGTACTGCTTTTTCTGCTTGCGCAACTTCATTTTTTGTCAGCTTTTTTTCATTGTGAAAAACAAGGGCGACTTGCGTTTGTTTTCTATCTCCTTCATCTGACTGTGTCTCCTTCATAATTTCTGATGCTAATGAGGAAGAATATCCTTTTGGAACATCCAATTGTCCTTTTTCACGAACAAGACCGGCCATATTAGGTGCTGTCATAAACAATCCGACAACAATAACAATCCAAGCTATAAGTATGAACCACTTACTTTTAATAATGGTACTCATGGTTATTCCAACTCCCCATCTTTGATTTCTGTCAGCACTCCATTCAGCTTTTCATATATTTCAAGAAATTGCTTAATTTCTAGATCCCCAAATTTTTTAATAATTTTTTCCACCAGCTTCTGAATTCTCTCTTCTGTTTTTACATACATTTCCTTTCCTTTATCAGTTAGCGTTAAATACACTATACGCCGATCATTTTCATCACGAGTTCGTTGAACCAGCCCTTTTTCCCACAACCTCGTAATAATGGCAGTGATAGCGCTTTTTTTCACCTGAAACACTTCTGCTAATTCTGATGATGTACAAGGTCCGGCTTGGTTTATGTACCTCAGCATATAATGCTGATCATTCGTAAGATCACTGCCGATTTGTTCTTTTACAAGAGTTTCTGCTTTATTCATTACAGAAAAAGAAACAGCAATATATCGATCGACTAAATCCTTAATATTTTCTTCACTCATCTTCTATTACCTCACTATTAAATGGTTCTCATGTTTAATTGTTCAATAGTTTAACTATTTTCAATACATACTTTATCTTTTGGCACAAGAAAAGTCAATACTTAAAAAAACGCATTCTTTTCCTTACTGATTTAGTAGTCTGCGAGACTGAATCCAAACAAATAAAAACAGACTGCCAGGATTTTCCCAGCAGTCTGCTTAAGCTAACTTACGCCATAACTGGCGCTTTCTCTAATAAAGCTGAAGCATTCGCATATGCTAAATCATGCGCTTCTGCAACAGCTTGATACGTTACATAACCGTCTAATGTGTTGATTCCTTTTAGTAATGCTGTGTTGTCTAAGCATGCTTGCTTATAGCCTTTGTTTGCAATTTGCACTGCGTAAGGCACTGTCACGTTTGTTAGCGCGATTGTAGAGGTACGAGGTACTGCACCCGGCATATTCGCTACTGCATAGTGAACCACACCGTGCTTATCATACGTTGGCTCATCGTGTGTTGTGATACGGTCTGTCGTTTCAAAAATTCCGCCTTGGTCGATAGCGATATCTACTACGACAGAGCCCGGCTCCATCGATTGAATCATTTCTTCCGTTACTAGCTTCGGCGCTTTTGCACCTGGAATTAACACTGCACCAATTACTAAGTCAGA
>NZ_JAGHKQ010000007.1 GCF_017742235.1 Bacillus sp. 165
TCCATCAGACTTTTCGGACGTATAGTTAAGCTCGCACAGTGCAGCATGGCCCGTACCAGCATTATTCCATTCATTAGAGCTTTCTTCTCCCGCTTTTGCAAGTTTCTCAAATACTTTGATTTCCCATTCAGGTACTAACTCTTTCAGTAATGCTCCCAAAGTTGCGCTCATGACTCCTGCACCAATTAAGATCACGTCTGTTTTTTTCTGTAGGCTGCTCATTATAACCATCCTTATCCCCAATATTTGCAAAAAAAAAGAGTAGGCACTCCTGCTTAGATGTCACAAAAAGGAAGGCTCCAACTTGGAACACATCTTTTCTGTCTCAATTATACCCCTATCATAGTTCATTATAATTATTTATTGATTAAAATATCTACTGTTATCTGATAATTATAAACTATTTAAAGCTGGTAAAAAAGGAGAAATTCGCCCATATGCTCCTAAGAATACATAAAATATAAGGTTTTACCTCTACTTCTTACATGAGGATACTTTTAGTTTTCCGCTATATGGGCTATGATGCTAGACACTTAATAGACTTTAAAACGTTTTTTTAAAAAACTGTGTATACAATAGATACACCCTTTTATTCAGCCGCCATGGCATCAGCTTTTGTTACATGGACAGTACCATGTGGATGTTGTAAAGGTGCATATATCGAGTAAAGCTTTAGCGGAATATTCCCTGTATTAGTTACGTTGTGCCATGTTCCAGCCGGTATCATAATGGCAAAGTCATCATAGACTTTTCTTTCAAAGTTTAAATTATCTTTACTCTGGCCCATTTGCACAATTCCTTGACCTTGTTCGATACGCAAGAATTGATCAACGTTAGGATGAATTTCCAAGCCAATATCTTCGCCAACATTGAGACTCATTAATGTAACTTGCAAATGATTTCCTGTCCATAAAGCGGTACGATACGTATTGTTTTGCTTTGTAGCCTCATTAATATCAATTACAAACGGCTCTGGTCCATAATCTTTTAACTGCATTTTATTTCTTTCCTTTGATGATTGTAAAAATCGTGTAGCAGCCCCTATCTCACTAGGAATAGTCCAGTAACCAGGCTGTCTTCCATAGTTATACATTGGTAGGTTAACATAATAAGGATACGGATACATATAAGGAACAAAATACATTTTTCTCATTCCCTTCGCAAATTTATAACATTATACTATGCATTATGTATAAGCAATGTACTTAGATGCAGGATGACCTATTTAAAGGTCTAAAGCACATTCCTCAATAAAATGGGCTGTTTGTGATAGCCAGTTCCATCCCCTCGTTTTCATAGTAATCTCATCCTTAAACTCAATTACTTGTTAGTTTCATTTACTTACTTAAAATAAAAAGACCATCTTATGATATTATCCCCTTATAGTATTCTTAAAAAAATTAGATTAATTTTAAAAGATAGAAGGACAGGTTTCCTGTCCCTTAGCATCTTTGAAAGAATCAAACTATAAGAATGGTGAAAACATGGCTAAAGATAAAAATAATCAATTTAAGAATAATAAAAAGACTCTATCAAAAGCAGATGCAGAATTTGCGGGAGAAAACGGTCTTGAACAAGTAGTATTAAGAGCTCAAAAAAAGCCAAAGTAAGTACAAGCATTAACACTATATAAATATACCCAAGTAGTATTTTTTCATTACCGGCACTCAGGACTTTAGTTTGCTTTCTTTTTTGTAAGGTATGCTATTTGATGGTTTTCTTTATTTCTCTAAACTTTTCCTAGTTACCATAATTCTTAGTTGCTACACAGCAAACAGATTTATTTGAGAGTTACATAATTAAGCAAAAATAACACTATAAAAACACTAACCAATATCCCCACTCTTTGAATGGAAGATTTTTTTATAAACCATTTCCATCTCTTTGCCTCAGTATGAAACATAACGTAATCAATAAAACTTACTAGTACAGCCCCTAGTACGAACCAAGTAACAGCCAACACGAAAATTCCCCTTTATTATGTATTTTACCTATTAATAGTACTTTGATTATAAAAATCCTTTTGTCGTATTTATGGAAATTGAGCATACTATAAAGAAGCTATGTTGTAGACAGAGGCAGTATAAATCTGCATTAGAGACAGTACATATAAGTTTACATGGAGGGGATTTAGTATTGGATTGGAAATCTATTTTAATGTTTACAGTAATTTTAATTATATGTAGTATTGCATTCAGGCTATTTGACTTTATGATAGTTATTTTTCTAAAAAGATTTGCTCACAAGTTTAGGGAGGGCTCCATCATGTACCATTATTGTAAAATGAAGAAGATTATATAAACAAAAGAGGAAGGCTCAAAAGGTCGTTGTAACACGATCTTTGAGCCTTCCTCTTCTTCAACTTAATTCAATTCCTCTAGAATGTCCTCCAACCTTTTACCATGCGCATTTTCACTCGGCTTTTTGGAAGGCTGTACTGTAGGGTTTTCAAGCAAGTAGTTCAGCTTGATATATTCCATATCTTTCATATCCACTGTACCGTCAAAATTGATATCTGCATTGCGGTCTGATGTATTCCAATGATCTTTCACATAAACGGCATCTTGTATATCAATTACGTTATCTTTGTTCACATCGCCTGCTATGGCCGTTTTGAATGAAAAATATTGTAATTCCCCAAGACCTTGTTCACGACCGATTGTGAACGTCTTTTCTACTGTAAAGTGGCCTGGTATATCTAACTGGAATGTTAACGGCTTACGGTCAGAAGGCAGTCCGCGGATTTCGAATTTAGCATTCGGTAAAACTTTCCCTTCATACCAATTGCCTTCTCCATCCTTTACTCTGATCTTCGCGCCCAATGCAAAATAATCGACATACGTAGTAAGTAACTTTCCGTATGGATCTCTTGCATAAATCGCTTCTCCATCTATATTTGCTTGCAGTTCCGAATGTTTTGCCCAAATTTTTACGGATGGATGCGCAGATTCCGCTTTTGTATTTGTTCCTGTAGCATCTGTATAAACTGCATTCACTACTGCCATTGATGCATAATCATTGATAAACTTATCATCTTTCACTTTGGCTTTCACGTGTAATAAAGGAAGCATGTCTGCTGGTGAAATAGCTCCTTGCAACGCTTTAACAGTAACCGCAAGACCACTGCTTGTTTCTTTTGTTTCCACTGAGACCTTACCTGTCAACTCTTTAGAAACTTCAATTCCCTCTACTTCTAGATACGCTTTATTAAACTGATAGTTCCATTTTGCTTCCATCCAGCTGGTACTATTATGTGCTGTTGATGTAAAGCTAATGGTATCGCCTGTTTGTACTTCTTTTTGATTGGCAACGGTAGCGATATAGTTGGTACCTTTTTTGACGAAATAAAACTCCTTTTG
The DNA here is from genome assembly GCF_017742235.1 of Bacillus sp. 165. Taxonomy (GTDB): domain Bacteria; phylum Bacillota; class Bacilli; order Bacillales; family Bacillaceae_G; genus JAGHKQ01. The sequence goes on from NZ_JAGHKQ010000007.1 coordinate 3,360, forward strand.
AACAGTAGGAAGACCTACTCTGTCTTTCCCCTGGAAACTAACAGGAAGTACTTTTAAATAACTAGGAAAAGCTCTAATAAAATTGAAACTCCCATTTTCATCAAGACTAGTCTGTGTAGCAGAAGAGTTAGAGTAGCGATAATACAATCGGTTATTGCCTTGTTTAACTGCTGATCCTATTGCCACTGCATCATCGATTTGTTTATCATGTACTGTACCATTCACTTCAATAGTAGGCGTGGCAGAATCTACTTCAACAATCCCTTCTTCTAGATCTGTTTCCAACGTAGGCATCTCATTATCTAGTACAAAAGGTTTTTCAATAACCGTTTCTTTTCCTCGATCATCCGTAAAAACTAATTTCACTTTATATGTACCTGGCTCTGGTGCTTTTGCTTCATAGGCAATTGGATTTTCTTTATCATTAGTAAACGGATAGTACTTGCCAGCAAAGATTCCGTATAGTGATATCGTGGTATTTTCATTTATTACATTGCCATCCAACTGTCCGAGAAATCCAAGATCTTCTCCTGTTTCAGCATCTGTAAGAAACGTATCAATAGATTTCATATGAGAATTCAATCGGAAGGTACTAGATAAAGATGTAGTGACCGAATTTGATCCATCTTCTTTTATAGTTGTCACATTATCTCCCATTTGGACAAATTCAACACCCTCTTTTACTTTCCGTACAGCAAATGGAATTTGATATACCTCATCAGCGTTTTCTTTATTGGTAAATGTAACAAATCCTTCATACGTCCCGTTTTGCGCGCTAGATGGAATGTTAATACGAGCAGCTACAGTTTCTTTTCCTCCTGCCTTGATGGTAACGAAAGAAGGTGTTTCCAATACTACACCATTTTCCTCCGCATTAATAGAACCCCTAAGAGCTTGGTAATTCACCTTAACCTCATATGTTTTATCTTGATTTTCATAGTTTGTAACGGTTATGTTTTTCTCATCTTCTATCCCATTTTCAGTGCCGTAAAACGTTCCAAAACTTAATGCTCCCGTAATTTCTTTGATATTTTTTTCTTTGTCGCTATTACTTAATGTAATCGTCTTACCTTCCACTTCAAAGGAAGCAGCAGTATGGACAGCCTCATAAGCATCCACTCTTCCAGCACCAGATTCATATACACTATTTTTGCTTTGGAGAGCATCTGCTGTATTCATCAAAGAACTTTTGACATCGCCTGGAGTAAACTTCGGATTTGCCTGAAGCAACAGGGCTGCTACCCCTGCAACATGCGGCGTTGCCATGGAAGTTCCTGAAAGCTTAGTGTACGCATATGAATAATTCCCTACGTAATCTTTCCCTTGATAATAGCTTGGCACAGTAGACATAATAGTACCGCCTGGAGCTACAACTTCCGGTTTGATATCATATGTATTTCGCGCTGGCCCTCTTGAGCTAAAGTACGATAACACATCATCAGAAGTCAGTGTATTTTCCTTTACTTCATCAAACGTAAAGAATACTGCTTCTGTTTTTAAAGACTCCACTAATGCTTTTCCCTGTTTTCCATCCATGCTTTGAGCCGGAATATTATCAAGTGAATCTGGCAATTTATCCCCTATGTAACCAGATCCATATTGGCTATAGATGAAGATTGCCGCAGCTCCTTTTTCTTTCGCAATTTTCACTTTCTGTTGTACTGTAAGACCTCCGCCTGTCGAAACCAGAGCAATGTTCCCTTCAATATCAACACCGACATAGTCTTCCTCTTTTCCTACCTTCACATCTTTCATTTCAAGTGTTTGGCCTTTAAGTAATCTAGCATCCGCTAGGAACCCTGTTCCGATATAACGAGTTTCTGTTGTTATTTGTCCACTCTCTGATTTAATGGTTCCGATAAAATTCGGAAGAGCAATCTCCGTATCTGTTGACCCCACTGTAATAGCCAACGGAGAAGCTGCCGGTGAGCCAATTGTATACAGAGATGAACCTGCATTCCCTGCTGCCAACACGGCAGTCACGCCCGATAAAGCAGCATTGTTAATCGCAACAGAAATTGGAGATAATGGATCATTATAATCATTTCCAAGTGAAAGATTGATGACATCCATCTTATCTTTTACCGATTGTTCAATTCCCGCCATAATATCTTCTGTTGTTCCCCTTCCATAAGGACCAAGCACACGGTATACATATAGATCTGCATCAGGAGCTATCCCCTCCATCGCAAACTGTGCATCATTTTTGTGCTGCCCCGCGATAATACCAGATACATGTGTTCCATGAACTGTGTAATAGCTGTGGCTTCCCAAAAATTCAGGCTGCCCAGATTTTTGCCAATCTTCATAAGTTGCTTCCATTGGATCATTGTCTTCATCTACAAAATCGTATCCGCCTTTGAAAGCATCCTTCAAATCTGGATGGTTGTAGTCGATTCCTGTATCGAGTACAGCAACTTTGACTCCTTTTCCTGTAATCCCTTCTTTATGAAGCTTATCCACTCCTAATGTCTCGGACGGACTGTTTCCTGTATAAGGTGTGTAAGCTGGTGCTTTTTGCTCTTCTGAAGCAACCGGAAGCTCTGATTGAACTTCTTGGTTTTCCCATACATTTTTTACTGCTTTTGATTTTAGTAGATTCTTAATTTCATTAGCAGGTAGTGTAAGAGCAACGCCATTGTATACTTGACTATATGATTTTGTAATTTTTCCTTTAATATGTAAATCTTCTAAATCCTTTTTAAATGCACCGTGTTCTTTTTCAACCGCATCATTAGCTTCTTCTACAGACATTTCTCTTCCATTCAGCTTTTCTACTAAAACCGCTGTTTGAGCAGGTTTATTTTTGAATTCCACGATTACAGAAACCTCTTTATCACTTGATAAATCCATATCAGGTGATAACTGGAGACCAGATTGTACTGTACTTGTCAAATCTTGAATCGCCCTTCTCTGCTCTGATGTAAGCTGCTGCATAGCTTGTTCAATTTTGGATTGCGTCTGTGCATGTCCTACGGGCTGCAGCATAGCTGCAGGAGTAAATGTTCCAGCGAGCATAGCTGCTGCCAGCGCCGCTGAGGTAACTTTCTTTTTCAATTTTTTTCCTCCTTTTTAAACTCTATAAACTACTACAAAGTACTGAATATTCAGTTACTTAATAGTGCACAAGATTTATTCTATACTTTTTTCAATAAAAGAAATAATAAGCTATGGTTATTTTGATATAAGTAAAATATATACCAAAATTTAACAAAATATAATAAATAGATATATTTACATATTGATATTAGAAATATACAATGATTTGATTGTTGTTTCGGAGGAATTATGTTTTAAACGAAGACGAACATTTAGCTGTAACAATCGAATACTAGGGGAAATAAAAAATGAAAAGGACCATGAAACAGGTCCTTTGCTTTTACGTATAACATCTACATTATTATTTAACGGGTTATGATAAATAGTGATATCAACAATTCACCAGCCTCGGCTCGCACCTCCGCCCCCAGAAGAACCCCCGCCTCCTCTTCCACCGCCTCCTCTTCCACCGCCTCGAGAGATAATAGAAAGAAGGAAATAGGTAATGGTGCCGCCAAAGAACTTAAAATCAAGGAGTACAACAATAACAATAACTAAAATGATTAACCATGAAGGAATACCTATCCCCTCATTCGCAGCTGCTTCCTGTCCACCTTGACCATATTCTGCAAGAACTTCATTTGCTAATGCCTTATACGTTCGAACAATTGCTTCATTTGGTTGCTGATTTTTAAGATACGGAATGGCATATTCATCAAGAATTCTTCCTGCCTTTCCATCTGGGATTCTTCCTTCAAGACCGTACCCTACTTCAATTCTGATTTTTTTGTCGTTCATGGATAGCACAAGCAAGACACCATTATCTTTCTCCTCGCTTCCTAGCCCGTACTTCCGAAAAGCTTCATTAGCAAATTCTTCGATCGTTCCATTACCTATTGTTTTGACTGTCAGTACTGCTATTTGTGCAGTTGTCTTATTTTCAATCGTCCTGCCTAAGTTTGTTAATTCCGTTTTTTCCTGTTCGTTTAAGACGTTGGCAAGATCCTGTACATAAATATCCCCAACAGGGGCTGGAATCTGACCATCCGCAGCAAACACATTTGCTGCTATAAAGAAAAAAGTAAAAAAACCAAAAAGAAAGCTAAAAGCTCTCTTCCTATTCATTAGTCATTGCCCCCAAAGTCAACCTTTGGCGTTTCTGACGCTGTAGGGTCCGCTTTAAAATATTCTTTTTCATCAAATCCTGCAGTCCTAGCAATAATTGATCCCGGAAGTCGTTTCACTTTTTTGTTATAAACCGCGACTTGATCATTATAATCTTTTCTTGCTATAGAAATTCTATTTTCCGTTCCTGCTAACTCATCCATTAGTTGTGTAAACTGCTGGTCTGCTTTCAGATTCGGATAATTTTCAACAACTACAAGTAAGCGGCTTAGCGCACTTGATAATTCGGCATTAGCGGTAGCTTCTTCCTGTGGTGTATTCGCCCCGGCTAGCCTTGCACGTGCATCTGATATAGAGGCAATCACTTCTTTTTCGTGAGCTGCATATCCTTTCACCGTATTCACAAGGTTCGGTATTAAATCTAGCCTTCTTTGCAACTGATTTTCAATTTGAGCATAAGCCTGGTCAACATTTTCTTCTGAATTGACAAAGCCATTATAACTGGACATGAACATCAATCCAAAAACAACAATCACTGCTACAACAATTCCAATTCCTAAATAGCCTTTTTTCAAACAAACCACACTCCTTACTTATTAGTATGAAACAAATAAAGAAATTTCATATTCAGTTTGAATAAATAACCTTTGATTATGTATCAATCCTTCCTTTGTACTAATATCTAAATGCAGTTCTTTCTCTTTTGTACAATTCGATATAGATTCTCATAGAGTATATGCAGGTTTTTATAATTTTTTTCAAGATTTCATGCTGCAGTTGTCTTTCCAATTGCCATTCCACCTTGTAAAGATATTACAAATAGCATAATCCCCTTTATAAAGTACTTTGTTACTATTCCATATACCATTATAAAATCCTTGTTCAACTAAGGTTTTTCGTTAATTGTATTATTGGTAACATCCCCCTTGATAGCAGCCTTGCAGTAGCAAAATGCATTTCTATTTTTGGGTCATTCATGAAAATATATGGAAATATAAAAGCCTGTGTCGCAGACACAGGCAGTAGAAAAGAAATACAGCTTATATAACATTGATTCCTAATTGTCGAACAAGGAGATATTCTTACGAACACTCAACTCTTTACCAATTACCACGACATTTAAAAATTTGTCGAACTAATAGTACGAGTACTCTGCTCTCATTCCTTCTGATAAATTCCATTCTATTCTTCTTGTAAATATTTCTCCATACGGATATCAGACCACATTTTCCCTTCCCAATAGGTAAAATTATCGATACGGCCGATTTCCTTGTAGCCCTGCTTCCCATACAACTTCTGTGCCTGTATGTTAAATTCAAAAACACCTAATTCAATACGTTTCAGACCATGTTTCTTAATCTCTTCCTCTAAATATCGCATTGCCAGATAACCAATTCCTTTACCGCGGCCTTGGGGTTCACCAATTGTAATCCCTATCCAAGCAGTTCCTGTCTCTTTTTTATACAGATGGCTTGGATCAACCGTATAGTTCATTTCGCCAATCAATTTGTCATCCATATACATCAAGTATATATGATGATGTTCCAATCGTTTTGTTAAGTCATCAAGAGTCATTATTCTCTGACTTTCCAATTCTGACTTACTTCGGTTAGGCCGAGTCAACGGAACTAAGGCAGGATCATTGTCCCAACGATTAAACATGTCTACAATGGTTGAGGTAGGTTCAGTTAATTTGATGAAGTACGTATTCATGAGGCACTCCTTTCCAGTTAATTAAGAAGAAATCTAATTTCTTATTAACTGTTCATATTTTTGGGATATTGTTTATTTTCACTAGATTTTTTATATTTTACCATACATTCCCTATTCATTCTGAGCTTTTCCTTTAAAATCTGGAATAGACGCATAGCCCTTTATCTCTCCTACTTCCTTTAATAGCAACAGGCTTTCTCCTATTCAAAGAAAGCCTTTGATTAAATCCAAGCTTCTATGTTGGGGAATTTACTTAGACATCATATCTTGAATCAAAGTTTGGTCAATATAGGGAAGAATTGGAAGAATTTCATTCATTCCTCTTGTAGAAATAGTCTTTTTGGCAAGTTCATTCAGAATCTCTTTCTTAATAAATGGAGCTATGGCTACAAGTGATTGAATCCCTTGTAATTCATAGCTTTTTTGGGCACAAATACTTAATACCTCTCCACTTATAGAATGAGCCATAGATACTAAAGCAGCCAAACCGTTTGATTCAAACTCCTTCATAGCGCCCTCATCAATGACCTCTTGACTGATAAACGGTGCCATCGTGGTTAAATTTTTCAACCCATTTGCTTCAAATTCCTTCTTAGCACTTTCATCAATGATTTCTCGGCTAATAAACGGCGCCATCGTGGTTAATCCGTTCAAACCATGTAACTCAAGCTCTTTTTTGGCACTTTCATTAATAACCTCTTGGCTAATAAACGACGCCATCGTTGTTAAATTTTTCAACCCATTTGCTTCAAATTCCTTTTTAGCACTTTCATCAATGATTTCTCGGCTAATAAACGGTGCCATCGTTGTTAAGGCATTCAAACCACGTAACTCAAATTCTTTTTCTGCACATGAATCAATCAATTCTTGGCTTATATACGGTGCTATAGTCGATAATCCTTTTAAGCCCCTTACCTCAAATTCTTTCTTTACTAATGAGTCAAGTAAATCTTGACTGATGTACGGCGCGATAAATGATAAGTCTTTTGCAGAGATTTCTCCTTCTATATGCTGATAAACCTTATCTGCTTGGTCTAAAGAAAGTATGGGCGCTACATTTATAAATTCTTCTTTATCAATTGATTTTGACTTCTCTAATGTCTGATTTTCAACTAGATCTTTGACTAATTGTATTCCTTTACTACTACTTAAAATGTCGTCAATACTAACATGAAATATCCTTGCGAGTTCTGGAAGTTTAGAGATGTCTGGCATCGTTTCGCCGCGCTCCCAGTTACTAACAGCTTGAAAGCTTACCCCCAAAAGATCTGCAAGCACCATCTGTGTTATTTTATTTTCCTTTCTTAACTGCGCAATTTGTTTTCCTACTTTTTTCATATCGAACAACGCACTCACCTCATTTATTAATATAAATTCAGTGTAGCTTTTTAAATCCAGTATTTCTATCAAGTATTGCTTGAGTTTACGAATGAAGCTAATTCAAGAATCAGTTGAATTCGTGCTGTTATGGTCGATTGCCCGTATAATAAGGGCAATCGACCATAACTTTCTTTTCATACAAAGCCCCCTAACACTCATTGCTCTAAGTAAATCGTACTTTAGAGCATTCAAGTTCATTAAGGGACTCAACAACAATCTTCTCGCTAATTCAAATTTAGTCTATTTTAGAAACTAAAGCATGGTTATTTATCTTTGTTACATCAGTTTATTCCTATATTTTGCTTAAAATCTTCTAACTTTTGATATTACACATCTTACGATAAGCGAATCATATCTCGGCACTGAATACCATTTTCGTAGATTGCTATAGAGTAACCCCTCAAGAAAAAGTCTTTGTCGATACCCGTTATTCGAAAGCCACATTTTTGATAGGGACCGAGCTAGATTAAAAGCTACATTTTTATCCAAACTAACTATGCTCAATAACCAGAAAGGAGATATCTATGATTAAACTCGTACTTATCCGTCACGGCCAAAGTCTATGGAATGTCGAAAACTGTTTCACCCGATGAACTGACGCGGACTTATTAGAAAGCGGACTCACTGAAGCAAAAGAAGCCGGCATCATTTTAAGAAAGAACAGATATGCCTTTGATGTCGCTTATACGTTTGTTCTTAAAAGAGCCATTCGTACCTTATGGGATTATGTATGGGTGCCTGTCTACAAGTCATGGAGATTAGATGAACGGCACTACGGTTCACTGCAAGGCTTGAATAAAGCAGAAACAGCGAAACAATAGGAGAAGAACAAGTACAAATATGGAGACGCTCCATGGATGTGAGGTCGCCCGCATTGGAAGCAAATGATCCGAGGTATGAGATTAACGAACCTCGATATAAAGACTTGAGAGAAGGGGCATTTCCTCTGACCGAAAGCCTTGAGGATACAGAAAAGCGTGTGTTAAAATACTGGGAAGAGGCAATTGCGCCAGCCCTGAAAGCCAAACAAAGAGTGATTATCTCCGCTCACGGCAATACATTACGAGCTATCGTCTAATACCTTGACCAAGTTTCGCCGGATGGAATTGCTTCCCTCAATATCCGGACAAGCATACCGCTTGTCTATGAACTGGATGATAATCTTGAGCCTATTCGGCATTACTATTTAAGCATGGACGGCGGGCTTCCTCCAGATGTAGTTCCGAAGCATATCCCGCCTGAATTACTTGATGAGGAAGAAGCTGAGCATCCTTATATCGATCCGCAAGAAGAATAGTTATGATTACATATTCAAGAGGAGGTTTCTCATGACCGATGCAAAACTTCCTGGAAGAATTAATATATCCCTCGTAAGTAGATTAATCGCGGCGCAATTTCCGCAATGGGCAGACCTTCCCCTTGAACCATTCAACTCTACCGGGACTGTTAATGTAATTTATAGACTCGGTAAGGAAATGGTTGTGCGATTACCTCTTGACGAAGGGGGATCAGGACAGCTAAAAAAGGAGCATCACTGGCTCCCAATTTTGGCACCGCATCTACCGCTTACGATCCCTACCCCACTTGCCATGGGGACACCTATCGAAGGCTACCCATGGCACTGGTCGGTGTATAAGTGGATTGAGGGCGAGAACGCAATTACAGGACACATTAATAATCCATATCAAGTTGCCACCGATCTGGCTCAATTCATAGTTGCCCTGCAACAAATCAACCCTGCCGGCGGTCCGCCTCCTGGTCATCATAACTTTGGGCGCGGTTTGCCGCTTGCAACGCGCGATACTAATGTCCGGGACGCTATCACAAACCTGCATAATATAATTGATACCGATGCAGCAACCTCAGCATGGGAAGCTGCTCTCCAGACACCACCTTGGCAATCTCCTCCTGTCTGGATCCATGGTGATCTCCTTGCTGGTAACCTGCTTATCGAACAAGGACAGCTAAGTGCTATTATCGACTTTGGCGGGCTCGGTGTGGGAGATCCTGCATGTGACTGGATGTTTGCATGGAATTTGCTTTCCGTTGATACTCGAGAAATGTTACGCTCAGCACTTTCAATTGAACACGCAACCTGGGCAAGAGGACGTGGATGGGCTCTATCAGTAGGACTGATTGCCCTTCCTTACTATCAAAATCGGAATCCTGTGTTCGCTGGTGTTGCTCGGCGCTTAATTGATGAGGTTCTCGCAGATTACACGAAAAGTGTATAAACAGACAGTTTTTATTTATGCGGCAAACACCATTCTATGATGAAGACAGGAGAATATTTACTTTTGGAAAGTCATAACAGAAGTTGGCTTTCTTTTTCTTTGCCTACTATCTACTTAAGTAAAAAAGCCTATCTGTCGAAACAACCCTTCAAATAAATCTCACGCCTATGCTTATTTTTTCAATACGGGAATCCATATTTCACTTTTAAAGTTTGGTGAGGTTACGTCTTTATTTTCGTTCCACAGAATTTCTGGTCCTTCTATTTGTTCATAGTTAGAGGATGGGAACCATTCAGAATAAATACGCCCCCATACATCTTGCAGCGTACCAGGAAACGGTCCAACTGCTTCAAATACAGCCCATGTTGAAGCAGGCACTTCAAGCTGCATTAAATTATCTGGGCACTCCTTAGTTGTTGCAACACCTATATAGTGATCCAGCTCTCCTTTTTCCTCCATCCTGCCTTCGGAAAAATTTGCAGATGCACTAATCAACCCCCTCGGCTCTACATTTGAAAGACTTTTAAGCTCTCTAATTGTTTCACTATCTAAGCTTGCCCACATAGCAGCAATCTCGGGATTCACTCCATTAAAAATGATTGGTACCCTTTTCTTAATACCAATAATGTAAAATGCCTTTTTTTCTTTAATCCGATAGTTCATTTCACTTCCTCCTTTAATTGATAATTGGAAGGTCATTGGCGGATAAGCTTTAAGTGACTGGCCGTTATGCCTAGCTTCTGACGGTGTGATACCATGTAAATTTTGAAAAGCCCTTGTAAAAGAATCTGGTGAGTTGTACCCATATTTCACAGCAATATCAATGATCTTCACCTTGCTGTCTGTAAGGTCAAATGCTGCAAGAGTTAGGCGTCTGCGGCGGATGTATTCCGATAGCGTAATCCCTGCAAGGAACGAAAACATTCTTTTAAAATGGTATTCTGAGCAGAAAGTCCTCCTGGCCGCTTCTTTAAAATCAATATCGTTCGTAAGATTCTCTTCAATGTACTGTAACGCCCCATTCATGTTCTTAAGCAAATCCATTTATCTGACCCCCTTTATCAATAAAATATCAGGAATTGAATGCACCCATCCGACATTTCGTGCACCATTATGCAGGGTTTGCTTTGCTTAAGATGCTACCGCTTGCTTTGAATGATTGTGGGCGGCAAATTTTTCTCATTTTCAGCAAACTCCGCTTATCCTGTCATACAATATATAATAAGAAAGAAAAATGAAGTATAAACCTTAATATTGATACTCTGTTCTGTATGATATAATTATAGAAAGAACAAATGAAAGAGGTGGCAAAAAATGAACCATGGCACACATTCTCTTCATAAACGTTTCACGGCAGCATTTCACAAGGAACACAATCAACGCGTAGCAGAGTTTCACAAACATCATGCTGCACAAATAGCCAATGGTGAAAATGGAACTAGCTTGTTAGCCCAATGGGAGCGGTACGTCTATCACAAAGGCCTTCATATCTTCAAGACATTTAAAAAATTATTCTGGTAGGGACTGCTTGTCTGGGAGCAGTCTTTTTTATACTGACTGAATTTAAAATAAGGTAACACTTTCATCTAAGCACACGTTCTTCTCACCTGATGGAAATGTTACCTTAATTGCATTCATAAAATTACTGTTACATATGAGAGTAGTTAGGATAACTAGTAAATTTATAGTCGCGCCCAATTTTTGAAATATCCATATCTATGAGCTCAATAGCCTCACTCATTTTATCCAAACCTGCACCCTCTAAAAACGTTGAAGCATGTTTTCCTCCAATTAATTTTGGTGCAATGTATAATACAAGCTTATCCACCAAGTGTTGCTCCATAAACGATGCATTCACTTCTCCCCCGCCCTCGATTAACAAAGAGGAAATAGACTGTTCTCCAAGAATTTGCAGCGTTTCCACCAAATCTACTCGATCAGAGCCGCTTGTCACAAATACAGTTACACCCAATTCTTCTAATGCACTCTTTTTATAAGGTGAATGGGCCGCACTTGTAAATACCCATGTTTTTGCTTGTTTGTCTGTCACAACCCTCGATTGTAATGGAATTTTAAGTGTACTGTCTAATATGACCCGCACAGGATTTCGTCCATTTGGAATCCTGGTAGTTAATTCTGGATTGTCTTTCATTACAGTATTTACTCCGACCAATATAGCACCATGCTCATGTCGTAATTGATGTACATCGGCTCTTGCCGCTTCAGAGGTAATCCATTTGCTATCCGATGTGTGTGCAGCAATCTTTCCATCAAGTGTAGAAGCTGATTTCATCGTGACAAATGGTACTTTTTTCACAATATACTTATTGAATACTTCATTCATTTTTTTTGATTGCTCTTCACAAACTCCTATAACAACCTCAATACCCGCTTGCTCCAATATTTTAATGCCTCTACCAGATACAAGAGGATTCGGATCAAGGACAGCAACAACTGCTCGTTTAATTCCAGCCCGCACAATAGCTTCCGCGCAAGGTCCGGTTCTTCCGTAATGGGAACAAGGCTCTAGTGTTACATAGATTGTTCCTCCCTTCGCCTTATCTCCCGCCATTTGGAGCGCATGGATTTCAGCATGAGGTTCTCCTGCTTTTAAATGTGCTCCAATTCCAACAATGCGATTATGATTTACAATAACAGCCCCCACTAAAGGATTTGGATCCGTTTGGCCCTTCATCGACAAAGCATTTTGCAGAGCTAAATTCATATAAAATTCATGATTACTCACTTACACATCTCCCTACAGTATGAGAATCTCCTTATTTACTTACACATAATTCAATATAATTTCCTGAGGGGTCTTTTGTAAACAAGGCTCCATTTTTTTCTATTACAGACGCAGGAATTTGTTGGAGTTGTTGCATCACTTTCTTTCTCTCGTCTTCATTTGGAAACACCAATGAAAGCGACTTTAGGCCAACAGTGTTTCGCGCAGGCTGCGGTGCTCCTATACCATTCCACGTATTTAAACCAATATGGTGATGATACCCCCCATTAGATAAAAAAAGGGCTTGCGAGCCATACCTGCTTACCACATCAAGTCCAAGTCCCTTACAATAAAATTCTTCTGCTTTTTGTAAATCGGATACATGTAAATGAATATGTCCCATTACTGTTCCCTCCGGCATACCGTTCCAGCTTTTATCCTTCCCTTCTGCCAGAAGATTTTCTGCATTGATAGGTCCTGTACTCATCAAAACAGCGCCGTTTTCCCACTGCCACGTTTCGTTGGAACGATCTGCATAGATTTCAATTCCATTTCCATCAGGATCCGCTAAATAAATTGCCTCACTAACAAGGTGATCAGACGCACCTTGCAACGGATAACCAGTTTCAAGAAGATGGCGAAGTGCTACAGATAAGTCTATACGACTAGGAAGCAAGAGGGCAAAATGGTATAAACCAGTCGTACGTTTTTCTTTTGGCAGCACCCCTTGGGGCTGTTCCACAATCAAAAGAGGTGTTTTACCATCTGCAGTTAACACAATCTTATTATCAGTACTCGTTAATAATTGTAAACCGATAATCTCTTGATAAAAAGCTAACGAGCGATTTAAGTCCGTTACCAATAAATGAATCGGTCCAGTAAATGTAATTGGTTCCGCATGAAAATTCATATTTTTTCCCCCTTCTTTCCTGTTTTAATGAACATAAGCATCGTTTATATAAAGGAAACCTTCTATCTCTGATTTTAATTACACCGTTTTCTAAAAGGTTAACAAACATATAATAATTTAATTACTTTATATAAGTTAATTTATATTAATAACTTATATACGTCAAGTAATTCCGTGTTAGCAACCTTATAAAAAATATCGGAACGTCCTTATTCTTTCCCTCATTTCGAACAAGGTTAACGTTCGGCTTTATAACCTTTCCTTTAGAAAAAAGAAAAAGAGCAGATGCTCTGCTCTTTTTATCAACTGAATTACTTCTTATCCTCTTTTTAATCGAAAAACATCAATTTTCCAAGTCCACTACACGCACTTGACGTACTAAAGCAGCGTTAATAATGCACGTTCCCGCGTCCCCTTGTAAAGTGACAAATCTAGATCCTTCTAATCGATTTAATACTTCATCTGTAACTTCCTCAACTGATGTACCTAATTCTGTTGTCATCTGCTCCCACTGTATATTAGATTCAAATGTATAGCAAACACTAAATGCTTTCATATGTTCCTCTCCTTATACTCATCTATGTTTTCGTATATATCCAATTTTCATCAGTTTCATCTTTATTTTTTATAATATTCGAATGTATATCTTTTTTTAGGGGGGTAAACAAGCATTTTTCTTAAAAAATAAAAAAACTGCTCTAAGAGTATAAAGTTTGTACCCTTAGAGCAGTTACTAAAATCGATTAACTATGATTGTTTTCGAAGTATAACCATCGCTGCAGTAATAATGGTAAATGCAACAAAGGCTAGAGAAGGGATAGTGATAAAGCCTAACCAATTAATATATTGTCCGGAACAAGGAACACCGCTTGTACATGACTCGAACTTTTGCAAAAATGCAATTTTTTGGAGGCCATAGTGGTACCCTGAAACCAACATACCTATAAAGGAGAAAGGCAGCACATATCTATAAACAAATGTATCATTACGGTAAAAAGCAATCCCAAGTGAAATGGTTAATGGATACATTAAAATGCGCTGATACCAGCAAAAATCACATGGAATGAAATGCATCACCTGACTAAAAAACAGGCTCCCTAATGTCGCTATTATTGCTGTAATCCAAGCAAACAGAAGCGACTTATTCATCCTTCTTCTCCTTCGCAGCCTGCTCAACCATCTTTTTCAAATCTTCAAAAGAATTTCCTTCAAACTGCTTTCCATTAACAAATAAAGATGGTGTTGATTGAACATTTAGTTTTTGTACGTATGATTCATCCTTCTTTAATGCTTCTTTATACGGCTGTGTCTCGAAGGCTTGTACTACCTTTTCAACATCGTCTTCATTTGCCACTTCTTTTAAAGTATCTGTAAGAAACGTTTCTGTATATAAATCAATCTTCTCGTACTTCATATCCTCGGGCTGTTTACTATATAAACGCTCATGAAACTTCCAGAACATATCATTGCCAAGCACTTGATATACTGTCTCTCCGAACTGAGCCGCACGAGTGGAATCTACATTAATAAAAGCATAGTTGATAAAATAAAATTTCGCTTGGCCTGTCTCAATCAATTCTTTTTCAATTTGAGGAAGAAACAGTTCGTTAAAATTTTTGCAATACGGGCATTTATAATCGCCAAATTCTAAAATTTTCACTGGAGCTGTTTTGTCTCCTAAATAAGGCTGATCCTTATAATCAATTGCAACCTCTTTGCTTGAAGACCAGTTCCCCATAAAAAGTAAACCAAGTATACATACGCTGAATACCCCAATAGTCCAAAATATCCATTTGGAAGAACTTTTGGACGTATTTTTTTTCTTTTGCTTTCTGTTAGCTTGTCCCATACATTCACCCCATTATTTCTGTTCAATATAACTGTAAAAAATAAAGTACTTTCAGAATCCAAAGTTAGTATATAAAAGTTTAGCTGCTTTAACAAGGAACAAATAGTGACAAATCAATGTGGTATCTATATTTAAATTCACTTTTTTTCCAGTTATCTATTGCGGTCCCTTTTGAAAAAATAAGAAAAAAAAGACGGGGTCGTTATCATGAATATAAAAGTTATACATAAAACATTGCTTATGCTTGTAATTTTATTTTGCATGTTAAATCCTTCCACTTATGCAGCCTCATTGGAAGATATGGATTTACCCATCAGCTTTCGAGTAGAGATGCTTCCGTGGCAGCAAGTGGATAAAATCATTCCGAACAAAAGTATATTTACCATTATCGATATTGATACCGGCTTGCAATTTAAAGTCCAGCGTAGAGCTGGGAATAAACATGCAGATGTGCAGCCCTTAACAAGAAGTGATACTAAAATCATGAAAAAAATCTATGGAGGCAAATGGAGCTGGAAACGAAGAGCCATCCTGATTTTAGTCGATGATCAATTGTTAGCGGCTTCTATGCACGGCATGCCGCACGGAGCAGGAGCACTACCCAATGGATTTCCCGGGCATTTTTGCATTCATTTTTATGGAAGCACTACACATCGAACCCACCATACGGACCTTTGGCACAAAGTAATGATGTTAAAAGCTTCCAGTAAAATTGATAAATATATAAATAATGCCTCTCCGCATGAGCTGATTGAAATATTCGCAATCAGCATCAGCAGCAGAGATCGTGATTTATTAGATTTAACTCTTTCAAACAATAAAGAAGGCCTTGAAGCATTACACCACTCAATGAAAAATATTGATTACTTTGTTATTAAGACGATGTCCTTGTTACCGAAAAACGATATTATAAACTCTGTTTCAGTAAAGATTTCTGTGCAGGCAGACATGTATACTGAAAATCAACAAAGAACGAAAAAACTGATGGATTTTATTATTCAAAGAAACAGTGTAACAGCCCCTTGGAAAATTGACAGTGTTTCGTTAAGTAAACAATTGAAATAAGATAAGCGGACAATTTCCATTTTGGTTTTCATATTTGTTAAGAGCGGATATTCGATAACCTCTTAATCCATGAGAAAAGTGCCGAACCTGCATTTAGCACTTTTCTTACTATGTAAATTGGCTGTCAGTCTTGCTCTCGTTGCTTGTGACGTTTTTTCATTGATTTTGTCAAATAGCCCCCTGAAAGGAACGAATTTCGTAAGAAGCCAAAAATGCTTTCGGTGCAATTGTATTGACAATCTGTAAAAACTCTTTTTCCCTCGAACGCTTGGAAACAATATCAAGACGATAACGCGGTGAATTTATTCCTTCACCTGTAAAAACAGTCACTCCAAATCCAGCTTGCCGCAATGTATTCACCAAATCATCACATTGTTCGAGTAAACTGACATTGTATGTAACGTACCCGAATGCTAACTTTCTTTCTATGTAGCCCCCTAGTAGCAATCCTGCGCTGAATCCCACTACATATGCGCCTATATTCCATATATTCGAAAGATCTTGAAATACGATTCCCAAACTAACGATATAAATGATTCCTTCAAGTAAACCCACTCATGCGGCAGACTTTGTTTCGTTTTTAACCAAAAGAATAGTACGAATCGTCAAAATGGGTACATATATAATTTGCAGTAAAAAGATTAACACAGCTTGCAGCACTTGTAACACTCCTTAGGAAAAATGTTTTGTTCATGATATACGAGGCAGAATAAAGAGCCAGCACGACGCTAGCTCTTCTGGTTGTGAAACAGAATCAAGAAATCTCCATATCCCTCTTTTTCCAAATTTTCTTTAGGAATAAAACGCAAGGCTGCAGAATTGATGCAATAACGAAGTCCATTTTTCCCTGGACCATCAGGAAAAACATGCCCCAAGTGTGAATCTGCCTCTCGGCTCCTTACTTCTGTACGTGTCATATTATGACTAAGATCTACTTTTTCCTTTACACTAGCTGACATAACAGGCTTCGTAAAGCTTGGCCAGCCACACCCGCTGTCGTATTTATCCAATGAACTAAACAACGGTTCCCCTGAAACTATATCTACATATATGCCTTCATCCTCATGGTTGTAATACTCGTTTTGAAAAGGAGGCTCTGTTCCGCTTTCTTGTGTCACATAAAACTGCATTGTTGTCAGTTTTTCTTTTAGATGTGAATTGTCCCTGGGCCAATGCTCTTTAATAAAGGCATCCCTCCCCGATCCTTTTCGATACAGTGCATAACGAAATGGATTTTTCTTATGATAATCTTGATGGTATTCCTCCGCAGGATAAAACGTAGATGCCTGTATAATCTTTGTGACAATCGGTTTACGAAAACGTCCGCTCTCTTCCAGGGCCAGCTTCGATGCTTCAGCCTTTTGACGCTGTTCTTCACTATGATAAAAAATAACAGTTTGATATGACTGCCCCCGATCATGAAACTGACCTCCCGAATCGGTTGGATCGATTTGCTGCCAATATAAATCAAGCAGCTTATCATAAGAAAAAAGTGCGGGATCAAATGTAATTTGAACTGCTTCATAATGACCGGTTGTTTCTGAACATACTTCTTTATAAGTCGGATTTTCTTTATGTCCTCCCGTATAGCCGGATTCAACTTGTATAATCCCTTCCATCTCCTCAAACGGAGAAACCATACACCAAAAGCAGCCGCCTGCAAATGTCGCTAATTCATAATTAGATGTATTGCCCATCTTCTTCACCTCATCCTCGTATATTTAAACTTATTGCATATTATATCACCACAGCTGCTGCTTCTACATTTTAATGCTTCATATATCCTCTTCCCCTATATAAAATAACCTTCTTCAGATTAAACATGCTGAATTAATCAATACTTCAAAAATAATATAACGGCTTCCTTACTCTAGTAACGACAGAAGTGAATCCTTTTATAGAATTCGATATAATACCTCAAATTTTTTACGTTGTTTCTCTATAGTTATCTAACTATTCTAAAAAATGATATAATTCTATAGACATATATTTCGAAAGGAGCGATATATAATGCGGATTCAATCATTAGACGTAACCCGCCGTACGATACCATTAGTCGTACCATTTAAAACAGCACTTAGAACAGCGACAGAAGTAGAAAGTATAGAAGTAGAACTTACTTTAGATACAGGTATCAAAGGAAGAGGTGCTGCCGCTCCAACATACGTCATCACAGGTGATTCTGCACAAAGCATAGAAGCCGCTTTGCTTGGCCCCATCCAAAGCGCACTGATAAATGCTGATCTTGAGCATTTTCAAGAAACCCTCCGAAAAGTACAAGCATGCTGCATAGGAAATATGAGCGCTAAAGCTGCTGCTGATATAGCTTTGCATGATGCTTATAGTAAAGCTATAAATATTCCTCTGTATGCCTTTCTTGGCGGAAACAAAGCTCTTTCTACATGCATGACCATCGGCGTTGATAGTGTCGAAAAGATGACAGCAGATGCCAAGAAAAGTGTGATGGAAGGATTCGATGTACTAAAAGTAAAAGTAGGAGCTTCTCCTGAATTAGATATTGCACGTATTGAAGCGATTCGCACAGTTGTTCCCGCTCATGTGAAATTACGCCTAGATGCTAATCAAGGATGGTCGGCCAAACAAGCTGTTCAGCTTATTCAAGAGATGGAAAACCGCAGCTTTGGCATTGAACTGGTAGAACAGCCTGTGCCAGCCTATGATTTGGACGGCTTAAAATTTGTTACCGAACGTGTAGCAACCCCGATTATGGCAGATGAAAGCATGTTTTCTCCCCGTGATGCAATGAAGCTCGTAACAGGGCGTTACATAGATTTATTAAATATTAAACTTATGAAGTGCGGGGGTATTAACGAAGCTTGGAAAATTGCTAGTATTGCCGAAACACATGGTATCACATGTATGGTAGGGAGCATGATGGAAGCCTCTCTCTCTGTCAGTGCAGCGGCACACTTTGCAGCTGCTCACCCAAATGTTCGATATTTTGATTTGGATGCTCCTCTTTGGCTGTCTGAAAAACCGTCCGGTCTCATTTATAATGGAAAACACATTACTCTTCCTAAAGAACCTGGACTTGGAATCAAGGATTCAACGATACCGTTATCTTAATAATAAAAAGCAGCCTCTTACAAAATAAGGGCTGCTTTTTTATAAAGCTCCTATTCTAATCCGCCATTAGTAGCAAACTAGCCAGCTTACACATTAAGGTTTTGCTTTTGTACTTTATACTGCAGTGTTTGTCTTGGAATTCCCAACAGGACTGCAGCTTGCTGAACATTCCCATTCGTTTGCAGCAGCGCTCGCTGAATCAGCGATTTTTCTGTTTCCTGAAGTACCTTTCGAAGAGGCTGCAGCCTCTTATCTACTTCTCGTTTAATTCCCTGCAGTTGAATGGGTAAATGTTCGAGATGCAGCATATGTCCGTCTGCCATAATCATTGCATGCTCAATTGTATGCTTTAGTTCTCTCACATTTCCCGGCCAATCGTATTTATAAAAAAGCTCAAATACATCATTATCTACAATACGGACATGCTTAGCAAACTTTTTATTAAACTGTTCAACGAAGTGATAGGTTAATAACTCCATATCCTCACTTCGTTCTCGCAGGGGCGGAATAAATAAAGAAAATACATTTAAGCGATAATACAAATCAGAACGCAGCTTTCCTTCTTTTACACAGTCTAAGGGAGCTTCATTCATAGATGCAATAACGCGTACATGCACCTTTCTTGTTTTTTGATCACCAATACGCCGAACCATCCCATCCTCCAGCACCCGTAAAAGCTTCGCCTGCAATTCTAAAGGCATGGAGTTAATTTCATCTAAAAACAACGTACCCTCATCTGATAACTCAAACAACCCTGGTCTATCTACCGCTCCTGTATAGCTCCCCTTTACCGTTCCAAATAATAAGCTTTCTAAAAGAGATTCAGGCAACGCAGCACAGTTTTGTGCGATAAACGGGCCCTTAGCAGAAGATGAATTACAATGAATAGCTTGCACAAATAGCTCTTTACCTGTCCCTGTTTCCCCAAATACGAGCACTGCTGAGTCAGTGCATGCTACCCTTTCAGCATGCTTTTTCACTTCCATTAAAATAGGGTCTTTTGTTAATATATCTTCAAACGTATAGAGGCTTGTATGCTTCCTTTCCTTTTGAACCGAAGATTTTTGTATTTTCGCTTGTAAATCTAATACTTTCTCTCCTAATTTCTTGATTGTAGAATAGTCCTTTGCAATTTCAACTGCTCCTATAACTTCTCCTGCAAGAATAATAGGAATCGTTGTATTAATAGTATCAATATACTGGCCTTTTATATTTTGATAGCGCTGCGGCTGATGAATGATAGCTTGTTTTGTTTGTAATACATTCAATAGTGTGCTGCTTTGCTTTGTAAGTGAAGGAAAGGCCTCTAGCACATTCTTCCCTAGTACATCTTCGACAGAAAGACCATCGTGTCTCGCCGCTACCTGATTATAGAAAATAGTAATTCCATTCCTGTCAACGGCATGAATCGCTTCATCAATACTGTTTAAAATTGCATTAATCATCTCATTTGTTGGTATCGTAAGCAATTTCTTTCACCACCCTTAAAGCGCAAAATACAAGCGGAGCGCCGCATTTTCAACGCTTTTGCATTACTACAGCCTTATTGATAAGTCTTTAACCCAAACATTCATATCCTCTAGCTTATCAAAGATATAACAGTTATTAGTAAGTCTTCCTGTATAGGTGTATCCTAGCTGGTGAAATGCCGCATTCATTCCGTAGGATAAGGAACGCGCAATAGTATAAGAGCAATAAATAGCTCGGTTAAACAGCTCCTCTTCTAACTTCTTCAAAAGTTCTTTCATTAAACCATAATTTCGATGCTCTTCAAGCGTAGCGCAATTTGTAAGCTCAGCATTTCGCTGCACAACATCCAGTTCAGCAGAAGCTGCACTTACAATTCTTCCTTCTTTTTCATATACATAATAGATGGTTCCTTCTTCCATTGTTTTCTCAATATAATCCGCTTGATTAAGAGGCGTCGGATATACCTCGAAGACATGTCCATATAATGCTGCAAGCTCCGTCGCGTCTTCTTTCTTCGCTTTCCTTAATACATACTCTTTTGGAACTGATTTTTCCTTAAAAACAGTGGTGTGTAAAATAGCAGATACGATGTTATCTTCCTTTACCCATTCCCCACTGTTTCGCCTCTTCTCATCACGATATTTTGTAACAAAATATCCGTCGCTTCCCTGAAAATAGCTTTGCAGGAATGCTTCCATTACATATCCAAACTGTAAAAAAGTATGTAAATGTTCTTTTCTTACTTTAATAATAATTTTTGTATAGTTATACGCTTCCGCCAATGCTTCTACCTTCGTTACTAAATCAGAAATATTCCCTAGATAATAATCGATTCTAATCCGTTCATTGAAATGGTCAAGTGCTCCTTGTAAATAAAATGCTTCTTCTCTGTGTGTAATAGTTTCATAATATTGGTTGCTTGTCATAGTTCTTTTCCCCTCTCCTTATTCTTGTATACCACACCAATCCAGCAGTGTATTGGCAATAATTTCTGCAGCTAAAAACATTTCATTAAGGTCGATATATTCATTAGGATAATGTGCTATCTTAGTCTCTCCTGGTCCAAATACTATCATGGGAATAGCAGCCACTTGCGTAAATAATCCTCCATCTGTTCCCCAAGGGGCCGCTGCGATAATAGGCTCTTTATTCGTTGCCTGTATATAATTTTGCTTTAATGTTTCTACTAATGGATGATCCGCTTCAATAGCACCGGGTATCCATCTTGCTCCAAACCATTCGATTTCCACAGGGTGACTTCCAAACCATTCATCTTCTTTTGAAAGCTGCGCCATCCAGCTTTCAAATTCTTCTCTTGCTTCTTCAATTCTTTCATGCGGAGCTACTCCGAACCTTCCTTCTAGCACAACAAGATCCGCAACAGAGGATGGCCACGTTCCTCCATGAATCGTTCCAATATTGATGGGAATCGGTATCGGTATCCCTTCATATAAAGGATCGTCCACTCGATTATTTCTCAATTTTTCCAGCGCTTGAATTTTTTGAATGACTGCCAGACTTTTTTCGATAGCGCTAACTCCTTCATAACGTGTGCCCCCATGTGCAACACGACCTTTTATCTGAAGCCGGAACCACATAGACCCTTGTTGTTTAATGAAGAATTTCATATTGGTCGGTTCAGGAATAATGACTCCATC
Source organism: Bacillus sp. 165 (assembly GCF_017742235.1). Lineage (GTDB taxonomy): Bacteria > Bacillota > Bacilli > Bacillales > Bacillaceae_G > JAGHKQ01. The sequence continues at coordinate 25,615 of NZ_JAGHKQ010000007.1, forward strand.
TGCCTTATATCCTCGTAAAATAGCAGCCAGTGTTCCTGTTCCCCCGCTCTCCTCTTCAATGACACTTTGAAAATATACATCTCCTTTTAATCTAATGCCGCTTTGTTTAATTGCTTCGATTGCTAAAATGAGGGCTGTATTTCCGCCTTTCATATCAGTGGCGCCCCGTCCATATAGCTTATTATCAATAATCGCGGCCCCAAACGGATGATGCTCCCACTGTTTTATTTCCCCTTCCGGCACGACATCAATATGACCGTTTAAAATCATAGATTTTCCGCCGCCAGTGCCTTTTAATGTAGCCACTATATTCGGACTGCCCTCGAAGCCCTCTCTTCTCGAAATAAAATAAGGATGGTCTTGCATGTCTTCAACCGACGGCTCCCAAATATCTAGCTGTAAGCCTAATTCTCTCAGCTTTTCAATCACAATCGCCTGTGCTGTACTTTCATTGCCAGACACACTTCTTTCCTGCACAAGTCTTTGCAGTAATTCCGTTGTCTTTTTTTTGCTGCGTTGTATATACTGATGTACCTTATCTTTGTAATCAGTCATCCTTTTCCTCCCACCTACATAATGGTTTTCAACTGTTCACTGATTTTTAGCTTTGCTCCGGTACACTGTATGACTTCTTCTGCTGTATAGGGATGCATTAACTCTTTTAGTACTAAAGCTTCTTCTGTTACTTGAAGTACAGCCATTTCTGTGATAATTAGGTCTACACATCGCTTTGAGGTCAAAGGCAAACTGCACTCTTCTACAATTTTGGGATTTCCGTTCCTATCTGTATGATTCATGACAACAATCACTTTTTTTGCTTTTTGCGCTAAATCCATTGCTCCTCCGATCCCGGGTACTCGTCTTCCAGGAACAATCCAATTCGCCAAATCTCCTTTTTCACTTACCTGTAATGCCCCGAGTACAGTCACATCAAGTAAGCCTCTTCGGATTATGCCAAACGCCATCGCACTGTCAAAATAACTTGCTCCTTTTATAACAGTGACCGGAAACCCGCCGGCATTACATAAATTTTCGTCTTCTTCTCCCTTTTTCGGACTTGGTCCCATACCAATAACACCATTCTCTGCATGGAACATTACATGCATATCTTTCGGCAAATGATCCGCAACAAGTGAAGGAATCCCAATACCTAAGTTAACAATCATACCATTTTTAATTTCTTGTGCCGCACGTTTGGCAATACGGTGACGAATATCTATTCCCACGCCCATTTCCAATTCACTCCTTCCGATGGAACGATATAATTGACAAACACGCCGGGAGTTACAATTTCCTCAGGATGCAACGAACCGAGCGGAACAATTTCTTCTGCTTCAACAATTGTAATATCCCCTGCCATCGCCATAAGAGGGTTCATATTTTGTGCACTTTTATCAAAGACCAAGTTACCGAATGGATCAGCTTTTTTAGCAAAAATGATACTGACCTCCGCTGTCAGTCCTGTTTCTACCAAATATTGCTTTCCATTAGCTGTAACTTTCTGTTTCTCACTCTCTACAATGCTGTCGAGCCCAACATCCACCAATATACCGCCAAGTCCGACTCCACCCGCCCGTATCCTTTCAGCCAACGTTCCTTGCGGAGAAAACTCCACTTGTATTTTCCCTTCTGTCATAAGCTGACCAGCAAATGGATTGGAACCGATATGGGAAGTAATAATAGACTGAACCCTTCCTTCTCGTACAAGAGGTCCAATTCCAATATCAGGAAACCCAGTATCATTGCCTATAAGGTGCAGATCCGTTATATCGCTTTCCAACAATGCCTGTAAAATTGTCGGTGGAGAACCTACTCCGCCAAATCCTCCAAACATTAATGTCATGCCGTTATGAAAGAACGGCATAATCTGTTCCATGGTGCTGATTTTGCGGTAGATGTTTTCAACTTTGTTCATAGCTCACTCCTCCTTTGCAGCACATGCAGCTAATTTCTGTTCTGTTTCTTTTACGCTTACCTCAAGAATGTTCACAAGTTCATCCATTTCGGCATATGTGATTGTCAGCGGCGGTGCCAGTAAGCACCCGGTTTCTTCTTTCCCATACCTTCCTGCTACTGCTGGATATAAAAGAAGCCCGTTTCTCATCGCCGTTTGGATTAATATGCTGGACTTAATTTCGGATAGCTCAATACCAATCAACAATCCTTTTCCTCTCACATCCTTCATAATAGAAGAATGCCTTTGTAATTCAGTAAGCTTTTTCATTAAATACTCGCCTTTTTCTTTTGCTGCTTGCACAAGGTTATGCTGTTCCACATATTCAATCACCGCTAATGAAACTGCTGCTGAAAGGGGATTTGCACTGAAGGTATGACCGCTCATCACGACTTTTGATCCTTGTAAAATAGGTTCCATTACTCTGTCGCTTGCAATAGCAGCTGCCATCGGTGTATAACCTGACGTTAACCCTTTTCCTAGAGCAACAATATCAGGCTGTACACCCCAGTGCTCCATTGCAAACATTTTTCCGGTACGCCCAAGTCCGGTCATCACTTCATCTGCTATAAATAAAATGTCATGCTTTTCACAAATATCTTTAATTCTTTGATAATAGTTTTGTGGGGGCACAATAGCTGCTCCTGCCGCTCCAATAATCGGCTCAGCAATAAACGCAGCAATATGCTCTGCTCCAATTCTTTCAATTGCTGTTTCTAATTCGGTCGCACATGCAGTATTACAAGAAGGATATTCTAAGTTGAATGGACATTGATAACAATAAGGAGGAGATACTGAAGGATATTCTTCTAATATGGAAACAAAGCGTTGCCGACGCAGCGGATGCCCTGACATGGAAAGGGCTCCCATTGTAATACCATGATAGCTCATCCAACGCGATACAATTTTATTTTTCCCTTGCCTGCCTTGCTCTTGATAATGCTGAATAGCAAGCTTCATAGCTGTTTCTGTCGCTTCCGTTCCGCTATTGACAAAAAAAGTCCAATTTAGATCACCTTGTGTAAGTTCACTGATCTTTTTAGCAAGCTTTTCAGCTGGGGCACTTGTGAACTGTGAACGATATACGAAGGACACTTGCTTTGCTTGTTTTATCATCGCTTCAATAATTTCATCGACGCCATGCCCAATTCCGACCGTAATAGCACCGGATGAACCGTCTATATATCGCTTTCCATCAGTGTCATACAAATATACCCCTTTTCCATGCGATATCATGGGGTAATGCTGCCCGACAAACGGCTTGATTAAATAATCACGCTTCATACTGCTCCCCCTTTCTATATCCTTACATCTTTATTTTATCACGAATATTCTTAATATTCTTTCTAAATTTCATTGTCCCTTTATTTTATGAATCCTCTTACGTCCAAACTTCCTTAGCATACGGAAGCAAGGTACACCACAGAACACATCTGATTTAAAAGTATGCAGGGGTTGGCAACCGTCAAGATGAAATAAAAAAGGGATAACCTTAATAGGCTTCCCTGAAGAAAGTATAAAACTAGTTACAACTTCTCGTACCTCACTTCAAACATCTTTAACAATCGTTTTGTTACTTCCATTTTCATCACATCTCTTCCGTATCGGTATGTCCTTTCATATCCTCGAACAATACAATTGTAGGAAACAAACAGGGCTTCTTGTTTTGCTTCTGAATGTAACTTGATTCCGGTCTTTAACATAGCTTGCTTTATACTTTGCAGCTGATGCCGCAAATGTAAAATATGTCTGCCAATCCATTCAGTATAGGGTATTTTAAGCTTAATACAGGATTGGTGAATCGCAAGCATATCCCGTTCTAAAACCCGAACAAGCAAATCGGTATAGACATACTCTTGGATAAGCTCTTCATCTCTCTGTTCAATCATCTTTATCGCTCCCTTAAACAAGAACATTTGTTCTTATTATATTCATAAAAAGATGATTTGAAAACTCAGGAAAAAGAAAAAAGATGATTTTGCTGGAAAATCATCTTTTTCTTTTCTATTTTATTAAGGACTCTGTATCTTTTTAAATATACCTATTCAATAGGAGCAACATGTGAAGCGACTATTTCATACTTATCCAGCTTGGCGCCAAGCATGTACTCACGGCTGTTGCCGCCTCGCCCAGCATGCGCTTGTTTAAAAGCATCGCTCTCTGTCCATTGACGAAATGCTTCTCCATTTTCCCAAGTGGTGCATACTTTAATTTCATCATGCTCTTCCAACCCTTTCGTTTGCCATAATTCCAAACGCACGAATCCTGGAGAATGCTGTACCCCTTTCGGGTTTTTAAAACCCTCTAATACTTGCTCTGCATAACCAAGCTTAATACGGATTGTATTTGTTACTACAAACATAAAAATTCCCCTTTCTATTGTAAGCTTTTTAAATATGTAAATATCTCTTTAGCTTGCTCTCCGCCCATCTTTGCATGATGCAGCAAAGAAATGCCATGCGGACCGGGCGCGTATATTACATTAGGCTGAACAGCAAGTACTGCTTTTACTATCTCTTCATATCCTAACATTGCTGCGGCAAAAATGTCCATACGCGCACCTCTCTCGAGCAAATAGAGGGCAATGTCCCTTCTCCCAACATGAGCAGCTGCCCCTAATGCGGTTTCCCAATCATCATTGCCCCAGTTATAGCTGGCATGCAAAAGCCCAGGTTCTTCCTCTAACAATTCCTGCACCTTGCCAAAATCCCCATGAGCCGCGATAACAAACTCTTTGATCAGCTCTATACTGATAGTTTGCTGCATCATATCCCTCCATTATCACATAGTTTTTAGCATAAAAGTCCATCATCATTTGTTTAGCTGTAAGCTGCTCTTTTTCCTTCTCTCATACAAAAAAAACACCCTTTTCGATAAAAGGGTGTTTTACATCTCTTCTACTTCTATATCACGCAGCTTTTTAACACGATAAAAGAAAAATAATGATGCACCTAACGCACCAAGACTTGCTCCTATCATCACCAACAACTGCGATAATTCTTTCTCATTGTCAGGCAGTATGATGCCAATAAACAGCAAGGTTCCTACTGCTAATAACACTTGACCAAAGCGTGTATAGTCTGCAATTTTATGTTGCAAAGAATTTAGTTTGTTTTTCATATAGCATCACCTATATTCACTATAACACACTCTTTAAAACTATAAAGCAAGTAAATATCACCAATGAAAATAGCTTTTTCCTTTCATAGAAAAGGCATCCTATAGACCCTAAAATACTGTGATTTTATGCCAACGCCTGTGCCAAGTCAGCAATCAAATCTTCTCCATCTTCAATACCGACAGAAATGCGGATTAACGTATCAGTAATCCCCAGCTCTGCACGGCGTTCAACTGGAATAGATGCATGCGTCATTTTTGCAGGAACGGAGATTAAGCTTTCTACTGCTCCTAAGCTCTCAGCTAATGTAAAGTACTGCAGCTTGCTCATCACGCGTGTTAATGTTTCCTCGCTATCTACATCAAACGAAATAATAGCACCGAAACCGCCTGCTTGCTTCTTTGCCGTTTCATGATTCGGATGCGCTTCTAGACCCGGATAGTACACTTTCTTTACTTTTTGATGCTGCTCGAGAAATTCTACAATAGCGCGAGCATTGACTTCGTGTTCTTCCATACGTATCCCTAGCGTTTTTAAGCCACGGAGCAACAGCCAACTGTCCTGCGGTCCTAAAATACCCCCTGTAGAATTTTGAACAAAGTGCAAATCAGTTGCTAATTGTTCATTATTTACTGCCACTACCCCTGCCACTACATCACTGTGACCACCTAAATACTTTGTCGCACTATGCAATACGATATCCGCTCCTAATGAGAGAGGGGTCTGCCAATACGGTGTTAAAAACGTATTGTCTACAATTGTTAATAACCCACGTTGTTTTGCCAGTACTGCAACTTCTTCAACATCCGTCACTTTCAATAATGGATTTGTCGGAGTTTCAATATATATAGCCTTTGTATTCTCTTGTATAGCGTTTATAATATTCTCTAAGCTCGTTGTGTCTACAAATGTGTGCTCTAATCCGAAACGATTCAGCACCTTTGACATTACGCGATACGTTCCACCGTATACGTCATCCGTTAAGATAATATGATCACCTTTCGAAAACAGCATCATGACCGCTGTGATAGCCGCCATACCCGACCCAAAAGCAAATCCTGCATATCCGTTCTCCAGTACTGCAATCATTTCTTCTAACGCACTGCGCGTAGGGTTTCCAGTACGGGAATATTCGTAACCACTGTGCTTTCCTACTTCTTCTTGTTTATAAGTACTCGTTTGGTAAATCGGTACCGTGACTGCTCCAGTATACGGATCTCCCATTTTGATTCCATGAATTAGTTTTGTTTTTGCTTTCATCTTACTCCCACCCTCTATAAATCTCTTTACTCAAATACCGTTCACTGCTGTCTGGAAAAATCGTAACGATATTTGTTCCGCTCTTTGCTTGCTGAGCTTCTTGCAAAGCTGCATACAGTGCAGCACCCGAAGAACTTCCAACGAGTAATCCTTCCTTTTGCGCCAGTTCCTTTACAAGCTGAAATGCATCTTTATCTTGTACTGTATAAATAGCGTCAAAATATCGTTGGTTCATGAACTGCGGCAAGAATTCCATACCAATTCCTTCTGTCATATGCGGACCCGGTTTTCCACCATTTAAAATGGATCCCTCCGGTTCTACGATTACAGTTTTAATGCAATTCTTTTGTTCCTTTAAATATGTTGCTGTTCCCATAAACGTACCGCCTGTACCGGCTCCTGCCACAAAAATGTGGATATTGCCGTCCAACTGTTTCCACAGCTCCGGTCCTAATGTTTTATAATACGTACGCGGATTCGCTTCATTAGCAAATTGCTGTGGACAGTATGAGTTAGGGAGTTCTTGCAGCAGTTCCTTCGCTTTAGCTATCGCTCCTGTCATTCCTTGCTCAGTAGGTGTATTCACTACAGTTGCACCAAGCGCTCTCATTAATTCTTGCTTTTCCATACTAAATTTTTGGGGCACACAAACAATGACCTTCAAATTATGCTGCAAAGCTGCGAGCGCAAGTCCAATACCTGTATTTCCTGCAGTTGGCTCTATAATGGTTCCTCCTGGACTCACTAATCCTTTCTTCAATGCATCTTCAATTAACTCTTTCCCCAATCTATCTTTTACGCTACCTCCCGGATTATAAAACTCCAGCTTCGCAAATAGCCGAACACCTTCCGGCAGCGAAAATTTTGTGATTTCTACTACTGGAGTGTTGCCAATCAGCTGATGTACTCCATGATAAACCTCCATGTTCTCCACTCCTTCAATCATAAAAGAAGACAACCGCCAGATCTTCCTTTTCTATTCGACAGTTGTCTTCCCTCCTCTTATTCTAACTCTTGAAGCATACTCACAATTAAATTTGTAGAATGAAGAGCCGCCTGGTCTAAAAACTGCTCGAAGGATACGTCAGATTCCTTCCCTGCTATATCCGATAATGCACGAATAATAACAAACGGAATTTTATACTGATAGCATACTTGCGCTACCGCAGCTGCTTCCATTTCTACTGCATGTAAATTTTCGAATTTGCTTCGAATGAACTCTACACGTTGCGGGTCATTCATAAAAGAATCGCCTGTCGCAATTGCTCCTTTTACAACTTGTATATCATCCATATTTCTCACGCACTTTTCAGCTAAGTTCACAAGCTCTTGATCAGCTTCAAACGCAGCAGGCATACCAGGAACTTGCCCGTACGCATAATTAAATGCTGTTACATCTACATCATGATGGCGAACCTCTGTGGAAATTACTACATCTCCCACATTTAAAGAATGATGAAATCCACCGGCAGAGCCTGTATTAATAACTTTCTCTGGTTTGTAACGCTCGAGCAAAATAGTTGTTGACATTGCTGCGTTTACCTTTCCGATACCAGATTTTAAAAGTACAACCTCATGACCGCCTAATTTTCCTTTTGTGAATTCACATCCTGCCACTGTTTCCACTTCTGCATTCTCTAGTTTGTCTCGTAAAATACGCACTTCTTCTTCCATTGCACCGATAATAGCAATTTTCAATGTTATCCCTCTTTCTTACTCCTTGATTGCTTCCATCACCCACACATAATGATTATAACGAGAGAATGTAACATGGAAGCCGTTGTTTTCAAATATGGAATGCATGATTGGAATAGTTGTATAATATTCCGTCTGCAAATCCTTTACTAAGTTGTGAAATCCTGCTTTAACTGCAGTTTCCACAGTCTTAGCATGTGCCTCTCGATCTGTAAATATAGTGTCAGCAAACACTATTTTACCACCTTTTTTCAGCAACTGACCATATTTACAAACCGCCTCATGCTTTTCCTCATCTGTAAGATGATGAAAAGCATATGTGCTAACAATCGTATCAATTTCGGTCACAGGAATAAGAAAGTTCAGAAAATCTCCTTCTATAATCTTTACTTTATTTTGAAGTTTCTGTTTTGCAATTTGTCTCATTTGTTTTGATGGCTCTACACCATATACATTTAGGCCGGCTTCAAGAAGCTTATGTGTAAGGTTGCCTGTGCCGATTCCAAACTCTAACACAGTACCAAATGATTTTGCCACCACGCTATTTAAAATGTCCTCATAATTCGCGAATGCTTCCTTATACTCTATATTTTCACCGGAGACGAAAGAGTCATATGTGTGTGCCCATTCGTCGAATAATTCGTTGAACTCTGTCCCCATTTTAATTCCACCTTTTCTTATAGGTTTTATAAGTATAGTATGTTGAAATATAAAAAAAGTCAACTAAAATGCGTTATAATAAAAAAAGGGAAATATATGAAAGGAGTGAATCAGCATGCAATTTTCCTTTGACATGATTGAAGACAAGATAGAATTTTTTGAGGCAGCAGAGTTAAAAACGTTAGAAAAAAAAATCACTGAAAAAATTGACGATAATCGTGCATTGCTCCTTGAAGTTCACCATGTCTCTCACGAAATGGTATTAGATCCTGAAAGCAAGCGTCCATACTATAGTGCGGTCGTTCATTTCAAACAAAAAAAGAAGAGCGCTTTTTAATCGCGCTCTTCTTTTTAATTTAGTTGTTGTACAAGAGTTGGTTTCCAGCCTTGCCCTTCTATCCACTCAATGTGCACTTTATATTTTTGTTTATCTTTTGTCATGATTGTTCCAACAGCTTTATTTACACCGTCATTCCCAAGAAATAGAATAGTAAAGTCCTGTTCATTACGCTCGATTGCATATGCGAGCGTTTGCGTCATTTCTCTCCAATCTTGGGAGGATTTCGAAAACTGTGTTGTATGCGGCTCACTTTGAGACGTTCCAATCGGCTGCCAAGATGGATTTGTATAGGCTTCTATTACACCAGATTCTTGCTGGTCTGTAACAACCACCTTTTCATCCTTTGGTGTCTCCGGTTGTACTGCCTCTTCTTTATTTGCTTGTTCTTCGTTTGTATCGCCGTTTTCTTTATTTTTTTTGCTTTTTACTTCCTTCACTTCTTTTTTCTCTGTTTCTGGTTGCTTTGCCGCTGGTTCGCTAGAAGAAGAAAACAATTGGTATGCCACTGTGGCAGCTAAAACAAGTACAATCCCAATGGCAAGACTTAAAATCATGCTCTTTTGACGTTCTTTTCTTTTTTGCTGGAATCGTGACCCGTCTTTATTTTGTATCATACCTTCCCCTCCGTTAACAATACTTCACATAGTTGCTATTTTAACACTAAACCTAGATGTCTTGAAGGAATATGACACGTTTTTTTAGAAATGTAACCAATTTGTTACATACCTTGTCCATTATATACTCGCTTTTGTTCTGCTTGATTTAATTCGTAGATTGCTTGCACATAGTCTCTATAAATATTTTTTGAAACACTTTCCGGGCTCGTTGTTTCTAAATCAACTACAACCAATGCATATTTGGGATTTTCATATGGGAAATAACCCGCAAACCATTTATTCACTACTTCCTCCTTGCCGCCTTCTGCAGTACCTGATTTTCCAGCTACACTGTAAGGCAGCCCTTGAAAAACAGCTCCCGTTCCATTAGATGTCGCTACAACTGCACGAAGCAGTTGTTGAAGCCGAGCAATCGTTTTATTCGAAAGATTATCCTCTGCTATTTTATGGGTTGGAAACTGATATAACTTTGTACCATTTTTATAATCAATTTCCTTGACTGCTTTCACCTCCAGCTTTTCTCCGCCTCTTGCGATAGTAGCCATCATGTTTGCGACCGCTAAAGGAGTCACCCTTACATCCTTTTGTCCAATTGAGGTTTGAGCAACAGCCTTCGGTACTCCCTTATCTTTTTCATCTGCCCATATAACGCCCTTTTCTTCTTTTGACAACTGAGAAAAGTTTAAAAAATGAAATACATCGCCTTTCCATCCCGTCGTATTGATTAACCCAAGCATATTTGCATACTTTTCAATCATATTGCTATCTTTTTTTAACAACTCCTGCCCCAAAACAGCAAATGTCCTGTTACAGCTTCTAGCAAAGCTTTGTTCAAAAGTCAGATTGCCCATAGGATGTTCAGGTTTTCCTGTGCCGTATAAATCTGTATCACAATTGAACGTTCTTCCTTCCTGTATCATTCCTTGATCTATAGCGGCGGCGGCGATTACGGTTTTAAATACTGATCCTGGAAACTGGGACATCAACATTTGATTATTCCAAGTTTCACCTTTTACATTAAAGGAAGGTTTACTCACCATTGCCAAGATTTCGCTCGTTTTTACATCGAGTAAAATAAGACCGCCCTTTTTCATATTATATTTACTCACAATATTTTCCGCTGTTTTTTGTAATTCCTTATCTATTGTTGCTTTAATGACCACAGGATAATAAGGATTTGCAGGTTGTGTATACTTCACATTTTTCCCAAAAATAGGATCTCCCTGTCTGTCTACGTGATATAAAAGCTTCGCTTCTCCATCGGTCAGCAAAAATTCATCGAATGCTTCCTGTAATCCTGTAATGCCGATGGACGTTGTTTCTGTAACTTTTCCTTCTTGTAGTTTTTGTGGATACCTTTCTTTGACTAAGTTTGCATTTTGAGCCACAATTCCAATTAAATGTTCAGCAATGGGCTGGTGTTCTTTCGTTTGTGCCTTGGCAGCCACCACTCCCGGAATTTGCAACGCATTAATTTTTTCCATTTGTGCTTGTGTAAGCCGGAGTGGCTTGCTGTCTCCATATGGAAAGGGAGCCTTAGCAACAGCAATTTTGGCAAGTAAATCATCTTTTTTTATATTAAGAATACTTGCAACCTGTTCTACTGGCCAATTCATCCCTTTCAAAAATGGAAATAATATAAGATTCGGATAAAAATCTTCCGAAAGTCCTTCCCCATTACGGTCCACAAACCTTCCTCTTCCATCATCAATTACAATGGTATGTGTACGCTGTGCTACACTCTTCTCAATCAAATTGATGCCTTTCTTTGTAAAAGATTCTGTGGACACAAGCTGTACTTGAATAAGTCTTCCAATCAATATACTCATCGCCGTCATAATGCATATCAATACAAATATGATACGTTTTTGAATTTTCATAAAAAAACACCTCGTCTTCAGTTTCGACGAGGTGTTTCTCTTTTAATCTTATTTGATAGATACAATTTTCACTTGCATATCTCCGCCTGGAGTTTGTACTGCAACTTCATCTCCAATTGTTTTGCCAAGTAAGCTTTTGGCAATTGGAGAATCATTTGAAATTTTGCCTTCAAATGGGTCTGCTTCTGCACTTCCTACGATAGTGTATGTTTCTTCTTCTCCGTCAGGAAGCTCAACAAATGTTACAGATTTCCCAAGAGAAACGATAGAAGAGTTAGCAGCATCTTCTTCAATAATCACTGCATTGCGAACCATGTTTTCAAGCGTTGTAATACGCCCTTCCACAAACGCTTGCTCGTCCTTCGCCGCATCATACTCAGAGTTCTCAGAAAGATCTCCGAAGCTGCGAGCGATTTTAATTCGTTCTACCACTTCTTTACGCTTTACCGTTTTTAAATATTCTAATTCTTGTTCAAGCTTTTGCTTTCCAGCTTGTGTCATTGGATACGTTTTCTCTGTAGCCATTATTATTCACTCCTTTTCAGTCTACCGATCCCCCACAGTTGAGGAGCTGAGTGCACTCATATATAAGAACGCCCTCACCTACACAGTAGGTGAGGCTGAACTTTGCATGTTCAAATGTATTCGCTCTATTTGCCGAAAATACCTTCCATAAGTGCATCTTTTTCTATGCTATTACAAAATTACTTTTTCTTCAAGGATTGTTCCAATTTTTGTTACCATTAAATCGACAGCAACGTGATTCTGTCCGCCTTCAGGAATAATAATATCAGCATATTTTTTAGATGGTTCAATGAATTGATTATGCATTGGACGTACAACCCTTACGTATTGTGTAATAACCGACTCCATTGTGCGTCCTCGCTCTTCGATGTCTCGCTGCATTCTGCGTAAAATGCGAATGTCCGCATCTGTATCCACAAAAAGCTTCATATCCATTAAATCGCGCAAGCCCTCATCCTCTAATACAAGAATTCCTTCTAAAATAATAACATCCTTTGGCTCTACATGAATGGTTTCTTTCGATCTTGTATGCTGCTTATAGTCGTATACAGGCTTTTCAATCGCCTCATAATTTTGCAGCTTTTTGATGTGTTCAATTAACAAGTCGTTATCAAAAGCAAGTGGATGGTCATAATTTGTTTTTAAGCGTTCTTTCATTGGTAAATCACTTTGGTCTTTATAATAATAATCCTGCTCAAGCATTAAAATGGAGTGCCCTCGAAAATGATCGAAAATCGCTTTCGTCACGCTTGTTTTACCAGATCCGGACCCTCCTGCAATTCCGATTACAACGGGTTTTTTCTTCCCCATAACACTACCACTCTTTCTTATTGAAGTATGCTTTTTCTCATCATGTTGTAAGGGTGTACAGGCTTATCTACTTTAATCTTTACAATTTGCAGTGGATGTCTTGCTGCATCTAGTTCATTTCCTTCTTCATCCCAAATCGTTTCCACTTTTTGTGTAAAGTTCTCGATTTCCGGACCAAAAAACTCCACTTCTTGTCCAGGTTTAAAATAATTGCGCTGCTGAATTGTAGCAATGCCTGTCTCTGCGTTATAGTCCAATACTAAACCAACAAAATCAAATGTTGTTTTCTTACTATGATTTCCATACATTTGCTCTTGATACCCTGGTGTCCCCTCAAAGAACGCTGGAGCAGTATCACGGTTTGCACATTTATCTAGCTCATCAATCCATTCCTGTTTGAACACAAAATTATCAGGATCTGCACAATACGCATCAATTACTTTACGATATACACTCACAACAGTAGCAACATAGTGTATAGATTTCATGCGTCCTTCAATTTTTAAACTGTCGATTCCGATTTCAATCATCTTTGGTATCGATTGTACAAGCGTTAAATCTTTCGGGCTCATTGCGAATGGAGCATCTTCTTCCGTAAATAACGGAAGTTCTTGTGCATTTTGCAATTGCGTCTCTGTTTGAATTAAATCATAGTCCCAGCGGCAAGATTGACAGCAGCCGCCGCGATTCGAGTCACGAGCTGTCATATGATTACTTAATGTACATCTGCCGGAATATGCGATACACATTGCCCCGTGGATAAAAGCCTCTATTTCAATATCCACTTTTTCTTTCATCTCTTTCATTTCCTCATAGCCCACTTCACGCGCTAATACAACACGTTCTAATCCTTCTTCTTTCCAATATTGGACTGCTTTCCAATTCGATAGCGATTGCTGTGTACTTAAATGAATTTCAAGCTTAGGTGCTGCTTGTTTACATGTTTCAATGATAAGTGGATCAGCGACAATAATCCCTGTCACACCAGCTCGTTCAATTCCTTGTAAATATTCTTCCAAGCCTTCCATATTTTCATTATGCGCAAAAATGTTCGTTGTTACGTATATTTTCGCACCATATTTATTCGCAAATTGAACACCTTCTGCCATTTCTTCCAAAGTGAAGTTATCTGCATTAGAACGCAAACCGAACTCCTGACCGCCGATAAACACAGCGTCCGCACCATACCGAACGGCAATCTTTAATTTCTCCAAGTTTCCTGCCGGTGCCAACAATTCTGGTTTTTTGGTGATGACACGTTTTCCGTCAATTACACGTGAAATTTCTTTTACAGTCACGTTTCATTCCTCCCTTTTTAATACACTGTCTCTTTATAGAAAAATCCTGTATCCAACGAGCGATTCACAGGCTGTATATCTTCAATTTCATTGTAAAGCTGACCTTTTATACTGTCATAAGCCTCGCGATCTTCCACACATAAGTCGATAGCTTTACGATACTTTTTGGTTACTTCAATAATATATTCAGAGCTTTTTAATACACCGTCGATTTTGAACGAATCAATTCCACCGTCGATAAGCTCTTCTAATTCATCAATCATACAAATATCATTCGGACTCATAATATGCGTGCCGTTGCTGTCTTCAAAAATCGGATATTTATTTTCACGTTCTTTATCGTGCAGGAACATATTTTCCTCGTATTTCTTTTCAAGTTCCATTTGTTTTCCTTGATATTCAAAATAGTTTCCAATCAAAGAACGCTTGGACTGAAACATACATGTCATTCCATGAACTTGCACTTCAATTTCTACGTGAGCATGTTCTTTTATTTCTAAGACAGCGTCTAAGCTTAATTCACGTGCCAGTACAGCTCGCTTTGCCCCTCTTTTTCCCCAATAATTACAAGTAAACCAGTTTGTCGCTGTTATTTCTGTGTTCCAGTGCAGCTTCATATTTGGCGCCATTTCACGAACTGCCATCACAACAGCTGGATCCCCAAATACAATAGCATCTACTCCTGCTTCCTGTAAGAAAGCGACATACTCCGTTACATCTTCAACCTTTTCATTGTGAAAAAGACCATTCATCGCTGCATATACTTTTACATTATGTTGATGTGCGATTTCTACCGCTTTTTTAATTTCTTCACGTGGAAACTCGCCTGCTAGACGCAAACCGAATTTTTGCTCACCCACAATTACTGCATCTGCCCCGGCTTTTGCCAGTTGTTCAATATCGTTTACTGTTTTAGGTGTTACTAACAGTTCAGGTTTCTTCACCATCGTTCATCCCTTCTTTTTGCTAACGGCTACTCCATCCCCAACCGGAAAGATTGTTGTATCGTAGCTTTCATGTCCCATTAGCCATTCATTATAGCTTCTTATCTTCGTTACTAAACTTCTTTTCCGTTTATTTTCAATCGTTCCCCCCGCAACAAGACCACGGAAGAGAACATTGTCGGTGATTATAACGCCATTTTCATCAAGCAATCCTTCATACAGTTCAAAAAAGCGTTGATACTGTCCTTTTGCCGCATCGATAAAAATAACTTGAAACGTCCCATGCTTTTTCACTTCTTCAAACGTTTCCAGCGCATCTCCATAGATTAATGAGAGTTGTTTTGCAGAATGAGAACGACCGACGTATTCCTTTGCTTTTTCATAGCGTTCCTCATCCCTCTCAATAGTAACAATACTCGCCTTCGGAAGAGCTTGTGCCATACGAATTCCTGAGTATCCTATTGCAGTTCCAATTTCCAAAATAGAAGACGGCTGAATTAATCTCAATAACTGCAGCATAAATTCCATCCCTAATTTGTCCATAATCGGGACAGTATGCAAGTGCGCGTATTCTTCCATTTCTACAATAAGCGGGTCCTTGTTATGAATAAAGGAAGACAAGTACTCATATATTTCATTTTGTTCCATAGGAACCTCCCTTAACAATACGCCAATAAAATAAAGAGCCCCGTTTTGCCATTTCGGCATGGAGCAAGGAACACAGATAGGAAAAGTACAAAAGGATTCTAAATCTTTCATTGTAGCTTTTGCTTTCCTTCTTTATATTAAATCCTTTCAAGAGAAAAGAGCCTATACAGCATTATATTGTAATTTCTTCCCTCATAAGGAAAGAGGACATTTTTTATTTTGAGCCCGATATATTTTAACATAAAACAAAAGGATATGCGAATTTTTCACACACCCTTTGTAATACATAACTATTTCTTTTGTGTAATATATTTTGCTTTTGCCGCGTTATGTTCAGCCAGTGTCTTCGAATAAATAACCTCACCTTCTGAAGTTGCCAAGAAGTAATAATACTCCGTTTTCGCAGGCTGCAATGCCGCCATTACTGATACTTTTGCTGAATTAGCAATCGGCCCAACAGGAAGTCCCTTAACGATATACGTATTATATGGAGAATTTACCTTTAAATCACTGTACAATACACGTTCTTTATGTTTGCCTACTGCATATAACACCGTAGGATCGGTTTGCAGAGGCATATTGACAGCAAGACGATTATAAAAGACACTAGAAATATTTTGGCGATCTGTTGTGCTCGTAGCTTCTTCCTCAATCAAAGATGCTAGAGTCAGTGTATCATGTACATCTAATTTCTGCTCGTCCATAAGCAATTTGTTCTTCTTAATTAGTTGATCAGTTTTAGTTAACATCGGTTTGATGATGTCTTCAATGGTATTTTCTTCTTTATAGAATGAATATGTTGCCGGGAATAAATACCCTTCCAGCGGATACTTAATATTCGGATTGAATATTTTATCCGTAATGAGTGTGGGATAACTAGCTTGCAGCTGCTTTAAGAAAGCTGGATCATTTAATTGCTGAATAACCTGCTCTTTTTCCATTTTAAACTCTGCTGCAATCTTCCCTGCAATTTCAACAAGCTGACTACCTTCCGGAATTATCAATTTATGCTTGATGGTTACATACGTTTTTCCAGACGCCAATATATCGATAATTTCTTGCACATTCATTCCAGGACTTAATAAATATGGCCCTGCCTGCAGTCCAGTTTCTGATTTATATTTGGCATAATACCGAAACACAGTACCGCTTTTGATAACCTTTTGTTCCTCAAGCAGCTTTCCAATAGAAGCAGTGGAAGTACCGGGCTGAATAGTAACTTCAATCTTCTCGTCACTATTCTTTGCTAGAGGCTGCAACGATAATATCACATAATAAACTGAACTTACTGCAATAATCACTGTAAGTAACAAGCTTATGAAAAAAAACATGCGCTTTTTCCTTCGCTTGTTATAGCTGTTGTTTATAAGCAAATAAGTGCCCCTCCTTAATATAATCTTCACCATTATACTATAAAAAAACGATAAATTTCGATATAATTTGACAACCTTAGTTTCACAAACATGTATTTCCTATATACACAAAAAAAGCGAGCTCATCAGCTCGCTTTTTTTGTTATTCCTCTATTCCTCGTCTTCTTCATCTTGGAATGTATTAAATACCTCTTGTACCATTTCCCATTCTTCTTCGGATTCAATTGGAAGAAGTTTTCCTCCTTCAACATCATCGCTCTCTTCAAAAATCATAGCATCGTATACAGGCTCTCCATCTTCGTCTACTTCTCCAACCGGAGAAAATACAACATAAGCTTTCGGCCCAAATTGCTCTGATTCGAATGTTAAAACGATATCACATAAAATTTCATTGCCGCTTTCATCAACGATAGAAAATTGATTTTCATCTATCATGTTTTTCACCTCATCATTGTTTGCTATCTAAGTAGCTTTGTAAAATTACCACTGCTGCCATTTTATCAATGACCTGCTTACGTTTCTTACGGCTTACATCAGCTGAAATTAACAACCTTTCTGCCGCCATAGTGGAAAGACGCTCGTCCCAAAGCACAACTTCCATATTGAGAACCTCTTGCAGGCGCTCTGCAAATTGCTGACACGCTTCGCCACGCGGGCCAATTGTACCATTCATATTTTTTGGGAGCCCCACTACTATGCTATCCACATTATAGCCTTTTACTAATTCTTCGATTCGCTCAAAACCAAATTGATTGCGTTCTTCATTGATTTTGATTGTTTCAATGCCTTGTGCCGTCCAACCCATTTCATCGCTGATTGCGACTCCAATGGTTTTCGTGCCGACGTCGAGTCCCATTATGCGCATGATTAGTCCTCACGATGATGTTTTAAGTATGATTTTACAAGCTCTTCAATCAGCTCATCGCGCTCCAGCTTGCGAATAATATTTCTCGCATCTTTATGACGAGGTATGTATGCCGGATCTCCGCTTAATAAGTATCCTACAATTTGATTAATCGGATTATATCCTTTTTCTTGAAGTGCATCATACACCGTAAACAAAACATCGTTAACATGAACGCTTTGTGTTTCTTCTTGAATGCTGAATTTCATTGTGTTATCGAATGAGTCCATACCAAGCACCTCACTTTAGTGGTATAGGGAGAAAAAACCTCTCCCTATAATCTTACACCAATACACCCTTAATTTGAAGCTGATTTGATATACTCTTCTACAAATGCGAGAGCATCATCGACTTGCTCTGGATTTTTCCCGCCTGCTTGCGCCATATCCGGACGTCCGCCGCCGCCGCCGCCGCAGCGAGATGCCACTTCCTTCACAAGCTTGCCGGCATGATATCCTTTTTCAACTAGGTCTTTTGTTACTCCTGCCAATACGTTTACTTTTCCTTCATTCGGAGAAGCCAGAACAATCACAGCAGAACCAAGCTTATTCTTCAAGTCATCTACCATTGTACGCAGATTGTTCATGTCAGCAGCATTTACTTTGCTCACAAGAACCTGAACACCATCGATGTCACGTACTTGATCTGCTAAGCTTCCAGCTTCAATATTGCTTAACTTCGCAGCAAGAGATTCGTTTTCCTTTTGCAACTGCTTCACTTCAGCAAATAAACCATCCACTCTTGTTAAAATGTCTTTTGGATTTGTTTTTAACTTTGCTGCTGTTTCTTTTAATAAATTCACTTGACCATTCATCAGCTCGTAAGCCGCTTTTCCTGTCACTGCTTCGATACGGCGTGTTCCTGCTCCTATACCAGATTCGGAGATCACTTTAAAAATACCGATAGAAGCTGTGTTATCTACATGGCAACCGCCGCAAAGCTCTAAACTGTAGCTTCCTACTTGAACAACACGCACTACGTCGCCGTATTTCTCGCCAAATAACGCCATTGCCCCCATAGTCTTCGCTTCATCTAACGATTTTTGTGAAATTTCTACAGCAATACTATCCCAAATTTTTTCGTTTACGATTCTTTCAATTTGTTCCAATTCCTCTGGCTGCACTTGTCCGAAATGAGAAAAATCAAAGCGTAAACGTTCTGAGGTCACTAACGAGCCCGCTTGGTTTACATGCGTTCCTAGTACATCTTTTAATGCTTGATGCAACAGGTGAGTGGCTGTATGGTTTTTTACGATGTTAACACGCTTTTGTTCATCAATATGAGCTGTTACTTTCGCATTTTCACATAATACTCCTTCTTGCACAAGAATTTTATGCAAATGTTGACCATTTGGAGCTTTTTGCACATCTTTGATAACCGCTTTTACGCCTTCGCCAATTAAATACCCTTGGTCTGCAATCTGACCGCCGCTTTCCGCATAAAAAGGAGTGGTATCTAATATAACATGAGCTTCCTGACCTTCCGACACTTCTTCTGCATAGTCTCCATTTTGTAAAAGAGCCACAACTGTACTGTCTGTTTGCAGATCGCTATATCCGACAAAACGGCTAGCTACTTTAATTTCTCCTAATACACCGCCTTGCACTTGCATGGAATCTACCTCTTGGCGTGCTGCTCTTGCACGCTCACGCTGTTTCTCCATCTCACTTTCGAATCCGTCATGATCCACTGTCATTCCCGCTTCTTCTGCATATTCATCTGTCAGCTCAATCGGGAAACCATATGTGTCATATAATCGAAACGCATCTTCCCCGGAAATAATACTGCTGCCCGTTTTTTTCGCTTTTTCTATAACATCTGACAAAATTGCTTCACCTTCATGAAGCGTTTCATGGAAGCGCTCTTCTTCGTTTTTAACTACCTTTTGGATAAATTCTGTCTTTTCTTTTACCTCTGGATAAAAATCAACCATGATTTCGCCCACTACTGGAACAAGCTCATACATAAATGGACGGTTGATATTTAATTTTTTCGCATAACGTACAGCACGACGCAGCAAACGGCGCAGTACATATCCGCGACCTTCATTAGAAGGAAGAGCTCCATCTCCTACTGCAAATGTTACTGTACGGATATGGTCAGCAATTACTTTAAATGCTGTATCCTTTTCTTGATCGCCTTTACGGTATTTTTCACCTGAAATAACTTCCGTAGCTTCAATGATTGGTATAAATAAATCCGTATCAAAGTTTGTCGGCACATCCTGTACAACAGAGGTCATACGCTCAAGCCCCATACCCGTATCAATGTTTTTCTTTGGAAGCGGAGTATATGTACCATCCGGATTATGATTGAATTGGGAGAACACTAGATTCCATACTTCTAAATAGCGTTCATTCTCGCCTCCTGGATATAATTCCGGATCATTTGAGTCGTTTCCATAAGATTCACCGCGATCATAGAAAATTTCTGTATTCGGACCGCTTGGACCTTCTCCGATATCCCAGAAGTTGTCCTCTAAGCGAACAATACGATCCTTCGGAACCCCGATATTTTCATTCCAAATCTGGAATGCCTCTTCATCTTCCGGATGAATAGTAACATGCAACTTATCTTTATCAAAGCCAATCCACTTTTCACTTGTTAAAAATTCCCAAGCCCAAGTGATTGCTTCTTCTTTGAAATAGTCTCCGATAGAGAAGTTTCCAAGCATTTCAAAGAACGTATGATGACGAGCTGTTTTCCCTACGTTTTCAATGTCATTTGTACGGATAGATTTTTGTGCATTTGTAATGCGCGGATTTTGAGGAATAACACGTCCATCAAAGTATTTCTTTAATGTCGCAACCCCGCTGTTAATCCATAATAGGGATGGGTCATCATGTGGAATAAGAGATGCACTTGGCTCTACAGAGTGCCCTTTTTCCTGAAAAAACTCTAAATACATTTGGCGAATTTGTGCGCCTGTCAGCTTCTTCATAATTTGTTCCTCCTTTATTCTAAATCAACCATTATAAAATGTTTTTCAAGTCGGCTCCGCTTTTTATAGACAAACAAAAAACTCCCGCCCCTGCTAAAGGGACGAGAGTTGACTCGCGTTACCACCCTAATTATGAACAAAAACTGTTCATCACCTCAAGTCGCCGTAACGTGGCAAGACGGCAGGGATTAGCTGCTCTCAGGATTAGCCTTCTGTTGCTCTTCATCTAGAGTTTCTTTCAGCCTGAGGAAACTCCTCTCTTAAGACGGGCTGCAACATACTCGATCCTTCATAGATTTGTTTAGTTCATTTATGCGCCATTATAAATAATTATTTGAATTTTGTCAATGCTTAGCGAGAAGTGTTCTTGTATGTATAATAACGACACGTAAAACTGCTAAAACCGGAACTGCTAAAATCAAACCAACAATTCCCCCTACTTCCCCTCCTACCAGTAAAGAAAGCATAATAACAATTGGATGCATATGCAACGACTTCCCTACTATGTATGGAGAAAGAATATTACTTTCTACAAATTGTAGTATAGCCAATACCACTACAGCTTTAATCACCATATTGGTTGAAATAGTAGCAGCCACAACCAAAGTTGGAATAGCTCCTAAAATCGGACCAAAGTATGGAATAATATCAGTAACCCCAATAACTACTCCAAGCAATAAAGGGTACTTAATTTTAATAAACCAAAGTGCAAGAGATGCGAAGCCGGCTAAAATCGAACAAATTAATAACTGACCGCGAATATAGCTGCCTAATGATTTATCTATGTCTGCTGCCACACGTTGTCCTTCACTTCTCCACTTCTGTGGTACCATTTTCCAAAAAATATGATAAAACTCTCCGTAGTCCTTTAACAAATAAAATACGATAAATGGAATAAGAACAATGATAAGAAGCGAATCAAGCAACCCGCGCGCTGTACTCACCATTCGATTAAGCAATGATTCCATTTTTGCTTCTATGCCTATAAAAGCGAGCTTAATTTTTTCATTAATAAAATGAGGGAAGTTCTTTGTTTCTGATTGAATGCCATCAGTCCATTTTTCGTACATCTCAACAAATTGAGGCAAATTTTCATTCATCTCTCTCATTTGAGACACAGCTATCGGAATGCCTTTATACACTCCGTATCCTATTCCCCCAAAGAATAAGATATATATTAATAAAATAGCCAACGTACGAGGCACTCCCTTTTGATGGAGCTTTTCGATAAGGGGATGAAGCAAATACGCTATAAAATACGCCGTTAAAAATGGAATAAGAACAAGCTTTACTAGTGTAAGAACGGGGGCCCACATGGGCTTTAACTTTAAAAAAACATAAAAACATAAAAAAAGGAGCAGCAATAAGCCTAGACGATATATCCAAATCAGCTTCAAGTTTTTCACATGTATCCCTCCGTTACACATATTGTGTAACCATATTGGAAATTTATACAAAATCCCTCATCTGTTATGATGAGGGATTTTTACTACATGTAAGACTTAATCATTTTTCGCATCTTTTTCATATTTCTTCGAGAAAATACACCGTGTTTAGCTGCATATTGGTAGGCTGCCGCTCCTACTCCAAGTGCAACTAGTGATGATTTCAATTTCAAGCTCCATCACTCCTTGGCTACATGCTGATTGTACGTTCGTCATCTCCGAATAAATCATCTAATGAGCTTAATGAACCATCTTCTTCTACCTGATGTGTATAGATAACCCCTTTTGCCACCGAAAGCTCAATAAAACAGTTCCAACAATAATATTGGTTGACACCGATTTTTCCAATATCTTTTCCTTTACAGTTGGGACACTTAAACAAACCGCTCCATCTCCTTATTCCGATGTTTTCTAATAGAGCAGTATTCCCAAACTGAACTGACTTTATACGAGGCAAAAGTGACGAGCATTTCTATACACTTATAATGTTACTCTGTTTACATAAAATCATAAGGCGAAATGTTTTCCATTTCATCTTCTTCCAAGGAAGGCATTTCCTCAAATCTTTCTTGTAATTTTTGGCATAACGATGTTTGACGTTCATTATCACTCTTTTTGTTTATTCCATATTGAAATGCTTCAGGCTCGCCGCATAAAATTAAAAAGCGTTTACTTCGAGTAATGGCTGTATAAATTAAGTTCCTCCGGAGCATTCGGTAATAGCTTTTGACAACGGGCAAAATCACAATAGGAAACTCGCTTCCCTGTGATTTATGGATAGAGCAGCAATAAGCATGCGTAATTTGATTAAAATCTGATTTTGTGTAAGTGACTTCAATTCCATCAAACGAAATAACCATCATATCCTGCTGTTCAACATTTTCCTTTGCATAAAAAACAGACACAATTTCACCAATATCCCCATTGAATACTTGGCTTTCCGGCTGGTTTACGAGCTGTAGTACCTTGTCTCCCACTCGATAAATAACTTCCCCATGATGAAGCTCTCGCTTTTTATTAACATTCGGGTTAAATACCTCTTGCAGCGAACTGTTTAATACATTAATTCCTGCCGGACCCCGATACATAGGAGCAAGAACTTGAATATCACGAGCTGTAAATCCTTTTGCTTGTGCATTTGTACACACTTGTTTTACTACTTCAACTACTTGGGCATTGCTGCACTGCAGAAAAGAGCGATCTCCTTGCTGCTTGCTAATATCTTGAGGAACTTCTCCATTTTTAATAGCATGAGCGAGCTGCACAATAGAAGAGCCATCTGCTTGCCTGTATATTTCCGTTAATCGTACTGTGGGAAGCAAACCAGAAGAAAGCAAATCCTTTAATACTTGTCCCGGACCAACAGACGGAAGCTGATCTTCATCTCCGACAATGATGACTTGAATCGTAGATGGAAGCGCCTTAAACAACTGATTTGCAAGCCAAATGTCAACCATCGAAAATTCATCTACAATCAGTAGTTTCCCTTGAATTGGGTCATGTTCATCCCGTTGAAACGATCCCTCCTGAGTATAACCAAGCAGTCTGTGAATTGTGCAGGCAGGCAAACCTGTTGATTCACTCATTCGTTTTGCTGCTCGTCCAGTAGGAGCTGCCAATAAAATAGGAAATGGCTTTTTCTCACCGTAATCTTTTGGATCTAATGAAATTCCATGAAGGGCTGCATACATTTCCACAATCCCTTTAATAACTGTTGTTTTCCCTGTACCTGGTCCCCCTGTCAAAACCATGACAGGATGATGAATTGCCGTTTGAATCGCTTCTTTTTGTAAAGGAGCATATTGCACTTGCAGGCTTTCCTCAATGTTTCCCAGCGTCAGTAAAAATTCAGATTCTGGAAATTCCTCTATCTCTTCTTCCCTATTCAATAAACGGTGAAGGGAAGAAACAACCCCTTTTTCTCCGTAATAAAGAGAGGCTAAATAGATGCGCTCTTCTTCTATTACTACCTTCTCATCTTGTGCCAATGATACTATTTCCTGCAAAATATCGTCATCTGTAACTTTTGTTTCTTGATTGTTCAGCAGCGACATCGTTTGGGAAAGCAACAGATTCTTCTCAAAGTATACATGTCCTTCTTGCAGAGAAACATGCTCTAGTGTATATAAGCATCCAGCCCGAATGCGGTCGGAATGATTACCCGAGATGCCAAATGCTTTCCCAATTTCATCTGCTCGTCCAAAGCCAATACCATCTACATCTTCAATCAATTGATATGGATTGGTACGAATAACCTCCAATGTTTGCTCGCGATAGGTTTGGTATATTTTAATGGATAATCGGGTTCCAAATCCGTATCCGCTTAAAAAGCTCATTACTTTTTCTAATCCTTGATGCTCTATAATGGTTTGATATATTTCCGTTGCTTTTTCTTTATTTACAATTCCGCTTAATACGGAAGCATCATCCATAATTTTAGAAATCGCTTCTTCCCCAAGTTCATTTACAATTTTTTCTGCTGTTTTTTTTCCAATTCCTTGAAATAGATTACTTGATAAATATTGGATGAGACCATTTTTCGTTTGGGGCATTTCTTTTTTAAAACTTTCAATATGGTACTGCACTCCGTAACGAGGATGATCTTTGAAACAGCCGTAAAGGGTGAACACCTCTTCTTCATGTATGCGCGGAAAGTGACCTGTTACAATAATTTCTTTTTCATTGTGATTTTCGTTTGTTTCGATAATCTTCATTCGCACAACAGAATACAAATTTTCTTCATTATGAAAAATAGTGTGCAAAGCCTGCGCTTTTATGTATTTTTGTTGTTCCTCAAACAGGTCCATTGAATCTTGCACATTGTCACCTTCCTTCATTTACACATGAGACTATTGTTTATCTTTCAGTAAGCGGACAGCGTTGCCCGCCAATAGATGATCCGCCTGATGAGCCAATGCTTTTTCAAACATATTCAGAGCTTGTTCTTCATTTTCCTCAAACGCATAGACAACCCCTAAATTATAATAAGCATCTGCGTGTGCTTCATCTTGTTGTACTACTTGTTCGAATATTTGTTTTGCTTCTTGAAGATGATTTATCTTCGCTAAACACAGTCCGTATTGAAATAATGCTTCAGTATCTTGCGGATTCAATTCTGTGGCACGCTGTAAAAATGGAAGCGCCAGTTTGTCATGTCCCAATTGTACATAGGAAAAGCCAAGCATGAAATACACATCGCCTTCTTGCAGGCCATGCTGCACGGCATGCTCAAACATCTCCTTTGCTTCTGTAAATCGTTCCTGTTGATAATACACATTGCCTAAGCTGTAATAAGCTGTTGCTGATGTTTCATCCAGCTCAATTGCTCTCTTATAAAACGATACGGCACGATCCAAATCTCCTAATGCATCCAACAAATTCCCAAAGTTAATATAGCCGACTGGATTATCCGGATGCTCCTCGATTTCCTCCGTAAACAGTTTGGCAGCTTCTTCAAATTTCCCTTCTTGCATATATTGAATTCCTTGTTCTAGTTTTGATTTCATTTTTTTCACCTCATTAATATGAATTATATCGGGAATTACTGTATTATGCCAAGAAAACCGTTACTCTTATCCATAGATACAGAAGAAACCTCAGCGCAAAAGCTGAGGTTTCTATCTCTTATCCTAAATACCATAATTTTTCGCTATTTCGGTATACTTCATCTATTGTAGCTCCACCTAAACACTCTTCTCCATCATAAAAGACAACTGCTTGTCCCGGTGTAATAGCACGAATCGGTTCGTCACATATAATACGAACAGTATCATCATCTGAAATATGAACAGTTACGCTGTTATCTGCTTGACGATAACGGAACTTTGCCGTGCATTTAAATTCTTTTTCTTTTGGTGTATCACTTACCCAGCTTATTTTCGTTGCAATTACCTCGTCTCCATACAATAAATCGTTATGGAAGCCTTGATCTACATACAAAATATTCTCTTTCAAATTCTTACCAACAGCAAACCATGGGTCGCCGTTTCCGCCAATTCCAAGGCCGTGACGTTGTCCGATTGTATAATACATGAGACCATCATGTTTTCCTTTTACTTCCCCTGATAAGGTTTGCATTTGTCCCGGCTGTGCAGGCAAATAGTTGCTCAAAAACTCTTTGAAATTACGCTCTCCGATAAAGCAAATCCCCGTGCTGTCTTTTTTAGAAGCTGTTGCCAAGCCCGCTTCTTTGGCCATTTCGCGGATTTCAGGCTTTGTATAGCCTCCTAATGGAAACATAACCTTAGATAGCTGCTCTTGAGTGAGCTGATTTAAAAAGTAGGTTTGGTCTTTATTATCGTCAACGCCGCGCAGCATTTTGTACTCATCATCACGGTATTCTACACGAGCATAATGACCCGTTGCCAAATAATCTGCTCCTAACGTTTTGGCATGCTCTAGAAACGCTTTAAACTTGATTTCCTTGTTGCACATCACGTCTGGATTAGGAGTACGGCCTGCTTTGTATTCCTCTAAAAAGTACGTAAACACTTTGTCCCAGTATTGCTTTTCAAAGTTAACTGCATAATAAGGGATTCCAATTTGGTTACATACCTCAATTACATCATTATAATCTTCAGTAGCTGTACATACTCCGTTTTCATCTGTGTCATCCCAATTTTTCATGAACACACCGATTACGTCATATCCTTGCCTCTTCAAAAGCAATGCAGCTACAGATGAATCAACGCCGCCTGACATCCCGACAACCACTCTTGTTTCATGCGGTAATTTGTTGTCCATCCCTTACACCTCCTGTAAAAACTGATCTATGCTGTTAATCGTTTGATAATTTTCACGGTCTCGTAGGCTGCTTTTTCAACTTGTTCTCTCGTATTACTATAGCCAAAGCTAAAACGAATGGACGAACGGGTTTTGTCGGAATCTTTTCCAAACATCGCCACTAATACATGAGAAGGGTCTATTGAGCCGGCTGTACATGCCGAGCCACTCGATACAGCGATACCTGCTAAATCTAAATTGACCAGGAAGGACTCGACATCAATTCCTTTAAAGCTCACATTTAGAATATGAGGCAAACAATAGTCTTGTCTTCCATTAATTTCAAACGAAATTCCTTCACTTTGGAAGATGGATAACATTATATCCTTAAACATATGGTATTGGTTAGTTTTTTGCTCACGCTCTTGTGCAGCTAGTCTGACAGCATGATGCAACCCTACTGCTCCTGGCACATTTTCAGTACCTGCTCTTCGTTTCCGCTCCTGTTCTCCCCCGGTTACCTGCGGGCTCAAAGCAACGTTTTGAGCAGCATATAAGAAGCCAAATCCCTTCGGTCCATTAATTTTATGGCTGGAGATAGACATTGCATCAATTTTTAATTCTTTTACATTAATCGGGAGCATGCCGTAAGCTTGTACCGCATCGGTATGAAAAACAGCTTGATGGTCTCGAAGCGCTTCTCCTATTTCTGCGATTGGCTGTATCATACCTACCTCATTGTTACCAAACATAATAGAAACCAATATAGTATTTTCAGTCAATGCTTGCTGCAAGTCTGTCACTGAAATTCGACCAGCCTGGTCTACTGGTAAATACGTCACCTCAAACCCTTCTTTTTCAAGTGCCTTACATGTATTTAAAACAGCATGATGCTCGATAGCACTCGTAATAATATGATTTCCTTTATGGCGATTCGCCCTTGCAATCCCAAGCAATGCCAAGTTATCCGCCTCTGTTCCCCCGCTTGTAAATACAATTTCGTTCGGCTGAGCACCAACGCTTGCAGCACACGCCCTGCGCGCTTCATCGATTGCCTGGCGGCTTTGTCGTCCAAAAAAGTGAATGCTCGACGGATTGCCAAACATCTCTGTCATATAGGGGATCATTTTTTGCACCACTTCTGGATGGGTGGGTGAGGTTGCCGCATGATCTAAGTAAATGCGTTCCATTCTATATTCCTTCTTTCTTTAATACTGAGCCCAAAACTAAATAAAAAACATATATCCTTGCTGATTTTCTTCATCATATCGTACTAAGTCTTCGAGCGTCGTGCTGTCTAATACTTCTTGGACTGCATCGCGAACACGCTCCCATAACTGCCTCTGAGCCGGTTTTTCTTCTTCCAGCATTTCAACCGGACTGATAGGTCCCTCCAGCACACGGATAATATCGCCTGCTGTAATATTGGCTGGTTGATCTGATAAAACATACCCTCCATATGCACCTCTTGTGCTTTTTACTAATCGAGCATTTCTCAATGGAGAAATGAGCTGCTCTAAATAATGCTCAGATAATTCATGTGCTTGTGCGATAGATTTTAAAGAGATTGGCCCTTCTCCATATTTTTTAGCAAGATCAATCATAATAGTTAAACCGTAACGGCCTTTTGTAGAAATTTTCAATCGTTCCACCCCAACTTTTTTATATCATCTATTTGTTATGTACATTTTCTCAGTTATATTTAGTGTTGCCAAAAGAACTGAATTTGTAACTTAGCTTCAAAATAAGCCCCTAAAATTATAACATACAATGACAGTCTAACAAATTTCAACTCTTGTTTGATAAATGATAAGATAAAGTGGGGCTTCCATCAGAGGAGGTTCTTTCTTCTTCAGTGATCTAAAGGAGCGGTTAAAATCACAGAAATAATCAATAAAAATTCTCTATCATGGAATCAATCCAGCCTTTCATACAGAGTTTTTGGATGAATGCTTGCTAGAGATACTATAAAAATATTGCACATTTTTTATATGATAAAAAGAAACTGTTGTTAGGAGAGAAAAAAATGAAGCAACCACTTGCCTTCAGAATGAGGCCAAACTGCCTAGAGGATGTCATAGGACAGCAGCATTTAGTCGGAGAAGGGCGGATTATACATCGCATGGTTCAAGCGCAGCATTTGCAATCTATGATTTTATATGGTCCTCCCGGTGTAGGCAAAACCTCGATTGCAAAAGCTGTTGCTGGCAGTACAAAAACGCCCTTTCGTATGCTCAATGCTGTTACTCATAATAAAAAAGATATGGAAATTGCCGTAGCAGAAGCAAAAATGTCTGGCCGTTTAATTTTAATACTGGATGAAGTGCATCGCTTAGATAAAGCGAAGCAGGATTTCTTGCTTCCACACCTAGAAAATGGACTGCTTATTTTAATTGGAGCTACCACTAGTAACCCATTTCATTCTATTAACTCCGCTATTCGCAGCCGCTGTCAAATTTTTGAACTGAAGCCTTTAACATCAAAGGATATTTTGATAGGATTGCAGCGTGCACTTGAAGATAACCATAACGGACTCGGTACATATCCTGCATCTGTTTCAAAAGAGGCGCTTTTGTATCTTTCAGAGCGTTCAGGAGGGGATATTCGCTCTGCCTACAATGCGCTTGAACTTGCTGTTTTATCAACTCCGCAAAATAAAAACGGGACAATTGAAATTACCCTATCTATTGCTGAAGAATGCCTGCAGAAAAAAAGCTTCGTTCACGATAAAGACGGAGACTCTCATTACGATGTTCTTTCAGCTTTTCAAAAAAGTATTCGAGGAAGCGATGTGAATGCTGCCCTTCACTATTTATCAAGGCTTATCGAAGCGGGCGATCTGCCTAACTTAACTAGACGACTCATTGTCATTGCTTATGAGGATATCGGCCTTGCGAACCCTCAAGCTGGACCACGCACACTGGCTGCAGTCGAAGCAGCAGAACGAATTGGGTTTCCAGAAGCACGCATTCCACTTGCCAATGCAGTAATTGAACTTTGCTTATCCCCAAAATCTAATTCAGCGTATCAAGCGATTAACAGCGCTCTGCACGATTTGCGAACAAAGAATATTGGAGATATCCCTGCTTATTTAAAGGATGCTCATTATGCTGGAGCCGCATCTCTTGGACGAGGAGTCGGCTACTTGTATCCTCATGATTTTCCAAATGGGTGGGTCAAGCAGCAATACCTGCCTGACAATATACACAATCGCGTATATTACGAGCCAAAAGAAACAGGAAAATTTGAACAGTCTCTAGCAGCTGTATACGCACGCTTACAGAAAAAATAATAATAGAATAAAAAACACTCTTGCGGTAAAGCTAAATGAAAACAAAAGCGATACTGGAGGATAAAAATCTATGAAAGTTCGCCAAGATGCATGGTCTCCGGAAGATGACTTCCTTCTTGCAGAAACCGTGCTCCGTCATATAAGAGAAGGAAGTACACAACTAAAAGCGTTCGATGAAGTCGGAGATCACTTGAATCGTACATCCGCTGCGTGTGGATTTCGCTGGAATGCAGAAGTGCGTCAAAACTATGAAGAAGCTGTACAAATCGCCAAGAAACAGCGTAAACAATTAAAACGTGAAGAGGTAGCTAAAGAAAAAAACAGGACGCCTCTACGGCAGTCACCCAAAAAACTCATCATTGATGCTGAATTCTCAGAAGAAATGGTACCAAAATCATTCGAACTTTCTATGGATGCCGTTATTTCCTATTTACAAGGCTTACAGGTGCACGATCAAAATATAAATGCCGTTCAACAGGAGCATACACAATTAACACGAGAAAATGATGAGCTGCGCAAGAAAAATGATGCTCTCGAAAAAAGAATACGTAAGCTTACTGAACAGCAAACAGCAGTTCAAGAAGATTATGAAACTTTAGTACGAATTATGGAACGTGCACGAAAGTTGGTGCTTCTTGATGAGACGGATAACCGCATTGCCCCTATTTTTAACACAGATCAAAATGGAGAGCTAGAAATTATATCAAAATAAAAATCCTCCCGAATCGGGAGAATTTTTATTTTATTCTTGTCCAACTCGCTGGAGCATTACATTTTTTAACAACTCACGTATAACATAGCTTGCCATAATCAATCCTGCTACTGAAGGAACAAAGGCATTTGAGGACGGCGGCATTTTCGCTTTGCGAATTTTTGTATTCTCATCAGGTACGATTGATTGACGAACATCTTCTCGAATTACAATTGGACTTTCGCCAGAAAATACTACCTTTACCCCTTTTTTAATCCCTTCTTTCCGTAACTTCGTACGAATTACTTTTGCAATTGGGTCAGTATGTGTTTTCGATATATCAGCAATTTGGAATTGTGTGGGATCCATTTTATTGGCTGCTCCCATGCTGGAAATAATTTTAATTTTGCGTCTTAAGCATTCTTTAATTAAATGGATTTTATACGTAATCGTATCAGAAGCATCTACCACAAAATCTAAGCCATGGGAGAAGAACTCCTCATATGTCTCTTCTGTATAGAACATTTGCAGCGCGATAACCTCACACTCTGGATTAATATCAGCAATACGTTGTTTCATTAGCTCTACTTTCGATTGTCCAACCGTAGATAAAAGTGCATGAATTTGACGATTGACATTCGTGATATCTACAACATCCTTGTCAACTAGCACCAACCGCCCCACACCTGAACGAGCTAAAGCTTCTGCTGCAAAAGAACCTACACCGCCAATTCCTAGCACACCTACTGTACTGTTTTTTAATATTTCAAGCCCTTCTTTTCCAAAGGCCAATTCATTACGAGAAAATTGATGTAACATACACTCTCACTCCTACTGCAAAATAGTCCAATTTGTATTTTACCCTCTTTTCCTACTATTTGTATAGAAAAAGTTACAAAGAAAAAGCCGAGTACAGACAAATCATCCATGCTCAGTCGTTATTAGATAGTTGTATCCCTAGTTGTTAAGTCTAGTGATAGTCCTTTCTCTACTATGTCATTCTTTTCATTACGCACCTGCATACATAAAAACACCTCAATAATACGTTCTTAACCAATAAAAAAATCCTATGTGAATTAGTATATCCACATAGGATCGTATTGATAGGTTATTCTTTTTCGATTCTTTTTAACTGCAAGTGAAGTTCATCTAACTGAGCTTCAGCTACTTCACCTGGAGCATTAGTTAACAAGCAGCTTGCACTTGCTGTTTTTGGAAAGGCAATAGTATCGCGAAGATTCGTTCTTCCTGCTAACAGCATAACTACACGGTCTAGCCCTAATGCAATTCCGCCGTGCGGAGGAGTTCCATATTCAAACGCCTCAAGTAAGAAGCCAAACTGCTCTTTTGCCTCTTCCTTTGTAAAGCCCAATACGCTGAACATTTTTTCTTGAATCTCGCGCTCGTAAATACGTAAAGAACCACCGCCAAGTTCATACCCGTTTAATACAAGGTCATATGCTTGCGCACGTACTCGAGCCGGGTCTGTATCTAATAACGGAACATCTTCACGCAGCGGCATTGTGAATGGATGGTGTGCTGCAAAATAACGGCCTGCTTCTTCATCGTACTCTAAAAGCGGCCAATCTGTTACCCAAAGGAAATTGAACTTGCTTTCATCTATTAATTCAAGCTCTTTTCCAAGCTTTAAACGCAACGCTCCTAAGCTGTCCGCTACAACTGATTTTTTGTCAGCCACAAACAACAATAAATCTCCTGCTTCCGCTTGTAAAAGCGTTGTAATTGTTGCACTGTCTTCTTCATTAAAGAATTTTGCAATTGGTCCTTTTAAACCGTCTGCTTCTACCTTTAACCATGCAAGCCCTTTTGCTCCGTAAATTTTCACAAATTCTGTTAAGGCATCAATATCTTTACGAGAATACTTATCTGCTGCTCCCTTTGCATTAAGCGCCTTCACTTGTCCACCGCTCTCTACTGCGCTTGTAAATACTTTAAAACCGCAGCTCGCCGCAAATTCAGAAAGGTCAGTCAGCTCCATTGAAAAACGAGTATCTGGCTTATCAGATCCATAACGGCCCATCGCTTCATCATAAGTCATGCGCGGGAACGGAGTTGGAATCTCCAGGTTCTTTGCCTGTTTCATCACAGAAACCATCATTACTTCCATCATTTCAATGAGCTCATCCTGCGTCAAAAAGGATGCCTCAATATCAATTTGCGTAAATTCTGGCTGACGGTCAGCACGTAAATCTTCATCACGGAAACAACGTGCTACTTGATAGTAACGCTCAAAGCCGCCTACCATAAGAAGCTGTTTAAAGATTTGTGGAGATTGCGGCAATGCATAAAATTCACCAGGATGCACACGGCTCGGTACTAAATAATCACGCGCTCCTTCTGGCGTGCTCTTCGTTAAAATAGGAGTTTCTACTTCTAAAAAGCCTTCGTTATCCAAGAAATTACGCATCGCCTTTGTTATATTGTGTCGCAGCTTGAAAGTTTCAAGCATAACCGGACGACGTAAATCCAAGTATCGATATTTCAAACGTACATCTTCTGAAACATCAGTTTGATCTGCAATAACAAATGGAGGAGTTTTCGCACTGTTTAAAATAGCTAGATCAGTGGCTTGGATCTCAATCCCCCCTGTCGCCAAGTTTTCATTGACTTGTCCTGTCGCACGCTCTACTACTGTCCCTGTAACTTGAAGAACATATTCATTTCGAACTGTTTCTGCTTTTTCTAAAGCTTCTTGTGAAACTTCAGGACTAAATACTACTTGCACAAGCCCCATACGATCACGCAAATCGATAAAAATTAATCCGCCTAAATCTCTACGCTTTTGCACCCAGCCTTTCAACTGAACTTGCTTGCCAATATCTTCTACTCTCA
Organism: Bacillus sp. 165; assembly: GCF_017742235.1. Taxonomy (GTDB): domain Bacteria; phylum Bacillota; class Bacilli; order Bacillales; family Bacillaceae_G; genus JAGHKQ01. The sequence continues at coordinate 59,585 of NZ_JAGHKQ010000007.1, forward strand.
CTTCTCCACAATGATGGGTTCTTTCAGCCATTTTTGTCTCCTCCTACAACGCTTTTTCTGCTAAATAAGAAACAAACAAATCTAATCCTACTTCCTCTTGTTGTCCTGTATTCATGTCTTTTACATTAATGATATTACGTTCCAGTTCATCTTCCCCTAATACAGCGACAAACTTGGCGCTTGCACGGTCTGCTGCTTTAAATTGCGCTTTTACTTTGCGGTCTTGATAATCCTTATCACAAGTAAGTCCTGCCTTGCGTAAGTCAAATAGCAGCTTCGCAGCTTGATCTTTTGCTTTCTCTCCTAATGCCACTACATAGCAGTCCATTTTTTGAAGAACAGGAAGCTCAATTTTCTCTGCTTGTAATGCCATCAACAAACGCTCAATACTTAATGCAAAACCAATCCCCGGTTCTTCTGGTCCGCCAATTTCTTGAACTAATCCATTGTAACGGCCTCCGCCGCTTAGTGTTGTGATAGCTCCAAATCCCTCAGCCTCACTCATGATTTCGAACACAGTATGCTGATAATAGTCCAAGCCTCGTACAAGATTCGGATCTTTTTCAAACGGGATTCCTACCAGGGTCAGCAGTTCTTGTACTTTTTCATAGTATACTTGAGAGCTTTCATTTAAGTATTCAGTAATGGATGGAGCAGTTTTCATCAGTTCATGATTGCGGTCTTTTTTACAATCCAAGATACGAAGCGGATTTTTGTGAAGCCTTGTTTGACAGTCGCTGCAAAACTCTTGAATTCGCGGCTCAAAATGATTTACCAATGCTTGTCGGTGCGCTTGACGACTCTCTGTATCTCCAAGGCTGTTAAGCATCAGCTTTACATTTTTTAGCCCGAGTCCTTTATAAAATTCCATGGCTAATGCGATTACTTCTGCATCAATGGCAGGATCATTGCTACCGATAGCTTCAATTCCGAACTGAACAAATTGACGATATCGGCCAGATTGCGGTCGTTCATAACGGAACATCGGCCCAATATAAAACAGCTTTGTCGGCTGAGAGGCATCTCCATACATTTTGTTCTCGACATACGAACGGACAACAGAAGCTGTCCCCTCTGGACGCAATGTTAAGCTTCGCTCCCCACGGTCCTCGAAAGTATACATTTCCTTTTGGACAATGTCCGTTGTATCTCCCACACCGCGCAAAAACAATTCTGTATGCTCAAAAATTGGCGTACGAATTTCTTTATAATTGTAACGACGGCAAATATTTCGGGCTTGTTCCTCGATATACTGCCATAACTCTACTGTTCCAGGAAGGATATCTTGTGTTCCTCTTGGAATTTGAATGGACATAACATTCTCCTCCTCATTCAACAAAACAATTTCTATACAAAAAAACTCTCGTCCCTACTTGAAAACAAGTAGGGACGAGAGTTTAATACCCGTGGTGCCACCCTAATTGAAGCTAAAAGCTTCCACTTTTTAGTTAACGCCTAACACGTTCTGCTCCTAATAAGCCATGCCTTTCAGAGCGAAACCTACGGAGTGTTCTTTCGATAAGTCATCATGTAGAAATGCTTGCAGCCTAAGGCATTCCCTCTCTATTCATGTGTATTCTTATGTACTCTTCTCCATCATCGGTTGTAGCTATGTACTTGTAAATTAGAATTTGTTTATTACTATACGTTTCCATTATAAAAATGTCAAGACTTTTATGAACGCTCTAATCTTTTTTTCAACTGTTTCACATCATTCAATGAAATCCCAAACTCACTTGCAAGCTCCATGGACGAAACGCTCGGATCTTTCGACGAAAAATCATGGAAATTCACATGAAACAGCTGATTAGCACTATTGATTACGTTATTGCCTCTTTCATTCATTCTCATACATTTTTCCCTCGCATTCTTGTAGACGTTATTTTTCTATCTTTCCATGTTTCCCACAGAGATATTCATCGTAAAGCATGTTTTCCGTTACTTTAACCTGTCAGTACTGCTATCTAATTTTTTACTAAGTGCTTAGGTGCGTAGCCCTACCTATAGCTTTCCAATGCCTTTAGCTTATATAAGGAAAACATATATAAATAAAAACACTGAACGGTAGCCGTTCAGTGTTTTTATTTACTTTCTACAATTAAGGTAACAGGACCATCATTGACAAGACGAACATCCATCATCGCCCCAAATTCACCAGTTTCTACATGAATCCCTTGCTTACGAAGTTCCTCATTAAAGACATCATAAATATGTTTTGCATGGTCCGGCCGAGCTGCTGCCATAAAATTCGGGCGCCTTCCCTTTTTACAATCTCCATATAAGGTAAATTGAGATACAGACAATATTTGTCCGCCTACATCCAATAAGGAATGATTCATTTTTTCTGCTTCATCCTCAAACACACGTAAGTTGACTATCTTTTCCGCTGCATAAGCAGCATCCGCTTCCGTGTCTTCATGAGTCACTCCAACAAGCAGCATAAAACCAAACGGAATTTGTCCTACTATGTTATTATCAACTGTCACGGATGCTTCTTTTGTACGCTGTACTACTATCCTCATTCTCGAACCCTTTCTAGTGCATTAATCTTCGTACTGAATATATATCCCGCACTTGCTTGATACGATCTACTACCTTCTGTAAATGATGCAAATTATTAATGGAAATGGACATGTGAATAGTTGCCATTTTATTTCGGTCGCTTCGCCCTGAAACGGCAGAAATATACGTTTTTGTTTCATTCACTGCCTGCATTACTTCATTCAGTAATCCCCTTCTGTCATACCCTGAAATTTCAATATCCACATTATACTCGATTTCTTTTTCAGGACTGCTTTCCCACTCTACATCTAAAAGACGGTCTTGTGCCTCCTCTATTTGCACATTCACACAATCTGTACGATGAATAGACACACCTCTTCCTTTTGTAATGTACCCAACAATTTCATCGCCTGGCACCGGATTGCAGCATTTTGACAAGCGAATCAATAAATTGTCCACACCACTTACTTTAATTCCGGAATCACGTCGCTTAATTTTCATCGGCATACGAACTTCGGTAATTGCCTTATCTAATAATAGTCCTTCCTGCTCCTGCTTCTTCCGAAACTTGTCTGCCAAACGTGTCACAATTTGTGCAGCAGTAATGCCGTTATAACCAACGGCTGCATACATATCTTCCTCATTTGCAAAATTAAATTTCTCAGCTACTCGTTTTAAATTTTCAGACGTTAATACTTCTTTTATATCGTATTCAAGTCCTTTTAGCTCTTTTTCAACTAATTCTTTTCCTTTTTCAATATTTTCATCACGACGTTGCTTTTTGAAAAACTGGCGAATTTTATTTTTTGCATGAGAAGTTTGGGCAAGCTTTACCCAATCTTGGCTTGGACCATACGAGTGCTTTGATGTTAAAATCTCAATGATATCACCAGTCTTTAGTTTATAATCTAAAGGAACCATTTTACCATTAATTTTTGCTCCAATTGTTTTATTGCCAATTTCCGAGTGAATGCGGTAAGCAAAATCAATTGGGACAGAGCCTAAAGGGAGCTCCAGGACATCTCCTTTTGGCGTAAACACAAATACCATATCTGAGAATAAATCGATTTTTAAAGATTCCATAAACTCTTCTGCATTGCTGGCATCATTCTGCCATTCCACGATTTGACGAAACCAGGTTAACTTTTTCTCTAATGACTCATTCTCTGTTACAGGTTTTCCTTCTTTATATGCCCAGTGAGCCGCGATACCGAACTCGGCAATTTCATGCATTTCTTTTGTACGAATTTGTACTTCAAGCGGCTCTCCCTTTGGACCAATTACAGTCGTATGAAGAGATTGATATAGATTTGCCTTTGGCATAGCAATATAATCCTTAAAACGTCCCGGCATTGGCTTCCAGCATGTATGGATAATCCCTAATACTGCATAACAATCTTTAATACTATTTACAATGACACGTACAGCTAACAAATCATAAATTTCATTGAATTGTTTATTTTGCAGCACCATCTTACGATAAATGCTGTAGATATGTTTCGGCCGTCCTGAAATCTCAGCATGGATGGATACTTCAGACAATTTGTCATGAATCCCTTCCATAACCGTTTCTAAATATTCCTCCCGCTCAGCTCGTTTCTTTTTCATTAAATTAACGATACGGTAATATTGCTGCGGGTTTAAATAGCGCAGTGCCGTGTCTTCAAGCTCCCATTTGACAGTAGAAATTCCAAGACGATGAGCAAGAGGCGCAAAAATTTCTAAAGTTTCATTTGCAATGCGCTGTTGTTTCTCACTTGGCAAATGCTTTAAAGTTCGCATATTGTGCAAGCGATCCGCAAGTTTAATTAAAATCACACGAATATCCTGTGCCATTGCAACAAACATTTTACGATGATTTTCTGCTTGCTGCTCTTCTTTTGATTTATATTTAATTTTGCCTAGCTTGGTCACTCCGTCCACAAGCATAGCCACTTCGTTGTTGAATTCTCGTTCTATGTCTTCTAATGTTACTGCCGTATCTTCAACGACATCATGAAGAAATCCAGCAGATACAGTCGCCGGGTCCATTTTTAAGTCTGCTAAAATTCCAGCTACTTGAATAGGATGAATTATATACGGCTCTCCAGACTTTCGATATTGCTCACTGTGTGCTTCCCGTGCAAATTCATACGCACGTTTCACCAGTTCTCTATCATCCTTATTCTCTAGATATGCATTTGCTTTTTCAATTACTTGTTCTGCAGTTAGAACTTGTTCATTCGCCATTGAATCACCTTTTTATTCCTGTTATTCGTAAAAGCTCCGCTTTAACAAGCAGTATAGTACCTAGTTATATCCGAATCGTTCCTTTTGAAACAGCTCTTATTAATATAAAAAGTTCAATTATATTTCTTCATTATAACGTAATTATTAGGAATTGTGAAAAAGAAAGAGCTTACAAAAACTGTAACAAAATATGGATAACAAAAAGAGCACTCATAATGAGTACTCAATTCTTTTAATACGTCATCAATGTTAATACATCGTAGTCTTTGAGTTTCTCTCTTCCGTTCAAATACGAAAGGTCTACTAAAAAGGCAATACCAGCAACTACTCCGCCAAGTTCCTCTACAAGCTTAATTGTAGCTTCAATTGTACCTCCTGTTGCAAGCAGGTCATCTGTAATTAAAATACGTTGGCCCGGTTGAATAGCATCCTTATGAATTGTTAAAATATCTTTTCCGTATTCTTTACCATAATCTACTTTCACCACTTCACGAGGAAGTTTTCCTTCTTTGCGAACCGGCGCAAACCCTACTCCCAGAGCATAAGATACAGGACAACCGATAATAAATCCGCGTGCCTCTGGTCCTACAACTAAATCAATCTGCTTATCTTTTGCAAACTCTACAATTTGATCTGTTGCATACTTATATGCTACTCCATCATTCATCAACGGAGTAATATCTTTAAATACAATTCCTTCTTTCGGATAATCCGGAACAATTGCAATATAATTTTTCAAATCCATTACTTTAAAGCCTCCTCATGTATAAAAGAACCATCTCGAAAGGTACTGAACCACTGCTTCAATTGCCCATAAGTAGAATACAGCAATTCTCGCTCTAACTGCAGTTGGCTTTGTTTTTTACGATACGCTTTCGATTCAGTAAGATCCCGTTTTTTTACATCTTTAGATATAAAAATAACACCATTCTTTATTGTAACAAATTCTAGCTCAAAAAACACCAGTGTCATAAAATTTACTGTATCTTTTGACCAGCCTCTATGTTTACAAAGCTGCTCTCCATATTGCGTAATATCGAACGAAGATTTCTGCATAAGAAATTTATAATACCAGCTGAATTGCTCTCGAGTAGGGTTCGTACTAAACATATGATGATTTTCTTGATAAAATACGGCATAAATCCGCGATGGAAATCCTTTAGATAAAAGCTGTTCGATATAAGACAACTCTGACGGCATATCTAGAAATACTACATATCTATCACGCATATCATCTGTTGCTTGTTCGAGTGAATCAATATGCAGCATGCATGATTCATATCCTTCAAGTGTAAAAGCCTGCAAGCTTTCTTCTTCGAAATATACGATAGTAAGCAGCTCTTTCGGTAATTTTTGTAAATCTTTTTTAATATTTTTAGCACTTCTTAAATCAAATAATTGCCACTCTTCCACTGCGATATCTTGAATCACAATTTGAGGCTTGCGGAAATTATTCCATTCATTAATAGCTGCTTCTCCAACGACAGACACACAGGAAGCTGGAGAAATCTCTTCTGCTAACGCCCCAAACCCAAACCCAATGCCGTCTAGCTTTACTTGTCCACTTTGTAAAACTAGTTTCAAATGGGTACCTTCAGCTCCAATTTGCCTAATATTATCTATGCCAGCATTTTTGATTTGTAAACGTGGCTTTGGATTTCCCATTCCAAATGGTGCCAGCATTTGGATTTGCTCAATTGTTGAAATAGTTACATCTTCTATCCCGCACGCAATATCTACTGATGTAATTGGAATTAAGTCTTCCTCAGTCAGCTGTTTGGAAGCCACCTCATTTAACCGGGTACGCAGCTCCTCCACATGCTCTAGGTTTAGAGTCATACCTGCAGCCATAGGGTGTCCGCCAAAATGCGGCAATATATCGCGGCAATCAGATAAATTGGCAAACAAATCAAAGCCTTCAATGCTTCTGGCAGAGCCTTTAGCAATTTGTTTATCTTGGTCAATGCTCAATACGATAGTAGGCCGATAAAAACGTTCCACGAGCTTAGATGCAACAATTCCTATAACCCCCGCATTCCACCCCTCTTTGGCCACCACAAGCACCTTATTCTCTTCAGGCGGATAGTATTGCTCTACTTCTTGAATCGCTTCTTCAGCAATTTCTTGCACAATTTCCTGTCGTTGGCGATTCAATCCATCAATTTCCTCTGCAAGTATACGTGCTTCCTCTGATGATTCAGTTAATAATAAATGAACAGCTGGTGCAGCATCCTCTAAGCGCCCGACTGCATTGATACGAGGTGCAATTGCGAACCCGACACTGTCTTCATTCAATTCACTTTGCTTGATATTTGCAATTCGAAACAATGCCTGCAGTCCAATCCGGCTTGTTTGCTGCAGCTTTGCAATTCCTCGTTTAGCAATCAAACGATTTTCCCCGTGCAAAGGTACCAAATCTGCAATCGTACCGAGAACGACAATATCCAGTAAATGCTCTGGCATCTCTCCCAACAAAGCATGCGCAAGCTTAAATGCCACTCCAACTCCAGCAAGCTCTTTAAAAGGATATTCACTGCCTTCTAGCTTGGGATGAATGATTGCATATGCATCAGGAAGTTTAGGAGGCGGCTCATGATGGTCGGTTATGATTAAATCAAGTTCTAGCTCCTTTGCAACTGCCGCTGGCTGTAAAGCTGAAATCCCTGTATCTACTGTAATAATAAGTGTAAAACCTGCTTCCTTTGCCCAACGAAAAGCCTTTTCGTTAGGACCATATCCTTCTGTGAAGCGATTTGGAATGTAAAACTCTACATGCGCCCCCAGTTGTTTGAGAGCAAGGAGCATAACTGTTGTACTACTCACACCGTCTGCATCATAATCCCCATACACGAGTATCTTTTCTCCGCTCTCAATAGCCTCTCTAATTCTGGTCACCGCGATATCCATGTCCTGTAATAAAAAAGGATCGTGAAAATCTTGATTTTCTATATAAAGAAATTGAGTTACTGCCTCTTCTGTATCCAATCCTCGGTTTACAAGTAACGAAGTAACGAGAGGGGGCAGCTGTAACGAATGTGCAATCCTAGTTACCAGCTTTATATTTTGTTCTTTCTGTCTCCAACGAGTTCTTGCTTTTAACAAAGAAATCCCCCCTTAACTTATCCATTATACTAAAGCCATTTTACAGTTACAATGTTCGCCTGCTATTTCAGCAGTATGAGTCTCAAAAGAAACGCCTTATTCTAAGTAACTCCTCTCATGAATAAATTGAACGGAACATAATTTGCGATAAAAAAAGACGATGCCTCTATCCATCAGAAGAGCATCGTCTTTTTACTGTTTGTATCTTGTACTTAGAAGAAAAAATATATCTATTATACTTGCGGCTCGTCTGTAAGTTCGACTCTAGTAGTCGTTTTCCCCTTTTTAAATCGTCTCGTTTCAAGCATCAGCCATATTTGAGAAGCTACGAAAACAGATGAATACGTACCAACAATAAGCCCTATAAATAATGCAAGCGAGAAGCTGCGAAGCGATTGACTTCCAAAAATCAATAATGCCGCTACAGGAAGAAGAACTGTAAGAACTGTATTCACAGAACGATTTAGTGTTTGGCGAATACTTTCATTTACGATTTCTTTCAAATCATCTACAGAGCGAATTTTTTTCTTCGCCTTGTAAAGCTCGCGGTTTCGGTCAAATGTAACGATAGAATCATTGATTGAGTATCCTACAATTGTCAATACTGCTGCGATGAACGGCAAATCTACCTCTAGGCGAACAATGCTAAAGAACGCAATAATAAAGAATGCGTCATGAAGCAGTGCTAATACTGCAGATACCGCATACGTAAAACGGAAACGCATGCTGACATACAAAATAATCCCAAGAGAAGCAATCATAACAGCGATAAACGCATTACGTGCCAACTCTTTTCCAACTGTTGGAGATACGGTGCTCACATTAGGTTCTGTACCGTATTCTTTCGTAAAGAAGTCTTTTGCCTCTGCAATTTTCTCTTTAGATAGAACTCCTATTGTACGAACAGCTGCGTTTCGATTATCAGTTCCTGTTAACACAATATCTTTTGCATCGATTCCGATACTTTTTAAATCGTTTTGAAGTTCTGTTGTGGTAATCGTTTCTTTACTTGCAATATCCATACGAGTACCGCTTGCAAAATCAATTCCAAGGTTCAGCTTAAATATTGATAATACAATTATACCCACAATTACAGATATAACAGAGAATACTAGGAACTTATGACCCAGTTTCACAAAATCAATCCGGTCGTATCGAGTTGGAACACGAGAAACACCTTTAGAAAGAGATGTAATTTGACTCGGTTTTACCCCGAAGTACCCTGGCTTCTTATCAAATAAACGACTCTTTACAAGTAAGTTCATCATAAAGCGCGTACCGAATACGTTTGTTATAAAGCCTATCAAAATACTGACTATCAAGCTTGTTGCGAATCCTTTAACAGAGCTTGAACCATATACAAACAGTACCCCTGCCGCTAAAAGTGTCGTGATATTTGCGTCCAATATGGTCGATAGAGAGCGCTGGTTACCAGAACGGTATGCTGACATAACCGACTTTCCAAGCCTTATTTCCTCTTTTATACGCTCGTATGTGATGATATTATTATCCACCGCAATTCCGACCCCTAATACTAGCGCAGCAATACCTGGAAGCGTCAAAACTGCATTCATCCAATCAAAAATAACAAGAGTTAAGAATAAATACGTCGATACCATAATAACGGCTATTACCCCAGGTAAACGATAAAATGCAAGCATAAACAGATAGATAAGAGCTATACCAACTGCGCCTGCAAACACAGTTTTTTGCAATGCTTGTTCACCAAATTTTGCTCCAACTGAAGTAGAATACAATTCTTTCAATTCAACTGGCAGCGAACCGGCATTTAATAAGTCCGCTAGTTGCTTAGCTTCTTTTGCCGTAAATGAACCAACAATTGAAACATCCGTTTGATTAAATACTTGATTTACCGAAGCTGCTGATAAATATTTCGGATCAGCCTTTCCTGATTCTGCTTTATAAGAGTCTTGTCCATCTTCAAAATCAAGCCAAATGACCATCAAGTTGTCTGGCTTCATGCCTAAGACTTTTTCAGTTACCGCCTTGAATTTGTCTGCACTTTTTAAAGTCAAAGCGACACTCGGTCTGCTTTGGTCATCAAATGTTTGCTTAGCACCGCCCTCTTTTAAGTCACTTCCATCCATCAATATATTATCATTTACATCACGGAATGTAAGCTTTGCTTGCGTAGAGAGAATTTCGCGCGCTTTATTTTGATCCTTTACGCCCGCCAATTGCACACGGATACGATCATTTCCTTCAATTTGAATATTTGGTTCACTTACACCGAGTACATTTACACGCTTTTCCAATGCTTGTACCGTACTCACAAGAACCTCATGATTCACTTTGTCACCTGGTTTTGCCGGCTTTACTTGATATAAGATTTCGAAGCCGCCCTGCAAATCCAATCCAAGACTGATTTTATTTGTTACGTTTTTGCTCGTTGTTCCAATAATCCCTCCAATAAGTAAAACAAGGAGAAAGAATGCAACGATTCTGCTTCTTTTTGCCATTATGATGTCTCCTCCTTCTGCCTTTCCCAAAGCACACGCATTACAATTAATTATACAGACTTTTCAGAATAAGTGTCAAATTCCCCCCTTATTTGTATTCATCAAACGACCATAGAGGTGCTTTATATGCCTCAACTGTCAAGAAATTCATATACTCGCTTGTCGATAACGTCAATACATCGTTAACCAATTGATGGATTTTGACATCACCGTGGATTTTCTTCCATTTTTTACTTTTTAAACAACTCCAAATATCATCATCTGTTACTCGGTCGTATCCTATCATTTTAAACTCATCTACCTTGCTTTCAATTACAATTTGCAACTGTTCACGATAAATATCTACTGGATGTTCTTTCACAACCATATTAGGGCCTCCCTTTATAAATTAGGTACGAAATGCGGCAAGTAAACAAGACATATTCTTCTAAAAAGTGCAAAAAAAGATTATAAAAAAATTTCGTTATGATATACCTTGTCATGCTTGCCCACTATCCGAGCATATAGATAATTGTAAATCATTCTATAGCATTTGAGAAGGTGGGAAAAGGATGACGAAGCAAAGCTTTTTACGAGGAACGTTCATTTTAATTCTTGCCGGTCTCCTAACAAGGGTGTTAGGTTTTGTTAATCGTATTGTTATGGCAAGAATTCTTGGAGAAGAAGGGGTCGGACTCTATATGATGGCTGTTCCGACTTTTATACTCGCTATTACTATCACACAGCTTGGTCTTCCTGTTGCAATCGCAAAGCTTATTGCAGAAGCAGAAGCTGTAGGCAATAAGCAAAAAGTGCAAAAAGTATTAACAGTATCTTTAACAGTCACTCTGACACTAAGCGTTATATTGACTGCAGCTCTGATTGTAGCTGCCCCTATCTTATCCCGCACCATGTTAACTGACCAGCGCACTTATTACCCTTTGATAGCTATTTTGCCTGTAGTCCCGATTATTGCTGTCTCCTCAGTTTTACGAGGATATTTTCAAGGAAAACAAAATATGAAGCCAAGTTCCTTTGCTCAAGTACTTGAACAAGTAGTTCGCATTACACTTATTGCTGTTTGCATCCGAACATTTTTACCCTTCGGAGTAGAGTATGCCGCTGCTGGAGCCATGCTTTCTGCTGTTGCGGGAGAACTCGCCTCTCTTTTATACATGTTCATTATGTTTAAAAAAGAAAAGCAAACGCACCTCAGCTTTGGATTTGCTCGCATAATAAGGGAAGGACAAGATACATTTTATTCCCTTATGAGAATCGGACTCCCTACTACTGGAAGCCGTTTTATAGGCTCTATTTCTTATTTTATGGAACCCATTGTTGTAGCACAGAGCTTGGCTGCAGCAGGAATAACGGCAGCCATAGCGACCAAACAGTACGGTGAACTAACTGGTTATGCCCTGCCCCTGCTCTTTTTACCTTCTTTTATCACTTATGCATTATCCACTTCCTTAGTACCTGCCATAAGTGAAGCGATGGCTAAGAAGCAATATCGTTTAGTAGAATATCGTATGCAGCAATCCATGCGTCTCTCTATGGTATCAGGTGGCTGGGCAACTGTCATACTTTATGTGTTTGCTTCTCCCCTGCTGATGCTTATGTACGGAACTGATCATGCAGTCATGTTCATTAAGATACTTGCTCCGTTATCCATCCTTTATTACTTTCAAGGTCCGTTGACGGCAGCTTTGCAGGCATTAGACTTGGCAAAAGCCGCTATGTTTAATAGTTTGATAGGGTCTATTGTTAAAATTATCGTTATTGTTGCTTTAGCTTCCCGTCCAGAGTTTCAAATTATGGGCGTTGCTATAGCGATTGCTGTCGGCTTTATTACTGTTACCCTGCTCCATTTTGCCACTGTCCTGAAGCGTGTCCAGTTCACTATTTATTTAAGAGAGTACTTATACGAGCTTATTTGTATCGCTCTGTCTGGGTATACAGGCTGGTATCTCTATAATGAAGTTGTATTTTCCGCATCACTCAGTATTCAGACTTTGTGTTCTATATTAATTACAAGCCTTGTATATTTCTTGCTCTTGATTACTTTCTCCCTTATTAAGAAGGAAGAATTACAACGATTGCCTCTCATTCGAAAGCTTTCGTCTTTATCTATTCTTAAATAAAGATATCTTAAACTGTACCTGTATAACAGTATACCCATAAGCTATGAATAGAAAAAGCATGCTCTCTAACCCGGCTTTCATTCTGCAGATACAAGCAAAAGATAAAAAGACATCCCTTCTTTCACAGGAAGGGGTGTCTATTCATCTTTTATATCTACAAAAAACTCTCCGTCCTGAAGCGTACAATATGAAATTTGCCGTACATCTTTATACCCTAAATTTCGAAGCTTTTGCCGCAGCCATAAATTTGTTTGTTCAATCATAGCCAAATGATCTTCTTGTATCACTCCATCTATAATTAACGGTAATGAAAATTTCGGTTTTGTCATCCATTTTTTGAGAGATCGATCTTTTTCAAATACAGACAGCTTTCCAGAAGGCTCCAATATAGCATATTCCACATCACGAATGTCTCCAATTTCCTTTTCGCGCAGCTGTAGCAGCAAATCATCAAAATTATAGCGTTGTTTTTTCATTTGTTTTTCATCAATTTTTCCTTCTTTAATAAGAATGACCGGTTCTCCATCTAATATTTTTCTCACCTTTTGACTTTTTAACGAAACCATCGCAAGTATAATTTGAACAAGCATTAGTATAAACATAGGAAGCATCGCATGGATTATAGATAACTTGGGGTCTTCAATGGCGATTACAGCAAGTTCAGCTATCATAATAAATACTACTAAATCCAAAATACTCAGCTCTCCTATTTCCCGTTTTCCCATTAAACGAAAGATAAAAAGAATAACACAATATACAAAGAAAGTACGAATAATTATCGGAAAAACTTCCATACAACTTCCCCCAATAACCGAAAAAATTTTGTACATTTTATAAGTTTCCCCAATTGTTTAGAATCATAATAATGCTCGTTCGATTTTTGTATTCTATCTTTATATTTCAAGAATATGCTTGTATAAAGGACAGAATCTCGAAGGGAGACAATGACATGACTGGAACGAAAAATCTTGGAAAAGCTGTTATCTTTGGATTATGTACAATTTTATGTTTGGCTGTCTTAATGAGCGCTTGCCTTTCATTACTTTTAAAGCTAACAAAAATTGATGAATCATCTTTAACCATTACCACTCTTGTCCTCGCAGTGTTATCCATGCTCATTTCAGGTTTTGTCTCGGGTGTAAAAGCTAAAGTTAAAGGGTGGCTTGCCGGCGGGGGAACAGGTGTTATTTTTTCTCTATTCGTTTTTCTTATTAATTATTTAGGTTACTCTCAAACTCTCTCAAAAGAAAATTTACTTTATCATGCATTACTTCTAGCTGCTAGTACTGTTGGAGGAATTTTTGGAGTTAATATTACGAAGAAGGCATAAAAAAAGCCCTTTGCATAGCAAAGGGCTTTTTTTATGCCTTCTTTACTTCACGAATCGCGTTACGCTCGAAAGTAAGATGGGATCCATTTCCAGCCTTTACAACAACGGTCGCATCTGTAACAGAATCTACAATTCCGTGTAAGCCGCCAATTGTTATTACTTGGTCACCTTTTTTCAGGTTATTTTGCATCGCTACAACTTCCTTTTGACGCCTTTGCTGCGGACGAATAAGCAGGAAGTAAAAAATTGCGAACATTGCTACTAACGGTAAAACATTCATTAAAATTCCATTCATAGTTATGTCCTCCTTTCCCTTATGTACAAATATTAAAAGTTTTTTGCATTTGGCTTGTTAAAGCCGTATTGCTCAAAGAATTCTTCCCGAAAATCTCCAAGTCGGTCTTCTCTGATTGCTTGTCTTACTTGCTCCATTAATTTTAACAGAAAATGCAGGTTATGGTAAGATGTTAAGCGAATTCCAAATGTTTCATCACAACGAATGAGATGGCGAATGTATGCACGAGAGTAGTTACGGCATGTATAACATTCACAATTCGGATCTAACGGACTAAAATCTTCCGCATATTTTGCATTTTTAATGACCACTCTTCCATTGCTTGTCATACATGTTCCATTACGTGCAATACGCGTCGGCAACACACAGTCAAACATATCGATACCGCGAATCGCACCTTCAATAAGAGAATCCGGTGACCCTACTCCCATCAAATAACGAGGTTTATTTGTTGGCAATAACGGTGTTGTGAATTCAAGCACACGATTCATAATATCTTTCGGTTCACCGACGGATAGTCCTCCCACCGCATATCCTGGAAAATCTAATGAAACTAAATCCTTTGCACTTTGTTTACGCAGCTCTTCAAACTCTCCACCTTGCACAATTCCAAATAATCCTTGATCGTGAGGGCGTTGATGAGCACTTAAGCATCGTTCTGCCCAGCGGCTTGTACGTTCTACAGATTTTTTCATATAGTCGAACGTTGCCGGGAACGGCGGACATTCATCAAATGCCATCATAATATCAGAGCCTAATGCATTTTGAATCTCCATTGCCTTTTCTGGAGATAAAAATAATTTATCTCCGTTTAGATGGTTACGGAAATGAACGCCTTCCTCTTCAATACGGCGGAAATCGCTTAAACTGAACACTTGAAATCCACCAGAATCTGTTAAAATGGCACGATCCCAGTTCATAAATTTATGAAGCCCTCCGGCTTTTTTCACGATTTCATGCCCTGGACGAAGCCAGAGATGGTAGGTATTACTTAAAATAATACCCGCTCCCATTTCTTTTAAATCTTCTGGAGCCATCGTTTTAACCGTTGCCAGCGTTCCTACAGGCATAAATACAGGCGTTTCAAACGTTCCATGCGGTGTGTGGACCTTTCCCAAACGAGCTCCCGTTTGCTTACAAGTTTTAATCAATTCATATGTAATAGCTGCCATTATATTGCTCCTTTCCTAAATTACAAAATCAACATGGCATCTCCAAAGCTGAAGAAACGATATTTTTCTTTTACGGCTTCGTTATATGCATGCAGAACATGCTCTCTTCCAGCAAATGCACTCACAAGCATAATAAGCGTAGATTTTGGCAAATGAAAATTAGTAATCAGCCCATCAATTGCCTGAAACTCATAACCAGGGTACATAAAGATGTCAGTCCATCCCGATTCCCCTTCAAACTTACCATTATGCTTTGTTGCTATTGTCTCCAACGTACGAGTGGAAGTTGTGCCTACTGTCACGATACGGCCGCCTTCTTCTTTAACGCGATTCAGAAGATGAGCTGTCTCTTGAGACATGTGATAATATTCTGCATGCATTTCATGCTCCAATACATTTTCGACAGCTACAGGCCGAAACGTTCCGAGCCCCACATGAAGAGTAATAAATGCTATATGCACTCCCTTTTCCTTCAACTTTTCAAGAAGGTCTGTTGTAAAATGCAACCCTGCCGTTGGTGCTGCAGCGGATCCTACTTCACGAGCAAAAACTGTTTGATAACGGTCGCGGTCATCGAGCTTTTCCTTTATATATGGCGGCAGTGGCATTTCACCGAGTTGGTCCAATATTTCATAAAAGATACCTTCATAAGTAAACTGTAGTTTTCGCCCTCCTTGCTCTCCCATACCGACACATGTTGCTTTTAACCTACCGTCTCCAAAAGAAAGAACCGTTCCTTCTTTCACACGCTTCGCCGGTTTAATGAGTGTATCCCAACAATCCTGTTCTTCCTGTTTGAGCAAAAGCACTTCAATATGGGCTCCTGTATCTTCTTTTACCCCATGCAGCCGTGCAGGCATAACTTTTGTTTCATTCAATACGAGACAATCTCCCTTTCTTAAATAAGAAAGCACTGCAGGGAAGTTCTCATGTTCAATATGACCGTTTGCACGATCTAACACCATTAGACGAGAGCTTTCACGTTCTAAAAGAGGAGTTTGAGCAATCAATTCCTCAGGCAAATGAAAATCAAATAAATTTACGTCCATAATTCCACCACTCGTTATTTTAGTCTATTTATAATATAAAGAATTGCCGATAAGATAATACTAATGATAATAGAGGTAACAATTGGAAAATAAAAAGTTGTGTTTCCTTTTTTTATAAGGATATCTCCCGGTAATCTGCCGACAACCTTCCAAAGCAAGCCCATCACAAGAAAAATCACTCCTAAGCTTACAAACAATTTCGAAAAATCCATCATGCTTCTGGAGCCTCTATATGAAAATGTTCGTATGCTGCACGCGTTGCAATCCTTCCTCTTGGAGTACGCTGTAAAAAACCGATTTGCAGCAAATACGGTTCATATACATCCTCTATCGTAAGGGCCTCCTCACCAATCGTAGCAGAAATAGTATCCAGTCCAACCGGACCGCCGCGAAACTTTTCAATAATCCCTTTTAAAAGCTTATGATCAATATGATCTAATCCAAGTTTATCTACTTGAAGCAGTTCAAGAGCCGTATCGGTAATGTTCAGGGTAATAATACCATTTCCTCTTACTTGTGCAAAATCTCGTACACGCCTTAATAACCGGTTCGCTATTCTAGGTGTCCCTCGTGCTCGCTTTGCAATTTCTACGGCAGCACTTCGCTCAATTTCAACTGCAAAGACTTCGGCTGTCCGCTCAACAATATGAGAGAGCTGATCTACACTGTAATACTCTAATCGGCATAGAACACCAAAACGATCACGAAGAGGAGCCGTTAAAGAGCCAGCGCGAGTTGTGGCGCCTACAAGCGTAAACGGAGGTAAATCAATTCGAACGGATTTTGCAGTAGGGCCTTTGCCAATAACAATATCTAAACAAAAGTCTTCCATTGCCGGATACAATACCTCTTCGACGGAACGAGGGAGACGGTGAATTTCATCAATGAACAACACATCTCCCGGTTGCAGAGCTGTCAACACTGCGGCTAAATCCCCCGGTCTTTCAATCGCAGGTCCTGATGTTGTTCGAAGGTTCACTCCCATTTCTTGTGAGATAATATTTGCCAACGTTGTTTTTCCTAATCCAGGAGGTCCATATAACAATACATGATCCAATGTTTCTTCTCGTAATTTAGCTGCCTCAATAAAAACCTCAAGATTGCTCTTTACTTTTTCTTGTCCAATATATTGCTTTAAGGTTTGAGGGCGCAAGGAAAACTCCAGTTCAGCATCTTCATATACCAATTCCCCTGATACAAGCCGTTCCTCCATTATATTCACCTCTTCCCGTTTAATAACAGCTGTAACGCTTTCTTAATATACTGATCTGTGGAAAGAGCTTCCTTAAGAAGTTCAGGTACAACACGAGCCACTTCTCTCTCGGCATATCCCAATGCTTTTAAAGCCTCCAGTGCATCATCAAGTTCTGCTGAGGTGCTGGCTGACTTCGTATCAAATACAGCGGAATCAGAAAATAAATCGGGTGCAGTATCTGTAAGCACTTCTCCAAGTTTTCCTTTCAAATCAAGTATCATTTGGCGCGCTGTCTTTTTGCCGACTCCCGGAAATTTAACTAAAAATTTTTCGTCCTCATTTTCAATCGCCTGCACAACTTGTTCCGTTTGTCCTGCCGCTAAAATTGCTAATCCACCTTTGGGACCTATTCCAGACACATTTAACAACTTTATAAATAATGAACGCTCTTGTCTTGATTTAAAACCGTATAAGGCAAGAATATCTTCTCTGACATATTGATATGTATAAATGCGAATAGGTTCGCTGCTTTTATGAAACACGTACGGATTGGGAGTGAAAATCTGATATCCAATCCCATTATGGTCGACTACAACATACTCCGGTCCTATAAATTCAATTTGTCCAGTTATATATTCAAACAACGTATGTTCTCCCCTTTTTGAGCATGTATCCTATTGTAACATAAACCGATAAAGTTAATCTATTTTTCTATAGAGAACTCTGAAAGAGAGGCTCGAAAAACAACAAGACCAGCAAAAGCTAGTCTCGTTTGATAGAATATGGTTTCATTTGGATTAATACTTTTTCATAACGCTCTTTTGATTTAATGCGGATTCCCTTTTCAAGTTGACGTCTTTGATAGCTTTTCATTTTTCGAGTGTCGATTTGAAAAAACGATTGAATTACGTTGTTTGTCTTGGGAACGCCTTTAAAAATTTGTAAAATCCCTTCCTTCGATACTCCAAAATACCCACTCGTTTTTAATAAAGGAGATATATCATCAATGCGCTTTTGCAGGACGATTTGCATATCATCTCGGTCCACAAGCTGCCAATCTGTACGCTGTTCCAAAAATTTTTCTAATGTGTGTACTCGCTGACTAAGTATTTCTTCACTGACTTCTCCATCTAAATACGTTCGCTGTAAAATAACTGTAATATAGGGTTCTGCCGTTTCATTCTTTGGTTCAGAAGAACTAATATCTGGCACTTGTGAAGTAACAGACTGGATAGTTAATTCATGAATAAACAACATAAAACATGTAGCGATAACTACTTTAACCAAGAACTTCATTTTCTGTCACCTCTTTGGAAAAGTAAAAATTTCTATTTCAATATCACACTTTTAGTGTGACCATAAATAGAAGTTTTATCCAATGAGTCCTCGCGCCATATCTTCTGCTTTTACTGTCTATTCAGTTACTAAATAAAAACAGAGAAGAGGAGCCTCTTCTCTGTTTTTATTTAGTACTTCAATTGGTTTAGCGTGTCATGTTATTATATTTTGTTCGCAAGGAATTAAACATATTGTCTAGGTCTTTATTAATACCATTTGATACTTTACCGTACCGTAAATCATTATTAAGGTCTTTAATTTTGTTATACATTGTTTCATCAACTTGCACGTGAACTGTCCGATTTTTCGCATACGGTTCAACAGCCTTACGGATCTCATTCTCCACCATATCTTTATTTGCTGTATTAGATTTTACAGCAACTAAAATATCGTCTCCATATACAACAGTTGATGCCTTATCAACATTAGTCATTTTTTCAATGCGATTAGAAATTTTTTCAGCAATTATCCCGTCTCCATTGCTGTAATTGCTCCAATTTACACGGCGCATGCCGTAATTATCATCCGTGAGGTGGCCATGAAAATTACGATCGGCATAATAATGGTAATCAGCATCATTATTATTATCATGGATTCGTTTATTGATTTCAGAATACCTAACATCGCCGTTATGATCATTTTTCACAAGGTTTACATCGCTTTTTTTCATACCGTATATATTTATATTGTTATTATCGCGATTGATAACCGATTTAGGTGCATATCCATATGCATTTGGATAATTGTTGAAGCTATAATACCCTACTCGATCATAACTATAGTTGGCAGGTAATTTTCCTATACGATTATTAACGTTACTCATATTCAATGAGTTATTTGTATATTGGTTTACGTTCGGGTAGTTATAGCTATAGTAACCTGTACGTTCAAAACTGTAATTAGACGGACGGTTGTTACGAACTTTTTTCATGCCATACATATCGTCGGTTCTATATTTATTTGCAAAAAAATCATTTACAGGCTTCGGTGCATAACCATATGAGTTCGGGTAATTGTTATAGCTGTAATACCCTACTCGATCATAACTATAATTGGCAGGGAAATTTCCTACATGATTATAGTTGTAAGCGGTATTCATTTGTCTGTCCATAGCGGTTTTATTATCCACATTACAAGCACTCAACGCACCAAATACTAATAAAGAAGTTGTCAATACTTTGATCTTTTTGTTCAAAACAAAAACCCCCTCTAATTAGTATGAAGCACCCTAATAAGGATGCTAATCATAGGTTGAGTTAGAAGGAGTTTTTTTAAACTGTAAGTACTTTCCTTAATACATCAGTTAAAACTTTGGAGGTGCTGCAGCTAAGTGGCGTTTATGTTCAGAACGAGCATGCATTCTTTCAATAATCAATCGGTCTTCTTCTGGAATTTCTCCGCCTTTTAAGTATTTATCAATCATGTCATACGTAGTGCCCATTTCATTCTCATCCGTTTGCCCTTCCCATAGCCCTGCGCTTGGTGCTTTATGTATCACTTCATCTGGCACGCCTAATTGTTTTGCCATTTCACGCACTTCTCCTTTTGTGAAATGCACAAGCGGAACTAGGTCAACTCCTCCGTCACCATATTTTGTGAAGTAACCTGTATGCCATTCCGCAGCGTTGTCTGTACCCACCACTAAGTAACCAAAGTTATTAGCTACCGCATACAAAGTTGTCATGCGAAGACGCGCTCTTGTGTTAGCATCACCAAGCTTTGCCTTTTCTTCGTCCCACTTTCCATTGGATTTAACTTGTGTTTCAATTGTAGAAAATAACGTTTGATGTGTTTCTGTTAAGTCCACCACATAGTAATCGATTCCAGAGCTCTCAACCACTCTTAAAGCATCTTCTTGATCTTTCGGGTTACTTTTACAAGGCATTATCACACCAAGTGATTGTTCAGGAAAAGCTCGCTTAATCAAATGGGTAACTACTGCTGAGTCAATACCGCCGCTAATGCCAACAATTGCTCCTTTTGCATTTGCTTCTCTTACTTTAATTCTCAGCCATTCAACTAATTTTTCAATTTGCTGTTCCATTTGTTACTTCCTCTCACACATTTATAGTAATAATCATGTTACCATATTATATAATTTTTGGACAAATTTAGCTCGTAATGCAAAATTTTTGTTTGTAAAAGTTACTAAATTTTTTTCGAATTTTACTTTTTCCTCCTCGGGCAAAGATAAAAAGTAGCTCCATTCACGTAATAAATCATTTGGGAGTAGCAAAGCCAGTAAAAACCACGGCTTTTTTAAAAATGGAATAAGAGGAGGATGCTCATATAATGCGTCGTATGACCAATTAATAAAAGGTAAAATACATTGACAATATTTAACATAATCATAAGCAACAGGACCTATACTAACACAGTCAAAATCAATAATGTATAAACCTTTGTTACTTTGTACAAAGTTATGGTCAATAATATCACCATGAATAAAGCTCAAAGGAAAGAGTTCGTTTTTTCCTATATTCCGTAATTTTTCTAATGCAAAAAAAGACCACGCCAATATGTCAGCAACCATTTGTTCTCCAATATATCTTTCTGCTTCCTTCCTGAATTTCAATATTCGTTGTACTCTGCTGGACCATTTTTCATACCAATTGAAATTTGTAATATAAGGAGACACAAAAGGCGGCATTTGAAACGCATAAAGGTGATATTGCTCTAATAAGAGGATGGCTTGTAAGCGATTTGATCTAGAAGAAAAATCAAAAGGCTGAAGATGTTCAATATAATCGGTAATAAGCCAATACCGATTATTTACTTCAATATAGGATGCTCCAGAAGGAAAAGAATCAGGATACGATGTAGATAGAAATCCTGTTCTTTTTAGAGTGTGTAAAAAATGCAATTGTTTTTGCAAAGACACAATTGATGAGTAGCCTTTTATCACTTTCTTTTTTTCTTTTGTGGTTATTGTAAACACATGGGGTTTGATTGTTTTACTTTCCTGCACCTCTACACCATGTTGTAAAAGCGATAAAAAAAGGCGATTCGGAAAGAAATCGCCCTTTTTATTATTTTTATACATCTTCTTCCTCGTCATCGATAATCGGCACACCGAACGCTGGGTTCGGCTCAGCACTATTATACATATATGGAGCGCCTGGTTGCTGGGCATACGGTGCAGGATATGGCGCATGCTGATAACCATAAGGTGCTCGATAACCGTAAGGCATTTGCTGATAACCATAAGGCGCCGCCGGGTAGCCATATGGCTGCGCGGTATAAGGATAAGGATATGGCTGCGGTCCTCCACAACCGCAATCATCACTTTGTGCCCCCATATACGGGTTCATATTTTGCATTGGGGCATGTGCATTTTCATCATACTTCGGCATATACATTGCAGATGATTCAGACTGTATATTGGCATTATTCGGCATATTAAATGAAGAAGAATCTGCACCATGCGACGCACTGTTAACATCATATGGCATATATGGTACCGGTGCTGGCATATACGCTCCTTGAACATACTCTGGTGCTGGCTGCATATATGGCATTGGCGGCATATACGGCATTGGTGGCGGACAATATGGCATTGGATACGGCTGCGGCATCGGTGGCGGATAATAAGCAGGCCCTGCATACGGCATATATGCAGATGGATCTGTATACATAGGCATTTGACTTGTATCTGCCGTTGGCATTTGATTCGCCTCTGCCATTGGCATTTGATTTGTATACATTGTTGGAGATACAAATGTATTAGTTGGAAAGACCGGTGGGATAAATGTATGATCGAATCCAGCCGGTGAAACAAAAGCAGGATCGGCTGCTGGTGATACCATCGGGTTTGACTGGTCTGCTACTGGCGATACCATTGCATTCGATTTATCCGCTGCTGGTGATGCCATTGCATTCGATTTATCCGCTGCTGGTGATGCCATTGCATTCGATTTATCCGCTGCCGGTGATACCATTGCATTCGATTTATCCGCTGCTGGTGATGCCATTGCATTCGATTTATCCGCTGCCGGTGATGCCATTGCATTCGATTTATTTGCTGCCGGTGATACCATTGCATTCGATTTATCCGCTGCCTTCTCCCCTACACTAAATTGTTTAGAAACATTAAATGGTGATTTCGGCGCTTGTGGTGCTTGTGGAAGAATATTAACAGAAAAATATTTTGATGTGTCTTTCTGAGCAGGTGGGTTCGCTTTAGAAACTGGTTCTGGCGTCTTCGTTTCTACTGGCTGCGCTTTCGGTACTTCTTTTTGTTTCATTTGTTGCGGCTGTGCTATCGGCATTTCCTTCTGTTTCGTTTGTGCAGGCGTTTTTGATGTATCGGTACTCTCCTCTAATGTAAGAGGTGTCGGCTGAGCAGATTGTTTCATCTGTACTTCTTTAACATAGCCTTTTGGCGGAGCAGAACCTGCCCCCATGCTGTTTTTCACTGGTACACCACCAGCAGGTACCTTCACTTTCATTCCCGGCATAATTAAATCTGGATTACTCAGCTGGGCGTTCGCTTGTTTCAATTGTTCCAAGTCCACATTATACTTTTTTGCAATTTTGAAAAGGGTATCCCCTTTTTGTACTACGTGAATTTTCACGTTTCTCCCCCTCCTACAAACAATATCTATAATGAGAAACTTTGAAGTTCATGTACACTACTGTTTCATCACAATGTATGCGTGAAAAAGTACAATTATGTACAAAAATTCCTTAAGCTCGTCCATATAATAAAAGAACATCATTGCGAGCTTGCTTACTTGTTATCAAAAAAAAAAACGGCGGAATATTCCGCCGTTTTTATGCAAGTGCCAGCATACGATCTAATGCCAGTAATGCTGTGCGCGCTGTGGTTTTATCCACTTTAATCACATTTACTTCTTCACTATTTTCTAACGATTCCAACGCCCAAAGAAGATGAGGCAAGTCAATGCGATTCATAGTTAAACATGGGCACATAAAGGGGTTTAATGAAATAATCTCCTTATCAGGATGTTGACTGATAATACGCTTTACTAAATTCATTTCAGTTCCGATTGCCCACTTGGTGCCTGCAGGTGCATTTTCAATTGTTTCAATAATATATTTTGTTGAGCCTGAGTAATCAGATAACGCCACTACTTCTCGTGAGCATTCAGGATGGACGATAATATTCATATCCGGATATTGCTTACGGACGTTTTCGATATTTTTAACTGTAAAATTTTCATGAACCGAGCAATGCCCTTTCCATAAAACTACTTTAATATCTTCAACGTTTCCTTTATATTCTAACGTATCTTTATGTGGGTCCCAAACTGCCATATGCTCAAGAGGCACACCTAAATCAAAAGCAGTATTTCTCCCTAAATGTTGATCTGGAAGAAATAGAATCCGCTCTTTTTGAGTGAAAGCCCAAGATACCATGGCTTTTGCATTCGAGGATGTTACAGTCGCTCCTCCATGCTGTCCACAAAAAGCTTTAATCGCAGCTGTAGAATTCACATACGTTAACGGCAAAATCGTATCACCGAATATTTCTTGCAGTTTTGGCCAAGCACGTTCTGTTTGATAAATATCGGCCATATCAGCCATAGAGCATCCTGCACGCATATCAGGCAAGATTACTACTTGCTCATCAGTTGTTAAAATATCAGCTGTTTCCGCCATAAAGTGCACTCCACAAAATACAATATACTTTGCCTTTGTGTTTTGCGCCGCTACTTGCGCTAACTGTAAAGAGTCCCCTGTTGCATCCGAAAATTGTACTACCTCATCTTTTTGATAATGATGTCCAGGTATAAACAGCTTTTCTCCAAACTTTTCTTTAATCTCTCGAACACGCTGCTCCATTTCTTCCCTTGACATGGTTGTGTAGCGTTCTGGAAGCTTCGCTTGTGCTTCATTCACCATTTCTAAAATATTCATAAGTTCCAGCCCCTCTTCCTGCAATTCTTTTTCTCTCTATTTCACTTCAATATTAAAACTAATATCCAATGCTTTTACGGAGTGAGTCAGCAGTCCGAGAGAAATGTAATCCACTCCTGTTTTTCCGTACTCGCTTAAATTTTCAATTGTTATACCGCCTGATGCCTCTGTGATAACGCCTTGCGGAACGAGATTGCAAAATTGCGCTACCTCTTCCGGTGTACGATTATCAAACATAATCACATCTGCCCCTGCCTCAACTGCTTCAAGCACTTGTTCTCTTGTTTCCGTTTCCACCTCTACCTTTACCATATGTCCCAGCTGCTTCTTGACAGCAGCGACTGCCTTAGAAATAGATCCAGCGAACGCAATATGGTTATCTTTTATCATGACACCGTCATATAGACCGAAACGATGATTATAGCCCCCTCCGCATGTAACTGCATATTTATCAAACATGCGTAGGCCCGGCATAGTTTTTCTTGTATCACAAACTCGCGTATGCTCACTATCCATTGCTGTCACTGCTTTATTTGTCATTGTAGCAATTCCGCTCATTCTTTGAATTAAATTCAAAATCACGCGCTCACCTGTCAATAGCTGTACAATCGGGCCTTTAATAGTCGCAAGGATATCTCCCTGCTGAACCATATCTCCATCTTTTTTATACAGTTCAATGACAATGCTATTGTCTAGTAATCTAAATCCTTCTTCAATGACCTTTACACCTGATAATATTCCATTGTCTTTAGCAAGGAAAGTTCCTTCAGCCTGTAAGTTATCAGGAAAGATAAGATGTGATGTTACATCACGGTCTCCAATATCTTCTAAGAAAAATTGCTGTAACGCTTGTTTAAGTTTTAGTTCGTTCATATCCTTCACTCCTTACACAAGTTGCAGTATCATCGTTTTTTTAGAAAGCTCCGTTCTGTTTCGCCCTTCCGCTCTCAGCGGATAGTCTATTCGATAATGTCCCCCTATACTTTCTTTCCTCTGTAATGCGGCGGAGGTAATTAACCAGGCTGTTGTAAGCATATTCACAATAACAATTTGTTCACTCGTTAACGAGTCAGAAGGCAGTGTCCCAAATCCATCTAATTGCACCATGTACTGCTCAAGCCATTGTTTTGCATATAATAATTGTTGTTCTGATCGAACAATGCCAACATATTTCATCATAATATCCTGAATATGTTCCTTTTGTGGTAAAAGGATTGAACACCCCGCAGTGCTTTCTCCGCTTATACTTTCTGTGATGCCTTCCACCTCTTGCGATAAGATGTGTTCACCAACTCTGCTGCCAAACACTAGTCCTTCCAACAAAGAATTACTTGCTAAACGATTGGCTCCATGAACGCCATTACAGGCTACTTCGCCCACAGCATATAATCCATGAATTCCTGTGTCTCCCTGTAAGTTTGTTTTCACGCCGCCCATATGAAAATGAACACCCGGCATGACAGGAATGAGTCCAGAATCAATCTGTATTCCATTCTCTTCACAAAGAGCTGAAATCGTCGGAAAGCGTTCCGAAAAATGTGGAATCATGGATATATCAAGATACACTTTTTCCTCCAAAAGGATTTGCTCATGTATAGCCCTTGCTACTACATCACGCGGAGCCAAATCTTTTTGTTCATGCACCCTCTCCATAAATTTTTCTTGTTTTGAATTAAGGAGAACTGCCCCTTCTCCGCGAACTGCTTCCGAAACAAGACCGCAGCAGCGGCCATTTACATATAGCATAGTCGGATGGAATTGTACGAACTCTAAATCAGTCAAAATCCCGCCTGCTCGGTACATCATAGCAATTCCATCACCCGTAATCGTACTGTCGTTAGAAGTATAAGTATAGAGAGCCCCGATTCCGCCAGCGGCTAATATAGTATGAGGAGCATAGTACGCTTTCGTCACTTGCTCTTTATCTCTTGTAATAACGCCTAGGCAACGCCCATTTTGAATAATAAAGTCCAAAACCATCTCATCTTCAACAAACGTCACTTTATCTTGCACACGCTTTAAAAGATGATCCATTAGATTAGCTCCTGTTGCATCTCCTCCGGCATGTAATATTCTTCGTTCTCTATGAGCTCCTTCTTGACCTAAACTCAGCTTCCCATTTCCATCGTAATCAAATTGCATTCCTTGTTGTATTAAACGCTGTACCTCTTTTGGTCCAGTTCCTACTAAAAGCTGTACTGCTGTTTCATCATTATGAAAACACCCTGCAATAAGCGTATCTGTGTAGTGCTTTTGCCAATGATCATCGTCGGCAATTGCTACTGCCACACCGCCCTGTGCCAGATTTGAATTATTATTACGCAGCTTTTTCTTTGTGATAATTATCACATTCTTTGTCTGACAAAGCTTTTCTGCTGCACTTAAAGCAGCTATCCCGCTACCGATGATAACTACGTCTGCAAAAGGCATATGAACGCCTCCCATTTACACTTTTTTAATACTGTCTTGACACCTATATTTACACATATTTAAATTAATGACAAGAACTTTTTTATTCGGCATGTACAGAAAGGGGAGTTTTCTTTATGATATATCTTGATTATGCAGCTACAACACCAATGAGCAATGAAGCATTGCAAACCTACTCGGAAGCTGCAAAGCACTACTTTGGAAACGAGCAAAGCTTACATGATATTGGCTCTACCGCATCTTCTTTACTGCAAACCTGTAAAAAAGCCTTCGCCGGCATGATTAATGGTAGACAAGAAGGAGTGTACTTTACAAGCGGCGGTTCAGAATCAAATATCTTAGCGCTTCATTCTTTACTTACAGCTCATAAAGAAAAAGGAAATCATATTATAACTACCTCTTTTGAGCATGCATCGATTCGAAACTATTTTGCAGAGTTAGAAACACAAGGATTTCGTATCACTTATTTGCCTGTGGATTGCTACGGCCTGCTAGATTGCAGCGAGCTGGAAAGAGCCATAACAGATCAAACGATTTTAGCCAGCATCCAGCATGGAAATTCTGAAATTGGAACCGTGCAAAATTTACAAAAAATAGGGGCGATTTTAAAAGAACACAATATCATTTTTCATAGTGACTGTGTGCAAACCTTTGGCAAGATTTCAATTGATGTACAAAACATGCATATCGACAGTTTATCGGTCTCTAGTCATAAATTGTATGGACCGAAAGGCGTAGGTGCTTGTTATATTAGTCCAAATGTAAAGTGGAAGCCAGCTATTGAAGGAACCACTCACGAAGGCGGGTTCCGTCCTGGCACAGTAAATATACCAGGTATCGCCTCCTTTCTTACTGCCGCACAGCACATGATGCAAAGTATGGATACAGAAGCTTTACGAATCAAGCAATTGCGGCGTATGCTATCGGAAGGACTAGAAAGCCTTCAGCATCCCATAGAGCTTGTCGGCCATCCTGAGCAGTGCTTGCCTTATATCGCTGGAATCATAATAAAAGGCATTGAGGGACAATATACTATGCTAGAATGTAATCGGAACGGTATCGCTATTTCAACAGGCAGTGCTTGTCAAATAGGCAAGCAAGCCCCTTCTAAAACAATGCTGGCTATCGGAAAATCAGCAGAAGAAGCAAAACAATATGTACGTCTTTCATTTGGAAAATACACAACCGAACAAGATATACAAAAAGTACTGACCATATTGCAAACAATGATTGTAGAGTATTTTAAAGGAGTCGTTAATTATGAGTAAAGAGAAAAAAATATTGGGAGAAGAACGGCGACAAGTAATTTTAAAGTGGTTAATGGAAGCAGATAAACCATTGTCAGGAAGTGAGCTTTCTAAAAAAACTCATGTGAGCCGACAAGTGATTGTACAAGATATTTCTCTTTTAAAGGCACGAAATGAACCTATTATGGCAACAGCTCAAGGATATGTGTTTTTAAAACCGCCTGTTCAGCAAAATAAATATGAAAGAGTCATCACTTGCTACCATCCACCAGAGAAAACACGGGAAGAATTAATCCTTCTCGTAGATCATGGTATTACAGTAAAAGATGTTAAAGTGGAGCATCCTATTTACGGAGACTTAACTGCCTCTATTATGGTCAGCAACCGTTATGATGTTGAGCAGTATTTAAAACAAATGAAAGACACTAATTCAACCTATCTCTCTCAATTAACTGGAGGGACTCACCTTCATACAATTGAAGCTGATTCTCTGAGTAAATTAGATGCAGCATGCGATGCGTTACAAGCATTAGGTTTTTTACTTGACTGATTAGAGGCTGGATTTTAAGAATGGGAAAAAGAAGCGCGGATATACATTTCGTGCTTCTTCTTTTCAAGTGATATATACTATCCACTTAGACCTCATTCATCATAAACCAGAGAACATTTAACAAAATTTTAATGCAATAGTCGCGTGAAACAAGATTCCCCCTAATTCAATAAGTAGCATGGATAGCTGCCAAGAACTTGTACAGAACAGCCTAATGCTTCTAACTCCATTTTCACACCAGGCAGCAGTACAGCATCGTAAGCCATGTCCACATCAATTAAAAAAAAGTAGTTGCCAAGTCCTGTTTTCATAGGTCTTGATTCAATCTTCGATAAATTTAATTTTCTCCATGCAAAAGCCGATAATACTTGATGTAATGCTCCGGCGTAGTCTGATGGTAACGTTACCATCAGAGTTGTTTTATCACTGATAAATTTTTCTCGGCTAGCCAATGGGACAGCTGCTTTATGCAGAATAACAAAACGTGTATGATTTTTCTTATATGTATGGATATCAGGTCGAGCAATACATAATGCATATTTCTCTGCAGCAGCTTCATTGGCAATGGCAGCAATCTTTTGATCAGGGTGTTCGCTGACGTATTTTGCTGCTGCACTCGTAGAAGTCATATTTTCAAATAACGCTCCTTTTAATTGCTGATGAAGGAATTTATGGCATTGAGCAATGGCATGCGGGTGAGAATAGACGTGTGTCACCTTGCTCCACTCTGTTTGATGGCATGGATGAACAAGCAAGTGCTGTCGGATCGGCACAATAAGTTCTCCTACAATATACAGTGGCTGCTCATGAATAAGATAATCGACCGTAATATTAACCGATCCTTCAATTGCATTTTCTAAGGGAACAACAGCAAAATCAATTTCATTGCTTGCTGCTGCGTCCATGCACTCCGGGATGGTTGCATATGGTACACTATCTTCATTGAAGAAAAAACGTGTTACTGCAATATTGGTAAATGTCGCTTCCGGTCCTAAATACCCCACTTTATACCTCATATTTCAATCTCCTTTTTTCTTCTACAGTATATTATCACTATTTATATCACGAAATATTTTTCTATTCCATAAAATTTTCTAAATATTACAAATAATATTCAAGAACTTCATATATACTGAGCAATCTAAAGAATCCGTTGTAATTTCTTATAAAAAAAAGACTGCTTCAGCAGTCTTAATCAATAAATTCAAACTCATAATCCATAATTTTAACAATGTCTCCGTCTTTCGCTCCGCGAGCACGCAACGCCTCGTCAATACCCATGTAACGCATCTGACGCGCAAAGCGACGGATAGAATCCTCACGAGAAAAGTTTGTCATCTTAAACAGTTTTTCAAGCTCCGGTCCAGATACCACAAATGTACCATCACTTTCGCGCGTAATCTCAATAGACGGATCGTCTTTTTGAAATTTGTACATAACACGTGTATCTGTATCTTCCTCCTCAACCTGATGAAGCGGGAATTCAGGTGTCGTTTCAAGCAAATCGGATACCGCGAATAACAAGTCACGTAACCCTTCTCGAGTAACAGCAGAAATTGGAAAAACTTTGGTGTTTTGCTCTAGCTTTTCCTTAAATATTCTTAAGTTCTCTTGTGCGTCCGGCATGTCCATTTTATTAGCAACAATAATTTGCGGACGTTCTGTGAGGCGTAAATTGTATTCTTTTAATTCCCTGTTGATAGTGAGATAATCCTCATACGGATCGCGCCCTTCCATTCCAGACATATCGATCACATGTACAATAACCCGAGTGCGTTCAATATGGCGTAAAAATTGATGACCAAGGCCAACTCCTTCATGCGCTCCTTCAATTAGCCCAGGCAAGTCAGCCATAACAAAGCCTCGGTTATCTTCTGTCTCTACTACACCAAGATTAGGTACAATTGTTGTAAAGTGGTATTCTGCAATCTTTGGACGAGCAGCAGACACTACAGAAAGTAACGTAGATTTTCCGACGCTCGGAAACCCTACTAGCCCTACGTCCGCAAGCACTTTCAATTCTAATGTAACATTGCGCTCTTTTCCCGGCTCTCCATTTTCAGCAATTTCCGGTGCTGGATTTGCTGGTGTTGCAAAACGACAGTTTCCACGGCCTCCACGACCTCCCTTTGCAATGACAGCCCGTTGTCCATGAGTTACTAAGTCTGCAATAATTTGCTGCGTATCATCATCAATTACAACCGTCCCAGGCGGTACTTTAACAAGCATATCTTCAGCATTTTTCCCATGTTGACTTTTGGACATTCCATGCTCTCCACGCGTAGCTTTGAAATGCCTTTGGTAGCGAAAATCCATAAGTGTGCGTAGCCCTTCATCTACAACGAAAACAACGTCACCGCCTTTTCCACCGTCACCGCCTGCAGGACCACCCTTCGGCACGTACTTTTCACGGCGAAAGGCAACCATTCCATTTCCTCCATCGCCGCCTTTAACATATACCCTGACCTGATCGACAAACATAGTATCACCATCCTTGTTATATTATTTTCTTTCCTTAAGTTCAATTGATACTTCTTCTTCTGTACAGGTATAGGAAATCTCTAACAGAGTTTCTTCCACATTCGCAAGCCAATGCTCAAGTCTTTCCCTATCTATTAGTTTCCCACGAAAATCAAAAAAGAAACAAACGTCTTTTTCTTTACATTCGATTGTGACACTTAAATGATTTTCCACATATGTATCCAGGCAAAGATTCAATACGTGTATAAATTGTTCTGACCAATTTGTTATAGATTCATCCATGTGCGATACGTTATGTATATGACCGAGCACTTCATATTCTAAAACACAAGGGTGCTTTTCCCAACTGTATGTGAGCAATAATTCCGTAAATAACGGTAATTTCAAGCTCATTAAACGCGCTTCGCTTTGTGATTCTGCAACGAAGCGTTCAATCAGTTCTCCAACCCGCTCCATTTGTCCAAGTGACAAGTGCCCTTTAATCAATTGTAAACGATTCAGCCAGTCATGTCTGGAGTGGCGTAAAGCATCAGTTACAGTCCACTGTTTTTTCATCTCCCCAACCCCTTAGACAGTAATTGGTTTCAATAATATAGAAAAACTCTAACCTGCACTTAGGTTAGAGTTCTCATTGGTTCCTTATGCTTCTTGAGCAACAGGGTATACGCTCACTTGCTTGCGGTCACGACCAAGACGCTCGAAACGTACAACGCCGTCAACTTTAGCAAATAGAGTGTCGTCGCCTCCACGGCCAACGTTCAAACCTGGGTAGATTTTAGTACCGCGTTGACGGTATAAAATGGATCCACCTGATACGAATTGACCATCTGCGCGTTTAGCACCAAGACGTTTCGCTTGAGAATCACGACCGTTCTTTGTACTACCTACTCCCTTTTTAGAAGCGAAAAGCTGAAGATCTAATCTTAACATATCTTACACCTCCTGCATTAATCATTTACTTTTATAAAATCACCGTAGGCTGTTTCAATTGAGCGCAGAGAAATCACCATGCCTTCAAGCAACACCTGTGCTTTTAGAAAAACTTCCTTCTCAAGCTCCGGTAATCGAAACTCTAAAAATCCGCTCTTCATCACAGTATGCTTTTCTGCTGGAATGGAGCATAATGTTTCAATCGCATTGACCGTTCCAACGGCTACGGCTGAAGCACCTGCACATATTATATCCTGACCATGCTCAGCAAAATTGGCATGTCCAGTCATTTTAAATGATTGAATAGTGCCTGATGGCGTTCTTTTTATCGTTGCTTTAATCATTTCAACCTTACGCGTTGATTGCTTCGATTACAAGCTTAGTGTATGGCTGACGATGACCTTGCTTACGACGCATGTTCTTTTTCGCTTTGTATTTGAAAACGATAATTTTCTTAGCGCGACCTTGTTTTTCAACTTTCGCTGTAACTGTTGCGCCTTCTACAACAGGGCTGCCAACTTTTACGTTGTCACCGCCTACGAAAAGAACTTTGTCGAAAGTAACTGTTTCACCTTCTTGAACATCAAGCTTTTCTACGTAGATTGCTTGACCTGCTTCAACTTTAATTTGTTTTCCACCAGTTTCAATAATTGCGTACATAATTGCACCTCCTCATAAGTACTAAGACTCGCCAAACTCAGGTAGACATATGTCTTTTAAACCTGTTTTGCGCGGTTGTAGCATATAGCATAGGTGCTATAAACTATAACATAGAGATACTATCACGAAATGCCGTATCATGTCAACTTATGTTTTTTTCCCTTCTCTTATTTATCCTTAGCTCTCAGCAGGATCTCTGTTTATTTTATTTTTTATTTCATTCTTTGTTCCCAGCTGACGAATCTGATATCCATTAAGACTAGCATCTTCTGTTACATAAATCATAAAGCCAAGCGCTTGTTCCATGCGTTTTTGATGCTCGCCTTCTTTTCCGGTAAATATCTTGAGCACTTCTCCAGTCGCTTCAATCCAAACAGCTTCATGCTCCATTCCTTTCAGTTCCCACAATTCCCGTTCTAAACGATAAGCAATGGTTTCAACTGAAAGAACTCGTCCGTTCCCCCCGCACTCAGTACATTGTTCCATAAGCTGTTCCTGTAAAGAAAGTTGTTTTCTCCTTCTTGTCATTTCCAATATACCAAGAGATGTAAATTGCAATATTCTTACTGCTGCTGAATCATGTTTAAGTGCGTTAATAAGCAGGCTGCGTATCATCTCGCGGCTCCGTTCATCATGCATATTAATAAAATCGATTAAAATCATCCCCCCAATATCACGTAAACGAAGCTGGCGGGCAATTTCTAAGGCAGCGATTTTATTCGTTTTCACTACCGTATCCTGTAAGTTTTGTTTACCGGTAAACTTTCCTGTGTTCACATCAATAACTGTCATCGTTTCTGTTTGTTCAATTAAAAGATAGGCCCCGTTTTCCAGCCATACTACTTTCTTTAATGCTTTCTCCAGCTCTTGTTCCACTCCAAAATAAGAAAAAATATTTTCTTTTCTAGGATAAAAAGATACCTTATCCTCCTGTATACGTTCACGCAACTCTTTAATTACTATCATATCATCTGCAACAATATGCTCAATTGTATCTTCCGGAAGCTGCTTCAATAATCGATCAAGCCATGAATGAGATTCACACACAAGAGCAGGGGATTTCATTGTTTCTTGCTTCTTTTTTATGTTATAAAACTGCGCCTGTAAATGCTCAATTTCAGAAACAATAGAATGCCGCGCCGCTTTTTCGCTGGCTGAACGAAAAATATATCCACCCTCATATGCGGCCCCGATTTTAAGTAATTCTTCTCTTCTTTCTTCATTTGTAATTTTACGCGAAACAGCAGTCGTTTGATCATATGGCATATAAACCACATATTTCCCAGTAAATTCAATCGTTTCTTTTACTTTTGGTCCTTTTGCTTCCATTTGCTCCTTCACAACCTGCAACAGAAGCTGCTGACCTTGATGTACAAGTGAGGTAATAGATGCATATTCTTTTTTTATATCAGGCAATACCTGAAATGCCACTATATCATCCCGATGAAGGTAAGCATTTCTCTCTCCTCCAATATCAACAAAGGCAGCCTGCATGCCTGGAAGTACCTTCACTACTCTACCTAAATAAATATTTCCTATTTTCTGCTCTTGATTTGGTCTATGTATGAAAGTTTCCATTATCTTTTTGTCTTCTACAACGGCAATTCGCTTCTCATTCGATAGCACATTCATATATATTGTTCTCAATCTGTCTTCCTCGCTTTTAATGTTTGTCTCAAAAGTATAAGAAAAGGTTAGTGCTGGCGTCAACACTAACCGATTAGTTCTCCTACTGAGGAGTTTATACGTTTTTCTGTAAAATACGCATATAAAAGCTCATTTTCATCTAACGTATATTGCTCTCGAGCCGCTCCTTGAATGATGATAGAATGCTTATAGCCTCTTCGAAATTGCGTAAAGATATTATATAGCGGTTCTTGTGCTGCGACTACAATAGGAGTAAGTTTACTTATATTCCTTTTATTTCCATAATAACGTTCCAGCAAGAAGCGAATAAAGGTATATTGCCGCTGCTTCCATTCCGTATACATGGAGATTGCAAGAAAACAAGTTATCATCCACATAGTGATATTTGTTGGATTTACTATCGTACTGATACTTATCATTATTCCGAATACAATCCCTGATATATACAGCATAATCCGATGCGCTTGTAAGAAAGGCAGCCAATTCGAAAGAATATTTAATACAATTTTGCCCCCGTCAAGAGGCCAAATCGGCAAAAGATTAAATACCAATATAATCATATTATTCCATAATAACAATTCATACCACTCTGCCTTAAGCCATCCATTCTGAAACAATACAATAGAAACACCAATCATCCACACATGTTGAAACGGACCTGCAAAAAGTACAATCATCTCTTCTTTTAACGGTTTGTTTCCATGCTCCTCCAGCTCAACAACCCCTCCGAACGGGAGCAGCTGAACTTGCTTAATACGCCAGCTATAATAAGCAGCAGCAAAGGCATGCCCAAGTTCATGAATGAAAACAATACCAAATAAAATCAGCAATTCTTTAAAATGAGCTGTCGCCACCCCAATTGCAATAACCACCCAAAACAACGGATGAATTCTCAACTTAGATAACATATCAATATACTTATTCAAAGGAAATCACCGGAATCGGATCAATAAATTTTTCATCCTTCTTTAAAGCAAAGTAAAACTTCCCAGATTTTCCGTCATTACTATTCGCTACCGTCCCTAATTTTTGTTCTTTTTGTACGTATTCATATACCGAAACAGACATATTTTCCAAGTTTCCATACCATGACTCTGTTCCATCTGCATGCTGAATAACAACTGTGTTTCCTAAATCCGGCTTACTCCCTACAAAAATAACAAGCCCTTCATTTACAGCATCTACAACAGCACTAAGTCCAGTCTGGACAAATACTCCCTGTCCATTAGCTTCAAACGTTTGCATAACCTTTCCAGATGCAGGAACCGCATATTCTTCCTTTTGTGTAACCGATTTTTCCTTTTTCTCTGAAGGAAAGAAAGAAAGAGGTTCTCCGAACTGCTGCTTATACCAATCAGAAACAGTTGCAAATTGAAACTCTTTCTTCATCGTATTTGTAACAACTGATCGAGCTTTATCAAAGTCCTCATTTGTATTTTTAAATAGAATAGCTACGAGCAGAACTAAGCACACGGAACACAACAGTTTAAAAAGAAATACTTCTTTTTTGAATAAGGGATGTGTTTCTTTATTATCCTCATCAAAAATGCTTTCACTATCTATGCTGAATTCTTCTGTATACTGCGGAGATGTTACAATATCCGTATACGCTTTACGTTGTTGCTGTTCTTTTCTTTTAGCAATACGCTTTCGAATATCATCGATTCTTTGTTTATCCATTCTTTTCCCTTCCTCTACTTACAGTTTGTACATTTTTATGAGTTGTCCAAGGAAGATATTACTTTTAATTGATACGTAATGATGATAAGTAGAGAACTTTTTATATTGAAATAATCCAGTACCCCTCTTATGACCTCAGTTAAACAGTGTGATTTTGCTTATCGTTTCACTTATCCTTCTTATTTTTCAAATACATGCCTTGCATATATTGTTTATAAAACTGATCGGATGCCTAGCTAACCATTTATTCATTCTACAAAAAAACACTTCGTTACAATAACGAAGTGTTTTAACGTATTCCAAAAAACTTTTTCATTTTTGTCAGTACATTAGGTCTCTCTTTTCCAAAAGCTTGTAAAGGGACAGATTCTCCCAGCAATCGGCGCGCAATGTTGCGGTAGGCAATAGCAGCTTTGCCCTCATTACTTAATGCAACAGGCTCTCCTGTATTTGTCGCTTTAATAACCGCATCATCATCCTCTACTACTCCTAAAAGCTCAATAGACAGCGTACGCTGAATTTCCTCTACATCCAGCATGTCATGATTTTGAAGCATATGACTACGAATACGGTTAATAATAAGCTTTGGCGGTTCTGTATCTTCTTTTTCTAACAATCCGATAATACGGTCTGCATCCCTCATAGAGGATACTTCAGGTGTTGTCACTACAATTGCTTTATCTGCTCCGGCAACTGCATTTTTAAACCCTTGTTCAATTCCTGCCGGACAGTCAATTAATATATAATCAAAATCTTGTCGTAATTCATCGATAATAGCTTTCATTTGTTCTGGAGTTACCGCAGACTTATCACTAGTTTGTGCAGCAGGTAAAAGATGTAAGGATTCACCAAAGCGTTTATCCTTAATAAGTGCTTGACGCAGGGCGCAATCACCACGTACAACGTCAACAAGATCAAATACAATTCGATTTTCAAGTCCCATTACAACGTCTAGGTTTCTAAGTCCGATATCTGTATCAACCAAGCACACTTTTTTACCGGATAGAGCTAGTGCTGTACCGAGATTAGCGGAAGTCGTCGTCTTACCGACTCCTCCCTTACCGGATGTAATAACTATTGCCTCTCCCACAGCTATATAACGCCCCTTTCTACCCTTGTTAAATTAGGTCTGAGATGAGTGAGAAGTTGAACACGGTCTACTACAATTTGATTTTCCTTATTAATGTATGCGCATTCCATTTCATGACCGTCTCCTGTATAATCAGGAGCACGGTTCGTAACATCACTAATTTTCAATTGCATAGGATTCATTAGCGATGCAGCAATAATCGCTTCCTTATTACCGTAATACCCTGCATGGGCAATCCCGCGCAGAGCACCTATTACAAAGATGTTTCCCCCGGCAACCACGGTTCCCCCTGGATTTACATCTCCTATTAATAACAAATCTCCTTTTACTTGAAGCACCTGCCCCGAGCGCACAATTTTGGTTACAGGAACGATCTCTGTTTCTCTCCTCCACTCCAATGCTTGCTCTTTAGACACAACATCACTGTCTATCGAATCCACCACTAAGTTTTTTTTATTTCTAATCAGGGTACGAAGTTCTTCTTCCTGCTGATCTGTTAGAAAACGTCGCCCCACTTTCACATGAACTTCGATAAGTGAGCGTTCTTCAGCACCATAATAGCTTGTTGAAAGCTTTTCATCAAGTTCTGTTAACAGTTCGCCAAAAGAACAAACATCGTCGAGGTGTAATGTTAAACCTTCTTTTGTACCTTTTATTGTTACATATTGCTGCTTTCTTTCTGTCATAATGAAGCTCACCCCATCGATTTAATTCGACATAAAACAGGGAATTCCTCTTTTATTTTTCGTCTCTTGCCTCCTTTAAACGTAACATTTGCTTTCTGAGAGGAAAACAAATAATAAGTAAAAAAATGGCATTGACTATTAGCGTAGGCAGCAGCCGATCTACAAAGAACATAGCTGCCGGCATATCTGTACGCTTCAGCAACATTAAAAACCCATATACATAATACTCCAATGCAGTAATGGTTAGTAAAATGAGCGTGAAGACAATAATCAAGTTAACCTGAAGTACTCTCATAGCATTATAGGCAAAGAACGTCAAAATTGGGTAAGCAAACAAATATACTCCAATGAGCTCTGTATAGACGATATCAAACAAAAAACCGAAGACCAAAGCATAATAAATAGCATGTGTCGGATTATAATAGACCGCAATGAAAAGTAAGACAATGATAAGAAAATGAGGGACAACAATTGAATCTGTTCCAAACGGCCGATACGGAAAAACAGATACAAATATATTTTCACTTATAAAAGTCAAAAACAAAAAGAGCGGAAGAATAATGCGCTTCATATTCAATTCCTCCTCACTTTTACGGTGTTTTGCTGACTTTCGGTATAATACGGTTTACGGCCATAACATGACTAATGTCGTTAAAATCTGCAGCAGGTTTTACATATGCCGTTTGTGTTAATCCGTAATCATCCGGTGTTACTTCTATTACCTTACCAATGACAAGATTGTCCGGAAAAACACCACCTAAACCAGATGTAACAACAATTTGTTTCTTCTCAACTTTTACATCAGATGGTATTTTGGTAAACAACAGCGCTTGTTTTTCTTTGTCGTAACCCTCGATTAATCCGAAAATTCTCGTATCTCCTTGCACCACTGCAGAAATACGATTTGTACGGCTGGCAGAGCTGAGTAATTCAACAGTAGAGGTAAACTGAGAAACATTTTTCACTTTTCCAATTAACCCCTTTGCTGTAATAACAGCCATATCTTTTTCAATCCCCTGCTGTGCCCCTCTATCGATCGATATGACATCTTCCCACTTATCTGGATTTCGTTCAATCACGGTTGCCTGTATGGGCTTAAAATCCCGCATAGACTCTTTCTTGTCCAAAATCTCTCGTAATTCCTGATTTTCTTTTTCTAAGTCTTTTACTTTTACAGAAAGTTCCACATACTCATCTAGCCTTGTTTTTAGCACCTTGTTTTCCTTATATGTACTCTTAATATCCTCTATATCTTGAAAGAAACCCGCGACATATTGTGCGGGTTTTTCAAACAATGATTGTACAGATCCAATAGAGTCCTTTACAAACTGCTCAGGCCAAGTCAGCTTTTGACGATCTTTCAAGGAAATCCCTATTAATGCCACCAAAAGAATGATACTCACTAATAATACAATTAATCTTTTGTTTAAAAAAAATTGTGGCACACTTACACCCTCTTAGCTTAACTTAATTTTGTTTTAAATAAATCAATGTTGTCCAGTGCCTTTCCTGTTCCAATCGCTACACAATCCAATGGATTTTCCGCTACAAAAACAGGCATTTTCGTTTCTTCACTGATCACCACATCTAAATTACGAAGCAGAGCACCACCGCCAGTTAATACTATTCCTCGATCCATAATATCCGCAGCCAACTCAGGAGGAGTTTTTTCCAATGTATTCTTAACAGATTCGATGATAGCGTCTACTGTATCTTTTAAAGCTTCTGCAATTTCTTCTGGTCTTATTAAAACTGTTTTTGGAAGACCTGTAATTAAGTCTCGTCCTCTAATTTCCATCGGCTCGATGCCTTCTGCAGAACCAGCAGATCCAACTTCAAGTTTTAACGCTTCCGCTGTACGTTCCCCAATCATAAGGTTGTAATTCTTTTTAATATATTGGATGATAGACTCGTCCATTTCATCGCCGGCTACGCGAATAGATTGACTTGTCACGATACCTCCCAATGAGATAATCGCTACTTCAGTTGTCCCGCCGCCAATGTCTACAACCATGCTTCCTGTCGGCTCCCATACAGGTAAATTTGCACCAATCGCCGCCGCAAATGGCTCTTCAATCGGATAAGCATCACGTGCTCCAGCCTGACGTGTCGCATCAATTACAGCACGTTTTTCTACTGCAGTAATTCCCGATGGCACACATACCATTACATATGGTTTACGGGAGAAAAAGCCATTTGATTTTTGTGCTTGCTTAATATAATACTTCATCATAGTA
This sequence comes from Bacillus sp. 165, assembly GCF_017742235.1. GTDB lineage: Bacteria > Bacillota > Bacilli > Bacillales > Bacillaceae_G > JAGHKQ01. Next base: position 99,915 of record NZ_JAGHKQ010000007.1, read on the forward strand.
GCTGTTGTTTCATAGTCAGCAATAACGCCATCCTTCATAGGGCGTAATGCTACAACATTTCCGGGAGTACGACCGATCATCTGTTTCGCATCGTTTCCTACAGCAACGATATTTTTTGTATCTGTTTGCAGTGCTACAACCGAAGGTTCACGCACTACAACTCCCTTTCCTTTTACATAAACTAAAGTATTTGCTGTTCCTAAATCTATTCCCAGGTCACGTGTAAAACCGCCAATTCCAAACATACGTGTATCTTCCTTTCTAAAACGAAAATACTTTTCATTTTATTCAAAAACTAAACGTTTCATATTTCAACATTTCTTATTGTTAGCTAAACCCTACAAAAAACTCATAAACCACATTATAAAACAAAACAAAAAAAATAGATAGTATAAAATACAGCACTTTTTAATCTATTTTGAAAATATTCCCATATAAAAATTACTCGCGAGCTAAAGCCAATTTTTATTTTATGACTTGTTACTCACTAGGTCAAAAAAAATTATATGCAGACAAATACAGCTAGTTTAAAACCATAGAAATGATAGGGAAAAATGAATCTTCTCTCCTAGGCGTTCAATGAATATATCCTTTTTCCTTTAAACTGACAAATTTATGCTCTCCAATAATAATGTGGTCAAGCAGCTCAATGCCCATCATTTTACCGCATTCAACTAAACGCCTTGTAACCTCAATATCTTCAGGGCTTGGAGAGGGATCTCCCGAGGGGTGATTATGCAGACAAATAATAGAAGCAGCAGAGCGGCGGCATGCCTCCTTGAAGACTTCGCGAGGGTGTACTATAGAAGCGTTTAAGCTCCCTATAAATACAGTTTGCCGATGAATAATTTGATTTTTTGTATTTAAATATAGACAAATAAAATGCTCTTGTGTTAAAAATCGCATTTCTTCCATCATATATTTGGCACAGTCTTCTGGGTTACGAATGCTGTATCTTTGATCATATTGAAGACGAACCATTCTTCTCCCAAGCTCAAAGGCCGCAAGAAGCTGTGCTGCTTTGGCTTCTCCTACTCCTGGCAAGTCTGTAATTTCTTCTACTGCGGCATCTTTTAACAGCCGTAATCCGTCAAAATGATGTAAAATACGATTTGCTAATGTAAGAACCGATTCATTTTTTGAACCGGTTCTCAATAAAATCGCTAATAATTCTACATTAGATAAACTGCCTGCTCCTTCAGTAAGCAGACGTTCTCTAGGACGATCATCCTTCGGAACGTCTCGAATAAGAAATGAATGAGTGGTCACTTTCTTTTTCTCCTTTCTCTTAAAAGCCGAACTTCCTTAGTTCCCGAATGGTTCTAGCTACAGGCAGCCCTACAACAGAATAATAATCCCCAACAATTCGTTTCACAAGTGAAGCCCCGAAGCCTTGGATGCCATAAGCTCCCGCCTTGTCAAACGGCTCTTTGCTTTCGATATAAGTTTGGATTTCATGTTCTAACAGCTCCCAAAATGTAACCTCTGTCCGTTCAAAAAATGTTATAGTTTGCAGCGGAGAAATAATAGCAACTCCTGTGTACACTTCATGAGTTTGACCGGACAACATTCGTAGCATCGCTTGCGCTTCTTCGGTGTTTTTAGGCTTTCCTAAAACATGAGTACCGTATGTCACAATTGTATCAGCTCCAAGAACTATATCATGAGGAAAACGGCGACCTACATCCGATGCTTTTTGCAGGGCGAGTGACATGACCGTTTCATGCGGGGGAGCATGTTCATCAATGATTTCTTCTACTTCACTTACATAAACCTCAAAGGACAGACGAAGATTTTCGAGAAGTTCCTTACGACGCGGTGAGCCTGAAGCTAGGATAAGACGTTGCATGTTATCACCTTTCTTTTTTCGTTTTAACAGGAAGATACACAAATATCCTATCAAAAGTAAACAAAGCTAACAAATTTACAAAATATGATTTTCAATATGTTTTTATAAGGTTTAAATACAGCTAAACCCGGCACATAAACTACTCTAACAAAGAAAAATAAACCTATTCTTACTAGGAGCACCTGTATACAAACTATATGGACAAAGCGGCTCTCTCAAAATTAGTACAAAGTGAACCTTCTCTCTTATAGCTAAAACAAAAAAAGCAATGCTTTTTAGTGCTCCAGTATTTTAGATGCGACTTCTTCATATGCAGCAAAACCATCAAGCAAGAACTGCTGCAATTCTAAAAAATCAGCTTCACTTTTCGATTGTTTGTATGCTGCTAAAGCATTATAGGACAACGTACTGTACCCTAAAAATTTTTTAATTTCTCCTTGCTTGATTTCCTTACTTTGGCTCGAAAGACTCTTAAATTCATTTTGAAACTCGTCCCATTTTTGTTGACTTATCTTTCCACCCGAATAAAGAATGGAAGCAGCTTCAATCATATGTGTAAGAAAACTATTTCCTGCAGCAATTGTTTCCGCTTGCTTCTCATACTCCTTACGAACTGGTCCACCCGTTGTAGTCATGTTTTTCTCCCAAATGCTTATGCCCTTCTTTTTATAAGTGAGTTCTATAGCTTTAGCCGTTTCTTTTTCATTGAAAATCCCTATTAAAACCAGCATCTTATCTCCCGTCTTCATGATTGTTGCCGGTAGCCCTTGCTGCTTGATTTCTTGTAACGATTGATCAGCCTTCTCCATTGTCGTAAATGCCCCGCCTTGAATTATACGGAGAGAAAACGGTTCAATGGTTCGAACGGAACCTGACTTAGAGGATTCTGTTGCCGGAACCGCTGCTGATTGTTTTATCTCCTTTACAGAATTTTGGGAAGAGATTTGAGAGGCTGTTCTTTCATTTCCTCCGATTACATGTAATACAATAAACCCAAACCCGGTACCAAGAAGAGAAGCAGCTAAAATAATAGCCGTTATTTTCTTGCCTGCACCTCTCTCTTTTTGATGGATGAGACGAGGAGATGATTTTTCATGTTCATTTTTATGATAGAACGGAACCACATTACTATATTTCTTCTCTGCTACAGGCAGTACCCATTCAAAATCGGCTGTCTTAACAGCTCTCTGATTTTCCTCTTCCTCTTTGTTTACGTCTTCTGAAAAATTCTTTTCTACTCCGTTCAGCTTGACAGATATTTTCCTTGAATGCTTGTCCATATGCTCAGCTCCTTTACTGTATTCCGTTCAATTCATTGGTAGCATCGTAGCACATATAAGGAAAAAAATAACAAGATATTTGTCATCGCACTTTATAAGGTTTTCGTCAATTTCCTTTATCATTCCCAATGATTCTTTCTAAAGTTTGTACTATATGTATTCATTCCTTCCTTCTCCTAGAACTCCATCCTCCCTATATTTCCGCAAAAAAAAAGCAGACAGCATAGCATGTCTACTTTTTTTCACTTAATATGAATTTGCGTACTTCGGATATGAAGTAAAGAGATCCTGTAATGATGAGAGTTTCATTTTCTCCTAAATTATCTATCGTTTCAACAATTCCTTCTTTCCAATCCTCAAATACTTCCTTATTCTCTAATTGACCATAGGTAGATAGCATTTTTGCCGAAACTGCTCGCGGAAAGTCAAACGTTGTAAATATCATTTTGCTTGCTATCTCCTCAAGTTTACCCACCATGATTTCAATAGGTTTGTCAGAAAGAGCTGAAAATATAATGGTTATCCTGCTCGTACTGTAATGAGCTCGGATTGTCTGAACTAAACTGTCTATCCCTTCCGGATTATGAGCACCGTCTATAATAATAGACGGGTTCTCTGCAACCTGTTCGAATCGTCCAAGCCAAAATGCCTCCTGCAATCCGCTTCTTATATGCTGCTCTTCTATTAAAAAAGATAAATATGTTTGCAAATATTTAACGGCCATTACTGCTACTGATGCATTTTGAACTTGATGAACACCTTTCATGGAGATACTCAAATTCTTATATACACCAAACGGACATTGAAATGAAAAGCTTTCCCCGGTTTTAACAGATTTAATGTCCTCTACTGAAAAGTCCCGGTCTAATTCGTATACTTTCGCCCTTTTTCTCTCTGCTTGTTCTTTAATTACCTGCAACGCTTCAAACTGTTTCACCCCTGTAACAAGGGGAACACCCGATTTAATAATCCCTGCTTTTTCTCCCGCAATTTCTCCAAGGGTTTCTCCTAAAATTCGCATATGATCAAATCCGATAGTTGTGATAATCGTCAGAACTGGATGAATGACATTTGTTGAGTCCAATCTTCCGCCAAGCCCTGCTTCAAATAACACAAGGTCTACCGCATTCATTTTTCCAAAATAATATAGAGCCATTACCGTAATGACTTCAAACTCAGTTGCTGCACCCAAATCCGTTTCATCCAGCTCCTCTGTAATCGGTTTTACCACACTTACAAGCTGAATGATCTCCTCATCTGAAATCGGGATGCTGTTGATGCTGATTCTTTCATTAAATGATTCGATATAAGGAGAGGTGAACGTCCCTATCGTATAATCTGCTTTTTGCAAAATAGAACGGATATATGTTACTGTAGATCCTTTTCCGTTTGTTCCAGCAATATGGATGCACTTTATTCTTCTTTCTGGATTCTCCAATCGTGCAAGCATCCATTGCATGCGTTCTAATCCAGGTTTAATCCCAAACTGGAGACGATTATGAATCCATTCTACTGCTTCTTCGTATGTATGTACCATGCCAAAACCCTCACTTTTTAAGTATAAAATATTTGGCAAGCTTAACTTGCTTTTAAGATTGTAAGTATTATGGTGTAATAAAGAACCCGGCACGGGGTTGTTCCTAGCTTATTATACGCTATTTGAACGATACGTGTCGGGTTCTCTTTTATTATTTTGTTAATTCTTCTAATCGTTGATGCACTGTTTCGCGCTTTTCAAGATAATCGCGTTCTTTAGCACGTTCTTCTTCAATTACTTTTTCCGGTGCTTTCTTCACAAAGCCCTCATTGCTTAATTTTTTCTGTACACGTTCTACTTCTGCATTCAATTTATCTAATTCTTTCTTTAAACGTGCGATTTCTTCATCCAGATTAATTAAGCCTTCAAGCGGCAGGAATAATTCTGCACCTGTTATAACAGCAGTCATGCATTTCTCTGGTGCAGCTACATCAATTGCAATTACCAGCTCGCTTGGGTTACAGAAGCGTTCAATGTAGGAACGGTTATTTTCAAGCTTTGTAAGAATTGTGCTATCCTTAGCGTTCAGGTAAAGCTGAATTTTTTTGCTCATCGGTGTGTTCACTTCTGCACGGATATTACGAACAGAGCGGATAATCTCTACTAGCAAACGCATTTCATCTGCTGCTTCCTTGTCTGTGAACTCTTCACGTACTACAGGCCAGCTTGCAACTGTAATAGAGTCTCCTTGATGTGGAAGATACTGCCAAATCTCTTCTGTTACAAATGGCATGAACGGATGAAGCAATCTCATTGTATTATCTAAAACATATGCTAATACAGAACGAGTGGTTAGCTTCGCTGCTTCGTTTTCACCATACAATGGAAGTTTTGCCATTTCAATGTACCAGTCGCAAAGGTCATCCCAAATGAAGTTATACAATGCGCGGCCTACTTCACCGAACTCATATTTTTCAATATTCTTTGTTACACTTTCAATTGTTTCGTTTAAGCGAGTCAAAATCCATTTATCCGCTACAGATTTTTCACCAGATAAATCCAGTTCTTCATATGTCATGCCATCCATGTTCATTAATGCGAATCGAGATGCATTCCAAATTTTATTGATAAAATTCCAAGTTGATTCCACTTTTTCGATGCTAAAGCGTAAATCTTGGCCAGGTGCGCTTCCTGTTGATAAGAAATAACGCAGAGAATCTGCACCGTATTGATCAATAACATCCATAGGATCTACACCGTTTCCTAATGACTTACTCATTTTACGGCCTTCAGCATCGCGAACCAAACCATGAATCAACACGTCTTGGAACGGGCGTTGCCCTGTAAACTCAAGTCCTTGGAAAATCATACGAGATACCCAGAAGAAAATAATATCATATCCAGTTACTAACACATCAGTTGAGTAGTAACGTTTAAAATCCTCTGAATCTGTATTCGGCCATCCTAAAGTTGAAAACGGCCATAACGCTGAGCTGAACCAAGTGTCCAGTACGTCTGGGTCTTGTTTCCAATTTTCAATATCAGCCGGCGGATTGGTATCAACGTATACTTCTCCAGTTTCTTTATGATACCAAGCTGGAATACGGTGACCCCACCATAACTGACGGGAAATACACCAGTCACGTATATTTTCCATCCAACGTAAATACGTTTTTTCAAATCGCTCTGGTACAAAATTTACCTTCTCTTCTTGCTGCTGAAGAGCAATTGCTTTATCTGCCAGCGGTTGCATTTTTACGAACCACTGTGTAGATAAATACGGTTCTACTACTGCTCCGCTCCGTTCACTGTGACCAACAGAATGCATATGCTCTTCAATTTTGATAAGAACCCCTTGCTCTTGCAAGTCTTTTACAATTTGCTTCCGGCACTCAAAACGGTCCATGCCAGTATACTTTCCTGCATTTTGATTCATTGTACCATCTTCGTTCATTACCAAGATGCGAGGCAAGTTGTGACGGTTTCCAATTTCAAAATCATTCGGATCATGCGCCGGTGTAATTTTCACCGCACCTGAGCCAAATTCCTTATCTACATAATCATCGCCTACAATTGGAATCTCACGTCCCACAATCGGCAGAACCGCCGTTTTTCCGATTAAATGTTTGTAGCGATCATCTTCTGGATGAACTGCAATAGCAGTATCTCCCAGCATTGTTTCCGGACGAGTCGTTGCAACCTCAATATAACCAGAGCCATCAGCAAGCGGGTAACGCATATGATAAAATGCGCCTTGTACATCTTGGTATATAACTTCGATATCAGATAACGCTGTGCGTGTAGCAGGGTCCCAGTTGATAATATATTCGCCGCGATAAATCAACCCTTTTTTATAAAGAGTAACGAATACTTCACGAACTGCATCTGATAGCCCTTCATCTAGCGTAAAACGCTCACGTGTATAATCTAAGCCTAGTCCAACCTTTGCCCATTGCTGACGAATATGAGAAGCGTACTCTTCTTTCCACTCCCATGCTTTTTCCAAAAACTTCTCGCGCCCTAAATCATAACGCGTTACTCCTTCTTCACGAAGCTTTGCTTCTACCTTAGCCTGTGTTGCGATTCCTGCGTGATCCATACCTGGCAGCCATAAAACATCATAGCCCTGCATGCGCTTTACGCGTGTTAAAATGTCTTGCAGCGTTGTATCCCATGCATGACCTAAATGAAGTTTCCCTGTTACGTTTGGAGGCGGAATCACAATCGTATACGGCTCTTTTTCAGCTTCGCCTTTCGCGTTAAAATATTGGCCTTCGAGCCACCACTGATAGCGGTCTTGCTCTACGGATTTCGGATCATATTTTGTCGGTAAATTTCTTTCCGTATGTTCCATGTTTATCCCTCCTGTTTTTCATAAAAAATAAAAAACTCCATCATCCTAAAAGGACGAATGGAGTTATATTCGCGGTACCACCTTTTTTTGCAAACATACTATGTACATCTACACTCTCAATTCTGTAACGGGTTACAACCGACTTCTCCTACTAAAGGTTCAAAGAAGCTGCTCAAGGGCGACATTCCAACTCTGCCATCTAAGAAATCTCCCAGCTAATGATTTCTCTCTCTGAAGATGCAGGAAGCTGTACTCTTCCCTGTCCATGCATTTTTTGTATTCAGGTTATACACTATAGTCTAAAAAAGAAAAATCGAATCGTCAATAAGGTTAGCCATTTTTTTTACATTATATGCAGAAAAAAAGAAAAAAGTTCAGGATAGGCACATAAATCAAAAGTTGGGCATACCTTGATAGCACTTAATATCGGGAGGTATAACACTATGAAACGCTATCGTCGCCCGTATAATTTTGCTACCCCTCATTGGATGAGAAATATACAAAACGTACTTCGTGACTGTATTATTCCACTTACAATTTTCCAAGCTATACGTACCCTTCTTTTGCCCACCTTCTTTGATTTTATATTATTGGTTGTATTCATTTATTTAACCGTTCGTTCTCATTACAATCCGTTATAAAAAAGCTTTGTTCAAAGATCCTTAAAAATAAAGAACCCCCACAGAAACTTTACAATGGTCTCTTAAGGGGTTCTGATTGTCTCGGTTTCCTTCCTGCTTCAGAAAGTTTTGGATTTATATTAAATTAATTTCATTATGTCTTCAGTAAGAAAAGCTATACGGATAAAAACTTCTCTCTACTGCTGACTTTGTTCAGCCTGCTGCTCGGCTGCCTGCAATTGTGTAATAAAATATTCTGTATTACTGATAAGCCACTCTGAATGCTGCAGCAGCTTCGCATGGGAAAGTTCATTTCGTTCGTCTCTGGCATTTTCAGTATTGCTATAGCGAATAACTTGATTGATGAATTTCTGCGGATAGGCCATATATCCAAGCATAAGCGTCTTCTCTTCCTGTTGAAGAGGAAAGTTTTTTTCGTACTCCTGAAACCACTCGTATCGGTCATTTCTTGCAACAGGATAGGTCTGAAAGGTACGTAGGTAAAAAGTAACTAAATCTGTAATTGGTGAAGAATATCCAGAATTCTCCAAACTGATGAAATATCCATTACGTTGATAATCAAACAAAAAATGCTGACTGGATAGATTACCGTGAATAAGAGAAACTCGCGTCTTTTCTTTTTCTTTCATTGCCTCATACCACTGTTCCATTTTTTTTGTGGCAAATTCATGCGCTCTCATAACATGATGGTAATGAGACACAAACTGTAGTTCGAACGGCGACATATACCAGCTGCTTTCACAACCTGTTAAAAACTGATCCAATCCATTCCGCTCTTCTTCCCAGCGCTTTTGAATTACTTCATAATGTTGTGTTATCATTTTTTCATTGATCGTTTCTTCTCGCTGCGTTTTTTGATGCATGAGAGCCAATGTTCTAAACATTTTATGATAACGATCATTTTCGTCAGAGGATTGGTCCATTTGTTCTAGCCATGGCATTAAATAATAACTGTTTTCTTCATCATATAATACATATCGGCCGTCTTGCGTATGATAGATAGGAGCATAATGAGTAAACCCTTTTTCTGTCAACATCTGGATATGCCGCATAAATGGATTTCGACTCATTCGATCATGGTTGATTTTCTTTAAAGCGTACGCTCCTTGATTTGTATACACTTTAGTAACATTGCCATAATTCTCAAAATAGTCAGGCTTTAATTGATACATTTGCAAAAGACCGCTGTATTTCTCCCTCACTGCTGTCTCCATACCATTTTCCTTTCTGAAAAAATATGTCTGAAACAAAACAGGTGAGGAAGCAAGAGCTTCACTCACACTGTATTTAAGCTACGATTTCGATTTTGACTTCGGTACCGGAATATATAGCATTTTCCCTTCCTCTAAATGAAAATCATCCAATTGATTTACCCGAGTAATTTGTTGAACATTAAGTTCGTAACGCTCTGCAATAGATTCTACTGTATCACCATTTTGAACAAAGTAAATACGAAGTTTTGTAAAATCCTCTTCTCGTTCCTTTGAAAACAACTTCGTTAAATAAAGTGCATTTTCATCACGAGCAGAGTATGCAAACTCTTCTTCCTCAGTTTGTGCTTCTTTCTCTAATATCTCTTGCGCACGGCTAAATAATTCTACTTGAGGGAAAGTATCTTTTCTATTCACATGTAAATCTTGCGGTGCTTTTTCTTCCTTTTCGGCTACAGGAGCTTTTCTTATTTCAAGCTCAAATGGTTCAAATAACTCTTCTTCTTCTAATTCTTCTTCATACCGTTCTTGCTCAACTGGAACATAGAACTCTTCCTGATTTTCTTCTTCATATACTTCTTCTTCACGACCTTCCTGACATAGCCCCGAAATTTCAATGTCAGCTAGAAGCTGAAGACATCCTTTTTCCGGCATTTCGTAATCAAAGGATTCAATTGTTACATATAGATTATCAACTTGTTGTACACGAGCTTTCGGGATAGAAATTTCAAGCGGAAAGGCATGGGAAAGTTCATTCACTCCATCTTCCCTCACATTCACCTCATCTACTGTTCTCACTGGTGAAAGCTCGCGTAACGAAAAGGCTGCTTCTTCAGCTTCTTGCGGGATATATTCACCGCTTAGCTGTAATTCCCCTTTGACAACTACATCATAATCACGCTCGTGTATGACAATGTACGGATCTAACGAAATAGAAAGTAATTCCTCTACTTCCTGTCCTTTTTGAAACCATACAGACTCTTTTAAAGAAAAACGTAAAGACGTTTGATTGTCCGCAGTCACTGCATGAGTCCTCCTCTCAACGAACCTTTTTTCGTATGACATTACAGATTTATGAACAAAGACGAGGTTTTATGAATAAAAGTTGCAAGACAACTTAGGAAACTGACATCAGCAATGACTTCTTAGGTTCTTTACGGTAAAGAAGTTTTTGTTTGATTCGAGGACCGACATTTTCAAATCTGGGGGCAGGCTGCGGAAATTAGAAAAGATTATTTTGTATCATACTCATATATCTTTCTCGAATAATTGTCTCAAAATTACTGTTACATCCGCATTATAAGCTAAAACAAGCGCCCTTTTACAGGCGCTTGTTTTATTTCAACTTAGACATTGCGATTTCTGCAGCTTGAATGGTTCGTTCAATATCCTCGCTGCTGTGTGCAGTAGACAAGAACAATCCTTCAAACTGGGAAGGCGGCAAAAATACACCCTGCTCAATCATTTCTCGATAGTACGAAGCAAAATATTCTAGGTTTGAAGTTTTTGCTTGTTCATAGTTTGTTACTTTTTCATTCGTGAAGAAGAAACCGACCATAGAGCCAGCACGATTAATGCAGTGCGGAATGCTATATTTATTAGCTGCCTCTTTTAACCCTTCCTCTAAACGCTCTGCTTTCTTTTCAAATTCTATATACGATTCAGGTGTTAGCTGTGTCAATGTTTCATAGCCTGCTGTCATAGCTAACGGATTTCCGGATAAAGTACCTGCTTGATAAATCGGACCGCTTGGAGCAATTTGTTCCATAATCTCTGCCTTACCACCGTATGCTCCTACAGGCAAGCCACCACCGATTACCTTTCCTAAACAAGTTAAATCAGGAGTTACACCATAGTAGCCTTGTCCACAATTGTATCCAACACGGAACCCGGTCATAACTTCATCAAAAATGAGAAGTGCACCATATTGTGTTGTGATAGCACGCAAACCTTCTAAAAACCCAGGGAGTGGAGGAACAACACCCATGTTTCCAGCCACGGGCTCAACGATAACTGCTGCAATATCTTCTCCATATTGCTTAAACGCTACTTGTAAACTTTCTAGATCATTGTACGGAACGGTAATTGTATTTTGGGCTACTCCTTCTGGAACACCGGGACTATCCGGCAATCCAAGTGTAGCGACTCCTGATCCGGCTTTGATTAAAAGGGAATCACCGTGACCGTGATAACACCCTTCAAACTTCACAATTTTATTACGGCCTGTATAACCGCGGGCTAAACGCAAAGCACTCATAGTCGCCTCTGTACCAGAACTTACCATACGAACAATTTCAATAGAGGGCACACGCTCAATTACAAGCTTAGCCAGTTCATTTTCAATTTCCGTCGGTGCACCGAAGCTCGTTCCTTTTTCAGCTACTTTTTTTATAGCTTCTACTACTTTATCATTCGTATGACCATGGATAAGCGGCCCCCAAGAGAGTACATAGTCGATATATTCATTGCCGTCAATATCGTAAATTTTTGAACCTTTGCCGTATTCCATAAATAAAGGATTCATCCCAACAGATTTAAACGCACGAACCGGGCTGTTTACACCGCCAGGCATTAATGTCTTGGCTTCTTCAAATGCCGCAATAGATTTTTCAAAGCTTTTCATTTAACGATTGCTCCCTTCATCCAGCCATCTTGCTGCATCTTTAGCATGATACGTAAGAATCAGGTCTGCTCCTGCACGTTTCATACTTAGCAGCTTTTCAAGCACAGTTTCTTTTTCATTAATCCATCCGTTCGCTGCCGCAGCTTTGACCATAGCATATTCTCCGCTCACATTGTATGCAACGACCGGTACACTGAAGTTGTTTTTCACATCGCGTATAATATCCAAGTAGGAAAGCGCTGGCTTTACCATCAAAAAGTCAGCTCCCTCCATAATATCAGACTCCGCTTCACGCATTGCTTCTAAACGATTAGCAGGATCCATTTGATACGTTTTGCGATCTCCGAATTTCGGCGAACTGTGTGCTGCATCACGAAACGGACCATAAAACGCTGACGCATATTTGACTGCATAAGACATAATTGGAATATGTTCGTATCCCGCTTCATCCAATCCATGGCGAATGGCCGCCACAAATCCATCCATCATATTAGAAGGAGCGATGATATCTGCACCTGCTTTCGCTTGGCTTACTGCCGTTTTGGCAAGCAGCGCTAAGGTTTCATCATTTAACACATTCCCTTCCTCAATAACACCACAATGACCATGACTTGTAAATTGACATAAGCATGTATCAGCAATAACAACCAGCTCAGGAAACTCCTCTTTTAATTGAGCAATTGCTCGCTGCACAATACCGTGGTCACAATAAGCAGAAGAGCCCTCTTCATCTTTGTCATGAGGTACGCCAAACACGATCACTGACTTGATCCCTAAGTCTACTGCCTCTTTTATATCAGTATTCAATAAATCTAATGAAAGCTGATACACACCTGGCATAGAAGCGATAGGATTACGTTTATTTTCTCCTTCTACCACAAAGAACGGGTAAATTAAATCTTCCTTATGTAGATGTGTTTCACGAACGAGCGCTCTCATATTAGCACTTTGTCGCAAGCGACGATGACGTTGGAATTGCAAATGTTGCATAACTCTCCATCTCCAATACTGTTAATTTTTTACTATAATAACTGTTAGTATGAAGCTTCACTTCTATAATATTCTGAAATACAAGAAAGCAGCCCGCCTATTGTATACTCTTCTGGAATCATATGAGGATATAACTCATACATTTGTGCTGCTTTTGCTGTTATAGGTCCAATACATGCAATTTTACAATGACTTGTCCATTTTTTCCAATCTGTACCCTCCACCATCTTCATAAAAGTATGTACAGTTGACGGACTAGTAAACGTAATTACATCCAAAATTCCTTGGGACAAAACAGAAAGAAGCTCTTCTTTAGCGGCTTCATTCTCCAGCGTCTCATATACTAAAACATCGTCTACTATAATCCCTTGCTCACGAAGCGTTTGCGAGATGATGTCCCGTGCTAAATTCCCTTTAGGAAACAATACTCTTGTCCCAGACTTAAGTAATGGTTGGATTTCCTTCGCGAATGATTCTGCAACAAATTTTGAAGGAGTAAATATTGTCTCATAGCCATATTCTTGTATTGCTTGCTTTGTTTTTATCCCCACCGCAGCAATATGAATTCCTTTCGGCAAGGTCATATCATATTCATGCAAACGCTTAAAGAAATGGTGCACTGCATTTTTACTCGTAAAAAAAACCCACTCATATGTAGTAAGCCTTTTCAAAACACATTCAATTTCATGATCATTTTTTGAAGGAACTATACAAAGGAGAGGGATTACAAAGGGAATCGCATTGTATTCCCGAATTGTTTCTCCCGTCTCCTTCCCTTGTTCCGCCGCTCTCATAATAAGAATGGCTTTATGTTGAAGAGGAGAATCAGTCATTTAACCCCTGCTCCTCTTTTGCTTGTTCTACCAATTGTTTTGCCCCTCGCTTAATGAGCTTAGCTGCCGCTTCTTCTCCTACTGCCTTCGGATCTTGTCCTGTTACAATTTCCTTTAACAGAATAGAGCCGTCTTTCGAACCAACAAGAGCTGTCAAGGTGATTTCATCATTCTCGCCTAACGTTGCATACCCCGCAATCGGTACTTGGCAGCCACCTTCTAGCTGATGAAGGAACACACGCTCCGCGGCTACAGTTTTCTCTGTTGCTTTGTCAGTAAACAGTTGCAATGCCTCCAACAGTTCCGTATCATCAATGCGGCACTCAATTGCCAATGCGCCTTGTCCTACTGCTGGTACACAAGTTTCAGGCTCCACATAACTTGTAATGACGTCCTCTGCCCAGCCCATGCGCTTCAAGCCTGCTGCTGCTAAAACAATAGCATCGTATTCTCCATCTTTCAATTTCCCAAGGCGTGTATCAATATTGCCTCGAATCCACTTCATTTCAAAATCAGGACGCAGTGCCAGCAATTGGGAACTGCGGCGTAAGCTGCTTGTTCCAATGACTGCCCCCTCTGAAAGCTGCTCAAACGGTACTCCGTCCTTCGAAATAATAACATCCCGCGAATCTACACGCTTTGGTATACAACCGATCGTCAACCCTTGCGGCAGTATCGCCGGCATATCTTTCATGCTGTGAACAGCCATATCAATTTCTTTATTGAGCATAGCTTGTTCAATTTCTTTTACAAACAAACCTTTGCCTCCGACCTTTGAAAGAGTCACATCTAAAATAACGTCACCCTTTGTCACAATTTCCTTCACTTCAAATTCATAAGGAAGGCCTAACTGCTTTAATTGATCAATAACCCAGTTCGTTTGTGTTAGTGCTAATTTACTTTTTCTTGAACCTACAATAATTTTACGCATTTTTTTCTCTCCCTTAGAAATTCCAAAGATGAAATGAAGATAGATTGCCTAGTAAGAAAATATTAATCAACATAACAAGGAATGCCCCAACATTCCAATAGGCTAAATTTCTTCCTTGCAGTCTCTCAGATATTCGTATATACAAGCCTGTTCCATACACAAATAAGACGACAAATGACCCTATTACTTTCGGGTCATACCAATGAAAACTATCAAGCTTGGCATAAGCCCATATACTTCCAAGCAAAATAGCAAGCATAAAAAAAGGAACAGCGAAAACATTTGTGAAGTAGGACATCGTATCTAGCTTCATCAAATCTCCCAATCTTCGCAGCCTTGTATTCCATTTCTTTTGCTTTAATAATCGATATTGCAATAAATACATAATCGAAAAAATAAACGATACCGTAAACGCTGCATACGAGATAACTGCCATACCGACATGGACATACAGAAGCTCAGACACTAAACGATTAGCCAATACTGGTGGAGTTCGTCCAAATGGAGTAAACGTAGAAAATGCGCTTACACCGAATGCCACAACATTTAAAAAAAATACTAGAAAATCAACTCGTAAAGCCCGATTAATGATAAGTGAAAGCGTAATCAAGAGCCAGACATAAAAATAAACTCCTGACAACATTGTTAAAATAGGATTTGCATGTGTTTCCGTGTAACGGACGGATATAAAAATGGTTTGAAGAACCCAAACAATGGAAAGCAACCAAAAAGCAATCCGATTCGCCCTTTGGTTACTTTGTAAAAAATCTATGAAGTATAAGCTGATACTGAATGCATACAAAATAATGGCTATGTGATAAATAAAACTGTTTTGAAGCATTTTGTTCCTCTTTAGCTACGCATGTCGAGCAGAAGCAAGAAAGCGTTGCTCATGTTCTTTAAGTTCGCTTGCTCTATCCGTTGTTTTTGGAACAGAAGGCTCAATGTTAAAGATTTTCATGAACAATTGCAGCTGTTCAGATGCATTCGGCTCAGCTGCTAACTCTTTTGCTACTAAAATTGGATCTTTCAATAGCTGATTAATAATGCTTTTTGTATGCTTACTGATGACTTTCCGTTCACGATCTGTTAAGTTAGGCATTTTACGTTCAATGCTCTGCATAGTTTCACTTTGAATAGCCAGCGCTTTTTCTCGCAAAGAAGAAATCACAGGAACCACACCTAATGTATTCATCCATGCTTTAAAAATAACCATTTCCTCTTCAATCATAATTTCGATTTTTTCTGCTTCTTGCATTCGCTCTGCTAAATTAGCTTCTACAATACCTTGTAAATCGTCTATATCATAAAGAAAAATACTTTCCAGCTCACTGATTTTCGGATCTAAATCACGAGGAACTGCAATATCAACTAAGAACATCGGACGCCCGCGGCGCATTTTTTCTACCTTTGCCATCATGTCTTTAGTAATAACATAATCTACCGCACCTGTAGAGCTAATTAAAATATCCGCATCAAGCAGCGCACACTGCAATTCGTCCATCTGCTTTGCTTGTCCCGCATATTTTTGTGCCATCATTTCTGCTTTCTCAAAGGTTCTATTAATAACTGTTACCTTGCCGACACCGCTTCCATGAAGATTTTGCAATGCCAGTTCTCCCATTTTTCCTGCGCCCAAAATAAGTACATGACAATTGTTTAGCTGACCGAATATTTTTTTTGCCAGCTCTACTGCAGCATAGCTTACAGATACCGCATTTCCTCCAATTGTCGTTTCAGAATGAGCTTTTTTTGCTGTCGTCACTGCTTGTTTAAAAAGCTCATTAAAAATCGTTCCAATCGTCTTCACTTGCTGTGCTTGCATGAAGCTGGAACGAATTTGCCCTAATATTTGCGTTTCTCCTATAATCATAGAATCTAATCCGCATGTCACTCGAAATAAATGATCAATCGCACCATCATTTTCATAAATCGATAAGTATGGAGAAATTTGTTCAACATCTATATTAAACCAATCTGAAAGAAACTTTTTTATATAATAGCGTCCTGTATGCAATTGGTCTACAACCGCATAGATTTCTGTTCTGTTACATGTAGAAACAATAATATTCTCTAAGATGCTCTTTTGCTGCTTCAACTGCAGCATTGCCCGTTCTAACTCTGTTGCCGCAAACGTTAATTTTTCACGTATTTCAACAGGGGCTGTTCGATAATTCACACCAACAACAACAATATGCACTCTACGTGCCCCCCTTCATCAATCAATCCCTATCCTACCCATTATCATAATACAAACTTTCAGTCTTAAATCTAACAAATATGTGAACATATTTAAATAATTGTGCTATATTAACTGTATCATAATTTGTCTATGAATAAAATTTTTTTGGAATACAATACACTCTATTATGTACGTTATCAAAAAAACACCCGTGAATCAAGCAATGGAAAAATTTTAAGAGGTTGACACAAATGAAAAAACAGCAAATATTCTTAGGAACGATTTTACTTGGATTCGGTCTTATTTTCATATTGCAAAGCTGGAACATCCTTCTCTTTCGCACGATGTACGATTGGCCTACTGCCGCATGCATTATCGGAATTGCGTTTTTACTGCAAGCTTACGCAACGCGAGAGTATGCATATCTTCTTCCTGGAGGCTTACTGTTTTGTATTGGTGTTCATTTCCACATCATTGCCTATTTTCCTTCTTGGCCTTCCCATTGGTCCATAATTCTTTTCATCACCGGTGTTGTGCTGCTTATATATAACCATAAAACAAACATGGAACGCTTTACAGCTAGCTTACTCATTCTTCTTTCATTAGTATTTATCTTTCAGAAGAAAATTATGAATTCTATTTCTTCTTTTGGAGAAGATTTTGCAGCGTTCAGTACATATTGGCCCTTTCTTTTGGCTATTATTGGAACCTACCTTATTATTCGAAAAAAATAACCGCGAGACCATTTGGTCGTGCGGTTATTTTTTATTATTGATTAATATAATGCCAAATAGCTTTCCACGCTTCCTCTTTTCCCATCCCAGTTTCTGATGAAAATAAGACAAGTGTATCTTCTTTTTCGATATCGAGGGTTTCTTTGACAACTTTCAAGTGCTTTTGCCATTTTCCCTTCGGAATCTTATCAGCTTTCGTTGCAACGATAATGACTGGAACGTCATAATGCTTTAAAAATTCATACATCATAACATCATCATTTGTTGGAGGATGCCGCAAGTCAACAAGTAGAACCGCCGCTTTTAGCTGCTCTCTCGATGTGAAATATGTTTCTATCATCTTCCCCCATGCTTCTCTTTCCTTTTTAGATACTTTTGCATATCCGTAACCAGGAACATCCACAAAATGCATTTCATCATTGATAACATAAAAGTTCAGTGTTTGTGTTTTACCTGGCTTAGAAGATATACGTGCTAAGCTTTTTCGATGTAACATTTTATTGATAAAAGAAGATTTCCCCACATTGGAGCGGCCAGCTAATGCTATTTCAGGCAAGCCGCCTTCAGGATATTGTGCTGGTTTCACAGCACTGATTACAATTTCTGCTTTTGTTACATTCATTTCCTCACTCCTACTAGCGCATGTTCCAATACCTCATCCAAATGGGATACCGGAATAAAGGTGAGCTGTTCTCGTACACTTTCTGGAATATCATCTAAATCCTTAATATTCTCAAACGGTATAATTACTTTCTTTAACCCAGCTCGATGTGCGCTTAATGACTTTTCTTTCAATCCGCCAATTGGAAGTACTCGACCTCGCAGCGTAATTTCCCCGGTCATACCTACCTCTTTGCTTACTGGTCTGCCTGTTAGCGCTGATATAAGTGCTGTTGCCATTGTAATACCTGCTGACGGACCATCCTTCGGCACTGCTCCTTCCGGCACATGAATATGAATATCGTTCGTTTCATAAAAGTTCGGGTCAATATCCAATTCTTCTGCTCGAGAGCGAATGTAGCTAAAAGCAGCTTGCGCAGATTCTTTCATGACATCGCCAAGTTTTCCGGTTAAAATTAATTTTCCTTTTCCTGGATAAAGAGATACTTCAATAGAAAGCGTATCTCCGCCAACTGTTGTATATGCTAAGCCTGTAGCCACTCCGACTTGATCTTGAAGCTCTGCTTGTCCATAGCGAAATTGTTTCTTCCCTAAAAATTCCTCTATATTCTTTTCAGTCACAACAATCCGTTTTCGGTCTTCTGCCACAAGAATACGTGCTGCTTTACGGCAAATAGTGGCCAACTGACGCTCCAGTGTACGAACACCTGCTTCACGAGTATAATAGCGAATCACTTGCAGTAGTGCTTCGTCACGTATTTGCAGCTTTCCTTTCCGAAGACCATGCTCCTCAAGCTGCTTCGGAAACAAATGATCTCGTGCAATATTTACCTTTTCTACTTCTGTATACCCTGCAATCGAAATGATTTCCATACGGTCCAAAAGAGGAGCAGGAATCGTAGATAGGTTGTTTGCCGTTGCGATAAACATTACATTAGATAGATTATACGGTTCCTCAATATAATGATCACTGAAGTTATGATTTTGTTCTGGATCTAACACCTCTAGCATTGCAGCAGACGGGTCTCCTCGAAAATCACTAGACATTTTATCGATTTCATCCAATAAAAAGACAGGATTAATTGTTTTTGCTTTTTTCATTCCTTGAATGATTCTTCCCGGCATAGCCCCAACATAAGTTCTGCGGTGACCACGAATTTCCGATTCATCACGTACACCGCCAAGCGAGATACGAACAAAATTACGGTTCAATGATTTCGCAATAGAGCGGGCCAGCGATGTTTTTCCAACCCCGGGCGGTCCTGCCAAACAAAGAATCGGACCTTTTAAAGAGTTTGTCAGCTTTTGAACAGCTAAATATTCCAGTACACGTTCCTTTACTTTTTCCAGCCCGAAATGGTCTTCATGTAAAATTTTTTCTGCCCGGCGAATATCCAATCGGTCTTCTGTAACTTCTGTCCATGGAAGAGAAAGGAGCCAGTCAATATAGTTTCGAATTACTCCGCTTTCCGCAGAGCTGGCTGGCAGCTTTTCATAACGACCAAGCTCTCTGATAGCTGCGGCTTTCGTTTCCTCCGGCATTCCTGCATTTTCTATTTTCCCGCGAAGTTCTTCTACTTCACCAGCTTTTCCTTCCTGCTCACCAAGTTCTTTTTGAATCGCCTTCATTTGCTCTCGCAAAAAATATTCCTTTTGTGTTCGTTCCATGGAACGCTTCACACGCTGACCAATTTTTTTCTCTAAATTTAATAATTCTTTTTCATCTTGAATTAACTCAATA
This sequence comes from Bacillus sp. 165, assembly GCF_017742235.1. Lineage (GTDB taxonomy): Bacteria > Bacillota > Bacilli > Bacillales > Bacillaceae_G > JAGHKQ01. Next base: position 119,882 of record NZ_JAGHKQ010000007.1, read on the forward strand.
ATAGCATTCAATCGGTCCTTCACATCAATAACACTTAAAATATCCTGCTTATCCTTCATTTTTAACGGTAAGTGTGAAGCAATCAAATCGGCAAGGCGACCTGGCTCTTCTACATCCACTACGGTTGCTAATGTTTCACCGGATACTTTTTTGGACAACTTCGTATATTGTTCAAAATGTTCCACCAATGAACGCATCAATGCCTTTTCTTCTAAATCCGCTTCTTCTCGTTCTTTTAGAATACGAATTTCCGCACTTACTACATCCTCTTCTTCCATAAAACGAAGCATTTCTGCTCTATGTAATCCTTCTACAAGCACCCGAATCGTGCCATTTGGCAGCTTTAACATTTGCTTTATATTCGCTAATGTTCCGATTTCGTATAAATCATCCTGTACAGGCTGATCCAAGTTCACATCTTTTTGTGTAACAAGAAAAATCAGATTGTCGTCCACCATAGCGTTTTCTAGTGCTTTAATGGATTTTTCACGTCCTACATCAAGATGCAGAACCATCGTTGGATACACTAAAATACCTCTTAATGGCAGGAGGGGAACGATTCGTTCGTTCTTGTCCATCTGTAAAACACCTCCAATTGTAAATTCCCTATTAAAATATTGTATATTACAACTAAACATTTATGCAATTATGGAGGGTTTCCTCAGCAAGCATTTCCGTTAATTTATTTCATGGAAAATGGAAATACAGGATAAACAAAATGGACTTCGTTTGAATAAAAAAACTCAAACGAAGTCAACTTACTTAAACAGACTGAGCATCCTCGTCTTCCAAATGCAATGTTGGTGATATATCCCCTGCTTCAAAACCTGGAAATTCTTGCACAAACACATTTGCAAATACTTCATGTAAATAAGTGACGGGAATAATAGTAATGCCTTTAATAGAGCGAAGAATAGGCTGCATGTTTTCTGCCGGAATTAGTACTGTTGTAGCACCTGCAAGCTTAGCCGCCTTCACCTTAGCATACACTCCCCCGACCGGCTTTACCAATCCATGTATACTTACTTCTCCAGTCATGGCTATGTCATGTTTTACTTGCTTACCATGTACTGCGGAATAAATACCAGTTGCAATAGCAACACCTGCTGACGGTCCATCAACTGGTATACCGCCAGGGAAATTAATGTGAATATCAAATCCGTCAGGAAACAGATTAAGTGCTCTTAGCACAGTAACAACATTATCAACAGATCCTTTCGCCATACTTTTTCGACGAATGGATTTAGATTGTGTTCCTATGTTTTCCTCTTCGACAATGCCTGTGATAGTGATTGTACCCTTTCCTTCTACAGGAATGGCCGCTACCTCAATTTCCAATAAAGCACCTGCGTTCGGACCGTAGACTGCGAGACCGTTAATCACACCAATTTTCGGCTGCTGATGTATACGCTTCTCGTATTTCGGGGTAAGCTGACTAGAATGAATCACCCATTCAATATCTTCTTCTCGAATAGATATACGATTTTCATTTATCGTCATACCTGCTGCAATTTGCACGAGGTTAATCGCTTCTCTCCCGTTCCTTGCATATTGCCCAATCATGGCCACACCTTTCTCACTGATCTTTAAATTCACTTTTTGTGCTGCATTTTTTACTACTGCTTCAATTTCCTCTGTATTCAGTTCACAGAAAAATATTTCTAAGCAGCGCGATCGAATGGCAGCTGGAATTTCTTCTGGTGAACGCGTAGTAGCACCGACAAGACGAAAATCTGCCGGTAAACCATTTTGAAAAATATCATGAATGTATGTAGGAATAAGTGTATTTTCTTCACTATAGTAGGCACTTTCTAAAAATACTTTTCGATCTTCCAAAACTTTCAGCATTTTATTCATCTGAATTGGGTGTAATTCACCAATTTCATCAATGAATAAAATCCCTCCGTGAGCATCTGTCACTGCTCCTTTTTTCGGTTGTGGAATTCCCGCTTGCCCCATTGCGCCGGCACCTTGATATATTGGATCATGCACTGAACCGATAAGAGGATCTGCAATGCCGCGCTCATCGAATCTTGCAGTTGTTGCATCTAGCTCAATAAAAACAGAAGAAGTACGAAATGGTGATTTCCCGTTCTTTTTCGCTTCTTCCAAAACCAGTCGTGCTGCAGCTGTTTTTCCTACCCCTGGCGGACCATAAATAATAACATGCTGTGGATTCGGTCCGCACAATGCTGCTTGTAATGATTTTATACCTTCCTCTTGACCTATAATATCTGCAAAACTGGAAGGGCGAACACGTTCTGCTAACGGCTCTGTTAAGGAAATAGCTCTCATTTTACGAAGTTGTTCCATTTCTTTTCGCGATTCTTTATCGATAGAAACCTTTTGTGTACGCTGGGTTCGCAACAAATGCCAAAAATATAATCCTACTATAACCCCAAATACTAACTGAACTAAGAGAATGATGTTAGTCCAACTCATTGTCTAACCTCCCAAACACTTCGATGCTATATTAATTGTAGTATCTCCTAGGAGGAAAGGTACTAAACAAGAATAGAGAAATTTATCATTTCTCTATTCTTGTTTAGTCGAAAAAACAAATCGCAAGAAAAGGCTGTACTCTAGAACAAGTAACACTTACACTAAGAAAACTCTAAAACCACAATAATGCTTAACCTTAAACTATACAGCTCCCATTCATATTTTCGGAGGTAATACTATTCCCACAAACATACTTTGAAATGGATACAATTTTCTTTTTTACTAGCAGAAATACACCTCTGAATACTCCCTTATCAAAAAAAGAAGCCATTAAATAATGGCTTCTTTTTTCTTATGCGGATGTTTTTTTATCGCTTTCCAAAACAGTTCCGTCATGAAGCACCAACTTTGGAGGTGCCTTTTCAGTCACTGTTTCTGCAGAAAGAATACATTTTTCAATATCCTCGCGGGATGGAAGTTCAAACATAACATCCAGCATAATACCTTCAATAATAGAACGCAATCCGCGAGCACCTGTTTTACGCTCAATTGCTTTTTTAGCAATTTCACGAAGTGCTTCCGCTTCAAATTCCAGCTCCACATCATCAAGCTCCAGCAGCTTTTGATATTGTTTTACTAATGCATTCTTTGGCTTTGTCAAAATTTCTACCAATGCATCTTCATCAAGCGGCTCTAGGTTTGCGATTACTGGAAGACGTCCAATAAACTCAGGAATTAGACCGAATCTCAATAAATCTTCCGGTAGTACAGAAGAAAGAATTTTTTGCTCATCTACATGACCTTTTTTCGTTTCAGAACCAAATCCGATAACTTTCTTCCCTAAACGACGTTTGATAATCTGTTCGATACCGTCAAATGCACCGCCGCAGATGAATAAAATGTTTGTCGTATCAATTTGGATAAATTCTTGATGAGGATGCTTTCTTCCTCCTTGAGGAGGAACACTTGCAACTGTACCTTCTAAAATTTTAAGAAGGGCCTGCTGTACTCCTTCACCAGATACATCACGCGTAATAGAAGGGTTTTCAGACTTACGAGCCACCTTATCAATCTCGTCTATGTATATAATTCCCTTTTCCGCTTTTTCAACATCATAGTCTGCTGCTTGGATGAGCTTTAATAAAATGTTCTCTACATCTTCTCCAACATATCCTGCTTCTGTTAGAGATGTAGCATCTGCAATCGCAAAAGGAACGTTCAAAATACGAGCCAAGGTTTGGGCAAGTAATGTTTTTCCGCTTCCAGTCGGTCCGATTAAACAAATGTTGCTCTTAGCAAGCTCCACATCATCAATTTTGCTGTTAGAATTGATGCGTTTGTAATGGTTATATACAGCAACCGCAAGAGCTTTTTTTGCTGCATCCTGTCCAATTACGTACTCATCCAAAATTTCACGGATTTCCATCGGCTTCGGAACATCTTTGAATTCTACTTCATCATCCTTCGCCAGTTCCTCTTGTACAATTTCTGTACAAAGCTCAATACATTCATCACAAATGTATACACCAGGTCCTGCTACCAGTTTTCGTACTTGCGTTTGTGTTTTACCGCAAAACGAACACTTCAATTGCCCTTTTTCATCGTTAAATTTAAACATCAACTTCACACCCCTTAAAAAGTGCTGACACTATGAATTTTTCGTAACCAATGTATATGTAATAATATTTACTGCTTATGTAAATAAATATTATGTCATTATGTTCCAAAGAATACAACTTATCTGTTTGGACATATACAAATTCATACTTCTTTTTAATTTGTAGAATATATATTCTCTATTTTTTCTTCAGTACCTTCTTAAGATACAAAGAAATTGATTACGAAAAATTGTCAATATTTCATACTTCACAAAGTCTTGATTGTATAAAACAAGGCACGATCAAGCATCGCGCCCTGTTTCTTTATGTTTATTATGCAACAGTTTTGCTGCTTTCTACAAGCAATTCAACTGCTTTACGAATCTTGATGTCTTCTTTCACACCTTCAAGATTTCCGATCATTTGCTTAATGTTTTCAACAGGAATGTTGTACATTGCAGCCATTTTTTCTACTTCTGCATCAACTTCTGCATCTGTAGCTTCAATGTTTTCAGCTGCGATAACAGCATCAAGAACAAGGTTTGTTTTCACGCGTTGTTGTGCATCGTCTTTCATTTGTCCTTTTAATGCAGCCTCATCCGTACCAGTGAACTGGAAGTAAAGCTCTAAGTTCATTCCTTGTTGTTGAAGGCGTTGTTCAAATTCTTTCACCATACGCTCTAATTCTGTTTCAATCATCGCTTCTGGAATTTCAACTTCAGCGTTTGCTACAGTTTTTTCTACTAAAGCATCACGCATATTTCCTTCAGCTGCATTCTTTTTGCTTACTTCTAAATCAGAACGCAATTTTGCTTTTAATTCTTCAAGAGTTTCTACTTCTTCGTTTACATCTTTTGCAAACTCATCGTCTAAAGCAGGAAGCTCTTGTGCTTTGATTTCGTGAACTGTTACTTTGAAAGTTGCAGGCTTTCCAGCTAAATCAGGAGCGTGGTATTCTTCAGGGAATGTTACTTCTACTTCTTTTTCTTCGCCTGCTTTTGTACCAACTAATTGATCTTCAAAGCCAGGGATGAATGTGCCAGATCCGATTGCTAAAGAATAGTTTTCGCCTTTTCCGCCTTCGAAAGCAACACCATCAACAAATCCTTCAAAATCGATTACAGCTGTATCTCCGTTTTCAACTGTACCTTCTTCTTTCACTACAAGCTCAGCTTGGCGCTCTTGCAATGCTTTTAATTCGTTTTCTACATCTTCGTCAGTTACTGCTGTATCCATCTTTTCAACTTCAAGACCTTTGTAGTCACCTAATTTTACTTCTGGCTTTACAGTAACCTTTGCAGTAAAGATAAGGTTTTTGCCAACTTCCATTTGCTCGATGTCGATTTCTGGACGGTCTACAGGGTAGATACCAGCTTCTTCTACCGCTTTTGTGTATGCTTCCGGTAAAATGATATCTAAAGCATCTTGATATAAGGATTCAACGCCGAATTTCTTTTCGAAAAGAGGACGTGGTACCTTTCCTTTACGGAAACCAGGAATATTAATTTGCTGTGAAACCTTTTTAAAAGCAGCGTCCAATCCTTTTTTAACGTCTTGAGCGTCAACCTCTACAGTTAAAACGCCAACGCTTCCTTCTAATTTTTCCCATTTTGTAGCCATTTATTCTTTCCCTCCAACTATATTGATTAAATAGGTATGTTTGTCCGAGAATAAAACGTGCAGCGATAGGACACTGCGCAGTTCACCCATCACTGTAAGTATATACAAAAAAGCATGATCACACCTTCTGCAACCATTACATTATAACATAGAATGCTCTCGTTTCAACATACAAGCTGTCTTTTTCATTATACGGTCATATAGGCATCTTTCTCAATATCCAAAAATAAACTATACGCTTCCAATAATTGCTTGCGCGTAATCTTGTACATACGTTCAATCTTTTCATCTGATAATTTTTCCGTAAACCGTTCATACCCTATTTTATGCAGAACTGCCGCCCATACAGATGCATCCGCCTGATTAGGTATAAAAGGATAGAAAATAAAGGAAATTTGATACCAGTGCTCTTTCATCGCTTCAAATAAGGTTGGGTTATCATTGGCAGCATTTCGTTCAAATGCAGCAATGACATCACGGCTAAACGCCCACTCCTTCACATTCTCCAACGAAGCAGGAATGATAGTTATTCTATCTCCGAACTTCTCAATCTCTATCTCTTTTTGCACTTCTGCTTCTATTAGCAAATTAATAATGAGTGACTTGATAAACGGATGCTTCATCTCGTCACGTAAAAATTCTAATAAAAACGGAACTGGTCGAACAGAGCCGTACTCTTTCATCTCATTCACAGCCTGAAGCTGCAGCATTACATCGTCCCCTTCGAAAATAGGAGCGAGTTCTTCATATTCCGTCGCAGTATTCACGTCGTTCCCGGCTGTCATCTTTTTTGAAAAAGAAAGTAGCGAATATAGTTTTTCACGTTGCGTATCGGCAAGCTTATATTCTTCTAACACTCTCTGCACTATTTCCGCTAATTCATCGTAGCGTTGCAATTGAATCAATATAGTCATATACATTTCGATTACGTCATAATGTGCTTGTTTGCTATTTTGAAAAAACAATTCACAATAACGCTTCGCTTCTTGTAATTCATTTAGCTCCATCAAACAAATAACAGTTGCAATTTCCGTACGCTCCTCTTGCAAACCATGCTCTGCAAGCTGCTTGAAGCATTGTAGCGCTTCTTCAAATCTTTTTTCATGGAGCGCTGCAAACCCTTTTTCCTGAAGGCGATGAAGCAAGTTAGGAAAAAGTATGACAGTATCTTGCTTCTTATTCATGTTTCCCCCCCTTTTTCACAGTGTATTTTTGTAAGGATTAGACAAATCCCCGCATACCTTAAATAACCGGATATGTTTGCATAAACGGATGAATAACAATCTGATCAATTGTAATATTCCCAGGTGCGCTCGCCATATAAATTACAGCATTAGCAATATCGTCGGCTTGAATCATCGTTTCTTTTCCAGCCGCTCCTTGTGTGCCCCCAGCAAAGTATGTATCTACCATTCCTGGATTAATAGTGCCTACACGCACATTGTACTCTCTCATTTCTTGGGCTAACGACCCGCAGAATCCCTGTACAGCATATTTCGTCGCTGTATACGCCCCGCCATTCGCAATAGTATAGCGCCCGACATCAGAAGATACGGTAATAATGCTTCCGCCTCTCTTTTCCTTCAAGTACGGCAATACCGCTTTTGAACATAAGAAAACACCTTGTACATTTACTTCAAATACGCGTTTCCATTCTTCTAAATTCGTATCTTCTACAAGCTTAAAAAATCCAATTCCTGCATTGTTTACGAGTACATCTATCGTACCAAATACTTCTACAGTTTTTTCAACCGCCGCTTGAACATCCTGTTCATTAGACACGTCTGCTTGAATCGTTTCTATCATCGTGTATCCTTTTTCTTTTAATTCCTGACCTACACTATGAATTTCATCGCTGCTTCCCCATAAGGACAGCTTCATTCCCTGTTCTGCTAAGCGCATGGCAATCGATTTTCCAATCCCTCTTGTTGCTCCAGTCACGATTGCTACTTGATTTTGTAACATTTTACTTCTTCCCTTCATTTTAAACTATAGTTAAGAATATACGACTGAATATTTGTTTGCAAATCCGAACCATTCATAGTCATAAAAAAAAGCCATACCATGACTCGACAGAACGCCTCCTTCCTTGTTATCTTTTGTCTCATAAATTTTATAGCAAAGATGCTCTGTACAGCTTAAAATATGTTTGTATCTACATATTAAATAGAAATAGAGGTGATACACAAAAGCTGTTATTAAAAATAGCAAACTACATAAAGGGGGAGAAAAATGAAAGTACTTTTACGCCTAAAAACTTCGGTGGCTGTCATTCTGTCTGCAGCATTGCTTTTTATGTTTGCAATTCCTGACGTATCACAAGCACAAACACTCACGAAAGAGACTATAAACTATGTAGCATTGGGAGATTCTTTAGCGGCAGGGGTTACCCCGTATAAAGCAATCAATAAAGGCTATCCTGTCTTCCTCTATGAGCGCCTTCAACAATCTAGTCAAAGGACTGTCACCTACCAAAACTTCGGTGTACCAGGGTATGCCACCAGCGATGTATTATTAGATTTCAAACAGAATCGAAATAACATTAAACAGGCCATCAAGAAAGCAAATATCATCACAATTGATATAGGAGCCAATGATTTGCTTCCTGTTGTGCTCTCAGGCTCTGGTGATGTAAAGAACACCCTCTCTCAAACATTTCTCAATACTCTATTAATCATAGCCAAAATTAAATCTTGGAATCCTAAAGCACAAATATATATCATGGAGTATTACAATCCGTTCCCTTATTTACCAGCAGCACAGCAAGCTCCTCTTTTAGGTGTATTGGCCCAATTAAACAATTCTATCTTGTTAATCTCAAAAATGAATCCATCAACATACTATGTTCCGACTGCCGCCATCGTTGCTCAAAACTACCTCACTTATCTGCCAAATCCTGCTGACATCCATTTGAGCTTGACAGGCTATGAGGCCGTCAGCAATCAATTCTTTGAAAAAATTAGCAGCGTCAATAACCTTCAAGCCGTAATTCAATAAATTAAGAGAAAACCGGGCGCAGATATATTTGCACCCGGTTTTCTCTTAAAAAATGAAGTAAGGTTTTTATTATTACGTAAATAAGAAATTATCTTACATATAAAAAAAAAGAAATTGAATAAAAATAGCGATAAGTGCTATAAAGCCTACCCATACGATGGTTTTTACATTTTCTTTCGCTTTTGGTTCTACTAAAGGATGCTCCTCTTGTTCCATCTGCTTGTGCTGTTCTTTATCCACGATGCCACACCCCTTTTTATATCCCGTTATCTTACTATATTTCTTTATAAACAAAAAAAGACGGAGAATTCACCCGTCTTTCGTATACGTATCTATTTCCCATGTAGGTTGAGTATTATGCGACTTAACTGTAACCGTGATAATGCTGCTCCCATGAAGCACCCCGTACACCATATAACCAAAGAGAAAAATGACTCCCGTCAACAAAATACAAAATATAATTTTCATATTATTCTTGGCAGCCGGATGAATTAACGGTCTTTGCTCCGTTCTCAGTTGTTTGTACTTTTCCAGTTCCATAGAATTCCGCCCTTTACATAGAATGGGTAGGAAGATTACATATTTGTAGTACAGTATATTCCAAAAGCAGTGAAGGGTTGCAGTTAAGTTATAAAGGTGTATCTATACAAAAAAAGCTGATACAAATGTATCAGCTTTTTTTGTGACGTCCCGGGAGGGATTCGAACCCCCGACCGACGGCTTAGAAGGCCGTTGCTCTATCCAGCTGAGCTACCGGGACATATTTGGAGCGGGTGATGAGAATCGAACTCACGACCAGAGCTTGGAAGGCTCTTGTTTTACCACTAAACTACACCCGCAATATGTTAAATTATTGAAATGTCCTATCGACATTCTTTATTATATTCTTATGGCTATATGAAGTCAATACCTTTTTTAAAAGGTTAGAGAAAAAATTCTCTAACCCAATATAAAAGACTGCATAGCTACTATACGACCGTCTAAGTCAAAAAATGTAACTGTCGCATTTTTTTCTTCCCATTCTAATACCGCATATGTTCTTTCTTTGCGAGAGCGCGGCAGCAATATGCTGCCGGGATTAATTAACAATATACCATCTAATAGCTCTGCTCCCATAATATGCGAGTGACCGAAGCATGCTACAGTTGCTTCTAATTCTTTAGCACGATACCAAAGAGATTGCACGGTCATTTTAATATTGTATAAATGACCGTGGGTTACAAAAAAACGAATTTCTCCTACATCTTTCACAATCTCGTTCAGAAACTCTCCGTTAAAGTCACAGTTTCCTTTCACAACCTCAAAGCCGGCCAGCTCTGTATTATGCACCGACAATTCTGAGTCTCCGCAATGAATCATAATATCAACATCATGTTCAAATTTCTTTTTTAAGGCTTCAAGTTCGCTTGTCAGGCCGTGGCTGTCACTGACAATCAATGCTCTCATTGCTTCTCCCCCAAAAACCATTGTGGAATCTTTTCTTCCAGCTTACGCAAAGCTCGGGCACGATGACTGATTTTATTTTTCTCCTCTTTTGTCAGCTCTGCCATCGTATTCTTCATTTCTTCTATGTAAAAAATCGGGTCATATCCAAAACCGTTTTCTCCTCGAGGCTGATCAATAATCTTACCTTCACATGTGCCGTTTACAATCACAGTCTTTTTATCTTCTTCTGGAAAAGCAACTGCTAGAGCACAATAAAATCTCGCTGTTCGCTTTGCTTTATCTACATCCTTGAGTTCCTCTAGCACCTTTTGAATGTTAGCTTGATCATCTTTTTGTTCTCCTGCAAAACGAGCGGAACGTACACCTGGCTTTCCGTTTAGTGCATCTACAATTAATCCGGAGTCGTCTGCAATCACAATTTCCTCAAGCTGCTTACACAAGCTTTCCGCCTTTAAAATAGCATTTTCCTCAAAAGTAGTTCCTGTTTCCTCAATTTCCTCAATGTAAGGAAAATCATGAAGGGATTTGACTTGCAGTTCATATTTTTCGAACAATGATGCAAACTCTCGAACTTTACCTAGATTTTTTGTGGCAATCACTACTGTTTTCATACAGAGCACCTCCCGTCATTTAATCGTTTCAGCTAATACCCCTAACGCTTCTTTCTGCATTTCAATCAGCTTCAAAATCCCTTCCTCTGCTGCACCAAGCAATTCATGAAGCTGATTTTTACTGAAAGTAGCTTCTTCGCCTGTTCCTTGCACTTCGACAAATTCTCCTTTGCCAGTCATCACAATATTCATATCTACATTCGCTTTAGAATCTTCTACATAATTTAAGTCTAACACTACACCCGTTTCCTCTAAAACCCCAACAGAGGTCGCTGCTAAATAATCTACTACTGGAAGCTTAGATAAACTTCCTTTTTCCATAAGTTTTCCAAATGCCAGCACCATTGCAACATAGGCACCTGTAATGGACGCTGTCCTTGTTCCTCCGTCCGCCTGAATAACATCACAGTCAATCCAAACCGTCCTTTCTCCCAGCGCTTCCAAGTCCACAACAGAACGGAGCGCGCGGCCAATCAGGCGCTGAATTTCCATCGTTCTGCCGGCTACCTTTCCTTTACTGGATTCACGGATTGTTCGTTGTTCAGTTGCTCGCGGAAGCATGGCATACTCAGCAGTAATCCAGCCTTTCCCCTCGCCCCTCATAAAAGGAGGAACACGCTCGTCTATACTTGCCGTACAAATAACTTTTGTATCTCCTACCTCTATTAATACGGATCCTTCCGGATGCTTTAAATAATTTGTTTGAATATGCACCTGACGCAATTCATTCGGTTGACGTCCATCAACTCTCATATAAAACCCCTCCTTAATTCTTACCAATGTATAGTATAGCCAAAAGCCCTTATGTATAGGAAAGAAAACTTGAAGCAAGCAGCACAAAAAGAAAAGGAAGCTGCTTCAAGCTTCCCTTTCTTTAATAAGTATAGCAAATTTTCTTCTTTAAAAACTACCTGTATTCACATTTTGCGGACGTGTTACCGGTTTTGTAAGTTTTTTCCCTTTTTCATTCAATACATTAGCTTTGCCGTCTACTTCAATTGCAACACTCTCTACTCCTTTTTGTTCCGTTAAAGACAGAACAAGGGAATCAAGTACATAGCTTGAAATAATATTTTTTCCTAGATTACCGTAAATATTTTCATTGAAGTTCAAGGTTACCTTACCATCTTGGTATTCTGGTGCATCTAGCAGTTTTACATCGGCATTAAAGTCGCTGACAAGGTTCGATTTATAAGAAGGTCCTTTTACAAGCTCTTGTATTACAACCGCAACTTCATCTTTGCTGTCGTTTGAAATACGGCGTGTTACCGGTACATAGTAATGGCTTTTACCGTTTTGCGCTACAAAATATAATGTAACAGGCTTTGTATTGTGTATATCCACTACTTCTTCGTCATCAAAGTTAATACCGTCTGCACGACTCAAACCTTTTCCAATCGGCGTTTTATCGACAGGCATAGCTGTTAAATCTTTTCCATTAATGCGGAACTTGACATTTCTTACATTTTCAAATTGCGTAAGCGTCCAAGTGACCGCTTCTACAATTTTCCGTTCATCTTCTTTTTTATAGTTTTTAAAGTCTGCTGAAAAGTCCGCTATAGCAGTTCCGTCTTTCGTAATATTGACTTGCTTTACTTCCGTATCTGCTGGCAATACTGCTTGGAAGCCATTTGGGAGAAGTTCAGTCACAGGACCATCCTTCACTAAATATTGCAAGGCTTGTTTCACAACTGCTCCATCCTTTGCAGCTGGAATTGGAATAGATTGCGGTACCACATACCCACTTTTATCAACCAAATACAATTCCCTTGTAACAGTTGCTTTCGCTTGCTTTTCTTGTGTTTTATTTGCACCCTGCTGCTCTTTTGTGTTTGCCGGAGTTGTCTCCTTATCTGTGTAAGTGACCTTTTGCGGCGGATCAACTTCTTTTACCTCTTTATCCTGCCCCAATAAGCTGCACCCTGATAGCATCATAGCGCCTGCGAAGACAGAAGTGATAAATTTCACCCCAGTAGCTTTACGCATAGCATCCCCCTCCTAAGCCGGTTTGTACTACTATGTATACGAGCCCTCTATTTTATTTAGACCAAGCTTTGTGAAAAAATTTAAAGAAACCTTATCCTCATATACCCTAAAAAATAAAGCCCTCCTTATACAGAGGGCTTTACAAAGTAATAGTTTTTACATTCTCAATCGGCTTCTCGAACCACCGAGAAGCAATTTGCTTGAACTTTTCAGTCGAGCCAGTTGTTAAGAAAAGATGGTCTTGTTGTTCTGTTTCTTCATTTAACAGCTTGCTGTGATACAGGATAGTGCTCACTTCTCGTGCAGTCTCATCGCCAGAGCTGATAAGCTGTACATTCTCTCCCATTACTTCCTGAATAACAGGACCGAGGATCGGATAGTGTGTACATCCTAAAATTAATGTATCGATATTTGTATTTTTCAAAGACATCAGCGTATCCGCTACAATTTCATAAGCTTTTTCTTCTTCATGCTCGCCATTTTCAACAAGCGGCACAAACGGCGGACAGGCCAAGCCTTTTACTGTTACACGATTATTGATCGCCTTTAATGCATGCTCATATGCCTTGCTTTCAATCGTTCCAATTGTTCCAATAACTCCAACCTGATGATTCTTAGTTACCTTCAAGGCAGTTCTCGCCCCCGGATGAATCACGCCAACAACCGGAATACCGAGTTCAGCTCGCATTTCTTCCAAAACTACAGATGTAGCGGTATTACATGCAATGACAAGCAGCTTAATATCTTGCTTCATCAGATAATCAGTCATTTCCCAGGTGAACCTCCGAACCTCTTGACTCGGACGCGGGCCATACGGGCAACGAGCTGTATCTCCTAAATATATGATTTCCTCTTTCGGGAGCTGACGCATTATTTCTCTCGCTACCGTTAATCCACCTACACCAGAGTCAATAACACCAATTGGTCTGTTCAAAAGATCGCCCCATTTTCTGTTAAAATACTGTCTGCTGATCAATGAGCTTTTTCCTCTCCATTGCGTGACAAACCATGCTTTATTTTCCTCCTTTTTCTCAAAAAATGCAACTGCGAAATTACTGAATATGTAACATGATAAACATAAAAACTAGCCGGCTTTCTTCAAGTGAAAGCCGGCCTTTATTATAGTTCAAGTTCTCCCATACGAAGAAGCTCAACTACTGCTTGTGAGCGCCCCTTTACTCCAAGCTTCTGCATTGCATTTGAAATATGGTTCCTTACTGTCTTCTCGCTGATGAATAGCTCACTTGCGATCTCCTTCGTTGTCTTATCTTGGACTAATAGTTCGAATACTTCTCTTTCTCGTTTCGTAAGTAACGGTTTGGATGAAAAGTCTTTTTCCTTCAACTGGTATAACCCTCCTTGCTTAAGCCAGAGCTGTCTGTGCGCATTGGGTATCTATTTAGTCATAGTATTCTATGACTATCTTCAGCTTTCGGTGATTACATTTGGATGAAAAAAATCCCCTTTATTCTTACTGCTGCGGTTGATTGAATCAGTCTCAAAGGTACAGAAAAAAACGTTTTCATCAAGAGTGAGTAGGACGTAGATATTTCTTGCTTATCTTAATTGAATATACGAAAAGCGGGCAGGTTATCCGCTCGCTTTCCTCTGTTCATATACTATTCAATCCTGATGTAAATGGCCGCTCATAAAAAATAAAATAACTACCCCTGTTTAAAAGCACATTTCTTGGACATACTAAATAGGCAAACTCAAATTGTAGTTTTGTGTATTTTTTACTTATTTAGGAGGCAATAAAATGGAACGCGGTAAAGTAAAATGGTTTAATTCTGAAAAAGGCTTTGGATTTATCGAACGTGAAGGCGGCGAGGATGTATTTGTACATTTCTCAGCTATCCAAGGCGAAGGGTATAAATCTTTAGAAGAAGGTCAAGAAGTTACATTTGATATTGAAAACGGTCAACGGGGTCCACAAGCAACAAATGTAAAAAAAGCATAATTGACTAAAAAGGCAGGCAGACTTGAATTTTCAAGTCTGTTTTTTATTTTTACAAACAGCACTTGGCTTCCATAAGCGCAGGAAAACACATCCAGCTTTTTACGGAAGCTCTATTTTATTATGTATCTTTTTTTCTTTGCAGCACCTGAGTAAAACTTAAAAATCCAATAGACAGCACAATTGTTGTGATAACCCAAAGCCATGCTAATGTCATATTTCCCGAGTCAATCGCAATATAAATAGCCATTGGAATCGTTTGAGTTTTACCAGGGATATTTCCTGCAAACATTAACGTAGCCCCAAATTCTCCTAAAGCTCGCACAAAGCTCAAAATAGCTCCGCCTATTAAGGAACGGAACGCTATTGGAAGTGTGATATACCAAAATACCTTCCATGCATTCGCTCCTAGATCCTGCGCTCCTTCTTCTATCTCTATATGCTCATTTGAAAATCCTATTTTGGCAGCTTGATACATAAGCGGGAACGAAACGACGACAGCTGCAATAATAGCTGCCCATTTTGTAAAAATAATGGGATGGTCAAACACTCTCTCAATCATTTGCCCTATAGGGCTATTTTTTCCAAATATAACAATTAACAGAAATCCAATGACAGTTGGAGGCAACACCATAGGGCATATAAAAAAGGTTTCCAAGACAAGCTTGCCTCGAAAAGAAGAACGGGCCATTATACGCCCTATTACCGTCCCAAGTATAATTACCACCACAGAAGCAAAAAGCGCAATTTGTAACGATAGCCAAACCGGTTCGAAAAAGTTCAAGCTCGTACACCTACTTTAAAATTGTAAATCCATATTTTTCAAAAACATGCAATGCTTCCTCTGTTTGAAGGTAGTGATACAATGCCGCTGCTTCTTTTTTATGACTTGTGGCCTTTATAATACCAAGAGGATATATAATGGATTCGTGCATACTAGCTGGTACTGTATCCACAATGTCCACCTTATTTGAAACCAGTGCATCTGTCTTATATACCAAGCCCCCATCAACATTATTTGTTTCCACATAGGTTAGTACTTGGCGCACATCTTTAGCATAAACCACTTTTTGTTCTACGGCGCTCCACAACTTTAAATTCATTAAAGCTTGCTGAGCGTATTTTCCAGCTGGCACTACTTCAGGCGTCCCTAATGCAAGCTGCTTAACATCTAGTTGTTCTAAAGATGTCAAACTTGTAATACGCTTCCCGCTGTTTTTCGGAACAATAAGGACTAGCTCATTTCCTAGCACTCCAGTTCTTTCTTCTTTATCAATAAATCCTTTCTTTACAAGTGTTTGAAATTTATCCTCCGCAGCAGAGAAAAACAAGTCTACAGGCGCCCCTTGCTCAATTTGCTGCTGCAAGGAACCGGATGCACCAAAATTGAACGCAAGCTCTATATTCGGCTGTTCTTCCTTATATTGCTTTTGTATATCTATCAAAGCATTTTGTAAACTAGCAGCGGCAGAGACTGTTAAAGTAACAGACTTTGCTTTCTTTGTTTGTACAGCCGTACATCCCGTAGCCGCACATATAAGTACCGCACCTGCCAATAATCCGAATAAAGCTTTCGCATAGTGTTTCATGCTCAATCTCCTTATAAATTCCAAAGTAGTTATACTTAATTATATCGAAAGCAAATTAAAACCACATCTATTTTATCCCCATTGCTGAAATATCCCTTTATACTACCATAGAGAAAAAAGGATACTCCCTCTTCATAGCCCTTTTCTTAAGTTTTGGTAGCATTCAGATACTTGCTTCAATTCACTAATTGTCATTTTATACAGATGACTATCCATTTCTTTATAAATCCCTGCACTCAATAGCCTTTCAATATATACTTGTTTTTCCTGTTCAACTGCTTTCTCAATATATTTGTTATGCCGCCCCCCTTATATCACCATACTCTTAACTCCTAGCGATTTTGCAAGTCTCTCAGCAATTCCAACGCAGCACTTCCGGTAAGTACCATTAATTCCTCTAATAATTCATCCCGCCGTATATCTAATTCAATAATTTTCTTTGCAAGCTGCACTGACTTCTCTTCTGTATTTTCCATCCCCGTTGCCTACCCTTCCCGTCATCTGAAATCACTTATTTTTGTAAAACCCTTCTACCCTTACCCATATGATATATTCTCATTGTATTCAAAACGCTCTTCTTCATCTCTAATTTTGTCAGAAAATCTTACACACATTTCTTTTCGGAATTGAAATTCATGTTAGAAATTCTTACACACAAGTCGCCATTTTCAGTTAATTCCTATATAGTATATAAAAGAACTTTAAAAAGGCGGGGGTAGGAGTGTCAGGAAACGATCATTCTTATAAAGAGAAAAAGGTAATTTCTATTGGCACTGTAAGTGAAATAACGGGATTGTCAGAACGGCAAATTCGCTATTATGAGGAACGAAAATTAATTTTTCCTGAACGAACAAAAAAAGGAACACGAAAATATTCATTTAACGATGTAGAACAATTGATGGAAATTATAGAAAAAATGGAGGACGGCGTTCAAACGCACGAAATCAGAAAGGATATACTAAAAAAAGAACGTAAGCTAGATGAACGGGCACTTCGTAACAGCATGATTCAAGGACAATTAAATGCCAGATTCGGATTCCCTAAATCTCCTTAAAATATCTATTTCCATATAAAATGAACCTTGAATCAACAAATGTCTCTGCTTAATTTTTTGAGCTCCTCCTGTCTTAAAATCTCCTTTAAGACAGAAAAAAGCTTACCCATCAAAGGTAAGCTTTTTCACCGTATATTACTCTAAAATCCCATGCCCTACTATCTTTATTTTCACTTTCGGCTTAATTTGAACATGTTGGTAATAATTCTTTTTATCAAGAGATTTCCATGTTTCAGGATGATACGCCATCAATTTCCTACCTATCCCCAAAAAGTCACAATTTGCTTCCTGCAACAGGTTAGCAGCCTGCTTTGTTTTTTTGGTAAACTGCTCGGACAAAAGTTTATTCAATTTCAGCAGCGTTGAATCCGTGTCAACAGCACCTTGCGGATGTTCTTTTACCGAAACGTTAAGATGTAAATTGAGGTCTACTTGGATTACTCCATCTTTTTTTGGAGTTATTTTCATATTCCTTTTCATTTTTACCGTCTGTATAGAAATAAATCGATTTCGATATTGCTTTTCTTTCGGATACGCTTTAATTGTAAAACGAGCCGTTTTTCCCATTTCATTTCTCATCAATAACAGTATAGTCGCCTCTGCTCCTTTTGCAGTAATTCCAGTAAACTTTTGATTATGGAACAGAGCAATCGCAGATAATTCCACCTCGTTATTCTTTGTTATATACATATAGGGAAGAGCAAAATCCTGTCCAGGATCGAGCATAACCGGACATATGGATTGAACGGTCTCTTTTGGAGTATTCGTTGCTTCTTCTCCCGATTCTATAATTTCCAGCAGCTCTTCAGCAATAAGGGTATCATTTACACTCTGCAACTTTAAAATATTGCCTGCCTTGCCTTTTGCTATAATTAATTTCGCTCCTAAAGAATTTTTCGGATCTCTATAAAGAATATCAAGAATAGGGTAAATATTATTTTCTGCCAGCTTTTCTCCCAATAAGATTACTCTCGCTTTGTTCGCTGCATACTCTCCCCCCAGTTTCCTTCCTATTTTCATTCTCATATCCCGCATTGTTTCCCCCTTAGCAGTAATCGTTAAATTGTCAATCTGGTAATTTTGTGCACCAGTGCTTCCAAGTTTGATTGTCCGAACCACTGCAGTCGACAATAGCTTTTGATTTTCTAGTAAATCCACTGCTACCCCATAGACCAAATTGTCATCTTTCAACGGCTGCTGATCCCAGCAGCCTGCTGTAACAAAGCAAAATAAGATTGCTGTCAATCGTAGCCATATCTTCACGATACACTGCCCCCCGTGTTTTTAGCCTTTTTAAACAAGAAGGAGAAGAGTAAAGTAATCGCAGGGATGCAGCCTACAAAAATGTAGGATAAATAGGCTATTATCTTACTTAACTGTGCCCAAGGCATAAAGTTATCCAGCGGCATACATAAAATAGTAATCAACAGAATAACAGCCATAAGCCTAACTATATTTCCATGATGTGTTCTGTTAAACACAACCTTGACTCCCATACTTAGGATAAAGAGATACGTAATACTCGACGTAATCATTGGGATGACCCATACAGATAGGAACAATAAATCCAGACGTTCTATTATGTCAAATGAGATTGCTTTTAGCATATATAAAATAGGTTCAGGCACTAATGTCAATTCCTCAGGACTAAATACAATCAAACCGGTAAACACAAAAAATGTATATAACACCGCAACAAATATATTCGCACCTATGGCAACCTTCAGCTTTTGGCTCGTTTTCCCTGCAGTGTCAGCAAAAGCGATAAACACGAATTCAAATCCGAGCATAGCAATGGTGCTCTCATGGACCCCACGCATAATGTTTTTCCATCCCATGTGTCCCACAGGTAAAATATATTCCAAATTTATATCTGCATAAGGACCTATCATTAAAATCAGTAAGAGGAAAATAAAAAGTGTGGCAAGCACATAAAAACGAGCAATAATGTGCAGGCTTTCTTTTGCTAAATAAGCGCTCGTGAATATGATAAGAAGAACCAAAATCCAGGATGGAGTATATGCTAAAATCCATCTTCTTATGATATCTACGTACATAGCAATTACTAGAAGAAACACCATTACAAAAAAAATAATGTACGTGCTTACCACAATTTTCCCTATAAATCTTCCATAAATATAAATAACAGCCTCAAAAAAATTAAGCTTAGGGGTTCTTCTATATAAAAGCCAGATGATTGTTGTGAAGACAACCACTACAACACCTGAAAGCATAGTAGAAATCCAGCCATCCCCTTGTGCGATGTTATGAACATTGTAAGGGAGAGCTAAAACGCCTATTCCTATTTGTGACTGTAAGATAATAAAAAATAACTGATGCAGTTCAATTGATATTTTAGGATGTTTCATTATTATCCCAGCCTCTTGGATTAAATAGCCGTTTTGCTTTTTTCGGTTGTAAACTCTTTGGTCTCTCTTTCATTTTACTAAAGGGCACTCTTAGTAAAGTGTCTTTTAAATCAACTATCCGTAATGGAGCAAAAGGAGTAAAATATGGCATGCCAAATGACTCCAATTTACATAAATGCATTAGTAAAATCATTAATCCAAACACAATACCGACAAACCCAAATAACGAAGCTGCAATCATTAAAGGAAAGCCTAGTAAACGAACCGTCGTCCCCATTTCATGAATTGGAACGACAAAGGAAGCGATTGCTGTAAGAGCCACTACAATAATCATCGTATTTGATACAAAATTAGCTTGTACGACCGCTGTACCAATAACTAAACCGCCTACCACCCCAATCGTTTGTGCAATAGGCTGCGGCAATCGAATGGATGCTTCGCGAAGCATCTCCAATGCAAGCTGCATCGCCATTGCTTCCACAAGAGGGGGAAACGGCACAAACTCCAATGATGCTTTAATCGCAAATACTAGTTCAATCGGAATTACTTCAAAATGATAAGAAACAACCGCAATATACAACGCCGGCAAAGATATAGCAATAATGAAGCTGATTAATCTTAATAGCCGAAAAAATGATCCTATATACCACCTATTTGAATAATCGTCAGAAGATCGATAAAAAGAAAAAAAAGTGGCAGGCATGATAAGAGCCGAAGGATCTCCTTCCACAATTAAAGCAACCCGGCCCTCCAACAAGTTATATGCCACTCTATCAGGACGTTCTGTATGCAGCAATTGAGCAAAAGGGGAATATATTTCGTCTTCAATAAGCTCTTCTACCTCTCCAGAGTTGCTGATATAATCTGTTTTTATAGATGATAAGCGCTTCTCCACTTCTGCAATTAATTCTTCATTTGCAATAGTATTTACGTAAATCATCGCCAGCTTCGTATACGCTTCTTGCCCATGGATTTGGTATTTGATCGTGAGATGAGGACTTTTGACTCGCCTCCGTATCAAATTGAGATTTATATTTAAATTGTCTATCAATCCCTCATGGGAACCTCTAATAACTTTCTCACTTACCGGTTCTTCAATTGCTTTTGATTCATACAATTCTGTTTTCAATATGTAAGCAAGGTTACAGCCTTCTTCTAATAACACGGAACTGCCATTGAGCAACTCAATCACAATTTGATGAAGCGTGGAGGAAGTTTGCATACTCAAAGCAGGAATTACATCCTGAATATCACCTTGTTTTATCCGTATGAGCGGCTTGATTATGCTAGATTCAATTTTTTGCTTATCCACAATAAGGTTCAAAAATAATAAACCATATCGAATATTATTGAAAACTAAATATCTTACAGTAAAATCATCAGCACTAATAAAGGATTGTTGAATTAGATTAATATTATCTTGTAATGACAGCCCTAGCTTTATTTCATTTGTACCTTTGGAACGACCATTGTCTTTTCTTCTATTTGTTTTGCTAGTTAGAAAAGAAAAGAAATCCACCGACTCTCCTCCTTACTTATACCTATTACACGTATTGTTCCGCAGTCCCCAGACAATATACTTGTTGCCTACAAACCGCTCTTTCTTCATGTCGCTGTCTAATGTCCTAGGCTATCAAATATGTTGGAAAATACAAACAATAAATAAACCCCAAAAAAAGATTGTGTTCTACAAAAAACAGTGTCATAATAAGTCGGAAATATAAATCTCTTATCCAGAGAGGTGGAGGGACTGGCCCTTCGAAACCTCGGCAGCGGACTATGTAAGTACTGTGCCAAATCCAGCAGGCTATATGCTTGAAAGATAGGGGGAAGCAAGGACATTAGTATGTCTAAGACTTCTTCTTTCATTTGAGAAGGAGTCTTTTTATGTTTATAAAAAGAGGAGGAACTTCAGTGAGTATACAGAAAAAAAGCGCAGTTGCCTTGCTACCGCTTATAATCTTTGTTGCTCTGTTTATCGGATCAGGAATTATTACCGGTGATTTTTATAAAATGCCCGTATTAGCTGCCATCTTGGCTGCAGTTGGAGCGGCTTTATTCATGAACAGAAAAGAAACCTTGACCGCTAAGGCAGAACGCTTTGCAAAAGGCGCAGGTCATCCTGATGTCATGATTATGGTACTTATTTTCATTTTAGCAGGTGCATTTTCAGAGACTGCTAAAGGTATGGGGGCTGTACAGTCAACTGTAAACATGGCCTTAACTATGTTTCCACAAAGCTTTTTAATTATTGGTTTGTTTATTATCGGTATCTTTATTTCATTAGCTATGGGAACGTCCATGGGAACGATTGCTGCCCTTGCTCCAATCGGTGTTGGAATCAGCTCCCAAACCGATATTTCTTCAGCTCTTGCGATGGCAACTATTATCGGCGGGGCCATGTTCGGAGATAATCTTTCGTTTATTTCAGATACAACGATTGCAGCTGTACGTACACAACGAACAGAGATGGCTGATAAATTTAAAACAAACTTTTTTATCGTTCTCCCTGCAGCTATTTTAACTGCTATTATATTATTTTTTATGACAATGGGAAGCTCTTCAGCTGTTCCGGCACAAGATTTTCATTGGGTTAAAATCTTGCCGTATGCAGGTGTACTCATCACAGCTTTACTAGGTCTTAATGTTCTTGGTGTATTAGCTGGTGGCACACTGCTTGCTGGTATCATCGGATTATTAGATGGAAGCTACACAATAAGCAGCTTTGCCCAAAGTGTAGCCGCAGGTGTGACAGGTATGGCAGAGTTAATTATTTTAGCTATTCTAATAGCTGGTATGGTCGAAATCATTAAATATAATGGCGGGATTCAATACTTATTGCACATCATGACCCGCAATATTCACTCTAAAAAAGGAGCAGAATTCAGCATTGCCGGATTAGTAGCAATAACAAACCTGGCAACGGCAAACAATACGATTTCTATTGTGACTACAGGTTCTTTAGCTAAGAATATCGCTGAAACATATGAAATCGATTCACGAAAATCAGCGAGTTTGCTTGATATATTTTCATCCAGCATCCAAGGTATGATCCCTTATGGCGCACAAATGCTTACAGCAGCAGGCTTTGCCTCTATATCGCCAATCAGCATTTTACCTTACTCATTTTACCCGCTGTTCATTGGCCTTTGCGGAATCGTCTCGATTTTAATCGGATTTCCAAAATTCGCTCTAAAGAAGCAAAAGCATCAAAAGCTATCGGCATAGTTGTTTCATGCAACAAAAAGGAGGCCTTCTCGTACTGAGAAAGCCTCCTTTTCTTATACATACATTTTCGATACACTAAACATGATCCTATTCAAAAATGAGGGATATTATGCGTACATTTTATATCAGTGACATACACGGTCATTACATTCCTTTAAGGAAGCTGCTCGATTCAGTTAACTGGAATCCTGAAGAAGACAAGCTTATTCTAGGAGGAGACCTTATCAACAGAGGACCTGATAGTGCAAAGGTTTTACAGTTTGCTCAAACACTCCAACAGCAGCAGCCTGCAAATGTTCATGTACTTTGCGGTAATCACGAGGAAATGCTGATATGGTATCTCCGAAACAAATCTCCCATGTGGCTGCAACACGGGGGGCTAGAAACATTATACAGCTTGCGTCAGCACTTTGAAGATGTGTGGAAAGCAGCTGAAGCTTATGCTTCATGGCTCGAGTCGCTTGCACTCGTCTATGAAGACAATAGTGCAATTTACACCCACTCAGGAATCAATCCCTCTTTCCCTAAAAGACAGCAGCCGCGTGAAATATTGTGGATGAATATACGTGAAGTGCTCTCACAAAACCCACAAAAATTATTAACATGGAGTGATGAAAAGCCTATTTTCCGAGGGCATAGTCCGGTTCGGACCGTACATACAAAAGGCGCCTATACACATTGCGACTTAGGTATGGGAGTCATCCCTTCTTCTCAAGCAGCACTTGCGTTAGTGAATGTTACAGAAGGAATCTATTACCGTTGCACAACAGATGGAATAATTACTGTACATTTTATTGAAAGCTTTACATAACCCCCTGCTTTATCATCAGGGGGTATCAAAACAATCAACTCAATTCTTTTATAATTCGTGCAGGATTTCCGCCTACAACCACATTATCAGGGACATCCTTTGTCACTACAGCACCAGAAGCAACGACCGCATTGTTTCCGATTGTAACCCCCGGATTAATGATCGCTCTTCCTCCAATCCAAACATTATCTCCAATTGTCACTGCTTTACCGTACTCAGCTCCGCTGATTCGCTCTGTAGCATCCAAAGGATGGGTAGCTGTATAAACGTGCACCCCAGGTCCCATAAAACAGTTTTCTCCGATAGTCACTGGGCATACATCTAACACTACACAATCAAAATTTGCATAAAAGTTATTGCCCACATAGATGTTGTATCCATAATCACAACGAAATGCAGGCTCTATGTACAAGTTTTTTCCTGTCGAACCAAACAATTGTTTTAACAAAGCTGTACGCGTATCATAGTCTGTTTCAATCGTTTGATTGTATGCACGTGTTAGTTTTCTAGCTGCCTCTCTTTCTTTTACAAGCTCTGGGTCGGATGCAAAATACAATTCTCCGTTTATCATTTTTTGTTTTTCTGTTTTCATAAGCTACATCCCTCTTGTTAGATTCAGTTAACCTTGCTTTCAAGATTGCTCCTTCTTCAGTTTTTCCATTATATTTTTATCTTTGCTAACACATTAAAAGTTGTTCTTTTTTCGCAAGTGCACTGACAAAATTTCCTCTGAAAGCCATAGCTATACAATTCATTGGTATTTCTCACTTCGCACTCGAAAAATTAATCCTTCTTCTCATCGTTTTAAAATCATCGTTGTAGTGCCACAAGAACCGTTTAGCTTTTCAGAAATATCTATTGTTCAAAATTTTGATTTCGTAACGTTACTTTCCCTACAGCTTGTCCTGATGCTAGAAATTCATGGGCTTTTGATACATCCTCAAACGAAAAGGAATGCGAATCAACAAGCGGTTTGATTTTTCCTTCGTCTACAAGATGCGCTAGTTTGTTTAAAATGGCACCATGATTTATACGTCCCTCTTGCGACATTTGGGCTAAAATCATAAAAACGACGTGCAATGTAAGCCCCTTGTTATGCAGTGGTGTTAAGTCATGAGTAGATCTTGCTGCAATAGCAGCCACCGTTCCTCTTGGTTTAACCGCTTGAAAAGAACGATCCAAATTCTCTCCGCCCACAGTATCAAATACCACATCGAAGCCTTGTCCATTTGTATGCTTTGTAACATACTGTTCTACAGACTGCTCACGATAATTGATGACTGTGTCTGCACCGAGCATCTTTGCAAGCTGCATTTTCTCATCCGTAGATGCAGTCGTGTATACTTGTGCACCTAAGAATTTTGCTATTTGGATTGCCACATGACCGACTCCGCCTGTCCCTGCATGAATAAGCACTTTTTGCCCAGGCTGCACCTTACATCGTTCTACTAATGCTTCCCATGCAGTAAGAGCTACAAGAGGGAGTGCAGCAGCTTCGGTAAAAGTTAAGGATTTCGGCTTTACAGCGACCAACGAAGCATCCACGAGTGTATAATCAGCAAGGGCACCTCCTAAACCGACAGTCGTATACACTTCATCTCCTGGCTGAAAAGAAGAGACTCCTTCTCCCACCTCTTCAATTACTCCGGCACAATCACTGTGCAAAATGAGAGGAAGCTCTAAGTTCATAGTATTTTGCAGGAGGCCGCCCCGAATCTTTAAATCAATCGGATTTACACTTGTTGCAGCTACTCGAATTAAAACATGCCCCTTCTTTATAGAGGGACGAGCCAATTCCATTGCCTGAAACACCTCAGGACTTCCATATTCCTTGATTACTTGAGCTAACATTTGTATTCACTCCTTATCTATTCTATTAGTTGGTAGTATATACACTATTATAAAGTAATTGTGACTGCCTAAATCTCTAATAGTCTTTATCAGCGAAGAACATTTCTTTTATATCTTTAACTTAAAAAAAGGAATCGATATCGATTCCTTTTTTGCTTATATGATTATTTAGTATCTAACGGCTTCAGCTTAGCTTCAATATTCTCCCGATACGGCTCTAAAAACGGAGGAAGTGCCAAGTTCTCGCCTAATTCTTCTAACTTTTCGTCTGCGGTAAATCCCGGTCCATCTGTTGATAATTCAAATAAAATTCCGTTTGGTTCACGGAAATACAACGCTTGAAAATAATAGCGGTCCACCATGCCAGACGTTGACAACCCTGTTTGTTCAATAATTTCCTGCCATCTTAATAACTCTTCTTTATTCTCTACCCGGAAAGCAACATGATGAACAGCACCGCGTCCTTGACGTTCCATCGGCAAATCGGTTCGTTCTTCCACGTGCACCTCTGCTCCTGAGCCGCCTGCACCGGTTTCAAATACTAAAATAGCAGGCTGATTCTCCTCAAGAGACAGATAGCTTTCTTTCTGCCGGAAGCCCAGAACATCAGTTAATACTCGTACTGTGGATTGAACTTTACGCACGGTTAACGTCACTGGCCCCAATCCAATAATGCCGTATTCATGCGGGACAGGGCTCTTAGACCAAGGAATCCCGCCCGGTACTCCTTCAAATTTACTGTCAGCAGTCAATATAACATGCTGGTTCTCAAAGTCACGAAATGCCAACGTTGCACGCCCTGCACGCTCTATTACCTCATCACGTTCAATTTGATAATCATCTAATCGTTTTGCCCAGTAATCTAAGGCATCGCGATTCGGCACACGCAGGGAGATGGAAGAAATGCTGCTTACGCCACGATAATGACGCCCCATCATCGGAATTTCAAAAAACGTCAGCTCTGTTCCCGGATTTGCTTCACCATCTCCGTAAAATAAATGGTACACAGAAGTGTCATCTTGGTTGACCGTTTTTTTAATGAGTCGAAGTCCCAAAACTTTCGTATAAAACTCATAATTTTTCACTGCATTTGCAGTTAAAGCAGATACGTGATGCAAACCTTTTAGCTCCATAAAGTAATCCTCCTTCAATATAATCTCATTTAAAAATAAACTTCATTTTAGTTAGTTACATACTATTATATAGTTTTGTTTATGTCAATAATTTGCCTCTTATGGTTAAACTACAGAGAAAGCTTATATGTTGAAAAGAATATAATAGTGCCTTTATAGTCCCGATCAGCAGAAGAAATACACAGAGTCACAATGTTGTCACTTTACTCATAATATTTCAATGTTAAAATGAAGAAAAACATGCTATAGGAGATATGAAAATGAGTAACACAAATAATCGCCCCACAAGTCAAAAAAACTATACTGGTATCGTAGTTACCCTTTCCATCGTCGTGAACGCTATAATTTTAATCCTGTTTTTCTCACCAATAGGTTACGCCGGAGAAGTTAGCTTTGATATCAAGATTTTCCCGCGTATGAACGCAATTTTAAATGCCTTTACGTTTGTATTTTTAGCCGCAGGACTGTATTCCATTAAAAAGAAAAATATTACCCTGCATAAACGATTCATTCTTGCCGCATTTACTACCACCTTATTATTTTGTATTTCTTATTTAACGTACCATTATTTATCTGTCGCTCCAACACATTATGGAGGAGAAGGAGCGCTCAAATATGTTTATTTCTTTATCTTGCTGACACACACGGTTCTTGCTGCCATTATCGTTCCTCTTGCTCTATTTTCTCTTATTTGGGGATGGACCAATCAATTAGACAAGCATCGAAAAATTGTTCGCTGGAGTATGCCAATTTGGCTGTATGTCAGTTTCACAGGAGTACTAGTGTACATTTTGATTTCTCCATATTACTAAGAAAAAAGCTCAAATCTGCGACAGATTTGAGCTTTTTTTTTCGACACTATCATTATTATTCCCCCTGCAATATTTACAGAAATCTTGTTTTTGCTCAACAAAATACGAGGGTTTTTAACTTACAAAAAGCAATCTTATCTCTAGTATTAGTTCTTACCTATAGTTTTTTGAGTATGATGACCTTTATGTTTCCCCTTCACTAGTACCTCCATCTGTCTATTATAAAACCGTGCTTCTGTCGCTGTTCCTGCCATTTTCACTTTCTTTTGGAGAGTATTTATTTGATTAGATTCTTCATCAGGAACTCTGTCTATTTTGAGTATTTCTTCTTCTTTCTCATCCGTTTGATGAGTATACATATCAGACTTTTCAAGCTCTCTCTGCAACGCTTTTTCCGCATAACTTTTCAAAAAAGCACTGCTGCCAAACCCAGCGATTAAAGCGCTTTGTACCGTAATAGCAAGAGAAGCATTTTCATACATAGATAAAGATACAAGCACTGCACCTAAAGCTCCTGCGATTGGTTCTTTAATAGAGCCGAATACAAACTTTTCTTGCGACCCATCCTCAGAAACGACTTTTTTACTTTGCACATAGCCCTCACTTACAACAATGTTAACGATTCCTCCAATTATCCCACAGCCCATCATTAGTAACACGTACCATCCCATATTAAAAGGGAAAGTAAAATCAGCCATACGCATCCCCCAAGCTGTATATTTCTATATCATCTCTCCTGCTACTTTATGAGGTTATTCACCATAGTATAACTGCTTTTTCATCAAGATACCTGTCGCTAATTCTCCTTAGGCATGTTTCATAAAAATGATATTTTTTCATTACTTTACTGGTCAGTGAATATTCTTTTTCCTTTGAGAAACTATAACACTAGGAAAGCAATCTACATCTTTCACAATACAGGAGGTATTCTCCAATCATGAAATTTATTATTTTCATACTTGGATTAGTCGTGACATTCGCATTAGCACTTTTGGCAAGCAATGGAAGGCGAAAAATTAAATATATGCCAATTCTTATAATGCTGGTAGTACAGCTGATCCTAGCCTACCTACTTTTAAATACAGAACTTGGCCTGATTCTTATCACTGGAATTGCCAATGTGTTCGGCAAATTACTTGAGTATGCCGCTGCCGGTGTAGACTTCGTATTTGGCGGAGTTGAAAATGAAGGAGCTATGACATTTTTCTTACGTGTATTACTTCCTATCGTTTTTATCTCTGTCTTAATTGGTATTTTGCAGCACTTTAAAATTTTACCTCTCATTATTCGCTGGATTGGCTGGGTACTAAGCAAGGTTAATGGATTAGGTAAGTTAGAATCTTACAATGCAGTTGCGTCTGCAATTGTAGGGCAATCAGAAGTGTTTATCACTGTAAAAAAGCAATTGGGTCAAATTCCCAAACACCGTTTGTACACACTCTGCGCTTCTGCTATGTCGACAGTCTCAATGTCTATCGTAGGCGCCTAC
Source organism: Bacillus sp. 165 (assembly GCF_017742235.1). Taxonomy (GTDB): domain Bacteria; phylum Bacillota; class Bacilli; order Bacillales; family Bacillaceae_G; genus JAGHKQ01. The sequence goes on from NZ_JAGHKQ010000007.1 coordinate 148,875, forward strand.
ATGAGCATGATTGAGCCTAAATATGTAGTAACAGCGCTAGTTCTAAATTTATTCAGCGGCTTTATTATTGTCAATATCATTAACCCCTACTCAGTAACAGATGAAGAAGACATACTGGAAATACAAGAGGAAAAGCAAACTTTCTTTGAGATGCTGGGAGAATACATTATGGATGGGTTTCGCGTAGCCGTTGTAGTAGGCGCAATGCTCATCGGATTTGTGGCTTTAATTAGCGCTATCAATAATGTGTTTGACTTAATTTTCGGTATTACATTCCAGCAAGTACTGGGATATATCTTCTCTCCAATCGCTTTCATTATGGGTGTTCCAGCTGCTGAAATTGTTCCTGCTGGGAGTATCATGGCGACCAAACTAGTATCAAATGAATTTGTAGCTATGATAGATTTAGGAACAAGAGCTCAGGATATGTCTGCACGCACAGTCGGAATTATTTCTGTATTCCTTGTATCCTTTGCAAACTTTTCGTCTATCGGTATCATTTCAGGAGCAGTCAAAGGACTCAATGAGAAGCAAGGCAATGTTGTTGCTCAGTTTGGATTAAAGCTTCTGTATGGTGCAACTTTAGTAAGCATTTGGTCTGGAATTATTGTAAGTGTTATGCTGTAAACTCAGCATCACCTAAAGAGAGAGGATGTCTCATAATCTTTGAATGAGACATCCCTTTTTTAATCACTTCATCTCTTGAATACTGTCAGATTCATAAATGTGAATTCCCGGCTTATTCTGCAATGCTGTAACATACATGCCAAGCGCTACTTGCTTTCCATAAATAGCCTTATATTTCCGAAGTGGTCCTATAAATAAAAAAGAAAACAACCGTGCAGCTCCTTCACCCATTTTCTCCCCCATCCGAAACTCTTGCCGTTCTCCTAGCAACAGTGACGGACGAAAAATATGAATGCCGTTTATGTCAAGCTTTTGGAGATCGCGTTCCACTTCTCCTTTTACACGATTATAAAAAATATTAGACTTTTCGTTTGCTCCCATAGCTGTAACAGTGAGGAAGTTTTTAACTCCTTGCTTTTCAGCAAGCCGAGCTGCCTGTAATGTATAATGATAATCCACTGTTGTGAAGTTTTCTCTGCTCTTGGCCTTCTTGATTGTTGTTCCGAGACAGCTATACACATCATCAACTTTAAAATAAAACTCGCAGCTTTCTAATTGATCGAAGTTTATAATAACTTGCTCCAGCTTCTCATGCTGAAATGGCAGGTAATTACGAACCAACACTGTTACTCGTTCATATTCATTAGACTTCAGCAGTATTCCCACAACTTCCTGGCCAATTAACCCTGTAGCCCCTAGTACTACAGCATGTCGTTTCATTGTTATACCTCCTTTACAGCTTGCATGTTGTTTCTATTCATTTCTTGCAATGCAGGTGAACAATATCCCTGTGTCCTCTTCTCTTCAATATTTATTGTATATCCTACAATGCTTTTAAGTGCTGTAATGCTCTGCTACTCCTTAACCGGTACCTGTTATGCCAACCGTAAAATCTACCCATACGTAAATACAAAAACGAAAAACATTTAGTATTTCTCTGGCCATAGATTGCTTCCCTCTTTGTTCAATTAATTTTTTGTATCGATTTCCTCTTGTACGCTTCGTACGATAGAAGTAACTATTTTTCGAGGCATAAAACGGACAAAAGCTGCCGTTAAACGATTTTTCATACCTGAAATGACAACCGTTTTTCCATCCATGAATCCTTTATAGCCAATTTCTGCTACATCTTTTACATCCATTACACCGCTTTTAAATAATTTTGATTTCCCTAAATTTGCTCGACTTGAAAACTCTGTTTTTGTCGCTCCTGGGCAAAAAGCTGTGACAGTTACATTCGTACCCTTTAATTCGTTTTCTAATGCTTCTGTAAAAGATAAGACATATGACTTTGTCGCATAATAGACTGCCATTAAAGGACCCGGCTGAAATGCTGCTGTAGATGCGACATTTAACACACGGCCTTTATTTCGTTCCACCATATGCGGTAAAAATAGCTTTGTAAAATGGGTTACTGTTTTTATATTTAAATCGATCATATTTAATTCAGCGTTAATATCTGTATTCACAAACTCTCCGAATAATCCAAATCCCGCATTATTGACCAGATAGTCAATTGTAATTCCTTTTTTCTGTACTTCTTCATATATCTCTTTTACTGCCTCTTGATCTGAAATATCTTTCGAAATAATCGTTACATGAACATTGTATGCTTTTTCTATATTTTGTTTTAACTCAATCATTTTTTGTTCACTTCGGGCCACCAATACAAGGTTATAGCCATCCTTCGCAAAATGATAGGCTAGCTCTTTTCCAATTCCATCTGATGCACCTGTAATAAATGCAGTTTCATGATTTTTCATTTCAATCTCCCTTTCTTGATTATACGTTTAAACATTTAAACATATAATTGTTTGAGTACAATTTACTATACTCCGTATAAGAAGTCAACAAAAAAAGCCCTACATTGCGGGCTCCTTATTTTCCCAATAATTTTGTTTTCCATGCCTCTGGCCAAGACTCGCTCTTTCCTGTTGCTTTGGACGCTTGCACCATTGTACTGCGGCCAACAATGCATATTTCTTCCTTTTCATTTGTAATCATATAATGCAAATCGGCTGAGGAATTTCCGACAGCTTGCACCTTTACATACACTTTTAATTCTTCATCAAAATAAACCTGCTTTATATAATCACACTGTAAATTGGCAACAACGATCATCAGTTCAGCATTCTTTTTTGTCCACTCCTGCATAAAACCAAGTTCTTTAAAAAATTCAATACGCGCTTCTTCGAAATATGTAAACGGCACTTTATTATTTAAATGGCCGAACATATCTGTTTCAGAAAAACGAACCTTTGTCGGCATATAAAAAGAAAACTCCTGTGCCCAGCTAACAGCATCTTCAATATAGGAAACCTGTTTCATACCCTTTCTCTCCTTTTATATAGTGTAAAAATGGCCTCTTCCATTTGAAGAGGCCATTTGCTATTAATAGTTGTTATCGCTGCCAAAGAAGTCTTTAAACATTTGAATCGTTGTATCACGGTTCAATGCTGCGATGGAAGTTGTCAATGGAATACCCTTTGGACAAGACTGTACACAGTTTTGAGAGTTACCGCAGTTAGCAAGTCCTCCATCTCCCATAATAGTACGTAAACGCTCCGCTTTATGCATAGAACCTGTTGGATGCGCATTAAATAGACGTGCTTGAGACAGTGGAGCTGGTCCGATAAAATCAGATTTGCTGTTTACATTCGGACATGCTTCCAAGCAAACACCGCAAGTCATGCATTTTGATAATTCATATGCCCATTGACGCTTTTTCTCAGGCATTCTTGGTCCAGGACCTAAATCATACGTACCGTCTATTGGAACCCATGCTTTTACGCGCTTTAATGCGTTAAACATACGGCTGCGGTCGATTTGCAAATCACGAACAACCGGGAATGTTTTCATTGGCTGCAAACGAATTGGTTGTTCCAATTGATCGATAAGTGCTGTACAAGATTGGCGCGGTTTGCCGTTAATTATCATAGAGCATGCCCCGCATACCTCTTCTAAGCAGTTCATATCCCAAGAAATAGGTGTTGTTTCATTTCCATGTCTATCTACTGGATTACGACGAATCTCCATTAACGCAGAGATTACATTCATATTTGGGCGATACGGAATTTCAAACTCCTGTTCATAAGGAGCCGCATCCGGTGTATCTTGTCTTGTAATAAGTAGGCGGACTGTTTTCTCAGACATGTTGCTTATCCCCCTTCTTCCCCTCTGTTTCTGCTTTCTTCTTAGAAGAGTAGTCACGCTTACGAGGCGCGATTAGAGAAGTATCTACTTCTTCGTAATGGAATACAGGAACTTTTTGTTCTGCATTGAATTTTGCCATAGTTGTTTTTAAGAAATTGTCATCATCACGATCTGGGAATTCAGGCTTATAGTGAGCTCCGCGGCTTTCGTTACGGTTATAAGCGCCCAATGTAATAACACGTGCTAAATGAAGCATATTTTCCAGCTGACGAGTAAAGGCAGCCCCTTGGTTGCTCCATTTCGCTGTATCATTGATGTTAATGCGCTCATAGCGCTCAAGCAGCTCTTGAATTTTTGCATCTGTCTGAAGCAGTTTATCGTTATAGCGAACTACTGTAACGTTATCTGTCATCCATTCTCCCAGCTCTTTATGAAGCACATACGCATTTTCATTTCCGTTCATGCTGATAATCTTATTGAATCTTTCCATTTCGATAATTTCATTATCTTCATATAGTGAAGAATTCATTGCGTCAGCAGATTTATCAATGCCCTTAATGTACTCTATTGCCTTTGGTCCAGCTACCATTCCGCCGTAGATTGCAGACAGTAAAGAGTTTGCTCCTAAACGGTTTGCTCCGTGCATAGAGTAATCACACTCACCAGCCGCAAACAGCCCTGGAATGTTTGTCATTTGATCATAATCTACCCATAGTCCACCCATAGAATAGTGTACTGCCGGGAAGATTTTCATAGGTACTTTACGCGGGTCATCACCCATGAATTTCTCATAGATTTCAATGATTCCGCCAAGCTTAATATCAAGCTCTTTTGGATCTTTATGAGATAAGTCAAGGTATACCATGTTTTCGCCGTTAATACCTAATTTTTCGTCAACGCACACATGGAAGATCTCACGAGTTGCAATATCACGTGGCACAAGATTTCCATACGCAGGATATTTTTCCTCTAAGAAATACCAAGGCTTACCATCTTTATATGTCCAAACGCGGCCGCCTTCTCCGCGTGCTGATTCACTCATTAAGCGAAGCTTGTCATCACCAGGAATAGCCGTCGGATGAATTTGGATAAACTCCCCGTTAGCATAGTATGCACCTTGGCGATATACAGCTGCCGCTGCTGAACCTGTATTGATAACAGAGTTCGTAGACTTACCGAAGATGATACCAGGTCCTCCTGTTGCCATAATAACTGCCTCTGCAGGGAAGCTCTTAATTTCCATAGAAGTTAAGTTTTGCGCTACAATCCCGCGGCATACGCCTTCATCATCTACTATAACTCTTAAAAACTCCCAGCCTTCAAACTTTGTAACAAGTCCAGCTACTTCATGACGACGTACTTGCTCGTCTAACGCATATAAAAGCTGTTGTCCTGTTGTTGCACCTGCAAATGCCGTTCTATGATGCTGTGTTCCTCCAAAACGTCGGAAGTCTAGTAGCCCTTCTTCTGTACGGTTGAACATAACCCCCATACGGTCCATTAAGTGAATAATGCCAGGTGCTGCATCACACATTGCTTTAATTGGCGGTTGGTTTGCTAGAAAATCGCCACCATAAACTGTATCGTCAAAATGCTCCCAAGGCGAATCTCCTTCACCCTTTGTATTCACGGCACCGTTGATCCCGCCCTGCGCACATACAGAGTGAGAACGTTTCACTGGTACTAATGAAAACAATTCGACGTTAACTCCTGCCTCTGCTGCCTTAATTGTTGCCATTAAGCCGGCTAATCCGCCGCCTACTACGATTACTTTCCCTTTCATTGTCTCTCACTCCTTACATATTTGCTAGCTGCGGGTCAACGAATGCGAACAATGTACGAATTGCCATAATGGCTAAAAGGAAGAATACAATCATTGTTGCATATGTTGAAATGCGTTGTGAACGCGGTGTTACAGTAATACCCCAGCTGATAAAGAACGACCATAATCCATTAGCAAAGTGGAAGATGGTAGATACAACCCCAACAGTATAGAACACGAACATTCCAGGATTGCTTAAAATACTTTCCATCATTTCATAGTCTACCTCTTGACCCATAGCTGCCTGAATGCGGGTTTGCCAAACGTGCCAAGAAACGAATACTAATGTTATAATGCCTGTTAAGCGTTGCAAATAGAACATCCAGTTACGGAAATAACTATAGGAAGTTACATTGTTTTTTGCAGTAAATGCAATGTACAACCCATATACCGCATGGTATAGCAGTGGTAAAAAGATAATAAAGATTTCTAGCGCATAGCGAAATGGAAGATTCGCCATAACTCCAGCAGCTTTGTTAAATGATTCTGCTCCTTTTGTCGCAAACTGATTCACGATCAAATGCTGCGTTAGAAAAATTCCGACTGGAATTACACCCAATAGAGAGTGTAATTTTCGATTGGCAAATTCACGACCGTTCATACTCCCTTGTACCCCCTTAGAAATTCACTGCAAGGTCATAAAATTATTACTTTCTAACTATAATTTTTTCCTTTTCCACACATTGAGTAAAAAATGAAAAAAGAATTCGCAATATTTAAGCGATAATTTATGACACATCCATTCTACTCCTATTGTAGCAGAAGCGTCAAGAAAACGGATACAGAATCTTGTCATAAAACCAAAAGAAATTGTTGGCATTTGCCGAATTTTAATTATTCATTTTATCTTCCCAAGAAATAGAAGTGTTACTTTCCCTCAAATGTTATATAATAACCTCATACAGAAAGAGGGGAAAATCGTGTGACTAGTAAAATAATTGAAGCTGAGAGTTTACAACATATACAAATTAATGCGTTTGCATACGAGCTTCTTCGAGAAGAGGTGCTCCCTGATTTAATGGGAAAAGAACTCCCTCGTATTTTATACTGGGCAGGTAAAAATATAGCCCGTAACCATCCGCTCAAATCTATGGATCAAGTTTCTGAGTTTTTCATACAAGCCGGTTGGGGAGAACTGACTATCTTAGAACAAAATCGGCATGCCATGATGCTGCAGCTTACGAGTCCGCTTATTAAAGAACGCTATCGAACCCGCACACGGCAAGCTAATACAACATATCAATTAGAAGCAGGATTTATTGCGCAGCAAATTCAGCAAATGCAAGGCATCGTTACCGAAGCTTATGAAGAACAGAAAAAACGTGCAGACAGTGTCCATTTTATTGTAAAGTGGGACCATAAGGATAAGATAGAATAAGAAAAAGGAGCACCAGCTGATGCTCCTTTTTCTTATTCTTCCAACTACATGTGTAAGGCTCTCACCTTCAAGGCTCTTTCTTCACTCACTTCTATTCCCGCGTGTCTCATAATCTTTCCCTGTCGTTGCAGCCTCTTCTACTTCATTTTTTCATATACTTTTTCCGCCACATTACGTGGCAAACCTGCTTCTACAAACTCATCTACAGAAGCTTCTCTCATTCTTTTAACAGAACCAAAGTGCTTAAGTAATGCTTTCTTGCGTTTTTCTCCAATTCCCGGAATATCATCAAGCATGGATTGAAACGCAGATTTCCCGTGAATTTGGCGGTGAAATGTAATCGCAAATCGATGCACTTCATCTTGTATACGCTGGAGCAAATAGAACTCTTGACTGTTTCTATCCAATTCGATCAATTGCGGCGGATTACCAAGTAACAGCTGGGAGGTTCTATGCTTTTCGTCTTTTACCAGCCCTCCAACAGGAATATACAGACCCAGTTCATTTTCCAGTACATCTGAAGCAACTGCCATTTGCCCCTTTCCCCCATCTATAATAATTAAATCCGGGAGCGGCAAGCCTTCCTTCAATACACGTGAATAACGCCGACGTACCACCTCACGCATGGATTCATAATCATCTGGGCCTTGAACTGTTTTAATTTTATATTTTCGATATTCTTTTTTCTCCGGCTTTCCATCAACAAACACGATCATAGCGGAAACTGGACTCGTTCCTTGAATATTAGAATTATCGAATGCCTCAATACGGAGAGGGGGATTGATACCTGCTTGTATTCCTAAGTTTTCTACTGCTTTAATGGTACGTTCTTCATCGCGCTCGATTAACAAGAATTTCTCTGTTAATGCAATGGTTGCATTCTTGCAAGCAAGGTCTACGAGCTCCTTCTTCTTTCCACGCTTTGGCTGTGTCACCTCTACTTCCAGTAATCGTTTAAGCAACTCTTGATCAATCTGATTAGGAAGAACGATTTCTTTCGGTTTAAAATGATTATCTTGCGCATAAAACTGGCCGATAAATGTCAAAAACTCTTCTTCTGGTTCATCATAAATCGGAAACATGGAAACATCACGTTCAATCAACTTACCTTGACGCACAAAAAAAACTTGGACGCACATCCAGCCTTTATCTACTGCATATCCAAACACATCTCGATCAACCAAGTCGTTCATAATCATTTTTTGTTTTTGCATGAGAGCATCCATGTATGCAATCTGGTCACGCAGTTCCTTTGCCCGTTCAAATTCCAGCTTTTCTGCTGCTTCCAGCATTCTTTCTTCTAACTCTTTCCGGATATCTCCATGACCTCCATTTAAAAAGCGGATGATTTGGTCTACAATGTCCTTATTCTGTTCATCCGTCACTTCTTTTACACAAGGGGCCAAGCACTGTCCCATATGATAATACAAACACACCTTATCCGGCATATTTGTGCATTTTCGCAGCGGATACATACGATCGAGCAACTTCTTCGTTTCGCTGGCTGCTTGTGCATTCGGATACGGACCAAAATATTTGCCCTTGTCTTTTTTTACTGTTCTTGTAATAAGGAGACGTGGCTGCTTCTCCCCTGTAATCTTAATAAAGGGGTAGCTTTTATCATCCTTTAAAGCAATGTTATATTTCGGGTCATATTTTTTGATTAAGTTCAACTCTAAAATAAGAGCCTCTAAATCAGAAGATGTGACGATATATTCAAAATCCTCAATTTCATTCACGAGCCGATATGTCTTTCCATCATGCGTGCCTGTAAAGTACGAACGAACACGATTTTTCAACACTTTAGCTTTCCCCACATAAATAACTGTACCGTGACGATCCTTCATTAAATAGCAGCCCGGCTGATCTGGCAAAATGGCCAATTTCTCTCGCAAATGTTCATGCATTCTTTTTCCTCCTCCCTCAGTTAGTCAATCCATTTATACAAAATAATATCGTTATAGACCGGATCAAATATTTCATTTGAATGAAAGCGCGCCTCTTCTTCAAGGTGACCTGATACCTCAATTCCCTGACGGCGAAATCCGTCTACTAAGTGATTTGTAACGTATATTGTATCATTAGTATGATATTTTTTGTCTTGTAAAAAATAGTCATATTTATAAAATCGTTTATGTTCATATGGTACGTGCAAGTACTCCATCACGCGTGTTTCTTCCCATGTATAGACAATAAATTCTCCCTCTTGCTTCTTCAAATATTGTGCTAATTGATATATTGCAGGATTTTCAATCGCTTGTTCCTTCATAAGCGAAATGCTCGTAAAAAGCTGAGCCATTGCCAAGCCAACGAATAGTATTCGTGTGCCCTTTCTATTTTTGGATAAAAAAACAATAAGGGAAAAAAGGAGCAGCATGACAATTGGAAAAGAGTGACGAGGCTTATCAATGTTTTGGGCAAGCAGATTCCAAACAAAATAAACCAAAAGCAGCAGTACAACTAACCAATGCTCTATCAAGTACTGTCTTAATGAAAACCTCCGCCAATATAACAGGAACGAAGTCAAGCCTATTACTGCGAGCCAAACTGATTGAACAAACATCCCCGTCCAGCCTATATTATGAACTACCAAACGGTACAATCGCCCATACAAAGGTTCTTTCGTCTGAGTAATCGCACCACCCCATTCTGTAAAATGCCCTTGAAGAAATCCATAGGAAAGCTTAAGAAAACCGACCAGCCCCCCTTCAGAAAATATAAGAGCCCCAAGCCATACACATTGAAGCAACAAGGCCAGTACAATGAATGCAATAAGGCGGGATGCCTTTTTATATCGTTTCCAATCTTGCCTCCACAGTATCAGAAGTGCTATACCAAATGGAGCATATGAGAGGCGAATTCCCATCAAGACGGCAAATAGAACTAGCGGCAGTATTTTCATAGTAGTTTCTTTTCTATGTAAAGCGAGAAAGAGGCTCCAAATATACCACCATAATACACCGAGCGCTGCTCCTTCTGACATTGGTTGCATTGTTAGTATCGATAAATAGCCGTTTGTCTGCATGACAAGCACGACTATGCTGGCTGAAATTCGACTTACATGCTGCCGTGCTAATAAATACATGGGGATAGAAGCAGAGGCAACTACGATACCATTAAAGACGGCAAGTGCTTGTGTTGGATTGTGTATAAATACATGAACAAGCATACCGCCCAAAATAAAAAACGGATAACCTGGAAAATGAGGCTGCATCGCCAGTAAATCGTAACGATGAAGAGCGAGGGCGAAATCCACTTCATCCCATGTTGCTGCAAAAGGGCTCGTATATCGAAAGCGGAAATAAAAAAGAACTGCTAATAATGCTATAACTCCAGTTACAATAAAAGAATGTTTGCGTACCATATGATCCTCTCCTGCTCTAAAGCCGAAAAAAGTACAAGGTCATGGACCTTGTACTTTTCATCCCGCATGCACCCTCACACGTCTGTGAAGGGACAACTGCTCGTAACAGCGAATCATCCATACAGGATTCGTGAATGTCACTTCACTTTATCAGCTTACGCGATTATTTACTTTTGCTTCTTTTCTCGATACCGTTTCTTTTTTCCTAGGAGACTTCTTTCCTGTAACAAGAAGAAACACTACTATAAAATACCCCAGGTAAGCAACAACCTCTTCAATAGAGGGCATAGATGAATACCCCAAAAAGGCTTTTAAGAAAATACCTATATCCCCTGAAAGAAGCGGAGCTGTACCATGATCACGCAAATAATGATCATAATCAATCGGATGCTCTGGAAGCAGCCATGTAATATCATATACATGAGGTATAATGCTCCCTAATATTTTCAAGTCCTGCAGCATGGCAATTCCTTGTACAAAAAGCCCTGCAGCAATTAGAACAATAAGCGCTCCTGTCACTTTAAAGAACGTTTTGAGTGAAATACGCATCGATCCTTTAAAAAACAAATAGCCTACTACAAAGGCAACAAGACAGCCTGAAATTGCTCCCCAGCCTTCTAAAGCTTTTCCGATGTTGCCTCCTGTAATGGCGGCGAAAAAAAACACGGTTTCTACTCCTTCACGAACCACTACCAGGAAGGAATGGATAACTAAACCAATTATATTTCCTGTCGTAATATAATGGCTCATTTTTCCTTCAACATTGGATTTAATGTTTTTGCTGTGTTCTGCCATCCAAAAGACCATTTGAGTGAGGAGAATAGCAGATATAAAGATAATAGATATCTTCAAATACATTTCGCTTCCCATGGCTGCAAAGCCAGTAAACACCACTTGGAACAAGAGGGCAACAAGGTAGCTGGCGGCAACAGCCAATCCTGCCCCAATATACACATATTTTACAAATTTCTTATTATCTGTGCGCTGCAAGTACGTCGTAATGATACCAACAACAAGCAATGCTTCCAATACTTCGCGAAATGTAATCAGAAATGCTTGTAATTGCATTTCCTTCCCCTCCCCAAACTATGTTATCTTCTTCTGCGAGCTGCATATACAATCCCAATAATGAGTACTCCGGCAATAATTAGAATCGGCAGCCAATTTTTGACCTTGCTTATATCTGTCCACTCTGTATTCTTTCCAGCATTCTCACTTGTTTTTGTATTTTCCTTCTCTTTGAAGTGCCCCACCTTGAATTCCTCTATTTTAAACTCTTTTTGCAACGAATCTACAATAAACTTTTTACTTTGCTTAAATGTCTCATAATCGGCTTCTTTTTGCCCTACTCCGAACAATCCGGGATTTCCAAGTGATTCTAGCGCCTTGTTAAATTCATTCGTCATTTGTGTATCAAGTTCTTTATCTTTCTCCGCTACTATCGGTGAAAGAGCTTGATAGGTAGCAAACGCTTTCGCAAGCAGACGCTTGCTTACATCGTAATCTTTAAAATTTTCATCTACATTTGTTAAACGACGATGTATGTTTAGCGCCAATGTTCTTTGCATGTCGTCAATCACTTGTTCTTTATCTTTCTTTTCAAAGCTTTGCATAATTGCTTTAGATGGTTCTGCCCCCATATGCATATCGATTTCTTCTTGAACTGTTACATAAATTTCCTTTGCTGCTGTAAAATTCGGAGGATTTTCATCTAGTTTGATGACCATTTCTTTATATGCCTCTGCAATCTTTTCTTCATTCGGATCTCCATATGAATATGCAAAAGCGCTTGTATGTATAGAGAATATTGCAACCACGAGCACTATAAATAATAATAAATTTTTTTTCATTAAATTCCCTCCTGTTTACAATGATAATGATTATCAGTTTCGAAGTCAATAAAAATTATGAAGAAATAGCAAACTAGAGCTGCTTTATACAAAAAGAAATGCCTTTTTACGAGCATTTCTTTTTTTGTATATCACTAGACATGGCGTGTGCATGCTTATTGATAGCTGCCTTTTTTACCGGACGTCCCATCTCTTTCATAATAGCCGGTAATACGGATGTCATATACTTACGAAATTTAATAAAGGATTTTCCAGTTGTTCTCACCTTGTAAGTGATAGGTATTTCTTTAACACGAAATCCCTTGCGCACGAGGTTTAACGTTAATACTTGCGCATAGTTATAATCATGAATAATTTCTGCATGTTCCATAGCCTGGCGAGAAAAGGCTCTCATGCCGGATTGTCCATCATAAATCCATTTCCTAAGCAATATCGACTGCAATAATGTGAAACAATAGTTTCCGAGACGGCGGTGCAGCTTCATTCCCTGTATAGTGCCTAAAAAACGAGACCCCATTGTATAGTCAGCTTCTCCGTAAAACAAGGGTTCCAGCACATTCGGAATTTCATCAGCTGGATATTCATTATCCGCATCGAGCATAACAGCAATATCTGCACCCATCTTATAGCATTCCTCCAAGCCTCTGCGAACGGCAGCTCCAAGCCCTCCATTTCTTTCAAGGGATACGACATAATCCGCACCAGCTTCCTTAGACACCTCCACTGTCCTATCGGTAGACCCATCATCAATGACAAGAACCTCTACAAATACACGCGGATGAAACTCTCTTGGAATATTGCGAATCACGTCACCAATAGCTTGCTCTTCATTATAAGCAGGTAAAAATACGACTACATGTTGTTTCATTTACTGCTCTCCTCCATTGCCTCCATTAAAACAGGGCCGCGGCTATGAGACGGGTACGGAGCCCCTAATAAATACGAAAGAGTTGGCGCCATTGAAACTAAGCTGTGTTTCGTCTCGACGATCTCACCTTTTTTTATAGAAGGACCATACATAAAGAATGGCACAATGCGCTCTCCTTCATCCAGGTGTCCGTGACCTCCGATACCGTCTGCTTGACCGTGATCGGCGCAAATAATGAAAGTAGCGTTCTCAGCTTGTCCTCTTGTTTGTAAATATTCAATAAATGATTGGACATGCTTGTCCGCTTCTTGTATTTTTTGAATATACTCGTCATATAATACACCGCGGCTATGACCTGTTTGGTCAGTAGATATTAACTGTACAATAAATAAATCTGGATTTTGTTCATCCATAATCTGTCTTGCTTTTTCCATGATTTTAAAGTCGACCACATCATTTTTCATAACAGCCGTAAACGTTTCCACATCTGTACCAAATGAATCAACTAAATGTGCGACAGCAAGCATCTTCCCCTTTTTCCCTATTTTGCGCAAAGAATCAAAAATACTTTCCGTCCTTACCCCCAGCTTCCATACCATATTCGACTTAATGCCATGTTCAAATGGATACGTACCAGTAAACATAGATGAAAAGCATACAACTGTCCGTGCAGGATATACAGTTTCCATTTTTGTGAATTCAGTTCCATTTTTACGCAAATAGTCTAAATAGGGCGTATGTGCTTCTTCAAAGCGATCTTTTCGCATCCCGTCAATAACTATAACAATAACTTTTTCATTAATTGCTTTTTTTGGCACTTCTATATTGCTTGTATATGTTTCAATCGGCTTTGGCTTCCAATCAAAAAGATTGCGGTGAAGTATCATAGTATATATAAAAATTCCTGCATAAAATATGAGCAGCATCGTCCAATTGACTTTATCTAAGCTACCGGTATCCAAATAATAGTTCCATACCGAAAGAATGAGCAGAAATTTCGGAAGCTGCTCCTGTGCATTACCGCTTGTAGAGTCGCTGTTTTTCAAGACGAGCTTCCAAAAGCGTGTAAAGTTCAGCCATGACGTTCCAATACGCAGATGATAATACAATGTTCCCCAAAAAAAGACGGTAAAAAAGAAATATAGCCCTAACGCAAATAATAATAAAGAAACATTAACTGTCTGAAATACTATTAAATATACAACAAACGGCAACCATAAGTAATTCCGTAAAAACAGCGGATAATCATATAAATAATAGACCGCTAATAAAGGTAACACGAGCATAAAACTTATAAAACATGCGCTCCAAAAACTCCCTTCCCCAAAGTGAGAAATATGAAATAACAAAAAGGTCCCTACTACAAAAATCGGAGTAAACGGCTTTCCCTCATTTAATAAATTCCAGCAGCGTGCTGCTATCTTTTCAAACTTTGAAGCTTTTTTTACTTCTGTCACTTCCCCTTCTCCCCCTTCTTTCTTAAAAATGTTGTTAGTTTTATAGGATACAGGAGCATCAGAATGATGCCTGCTCCGTAGGAAAATAGAAATTTAAAGCCATGACTGACCACCGCAAAGGCATAAGCATCAGTCAATGGCAGTCCGACTGCTTGCAGGGCAAATGTCATGACTGCTTCATACGTACCGATACCTCCTGGCGTCAACTGAAACAATTGTCCGGCAATGGTTACACTATTAACCCAAATCGCATCTAAAAATGAAAAAGAGGGAGAGTGTACCACCCCATAAATAACAAATGCTTCCATCCCCCAACTTGCTGCAATCAGTAAGAATATAGCAACCCCTTTTTTCCCTCGTAACGCATGCTTCAGCTGATTTAGCTGTCCCTTCATAAAGCTTGGAAATAATTTGTGTCCAAATATGAACAACCCCAATCCGCCAACACCGCCAAGCACGAGAATGGGGATATTAAAAGACAGGTTTCCAAATAAAATAAGTAGCCCAGTTCCAGCAAACAATCCTAGTATAAGCAAATCTAACATCCTCATGGCGATGACCGACTGTGCCGCTTCTCCTACTGATACTTCTTTTTCTTTCGTTATAACCGCAACCCGAACGGCATCTCCAATTTTTAAAGGTGTGATGTGATTGACAAACAGGCTATAAAATAAACCGTACAAGCTTTGTTGTATGGAGATTCTGTTCAGTAAATACAGCCGCCAAGCATACGCGCGAAGCAAAAAAGCACATCCATACGCAAAAACCAGCCAAACAAACAAAAATGGCCGTTGCAAAAAAGAAAGCAGCTGCTCATATAATGCTGCTCCCTTCATTGCATGAACAGATAAAACTAAAAAAAGCAACAGAAGAATAATACCTGCCGTTTTAAATAAGCTGCGGATGTTTTTTTGCCCAAGCAACAGTGCGCTCCAACCCTTCTTCAAAAGCTATATTTGGCTTAAAGCCCAGCTTTGTTTTTGCTTTTGTAATATCGGCCCAAGTTGAGGTAGCATCTCCTTTTTGACTCCCTCCCCAGTTCACCTGCATAGAAGGAAAGTGCCGTACAAGTTCCCCTAATACATCCGTCATCAATATGGGAGAATTGGAGCCAATATTATAAACATCGCTGTCTTTAGCATACAGTGCAAGAACGATTCCTTGTACAATATCATCCACATATGTATAATCTCGGCCTGTCCCCTTGCCGTATACTGTAATAGAATCCTTGTTCAACAGCTTACGAATAAAGCTCGCCATTGCCATATCTGGCCTTCCCCACGTTCCATATACAGTAAAAAAACGTAAAATAGTTGTTTGAAATCCATACATATGTTCATAAGCATGAACAAGTGCTTCCGCTCCGAATTTTGAAGCTGCATATGGTGAAAGCACTTTTCCATCAGCCATATGTTCAGCAAGCGGTTGGTTTTGTCTTTCACCGTATACAGAGGAGGATGAGGAAAATAAAACATGTGCCACTTGTTCCTCACCTGCACATGCTAACACATTGCTTAGCCCTTTCATATTGACATCAATGTACAACTCAGGCTTTTGAAGAGAGGTTCTTACTCCTGCCACTGCTGCCAAATGGACAATAGCATCCGGCTTTTCTTTCTCTATGACTTTCTTTACATCCAGTTTTTGTAAAATATCACATTCATAAAACGAAGCAAATCCTGCCTGCTCAATTTGTTGTAAATGATACAGCTTGCGTGATTTTAGATAATAGTCATGGAAGTTATCAAGCAAGGTAACTTGATGACCATCTTTGAGCAGGCGAATAGCAAGGTGGCTACCTATAAATCCGGCTCCCCCTGTAATCATTATCTTCATAAATGATCCTCCCATTCCTAAAAAGAAGAAACCTTGTCATCAACAAGGTTTTCTTCTTTTCTAACATTTATTTTGCTGCTTCAATTGCCTTATTTAGTACTTCTTCAATATTTTTCATATGCTGCTCTGCTTTTTCTTTATCTTTTGCCTTCGCTGCATCTAAATACACTTGGGCTGTTTGTACTAACGCTTGCGTTTCCTGCTCACCGATTACTGTCTTTAAATCATTTTCAATCATGTTAATGAATAATGCACCTTCAAGTGCCGTAATCACGCCTTTATCTTCACCGAAATCTTCCATGCTTTCTTCATACTCATGAAGTGCCACTTTTGCAAATCCACGAACGAATGCTTTATTAACAGCTGCTGCATCGAGTGCTTTCACATCTGTTTGAAGATCAAATTGTGTTAAGATGAAGCCCGCTTCTTCACTTGCGTTCTTGTTCAAATACGGATACACAGTTTGGTAGAATGCCCACCCTTCAGCTTGTTCCACCTTTGCTTCTTTTTCGTCTGTTTTTGCAGCAGCTGCAGCTTTTGTAGCATACCCATTTGGAAGCGCTCCTGTTGCAAAATAGAATGTCTTCATTAACGTTTTATCTACTACTTGCTTACCAAGAGCAAATGCAAGTTGATCACCTGTCTCAATCGCAGCTTTTATTTCATTGAAGCCGCCTTCAATTGCATCGGCCATATTCGTACCATAAGCAGTATCACGCTTACCAACAGTACCTTCAATTGCTTTATAGAAATTCAAAGCTTCTTCATATTCTTCTAGGACTTCTTCTTTATCGCCCCAGTTTTCATTGATTTCAGTGAATTCATGACGAATAGTTTGGAAGAACTCTTTTTGCATCAATTTATCAAATACTTGTTTAACAATCATTGGTTCCATTTCTTTGTTTTTCCCTGCTTCTAATGCAGCTGTAATCGTTTGATCGATTTGCTCGCTGAATTCTCCATCACGCTTTTGAACCAATGCTTGCAATTTGTCATTATATAATTTTGTTACAAATTCAAAATCTACCTCTTGCCCTTCTTTCGCTTTCTCAAGCTCAACAATTGCATCTTTATATGCTTGTACAACTTCTTCCTCTGTTACCTTTGCTTCTTCTTTTTCTTTTGCTTCTGCTTTAGAAGGTTCTTTTGTTTTCTTTGCTTCTGTATCTGTTTTTTCTTCTTTTGCGCATCCTGTAAATACAAGTGATGCAGCTAATACTGCAGATAGTGCTTTCCATTTGAAAGACATACTCCCGTTCCCCCTAAACCTCTTAATGACAATGATTTTCATTCTAAGCAAGTTTATTATATGTGAGAATAATTATCAATGTCAACCCTTTTTTCAAGAACATTTTTTTGGTGAATTGCGTTGCTTAAAAACAGCAAAAACCGCCCGGATATTGTCCAGACGGTTTCATTTCTTATAAATGCTTGGAAACTAGTGCTTCTAACGCTTCCTTTGGTTGGTATCCCAACGTTTTTTCAACCACTTGCCCATCTTTTAATACAAACAATGCTGGAATGCTCATTACCTCGAACTTAATTGCTGTTTCTTGGTTTTCATCAACGTCAACCTTAACAACTTTTACTTTTTCGCCCATTTCAGCATCTAGTTCTTCTAGTACAGGAGCAATCATCTTACAAGGGCCGCACCAAGGTGCCCAAAAATCAACTAACACAACACCACTATTAGTTTCTTCTGCGAATGTTTGATTTGTTGCATTTACAATAGCCATTTATTTTTCCTCCTTAATATTCCATTTAAAATACCCTATAACAGAGTATATCATTATCAAGATTGTCTTGCGAATAATATGTATCGTTATGTATTTTACGTTATTTTGTTGGGATTATACAGCAAGAGCATTGTGACAGAAAATACTAAAAAGCGAGAAGCAGGGGACTTCTCGCTTTTATTAAATAGGGATAGTATTACAGGAACAATTATATTGCTATTAAGAATGAACTTTTAACTTCTTGAATTCTTCAGTTAATAAAGGTATTACTTCAAATAAATCGCCTACAATCCCGTAGTCTGCAACCTTGAAGATATTAGCTTCAGGATCTTTATTAATAGCTACGATTACTTTAGAGTTGGACATACCTGCTAAGTGCTGGATTGCTCCAGAAATACCACATGCAATGTAAAGATCTGGAGTTACTACTTTACCTGTTTGTCCGATTTGCAGAGAATAATCACAATAGTCTGCATCGCATGCACCACGGGATGCGCCTACAGCTCCGCCTAATACGTCTGCAAGCTCTTGTAAAGGCTTGAAGCCTTCTTCACTCTTCACACCGCGTCCGCCCGCAATGATAACCTTAGCTTCAGATAAATCTACACCTTGAGCTGTTTTGCGAACAACGTCTTTAATAATTGTACGTAAATCTTTGATTTCAACTGATAAAGAAGCTACTTCACCTGTGCGAGCTGCATCTTTTTCAAGTGGTGCGATGTTGTTTGGACGCACCGTCGCAAAGATTAAACCGTCTGTTACAATTTTTCTTTCAAACGCCTTACCAGAGTAGATAGGACGAGTGAATACGATGTTTCCACCTGCTACTTCCAATGCTGTTACGTCAGAGATTAATCCTGCATCTAATTTAGCTGCAAGCTTTGGAGATAAATCTTTTCCTAATGCAGTGTGACCCATTACAAGGCCTTCTGGCTTTTCAGCATCCACTGCTACAAGTACTGCTTGAGCATACCCGTCAGAAGTATACGCATTTAACTTTTCATCTTCCACTGTTACAACGCGATCTGCACCGTAATTGATTAATTCATTTGCTAAAGAAGCTACTCCTTGTCCAACTAAAAGACCTACCACTTCTCCGCCTTCTGCAATTGTTTTTGCAGCTGCAATCGCCTCAAAAGAAACGTTTCTTAAAGATCCGTCACGTACTTCTCCTAATACCAATACTTTACGAGCCATTCGTTTCCCCTCCGATATATGCTGTTTCGTTTTTTAGATCGTCATTTAGATTACTTTCGCTTCTGTGTGCAATAAAGAAACAAGCTCTTTTACTTGATCTTGAAGCTCACCTTGCAATACTTTTCCTGCTTCTTTTTTAGGAGGCAGGTAAATTTCGATTGTTTTTGTTTTTGCTTCAACATCATCTTCTTCTAAATCTAAATCATCTAGCTCCACTTCATCTAATGGCTTTTTCTTCGCCTTCATAATTCCTGGTAAAGAAGGATAGCGAGGTTCATTTAATCCTTGCTGTGCTGTAACAAGAAGAGGCAATGAAGTTTCAATTACTTCTGTATCTCCTTCTACATCACGCTCAATCTTCACGTCTTTTCCGTTGATTTCGAGCTTCGTGATTGTAGTTACGTAAGGAATGCCTAAAGCTTCAGCAACACGAGGGCCTACTTGACCAGAGCCTCCGTCAATTGCCACGTTTCCAGCTAAAATTAAATCTACATCTTTCTCTTTCAAGTATTCAGTCAGTACTTTTGCTGTTGTATATTGGTCGCCGTTTTCAACATCGTCTTCGATATTGATTAACACAGCTTTGTCACAGCCCATTGCCAATGCTGTACGCAGTTCTTTTTCAGAATCTTCACCGCCGACAGTCACAACCGTTACTTCGCCTCCTTGTGCATCACGCACTTGGATTGCTTCTTCAATTGCGTACTCATCATAAGGGTTGATGATGAATTCAGCTTCTCCATCATAAATTGCGCCGTTTTTAATTACGATTTTTTCTTCTGTGTCGAATGTTCTTTTCAATAGTACATAGATATTCATCGTATTCCCTCCTAAAGTTAAAAACATTAAGTTAATTAGAAGTATTCAGTTAATTATTTTCAAAAAATAATGATTTACATTATTTTCCGCTGAAAACCGGCTTTCGTTTTTCAAAGAATGCCTTGACGCCTTCACGGCCGTCTTCTGTAACGAAAACTTCCCCGAACAGCTCGGCTTCTCGCTCCACGCCTTCATAGTACTCGGACGTTTTTGTTGTCTGCAATAACTCTAGCGCTGCTCGAACAGAAACAGGACTTTTACCCGCTGCTTTCTTTGCAAGGGTCATCGCTTCTTCTAATAACACTTCTTCTGCAACAGCCTTATTGGCAAGACCCCATTGCACCGCTTCTTGACCAGTAATCGGTTCAGCAGTAAGCAACAGTTCGCAAGCCTTCGCTTTCCCTACATAACGAGCCAAGCGCTGTGTACCTGCAAACCCAGGGATTAATCCCAAGTTTAATTCTGGTAAGCCAAGCTTTGCATTTTCTGTTACGATACGCATATGACAAGCCATCGCAAACTCCAGACCTCCACCTAAAGCTGCTCCGTGGATCGCTGCAATAATCGGCTTTGGAAACTTTTCCATGCGCTCAAACACAACTTGTCCGGTACGAGCGAGGCTGGATGCCTGTTTTGCATCTTGAACGGAAGTAAATTCGCGGATATCAGCTCCTGCTGAGAAAAAACGCCCCTCTCCATGCACTACTACCGCACGAATCGCATTATTTTTCTCTACTTCCTCCAATAAATTAGAAAGCTCGTGAAACACTTGAGAAGATACTGCATTTGCAGGTTGGTGATTCACCGTGATAATACCTACGTTTTCTTCAATCGCTAATGACAGAAAATTCATCTACTCTTCCTCCTCTTTGCTTTCACTTTGCGCTGCATGCACCGACTAAAAGCTGTTGAACCGCTTCAGAAAGAGCAACCAAATTGTATTTGTGATCATTCATCACCCAGTTTGTCACTACTTCATCAATCGTTCCAAATATCATTTGTCTGGTGACGCGAATATCTAAGTCTTTTCGAAATTCTCCGGTTTCCACACCGACTTTCAACATTTCATCAATCACTTGCAAATATCCCTTTAAAACTTCATTGATTTTAAAGCGCAGCTCTTTATTAGACTGTCTTAATTCAAGCTGCGTAACAATCGCAAGATGCTGATCTTCATAAAGCCATTGTAAATGTGTTTCTACCAACATTATTAATTTCGACACAGCGCTTTCAATTCCTGCTGTTTTATTACGAATTTTGTCAGTAAATTCTCCCATTTTTTCTTCAAATAAAGATATTAGGATATCTTCTTTATTTTTAAAATATAAATAAATGGTACCATCTGCTACTCCCGCCTGTTTGGCAATTTTGGAGACTTGCGCTTGATGATAGCCATTTTCTGCAATAACAATAACCGCCGCATCAATAATCTGTTTATATTTCGGTTTATGTTTCTTCATGAATATTATCCCCTTCATCATGAATGACTGTTCATTCACAGTATAATAATACTGATAATTTTAAAAATTGTCAATAATAAGAAACACATTTATAGTATAATACAAAAATATATTTTTGCATTAAGAAAAGGCCCGAAGGCCCAAGTTATGCATTCTTTCTCTTTTGCATTTCTTCTTCAACCAACACACGCCGTAAAATTTTTCCAATCGTTGTTTTCGGCAGCTCTTTACGAAATTCATAAACCCTTGGTACTTTATAGGCAGCTAAATATTTTCTTGTAAATTGATTCAGTTCTTCCTCCGTACACTCTGCCCCTTCCTTAAGAACGATATACGCCTTTACCGTTTCTCCTCTATATGGGTCAGGCACCCCCACCACAACCGCTTCCTGTACATTTTCATTTTCATATAACACTTCTTCCACCTCGCGCGGATATACATTAAACCCGCTTGCTACAATCATATCTTTTTTTCGGTCGACAATATAAAAGAATCCTTCTTCATCCATGTACCCCATGTCTCCTGTATAAAGCCATCCGTCCTTCAGTACTGCAGCAGTTTCCTCTGGTTTATTCCAGTATCCCTTCATAACTTGTGGCCCTTTTACGATAATCTCGCCGATTTCTTTGTGTTCAACAGGTTCTCCCGTTTCCAAGGATACGACTCTCGCAACTGTATCCGGCCATGGAACACCAATGCTCCCCGCCACTCGCCTTGACCATAGGAAATTACTGTGTGTAACCGGAGAAGATTCTGTTAGGCCGTAGCCTTCTACCAGTTTTCCTCCTGTCGCCTTCTCAAATTGCTCTTGCACCTCAACAGGCAGCGGTGCAGACCCACTTAAACAAGCACGAACAGAAGAGATATCATACTTTTCAAGCGCTGGATGATTCAACAAACCGATATACATCGTAGGTGCGCCCGGAAATAATGTTACATGATGCTTTTTAATAGCCTTCAGCATCTCTAACACATCAAACTTAGGTATAAGTACCATTTTATACCCTTGCATAATAGAAATGTTCATCACAGTAGTCATTCCGTACACATGGAAAAAAGGCAGTACACCAAGGAGAACCTCTCCCCCTTTTTCACAGTTATATAACCAATGAATGCCCATTACTGTATTGGATACAAGATTTTCATGAGTCAGCATCACACCTTTTGGAAAGCCTGTAGTACCTCCTGTGTATTGCAGAAGCGCTAAATCCTCCTTCGGATCAAAGGACATCTCCAGTTCTTCTTTTGAAGCCGTTTTCAATATATTTTTGAAAAGACGAATGTCCTCGGTTTCTTGCACTTTTATAATCATTTTTGTTTGCTTCTTTTGTACAAACGGATATAGTAGATTTTTAGGAAATGGCAGAAAATCTTTAATGCTTGTGACGATGACGTGTTGCAGATTTGTAGAGGATTTTACAGTTGTCACTTTCGGGTATACTAGGTCGAGGCAAAGAATGATTTTGGCACCGGAATCTTGCAATTGATATTGCAGCTCACGCTCTGTATACAGAGGATTCGTCTGCACAACGATGGCACCTGCTAAAAGAGTACCATAATATCCGATAACTCCTTGCGGACAATTCGGCAGCATAATGGCGACCCGGTCGCCTTTTTCAATACCTAATGATCGTAAATAATTCGCAAATTGCAGTGCTTGTGAATACACTTCCTGGAACGTAATATCCTTTCCCAAAAAATGAATCGCGATTTTATTTGGCAATTGCGCAGCTGTATCCTTCAAATACCATTGCAGCGGCTTACATTCCTGCTCAATTGTATACGGAATTTCTTGCGGATACTGCTTCAACCACGGTCGTTCCTGAAATAGTTCAGATGTCATAGGCTGTCTACCTCCCCATACTAAAAAAATGAATAAGACCCGTCATTATACACTCAAGTCCATACTTGAAATCCATTTCATTATAGTACACAGAAGTTACTGTTACAATCATAATATTTTAAAAATTCAGAAATTATTATACTGATTCAAATACGGACATATAAAAAGATTTCTATATAAGGTTAAGTATCTTTTGTATGGCTTGCTCCTTATACACGATTTCTTAAAATTAACTTTTCCATGCGCATCTGAAAAATGTGCTTCCTTCCTTCAAAAATACATATTATTACCCTCACTTCTTGTCCACCACCACATACAATATCGTAGGAGGTGATATCATGAGTTGTAAAAAACCTATCTGTCCCATCGCTTTTCCTGTTTTTGATTCCCATTGTGTTCCTTGTCCTCCCCGGCCGGTCAATCCTACCAAAACTCGAAAATGCTTTGAGAACTGTGTTCCATTTCGAGTAGTAGGAAATCAAAAAGGCTCAACGATTTTTACAGCAGGGACTTCCACATTCCCAAACACTATAGCAGCTACTGTTGAAAACACTTCAGACTTCTTAATCAACGTCATTGTTTCTTTTGAAGTTGGTCAACAAACCATTGGAATCCAACCACACTCCTCTTTATCCTTCGTATTTGACGATGTAACCCAAATCAATGTATTCGGCTCAAACCAATCCGGATTTAGTGATGGTATTTTCAAATTCGATGTGTGCTACACATTCGAGGTATAAAAAAACTGAGCACAGCAAACCAGCTGTGCTCAGTTCTTTATTTATTCCCCTCTTACTTGCTAAAAAATAACATATAAATAACACCTAACACTAAAAAAGTTCCACAAATGGCAAGGAGCACCTTTGCCAATTTTTCCATGAACATAGTTCCGTACCCCTTTATTTTAATTCTACGACCGTCACTCCGAGTCCGCCCTCACCAATATCTCCATAACGGAAGCTCTTAACTGCCCGATGCTTCTTCAAGTATTCTTGCACACCTTGGCGCAAAGCTCCTGTTCCTTTCCCGTGAATGATGGAAATACGCGGATAGCTTGCAAGAAGAGCATCGTCAATATACTTCTCAACCCTGTGCAAAGCATCTTCGTATCGTTCGCCGCGCAAGTCTAGCTCTAAACTAACGTGATAGTCTTTTCCTTTTACTGTCGCCAGTGCTTTTTTCTCTGTTTGCTTTGGACTGCTGATATATTCCATGTCCTTTTCTTTGACTTTCATTTTTAAAATTCCAATTTGGACTTGCCACTCCGTGTCAGTTACTTTTTCAAGCAGCTGTCCTTTTTGTCCAAATGTTAACACCTTAACTTCGTCCCCTAGTCGGAAGGTTTGCTTTGGTTTCGCTTCCGTGACAGCTTTTTTCTTCTCTACAAGCTTTGGCACTGCGCCTTCCAAACGGCTTTTTGCTTCAATCAATTCATGCTCTTTTACATTAACAAGCTGCTCTTTGCGCAGATGGCGAAGCTCTCGAATAATGGATTCCGCTTCCTTCTTAGATTGCTCTACCTTTTCCTCTGCTTTGCGCTCTGCTTCTTCAAACATTTTGTCACGCTGCTCATTAAACTCCAAGATTTGGCGCTGCAATTCTTTATGAAGCTTTTCAGATTCCTTGCGAAGCTCTTCAGCTTCCTTCCATTCTCGTTCAGCATTCTTTTTACTTTCTTCCAGCTTGGCAATCATATTTTCTACTTTATTAGCTTCTGAACTTGTATGGCTTCTTGCACGATCAATGACACGCTCTGATAAACCAAGACGCTTGGAAATTTCAAACGCATTACTTCGTCCAGGAACCCCTATTAACAGCCTGTATGTAGGACTTAATGTATTTACATCAAACTCCACACTCGCATTAATAACTTTTTCTCGGTTATAGCCGTATGCTTTCAATTCTGGATAGTGCGTTGTAGCAACCACACGTGCTCCACGGTGATATACTTCGTCTAAAATAGAGATGGCAAGAGCTGCTCCTTCTTGCGGATCTGTTCCTGCTCCCAGTTCATCAAACATAACTAAGCTTTCAAAATCTGCTTGTTCTAAAATATCAACAATATTCACCATATGAGATGAAAATGTACTTAAGCTTTGTTCGATAGATTGTTCATCACCAATATCAGCAAATACTTGCTTAAACACGCAAATTTCAGAACCGTCAAGCACTGGAATTTGCAAGCCGGATTGAGCCATAAGCACACATAACCCTATTGTTTTTAATGTAACAGTTTTCCCACCTGTATTCGGCCCTGTAATAACAATTGTCGTAAAATCTTCACCAAGCTCAATATCGTTCGGTACCACTATATCTTGTGCAATAAGTGGATGACGAGCTTTAAGCAGCTTCATATAACGATTGTTATTCAATTTTGGCTTAGAAGCTTTTAACCGTTTTGCATAAAGCGCTTTGGCAAAAATAAAATCAAACTCGGCTAACACTTCCACATTTTCTAAAATGATATCAGCTTCAGTTGCAACAGCTGCAGACAATTCAATTAAAATTCGTTCAATCTCCTGCTTTTCTTTTACTTTAGCTTCTTGCAGCTGGTTATTCAAATCAACAACAGACTGCGGTTCGATAAACAGGGTTTGCCCGGAAGCAGACTGGTCATGAACAATTCCTCCATACACATGACGATATTCTTGCTTTACCGGGATAACATAACGCTCGTTTCGAATTGTTACAATAGCATCAGACAGCATTTTGGACGCATTAGAAGAGCGAGTTAAGTTTTCTAGCTTTTCACGGATGCGAGATTCTGCACCGCGTATTTGCTGGCGGATGCTTCGCAGCTTTTCGCTTGCACTGTCAAGCACTTCTCCCCCATCTCCGATACAACTATTAATATTTCTTTCTAAATGATTAAGAGGCTCAATTCGTCCTGCAAATCCTTCTAAAATCGGCAGCTCGTGTTCATCTTCTACCATAGATTCAATAAAACGTTTCATCTGTCTACTCGCATACATGGTGCTGGAAATATCCACGAGTTCTTGCGGGCTCAATACACCACCGATTTGCGCGCGCTTCACATGCATACGAATATCGAAAGCTCCTCCCATCGGAGCATTTCCCTTTAACCGAATAACTGTGACAGCTTCATCTGTCGTTTCTTGTAAATGCACTACCTCTTCAAAATCTATGCTCGGCTGCAGCTTACGCACTTTTTCACGTCCTAAAGAAGAAGAAGTGTGTTCAAATAGCTGCTCTTTCACTTTGTCATATTCAAGTACTCGCAATGTACGTTCTAACATAAAAATCCTCCTACTACTTATGGCGGCGGATAAAATCTAAAAGCTTATCAATTTCCCATGTATTCACTACATTTTCTTTTTGAATCCAGCCCTTCCTTGCTGCCGCAACGCCGATCTCCATATGCTCCAACATATCCAACTGGTGCGCATCGGTATTTATCGCTATTTTCACGCCTGCATCCTGTGCTTTTTTTAATAAATCCGCTGATAAGTCCAAACGCTGTGGATTTGCATTCAATTCAAGCACCGTGTCTGTTTCTTTTGCAAGCTGAATTAATAATTCTGTATCTACATCGTAGCCTTCCCGGCGGCCAATCAGACGTCCCGTCGGATGAGCTATCATATTGACATGATTGTTTTCAATTGCCGTGCGAAGACGCTTCATAATCTTCTCTCGTTCCTGTGAAAAGCTTGAGTGGATCGCTCCGATAACAAAATCCAGCTGCTGCAATACCTCGTCATCAAAATCTAATGTAGCATCTGGTAAAATATCCATCTCAATTCCCCGTAAAATTGTGAAATCGGGGTATTTGTCGTTGATCTTTTTAATTTCCTCTCCTTGCTGAAGCAACCGTTCTTTTGTAAGGCCATTGGCTACCTTTAAATACTGAGAGTGATCTGTAATAGCAATATAGCTGTATCCTCGTTTGATTGCAGCCTGAACCATTTCTTCAATGGAAAATGCACCGTCACTCCATGTTGTATGCATGTGCAAATCTCCTCGAATATCCTCAAGCTCAATCAAGTTGCCATACTCATAAATCCACTCAATTTCCTTTCCGTCTTCTCTTACTTCCGGTGGAATATAGGGCAGGCTAAAATGCGCAAAAAACTCTTCTTCAGACTTGAATGTTTTTACTTCTCCACTTTCGAGATCTTCAACACCGTATTCACTTATTTTTTTATTTTGCGCTTTCGCAATTTGACGCATTTTTACGTTATGATCCTTAGATCCTGTAAAATGATGAAGTGTCGTAATATATTCATCCGGCTTCACTAAACGAAAGTCGACACCAAGGTCATATTCATACTGCAAACGAAACGATACTTTCGTATCGCCATTTGCAATAACCTCCACAATCTTATCCAACTTCAGCAATTCTTCCCTTACCGCTTGCGGCTCATTTGTCGCAATAATGAAATCAAGATCCTTCACAGTCTCACGTACGCGGCGCAAGCTTCCAGCACGAGAAAAACGCTCAATTGCTTCGATATGCGCAAGCCTTTTCTCTATTTCTTCTGCAATAGGAATAACAAACGCAATCGGCAAACGCTCTGGACGATTCCCAAATTGCTCGATCGCTTCCAATATTTTTTCCTCTGTTTTTTTACCAAACCCAGCTAGAGCTTGTACCTTCTTCTCATGGCAGGCCTGTTTTAATGTAACTAAGTCGACAACCCCGAGCTCTTTATAAAGCTTAGCAAGTTTTTTTCCTCCAAGACCGGGAAGCTTCAAGAGCGGAACCAGGCTGCTCGGCACTTCTGTTTGCAGCTCTTCAAGCGCTGCTGATGTTCCCGTTTCTATGTACTCTAAAATCACTGCAGCTGTCCCTTTTCCGATTCCGTTGATTTTTGTAAAATCTTCAATCTCAGATAAGCTGCGGTCATCTGCTTCCAATGCAGCTGCCGCCTTGCGAAATGCAGAAATCTTAAACGGGTTTTCCCCCTTCAATTCCATATATAAGCCTATTGTTTCCAACAGTTTGATTACTTGTTTTTTGTTTACGCTCATTTTTTCCACCTCTTTTTCAGAACGCCCTCTTTGCATACCTTTATGAAAAAACTTCCCTTATTAAAAGAGAAGTTATACCTTGTCCCCAAACACCCATAACTCTTTTACTGTTTCAGAAAGAATCGGTGTATCTTCTACGATTAATTTTGGCAATACAGATTTTTGAAACGACGCTTGTACATGTTGCTGCGGAAATAAAGATAACGCGAACATCACTATAAATAAAATTACATATACTTCTAGAAATCCTAAAAGGGCTCCTCCGAATGAATTTACTTGCTTCAAAACCGGAATTTGCGCAAACATATTGAGCAAATTCCCTGCCAACATAAACACGATTTTTGTTGCTATAAACAAAATAACAAATGCAATAGCCTGGTAGAAAACATCTTCAACATTCACCTGCTCAAGCCACGTATGCATTGTGACTGTCGTTTCTAACGGATAAGGAATAATTCCTTTAAGTACTGGTGCTATATCATCATAATACACATACGCCACTATATATGCCGCAACAAAGCCTGCCAAACGTACAACCTGAAGAATTAGCCCCCTCTTTAATCCAAAGAAAAACCCAAGCACCAATAAAAGGACTATGAGCACATCCAGCATTATTCCATCATTCCTTTTGTTTGAAGTCGTTCCCTTAGTCTTTCATGTTCTTCACGTAATTTTATGTAATCATGCACTACATTGACGGCTGTAAGTACTGCCAATTTATTTATATCAAGAGACGGGTTTTTAGCATTGATTTCCCGCATTTTATCATCTACAATCGCAGCAACCATACGAATATGGCTTGTACTTTCATCTCCTACGATTGAATATTGTTGTCCATATATATCAACGTTAATTCGTTTTTTATTTTGTTGTGACAAAGCAATGTCCTCCAATCAACATACAAAATCCTAAATTTAATCATACCATGAAAAAACGGTATATGGAAAGATTAACACCAATTCTGTATGATTAAAAGTAGAAGTCCAAAACAAAGGAGCGAATATTTTGTCAAATCAAGTCGTATTAAAAACAACTGCAGCTGCTATTGAAAAAATGAAAGCTTATTACGTATCCAGTCTGCAGCCCAAGGTACCGCAAGGAGGCATATTTTCCGCAAAAATTCCCGGCTGCACTATCACTGCCTATAAATCAGGAAAGGTGATGTTTCAAGGCCCTGAATCGACACAAGAAGCTAGCCGCTGGGGAACTGCTGAAAGCAATGAAATTCCTAAAGCTCCTACAGTTAAGAAAACGACAAACTATACTCCACCTGCTTCTATAAGCAGTATGTCCATTATTGGGTCAGATGAAGTCGGAACAGGAGATTATTTTGGCCCAATCACCGTTGTTGCAGTTTATGTTGATAAAAAACAAATTCCTCTACTGAAGGAGCTTGGAGTACGGGACTCCAAGAATTTGAATGATGATCAAATTAAAAAAATTGCCAAAGATCTGCTTACCGTTGTCCCGTACAGCTTACTGTCCTTGCATAACCCTAAATACAATGAATTGCAGCAACGCGGAATGAATCAAGGTCAGATTAAAGCCTGGCTTCATAACCAAGCCATTCGAAACGTATCAGAAAAAATCACACCTGAAGCACCGGAGGCTATCTTAATCGACCAGTTCGTGCAGCCAGATACATATTATAAATATTTAGCAAGGCAAAAGGATGTACAAAAGAAAAATGTCTACTTTGCTACAAAGGGAGAAAGCGTCCACGTCGCAGTTGCAGCTGCTTCCATTTTAGCCCGGTATGCTTTTGTAAAGCAATTTGACGAACTCAGCAAAAAAGCAGGCTTCTCTTTACCAAAAGGCGCTGGTGCACAAGTGGATGCAGCAGCAGCTAAACTGATTAAGAAATACGGAGAAGAAAGCTTGAAAAAGTTCACAAAGCTGCATTTTGCAAATACAGAGAAAGCCAAGCGCCTTATCTAATAACAAAGGAGGCACAGTATGGTACTCGAAACTGCCACGTTATATGTAAAAGAGGGGATGGAGCACGAATTTAAAGCTGCTTTTCAAAAAGCTTCTGTCATTCTCTCATCTATGAATGGTTACATTTCTCACAAGCTTCTTAAATGTATAGAAGCCGAAAGAAAGTATTTACTTTTAGTAGAATGGGAAACGCTAGAGGACCACACTATCGGATTTCGTACGTCTAAAGAATATCAAACATGGAGAGGGATGCTGCATCACTTCTATGAACCCTTTCCAGTAGTAGAACATTTTGAGGATGTTTCTTATAAGAAACATTAATAAGTATAAAAAAGAGCTGAATTCAGCTCTTTTTGTACTGCTTCTCTTCCTACGTAAAAAAGCAGCCCTCAAGCAAAGGGCTGCTTTTTATTATTTACGCAATGCTGCGCCAAACTTTTCTTCTACAGCTTGCAATACATTGTTGTGAGCAGCTGTTACTTCTTCGTCTGTTAGCGTACGTTCTGGATCAAAGTAGCGCAGAGAGAATGCAAGAGATTTCTTGCCCTCTTCCATCTTTTCACCTTCGTATAAGTCAAACAGCGTTACTTCCTTCAGTAGCTCGCCGCCTGCCTCAATGATTGTGCTGCGAATTTCACCTGCTACCGCAGCTTTATCTACTACAAGTGCCATATCACGAGTCATGGACGGGAAACGTGGAATGCTTGTGTATTGCACTTCTTCAATATTCGCTTGGAATAATTTTGCTAATGACAGCTCGAATACATAAGTCTCTTTAATATCAAGCTGCTTTTGTAATTCTGGATGTACTTGACCGACAAAGCCGATTTCTTCACCTTCTAATAAAATGCTCGCTGTACGCCCAGGGTGCATACCATCTCTATTAGCGGCCTTATATTCTACTTTGTCCGTCACTCCTAGAAGCTCGAACACACCATCAAGCACACCTTTTATAACGTAGAAATCAACAGCTTTCTTTTCACCTTGCCATGGATGATGAAGAGTAAAGCCTGTCATCGCGCCAGCCAAATGCTGATGCTCTCGCGGCAGGTCCTGTTCAGATGTCGGAACAAATACAGACCCAATTTCATATAAAGCCACATTTTCGACATTACGATTAGTATTGTAAGCTACCGCATCTAAGAGATGAGGAAGCAGGCTTAGACGAAGCTGACTGCGGTCTTCGCTCATTGGCAATGCCAAACGAA
This sequence comes from Bacillus sp. 165, assembly GCF_017742235.1. Lineage (GTDB taxonomy): Bacteria > Bacillota > Bacilli > Bacillales > Bacillaceae_G > JAGHKQ01. The sequence continues at coordinate 180,420 of NZ_JAGHKQ010000007.1, forward strand.
CCGGCTCTTTGTCCCCACCTTGCAGTGCAAACTGCGCTGCTTTTGCTATATTTGTTAAAGAATAAGTAACAGCTTCGTAAAGACCCGCACCTTCTAAATAGCGGCGTACTTTACGGCGTTTTGCTTGGTTCTCAGTTAAACGTCCGCGAGTTGTTTCAGCAACCGGCAGCGTAGCAGGAATACGATCGTATCCATATAAACGACCAACTTCTTCCACTAAGTCCTCTGAAATAGTAATATCCGGTCGGCGCTTCGGTACATTCACTTGGAATGTTCCTTCTACTTCTGTATACGGGAACTTTAAGTTATGGAAAATTGTTGCAGTCTCCTGTGCTGTAATCTCTGTACCAAGCACACTATTGATTTTCTCAATGGAAACAGAAACAGTCGTTTGTTCTAAACGAAGATTATCTACTTCGGCAACACCTTCTAGCGCTTCACCACCCGCATATTTCGCCATTAAAGCGGCTGCATGCTGCATAGCTTCAAATGTACGAGTCGGGTCGATACCCTTTTCAAAGCGCGCGCTGGATTCACTGCGAAGTCCTAAATCTTTAGAAGCTTTACGCACTGTTGCACCTGTAAAGTAAGCTGATTCAATTAATACATTTGTTGTATCGGCATCTACTTCAGAGTTCGCTCCCCCCATCACACCGGCAACTGCTACTGCTTTTTTGCCGTTTGTAATAACAAGATGATCTCCTTGTAATGTACGTTCACTGCCGTCTAACGTTTCGATAGTTTCACCTTCCTCAGCAAGACGAACAACGATTTCCTTTGAATTTAGTTTATCGTAGTCAAATGCATGAAGCGGCTGACCGTATTCCATTAAAATGTAATTTGTAATATCTACTACATTGTTAATTGGACGAACACCTGCCGCCATTAAACGTGTTTGCATCCAAATTGGAGAAGGAGCCACCTTTACGTTTTTCACCATCTTCGCAATATAAAGCGGGTTTTGCTCTGGTGCATTTACCGTAACACGAATATAGTCTGATGTTTTTTCTTCAACTTCGTGCAATTCAACAGAAGGGCGTTTTACTTCTTGACCTAAAATAGCTGCAACCTCGTATGCTACACCGAGCATATTTAAGCAGTCTGCACGGTTAGGTGTCAAACCAAGCTCCAATACCTCATCATGAAGGTTTAATAACTCCAGAGCATCTGCTCCTACCTCTGCATCATTTGGGAATACGAAAATTCCTTCTGAATACTCTTTCGCAATTAGCTTAGATTCAATTCCAAGCTCTTGCAAGGAGCAAATCATCCCTTGAGATACTTCACCGCGGAGCTTCGCTTTCTTAATTTTAAAATTGCCTGGTAATACTGCTCCAATTTTCGCAACAGCTACTTTTTGACCTTGTGCTACGTTCTTTGCCCCACAAATGATTTGCAGTGGTTCGTCTTCGCCAACATCCACAAGACATTTGCTCAGTTTGTCAGCTTGCGGATGCTTTTCACGCTCTTGTACATAACCAACAACGACACCGCTGATGCCCTTATTTAAAACCTCAACACCTTCTACCTCAATACCACTCTTTGTGATTTTATCAGCCAGTTCAGAGGCAGTAATACCGTTTAAATCTACATATTCTTGTAACCATTTATATGATACGAACATTGGTTAATTCCCTCCTTTATTACAGTCGTTTGAATTGTTGTAAGAAACGAACGTCATTTGTATAGAAATGGCGAATGTCATCTACTCCGTATTTTAGCATTGCAATACGCTCTGGTCCCATACCAAAGGCAAACCCTTGATATTTTTCAGGATCATACCCAGCCATGCGCAGTACGTTTGGATGTACCATTCCTGCTCCTAAAATTTCAATCCATCCTGTACCTTTACAAGTACCGCATCCTTTTCCACCGCACATCATGCAAGAAATATCCATTTCAACAGACGGCTCTGTGAATGGGAAGAAGCTTGGACGAAGACGAATTTCACGCTCTTCACCAAACATTTTTTTTGCAAATGTTTGCAGTGTTCCTTTCAAATCGCTCATGCGAATATTTTCATCTATTACAAGACCTTCGATTTGCATGAATTGATGAGAATGCGTAGCATCATCATCATCACGGCGATATACTTTACCCGGACAAATAATCTTAATTGGACCTTTGCCCTCATGTTTTTCCATTGTTCTTGCCTGCACCGGCGATGTGTGAGTGCGAAGCAGAACTTCTTCTGTAATGTAGAAGGAATCTTGCATATCACGAGCTGGGTGACCCTTTGGTAAGTTCAGTGCTTCAAAGTTGTAATAATCTTGCTCAACTTCTGGTCCTTCTGCAATCTCGTATCCCATTCCGATAAATAAATCCTCAATCTCCTCAATGACAGCTGTCAGCGGGTGATGACCGCCTGTTGATACCGGGCGGCTCGGCAATGTTACATCAATTGTTTCTGCCGCTAATCTGCCTTCAATCTCCGCTTTCTCCAGCTGCTCCATTTTTGCTTCGAGCTGCTGTTGAATAGCTTCACGCACCTCGTTGACTAAAGCTCCCATACGCGGGCGTTCTTCTGCAGACAGCTTGCCCATACCTCGCAATACCTCTGTAATTGGACCTTTTTTACCTAAGTACGCTACGCGAACATCATTTAATACTTTCACGTCGTCAGAAGCTTGAATTTTCTCAAGGGCTTCTTGCTGTAACTCTTTTAAGCGTGCTTCCATGTTTGAAACCTCCTATATTTAAAATAAAAAAATAAACATAAAAAAACCTCATCCACATAAGGGACGAGGTTATCTTCGCGGTACCACCCTAATTAGCAAAATACATCTGCTCACTTCATTGATTTAACGGCTTTCAGCCGGAATGCCTTTACATTTTCATGGTCCTGGCATCAACTCCAGAGGTGAATTCACTTGTTTCCTCCATAAAAATGCTTTCAGTCTGCGGCATTTTCTCCCTGAATGGCGAGCGACAAGCTACTTTTCTCTATCATCGTTTTTTTCATTATTTCACTTTTTACTATTATAGAGAGTTTTTTTTCAATTAGCAACATGAGTACGTAAATAATATGTTAAAATTCCTGCTGCTACGGATACATTCAGTGATTCTGCTTGTCCATAAATCGGAATATACAGGTTTTTGTCACACTGCTCAAGCAGCTCTCTTCGTACACCGCTGCCTTCGTTTCCAACAAGAAGTGCAAATGATTCAATCGGCTGTACTTCTTGGTACGGAACTGCATCTTGTAAAGACGTTCCAAATATTGCTATTCCCTCATGCTTTAGCTTCTGAATCCATTCCAGCAGGCTTCCTTTAATGATTGGCAAATGAAAGACAGCACCTTGTGTAGAACGGAGCACCTTGCTGTTGTATACATCCGCGCAGCCCTCTCCGATAATCACGGCGCCTATCCCGGCTGCATCTGCCGTACGAATAATAGTTCCAAGATTCCCAGGATCTTGCACACCGTCAAGCAATAAAAACGTTCCACCCTGTAAAGGTACGTTTTGATAGTTGCTTTTCTCACAGACCGCGGCTATCCCCTGCGGTGTTTCTGTTGCGCTAATAGCTTCCATTATATAAGAGGGTACTACATATATTTCTACATTGTCGACGTTCCAGCCAGCAGGAAAAGTTACTTCTTCGCTTATGATAATCTCTTGAATACACTCTTTCCTTTTTAACGCTTCTTCTACAAGATGAAAGCCTTCCACAAGAAACTTCCCTGCTTTATCACGTTCCTTTTTCATCTGCAGCTTTTTCCACTGCTTTACTCTTTGGTTTTGAATTGAATCAATCTTTTTCATGAGACGTTCCTTTCTTTCCTAACATGCTCTCATTATAGCCTAACTCGCATACATATTTACAAGAAAATTAACGGAAACTATCGATAAAATGAAACTTCCATCCATCTGCTCTCTCAGAACAGATGATTTGGATTCATTATTTTTATTACATAAAAGAGGTGTATACAATGAGTTTTAATTTACGTGGTGCTGTTCTGTCAAATGTGGCTGGAAATTCTCAACAAGAGTTAGAGGCGACCATTGTGGATGCAATTCAAAGCGGAGAAGAAAAAATGCTTCCAGGACTTGGAGTATTATTTGAAGTCATTTGGCAGCATGCCAACCAAGATGAAAAGCATGAAATGCTGGCAACATTGGAAAGCGGACTAAAAAAGAGCTAAGGCGCCTCAGCCTTAGCTCTTTTGATTAATTAAATGTAATTTGGTGAACAGCATCTGTATCCAAACGTTTAATAACCTCTACAACTAACTTCACAGCATTTTCATAGTCGTCACGGTGAAGCATGGAAGAATGAGAGTGGATATAACGAGTTGCAATACCGATAGATAATGATGGAACCCCGTTCATAGAAACGTGGATAGCACCAGAATCTGTGCCTCCTCCAGGGATTGCATCGTATTGATAAGGAATATTAAGCTCATCTGCTACTCCTACAACAAAGTCACGAAGACCTTTGTGAGATACCATAGACGCATCATACAGCACGATTTGCGGGCCATTGCCCATTTTTCCTTGTGCTTCTTTTTCAGTCACACCTGGCGTATCTCCTGCGATGCCGACATCTACAGAAAAAGCAATATCAGGCTGAATGAAGTTTGCAGATGTTTTTGCACCGCGAAGCCCTACTTCTTCTTGTACAGTTCCTACACCATATACAATGTTCGGATGCTTTTGGTCTTTTAATTGCTTTAATACATCGATCGCAATTGCACAGCCAATACGGTTGTCCCATGCTTTTGCAAGCAGCATTTTTTCATTTTTCATAACTTGGAATTCAAAATAAGGCACAACTTGGTCGCCTGGACGTACGCCCCATTCCATTGCTTCTTCCTTGCTCGCAGCACCAATATCAATAAACATATCTTTAATATCTACTGGTTTTTTGCGCGCTTCAACTGGCAAGATATGCGGCGGTTTAGAGCCTATTACGCCTGTAACATCTCCATTTTTTGTCACGATTGTCACTCGTTGTGCAAGCATAACTTGGGACCACCAGCCCCCAACAGTTTGAAAGCGAAGGAATCCCTTATCATCAATTTGCGTAATCATGAAGCCAACTTCATCTAAGTGGCCCGCAACCATAATTTTAGGACCATTTCCATCTCCCACTTTTTTTGCTACAAGACTTCCAAGATTATCTGTTGTAACTTCATCTGCATACGGAGCTATGTATTTTTTCATCACTTCACGAGGTTCACGCTCATTGCCCGCAACCCCTTTTGCGTCTGTTAATTCTTTTAACATAACTAACGTGCTGTCTAATTGTTTCATGTTACAGACCTCCTTTTTCACTATCCCTTCAATTATACAAGAGTTATCAGAAATGTTCAAAATTAGTTTAAAAGTGCGGCAAGATTTACTTATACAAAAAACCAGCAGCGATGCGTCGCTGCTGGTTTCACATACCCTTAATACCCTTGTGTTTGACGTGCATGATTCACTTCATTCTTTGCCAAGTAAGCACCTTCAATATCTGATTCTGTGAAATTCAATGCCTGTCCTAGACGAAGATAACCTGTAAACATTTCAATATAGTTTGTAATCGACGGCTGTTCTCTGAATCGATTGATCTTCGTATATACATCTAAAAAAACTTCCACTGTTGTTTTAGTTGTTTGTGCACACTTATAAAACAAAAAGTTTTTATCGATTCCGAGGTCAATACCAATAGATAAAATAAAATGAAGGCCGTCTACGTACTCTTCCAGCACGACTTGACGCTCAGAGGACGGCTTATTGCTCCAATATTTGAAACAGCGTGTTTCATTTGCTAGTTCACCCACTTCTACAAGAAGTGCCAGCATTTTTTCTTTTAGTAATTTTTTAGGCTCTAAGTTATGTTCACGTAGAATACGCTCATCCAATTCCCGTTGCAATTTAAATAGATGCAGTAAATCCATTTTCATGCCCCCTAATTTCGACATGAAACCATTATAACAATGGAGGGCACCTGAGAAAAGATAATTTACATAAAAAATATAAACTTATGTATTGGTTAAAGAGGAAAAAACAAACAGAAAACAGCATATCTTCTCTAAACTTCTAATAAATGCAATATATGCCGTCCTACATTGGTAGTATCATTATAAAAATTATGCCAAAATGACATCGAATTGATCCAAAATAAGAATTAATTGCTCCAAATCCAAAATTAATTGCTCCGAAACAACATCGAATTGATTCAAAACCAGAATTAGTTGATCCAAACATGGCTTTTTCCTACAAAAAAATCCTTCAGGTATTCACCCAAAGGATTTTTATATCATTACTTATTTACGCTGTTTTTTGCAACTGTTGCTAATTCAGCGAATGCTTTTTCGTCAGTGATCGCTAAGTCAGCAAGCATTTTGCGGTTAACTTCGATACCAGCTAATTTTAAACCATGCATTAAACGGCTGTAAGAAAGACCGTTCATACGAGCTGCCGCATTGATACGAGTGATCCATAATTTACGGAAGTCACGTTTCTTTTGACGGCGGTCACGGAATGCATACATTAAAGACTTCATAACTTGTTGGTTAGCAACTTTGTATAAAGTATGTTTGGAACCGAAATAACCTTTCGCTAATTTTAAAACTTTTTTACGACGTTTACGAGTAACTGTACCACCTTTTACTCTTGGCATATTGTTTCCCTCCTAGATAATCTATATAAACCGAGATATTATTTAATGTTGTCTAACATTTGACGGATACGTTTGAAGTCACCAGCACTTACTACTGCAGACTTACGTAATTTACGTTTAGCTTTTGTAGATTTGTTAGCGAATAAGTGACTTGTGTAAGCATGAGAACGCTTAAGCTTACCAGATCCTGTTTTTTTGAAACGCTTTGCAGCGCCGCGGTGAGTTTTTTGTTTAGGCATGAAGGTTTCCTCCTCTATCTATTACTTATCGTTTTTAGGTGCTAAAATTAAGAACATGCTGCGGCCTTCCATTTTCGGCGCAGATTCTACCGTACTTACTTCTGCACAAGCTTCTGAAAAACGGTTCAATACACGTTGTCCGATTTCTTTATGAGTAATCGCACGTCCTTTAAAGCGAATAGACGCTTTAACTTTGTCGCCTTTTTCAAGAAACTTGATTGCATTACGAAGCTTCGTATTGAAGTCATGCTCGTCAATTGTCGGGCTTAAACGAACTTCTTTAATGCTAATAATTTTTTGGTTTTTGCGTTGTTCTTTCTCTTTCTTTTGCTGCTCAAAGCGGAACTTTCCATAATCCATAATACGGCATACCGGCGGTTTCGCATTTGGAGCAACCATTACTAGATCAAGATTCACATTTCCAGCTATTTCTAATGCTTCTTGGCGAGTTTTGATTCCAAGTTGATCACCGTTAGAACCAACTAAACGTACCTCACGAGCACGAATTTGCTCGTTGATCATCATGTCCTTGCTAATAGTAAGCCACCTCCAAGGTTTCTTTAGAATACGTCTCTGGCTATAAGGATTTACACCCAATAAAAAAGTGCGGGCATATATACACCCACACTTTTGACGTCATAAATTTATCACGATCATCATCTATACCTGTCAACTGCTTATTTGCGTCGTTCAGGTGAGAAGCGGGTGCTCCTGCTTTCCATAAACAAGTATTCTGTTTTTCCCTAGCAACTATATCACAATACATAAAGACATGTCAAGAAGCGAATAGCTTTCATAACAACAAAAAATATTGTAACAAACTATTTGCAGGATGGCAATAGTTTTTTTGATGTATTTTAAAATGCCTCTCTTAATAGATATGTTGCGGCACAGCTTCTTTCTTCAATTCTTGACCTTAGGCAGACAAAAACCACCTATTGTTTGTGTATCAAAAAGCTGCGGCAGCAGCCGCAGCTTCTCTTGTTAACGCTTCGCCTCTGCAGCAATCATATCCACAAATGCAGCAAGTGGCATTGTTTCTGATTTTTGTTCACCGTATTTGCGCACATTCACACCATTGTCTGACACTTCATTGTCGCCGACAACAAGCATGTATGGAATTTTTTTCATCTGTGCTTCACGAATTTTGTAGCCAATTTTTTCATCTCGAGTATCGACTTCTACACGAAGACCAGCCAGTTGCAATTCATCTTGCACCTTCTTAGCATAGTCTAAATGCACTTGCGGTGAAACAGGAATCACTTGCACTTGCACTGGTGCCAGCCAAGTTGGGAATGCTCCTTTGTATTCTTCAATTAAGAAAGCGACAAAACGTTCCATTGTTGAAACTACACCGCGGTGAATAACAACCGGGCGATGGTGTTTACCATCTTCACCGATATAAGTTAAATCAAAGCGTTCAGGTAACAAGAAATCCAGCTGAACAGTAGATAATGTTTCATCTTTCCCCAGCGCTGTACGCACTTGTACGTCAAGCTTTGGTCCATAGAACGCTGCTTCGCCTTCTGCTTCGTAATACTCCAGACCCATATCGTCCATCGCTTCTTTTAGCATGCTTTGTGCTTTGTTCCACATGTCATCATCATCATAGTACTTCTCTGTATCTTCCGGATCACGGTATGAAAGACGGAAGGAGTAATCATTTAAACCAAAATCTTTGTATACTTCTAACACCAAACGGACAACGCGGATGAATTCTTCTTTAATTTGATCTGGACGTACGAAGATGTGAGCGTCATTCAACGTCATCCCGCGTACACGCTGCAAACCGGATAATGCTCCAGACATTTCATAACGATGCATTGTACCAAGCTCCGCAATACGAATCGGCAATTCACGATAGCTGTGAATATCATTTTTGTACACCATCATATGATGGGGACAGTTCATTGGACGAAGTACAAGCTGCTCATTATCCATCTCCATTGGAGGAAACATACCGTCACGATAATGGTCCCAGTGACCAGAAGTTTTGTATAACTCTACACTTCCCATTACAGGAGTATATACATGATCGTAGCCTAAGCTTACTTCTTTATCGACAATATAACGCTCAATAATTCGGCGAATAGTTGCTCCTTTTGGAAGCCAAAGCGGCAACCCTTGTCCTACCTTTTGAGAGTTAGTAAACAAATTCAACTCTTTGCCCAACTTGCGATGGTCACGCTCTTTCGCTTCTTCTAATAAGCGTAAATGCTCATCCAGTTGTTCTTTTTTAGCAAATGCTGTACCGTAAATACGCTGCAGCATTTTGTTTTTGCTGTCCCCGCGCCAATACGCACCGGCAATGCTCAATAATTTAAATACTTTTGCTTTTCCTGTAGACGGAAGATGCACACCGCGGCAAAGGTCGAAAAATTCACCTTGTTCGTAAATAGAAATTGTTTCTCCTTGCGGCAGCTCGTTAATCAGCTCTAGCTTCAAATCATCACCGATTTCTTCGTAGCGGCGAAGCGCTTCTTCACGGCTTACCTCCAACCGAGTGATTTCAAAATTTTCTTTAATGATGCGCTCCATTTCTTTCTCAATTTTCGGAAGATCCTCTGGAGTTAATGACTCCTCTAAATCCACATCATAATAAAATCCATTTTCAATAACTGGCCCAATTCCGAGCTTCACATTTTTATACAGACGCTTAAGAGCCTGTGCTAAAATATGCGCAGAAGAGTGGCGCAAAATCTCTAACCCATCTTGGGAATCCAACGTAATGATAGAAATGCTTCCATCTTCTTGGATTGGTGTTCTTAAATCAAGTAATGTATCGTTAAGCTTACCTGCCACGGCTTTTTTCTTTAAGCCTGGGCTGATTGAAGCTGCGATATCTTCTGTAGTCGTCCCCTTCGGAAACTCCTTCACTGCTCCGTCAGGAAATGCGATTTTTACTAATTCTGACATTACGGTTCACTCCTTTTAGATAAAATAAAAAACACCCGTCCCCCAAAAAGGGACGAGTGTTGATTTCGTGGTTCCACCCTTGTTTCAGCCAATTCACTTTGACTGCTCAAGTTCAAATAACGGTCGCATCCGTCAGCAATTACTATATGTTCACTGCTGAAGTTCAGAGGCGGTAAGACAATTTCCCGTATTAGGAAGCTTCCAGCCAAGGCTTCCCTCTCTAAAAATCGTAGAAAATGCTCATGTCCTCATCATAACTGTTCAATATCTTATTATGTAGCATATTATATGATTATCTGTATAGAAAATCAAGGTGTTATCTGCCTATTTTTATTCTGCTCGAAACTTTTTTTCAAATTCTTGCACAGAGTATACTTTCACACGTTCCTGAAACACGTTTTGAATAGTAACTACCATGTTGTCGTCCAAATAAGCTGTGTACAGATGGATTTTCTCTGGAGCAATCGATACAAGCGGAGCAATAACATTCGCATCAATGTAAAACTCATTGTGCTTGACGATTTTCTCATCTATATATTGGACAAGCTTTTCTTGATTTAAACATCCTCCCTTTTCATCGTAAAAAATAAAATCACCATTAAATACGAGATGAATACTAGACAGTCTTGCCTTACGATTGCTTACATGCTGCCTTAATGTTTCAATGAAGGTTTGATAATCTTGTTCAAGCTTATATTCATCTATCGCTAATTCCGTAACCCTGAGTAGATACATCATATATGGCTTCAATCGAAAACGTACAAGCGATTCAAATGAGAAAGAAATAGGATTTTGAATAAAGCCTTGGAGGGCTTCAAATAAAAGCTCGTCTCGCGATTTACCTGTCCCCTTTTTCGGTATATCCTTTCGACTTCCGTTCATGATGCTATGAGCAATATGTAAAATCTCATTATGTTCTTCTATATCATGATAATAGAAGACTCGAGACAAAACTGACATAATCCATTTATATTCCTTTGTTTTCAAAATAAACTGTATGAGTACTGGTATTAAAACCACTTGGATATAGACATCTTCCTCAAAAGGAAGATCGATAAGAACAGTATATTCTTGCAGCCTCACACTTCCTGTATTTGAAACACCAGAATGGTATTTTTCTAATTGTGCGTACACGAATGCAGCATCATTTAGTTCTTCAAAGTGGATTTCGATCACTTTTGTCCCCCCTTCAAGGTTAAACATCTGTTCTTATGTATATTAAAGAGATGTCCAAAAAATGATAAAGGGAATAAGAAAAGCTTTTTAAATCCCCAAAATACGATATAGAAAAAAGAACCACTGTTCAAAAGAGTGTTTGATTCACCACTTGCCTTATGAGAGTTACATTCATAAAAAAAGAGAATGACAACATGTCATTCTCTCCGATTTTTTCCGGATAGCTTTACCGGTGTTGCTAAATATTTAATACGCTCCATGACACGGGCTGCCTTCAGTTTTTCTTCTTCTCCGCGCTGCGTATAGGTTAAATGATGCTCTAACGCCTTCATGTCAAAATTCGAGGTGAAAAACGTCGGAAGATTTTCAAGCATACGGAACTGTAGAATAGATCCGATGATATCATCCCTGACAAAGCTAGACATTGCTTCGGCCCCTATATCATCTATCATCAGTACAGGGATTCGTTTTACGACTTCAATTTTCTCATTCATCGTATTATCTTGCATAGACCCTTTTAATTCCCTTAAAAATTCCGGTAGATAGACGAGCATAGAAGCAATATTACGCGAAGCAAGTTCATTGGCAATTGCACCTAAAATATAGGTTTTTCCCACACCAAACGAACCGTACAAATACAGCCCTTTTGTCATTTTTCCAGGTTCATACGCATCTAGAAATGCCTGTGCCGCTTGGATAGCCTGAAAACGCTGCGGATCAGAAAGATCCATTTCACCCATAGAAGCACCTAAAATTGCTTTTGGAACATACAAGCTTTGAATAAGAGATTCATGCTTTTTCCGTTCGTCATGTACAACTTTTTTAGGGCAGCGATCATATTGAATATCGATCATCTTCCCTTGTATAACTAAGTGCGGATGATAACCTTGCAGCATATTTTTACATTGTGCTAAACTGCCGCATCCTTCACACTCTATACTTTGTCCAATGTATTCATATAGCTTAATTAAGCTGCGTTCAATCATTTCATTTGTTACGGTATCCTTATGCTCCGCCAGAAATAACTGAATACGCGGATGAGACATGACCTCTTCCTTTAGAGCTTCATATCGATTTTTAAAATTTTCATTTTTAATTAACTTTGCAAAAGCATTCTGCATTCGTTCCATTTTCTTCACCTCAAAGGGTCATTTCCTTTGTTAGTTTTTCTTATACTTCTTTAATGCCTCTTCCAGCATTTTTCTCTGCGCCTCCACATCAACCTCTTCCTGAACTGTTTGGTCACTAGTCAATTCTTGACCAAGCCATTCTGGTACCAGTTCTTTACGAGTCGGCTTTGAGGATGCTGTTCTCTTTTCTTTATTTTTTGATTCCGCCCATGTTTGATATTGACGATGCTCTTGTTTAGCCAGCTCCATAGCCTCAGTTACTGTATTAATTTTTTTACGAGCCCAATGACTTGCAATTTTTTCTACGTATGTTTTTGAAAGCTTCATATCTGATTTTAGCATCACATAATGAATCAACACATTCACCACACCAGGAAGCAGCTTTTGTTTAAACATCACTTCTTCAATGATTTGTAAATCTGCGACAGCAGGTTCAGCCCCGCCGGAAATTTCAATAAGAAGCTCTCGAGGTGAAAGAACTTCTAGCTGCTGGATAAGCGCCTCCTCTTGACTTACAGGTACTTTCCCCTGCATAAGCCGTTTCTCTTGCGGCTGTGTACGTTGGCTGAATTGAGGCAAGACGCTGCCGTGTTCGAGTTGATACCAATCCCTTGCATTTTTTCTTAGCTGCTCTAAATTGATCGTATTACTTTCTGTGATGGCCCCCATGATGATATTCTTCATGTTAATCGTATCAATTCCGTATACAAAAGAAAGCTTCATGATACACTCTTTTACCGGTTTAGTAATAGATCGTTTTGGAATAACTGCACCTGCTATCCCTTCAAAAAACAGTTCAAAATTAAAATGAAGGTTAGTGACCGGTGGGGCAGATGCTTCGCTTCTTCCCATTACCTGAGGCTCACGAATCACTTCACCGGTATCAGACTGCAAAGAAGCCGAAAGCTGAGAGGGAGTAACAGAATCAAACACATCATTAAATGCGTGTGTCACTTCTTCATACGAAGTCATGTCCCTTTCAGGCTCTGCAAAATATTGCTTTACTTTCATATACTTCGTCTTTCCAAGACGGTTATATAGAAAAATATTTAATACAATATCATCAAAAAATTGCTTTGGATTCAAAGGAGGCTGAATCTCATAGAGAAATTTCCGGACATCTTCTTCCTTCTTTACATATACCTTCAATAAACCGATTGCTTCCAGCTTCCTGCGCTCAGCAAAAATATCCGGTAAATTCATATCCATGCTGACAAGCAATGAATGATGGGTATTTTCTTGCCCATACAATTCATTTTGTTCAAGCTCTCCCCACAGTGTCATATATAAACTGAAGGCTCGAGCACCGATTAAAGGCTGATACAGCATAGTCAATACTTTGCGATCATAACTATGGAGCAGGCCGCCTGTGCATACCATATATCGATCTACTGGAAGTAATTCCATCCAAGATTGTCTTTCCATAATACTCTAATTCCTTTCTATATTAGAAAAGCAGACACGATTTCCATGAGAAGCCGTATGGTAAAAAAGAGCTGACAGCCTGGGCTTGCAGCTCTTCTTTTATTTTCGTTCTTTTTGTAAGATATCTCTAAGCTCGTCAATAAATACGTTTAAATCTTTAAACTGACGATAGACAGAAGCAAAGCGGACATACGCCACTTCATCAATTTCTCGTAAGTGATCCATAACCATTTCACCGACATGCTCACTATTCACTTCTGATGCTCCTAAGTTACGGAGTTCCCGTTCTACACTTTGCGTCACTTCTTCAAGCTGTTTCAAAGATACAGGGCGTTTTTCACATGCTTTAATAAGCCCCCGTAATATTTTTTCTTTACTGAACTCCTCCCGTGTTCCTTCCTTTTTAACAACAACAAGAGGCGTTTCTTCCACTCTTTCAAATGTCGTAAAACGATGCGTACACTTCTCGCATTCTCTTCGTCTTCTAATCGAGCGCCCCTCATCTACAGGACGTGAATCTAACACTCTGGTTCCGTTATGAAAGCACGTTGGACAACGCATACAATCAACTCCATCCCCTTAATCCATAATGTCCCCTTACATCTTTTCGCTCAAGCTTGTTCCAATGAAAATCAATTGTTTGTCTAATCGTTCATACATATCTAGTATAACACGTTTACTAAATCCAAAATCAGTCGGCAGCATAGTTGTATCGGTAGAAACAGAAAAATCAACAGCAGTTTCAAACGGCCGAATCGTAATAACGGTAATAATCATAAGCGCTTGTTTACCAGAGGAAACTAAAACACTGATCTCTCCGCGTTCTTCTGAAACAGAAGTGATCTTATATCCGTTCAATCCTGTCAAAATCTCTTGTACAACCTTTAATGCATTTTTTGTATTCGTTTTATAATAACGGCTTTTTAATTGTTCATCATGATGATTGTCATTCGTTTCGGCATGAGCGCTGAAGAAATTTTGCGCTTTTTGAAACAATCCCATATGTACACCTCTTCTAGTGTTAGTACGTATTTTACAGTGAATCTTCTGAAAGCATAGCATACCGTATTGATATTTCCAGTATTAGCTAACCCTCCGCTGTTTAGCAGGGTAAAATTAAAAAGAGGTGTATAATACACCTCTTTACATTTTAAAGCAATTATTTTCTTTTTTAAAGAACTTTTGCATCTCGTTGTTTAATTTCAATAGATCCCATACCGCGAGGAAGCTCAATGCTCTCTCTCGTTTCAGCACCTAAGCCTTCAGCAATAAAGTCTGCTGCAACATTCGGATCAATGCGATCTCCACAAGTATAAACATCAATGCTTGCATAACCGTGCTCAGGGAAGCTGTGAATTGTTAAGTGAGATTCAGAAATAATAACAACTCCGCTTACTCCTTGTGGTGCAAATTTGTGAAACGCAACTTCTCGTACTTCCGCACCTGCGCGCAGTGCAGCATCTACAAATAACTGTTCAATATAAGGCATGTCATTCAATTTATCAAAATTGCAACCCCAAAGCTCTGCAATTACGTGACGACCCATAGTTTCCATTGTACAGTTCCCCCTTTAACTATTATGAGTTTAGCATAGATAGGTTGAACCACCACGGGGGAAAGTTAGTCCAAAGAGGTCCTAACCCTTTAAGTAGTTACTTTACCCATGCATTTAAAGTTTACGAAAGATAGTATACTTCGTTTAGTTTTATTTTGCAATAAGTGTTTTTAATTTTTTTACTATATACACAACGAGAAGACACTTCTCTCTAGATACAGCTATGTATAACACTATAAAAATGCCTAAACATTTTTTCAATGTTTAGGCATTTTTTGAAATTAGATATGCTGTACACTTTCTTGCTTCGCAAATTGTTCCACTACAATTTTCACAAGATCTACTACACGACGGGAGTAGCCCCACTCATTGTCATACCAAGCAAGTACTTTAACTTTGCGATCCCCCATTACCATTGTAGATAGTCCATCAATGATAGCAGAATGAGGATTTGTATTGAAATCAATAGATACAAGCGGCTCGTTACAGAATTCGACAATACCTTTCATCGAACCTTCAGACGCTGCAAAGAATGCATCGTTGATTTGCTCTACTGTTACATCTCTCTTTAAATCTACTACAAGGTCTACAAGCGACACATTTGGAGTCGGTACACGAAGAGCCATACCATGCAGCTTTCCAGATAAATGCGGCAGCACTTTTGATAGCGCTTTCGCAGCACCCGTCGTTGTAGGAATAATAGATTGTGCACATGCGCGTGCTCTGCGTAAATCTTTATGTGGATTGTCGATATTTTTTTGATCGTTTGTATAAGAATGTACAGTTGTCATTAAACCGTTTTCAATTCCGAATTGCTCATCTAATACCTTCACAACAGGAGCTAAACAGTTCGTTGTACAGGAAGCATTAGAAATGACATCATGATGAGTAATATCTAGTGTCTCATCATTTACCCCTACTACGATTGTCACATCTTCATTTTTTCCTGGAGCTGTTAAAATAACCTTTTTTGCACCTGCTTCAATATGAAGACTTGCTTTTTCTTTTGAGTTAAATTTTCCTGTTGCTTCGATTACAACATCCACGTTTAACTCTTTCCAAGGCAATTCCTTCGGATCTCTTGAGTTTAAAAGGCGAATCATTTTTCCATCTACTAGTAAATGATCGTCAAACGCCTCAACCGTTCCCTCAAATTTACCGTGAATTGTGTCATATTTAATCAAATGTGCTAACGTTTCTGCCGGATAGCTGGCGTTAATTGCTACAATTTGAAATGTATCCTCTTTTACCGCTTGACGGAACACCATTCTTCCGATACGACCGAAACCGTTAATTGCAACATTCATCATGTGATTATCCCCCTTGATTGAGTTATACTATTCATCCTGAACTCCAATATTAGTATAGCACAAAATGAGTATAAGTCACTAAACAATTTCATTAATTTTAATAAATTTACCTAATTATTTTTAATAAAAAATTCCCCATTTTCTAAAAACACCCTGTAGCTGCTTTTCTGTTTCTTTTAGCAGTCCATTATTATTAATGATTTCATCAGCAAGGGCAACCTTTTCCGAAAGGGGCATTTGAGATGCAATGCGCGCCTTTGCTTCTTCTTCAGATAAATTATTCCGCTTCATCAACCGCTCCAATTGTATATCCTTATCAACATATATAAGTAACACTTTCTCTACAAGATGCTTCAAGTTACTCTCAAACAACAAGGGAATATCCAATATAACGGCACGCTCTCCTGCTTGAATGCATAAGTCTTTTTGCTCATTCATTCGTTTTCGTACGGCTGGATGTACAATACTATTCAATAAGAGCCGTTTGTCCTCATTATGAAAAATAATGCTTCCGAGCTTTGCTCTGTCAATTTCACCATTAGATAACAAAATTGTTTCTCCGAATACTTGTACAATTTGTGAATAAGCTTCTTCCCCAGCTTCCACTACTTGACGAGCAATAATATCTGCATCAATAACCGGAATACCCATCTCTCGTATCATATTTGCCACCGTGCTTTTCCCACTAGCGATTCCGCCTGTCAATCCAATAACTATTGTCATAGTTCTCTCCTCTTCTACTGTATAGTAAGCTTTCTATCCCTGTTAATGTTACTTTCACCCCACTCATTACCTGTTCATAAAGAAAAACGCGAAAATGAGCATCTCATCTTCGCGTTCCGCTACACTACATTTTCCATATTCCAATCATAATCAACAACACACCCGGTAAAAATGTCAGCTTTTGCAACCATGCACTGTGAGAAAATAATTGTCCAGCCTTCATCCCTGCAGCCAGAAAAACGGAACTCATCACCGCTACCAAAGCAGCCATAATTAATGGAGAGTATCCTAACATGGATGCTCCGATTCCTGCACCGAACGAATCAAGCGACAAAGCTAAACCAAGCAGCAATGCTTCAATTCCAGAAATGGTCCCTGACTTATCAAAGTCAGCCATAGTCGGTTTGCGTAAAATTTGAATGACGATTCCCAATGATTTGATTTCAAACTTTAACAATGTTTTTTCCTCTATAATTTGCTCACTGTCTTTTTTATCGCTTTGAAAAAATTGATAAAGCACCCAAGCTCCAATAGCTATGAGTACAATACCCCCAATTCTCTTTGCAATCACAGGAGAAAACACTTGAGCAATGCCATGACCAATCCCCATCGATATCATCATGACAACAGCTGAACAGAGTGCTATGACAACAATCGATTTAATAGGGATGCGTAAATTTCGCAATCCATACGTAAACCCTACGCTACCGCTGTCTAGACTCAATGTAAATGCTAAAAGAAGAAGTGATAAAGAATGAGACATCGTCCAGCTCCTCTCATACATAATGTATATGTATATATATGACAGAAGCCTATCCGATGTTATTCATCTATGAAATTTTGACAAACAGGACAAAAATGAGTACCTCGTCCCCCCACAACAGTTTTTTCAATCGCCGAGCCGCACCTTACACATGCCTCTCCTTTTCTTCCATACACATAGAGACTATTTTGAAATGAACCGATTTGTCCTTGTGAATTAATATAAGTACGAATTGTGCTGCCGCCTTTTTCGACTGCTTCTGTGAGAGTCGCAACAATTTCTTCATAAAGCTTTTGAGTTTCCGCTTCCCCTAATGAAGATGCAGGGCGTTCAGGATGAATCCTTGCTCGAAATAATACTTCATCTACATAAATATTACCGAGTCCGACAAGCACCCGCTGATCAAGCAAAACAACTTTCAGCTTTCGGCTTGTTTTTTCGAGTTGCTCTGTTAAATACTGAGTCGTCAAATATTCAGGAAACGGTTCTGGTCCTAAGTCAGAAAGCGGGAGCGATAATTCTTCCTCACCCTTTCGAAATAAATGCATCGTACCAAATTTCCTTACATCGTTATACTGTAATTCTGTTCCATCTGTGAATAAAAAACGGATATGGGTATGCTTATCTATCGGTTCACCCGTTTGATTCAAGCGATACTTTCCTTCCATGCGCAGATGAGACACGAGAACATAATGTGTGAAATAAATAAGCAAAAACTTGCCTCTTCGTCCTACCTTTTCTATCGTTTCTCCACGCAAGCGCTCCTTAAACTCTTCTACATCATCTGGCTCTTTTACAAGCTTTGGATAATCCACTAGCACATCTTCTATCATCTTACCCTTAACGAGCGCTTCAAGCGTTCGTCTCACTGTTTCTACCTCTGGTAGCTCTGGCAATACTCTCACTTCCTTATTTTGCGTCGTACCAAGTCGGACCATAGGAGTAATCTACTTTTAACGGAACAGACAATGCGATCGCATGCTCCATAACTTCAGGAACAAGCTGCTCCAGCTTTGCGATTTCTTCCTTCGGTGCTTCAAAAATCAATTCATCGTGTACTTGAAGCAATAATCGCGTTTGCAAATTTTCTTGTTTTAGCCTTTCTGCCATCACAATCATCGCCTTTTTAATAATATCAGCCGCACTTCCTTGAATAGGTGTATTCATTGCAGTTCGCTCTGCAAAACTCCGCAAGTTAAAATTTCTACTCGTAATTTCCGGAATGTACCGGCGGCGCTTAAGAAGTGTCGTTACATATCCATTCTGTTTCGCTTCTTGAATGATAGAATCCATATATGCTTGTACACCTGGGAAGCTTTCTAAATACTTTTCAATAAATTCCGCAGCAGCCTTCCTAGTAATGCCTAAATTTTGTGATAATCCATAATCGCTGATTCCATATACGATTCCGAAGTTAACTGCTTTCGCTTGCCGTCTCATATTAGATGTAACCTCATCTTTAGATACCTCAAAAACGTCCATTGCCGTTTTTGTGTGGATGTCCATATCATGCAAGAAAGCATCCTTCAGTCCTTTATCACCTGCAATTTCTGCCAGTACACGAAGCTCAATTTGAGAATAGTCGGCTGCGAATATCACCCAATCACTCTGTGACGGAATAAAAGCCTGACGAATTTTCCTTCCCTCCTCCAATCGAATCGGAATGTTCTGCAGATTAGGATCAGTTGAACTTAATCGTCCCGTTTGAGTTAATACTTGATTAAAACGAGTATGGATTTTTGACGTATCTTCGTGCACAACCTTTAAGAGCCCTTCAATATATGTAGAATATAATTTACCGAGCTGACGGTAATTCAAAATTTTAGAGATAATTTCATGGCGATCCATCAGCTTTTCCAATACATCTGCTGATGTTGAATACCCTGTTTTCGTTTTTTTAATAACAGGCAAATTTAATTTATCAAACAATACCGCACCAAGCTGCTTAGGCGAGTTAATATTGAAAGTCTCCCCCGCCAAATCATGGATTTCTTTTTCAATCTCTTGTAACTGTGCTGCCAATTCCTCTCCCATTTTTCGCAGCCGGTTTGCATCAACAGAAACCCCGGTATATTCCATGTCTGCCAACACAATAGCAAGGGGCATTTCCAACTCTGTAAATAACTCATATTGTTCATTCTTCTGCAGTTCTTCAATAAACGATTCTTTAACCTTATACAATGTGCCTGCTTTTCGTACAATGTGATCAGCCAGTACCTCGAGATTCGGCACTGCTTTCTTTGCACCTTTTCCATATACTTCCTCATCCGATTTAATTGCTTGAGAGTCCTTCATCTTTGCTACTGCCCGAAAATCCTTATCTGTCTCTGCAGGATCAAGCAAATAAGCGGCAATAAGCAGATCAAAATCCACTCCCCGCAGTTCGATGCCCTTCCACTTTAGTGCGACTGCTGCACCTTTTACATCGAATGTGGATTTAGTGACTGCTTCATCTTGCAGCCACTCTACAAATCGTTCTGACACTAAAGCAACATCAGTCGGGATAAAATAGTAACCCGTTTCATTGGCAATTCCGAAGCCTTGAATCGGTGCATTATGATAATTATCATCATTTACTTCTACAATGAGAGCCGAATTCGGACGTAACACATCATCATTTATTTCTTCTACTATTTCAAACGAGATATCATCGAGCGGTGCAGCTTCCTTCATCTCAACTCCCGCTCCCATTTTATCAAGCAGCGAGTTAAAGCCTAGATTTTCAAATAACGGAACAACCTCTGATGGATTATATGAGCTATAGTTAATATCATTGAGCTGCATTTCAATTGGAGCATTTGTATTGATAGTAGCCAATTCCTTACTCATGAAAGCTTGTTCTTTATTTTCTTCAAGTTTTTCTTTCAGTTTCTTTCCGCTGACACCCCCTAGATTTTCATAGAGGCTTTCTATCGTTCCATACTCCTTTAAGAGTTTAATTGCCGTTTTTTCTCCAACCCCCGGCACACCCGGAATATTGTCAGAAGCATCTCCCATGAGACCCTTCATATCAATAATTTGTTCTGGTGATAAACTGTACTTTTCATATAATGCGTCTGGTGTATATTCATCTACTTCTGTAATGCCTTTTCGAGTAATGCACACACGTGTTGTGTCTGATACAAGCTGAAGTAAATCCCGGTCTCCGGAAATGATTTTCACTTCCATCCCTTGTTCACCTGCTTGCTTAGCTAGCGTACCGATAATATCATCAGCTTCATAATTTGGAAGCTCATATCTGGAAATATGGAACGCATCTAAAAGCTCCCGAATAAAAGGAAACTGTTCAGATAATTCAGGAGGCGTTTTTTGACGTCCTCCTTTATATTCACTAAACGTTTGATGGCGAAACGTTGTTTTTCCCGCATCAAATGCCACTAGTATATGTGTCGGCTTCTCTTCTTCTAAAATTCTCATCAGCATCATCGTAAAACCGTAAACCGCGTTCGTATGTATTCCTTTGTCATTATTAAGAAGCGGCAAAGCAAAAAAAGCTCGGTATGCAATGCTGTTTCCGTCAATTAAAACTATCTTTTCTTTCACGTCACGTACCCCCATTCAAAATGCTAAATACCGTTCTTTCCTTCTTTATATTATCATGACCTGAAACAAGAAGGAAAATAACGGTTTTCTGAAAAGAGATATTTTCTGGTAAAAAACGGTTAAGACTCGTAGCGATTATACCCCATCAGGTATAAAAAGAACAGACAGCTTTAGATTACAGAAAAAACCCCCAGTCCTATAGACAGGGGGATCGCTCGCTAAACAAAACGAAAACACTTGTACATCAAAAAGGAAGTGACGAGAATAGAAGGGAATCTACTCTCGTCCAAAACTACTCCTTGGATGAAGGGGTTTTCGTTAATTAGAATAACAGAATATTATTAACGAAAAATGAATGTAATGTTAATATAATGTAAACTAGCTATTTTTTTGGTATTTCGGCAATATGACTATAAATGTCGTACCTATCCCAACCGTGCTCTTCACCTTAATCCTTCCATTATGCGCCTCTACAAGATGCTTTACGATCGACAACCCAAGCCCAGTTCCTCCTGTATTGCGGCTACGGGCCTTATCCACACGATAAAATCGTTCAAATATGCGCGGAATTTCCTCCTGGCTGATTCCGATTCCTGTATCGCGTACAGTAACACAAATCTGTTTCTCTTGATTTTCAAGAGAAACTTGTACTTGTCCTTCAACAGGAGTATACGAAAGCGCATTGCTCATTAAATTAATAAAAATTTGCTTTAAGCGAAACGCATCAGCTGAAATGATAATATGTTCATCTGCTTGTAAATCTAACTGAATCTGCTTATCATCTGCTTTTCCCTGCAAGATAACCGTAACTTCTTCCAGAAGCAGCTTCATATCCACTTCTCCTATATTAAGCTTAAAGCCCTGCTGCTCAATTTTGGAAAGCTCAAGCAAATCTTGAATTAATCCTTGCATTCGATCGCTTTCTTTCAAAATAATGGATAAAAAGTATTCACGCAGCTTTTGATCTTCCATAGCACCATCCAAAAGTGTTTCTGAAAATCCTTTTATCGATGTAATAGGTGTTTTAAGCTCATGAGATACATTAGCAAGAAAATCTTTTCTCATTTGCTCCAGCTTTTTCAGTGCAGTAATATCATGGAACACAAGCACGATTCCCTTCCACTCATGGTTCGTCCCAATAATCGGTGCTCCATACACCTCAAAATGTTTCCGTTCAATCTTCACCGGAAGCAGGATTTGCTTGCGCACTTTTACTTCTGTCATAAAAATTTCTTCAACCAGTTCAATAATCTGCGTATGTTGAAATGCTTCATAATATAGTTGATCTAAGTATTCATCGTTATTTACATGAAAGGTTTCCTTAAACGAACGATTCACAAGGTTAATATAGCCCCGGCTGTCAATTAAAATCATGCCGCTTCCCATATTTTCAATAAGAGTATGAAGGCGGTCCTGCTGCATTTCCTGAGCTGATGTCATCCGTTGCAAATTCCGTGCCAACACATTAATAGCTTCACTAAGCATTCTTGTTTCATCTACATGATCTTCATAAGCCCTTGCTTTATAATTTCCTTTGGCAAGCTCAATGGCAACCGCCGTTACTGATTCTATCGGCTTTGTATACTGAGCTGCGATTTTTATTCCTAAAAAAACAATAACTATAAAAGCAATGCCAAGACTTCCTATTAACAAGCCCCATATTTTTTGATTAATATTCATCAAAGACTCGACAGAAAGACTTGTAATTAAATACTCCTTTTCGTTCCCTTTACTTCCTATTACTATCCCATAATAATGCTTTCCGCTATTCGTATCGACAACGTGCACTTTATCCCCATCATTTTTCATTTGCTGCAGCAACTGCTGTATTTGTTCAGTTTGCTCAGCCTTTCCTTCTATACCATTGGAGTCATATACGATGCGTTCTCTCTCATCAAGCAACGTAAACTTTACCTTCAAATCTTCCTCTATATCCCTAAGACGCTGTGGTTGTTCCGTCTTTGATATTCTTGTTTCCTCAATTAACGAGGAAACAAGTTTCAATTCATTCTCTATACGTTTATCTAACGTATCCGTATAGAAACCTTTAAATAATTGTCCTAGTAACAAACCAAGTCCAATGAGAACGGTTATGATAAGAGAAATTAAAGCAAAAAGAAGCCGGGAGCGAAATTTATTCATCACCCTTCGGCTCCTCCAGCTTGTATCCTAGTCCCCTGATAGTCTTTATATAAATTGGCTTTTTCGTATTTTTTTCAATTTTGTCTCGCAAATGGCTAATATGTACATCTACGATGCGCGTATCCCCTGCAAAGTCGTAATTCCACACAGCACTTAACAATTGATCTCTTGTTAGAACACGACCTTTATTTTTAGCCAAATACATCAACAATTCAAATTCTTTTGGAGTCAACTCGAGCCTCTCTTCTTGAAAATATGCTTCATAGTATTCAGGCATAATTTTCAAATCAGCAATATTAATTGTGCCGTCTGCCTTTTCATCCGGCGTATTTTCTTCGCTCAACTTAGTACGGCGCAAGATAGCCTTCACACGTGCAACAACCTCTCTCGGGCTAAATGGTTTGGTCATATAATCATCTGCCCCAAGTTCTAACCCTAGCACTTTATCAAATTCGTCATCTTTTGCCGTCAGCATTAAAATTGGTGTCATCACACGCTGTAACCGAAGTTGCTTGCATACTTCCATTCCATCCATTTTTGGTAGCATCAAATCGAGGACGATTAAATCAGGACGCTCTTCCATAGCCCTCTGTAATCCTGTCTCCCCATCCATCGCCGTTATAACTTCGAACCCCGCCTGTTGCAGGTTAAATTCGATTAACGTTGAGATAAATTCTTCATCATCTACCACTAAAATTCGATTACCCATTCTGTTCCTCCAGCCTATATTGTAAAACCACACTTCATCCGTATATTATCTATCTATTTGTACATTTTAATCATACTATTAAACACTACATTTGTGAACTACTGACTATTTGCTTGAGTAGCATTCTCATACAAAATGAAGCTACTATCAAAGGAAAGGTTCTCCGCTGACAGAAGCGGGCTATTACGAGCTATTATCTCCTTTTCCCCTCACACTCTTGTATCAAGGTCATTGAAACAAAATAAAAAAGACGCAGACAGCGTCTCTTAAAAATTATCCATTGCTTTTTCCATAATAGAAGAAAGTTGGTGCGGCGGGCATACTGTTAACATTCCTTTAATAACTGTATGTCCTTGTTCATCCTCACCAAATATTCTCATCTCAATCAGATTTTCTTCAGGATAAGCGGCTACTACTTCAAACTCTAATTGAAGGGTTGCATAGTGATATACTGGCTTAGAAAATTCAAGCTCTTGCCTTACTACATGACTGCCCGGTCCTGGTAAATATTTTGTAACAGCAGTCGTTACAATTCCTGTAAGCATTGAACTCGGCACAATCGGTTTTTGGTATGGCGTTTGAGATGCATAATCATGTTGAATATACAAAGGGTTGGCATCATCAGTCAAACCAAGGTAAAGAAGCAAATCCTTATCTTCTATCTTTTCTGTTAACGTAAGCTTTTCTCCAACTGAAATCTCTTCCATTTTACGACCAAGCTTGCCTTTTTTTCTTAGCATATGAGCACCTCCGTTGTCTTTACCAAAACTAGCTAACTCTTTCCTATAGCAATGTAATATTTTCTAAAAATTAAGTCTTTTAAAGCTAGAATCCATCTAATTACGAAACTCTCATATCAAGATGATAGCGGTTTCAAATTATATCAAAAAAATAATGTTTTATAGTTGGAAAAAGATTCGGAAACATATTCCCGAATCTTTTCCTTTATGTCCAAAGTTATTCTAAAACCTTCATGACGTTCTTAACGGATTCAGCAGAGCGGTCTAATGCTGCTTTTTCTTCTTCCAAAAGATCCAGCTCGATGATCTTTTCAAGGCCGCTTCCGCCAAGGATTACCGGTACACCTAGGTAAAGATTACTGTAGCCGTATTCACCTTCTAAATAAGCGATGGCAGGAAGAACGCGACGTTGGTCTTTTAAAATAGCCTCTGTCATCTCTACTAGGGAAGCTGCAGGGGCATAATATGCGCTGCCATTTCCTAATAGATTTACGATCTCACCGCCGCCTTTTCTTGTACGTTCAACGATTGCATCGAGACGCTCTTTTGGAATTAATGTTTCAAGCGGAATACCGCCCGCATAAGAGTAACGTACAAGAGGAACCATTTCGTCACCATGTCCTCCTAATACGAAACCTGTAACATCCTTCACGGATAAGTTTAATTCTTGTGCTACAAAGGTACGGAAACGAGCGGTATCTAATACGCCAGATTGTCCGATTACACGCTCTTTCGGGAAGCCAGACTCTTTAAACACTGTATATGTCATCGCATCTACTGGATTTGTTAATACGATAATTGTACAGTTTGGAGAGTATTTTACAATTTCTTGTGTAACAGTTTTCATAATTTTGGAGTTTGTTGTCACAAGATCATCGCGGCTCATGCCCGGTTTGCGTGCGATGCCGGCAGTAATAACAACTACATCCGAATCAGCAGTGTCAGCATAATCAGAAGTACCGATAACATTTGCATCAAAGCCTTGAATCGGACTTGCTTCTAACATATCTAACGCTTTACCCTTTGTCGGATTTTCTAATTGTGGAATATCAACTAATACCACATCACTTAACTCTTTTTGAGCTAATAAGAAAGCAGTTGTTGCACCTGTAAAACCTGCACCGATTACGGAAACCTTTTTACGTTTGATCGCCATATTTTTCCTCCCCTACATTCTTATACGTTTTCTACTGCTGTTTTTGCATCCATGTTTTTAATTAATTCATTTGCAAACTCAGAGCATTTCACTTCTGTTGCTCCATCCATTAAACGAGCAAAGTCATAAGTTACCACTTTAGAAGCAATTGTCTTCTCCATGGAATTAGTGATTAATTTTGCCGCTTCGTTCCAGCCCATATGCTCAAGCATTAACACGCCAGACAGAACGACAGAAGAAGGATTCACTTTATCTAAGCCTGCATATTTTGGAGCAGTACCGTGGGTTGCTTCAAAGATAGCATGTCCTGTTACATAGTTGATGTTTGCTCCTGGAGCGATTCCAATACCGCCCACTTGAGCAGCTAATGCATCGGAAATATAGTCTCCATTTAAGTTCATTGTAGCAACTACATCAAACTCGCGCGGACGAGTTAAAATTTGCTGTAAGAAGATATCCGCAATGGAATCTTTCACAATAATTTTACCAGCAGCTTCTGCATCAGCCATAGCTTGGTTCGCAGCAGCTTTGCCTTCCTTTTCTACAATGCGATCATACTCAGCCCATGTGAATACTTTATCAGCGAATTCTTGTTCTGCTACTTCATAGCCCCAGTTTTTGAACGCGCCTTCTGTATACTTCATGATGTTTCCTTTATGAACTAATGTTACAGATTTGCGGTTTTCGTTAATTGCATATTGAATTGCGGCACGCACAAGACGTTTTGTTCCTTCTTCAGAAACAGGCTTAATACCAATTCCAGAAGTTTCAGGGAAGCGAATTTTTTTAACTCCCATTTCATTTTGTAAAAATTCTACTACCTTTTGTACTTCTGCGCTTCCTTTTGCATATTCGATTCCAGCATAGATATCCTCTGTGTTTTCACGGAAAATAACCATATCAGTGTCTTCTGGACGCTTTACAGGAGAAGGAACTCCTTCAAAATAGCGTACTGGACGCAAGCATACGTACAAGTCAAGCTCTTGACGAAGCGCTACGTTTAAAGAACGGATACCTCCGCCTACCGGAGTTGTTAACGGCCCTTTGATTGCCAGTAAATATTCATCAATTATATTCAAAGTTTCTTGCGGAAGCCATTCCCCTGTTTGATTGAAGGCTTTTTCACCCGCTAATACTTCTTTCCAAACAATTTTCTTGTCACCGTTATATGCCTTTTCAACAGCTGCGTCTAATACGCGGGAAGCAGCTGCCCAAATGTCGGGACCAGTGCCATCTCCTTCAATAAAAGGAACGATAGGATTATTAGGCACATTCATGATGCCGTCAATTACTGTAATTTTTTGCCCTGTAGTCAATGCGATTACCCCCATATGTCAAAAATATATGCATGAAGCCAAGGAAGGCAAGGTTGCCTCCCTAGCTCAAAACAATTAATCAATTTCAAATGTTGCAATGATTAAATCTATCCGAAAGAATCAGAATTCTCCAGACGAATTAACCTCTTTGTTCTAATGGTACATATTTTTGGTGCGTTGGCCCAGTATAATCTGCACGCGGACGGATTAAACGATTATTTTCATATTGTTCTAGAATATGAGCCAACCAGCCAGATGTACGGCTTACAGCAAAGATAGGTGTAAATAAATCGTGCTCGATTCCTAAACAATGATATACGCTTGCAGAATAAAAGTCTACGTTTGGCGGTAAATTTTTAGAAGATGTTACAATCTCTTCAATTTTTACAGACATATCATACCATTTTCTTTCACCGTTCATAATACATAGTTGTTCGGACATTTGTTTCAAATGCTTCGCACGCGGATCGCCGTTTTGATATACGCGGTGACCAAAGCCCATGATTTTCACTTTATTGTTAAGCGCATTCAAAATATAAGGCTCTACATTTTCAACCTCACCAATCTCTAATAACATCTTCATTACATTTTCATTTGCTCCGCCATGAAGCGGGCCTTTTAATGCTCCAATGGCAGCTGTAATGCCAGAGTATACATCAGACAATGTTGCTACACAAACGCGTGCAGTGAATGTAGACGCATTCAATTCATGGTCTGCATGCAATACTAATGCTTTATCAAAAGCTTCAATCTCCACTTCATTTGGAATACGCTCATTCAGCATGTACAAGAAATTAGCTGCGAAGCCTAAATCAGCATGAGGTGCTACTGGCTCTAACCCTTTTCGGATTCTTGCAAATGCCGCTACTAAAGTAGAAATTTGCGCCTGTAATTTAACCGCTTTCAAATAATTAGATTGCTTGTCCATTGCTTCAGCATTTTCGTCATATAATGCTAGCATGGAAATAGCTGTACGTAACACTGTCATCGGATGTACATTATCTAATTTTGTTGTTTTTAAATAATGGAGAATTTCTGTAGGAACGCTGGTATTCTCAGACAATTGTTGCTTTAATTCTTGTAGCTCAGCTTTATTTGGAAGCTTTCTATGCCATAATAAATAAACAATCTCTTCAAAACTAGCATACTCTGCTAAATCATCAATATTGTATCCTACATATGTTAATGTATCATCAATAATAGAGCTGATTGATGATGTTGTAGCAACTATCCCTTCAAGACCTCTAATAACCGTCATAATGATCTCTCCTTTTCTCCAATGTCCCCATCCTACGCTCACCCTTCTTAATATTATATCTGGGCTAGAGCATCATCTTGTGCAATTGTTACTCTTCTCGCATATTCTACCTTATTAACTATTGAAAAATGTAGAAGGGGCATATCCCTATAATCATTATAAACAATTATCTGACTTTTGTGAATGAAAAGAATTCAATAAATTTATATTAAAATAAAATATTTCTATTTCCATAGGCTCACAAGATTCATAAATACGTACGCAATCCCTGCTCCGATTAACGGTCCGACAGCAACTCCTCGGAATAAAGCGACAGCTAAAATGGTACCAAATACAAGAGCAGTTGTAATATGCGGATCCTTTGCAAGAAGCTGAACTCCCCCTTTAGCCAATAACGCGACCAGGATCCCTGAAATAAGGGCGATCCAAGCGTAATATGATTTTACCGCTTCTGTAAGCTGCTTAAAACCAATCTCTCCCGTTGCAATTGGCACTAATACAGCAATTGTGATAACTGTTACTCCTAAATTGATTCCCTTTTCCTGTAAATAAGGAAATACCTTGTCCCCGAGCATAGTCCATTTAATTGCCAACAAAATCATAACTGCTACGGTTAACGACTGGTTTTTAGCAAAGTATCCGATTGCCAATAAAACTAATAAAAAGATTGTGGATTGGCTCATGATGTTCATCCTTTCAATATTTTATATAAAGTTGCACACACTGCTTTTCTTTATTTTCAGAACATTGTAAAATTAAGCCATATATACTAGAGTATACACATTCGTGCCAGCATTACATCGTAAATTCGTATGAACTATATACAAGCAGGGGAGGATATATTTGAATAAAAATTATGTCTTCGGAACCATTCGATTTGCTGTTGTACTCGTTATTGCCGTTACAGGATTTTACTTAGCATGGTATGTATCCGGTTTGATCTATCCCTTTATTATCGCCTTTCTTTTGGCTTATATTATGAATCCAATCGTAAATTTTTTAGAAAGAAAGGTTCGGTTTCCACGCGCTTTAGCAGCTTTTTTTTCACTCATTCTTATGTTTGGAATATTAGCAGGATTAGTGACTCTCTTAGTTACAGAGATTATTGCAGCCTCTTCTTATTTATTAGAAGTACTGCCGGATAACTTTGCCAAACTGATTACTTATTTACAGGAATTTACTGTCAATACTATTATGCCGCTTTATAATGATTTGTTGGCAAAGTTTAATCGTCTCGAAGATTCACAACAGCAAACCATCATGGATAATATACGAAATTTCGGTACAGATTTAACTGAAAAAGGACAGGAAATATTAACAGATATTCTACGAGGGCTCAAAACATTTCTTGGCGCTTTACCTAATACAGCAACCGTATTAATTTTCGTTCTGCTCGCTACCTTTTTTATCAGTAACGACTGGTATCGAATAGGCAGATGGCTTAAACGCTTTATGCCAAATCGAGTGCAAGGCTATAGTCATTACATCACAGAAGACTTAAAGAAGGCTCTGTTCGGGTTTGTAAAAGCTCAATTCACTTTAATTTCTATGACCACTGTTATAGTGCTAGTGGGATTACTTATATTACATGTTCCCTATGCTATCACAATCGCTCTTATTACCGGTCTGGTTGATTTACTCCCTTACCTGGGGACAGGCGCTGTGTTTGTACCATGGATCATTTATTGCTACTTTACCGGGAATACAACGCTTGCTATCGGCTTACTTATTCTGTATATTGTAGTGATTGTCCAACGTCAACTGATGGAACCAAAAGTTTTATCTTCTAATATTGGATTAGACCCGCTTCCGACTTTAATTGCTCTCTTTGTCGGATTTAAACTGTTTGGATTTTTCGGGTTAATTATCGGTCCTGTTAGCCTTGTTATTTTAAAAACATTATATAACGCAAATATTTTTAGTGATTTATGGAGATTTATTAAAGGGAAAAGCGTATAAACTTGCATAAAAAAACGCTCGCAATAGTCGAGCGTTTTTCATTTATTCATCTCCAAATAATTTTCGTGGATCCGTCACGAATTTTCTTTTCCATCCATTTTCCGATTAACACTTTAAATGGCTTGCGTGTAACTGGAATCAACAACAAAAATCCTAAAATGTCAGTCGCATATCCTGGAGTCAGCAATAGCGTTGCTCCTATTAAGATACATACGCCATCCAGTAGCGAATCTGTAGGAAATTGCCCCCGGCTCATACGGTAACGTATTTCTCGAACCACTTCTACCCCTTGCTGTTTCGCTAAATATGCACCGATAATCCCTGTTCCCAAAATAATGAGAAACGTTGCCCAAATTCCAATAAGATGACTGGAAGTAACCAGCAATGTCACTTCTATAGCAGGTATTAAAATAAAGAAAAATACAAGAATTTTATACATAGTATCCCTCCATATAAATAAGACGAACGAAACCTGTGCCAAGTTTTACATATCCTTGTGTTTACATAAAAAAAGAGAAGGATATCTCCTTCTCTTATTATATGCTTACAGTACTACTGCATGTCCATTATAAATAATTCCGCGAGCCGCATCTACAGTGATATCTTGTCCATCTTTCAATAGAACCGTTGCATTGTTTACACCCACGATTACCGGAATGCCAAGTGTTACACCAACTATAGCTGCATGACTTGTCAATCCACCTTCTTCAATGACAAGAGCACCTGCTTTTTCTACAGCCGGCATCATATCTTTTTCCGTTGTGTTTGCGACAAGGATGTCACCTTTGTTCATTTTTGCCATTGCTTCCTCTGCTGTTTTTGCGACAACGACTTTTCCTGTTGCTGTTCTACGGCCAATCCCTTGACCTTTCACAAGCGGCTCACCAACAACATGCACTTTCATCATATTTGTTGTACCTGTTTCTCCTACTGGAACGCCTGCAGTAATCACAACAGTGTCTCCAAAGCCAATCAAACCGGTATCCATGCTTGTATTTATAGCAGTCTCAATTATTTCATCTGTAGAGCTTGCCTTTTCACTAGCCAAGAGAGCATGTACTCCCCAAACAAGAGCAAGCTTACGGCATACTCTCTCATCAAATGTAACAGCAATAACCTGAGATTTTGGACGGTATTTTGAAATCATCTTTGCTGTATAGCCACTTTCTGTTGGCGTTAAGATAGCTGCTACATCTAATGCGATAGCCGTATGTGCAACTGATTGACTAATAGCATCTGTAATAGTTGATTTTGCTTCCTTCATTCGCTTTCTGAACAAATCTTGGTATTGTAGAGAGCGCTCTACACGAGAAGCGATAGTTGACATCATCTTTACCGATTCTACTGGATAAGACCCAGCTGCCGTTTCACCGGACAGCATAATAGCATCCGTACCATCAAAAATAGCATTCGCCACGTCACTTGCTTCTGCGCGTGTTGGACGAGGATTACGCTGCATAGAATCTAACATTTGCGTAGCTGTAATCACCGGCTTGCCTAATAGGTTGCATTTTTTAATTAAGCGCTTTTGTACAAGCGGCACTTCTTCGGGGGGAATTTCCACACCCATATCTCCGCGTGCAACCATCAAACCATCCGATACTTCCAAAATAGAATCGATGTTATCGATTCCTTCTTGATTTTCAATCTTAGGAATGATTTGAATGTGAGATGCTTTATACTCTTCCAGCAGCTCTCGAATTTCTAAAACATCTGACGCCTTACGCACAAAAGAAGCTGCAATGAAGTCTACTCCCTGCTCGATACCAAATATAATATCCTTCACGTCTTTTTCTGTAATCCCCGGAAGCTTAATGCTGACGTTTGGTACATTTACACCTTTTTTATTTTTTACTATTCCGCTGTTCAGTACTTTTGTACGAATTTCATTATTTCCCTTTTCTAGTACTTCCAGTTCAATTAAACCATCATCAATTAAAATACGAGATCCGGGCTCGACATCATCATAAAGACCAGAATAAGTTACAGAAAACTTCTCTGCTGTCCCAAGTACTTCGTTCATAGAAATAGTGACTTCTGCACCCATTTTCAATTCTGCTTGCCCGTTCTCAAAGTCGTTCGTACGAATTTCTGGTCCTTTTGTATCAAGTAAAACCGCTACTGTTTTACCTGTTTGTTTCGCAGCCTCACGAATGCTTTGAATTCTTGCCGCATGCTCCTCATGATTTCCGTGTGAGAAGTTCAAGCGAGCTACGTTCATTCCTGTTTCAATTAACTGAGTTAACTTTTCAATACTTTCACTTGCAGGTCCAATTGTACATACAATTTTTGTCTTGCGCATTTTTTTACCTCCACTTTTATGGAAACGTTCCCAAACAAGGGACAATATCCTGAATAAATTATTAAATAGACAGCTCTTGAGATAATCGATACATCTCTAAATCGATTGTATGCTTTTGTGCTAAGGCTTCAATAATATCATGATCTACAACCTTATTATTTTGAATACCTACACAGCGCCCGCCTTTTCCTTCTAATAACAGTTCTACCGCTCTTGCACCCAATCGGCTTGCCAATACTCGATCAGCTGCGCTTGGGGAACCACCGCGCTGTACATGACCTAACACGGTCACACGCGTATCAAAGCTTGTCGCCTCTTGAATTTTCTTTCCGAAATCAATAGCACTGCCTACACCTTCTGCTACAACGATTATGCTATGTTTTTTCCCCCGTTCATGACCTCTCTTTAAACGTGTAATCACGTCCTCTAGGTCAATATCTACTTCAGGAACTAAAATAGTTTCCGCACCATCAGCTAAACCAGCCCATAAAGCAATATCTCCTGCATGTCTGCCCATTACCTCGATAACATATGTACGCTCATGAGAAGTAGCTGTATCACGAATTTTATCAATTGCATCAATAACAGTATTTAATGCTGTGTCAAAGCCAATTGTAAAGTCTGTGCCCGGAATGTCGTTGTCAATTGTGCCGGGAACTCCTACACAAGGAAAGCCATGTTCTGTCAATTTTTTTGCGCCTTGATATGAACCGTCTCCACCAATAACAACCAAGCCCTCAATTCCAAATTTCTTTAGCTGTTCAATCCCCTGCTTTTGTCCTTCTAATGTTTTAAACTCTGGACACCTTGCTGAATACAACATAGTTCCACCACGGTGAATAATATCACCAACAGAGCCCAGCTCTAATTTTTCAATATTTCCACCAATTAACCCTGAATAGCCGTGATATACTCCGTATACCTCCAAGTTATGGTAGATAGCTTTACGGACAACTGCACGAACAGCTGCATTCATACCCGGTGAATCCCCACCGCTTGTAAGAACACCTATTCTTTTCATTTTCTTTCACCTCAATAATTTATTTG
This sequence comes from Bacillus sp. 165, assembly GCF_017742235.1. Classification (GTDB taxonomy): domain Bacteria; phylum Bacillota; class Bacilli; order Bacillales; family Bacillaceae_G; genus JAGHKQ01. The sequence goes on from NZ_JAGHKQ010000007.1 coordinate 214,438, forward strand.
CTTGATATAAAAATACCATGAAGCTGTATGGAACACAATGTGCAGGCTGGGTCAATTAAAAAGGGAAAAAACGTGCACTCCTACAACAGAATGCACGCTTTTATTATTGTACCCAAACCGATTCATTTAAAAACGAAATTTGACCCATTTGCATATATTTATTGTATCGCTGTTCCATAAGTTGTTCTTGTGTCATGTTTTCTAATTGCTGGAGCGAATTGGAAAGTGCTTTATCGATAAATTCCGCTTGTGCCTTCAAGTCGCGGTGAGCTCCTCCCTGCGGTTCCGGAATAATTTCATCAATTATGCCTAAACGCTTTAAGTCTCCAGCTGTAATGCCCATTGCTTCCGCAGCTGTTTTTGCCAAGCTTGCATCTTTCCAAAGGATAGAGGCCGCTCCTTCAGGAGAGATAACAGAATACGTGGAGTTTTCCAGCATATGGATGTAATTTCCAACCCCTATTCCTAATGCGCCTCCGCTTCCCCCTTCTCCTATAACCACACAAATAACTGGAACAGTCAAACCTGCCATTTCAAATAAATTGCGAGCAATTGCCTCGCTTTGTCCCCGCTCTTCAGCTGCTTTCCCTGGATATGCACCCTTTGTATCAATGAAACAAATAATCGGACGGTCAAATTTTTCCGCCTGCTTCATTAAGCGGAGTGCTTTTCTGTATCCTTCTGGATGCGGCATAGCAAAATTACGACGAATATTTTCCTTTGTATCTTTTCCTCTTTGATGCCCGATGACTGTAACCGGTTTGCCTTTATATTTAGCAATTCCTCCAACAATAGCTTGATCGTCTCCGAAAGCGCGATCCCCGTGACATTCAAAAAAGTCAGTAAAGAGCTGTTCAATATAATCGAGAGTTGTCGGTCGTTCTGGATGGCGAGCGATTTGAACACGGTCCCATACTTTCATATTGCCGTATACCTCTTTCTCCAGATTCTCCAATTTGCGTTCTAAAATCTGGATTTCATTGCTGAAATCTACATTACTGCTCTTTGTATATTCTTTTAGCTCTGCTATTTTTTTTCGCAACTCTAAAATCGGCTTTTCAAATTCCAGTTCAGCCATGTGTTATCCCTCCTTGATGTATTTCAAGAATGGTGCCCAGCTTCTCTTTCATATCCAATCGGTTAATAACTGCATCTAATTGTCCATGCTCCAAAAGAAATTCTGCCGTTTGAAAGTCCTCTGGCAATTCTTCACGAACAGTTTGTTCAATTACACGTCGTCCAGCAAATCCGATTAAAGCACCCGGCTCAGCTAAATTATAATCTCCAAGAGAAGCAAAACTTGCAGATACACCACCAGTTGTCGGATGAGTCATAATAGAAATGATTAATCCGCCTTCATTGCTGAATCTTTTCAAAGCTACGCTGGTCTTAGCCATTTGCATCAGACTTAGCACACCCTCTTGCATCCTTGCTCCTCCTGAAGCTGTAAAAATAAGAAACGGTACTTTCATTTCTCTTGCTTTTTCAACCGCACGAGCTATCTTTTCTCCTACAACAGAGCCCATACTACCCATACGGAAACGAGAATCCATTACTGCAACAACAGTCAGCATATCATTAATTGTTCCTTCTCCAGTCACAATTGCCTCGTTTATATTCGTTTTTTTGCGGTCGCTTTCCAGCTTCTCTTCATAATCTGGGAAGTTAAGAGGGTTTAAAGAAATCATTTCCTTGTCATATTCTACAAAAGTATTTTCATCTAATAAACTTTCAATTCTTTCGTATGCATTCATAGGGTGGTGATATCCGCAGTTCATACATACTTTCAAGTTTTTTAACAGCTCTTTCGAATATATAATTTTCTTACAGCCCGGGCATTTTGTCATAACACCAGTCGGTACGTCTTTTCTAACTTGTTCTGAAGGAATAGCTGCATACTTCTTTTTCTTAACAAACAAATCTCTTATTATCACGTTGACCCCTCCTTTAGATGATAAATTATCAGGATGCTTCTTTTTTCCTTTTCTCAACAGAAACTAATAGAAGCAGTTACGATCTTTTTATATTAATCAAAGGGCAAATTGACCTGCTTGTCTGCAAGCCAACCGTCTATCTACTACTTTAAGCATTTCCAAGAAAAATGTGTGTCGCAATCTGTCACGTTTTTCTAAAGAAATATAATTATAACTTTTTTATAAAACAGGGCAGTCTTTTAATTAGAAACTATCTTCTCCGTTAACGCATTATATAAAACAATAGCCTCTGTCTCATTCTTTCTTTCTATCGCTCTATAAATATTCCAATAGTCGCTTTTTTCTTCAACCATAAAACTATACTGCAATGAAGAAAAATAATCGCTAGCAATACTCCAAATGCGGTACAGTAAATAGTTTTGCGTTTTCTCTACAATTTTGGCAAAGAAAATCTGATGAAATTGCGGAGCAGGGAAGCTGTCGTCTGACAACAAATCCTTTAATTCCTGCAATGCACCTTCCGAACTATGTTCACATAAAAGACGAAGAGCATCTTTTTCAAGCAAAAGCTTAGTTTGCAGCAAATCCTTCTTTGTCTTCTCATCTTGCAGCAAAAACGTTCCGATCAATTTCACAAGTCCATGCTCATAAAAGTTTTTAACAAAAGTTCCTTCACCGCGTCGAGTTTCAATTAAACCGAGCAGTTCCAACGCTCTGAGCGCTTCTCGTACGGAAGATCGTCCTACTGCGAGCCGGGAGCTTAGCTCCCGTTCAGACGGCAGTTTGTCTCCCGCCTCTAAGGCATCTTCCGTAATGATTGCGCGAATCTTATTTACTATCTCAAGATATACTTTCGTTTGTGTATCCGTCAACGAGCATTCCTCACTTATCTTATCTGATAGTCGCTAACCTTCTTGTCTTTTCAGCTACTTCATTCGGGTCTACCTGACGGCGAGCTACTCCTGTTTCCATCGCTGCTCTTGCTACGTAAGCGGCTACTTGCGGAGCCACACGAGCATCAAATGGAGCTGGAATAATGTAATCTGAACTTAATTCCGCTTCTGTTACAAGCTCTGCAATTGCTTGTACAGCAGCCACTTTCATTTCTTCATTAATCTGTGTTGCATGAACATCCAATGCACCGCGGAAAATACCAGGAAAGGCCAATACGTTGTTTACTTGGTTCGGGAAGTCAGAACGCCCTGTACCTACTACTGCTGCTCCCGCTTCCTTTGCATCTGCCGGCATAATTTCCGGATTTGGATTTGCCATGGCAAAGATAATTGCATTTTCATTCATAGAACGAACCATATCCTTCGTCAATGCACCTTCTACAGAAACGCCGATAAAGACATCTGCTCCCTTAATTACATCTTCAAGAGTGCCTTCTGCTCTGCTTCTGTTTGTATACTTTGCAACTTCATCTTTCACTGCATTCATTCCTGTAGGTCTTCCTTCAAAAATTGCACCTTTTGTATCACACATAATAATATCTCGAACACCATAGCGGTATAAAAGCTTGATGATTGCAATACCTGCTGCACCAGCTCCATTTGCTACCACTTTTATTTCAGACATTTTTTTACCGACAATTTTCAATGCATTTACAAGACCTGCTACCGTTACAATCGCTGTACCATGTTGATCATCATGGAATATAGGAATATTTGTTTCTTTTTTCAAGCGTTCTTCAATAATAAAACAGCTCGGAGCTGCGATATCCTCAAGATTCACGCCGCCAAACGTCGGTTCCAACAGCTTTACAGTTTCAACAATCTTGTCTACATCATTTGTTTTTAATGCAAGAGGAAACGCATCTACTCCTGCAAAGCTTTTAAATAATACTGCTTTCCCTTCCATAACAGGAAGTGATGCTTCAGGACCGATGTTCCCTAATCCAAGAACCGCGGTTCCATCTGTTACAACGGCTACCATATTGCCTTTCATTGTATATTCGTATACTTTGCTTTTATCATCATAAATAACCTTACAAGGTTCAGCTACTCCAGGAGAATAAGCAAGGCTCAAATCTCTCGCATTTTCAACCGCAACCTTGGAGACAGTTTCCAATTTCCCTTGATTTACTCGATGCATATGAAGCGCTTCTTCACGAAGTGTTGACAAATCATTCACTCTCCTACAACTTTCTCATGCTACATTCTTGTTCAAATAAGTGGTCTGACCACATAAGCTATTATTACTATATAAAGAATGCAGAAAAAAGTCTATCTTATTTTTAATACAACATTTTCCTCTCCTGCTAACTCTTTTAAGTTTTGTAAGCAATTATCCACAGGATGAATAGAAAATCCCCGCGCTAATTGTACCATTTTATGCTCTTTTTCATAATAAATATATACTGCGGCATAACCAGGATATTGAAATAAGGTTTTGGTAATTGTACTTATAAGCATTTTATCGTTCTCTGAAGGCAATTTTATATAAACAGACTTGGCTTTATCTGTTTCATATTCTTCTGCTTTGTCCAAAGCATATATACCATTTACAATAAATTGGGAAGTATCATTTCTCCTAGTCACAGTTCCCTCTATTAAAGCAACTTTTCCTTCTGCCACCAAAGAGAAATTAGAAAGATAGCTGTCTGGAAATAATACAGCTTCCATTTCAGTACTTTCATCACAAATTGTAAGGAACGCCATCTTTTGCATTTTTTTTGTCCGAATAATCCGACACCCGCTAATATAAACAATCGCCCTTGCAAATTTTGGCTTATGCTCCACAGCTTCTGCTAAAGAAGGCATTCTGAGTTCCTTTGCAAGCGGACGATATACACTTGTCGGATAGCTTGAAAGATACAGTCCTAATGCTTCCTTTTCCAACGTAAGCTGTTCAAGAGAACCAAGTTCCTCCATTTTCACATAATTCGGCTTTGGGATGATATCGTCTAAAAACATATCGATTTGTCCAGACTCATCCGGTCTTACAAGCTCTGCATATTCCAAAGCAGCATCAATACTGGCCAGCAGCGACGCTCGGTTTTCACCAAATTCATCGAAGCACCCTCCAGAAATAAGAGCTTCTAATGTACGTCTATTCATGGATTTAGGAGGAATACGGACACAAAAATCAAATAAGTCAGTAAACCGTTTTTTATTCCGTTCTTCTATAATGTCTTTCACTGTCGCCATTCCAATACTACGAATAGCTAAAAGTCCATAGCGAATTTTTCCCCCTTCTACCGTAAATCGGTATCCGCTTTTTAAAATAGACGGCGGCAATACTGAAATCCCTTTTCGCTGCGTTTCTCGAATATAGGACGCAACTTTATCTTCATTTCCCACTGCACTTGAAAGCAGTGCTGCAGCAAATTCAGTTGGATAGTTTGCTTTTAAATAAGCTAGCTGATATGCAATCATACTATAAGCAACTGCATGACTGCGGTTGAATCCATAATTTGCAAAACGCACAATTAAATCATATACGTCATGAGCAGTTTTTTCATTATAGCCCTTATGTAAACAGCCTGTAACAAAATGAGCTCGTTCACTGTCGAGTACTTCTTTATCCTTTTTGCTTACCGCCCTTCGAAGCATATCAGCTTCTCCAAGAGAAAATCCTGCCATCACTGAAGCGATTTGCATAATTTGCTCTTGATAGACAATCACACCATATGTTTTCTGTAAAATAGGTTTTAAATCAGGATGCGGGTAAGTAATAGGACGTTTGTTATGCTTCGATTCTATATAGAGTGGTATCTGCTCCATTGGTCCTGGACGGTACAAAGCGTTAACTGCCACTATATCTTCAAATTCCGTCGGCTTCAGCTCCATTAATACCTTTCTCATCCCAGCTGATTCAAACTGGAAGACACCTGTTGTATCTCCGTTACACATCAAAGCAAAAGTATTTGCATCATCAAGCGGGACCTTGCGAAGATTCTGTTTCTCTTTTATCGAATTTCGAACAGTTTCCAGTAACGTTAAATTGCGGAGTCCGAGGAAATCCATCTTCAGCATACCAAGCTCTTCTAATACTTCAGCAGGATACTGGGTAAGAAAGACATCTTGATGACCTTCTTGAATCGGTGCTATATCCGTAAGCGGAGACCTACTCATAATAACCCCAGCTGCATGGATAGAAGTATGACGCGGCAAGCCTTCCACTTTTCTTGCGATTTGAAAAACTTGTTCGTACAAAGGACTATATTCCACATGCTCCCTTAGCAAGACTGATTCATCATACGCCTCCTGCAATGTAATCCCAATGCGAGATGGGATTAATCTAGCGAATGTATCCAGCTCCCTTTGAGACAAACCCATAACCCTTCCTGTATCCCGAATTGCAGCCTTGGCTGCTAAAGTACCGAATGTTACAATTTGTGCCGCATGCAATTGACCGTACTTATTGACGACATATTGTATGACTTCATCTCGGCGGATATCTGGAAAATCAATATCAATATCTGGCATAGTAATACGCTCTGGGTTTAAGAATCGTTCAAACAACAGATCATACTGCAGCGGGTCAATATCCGTAATCTCCAATACATAAGAAACAAGAGATCCAGCCGCCGATCCACGACCTGGCCCTGTTAGGATACGATGCTCATGCGCATACTTCATAAAATCCCATACAATAAGAAAATAATCACTGAATTTCATCCGCGTAATTATATCCAGCTCATGCTGTAATCTTCGCAAGTGTATCTCCTTTACTTCCCCGTACCTCTTCTGTAACCCTTCCTTACAAATACGTTCTAAAAACTCTTCTGAAGTTTCTTCCGTAGGAACAGGGTACTTAGGAAGCTGACTCTGACCGAATGGAATGTCTACATTGCATAAGCTTGCAATCTTTTGACTATTTTCTAGAGCTTCTGGTAAATAGTCAAATAGTTCCTCCATTTCTTCAGTCGTTTTTAGGTAATACTGGTCTGTATGTAAACGAGGACGTTGCACATCTGACAGCTTAGTTCCCTGCCCGATAGATAACAAACATTCGTGAACAAGAGCATCTTCCTTCTGAATATAACGAACATCATTTGTTACCGTAAGCGGTATGTTCAGTTGCTCACTCAGCTTAAGCAATTTTGCATTAATCAAGCGCTCTTCTTTGATCAAATGATTTTGCAAATTCAAATAAAACTCTGGAAACATCTGCTGGTATTGTTTCACATAGCTTGCGGCCTCTTCATCCTTATTCGAAAGCAGCAGCTGTTCAATCTCTCCTTCCATTCCGGGAGTAACAGCAATAATCTCTTCCGCATAACGAGCAAGCCATTTTTTAGGAATGCCTTGCTTTGACTTTGTTGCTATACTGCTGGAAATTTTAATTAAGTTTCGATATCCCGTATAGTTTTTTGCCAGCAAAATAAGCGGATATGCCTTCTCCTCTTCTTCATTCCAAACAGAAGCTGTAAGTCCAATAATCGGCTTGACCCCTTCTTTCTTACACATCTTATAAAAAGGAAGGACCCCATACATCACGTTCTCATCAGTAACAGCAAGCGCTTGAAATCCAAGCCTCTTAGCTTGCTTTACAAGCGATTCAATACTGCAGGTACTGCTGAGCAAACTGAATGCCGTGCGCACTTGCAGATGTACAAAACTCATGGTTCTCCCCCCTTAGTCTTTTATCTCGTTCCTTCATTATATTTGATAAAACTGCAGTAAATCAAAACATACCACCTGTTGTTTGTCCATATATATGTAATAGAGAGGGTGATTCAAGTGGAGGTTAAACAAGGTTTTTTGTCGCTGCTTATCACAAGCTATTTTGTTGCATTCGGAGTGATGCTTGGCGGCTCGTTAATCGGTGGTATCGGCTCCTTTGTAGCAGGCGAGCCTCCTTTAACTGCCATCAGGCGGCTTTCTAACACTTTACGCATTTGGGCGCTGATAGCTGCGATTGGGGGGACATTTGATACTTTTTACAGCTTTGAACGCGGCATTTATCAAGGGGAAACTCGGGATATTATTAAGCAGATTGTACTTATTTTATTTGCCATGGGCGGGACACAAACAGGGTTGATTATCATTAAATGGTTGACACAGGAGCATGTGTAAATGCGTATTCCACCACTGTATAAATCAAAAAGTTGGCAATTATTGTTTGGCGGAGCCGCTATCGGCTCCATTATTAGCTGGGGTATTTTCCTTCACGTTTACGGAGAGCTACGAGAAAAACAAGCCAAAACAATCATTGAACAAAAACAGGAGATTGAGCAACTAGAGCATGATTTACAAATTTGGAAAGATGAAGAAAAAAAACGTAACAATCAAATGAAGCGCACATTAACGATTCAGGATATTAAAATTAAAATCATTAATCATGAACAATATGACCTAGATGAATTAGCAGTCTATAGCCTCACTGCAGCAATACGCGGAGATTTACGGAATCTATTAAAAGAAAATATTCAGGGAGTAGCTAGAAATAAAGAACTTCTCAAAAAAGTGATTGAAAATAAAACATACGAACGTGACAACAGAACATATCAATTTAAAGTCGACACAATCTACTTTGATACTGTCCTTGAAATCACTTTGAAAATTCAGCAAAAAAAATGAGTGGAATTTTTGTTTCACCGATATATGTAGGGGAGCTTTATGGCGATATCTTCGGTGGGGCCTCCCATATAACCCTAGTTATGAAGAAAGCAGAGTTTTCTCTGCTTTTTTTATATTTCCTCCTCTTTTTACAAATACTAGCTTTATCTTTGAACATATACATGGGGAGGATATAGATTTGAAATGGCAATCGATTTTTATTGCTTCTCTGATTATTATGCTTATACGTAGCCCTTCCGCTTCTTTTGCTGAAAAAGGAGGAGATGCAAAGGTGAAACTGCGCTTGCTGGAAACTACGGATTTACACATGTTTTTAGCAAACTATAACTACTATCAAATGAAAACCGATAACACAGTCGGTCTCGTGAAAACAGCGAGTCTTATTAAACAAGCACGAAAAGAGGTAAAAAACACGCTTTTATTTGATAACGGTGACTTTCTTCAAGGCAATCCTTTGGGAGATTATATAGCAAAGACTCCAAGCGTGAGAGTTCACCCGGCTATCCGTGCCTTTAATTTACTGAATTATGACTCCATTACTCTTGGAAACCATGAATTTAATTATGGCCTGCCTTTTTTAAATCGCGTACTCAGCCAAGCAAAAATGCCTATCATTAATGCAAACATTTACTATCCAGACAGTAACAAGCACTACTATCAGCCATACGTTATTTTAAAACGTATGCTCGAAGATGCAATGGGTACAAAACATTTGATAAAAATCGGGGTCATTGGCTTTGTTCCTCCACAAATCACTCAATGGGATAAAGAACATTTATACGGAAAAGTGGAAACACGTTCCATCGTGGAAACAGCTAAACAATACGTTCCCATCATGAAACAGCAAGGGGCTGATGTTATTATAGCTCTAGCACACAGCGGAATTAGCAATGAGCGGTACAAACCAGGCTTGGAAAATACGGCTAATTTTTTAACGCGAGTGGACGGCATTGATGTTGTGTTCGCGGGGCATGCTCATAGATTATTTCCTAGCCCATCCTATGCTGCTGAAAAGCATGTAAATATAAAGAATGGTACCATAAATGGAAAACCGGTTGTGATGGCTGGAAGCTTTGGAAGCCACCTTGGGGTAATTGACTTGGATTTAACTTATAAGCAGAGCAAATGGACAATAACAGATGCAAAAGCATCACTTCGGCCAATTGCTGATGATAAAGGAAATACACTTACCGAAACAAACCAAGCGCTCTTTAATGCTATTAAACCAGAACATGAAGCCACTATTGCATACATAAATCAGCCAGTAGGAAAAACACGTGCACCCATCCATAGCTTTTTCGCACTAGTGCAAGATGATTCCTCTATTCAAATTGTAGCAAACGCACAAAGATGGTATGTAAATCAAGCATTGCAGGATAAAACATTTAACAAATATAAAGGGATTCCTATTTTATCAGCAAGTGCACCATTTAAAGCCGGCGGCCGCGGCGGTGCAAGCTATTACACTGATATTGAGGCAGGAACGCTAACAATTAAGGATATAGCAGATATATATGCTTATCCAAATACTCTTCAAGCTGTTCTTATAAACGGAAAGCAGCTAAAAGAATGGCTGGAAATGAGTGCTGGACAATTTGAGCAGATAGATCCATCTACAAAAGGGGAACAAAATCTCATTAATCCTAACTTTCGTTCTTATAATTTTGATGTAATTGATGGTGTACAGTATCAAATCGACGTTACACAGCCGGCAAAATACGACTATAAGGAACAGCTTATCCATCAGAAAACAAGTCGAATTATTAATCTGACATACAAAGGGAAACCGGTTACATCTCACCAAAAATTCATCGTCGCAACAAATAATTACCGAGCAAACAGCCATACCTTCCCTGGGGTAAGTAAAGGAGCCGTCATCTTGCAAACGCCTGATGAAATACGGCAAATTCTTATGGACTATATCAGCCAACTGCAGACAATCAATCTAAGTGCCGATAATAACTGGTCACTTGCATCCGTTTACGGAAATGCCATACCGATTTTTTACTCTTCATCGAAAGCTCAAAAATATGCAAATTCACTCAACAATATTACATATTTAGGGCCATCTTCTGCAGGCTTTGCCAAGTATTCACTTAACTTGAAGAAGAGCTAAGATTTCACTAGCATGGAAATTACTTGCTGTTCATTCAAAAAAGGGGTACGGGAAATATCCCGTGCCCCTTTTTTATCCTTTACATATTTCCTTTAAGTCTGCAATCAAGCTGTCTGCTTCTTCCCATGAATATACAGAGGCGCCAGAAGCCATAGGGTGGCCGCCGCCATTATATTTCATCGCCAATCGATTAATGACAGGCCCCTTCGAACGCAAGCGAACACGAATAACATCCTGCTCTTCTAAAAACAGCACCCATGCTTTTAAACCTTCAATATTCCCTAATGTACCGACAACTGCAGATGCTTCCCTTGTCGTTACATCAAACTGTTTCAAGATTTCCTTTGTAATTTTCACATAGGCTGCGCCTTCTTCCGATATCTCGACATTTTGTAAAATATAACCGTTCAATCGAGCAACGCGAATATTAGTCTTATACATCTCATTATAAAGTTCTGGAAAAGAGATTCCCGTTTCTACAAGCTGTGCGGCATATGAAAATGTCTTGGAGGTTGTACTCGGAAATAAAAAGCGTCCTGTATCTCCAATAATACCAGCAAAAATAAGACGCGCTGCCTCTCGTGAAAGAACAAGCCCCTTATCCTGCCCGTATAAATATAATTCATAAATCAGTTCGCTTGTTGAGCTTGAAGTAGTATCCACCCAAACGATATCACCATAAGGCTCTTCATTCGGATGATGATCAATTTTAATAAGTTTCTTGCCGGTTTTATAGCGTTGGTCGCACACTCTTTCTTGATTTGCCGTATCACAGACAATCACAAGCGCATCTTCATATACGCTATCATCAATTTGATCCATTAGGCGTAAATAAGACAGTGATTCATCATTTTCCCCTACTACATAAATTTCTTTATCTGGATAGGATTCTTGTAAAATCGCACCTAAACCACATTGAGAACCTAATGCATCCGGGTCTGGACGAACATGGCGGTGAATGATGATTGTACTAAATTGTTGAATTGCCTCTAGTATACTTTGTTTCATACAGTTTTCTCCTTTTCTGGAACTCTTCTTTTTTTCATTATATACGAAAAGTTGTCTGATATAAGTGGAATTGTGTCGAAAGAATCGTTAGAATAGTAGATAGATTAGACAAAATGGGGGAAAGTAAACATGTTAGTATTGGTGTCACTTATTCTAATTTCACTGATTTTATATGTGTTTTATAAAGCAAAATATTTTCGTACACATCGTCCGATGGAAAAAGGCTGGGTAGCCGGAAAGTCTTCTATGGCGCTTGGAGCGTTCATAGGGTTTTATGGGCTAAACCAATTAGCAGCGTATTCATCCTCAAAGGTAAGCCTGTTTGTCGGTATCGTCTTTTTATTATTTGGTGCACTGCACGTTTATAAAGGAATTCGTCAATATAAACATTTTTTACCTTTAGCTGTCGAAGAAGCTGAAAATACTAAGTAAAAAAGCTTGGCTTGCTCCTGTCTCTTCAGGTGCCGGCCAAGCTTTTTTATTTCTCCTCTTAACTTCATTACCGGTCGATTAATTGTACCATCAACAATGCTTTTCCAACCACGTTTCCTTCTTGATACACTTCCACATCTACTTTTCCAAACTTTCGTCCAGTTTCTAATACCTTCGGCTGTACTTCAATCACAGTGTCAATTTGAACAGGCTTAACAAAGTAAATCGTTATATTCTCGACTATCAAATCTCCTTTTTTATGAGAACGAAGTACGCGATTGCTTGCTTCTGTTACGATTGTTGTGAATACCCCGTAAGACAGCGTACCGATGGAATTTGTCATTTGAGGAGTAACAGAAAAACGATAGCTATTTTCAAGTTTCGCTTCCCTACTGTCGATAAATTGGTTTGTCACAATATCTTCAATCGTTTCTCCGACTTGCGGCTGACGCTGAATCATCTGCAAGGCTTGCAGCACATCCTGACGGCTGATAATCCCTTGAAGCTTGTTATTGTCATCCACAACCGGCAAAACTTCAATTCCTTCCCATACCATCATGCGGGCAGCAGAAGCCACAGAGATTTTCCCACTTGCTGTAATTGGGTTTTTTGTCATAATCTTTTCAACCGGTGTTGTTTTAGACACACCGATAATATCCTTAGCTGTAATAATACCCGCTACTTTCAAGTTTTCATCTAAAACAGGATAGCGTCCATGCATCGTTTCTTGGCTATATTCATGCCATTTCGCTACTTGGTCCTTTACTGTTAAATAGACGGTTTTCTCTAAAGGCGTCAGCACATCTTCCACAAGAACAATTTCTTTTTTTATTAACTGATCATAGATTGCCCGGTTAATCATTGTTGCAACAGTAAATGTGTCATAGCTGCTTGAAATGATTGGAAGCTGTAATTCATCTGCAAGCTTTTTAACATACTCATCTGTGTCAAAGCCTCCTGTGATTAACACAGCTGCTCCCGCTTCTAACGCAAGTTCATGTGCTTTTACACGGTTTCCAACAATCAGCAAGTTTCCTGCTTCTGTATAGCGCATCATTGCTTCTAGCTTCATAGCCCCGATAACAAACTTATTTAGCGTTTTATGTAAACCTTCGCGTCCCCCAAGTACTTGTCCATCTACAATGTTAACGATCTCTGCATAAGTGAGCTTCTCAATATTTTCTTTTTTCTTTGTTTCAATGCGAATCGTTCCCACACGTTCGATTGTACTGACATACCCTTTGTTTTCAGCATCTTTGATCGCACGATAAGCTGTTCCTTCACTTACATTTAAATCCTTTGCGATTTGCCGCACAGAGATCTTATGTCCAATCGGTAAACTATTAATATGTTCTAATATTTGATTATGCTTTGTAGCCAAACAGCTTCACCATACCTTCAATTTCTTTCTTTATTTTAATCTGTCTTTAACCAGTATACTACAAAATGAAAACTGTTACACTGAAAGGACGGAAAACTGTATTAGTATTTTTAAAACAACTATCTTAAGTTTAACAAAAAAGGAAAATGCTCTGTACCGGCATCTTCCTTTTGTCTATCGAATATATCACCAACAATGAACAGTTACGTCTGTTTGCTTTTTCAATGATAAAACATGAATTTTGCATATGGATATGACTATAATTCAACAGCCTCACCCGGAGCCAGCACTCTTCCTACATTGTGTGGTAATAGACTGACAAACTGCTCTGGATCTTGTTTGATAGGTGGGAATGTATTGTAATGAATGGGTACAACGATTTTTGCTTTCAGCCACTCTGCAGCCAATGCCGCATCTGCCGGCCCCATTGTAAAATTATCACCAATTGGTAAAAATGCAACTGTAATGTCGTTGCGAGAACCGATAAGCTGCATATCAGAAAACAATCCCGTATCTCCAGCATGATAAACAGTTTGTCCTTCGGCCTTAAAAAGAATTCCTGCCGGCATACCAGTATATGTAATCGTTTTTGTTTCTTCATCAATATAGCTTGATCCATGGAACGCTTGTGTGAATTTAACGGTACCAAAATCAAATTGATGTGATCCGCCAATATGCATTGCATGTGTTTTCACACCTTGCCAGCTTAAAAGGGTTGCCAATTCGAATGGAGCTACAACAACAGCATCATTACGCTTTGCCAGCTCTACAGTGTCACCAACATGATCACCGTGACCGTGTGTTAATAAAATAGCGTCTACTTTCAATTCTTCTGCTTTTAAATCTGACAGCTCATTTCCTGTAATAAATGGGTCAATGATAATGGTTTTTCCGTTCGTTTCGATTTTTACTACTGAATGGCCATGATAAGAAACTTTCACGATGGTTCCCTCCTGATTTAAAATAGTCCACATACTCCATTCTATACGAAGCTGCATTTTCCTTCCTTCAAGATAAAGGCAAGAGATTTGCAACAAACGTTTTCTAAGAGTAAAGTATAACTATAACTACCACGAGAGGTGATTTAGATGCATCAACGATTAGAAAAACTTACACACTGGTTAAAGGAAAACGATATTCAAGCAGCATTCCTTTCCTCAACACCTAGCGTATTTTATATGAGTCAATTTCATTGTGAGCCGCATGAGCGCTTGCTTGGTTTATTTGTATTTCAAGAAGCAGAGCCGCTTTTAGTTTGTCCGAAAATGGAAGAAGCAGCGGCTAAGAAAACATGGAAATATGATATTCTTGGTTATACAGATACAGATAATACATGGGACATGATTGGAAAGGCTTTGCAAGCTCGCGGGATTAAAGGGCATTCCATCGCGATTGAAAAGGAACATCTAAATGTTGAGCGCTATGAGTATCTGCGTTCTTTATTTCCAGAAGCTTCGTTTATTTCAGCAGAATCTCAAATCAATGAGCTGCGCTTAGTTAAAGATGAACAAGAATTAACGATTCTTCGTCAAGCCGCATCTATGGCAGATTTTGCAATAGAAATTGGTGTAAATGAAATTGCAGAGGGCAAAACTGAACTAGAAATTTTAGCGACCATCGAGAACGAAATAAAGAAAAAAGGTATTAACAAAATGTCCTTTGACACTATGGTCTTAACAGGTGCAAACTCTGCATTACCTCATGGTGTACCTGGCCTCAATCGTATTGAATCAGGTGATTTTGTTCTCTTTGACTTAGGAGTCGTAATTGACGGATATTGCTCAGACATTACACGTACTGTGGCTTTCCGCAGTGTGAATGAGGAGCAACAACGTATTTATGATACTGTTCTTGCAGGTCAGTTAAAAGCAATTGAAGCCTGTAAGCCTGGTGTAGCAATTGCAGAAATCGATAAGGCAGCACGTTCTACTATCGCAGATGCTGGCTATGGCCAATACTTCCCGCACCGTCTTGGTCACGGTTTGGGCATCAGTGTTCACGAATACCCATCAATTACAGATGTAAATGAAACTCCTTTGAAAGAAGGTATGGTCTTCACTATTGAACCTGGTATTTATGTACCAAATGTCGGCGGTGTTCGTATTGAAGACGATATATATGTAACAAAAGATGGGGTAGAAATTTTAACAAAATTCCCAAAAGAATTGCAGCTTATTAAGTAACACGATATTTCACAACAGAGGCAGATTCCGAACCAACGGGACTTCAGCCTCTGTTTTTTTGTGTGATACGTTATCTGATTTCAATAAGCCAAATTGATACTGTTTGGAGTTGATTCATCTCTTTTCCCCAACTATCCATTTACAAATAGAATCAAAGACTGCATATAGAATGAAGAAATAAATTATCAGTACAGAAAATATGGTGTTAGCCTCATCTGTAGAAAGTGCTAAGGCAGGAATAAAAGACAATGCTTTAAAGAAATAGAAGCTATACGCAATTGGAAGTAAAATAAAGGAAAGAAGAAAAAAGAAGAGATGCGGATGTTCTGTTTTAGAGGTTATCTTTGAAAAAAAAGCACAAATAAGAATGTAAGGGCCCATCAGTATCGCTGCTATACGAAGAATAACAAAAAACTCATCCCATTCCAGCGGATTATTGTATTCTGGTGTAACCAAAGCAGAAAAAATATAAAATAGACCCGCAACTCCTGTAAGGAAACTTAGAACAGCACTTATCCATCGACCCAATTGAATCACCTTCCGCCTGTTTTTGTTTCCATACTATGTCCTCCCCTAGTAAAAAATGTAAAATATTACACTTAAAAGAATCCCGTTTTTAAAGAAAGTTATCCCCAGCATTAGTGAAATGTGAATTAACATATATGAATACGCGATAACTAAAAAAGGCATCTCGATTCGAGACACCTTTTTCTTTCAAATAATTAAGACATCATGGGCATTTTATCAAGTAAGTCTGAAGCATTCGCATATGCTAAATCATGCGCTTCTGCAACAGCTTGATACGTTACATAACCGTCTAATGTGTTGATTCCTTTTAGTAATGCTGTGTTGTCTAAGCATGCTTGCTTATAGCCTTTGTTTGCAATTTGCACTGCGTAAGGCACTGTCACGTTTGTCAGCGCGATTGTAGAGGTACGAGGTACTGCACCCGGCATATTCGCTACTGCATAGTGAACCACACCGTGCTTATCATACGTTGGCTCATCGTGTGTTGTGATACGGTCTGTCGTTTCAAAAATTCCGCCTTGGTCGATAGCGATATCTACTACTACAGAGCCCGGCTCCATCGATTGAATCATTTCTTCCGTTACTAGCTTCGGCGCTTTTGCACCTGGAATTAACACTGCACCAATTACTAAGTCAGA
>NZ_JAGHKQ010000008.1 GCF_017742235.1 Bacillus sp. 165
TACAGGCAGGTTACCCACGTGTTACTCACCCGTCCGCCGCTAACTTCCGAAGAAGTTCGCTCGACTTGCATGTATTAGGCACGCCGCCAGCGTTCGTCCTGAGCCAGGATCAAACTCTCCATAAAAGTGTTTGACTTGCTCATTTAAAACTTGACGTTTGTTTCTTGTTTTGTTCAGTTTTCAAAGAACCACTGTGCCGCTCAAAGCGACTTTTTTAATATATCATTTCATCAATCCGATGTCAACTACTGTTTTCATCTCTTTTTTTCGTTGCTGTCGAACCGACGAACATTAATATACCATGTACTTTTTTAAAACACAACCCTATTTTCAAAAAAAATTATATTTCAATATATTTTCAAAAACACCATCGTCCATAGCTCCTAATAAGAGAATTAATCCCCTTGTGTATTCTAACTCATTCACCGTTCACTCCTTCTCCCTGCCTTTCTTGCTCTAAAGCCCAAAAGCTTTCATAAATCTAATAAAAATAACCTGTACCTTGATTTCACTTTCTAATACTATCTCCTCCTCTGACCCATATATTTAGTAACAACACCTTTTGGCACATTGATAAAGGAGAGATTAGTTATGGATTATACAGACATATTAATAAAACTCGGTCTTTCTGCTGTACTCGGATTGGTTATCGGACTAGAAAGGGAATTAAGAAGAAAACCTCTTGGACTAAAAACCTGCTTGGTTATTTCTATCATCAGTTGTCTTCTTACGATTGTTTCTATTGAATCTGCCTATATGGTTCCTGATGATGCTAAAATCCGTACAGATCCTATGCGTCTGACCGCTCAAATTATAAGCGGTATTGGCTTTTTAGGAGGCGGAGTTATTCTGCGAAGGGGAAACGACAGCATTGCAGGATTGACAACAGCCGCTATGATTTGGGGGGCATCTGGTATAGGTATAGCAGTAGGAGCAAATTTTTATGCTGAAGCGATAGCAGGTATGGTTTTTTTAATAGTTAGCGTGGAGCTTATCCCGTTAATTCTAGGAGTAATCGGACCAAAATCTCTTCAGCAGCGTGATATAGGATTAAAGCTTATCATAAATGATATGGAAAACATCCCTAAAGTGATTGAAGAAATCAAAAGCATGGATATCCGCCTCAAAAATATGAAGATTAAAACACTAGAAAGCGGCGAGCATTTTGTCCAAGCAAAGCTTTCTGTTAACCAAAAGCTTCACACAACAGACATTTATTATGCTATCCATAAAATCACCAATGTTAAAGGTACAGAGGTAGAAAGTTTATAATTTTCCTTTTCTCCTGTGTTTTAGATGATGAATATGGACAAAATAAGAGGTAGTCAACAGCTAGCAGGAGGAAAAGCCTTTGAACTCTAACCCGACATTCACTGAGGTATTTCGCAGTTCTATTCTGCTTCGCATTATTCTTATAATGGGAAGTGTTGTCACTCTCTGCGGAATCATCATGCATTATATGGAACCTAAAGTGTTTCCTACTTTTTTTGATGGAATTTGGTGGGCCATCGTTACAATTTTTACTATTGGCTATGGAGATTACGTCCCCCTTAGCTTCGGCGGAAAAATATTTGCTATCATTATGATTTTAGCAGGCACAGGTCTAGGCTCCTATTATATGATTTCTTTCGCTACACAATTAGTTAATCAGCAATACTCTAAGATAAAAGGAGAAAAAGCCTTTTCGTTTACAGACCATATTATTATTGTCGGTTGGAACGAGCGCACAAGAAATATCGTTCTTCAAATGCAGCACTTAAATTCTGCTCATAAACTGATTTTAGTAGATGAGACACTCCCAAATGTTCCAAGAGCATTTGCATACTTGCCTTTTATTAAAGGTTCTCCTCATCAAGATGCAACCTTTGAAAAAGCAAATATTGCTCATGCAAGCACAATTTTAATTACCGCTGATCAAGAAAAAAATGAAAGTACCGCCGATACACACTCGATTTTAACAATATTAACAGCAAAAGGAATCAATCCAAATCTATATTGTATTGTAGAAATGACCACTTCGGAGCAAGTAGAAAATGCAAAACGGGCAGGAGCAGATGAGATTGTGCAAACTAATCAAATAACAGGTCATATATTAACAACATCATTGTTATTCCCCACAATATCGACCACCTTTTTAGAGATTTATAATCAATTGAGTACAACAAAAATACAGCTCGTAGATGTTTCTGATAGCATGGATGGGAGGCTATTCCGAGATTGTAGTCAGCAGTTGCTTGAGCAACATATGATTGTTATTGGAGTTAAAAAAAATGGACAAAATTTAATTAATCCTCCTCATCCATTTACTGTGTCAAGCACGGACAAGTTTATCGTTCTTAAGGGGTAAGAAGTGTTTCCTCAAGTTCTCGAACCAACGCTCGCCCGATATCCACATATTTTTGTGCAACTTTAGCATCTGGGTTTTTCGGTTCAGAAAATTGATCAAGAGAAGTAAGCCCTGCCGCTAAGGTATTCACATTATCATCAAGATTGTCTTGATATTCGTGAGATAAGACATACGGTGTACCGATTTTCACAACTGTCCCTTTAGAGTCTAGTTGTCCATCTACCGCTTCAAACGGGACACGTAAAAACTGGTATCCATTTTCTGTATCAATTTGATAATCCAGCATTCCCTTATCGTAATCCCAGTTGCCGCCGATCACATATCCAAGTGGCTTTAACAACTGCTCCAATTTATAAAGTTGAAATACTTCTCCTTCAATTTTTGATTTAATTGGTATCATTTTGTTCCTTCCTTTCTGCTTGAGAGCTACTATGCTGTAGCTTTCCCTACTATAGATATTTTTAGCAAACAAAAAGACTTCGGCAGAAACCGAAGTCTTTTTGCGCTTATTTTAAGCGCTCTTCTAATTGTGCTTTCAATTCTTCAAAACCTGGCTTGCCCAAAAGAGCAAACATGTTCTTTTTATATGCTTCCACGCCTGGTTGATCGAATGGATTCACGCCAAGCAAGTAGCCGCTCATCGCACAAGCTTTTTCAAAGAAATATACAAGATAACCAAATGTATATTCGTTTAGCTCTGGAATGTTCACAATCAAGTTAGGCACTCCGCCATCAGTATGAGCTAATAATGTACCCTCAAATGCTTTTTTATTTACGAAATCTACAGTTCTCCCTGCTAAATAATTCAGTCCGTCTAAATCTGTAGCCTCCGCTTGGATTTCCAGTTCATGACGAGGTTTTTCTAAATTCAAAACCGTCTCAAATAAGTCGCGGCGGCCTTCCTGTACGTATTGTCCTAATGAATGCAAATCCGTAGAGAAGTTTGCCGAAGAAGGGTAAATACCTTTTTGATCCTTCCCTTCACTTTCACCGAACAATTGCTTCCACCATTCTGCAAAATATTGTAATGCCGGCTCATAGTTCACCAACATTTCAATTGTTTTCCCTTTATTATATAGGGCGTTGCGAACCGCTGCATATTGATAGGCAGGATTCTCTTCTAACTCTGACTTTCCAAAATCTTCATATGCTTTTTGAGCACCCTTCATCATGTCTTCAATGCTCAGACCGCTTACCGCAATTGGAAGCAAACCCACTGCTGTTAATACGGAAAAACGTCCGCCAACATCGTCAGGAATGACAAATGTTTCGTATCCTTCTTCATCAGCAAATGTTTTCAATGCTCCGCGCGCTTTATCTGTTGTTGCATAAATACGCTGTTTCGCTTCTTCTTTTCCATATTTCTCTTCTAATACTTTACGGAAAATACGGAACGCGAGCGCCGGCTCCGTTGTTGTGCCAGATTTGGAAATAACATTGATGGAGAAATCTTTACCTTCTAACACATCCAATAAGTCTTTCATGTATGTAGAGCTAATATTTTGTCCGACAAAAATAACTTGCGGCGTATTCCGCTGTTCTTTCGTCAGCACATTGTAAAAGGAATGATTTAACATTTCGATAGCAGCACGTGCTCCTAAATAAGAGCCACCAATTCCGATTACTAGCAAAATGTCAGAATCATTTTTAATCTTTTCTGCACACTTCTGAATACGTGCAAATTCTTCTTTGTCGTAGTCATTCGGCAGTTCAACCCATCCTAAAAAGTCGCTGCCTGCTCCTGTTTGTTCATGAATCACGTGATGGCACAGCTTCACAGCATCACGCAGGTATGTAAGCTCATGCTCGCCAATAAATGATAATGCTTTGGAATAATCAAACTTTACATGTGTACTCATCTTTTTCCCTCCATTTAGGCCATTTAGGTCAAAAATCCTTATTCTGTATACACTTTAACGAAACACAGCACGTAAATCAAGAAGGCGGCTACTTGAAAGCGTCATCAAAATAAATAATTCTATAAACGGTCATAAAACGACAAAAAGAGTCAATGCAGCAGCATTGACCCTTTCTTTTTTATAACGACGCCTCATAAATCGCAAGCACATCTTCTTTATCAAGTTTTTTGAAGTTACCAAATGGGCCGTATACTACCGCTTTGTCAGCCATCACTTCCAACTTATCTCTGCCGATATCGTAGTCAGCTAGACGGGACGGTGCTCCAATAGAGTTCCAGAAATTACGAAGTGCCTCAATTCCTTCCATCGCAATCTCATGGTCTGTCTTGCCTTCTGTTTCAACTTCAAAGACACGAACAGCAAATTGCTTAAAGCGGGCCACATTTTCATCTAACACATGCTTCATCCAATTTGGGAACAAAATGGCCAAACCGCCCCCATGAGGAATATCGTATACAGCAGACACCGCATGCTCAATATTATGAGTTGCCCAATCACCGCGTACTCCCATTCCTAAAATACCGTTTAGTGCCATGGTACCGCAATATAGAATTGTTTCGCGATACTCATAGTTCTCTAAATCATTTACCAGCTTTGGTGCGGTTTCGATTACTGTTTTTAATAAAGATTCACAGTAACGATCCTGCAGCTGCGTATTTGTACCTTGATGAAAATACGATTCTAATACATGAGACATGACATCAACTATACCATAAATTGTTTGGTTTAACGGAACCGTAAACGTATGTACAGGGTCCAAAATAGAAAATTTCGGGAACACCGCAGGGCTGCCCCATCCATACTTTTCTTTTGTTTCCCAGTTTGTAATTACAGAGCCTGCGTTCATTTCAGATCCTGTCGCTGCTAATGTCAACACTGTTCCAAAGGGAAGCGCCTCTTGAGCGACTGCTTTTCGCGTCATAAAATCCCATACATCCCCGTCATACTTAGCTCCAGCTGCGATAGCTTTGGTACAGTCGATTACACTGCCGCCTCCAACTGCCAATAAGAACTCTATTCCATTTTCTTTACAGATAGAAACCCCTTCTTTAACAGTTGACAGACGCGGATTCGGTTCCACTCCGCTCAATTCCCAAACTTCGGCACTTTGCTCTTGTAAAATAGACATTACATTATTATAAATACCATTTTTCTTAATACTGCCGCCTCCATATACAAGCAGCACCTTTGTTCCATACTTGACGATCTCCGTTTTTAGTTCTGTTAATTGACCTTTTCCAAAAATCAATTTTGTAGGGTTATAAAACGAGAAATTTTGCAATCTGTTCACTCCTTTTTGAGATTTATATCCTTACCATATCAAAAAACTTCTGTTTTCCAAAAAAATTTGCATAATAACTTTACATTCCATGCATTCTATAAATGAAGCATTCATTGCAAGGAGGATATTCTATATGAGCACTTTACAACGTATTGCATTAGTGTTTACTATAATTGGCGCATTAAACTGGGGACTTATCGGTTTTTTTCAATTTGACTTAGTAGCTGCTATCTTCGGTGGACAAGATGCAGCCTTATCAAGAATTGTATACGGCATTGTAGGACTTTCTGCTCTCATTAATCTCGGGTTATTATTCAAGCCTTCAGAAGAGCTTGGCACTCATCCAGAAACAAGAGATGTACACTAAGCATCCATAAATATTGTTAACACGCGGCTTTGATTTGAAATTTGGGACAACAGTTAAAATGACGTGCAAATCGGCACGTCATTTTTGTTGATATCACAACAGCTTTGAGACTTTGATGGAAGTAAACAACAATCGCTGTGTAATGTATTACTTTGACGAACGGTTGTGCCGACAACTCGATAGTTACTCGATTTAAATAGTACAACTAAATAAACTTGTATGGTGATAAAGATGAAATGATTATACGGTCGAAAACAGCAGTCAGGCACAACAAAGGCCCATACAGCAATCTCGTATGACTTGCAGACAAACTTACAGCATGTGAAGGAGGATCTTCAATACTGTTCAGACTTGATTATCCGAGATGTAATATTGGGACAAACCAAGCAAAGAAAAGCTGCATTAATCCATATACAAGGCATTTCTGGCAATGAATCCATTAGTTTTAATGTTATGAATCCATTATTACAAAAATGGAAACTTCAAAATATGGATGAGGTAGAAGAATCATTTCTATGGGATGAACTAAAGATGAATACTTTTCGTGTATCTCACGTACAAGCAGAAACCGAATGGAACGCAATGATGCTAGCAATCCTCAATGGGGACACTGCTATTTTTGTGGACCATATTTCTAAGGTTCTTCTCCTTGATACAAAAGGTGGACAATTCCGCTCTGTTTCTGAGTCAACCGCACAAACAATTATTGGAGGACCGAAAGACAGCTTTACTGAATCTATCGCAACTAATATGTCTTTACTGCGCAACCGTATCCGAAATTCGCATTTGAAAATGGAAATGCAAAAGGCAGGAGATATCTCCCACACTAACATAGTTATTACCTATGTTGATAACAAGGTGAATCGCGAGATATTGGATAATGTTAAACAAAAAATTCAAAATATAAATGGAATCTATCTATATCGAATCTCTCATTGAAACAAATATCTATAGTCCTTTCCCTACAGTTTTAGATACAGAGCGTCCTGATCTAGTAGCTGCCAATATGCTTGAAGGACGTATAGGGGTTCTCATTGATGGTACACCTGTTGCGCTGGTGCTCCCAACTACATTGCCAATGTTTTTTCAATCACTAGATGATTATTACCAACGGTATCTTGTAGGGGCATTTTTACGCTTATTACGCTTTTTATCTTTTTTTATGACATTACTCGTCCCTGCACTTTTTCTTGCCTTAATCACACATCATCAAGCGATGATACCGACTCGATTATTAATGAGCTTAGCCGTACAGCGAGAAAGTGTTCTCTTTCCCGCTATTATTGAACTAATGAGGAGGAAGGCTTTTAAACAAAAAAGAGAAGGTTTGTCCCTTCTCTTTACTTCGCTGCATTTCCCCTATGTTGGGATTGCGCAATCCATTCTTCAAGTTTGTTTTGCAAGGTGTTAAACCCGTCAGAAGCAGGTTTTGGCACTCTCATAGTAGCTTGCTTTTTTTCGAATCTGCTTAGGGGTTCATTCTTAGTCGCTTTTAATGATAAGCTGATTTTGCCTGACTGCTCATCCACTGTCAGCACCTTAACTTCAATTTCTTCTCCAATCTTTAAAAAATCATGAATATCTTTTACATATCCGTTCGTAATTTCTGAAATATGCACTAGCCCTTGTGTAGATTCATCTAACGCAACAAAAGCTCCATATCCTTGAATACCCGTCACTTTTCCTTTCACAATCGTTCCTCTATGATATTTATCAGACATACAAACACTCCCATATGTTTACCTTTTTCTAATATTAGTAAATTATACCACGACTTGAATTCCGATTCAAAAAGACATTTTGTGTCTAACTGTGGATACAAAGAGAAAAGTATTCTAGCTTTTATGTATATTATTTGCAACAAAAGGATAAAATACTAACACATGGCTTTCTAGTATTCCCCCCCTTTTTGGACAAAGTGTTTATCCACTTTGTCCTTTTTTATTTACACAACTTGAGATAATGCAATGATTTATTGCACCACTTCTCTTGGTTTGTGCCCAACACGAAATCTATGTATACCGTACAAGAACGCCGTATGCTTAACATCCTGCATACGGCGTTCTCTTTAGACTATTTGTGGACTTCCGCTGCCGGTCAACATCTCTGTTAATTCAGCTAGCCTTGTGACATCCAACGTTTCAGCAGGCGTCCCTTTTTCCATTTCTGCACGCATCTGTTTCACCAACTGCGACCATTCTAGTACATACTTTTTTCTTTTTTCAGGCTCTATTAAATCCCCCATCTGTCTTGCCATCTCTGCCAATTGCCCAGGAGAAAAATAGCCGTCTATCTTCATGTTCATCACCTCTATAACATTAATAAATTGCTCCGGTGTTACCTGCTGCTCACAATTAAGCAGTTCATATATTTTCTCTAATCGATCATATAGCTGCTCTTGCACTCGAATACGTTCTTTTACACTCTCTAACTGTACTTTAACGACTTCAAGCGGATTGAAATTTGACTTATTTATGATTTTTTTAATCTCTTCCAAACCGAAGCCGAGCTGCTTCAGTGATACAATTTGCTGAAGCCTGGCAATATCTGCTTCTGTATAAAGCCTATGCCCCGTATCTGTATACTGTGAAGGGCAAAACAATCCAATCTTATCGTAGTGATGGAGCATCCGCACAGTAAGTCCTGTTTGTTTAGGTAGCTCTCCTACCTTCCAATTTCTTTGACTCACAATCAACCCTTCATTTCGTACGAATGATATTTGCCGGCACCTTCACTATACACCCTGACACAGCGTAAGGTTCAAGTCTCTTTTTCATTTTTCTTGAATTAATTTTTAATAAAAAATACCCCGCGCATGAAATTCTGCATGGGGTAGATCTCATTTCACATTAGATACAACTCGGTCAATGCGCTTGATTGCTTCCATCAAACTTCTTCTTTAGCAAAGGAAACACATTATCATTTGAACCGCTTCTTTTGTTGTGGGAAAATATAACCGTCAGAAGATTATTCAGTGATGGTTATTTTTCAAACATGTGGAGTAATACGAGGAGGAGATAGAATGAAACCAAAAGTATATATTGCAGAACGGATACCAAAACATGTCGAAGCTTACATAGGGGAGCATGCTGAGTATGAAAAATGGGATGAGCAAGGAAAAATTCCTCGTGATGTATTATTAGAGAAAGTAAAAAATAAGCAAGGGCTACTCAATTTCGGAGCACAAATCGACGAAGAATTATTGACCCATGCACCGCATCTAAAAGTAGTCAGTAATATCTCAGTCGGATACGATAATTTTGATGTACAAGCTATGAAGGCGCATAATGTAATCGGCACAAACACCCCGTATGTATTGGACGACACAGTAGCAGATTTAATTTTCGGATTAATGCTAGCAGTGTCGCGCCGTATCTGTGAACTGGATACGTACGTAAAAGCAGGGCGCTGGGAAAAAGAGATGGGACGGGCACACTTCGGATTGGATGTTCATCATGCGACGGTTGGGATTATCGGGATGGGCCGGATTGGAGAAGCTGTAGCGAAACGGGCGAAATTTGGCTTTGATATGAATGTATTATACTGTAATCGAAACCGGAAGAAAGAAGCCGAACAGACTTTTGGAGCTGTGTATTGTTCTTTGGACGAGTTGCTGCAAGCATCGGATTTTATTGTGCTGATGACACCCCTTACACCAGAAACCTATCATCTTATCGGACCACACGAATTTTCCTTAATGAAAAACACAGCCATCTTCATTAATGCATCTCGTGGACAAACAGTAGATGAACAAGCACTCATTCAAGCACTGCGGCAAGGAAAGATTTTTGGTGCAGGTATCGATACATTTACACAAGAGCCTATCGAAAAAGATAATCAACTGCTAGCATTACCAAACGTTGTCACTCTTCCCCATATTGGCTCAGCCACATTAAAAACACGCGTGAACATGGCCATGACTGCCGCACAAAATCTTGTAAAAGGGCTGCACGGTGAAACTCCTCCTAATATTGTAGAAGAACTTAAATAGCTGCTGACAAATATCAGCAGCCTTTTTGCTGTTTGTTGATTCCCTCATCCTGTTGTAAAACGGTAACTTATTCCTGCAGGCATATTCACAATGCGAATGGACAACATATGAAAAAACCTCATGGAGTGATGATTATGACTGTAAAAACTAACCCTTCTCACTTCACATTTACCACTCATGGTATTACAGTTCATTATGAATTGTACAATTATGAAATGAATAAGAAAAAGCCGGTCTTCGTATTGATTCATGGATTTTTATCTTCCACATTCAGCTTCCGGCATTTAATCCCGCTGCTTTCCAAGCATTATACGGTAGTAGCCTTAGATTTGCCTCCCTTTGGAAAAAGCGAGAAAACGACTCGCTTCATTCACTCATACCGAAATATGGCCACTATCGTTATAGAATTGATTGAGTATCTGAAGCTTTCTAATGTCGTGCTTATCGGCCATTCAATGGGCGGCCAAATTTCGCTGTATGTAAATAAATTACGCCAAGACTTGATTGAGAAAACCGTGTTGCTTTGCAGCTCCGGCTATCTATCGAAAGCTAACTTTCCTCTTATTTATTCATCATACTTACCCTTCTTCCATCTTTATGTGAAGAACTGGATTACGAGAAAAGGCATACGGCACAATCTTTTAAATGTAGTATACGATCACTCGTTAATTGATGATGAAATGATGGAGGGCTATGCAAAACCATTTTATGATGAACGTATTTTTCAATCCCTGACGCGCATGATACGAGATCGGGAAGGAGATCTTCCTACT
This sequence comes from Bacillus sp. 165, assembly GCF_017742235.1. Taxonomy (GTDB): domain Bacteria; phylum Bacillota; class Bacilli; order Bacillales; family Bacillaceae_G; genus JAGHKQ01. Next base: position 10,680 of record NZ_JAGHKQ010000008.1, read on the forward strand.
TCTGATCTGCAGCAAATTCAAACACCCTCTCTTCTTATTTGGGGAGAAGAAGACCGTGTCGTACCGATTAACGTCGGCAAACGACTTCATCGGGATTTGCCAAACTCGACCTTCATATCCTATAAAAACACAGGACATTTGCTGCCAGAAGAAAAGCCACAGCATATTTTTGAAAATATTATGGAATTTGCAAAAGCATAAAAGGAGAGCGGTAGAATACCGTCTCTCCTTTTATGCTACAAATCTAACTAGGGATTGATTAGCCCCTCCTGCTGAGGATAGCTATTAGTTACAGCTCACAACTTCCTCCTTCTTTCAAAACTAAAAGCTCACAAGCGAGGGCCTTACATTTTTCAATGGCAATTCGCTCTTCGAAGGATACTAAATAAATGTTTTGAATTTTTTTAGCAATATAATCTGCGTCATCAAACGCACTAGCAACACTCACTACATCACATGCCTCTGTTTCATAAAAATCGATACCGAACCCAAGAGGATCCCACTCTTTAACTCGATTAATCATCTTCACGTACGCACTGTCCATAAAATATCTCCTTATTTTTAAAGTTTGTTATTATCTTACCACATAACCTAAGACAACCATGAGATTGAATCATAAGAAACAAAATGAAAAATTCCAATAATAAGATTTTTTGTTCATATATGTAACGCATGGATAAAATCATATCTTTAGTTCTTTTGACATGTGAGCTATATTAAAAGAGAACGACTATCAAGGGGGAGAAAAAGTGAGCAGATTTAATACAGTCATTAATCGCCACGGAAGCAATTCAGTAAAATGGGATACTCATAACGATCAGGACATGCTTCCACTTTGGATTGCCGATATGGATTTTCAGGCACCAGAGGAAATTAAACAAGTGCTTCAAGATAGACTTAATCATAATGTATACGGATACACATACAGTACCGACTCTACGTTAGACGCTATCCGCTATTGGATGGGGCATCAGCATCAATGGAGCATTGAAAACGAATGGATACTCTTCAGTGCTGGCATCGTCCCGGCTTTAAGCACTGCTATCCAAGCTTTTACAAATGAAGGAGATAAAGTACTTGTACAAACTCCAGTGTACACACCGTTTTTCGAGATGATTACTTCCAACAAGCGAACAGTAGTCAACAACCCTCTCTTGCTGCGAGACGGAACATACCACATGGATTTTGACCAGCTTGAGCAACAATTTCAGCAAGGGGTAAAGCTTTTGGTTTTATGCAGCCCTCACAATCCAATCGCACGAGTATGGAGCAAAGAGGAATTAACACTACTCGGACAGCTTTGTGAAGCATATGACGTTTTAATCGTTTCTGATGAAATTCATAGTGACATTATTTTTTCTGGACATACCCATTTTCCGATAGCATCCCTTTCAGACGAGCTTTCAAATCGTACTATTACTTTCATCGCACCTAGTAAAACCTTTGGTCTCGCGGGACTACAGGCATCGGCAGTCATTATAAAAAACGAAACCCTTCGTCAGCAGTTCACTGCCGTACAGCACCGTCAAGGATTTCGTTCACTCAATATATTTGCAGCACTCGCTATCGAAACAGCGTATACAAAATGCGAAGAGTGGCTGCATGAACTGCTTGGCTATCTAGAGGAAAATGCAAAATACGCATACGAATATATTAACAATAAAATCCCTGAGCTTACTGCCCATAACCCAGACGGAACCTTCTTATTATGGGTAGATTGTTCCAAGCTTAACCTATCATCAGAGGAACGTCTTCAGCTCCTTCGTGAAAAAGGAAAAATTATTGTTGAACCGGGTGAAAAATTTGGGCAGGGAGGCGAAGGCTTTATTCGTATTAATATCGGCTGCCCTCGACAAACACTAGAGCTTGCTCTTGAAAGATTACAATATGCAGTTGAATGTTTAACAACAAATAAAGCGTGAGGGTGTCCTCACGCTTTATTTTGTTTTATTTTTGGTAGATTTGTCGACAATTACACCACAGGCGATTCTCTTACCTGATTCGCCAGAAGGCTGAGACATGCCATCATCTAGATTTTCTGTAATAATCAGAGAAGCTCCATCTTTACGCCATAAGGATGTTTTGCCTTCCTTAAGAGATACACTCGGAGCAGCAATTTCTGCATCCACTTTACCTTGGTCGTCGGCAATGAGGTTAGGTAAATCCCCATTCTCCGCTCCCTTTGGATTCAAGAGGCCATGTTCTTTATTATCAGGGTTGAAATGGTTGCCTGACGAAATAAAATCAGGTCCCTTACACACTCCGATTTCATGAATGTGACAGCCGTGCACTCCGGGCTCGAGTCCTTCTGCCTTTACTTTTATCTTCAGCCCTTGCGGAGCTTGTGCTATATCTGCCGTTCCAATTTCATCTCCATCTGCATTGCGTATTTTAACCTCCATTTTTTTGGGGTGTCCTTGGTCACATCCGCCTATCATAAGACAGAGGAACATTACACCTGCCAGCTGCTTTCTCATGAACTGAACCTCCAACACTAAAGTCAACTATTAGGTTGTCCTGTTTTTTCCAGACTAAACATATTGTATTTCAGAGTTGCAGGATTCATGAAGCTGCTTCCTCCATATTTTCTTACTATAAAAATAAAAAACTTGCCCGTAAGCAAGCTCTACTTCAACAGATTTGAATTACTTTCTGCTGTTCCATTGATTTGATCAATACGCTGTTCCATTTCCTGAAATTGTTTCAGCTCCCGTTTGGACGCTCTCATAAATGCACGCCACGTTAAAAACGCGCCGATAATAAATAGTAAGCATGTAATACCGGCTGGAATATACTCCAATTTATTTTCAGGAAAATATAAAAATGGCATCATTGCACTTCACACCCTTTCTTTCGGTCGAACAAGTTATCCCATTCTCATTATAGAGAATGTACCAAACAATTGCTAATAAAAACGGAACTAGGCTTCATGGAAGATTTGGGAAAGGTTCCATTTTGACTTTTCCGCTTATATTTGCTTACCATGGAGAAAAAGGAGGAAATTACATGCCAGATTTGAAAATAGGAACCATTGTCACAGGGATATATAAAACAGGAAAATATATTGGTGAAATCACTAATATTCGCCCGCAGCACTATTTAGTAAAGGTACTTGCGGTTTTAAAGCATCCGACACAAGGCGATTTACATAACCCAAAAGAAACAGATGTCCCTCTGTTTCATGAGCGCCGCGCTCTTGCATTTCGTGAACAAACCAATATTCCTGCACAGATGGTCAAACCATTTGAAGGGGAAATCCCGGAATATATGTATTCTTTACAAGTTGCACTCGAAAAACAAATAGAGGAACTGCATGCAGACGGTTCTCCTTGGGCAAAAAAGTGCATACAAAACCTAGAAGGCCTAAAGCAAGACTATAGGCTGTAAAAACAAAGACCAAATTACTTGTATTCAAGTAATTTGGTCTTTTAATTCGTACTTACTTTTTTCATCAGCTTCGAAAAATCTACCAAATCTCCAATTTTCGCCGGTGCAGGCTTCACTAAATATTGTTTATCCTTTTCTACCAATTTAAAAATATTGTATGTCGTCAATGCATCGTCCAATGCTCGATGGTGCTTTCCTGTTCCCGCCTTTCCATAGGCTTCAATTGCTTTCCATAAACCGGTCTGATTGCGATCACCGAAAAAACGCTTATATTCAAGCGACAAATCACGATGCTTTCCTTTAAACGGATAAGGTATCTTTGCTTTTTCACAATTGTGCCGTAATACTTTCGTGTCCATATTCCCCCACGTCACAACAGTGCTAGGACACGCTTCATCATACTTCGCCAAATGCGCTGTCAGCTCTTTGAACGAAATGCCCATATCAATTTCCTCTTGTGGAATGTGCAAGAAGTTTTTACATCTTTCCGTCAACTTCGGAAACTTCTCCGGCATTACGTACGCAGAAAATGTATCACAAATCTTATCGGCAATAACAGACACAATGCCGACCTCAATAATTTCTTGGTAAAATCCCGCTGGCTTATGCTTATTCTCCGGCATCGTAAACTCAAAATCTAGAAATAAAAATTGATGTTCATGCATGCAATCCCGTCCCTTATGATTTTTCGTTCCGTCTTTTGCATTATTATAACATGAGAATCCTGTATGAATGACCTTAAATTCCCAAAATATCAGGCAAGACGAACCTTCCCCACAAGCAAATCCCTTTAGGTTATATACTATGTATCTTATGTATATGTGATATCTAGACAAATATTTGCATAAAACAAGAATGACAAGGACAGAAATAAAAAATATTTCTAAATTTATGTCTATTGCATAATGAGGAGGCCTTTACCGGGCTGCCCCAAGCCTTTTCTCTCTTTTCCTCTGCACGCACACTTCAGAAGTTTTATTCGTATGTGTTTCCATTTACATACCCTATCATCTCTTTTATAATGAATTAGTATGTGCGTTTGTCGAATCCTCTGTCTCATCATATAATTGAAACCGCAATCAATTCCTCTGGTTGTATTTTCAGATACAAGTGCACACTACAAATATGGAAGGAGATGAACACTTTGCACGAAGCTACTCATGAAGTTTCTAACTTACAATACTATGGAGCCATAGCTGTCTTCTTAATCACCTATGCCTTCATCATTTCAGAAAAAATAAACCGTGCTGTAATTGCTCTTCTCGGCGCTTCCTTAATGGTTATCATTGGCGTTGTTGATTTACATAATGCCTTTACCCATCATATTGAATGGGGTACTATTACTCTCCTAATTGGTATGATGATTTTAGTGAACATCACGAGTAAATCTGGTGTATTTCAATACGTAGCCATTAAGTCTGCAAAAATGGCAAAGGGAAATCCTATTAACATTTTAATCATTTTATCCCTTTTGACTGCAGTCGGATCCGCTTTCTTGGATAATGTTACAACCGTTTTGCTCGTTGTTCCGGTCACCTTATCCATCACACGAATCCTAAATGTCAATCCTGTGCCGTATTTAATGTCAGAAATCATTTTTTCTAACATCGGGGGTACAGCAACCCTTATCGGAGACCCACCAAATATTATGATTGGATCTGCCAATAAACATTTGGACTTTAATGCGTTCTTATTAAACCTTGCACCGGTTGTAGTAATCATTATTGCAGTAACAGCAGTGATGATTTACTTATTTTATCGCAAACAGCTGAAAACGGATGCGATTCAAATTCAAAAGCTAATGGGATTAGATGAAAAACAATATATTAAAGACCATGTGCTAATGAAAAAATCACTTGCTGTATTAGGGGCTACCATTCTTGGATTTGTGCTCCACTCCGTTTTTCATTTGGATGCAGCATTGGTTGCTATTACAGGAGCAACCGTATTGATGCTGATTGCTGTGAAGGAACATGACATTGAGGAAGTATTCGCTCACGTAGAATGGGTAACTATTTTCTTCTTTGCAGGTTTGTTCACACTAGTTGGAGGCTTAATAGATATCGGCTTAATTAAAACGTTGGCTCAAAAGGTATTGGATATTACTGGCGGAGATATTAAATTCGCATCAGTTCTGATTCTTTGGGTGTCCGGAATCGCTTCTGCTACTATCGATAACATACCGTTTGTCGCTACAATGATTCCATTAATTAACGATATGGCAGTGGGACTTGGCTTAACACCTTCTTCAGCTGAGATAGATGTACTATGGTGGTCATTGGCTCTCGGTGCTTGTCTTGGCGGAAACGGCACTCTTATCGGAGCCTCCGCAAACGTAATTGTGGCAGGCATTGCAAGTCGTGAAGGCCATGGCTTCAGCTATATGAAATTCTTAAAGCTTGGCGCGCCTATTACGATTGTCTCGTTGATTATCGCCCATGTGTACATTTACTTACGCTATTTAATGTAAAAAATTATATACTTCACGCCCATGCTCCTATATCAGCATGGGCGTTTGTTATCCTGCTCTTATACAGGTCATCCTAAAAAAGGAATTTTGATTCTCTCCTCGGGACACCAATTCTCTTATTCTAGTAGACGAAAGCGAATAACTGCTTGATGCCCTCTATGTACTCCGTCAAACGCACCAATAGTGATAACTGAACCCGTCAAAGCTGGAGGTTGTGCTATATGTACTTGCATCATTTGATCCCCATTCTATGAGTACCACTTTTTCAGATTTTCTCTTCTGCTTTTGTTACACCTGCTGTAGCCCAATTTTCCTTCGGAATTTCAATTAATAGTACTTTTATAGTACTTGGATCTGCACCAAGACTGCGGCTGATTGCATCCGTTACTTCCGCTATAAGATGACGTTTCTGCTCTACGTTTCTTCCTTCTAGAATGTGAATATTTGCAATAGGCATATCCGTCACCCGACTTGCAGACTTAACGAGCCGATATGATCATACTGAACCTCGATATGATCACCTCTATAAACATTGATAGCTTCTGTAATCCCCCCAGCCAGCACTACCATCCCTGGCTGAATGGAAAGTCCGCTTCTGCTTAACATTTTAACGAGCTCTACAATAGATCGTACAGGATGATCTAACACAGCGGCCCCTACTCCCGATTGCACTTTTTCGCCATTACGGTACATAGCCACTCCTACTTTATCCCAAGAGACGGAATATGGTGAGAATGCCTGGTTACCGAGCAAAAACTTGGAGGAAGAAGCATTGTCAGCGACAACATCAACCAAGGTAAAGGAAAAGTTTTTATAGCGGCTATCAATCACTTCCAGAGCTGGAAAAATACATTCCGTAGCTAACCAAACATCACGAGGTGTCACCTGTTCGCCTTTCAATTCTTTATTGATAACAAAAGCAAATTCCGGCTCTACACGAGGATGAATCAATCCTTCGAGATTCAATACAGGCTCTGTTAATTCCATCGACGCTGTAAGCCTTCCGTAGATTGCTTCTTCTACCCCTACAGATTGCTGCTTTGCCTTGCTTGTTAATCCCATTTTCCAGCCAATCAGACGATCTCCATTAGCTATAGCTTGCTCCATACACAATCTTTGAATTTCATAAGCATCCTGTACATTCAATGTTGGATGTGCAAGCGTAACCTTCCCCATTTCCTGACCTGTTTGCTGATGAACAAAAACTTGATTTGCAATTTGCTGTAAAGTCACTATATATTCTCCTCTCTAAACTGTTGCTGCTTGTTTTTTTGCAATTTCACTTGCTACGTCTATAATCATATCTTCCTGCCCGCCGACTACTTTACGCTTTCCAAGCTCTACTAAAATATCGCGAGGATCTAAACCAAAGTGCTTAGCGGCCCGATTAGCGTGCAATAAAAAGCTGGAATACACACCTGCGTACCCTAATACAAGACTTCCTTTCGTAATTTCCTGGGGCTTTGGCAAAATAGGAGCGACCAATTCCTCTGCAACATCCATCATTTTGTATACATCAATACCGGTTTCAATACCTAAACGATCCAGAACAGCAGCTAACACCTCCGTTTGTGTGTTACCCGCTCCCGCTCCTAAGCATCGTACGCTCCCATCAATCCGGGTAGCTCCTTCTTCAATGGCTGCAAGTGTGTTCGCCATTGCCAATGAAAGATTATTATGTGCATGGAAGCCAATTGGAATATTCAAGCTGCTCCGCAAAGCTCGTATACGCTCTTTTACCTGATGCGGCAATAATGCGCCGGCTGAATCTACAACATAAACGCTATCAGCACCATAACTTTCCATTAAGACAGCTTGCTCCACTAATGTTTCCACCGGAGCCATATGGGCCATCATTAAAAATCCGACTGTCTCCATTCCTAATTCTTTTGCTACGGAAAGATGCTGCCTTGAAACGTCAGCTTCTGTAATATGGGTCGCAATACGCGCCATTTTTGCACCACGTTTTGCAGCCTCTTTCAAATGTTCTACAGTCCCTATCCCCGGCAGAAGCAATACTGCAATTTTTGCGTGATTACATGCGGATACAGCCGCACTAATCAATTCCATTTCATCTGTTCGAGATAACCCATATTGTAAAGAAGATCCGCCTAATCCATCTCCGTGAGACACTTCAATATATGGAATATTCGCTTCGTCCAACCCTTTTGCTATGCTCACCACTTGATCGATAGTGTAGCTGTGAGCGAGGGCATGACTTCCGTCTCTCAGCGCGACTTCAGTAATAAGTACATCACGTTTTGTCATGATTATTCTCCTTTCTGTTTGTATTACACCATTTTTACAGACTGAGTCTTTTGAGCTAGCTTGCGCTTTGCCATTTCTTCCACAACCTTAACAGCAGATGCTGTCATAATATCTAAGTTTCCAGAATAGCTAGGCAGATAGTCTCCCGCTCCTTCTACTTCAAGAAAAATTGTTATTTTATTACCTTCAAAAAGCGGCTCAGTACGTAAACGATAACCAGGAACGTATTCTTGTACTGCTTTGACCATGCTATGAATGGAATCCGTAATCTCTTTTTGCTTTAATGCACCTTCTTCCACAAGACAATACACTGTATCCCTCATGATAATTGGCGGCTCTGCAGGATTCAGAATAATGATGGCTTTCCCCTTCTTCGCACCACCGATTTCTTCAATCGCTCGAGCTGTTGTAACTGTAAATTCATCAATATTAGCACGTGTTCCAGGACCTGCACTTTTACTCGCAATAGTTGCGACAATCTCCGCATATTCTACTGGACTTACTTGATTGACCGCATGAACAATTGGAATCGTTGCTTGTCCTCCGCACGTAATCATATTGACAACAGGCTCGTCGATATGAGCCCCTAAATTAACCGGCGGTACAACAAATGGGCCTATTGCAGCCGGCGTTAAATCCACCAATTGTTTTCCGGTACCTTTCAATAATTCAGCATGACGTTGATGCGTTTTCGCTGACGTAGCATCAAACAGAATATCTGCTAACTCCGGGCGTTCCAAAAACCCCTCAATGCCGTTCACAATTACATTATGACCGTATGCCTTTGCACGTCTTAATCCATCTGATTGAGGATCAATCCCAATCATTGTCGTCATTTCTAAGAGGTTAGAACGGTGCAGCTTCAGCATTAAATCCGTTCCTATATTTCCTGAGCCAATAATACCGACCTTCACTTTTTCCATATCTTATCACTTCCTTATTTATTATGGCAGGAACCGTACACTCACTTCTCCTAATACATCTATTTTTGTACGAAACACATCACCAGGCTCTGCATTCACCGCAGCTGATAATGCACCTGATAAAATCACTTCTCCAGCTCTTAAAGTGACACCGAATTCTGTAAGCTTATTCGCAAGCCAGGCTACACAAGAGGCAGGATGACCTAGTGCCGCTGAGCCCCTACCCGTGTTCATGAGCTCACCATTTTTATAAAGCTCCATCCCGATTTCAGCAAGGTTCACCTCTTCTGCTCGTACAGGAGTAGTTCCTAGAACATAAAGGCCGGAAGAAGCATTATCCGCAACTGTATCAGATAAAGTAATGTTCCAATCTTCGATTCTGCTGTCGACAATTTCAAGTGCCGGCAGCACATAATCAGTTGCCTCTAGTACATCCTCAATCGTTATATTGGGTCCTTGTAAATCCTTTTTTAAAACAAATGCGACTTCAGCCTCCACTTTCGGCTGCAGCACACGATCAAAGGAAATACTTCCTCCATTCTCAACAATCATCCCATCCAGCAAATGCCCGTAATCCGGCTCGTTTACCCCAAGCAACTCTTGCATTGCTAAAGAGGTAAGGCCGATTTTTTTTCCGACAATACACTGTCCGGCTGCTACTTTCTTTTGAATAGTGGTCAATTGCACTTGATATGCATCTTCAATCCCAAAAGCAGGGTCCAGCTTCGTCAACGGCTGAACTCCTTGACGTTTCTCTTGTGCACTCTCAAGATAATCTGAAAACTCCTTCACTCGTATATTCAAAAATGAACGCCTCCGTATTCTTTACAATTTAATGGTTACATTTGATAACTCACTGTAAAATTCAAAGCTGTGCATGCCGCCTTCTCGTCCAAGTCCACTTTGCTTCATCCCACCAAACGGCGTCCGTAAATCACGTAAATACCACGTATTGACCCAAATGATTCCTGCCTCAATTTGATGAGCAACGCGATGCGCTCTTCGCAAATCATTCGTCCAAATAGATGTGCCTAATCCATAATGAGTATCATTAGCCTGCTCAATTACTTCCTCTTCTGTCTCAAACGGAATAACAGTCACAACCGGCCCAAAAATTTCTTCTCGCACACAACGTGAGTTTTTATCCAATCCTGTTATAATAGTCGGCTCGATGAAGAAGCCTTTTTCCATTTCCTTCGGACGTCCCCCGCCCGTTAAAATGTTCCCGCCTTCTTCAATAGCCACTTGAATATATCCATTTACCTTCTCGTAGTGCTCTTTACTAATGACGGCGCCTACTGTAGTGTTTGCATCAAATGGGTCTCCTGTTTGCAGCTCCTTTGTCTTTGCCACAAATTTTTCTAAAAATGCTTCATATGCAGAGCTCTCTACATAAATGCGAGAACCGCACAGACAGACTTCTCCTTGGTTCATAAAACTCGATTTTAACGTTGTTTCCACTACCTCATCCAAATCTGAATCTGCAAATATAATATTTGGATTTTTACCGCCCAGTTCATAGGAAAGCTTCTTTAACGTTGGCGCAGCAGCTTTCATAATGGCTGTACCTGTTTTCGTCTCTCCTGTAAAGGTGATAGCATCTACATCAGGGTGTTCTGTTAAAGCAGCACCTGCTGAATTTGCACCAAAGCCATGAACAAGATTAACCACACCATCCGGTACTCCAGCCTCTTTACAAATCTCAGCTAATACTGTCGCTGTCATAGGAGTCCACTCTGCAGGCTTCATGACCGCTGTGTTACCCGCTGCAAGACAAGGTGCCAACTTCCAAGTCAATAAAAGCAACGGCAAATTCCAAGGATTAATCATGCCGACTACCCCTACAGGACGTCGAATACCATAGTGGATGGCTTTGTCATCTTGCTGATATGCTTCCGTTCCCATGGATGTAAGAAAATCAGCGAAAAAATGAAAATTATAAGCAGAGCGAGTGATATCAACTTCCAACGCCAGCTCATACGGCTTACCTGTATCTAGTGCTTCTAGTACTGCTAGCTCCTCTTTTCTCTCCAAAATAAGATCACCAATCCGTCTCAAAACATTAGAGCGCTCTTTAGTGGTGAAGGTTTTCCACGGTCCCTTTAAAGCTCGTTTCGCCGCCGCTACTGCTAAATCTACGTCTTCCTTTCCTCCTTCAGCAACTGTCCCTAATACTTCTTCTGTTGCTGGATTTATATTTTCAAAGGTTTTGAAATGAATAGAATCTACATATTGTCCGTCAATAAAATGCCGGCAATTAATCGGCTGAATCTTTTTTACTACTTTTTCTTTTAGCTGCATGAACAAATCTCCCTTTCTTATATTAAAATCCGTATCATGAAAGAACATATGGTGACATAAGTGTCACCATATGTTTACCTGCTGCAACGGCAGGATCAATTATTCTCAATTTCCACAACCATCTCAATCTCAATCGCTGTATTATTCGGCAACTGTGCCATCCCTACAGCTGATCTCGCATGCCTTCCTTTATCGCCAAATATCTCTACTAAAAGATCAGATGCCCCGTTCATCACTTTAGGCTGGTCCGTAAAATCTTCTGTACAATTTACAAACCCAAGCAGCTTCACAATTCGTTTCACTCGGCTCAATTCTCCTAGCTCCTGCTTCAATACACTTAATAGATTCAGCATCGATTGCTGTGCCGCTTTATAACCTGTCTCCAAATCCAAATCACGTCCAAGCTTACCGTGATATTCATCTACTCCTTGACCGGATGTAAAGATTAAATTTCCAACTCGGACATGACTAACATAATGTCCAGCCGCCGGACGTACCGAAGATAAACTAATTCCCAATCTTTGCAATCTCTCCTCTGGAGTTAACAACATCTTTTCCATAGTCTGTCCGCTCCTTTCTATTTAAGAATTGTAATGCATTGTCTCCGAGCAATGCCTTTCTTTGCTGCTCTGTCAATCCAGCTGTATCATCAATTACTTTGCCCGGTGGAATTTCTCTTAGCAAGAACGGATAATCGGAGCCCATGATGACCTTTTCATATCCAAAACGATCGATTAAATATTTAATATTAAGAGAGTCATAGTTGAGAGAATCAAAATAAAAGTTTTTAGCATAATAACTCGGCGGGTGAGTTGTTAATCTAAGATGAGGCCATACATTCCAGCCTTGATCAAGGCGCGGTAGAAGGAATGGGAATGAACCTCCTCCATGTGCAAAGCACACTTTCAGATTCGGAAACTTTTCCATTACGCCGCTCCATACAAGACTTGCCGCAGCCAAGGCTGTTTCACTTGGCATTCCGATGGTATACATGAAGTTATGTCTAGGGGTACGATCTTTCGCCATTGTTTCCCACGGATGAATAAATAAAGGAACATTCCAATACTCAGCCATTTTAAAAAACTCTGTTAATTCAGGGGAATCCAAATTATTTCCATTTACATTTGTTCCAATTTCTATACCAGCCAAATTCAGTTCATGCATACAGCGATCCATCTCTTTGATAGCGGCTGCGGTGTCTTGCAAAGGAACTGTTCCAAGTCCGATAAAGCGGCGAGGATTTTCTTTGACTGTCTCTGCTATAAAATCATTTTGAATGCGGGACATAATCAGAGCTTCTTCAATCGGAGCCCAATAAGAAAACGTGACAGGAATAGGAGATAATACTTGGATGTCGACGCCTTCACGATCCATGTCTTGAATTCTTTTCTGCGGACACCATACTTGGTCAGTTACTTCCCGAAATACCTTTCCACCAACCATGATATTCGCTCCACATGTACATGTTTGCTGTAAAATCGGCCAGTGTTCCTGTCCATATTTTTCTACGAAATTAGGGAGATCGTGCGGGATAATATGTGTATGAAAGTCTATTCGCATGTCCACTCAGCTACTTCCTCAGACATGATATGTCCGCAATATTGGCACGTTCTAAGCTCCCTGCTTCCATTAAACTGTTCAATTGCTTCCTTCACCTGTGTTTCGATATTTGTTAATTGTAATGTTGTACGGTGCATTTCATGGTTGCATTGATCACAGAACCAAACAAAATCTTCAAGTTCGCCTTCTGCCCGTTTCCGCTCGATAACAATTCCGTAAGTATCAGCAACACGGTGAGGAGAATGCGGAACATTCGCCGGCAGCATGAACATTTCACCTTCACGAACCGTTACAATTTCACGATCTCCATTTTCATTAATACATTCCACATAACAGTCCCCTTTTACTTGGTAGAAAAATTCATCAGAAGGGTCTACATGGAAATCTCTTCGACGATTTGGACCACCGATAAGCATTGCAATAAATTCTGAATCCTCCCATAATACCTTATTGTTCACAGGTGGTTTTAAAAATTCTTTATTGTTCTCGATAATTTGCATGATATTAAATGAGCGGGTTTGTAAAGTCATTTTCCATCCTCCTCTTTTCTTTTAAATAAATGTATACAAATAATTGTAAGCGTTATCAACTCATGCTGATATAGCCCAATTTTTTTGAAATTAGCCGGGCGGTTTTTACAACATGTTGAATGATGGCGCCGCTGTCTTTTCCGCGCATATATGAAGCAGGGCCGACCATGTTTAATGCTGCAACAGTTTGACCTGTATAGGATTGAATAGGTGCAGCAATGCCATATAATCCAAGTTCATTTTCATTATCGCTGGTAGAATATCCTTGTTTTCTGATATCTTCCAGCTCTTCCATTAGCTTTTGCACACACGTAATGGTATTAGGCGCACGCTGCAATAACCCTTTCGCAATAGTTGGCTGCGTAAAGGACGGGTTAAAAGCAAGCAATACCTTTCCTGTGCTTGTACAGTATGCTGGTTTTCTCCCACCGACGTATGTAGGAACAGGAACGGAATCCTTTGATGCCACCCTTAAAACAAATCGGACCTCACCCGCATCAAACATTCCAATATGGACAGTTCCGTTATATTTTCGCACCAGTTCATCAACCAGGGGAGTCGCTTCACTGTAAATATCCTGCTGGTACATCACATGATTGCTCCATTCAAGCAGCTTCCAGCCCAGCCTGTACTTCTTCCGGCTATCTTGAATTAAAATCCCTTCCTGACATAATGTACTAACAAGGTGATGAACGGTACTCGTATTCATACCCAGCTTTTCGGCGATTTCTTGGTTGCCTAACACCGGATCATCTTCTGTAAAGCAATCAAGAATTCTAGCAATTTTACGAACAGAGGAAATCATATTCTTCGCCTCCTTTATAACATTTTTCTAGGAGTTTCGATAAATATCCTTCTTCGTTCGATAGAGCATCATACTAAGTTCTTTTCAGCCTCACACTCAGTATTTAATGCTTTGTCAACCATAGAAAACGAGTGACTGCGCTTGTATTGATTATAGAAAATAGCTCTCTTGCGTATCGGATCTCCTGTATAATAGCGCTCGTACTGCAGCAATCGCTGCCCAAATGCTTCACCCGATAAATCCCAAGCTAGCTTAAAGAGACGCACACGATCTTCCGCAGATACACCAGAACGACCGACATAGTACTTATCTAAATCCTCTCTCAGCTCCGGATTATCAAAATCATCACCGCTTGGCGACATCAATAATCCCCCAGCACCAATGGTTTGGATGACCTCAATAGCACGCGGATACATTTTTGGCAGCAGACCTCGAATCGTTTCAAGCGGAGCCGCAGCAGGTCTTACTTCGCCATCAGAAGTAACCTCATATTCGTATTCAGCAACGCGTAGCAGCGCACGGATAGTCTCTACTGCTTGCACAAGCTCTCCTAAGTCATTTTGAACATTCAAATAGCAATCTACTCCGATTGAGTCTGCTAGCTTGCAAGCTACTTCTGTCGCAAAAGCTAGCTTTATATATCCTCTTACACCCGATTGATGCGCAGGTTGCTGAGCAATTCCTGTTTTTGGATATAATAAATTCGCAGCTTCAACATTGTTATAAAGGAATACACGATCCCAAGGAACAAGCACATCGTTAAATACCAAGACTGCATCCATTTCTTCAAACCTTGACGCAAGTGGGTGATCAAACAAGGAACGGGTTCCATCCTGCATCGGCTCGCGGCAAAGAATGCGCAGCCCCGGCGTGTCAATTGGTAGAGCAAACGCCAAAGCATACCGTTCATCACCTGGCTGGAAGCCTGGGAACGAATAGATGATTACTTCATCCGTAATCGGTGCAAGTGTGGCAAGCATCTTTGCTCCACGTACAATTAAGCCCTCTTCTGTTTCCTTAACAGTACCTAAATGAGTAAACATGTCTTGCTGCTCATGCGATGCTTTACTGCGGTCATTTTGAGGATTGATAATGGCATGCGTTAAAAATAAATCGTTATCTCTCACATATCGATAATAATTACGCACGTTCTTTGACCATTCAGGATTATACTTATCCAAGAACCATGGATTACTTGCCATTGCAGTGAGAACAATGTTTAAGAAATCAGGTGTTCTTCCCATTAATCCGAATGTCTCTCTTGCATACACTTCAAACAACGTGCTGCGCGCTTTTAAATCTTCCTCTGATTTAGGATTTAAAAACGCATTGTTCACGCGCTCTCCTGTTTCTTCACAAATATGCGTAATTTTATCTTGAAATTTTGGGTCATGCTGTAAGTCATACAGCCTGGCAATTTCGCAGATTGGCTGTTTAAATACCGATTCCTCCACTAAATTTGTTACCCTTTTTCCTCCGAGCCATATTTCCGGTTGTCTGGATTTTAAACCATTAATATACTGTTCCCCTGTTCTAATTCCCATTGAAATCCCTCCTATTTTTGCTCGATGAGCGTATTCTCGATTTCATTTGTTTTTAGAAACTTTCCTCTATAAAACATGAGAGCATCTCCTTGGTTATGAGAAAAATTCTGTACTTCGCCAATATAAAGAACATGGTCACCGCCATCATAAGCCTTCCAAGGAGTACACTCGATAGCAGCCAACGCACCCTTCAGCTTCGGTCCGATTTCTGTATCCTCCCATTCAAGCTGGAGCCCTTCCTGCGGACGTCCTGCAAACTGCCAAGCTATTGCCTCTTGGTCGGCAGATAAAATATTAATGATAAAAGGTCTATTTTGCAGTGCCTCACACGCCTTAGCCTTTTGATCAATAGAAACGAGCACAAGCGGCGGATTAAGCGAAACAGACGTAAACGAATTAACCGTAATACCGCTTCGTTCATTATCGTCATTTCTCCATGTTACAACTGTAACTCCTGTAGCAAAACTACCAAAACAATTTCTTAACTCTCTTGCATCCATGCCTCCACCTCCATATAAACTCTATTACCACTATAAATAAAATAAAAATTCTAAACAATCAAACAATTTCACATTATGAAATCGCGAATAATTTTTACTTTTTTTGCCACGTTCAATGGGTTTATATAAAATCTTGGATAATTGCTCCAAACTAAACAAATGAAATGCAATCAAAATTGAAAATACAAATAAGACTGACTCAGACCAGCACGCGCTTTTTCTGAATCAGTCTTATTTTCTTTTATTACATTATCTCGGTTGGTTGTTCCGGATAACAAACAGGTGAATCGGAAAGAAAAAGCAGCCTGTGATAATATGAACGACCGTCCACACACCTGCATTCACCGTATAGCGATCTAATAACGCATACAGCATCCATACGCCTAGTACAGCTCCTGCAATAACAGCAATAATATTTAATAGAGGAATGAGATTCAAAATAATCAGCGCTATGAACACCCCAAAAACCTTCCATCCTGTTTGTGGCTTTAAAAAGTCTGGTGCTTTCGTTTCAAGCAAATCGCCCCACGTTTTATAATTCAATACAGGAATAAAGGCAAAGAAGGCATCATCAAATCCTTGATTCCTTCCCATCTTATACAATGCAAAAGCAGTGAAAAGATATGCAATAACTCCCCAAATAAATGCGACTACCATAACCCCTGCACTTAATGCCAAGAAGCTGTCTACTGCCGCTTGATCACTCATTTGAAAGCCTCCTCTTAAGAAGTGAATACTGCGCTGAACTGGCTTCCAACCTCCATTCTTTTCGTTTCACATTTAATGAATATGCACTGTGAAACTGTCTTAACACTAAATACACAATAAAATAAATCCTTCATCAAAGAGAAACTGAATGTCTAGGTTAGGATACAATGAAAATATCCATTAACTTAAAAGGAGAACATAGCATGCACCTTTATGTCCAAGCATTGCAGGCGCAATTTGAACCCCATCGTAACGCAGAAAAAGCAGCTCCAATGGAAAAATATATGAAAAATCACTTTCCGTTCCTCGGTATTTCAATGCCGGAACGGACCATACTGCTACGTGAATTTTTAAAAGAAAATGGCAAACCAGACAATGAAGAGCTCGAAACGATTGTCCGTGAACTGTGGAGTTTTCCGGAACGAGAGTATCATTACATAGCACTAGGGTTGCTGGAGAAGTCGATAAAAAAAGCAGATGAATCGATTGTCCCCCTGCTTGAATATATAATTACAACAAACTCGTGGTGGGATTCTGTCGATACTATCGCTACGCGTGATGTGGGTGTTTTATTTGCTGCACACCCGCACCTCATCAGCAAATATATTTCAAAGTGGATGGCTTCTGGCAACATGTGGCTGCAGCGTATCTGCCTTTTGTTCCAGCTCAGATATAAACAAAATACCGACACAGAACTGCTATTTTCTCTTATTGAACAACTCAGCGATTCAAAAGAATTTTTTATCCAAAAAGCCATCGGGTGGGCTCTTCGTGAATACGCAAAAACCAATGCTGCAGCTGTATGGCAATTTGCAGAAACACATCATCTAGCTCCCTTAAGTAAACGAGAAGCTTTAAAGCATATAAAGAATAAAAATCTATAATTTGGGTATTTTAAATAAGTACATACTGTAATCCCGTTCATATACTATATACAACACTTTTCATTTTTCAACAGACATGATAGAATATGAACATCTATTTTCATATGGTAGCGATGACAGACAAATAAGTACTTGCAGCAAGCAGCGATTCAGGAATGGTGAGAGCCTGAAATATGCAAGGAAACGGCAGTCTTGAGCCATACATGTTTCAAGGTGGGTGTGCTTTTGCGCATCAACTAGGGTGGAACCGCGAGTATACGCTCGTCCCTAGACTTCGGTCTATGGGATGGGCGTTTTTTTATTACCCTTCACAGGAACAGATACTATTGTAAAATTAAAGGAGGAACAAACAATGTCTTCAATGGAACAAATCGTAAACTTAGCAAAGCACCGTGGCTTCGTATTTCCGGGTTCTGAAATCTACGGAGGTCTGGCTAATACATGGGATTACGGTCCACTTGGCATCGAATTAAAAAATAACGTAAAAAAGGCTTGGTGGAAAAAGTTCATCCAAGAATCTCCATACAACGTGGGATTAGATGCAGCGATTTTAATGAATCCGCAAACATGGGTAGCTTCCGGTCACGTCGGCAACTTCAACGATCCAATGATCGATTGCAAAAACTGTAAGGCCCGCCATCGTGCGGATAAATTAATTGAAGATGCTCTAGATGCTAAAGGAATCGAAATGGTAGTTGACGGTCTGACTTTCGATCAAATGACTGCTTTAATGCAAGAGCATGAGATTAAATGTCCAGACTGCGGCAGTGCCGATTTCACTGAAATCCGTCAGTTTAACTTAATGTTTAAAACACATCAAGGCGTTACACAATCAAGCTCTAACGAAATTTATCTTCGCCCTGAAACGGCACAAGGTATTTTCGTAAACTTTAAAAATGTACAGCGCTCTATGCGCAAAAAACTGCCATTTGGTATCGGCCAAATCGGTAAAAGCTTCCGTAATGAAATTACGCCGGGCAACTTCACATTCCGTACTCGCGAATTCGAACAAATGGAGTTAGAATTCTTCTGCAAGCCTGGTGAGGATATGGAGTGGTTCACATACTGGCGTGAAACATGCAAAAACTGGCTGCTGGCTTTAGGCATGAAAGAAAACAGTATGCGCCTTCGTGACCATGGTGAAGATGAATTATCTCACTATAGTAATGCAACGACAGATATCGAATTCAAATTCCCATTCGGCTGGGGCGAACTTTGGGGCATTGCCGACCGTACAGATTTTGATTTAAAGCGTCATATGGAGAATTCAAACGAAGACTTCAACTATGTAGATCCACAAACGAACGAGCGTTATGTGCCGTACTGCATCGAGCCATCCCTTGGCGCAGACCGCGTAACATTAGCGTTCTTATGCGACGCTTACGAAGAAGAGCAATTAGAGAACGAAACGCGGACAGTGCTTCGCTTCCATCCTGCTCTCGCACCTTTTAAAGCAGCGATTCTTCCGTTATCGAAAAAGCTGTCTGAAGGTGCAGGTCAAGTGTATGCTGAGCTTGCTAAGCATTTCATGGTAGATTTCGATGAAACAGGCTCTATCGGTAAACGCTACCGTCGCCAGGATGAAATCGGTACGCCATTCTGTATCACATTTGACTTCGATTCATTAGAAGACAACCAAGTAACAGTTCGCGACCGCGATACAATGGAACAGGTTCGCATGCCAATCAGTGAGCTTCGCAGCTTCTTAGAAAGCAAAATCGAATTTTAATGGAAAACTCCCGCAAGCAGGCCTTGCGGGAGTTTTTTTGAGCTAATTCAACTGATAATTGTTTCGATTCTACGCCTAATTGATCCGATTTCACCGATAATTGCTCCTATTCCATATCTAATTGATCCGATTGCTTTTCTAACTCTCTTACCCTATACTTGTATTGTGCACAATTAAATATAAAAGGAAGCTGTCTATATGGATAAAGAACAATATTTAAAATTGGAAAATCAACTATGCTTTTCGCTATATGCTTGTTCAAAAGAAGTTATGAAATTATACCGTTCAGAGCTGGAACGCTTTGATATGACATTTCCTCAATATTTAGTCATGCTCGTGCTGTGGGAGCATGAAAAGCTGACAGTCAATGAACTTGGCAAGCATCTGTTTTTGGATTCAGGAACATTGACACCTATGCTGAAACGAATGGAAGCTGTGCAATTGGTAGAGCGCGTACGCTTAAAAGAGGATGAAAGAAAGGTTCTTATCACACCAACAAAAAAAGGACGTGCGCTTAAAGAAGCTATTGCGTGCGTTCCCGAACGAATCGCACCTCAGTTTCATCTGACACAAGAAGAATATTTGCAGCTTTTGAAGCAACTGCAAACTATTACAGCACAATTACAAAGCAATTAATTAAGATAACAACGGACTGCACATCTATCGGCAGCCCGTTTTTATTATGTTTGTTGAAACGCCCGCTGTACTGCCATATCGGCAATCATTTCATTCGGAAGTAAAAACTGATCGACCTTGCACTGCTTGAACGCATCTTTAAATGCTTCGTTTTGAATTTCTACAATCGTTGTAATGTGCGGTACTTTTGCTTCTAAAAAGGATGTAATCAATAATGTTTTACCATCTGCCAACAACGGATTGGACACTTCATCGTCAGCAAAAATAATGGCGGAAGCGGCCTGCTGGACATTTGCTTGATTTAATGCCTCATCCAGGCCATTTTTTAAAATTGGGTTTTCACGCACATAGTGAACATGTGGATGGGAAACCGGGGATTTTTCTGCATCATCTATTAAAACAATTTCTTGCTTTGGCTGTGTAGATACAATTTGCTCAATTGCATATATTGCTTTTTGTGAATGCCCAATAATGATTATGTGACCCTTCCCATTATATTTCAACTTCCCACTCTCCTTTAACAAATAATAACGTGTAAATACATTTGTCACCTTAGCAAGCACAACACCCAATAGTGACACTCCAACAATGAACACGACCATTCCCCAAATCCGTCCGGCAACTGAGATTGGAAAAAAATCACCGTACCCTACTGTCGTCATTGTCGTCATTGTCCACCACACACCGTCAAATAAAGTGGGAAATGTTTCCCGTTCTAACAAATAAATGATATTAGAGCTTACACATACAAACAATATGGTTAATCCTAAAATAATCCAGCTATTCAAATGCTGTACCGTATGGATTAAGCGGCGAAAGAAAAGCATGCTGCACCCCCTTCTCTACTATGAATATTACTCTTAATATACTTTTATCCCGCTCCCAGACTGTAGCGAAGGCAAAAGCAAGGTAACCTTCACTTTATATTAATAATAGGGGAATTCCACGTTTCTGCAAGAGCTACAGACTAACAACTAGTTTCATGCTAGTGTGAAAGCAAGTTGATGTACAGACAGAGAATCGGAGAAACCGTGTAAAGAATCCCTTTTAGATTACAAAGACCCACTCAATTTTAAAAATTGGGTGGGTCCTTTTCCTGCTGCTATGAACTTTAAATAAAATAACACTTAAGTAAAAACTAGTACACTATGTTAATAAAAATACTCTCTTACTTTCGTTTTGGCGTGACTGCCACAGTACATCTGGAGATACAGATGAGCTTGTTTTCTTCATCTGTCAGTTTAATGTCCCACACCATAGTACTTTTTCCTTTATGAAGCGGCGTACCAGTTGCCGTCACAATACCATCACGTTTTGAACGAATATGATTTGCATTGATTTCTAAACCGAAGCATGCTTCATTATCTTGATCAATCAAATTATATGTACCTACGCTTGCTACTGTTTCCGCTAATGCTACAGATGCACCTCCGTGCAGATAGCCGAACGGCTGATGTGTACTTCCGTTGACTGGCATAGTGGCTACGACCTTTTCAGGTGAAAGCTCCACAATTTCCATTCCTAATGCTTCCATCATTGTTTTTGGCATAATGTCTCTCCTCCTCTCTTATACTATTTCTCTACTTGCGCCTAACCTCCTTTATCGCTAATAATTGTATAAATTTCCCTATTTTTATTCAAAATAGCAATAGAAATACTGAAGGAGGCAACAACGATGAAAAAACTACTGTATATTGCTATGGCAATTTACTTCTGTACAGTGCTGGTTCCCAAATACGTATTTGCAGGGCATTCTGAACCAAGTAAAGCTGTAACGATTGAGTCCAAAATAAAACAGAAAAAAAACGACTACTTTGAATATAAACTAACTATTCCTGTTTTTACAGGAGTAGCAAATAAGGAATTCCAAAAACAGTTGAACATGTATTATAAAAATCAGATGACGCACTTTAAAACAAAATTAGATAAAGAGGCAAAAAAGTTCTATGAATCTGCTCTGCAAAACGGTTGGACCGTTTTCCCCTATACAGCTAACGCAGACTACAAACTGACCTATAATAAAAGCCCGTTGCTTAGCCTGTATACTAACTACTACCAGTATACAGGCGGAGCACACGGTATGTATATGTGGAAAGCAAACACATTCGATATATCACTTGCTAAGGAATTGATGCTTGATGACTTATTTAAAAAAAACAGCTCCTATAAGGCTATCCTTCAGTCGGAAATCACCAAGCAGATTGAGCAAAATAAAGAAAATTATTTTCCGGATGCAATCGAGCAGGTAAATAAAACAAAGGATTTTCAATTTTTCTTAGAGCCGGAATATCTTACGGTGTACTTTTCCTTATATTCTATTGCGCCTTATTCTAGCGGCATTTCACAGTTCCGAATTCCTTATACGCTACTCGTTTCGGAATTAAAACCAAAATATCGTCAGAATTTAATTGACAATTAAGGGGGAAATTAGCTACGATATTGTTAACCAAAACAAACAAGGGGGTTAACAAAGGATATGCGTACATCTAGACTCCGGACACTGGATTTAACAGTGACAGCAATGTTCGTAGCACTTATGGCCGTAGGAGCTAATATCACATCATGGGCACCGTTTTTACAAGTAGCGGGCATTCCGCTCTCTATGCAGCCATTTTTCTCCATTTTAGCAGGACTCTTATTAGGAAGCCGTCTCGGGTCATTATCTATGTTTGTATATGTATTAGCAGGTCTAGTAGGATTACCTGTTTTTGCGCAATTTAAAAGCGGTATCGGTGTAATTATGGGACCGACCGGCGGATTTTTACTCTCCTTTATCGCGGTAGCTTTCATTGTCGGTAAAGTAGTAGAACAAAAAAAGCAGCCAACATTCGGTACATTTTTACTTGCCTCTCTTATCGGAATTACCTTAAATTACGTAATCGGCACAAATTATATGTACTTTGCAGTAAATACTTGGATCGGCAGTAATATGAGCTATAGTGCTGCATGGAAAATCATGATGTGGTTTATTGTAAAGGATTTGGCTTTCACTGTTTTCGGAGCAGTGCTTGCACCTCGTCTGTACCGCGCTATTACACGTTCAAGCTTACATCAATCTCGCAATATTGCATAATACGAACCCCCGTGAACAAACACGGGGGTTTACAATTCGGACGATAAGGAAACTTTTTATAATCCGTATTTTCCGCTGAAATATTCTGAAAAAAAACACTTTTCTCTATTGCATTTTTCATCAACACTAAATAAAATGTTATATAAATATTAAAAGCGTTGAACAGGAAGAGTAAATCATCCCCTGCTCCTCAGAGAGCGGCCGGAAGCTGAAAAGGCCGTGATGCAGAATGATTGAACGACACCTGTGAGTGCTGTTTTGAACATGAAGTAGAGGCAGCCGGTTCCCGCCGTTACAGGGCTAAGTGGTCAAATTGACAATTTGGGTGGTACCGCGGTTATCCCGTCCCTTTTTTAGGGGACGGGTTTTTATATTTTGAAGGAGGTGAGCGGCCGTGGATGATGACGATGATGCTAACGATGTTTTAACCATTTCAACTATAGGAGGAGTTATGTATGAAACGGTCGCTCATTATGGAGTGCAAAGAGCAAGAAACAGTACTAGTGAAAGGCTGGGTGAAACGAATCCGCCACCTTGGCAGCATTAGCTTTCTTTTATTACGAGACAGAACGGGTGTTATACAATGTGTTCTAGAGCAGGAATTTGCAGGATATAAGGTGGATACAGAAAGTGTAGTAGAGATTACTGGTAAAATTGTGCCTGCAAAGCAAACAGAATTTGGCATAGAGCTGCTTGTTCAGGACATAAAAACTGTAAGTTCCTCTGCTCCTCTGCCATTTGAGTTAAATAAAAACTCACTAGCCGCTGGTTTAGATCACATATTGAATCATCGTGTGCTCTCACTTCGCCATGAACGGATCAATACTATTTTCAAAATCAAGTCCAAGTTTGCCGAAGCATTCAGCGAATATTTGACAAACCAAGGCTTTACTCGCATTTTCACACCGAAAATCGTATCTCAAGGTGCAGAAGGCGGTGCTAATGTCTTTCGTTTTCATTATTTCGGTCAAGAGGCCTACTTGGCTCAATCACCCCAATTTTATAAGCAAATGATGGTAGCATCAGGATTTGAACGTGTTTTTGAAGTTGCTTCCGTATATCGTGCGGAAGAACATAATTCCTCGCGGCACTTAAATGAATATATTTCGTTAGATGCAGAGGTTGGCTTTATTGAAGGATTTCAAGAGCTGATGGATCTCGAAACGAACTTGCTTCGCCATATGTTCGAGGCCGTTCAATCTCATTTTCAAAAGGAACTGAAGCAGCTCGGCATAGAAACTCCGGACATCAACAAGATTCCACAAATCACGTTATCCGAAGCACAAGAGCTGCTGAAAACGATCTATAAAAAAGAATCACCGGTTGGGGATTTAGATTCTGAAGGAGAAAAGCTGATTGGGAAGTACGTACAAGAGAACCACAACAGTGAATTTGTATTCATTACTCGATATCCAACCGAAACAAGACCGATGTACACCATGCCCAATAAAGACAACCCTGCTTTAACCGATTCCTTTGACTTATTGTACAAAGGGATGGAAATCACATCAGGGGGGCAGCGCATTCATGAATACGGCATGCTGACAGAATCATTTCGAGCAAAAGGCTTGCAGCCAGAGCAGTTCAGTGCTTATATCAACTCATTCCAATACGGCTTTCCTCCTCATGGAGGCTTTGCTATCGGCTTAGAACGCTTGGTGTATAAGTTTCTGAATCTGTCCAACGTTCGTGAGGCCAGCGCATTTCCGCGCGACTGTCAACGACTGATTCCATAATTCGGTATATCGGCAAAGCTTTGAATATATCGGCGTAACGATGACACACTAAAAAAGCTGATGGCATGAGCCATCAGCTTTCATTTTATTCTCCAAAGTATTCTACAAGCGTGGCCAATGTACGAACCATGACTCCCGTCCCACCAATAGGACCTAAATCATGAGCACCATTAGATGTTGCCGTACCTGCGATGTCCAAATGCACCCAAGGAGTATCTTCCGCAAATTCACCTAGGAATACGCCTGCCATAATTGCGTGACCATCGCGTCCAGGGGAATTATTCAAATCTGCAAATTTGCTGTTTCGTACACGCTCTTTATCGCGCTCAAAAATCGGTAATTGCCACATCGGTTCATCTGTTTCAAGCGCTGCTTCTAATACTTTTTCAAAAAATGCTTCATTATTTGTCATAACTCCAGTTGTGTGATTACCAAGAGCTACAATTACGCCTCCTGTCAACGTCGCTACATCTACTAAGTAATTAGCGCCAAGCTTTTTCGCATACGCAATGCCGTCTGCCAGCGCAAGGCGTCCTTCTGCATCTGTATTTAATACTTCAATTGTTTTTCCGCTCATAGACGTGATTACATCGTCTGGCTTGAATGCTGTTCCACTTACCATATTATCCGTTGCCGGGATAACCGCAACCACGTTTTGCTCCGGCTTCAATTCACCGATAATTTCCATCGCGCCGAGAACAGCTGCTGCACCGCCCATATCTGATTTCATACCAACCATGCCTTCGCGAGGCTTAAGCGAGTAACCGCCGGTGTCATATGTGATACCCTTTCCGACAAACCCGATTACATCTGTCCATTCCTCTTTTCCTTGATACAGTAAAGCAATCATTTTCGGCGGTTCTGCAGAGCCTTGGTTCACCGCAAGTAAAGCACCCATGCCCAGCTCTTCCATTTCTTCTTTATCTAACACTTTGTAATCCATGTCATATTTTTCTGCAAGCTGCACTGCATAGTTTGCTAAGTCAGTTGCCGTTAATTTGTTCGGTGGCAAATTCACAAGAGTACGTGCAGAGTTAGTTGCACGGCCATGTACATACCCTACTGTTAGCGCTGCTTGTAGCTCTTCGCTATCTTCTTGGCTGATAACAGTGATGTTTTCTAACTCTTTACGCTCTTTTTTGTTTGTTTTATATGTCTCTAATTCATACGTTCCAAGCGCAAATGTTTCCGCGAATAGATGAGCGACATCCAATGTGTCAATCTTATCCGTTACAAAGGAGTCTAGTAAAACAGCTGCATGTACCAGCTTTGCACTCTTCAATGTTTTAAACAATTTTCCGAGGGATTGGCGCATCGTTTCTGTTGTACAGCTTTCTTGCTTGCCGAGACCGACAAAATAATAACGCTTTACATTTGTTTTTCCTAAGCTATGTACTTTGGAAATAGTCTTCTTTTTAGAAGATACATCACCTTCGTCGATCAATGTTTGCAGTTGACCTTCTAGCGCATCATCCACTGTACGAAACGCTTCGCTGCGGTCATCACCTTCAAACAGACCGATAATCACAGCTTCATATGCTTGATTTTCTGTTTGTTGTTTTACTTGAAACATCAAACTTCACCTCCAAATTAGTTCTTTTTCATTATAGTCCCGTTTCAAGATATTTGCGACAATTTACGATTCTTCCATATACAAAAACAACTCAGGTAATGAGGGAAGTTCACATACCTGTTCAAACGGTACACGATCAATATTTTTTGGCATACGAGATAAGCATGTTTCAATAAAGGTATAGACAGGACCCAGCTCTAATGACCAATACTTCGGAAGATACGGTTGCAAATAACGATGAGCCGCTCCCATCATTAAACGTGCTCCTTTTACATTCCCATATCCGTAATGATAGAGCGCCACCGTCATTTGCAGTAATCCTTTTAAAAAGTAATTATCCTTCTCTACAAGCCACATCTCTTCTAACAGATCATGACATGTATAATAATCACCTTCATTAAATTTGATAAAAAACTCATAATACTCTGCAGGATACTCCTCCATCTCCTCACCTTTTTCACAAATATTTTATGAAATTATACCAAAAAAGGCCTGAGATCTATATTGCAAACCATTGATTTCTTCACTGAATAACTCGCACTACAGCAAACTTGCAATAACTGCAACGGTTTCACGGTTTTTGCACCGTTTCCACGGTATTTGCACCATTCCCACTGGTATTTGCACCGTTCCCACCGATTTTTGCATCGGTTCCACAGTCATTGCACTAATCTCCATATTCTGTGCATGACTTCTTACTTTCTCGTAAACACTAAAAGAACAGAACGCAGGCGTTCTGTTCTTACTTTTTCTTTAGGTATTGTTGACGAAATACTTGCATAGTTTCATCTTCATTCATCTGCAGCAATTGCTGTTCTGTCAATCGTCCATCTCCTATTTTTATGATGTAGACCTTCAGTTGGCGTTTGCCCCATTGCTGATACACATCTTTCACCGTTTCGTAGTATAAATCAAGTGCGTTTCCTTTGATGGCTCCACCCTTATCTGCAACTACTCCGTACCCGTATCCGGGAATAAATAAAATGGTTCCAATGGGAAACACCTTTAAATCTGCAGCAATAGTTGAAAATAAGTCCCGTTTGACCTTTACTCCTGAATACGTAACACCGTAGCTCGGATGACTGGGGTGCTTTCCTGTCGATTCCGCTCCTGCTGTATATCCAGTCGCTGTAACAGTTACCGATCGATACTTCGACCAATCTTTTTCCTCTAAGGTAGGACCTCTTGTAGTTTGCATTGCACTTTGCTCCATCGTCGCTGCTCGTGCAACTAATTCTGTCGTATGTCCATCCATACTAAAAAGTGGAAGCTCCTTCATGTACTCCCATAGTTTGTATCCTTTATCGTTATACCACCGCTGTAAATCGACGGGTTGTACGCCTGAAACGCCTTGAAAGGTGGAAAGAAGAGCTATACCAAATAATATTGTCATTACAATACGAATAAAGAACGTTTTCAAAATGGTCATTCTCGTTTTCAACACTCCTTCATCATTAGTGTTGACCAGAATGACAGTGAATTATTCAAAAAAACTTTTATTTACCCTTTACATGCATAAGGTGTAGCATCTGATGCAGCAGTTGTTGTGACTTCACCCCTTCTTCTCCATCCACTTGAGGGCGGCTATCACCTATTACACATTGAATAAAGTGCCCTACTGCGTCTTCAAATCCCCGCTGCTTTAATGTTGTGTCCCAGGATGGAGCAAGTGCTGTAGATATTGCATTGTCTTGTTCTACTTCCATCGTGTGCATATTTTTCACACGAATTACAGCCCCCTCTGTTACAATCTCTATTTGCTCTAAGTTTGTCCCTGCTCGACGATGCATGTTTGTAAACACTGACAAATTATTTAAGGACTCATATAAATGCTGTGCATATACCAATTGCTTTTTATCATTCACATGAGCCGTACCATGCAATAACGCAAGGTCCCCTCCTAACCAGCGGGCTGTATCCACCAGGTGCAAGTAATCATCCAACATTGTAAAGTCGTAAGAATATGGTCCCACGCTATTCATTCTATGTTTCTCTATGCGGATTAAACTGATTTTATCCGCCTGTTGCCTCGCTTTAACATACATAGGAGCAAAGCGGCGATTGAACCCCACCATAAGTCTTCTTCCATATTTCTCACTGAGTTCTACCAGTTTTTCAGCTTCAGACAGCGAGGCGGCTAATGGTTTGTCCACATATACATCCTTTCCTTTCTTAAGAAGCTCTGAAACCACATCATAGTGTGAATCTGTAGAGCTGTGTACAAATATAGCATCGCACTCCTGTGCTAATGACGGTAAATTTTCAAAATCTCGGATACGATATTGCTCACAAATCCGCTTTCTTTTCTCCTTATTAGGAGTATAGGCACCGGTAAACGTCCAATCTGTCTCCTTTGTAAGAATCGGTAAATATGCCTTTTGTGCGATATTTCCTAGCCCAATCATTCCAATTCGAGGTTTTCTCATATCTCTCACTCTTCCATAATAAAATTGGTATAACAGCTTATAGATAAAGTTATGTATTAGCCTATTGTATGTAAAATGTATATAATGGGATTTAAAACCAACAGGAGGCGAAAAGTATGAAAGGTCAAAGCTATTTTATTCTAGGACTTGTGTTTGCTCTTATCATCGCTGTTTTAGCTGTCATCAATGGTGATCCCGTACAATTCAATTATATATTCGGTTCTCAGCAATGGCCCTTAATTTTGATTATCCTTGTCTCAGCTTTACTTGGAGGGCTTGTTGCATTCATGCTGAATTTAAGAAAAGTAATGCAGCTAAAAAGTGAAAACAAGCAATTAAAGCAACAACTTTCTGCTTCTCAACAGAAACAGCCGGAAGAAGAAAAAGCCTAGACATTTCTCTGGGTCTTTTCTTGCAGAGCTTGCTTATTGATAAAATGATGTACCCCACCAATCATACCGGCATGATTGGAAGAGGACGCAAGCACAATGTCTGTCTGCTTCTGAAAATCCGGCAGTAAATATTTTTCTATTTCTACATTCAATTCCTGTACAAATACTTCTCCTCGCGCCGTAACACCGCCGCCGATGATTACCTTTTCTGGATTGAATATGTAGATTAAATTGCTGATTCCAATAGCAAGATGCTTAAAAAATAATTGTACGGCAAGTTTAATTTTCTCGTCACCTTGGTCATACAAATCAAATACTTCTTTGCCGCTTTGCACATTCTCTCCTTTATAGTGGGCTGCCAGTTGGCAAAGCCCTGTTATGGAAGCTACATGCTCAAATGCTTTTCCTTCTACTATCATATAACCCCATTCTCCCGCACTGAATCCCCTTCCTCTATACAGCTCACCATTTATGATAATTGCACCGCCTACTCCTGTTCCGATTGTTAGCGCAATAAAATTGTTTACATTGTTCCCTGCACCAATCCAAGATTCTGCAAGCCCTACACAATTCACATCATTCTCTACTTCAACAGGAACATCGAGAGCTCCGCTTACCAACTGTTTCAGCTGTATTCCTGCATAATGAGGAATATTCTCGCATCCACCTAAAACGACACCGTTATCTGCATCAACCAAACCTAGTGTACTGATTCCAATCCCTTCTATCGAATAGGCTTGCATCAGCTCGTTTCCAAGCCGGATCACTTTTTCTACGACAGATTGTCCTCCCTTATGTGCTTCTGTATCCGCTTGAAAGCTTGTAACGACCTTTCCTTCTTCACTTACAATGCCGTACTTGATTTGTGTTCCGCCTATATCAAATGCTAAATAATGTTTCACGTGCCATTCCCCCTTTCTTACATGAACTACAGCACCAATCTGAACGAAAGATGCTATATGTAGAAAGTTATATCTTTTTCATTACTTCTTATAGTTCATAATTATACATATTCTTTCACCCTAGCCTCCTTACCTTTTCCTTTCCATATGGATTTTACAGAACGGGCAAGCGGTTTCGGTATGAAACAATGCAAACACCTTACTCTCCTCTTCATTTGTCAAGCGCAATTGTATTGCAAATTTATCGACTTAAACCAAATAACAAAAGGACTGTCTACACAACAAATAATGAATAAATATAATATTTTTTTAATATAAACTTAGCTAGTATCCAAACAACAAAACTCCTAAATCAAAGCTATCGGTAGCAGCTATTAGCTTCAAATTAACCTCATAAGCAAGCAATCCTCATTTCCCTTATGCTGTATATAGGGTTTTCAGAAAAGATGCGTTAATTTAGATGTAAATATTTTCATTTGCAAATATTTATAAAAATACGCAGGTAAGGTAGTATAATACATTATAAAAATAGGACAACGAAGGGGTGGGATACTGGATGTCGGTCGGAAAAATCATTTACTATCATAGAAAAAAACAAAATAAAACACAGGAACAACTGTGCAAGGGGATTTGTTCTGTTACTCACATGAGTAAAATTGAAAACAATTCAAAAGAGGTCAACCTCAAAACATTACAATTGCTTTGTGAACGGCTGGGAATCTCTATTGAAGAGGAAAATAAAAAAACACAATTGTTAAAAAGCCAGCTCAATCAGTTGTACGATGCTATAGAAAGAATACACAAGGAAAAAGCAGACACCTTATATAACGAATTGCTGCTGCATAAGGAATATATTCTATGTACCGATATGATTTATTTGTATGAACTATATACACTTCGCTATTTATTATTTTTGAACCGGATAACAGAGTTTGAACAAGCATCCGAAGCTATGAAAAATAAAGTAACAAAGTACTCCCCTTTTGAGCGCTATCTATGGGATTTCCTCCAAGGTGTCTATCACGGGCAAAAGCTACAATACTTACAAGCACTAGAAATATTGGGGATATTAGAAGAACAAGCGGAGCAATACAGTGAAAAGGTTACTGATTATTATCACTTTCGGTCTATAATACACGGAAAATTGCATCACTATTCCTTGTCTGTTCACTACGCCTACAAAGCATTACGGATCTTTCAAAACACCGGGAATATGTTTCGTATTTTGCATGTCAAAATTACTCTTGCTTTTAATTTAATATACAGCAATGAGTTTAAAAGAGCGGAGGAAATACTACTGCCTGTTTTAAGCGACGGGGAACTTCTTCAAGATACGTATACGAAGGCAATCACCACGCACAATTTGGGATTTTTGTATCACCGACAAGGCAATCTTCAAGAGGCGCTTAATTATTACTCACAATCTGTTCAATTAAAACAAAAGCATACAATCACCTATTATAATTCATTGCTCGACTATATCCAGACACTTATAGATTTAAAAGAGAACGAACAGGCCCTTAATCTGCTACAGCAGGAGCTAGATACCTTCTCAGATCAAAAATCTCTTCAATATGTTAAATTGATGATATTGTATCTGCAAACAATGGGCGAAGAAAAAAAACTAATCCCATATTTAGTCAAACATGGATTGCCAACAATGGAACAATGCATGGAGTTTCGCAGGGCAGTCGAGTACGCTGACATTATAGCAGCCCACTACCAAGAGAAGGGAGAACTAGATTCTGCCAACCAATACCTTCAAGTATCGAACCGGCTTCTAAAACGGATGGTTTTTGATGATGGAAAATCCGTATAGTTTATAAAATTATCTCATTCAATATGTATTATTAAAAACCTGTTATAATTATTTTTAACAGAAAGCTTTTTATGTTAATAGTCAAGGAACAATGTAAAGCTTACGTAAGCAGGATAAAAAGAATTTGTAAATAAGAAAACGGGACATGATCCGCCCGGTTCTCTAGGCAGAACAACCCACATACAAAAGGCCTTCGAGGAAGATTCAAAGAAGTGTTCCTCATCGGTAAAGGCGCTTTTCCTTTATCCAGGTTAGTCTGCAGACGGGAGGAGACCATGGAAGCTAGACAGGCGTCCTTTATACTTTTGTATCTCTAAATGTAAAAGCAGCTGTAAACAGCAGCTGCTTTTCCTTTTAATTCCCCCGCTCGATATAGGTACCTTTTTCCGACACAAATCTTGATATAGGCTTATTATAAAATATAGAGAATTTCACAACAATTTTCCCAACCTCATAAATAGCCTAAAACCCTTGTCTTTCCCCACTTTCACCCATATTTCGTTCGACATTCATATTTATTTTCGAAAAAACAACAAAATACGACTTGAAATGATAAGAATTTTCCCAATTAACAGATTATTTATTCCTTCTTATAATTTATATTGTAAACAAGTTATTCCGCAATCAGGAGTAACCGTACTGTAAATAGAGGAGGAAGAAGCACATGAAAGGGAATACATCCACTAAAGTTCTGACAGGCGCCTTGGCTGCCGGTCTTATTGTAACATCTGGCATGCCTTATAACGTCTTCGCAAAAAGTTCGTCTAATGTACCTTATCAAGTTAAAGACGTAGAAAAGGTTCTTATGAATCTATCTCCGGAACAAAGAAAAGCACTAGAGCAGGCTGATATAAAGCCAGGCTTTGTTATCGCTCCAAACGTTGACACAAAAAATCCCGGACTAGAAAATGTCATTGTTGAATTTAATCAAGATCCAGCGAAAGTAGAAGTCATGAAGCAAGCTGCCAAAGGATTGCGCATGACTACGAAAGCAGCGGCTGCTAAAGTCGAACAAGCACATAGTGAGTTTAAACAAAGCTTCCAAGCATTAAAGAACAAACGAGATGCAAGCGCGCAGTTACAAGAATCTAAGATTACGAGAGAATACCGTTCCGCTTTCAATGGGGTAGCGATGGCCATCCCGGGAACAGAAATTGAAAGTTTATTGGCATCTGGCGTAGTGAAACGCGTATGGAAGGACGATACGATCCAGCTTGATCTTCCGGCAGAAACAAAATCTGCTTCTGAGTCTAAAATGATGGACAGCATTCCTCAAATCAGGGTGGACAAGCTTCATGCAGAAAAAATAACTGGAAAAGGCATTAAAGTCGGTGTGTTAGACACAGGAATTGACTACAACCATCCAGATTTAAAATATGCCTATCAAGGATTCCGCTCTAGCTTTGGTGATCCAAAAGCAGTAGAACCTGATATGGTTAAGGGATGGGATTTTGTTGATAACGATGCAGATCCAATGGAGACAACCTACCAAGATTGGAAAGCTTCTGGGAAACCAGAAATCAATCCATCTTCAGGCTCTGCTTATTATACAGAGCACGGCACACACGTATCGGGTACAATCGCCGGAGAACAAAAAAATAATGTGGACTATGCGGTAAAAGGGGTAGCCCCTGATGTAGATCTATACGGCTATCGTGTCCTTGGTCCTTACGGATCTGGAGCGAATTCCGGTGTTCTTGCTGGTATCGATAAAGCAGTGGCAGATGGTATGGATGTTATTAACCTTTCATTAGGTGGTGGCGCAAATAATCCACTAGATGCGACATCTGTAGCGATTAATAATGCGATGCTGTCTGGTGTAATAGCGGTTGTAGCGGCAGGAAACAATGGTCCAAATGAACAAACGTTACATGCTCCAGGAACATCCGCACTTGGTATTACGGTTGGCGCAAGTGATTTTGCGATGGACATTCCAACATTTACAACTATGACTGCAGGTGAGCAAACATTTGAAAATATCAAACTGTTAGGCAAAAGTTTTTCAGATAAATTGGAAGACTTGCAAAGTCAATCTCTGCCTGTTGAATTTGCAGGACTTGGAAAACCAGAAGACTTTACAGGAAAAGACTTGACTGGCAAAATCGCCTTAATCGAACGCGGCGAAATTGCATTTGTTGATAAAATCAAAAGCGCAGCACAAGCAGGTGCAAAAGCAGTTATTATTTATAATAATATTGAGGGGGAAATCCCGTCATACTTAGGAGAAGCGATGGGGCTTATTCCATCCTTCCGCTTAACAAAAGCAGAAGGAGGGCGCTTAAAAGCATTAGGTGATAACGCTTCTCTTACATTCGGAACAGTAGCAAGCATGAAAACAAAAGGCGACAGCCTTGCAAGCTTCAGCTCCCGCGGCCCAGTAGGCAGCACGTACGATATTAAGCCGGATGTTGTGGCACCAGGAGTAGCCATCTTCTCTACAATTCCTGAATATATTAACAGCCCGGAAGATGGCGTTGATTACATGAATGCGTACGCGCGTCTACAAGGAACGTCCATGGCAACTCCTCACGTCGCAGGGGTAGCGGCCTTGATTTTACAAGCGCATCCAGGATATTCTCCATTTGATGTGAAAGCAGCTTTAATGAATACTTCCGTAGACTTAAAAGGGGATAACTCCGTATTCGAGCAAGGTGCGGGACGCATTGATGCATACAATGCAGTGCACACCGATATCTCTATCAAAGTCATGGATACGACAGAAAATGTGGAAAACAATCAAATCGTAGAAATTCCAAATGAAACAGGTTCGATTTCTTTCGGAAGCCATTACAAAGAGGAAAATGGCTCGATCGAAGACAGCCGCAAGATGGTTATCAAAAACCGCGGTGAAGAAGACAAAACATTCAACGTAGAAGTGGAGTATCACGGGGAGCGCACAGGGATTAAAGATGCAGCAGCTAACGGTATCAAGCTAGACGTGCCAAGCGGCATCACAATTGCCAGCGGCAAAACAGCAAGCATGCAGCCGAAGATCACAGTTCCTCAAAGTGCGGCAGAAGGTCGTTATGAAGGATACATTCATGTGACTAATGCAAGCAACCCAGATGAAACATACCAAATTCCATTTGCCATCCGTGTAACAGATCGCGGAATTGAGTATTTCAAAACAGAGAGACCGGCAATGTCGAATAATACACCAAAATGGCAGTACTGGACTCCAATGGTGTATGCACCATTCAAACTAAAAAGTCCAATGAAAACAGCGGATATCATCTTGAAGGACAACAAAACAGGAAATGTGTTTGGATTCGTGCAATCCTTCAGTATAGAAACTGCGAAACCTGATCAGCCATACACGATTGCACCTGCTTTTACAGGAATTGTCCGTCCGTTTACAGGCGACCCGGTCCACCCAATTTCAGATGAATGGATTGAGGTCCCTGAAGGAGAGTATACGCTTGAAATGATTACACATGATGCACAAGGAAAATCATATACAGCTGGCTCTCTTATGCTTGTAGATAACACAAAACCAGAAGTAAGCTTTGACAACAAACCTGGCGTATACGAAATCAATGATTCCATGTACACAGAAGAATTCGGCAAGAAAGCGTTCTGGACACATGGCAAAGTAACAGATGATTCTATCCCCTTATTACAATCAAAAGGATTGAAGTACGATCAATCTGCTAACAAAATGTATACAGCTGTAGGAACACGTCCGTACTATGGATCCGTATGGCCGCCAGTAGCAGAAAACGGAGATGTAGAGTTCGGCATAGAATCAACTGATATCGAAAATGGTCCGTTGTATTTAAGTTTTGCTGCTTCTGACGTAGCACTGAACGTAAATTATCAAAAGTATATTTACGTGAAAGAAGGAACAGAGTATCTTACTTCTAGCTACAACAAGCAAGAAGCGCAAATGGGCGATACCGTCAAGATGACACTCAGCCTCAATAATGTGAAGGACCTTGTATCAGGAGCATATGGTGTACAATATGATGCTACTCTATTCACATTCAAAAATGTAAAATTAAATAAAGCGGCAGTAACATACGCGAAACAAAATGGATTAGAAGCAGTAGTGAACGAGCCGGTGCTGAAAGGATCTGGTTTTATTTCCTCTGTAACAGTAGGAGCTTCATTAAACGGGGACGAATTTGCCGGCCTGAACGGAGATATGCCGTTCCTAGATGTGACGTTTAAAGTAACAGGAGATGAGTGGTATTACGGATATGCGGACTTTAAAGTGACTACATCCACTTATACGAAAGCAGGCGAATCAACGACGACATCTCTCCCATATTACAGTACAGCTACCTTTGATTTTGTATCGAAGCATACAAAAATAGAAGGCAACATTTTACCAGAAGCATTTACAAAAACCACTCTGGCAGGGGGTCTGACATTAACATTTCCACATGATTACTCCAAAATCGGTGCAAAGGTATACGCAGTATCTCCAAGCGGCGAGAAATATAAAGGAACTATCGACAACCGCGGAAAATTCACAATTTTAGGCGTACCGGCAACTGACGAACAATATACAGTTGTTGTAGACGTACCAGGGCATTTAAAAACATATGCACACGTGTATCCTGGAGTCCCGCTTAAAGGTTCTTATTATGGTAAATTCATTGGTGGACTTCTAAACCTCGGCCTTGCCGGCGATGTGAATGGAGATAGAGTAATAGATATCCGAGATATACAAAGTGTTGTTAATGCATATGGTACTCAAGATGCATCCATTGTTAAGCAAGACATTAACCAAGATGGTGTTGTAAACGAGACAGATGTTCGCTTTATTGAGAAAAACTTCTTATCAAAAGGTCCTGATGCGTTAAGCATACAGCAGCCACAAGAAACAATCGGTAAAAAAGATTTAAAGTACTTCTTGAATTCAATCGGTCTTGAGCCGAAGAATTAACAAAAAACTGAGCACGAAAAACTAACCGTGCTCAGTTTTTCTGAAAAGCATACTGTTAGTGAGTACCACAAAGAAAGTATCACAAAAAAGGAGATGCCTCGCATCTCCTTTTTTGTGATAGAATATTAGCCAAACCTTTTTCCACTACTGATAATGTCCCCTCTATACAGCCGGCGCTTCTTCTCCAAATTGGCTGTTATACAACTCTGCATAAAACCCGTTTTGAGCAAGTAGCTCAGAATGAGTCCCTTGTTCAATTACCGTCCCTTGGTTCATCACTAAGATTAAATCCGCGTCTTTAATCGTTGATAGACGATGCGCGATAACAAAGCTCGTGCGCCCTTGCATCATTGCGTTCATTGCTTGTTGAATATGCACTTCCGTCCGCGTATCAACACTGCTTGTCGCTTCATCTAAAATCATAATAGCAGGATCTACCAAAATGGCACGTGCAATCGTCAGCAACTGGCGTTGTCCTTGCGAAATATTCGATGCATCCTCGTTTAGCACGGTATCATACCCATCTGGCAATGTTCGAATGAAATGATCAGCATAAGCAGCTTTAGCCGCCTCTATAATTTCATCATCTGTTGCCTCTAGACGGCCGTAACCGATATTATCTTTTATTGTACCGTTAAAGAGCCATGTATCTTGTAGCACCATCCCAAAGGTTTTACGCAAGGCTTCTCGGGGCATATCTGTTATATTAATCCCATCAATTTTAATAGTGCCGCTGTTCACTTCGTAAAAACGCATCAGCAAGTTAATCAAGGTTGTTTTTCCAGCGCCAGTTGGCCCTACAATCGCTACAGTTTGCCCCGACTTTACATCAATATTCATACCTTGAATAACTAAAGCACTGTCCTTATAGCCAAAGTCAACAGATTCAAATGTCACTTCCCCTTTTACTTGCGGCAATCTCGTTACAGTTGCTGTTTCTTTTACTTCTTCTGTTTCATCAAGCAATTCAAAAACACGTTCTGCTGCAGCGATTGTGGATTGAATAATATTTGCAATATTTGCTGTTTGGGCAATTGGCTGTGAAAACTGTCTTGAATATTGGATAAAGGCTTGAATATCTCCTACTGTGATAAAACCCTTCGTTACATAAATGCCCCCAACTATACAAATCAATACATAGCCGAGATTGCTCGCAAATGACATCATTGGCATAATGACACCTGAAATAAATTGCGCGCGCCACCCGGCATCATATAACCGATCGTTGACTGCATTAAATTGCACTTTGGCCTTCTCTTCGTGCCCGAAGGCTTTAATGATGTGATGTCCTGTATACATTTCCTCAATATGACCATTTAATTGACCGAGTGATTTTTGCTGATTAGCAAAATGCTTCTGCGAACGCATCATAATCGGCTTTAAACCAAAGATGGAAAGGGCCATCGCTGCTATACTAATTAATGTCAGAGTAGGACTGATAGTTAGCATCATAATAATAATTCCAATAATCGTGATAATAGAAGTGATAAATTGCGTAATGCTTTGCTGCAATGTGCTACCAATCAAATCAATATCGTTAGTTACCCGGCTAAGCGTGTCACCGTGAGGGTTTTCATCATAATATTTCAGCGGCAGCCGTGCCAGCTTTTCATCTACTTCCGTCCGTAAATCATATACAATTTTTTGCGAAACATCTGACATAATGTATTGCTGTACGTAACTAAACAATGAGCTAATAACATAAAGTCCAATCAATAAAAGTACGATGTTCCCAACATAACCAAAATCAATCTCTGCACCGGGCACACCTTGAAGCTTCATCATGACGCCTTCAAATAACTTTGTCGTCACCTTCCCCATCAACTTTGGGCCGGCAATCAAGAAAATCGTACTTAAGATAGCAGTAAAAAAGACAGCGATTAACTTCATCCGTCTCGGCTTCAAGTAAGTAAGCAAACGGCGCAGCGTCCCTTTAAAATTCTTCACCTTCGCGCCCTGCATCATCATATTGCCCCCGCCAGGTCCAAACCCGGGGCTGAAGCCTCCTTGAGGCGGCCGTTGTTTTTCTTGGCTCATGCAATTTCCTCCTCTGACAATTGCGACTGGACAATTTCACGATATACACTGCATGTTTCTAGCAATTGTTCATGCGTTCCAATTCCCTCTATTTTCCCTTCATCAAGTACGATAATTTGATCAGCGGCCCGTACTGTACTTACACGTTGAGCAACAATAAGTACCGTGGCTTCTTGCGTTTCTTTTTTCAACGCAGCTCGTAGCTTCGCATCCGTTTTAAAATCAAGTGCAGAAAAACTATCATCTAAAATATATAAGTCCGGTTTGCGCACGAGCGCGCGCGCAATCGATAAGCGCTGCTTTTGGCCGCCGGAAAGGTTTGTTCCGCCTTGTGTAATTTGTGAGTCGTAACCCTCTTTCATTCCCTCAATAAAGTCTGCTGCCTGTGCTACCTTAGCAGCATGCCAAACTTCTTCATCCGTTGCGTTTTCTTTGCCGTAGCGAATGTTCTCACTAATTGTTCCGGAGAATAGTACTGCTTTTTGCGGAACAAGACCAATATAGGAGCGTAATTCCTTCTGCTTCATTTTTCGCACATCAATACCGTTTACACGAATTGTTCCTGCATCAATGTCATAAAATCGTGGAATCAAGTTCACCATCGTAGATTTACCGGAACCTGTTCCTCCAATAACAGCGGTTACTTGGCCAGGTGCAGCACGAAACGAAATATTGGATAATGCTGGCATTTCAGCACCCGGATAGCTGAATGTCACACTATCAAATTCAAGGTAGCCACGATTGGCTTCAGCTGTTGTTGTAACAGCTGCATCAGAAATACTTGGATTCATATCAAGAACTGCGTTAATACGGGCTGCCGAAGCCGAGGCACGCGGCACCATAATAAACATCATCGAAGCCATAATAAGCGCAAACATAATTTGTGCTACATATTGCATAAATGCCATCAAATCACCAATTTGCATATGACCTGTATCAATACGTATTCCGCCAAACCATAACACCCCAACTGTTGTTAAATTTAAAATCAACATCATCATTGGCATCATAAATGCCATAATTTTGTTGACCTTAATAGAAACATCCATTAAATCATAGTTTGCTTTTTCAAAGCGCGTTTGTTCATAAGGATCCCGATTAAACGCGCGGACCACTCGAACCCCGGTCAAGCTTTCGCGTAAAATCAAGTTCAGTTTATCAATCTTGATTTGCATCGCTTTAAAAAGAGGCAATGCTTTAAACATAATTAAGAAAATAGTAAGCACTAAAATCGGAGCGATTGCCACAATGATAAGCGATAATTTGGCATCCTTTGTCACCGCCATAATAACTCCGCCGACAAACATGATGGGCGCACTAATTACCATCCGCATCAGCATCATAAGCACTTGCTGCACTTGCGTGATATCATTGGTAGTCCGAGTAATTAACGAAGCCGTCCCGACCGTATCAAACTCCTGAAGTGAGAATGACTCTACACGTGAAAAGACTTTATTGCGCAAATTTCTTCCGAATCCCATGGCCGCCTTAGACGAGAAATAGCTGGCAAATACCGCACAAACAGCTCCACCGGCAGCCACAAGTAGCATAAAGGCACCAATTTTCAAGATATAATCCGTGTCCCCTTTTATCACTCCGGTGTCAATAATATCCGACATTAATGTCGGTAAATACAAATCACCCATCGACTGTATAAAGA
Source organism: Bacillus sp. 165 (assembly GCF_017742235.1). GTDB lineage: Bacteria > Bacillota > Bacilli > Bacillales > Bacillaceae_G > JAGHKQ01. The sequence continues at coordinate 51,434 of NZ_JAGHKQ010000008.1, forward strand.
CAAAGGTAACAACAACAGCAATAAGTCCCGTGAATGGTTTCAAATTTCGAAATAATTTTAACAACGCTTATCCCCTCCTTCTTCCTGTATCATCGCTTCATATAACTGGTGCTGAAGTGCCAATATCATATCGATTCTTTCTTCAGACATCTGCGCTAATACGTGATTCATTTTTTGATATATTCCATTTGGATCCTCATGAATAAGCCGTACTTTTTGTTTCCCTTCTTCTGTCAATTGCAGCTGTACCTCCCGGCGATTTTCTTCAGGAATGATTCGCTTTAATAATCCTGACTCTACTAAACCCTCGATACTCGTACTCACCGTGCTTTTCGGAAACATCAAACGCTCACCCAAGTGCTTTTGCGGCACAACCTTCCCTGTGTGTACCATCTGTAAAATCCAAAACTGCGGTATACTCAAGTCGCTGCTTGCTATACTTTCCTGCGCCCACTTGCGAAAATATCGCTGAATTTTCCAAAAGGACCGCAGCACCTCCGCTGTTTTCTCTGATTTTTCATGCTTTTCATTCATTCCTATCACCTCTTTTCTGTTCATATTCGTACCATACTATTTAGTACTGTTCAAAATAGTAAATTTTATATTGTTAATTAATTACGACGTTATACTTATTTATAGAGAGAGTCAAGCAAAACACAACGACAAATTATGCTACTCTGCTTACAATAAAAAAACTCCCTATTCTAGGGAGTTTAAAACATTTGATATCCTCTTTGACGAAGCATTTTAATTGTAACGCCTGCCAGTATAGCCCCGACTAAACCCGTCATTAAAATAAGGATGTCGGCTTGTCCAAGGTGCATAAAACCAGCCTTCAGCGACGAGAATGCGTGGTTTGTATCAAAAAAGTAATCAGTAATGCTTACTTTATCAATAATAAAAGCACATACAAGAGGATATAGCACAACCATCACCCAAGTCCCACGCAAAATCATATTTAACAAAAATCCGATTCCGAAGAACAGAACTAAAAATAGCATCATGGAAATCAATAATACCGGTATACTCATTTCTTTTCCCCCTACTTGAACTCCCTTTAAGTGTACAAGACCATATGAGACATCGTCAATTCTTCTTTACGGAAGAAATAAATGGTAAGAAGTATAGCCAAAATGGTCACCCGGGTTCACATCTGTTTTCATATGAAACGCTTGCTTTGGCACCGCTTTCAATAAATACTGGAGTAATACCGATGCTTGTTCGTCATCGATAATCTCTTCCGGCTTCATAAATGCCCCATGAGACAATTCTCGTTCCTGCAGTGAAATATTTTCATGCTGTGGCTTTAATAAAAATACCACCATATTATCACTGATTTCATCCCGAATGACACCAGATCGAATGCCAATGACACCAAGCACATCCGCTTCAATACCTGTTTCTTCTTTTACTTCCCGCAGAACCGCTTGGTCAATCGTTTCATTGGCATTTACAAAGCCTGCCGGAAGCGACCACTTCCCTTTCAATCCTCCGTATTTCTTCTTTACAACCAACCAACGTCCATCTTCTGCTATCACCAATCCACTGACGGCCAACCATACATTTCCTCGTTTACTCATCGTCTCACCTGTTTTATCATGTTATCAGCGCGATTTCAATTCTATCAGGGTGCTTACTCTATTTATCGGTATAACTCTCAGCATATCGGCGACACCCACCCTGATATCGGCACAGTTTTCCTTATATCGGCGTGCTTGCCTCATTTATCGGTATAACTCTCAGCATATCGGCGAGTTCACCCTTTTTATCGACGAAACACCGTTGTCCGCATATTAAAGAAAAGAGCAAAAACAGTATGCACTGCTTCTGCTCTTAATGGTTATTAGAACATTTTTAATTTACCTTTTTTCAATACTAACAGAGGTCCGCCAAGTAAGAATAGGTAACGGTTATCAATTACCTTCTTCATGAAGGAAGCCTTCCAGCCAGTCAGTTTTTTGCCAAATACAACGCCGATTGCATCGTCATGGCCTAAAGAACAAACTGTACCTTTGTTATCGAACGTGAATTTTTCCATATCGCCTTTACCGCGAACAAGTACTGCAAGGTTATGTGCAACAGTATAGCCTTGTTGAATCGCAATTTGTGCAGTAGGCGGATAAGGACGATCGTTTTCAGGATTGAAGATTAACGCTGCATCCCCTAGGATGAACACATCATCATAACCAGGTGCATGCATGAACTCGTCTACTTTCACACGGCCGCGCATTGCTTCAAAACCAGATTGCTCCACAATCGCATTACCGCGAACACCTGCAGCCCATACCACTGTTGCAGCTTTGATTTCTTCTACGTTGTCATCTTTAGCAACGATAATTCCTTCTTCTGTACATTCTTTAATTGCTGTACCAATACGGAATTCTACGCCTTTCTTTTGCAAGTGGCTCACCGCATAGTTTACTAGCTCTGGATCAAATCCAGGCAGTACCATTGGCGCAGCCTCCACACAGATGATACGTACTTTTTCACGATCAATGTCGTACTCATCACATAACTCAGGAACACGGTTCGCTAATTCACCCACAAACTCGATTCCTGTAAATCCAGCACCGCCGACAACAATTGTCAACAGCTCTTCACTTCTTTGCGTTGGATATTGTGAGAACATATACTCGATGTGATCACGGATTTGACGAGCAGCATTGATGTTTGCGATAGAGAATGCATGCTCTTTCAAACCTTTAATGCCGAATGTTTCGGATTCGAATCCTAATCCTACTACTAAGTAATCATACTCTAATTCGCCGTTTGATAAAATTACGCGCTTTTCTTGCGATTTAATATCCACTACCGTATCTTGTACAAAATTTACTTTGCTTGAATCGATTACTTCACGGATTTCAATACGAGTTTTGTCGTGATGCAATGTTCCCGCTGCGTTTTCATGCAGCCACGTTGCTTGATAATGATAGCTGTTATTGTTCACTAATGTGATGTCCGCTTCATTTACTGATAACATTTTCTGAAGACGTACAGTAGTAATCATTCCACCGTAACCTGCACCGAGAATAACGATTTTTGGCTTTCTCACCCTTAATCACAACCCTTTTTTATAATTTATGATAATTGGAATAATAAAACATTGTTCACTTTATCACGAACATACCTACAAACTTCCGAATTTCGACTTTATTTCGAGATAAAGTTTAAAAAAATGTAAGAAATTTGTCATAAAAAATTAAAATAATCCCTACACTATATTAGTCTTTTTTTATTCTTTTTTCAAGCACATCGCGAATTGTCAGTATTCTTAGAAAAAACAATATCTTCTCTTCTATTCCTGTCCTATATTTTTCGTACTTTTCTCAAATATATGCAATCTTACGGTAGCCACGCTTCATTTACTAGTGTATTTTCTGAAAAATATGTTATCATTTCTTATATAAGAATTCGTACCAATTAGGGGGAATAGGCGTTGACTGAAAACCAGAAAGTGTATGATATTACAATTATTGGCGGCGGCCCAACAGGCTTATTTACCGCTTTCTATGGCGGCATGAGACAAGCAAGCGTCAAAATTATTGAAAGCTTGCCGCAGCTTGGCGGTCAATTATCCGCACTGTATCCAGAAAAGTACATTTATGATGTAGCAGGCTTTCCAAAAGTGCGCGCACAAGAACTTATTGACAACTTAAAAGAGCAAATGAGAAAGTTTGAGCCTACAGTATGTTTAGAAGAAGCTGTTCAAACATTAGAAAAACAAGCGGATGGCATATTCAAGCTGGTAACAAATAAAGATACTCATTATTCTAAAACAGTGATTATCACAGCCGGCAATGGAGCATTCCAACCACGTCGCCTAGAGCTTGAAGACGCTGTAAAGTACGAAAAGAAAAACCTTCATTACTTCGTAGATGACATGAACAAATTTGCAGGCAAAAAAGTTGTAGTATTCGGCGGCGGTGACTCCGCAGTTGACTGGTCTTTGATGCTGGAACCAATCGCAGAGGAAGTAACACTTATTCATCGACGCGACAAGTTCCGCGCACATGAACACAGCGTAGAAACACTAATGAACTCCAAAGTCAACGTAAAAACTCCTTACATCCCGGTAGAGCTTATCGGCAATGACAACATTACACAGGTTGTCATCCAAGATGTGAAAACAGAAGAAAAAATCACCATCGATGTGGACGATGTTATCGTAAACTATGGCTTTGTTTCTTCTTTAGGCCCAATTAAAGACTGGGGTCTAACAATCGAAAAAAATAGCATCGTAGTAAACTCAAAAATGGAAACAAACATTCCAGGGCTTTATGCTGCTGGAGATATTTGTACATATGACGGTAAAGTAAAATTAATTGCATGCGGCTTCGGTGAGGCACCAACAGCAGTAAATAACGCCAAAGCATATATGGATCCGAAAGCAAAGCTCCAACCTATGCACAGCTCCAGCATGTTTTAATGAAAAAGAGAGCACGAGGATTTCTCGTGCTCCTTTTTTTTGCAGCAAGCACTTTTTTCACACCAAAAACACGCTGGGCAAACCCTGTCTTTTTTTATAAAATTAATGAGAAATTGTTTAAAAAAATCGGAATAAACAAGAATGGTTAACAGATTTTCTTTAAGAGAGGTTCAAATATGGAGGACTTGCAGCGAAATAAAACATTACAGATGACAAAAGAGGGGCCAACACTGTTTCGAAACGTGCACTTTCTGTATTTATGGACAGCCACGCTATTTTCAAGTATTGCTCTTGCCTTTTTTACCTTCTCGCAAACATGGTATATTGTCAAAAAGCTGGACTTAGAAGCGTCTCTTGGTCTTGTCTTTATTGCCTCGAGTGTTCCTAGACTGTTATTTATGATTTTAGGCGGTGCACTTGCGGACAAGTTTCCGAAAAAAAATATTATGTTTTATTCCAACATGATGCGGGTGCTCCTTGTCGCCTCCATACTCATTTGGCTGCTGACAGGAGATATTACGTTGCACACCTTTGTTCTGTTTGCATTGTTTTTCGGTATATCCGATGCGTTTTTTTGGTCAGCGGACGGCTCCATTTTACCAGAGCTTGTAAAAAAAGAACAGCTAACACAAGCAAATTCCATTACCCAAATGACAAATCAATCGTCGCTCATTCTAGGGCCCATGCTCGGAGGAATTATTATCAAATTCAGCAACTACGAAACAGTTTTTGCCTTAACCATTGTATTTCTCATCTTGGCAGCCCTATTGGTTCAAAAAATTCAAACGACACATGCAGATAAACAAGAACAAGATCAATCCGGCATGCTTACCTCTATTAAAGAAGGTATTTTGTATGTCAAAAAGTCTCCCTTTTTGACAACCTTACTCATATGCAGCGCCTTTTTAAATCTGTTTATTATTGGACCTATGCAAATCGGCTTTCCGATTTTCGTTAAAACAGTATTGAATGGAAACTCACTGCACTTTAGTTATCTTGAAGGAGCTGTCGGGGGCGGCATGGCTGTTGGCGCCATGCTGGTCGGAATTTTGAATGTCCGCAAAAAAAGAGGTGCATTTTGCCTTGTTATGCTGTTTTTATCAGGCATCTCCTTTTTCTTGCTGAGTTTCAGCCATGAACTGTGGCACGCCTTAACCGCTGGCGCTGTATTTGGTATAACATTGGCGATGGCCTCTATTCCTCTGATGGCTGTCATTCAAACCACTGTGCAAGAGAACATGATGGGTCGCGTGATGAGCTTATTAATGCTTTCTTCAATGGGATTAATCCCTGTTTCCTACGCAGTGACGTCTCTGATTTTGGCAACAAGTCTGCCTATTGTTCTCATCATGAAGGGCGGTGCCCTTGCCGTTATCCTGTTTGTCATATTTGTTGCACTTCGTGTCCCAACGGTACGCACATTTGATTAGAGCGCACTCAGTAGAGTGCGTTTTTTTATGTAATCCAATCATATAACATCACACCAGACCTTCGCCGAGCTGAAGCTGAAAAATCCATAGCTACCTTGCTAAATAATTCATTCATTGTGCCGTACAGAAGCGCGCCGAAATCTTTACGAATTTCACCAAGTTTATATGCTCGTACTGCACTTTTGGTTCGGCCTATTAACTCCTCCGCTATATTAGGTTCCTCCAGCAGCTTCTCTAACCAAACTCCCTGATGAGGAAGACAGCTTTTCCCATAAGCAAGCGTCACTCGACTCCAAGCAAAGTTAATAGTTTTTGGATTCTGAGTCATCGGCAGCACAGCATAAATAAAACTCTTTGGAATATCGTTTCGAGCATATGTTTCATCCATCGTTTCATACGTTACTTTACAACATGTTTCTTGATTAAGAGCTTGAAAAAAGAAAAGCGTTTCCCTTTCAGATTTTGAGCTTTCTTCCGTTGCGACATCTTGCTTTTTCGGCTTCTTGCATTCGGACATGCTCATACGGTCAATCATGCGGTCATCATATTGAAATACATATAAGCTGGCACTATACCCGCCTTGCTTTCGGCGCTCCTTCATTAATATCCGTTTTATAATACCCAGCCTTTCAAGTTTCGCCACAGACCGTCTGATTGTACGTATACTTTTTTGAGCCTTCTCTGCCATTGTTTCCATTAATGGGCAGGCTACCCCTATACTTTGCCTCCTGCTGTTGACAGCATACCGGCTCAAAATATCGATAACTTGCCTATCGGTACAATTCAAATCATCCTTATATTCTTTATATAAATACGACTTATACTGATTAAACTCTTCTACCGTTTTAAATTGACTGTAGCATTTCATATGTTCATATAGCTTGGACATCGTTCACTCCTCCTCGCTATATAAATAACAAGAAGTAAAGAAAATTGGTCAACACTCTTGAGTCGGGAATAAAATTTTTGATCTGCCGATATATCCCTGACTCTGCCGATATATCCCTGACTCTGCCGATATATCCCTGACTCTGCCGATATATCCCTGACTCTGCCGATATATCCCTGACTCTGCCGATATATCCCTGACTCTGCCGATATATCCCTGACTC
>NZ_JAGHKQ010000009.1 GCF_017742235.1 Bacillus sp. 165
CGATATATCCCTGACTCTGCCGATATATCCCTGACTCTGCCGATATATCCCTGACTCTGCCGATATATCCCTGACTCTGCCGATATATCCCTGACTCTGCCGATATATCCCTGACTCTGCCGATATATCCCTGACTCTGCCGATATAAAAAGGCCTTCGTTTCATCGAAGGCCTTTTTATATCTCTCGCCACCAGGGTGAAACAGGATACGTTCTAGAACCAATAAGGACAGGTTCTCCAATTCGCGGCGTAGAAATGAGAATATTTTGTTTTTTAGCTGCTTTGGTTACACGTTCAATTGGGTCTGTCCAGTCGTGGAAGGAGAGTGAAAACGCAGACCAGTGAATCGGAATCATCGTTTGACCTTGTACATCAATATGAGCTTGTACCGTTTCTTCCGGCATCATATGGATCGCAGACCATCGTTCATCGTATTGACCACATTCCATTAGCGTTAAATCGAAGGGGCCGTATTTCTCTCCAATTTGTTTAAAATGAGGACCATATCCGCTATCTCCGCTAAAGTAAATTTTTGTTTGTTGACCCCTAATAACCCATGAACACCAAAGAGTTGTATCACGATCGAACAAGCTTCGACCAGAAAAATGTCTTGCTGGAGTACAAGCAAGCGTCAATCCTAAAAATTCAACCTCATCCCACCAGTCGTGCTCGCTTATTCTTTCCGGATTTACACCCCATCTTTCTAAGTGGCCGCCCACGCCAAGGGGAACAAAAAAATGCCCCACCTTGTCGTTCAGCTTCTTAATCGATCCATAATCAAGATGATCATAATGATCATGAGAAAAAATCACAGCATCGATTTGTGGAAGCTCTTCCACCTCCATAGGCAGCGTACGGCTATAGCGTTTATTTCCGAAAATCGGAAACGGAGTCGGGGCGTCTCCGAACATCGGATCTAACAATATTACCTTCCCCTCCATTTCCAATAACAAAGCCGAATGTCCAAACCATGTAACCGAGGTTTGATCGTTCATTTTAAAAGAAGAAGCCATAGGAATCAGCTGAGTTGGCTTTCGATTTGGATTTCCCTTCATAAAATCTCGCAGCATAGTAGCTGTGGATTTTATGGATGTGTCCATTTTCGCAGGAATTTGATTGCGAAATGTTTTACCTTGAAAATTTTGAGATTGCTCGAATATATGAACTTTCTCCCTTGACGGCTTTGCACCAAATACCGGGTAATATTTCAAAATAAGAAAACTGGCCAATATAATCAAAGCACCAATCGTTATGATACTATACATGCTGCAGTATCCTTTCCTATAACTTTTTCATTCACTGCTATACTGTCAAAACCACTCCGTCTCTTACGTTTGCTTTCCAATGCCCTGAAGAATAAACCGAACCAAGCGGTCTACTTCCAAGGGGTCATCCCATTTCACATTTGGAAAGAATACAAATCTAGCCATAAAGTACCCAAAAACCGATGTTCCTATTTGACGAAGAAGTTCCGTATTTGGGAGGTCGATTAATTCTCCCCTCTGTTTTCCCAGCTCTAACATAGCATTGATATGCTTTAATCCACGCGTTTCAAACACCTGGATAAATTGGCTCCGCAAATCATCTCTATGAAGGAGCTGGGACATTAAAATTTTAAAGATTGCTTTGTTTTCTTCTAAAAAAGCTAACCGATTTTTGATAATTACCGTTAAAAAACTTTCAAATCTTTCATATGGCTTACTCACCACATCATGAATAAACTCATCAGCTAATACAGGCACCGATTCCATTACAAAAGGAGCAATAACAGAAAGTAATAAGTTTTCCTTCGTGCCAAAGTGACGGAATATTGTTCCTTCTGCAACTCCTGCAGCTTTGGCAATTTCACTTGTAGAAGTTGCTGTATAGCCTTTTTCAGCAAACATTTGAATAGCCGTTTCTACAATTTGTTTCTGTTTTTCAGTCATTTTTTTATCGGTATTTGCTTGAGCCATCATCAATTGAATCATGCTGTTTGTTGACAATGTACTTTCATCACCTTCATTTATAGTCTATAACTATATTTTACGATATTTTTTCAATGCAAACACATTTAACACAATAAAAAGAAGAGCGAACCCTGCTAACATAAGTAAATCGCCGCTAATATCACTAAATCCGTGCCCTTTGTACATCACACTTTGCAGCGCATCTCCACCGTAGTACATCGGCATAATTTTCGCAATGACTTGCAGCCAGCCAGCCATGCCGTCAACTGGAAGAATGCCCGCGAAAAACACTTGCGGTACAACAACAATCGGAATGAATTGCATCATTTGAAATTCCGAATTCGCAAATGCAGATAACAAAATACCAAGTGACAACGCAACCAGCGCCAGCAATAGATTAATTAAAATAACATTCCAAACAGAACCGATAATCACAATGTCCAACACATTTACTGCATACAGAACAACAATGACTGTTTGAATAACCGCAAATAAACCGTACCCTAGTAAATAGCCATACACAATTTCTCGTCTTCGTATCGGCGTCGCCATTAATCGATCTAACGTACCTGTTGTACGTTCTCTTAACAAAGCAATCCCAGAAATAAGAAACACGAAGAAAAAGACAAAGAATCCGACTAAGATTGGACCTAAAACATCAAAAAAGGACGTATCCTGATCTCCGTATACATAAGTAGTGTTAATACTAGGTGATTTAGGGTTCACACCTGCATTTCCATTAGGCGCTTGTTTCTTCGCTGCTTCTGATGCGATAATTTGCTGTAGTTTCATTTGCAAAGCCTTTGTTTTCGAAGGATCAGCATTTGAAAACGTCAGCTTTATTTTATTTCCTTCCATATCAAGTAAAGCGTCCAAATCATCATCCATCACTGTTTGTTCAGCATTTTGTACGTGGGCATACGTTTTTACAGTAAAATCGTTTTCGTTCAGTTGTTCCACTAAAGAGCTGTCTCCATTTACAATCCCCACTCGAGGATTCTTAGGATCACTCGTAAACAGGAAGTGAATAAGCGTTAAAATGATTAGCGGCGCCACCATCATTAACGCGAGTGTTCGTTTATCACGCAGCATTTGCTGAAAAATACGTTTAACTACCGCGATGCTTCTCATTACTGCTTCCCTCCCGCTTTCAAGAATACTTCCTCTAAGCTTCCAATACCGTACTGCTGCTTCAGTTCCAACGGCGACCCGCTCGTCAACACTTTTCCTTCCCTTACCATTGCCAAGCGGTCACATTTTTCTGCTTCATCCATGACGTGTGTTGTAACCAAAATGGTTTTCCCTGCTGTCCTTAGCCGGAATAACTCATTCCAAATCGACAGTCGCAATTCAGGATCAATTCCTACTGTCGGCTCATCCAATACGAGCAGCTGCGGATCATGGATTAACGCGATTGCGAGAGACAGCCTTCGCTTCATCCCGCCTGAATACGCCCCCACCTTTTTTGATAAATCAGACGTAAGATTCACTAAATCAGCAGCATAAGCAATACGCTGTTTTTGTTCTCCTTTTTTCAAGCCGAATAAGGAAGCAAAAAACACTAAGTTTTCTTCTCCTGTCAATTCTGGATATAACGCATCAGATTGTGCCATATATCCAATTTTGGGCAAAGCCTGTAAGCTCGGAATTTTATCCCCTAATACTTCTACATCTCCTTTAGATGGATTATCCATACCAACAATGATTTTAACCAATGTCGTTTTTCCTGACCCGGATGGTCCAATCAGCCCGTAAATTTCTCCTTGTTTCACCGTCAAATCAATATTACTTAACACTTCTTTTTTACCAAAGCTTTTGCTTACTTGCTTTACTTTAATTACAGAATCCATATATAATTCTCCTTTCGAGAAAAATGAGTGATTACTCACTTTTAATTATACGATAATATATGTAAAAGTAAATACAAAAGTGAGTAGTTACTCACTTTGATTATATATTGGTTTTTACTAAAAAATTACCTGGCACAATAAAAAAAGAGCTTAGAAAATAAGCTCTTTTAGCACTGCTCTGGCGTACCGGTATTTGCCGCCGTCCTAAAACTCGAACCACACCCGCATGTTGCGATGGCATTCGGATTATCGATGGTAAAACCGCCGCCCAGCATGGATTGTTTATAATCAATTTTCAATCCTTCTAATACAGGGGCATCTTGTTTATCAATTAGAAATTTCACACCGTGAAAACCAAGCACTTGGTCGTTTTCCCCAGCCTCTTTGTCAAATCCAAGACCGTAGGAAAGCCCGCTGCAACCGCCTCCCTTTACTGCAAGACGCACATATTGCTCTCCTTCTCCAGCTTGTTCTATCATGTCTTTAATTTGAAGAGCAGCTTGCTCTGTTACATTAATCATAAAACCAACTCCCTTCTTCTGCTTTTATTATACCTGTTCTTTTGCCTGATACTCAATTTAAGCAACCGGCCAGTAGAAAACTCCAGTACAAATCGTTTCAGCAGGTCCCTTCATAATAACGGTTCCTTCTTCTGTCCAGGTAATAAATAAATCTCCTCCTGCCAAGTGCACCGTCACATCAGTTCCCTTTTGCATTTTTCCGTTTAAAATAGCGGCAACTACAGCGGCACAAGCTCCGGTTCCACATGCTTGTGTGACGCCGGAACCGCGCTCCCATACACGAAACTTCATTTCCTCTTCGTTTACAATTTCCACAAATTCCACATTTACACTCTCAGGAAACAGCTCATATCTCTCTAACACCGGTCCAAGTGTTGTTAATGGCGCCTGTTCAATAGTGTCAACAAAGATAACCGCATGAGGGTTACCCATGGAAACAGCAGTCAGTTCATAGGTTTGCTTTTCAAATACAACGGTTTCTGTAATAAATCCCTCTTTTTCTTCACCAAGCATTGGGATTTCACTTCGCCCTAGCCGCGGCTGTCCCATATCAACAGCAACATACGTTACCACTCCATTTTCCACAGTAACTTCTGCGGTTACCAGCCCTGCTAATGTATCAATTTGAAATACTGTTTCATCTACTAGCTTATGTTCGTATGCATATTTGGCGACGCAACGAAGACCGTTGCCACAGCTTTTCCCTTCGGAACCATCCTTATTGAAAATACGCATCTTCACAGGAGCATAATCAGATGGACAAATTAAAATCAGTCCATCAGAGCCAATTCCTGTATATACATTCGATACTCTTTGTGCCAGTTCAGCTAAATGTTCCTCTGCCAGATGCTCTTCGAACATATTCACATAGATGTAGTTATTACCGAGTCCATGCATTTTTGTATAAGAAAGCTCCCTCATATTCTTCACTCCAAAAAATTCGTTTTTTCAAGTATAAAATGAGATGTTTTTGAAAACAATATAAATATCCCCCGTTTCTCATTATAAAAAAGAAAGCCCGTATTATTACGGGCTTTCTTTTTTCTGTATTCTCTTAAATGAACATTCCTGCAATTGTAGCGCTTAATAAATTTGCCATCGTGCCTGCGGCAACCGCCCGCAAGCCAAATTTTGCAATATCAGCGCGCCGGCTTGGGGCCATCCCTCCTAATCCTCCTAACAAAATAGCAATGGAGGAGAAATTAGCAAATCCGCATAGCGCAAATGTAATTATCGCACCTGTTTTTTGAGATAGAGTGTCTATAATTGGGGCAAATTCAGAAAAAGCAACAAATTCATTTAAAATGAGCTTTTGTCCGATAAAGCTTCCTGCTGTTACCGCATCTTCCCACGGTACACCGATAACAAAGGCAAGTGGTGCAAAGATATACCCTAAGATTAATTGCAATGACAAATCAGGATACCCAAACAGTCCTCCAATTCCTCCAACTAAACCGTTGATCAAAGCAATAATAGCAATAAAAGCAATTAACATTGCACCTACATTCAATGCAAGCATTAATCCGTCAGAAGCACCGCGCGCCGCTGCATCAAGGACGTTGGCCTGATCCTCGTCACGCTCCATCACCACTTTTTCTGCTGTCTCCGGCTTCTCCGTTTCAGGGAAAAATAATTTAGCCATAATTAAGCCTGCAGGCGCTGCCATCACAGCTGCCGCTAATAAAAATTGCAACGGTACACCCAATGCCGCATAGCCAAATAAGGTAGAACCGGATACGGAGGCAAGCCCTCCTACCATAACAGCAAACAGCTCTGATTTTGTTAGTCGGTCCATATACGGACGAATCACAAGGGGTGCTTCTGTTTGACCAAGGAAAATATTTGCTGTAGCTGACAAAGACTCTGCTTGACTCGTTCTCAGTAATTTAGACAAAGCTCCTCCAATGATCCGGACGAACCATTGCATAATACCAAGATAGTAAAGTACCGCAATAAAAGAAGACAAGAAAATCAATACAGGAAGCACTCGAAACGCAAAAATAAAACCTGTCGGCTGACTCGGATCTGCCAAGCTGCCAAATAAAAAGGAAATTCCTGCATTAGCATAATCAATAACCTTTTGTACACCTTGTGTGACACTTTGAAGTGCTGCTCTCCCTACTGACCATTTCAATACGATAAAAGCAAATATGATTTGAATAGCCAGCCCTCCGAGAACCGTCCGATAGCTAATCGATGTTTTATTATTCGAAAAGAGAAAAGCTATCGCAAACAAAAACAACACTCCGCCTAATCCCCAAATAACATTCATCTTCTTCACCTCATCAATTTAAAAAACTATTTATCGCTTCTTAAATAGTAATAACCCATTCTTCTTCTATTTACTAAAAAACACAGTATAAAATTTTATACTGTGCTGAAAATTTGTATTTTCTCTTTTCAATAGATACTCATTCACTTTTAGGGACAAGATTAAGATGCTAATAAAAAAAGCTGCCCTTTGGCAGCAATATGTTAAAACATTGGATTTTCTTCCAAGTATTCATAGATGTTTTTGATTAACTCATCTGGCGTTTCACCAGTAACTGCTTCTCCATTCACAAGTGCAAACATACTTTCATAACAAATACCACAATACCCCAAACAGCCATATTCAATAATATCTAAATCTGGGTCTTTTTCAAGTGTTTCTCGTGCTTTTTGAGACCCGTTTGCCAGGTTGCTGACGCAAAATTCGACAATCGGCTTAATCACATTTCTTCCCCCCTCCACTTCATTTACTGTAATCTTTTTAGTGGGAAACGTCAATAAATTCAACGTTTCTTTCCTAATATTGCATACGAACATTTTAAGATATGCGTTGTTATTTGTTCACATATTCGTTATAATTTGATTGATAAAGTCGAAAAATTTTTAGTTAGATATAATTTTATAACTATTTGGGCAAATTTTGAATGCAAAGGGGAGTCCAGCATGAAACACCTCGTAATCCTTGGCGGTGGATATGGTGGTATGAGAGTTTTACAGCGCATTCTTCCGAACCTTCGTGAAGATACTACTATAACTCTTATTGATAAAGTACCGTATCACTGCTTCAAGACTGAATACTATGCGCTAGTTGCGGGAACGATTTCTGAAACACATATTCGCATGCCGTTTCCAAAGCATGAACGCCTGAATTTTCAATATGGCGTAATTGAAAACGTAGACATTGATAATAATATGGTACATTTAGCAAGCGGAGAATCCATACAGTATGATGATCTAATTATTGGTTTAGGCTGTGAAGATAAATATCATGGGGTACCAGGTGCGAAAGAATTCACGTACAGTGTACAATCTATTGAGAAATCAAGACAAGCATATCAACAATTAAACGGATTAGCACCGAATGCCACAGTCGGCATCGTGGGCGCTGGATTGAGCGGAGTAGAAGTGGCAAGCGAACTGCGTGAAAGCCGACCGGATTTGAACATCCTGTTATTTGACAGAGGCAACCGTATTTTATCGATGTTCCCTGAGCGTTTAAGCGAATACGTAGAAAAATGGTTTATTGAGCATGATGTTATCATTGTACGCAATTCTAACATCACCAAAGTAGACAAAAACAAATTATACAATCACCATGAACCAATTGACTGTGATGCTATCGTATGGACAGCTGGTATACAAGCAAACAGCGTGGTTCGAAAATTAGATGTAGAAAAAGATAACAGCGGCCGCGTTGTTCTAACGAAGCATCATAATATACCAGGATACGAGCATGTATATGTACTAGGCGATTGTGCAAGCCTTCCGCACGCTCCATCAGCACAGCTGGCTGAAGGGCAAGCAGAGCAAATCGTAACAATTTTAACAAAACGCTGGAACGGCGAAGAGCTTCCAGAAGAAATGCCAGTCATCAAATTAAAAGGTGTACTCGGTTCCCTCGGCAAAAAACACGGCTTCGGCTTATTAGCTAATCAAGCGTTAATCGGTCGTGTACCTCGCCTGTTGAAATCAGGTATTCTTTGGATGTATAAGTTCCATAATGGATAATACACAAAAAAGGAGTGAAGAAATTCACTCCTTTTTCTATTGTATTTTTCATTGCTCTGAAAGCTTTCCATCCTCTATCAGCACAACACGGTCGCATAAATCTAACATTCTCTCATCATGAGTAACCATAATAGCGGCTTTTTGTCTTTCCCTTACTTCTGCTGCCAGCATTTCCACTACTGCACGCCCTCGTTCAGAATCAAGGCTTGCTGTCGGTTCATAGGCAAGAATAATCTCAGGATTGTTCATAAACGCTCGAGCTATAGCCACGCGCTGGTGCTCTCCGCTCCATCAGCTGCTTCGTGGACAATATACCCTGCTGTCTCCAAATAATGCTTTAGCAATTGGCGGATATGAGAATCATCATCCGTAATCAAAACGTGGATCATTATATAACAACTCCTTGCATCCTATTTCTGTTGATTCGGGTTCCTTTCAGTCTCCTTCATAAGCATGACTATAAGAAAAACCCTGCCCTCATCAGGCAGAGTCTTTTACAAGTATTTTTCTAACTCTTCGTATACATTCTTTAAGCTCGGGTTACCTTCCCCTACAATTGTATCATTGACAAGAACAACCGGATAAAATAAGTCTTCTTCAATTACACGATTTGAAAATGATCGTTTTTCTTCATTCTCATGCGTTTTAAAAATATCCACATATTCGAATTCGAATGAGTGATTTGGATACTTTCTGTCAATAGCCGCTTTCAGCCAGTCGTACGTTTCAATTGAGGACGGCATCCCCACACAGCTTGCACAAACAACCTCTGCACCATAAACACTGATTTTAACCATTTTTCATCCCCCTGTATGAACTCTGCTGCTTTATCAAACACTACAAGCGCAGTACTTCACCATTCTTTTGGCCTCAACATACTTTATAGTACTGCTTCCATAAATGAATGCAAACTCTATAATAGATTTTTCCCTATAAAATGATTATAATAAAAATTAGGAAAGGAGTCGATTAATATGGAAAACATGACAGAACAAGTACAAGAAGTATTAGATAAATTACGCCCATTCCTTCTTCGTGATGGAGGAGATGTGGAATTAGTGGATATTGAAGACGGTATCGTTAAATTACGTTTAATGGGTGCTTGTGGTACTTGCCCAAGTTCTACTATTACATTAAAAGCTGGTATTGAGCGTGCTCTTTTAGAAGAAGTTCCAGGCGTAATTGAGGTTGAGCAAGTATTTTAATCGAAAAAAAGGGACTGTGTCCATTCTTTATTAAATAAAGGAGACCATTCATTGGTCTCCTTTATCGTTTCATCCAGTCAATTTCTCGTATGCCTAGCTTTTCGACTGGCAGCTTAATCATGGTATAGAAATTCCCTAAAAACTTTTCAAATTCTTTTGCATCTTCTACAATGCCCTCCAAACGCTCTTGATGAGCCTCTCGTTGCTGTTCTGATCCACTTAAGTAATATCCCTCGATTGTTTCAAAATAATGAAGAGGAAACATTAAGCGAGCGTATAGGAGCCGCCATCCAAATGCAGATAAAGGACTGCCTTGCTCGTATTCATATAAAAACTCCATAATTCGTTCCTTTGTATTCGGAAGCTTTGTCAAATATGCACCGCGAATCCACTCCGCTAAATCCCTGCTTGGATGGTCATAGACCCAATCAGTAGGAAGCTTAATTTTGCGTAAATTACGCCACGTATCAGGTGTGAATCGATGCTGACAGATGGTCGCAGCATCCGTTACCTGAGGCTCATCATCAATTTCGGTATCTACTACATATTGAATTGCGTTTTCCGCTAAACCTAAAAAGTATGGAAACGAATCAACAAACAACGTTTCAAATACATTAGAAGGATGATGTATTACTTTCCCGTTCCAAAAGCGCTCCAACTGATCTAAGCGTTGCTCCCAGAGAGATTTCCATTCTCCAATTCGATTTATGCTGGAAATTTCTCCAGGAAACATGGTGCCTCTTTTATGAAACATAGCAAGCTCTTTTCCTTCATTCGCCTCTTGTACCTCGGGCTGACGCATCGCCCTCAGCAGGAGATAGTCCTCATTTTCCAAGCTGCTTACATAATATCCTTGGACAGTCGGCACAAACGTTCCTACTGACCAATCCCCCTGCTCAATCATATAATCACTTAATCGCTTCATTTCAGCTAATTCCTCTTCCTTGAGAGAACCAACCGGCACAAGCACATATATTTTATTTCTGATCCAAAAACTTTTATAATGACCAAGAGTGGATAATTCACTTACTTGAAGTTGATACTGTTCAAAAAGGGCTTGAATCATAAACACTCGCCACCTAATTTTTTAATTTATGTATATGATTATTGATTGAAATTTAATAGTTTTTTAGGTAAGTCCAAACACTTCACATAATTCTCCTTTTTGGCGTATACAATATTAAAAAGAAAAACAGGTGATACTATGACGCAAAAAAACGGCAAAAATAAGATGCAGACTAAAGCGTTGCAATGGTTAGAGGAACGTGGTGTGACAATCGATGATATTGCACAGCTCGTATTTTTTTTACAAGAAAAATATCATCCTAATTTAACAATAGAGGAATGTAAATACAACGTAGAACGTGTACTAGCGAAACGGGAAGTGCAAAATGCTCTCGTAACTGGCATACAACTTGATGTACTTGCAGAACAAGGGCTATTAGAAGAACCTCTGTTAACGACGATTCAAAAAGATGAAGGTCTATATGGCATTGATGAAGTAATTGCTTTATCTATTGTCAACGTCTACGGTTCCATCGGTTTTACAAACTTTGGCTATATTGATAAATTGAAACCGGGCATTTTAAAAGACTTAAATGATAAGTCCTCCGGCCGTATTCATACTTTTTTAGATGACATTGTCGGGGCAATTGCAGCGGCTGCTTCCAGTCGTCTTGCTCACCGTGCAGCGCAAACAGAATAAAAAATGAAAACGGATTCAACAGTGATAATTTGCTTCATTATTCATAAAGATAAAATGACGTGCCGCTTTGGCACGTCATTTTAATACTTTCTTATTTTTCATCTGCAGGAATAA
The DNA here is from genome assembly GCF_017742235.1 of Bacillus sp. 165. GTDB lineage: Bacteria > Bacillota > Bacilli > Bacillales > Bacillaceae_G > JAGHKQ01. The sequence continues at coordinate 11,344 of NZ_JAGHKQ010000009.1, forward strand.
ATGCAGATACTGGTCCAAGTTCTTGCTCTAGGTAACGACGGATACGAGACGGATATATGCGGATTGTTTCAATGTGTGTATTTACGGTCTCAAACACAACCTCATGCTTTACAGTAACATATTCCTGCATCAGCATTTTACGTAAACGCACCACTTCTTTTATATGTTCTCCCTCTTGTGCAGGAAGAACCGATTCATCTATTAAGATTTCAATAATATCCTCATAGCTCCCCGGGTCGCGCATAATAAAGCCGTCAATCATCGCATTCCCCACATCCAACATGCAATCAATCATAATGTGGGCTATTCGTTCAAGTGCATATAATTCCAGTGTGCCTTTATAGGCATCATTTGATAAAAAAGCCGCCGCTGCTTCTTCTAAGCATTGGAGCGTTTGCTCAATTTTTTTGCGGTCTACAAAATACATTGTGTTCATCTCCTCAGCTGTTTTTAAAGCCCTTTCAAAATATACATCCTTATTGTACTTGTTTAATGGCAAAAAATCGATATTTAGAAAGAATTTATATTTGCTGGCATGTCTGTTATAGTATACATGTATGATTTCAGTATTGGGGGAAATGTATTTTGGATCGTGAACTTGCATTAGAAATTGTCCGCGTAACAGAAGCAGCAGCACTTGCTTCCGCACAATGGATGGGACGAGGTAAAAAAAATGAAGCGGATGATGCGGCAACAACTGCCATGCGCAAAATGTTTGATTCTGTAGATATGACGGGAACGGTTGTCATCGGAGAAGGAGAGCTTGATGAGGCTCCGATGTTGTACATAGGAGAAACATTAGGAAGTGGAAACGGACCCGAAGTAGATATCGCTGTCGACCCGCTCGAAGGTACAAATATTGTAGCAAAGGGCTTGGCTAATGCGATGTCAGTTATTGCTATTGCTGATAAAGGAACCTTGCTTCATGCACCAGATATGTATATGCAAAAAATTGCGGTCGGTCCAAAAGCAGCCGGTAAAATCAGCTTAGACGACCCCATTGAAAAAACAATTGAAATTGTGGCAGAAGCTGCTAATAAACGTATTCAAGATTTAACGGTTATTATTCAAGAACGAGATCGTCATCAAGATTTAATCGATCGTGTTCGTGCAAAAGGCGCACGCGTTAAACTGTTTGGAGACGGCGACGTAGGTGCTTCTATTGCAACAGCGCTTCCTACGACAGGTGTTGACTTATTTGTCGGTATCGGCGGGGCACCAGAGGGTGTTATCTCAGCAGCCGCCTTAAAATGCTTAGGGGGAGAAATGCAAGCACGTCTCCTTCCTCAAGATGAAGCAGAAGAAGTGCGCTGCCGCCATATGGGTCTTAAAGACCCTCGTCAATTATTAACATTAGAAGATTTAGTAGCCGGTGACGATGCTATTTTCGCAGCAACAGGAGTATCCTCTGGTGAATTACTTGAAGGAGTCACATTCCTTGGCGGTGACTTAGTGGAAACACACTCCATTGTCATGCGCTGCAAAACAAAAACCGTTCGCTTCATTAAGGCACATCACCATTTGGAACATAAACCGCATTTAGTTATGGAGCTGTAAAATTAAAGGAGGAACCAAATATGTCAGAACGCTTTTTTCTTTACGATGATACAGTCACAACAAAAACAAGATTTGTCAGCTTTATGGGAGAAAATGATCGTCATGACTTAGCCATCGTCTACTCAGACCGTCACTATGGCAAAGCATTGGTACTGGATGTTCAGCGCAACAAATTTGCCATTATCGGTCAAGATGACTTAGATGAGCCTGGCTATTTAGAATACGCATACGGAATCGATGAAAAAGCAGCGGAAGAACTGCGCTCTTTCTTGTATGAAACATTGTAAGGACACTATTCCTTGTCTGGAGCTCGCAAAATTACATCAGTTTTACTCTTGTTTACACCAGTTCTCAAATAATAAAAATAGGCGTGCTCTTGTCGCACGCCTATTTTTTGACCTTTTTCAATACAAAATAAGCACATCCAAAATTACAGAATTCGTATAAATACTCAGATAGTGTACTGATTTTTGTATCGTAGGATGAACGCTGGTTAGAGTCTTCAAAGAATCCGCGCAAACGCAACTGGCTGTAGCCCCAATCTCCTACAATATAATCATATTTATTTAAAATATCGGCATAACGGCTTTTGAATGCCTCTTCGTTAAAACCCTCACGGTTCTCACTAATCAGCTCATAGCATGTATTGTTGATGCAAATCATCTGTAACCTCTCCTTGTACGCTGGACTCAGCCTCATCTTTTCCACTTTCTCTATACATATACTTCATTATTTACTTAAAATCCTTGTCTCCATAATGGTACCATAAAGAAAAAGCGCCAACAATTTAATTTCTATCTAGTAAAAGCTAAAAAACGGTAAATACTAAGGGCAAGCTCCCACCGACTGATGATTAGTTGAAGGATGCTTTACATTACTGGAGGTGAACGATAATGAGAAAAACCAGCATAGCTGTTCTCGCAGCCGGTTTACTTCTCCTGTCTGCTTGTCAGCAATATGGCACAGCAGAAATGCGAGAGAAAGAATCCTTACAGCAAGAAGAAGGAAGCCGAGTACTTCTTTCCAATGAAAATAAGAAAAATATATATGTGCAGCAAAAGGTCGGCGATCGAAAAACAGATGCAATCACAAAGCTTGGATATTCTCGCAAGCAAAAGGAACCTGGTCAAAACATGAGTGATACCGATGAATTCTCGACAATGAACCGAGTGACGCTCGCAGAAATTATAAGCGATTTATCCGTAAAGCTACCGGATGTTACGGATGCGGCAACTCTTGTTACAGATGATGAGGCGTTTATTGTCTATCGGGCTAATACAACTGATCCAAAGCTCGTAGCTGACCAGGTATACAAAACAGGATTATCCGTTGTTCCGCGATACTTTCATGTGTATGTATCCGATAACACAAAGCTGATGTCACAAATGGAGGGTCTCAAATCCGGCAAACTGAATGGGAAAGAATACAATCAAACCATTGACATGTTTGTGCGTGAAATGAGCAAAAATCCTCATTTAAATAATCAGCCGAATGATTCTATGCAAGATACGATTATGAAGTAAAAAAGCAGCTGATAACCAGCTGCTTTTTTCTATTGCGCTTGTGCAGTGTTTTGTTTTGCAGATTGTACTTGCTCATCCGCATGATATGAGGAACGAACAAGCGGACCAGCCTCACAGTGACTAAATCCTTTAGATAATGCGATCTCCTTCAATTCTGCAAACTCTGCAGGCGACCAATACTTGATTACCGGCAAATGCTTTTTCGATGGCTGCAAGTATTGGCCGAGCGTTAAAATATCTACGTTATTGGCACGTAAATCGTCCATTGCTTCAATAATTTCTTCTTTTGTTTCTCCAAGTCCAATCATGATGCTGGACTTTGTTGGAATATCCGGCTGCATCTCTTTCGCACGGCGCAAAAATTCTAAAGAGCGCTCGTATTTAGCTCTTGCGCGAACACGATCAGATAAACGGCGAACCGTTTCAATGTTATGGTTTAAAATATCAGGACGCGCATCCATTAACATTTTTAGGTTTTCGTATACTCCGCCCATATCAGATGGCAGTACTTCGATAGACGTAAATGGATTCTTGCTGCGAATAGCACGAACTGTTTCTGCAAAAACAGCGGCTCCCCCATCCTTTAAATCGTCACGTGCTACGGCAGTTACCACAACATGCTTCAAATTCATTTGTTCCACAGAATCGGCTACACGTTCTGGTTCTTGTAAATCAAGCTCAGTTGGTAAACCTGTTTTTACAGCACAAAAACGGCATGCGCGTGTGCAAATATCACCTAAAATCATAAAAGTAGCTGTTCGGCGTACAGCCCAGCACTCATGGATATTCGGGCATTTTGCTTCTTCACACACTGTATGAAGATTTTTTGAGCGCATCATTTTTTTCAAGCCGTTATAAGTTTCATTCGTATTTAGTTTAATCTTTAACCACTCGGGCTTACGCATATATTCTGTTGGTTTTGTCATCAATTATCAACTCCGTACGAAATAAGTAAAATCTTGTCGCATGTTCACATTTTAATGTAACTGTACCATATTTACCATATAGAAACAAAGGGAAATGCTCAAATTTCCCTACTTGTAAATTATAGGAAATTTCTTTCCCATAAATTTTCTCTTATGAATTAAGACACAAATCCCACACTAATAGATAGGAATGCCCTTGAAAGGAGATAGTTCCTGTGTGGAAAAAACTAACCATTATACTCATATTGATTAATCTTTTCTTGCCGACGCTGCCTGCATCTGCAGAAGTGGATAAACAGAAAATTTATCAGCAAAGAATGAGTCTTTATAAAGAGGTAGAACTTATCTCGCATATCCCATGGCATTATTTTGCAGCCATAGATCAATACGAGCGTAACGTTCGAAGTGTGCGACGAGATATTCCGAAAAAACAAGATGGTGTCATTTCCATTTACTTCAAACCCGAGATTTGGAGCGGTTCACTAAATCCAAATCAAAATGATAAACAGCCGTTCACAATCGCATTGTTTGGCGGTATCGGTTTAGATGGCGATAACGATGGCTATGCAGATCAAAATAATGACCGTGACTTGCTTTATACAATGGCAAATATCATTGGACATTATGGCAATAACCGAGAACACATTAAAATTATGCTTTGGGAGCATTATAAAAGAGCAAAAACCGTCGAGCTTATTACAGGATTTTCTAGAATGTATGCACATTACGGAAAAATTGATATTGAAGGAAATGCTTTTCCAGTCCCGATTTCCAGCAACCATAGCTACCGCAGTACATTCGGCGCTCGACGAAGCTTTGGAGGACTTCGTTCCCATGAAGGAACAGATATCTTTGCCGGTTATGGAGTACCTGTACGTGCAACCTGCTATGGAATTATAGAAACAAAGGGTTGGAATCGTTTAGGAGGCTGGCGCATCGGCATTCGCGATTTGCATAATAACTATCACTATTATGCACATCTAGGGGGATTTTCGAAAGACGTTAAGCTCGGACAAATTGTAGAACCAGGAACAGTTGTCGGTTTTGTCGGCAGTTCAGGCTACGGGCCTCCGGGAACAGCAGGAAAATTCCCTCCGCATCTGCATTATGGATTATATAAAGATAATGGCTACACTGAATGGTCTTTTGACCCATATATTCATTTACGCTTATGGAAACAACAAGAACTGATGAGAATAAGAAAAAAATAGGGCTGATGTATCAGCTCCTATTTTTTCTTTTCATCTTCTTTTAATATCGGAATCGCTGGAGCAGCCCCGTTTCCTCCCCCATTATAATAACTAGGCACCTTTCCTTGTACAAGAGTTGTTGCAATAGGAATATTCGTTTTTACTGTCGTCTGCTTCGTTTCAAACGGGATGATAACTTGCAATGTTACTTCTACCTCTACAAAAATCCTCACTAGAGCATTGTTGATACCGTATTGTTCAATTTGATGATTTACTTTTGTCTTTACATCACCAATTGTTGTAAATGTGACCGGAATATTTGGCCCTAGATTTCCAAGCAAGGCATTTTTTGTTACTTGTCCGAGAGGAACAGCAAATAAAATTCCTTCCGTATCCAAATTTTTTGTTAAGTTGAATTTGGGATCCCCGTACACGCCCAGCTCTTTTGCCTTTCCTTTTTCCGCCATATGTAAATAAGTTTCAACATGAGAAGTCGTAGATGTAGCAATAGCATTTACCACTTCTGTGTTGAAGTCCATGGTAGAAACGCTCCCATCATTATCTGTTTGAATCGTTATCAATTTATCTGTATTAAACCCCTCTCCAACTTTATCGTTAACTGCTTGTGTGATGATAGCTGTTGCTAAACGCTTTGTTTGTGTTTCGGCATACGTGATCAATGTAGGCTCGATGCTTCTATTCACCAACCATAGCCCCTGAATAGTCAGCAATGAAAAAATAAACAGGGACAAAAGCATTACGTGTCTAAAAGGTAATGGACCTCTTCTTCTACGTTGAAATCCACCCATATGAAAATCCCTCCTTCTCATTCATATCTATGCGAGAAGAAGGGACAAAAGGATAAATTTATATCATTTTTAACATTGCCTCTTTACCGATTGTACCAGCCGTTATACCCAGCTTTTCTGCCTCATATGTCACAGACTCCAACGGTGCTTCCAAAAGCTGTTCAATTGTCCGCACACCGACTGCCCTGCCTGCGATGATACCTCGATCGCTCAGCTTTTCATTCAATAAGCCAACGTCAAGCGCCCCGCACATAATATATCCTTTCTCACTCATAACCGCAAGAAGGTTTGTTTTAGGCAGCTTCACACTTACAGCGGTAAATTGGTGATTCTCTATCATAATGGGCTCTAAAGTTACCATCTTCTTCACACTCCTCTCCCTCATACTGTATGAAGAGACGAGTAAGATGTGTTACGATTTTACAGAAGTACTTAGCTCAATTAACTTACCCTTCAATATATCGCGAAGCAATTCCGGCAAATAATATTCCTTTTCCTTGATAACAGCCAGCTCCGGATATAAATAACCAAATGTGAACATATCAATGGTACCTAACACATATTGGCGTTCCAACTCCAAAGGCTCTCCGTTTATATACACTTCTTCCAGCAGCTTCTTGTTCCCCTGAATCGTATCAGGAATAACCTCTACTCCATCAAAAACCATCTTGCCGACCACTTTCCCTCGAAAACCAAACCCCTTCAGCTCCATATGCTCCATTTCCCGTTTGCGTGCTTTTATAATTACTTCGCGCAACGCTTTTCCTTTCACAAGCAAGCGGCAAGGGTTAATAGGATGCGGACAAATACGATGTATATCCGCCTTTGTCACGGGTCCCTTCAAAAGTGAATCAAGCAGTACTCCAGCGTTCACCATGCCGATTTCAGCCCCGCACCACTCTTTTAATGAAGAAGCTACCATCTTTGAAAACGGTGTTTCAGCAAACCAATCTACAGTCAAATCCTCTTTTAGCTCTACAACTGTTTCTTCCATCAATTGTTCACTTTGCCGCTGCAAGACTTCTAACGTTCCATCGTCGTATTTGTATCCATTCAATTGTTGTGTCGCAATAGTACGAGCTTGTTTTGATACTATACACTTCGTTTTAGGATGTACTTCAAGCTTCACATGTCCGATGTGCTGTCCCCATTTCCCTGTACAGCAAAGCAACGTATCTTGTACAAGCATTCCTGATTCGAAAAAATGATGAGTATGTGCCCCAAAAATGACGTCAATTCCTTTAAATTGCTTCGCAATGTCTTCATCAGCGGTACGGCCAAGGTGAGAAAGAAGAACTACAATATCCGCTTTATCCTGTACTTCCCCTAACACATGGTCTAATATCACCATAGGGTCTTCAATGCGCCAGCCTAACTGACTATAAAAAATATCATACTGTACCGTCACACCAATAAATGCGATTGTGATGCCATCATCAAGGTGCCGTAATTCATAGGGCTTTGCCCAAGATGGGCGGCTTCCATCAGGTTCAAATAAATTAGCAACAAGGACATCAAAATGCGCCTCTTGATACAGATTCGTTAATTCGTGTTTTGCCAATGTAATGCCTTCGTTATTTCCAATCGTCACAAAATCATATCCCGCTTCATTTAAGAGCTGCACATTCCCTTTTCCAGATGTCGCTTCCGAGATAATGTGAAACCGATCCACGTGATCTCCTATATCTAATACAAAAACTGCTTCTCCTCGTTGTTGGCGGCGATTTTTTTCCTCCTGCATGTACTGCGCAACCGTATTCCAGTTTTCAAAGTGACTATGTAAATCGTTTGTATGATACAGATGAATCATAACGTGTTCTTGTTTCTCTGTCAGACAAAACACTCCCTTCATATCAGGTTTGTCCTATCTTTGGCCATATAGATATATACGATTTCAAAAATAAGAATCCTTTTTCGAATAGATGTGAAAATAAAAACAGTGTACTTTATCTAGGCAAGCTTGAGTGTGAACGTCATGTATATTCAAACTCTCGAGCTAATTGCTCTATTATTTTACATTATGTTATCATACTGGATTTCATTATTAAAAAACAAGAAAAAGAGCCAGCTTCTTATGAGGCTGACCCTTTTATACAAAACTATAAGCTGTCTAGCTTTTTTTATTATCCGATAGAACCTTCCATTTCGAACTTGATCAGACGGTTCATTTCTACTGCATATTCCATTGGAAGCTCGCGTGTAAACGGCTCGATGAAGCCCATTACGATCATTTCTGTTGCTTCTTGCTCAGAAACGCCGCGGCTCATCAAATAGAATAATTGTTCTTCCGATACTTTAGAAACCTTCGCTTCATGCTCTAATGAAATGTTGTCATTTAGAATTTCGTTGTACGGAATTGTATCTGATGTAGATTGATTATCCATAATCAACGTATCGCACTCAATGTTAGAGCGAGAGCCTGCTGCCTTGCGTCCAAAGTGTACAATACCACGGTATGTTACTTTTCCGCCATGCTTGGAAATTGATTTTGATACGATTGTAGAAGATGTGTTTGGTGCTAAATGAATCATCTTCGCGCCCGCATCCTGATGCTGACCTTTTCCGGCAATTGCGATAGACAATGTCAATCCGCGCGCTCCCTCACCTTTTAAGATAACCGCAGGATATTTCATTGTTAATTTAGAACCGATATTGCCGTCGATCCATTCCATTGTTGCATTTGCTTCACAAACTGCACGCTTCGTAACCAGGTTGAAGACGTTATTTGCCCAGTTTTGAATCGTTGTATAACGGCAGTAAGCATCCTTTTTGATCATAATCTCTACCACTGCACTGTGAAGAGAATTTGTTGTATAAACAGGAGCTGTACATCCTTCTACATAGTGTACATGTGCACCTTCGTCTACGATGATCAAAGTACGCTCAAATTGTCCCATGTTCTCAGAGTTGATGCGGAAGTACGCTTGCAATGGTGTATCGACTTTTATTCCTTTTGGAACATAAATGAAAGAGCCGCCGGACCAAACTGCAGAGTTTAATGCTGCAAATTTATTATCAGTCGGAGGAATAACTTTACCAAAGTGTTCACGGAAAATATCTTCATTTTCCTTTAACGCGCTGTCAGTATCCTTGAAGACGATTCCTAATGCTTCAAGATCCTCTTTCATGTTGTGGTATACTACCTCAGATTCGTACTGTGCAGATACACCCGCTAAATATTTTTGTTCCGCTTCTGGAATACCTAGTTTGTCAAAAGTTGCCTTAATTTCTTCCGGCACTTCATCCCAAGACTTCTCAGACTTCTCAGAAGGCTTTACATAATATGTGATTTCATCAAAGTTTAATTCAGATAAATCTCCACCCCATTGTGGCATGGACATATTGTAAAAGTGTTCTAGCGACTTCAAGCGGAACTGAAGCATCCACTCAGGCTCGCCCTTCATGCGGGAAATTTCTTCTACAATCTCTTTCGTTAATCCGCGCTTGGAACGGAAAATCGATACGTCTTTATCTTTAAAACCATATTTATAATCGCCGATTTCAGGCATTTGTTTCGCCATATTGTTTCCCTCCTTGCGAATTTGTCAGCACCCTAAAGATACCTTGACCAAAGCACTATTTATGGTCATCTAATCCCTTTTCCATTGCTTTCCACGCTAATGTAGCACATTTAATGCGCGCCGGGAATTTAGAAACGCCCTGTAATGCTTCAATATCGCCTAAATCCAAATCTTCATCATATTCTTTTCCTTGCATCATATCGGAAAATATTTTTGAAAGCTGTAATGCTTCTTCAATTTTTTTCCCTTTTACCGCTTGTGTCATCATAGAAGCAGAAGACATAGAGATGGAACATCCTTCTCCTTCAAACTTCGCCTCTTGTACAATGCCGTTTTCAACCTTCATTGTTAACTGAATACGGTCTCCGCAAGTCGGGTTATTCATATTGACCGTCACACTTTCATTATCCAATACGCCGCGGTTACGCGGGTTTTTATAATGATCCATAATTACTTGACGGTATAACGCGTCTAAATTGTTATTAAAAGACATTTGTGAAATACTCCTTTGTTTTTATTAGTCCTTCAACAAATGTGTCGATTTCATCTTTCGTGTTGTAAATATAGAAGCTTGCACGGGCTGTAGCCGATACTTTCAGCCATCTCATCAACGGCTGGGCACAGTGATGACCAGCGCGTACTGCGATACCTTCTACATCTAATACAGTCGCAACATCATGAGGATGTACGTCATCAATATTAAATGTCACAAGGCCTGCACGATGCTGTGGTCCATAAATGGTAATGCCTTCTACTTCAGATAGTCTTTGCATCGCATATTGAGCTAATTCGTGCTCATACTTTTCAATATTATCTAAGCCAATATCCTCTAAAAAGTCGATTGCGGCCCCAAGTCCAATTGCGTTTGCAATAATCGGAGTACCTGCTTCAAACTTCCAAGGCAGCTCTTTCCAAGTAGAATCATATAAATCTACAAAATCAATCATTTCACCGCCGAACTCAACCGGCTCCATATTTTCAAGCAATGCTTTCTTTCCATACATAACCCCAATTCCAGTCGGCCCGCACATTTTATGACCGGAAAGTGTATAAAAATCGCAATCTAAATCTTGTACATCCACCTTCATATGGGGCGTACTTTGTGCTCCGTCTACAACCATAATTGCCCCATTTTTATGTGCAATTTGTGCAATTTCTTTAATTGGGTTAATTGTGCCAAGTACGTTAGACACATACATAATAGAGACAATTTTTGTATTCGTTGTGATAGTTTGCTCTGCATCCGCCAATGAGATGGTCCCGTCAGGCTGAAGAGGAAGATACTTTAAGGTAGCTCCCGTCTTCTTCGCCACTTGCTGCCAAGGAATGATATTGCTGTGATGTTCCATATAGGAAATAACAATTTCATCGCCTGCCTTCAAGTTTTCACGTCCGTAACCTGTGGCAATCGTATTTAACGCAGTTGTTGTGCCGCGCGTGAATACAATCTCCTCCGTTGACTTCGCATTAATAAACTTACGAACCTTTTCGCGCGCGCCCTCATATGCATCAGTAGCTTTCGTACCGAGCGTATGAACTCCACGATGTACATTGGAATTGTATTCCTTATAATAACGATCCAAGGCTTCGATAACTTGAATCGGCTTTTGTGAAGTAGCAGCACTATCCAAATAAACAAGCTGCTTGCCGTTAACCTGTTGATCTAGTATCGGAAACTGCTTACGGATCTCCAGGATATCCATTATCGTACTTTCCTTTCGATAATCTCCGTAAGCTGCGTTTTTACTTCCTCAATAGGCAGTTCATTTACTACTGGAGCCAAGAATCCATGAATGACTAAGCGTTCTGCTTCTGTCTTTGAAATACCGCGGCTCATCAAATAGTACAACTGTGTAGGATCTACTCGCCCTACAGATGCTGCGTGACCTGCTGTTACATCGTCTTCGTCAATTAATAGAATTGGATTCGCATCGCCACGTGCTTTTTCATTCAACATCAATACACGAGATGTTTGCTCCGCATTGGACTTAGATGCCCCATGCTCGATTTTGCCAATTCCGTTGAAGATAGATGTAGCTTGGTCTTTTTGTACACCATGCTTCAAGATGTAACCCTCAGAATTCTTACCGAAGTGAACAACCTTCGTCGTGAAGTTTTGCGTTTGCTCTCCACGTCCAACTGTTACTGTTTTTGTATCAGCATATGAACCGTCACCCATTAAGTTCGTTACGTTTTCAGAAATGGTATTGCCGTCGTTCATTAACCCAAGTGCCCATTCTAGACGAGCATCACGTCCAGCTACGCCGCGACGGTTTACATATGTTGTCATCTCTTTTGCCAATTGATCAACCGCTCCGAATGTCAATTGCGCACCTTGCTCAAGGATAGCTTCCGCTACAATATTAGCAATACCTGTAGCATCTTCGTTCGCAACATAGTTTTCTACATATGTCGCAGAACTATTTGTATCAGCTACAACAAGAACATGGTTATACATATTGGCTTCTGGGCCTTCAACAACAAATACAGCTTGAAGAGGCGTTTCTAATACAACGTTTTTCGGAATATAAACGAACGCTCCGCCGTTCAAAAGTGCTGCATGAAGAGCAGTTAAACGGTGTTCGTTTACTTCTACTCCTTCTTTCATGAAGTACTTTTGCACTAACTCGCTGTGTTCACGTACAGCCGTAGCAATATCAGTGAAAATTACACCTTTTTCCTTCGCCTCTTGTGATAGCGCAACAAATGCTGTTGTACCACTGCGTTGTACAAGTAAGTTTTTCTTTTCATTATCTAAGTTAATTAGCTTTTTCACATCTTCAGGAAGCTCTTCTAATGAACGAACAGGTTCTTGCTTCGTTCCTGTTCCTGTTCCTACAAAGTCCCATTTTGTGATTTTTGTTTTATCCGGGTTTGGCAGAGGAAGAGTTTCCGCTTGCGCAAGAGCTTGTAAGCGAAATTCCGTCATCCAGGCCGGTTCGCCCATTTCGCTAGAAAGCTGGCGAATATAGTCTTGATCAAATAATGTACCGATAGTCATGTTCATCCTCCTATCCGCTTACGCTTCTTGCTCTACTGTTTCGTCTTCGATACCTAGTTCTTTTTTAATCCAGTCGTAGCCTTCTGCTTCTAAACGTTGTGCTAATTCAGGACCGCCAGATTTTACAATGCGTCCATTCATCATTACGTGTACATGATCAGGCGTAATGTAATTTAATAAACGTTGGTAGTGAGTGATGATTAGGCATCCGAATTCTTCACCGCGCATTTCGTTTACGCCTTTAGAAACTACTTTCAATGCGTCAATATCAAGACCGGAATCGATTTCGTCAAGAATTGCGATTTTCGGCTGAAGCATCATTAATTGCAGAATTTCATTACGCTTCTTCTCACCGCCTGAGAAGCCTTCGTTCAAGTAACGCTGCGCCATAGCAGAGTCCATTTCTAAGAAGTCCATGCTTTTATCTAAAGTACGGATAAATTTCATTAGGGAAATTTCATCGCCTTCTTCACGACGTGCATTCATTGCAGAACGCAAGAAGTCCGCATTTGTTACACCGCTGATTTCGCTTGGATATTGCATTGCTAAAAATAGACCTGCACGAGCGCGCTCATCTACTTCCATTTCCAATACATCTTCACCATCTAATACAATAGTTCCAGATGTTACTTCATATTTTGGGTGTCCCATAATCGCAGAAGATAAAGTAGATTTACCAGTTCCGTTCGGACCCATGATTGCGTGGATTTCTCCGCCTTTTACTTCAAGGTTTACACCTTTTAAAATTTCTTTTCCATCGATCGCAACATGTAAATCTTTAATTGTTAAAGTTGAACCAGCCATTACGATACCTCCAATTTAAATTCTATATAAAATAAGAAAGATTTTAATTGTAACATTCTCATTTTATTCTCATTCTAATTTTATAGCAAATAAAAACGTATATCAAATTTCAGAAATATTAAACTTCTATCACGAAAACATGGACATAACAAATTATTATTCATGTTTCTTCCTATTTAATATGTACTCTATTTAAATAAAAAATAATAAGAAGGCCTCAAAGAGATTTGAGACCTTCTTATCGAGCAGCTTTTAATTTCCATGATTTGGTCAGCTTGTGAAATATATTACTCGCTTACAGGTACAACCGCACCTTTGTATTTTTCTTTAATGAAATCTTGAATTTCTTTAGAGCGTAATACTTCTACAAGCTCTTGAATCGCTTGTTTATCTTCATCACCTTCACGAACTGCAATGATATTTACATACGGAGAATCTGCTCCTTCAATCGCGATTGCATCTTTCAATGGATTCAAGCCAGCGTCAATTGCATAGTTTGTGTTGATTAAAACGATGTCACCTTCGTTATTTTCATATACTTTTGGTAAAAGACCCGCTTCGATATCTGTTTTAAATTGTAACTCCTTTTTATTTTCCGCAATATCCTTCACAGTTGCTGTTGTAGTATCTACACCGTCTTTAAGTTTAATTAACCCTTGTGCCTGCAATAATGTTAGTGCACGCCCGTGATCCGCGACAGAATTACTCATAATAACGGTCGCTCCGTTTGGAAGCTCCTGTAAGCTCTTATATTTTTTAGAATAAATTCCGATTGGCTCAATATGAATACCGCCTGCATTTTTGAATTTATATCCATTTTCCTTCATTTGAGATTTTAGGTAAGGAATATGTTGGAAGTAGTTTGCATCTAATTCTTTATCCGCTAATGCTTTGTTTGGTAAAATATAATCTTGAAACTTTTTGATTTCCAGCTTTACACCTTTTTTCTCTAATAACGGCTTTGCTTTTTCCAAAATTTCTGCATGAGGTACGTTAGATGCACCAACCACCAATGTATTTTCATCTTTTTTCCCGCCGCAAGCAGCTAATGCTAAAACAAAAACGGCAATGACTGTTAACAACACTTTTTTCATTATAATTACAACTCCTTTTTCAATATTATGAATGTTTACTTTATAGAGAAGCCGAAATGCCGCAAGCAGCACTCAAGCTCACTTTATCGTTTATCAATACGCACAGTGAAGAAATCACCAATAAATTGAACAATGAACACAAGAATCAAAATTAAAACAGTTGCAACGAATGTTACATCATTATTCGAGCGTTGAAACCCTTCCATAAATGCTACAGTTCCTAAGCCGCCTGCACCTACAACACCCGCCATTGCTGTGTAGCCTACAAGAGCAATTGTTGTCACGGTAATACCGGATACAAGCGCTGGCAACGATTCTGGAATTAATACTTTAAAAATAATCGTGCTTGTTTTCGCACCCATTGCTTTTGAAGCCTCAATTACACCTTTATCAATTTCACGAAGTGCAATCTCGACCATACGGCCGTAAAAGGGCGCCGCTCCAATGATTAAAGCTGGCAGTGCAGCATTGGCTCCAAGCATGGACCCAATCAACAGTTTGGTGAACGGAATCAACAAAATGATTAAAATAATAAACGGAATGGAACGAAAGATGTTTACAAATGCACCGATTAAAGAGTTGACTGCTTTGTTTTCCCACAGATTATCCTTAGACGTCATAAACAAAAGAATCCCAATTGCCAGTCCAAGAATACATGTTGCTACTGACGCAATAGCTGTCATATAAAGAGTTGCTAGCGTTTCCTCTACCATATATCCCCAATCCACATTCGGAAAAAGCTCGTTAAGCACTTGTAATCACCTCCAGCTCTACTTTTTGCTCTTGAATAAAAGAAACGGTTTTTTCGATTTCTTCCTTCGGACCATGCAAATGAACTAATAAATTACCGTATGATCCATGTGATGTTTGTGAAATATTTCCTTGCAAAATGTTAACTTCAATATCGTTTGATTTCATCAATTGGTGAATAAACGGGCGTTCTACCGCATCACCAACAAACTTCAGCCGTACCACCTGACCTGTCGGGTACTTCTCTACTAAATGATCGATCGTTTCATTTGTATCGTCAGAATCTGTAATCTGTTTTACAAATCGTTTAGTGATTGGCTGCTTCGGCTGGCGGAATACCTCAAGCACGTTCCCTGTTTCCACAATATTCCCTTGCTCCATTACCGCCACGCGATGGCAAATTTTTTGAATCACGTGCATTTCATGTGTAATTAACACAATCGTTAAACCCATACGCTTATTAATATCTAAAAGCAAATCTAAAATCTGATCTGTTGTTTCCGGATCAAGTGCAGATGTTGCTTCATCACAAAGCAATACTTTCGGATTATTCGCAAGTGCCCTTGCAATACCGACCCGCTGCTTTTGCCCGCCGCTCAGTTCAGAAGGATACGCATCTTCTCTTCCCTCTAATCCGACAAGACGAATCAGCTCCTCTACACGCTTTTGCTGTTCCTTCTTAGAAACGCCTGCGATTTCCAAAGGAAACGCGATATTCTCACGCACAGTACGTGACCATAGAAGATTAAAGTGCTGAAAAATCATCCCGATTTCTTGTCTAGCCTTACGAAGCTCTTTTCCTTTGATAGCAGAAATTACACGACCAGCTATTGTAATTGTGCCAGCTGTCGGTGTTTCCAGCTGATTTAACATACGGATTAACGAGCTCTTTCCTGCCCCGCTGTATCCAATTACCCCAAATATCTCACCTTGCTCTATCTGAAGATTCGCATCGTGAACCGCTGTGACATCACCTTTCTTCGATTGATAAATCTTTTTTACCTTTTCTAATAAAATCATGCTGCCTCACCTCTTTTGCAAAAAATAATTTGTAACCAACAAAAAAACCTTTCTGCAGACATGAGCAGAAAGGTTTTGAGCATTCAAAATAATCCTTTCCTCTCATCTCTCAAAGCATACTGCTTTGCAGGAATTGGCACCATTTCAACACGATTGTTGACGGTTGCCGGGCTTCATAGGGCACAGTCCCTCCACCTCTCTTGATAAGAGAAAACCAGATAAAATATCTGACTTTATATATTCAATTAAGAATCGCTATTGCATGATATGAATTCTATCAATCTCATAATAGTATGTCAATAAAATTTTTTAAAAATTTCCGATGATTTTTAAAACAATTAAATACTACCTTATGTAAAATTACAGAAAAATCAAGTGTGAAGAAGCATATTAACAATACATACCTCAATCAAAAATTCGACGTAATATAACTATATGAGAATAGTATATTTACAGTGTTCATACCGAAAAATTAACAATAGCCTAAAAGAAATCTGCATCATAAGAAATCTCCCTATCCATTTGGATTAAAAAACATGGTATTGTCCAAATACAGACTTATATTACACTGATTATCTGCATATATGCTAAAAATTCATGGATATCTCTTCAACTGCATACAATGCTATGAAACCTTTTGTAGAGGGGCGAAGAGATGCTTAGAAGCAAGAACTCTCCATTAACGATTGAACAGATGATCGGCATAATCCAAAACGGTCTTACTCAATCACAATCCCCAAAGCATATTATCATCATTGGTGCAGGTATGGCAGGACTCGTTGGAGCCTCTTTATTAAAAGGAGCTGGACATAAAATCACTCTTCTAGAAGCAGATGAACGGGTTGGCGGACGCGTGTACACCATCCGCTCTCCCTTCAGTGATGGCTTATACTTCAATGCAGGAGCCATGCGGATTCCTAACAATCACTCTTTAACTCTGGAGTATATTAAAAAATTCACATTGCCGACAAATCCATTCATTAATCAGACCAAGGCAGATATTATTTATGCCAACGGGATTTTAACACGCCTCAATGTATTTGAGCATAATCCCAGCATTCTACATTATCCAGTCGCCCCTCACGAAAGAGGGAAAACAGCTGAAGAACTCCTGTATTCAGCCATACAGCCCATTATCGATTTTATTAACCAAGATCCCGTAAGAAACTGGCCTCTTATCGAAACTAGATTTAGAAACTGTTCCCTAGGCACTTTCTTAAACTCTTACTTTTCAGATGGTGCAAACGATATGATTGGTGTACTGCTCGACTTGGAAGCGTATATGGGAATGTCCTTTATTGAAGCATTACGTGAGCTTAATTTGCTTACATCAACAATGTATTTTTATGAAATAACAGGTGGTATGGATCGATTACCGAAAGCATTTCTCCCTCAATTACAAGAAGACATTCTATTCCACCAAAAGATGAACCGGATTATCCAAGCTGACAATGCTGTAACAATTCATGCTATTCATCAAAAAACTTCAGAAATCTATACTGTAACAGGTGATTTCGCCATAGTAACTGTACCTTTTTCAGCCTTGCGGTTTGTGAAAATTGAACCTTACCATTCTTTTTCTTACATGAAACGGAAAGCCATTCGTGAACTTAACTATATGTCTGCAACCAAAATTGCCATTCAATTTAAACACAGATTTTGGGAAAAGACGGGGCAAAAAGGCGGTAAATCCATAACTGACCTGCCTATCCGATTTACATATTATCCAAGCTACGGAATTGGAACTGAAGGACCCGCGGTAGTTTTAGCGAGCTACACATGGGCAGACGAAGCACTAACAGTAAGCAGCCTTTCTGATGAAGAACGTATCCGATATGCTTTACAAAACCTATCAGAAATGTACGGAAAGCAAGTCTATTCCGAATTCATTTCAGGAGCCTCCTTCAGCTGGAGTCAGAATCCTTATTCATGCGGAGCCTTCACAGCTTTCAAACCAGGTCAGCAAAAAGAACTCTATCCCTCTATTACAGTTCCAGAGGAAAGAGTATATTTTGCCGGGGAGCATACTACACTCTCTCACGCTTGGATACAAGGAGCCATTGAATCAGGAATACGTGTTGCGCATGAAGTGAATCATTTGCCAACTTGAACGCGAGAATGCCCCCAAAGGTCGTGCTTATGCTCACCTTTGGGGGCATTCTCATTTCCGTTTCAATTAATTGATTTTCTTCAGCGTGAAACATTTTCAAAAATTACTTTGACACATAGAGTAATTAACGATAATATTACTCTATGTGATAGTGTTCTATCACATAGAGTAAAAATTATTAACCCTAAGAACAAAATATCTGTATACCTAGATTAAGGAAGTGAAACATGATTAGAAGTGATATTATCCGTGGACATTTGGATGCAATTATTTTACGAATTATTTTTGAACAGGATCAATATGGCTATGAAATATCCAAACAAATTAGCTTACGTACAAATGACCGTTTTCAAATTAAAGAAGCAACACTATATGCAGTCTTTCAACGACTGGAGAAAAGAGAGCTGATTGAATCTTACTTAGGCAGCATTTCTCACGGCGGAAAAAGAAAGTATTACAGAATAACAACGTTAGGAAAGGCTTACCTCAGAGAAGCTATAGAAGAATGGAACGAAACAAAAGAAATCATCAATTTGTTTATGGAGGGATTAGAATGAAAAAAATTAACAATCACGTAGAAGAATTATTTAAGGATATTCCTAATAACGAAAATACAGAAGCAATCAAACAAGAAATATTACAAAATCTCGAAGAAAAAGTTTGGGATTTGATGCAGCAAGGAAAAGAGGAAGAAGATGCCATAAATAAAGCAATTGTAGACTTTGGCGATATCGGAGAGCTAAGAAAAGAATTAGATGCCAGACTGCCCGAAAAGAAAGATATGACCAAATTAAACTTAGGGTTTTCCATTGCGGGCAGCGTATTAATTATCAGTTTGTTTATTTTCATTAACTTTTATTATACACCACAGACTATTTGGTTCGTTTATCCAACATTCATGGTATTATGGTGGCCTTTAGCCATGTATTTTTATTGGCTGCGGAAAAGGTAAGGAGAATGCTAGTATGAATAAATCATTTCTGAGCTTTGCTGCAGCAGGGAGTATTATGAGTATTATATTTTTGGTCATCGTCAACTTGCTGACAAGCCCCGAGACTATTTGGTATATCTACCCATCACTTGCATTCATTTTATGGCCGATTTATATCTATTCACTTCAAAGAGGGAAATATAAATCCTTCTCCCTTCTAGTCAGCTTGTTCTTAGTTATATATTTAATCACTCAAAACTATATAAGCACACCAAGTTATCCTTGGTTTTTGTATGCAATATATCCGATCATTTGGTGGCCGATTCTCATATTCTTGGGAAAACATACGAAACTGTTCAAAGTTTCATTGTTCGGAAGCATTAGTACCATTGTATACTATTCACTTCTAAATGGTATTCTTTCCCCCGAGTATCCATGGGCAATATACCCTGCATTTGTTGTATTATGGTGGCCTTTGGCTACTTACTACGCTAAAAACAAACGATATTACGAGTTTTCCATTAGTTCCAGCTTGTTGATCAGTACCTTTTTTATCACTGTAAACATTATTTCGTCTCCACACACAATTTGGGCGGTATATCCAATTTTTGTAGTCCTTTGGTGGCCTTTAAGCATGTATTTTTATAGCTATAAAAGAAAAGGTCATTAGTATAGGAACATAGCGAACTAGACAGTTTTATACTTTCCTATCAATAAAAAGACTCTAGCGCAATACTGCTGCTAGAGTCTTTTCTCTATTATATTACTTTGTTTCCACAGATGTGAAAAATTGCGGTAAATACTCTTTATGCGCCTCTAGCATTTCATCTAAAATTTGTTTTGCCGTTGTGTCAGATGGAACAAGGGGATTGATAGTCATAGCAACAAGTGCTGTGTTGTAATCTCCCGTAACCGCAGCTTCCGCGGCCACTCTTTCAAAGGATTTGATTTGCTGGACAAGACCGGTCACAGCAACCGGAAGATCACCGACAGAGATGGGTTTTGGCCCTTCCTTTGTAATGACACAGTTCACTTCTACCGCAGAGTCATAAGGAATACTCATAATCGCTCCATTATTTCTCGTATTAACCGGCTGAATATCTCTCTTATCATTGTAGATAGAGCTGATTAGATTACATGCGGCATCACTATAATACGCGCCGCCTCGTTTTTCCAATTGAGGAGGCTTAATCGCTAAATTAGGATCCTTATATAGCTCAAATAAATCTTTTTCCACCTGCTTTACCACTTCTGCTCGAGTGCCGACTGTTTTAGCCGCCTCCCTCTCCTCTTCCAGCATTTTGCTAGTTTGATAGTAATAGCGGTGATACGGACATGGCAACACCTTGAGCCCTTTAACAAATTCCGGCTCCCATCCAAGGTCAACAATATTTTTCATCGTCACGCCGGATTTCTCTTTACTAGTCAATTTATCAAGTACAGTTTCTGTTATATTTTTGCCGTCTAAGTAGATATTCAACCCAAATACCATATGATTCAATCCTGCGAAGTCAATATGAAGTCTTGCAGGTGCTGCTTCAAGCATGTTGGCAATTCCCATCTTCATTCCCACAGGAACATTGCATAACCCTACAACCTTCTCGATATTGCTATAGCGAAGCACCGCTTCTGTAACCATACCGGCAGGATTTGTAAAGTTTACAAGCCAAGCATCAGGACATAACTCCTCCATATCTTTACAAATATCTAAAATAACTGGAATCGTACGCAACCCTTTAAACAAGCCGCCAGGTCCATTTGTCTCTTGACCGATTACACCGTATTTTAACGGGATTCTTTCATCCTTCGCACGAGCGTCGAGCAAACCGACACGGAATTGAGTTGTAACAAAATCCGCATCCTTCAATGCCTCACGGCGGTCAAGTGTCAGATGAATTTCCATCGGCACACCTGCTTTTTCTACCATTCTCTTCGCTAATGTTCCCACAATCTTCAGCTTTTCTTCTCCCTGTGGAATATCGACAAGCCATAGCTCTCTCACTGGAAGTTCATCATAACGTTTAATAAATCCTTCTACCAATTCAGGAGTATAGCTCGATCCCCCGCCAATTGTCGCAATTTTAACGCCTTTTTTCATCGTTTTTTCCTCCATACATTGAAATAAGGTACTTGCCATTACACTATTCTTACTTCACAGTGTATATGCTTACAAAACACACGTAAATATTGCGGAAGCATCTAGATTTTTATGCCTCTGGAAGTAATTTGTTACATTTGAGAAACACATTGTTTCTTTGATATAGTAAAGAAAAGGAAGGTTGAGGAACGCTATGTTTACCAATGAAATGATTACAAGCTTTAATGAGTTAGAGTTGTCTCTATATAACTATATTTGTAAAAATAGTAATACAGTTATTTACATGCGTATTCGTGATTTAGCAGACCAAACCCACATGTCCACTTCTACTATTTTACGATTTTGCCGAAAGGTGAATTGTGAAGGGTTTTCGGAATTTAAAACGAAGCTAAAGCTGTCTTTAGAAAAAGAAGAGGCACCTGTTAGAAGTGCTCAGTACTCCTTTTCTGAATTTATGGAGCGAGCATTGAAAGGAAACTTGGAAGACTATATACACCAAGCTGCACACTTAGTCGCTGGATCAGATAATGTGATTTTCATAGGTTCAGGAAGCTCAGGCATTCTCGCGGAATATGGAGCAAGGTATTTTTCAAGTCTCGGTAAACTCTCCTTACACATTAAAGATCCATTCTTTCCAATCCACGCTCATCACCTTCATAACAGTGTAACCATCGCATTATCAGTTTCAGGGGAAACTTCTTCAACCTTGACACTGATACATAAGCTAAAAAAAGAAGGCAGCAAAATTATCAGCATCACAAATCACAAAAATTGTACTGCATCTAAAATTTCAGATGTAAACATCGCATATTATGTGACAGAAGAACACGTTGGCACATCTAACATTACAACTCAAATTCCAGTGGTTTACATTTTAGAGGAGACGGCGCGCGCGATACATAAGCTTACTAATTCTTCTCATCTGTAACATCTAGAAGAAGGCAGGGGCAAATTTGTTTCTTCTAAGATTCCTGCTGATATCTTTCCAGGCTGCCTCAATCATTTCTAAATTCTCCAGAATGATATTACTACTTTTGAACAGCGATAGATGGTATAGTGTGATGCGGCATCGCCATATCTGTCGTGATTACAGCATACATGGCGAGAATAAATATAATTGTCATAGCAATCGCGATAATTAAGGAAGTATGCTTCCACAACTTTCTTCGTTTACGAAATGGAATAATATTGTTCATAAATATCCCCCTTTTTACAACATTATACTAAAAATTCAGAATATTATAAACGTAATTAAAAAAATCCTCATTAGTTATTCACATGTAAAAAGGGCGCATATACATACTGTTTATCATTCTTTCTTGAGGTCTAATTTGTACAAAATTCCATAAAAAAACTCAACCTTATGCTGAGCTGGTTGAGTTTTTTAAAATTTTGTACAAAGTAAGTTCATCTAGTCCAAAAGTAAACTCTCGGGTGCAACATGACACAAAAAGGGACTCGGTTCACCTATGCTGTAAAGCTGTAAGTGATGCATAGCTCTAGTGCAGGCGGTATAGAACAATCTACGCAAACTCTCATCTCCGTATACCTCTTCCGATGCATCGTAAATGATAACCGCGTCAAATTCGATACCTTTGGCCAAATATGCTGGTATAACAATAACACCCTGCTCGTATTCAATCGAACCCTTCTTCACAAGCTTGATTTCTTGAATGCCTCTTAGCGCTTCGTATGCTGCGGCGCTTTCCTCTGCCGATTTACATATAATCGCTATCGTATTATACTGACGGTTCTGCAGGTCTGCGACCTTAGAAGCTATACAACGATGCAGGTCAGCGCGATCTGACAATTGCGTCAACATAGGCTTCTCACCATCACGTTCAAAAGGAATAATCACTCTTCCTCCTGGCACGAGTCCACGTGTAAACTCCACGATTGGTCTTGTCGATCTGTAGCTTCGGGTCAAGTTTATCACGTTGGTTTCGTCAGCTCCATATAAGCCCATAAGCGCGTGAAAATCATCCATTTCGCCGGCATGAGCGAATATCGCTTGATTAAAATCTCCAAGTACAGTCATCTTTGCGGAAGGAAACAAGCGTTTCAAAAACTCAAATTGAAACGGAGAATAATCTTGCGCTTCATCTACAAGCACATGTTTGATTGACATATTTGTCTGAAACCCGTGAATCAGCTCTTTCAAAAGTAAAAACGGAGTAGCATCTTCGTAAAATAATTTGCCTTCCCCCAGCATTTTCACCGTCAGCAGACAAATTCTCTCCCACTCTTCAGGTGGTTTCTCCTCCATCCACAGTTTAATCCGCGTCGGATCGGCGAAAATCTGCTTGTATATTCCCGTAATGTCGATAAAACGCATCGCACGAATCCATTCACGTAGAGGCTTCAACTTCCTGCGAACAATCATACGTCCAAGCGCCTTTCTCTCTCTTTCATCATCATCAAACGATTCTTCCGTAAAGCTGCGCTTTTTTTGTAATTTGGTATATGCCTTTTGATACTCCTCTTTGCTAAGCAACTCTATTTCTTCCTCGACCCATGACTTCGACAGCTCACGCTTTTCCGTTTCATCTATTCGTTCGTTTAACCACTCTGCCAGCTTCTCAAGTCTATTATTAAAACGAAGTGATGTGTCGCTGCTGTAAAACCTGTCCAGAATTTGTTTCGCAGAGATAAATGGCTTTCCTCTAAATTTAATCCCTTTGAAGATCATTCCGGATGATTCCAATGACTGTCTGTATGCTTTAATGGTGTCAACAAAACGGGTCGATGCTTTGAACTGGATACTCGCAATCCTTGTCTGATAAGAAGTATCCTCCACTTCAGTCAATACATATTCTAATTGCTCATAATTATCCTCAACTTGAAAGATATCGCCCAGCCTATGACGCAAATATTCCTGGAATGTGACCTGTTGCATATTCTCTTCACCAAGCTCAGGTAACACTCTCGATACGTAGCTGTTAAACATCGCGTTAGGAGAGAATAGAATGATTTGATCCGCTTTAATCCAATCCCGATGCTTATAAAGCAAGTAAGCTATTCGCTGCAGGGCTGCCGATGTCTTACCACTTCCTGCTGCACCTTGCACGATAAGCAGCCGCCCTTGGTCATATCGGATAATCTTATTCTGCTCCTTTTGAATACTAGCCACTATACTGTGCAAATGTTTGTTCGTACCCTTGCCAAGCACATGCTGTAAAATCTCATCTCCAATTGTTAGACTCGTATCGAACATTGATTCAATTACACCGTCACGAATAATGTATTGCCACTTTTGATCCAGCTTACCGCGAATTTCTCCTCCTGGAGTGACATATTTTGCTGGACCAGGCGAGTAATCATAATAGACGCTTGAAATCGGTGCCCGCCAGTCGTAGATTAAAAAGTGCTCTCCACTTTCATCAGTGAGAGTAGAGACTCCGATATAAATACGTTCCAAATCAGAAGTTCCTTCTTCAGCGAAATCAATTCGGCCAAAATAAGGCACTTCCTGCATTCGACGCAAAGAGGATAACTGTTTGGCAGCTTGTTTATGACTGCTTTGACTGACGGAAAGAGTTTGAGCTTGTTGCCTTAAACTAATAACCGTCTCAAGAAAATCATCGAAGCTATCTGTATTAACCTTAACTTCATCCCAAAAATTTTTACGGATATCAATTACTTCATTCCTGCGTTGAACAGTCTCACCTTCCAACGTGCTGATTTGCTTCTTAATTGTCTCTAGTACACTATCCAGGCGTTCCTGCTCTTGATGAAGCTCTCTATTCATATCATGCACTCCTTTAAAAAATGAAAATGGGGGTTGACTAAAGAGGTGTTTTATTGTAAAATTATAATAGGTTAACTATAACTATTTTTATAATAAAGTGGTTATCTATATTAATCTACCACGTTCTTTCACTCTAATCAATAGTGTACAGCCTCCTTTGTGCACCCTCATACAAAACACTACATTCCAAAATAAAATATCCCGCTTTAAATACTTTTCGAATATATGCCACCATACTAAAACAGAATCAATTCACAGGCAATTGCAACGGATTACTCATCTTAATATTGATACCTCAATAAAAAACAGCCCAATTTATATCATTTTGGACTGTTAATCCGCTCGCCATTTAAGTTTTTGTATTCGTCAACTGAAGCCCGTTTTTTATTCCTCCATACAAACAAATTCATTCTGATGATGTCGAATATATTCCCCTATCCGCTGTACAGTTATTGGTATCATTTTATGAAATGCATCCTGAAGAGGCTTTAATGAGAATGCAAGCTCCGCATCATCTTCTATGTTATTCCTATAAGTAACATCAAAATCACTCAAGTTATCCGCACACTGAAGGGCCCCTTCTATCCTTTCAAGAAGATGCAGCATATCCCGATCTCCAAAATAGCAAAGCCCTTCTTTGATTCCTAACCATCTTTCAGGTTTCGCCATAAAATACGAGTTCCACCAATGAAAGTCGGCTAAGGATTTTCGCACATGGTTAAAGTACACCCGGAACATAAACAACGCTTGCTGCCCTGCAGTCAGCTTCTCATAAACCTTCGAGTCGTTGCCAAGTGTTTGTTCTATTTTATACGCTTCAATAATCGGTTTAAAGCATGCTTGTCCAAGCGAATCATCATCCAATGAGTCAAACAGCTCTCGCTTCATTTGGACTAATATGACCTCTCACTCCTTTGCAATTACTGGAAACTTAGCAATGATTATTGAACTTCTTCAAATTGTCATTAACAGATTCAATTAATACCTTTTCTACCGCATCGAGTGGCAGTTCGGTGATGCTTTTAAATCTGATGCACCCTTTACCAACATTAAGGTTCCTAAAGTGCTTCAAATGCTTTTGCAGCACCGGCGTATTGAGCATGTACAAGCTTATATACCCCTTTTGTGCCGCAAAGGCGCAAAGCAGACCATTTTGTTCATAATAAGGCATCCCATATTTAATGTATTCTGTCGCATCTGGTGCCGCTGCTACAATTAATTCCCTAAGCCGGATTAGGTCCCCTCTCCGTCTATCTTCAACTTGCGCTAAATATTGTTCTACTGTCTCCATCCCATCACCCCTTCTCAAAAAGAAAAAGGCTTTACGCCCCTAATTGAAATGGTTTACATATATAAAAAACAGACTCCGCCAATAAAACATTTCGATATGTTCCTTTAATCTCGATTTCCCCTCTGCGAATCAGCTGCTGCAGGCGAGTATGCCCCTTAACTACCGCCAGCAGCTCTTCTTCTTTTGCAGAAAGTAGAAGATGACCTATTGTATTTTCCGAAACAAACGTACCATTTTTGGAAAAGTGCAAGGAGCAACTTTCATGTTCCGAGCGGAAGACAATCACTTTTTCTTCTATAGGCAATAACGGCTGAATATGTTCATTTTCCTCCATCCGTTTTACAAATAAACAAAGTGCTTCATACAGCTTCATCGGATTCACTCCTCGCAAAAGTTTCTATATACTACCATTCCACTTTTGCAGCTGTTACTCCTTGCTGATTCTTTCGACAAATGACGTACCGGAAATACTATATTTTGTTGCATTCCTGTTATTTCCTAAGAAATATGTAAAGTACCTATAGTTTCTTGTCGAATTAAAAGGACTGGCACACCTTATTGCCAGTCCTTTAGCTCATGATACAAATATTCTACTGATTGAAACGCATAAATTCGTTTTACCATTTTTCCTTTTTGAAATAAAAGCAGACACGGGACACTTTCAATTTGAAAGTCTCTTGCGAGTTGGGGAGAATAATTCAAATCAAGCATACCAATGGTTAAACTCGGTAGCGCCGCTTCTATCACCGTTATCATTTTCTTTGCTAATTGGCATGTACCGCATAGAGGAGTATATACATATAACATTACTCGGTCCTCGTGTAATATTTGCTTTGCCGCCTGCTCTCCTGTCCACTCTATCATATGTAAACTCAGTCCTTTTTAGCTTTAAGTCTATTGTATCTTGTTTGCCCTGTACACACAACAAATCTCCCTTTAAGGGGAGATTGTCTGTTTTAGCGTAAATATTCAGTATATACATCAATATCGGCACTTATTAACACGCTTGCCAAGTGTTGTTCCGGTGCTGTTGCCACTTCTCGGTACGTTCGGTCAATATACAGATGCTCTGCCCGAGGAAATTCACGCTTCAATTGTTTGCGCAGCTTCTCTCCCGCTTCATCAGCATCTACAAGCACATACACTTCTTTGTCATAAAATTGCTCAATGAATTCATCAAGCTTCGAAAGGCTGATTGTTCCGTTCGTACAAACAATTTCTACAGGCTCTTTAATGATAGTCTGAATTTTTTTCTTATCTGACTTTCCTTCCACAATGATTACTTTTTCAAAATCAATTATCGTCATTATGCATCACCTGACTACGCTTAAACTATAATACAACCTCATTTATTATATAGTATATTCTTTCTTTGCTTGTTGTTTCCTTTTTTCTTTGTTAAGAAAGAAAACTTGACAATAAAAAAACGGACACGACTTATTCAAGTGTAACATTAAAATCTATTTCAGAGGAATGAAAGCCACCAAAAACCACACAGCTCTTATAAGTTGATTCTTTAACCCCTTGATGTTACTACGAGATAAAAAAAAGAAACAGCACAAAATATGCTGTTTCTTTTTACCATTAGTCCTGATTGATCATTTCTTCGTATTGTTCAGCTGTTAATAAGCCTTCCAATTCGCTTTCATTGCTTAACTCAACTACAATCATCCATGCGTTTTCATATGGAGATTCGTTAACAAGCTCAGGGCTGTCGTTAAGGTTTTCATTGATTTCAACAATTTTCCCGCTTACAGGAGCATATAATTCAGAAACTGTTTTAACAGATTCTACGCTGCCAAACGGTTCGTTTGCTTGGATTTCAGCACCCACTTCAGGAAGCTCAACGAAAACGATGTCTCCTAATTCGTGTTGCGCAAAGTCAGTGATACCCACTGATACTTTGTTGCCATCAACTTTTACCCACTCATGTTCTTCTGAATAACGCAATTCTTTAGGAATGCTCATGCTATTGTCCCCTCCAAAAAGTGTGAATGTTATATAAATACCAAATGGTACTTTCCCAAGTTTAGAGCCAAGCTTTTTCAAATTGTTCTTCATTAAATCCTACTGTTATACGCTTCCCGTCCGTGATTATTGGACGTTTAATCAGCATACCATCAGAAGCCAATAACTCCAACAGCTCGTCTTCAGTCGCGGTTTTCACCTTATCCTTTATGCCGAGCTCGCGATATTTTATACCGCTAGTATTAAAAAATTTCTTTAATTCTAATCCACTTTTTTCATAAAAATCCTTCAACAGTTCTTTTGAAGGCGGATTCTCTACAATGTGCACCGCTTCAAGGGCAACATTATGTGCTTCAAACCACTTTTTCGCTTTTTGGCACGAGCCACACTTTGGATACCAATACATCATCACTGTCATATTATCACCAACTTGTCTTTCTTCTCTATTGTAGCACAGACTATTATTTTTTTCACTAGAAGCGAATGCTAAACAGTATTATATTTTCTTTGTTCGTATTTTTTATCCTCCAAAATACCACAAAAAATTTAAACAAACGTTTGATTAAATACTGTATCCCGTTACCAGTATTAAAAAAGCCACTCGACAAATAGTTTAAACAAACGTTTGATTGAATTCATTATAGATACAAAAAATTGTAATGCTCTACCGTTTTAGTTTACACTACTCTCTTTCTATAATAAAAACCCCCTCCACGTTGCGCACCGTGCAGGGAGTTAGTTTTATTAAACAGTGTACTTTTCTTCTTCTAACAGCTTCACAGCGATTTCACGCTTCTTCGCAATTACGTTAATCGGAGTGTGACGAGTAAATTTACGTAGTGCAGAAAGCATCATGCGTAACACATCTCCGCTTTCAACTGCGATTAAAGTTTCTTTTGCATGAGCTTCAATTTCATTAAATGCTTCTTGACAGAATACTTGTGTGTAAAGAAGCTTTTGCTTGCTCTTTTCTAAACCAGCTGTTTTGATTGCTTTTTCCGTACGTAATACAACAGATTCCATAGCGTATAAGTTACTTACGATATCAGCAATATTCACAAGTACTTCTTGCTCTTTATCTAATGCTTTACCATACTTTTGTACAGCCAATCCAGCAATCATTAACCCTATTTTCTTAGCATTTTGTACAAGATATTTCTCCTGCTCAAGCGGACCATCGCCTACTTCTTGCGGGGAAAGCATCATCAATTCTTCTTGAATTTGCTGAGCTTTTTGTAATAATGGAAGCTCACCTTTCATTGCTTTACGAAGGAATGTACCTGGAACAATCAAACGATTGATTTCGTTAGTTCCTTCAAAGATTCTGTTGATCCGAGAGTCGCGGTACATTCTTTCAACCTCGTACTCTGCCATAAATCCGTATCCACCGTGAATTTGTACACCTTCATCAACTACATAATCTAATACTTCAGAACCGAATACTTTATTTAACGAACACTCAATTGCATATTCTGCAATAGACTCTGCTACAGCTTTACCATTCTTTACTTCTTCATCCGTCAACGTGCTCATACGGTTCTCAAATAGCCCTACTGTACGATAGATGGAGCTTTCTGCCGCATAAGTTTTAGTCGCCATGTTTGCAAGCTTCTCTTGAATTAACGGGAAGCGTGAGATCGGCTGTTTAAATTGCTGACGTTGGTTTGCGTATTGTACAGAGATTTCAATTGCACGCTTAGAAGAACCTACTGTACCTACACCTAGCTTATAACGGCCAATATTTAAGATATTAAACGCAATCACATGACCTTTTCCGATTTCACCTAATACATTCTCTTTCGGTACTAGTGCGTCTTCTAAAATTAACGTACGAGTAGAAGAACACTTAATCCCCATTTTCTTTTCTTCCGGACCTGTAGAAACCCCTTGGAAATCACGTTCAACGATAAATGCAGTGAAATGCTCTCCATCTACTTTTGCATATACAACAAATACATCAGCGAATGCAGAGTTTGTAATCCATTGCTTTTCACCGTTCAGTACGTAATGAGTACCTTCTGCATTTAAGCGTGCTGTTGTTTTTGCTCCTAAAGCATCCGAACCGGAACCAGGCTCAGTTAAAGCATATGCTGCCAATTTTTCACCTGTTGCTAATGCAGGAAGATATTTTTGCTTTTGTTCCTCATTACCAAATAACACGATTGGAAGAGAACCGATACCTACGTGAGCACCATGAGAAATTGCAAAACCGCCTGCTAAAGAAAATTTTTCAGCAATTAACGCGGAGCTGACTTTATCTAAGCCAATGCCGCCGTATTCTTCTGGCACATCAGCACCTAACAAGCCTAATTCGCCAGCTTCTTTTAACAGACGTACAGAACGCTCAAATTCGTGTTTTTCTAAATACTCTAATTCTGGTAATACCTCATTTACCACGAAATCTTCTGTTGTTTTTGCAATCAATTTATGCTCATTAGTGTAGTCTTCTGGTGTAAATACCTGTTCAAAAGAAATATCCTCAATTAAAAAGCTCCCACCTTTAACTGCATTTCCAATTGTTTTTTTCATTTTGGATTCCTCCTATTAGAATAGTTATCTTACAATAATTCAAATACTCCCGCTGCTCCCATACCGCCGCCGATACACATCGTAACCACACCAAATTGCTCGCCTCGACGTTTCATTTCATGAACAAGGGATAATGTCAGCTTGGTACCCGTACATCCAAGCGGATGACCTAACGCAATCGCCCCTCCGTTTACGTTTACTTTCTCTTCATCTAATCCAAGCTCACGAATAACTTGGATAGACTGGGATGCAAAAGCCTCATTCAGTTCAAACAAACCAATATCAGAAACCTCTAAACCAGCTAACTTCAACGCTTTTGGAATAGCTGCAACCGGACCGATTCCCATCACTTCTGGTGGGACGCCCGCTACTGCGAAAGAACGAAATTTCGCAAGTGGCTGTAAGCCTTCATTTTGCGCTTTTTCACGATCCATTAATAAAACTGCAGCTGCTCCGTCGCTCATTTGTGAAGAATTCCCCGCTGTTACAGAGCCACGTACATTGAATGCAGGTCTTAATTTACCAAGAACCGTTGCAGTTGTATCTTCACGAACCCCTTCATCTTGCAAAAAGCGAAACG
Organism: Bacillus sp. 165; assembly: GCF_017742235.1. Classification (GTDB taxonomy): domain Bacteria; phylum Bacillota; class Bacilli; order Bacillales; family Bacillaceae_G; genus JAGHKQ01. Next base: position 42,794 of record NZ_JAGHKQ010000009.1, read on the forward strand.
CTTTTTCATGTAATTTATTATCAGCCCCCACAGAACGAAGTGTTACATCAACAGGAACTGTTTCATCTGCAAATCTTCCTTCTTTCAACGCTTTCGCTGCACGCTGATGGCTGCGAACAGCAAATGCATCTTGCTCGTCACGGCTAATACCGTATCTTACCGCTACTTGCTCTGCTGTATGTCCCATGCCCATGTAATATTCAGGTGCCATTTCAACAAGGCGGCTGTTCGGACGAACAACATGCCCCATCATCGGCACTAAGCTCATGGATTCTGCCCCGCCGGCAATTACTGCATCAGAGTGACCAAGCATGATGCGCTCAGCGCCGAACGCGATACTTTGCAGGCCAGATGAACAGTAACGATTAATAGTAATAGCAGGCACAGTATGCGGTAGTCCTGCGAGCGCACCAATATTGCGCGCCATATTTAAACCTTGCTCCGCCTCTGGCATAGCACAGCCAAAAATCAAGTCATCAATATTACCTTCATAGTTATTTGCACGCTTTAACGTTTCTTTTACAACCAATGCTCCTAAATCATCCGGACGCACAGCTGCCAAAGATCCTCTTTTTGCTTTTCCGACAGGTGTTCTAGCTCCTGCAACGATAACAGCCTCTCTCATGGTCTCTCCCCCTTAGTTACGTAATGGCTTTCCTTTTACTAACATGTGCTGCATACGTGCTTGTGATTTCATTTCACTCACTAGCCCTAAGAATGCTTCACGCTCGATATCAAGTAAATATTGCTCATCAACTTCTGTTCCATACGGCACTTTACCGCCGGAGATAACATACGCAAGCTTCTTCGCAATATGCAAGTCATGCTCAGAAATATAACCGGATAAGTGCATTGCTTGTGCACCAAGCACCAATGTCGCATAACCAGGTTCTCCTGTTACCGGTACCTTTTTACGTACAGGCGGCTTGTAACCTGCATCAAACAGTTCGATAACCTTTTGTTTGGCATCATACAATAAGTGATCACCATTTACGCTGATTGCATCTTTTTGTCCTAAAAAGTTGTTCGTGAACGCATCTTGCGCAGACGTTGATACTTTCGCCATCGCGATAGTTTCGAACACTTTATTCGCAACCTTTTGAAGATCAAACTCAATTCCTTTTGGCATTGCTTCTAAATGCTTAATATAAAGCTCTTTGTTTCCGCCGCCACCTGGAATTAAACCTACGCCCACTTCCACTAAGCCCATATATGTTTCACTGGATGCCTGGATGCTTGCTGCCGGCAAGCAAATCTCTGCGCCGCCGCCGAGTGTCATACCATACGGAGCTGCTACAACAGGCTTTTGGCTGTATTTGATTTTCATCATAGCATCTTGAAATTGCTTTACCACCCACTCAACTTCAAAGTAGTTCTCATCTTGCGCTTCCATTAAAATCATTGCAAGGTTGGCTCCTACGCAGAAGTTTTTGGATTGGTTACCGATAACAATTCCTTTATACTGCGGCTTACGTGTTGCTTCATCTACAGCAAAATTAATCATTTGAATGATATCCATGCCGATTGCATTGTTCGGTGAATGGAACTCTAAACCAAGGACTCCGTCACCTAAATCTATTACACTAGCACCTGTATTTTTCTTGATAACACCATTTGTTTCTTTTAATTGCTGTAAATTAATAACCTTTTTGTTTTGTTCTAGGAGCTTATACTCACCATTATCATAGAAATATACAGCTCCATTATCACGTTTATAGAAGGACTCATGACCTTCAGACAGCATTCCTTTTACCCATGAAGGAACTGTCAGACCAGATTCTTCCATCTTTTCAACAGACTTGCGAACACCGATAGCATCCCATGTTTCAAACGGACCTAACTCCCAGCCAAATCCCCATTTTAATGCATTGTCGATAGCCACGATGTTATCAGCAATCTCTTTGTTTAATTTTGCAGAATACAGCAGTGTTGGTATTAAAATATTCCACAACAGCTGTCCCCCACGATCTTTTGCGTATACAAGCGCTTTCAATTTATTAACTAGTCCTTTTTCTTGTTTACTTAGCTCGATAGAGGCCGCTTTTAATTTTTTGCGTGGTTCATATTGCAATGTATCTACATTCAGCTCTAAAATGTCTTTTCCTTGCTTTAAGAAAAAGCCTTGACCTGTTTTACTTCCAAGCCATTTGTTTTCCAGCATCACATGCATAAATGCCGGGACCTGGAATACATCTCGCTCTGCTTCTTGTACATTTTCATATACATTATTCGCAACATGAACGAATGTATCTAATCCGACTACATCCAATGTGCGGAATGTAGCACTTTTTGGACGACCAATTAACGGACCAGTCACAGAGTCTATTTCTCCAACGCTGTAGCCATTTCGCAGCATTTCCTGCAATGTGACTAATAAACCGTAAGTACCAATGCGATTGGCAATAAAGTTTGGTGTATCTTTCGCTTCAACCACACCTTTACCAAGTACATCTTCACCAAATTGTTTCATGAAGTTGAAAATCTCAGGAGCAGTATCTTTTGTTGGTATCACTTCTAGAAGCTTTAAATAACGAGGAGGGTTAAAAAAGTGCGTCCCTAGGAAATGCTTTTTAAAATCTTCGGAACGACCTTCTGCCATCTTTTCAATTGAAATTCCAGATGTGTTAGAGCTGACGATACTTCCCGGTTTACGGAAGGCATCCACACGCTCAAATACTTGCTTTTTCACATCTAAGTTTTCTACAACAACTTCAATAATCCAATCGACATCTTTCAGACGATCCATATCGTCTTCCATGTTTCCTGCCTCAAGCAAAGCAAGATTCTCTTTTGAAGTAAGAGGAGCCGGCTTTTGCTTTAACAGTTTTTGCAAAGCAGTTTGCGTAAAGCGGTTACGAACTTGTTTGTCCTGTAATGTAAGGCCTTTTGCTTCTTCTTCTGCTGTAAGTTGTCTTGGTACAATGTCTAATAATAGTGTTGGAATTCCGATATTTGCTAGATGTGCAGCAATACCAGATCCCATGACGCCGGAACCTAGCACTGCCGCCTTTTTAATTCCTTGGATCATTCTATTCTCCCCCTTGTCTATTGAATGAATACTCATTCAATTTTCGGACAAACTCATTTCAAATCGAGTTCTCTACTATTAAATATATGTTATTTTTTAAATTTTCGCAATATATTTAAAAATAAAAATTAACAGAATTCATAAAACTGCTGTTCTCTGGGCATTCTACACGCAGGGAGGTGTGATACGATTATGGCAAAAGTCAAAAAAAATCCATCCAAAGCTGGTGTCAGTGCTGCAAGTGTAACAGGTCAAGCAGGACCTGTTGATCGCGGTACAGAAAAAGGACGTCAAGGAAACAATCAGCAATACAAGAAACAAAATATGGGCGAAAAGTGATATTGTAGTAGAACAATTTATCATGCAAAAAGCCCCAAAACTAAGCATGCTAATCCGCTCAGTTTTGGGGCTTTTTTTATACAAATCCGAACACCAATCCAGAATACAGTGTTAGATTAGTGCAAGCTCATTAAATATTGGATCTAGTTCTTCAGCTTTTCACTCCAAATAAAAACTGCCGCAGCTTTATTCGCTGCGGCAGCAAGAACATGTCTTATTTTTTCAACATTCCTTTTAATACAAATGCTACGTTTGCTGGACGTTCTGCTAAACGGCGCATGAAATAGCCGTACCAATCGTTTCCGTACGGAACATATACGCGCATTTTATAGCCTTCCTTAACCAGTTCAAGCTGACGTTCAGGACGGATACCGTACAGCATTTGGAATTCAAATTGATCCCTTGGAATATTGTATTCTTTTGCAATTTGCTTTGTATATTCAATCATCGCATCATCGTGAGTTGCGACTGCAGCATAGTTGCCATTTAACAAATGCATTTTAATGATTTTTTTAAAATTCTCATCCACATCTTTTTTCTCAGGGAACGCTACCTCTTCAGGCTCTTTGTACGCTCCTTTTACAAGACGAAGATTTGGTTTATATGCATTTAAATCCTCGATATCCTTCTCTGTACGATACAGGTACGCTTGAATAACAGTTCCAATATTATCGTACTCAGATTTCAACTGCTTGAAGATATCGATTGTTTTTTGACAACGAGAATAGTCCTCCATGTCAATTGTCACGAATACTCCGTTCTCTGTAGCTGCGTCTAAAATGCGGCGCATGTTGGACATTACAAGCTCTTCTGAGATATCAAGTCCCATAGAAGTCATTTTTAATGACAATTGGGAGTTCAGCTTCTCTCTTCCGATTGCTTTAATAGCTGTGATCGATCCCTCAGCCATTTCAATTGCTTCTTGCTCGTTATCCACGAATTCCCCTAAATAATCGATCGTAACGGCGAGGTCCTTTTTATTCAAATCCTTAATAGCTTGTACGGCTAGCTCAATAGTTTCCCCTGCTACAAAGCGCCCCGCACCAAAACGCAATCCGTAGCGCTTAGCAAGTTTTGTTAGCGCTTTGTTTTTAGATAAAAACAAAAAAGAATCACGCATTAATTGTTCCATGTACTTCCACCCCTAGCTGTAATATTCATAATTTTTACTCCGCTCTTCTGCCGAGTGGATCTCTGTTTTGAGAGCGGAAGTCAAATCGGAAAGAACCTCCCGATTTATCCTAATAGATTATATCACCATTAGACATTTTTTGACACAAACAAATATTGCTATCTTTCACTTTTTATTTTATGTATTTCTATGTACATTTTACGTTATATCTTAAAGTAAATTTCACCATCAAAATAACAACAAAGCTGTTGAGAATTCTCAACAGCTTTGTTGTTATTTCTTCTTCCGGTGTGCATCATTCAATTGTTTAATTTCTGCAACAAGATTAACCATTTCTGCTTTCGCATCTGGATACGTTTCATTCCAATGCTTAGCGAGGGCAGGCATAGATTTAGCGATATGGGAATAGAGCGCCCACATTTGTACTTTTTCTTTTAATTCTTCATTACTTGTCCCCAGAAGCAATTCTGTATATTTTTCCAGCAAGCCGTCAAATTGCTGTTGAAAGGTTTGTTCCATCTCCATCCCCCTAGTATTGTTCTTACTCACTCAGCTTCTCTTGCACAGACTTTAGCTTCTTTTCCATACTGCTTTCCTTATCGCGGCGGTCATCGATGCGAAGATTTGTTGCAACACGTTGAATACCCTTTGTAAACGGCACCTCATGCATTTCTTGAATGACTTCAAATAAAACCGGCAGCTCGCCTTCCATAATGGTATTCATAGGAGTAAGCTGATATTTTACGCGATGCGCGTTCTTTTCCAGCACTTTATGAATGTCTGCCACATATTGACTTACACTTGGTGTTTCTGTTCCTATTGGAATAATAGTAATATCTACAATTGCCATGTGAATGCCCTCCTATGTAAAATTCATCCTTATTGTATCACAAAGCTTGTAAACCAATGTCCCACATTTGATTTCTTTCCCTTTACACAATACAAAAAATAACAAATAATGGAAATATATATAAGCGAGGTGTTTCGTTATGGTATACATTCCTGAACAATTTGCCCGTAGTACAGTCGAAATTTTTGCTGAAAAAGGAAAGCAATGGCTTAATGAACTCCCACTTTTGCTCGAAGACTGTGCAACGCGCTGGTCACTGAAAATCCAAGATCCTTTTCCCAATTTAACATATAATTACGTAATTCCCGTTCTCTGTACCAATGGAACAGAAGCTGTATTAAAACTCGGTGTTCCTTGCCTTGAATTTTCACACGAAGCACACGCACTTCGACAATACGATGGGAAAGGGATAGTAAGACCGCTTGCTTGCGATACTGAAAAAGGAGCTATGCTCCTAGAAAAGCTCACACCGGGACAATCATTGGCAAGTATAACAGATGAAGAACACGCAACATCGCTAATAGGACAAGTAATGAAACAATTATGGAAACAGGAGCCAAAGCAGCATTCCTTTCCGGCTATTTCAAACTGGGCAAAGGGTCTTGAACGGATGCGCATTTATTTTGAAGGCGGAACGGGACCTTTTCCAAAACAATTAGTTGAAAAAGCGGAATCTCTTTTTCCGCAGCTTATTGCGTCCATCTCTTCTCCTCTTTTACTGCATGGCGACCTTCATCACGACAACGTTCTCTCTGCCAATCGGGAGCCTTGGCTTGCTATCGACCCAAAAGGCGTAATTGGGGAAGCAGAGTATGAAACAGTAGCATACTTACGAAATCATTTATTAAATCACCCTAATCCAAAGGCGATATTACGGCAGCGCATAGACCAGCTCTCCTCAGAGCTGCAATTAGACCGGGAACGAATGCTGAGTTGGGGGCTTTGCCACTGTATCTTATCTTCCTGGTGGTCCATAGAAGACCACGGCTACGGTTGGGAAAATACAATAAATATTGCTAATATGTTTGATGAATTACTAAAAAAGAAATAATTTTTTACATAAAAATTATTTTGACCAATCCCCCAAGGCATTCTTCATTTTTAACATACTTTCGTTTCCAAACGGGAATGTTTTAAGTGAAAGGAGTGCATACGCATGAGAAAGCAGACAAAAAACGAACCGACCATCGCTCCCGGCATGAGTGATCAGCAAGAACTAAGACAAAGCGCAACGGAAGAAGAAGTAGAAAGAGGGGAATATACAAAAGTAGTTACCCTTTCTTATGATGAAGTGGACCCATCATAATCAAAAAGCTTGAGGACACCCTCAAGCTTTTTGCCTTGCACTTTTATTCTATCCAGTAGTATCCTCTCGTAATAGCGTCCATTTCCTCATATCCAGCCTTTTTGTATACACTTATCGCATTAGGATTGGTCGCATACAAATAACTTATCGTTTTTAGAGTCTTATGATTAAAATCCGTTATAAAATTAATTAATTGACTGCCATATCCCTTCCCTCTTTCATCTTTCTTAGTAAATACGTCATTGATTCTCGAAATGTCATGCTGCTTATATAGTGATGCTGTACAAACAAGATTTCTACCTTTATATCCTCCAAACAAATAAAAGTTTTCTTTACCCATACACTGCATCAAGGCTTTATAACCCCATTCACCCTGTTCTTCATCAGAGCTGTATAATTCATATATTTCTTCATCCATACAATTTATTCTTTTAACATCAATAGTCTTAGCAGTATCAATTAGGTGTTTATTTTTTTGAACAAAAAAGCAAATCTCCTCAATTGATTGATTAAACCCTTTACTTTTTAAATATTGTCCAACCGCGTTTTTATTTTTGGTGAATGTATATACCCGTGGAGTTAAATCTAACGCCTTGTAAAAATTAATAACATCCTCAACCGCGAATGCAAAGTCCGCCCCTTCATTGATAACAGCATGATTACTGTCATAAGATAAAGGATTATTCTTATCATAAAAGATTTTTCCATACGGTTTTTCTATCACTTTCGATTGTATTTCTGGAAAATTCTTTTCGCATTCTATTATTTTATCTACTAACATTTTTATATCCTCCTGTTTCGACCATTACACTCTTCATCCCATAATGTAGCTTCCTCTTACTTACATACCATCCCAATTATAAAAAATGGACTTTGCCCTAACAGAAAAGACAGATTTCAAGCAAAGTAATAAGCTTTTCTTATAATCACTCTTAAAAAATCTCGATTTCCCCTCAGAACAACTTCAGTGTACAGTAGGAGTAGGGTATTAATCAAAAGGAGGGAACTTATGAAAATCTGCGTTAAGCGAATTCATCATATACAAATTTGCATTCCTTTTGGAAAAGAAGCAGAAGCCCGTTCTTTTTATACAGATGTATTGGGCTTTACTGAAATTGAAAAACCAGCATCTCTAAAAGAAAACGGGGGACTGTGGTATGAAGCCAGGAATGCAGAGCTTCATATTGGAGTAGAAAACATGCAAAGCTATAACAGCAAGTGCCATCCCGCATTTGAAATTGAAAATATATTAGCTGCTCGCTCTTACTTGGAAGCACATGGTGTGCAAACAAAAGAAGAGAAACCAATTCCCGGAATAATACGCTTTTCCTTCCGCGACCCCTTCAATAATCGGATTGAATTTTTGGAAAAAGAGCTGTAGAACATCCTTTTGTCGATTCTATTCTATTTTGATATACATTCCATGCGAATCGGGATACACATATTGAAAACCGAATTTTTCATACAGCTTATTTGTCGGGTTGTCAGCTATAAGCGAAATATAAGCGCTCTTTGGTGCATTCGTGTGAAGATATGTAACAAGCTCGTTCATGACCTTCTTTCCAATTCCTTGACCTTGAAGAGCTTGTTGCACAGCGATATCAACAATTTTTAAAAAACAACAGCCGTCCCCAATCACCCTTCCCATTGCTACAAGAATATCCTTTTCATATACAGAAACAGCAAAAATAGTGTTCTTTAATCCAGCCTCAGCTACCTCTTTGCTTTTTTCACTTAATCCAGTTTCTTTTCTTATCCTTATGTAGTCTTCTCTGTTCGGTGTACCGTGTTCAATTCTATACATACTTCCTGCCGATTTGATATTAATATAACAAGAATAGCACCCCTTTTTACAACTTAGAAAACCGAAAGCTCATCCATATACTGAACAATGCCACGGCAATTAAAATGGCTCCCAGCAATTGAAGATTAGATGGATTCACATCTTTACCAAATACAAGTCCAAGAAGGACAGAAGAAAAAATAGAACCCATATAACGTGAAGTCTGAAATAATCCAGAAGCTACACCTACTTCATCAGGAGGAGCTGCCCGTAGCATAGCTGACTGCAGACTGACATTATTAAATCCATATCCCATTCCCATAACAGATAAGGCCGGAATAATGGTATACACGGTTACATGATGAAAGAAAAAAGTCAATAATAGGGCTCCTGCCAGCATACAGCATGACCCTAATAGCAGCGGTGGCATAATTCCAGAACGGTCTACCCATTTTCCTGTAAGCGGTGAAACAATAATACCAAACCCAGAAATAAATAACATCAACATTCCTGTTATCTCTATACTTAACTTAAGCTCATCTTGAAAATAAGTTGGCAAAGCAAACAACAGTGCATAATTGTAAACGTTCAATACAATAAACAATACATTTACCCATGTTAACGACATATGATCACGGAACATACGTACATTAATGAAGGGTTCTTCTACCCGCAGCTCCCTCCTAATAAAAGCAGTAGCACATACGATACCAAATATACCGGAAACATAATGTATTTTTGTTTTAAATGATAGTAAAAACCAAAGCAGCAGCATCATGGCTAGCCCAAATAACAAAATACCAGGAATATCTAAATAACGAATAGTCTCAGAAAGCTTTCTACTCACTCTTTTTTTATCTTTCGGAAAAATTAACCACGCTAACAGAAAACTGATGATAATAAATGGAAGGTTAATAAGAAAAATAGCTGGCCATCCACCCCAAACGATTAAAAAACCACCAATGGATGGACCTAGCGCTACTGTCACCGATGAGAAGATAGAAATAACAGCTAAGGCTGAGGCTTGTCTTTTTTGGATATGCTCCCTCACGAGCCCCATTCCAGATGGATAAATCGCACTCGTGCCAATTGCCTGCAGTATTCGTACCGTAACAAGTACTGCAAACGTGGCGGAAAAGGGGGCACTAACCGCAGCGATAGCCGCAATGATAAGGCCGCTCAAAAAGATTGTCTTTCTTCCAAATTCGTCTCCTAGCTTCCCCATAAGAGGCTGTCCAATCGCACTGGCTAGATAAAAAGCGGAAATCACCCAAGAAGCAGTGGTGAACGACAATGCAAATGCATGCTGGATACTGTGGAGAGCCATAGAAATCATCGATGAATTCAACGGGTTTAACAGCGTACCTGAAGATACTGCTATCAAAAAAAAAGTACGACGCTCTTTCCAATTTTGTTTTACCTGTTTTTCTTCGGATAACAGTGTTCCTTTTGCAGTATGCGTACCCATAAGATAAACTCCTTGCCCTTTTGTTTCCTTTTAGTATTGCCTTTTGTTTTATTTTCATTTTTCAGCCTATATTATGCAGATACAAAAAAGCTCCCTTCCATCAAAGAAAAGGAGCTGCCTTCAACATTAGATTTTAAATTTAAACTTAATGACACCTGCATTTTTTAACGCATCATACAAAATAACAAGAGTTGGACCAAGGAACAATCCGATAAATCCCAAAATCTTAAAACCAATATATAAGCTGACTAGTGCTGCCAATGGTGAAATACCCATGTTAGAGGACATTACTTTCGGCTCTACAGTTCTTCTAATGATGGTTATGATAATAAACATCACTATTAAGCCAATTCCTAAATGTTCATGACCTTGCAAAATCGCAACAACCGCCCATGGCACTAGAACGGATCCAGTTCCCAAGATAGGCAAGATATCCACTACAACAATCAACAATGATAGTAAAGCGGTGTAAGGCACATTTAAAAACCATAGTCCGATATATGCCATCACAAAGGTAAGCAAGCTTAAGAAAATTTGCGCCTTAATAAATCCAACACCTGCTTTACTGAGCTGACTTGCTACCAAATAAAGCTTTTTCTTTGTCTCTTCATTCAAATGTGCCTCTACCTTCTCTTTTAGTCTAGGCAGTTCTAAGCTAATGAGGAACAATGCCACTAAATAAATAAGAAACTCCAGCAAAAATGCAGGTATAGTCGTAGCGAATCCAATAATATACTCCACAAGAGCTCTAACGTACGTATCTAAGGAGTTTACTGCATTTTCTAAGTTGCGTTCAATGGAATATAGAACATTTCCCGGCAATGTCTCAGAATAATCCTTCCACTTGCTAATAGTTGGTACAATAACAGTCATATATAATTCTGTGGAAAAAGCCGGCAGTTTCTTTGATAACGTTAATAGCTGTTGGAAAATGGTATTTACTAGAAAATAGCTGAGCAACGCTAAGGAAGCCAAGTATAAAAGAAATGTCGATAAGACCGCATAAATACGTCTAAATCCAAATTTATGCTGAAACAATCTCACAATCCCATCCAGAAAAACGGCAGTAAGCAATGCAAACACAATCGGTAAACTATAAGGTAACAGCAAAATTACGATAAGTACAAATACAGCAACAATAATCCACTTTTTCCACACAGAAGCCGCTCTCCCTTTTACTATATTTCAACAATTGGTTTACTACGTTTACATATAGAGATAATAAGCAATTCGCTATGGCTTTATATCCCCTATTCTTAGGATATATGTACTTTCGCTATTTTATCATAAATTTCCATAAAATGAATGGTATTTTTCATTCGTATTCCCTTAGGAAGAAGAGCTCCTGCTATGATGCCCCCTTTCCTCACATTTACATACACCACTACGTTACAATTCAATGGTTTTCAATTGATTAAAATGTCTTTTAAATTATAATAATTATAAAAAAGTATTGATTTTATTTTGATAAATGTTATCATTTGTTTATATTAAAAATGAGGTGGTGCTATTTATGAGTAATAAAAATAATCTTACGACCAGCTGGGGAGCTCCAGTTGGAGATAACCAAAATTCAATGACAGCCGGTTCACGCGGACCAACGCTGCTGCAGGATGTTCACCTTTTAGAAAAATTGGCACACTTCAATAGAGAACGTGTCCCTGAACGTGTCGTGCATGCGAAAGGAGCAGGAGCACATGGATACTTTGAGGTTACTAACGATATAACGAAATACACAAAAGCTGCATTCTTATCAGAGGTAGGTAAACGTACACCTCTATTCGTTCGCTTTTCTACAGTAGCCGGCGAGAACGGTTCTGCTGATACAGTACGCGACCCTCGCGGATTTGCCGTGAAGTTCTATACAGAAGAAGGAAATTATGACTTAGTAGGCAACAATACCCCTGTTTTCTTTATTCGTGATGCAATTAAGTTCCCAGACTTTATCCATACACAAAAACGCCACCCTGTCACTCACTTGAAAAATCCGGATGCGGTGTGGGATTTCTGGTCACTGTCACCTGAATCCTTACACCAAGTAACTATCCTTATGTCTGACCGCGGCATCCCTGCTACATTGCGTCATATGCATGGCTTTGGAAGCCATACATTCAAATGGGTAAATGCTGATGGAGACGGGGTATGGATTAAATATCACTTTAAAACAGAACAAGGCATTAAAAATATAACAGCGGATGTCGCAGCAAAAATTGCCGGTGAAAATCCCGATTATCATACAGAAGATTTATTTACTGCCATTGAAAACGGGGATTTTCCAGCTTGGAAGCTATACGTTCAAATCATGCCGTTAGAGGATGCGAATACGTATCGCGTTGATCCGTTTGATGTGACTAAGGTGTGGTCACAAAAGGATTATCCCTTAATTGAAGTTGGCCGAATGGTGTTGAACCGAAATCCGGAGAATTATTTCGCTGAAGTAGAACAGGCCACATTCTCTCCCGGCACCTTAGTTCCAGGCATTGAAGTATCGCCTGATAAGATGCTGCAAGGCCGTCTGTTCGCCTATGCAGATGCACACCGTTATCGTGTTGGCGCGAATCACAACCTTCTGCCAATTAACCGTCCGCAATTACCAGTTCATAATCACCAGCGTGACGGCCAAATGCGACCTGACAACAATGGCGGCGGTGCTATCTATTATGATCCAAACAGCTTCAACGGGCCGAAAGAATCACCTACAAATAAGCCTGCATCCTTCCCCGTCTCCGGTATAGCTGACAGTGTTTCATATGACCAAAATGATCATTATACTCAGGCAGGAGATTTATATCGCCTGTTATGTGAAGAAGAGCGTACTCGTCTCGTTCATACTATTGTCGAAGCTATGAAGCCTGTAACAAAAGCAGACATTAAACTGCGCCAGATTGAGCATTTTTACAAGGCAGATTGTGAGTACGGAACACGTGTAGCAGAAGGACTCAGCCTTTCTGTTCCACAAGAAGTTAAATAAATGCTAAGCAGGTATCCATCTTCTCTTAAACGGATACCTGCTTAATAAATAAAAAAGGAGAAAGTCAATGACACATACTTTATGTCCAGCATGTGGATCGAAAATTAAGGTTCTGAAGCACAGTATATTATGCAAATGCGGTATCAAACTAAAGAAATTTGTCACAGCGAATAAAAACCTTTTTCAGAAGAAACAAATATCGTAAAAACAACGAACAAAGACCTCATCACAAGGTCTTTGGATTAAACTTTAAATAGCGCAACAACGCATCTGTATCTTCATTAAAGATAAAAAAATAGGTCGTATTTTCATCATCAAACACTAGTAAAAATGGTGTTCCTTCCTTTGGAAAAATAACAACGACTTCATTAACAAGGGCATCCATCCATTGGTTTTGCACCATCACAGAAGGCTCAAGCGGGATACGAATCATATATCCTTCAGCCGGGATAGGATCAAACTTTTTGTATATGTCAGTAATCCCCTTCAAAAAGCGCTCTGCTTCTTTTTGTATATCTGGACTGCTTTCTACAAACTGAATAACACGTTTTTGTTTAATATCGAAGATTTCAACCCTCTTGCCTTCAGCCGTAACAGGGGGCACCATGATTAACAAAGCTATCAGCATTATTGCTATTCGTTTTATCATTTAGCAACACCTCGTTGCTAGTTTCCCCAAACACTGCTTAACTATTTTAGCGGACCTATCTCATAACTTGAGGAAGTTAAATGTACGATTTTTACGAGATTCACTTATACTGAGTAATTGTATATATTGCTCTTCTTGATGAGGGGCTGCATCATATCTGTATTTCCAAAAGGATAACAAGCATTTATGAAACCGTTCCATATTTCTAATGTTATACGCTGCATAAGCTACATCGAGTAACGTAGTTATCCCTTCTGAAAAAAGACTCCTTTTACATTGATACAAAGCATATGCATAACGAAAATCTAAGTACATCTTTTCCTTTAGCCAAGGCTCCTTGCTTACAGCCATATCTTCAATTACATGCCGAAATTTATCTAGCAGCCGCGACGCATCGTCTAAACGATTTAAGTGCACATAAGCTTCCAAAACTCTTGGTAATCCAACATAAATATCGGCTCGCTCTTCTAACCATGTTAAATACTCATCCACATATTCTAAATAACCGTAATCTAACAGCGTAACATAACGGTTTCCTATAGCCATATCAGCGAAAAAATCATCTACTTTTGCATATTGATCGGTAAGAGCTAATACTTCTTCAATGGAAGCGCCAAGACGCGTTAGCGCAAATCCTTTATACATAATGGCTCGAGCATAGTACTCTCCTTCACCTGTCATACGTTCCAGTCTTTCTGCGTAATGCAGCACCTCAAGCCATTCCTCGCGTCGATAATACATAGCCATCACCCACATGACAGCCTCTTTCCTTATGTCTTCCGGAATATATGCCATGTGTTCTAACACTTGCACCAATGCATGCTCTGCTTTTTCAGTAAGTCTTACAATATAAAAGCGCCTGAAATAACTGATGGCTACCTGCTCAGAAAAACGATCCGGCATACTTTCAATAATAACCTCATATAACCGCAATGCTTCTCGTTCCTTCCCTTCTTGAAACAGCTGTTCAGCAACTGAAAATATGTAGGTTAAATTTTTATTGCGTATTGTTTTCAATTTTTCCTCTAACATTATAGTTAACACTTCATCACATAGTTCTTTATACTTTTCAGCCGCACATTTGTATAAAAACTGGCTGCCTCTCCGTTTATCCAAATGACCCTTCTCATTGAAGCACTCCTCTATATAACAGGAATACAACGCACCTTCCGCTAACCCAAGTGCATTCGTAATTGCATCCAAACAGCGTAAAGAAAGAGGGTGCTTATGATTGAAAATGCGGCTGATTTCACTAATATGGATACCTGAATGATTGGCTAAATCCGTTTTACTCCATTGCTTCATTTCCATATAATGTTGAATCTCTTGAAATAAAGAGGCGTTCATTCAATTCACCCGCTTTCTAAGTATCAATAGGAAATATAAAAGATATAAATATCATACATTATTTTCTGAATATTTTCACTTAATAAAAAATGAAGTTTTATACAGCCACCGCTCATATGCTCCCTTCCTAAAAATAAAAAACACCGCTCTTATCTATCCAAAGATAAGAACGGTGTTAATCACAAGAGCCAGCTGCAACTTACGAATATGTTCAAACGCATTTATTTACCTTTACTCTCTAACTCCTTCTTGCAAGTTCAAATTCATATGATCAACTTGCTTTCCGCCAACCATAATTTTCCCTGATTGGATAGTAAACAGCTTATCAAACTGCACTATGCTTCCATCAAATAAGCCTACGTTTATGACTTTATACTTACCATCTGGCAAACGGAATTTGAAGCTGCCATCAAAATCGATTCAACCCCAGTAACCTTGCAGTTCATTCCCGTCTTTATCAAGAGAAACAATAGACACAGCCCCCTCTTGAACTACTTTCTTTCCATCATACACTACACCTGTTAACGTAATAGGTGCTACCGTTAGTTCTAATTTTTCTTTTTTCTTCCCATCAACGAATAGTTGACCAGATTTAATGCTGAAGAGCTTCAAGGATGAATCTGAAGTTCCATCATATAAAGATATTTCCATTGCTTCATATTGCATTAGCTATTGTAATGCAATCCAAAACCGCTTCACAACATTCCCGTCTTCTTCCTCATAACTTCTATCTGGCACACCACCGTTGTTTATAATTGTTTTCTCAGATCCTATATTCGTCTCATCGCACACAACAAGAGCTCTTTTAATTCCTAATTCCTTAGCTTTTTCTAATGCTAATGCAAGCAGCTTTGTTGCATAGCCTTTTTGCCTTTCTGAAGGACGTATTCCGTATCCGATATGACCACCGCAATTCAAAAGTTTCTCCGTTAATGTATGGCGAATATTCACTACTCCGAGTACTCTTTTATCCTCATTTACAAGCCAGAAGGTAGAATCTGGCACCCATCCGCTTGGAAGATTTTCTCCTTTTTCAGAATCAAGCAAAGACTGAAGCATCCCTTGAAAATCGGAAGGGTCCTTACTAATGACCCATGGCACCATTGTTTCTCTGCTTTCTTTCCATTCCGTATAAAATGATAGATACTCGTCCTGTAATTCCATAATCGGTTTCGTTAAAAACACATGCCTCATACGTTTCATCCCCTAGCAATAAATTTTAACCATTCTATCATGATATATGAAAGACGGAAAGACAGAGCTGAAACAGTAAAAAAGAAGCATAGTAGACCAACTCTACGCTTCTTTTTTATAATATTGTTCCATTGTATTCTTTACAAAAAGCTGCGCATCCTTCTCAATCCAGCGCTCTTCGTAATTCAACCGGCGTTCCTTATAAAATACATCCCGTATCGTTTTCTCTTCAAACTGCATATCATGCCGTAGTTCATGCAGCAATGTTCCCAAAAGTACCTCATATTCCTCCCACTGAAACACAAAAATCAATCGTGCTCCCGGATGATATAATCCAGAAAGCGGATACAAAAATTCCTCTTCTTCTTCTCCCAAGACGGATAAAATAGCATTAGCATCACATGTATCACAAAATAATACACGTACCTCCCGTTCCATCATTAGTGAAAAGATATCTTGTTGTAACTTATGGAGATCCCACGGAAATTCCTCATCCAGCACATACCAAAGACCTGCTTGCTGAAACACTCTTTGAAATGGGAATTGCATTTCCTTTCTCCCTTCCATATCTCTTTTATATAGGTGTATAGTACACTTAGATGTTTTAGTACTGTTATTTCACTTTTTGCAGGGAACTATACTAGAAACAAGGTAAACACATACCTTCTTATTTCATTATCTCTTGTATTTTATCGCATACACCTCGTGGCGACGGTCTTTCAGCTGACGTACTGTACCAGACTGACGCTGTCTTCGTAAAATTTCGAGGTCCACATCACCTATAATGACCATTTCAATATTAGGATTACACTCTCCTACCATGCCGTCTCGTACAAATTCAAAATCAGACGGCGCAAAAATGGCAGATTGTGCATATTGAACATCCATATTTTCTACTTCCGGCAGGTTTCCTACCGTTCCTGCAATAACCGTATATATTTGATTTTCAACAGCACGCGCTTGTACACAATAACGTACGCGCAAATATCCTTGCCTATCTTCCGTACAGAATGGCGTAAAAATGACTTTCGCTCCCATATCAGTTGCAATGCGGGCAAGTTCTGGGAACTCAATATCATAGCAAATTTGAATGGTAATTTTTCCGCAATCGGTATCAAATACTCGGACTCGATCACTTTGGGTAATCTCCCACCACTTACGCTCATTCGGTGTGATATGGATTTTATACTGCTTTCAATCGTTCGATTCCTTCTAAATAAATAAGCAATATTATAAATATGCTCTCCCTCTTCTACAAAGTGAGAACCGCCGATGATGTTGACATCGTATCGAACAGCAAGCTCTGTAAACAGATTAATATACTCTGTCGTATATTCTGTAATACGCTGTACAGCCAAACTAGGGGACCTTTCTGATAAAAATGACATAAGCTGTGTTGTAAAAATCTCAGGAAACACAACAAAGTCAGCTTCAGCATCCGAAGTAAAATACACAATAATTGAGGCCGATAATTTCTTTTATTCCTCTATCGATACAAAATAAGGTATCCAATCACCATTAAATCTGCAAGCAGATAGCTCCTTTCCCTATACTTCTTTATCTAAAAGAACGCTTCTTAAGAAATCTTAAGAATTGTATCAAGAATGTTTTAAGTTTTGTTTTATATACTCAAAATAACGAATCCTTCATAAAAAAGGAGAATAGCAATGAAAAAACTCTGGCCGGTTATCCTTATGCTCGTGTGGATAATGATGTTTGGATTTGCCTATAAACTTGGTTTTACAAATATGAGTATAGAAGAGTTACAGCACCTCGTGAAAAGTGTACAATCGTATGCTTATATCGTTTTTATTTTATTATTTACAAGCCGTTTATTACTATTTATTCCGAGTTCCGTTTTTATTGTAGCAGGGGGTATTATCTTTTCACCGCTGGAAAGTATTCCAATGGCATTTTGCAGTATGTTCCTTGCAGAAACCATTATTTATATTATCGCCAGACACTTTGCAGACTCTCCAGTTCATCGTTATATTTCTAAAAAGTATCCACAAGTATATCTTGCTATGGAAAAAAATCAATCGAAATATTTATTTCTGGTTGTCGCAAGCCCAATGGCACCTACAGACGCAGCCTGCTTTGTTGCAGCATCAATGAAGATGAAATATGGAAAATTTATTATGACTGTATTAGCCGGCAATATTCCTATTATCTTACTGTATACATTCTTTGGAAAAACATTAATCCACTCACCAGCGTGGGGAATTGTGATGGGAGCCATCCTCATTTTCTTATGTATTGCAGTATCAATCAACAGAAAAAAACGGAATAAGCATCGTCTAGAGGCACAGGAGCATACCATTTAATCTCTCATTACTACAAAAAAACAGTTCACAAAACAGCCTGCTCTCTTTCTTTTAATGGGGACAGGCTGTTCCTCTAGAAAAAGGAGGATAAAAGCCCTGTTCATACGGAGGAAAATAGGCTAAGGCAAACAACTCATTTTAGACACTTTTCCACTTTGATGTACTTATACTATTATTGATACCTTGTCCAACTCCAAACTGCTATTTATCCAGTATTGCGAACTGACTGCCAACAGCAACGCTGTCCAGATACTAAAGCACAACTATACAACCAACTCTCTACAAAGCAGTCTAATCCCCCTAACACTATACCACCTCAATATAATCGAACAGGAAACAGCTATCGGTGTAATTGGACAAGTTTATCAGTATGTAAAACACATCACACGTAACATGCTTTACATTTATAAAAAGAAAGGATGGAAAAAATGTCCCACAATACTATAGATTTCTATAACACTTTAAAAAAACTGGGGTTCCAATTGGAGCAACAAGCCAATGAGCTGATTCACAATCAAGTAAATAAAGAAGAGATTTTTGAGTTCGTTACTGCCCAAGCTCAGTCTCACTCCAATACAATTAAGCAGCTGCATGAGCTTATAGAAATCTTATCAGTTCAATTTAATTTCCCTACAAAGACAGATGCAGCCAATATCGCAAAGCTCATTATCCAAGTAGAAGAAAAGCTCGATATGATGGAGGAACATATTTTATATTTAATGGATTCTGTTGAAGAATTGAAACAACACCTGCCGAATGAAGAAATAACAAGATCTTTTCTACCATTAAAACCATCGCATAATAGGTTAAAAGAAATTCAAAGCCAGCTGATAATGAACGTTTTCTCTCAAATAAACGCTCCTCTTCCCTCGACAAAGAATACTACGGAGGAACAATAATGGAAAAACATGCCCCTTCATCAGAACTGGAGCAAGAGTACACACGCTGGAAGAATTTTTTTAATGCATTGACACCATTGGATCCGAGTATTAAAGAGGGCGTAACCCTCCGGCAATGGATTTGGAAAAAGAACAAGGCAACAGTATGGTATTACCCCGCTGTGCAAAAAAAATATACTGTGCCCTTATTCCTCGTATATTCTCTTGTTAACCAGCCTTTTATTCTCGATTTAGAAAAAGGCTCCAGTATGATTGAAGCATTTGTTAATAGCGGATATGACGTATATTTACTAGACTTTGGCATTCCCGGCTATGAAGATAAAGATATTTCTATAGATAACTATATCTTCGATTATATCCAGCAGGCAGTCAAACGGGTGCTGCGCCATTCCAATGCTCAAGAAATTACAATAATCGGTTATTGTGTTGGCGGAACACTTGCAACCATATATACGGCCCTTGCTGAAGAGCCTATCAAAAACCTCATTCTTTCCGTTTCACCGATTGACGTTAGTGTCGTCCCTATTCTAGATAAGTGGGCTCAGGCACTCAGGGAAGGCAACATAGATTTCGAACCGATTATCGATGCTTATGGAATTATCCCAGCAAGCTTCATGAAATCAGGACTGCGGTTTGTTTCTTCACCAATTTATTTCACCCCTTATTTGTCACTTCTTAACCGTGCATATGATGAACAATACGTAGAAAGATGGCGCCGTTTTAAATACTGGGTTGATGGACATATTCCGTTTACTGGTGCGGCTATGAAGCAACTGCTAAATGATATCGGGAAAGACAATAAGCTTATAAAAAATGAAATGGTTATTCGTGATCAAATTGTTGATTTGGCTAATATACAAGCAAACCTACTCGTCCTTTGTGCAAACGGTGACCGATTAGTTCCAAAAGAGCTAAGCTCCTCACTAATAGATGCGGTTTCAAGTGAAGATAAGACGTATCACATCATTACAGGAGGCCATGCTATCAATGCAGCTAACGGTAATCTGCCTGATTATCTGAATGATTGGTTATCTTCACGATCAGGGCTTATTAATGACTTAAACGAAAAATAAATGAAAGATAGGAGGTAGCCAAAATATATTTTCTGTATTACCACGCATATACAAATCGTGTATATAAAAATACATCCCCCTGTATCGCTTCTTTAGGATTTGGGGGGATTGTTTATAGAGACTTTTTTGCATATATTAACGATCTTTAGTTAAGTTCCTTCAACCATTCCCCCCTCTTAATTCCCTTCATGAATTAAGAGGGGGGATTTGCAAATATCCTAGCATCATTTCTTCGCTTTTCTTCAAGCTTTCTCTATATAGCCTATCTTCACCGACCACCGAATAATGAAGAGAGAGACCATCGATGCTTCCCCAAAAAAAGCTCGCCATTACATAGGAATCAATGTGTTTATGAAACTCCCCATTCTCCTTACCCTCTTCAATAATATTTTGGATAGAATTAATATATTGCTCTTTATAGCGGTTTATCATGATATTTTTTATATTCTCATAGCGGGCTGAGTTAATCCAAAACTCCATATGCACCCGAATCATCGCCTGCCACTCTGAACTTGATTTTACTTCCTGATAGATGCGGAACCATTCTTTCATTTTTCCAGTCGCCGTTTCAATCGTTTGAAACCGCTCTTTCATCACTAAAAAAGCAGCCTCCGTCCTCTCTTCCATCAGTGCAATATACAATTCCTCTTTGCTCTTAAAATAGTGATATATTAATCCTTTACTTGTCTTGGAATATGCTGCGATATCATCCATAGTTGTTGTGTGATACCCTTTTTCCGAAAAACATTGCAAAGCGCTTTCTAAAATCAGTTTCCGTTTCTGTGCCTTATATTTCTCAGAAACCTTCGGCATACTAACATCTCCTTGATAGCTTTATCATTTTCAAAGTGTGCCAATGTTTCTTTTTGTTTTTAACGTGAGGCACGTTGAATAGAAAAGTACTTCAAATCTATATCCCAAAGATGGATCTCCTTTTCATACTTCATTCCCACTTTGCGCAATACATTTTGTGAGGAAGTATGGTCCAGTTTCGTAAGTCCAATGATTTTTCGTTTATTGAAAAGCTGCATACAGCCTGCTGCCGCTTCCGTCGCAAATCCCTGTCCCCAACTCTCCTTTTCCAGTGCATAAAGCAGTTCTGTCTCATGTAAAGCAGTAATATAATTAAAGCCGCAATGTCCGATTAACTCTTGATCGGTTTTCCTTATAATTGCCCACGTTCCGTACCCATACTTCTCCCAATGGTGGATGAAAAAATTCATTAACTTTTGGGCCTCCTCAGATGTATAGCCACCTCCTTTGGGCAGCCATTTACCAACTTCCTGTTGTCCAAGAATGGTAGCATATTTCATACTGTCTTGTTCGGGATTAAACTTCCGGAGAATCAACCTGCTTGTCTCTATAGTTTTGATACTCATTGAACATCTCCCTTGACCATAAATACTTGTTTCACATGCGTAGTAAAGCCTGCTTTCTGCAGCAATCGAAACGTTATTTGATTAGACTCGGGCAGGTTGACAGCCATACGCTGACAATTTAATTTCGGCTGATCAAATACAGTCCACAGTAAGGTCTGTATGACTGACTGTTCTTCTATACCAGGTGCGACTACACATTGATACAAAACGATTACTTTCACACTTCCGTCTTCACCCAATACCCGCTTATACAATGCATAGCCAACTATATTCCCTCCGTCATCTTTAGCAAGGATGCTTTCACCATTTTGAATATTGAACCAATGTGTCTGCCACGGGATGATTGTTGGATAAAATGAGAGAGTACTTACAGCCTGCGGTATGCCTGTTTCAATTACCAGCTTTTCACTTTTCTGAAACCATTCCTTTTCTTTCGGACCTGACTGAACAAGATGCTGCAAATTATCCTTCACACGATAGCCCATTTGTTCATATAATGCAATCGCCCGTTCGTTTTCGCGAACTGCTTCCAGCGTACAAATCTCTACCCCGTTCTCCTCATAAATCTTGAGAGCTTTTTGCATTAATGCCTTGCCAATTCCTTTACCGCGATAAGGGACAGCGAT
Organism: Bacillus sp. 165; assembly: GCF_017742235.1. GTDB lineage: Bacteria > Bacillota > Bacilli > Bacillales > Bacillaceae_G > JAGHKQ01. The sequence goes on from NZ_JAGHKQ010000009.1 coordinate 65,162, forward strand.
GCCCGTTCCCCCGTTCCATGATACTTTTTTTCCATTAATGATGCGCATGCCGTTTAAAATCAATCCAATGGGAGTCTCTCCGTCAAATGCCACAATAGAATGCTCTGGTGAAAGTCCCTCAAAAGCAAGGCGATCCGTAAATCGTTTCACATCCATTGTCATAGTGAAATAATACTCTTCAAACCCTGTATTCCATGCCCTTAACGCATCATGTAATGTACAATCAACCAGCCTTTTTATTTCCGTCATATCACACACCTCCTTTTATGATTGTCATGTTTAAGGAAGAACAGGTACCTCTCGTTATCATCAAAATCCTCCTGCTTGAATGTCCTACACCGATTTCTTTCTTAAGAAACCTAATGACTAAATCTCACTAGTAAAAAACGCCCAAAATGGGCGCTTTACACAGTTTGCTTTTCTTTTACGTGAGGGTTGTTCGCTGCCATGAAGCTTTCGATTTCTTCCACTGTTCGGATGATATCTTTGGACAAATTCTCATGTCCGTCTTCCGTTACAAGAATATCATCTTCTATACGGATGCCGATGGATTCTTCTTCAATATATAGACCAGGTTCAATTGTAATAACCATCCCCGGCTCTAACACTCTGTCCTTGTATGAACCTACATCATGTGTATCTAATCCTAGGAAATGGCTGACACCGTGATAGTAATAATTAGCAAGTTCAGCATCCTCCTGAATCAATCCGATGCTCTTACATTCCTGTGCCAGTACCTTTTTCGTATGCTCATTTAATGCAGCAAATTTCACTCCCGGTTTCACAAGTTCGGTTGTTTCTTTTAATGCTTTTAGTACAATGTTATAAAGCTGCTTTTGACGATCAGAGAACGCCCCGCTCACAGGGAATGTATAGCTGATATCAGCATTGTAATACTCCTTCTGAGCACCTAAATCAAGCAGCACTAAATCACCTTTATTAATTTCAGCATCGTTATGTTCGTAATGCAGCACCGTCGCATTTTTACCGCTCGCTAAAATTGTATCAAATGCGTGATGCTTAATACCTGAGGATTTTAACGTAAAGTCAAAATGTGCCTCCAGTTCGTATTCCATCATGCCTTCCTTAGCATGTCTTAATACGTTGTAAATACCTTCTTTCGTAACTTCAATGGCTGCTTTCATTTTTTCAATCTCTTCAGCTGTTTTGAACACTCGCAGCTCGCAAATGCTTGCATACACATTGCCGACAGAAATATGTGGATAATGCTCTCTTATATGCTTAGCAAATGATAATACCTTTGTTTGCGGACCTGCCCACTCACGGCGTTCTAAATCTAAATACACATGCTTTGTATCTTCAGTTAAAAATGTACGCGCTAAAGTAGATTCAAAGCTGTCTAAGTATAAAATCTTGTTCACTCCGGAAACAGCTTGCGCTTCTTCCTTTGCAATCGTTTTTCCCACCCATTTTTCCATAACAGGATCTGCTTTCTCAATGAACAGCATTTCTTCAAGCTCATTGCCTGTCTTCTTTATTACTAAAATCACATTCGGTTCATTAATTCCGGTCATATAATAAAAATTTCGGTTCGGCACAAATACATAATTCGCATCTGCGGACTTATGCGGCGCCTGTCCAGCAAACAAAATAGTAACAGAATCACTCGGTAATGCTTTCACTAGATTTTTTCGGTTTTGCATAAAAAATGACTGGTTCATAGTCATCCCCCTCACATAAAATAAACTGACTATATAGTCTATTTTATTACTGTTATAATTTTTCGTCAATTTGCAATACAGGAGGAGACATTTGTGCAGGGTATAATGCTTTACCTGGTATAGTTTTTCAAGTAGGGATATCTCTTTTGTTCATCAACTTATTTTTTATGGAAGGCTGAGCAAGAATGGGCTATGGCATTCTCGCACTTTGGATAATAGGAGCAGGAGCTATTGCTTCCTTAATTGTATTGTTGTATCGATTGTTTCGCTATTAGCAATTCCTTGGGCTTATCCGAAATAAAGTGACATTTTCAAAGACAGCAAAAAACTATATGAACAAATTCCTGTATCACTCCTCCCTCCCTCACACATACTAAAAAATGGAATTTTATCATATAGGAGGAATGCTATGTCCAGTATCTTGATGAAGCTAGCGTTAACTGCTGTCATGATGATGAATACCGTTTATCTTCACACTCCTACAGATGTCATTGTAAACAGCATGACTCTGGACGAGAAAATCGGACAAATGTTTATAGCTGGATTTCACGGTCCAGTGATGAACAAAGAAATAACAGATTTGATCCAAAACGAACACCTTGGGGGTGTGATTCTATACTCTCAAAATATCCAATCCAGTACTCAGCTTCTTTCCTTAGTTAACAATTTAAAGAAAACGAACATAAATACACTTCCTCTCTTTATCTCCACTGATGAAGAAGGGGGGCGTGTCAGCCGTTTACCGGCCGGAAAAACCGCATTCCCCCCTAGCTTCACTATTGGGAAGCATAATAATAAGGCTTTAGCATATAGAGTGGGCAACGCTATTGGTAAGGAGATGGGAGCATACGGCTTTAATCTGAATTTTGCACCGGACTTTGATATTTATACAAATCCCAATAATACAGTTATAGGCAATCGTTCTTTTGGCACCACACCGGATATCGTCAGTTCATTAGGCACGGCTGCAATGAAAGGATTACAAGATTCCCATGTTATTCCGACAATCAAACATTTCCCCGGCCACGGAGATACAGCTGTTGATTCTCATATCGGGCTTCCTATCGTGCGCAAAACGAAACAGCAGCTATATAAAACAGAACTGAAGCCTTTTCAAGCTGCTATTAAAAACGGAGCGGATATGGTCATGGTCGCACATATTCAGTACCCTTATATCGACTCTGCGAAGCCAGCCTCTTTATCTAAAACACTTATCACCGGACTACTCCGTGACGAACTAGGTTTTGATGGTGTCGTCATCACCGATGATCTTGAAATGGGGGCTATTTCGAGCCATTTTGGGATAGAAACAGCTGTTGTGGACGCTGTCCAAGCAGGCGTGGATTTATTGTTATTTGCTCATACTTATGAAACAGAAAAAAAAGCCATTCACGCTATTAAACAAGCGGTCCAAAATGGGAAAATTTCCGAGGAACGCATTGACGAAAGCGTACGGCGCATTGTCCATTTAAAACTAAAATACAATCTTACCGACCAGCCATTGCCGGCAGATTCATTATCAATTCTAGGTTGTCCGGCACATCAAGCAGTTTTAAATGAAATTTTAAAATCAGATTGAGAGATGCTTAAAAACCCCCCTTCAGCATGACAGCAGAAGGGGGTTGACCTTATTTTACTTGCGAATGATTCCAATCCTCTAAAAACTTTTCAATTCCTTGATCCGTTAACGGATGCTGTACTAATTGATAAATCACCTTTGCGGGAATAGTCGCAATATGGGCACCTTTTAAAGCAGCTTCCGTCACATGAACCGGATGACGCACAGATGCTGCAATAATTTCCGTCTCCATATTATGAACAGAAAAGATAGCTGCAATTTGTTCAATCAAGTCCATACCGTTATGACCGATATCATCAAGACGCCCTAAAAATGGAGAAACATACGTTGCTCCAGCACGAGCAGCTAACAATGCTTGCGGTGCCGAAAAAATAAGTGTTACGTTGGTAGGAATGCCCATCTCTTTAAAAACTTTAACTGCTTTTAACCCCTCTGCCGTCATCGGTACTTTTACAACGACATTCGGAGCAATACGCGCCAGCTCTTTTCCTTCTGCAATCATTTCGTCTGCTTGTAGACTAATAACCTCTGCACTGACTGGACCTACTACAACGTTGCAAATTTCACGGATACGTCCATAAAAATCTACCCCTTCCTTTGCAACTAAAGACGGATTTGTCGTAACACCGGCTAATACTCCTAAATCGTTCACTTCTCTAATTTCTTGAATATTAGCTGTATCAATAAAAAATTTCATCTTATCTCTCCTTTGCCGTTACTGCATCTAATGCCATAATAATCATATCGTTAAACGTCGTTTGACGCTCTTCTGCTGTTGTCTCCTCACCCGTAAAAATATGGTCGCTTACCGTTAATACAGATAAGGCATTCACACCGTATTTAGCCGCCAATGTGTATAGGGCTGTTGTTTCCATCTCTACAGCAAGTACACCATAGTCAGCTAGTTTCTTCACCGGCTCCATACTTTCACGGTAAAATACATCTGCAGTGAGAACACTTCCGACCCGAACACTCATCCCCTTTTGTACCCCCGCATCATATGCTTTTCTCAATAAATCAAAATCTGCACACGGAGCAAACTCAAAGCCTGGAAACGTTAAACGATTCATACTAGAATCTGTACAAGCTGTCATTGCAATAATCACATCGCGCACCTTCACATTTTCTTGAATCGCACCGCATGTTCCTACACGTACAAGCTGCTTAACACCATAATCACGGATCAATTCATTCACATAAATTGAAATAGAAGGAACGCCCATCCCTGTTCCTTGCACAGAGACACGTTCTCCCTTATAAGTACCGGTAAATCCAAGCATCCCTCTAACATTGTTGTAACAAGTCACATCCTCTAAAAATGTTTCAGCAATATATTTAGCACGAAGCGGATCTCCTGGTAATAGAATACGCTCTGCAATTTCTCCTTGCTTTGCTCCAATATGTGTACTCATACTTTCCCTCTTTCCTGTTATAAAGTGTAATTTTTTATTTGTAATCTTACTGTCCTAAATGGCTTTGTGCACCCTCAAGCGTTGGCCTTGTCAAAGAAAACACCGCACAAGCTAACGATACTAACACAAACAACACACCAATCCATGCATTGTAAAACACTGAACTCTGTTCAATAACCATTCCGCCAATCAATGAACCAAGTGCACTTCCAAAATGAATGGCAGATGTATTCAAGCTAAGCTGAATCTCTGATGTTGCCGGAGCTGTTTGAATGAGATAATTTTGCTGTACCGGAGAAATCGCCCAGCTAAGCGCACTCCATATAACCACAATTACTAAAAATCCGTACATAGGCAACTTTGTACCAAGCGGAAGCAAAATCATGGATAGTGAAAATAAAGAAATAATCGTTAAAATTGAACGACGTGTTCCCCATTTATCAGACAGCCACCCTCCAACACCTCCACCCGTAACAACAGCGATACCAACTACAAAATAAATAGCTGTCACCATCCCAGCTTTAACTCCTAATGTTTCTTGCAAAAAAGGAGTGAAGTAGGCATACAGTGTTAAATGACCAGTCAGCATAAAAAATGTAATTAACTGTGCACTGATAACCTTTCCATGCTTTAATGCCTCTAGCTGCTTACGAAGCGATACAACCGGTTTTGGCTGAATCGGCTCTAACAGAAAATAAATGCAAATCATAGCAACGAGTATCAAAATGGAGATAAGTATAAACGGTGCTCTCCATCCCCATTCATTTCCTACAATTATGCCAAGCGGAACACCCAGCACTAACGCCCCGCTAATCCCCATAAATATCGTACCGATTGTTCGTCCTTTATACTCCGGCTCCACTATGCTTGCCGCAATTGTAATAGACAGAACCACCAGCAGCGAACCGCTTGCCGCTGTCAATATTCTTGTGATAAGCAACATAGCATATCCTGTACTTACCGCCGCCAGCACATTTCCAATAAGGAAAGCTAACATAGCCCATAAATACAATGATTTTCGTTCCATTTTTGCGGTTAGCGTCAATAACACAGGTGCTGCAGTCGCGAAAAATAGAGAAAATACCGAAATCAGCTGACTTGCTGCTCCAACTGATACATGCAAATCAGCAGAGATTAGATCCAATATTCCCCCAATAATTAACTCTACTATTCCCACAATAAACGCAGCCATTGCTAAAATGTATATACGCAGATTCATATGTCCACATCAAAAAAGTTACTACATGTATAGTAACTTTTTGTAAACAAAACAGCAACATATATTTTTGACAAGCGGGAAAAGTTTATTAACAAGGGAATATCTTATAATTAAGGAGGAGATAGTGTGAGTTATTGGAAAGACAGCGCATTTGCTTTTTTAGGAGTTATGTTCACGGTATTTGTATCGAGCCTCTTACGCCGCCATCCGTTAGAGGTGGATATTATAGCCTTCATTCCGATTTTCTTATTTTTCATCTACTCAGCAACAGCCATGTTTTTTTCCCTTTACAAACTCCTCTCACATTCTATTCGAATTCATTACGGATTGTATTGTGTTATCGGAGGGGTTATTCTCGGAGCATTTTGGAGCAATATCATTGTAAAAATCCAGCCGTTTGGCTTTCCCTTTTGGGAAATTGTAATTGCTAGCGTATTCTTTTATATCGGCAGCAAAACCCCCTCAAATTTGTATACAAAAACCCTGGCTGTAATGCCGTTTCTGCTCTCGTTTATTTCGATCATATATGTATTTACATTAGATACCATGTAAAAAAGACCTGAATCTGGACTTACCCCTGTCAAGTAGACACATTTAAATAAGACCGACTAAGCAACCGTTGTTAACCTGTATTTTACAGGGGAACAACGGTTGCGTCGTTTTTGTGACCGTTCATTATTATAGAAGTGGATATACTCTTCAATCGCTTGAATAAGTTCCTGTTCTGAATTAAAATTAGATAGATACACCAATTCACATTTGAAGTGTGAGAAGAATGATTCAACGCAAGCGTTGTCTAGACAGTTTCCTTTGCGAGAGTGGCTGCCTAATACATGATTCTTTTCTAAGAACTGGCTGTATTTTGTAGACGTGTACTGGAATCCCTGATCTGAATGCAGGATACTTCCATGCACGTTTCTTTTGTTACATAAGTCTTTAACAGTTTCGACGACTAACTTAAGATCGTTTCGACTTGAACATTTCCAAGATACAATTTCGTTATTATAAAGATCTTGAATGACCGAAAGATAATAAAATTTATCTCTTACTTTGATATAAGTAATATCAGTTGCGAATGCAACGTTGGGTAAATCTTGTTTAAATTGGCGATTTAAAAGGTTAGGGTAACTATTTGATGCTTCTTTCCCATAGTATTTACGTTTTTTACGAATGACAGATTTGATCTCTAATTCCTTCATCATTCGATAAACCTTTTTATGGTTAATTACTAATCCTTCGTCTCTTAGACGGTCAGTAACTCTAGGGTATCCATAGTATGGTCGAATCGCATGGATGGCTTCAATATGAGATTTCACCGTTTCTTCAACCGTTTTTTTATTTGAATTGAGTAAAATAGAGTTTCTCCATTTGTAGTAGCCAGCCCTAGAGACTTTGGCGATTTTAATAAGCATCGTAATGGGATATCGTGCTTTCATTTCACTTATTATTTCAAATCGAATTTTCTTTGGAATTAACCCTCCCCCAATATATTTGGATAGCGCTTTTTTAAATATTCTACCTGTGCTTTCAAGTAATCTCTTTCTTCTTCAATGGAATTAAACTTAGTTTTTGGACGTCCAGTGAACGGATGATAACTACTTGATTTTCCCCTTTGATCGTCAAATAACTCACCATTTCTATACTTTTTCACCCAATTTTTAAGTTGAGTTGAACTACGTAAACCAAATTCCTGTGAAATTGAAACGTAACTTCCATAGCCATTTTCATATTGTTTTACTGCCTTAAGTTTTAGTTGATTTGAATAGTGTTTAAATTTTGTTCCCTGTAATGGCATAATAAAATCCCCCAATAGTAGACTGCCCATCCATTTTATCAGATGGGCTTTTTTTCGTGTCTACTATAAGGGGATAATATCATCCTGCTCGACTCTTCTCTTTAAGAAAGGCTGTGTTCTAAAAGATTGTTCCTCTATGCTATGGATCACGCGATAGACCCCTCTATCCAAATGAACACTTGGCAGGGGATGTTCCAATTGATTACGAACATATCAAACGAACAATCTATCTAACAGGAGAGAACCACATGAACCGGTATGAATGGGTCGAAACGATTCTTTACGCTACACTAACCCTGGGATAGTGTTATTAGGAGCCTCAATTTATGAAAATAAACTATCAATTTAACCTAAGTGTTATAAAAAATCCTAAGTCTAAAATATTTTTTAGAAATAATCGCGGGTTAAGTGCCTTAAGTAATGCTATAATTATGTATAGGAATGGTTTATTATTGAAAGATTATAAGCAAATTTTTATAATAGTAAAAAACTGGAATATCATTAAATGAAGTTTATAAGTAATGAACTGAAAGAAGGGAAAAAAATGGGGAGAGATCGAAAATTTAATACAGTAGATTTGTTCCTTTGCACTAAAAATTTAATTTTACAAAATGGATACGAAGGATTCACAATTGGGCAATTGGCAACAATGTTAGATGTTTCACGAGCAGCAATTTATAAATATTATCAAAATAAAGATGAATTGTTATTAGATTTTATGCTTGAGGAAATGAACAACGTTTTGAATAGTTTTAAAACTATTCAAGAGGAACAATCTTTTCTAGAAAAGATTGATTTATTATTGCAAAAAATTTATATGTACAAGGATTTACATTTAATACTTGGGATACAGGAAGTTATACCAACAAAAGATAATCCACATTTAGAAAATAAGAAAAAGAAGCTGGCTCTTATGCACAGAGAATTATATATTCCTCTTGTCCATATTGTGCAGCAAGGAAAAATGGAAGGTTTCATTGAAATGGATATACCTAATGAACTATTACTTGGATTTATTTTTCAAAGTATTTCAATACCTAATCATTCAGGGATAGATGACGGAAAGTTGATGGACTACACAAAAAACTTAATTTTAAAAGGAATAATAAAAAATAAGTGACAGTGTTGTAACTTATATGTATACTAACTATTGTAAAAACATATAAGTTATTTTTTTGTTCAAAAGTGACATATATGTAACTTATTTTGAGAGGAGTGTTTGATTTGTTTTTAGCAATAAAGGAATTAAAGCATGCAAAATTTCGATATTTAATGATGAGTATAATTATTATTTTAATTGCATGGCTTGTATTTATCTTATCAGGGCTTGGAAACGGTCTATCCACTTTAAGTGCAGCAACAATAAAAAACTTAAATGCCGATTATGTTGTGTATGAAAAAACTGCTGGTGCTAGATTTAGTAAATCTGTTATTTCTGCTAATTTAAGTGAAGAGATTCGTAATAACAAAGCAGTAAAAAATTTAGCTAGTATGGGAACCTCTATGGCATCGGTTTCCAAAGAAAAAACTGAAGATAGTGATAAGAAAACTGATGTAGCACTAATTGGAATTGATGTAGGTTCGTTTATTGAACCAAGTGTCGTAGAAGGAAAACAACTTTCTACTCGTGAAAAACTTGGTGTTCTAGCTAATAAGACTTTAAAAGATGAAGGTTACAAAATTGGTGATGAATTAATTGTTTCAAATTCTAAAATGAAATTTAATATTATTGGATTTGTTGAAAATGAAACATTCAACCATTTACCTGTATTATTTGCTGATATTGATACATGGAGAAATTATCAATATGCTGCACCTGGTTCAGATAATGATATTAAAAATCCTATACAAGCAATTATTTTAAAAGCACCACGATTGGATGCTACAAAGCTTGATAAAGAGGTACATGGAATAGAAACAGTAACAAAATCGATAGCTGTGAAAGAAATGCCTGGGTATAAGGAAGAAAATGGAACAATTCTAATGATGCTTGTTTTCCTTATTGTAATTTCAGCCTTTATCGTTGCAGTTTTCTTCTATGTTATTACGATTCAGAAAACATCACAATTTGGTGTAATGAAGGCAATTGGCGCATCCAATCGATTTATTTCAAAAGCTATTGTGGCACAGGTCTTTATTTTATCAACATTTGGTATTTTGGTAGGAATTGCATTGACTTATTTAACTGCTCTTGCATTTCCAAAAAATATGCCTTTCGATTTAGATGCAAAGCTTGTTGGTATATACGCGCTTGGATTATTAATTATTAGCTTATTAAGTTCGATTATTTCGGTAAGACAAATTACAAAAATTGACCCGCTAACAGCCTTAGGGAGGGTGGAATAAATGGGTGGAATTCAGTTACATCAAGTTACGAAACAATATAAAGAAGGATATTCCATTGTAACAGTTGTAAAAGAAATATCTTTAAAGGTAAATCCAGGAGAGCTCATTGCAATTGTTGGTCCTTCTGGTTCTGGTAAAAGTACATTACTATCAATGATTGGTGCATTATTAAAACCAACGTCAGGAAGAGTAAGTGTAAATGGTCAAGACTTAACGACGTTAAATGCTAAACAACTTTCAGAATTTCGCTTGAATGAAATTGGATTTATTTTACAATCATCAAACTTAATTCCATACTTATCTGTATATGATCAGTTAATTTTGGTAAAAAAAATGGCTAGACAGTTAAATAAAAAAGACCAACAATTTGCAGTTGACCTACTAACTGAACTTGGTTTAGGTAATAAATTGACAAAAATGCCGAATGAATTATCAGGTGGCGAACGTCAACGAGTAGCAATTGCGCGGGCACTATTTAATCAACCAAGTATTATTTTAGCTGATGAGCCAACGGCGAGCTTAGATTCAAATCGAGCCCATGAAGTTGTGAAACTAATTTCTAGTGAGGTAAGGAAGAGAAAAAAAGCAGCAATAATGGTGACACATGATGAACGAATGCTAGGTTATTGTGACCAAGTATATTTTATGGAGGATGGCATACTATCAATAAAAAGTGCTGAATTGAACAGCCAATAACAATAGTGGGGGTATATGATGAAAAATATTTTAAAGTACATCATGATTAGTATCATCGTGTTACTATTACTTTCAGTTGGAGGATTTTACATTTGGTCACAACAGACGTATAGTCCTTCAAAGGAGATGTACTCATTAGTCGGTAATGTGAATACTGATAACAAACACCATTGGGCAATTTTTGAACCTCAGGAGAATAAAGAAACTGGAATCATTTTATATCCTGGAGCTAAGGTTGAGCCTGAAGCTTACAGTTATTTTGCAAAAGGACTAGCAAATGATGGATATACAGTTATTATTCCACATGTTAAATTTAATTTTGCTATTTTTGATGTAAATAAAGCTGAACAAGTAATGAAAAGTTATCCTTCTATTAAGAAATGGTATGTTGGCGGGCATTCCCTTGGCGGAGTGGCAGCTGCTTCTTACGCCTATAAGAACTTAAACAAGATAGAAGGGATCATCTTTCTAGGATCGTATCCAAGTAATTCTAATGACTTTTCTAATTTAAATGTACCTATGTTATCGTTATATGCGGAACGTGATGGATTGTCTACAATATCAAAAATTAAAGAAACTAAACATTTACTTTCACAGGATGCTACTATGTATGAGGTGCTAGGCGGCAACCACGCTCAATTTGGGATGTATGGAGAACAAAAAGGAGATAAAAAAGCTACAATTAAAGCGAAACAACAACAAGATAAAATAATTGAAGTGACAACGAAATGGCTGGATAAGAAGGGAAAATAAAATGACTTTATATTGTTATTTTAATAGTCCAGTAACAACATTGCCTTAAAAACGTGTTCAATGGGGATTTAATGATCCAGCAGCTCACTTGCGGGGCGTATTCCAAAGTTCATTAAATTAAATGTTTGCTTAAACTTGAGAATAAGTTAAAGAACCTTCAATGTAAGAAGGTTCTTTTTTTCGTTGTTCAACTAAAAAATGCGTTAATCCAAGCAAAATTCCAATGATACCGTACATTGCAGGACTGTAAATTAAAAATGGAAAGCCATTATCTGTTCGGGCCCTATAATCCCTTACTACATGTTGGATCGAAAGAACAGCAAAGAGAGAAGAAAAAAGAATGGTAGAATATAAAACACAACGAATCATTTTATACAACGAAATAACAATCCCTCCTTCTCTAAGACTTACTACTACATATTCCTTGACTCACCATTTATACCCTCTTTCTTATATCTGTTTTGTAGAATACATAACATGATGAAATGAGGGCTATACAGTATCATTCTTTAAAACTGCTATTAAAGACACAGCTTGAAGACTTAATCCAAATACTGTTATAAAGATGGGTTTTTATCCATAACTTACACTTCTTTTCACTAGTCATGTTGCCCAAACACTTCTTTATTCGCCGTGGCCATAAGGCATGGAGTCGCAACCCTGATTACAATGAGCCAAATCCCCGCCATTTAGGTAGGCGACGGAACATTAATTCCGTGGGCGTTAATTCCTGCGGCTGCGATTTGTAATGTGGATCCGTTTGAATTGGCTAGACGAAACTTGTTCCCAGTGGTGATTAGTTTGGTTGTGACTAAGATTGTGACTATTTTCTTACTATAGGATCTAAAAAGAAGCCAAACAAAGGTTAAGCAGTTCAGATAATCTGGAGAAAATTAAAAAGCAGACCATTTCACAAACAAAATCACAGTTGAATTTTAATAAGTTTAGCACATAATTTAGCATACAAAAACGCTTGGAGAATATCCAAGCGTTTTTGTATATTTATTTGTCTGAAATACCAGACTGCATTTTGTAATTTCTTACGAGCATTCCGTTTGATTTTAACATTCCAAACTTCTCATAATAAGGAACTACGTCATCATCACAACACAAATCAACCATATAAATATCATCAAGCTCTTTTAACATTCGCTTTACTAACTCCTTGCCAATGCCTTTATTTTTATACTCTGGCAAAACTTCAAGGAACGGAATGTAGGCAGATAGAACTCCATCGCTGATTGCCGTAATAAATCCAACTACTTGATTAGTATTTTCATCTAACGCAATGACCACTTTACTGCTGTTATTTAACAGCTTTAAGTGAGTTTGTGAATTTGGAGGATTAAGCCAACCCACAAAAAACCCTTTCAACATATCAGACGAAATCTCATTAAGACAATTTTTGTATAACATCGTATATCAACTCCTAATTTACTTTTTAATCATTAGGCAGATGATGTATCAAAAATAAAGTAACAAAACAATGACCTCCAAACATTTCTTGGGATACTACTAAGAAGAGATTTGACTTTAAAACCAAAAATCCTTCCTATAAACATATAATAAAATTGTAAACCCTTTAAGGTATTTCGAAAAAATAAAACGCTTTCGTTTTTAGTGGGAAATTTTCACTTTCACCAAAAACATTAGTGCTTTTGGTGAAAGTAGGAGAGCCCGCTAATATTTTTACGCTCAAGATGTTTGAATAGATTTACGAAAGATTCTTTGCTGTTGATGCTCAGATAATCCTTCGTGATGCCTTTCTCAATCTCTATCCGATAATGTTCTCGATACTGCATTGGCGTTATCCCTAAAACTTCCTTGAAGACCCTGTAATAGGCTTTACTATCGGAGAAACCGAATTTAAGAGCTATCTCAGTAACTGTTTCATCTGTTGTTCGCAAGGCAAACAATGATTTGTTTAAGCGCATATTATCTAAGTATTTTTTTAGAGATACCCCTACATTTAATTTAAAATATCTGGACAGATACTGTGGATTTAACGAGAATTCTTTCGCAATATCCTGTAATCCAATATGTGCTTCTAAACAATGTGTATTCATATACTGAAGGATTTCTAGAAGCCTTTGATCATTTTCAATTTGCTTATTCTTGGTTTGTGTCGGTACTTCAAAATGCTCCAAAAGAATGACCACAAGATCTAATAACATTATCTTAATTTTGAGATGGTAAAGCTTTTTCCTATTCAATACGAGATCCATCATATTGGCTAGGATATATTTTATTTCATTTAAGACAGACATAGATCCTGCTCCAACTTCTCTTGAGTTCAAATAGAATCTTTTTTGTTCAATATCAATCCCCTGCTTTTTAAAATACCTACTGTCAAATTGCAGCGCCAATACATGTGTTTTCCCAAAAGCTGTCCTAGAGTTGATAAAGTGAAGTTCATTTCCATTTACAAGGAAAATATCCCCCATTCTCAGATGGTAGTCATCTTGATTAACCCTGATTTCCAATTCACCTTCAAGTACGAACAGGATTTCAGTCGCTTCATGCCAATGATAAGGGAAACGTTCTACTGTATGTGTGAAAATTTTAATTGGTAAATCGACCTGATAATCTATCTGCTCATATTGGTAACGCATGCTCCTCCGCCCTCTATCACGTAATTATTACATACTTTAGCATAAAAAAATGTCTAAACAATTTGGGTATGATAGCTGAGGTTTATAGTTATTCACACATTCTCACAAATGAGCATACACACCAAAAAAAGCAGCCAAATCATATGCTGATTTGGCTGCTGAATTATTGACTTATTCTTACGTTTCTGGAATGAATGGTGGCGCTGGCGACATCATGTGGATTATACGTAGTAATGGATGGATTTACTCAGAAGTGAAGGCTCCTTAATGAGATAATGTACCCGAAACACTTTCTACATTACTAATATTAGGAAATTTTCCATGTTCGTCTCTCACTATCATATAAGAACCTGTAGATTGTTTATGTCTAACGATCAACTCAACTCCTTCTGCACCATCTTTTTGCAGTTGTTGATAGTAGTTAAATATATCTTGTTCGATTACTTTTGCTGTTCGTTCTTTATAGGACTCTTGTAAATCAATAATTAGAGTCAACCATAAATCGTCTTTTACATCTTCAATTCGTCGGGTAAGTTTGTTACTATCTTTTTCCGCTTCCTCACGATACCCTACATTTAAGTTGATTTTTTCAACATGGGATAGATATGTTTCAGCATACCCCCACTTTTCTAATCCTTTTTTCCGCCACACTTCTTCCATATAAGTGTCAACACTACCATTTTTTCGTTTCGATGCACCAAAAGTTATACCACTGTCAGTAGTAAAGATTGCACCATATCCATCTTTATTTGTATAGCCACCTTCGTTGTTTATAATAACAATACCGTATTTTTCTTCCATGTTTTCTTTTAAAACTTTTGCTGTTTCCGTTATCTTATCAGGGTTTCCGTTCATACCTAAATAAATATAATTAAATCCAATAAACCCTATTGTCAGTATTCCAATCAATATCCCAATAGTAAATATTGGTTTCACTTTTATATAATTACTTTTCATTTATTTAATTTTCCCCTTTTCCTCAAACTTCATATGTAGTGACTAAGACTATTGGTGAAACAAGAGAGAGTTCAAAAACAGTACATAAAGATACAACAATTTTATTATCCCTATTCCCTCCTTATTTAACTTGTATATAACGATTCTACTACTTCAACCTTATTATTAAATTTCAGAAAATTCAATAATAACCAGATGATAACTCTATAATAAAAAATAGATACTTCTTATCAATCTATAGGTGCTTAGCATAAGCCTAGTGTATACTTTATACCATTCTAGTTAATCAGTATCACAAATCCATATAGCAAAATCCCTTTCCTTTTGTTAAAATTATTTGAATATTCATTTTAGCAAATATAGAAGGAGGAGCTATTATGTACAACTTCATATTATTTGATTTAGACGGAACGTTAACTGATCCAAAAGACGGAATTATAAACTCTGTCCAATATGCTTTAGCTAAAATGGGTATTAAGGAGCAAGATAGTAATGTGCTTTTAGAGTTTATCGGCCCACCTATCCAAGATTCGTTTGCTCAGCTATATGGTTTTAATCAGGAACAGATAAGTACAGCTGTAGCGTACTATCGAGAATATTTCAAGGTAACTGGTATGTTTCAGAACGAAGTATATCCCGGTATTTTGGAGCTATTACAATCCCTTCGTCGCGAAGGAAAAACACTTATAGTAGCAACTTCTAAACCAACTGTTTTCGCAGAACGTATACTAGAACATTTTGCGTTAGATAAGTATTTTTCTAAAATTATTGGAAGTAATTTGGATGGCACACGTACTGCTAAAACTGATATTATTAATCATATTTTATTACAGTATCCAAACAGTGAAACAACCGAATTTATAATGATTGGTGATCGAAAGCATGATATTATTGGTGCCAAAAACATGTTGGTACATTCTGTTGGAGTGACTTGGGGATACGGCTCTATTACAGAACTCGAAAGCATAAAACCTACGCATATTGTAAAAAGTGTATCCGAGTTGTATCGTTTACTTGGTACCAAAAATCTAGTACAACAAAGTTAATAAATTAGAAGCTTATAAAAGGATTTTCTAAATGCTAGCATAAAATCTGTAATCAAAAGTTAGGTAAATTATGATTTAATGAAATGTAGAGGTTTTTCTGCTTGGAGCTAGATTGTTTACAGATCACAAACGTGATAAATATTAAAGGAGGCAAAACATTATGAACATCATTGTTACCAGTATATTTGTACAAGACCAAGATAAGGCACTGGAATTTTATTCAGAAAAGTTGGGGTTTGTGAAGAAGCATGACATTCCCATGGGCAAATTTAGGTGGATTGCGCTTGTTTCTCCCGATGCTCATGACGGTACCGAGCTTTTACTCGAGCCGAATGAGCACCCTGCTGCAAAAGAGTATCAAAATAAGATATTTGAAGATGGTATCCCAGCAACAATGTTTGGTGTTACAGATATTCATAAAGAGTATAAACGATTATTGGAAAACGGCGTGAAGTTTACTATGGAGCCGACAAAAATGGGCCCAGTCACAATAGCTGTCTTCGACGATACATGCGGCAATCTTATTCAGATAGTGCAGCAGTAACCTAGTTCTAAACGACTTTATTGGCTTGTTTTAAGTTGGATTAACAATTACATAAATTTATGATAACCCTGTCCTAAAATTAGGACAGGGTTATCAGCTTCGACGGAGATTTTATGTACATGCAATGTAACCTGAACAGCTACAACAGGATTATGGCGATTAATAATGTCTTCATAAAAAACCTTCTTGAATCCGTTAGAACAAAAAAGATGACTATTCACTATCTCTCCCGTTATTTTATAAGCAAAGTTACATATAAATACGTGATTTAATTATAGGCACTCTTTCTAATTGATCTAACGCACGCGTTTCTACATTTAGTGGAAACGCTTTTTTATTAACAGATAAGAGCTTGAAATCTCCTATTCATATAAGGTATTTTAGGGAAAATAAACAGATTAAACGGGAAAAAGTTGATTTTAATTATATAGTGGGTTAAAGGTATATGAGCTGCTTTCGAGGGGATAAATCTGGGTATCAGTTTACTTTATGGTAAGCTCTAACTATTTTTTGCACCCTTCCTAATTTAATTATAACATTTAAACAATGGTTAATATAGACTGTTTATTCTCATTTCCTACTGCTAAAATCAATAGAACATTAATGGTTAGGAGAGATGCTGCATGAGTTCTTTAGTTCTCGGTTTTCAAGAAATGGAAAAAATGAATCTTTTGCTCGTTGGCGGAAAAGGGTTACATTTAGGAGCACTATCACAAATTCAAGGAATACAAGTACCAGAAGGGTTTTGCGTTACAACAGTGGGATATCAAAAAGCCCTCGCACAAAACGAAACGTATCATGCTTTGTTGGAGCGACTAACAAAGTTAAAAATAGAAGATCGAGAGCAAATTGGTGAAATCAGCAGGAAGATTCGAAAAATCATTATGGAAGTAAGCATTCCTTCCGATGTTGTGAACGCAGTTACTCACTATCTCTCCCAGTTTGGCGAAGAGCATGCTTATGCAGTGCGTTCTAGTGCGACTGCTGAAGATTTACCACATGCCTCTTTTGCTGGTCAACAAGACACCTATTTAAATATCATCGGCAAAGAAGCAATCCTGCAGCATATCAGCAAATGCTGGGCTTCCCTATTTACGGATCGCGCGGTAATCTACCGTATGCAAAATGGATTTGACCACAGTCAAGTGTATTTATCCGTTATCGTTCAAAGAATGGTTTTCCCGCAGGCTTCAGGGATTTTATTTACCGCTGATCCCATTACTTCCAACAGAAAGTTGCTATCAATCGATGCTAGTTTCGGACTTGGAGAAGCACTAGTCTCTGGCTTAGTATCTGCCGATTGTTATAAAGTACAGGAAGAGAAAATCGTCGATAAGAGGATAGCAGCCAAAAAATTGGCTATCTATGGACTACAAGAAGGCGGAACAGAGACAAAGCAAATCGATCCAGATCAGCAAAAAACTCAAACGCTTACTGACCAACAAATTTTACAACTGGCAGGCATCGGAAGACAGATCGAAGCTTATTTTGGTTGCCCCCAAGATATTGAATGGTGTTTGGTTGATGATACATTTTATATCGTCCAGAGTCGGCCAATCACTACTTTATACCCAATCCCTGAAGCGAGTGATCAAGAAAACCACGTCTATATATCTGTTGGTCATCAACAAATGATGACCGACCCTATGAAACCATTGGGATTGTCTTTTTACTTGTTAACGACTAGGGCACCCATGCGAAAAGCTGGTGGAAGGTTGTTTGTTGATATCACACATATGATGGCTTCACCTGACAGCAGAAAAATGTTGTTAGATGCCATGGGACAACACGATCCGCTCATGAAAGACGCACTCCTTACTATAATAGAGCGAAGAGATTTCATAAAATCTATCCCCAATGATAAGCAAGAACAGAGTTCTGGTAAAATCAATAAAAGTGTGTCGTCTGCGGATTCTCAAGCACAAATCGAAAACGACCCGACAATTGTTTCTGATTTGATTAAGAGTAATCAAACATCCATAGAAGAGTTAAAACAAAATATCCAAATGAAATCAGGATCGGATTTATTAGATTTTATTCTAGAAGATATCCAGGAATTAAAGAAGTTTTTATTTGACCCACAAAGTTCAGCTGTATTTATGTCTGCTATAAATGCTTCATCATGGATCAACGAAAAAATGAACGAATGGTTAGGCGAAAAAAACGCAGCAGACACCCTTTCTCAATCCGTACCAAACAATATAACTTCAGAAATGGGTCTGGCGCTATTGGATGTCGCAGATGTGATTCGGCCTTATCCAGAAGTAATTGAGTATTTACAACATGTAAAAGATGATAACTTTTTAGATGAACTGGTAAAGTTTGATGGGGGAAAGGAAACCCAGGACGCTATCTATGCTTATCTCAACAAATATGGAATGCGATGTGTCGGAGAAATCGATATTACTAAAACTCGTTGGAGCGAAAAACCAGGTGCACTTGTCCCCATAATTCTTAGTAATATCAAAAACTTTGAGCCTAATGCTAGCAATCGGAAATTTGAGCAAGGTCGACAGGAAGCCTTGACAAAAGAACAAGAGTTATTAGATCGATTGCAGCAATTACCAGATGGTGAACAAAAAGCCAAAGAAACAAAACGAAAAATCGACCTAATCCGAAATTTCATCGGCTATCGTGAATATCCAAAATACGGCATGGTTAACCGCTACTTCGTTTATAAACAGGCGTTACTGAAAGAAGCTGAACAACTCGTACAAACCAACGTTATTTATGAAAAAGAAGATATATACTATCTCACTTTTGAAGAACTTCACGAAGTCGTACGCACAAATAAACTAGATTACCAGATCATCAGCAAACGAAAAGATGAGTACAAATTATATGAAAAACTAACTCCCCCGCGTGTTATCACGTCTGATGGCGAAATTATTGCAGGTGAGTACAAACGAGAAAACCTCCCAGCCGAAGCTATTGTCGGTCTACCTGTTTCTTCCGGAGTTATAGAGGGCCGGGCACGTGTCATCTTAAATATGGAAGATGCGAATCTAGAAGATGGAGATATATTAGTCACCGCCTTTACTGACCCTAGCTGGACACCATTGTTTGTATCCATAAAAGGTCTAGTCACCGAAGTTGGTGGACTGATGACCCATGGAGCCGTTATCGCACGTGAATACGGTTTACCAGCAGTTGTCGGAGTGGAGAATGCCACCAAATTGATAAAAGATGGGCAACACATTCGCGTGCATGGAACAGAAGGATATATCGAAATATTGTAATTGTTAAAAAAGATTGTTGATTTTCTTATACAACTAATGCCAGTTTAGTTGTATAGGAAATAATGGTAAAGCCCTAAAATTATTAATCACAGCTACTAAAAAGAACGCCTTGTATAAAGATACGAGGCGTTCAACTTTAATTTTTTATATTTATACGTTTATACTCAATAACGCCCACCGTGAACTGAACTCTCAGGACTAACTGCCTCAAGTTGTTTTTACAACGAAGGAATGAAAAAGGGCGTCTTTAATCAAATTAATGGTAGACTCTTGCTATTACAAGATCAGATGTTGTTTTCAATACTTGATCTTAAATATTTGATGAAAAACCAGTTAACAATTGAACAAGTGCTTTTCGATTTTTATGAACTAAGGAAATTACAACTGTTTAATTCGGAGAAACTTTCAACCGTAGATGATTCAAATATAAAGCCTATAATTGAATATTTATCACAAAAAATTTCAAAGGTTTTATACTAATAGAGTGAAATATCATCAAAAAAGTCAGATTCTACTTAGAATCTGACTTTTTATATAAAGAGTTTCAATAGACTTCCTTGTTCAACTAACTCATGCGTTAATTCAATAAAGATTCATATTTATCCATATCAAAAAAGAATTCTAAATAATGATTATCTGGGTCTAAACAATAAACTGCGATATTACCACCAATCTCACCATCACCTTCACGGCTATGTTTTACTGGACCGTAGCTAATAAAAACATTTTTTTCTCTTAAACTTTGAGCAAATTCAAAGGATGTACGATACTCCTCAATTTCAAAAGCAATATGAAAAAATCCATTTGTAGATGGATGGATTTTTTTACCACAAGCGTCTCTTCTCTCCACTAATACAAGAGCATTCCTTTGATTCTTCGTATTTAAAAGAGCACAACGGATTGTTTGATCCGGCAATGCCTTAACCTCGATTTGATCTGTAGTCCTTTCTAAGGTGAAGCCCAACTTTTCTATATACCAATTAATAGAATACTCTAAATCAGACACGTATATAGCCACTCTTTCGATATGCGAAATTAGAGACGGTTTAGTTACTGGGTATTCTTCAGTTTTATTTAATTGCCTTTTACCAGAAAGCGTTGAAGGTAACAAAATTAACTCACGTACAAATTTACTCTTTAACAAAGGGCTTATATATGATTGTAATTTACTTATTTGTTTTGCCATAGTTTTCTTGTCCCTTCTATTCAACTACTTCAATTACATGTCCATTAGGATCCTTAAAATGAATTACATTTTCTTTCTCATTCGATAATATTGGTAACATTCTACCTTTGAAATAAGGAAAATTTAGGGATTCTAATCTCCTCTTTATTTCATCCAAGCTAACTCCGTTTGCTAATTTAAGCGTGTAATGATTGAATTGTTCATGATCTACTGTCACTTTAGGATTTTGTACTAAACAAATATCATGATGATAATAACCAAAACTATAAAATTTCATTGTATTTCCTACTATTCGCATTGCTGCACTACTATCTGGATGAGCCGTGGCTGAACATTGTACATCAAAAATCATTTCATAAAAGCTTTGTGAGACCTGCAAATCATTCACATAAAAAACTACATGTTGCAACTTGTCCAATCCAGGATAATTTTCATGTTTCAATTTATTTTTCATTGTATGCTCCTCGATTTAGCGTAATTATTTATCTAAAAAAAATCTTTTTAACACGAATATCATGAAGCCAATTTTGGAAGATGGTATTTGATTTATTGGATCAAGGCTCTTTTGAGACCAAGTTGTTACTCTTTTATTATCCGTTCTTGCTGCATAATAATTTTTCATTGTCTCATCGTACTGAATTAGCAACTCTTTTTGTGTTTCCTCATCTTGAATGTATTCATTTTGAAAATACACCGCATGTAATGGTAAACGAGGTTTTTGTATAGGTGTACTATCTGGTACACCTATACAAAGACCAAATAAAGGTACTACATTTTTCGGTAGTTTTAAAATCTTTTTGACAGCTTTTTCATGTTCAGCTATCGCGCCACTATATACGACACCTAACCCCATCGATTCGGCAGCAAGAGTAGCATTTTGAGCTGCTATAGATGTATTGATAGTAGAAATTTTTTTGAAAGGACCAAATTTATGAGCTAATTTTAATTTCTTTTTTTGTTCAATACTGGCTAAAACAGATATTCGATGTAAATCCGAGCAAAAAATAAGAAGTAACCCATTCTCTTTCACCCAACGGCCTTTTGTTAATTGATAAAGTTGTTCTTTAATTTTTGGATCCGAAACGCCTATAATGGCATAATCTTGCATAAAAAGTGATGATGGTGCCATTTGTGCAGCTTTTATGATTGTAATGATTTGTTCGTCAGTTAATTTAATATCTTTAAACTTTCTTATCGATTTATGATTCATAATTGTTTCTAATACTTTATTCATAATGAGTCTCCTCTTCATTATGTTTTTCGTTTCCTGGAAACAATAATAAACTAATCTAGTTTAAATATCAAATTTGTTTACTGGAAACAATATAGGTTATAATAGTCAATATTCAGATATGAAGGGATATAATAAAATTGGATAAAATTAAAAAGAATATATTAGATGGATATATAAAATTAATAGAGAAAAACAATGAAGAGGATAAAGAAAAAACTTGGCTTATTCAAAATTGTAAAAACGAAGAGTTATTAATTATTTTACAGGATATTACGATATTGATGTTACATGTATTAGACTGCATTCAAAAGCATCAACCAGTAAAAGGTATCACCATTGCTAAAGAATTAAATATGCAAAGAGGCACTATTACTAAAATATCTAGAAAATTAGTGGAAAAGAAATTACTCAACAAAGAATATCTCCCCAATAATAACAAAGAAATCTATTTTAAAACGACTGATTTGGGGAATGAACTATGTAATTTACATCAAATGCTCCATAAAGAAATAAATAAAAATTATGTAAAATTTATTGAAAAATACAGTAACCAAGAGTTACTTTTCTTAGAGAAAATATTGAATGATTTGTCGAACACTTCCTTTGTTAAAATTGATTAATTAAATTGAATTAATACAAATAAAATCATCCCATTAACTATAATTTCATTAGTTTAGAATCGCATTCCTTTGGATCCCAGAACTTATCAATCCTGGACTTTTTGTGAACGAATATATCTCATCAAATTGTTCAATAAAAACTGCATGCTTATTCAACTATCCTGTCATGTCGTTGAATAAGCAACAGTCCACAACTATTCAAGTTAACATCCTCCGTTATCAAAAGTGAGCTTTTGCTACTTACATTCTACATACTCATTCTATTTTTACTTTTGTAGATAAACCATTTCATAATTCCTATAAGTAGTATAAGGAACGGTATAGCTTGGACAAACCAAAATCCCATCCAAAAGTCAAACATGGTGCTATCTGGAGCATCTGTTGCCATCCCGCCTATAAATAGAGCAGCTGGACCTGTCATTAGATTCAAACCTACCCCTACCAACACAAGTGATAATTTTTTATCTTTAACTTTTTGTGAACCTGCCTTTATAAATAGAAATATAGCAAAACCACTAAATAAGAATGGTACAACATTTACCATTATCACCGTAATATCAAACATACCCTTTTCCGTCACTTCCCTCTATCTTAATTCTAATTGTACAGTACACAAAATCGCCGTCTTCTTTTTGTTAATTGTATCATCTAAATCAATGATTGATTGTTCTTAAGATAAATGCCCTATCTGTTAGTTACCATAATATCTTATACACGTAAGTACCACTAACATAGTTGACGATATAGAAAGCAAATACATATTAAAGATATAAACCTTTGAATCTCACTTCGTTATTACAGTAAACATTCCTGTCATATTAGGTGAATAGTCCTTAAAATCGTATTTTTCATAAAATCGTTCTTTTCCCTCTGATGCAAATAACCCTATAAACGCTTTATTTGGTGCATTTTCTTTTAGATACTCTACTAATGCATTCATAATTTCTTTGCCTATTCCCATTCCTTGATAATCCGGATGGACGATGACATCTTGAATGTAAAAGTAAATAGCCCCATCCCCAACAATTCTTCCCATTCCAATGATCTTACTCTCGTCCTTAACTGTAACGGCAAAAACAGAATTTTGTAATGATACTTCGGCAACATCAAAGTTCATATAATCTTCCCAACCCACAACTGAACATAAATATTTATATTCTTCTAATGTAGGTGCATAATTTGAGATTTCATATTGTCTTTTCATAGATTCGCCTCCCTGTCTTCCTATGATTTCTCGTTAGCATTTCTATACTCCTCCTACCTTCAGATATGCAAGCTTTTTGCGATAGCGTATTCACTTCAAATTAACATAAACTCTATGAGAGGAAGTTAAATTAATTTCTTTTCTTCCTATTGTAGAATTAATAGTAATAATCCTATTAAACGCCTAAAACTGTTCAAATATTGGTGCATTTTTATTGCCTGTAAGTATCAGCAGCTGCGTAAGTTCCGATTCCATTAATATCCTCTTCACTCTGCCCTTTAGTAGTTGATGTTTGCTTCTACCATTGGGAGAAAAAATAGGACACGCCTTATTCAATAATAGGTTTTGGAGTACAAACAATTATAAAACACTTAAAAAGCATACAAAATCGGCAATGATTAATTTCAATCCTAAATATGCTCAGTATATGGTAACTATTTTGAGAATATATTACATTAACAACAATAACATAATAAAATACGATACAATTTTATTGTAAAACGATAAATTGTAATTTAAAATGAATTTGAATATAATTAAGTGAGGTGCTTTTATGAAACAAGTTCAAGTTACGACACTCTTTTTAAAAATAGCTGTTTTTATGATAGGAATCCCAGTTCTTGCTTTATGTATATTTTTGGTGCCTCATCTGGCGAGTTTCGCAGCAAAATTGTATCCAAATATTGCTCCAATGAAATATCTCGTTTTTATCGTGATGTATGGAGCGGCTGTGCCTTTTTACTTTGCTCTCTATCAGGCTTTCAAACTTTTACGGTTCATTGACGAGAACACAGCGTTCTCGGAATTATCTGTAAAGGCGTTAAAGAACATAAAGTGCTGTGCGATTACAATCAGTGGCTTGTATGTATTAGGTTTGCCACTCTTTCATTTTATAGCGAAGAAAGTTGACCCTCCTATTGGATTAATGGGACTCATCATTATTTTCGCTTCGTTGGTTATCGCCGTTTTTGCCGCTATCCTTCAACGACTTCTACAAGAAGCGATTAACATAAAATCAGAAAATGATTTGACGGTCTGAGGTGGAGGATATGACAATTATTATTAATATTGATGTGATGCTAGCAAAACGAAAAATGAGCGTAACGGAGCTTTCGGAGAGGGTTGGAATTACTATGGCGAATCTTTCTATTCTGAAGAATGGGAAAGCAAAAGCGGTTCGGTTTTCAACATTAGAAGCGATATGTAAGACTTTGGATTGTCAGCCAGGTGATATTTTGGAGTACAAAAGCGACGAAGACACTCAATAAAAACAGACAACAACTTTATTTAACGGGTGTCGATAGAGAATTCAAGGGATAGCCATTAAGCTATCCCTTCTTTGCGTTTATTGATGTTATTTACTCAGTGAATTCTTCGGAAACATTCGTTCCTTCAATCAAACAGGCACCCGGATAAACTAATACAGTATCTAAAGTCGGCATATTTGGTGATGGAAGCACGAAATGCAATGGCGTTTCATCGTAATACATATTCCGTTTCCACCCTTCTATTTTAACAACTGTTAAATCAGCACCTATATTATTTACGGATTATAAGATTTTATTAGAGAACC
The DNA here is from genome assembly GCF_017742235.1 of Bacillus sp. 165. GTDB lineage: Bacteria > Bacillota > Bacilli > Bacillales > Bacillaceae_G > JAGHKQ01. Next base: position 90,859 of record NZ_JAGHKQ010000009.1, read on the forward strand.
AAACGCGAAGTTTATCTTTACAAACTATGGATCTAAAATTTATAATAATTTTTATAATTTTCTTATAATTAAGATTAAGAGGATACTGAACTTTATTTCATTTATCAAAACAGACATATCAGCCTATTACGCCCACCAAAGATACACTTCCCTCTTTATTGATTTTGAACAATGTTTCCATTTTCGGATTTACTTCCAGATCTCACCTATAGCAATAGCGTCTAGTTTGGAGAATCTATCATATGGGAGGCGAACAACATTGACCCGAATTGCCCGCGGTATTGTAACGTCAACTCCTTCACTTTCACTGGTCACTACAAGTAGGTCTATCAGCCTTGCATACGTAATCGGAAACAATCTCTGTTTCTACAGGGAGGAATATGATGATGCAAGACAAATATAAAGATAGCTTCCCTGTGCTAGTCAAGGTGAAGTGTCCTGAAGAAGTTGGATTTTCTTCTAAAATACTGAAGCAGGTTGATGAATTGATTCAGCAAGATGTCAAAAATGGTTTTCCAGGCGCTGTTTTACTGATTATCAAGGATGGAAAAGTAGTAAAAAACACGGCTTATGGGTATGTGAAAAAATATGACGGCCTGACACCAATACATCGTGCCGAGAAAATGAAGACCAATACCATATTTGATCTGGCTTCAAATACCAAAATGTATGCAACAAATTATGCGTTGCAAAAGCTTGTGAGCGAAGGAAAAATCGATCTAAATGCCCCTGTGCAGCAATATATACCTGAATTTAAGGATGGACCAGCAGACAAGATTAAGGGAAAGGATCTGATACGTCTGATCGACATCCTGCATCACAATGCTGGTTTCCCAGCCGATCCGCAATATCACAATCCTACTGTAGCCGGTGCGCTTTATTCACAAGATCGCGAAACGACATTAAAAATGTTGTCTAAAACGCCCCTCCAGTATGAACCAGGCACACAGAACCTCTATAGCGATGTTGATTATATGCTATTAGGTTATATTGTTGAAAAAGTAACCGGACAGAAGCTTGATGATTATGTTGAAAATACGATTTACAAACCATTGGGCCTTAAGCGCACTATATTCAATCCTCTTCAAAAAGATTTTAAACCAAAGGATTTTGCCGCAACGGAATTAATGGGGAATACTCGTAACGGAGTCATCAACTTCCCCAATATCCGGACATACACATTGCAAGGAGAAGTACATGATGAAAAAGCATTCTATTCTATGGATGGGATTTCTGGACACGCGGGACTTTTCTCTGACACAGACGATTTAGCTGTGTTATTGCAGGTGATGTTAAACGGGGGCGGGTATGGGAAAGAGCAAGTATTTGACCAGCAAACAATTAATACTTTCATTAGTCCATCTGAAACAAATCCCACATACGGACTTGGTTGGCGAAGAAACGGAGATAGCAGCATGAGCTGGATGTTTGGTCCTTATGCAAGTGAAACAGCAGTTGGCCACACAGGCTGGACAGGTACAGTTACAATTATTGATTTCGAACAAAATTTAGGTATTGCTTTACTGACCAATAAAAAGCATTCTCCAGTTATAAATCCAATAAAATCTCCGAACACTTTTGCCGGGGATACGTTCCATACCGGAAAATACACCAGTGTTATTAGCGGTATTTATGAAGCTTTAAGAATAAATCAAAAAGCTTGAGGCTGCTTTAATTTCCCTCAAGCTTTTTGTATACATATTAAATTGTTATTTATGCTGGTAATTTATGGCCTATTTAACCTGTAATGTTAGATTTTTTCCACTTTATCGGTACTGCTTACACAAAGGTGTTGACTTCTTTTTCTCTTCAAATTGAATTTTTCAGTCCCCTTTCCATAAGCCCCTTTTGGTTTCCATTAGAGCTTCTTGCCTTGTAGCCATTTGAGAAGGACATCGACAATAATATCTTGCTGATCTTTCACTGATATCTCTGCTTCGTTATCTCCTTTTTGAGGCCCATATATTCCAAATTGAGCATGGTTTCCCCCTTTTATTTCATACAAAACTGTTTCATCAGATAATAAGCTCTCGGAGTCTTCGATATCCCCTAAAGTGGTCAGACCGTCCCTCTCTGCATAGATAGATAAAATAGGAAGATGTGTTTCTGAAAAATCATTTGAATTCATAGGATAAGAACCTAAGAAAAAAAGACCGTCGACCATATCAAGGTTATCATAAGCGAAGGAACCTGCTGACACTCCTCCTAAAGAATGACCACCTACATACCATTTTTCTACAGACGGGTATTTCTCCATCATTTCTTCAGCTTTATTAATGCTTGTAATTGCTAAGTTCAAGGTCACCTCGGGAATTCCAACATAGTATCCTTGTTTAGATAGTTGTTGAGCAATATAACTATATGCTTCCGGCTCTACTTTAGCTCCGGGATACAAGATGACCCCTGTCTTTTTGCTTTCTTTAGGTTCATAGATAACCCAGCCATCTTCTATCTTCACTTCCCCTACTAAGCTTGTTAGCTGCTTGGTAGGTTTATAAGTTTGTTGAGCCCAAATATAAAAGCCTAGGAATGTAATAATAACAAGAGCTGCAACGCTTAATAATCCGTATTTTATAAACTTTTTCACCGTAATCCTCCTTTATATTTTGTTGCAATAAGCTTCGTACATCTCGCACCTCTCCTCTTCAATCATACTTCTCAACCTCAACAGTAGTCTAATATTAAGCCTCTCAAGTTTTTCCTGTTTTAACATTGAGTTTGAATGGGCTAATGTTATAGAACAACATGCCAATTGTTCCCCCACCCGTTACATCATGTAATGGTACTCTGTCGAACATAAGGTCAAGAATAATTCATCATAAGACAAACATTGATGTAGCAAACTCTCCTGCTAGGTACATCACCAGCATCTTGAAAAACCACGCTACACAAAACATACAACAAGAGCTGTTCATTCGGGCCGCTTGTTACCATAAGCGGGATTATCAGTAATAAAAAAAGGATCTTTACTCACAGATCCTTTTTTGTGCATAAGACTTATTTTACTGATATTTTTCTTTTAATTATATAAGCAAGTACGAAAGGAATCAAAGGGAAAAATGCCAGCAACCTAAACCAAGTTTCAGCACCACCGAAGTAAAGCGTTGGTAGTATTAAAGCAATTCCACTCATTAGTAATGACTTCCACGATTTTTTCCAAAGCCCCCACACTAAAAGAATCAATCCCGAACTAATTAATAACCAAAAGATGAGACCTACCCAATAAAATCCAGTTTGTTCCATTTGTTCACACCCTTAATAATATATACATCTATATTGTATGTCCTTATTCAACTATCCTGCCATTTACTTCAATAAAAAATGAGTCACTTTTGTGACTCATGATCTTCAACTAAACGCATGCGTTAGTTGAACAAAAAACAAAGTTTCCTCAGAACCTCCTTAAATAAGAAAAGACAGCTAGTTACGTTAACTGGCTGTCTTTTGAAAGTAAAATATAATAGTATTATCAGAAATAAAACCATAGGATAGGGCGATTTAAATATCAAGATTACGAGTACCAATCCATTTTACCATTTCAGGATCTCTGTGAGAAAAGAACAAGCTTTCATTTGTATCTAGTGCAGTAATTTTATCTATTTCATCTTGGTTTAGTTCGAAGTCGAAGATATTAAAATTTTCGACGATTCTCTCCTTACGTACTGACTTAGGTATTGCAACAACACCTCTTTGTGTTAACCATCGCAAGATAACCTGAGCTACGGATTTATTGTGTATTTTAGCAATTGATGCTAAAACTTCATTTTGGAACATGTTATTTTTTCCTTCAGCAAATGGTCCCCATGATTCTATCTGAACATTGTTTTCTTTCATCAATTTATGACTTTCAATTTGCTGACAGAAAGGATGCGTTTCAACTTGATTCACAGCAGGAACCACTTTATTATGAATAATAAAATCAGTCAGACGGTCTGGATAAAAGTTACTAACCCCAATCGCCCTAATTTTACCCTCATGGTACAATTCCTCCATCGCGTGCCAAGAACCATATACATCACCAAATGGTTGATGGATTAAATATAAATCTAAATAATCAAGTTGCAATCTTTTCAGCGATTTTTCAAATGCTTGCTTTGTTCGTTCATATCCTGTATCTTGAACCCAGAGTTTTGTCGTAATAAACAATTCTTCTCTTGGTACACCACTACGCTTTATTGCTCTGCCAACTGCTTCTTCATTTAAATAGGATGCAGCAGTATCAATCAGTCGATAACCTGCCGTGATCGCATCGTATACAGCTTGTTCACACTCGGTTTCATCTTGAATTTGAAAAACACCAAAACCTAAAATAGGCATCTCCACACCATTGTTTAAAATTACTTTTTGCATATAAATCCCTCCAGTTTTTTAATTAATTTGGAACATATTACTTTCTTTTAAAAATTTATCGGTGGTTTTATGTTGTATTTAAGTTTACTACTCCAGATATATTGCGATCTAAAAAGCAAATATCTGTTGAAGCAAATTCTAAAGCTTTATTGTTGTACACTTAAAAGCTTAGGGCTACGTCTAAATGAAAACATTCCTATCAATAGAGCAATCATAACTGATACAGCTCCAACCCAACTGATTTCTAATATAGTAGATTTTTTAGTGATAATACCTCCAATTCCAGCACCAGTTGCAAATCCAAGTTGTACAAAGGAACTGTTTAGACTAAGTGCAATACTAGAAGCTTCAGGAGTCAACGAAACTAGGTTAAAGTTTTGGGTTGGGCCGAACGTCCAAGCCGCAATTTCCCAAATCATGAGTAACGGGAGTATGACCATTGGCTGTTCAAAGCCCGAGACCGTAAACAACAGCATTAACGAAAGGATGTGTATTCCCATTGATCCTACCAGTGTAGGGACTATGCCGATTCGGTCTGCTAATAAACCACCAAGTTTAGAACCAATCAAGCTCGCGATACCCATGGCTAAGAGAACTATACTTACATTCTCTTTCATTCTCGGCATTATGACTGTCAGAAAAGGTGTGATATAAGTATTGAGAATTGAATAACTAATAAAGACAAAAAAGGTTACGCATAGTGTTAGTAAAACTCTCGGATTCGTCAGAAGTGCAAGTCGTTTACTCAGAGAGACTGCCTCCTCACTTTCCATGACAGGAATCGTTCGTGCAACCGTAAAGATAGCAAGGAGACTAAAGATTCCTATGCCCCAAAAGATAACCTTCCAATCATAAGACAAAGCTACCATACGACCAAGTGGAACTCCAAAAACAAGGGAAGAGCTATACCCCATTGCGACATTTGCCATAGCTCGACCCTGACGACCAGGAACTGCAAATTTTGCAGCTAATCCATAAGCAGTGACAACGAAGACTCCCGTTCCAATTCCTAGTAAAACGCGAGAGGCCATAAGTAAACCCAATCCAGGTAAAGCAATTATCCCAATGACGCCTAGTAATATGGTGGCGAGTGAAAGTAACAATTGTTTACGCTGATCCATCTTCGAAGTTGCTACCATAACAAGAGGAGTACCAATTGCATTACCAAGAGCAAAAACAGTGATAAGTTGACCTGCAGTTGAAACCGACACACCAATTGAGTCAGCCACTTTATCCAACGTACCTACAATCACAAATTGAGAAGTGCCTACCACAAAGCTAACAAGAGTTAGAAAGTAAATTTTCCAAGTATTGTTCATAGTTTTTTCCACTCCTTTAACTGTGTTGCAATGGATCTATGCTGCAATATGTTATTTTAAAAATTTGATTATAAATTTTTGCAGTAGGTATATTGTTTTTATACTTTTATTATGCAATAAATACAAAACTACCGTTATCCAATTCATATCAAATAATTGCCTAATCCTATCAAATCAGTTATATTCCAAAGCAATATATATTAAAATGGAACTAGACGTCATTAGGAATTTAGGAGGTTTTTATGTCTAGTCAAATCTATAAACTCCGTGCTGATCTCATTCAACTCATAGAGAGTCATACAGGTAAGGATGGATCTCATCCGACTGCAGTTCCTTCTTTATTTTTCTCACGTTATTCTAATGTTACTGGACCAAATTATGGAGTTTACAAGCCTTCCTTGTGTATTATCGTTCAAGGTACAAAGGAAGTAGTATTGGCACAAGAGCATTATGTATACAGTCCAGCCGATTACCTAATTGCCTCTGTTAACTTGCCAATTACCGGAATAGTCACAGAAGCCTCTATTGAGAATCCATATTTAGCACTCAAACTCGAATTTACCCCTAATCAAATCTTGGAAATTTTAAAGGATTCCAAACTTACTTTTCCTCATAAAGAAAATACTAAAAGAGGCATGTATGTAAGCCAAATTGAGTTATCTTTATTGGACGCAGTAACAAGATTAGCTCGCTTGCTCGAGAATCCTAATGATATACCTGTACTTGCGCCTCTTATTACAAAAGAAATAATCTATAGAATTTTACAAGGAAAACACGGAGTAACTCTTGGGCAAATAGCTATAGAAGGAAGTTCTACTAATCAAATCCGTGCCGTTGTCGATCATATCATGAATAACTATAACCACTCTTTTCGAATTGAAGATCTTGCAGAAATTGCAAATATGAGCGTTTCTTCACTTCATAGACATTTTAAGGAAGTAACAGCAATGAGCCCTATTCAATTCCAAAAACAACTGCGCCTGCAGGAAGCTCGTCGCATATTATTATCTGAGTCAACAGATGCCATTGAAACAGCGTTTCGTGTAGGTTATGAGAGTCCATCTCAATTTAGTCGTGAGTATTCTCGTTTGTTTGGTTTACCACCGAAAGAAGATATTAACCGCTTGAGAGCAACTTATTTGTAAAAAGTGCTGTAGAGTCTGATGAGACCTATTTCTTAAAATCTGAGAAGGGTAAACAGAACATTTCTCATCGAAAGCCACTCAAACGAGGCGGACGTGCGTCCAAGCGCGGTATCAGCAAAGAACAAGTCTGTGTCGTCGTGGCGCATGACCGCAATGGCACCTTCTGTCCCAAATGGCTGGGTACGGAAAGATTACGGCACATGAGATTGATGAAGTCATGGGACATCTGCTCTGTGACTCTCCTTCCCTATGCACAGATGAAGCTACCAACTACAAACGATTCGCGGAGCTGAAAGGACTGAAACACCATACGGTTAATACGCGCAAGAAGGAGTATCTCAAACAAGGCATCCATCATATTCAGCACGTCAATAGCTACCATCGCTAATTGAAGGTATGGATGGACCGTTTTCATGGTGTAGCTACCAAATATCTCGATAACTACCTCTATTGGCATCAATTCTTGTACATGCGGAAGAAAGCGAAGAACCAGGTTCAAACGGAAGACCTGTTTTTACAAGGATTCCTTCGTGCGTCGGGGGTAACCGTAGAGAACCTAAAGAGAAGTGCTTAAGACCCTCATAAGAAAAGAACTATTTTGCATATATGGAGAAAGAAAAAAAGCCCTATCGTGGGCTTCCAGTTGACATAATGAGGATTATCGAAAGTGAATTAAATTATAAAGAACTTCGACTTTATTTATGTTAGAGGCTACTTACGGAGCTTGTACAGATTTGATACGAGTAAGTTTCAAATACATAGATTCGCCATTTGCAGTTACCAATTCAATTAGATTATCCTCGACTTTTTTAGTAATCTAATCTTATCTGGACCTTTCCCCATATCAAACACTACTAGATTTCCTTCTAGTTTTTTAATTGTTCTTTCCAAGAACGACGTAGAGGAGCAGTATAAGGATTGGCAGACAAGGCTTCTTTGTTGAGTGTATAAGGAGTACGTTTTGATTGTACAGGGTTAACCATTTTAAATGATGCAAGGGAATAAACATGATTTTATATACAGGTGAATAAAAAACAAAATAGTCACTTAATACATTTATGATATACCCATGCCATGATTGATTCCCTGTAACATAAATTTCGGTAAAAAGTCCTTTTGCATTTGTTAAAATCGTACGATATGATATAGACTCGACTTTCTCAGATAATGAAAATCCAGCAGGCTGGCCAACCTCTCCGTTTGTTGTATCACTAAGCTTTATTTTATGGACATGCAATAAAGGAATATACAAAAACCTTTGTCCATCAAATACCACCAAAATATCGTTTCCTAGATCAGTGAGTATTCCTTCAAAACAGGTTTCTCCTGTTACTTTCACATGAACTTATTCAGCAATTGCATGATGTTATTCAATTCACCCCTCCCCTAAAAGCCATCATACGATCTTTTTTCATATCTAAAACAGGTTTATATTTTTTTATACTGTCTTAAGCAAAGACCATTTGTACCCAATAGAACAATAAAAGTAGCGTCACGATTGTTACTGGCGGAATTACAACCAACGATACGCTCAAATAATCTTTCCATTTCACCTTAATCTTATTTTGTCTTAATATGTGCATCCAAATGAGGGAGGCAAGTGTCCCGATAGGCAAGAGCAAGGATCCCATGTCACTGCCAATGATATTCGCTAGATAAATCGTCTTCAATGTGATTGGATCTAGTCCCATTTCTGTTAAAGTGATTGTTCCAACCATCAAAGCTGGATGATTGTTGAAGAAATTGGATAGAACAGAAACCAAACCGCCCATGATAAAGCTTGCATAGAATAAGCCTTGATTTACAATCGGTTCACATAAGCTTACCAACATCGCTGTTAGTCCTGCATTATGGAGACCATAAATGATTACATACATAGAAAAGGCGAAAATTAGGATATGCCAAGGTGTCTTTTTCAATATATCCACGGGATTCGTGCGCAAGTGATACCATCTCCACACAAGTAGAGCGACTGAGCCGAGTACCGCAACAATCTCGATTGGAATTGCAAAATACGATGCGACAAAGAGTAGACAGCGCATCATAAAAACAAACAATAATACTTTTAACATAAACTTTGTGCGTTGCCGTTTCGTATCAACCGTAAGATGTCCTTTTAACGGATGAAAGTTTTTCGTGAAAAATATGTGTTCAATATCATATGCTGAATTTGGCAATTGTTTCGGCAGTTTCCGTTTTACTACTACGTACATCAACCACGACATAAACAACAAACCTAGTGTTGCCGGTACAAACATCATGGCGGTGTGCATGTAAAGAGTCATGTGAACAATATTCAAGGCAATCAAATTGACAATATTGCTTACACCGATTGGAGCACTAGAAGCCGTGGCAATAAGGGCTCCGGTTAAAAGGTAGGGAATTTGTTGGTGTGGTTTTAACTGAAGATTTTTGAGGAGCAAAATTAAAATAGGGGTAGTAATCAGGATACTCCCGTCGTTATTAAATAACAGTGTCATCATAAAACATAATAATTGAATGTACCAGTACAGACGGTAACCTGAACCTTTTGCTAAATTTGCAAGCCGTGCAGCCGCCCAGTGGAAAAACCCGAAGCTTTCTAGTATGACTGCCATGACAATCGTTGCCATAATGGTGATGGAGGCGCCGCCAATTTTATTGATAATGTCTACAACGTCGGCATAGGATACAGCCCCTGTTAATAAAATAATCCCTGCGCCAATTGCTGCCGGCCACGCTTCATTGATGCCCTTCGGTCTCCAAAATATCACTACCGTTACTAGAAGAAACACTAAAACTGGAATCATGATGTCAATATTCATTTATTGTAGTTTCCTTTCTTTTTAGAATCTCAAGCAACTTGTTAATCGCTTGTCCAACATCTAATTCTATTTATATGAAATTTTTCCCAGCAGGAACTAGACACTAGACCTGATAGGCTCAAAATGTACGTTTATCTTCTATACTTTATTTGTGGATGAAATGGGCATTTGCCGGTCATATTTCAACTATGAACAAAAATAAAAGGTCCTACTGATAAAAGTAAGACCTCTTGACACACTAAGGTAAATGGGCAGACTTGATATGTGAAAGTTTTAAATATATTGTTTCACCACTTGCAATTACGAATTCAATTATAGCATCACTAACCTTCTTTACTAATCCTATCTTCATTGGATCTTCTCCCATGTCGAAAACGATAAGCTCCCCTTCCCACTTCTTTAAGTGTTCTTCAAATGAACGAAGTAATGGGATGCTTGAAGGGATGACGGGAAGCTTTTCATTACTTAAGGTATACGGGGGCGTTTTTAGATTGTACGGAATGATCCATTTCAAATGATGCAATGAAATCAACATCATTTTGTAAACAGGAGAATAAAAAGCAAAATAGTCGCTGCGAACAGTAATGATATATCCATGTAATGATTTATTACCTGTAACATAAATTTCGGTAAAAAGCCCTTTTGCATTTGTTAAAATCGTACGAAAGGAAATGGATTGTGTATCTTTGGCTAAAAATGCTTCACTTGGATCACTGAAATTATCGTTTATAATCGGACTCAGATTAATCCTATGCACATGCAATAGAGGGATATATATATACCTTTGGCTGTCAAACAACACAAGAATGTCTTTTCCGCTCTCAATAAGTGTTCCCTGAAAAAAAGCGTTTCCCGATATCACTACATCAACATGCTTTCCACATAATGCTGCAATACTCAAAAAAAAAACCTCCCACCATGAAAACAAGATAGTAATACATTATATACACGGGCTTTACACTTTAGAAGGCAAGTTGCTCTAAAAAAGTTCACATGATACTTCATAATAAATTACGATAATTTGTCTAATCTCTAATCATATATAATGCAACTTATATCAAGAAGAAGCTAGACACTAGACCTGATAGGCGCTCAATATGTACGCTTGTCCCGTATACTTTTTGTTTGGATAAAATAGGTATTTGTCAATCATATTTAAAGAACAAAAATAGATAACTTGTCCAATCCCTTTCTATCTATTTGCATAACATGTTCTATAACAAATGATAGGAGGGGAAATACTATGAAATTCTTAAAAAAGTTTTGTATTATCGGGATTGGATCCAATCTAGTTGTAGTCGTTGCTTTGTTGTTCCTTCCTGTTTTTCTTATTACAGATCATATTGAGATCTTTAGAAAGTTAATATCCTACATTCCAAAAGAATAATTCTACTTATTTAAGGCTGCCTATCAAAGGGCAACCTTTTTATACTTACATAAGTAAGATGTTAGAAACTAACGTTGTATACCCTATCCCCCCCCAGTTAGCATAAGTCCCATTATTAGAAGTGGCCAAAGGCAATGAAGTTTTAAAATTACTACCTTTATTCTGCTTCTTCGCTCAATTGAACACACAGACTTTTATACACCAACATTTATATATACTCAATACTTCTGAAAATATATAAAAACGTGAACTTGTATTCACCTTGTACACTTGATAAATATTAGGAATCTGAATAACCAACAATTGTACTTTTCGATAGAAAAAAGTTGATTTAACTATAATTCTCGAAAAATTGAAAAGAAGCAGACTGATACTACGTCAAGAAAGTAGACACAGATTTTCTAACACGTTTTAACTTCTTGACCCTAATAAAATAATTCAAAAGAAAGTCTTTTAAACTATTTTATTTAGGGTGAAAATTAGGCTGCGACTGAATACATTTTCTCAAATTCATTCGGCGTAAAATATCCAAGAGTTGAATGAATTCGCTTTGAATTATAGAAAAGCTCAATGTATTCAAAAATGGATTCTTTGGCTTCCTGCCTAGTTTTGTACTTTGTTTGATAGACCAATTCTCGCTTTATGATTCCATGAAATGATTCAATACAAGCGTTATCGTAACAGTTTCCTTTACGACTCATACTGCCAATCATTTTATATTCTTTTAGTAATTTTTGATACTCATTGGAAGCATATTGCACACCACGATCCGAATGATGCAGAAGTCCTTTTCCTGGTTTTTGACGCTTATATGCCATTTTTAATGCATTCATTACTAACTCTTTTGTCATCGTTTTATCCATTGACCATCCTACAATTTTACGTGAATACAGATCCATTACGCTCGCTAAATATAACCAGCCTTCATTCGTAGGAATATACGTATTTCCAACGATAAACTGCTTTTGAGGCATAATGGTAGAGCCATTATTACTTGCATGTACTTTAATAAAGTATAAGCCTTCGCTATCAAAGCTTTTACTTAAGCTATATGTGCCGTTGCCTTCGTTGCGTGCTTCCTCCATGCTATAGTTTACAGAGCCATCTTGCTTCTTTATTTCAAAATGGACAAAATCGGCTTTTTGCAACTTCTTTCCATCCTGGTTCAGAACGGCTTTAATCGTCTCATTCTGATTAGGCGAGAACGATTCTGGTAAAATGATGCTTAATTCAAGTGGACTTTCTTGTTTATATAAATGAGCTGCCTCTTCCACGTCAGCTGAGCAAGCTGCTAGCAAAAGATTGAAAATAATAGTGAGAGAAAAATATACATATTTTTTCATAGAAAAAGCATCCTTTACATTTGAATTAAGCATTAAAAAATTTCTTTAATGGAGATACTCTTTGAATAATTAACCAGTCCAACAGCAATACAGCAATTAGTGATAATCCAACTAAAGGAAAAATAATTCCTAAGCCAATCATTAGAATAAGAAAAGGTTTCATTTTCTGAATACCAGGGGCTTTTGGAGCTGCTAATTCTCTTTTTGGTTTGCGTTTCCACCATAAATAGAATCCACTAAGAGCCACTAGAATAATTCCTAAACATATGATAAGGCCAACAATTTGGTTGATTACGCCAAATTGAGTTCCAGTATGCAAAGTAATTCCCCAAGCAACCATTTTCCCGATTAGTCCGTAGTTATCATAACGATAATCAGCTAGAACAGCACCTGTATATTGGTCAATATGCATTGTGACCTCATCCTGCCCTTTTGGCGGAAAGGCAGATAAGGTATAAACCCCTTCTTTATCTTGCGGAATATAAATTGAATAACTCGGATGGATTCCTTCACTCTTAGCAACTGATATTACATCATCTATTTTTTAGAATTTATTGAAGGGGGAGAATGTATGCCACGTAAACTCTCATTTAAATGCAGTATTAATTCTTTCCACTAAAATGAGAACATGGTCCCAAATAGCATTCTTAACATTTTCTCTACTTCTACGCCATTGTGCTTCATTTTCTCATAAGCTAATTCAATATCAATGATGCGAAAAAGATCGCTTCTCTTAATTCAGAGAAACGATCTTTTTCCTACAAAATATTTAAACTTACATACCATTCTAAAAAAATATAAACTTTTTTATCTTGTATGTGTAATACCTCAATGAATTGCAACATGATTTCATGTTACGCTTTTTTATATACTTTCCTTTCAACAGAAACAGTTGCTTCTACTTCAGAAGCTTGTTTTGCCTTTTTTATAAAGAATGAGAGTAGTAATCCGATAATACCAATTCCTACAATAACAAAATACGCGTCATTAATCCCTTGTATAGTAGCTTCTTTAATAAGTTGCACCTGTGTTAAGCCTTTTGTGGCTGCAGTGGGAATCAGTTCATCTAAATGTGACTTAGTACGCTCTGACATAACTGTAACAAGGAGTGAAGTTCCAACAGCTCCGGCTACTTGACGAATTGTATTCACAATTGCTGTACCATGTGCATTTAACCTTTGTGGTAATTGGTTTAGACCAGCTGTTTGGATTGGCATCATCATTAAGGCCATTCCAATACGGCGTCCAGTTGACATGAGAACTAAGTACACATAACTAGTCGAGTCTGTTAAATCAGTAAATCCAATTGTTGTGATAATCGTAATAATCATACCAAGAATCGCTAACCATTTAGCTCCAAATCGATCGAAAAGCTTTCCTGTAATTGGCATAAGGAATCCCATCACTAACGCTCCTGGTAGAAGAAGGAGACCGGACTCAATAGCTGTGTATCCAAGAATGTTTTGAAGGTATAACGGAAGCAGCATCATATCTGCATACATTACCATTGTAATAGCGATATTAATAAAAGTAGTTAAAGTATACATATTGTACTTAAATGCTCTTAAGTCTAGTAGCGGATTACTCGACTTTAATTCTTTCCATGTAAAGAGTATAAGAGCCACTACTCCAATTGCAATCGTACTGATTACCTCTGAATCTGACCACCCAAGACTTCCAGCCCTGCTGAATCCATAAAGCAATGTCCCAAATCCAATGGTAGATAGTATAACTCCAAGGACATTCAGCTTTGTCTTAACTCGATCTGATACATTTCTTAAGTAAACAAATCCTAATACAATGACAAGGACTGTAAATGGAATCATTCCGTAAAACATTGTTTCCCATTTATAATTTTCAAGAATATAGCCTGCGATTGTCGGTCCAATTGCCGGAGCGAAAATAATAGCAAGCCCGACCATTCCCATGGCTGATCCCCTTTTATTTGGAGGAAATAGTGTAAGAATAACATTTGTAAGCAATGGCATGATGATACCGGCACCAGCAGCTTGAATCATACGTCCTGTTAATAAGACTGGAAATCCGGTTGCGATTGCTGAAACAATTGTACCTGCGAGAAATGTAAACATTGATGCTTGAAAAAGCTCTCGAGTAGTAAAGCGTTGCATTAAATACGCTGTAATTGGAATTAATACCCCGTTTACTAGCATGTAGCCTGTCGTTAACCACTGCGCTGTTGCAGCTGTGATATTGAATTCAGTCATTAACTCAGGAATAGCTACACTCATGAGTGTTTGGTTTAGTGTAGCAAGGAAGGCACCTAAAATCATAATAAACATAATAGGTCCTTTTTTTATCGAATTTATAACTATATTCGAATGAGTATTCAATTCTCCCCGACCCTTTCTCTTTTTAAATATAGACTTTTTTTACAATGTGTTTAATAATTAACATTGTATAAATTACATTATAAAGAGATAGTTTATTCTGACAACAGACAATTTCTCAAGAACTGTAAATTAGTTATCACCATTATTAATTTAGTTAATAAATTCACAAATAATATACAGAATACAACTAATTGTAAATTTATATTTTATTGAGAAGGGATAGGTTTGAAGTGACTGAAACTGGTAAAACTCGAGTTGATCTCAGAATCATTCGAACACGACAATTAATCAAAAATGCTTTAATTGACTTGCTACAAGAGATGGATATTAGTAAAATAACAGTCAATCGAATTGCAGAACGAGCTACAATTAACCGTGTTACATTTTATCTGCATTATAAAGATATTCAAGACATGCTGGAAAAAATGGCAGAGGAAATGGCCGAGGATATTAAGCATATAATAAGGAAGCCTATAACCACTGGAAAATTCGATAAAGATGTTAAATGGATAATGTTAGAACATCTCCTAGAGTATATTGCTGAAAATGCTAAATTTTATAAAGTAGTTCTCGGTACTAGAAGAACTCCTATATTTACAGAACGTTTGTTAAATGTCCTAACAGAACTAGTAAGAGAAAGAACAGAGATTCTTTCCTCTATTAACCCAAATACTCTCCAAAGAGACATTGTGATTTGGTATGGATCTTCTGCACTTATCGGAACCATATCATTTTGGTTGCGAAATGATATGCCTTATACACCGCAATATCTTGCAAAACAGTTGTCTATGATTTTTCAAGCAAGTAAAAAATAGTAAGATTCGACTGTTAAAACGCTTAGACTCCTTGACCATTCAACCTAAATCTCACATATTTTTAAATACAATCTAAAACATGTATAGTCCTTAACTTCAATATTGTACAGCACAAATAAATAATTGGATATTAATCCACAGCGTCAGAACTATGCAGGCATATACTTCTAACAATTCTTCACAAAATGAAAATACAAATAAAATATCACATTCATGTAACAAAAAATACCCCTTCTATGTAGAAACAGTCTACGCAGAAAGGGTATTTTATTTATATCTTTTGTTCTGTCATCAAGTCGTCACCTTTGTAGTACGCACTATAATATCCTAGGTTTATAATAAGAAGAAAATAGCCGCCTAAGATTCCTGTCGCAAAAGCCCACATTACCATATGATGTTCTATCTCATACAAAAGCACACAACCTAAGACGGTTGCAGCAAAACGGTTCGCCGCCCCGAGTGAAGGCAAACGTTTATTCAAAATAATATGTTCTCCCATCTTTTCAATACGACGAGCTAAAATCCATCCACAATACAGGCTGACTAACAGTCCCACACCTAATCCCAAAAAGTGTTCGGCGAACGGTGTACACAACCAGGCGATTACCACTAATCCAAAAATATAATACATTTGTAGTTTAAATGCTTTAATTGCCTTTTGTATCATCTTTTCCTCCTTGTACCCCATCCATCCCCAAGAAGTTTACCTTATACGTCTCTATACAATAAGCTTTTTTACTATAACTACTACCATTATAATATTAATAAAAAAAGAAGATACTCAAATGTGAAATCGTTCACAAATATTTCAAATTCAAACGTTTTTACTACGTTCATATAATTTATTTAACAAAATAATAATAATATTTTTTCGTATCAAGAGGACATATGGTATGGAAAAACTAAACCAATATCAACGAGATAGAATAAAAGAATATGTATTAATTTACCCTAATTTAAAAATTATGGAACAATCTATCCTTGAAGAAAATAGTATGTATAGAATGCCTTATATACAATGGCGAGGATGTATTACGTTTTCACGTTTTTCTAGAATTTTAACTATCTATGAGTGATAGGTTTTCCTAAGACAACATCCTTACTACGGCTGCAAGGATGTTTTTTGTATGTAAAGGTGCTATTCAATAAATAAGATCCTGCCCGCAAAACGCAGATTTATAACGTTAACTAATGGTTGGTTCTGATGTACAAAAGATAAACATCACATCAAAGCAAGGAGTGTATTTTACATGTCAAACAAGAAAAATTATTCATTTTCTTTTACTTCAAATGTCTCAAACAATAATAACGAAGCGAATGAAACGAAGGTAGATAAAGAGTTACAAAAGGAAGTATCGGAAAGCCTCAAAGCGGCAATGGAAGAATTGAAAAAGAATTTAAAAAACCAAAAAAATGAATTAAAATCTGCAATTCGCGAAAATGTGTTACATCAAAAAGATATTATTCAAAAAACAGTGAAAGAAGCCAATGAAAAAGTACAGGGAACCATAGGTGAATTAGAAGAGAATGTTGTGAAAAAGGAAGAAAACGGTGATGGAAATAATTAAAGGGAAAAGAGGCTGTTCAAACAGTCTCTTTTTTATAGGTATCATTACAAAAATATGGCACACAGAAACAAATGATACGAAATGTAATTTCAGATTATTAAACTACTTTTCTGCATGAAGTAAGTAGTTCAGATAACGTAGAGAAAATATCAATTCACAGTTAATTTTCAAAATCAACAGACAGTGTAAACAGCACATCAAAACGCTTGAAGCTTCTCCTGTTTAACAGTTGTTATTGATTTCAATTTTTATTTTTCATCTTTTATAATTTCCATCCAACCTGTATAGCCACAAACGGGACAAATCACCATTCGTTCATAAGAATTTTTTTAAAAAACCAAAGCGAAACTTGATTTTGATAATTTAAAGAACGAACGAAAATGCGGGCATTCAAAATGGGTATTTTTTGTTTGAACATCAACCTATTTGTAAACCAACATAAAGACTAAAGCCATTATAATGAGTGTTTGAATTAATCCTAGTATCGAACTCATGTGTTCTCATCTCTTTACAACATATGGTTATAGCGAAATACAAATTCTTTATCGAACAGGATTTGGTTATGCTATTAATCCATTTAAGAAAACCTTTTAGGTGCACATTAGCCAAAACAATCTTGCTGGTTTTACAAAAGAGAGAGCATAACCTCATTAGTGCAAATACCTTTTAGAACATCGTCAAATAAAAAAGAGGCTGTCTAATACCGACTATTGGACAGCCCTAGTATACATGTAGATTTCATTACTTTATTTATTTTCTGAATTTTACATCTATTTTCCACGAAGTTTATCTTGGTCGCAATGATTTCTTCAAGCGAACAAGGGCAAGCTTTTTTAGTTTGACTCGATTTCTTCGTGAAGTGTTTGCAGGTAAGCCTCTTTGTCGTCCCGATAAAACAGATTATAGGTATCAAATGGAATCATTTTGTCATCGGTCGTCACAAAGTGAACACATGATTTTTTGACACTTCGTACATCTAAATCATAATTATCTTGGAACTTCATAATGAGTACGCGAAACACATTGTCATAGCCCATTCCGTTTGGTAAAACCACTTTTGGCAAACAACAGAGTAAATCTTTTAATCCTTGGAAGCCGCTTTGCGGGGAATGATTCAAACTAAATAATTTAAATACTTTCTTTTTTAACTCTTCGTCACTTTCAAATACGATTGTATTTCGCTCACCTTCTAATAACACACTTTTATCGATAATACTGGTGAGCGGCGTAATCTTGCCTCCCATTTTGAGGGCATACCCCATCGCCAAACTGTCTGGATGACATGGGACTGGAATGATGTCATCACCTGTAAAGAATTCACTTTGGTTGATGATTTCTTGACGCACTTCACTGAGGGTGAGGCGCTGTGTTGCTGGGTCATAGTTTTCGGTACGGCCTGCATGTTGAACCGGTTGGAAGGTCACACCTCGCACACATTTTTGTTCCGTCCCCCATTTAATGATTTTCCCGATTTCGTGATCGTTTAACCCTTTTTTAACAACTGCTACAAGTGTCGTGCTGATGTTGTATTTATTTAAATTGTCAATGGCTTTTTGGCGCACAGCGCGTAAATCACGGCCACGCAGCTCAATAAGTGTCTCTTCCTCAAAGCTATCAAATTGTAAATAAATCTCAAATCCTGGTTTGTAACTCGCTAGTTTTTTCACAAATGCTTCGTCTGTGGCAATCCGAAGGCCGTTTGTGTTCACCATAAGATGTTTAATCGGTCGTTTTTTTGCTTCATCTAAAATCTCAAAAAATTGCGGGTGAATGGTTGGTTCACCACCTGATATTTGCACAACATCCGCTTCTTTTTCATTTTTGATAATCGTATCAAACATCTTTTTGATGGTGTCTAAATCTTTCCACGTTGTTCGTTTTGGTGAACTCTCCGCGTAACAAATTGGACACTGCAAATTACACACATCCGTGATTTCAACGATACTTAGACAACTATGTTGTTCGTGATCTGGACAAAGTCCGCAATCGTAAGGGCAACCATATTTAATCGGTGTATTCCAGCGATGCGGCATTTCACTTGGTTTCACAAATTGACGGCACAGCTCATAGTATGCTACATCCGTTGAAATCAGTACTTTTTCCATCCCGTGCTGTTTACAACGTTTTACCATGTAGACACAGTCGTTTTCGATGATGATTTTCGCTTCTACTTTTCGTAAACATTTACTGCAAACAGATAATGTAAAATCAGTGTAAGTGTACGGACGATTGGGCATAGTTCATTCTCCTTTTTTGAACGATAAAGTACACAACATAATAAAGAACACCAAGGACACACGTCCATTGAATACTACTCATCCCAACATACGGTTTGATGGAGGGTTTTAACCATTCAATTCCGAATCGGTACAGAAAATAAGCCGTACTAAATAAAGCAAATTGAAACCCTTCATACGGTTTTCTTCGTGCGCTCCATCGAATCACCATGACCAAACTAAGTAAAAAGACGATATCATAAAGTGACGTCGGATGTCGTTTGACCCCATCTCCAACATCAATTCCAAAGATAGAAGAAGTGGGGATTCCATAGGTATCGTCCGACAAACCAGTTAAAAAACAACCGATCCGCCCGATACACATGGCAATTGCTAGTGGGAGCACCATGTCATCGCCAGTAGAGTGTTGGTGACCAGCTAGTTTTTTCCCTATTTCAACACCAATAATCCCGCCGAACAAGCCGCCAACAATCGTTTTCCCTTGAAGCAATCCCAAGAAGCCATGGTTGTGAACGTTATGAACCAGTGCGGGAATGTCTTGAAGCGAAGCAACGACTGTACTTCCAATCAACGCACCCAAAACGGCGCCAATCAACACATACACTGCATGTTCTTCGCTGATCGTTTCTTTTCGTCTGAGCTTAACATACATTCGAAAACCAATAAAAAAAGCCAGTGTTTCGAATATACGATGCGGGTGTAAAGACTCCCCGAAAAACGGAATGAGTACAGGGGTATGAATAGTACCACATCCTTTTTAAAATTTTCAGAATCTTTATTCCTATGATACTATTTTTTTAAGCAATCTACTATTATATTTATAACAAATTCTATTAGAAAGGAGTGAAAGTATGAAGATTCTACGCCAACGAAAACCACTAGCTGAATTTCTTCTTGGATTAGTAATCGGCGCGGTATCCGCTTGTAGTACATATATCCTGTTCATTTTTTCTGTCTTCCTACCGCTTGCACTTGCATTTACGGCGATCTTAGTAATGGCAAAAGGGCGAAAGTATTTAGGTCTCGGTCTGTTGTTATCCATCCCTATTCAGATTTATATCATGGTTGTTATTTGTGGATCAGTGTGGGGAGGGTGAAGCGAAAAAAAGGACACGAGTGTCCATAACCATCAACTTTAGTAACATGGCCCTACTGCAGGCAGCGGGGCCGTTTTTTCACAGGTTTTGAATACCATTTTGAGTTTTGGGGTATATACACATATAACTTCGGTCTGTGCTAATATCAAATAAAGCAGACACAACTTCAAAGGATAATCTAGATACTGTTGATTCATTACAATCAGTCGCAACCCTGACTGCAGCTGCTATTTGTAATGTGGATTCGTTTGAATTGGCTAGACGAAATTTATTCCCACTTTTGATTGGTTTGATTGTAACTGTGATTATAGTTATTTTTACTATCCCATTCCCTACCCCTTTACCGAACTAATCCTTATTTATTTACCTAATTACCGAAAAATTATAAAAAAGAAAGAGAATCTAGATACCCTTTCTTTTTACCCCTCCATCATGTTTTATTCAAATTCCCATGTAACTGCCTATGTTCTATATGTGTACATATTTGAAAATTAAATATATTAAACAAAATAAAGAAGGATTAGTATCCAACCTTCTTTTCTTATCTTTCTTTTATAAAGGCTCTGTTAAACTAAAATGTTGATTTTTGCGTACTAAAAAAGACTGTTTTTCACCAAACAGTCTTTTTAATGCTTATTAAACTAATGCATCAGTTAATTGAATAACTCCTAACCAATATTAGTCG
>NZ_JAGHKQ010000010.1 GCF_017742235.1 Bacillus sp. 165
ATTAAGCCGACTTAGCTCAATTGGTAGAGCAACTGACTTGTAATCAGTAGGTTGGGGGTTCAAGTCCTCTAGTCGGCACCATATTTGGAGGGGTAGCGAAGTGGCTAAACGCGGCGGACTGTAAATCCGCTCCCTATGGGTTCGGCGGTTCGAATCCGTCCCCCTCCACCATTTATAGGGGTATAGTTTAATGGTAGAACAGAGGTCTCCAAAACCTCCAATGTGGGTTCGATTCCTACTACCCCTGCCAAATAATATAATGGCGGTTGTGGCGAAGTGGTTAACGCATCGGATTGTGGCTCCGACACTCGTGGGTTCGATTCCCATCAATCGCCCCATTCACATATTTTAAGTGAAGTAATATAATAAGGATATGAAGTTTATTAATGGGCTATAGCCAAGCGGTAAGGCAACGGACTTTGACTCCGTCATGCGTTGGTTCGAATCCAGCTAGCCCAGCCATATATGCGGAAGTAGTTCAGTGGTAGAATACAACCTTGCCAAGGTTGGGGTCGCGGGTTCGAATCCCGTCTTCCGCTCCATAATTAGGCGGCATAGCCAAGTGGTAAGGCAGAGGTCTGCAAAACCTTTACCACCGGTTCGAATCCGGTTGCCGCCTCCATTATTGAATATAAGTCCTGCCGGGGTGGCGGAATTGGCAGACGCACAGGACTTAAAATCCTGCGGTAGGTGACTACCGTGCCGGTTCGAGACCGGCCCTCGGCACTTTGATTTATATATTGCTACGCCGGTGTGGCGGAATTGGCAGACGCGCACGACTCAAAATCGTGTTCCTCTGGAGTGTCGGTTCGACCCCGACCACCGGTATCAAAAATAGTGTGAGAAACACTATATAAAAAGCGGTTTGACAACTAAGTCAAACCGCTTTTTATTGTTCCTTGCATACGATTTCCACTTGAAAAGTGGTATGCAAAATTTCTGAATTTGGAAATCGCCTTTTAAATACATATTAAATTAAGTTTATCTTGCTTCTGTATTAACTTCAGACACCCCAAAAAGAAGTCCTTGATTATCTAAACAGTAAGCAAAATAACCTATATTAGGAATAGCTGTTTTGGGTACAACTACATTTCCTCCATTAGCAGTAACTTTTTTTATGTATTCATCTACTGAAGGTGTTTCAATTGAATTAGTAGTTCTGGTAGCCCCATCAGGAGATTTCATTAACCCACCATCAATACCAGCTTTATCATCATCCCCGGTAATGATGAACCAATAATCTATGGGACCTGGCATTTTTTCGAACTTCCAACCAAAACTATTTGAATAAAATTCAATAGCTTCTTCAGGATTTGGAACCTGAAATTCAAATCTAATCACTTTACTCATCTTATAGACCTCCTAATATTTTATTGCATAAATAATTGTAACGGAACCAACGTTTCTGTTCATCCTTTAAGAAAATTCACAATGCTGATTTTATAACTTTGGATATGACTTCTATTTTATAAATATATTATCCAAATAGCAAAACTTTTAAGAAAAGACGGTTTCCATATTGGAAGCGGTCTTTTTGTGATACTAAGAACGTATTTGTCAGTAATATACAGTGAATCCTGTTAGCTTATTAGTAAGGTGAATAATAGTAAGTATTGCAATGAAATTTTGATGAATATGTAAAAATGTAAAGGAAAACTCGTTACATTAGTGGAAACGATATTTTGAGGGGGAGTTTACATGATAGGGATACAAATTAAAGATGGTAACGTCATGATAGAAGCGGAAAAGGTAAGGGAACTTCTTTCGTTGCTAAAATACGGGACGTACCTAACGAAGTATGCTGAACTGAACGCAAAAGAAGAAATCAACAAAGCTATAGACGGGACACATCACCTTTCCGATATCTTCGAGGAAAAGGAAGATGCCCTAAAATTTTATCGCAAGCTTCATAAGAAGACAGCGAAAAGACTTATGCAATTCGAAACTTTCACGGAAGAAATTGAATCCTTATTTATCATGAAAAGTAGTGATTGAATGCACCAAGATACCCACGCTGAGTATATTTTATAATTGTATTTGAGGAAGGAGTGCTTTAAGTGAAGATAGAGGCAGGAGATCTGTTATTTATTAAGGGAGATTGCTATGCAAGCCCTTTAATTAGATTTTTCTTAAAATCGGATTATACTCATGTAACGATTGCTACAGATGAGGAACATATATGTGAAGTTGATTTATTTACTAAAATGAAAATTATGAAAAACCCTTATTCAGAATATGACGTATATCGTCTAGAGCCAACCTTGAACGAAGTCCAAAAGAAAAATGTCTTAGTATTTTTAAGGAAAAAATGTAGTACATCTAAGGGATACGATTGGTGGAGAATTATTTCACTTTTTCTCCAAAAATACTTTCGATTGAATCTTATCATTCATGCACAAGACCGATATATCTGCTCAGAAATAATAGATAAAGCATATCAACATATTGGAATCGATCTTGTTGATCACAAAGTGACTGGTGATGTTACTCCTCTGGATTTAATGAATTCAATATATATGAAGCATTTATTCACGTATAATGAAGGGAAAACTGTGATTGATATTAGTGAAAAAGAGAATTTTAATTTATAGATTATTAACGTGAAGAAAAAATCATTATAGAAAATCAGATAAATGAACTAAAAATAAGAAAAAGACATTTAATATAAAGTAAAGCTACAACAAGAAACTCACGCATTGCATGAGTATTTAGAAAAGGCATTACTAGTATTCTTTCAACTCCTTAATCTGCAAGGGTTTCAACATCGAACACAATAGAGAGTAATGAAAGAGTCTGTAAGCCTTTTTTGTTGCACTGAAAAAAGAAGGATCAAATACTTATATCGTCATAAACGTCTATTGTTAGAAGATTTACGATAAATTGGTGTGTGAAGCAATGTTTAACTGAATGAAAAATTATCTTCTTCTTGGGATGGAGAAAATTTAATTGTTAAATACGAGCCTAAATGATGAATAGTGCCAGTCATTTTGATTCGTAAGTTTTTCGGTTTGTTTATCCGTATTTATCTGTTCTTTTTGTTCTTTAGCTTCCTGTTCTTCCACTTCTTCTGCTTGTTTTATTTGACCAATTAAAGAGATGATAGAACCAGTCGCTTGTATCCAGCTTCCGGTAGTGTCTAATGACCATTTATCTTCATTTTCTTCGTTTTCTACACGGTTTGTATCTTCTTCGTTCTCCTTACTATCTTTATTATTCTCTACTTGGCTCTCCTTCAATACTTGTATTCCATCTATGGCCTGTAATGAATTTCCTATAGCTTGCAGTATATTTCCCATGGCTTGCACTAACCAGTTGGAACTACTTTCTGGATTATTCGAACTTGAAGCCTTTTCAATTTCCTCTCCAAATGAAGCAACTCCGCCTAAAGCTTGTAACCAATTTCCGTTAATTATTAATTTTTGTTGTGTCTCGTCTTTAAAATTGATAATAAGTCCACTTATTACTGATATGTTTCCAAATGATTGAATTGCATTTCCGATAGTCTCCAGAGAGCCATCCTCGAATTCCTCAAATGCATTAGCTTGTACCGCACCTCCAACAGATTGTAAAACATTTCCCACCAAACTGAAATCTTGTCTTAAGCTACTTTTTATAAACTGTAAAGGTGTACTTCCGATTGCGGCAGTAATTGTTCCTATTGCCACTAACAAGGCACCAAAAACCTCTGTAGCTTCGAAAGCCTCTACAGCTTCAAAATCCTCTCTAGTGTCGAAAATCTTGTTAATTTGCTTCTCCATTTGTAACCTATCCTGTCATTAGGTACTTATTTAAATCATATTCAAAGAGGTTTTCCAATGATTATCTGCGACTTAGTTTCACAATTTCTATTTATTTGCAGCAGCATTTGATTATCTTTATAAATTGACTTAAAGGGTTGTAACTACTGCTTGTAGAAATAGAATTTTAAAACTGGGCAACGAATGGGGAGAGAAATGATGGATAAGATGAAATACAAAAAAATGGAAGAAGAGCTAAAGTAGAGAGATAGTAAAAGGAGGCATAGGAATATGTCATTGTAGATTTTCAATTTTTAGTAAAAAGATACTTAACAGAAATTCCTAAACAATATCTTCAGTAATACTTTTGGGGGACACAATATGGTTGCTATACAAGTCATTATTTTTGTGGGAGTAATAGTATTCGGGTATTTACTAGAAAGACTGATGAGAAAAAAGTTGAATATACCTAAAAAGGGTTATATTTATCAACCCGTCAATAATATTCAAAAATGGGGAGAACGGGTTCTTTTAATTGTATACATGGGTTTGCTAGTTAGTGGTATAAATGTTAAATATATAATTCCTGCATTTTTTATTACATTTTATATTTTTCGTACATGGATGGAGTGGAAGTATGATAGAGAGTCAAAAGAGTATGTAATTTCTATAATGGCGTTTATATTTTTGCTCCTTGTGTTGCTTGTATTAATGTTCCTCTTCTAAAATACAAAAAATGAAAAAGAGGGATTGTAATGTTTAAATTCACGAAAAAAGGTATATTAGGAACGTTTGCTTCTATTGGAATTCTAGCCTCTGCAGTTATTGCTGTTCAATCGTATATAAACAATTGGGAGGAGAACCACATCATTGAGGAAGCTGATGAGGAAATTGTTGTAGATCGTGTAGAACTTGAGGAGCCAGCAGAATCAGTAACTCCCCCTCAGCCAGCTCCAGTTGTAGAGACTCAACCAGAAAAATCAACGGATGAAGATATTCAGCATCGTATGCATGAAATGACTCATCAAAAAGTGATTGCCGAACAACGTTGGGGTTACATTCCAATGACGCCTGAGAGTATCGAAACTACAATACAGCTAGTTGAATACAGTAACGATAATTTAGAGCATTATGATTTTTATATAGAGGCGCTGCATAAATGGCAAGCAGGTGATTTTTCTAACTGCGTCTATGTTCATAATCAAATATGGGAGTGGGAAGGCGGAGAGCTTGGAAAAGCGACTAGGCTTGCGACAGCTCAAGAAGAACAAGATTTTATAAGCAGTAAAAGCAAGAAATAAAGATGGAGGGTGTCACTGTGACAGATAAAACGGGTGAAGTGATTTCTAAAATTAAACAAAAAGAAGCGGCCTTTGGAAAAGCTATATCCTTGCGCTTAATTGTATTAAATGAATATACATACTATAAAATTTTCGCTTCTGCCTATTATGAAAAAATACCAGAAGAAGCACAGCAACATATGCTGCTTGAACAAGTTCATTCAGCAGCTCTTGTAAAACAAAGAGCGAAGGCGTTAGCTGGGGTATTTAAACAACAGTTTCCAGATGTGGATGTGTCCATACATTTAGATAGTGTAGAGTGATAGAAGCTATAAATGCATCAAGGGTTCTCTCCTATCGTGAGAACCCTTGAATTTTGTTAGCGGTTATGCCTCAGGGATAGCCAATCGATCGAAGTGACGTGCGAGTGCTTTTAGCTGATGAGCTAACTTCTTTCCAAACATAGGAAGCTCATGTCCTGTAATGGCAGCAGATGGTTTTAAGGCTTCTAAGTTTGTTACTGATTTCCAAGCAGCCTGCCAGTCAGTTGTATAATACGCAGGGGGGCCGTGTATTTTCTTATATTGAGTTAGGATAGAAAGAATAGAATCTTGCTTGACAGTTGTAAAAGCATCTCCTGCAATAAGAATGCCGTCAGAATCACGAAACAAGGAGATATGCCCTGCAGTATGCCCAGATGTATGGATCCAGCGCCAACCAGGCATTTCTGCGATGCGACCGTGTTCAGGCAAAGGACGGGTATAATGTCCTAGATGAACGCTTTTACCTGGGTAAAACGGAGCTAGAGGGGCTATTAAACCTCCAGAAGATGAATCGGGAGGAGAGTAGTTCGCTTGTCCTGTTAAGAATGAAAGCTCTAGCATGTGAGCATATACAGGGACATTCCAATATCGTGCTAGCTTTTTTACAGCTCCGATGTGGTCAAAGTGACCATGTGTTAGGATAATAGCTTTTGGACAGCAGTTTTCTCCATATAACGTTTGAGCAGCTTGCCAAATTTTATTAGCAGAGCCAGGCACACCTGTATCGACTAAAACCCAATGATTTCGATACCCTACGAAGCATATATTTGAAATCGCAAGCCTTAGAGAAACAACATCTTCAGCTACCTTGTGTCCGATCGGTTTTATTTGTTCTTATTTCCTCCCAATTAGAAATCCCTCTCTTATTATGTACCGATCTTATTTTACTATTGAGATGAAATGAAATTGTCGCAAGTGAGTGTTGGCCTCTCTCGTAGGCAGTTATTACAATACAACTAAAGCAAGAAGTTTCTAAATCTAGAGGGATTTTTCTATAAAATAAATTTAATTTTTTTCGACAAAATTCTTGTCACCTATATTATGCTGTGCTATAATTCTTAACATAAGTTAATGAAAAGTTAATAAAAATCATTAATTTCTTTTATAATTTGCGGGTGTAGTTTAGTGGTAAAACAAGAGCCTTCCAAGCTCTGGTCGTGAGTTCGATTCTCATCACCCGCTCCAAAAAATATAAATTACTTACTTCATAAGCAACGCAGTGTTTCGTTTATACAATAAAACGGGGCATTGCGTTTTTTAATGTTTATTTGTCTACACTTACCATATAGGGGGTGCAATAATGAATGTAGAACAGCTGAAACAAGATATTATCACGTACAGCAAAGAAATTGGCATTGATAAAATCGGGTTTACAACTGCCTTACCATTTAAGGAACTCAAGCAGCGTCTCATACAGCATGAAGAACTCGGTTATGCTTCGGGCTTTGAGGAAAAGGATATTGAGAAACGGGTGAAGCCAGAGTTGGTATTACCTGGTGCACAATCTATCATCGCTATTGCACTTGCCTATCCTTCTAAATTAAAAAATGCTCCTCAAAGTAAAAAAGGAGAACGACGTGGGATTTTTTGCAGAGCATCTTGGGGAGCGGATTATCATGATGTGTTACGTGACCGGCTGCAAAAGCTGGAACATTTTATTTTAGAGAAGGTCCCGGCTGCTGCTCTACAATCTATGGTAGATACAGGAGAATTGAGTGACCGTGCGGTTGCAGAACGTGCTGGCATTGGATGGAGCGCTAAGAATTGTTCTATTATCACTCCCGAATTTGGATCGTATGTGTATTTGGGAGAAATGATTACAAATATCCCTTTTCCTCCTGATACGCCAATTGAAGATGGGTGCGGGACTTGCAATAAATGTATAGAGGTTTGTCCGACTGGTGCTTTAGTCCAAGGCGGGCAGTTGGATTCACAAAAGTGTATCGCCTTTTTAACACAAACAAAAGGTTTTATTGCAGACGAATACCGGATAAAAATGGGGAACAGGCTATATGGCTGTGATACGTGTCAGACAGTCTGTCCAAAAAATAAAGGCATAGATTTTCATTTGCATCCGGAAATGGAGCCTGATTCGGAAGCTGTAAAGCCATTGTTAAAACCGCTTCTTACAATTGGAAATCGAGAATTTAAAGAGAAGTTTGGAGTAATGTCAGGTTCATGGAGAGGGAAAAAGCCAATTCAGCGAAATGCCATTATTGCACTTGCACATTATAAAGACGAAACAGCGGTTTCAGATTTGATTCAAGTAATGAAAAAGGATCCAAGACCAGTCATGAGAGGTATGGCCGCATGGGCATTGGGTAAAATTGGGGAAAAAGAAGCTGAGTATGCGATTTTAGAGGCGAAAGACAAGGAGCTGGATGAGGAAGTTTTAACAGAAATGGAAAAAGGATTGCAGCTGCTTAAGGAAAGACAGGCAGATTCTTAAACCTTCGGACATATGGTAATAATAACCGCGCCTTGCAAGGAAAGAAAGTACACGATGTACAAATGATTGTATCCTTTTTTTCTGCTGAATGTTAAGAGCACTCTTTATGTAGAAAGTTAGACGGGCCGTGTCCGCTTTTTGTATTGAGGGGAGTGAGAATCTTTGTCCATAAAGGCTATTTTAGAACAAATGGTCAATGAGCAGTTAGCATTTGTAGTGGGAAATGTTTCTGTTACTACTTATACATCTAAAGAAATACAGGATGTGATTACACGTAAAAAAGAGCTTATTAAGACGAGAAAGGCAGAGGTTGTCAAATGTCAGGCACAAGTTACTATTGTGCGTGAATTAACATTTGGAGCTCGAAAAGAAGTAGATTATATAGTTCATTTTCAATATTTAGTAGACCAAATAGGACTGTTATATGTGGAAGAAGAGCGTGTCGAGCGCCGCATCATCCTCGAAAAAGAACAAATTGTAAATGATTCGTATATTGAATATGTAAGTGAACCTGAGCCAATGGAGTTCTTAGAACGAGATGTTACAAAAGGCAAGGGGCAGTATATTCCATATAAATACAATCGTCTTGAAGCAGTAAAATATGCTGAAGCATGGTGGAATGGCCGTAACCCTGCATATAAAAACTTCCCAGATAACTGTACAAATTTTGTGTCTCAGTGTATCCGAGCAGGAGAAGTACCGATGACAGGATATCCTACTGTGAGAAAGGGATGGTGGCAGCAAAATGGGCAATGGAGCTGGAGTTGGTCAGTTGCTCATTCTTTTCATTGGTATTTGTCGGGGGCGACAGTCGGTTTACGTGCTCAACAAGTTGAAAAACCCGAAGAATTGCTTTTGGGCGATATAATCGCCTATGATTTTGAAAATGACGGCAGATGGAATCACACAACTATGGTGGTGGCGAAGGATGCAAATGGTATGCCGCTTGTAAATGCTCATTCTTCAGACAGCCGAAAACGTTATTGGACTTATGAAGATTCTAATAAATATACTCCTCGTATGAAATATAAGTTTTTTCATATTGTGGATAATGAATAGAGCAGCATAGGCTGCTCTATTTTTATGAAAAATTATTGAATAGACCGCTATTTAATAAGTATGATGGAAGCCAATACTTTTCTTTTTAGCAGGAAATGATATAAAATACGTTGTAGATAATAAATAGAGGTGAGTATATTGGGAATACATGTTGTATTATATCAACCGGAGATTCCGGCAAATACGGGGAACATCGCTCGTACATGTGCTGCTACGGGCACTACGCTGCATTTGATTCATCCGCTTGGATTTTCTACCGATGATAAAATGCTGAAGCGAGCAGGACTAGATTATTGGGAACATGTCAACGTAATTCATTACGTTTCTCTTGATGAATTTTATGAGAAAAATCAAGGTGGAGAGTTTTTTTATTTAACAAAATACGGTGAGAAGGCACATTCTCATTTTGATTATAGTGATTTAGATAAGGAGCATTATTTTGTGTTCGGCAGAGAAACCAACGGCTTGCCGGCAAATGTAATTGAAGAGAATTTTGACCGTTGTTTGCGTGTACCGATGAATGAGCATGTACGTTCATTAAATTTATCTAATACAGCTGCTATTCTTGTGTATGAAGCACTTCGCCAACAAAATTATCCGGAATTAAATAAGGCTCTTTTCGCATAGATTGTTGCTATTTTGACCATACTCCTAAAGGGTGCTAAAATACTTGTTTGGGAGGTGGTTTTTCAATGTTGGAACATGTTTATGCTGACTTTACTGATTTATCGAAACAAGACCAAATCAAGTTATTTAATCGCTTAAAATCAGAGTTCTTCTCTAATGATGAAGATGAAATTGTAGATACATACACTACGATAAGAGAAACTCGCTTTAGCGAAGGTCTTGGTTGTGTTCATTGTGGAAGTGTAAAGGTTAAGCGAAACGGAAAATATCGCGGAAGACAGCGTTACTTCTGTCATGATTGCTGCAAGTCATTTAATGACCTAACAAATACTCCGATTTCAGGTTCACGATATCTTGGAAAATGGGCTAAATATTTTCGTATGATGATTGAAGGCTACACCTTACCAAAAATTGCTGAAGAGCTTAAAATTCACATATCAACTTGTTTCTATTGGAGGCATAAGATTTTATTTGCATTGCGTTCTTTAGGATTTCAAGGTTTAAAGGGTATCGTTGAAAGCGACGAGACCTTTTTCAAAGAATCATTTAAAGGACGTAAAGTTGAAGGTAGAGACCCAAAAGAACGTGGTGGAAAAGACCCAAAAAGAGGTATTAGTAATCTTAAAATTGCAGTTGTAGTTGCACAAGACCGTAATGGTCAAGTAGTTGTTAGAAAAGCTGGTCGGGGGCGTGTCCGAGCAGAAGAAATAGATGCGGTAATTGGGGAGTATATAGACCCCTCTGCTTTGTTATGCACTGATACCGCAACGAACTATAAAAAGTTTGCATTGAATAAAGGTCTAAAACACGAAACAATTAATGTCAGTAAAGAAGGGTATGTAAAAAAAGGCATATACCATGTTCAGCATGTCAATAGCTTTCATAAACGTCTTGGAGATTGGATGGATAGATTTCAAGGAGTAGCCACTAAATATCTCGATAACTACCTATACTGGTTCAAATTCTTACAACAAAATAAGAAGTTAGCTACTAAGGATAGAGTAAAGGGTATGATGTTAGGTTCCTGTCAAAATCCTAATTGCATTACAGTTAAGTATTTACGAGAAGTATAAATATAGTTGGATTAGAACGAAAAAGCCATATCAATTGATATGACTTTAAAGGAATGTTATTCAACTAACGCATCAGTTAGTTGAATAACTCCTAACCAATATTAGTCGAATAGTACATTCCAATTAAAATTATCATAATTACCACTATACCTAAAAGAACTCGTTTCATCTCCCAAGCCTCCGTTCTTTAATAGAACTACTTGTACATTATATTTCTATTCAGCTATTTAATATGTCTTGTTCAACTAAAGCATCATTTAGTTGAATAGCTACATTATGTTTTGTTCTTTTTAAATATCCAATTAAAAAAGAAGACGAGCTCACTTATTATTAATCCAAATCCTACCCATTTTAAAAAGTAGATATTATCAGAATCTAGAATTATTTTTTTATTAACTATAAAAGCTAACAATAGCCCGATTAATCCACCGATTAAAACCATTAAATAATGTTTATATCTATTAAGTAAATAGGTTTTCATTCTCAAATTCCCTCTGAATTAGTTTATTATATTTATTTCGATGGAACTATAAAAAACACCTTTTTTTACGCAACTATCCTGCCATTTAGTTGAATAAGGACCAATGATTAATATTCTACAACTAACAATAATTTTCCTTTATTAAGTCATTATTTTATAAAAGCAACAAACTTTACGAAAACAGCCTTAAATAAAGAAATTAATTATTAAAAAGAGGACAGGTTACTAGCTGTAAATAAGCCAATTCTCTTTAGTTTGAATAAGCATAAAAAATAAGCTGACGTCATGCTAGACGTCAGCTTATTTTTATTTACCAGCACCTGGCTTATCGTTGTATCCAGCAGTGAAGATGGCGCTTAAAAATGCGACCATTACACCCATTAAAAGTAAAAAACGCATGGTTATTCCTCCCTTTCTATAGTATCCCCGCTTTTTCTATTATAGCGAATTCTTTCTGCCAATTCCAAAAGTTTTCTTTCTAAGTATAATGTTTTTACTTCATATACCTTCTCCATAATAAAGATATCCTCCCCATTATGACCTAGAATGTAATGATTTAATTAGAATGTTTGCGGACATCCTCGCATACAGTGTAATAATCCTTTTTTGAACAAGATGATGGGGGAGGTCCAGTATGGATATTCTAAGAAAAATTGAACAGCACCGAGAAGCAGAAAAACGATTGCAATGGGAAGGGACATTTGCTGAGTATTTGGAGATTGTCAAAGAGAAGCCGTGGGTAGCTCAAACAGCTCACTCGCGCATTTATAATATGATTAGGGATGCTGGAATCGAGGAAGTAGATGGGCGTAGGGAGTACAACTTTTTTAGCAATCAATTATTTGGATTAGAGACAGCTTTAGAACGGCTGGTAGAAGAGTATTTTCATCCAGCAGCAAAGCGTTTAGACGTAAGAAAACGAATTTTACTGTTAATGGGTCCTGTAAGTGGAGGGAAATCCACACTGGTAACGATGTTAAAGAGAGGATTAGAAGCCTATACCTATACAGAAAACGGCGCAATTTTTGCTATAAAAGGATGCCCGATGCATGAAGATCCTTTACACCTTATTCCTCAGCATTTACGGGAAGATTTTTATAAAGAATACGGCGTTAGAATTGAAGGGAATCTATCTCCTCTGAATTTAATGAGGCTTGAACAAGAATATAATAACCGCATTGAAGATGTAATTGTGGAGCGTGTATTTTTATCAGAGGATCGGCGCATTGGTATTGGAACCTTCAGCCCATCCGATCCAAAATCTCAAGATATTGCAGATTTAACTGGAAGCATTGACTTTTCGACTATCGCTGAATTTGGATCAGAATCTGATCCTCGTGCATATCGATTTGATGGAGAGCTTAATAAGGCGAATCGAGGCATGATGGAATTTCAAGAGATGCTGAAATGTGATGAAAAGTTTTTATGGCATTTGTTATCACTAACACAGGAAGGAAACTTTAAGGCAGGCCGTTTTGCTTTAATTTCAGCAGACGAATTAATTATAGCGCATACGAATGAAACGGAGTATCGTTCCTTTATCTCCAATAAGAAAAATGAGGCGCTACATTCCCGTATCATTGTCATGCCAATCCCATATAATTTACGAGTTAGTGAAGAAGAGCATATTTATGAAAAGATGATTCGAGAAAGTGATGTATCTAATGTTCACATTGCACCTCATACGCTTCGTGTAGCAGCGATGTTCACTATTTTAACTAGATTGAAAGAGCCGAAACGAGGCGATATCGATTTAGTGAAGAAAATGCGTTTATATGATGGTGAAATGGTGGAAGGCTACAATTTGGTTGATGTCGAAGAGCTGCAAAGAGAATATGCAGATGAAGGAATGAGTGGTATTGACCCTCGTTATGTAATCAATCGTATTTCGTCTACAATTATCAGAAAAGAGGTGCCATCGATAAATGCGCTGGACGTTCTTCGGTCCTTGAAAGATGGGTTGGAGCAGCATCCATCCATTAGCAGTGAAGATCGTGAACGGTATATGAACTTCATTTCTGTCGCAAGAAAAGAATACGATGATATTGCGAAAAAAGAAGTACAAAAAGCCTTTGTTTACTCTTATGAGGAATCAGCGAAAACATTGATGGATAACTACCTTGATAATGTCGAAGCTTACTGCAATAAAAATAAGCTGCGGGATCCATTAACAGGTGAAGAAATGAACCCGGATGAAAAGCTTATGCGTTCTATTGAAGAACAAATCGGAATTTCGGAGAATGCGAAAAAAGCATTCCGTGAAGAGATTTTAATTCGGATTTCGGCATATGCAAGAAAAGGAAAACGATTTGACTATAATTCTCATGAACGTTTACGAGAAGCGATTCAAAAGAAATTATTTGCAGATCTGAAAGATGTAGTGAAAATTACAACATCATCCAAAACTCCTGATGAAAGTCAATTGAAGAAGATAAATGAGGTTGTAGCACGTTTGATAGATGAATATGGATACAATTCCTCTTCTGCCAACGAGTTGCTTCGATATGTAGGAAGCCTGCTCAATCGTTAAAGGTAAAAAAAGTATGCTCTCGGGCATGCTTTTTTTGCAAAAATACAAATGAACGAACCAGCTCCGATTATATAAACTGCAGCTGGTTTCGTTTTCTCTGTATAACATTATTCCCCCTGCATTTGATTCAGTATTAGAGGAAGTTCTCCTTCTCTATAAGGTGCTTGTCCTATAAAATACCTTGAATAAATTTTATGAATTATTTGTCAATTATTATTATTGCTGGCATAAGATAGAGTAACCAACCATTCAAAGTAAAAATAAAAAAGACCGACACGATACCATATGCTGTACCGGGAAAAATGGTGCTTAAAAAGTTGAAACGTGAAGAGAAAAGCGGACTTTTTTAGTGATAAGAAAGTGTAACTAGGCAATCGCCAGCGCCTACAGGCTTGGTGTTAGTCAAGTTTTCTTTATTTTGAGGGTTTAGAAATCCGTTATTTTGAAAATAGTTTGGTTGAATTGTTAGATCTAATCAAATGAGACGTTTAAGCAAAGGGCCATTACCTGTAAAACCCGATTGGTTTTAGCTATCAGTGCGTAAACGTGAAAAGCTGCACCGATGAAAAAATTATATTATTAGAAAAACGGTTGTTTGAAACAGAGTTTGTGAACGCATAGTATACAAGAAGGAGGGGAAAGGTCAGTGAGTGAAGACAATAAGAATAATTATACTATTGCAAAGGAAAATTGGTCCCTCCACCGTAAAGGACATGATGATCAACAGCGACATCAGGATAAAGTACAGGAGGCTATAAAAAATAACCTTGCAGATTTAATTACTGAAGAAAGTATTATTATGTCGAATGGAAAAGATGTAGTAAAAATTCCAATCCGTTCGTTAGATGAGTATAAAATTCGCTACAACTATGATAAAAATAAGCATGTTGGTCAGGGTAACGGTGACAGTAAGGTTGGGGATGTCGTTGCCAGAGACGGTTCCAGCAGCGGGCAAAAAAAGGGACCAGGCAAAGGGCAAGGTGCAGGTGATCAGGCAGGGGAAGATTATTACGAAGCTGAAGTATCACTTATGGAACTGGAACAAGTATTATTTAAAGAATTAGAGTTACCGAATTTAAAACAGAAAGAAACGGATGAAAATCGCATCGAGCATATTGAATTCAATGATGTTCGAAAGACTGGATTGATGGGGAATATTGATAAAAAACGAACCATGATGTCTGCTTATAAACGAAATGCGATGAGCGGGAAACCGTCCTTTTATCCAATTCATCCAGAGGACTTAAAGTTCCGTACATGGAATGAAGTATTAAAACCAGAATCAAAAGCGGTTGTATTAGCCATGATGGATACGAGCGGTTCTATGGGAATTTGGGAGAAGTATATGGCACGCAGCTTTTTCTTCTGGATGGCACGGTTCTTACGTACAAAATATGAAACAGTCGATATCGAATTTATTGCCCACCACACAGAAGCAAAAGTAGTAACAGAAGAAGAGTTTTTCTCTAAGGGAGAAAGCGGGGGGACTATCTGTTCATCTGCTTATCGAAAAGCATTAGAATTAATCGAAACAAAATATTCACCGTCACGCTATAATATTTATCCGTTCCATTTCTCAGACGGTGATAATCTCACCTCAGATAATGCACGCTGTGTAAAGCTTGTAACGGAACTGATGAAAGTATCCAATATGTTTGGATATGGAGAAGTGAATCAATATAATCGTCATTCAACGCTAATGTCCGCTTACAAAAATATCAATGATGAAAAATTCCGTCATTATATCCTCAAACAAAAAGCTGATGTCTTTAATGCAATGAAGAGCTTCTTCCGAGCAGAAGCAAATGAGAGAATTGGATGAATGTAAGAGCCTTGAGTACAAAGGGAGTATGTACTCAGGGCTTTTTTTATTGTGCAAATACAGGTTACATGTCAGTCAAATATAGGAGCAAGTATGTCTTTTATGATAGCTGAAATAGTAACAGCTGGATGGAAGCAAAATGGAACTACCAGTTTAATAAAGCGTATCTAGAAGTAGAGGGAATTGAAGTTTCTAAAGAGTTGACAGGTAAGGTCTTAGTGGAAACAGCAGAAACAAGCAGCGTTCTGGCGGTTACTGTTAAAGCGTTGCAAGGCTCTATTTCAGCAACAGACATACTTCCTTTATTGCATGTGAAAATGAAAGATATGGACTATATTAAGCAGAATTACTTGCTTGAAAACCCTACGGTGCAGCCTTCCA
Source organism: Bacillus sp. 165 (assembly GCF_017742235.1). Classification (GTDB taxonomy): domain Bacteria; phylum Bacillota; class Bacilli; order Bacillales; family Bacillaceae_G; genus JAGHKQ01. The sequence continues at coordinate 15,763 of NZ_JAGHKQ010000010.1, forward strand.
AAAAGCCGAGTGAAAATGCGAATGGTAAAAGGCTGGAGGATATCTTAGGTGCATTGAATTAGGCTGAAGAAGAACCGCTTATATGAGCGGTTCTTTTTATTTGAGTTACATAAATCCGTATAATTCAACGGGTTTCATAAAATTTTCCCAACCTTCTAAAGAGCTCTTAGCCGTTGTATATGCTCATATTTTGTCTTATTTTTCGGTGTAATATTCGAAAAAATGACAAATTTAGACGGTGATTGCCTTGAATTTTCCCAATTAACAGAATTTGATTCTTTCAGTACAATTTAAATAATAAATAACTCACAACAAGAATTAACAGCTATGCAAATAGAGTAGGAATCGTTATATTTTTGTGAGAAATTTTCCTAATAAATCTAGTAAATTAGGTAACTCGCAGTTGTTGATAGCTGCTTGTATATACAACTTAGGAGGGGTACTATGCAGAAGAAATTCAATCGCGTTCTTGCTGGGGCATTGACAGCTGGTGTATTAGCTACAGGTTCTGTACCATTCAATACATTGGCACAAACTCCGCTTGAAGTAAAGCAAGTTGATAATGTTGAACAAGTATTAATGAAATTAACAGATACACAACGACAAGCTTTGGAACAACTGGATGCAAAGCCAGGTTTTGTTATTTCACCAAATATTGATACAACTAGCACTGAACAGGTAAACGTTATCGTCGAGTTTAATCAAGCACCGGCGAAAGTAGAAGTGATGAAGCAAGCGGCAAAAGGATTGCGTACGACTACGAAAGCGGCAGCTGCCAAGGTAGAACAAGCTCATCAAGAGTTTAAACAAAGCTTTGAAGCGTTAAAAAACCAAAAGAGTGCAAGCCCACAGTTAAAAGATGCAAAGATTACGAGAGAATATCGCACAGCTTTAACAGGCGTAGCGGTGACAATTCCAGGTGCAGCAATCGAAGAGTTACTAACATGTGGTGTAGTGAAGCGTGTATGGAAAGACGACACAGTACAGCTTGATCTTCCGGAACAAACACAATCAGCTTCCGAATCGAAAATGATGGACAGTATTCCGCAAATCGGAGTGGACAAGCTTCATGAGGAAAAAGTAACTGGAAAAGGTATTAAAGTGGGTGTGTTAGATACAGGGATTGACTACAATCATCCTGATTTAAAATATGCGTATCAAGGGTACCGTTCATCCTTTGGAACAGATCCGAAAGCAATTGAGCCAGAAATGGTAAAAGGCTGGGACTTTGTTGATAACGATGCGGATCCAATGGAAACGACGTATAAAGATTGGCAAGCTTCCAATGAACCAGAAATCAACCCTTATTCTGGAACTCCTTATTATACAGAGCATGGTACACACGTATCAGGTACGATCGCTGGGGAACAAAAAAATAATGTAGACTATGCGGTAAAAGGAGTAGCTCCTGATGTCGATTTATACGGCTATCGCGTACTTGGTCCTTATGGTGCTGGTGCTACATCAGGTATTCTTGCTGGTATCGATAAGGCTATTGCAGACGGGATGGATGTCATCAACCTGTCTCTTGGGAATTCTTTAAATGACCCACTATACCCAACATCTGTTGCGATTAACAATGCGATGCTGTCTGGTGTAGTCGCAGTAGTAGCGGCTGGAAATAGTGGTCCAAACGAAAAAACATTAGGTTCTCCAGCAGCATCCGCACTTGGTATTACCGTTGGTGCAAGTGATTTTGCGATGGATATTCCAACCTTTACTTCTATGACTGCAGGTAGCCAAACATTTGAGAATGTAAAGCTGTTAGGCAAAACCTTTACAGACAATTTGGAAACACTCCAAAACCAATCGATGCAGGTTATGTTCGCCGGTCTTGGCAAACCGACTGATTTCGAAGGAAAAGATTTTACTGGCAAAATTGCCTTGATTGAACGTGGAGAACTAGCATTTGTTGACAAAATCAAAAGTGCGGCAAAAGCAGGTGCAAAAGCAGTTATCATCTATAACAATGTAGAAGGAGAAATCTCTGCTTATTTAGGAGAATCTATGGGGCTCATTCCATCCTTCCGTTTAACAAAAGCAGATGGAGAGCGCTTGCGAGAACTTGGTGATAACGCTTCGCTTACATTAGGCGCATTGGCAAACACAAAAACGGAAGGCGATAGTCTGGCAAGCTTCAGTTCTCGAGGGCCAGTAGAAGGCAGCTACGATATTAAACCGGATGTAGTGGCACCAGGGGTAGCGATCTTCTCTACGATTCCTGAATATGTTAACAGTCCAGAAGATGGAGTGGATTATACAAATGCATATACGCGTTTGCAAGGAACATCGATGGCAACTTCTCACGTGGCAGGGGTAGCAGCGTTGATTCTGCAATCACATCCAGGATATTCTCCATTTGATGTAAAAGCAGCTTTAATGAATACCTCAGTAGACTTAAAAGGCAATAACTCCGTATTCGAACAAGGTGCAGGACGTATCGATGCGTACAATGCTGTGCACACGGATATCTCGATTAAAGTGATGGATACTACACAAACCATTGAAAACAACCAGGTTGTAGAAATTGCTGATGAAACAGGATCGATCTCATACGGAAGTCATTACAAAGAGGATAATGGCTCAATTGAAGACAGCCGCAAGATGGTCATCAAAAACCATGGGGAAGAAGATAAAACATTCAAGGTAGAAGTAGAGTACCATGGAGAGAGAACAGGTATTCAAGATGCCGTAGCAAATGGTGTAACGCTCGACGTGCCAAGCAGCATCACAGTTGCAAGCAGCAAAACAGTAAGCATGCAGCCTAAAATTACAGTCCCTCAAAGTGCGGCAGAAGGCCGTTATGAAGGCTATATTCATGTGACAAATGCAAGCAACCCAGAAGAAACATATCAAATTCCATTTGCCATTCGTGTAACAGAGAAGGGAATAGAATCTATAGCATTATCAAAATATGCAGCGGCGAATGATGTAAGAGCTCATCCATTTTATTCTCCATTTGTTGGAGCAAAACTTAAACTGAAAAGCCCACTGCAAACGATTGATGTTGTCTTAAAAGATGAAAAAACAGATAAAGCAATCGGTTTCCTTGGGACAATTAATGCTAGTACGATGAAGCCAGATGTAACATATACCATGCTGCAACTTTTTAATGGCGATATGTATCCATTTACAAATGACTCTCAAAACCCAATCAGCAGTGAAAAAGTGAAAGCGCCGGAGGGACAGTATAAGATTGAACTGCTTGGTTATGACGAAAATGGAAAATCATATCCTATCAGCCAACCATTTATTGTAGACAATACTGCTCCGAAGATCACGATGAAGGATTATGATCAAAATGTAATCGAGATAGATGATTCTATGTATACAGAAGAAGATGGCGCACGTGCATTATGGGTACACGGTAATGTATATGATTCTACAGTGGATGTACTGAAAGAAAAAGGTATTAATATTGATCAATCTACAAATACGCTTGCGGTTTATCCGAATTCACCGTTCCCAATGATGTTCCCAGTACAAGGAAATGGAGATTTCAAATTCGGCATAGAACCAAAAGACATTGCAACGAAGCCTTATGGCGTGCGTGTGCTTGCAGCTGACTATGCATCAGCAGCGGATTATCCTGGTGGAGTCAAATTTTATTACTTTGTAAAAAAGGGAACGGAATATGTAACAAGTGAGTACAATAAAACGGAAGTTAGAAAAGGCGATACAGTCACTATGACATTAAATGTGAATAATGTGAAGCAGCTTCTGTCTGGAGACTTTAGCCTACAGTATGAAAATTATCTGTACAACTTCTTGAATGTAAAGGTAAACAAGCAATTTAAAGAATACGCGAAGAAGAATAACGTTTCTATTAACCTAAAAGAAGCTGCAATTACAGAAGGTTCAACTAAGAACACAGTAAAAGTAGGAGCAGCTCTTGAGGGAAGTAACTTTGCAGGAATGGACGGAAATATGCCGTTTTTGGATGTAACCTTTAAGTTAATAGAAGATGAATATTACGACGGTGCTGCAGCTATAACAGGTGTTACTTTCTCTTATATGCAAGCAGGACAAGAAAAGCCAGTCGGCATTCCATATTTATTTGTTGGTAAAACATTTAAGTTGATTTCAACGCATTCAAAAATACAAGGAAACATTAAACCAGAAGGCTTCTTGACTGCAACTGGATCTTTAAACAATAAAATTGACTATTCTGCTATTGGTGCAACAGTATATGCAAAGGCAACAGATGGAAAAGTGTACAAGGGTACGATTAATTCACGCGGGGCATACACTATTAATGGAGTTCCTGCTTCAGATGAGCCGTATACATTGTATCTGAAAGTACCAGGTCATTTAACAAGTGTAATAACAAAGAAATTCGGCACACAAAAGGGCGGAGAATGGATAGGTCACTCTTATTCTAATCAGAACTTTACTTCAACGTATGCAGGTGATGTGAACAAGGATAAAGTAATTGATATTCGAGATGTACAATTGATTGCGGATGCATATGGTACAAGTTCTGCGACTATAGTACAAGAAGACATCAACCGCGACGGCACAGTAAATGAAGCGGATATTCGTTTCGTGGAACAAAACTTCTTACGCATTGGTCCTGATGCTAAGAGCACGAAACAGCCTAAAGAAACAATCAATAAAAAAGGCTTAGGTGATTTCTTGAAAGAACTGGGGCTTGAGCCAAAACAATAAGAAGTAAACAAAGGGATGCTTGAAAAAAGCATCCCTTTTTACGTGGTGCACAATAATTCACCTCTTTTATCTCATGTTTTGTAGTGTTTAATGCTAAAAGTATCCTGTTAGTTTCATATTAGATTGCATGTTACTGATACCACTAGGTTTATTTATTTCGCAATCAGGTTTATCCGTTCCATTTCTCAGACGGTGATAATCTCACCTCAGATAATGCACGCTGTGTAAAGCTTGTAACGGAACTGATGAAAGTATCTAATATGTTTGGGTATGGAGAAGTAAATCAGTATAATCGGCATTCAGTGTTAATGTCGGCTTACAAAAATATCAATGATGAAAAGTTCCGTTATTATATTCTCAAATAAAAAGCCGATGTTTTTAATGCAATGAAGGGCTTCTTCCGAGCAGAAACAAATGAGAGAATTGGATGAACGTAAGGGTCTTGAGTACAAAGGGAGCATGTACTCAGGGCTCTTTTGGTATGAAAATATAATCTACATACATATCAGTAACATATTGGCATAAGAGTATTTTTTGTCATAATTGAGATGAATAATAAAAAATCACATCAATTAAAGCGAGGATTATAAATGAATAAAATTTTCTGCTTGAATGATATTTATATATTTTTTCTAGTTGGGGCTCTATGCAAGATTTTATATTTAAAAGCTATGTTGAAAAAATTGCGTTGGCTTCAATAGGAGGACAGGGAGTAAGAATTGCGCAGCACAACGGATTTGAGATAATTTATAGTGAATTTGAGTTAGGTTACATAGGAGATAGGCTTTGGAATTCCTTGATTATATTTCGTCACAACTCATGGAGGCTAAGAAAAGGCATTAACATAAGCAGTTTCCTTTACTTTTTGATTAAGTGAAAGAAATGATACTGAGTCAAGGCGGTATTTACTACTTTATGATATAACCATATGGAAAGTGCTTTTGGTTCTGATTAACTGCAAAAGAACTGCAAGTAATTTCTAAATCTTTGATATGCTAAGATTACTATTCTAAACAAGTTTGTGCTAGGTAGGAGAAAGGAAAATTTATTCCATAATCAGCCTGAAAATCCTTTATTAACCGTAAAGTTATTTATATATATAATTTTATATGTATAAATTTCGTTTATATCATTATAACCGTTATCTATTATCTGAAAATTTAAAAAAATAATAAAATAAATATTGTAATTTTTTAGAAAAAATAGAAGAAAAGAGGATACCGATGTCAAAAAACAAAAAAATTTTAGTATTGACTCTAGGAGCAGGATTAGTCCTTAGCTCAGCTAATGTCCCAGCTGTTAATGTACTAGCAGAAAAACCAACCTCATTAGAATCTGTACTCTCCAATTTAACACCTCAACAAAGAGAAAACTACAAGCAGCTGCAAGCGGTGGAAACAGAAGGGCTATATTTATCATCGACAGTAGATCTAGAAAGTAATGAAACTATTAAAGTCATCGTCCAGCTCGATCATCACCCTGAAAAAGTTGCTCAGCTTAAAGCGCAACTAGAAGGGAAAGCGCTTTCTTCCGATCAAGCTAAGAAAAATATTGAAGATGACCAAACAGCCTTTAAAAATCATGTTGCTAAGATGTTTAAAGGAAAAAGCAACGGTGCCTATAAAATTAAGAAAACTTATACCCGTACGTTAAATGGGTTTTCTATGGAATTACCTGCCAATAAAGTACAAGAACTATTAGATTTAAAAGTAGTTAGAGCTATTTGGAGCGATGCTACAGTACAGGTAGAGCCTCCTGTTCAAGAGAAAAATGAAACACAAACAGATGCAAAACCGCTAATCGTGGATAGCTTACCTTTTTTAGGCATCGACAAACTGCATAATGAAGGGTTTACAGGAAAAGGAATCAAAGTAGGTGTTATCGATACTGGTATTGATTACCACCATCCTGACCTTGATGGAGTATACAAAGGCGGGTATGACTTTGTAGACAATGACAATGATCCGATGGAAACAACCTATGAAGATTGGAAAAAATCCGGAAAAAAAGAAATTTCGGGAGGTAACAGCTACTATACGGAACACGGAACCCACGTTTCCGGAACAATTGCAGGTCAAGGAGACAATAGCAGTGATTATAGCGTAATGGGAATTGCACCTGATGCAGACCTTTATGCATATCGTGTTTTAGGCCCGTATGGAAGCGGAACGACTGAAGCAGTCCTTGCGGGTATCGAACAAGCCGTTACAGATGGTATGGATGTAATCAACCTCTCTCTTGGAGCAACAGTCAATAATCCTTTTTATCCAACAAGTGTTGCAATTAACAATGCCGTACTCAGCGGTGTAACAGCTGTTGTATCAGCAGGAAACTCTGGCAGTAATTCCTTTACCGTAGGGTCTCCAGGAACATCGGCCCTCGCTCTTACAGTAGGGGCAAGCGATGTTCCGCGGAATGTCACGACCTTTAAAGGACAATATGGCTCTAACTCTATCAACCTGCAATTAATGGCGAAGCATTATTCTGATAAGCTAGCAGATTTTGAAGGTATGAACTTACCAATTGTTGATGTAGGCTTAGGAAAGAGCACTGACTATGTCGGTAAACCAAATGTTTCCGGCAAAATTGTACTCATCAGCCGTGGTGATGGTGCCTTAGTAGATAAAATCACAGTAGCAAAACAACGCGGTGCCAAAGCAGTCCTTCTTTATAATAATAATGAAGCGGAAGGACAAATTCCTTATTACTTTGGAGAAGGAATGGACTTTATCCCAACCTTCTCATTAACGAAACAAGAAGGAGAAGCGTTGCAAAGCAGCCTTCAATCTACTGAGAATTTGACATTTCATGATATGGGACAAGTCACAATGGAAGGTGACCGTCTTGCAGGTTTCAGTTCCCGAGGACCTTCTAGAGTGAACTATGATATTAAACCCGAAATCGTAGCTCCTGGAGTAAGTGTGATATCTACCGTCCCTTCTTATATAAACGATAAAACAAACGGTACATATGACTATGCGTATGCAAGGTTATCTGGAACATCGATGGCCTCTCCACATGTTGCAGGGATTGCGGCCCTTCTTTTACAATCAAATAAAAATTATAAACCTGCGGATATTAAGTCTATTTTAATGAATACAGCTGACCCTCTAAATGGCGATTACAGCGTGTATGAAGTTGGGGCTGGCAGAGTAGATCCATATGAAGCCATTCATTCACATATGAATTTCCAGGTCGTTGATGAAACGCAAAACATTGAAGATGGGAAAGAGGTTACAATAGCTGACCGAACAGGCGCTATGAGCTTCGGATTGCGTTATATAGATGATAAGGACCTTCGTGACAAGCGAACAATTGAAATAACGAATACGGGTGATACAAACAAAACGTTCCAAGCCAGCGTTAAATTTACAAAACGCTCGCTAAACGGTCAAGAAAATGGTGTTTCTTTATCTTTCGATAAACAATTGACTGTAAAAGCCGGCAAGTCAATGAAAACGAACATCTCTTTAAATATTCCACAAACAGCTGAAAAAGGGTATTACGAAGGATATGTGAAGTATGTAAATACAGCAGATTCGTCTGAAGAATACCAAATTCCGTTTGCTGTGAGAGTAACTGAAGAGGGTATAGAAGATATTGAAGCATTTAACTTTTCAACAAAAATTAATAATCAATTTGGATCAGTATTTAATTTTACACCTGGTTCCTTTGTATTAAGATCTCCAATGGAGCAGCTCAGTCTTGTATTAGTAGATCCAAAAACTAATAAAGATTTAGGACTAGTGGGGACACTAGATCCAACACTGATAGGAGAAGGAATAAGGGTTGTTTTATATTCAATGTTTAGTGGTTACTATTATCCTTACACAGAAAATGCAAAAAATCCTATCTCTGTGAATCCTACACTAGCACCAGAAGGACATTATAAGCTGAAGCTTGTAGGGGTAAATGCAAAAGGAAAAACGTTTACTGCAGAAACAGATACGTTTATCGACAATACAGCTCCAGAAATTTCGAGCAGCTTACCGACTGGTGTGTATGAATATGAGCCGGGAACTACTACTGTACCGGTTTCAATGAAACTGTATGATAAAGGCATTGATGATATGAAAGCTGCGGGTCTTAACGTTACTCAATCTAATAACTATATCACGTATTATTGGGGATCACCGTACCCGAATCCTATACCATTAATTACAGATGCTAATGGCGATTTTTCCGATGAGATTCTAATGGGTGCAAGTTTAAATCGATATCCTGTTGCCTTCTTTGGATTTGATTCCGTTGGGAACTTTGCGAGCAGTGGGCCGATTATCAATCATTTTCTTCCTAAAGGTACTCCATATGTAACGGCGTCGATGGACAAGAAAGAAGTGAAAGCAGGCGATTTAATCAAGCTCACATTAACTGCTAACAATATGGAGAAATTAAAGCAAGGAAACTTCTCTGTTACGTATGACAAAAATGAAATGGAATTAGTGGATGTGCAACTAAATCCAGAGTTCTTAAAGTATGGGAAATCGACTATGACAAAAGAAGTTATAGATCAACAAGGAAAGCCCACTAACCAGTTAAATACAACAGTTGTAATTAGCGAAGGTTCAGGAGTTGAAGTAACAGGACATGTGCCAGTTATAGACGTGATAGTAAAAGCAAAAGAGGCTAAATTCGGAAAAAGGAATGCTTTGAAAACCCCGTCGCCATCAGCAACGTACATCGATACTGATGGAAAAGTAACTAATGTAAAAGGCTATTTTGCGGGAGATAATCCAGAATTATTACGCAGCTATTCAGAAGTACGAGGCAGCATTCTAGCACAAGGGTTTTATGGTGCAGATGGGAAGTATGATTATGATATAGACTTCTCTAATGCACCGATATCTGTGAAAGTAACGGATGCAGATGGAAAGAAATATGATGGAACAATGCAAAGAAACGACTTTACAGTAACAGGCTTACCTGTAACTGATAGACCATTCGAGATGGAAGTCAATATTCCAGGGCATTTTCCAGTTCATACATCGTTTACACTTTATGAACAACGTGGAGACAGAGTGATTGGAACTTGGCGCGAAATGCTTCTTCGTAAACAAGATGCTGGAGATGTTAATCAGGATAGTGTAATAGATATTTTGGATGCCGTTGCGATAAAAGAAAGTTGGGGATCTAATAACCAAGAAGCTGATTTAAATTTCGACGGAGTAATCGATGCAAAAGACTTTGAGCTAGTGGAATACAACTATCTTGAAACAGATCCGGGAGTTAACGATGCACCGCATCCTAAGAGAACCTATAAAGGGCAAACATTGGGAGATATAAAGAAAGAATTAGGTATCAACTGATTGTAAGGTACTTAATAGTAAACATAGAGACGCTAATCTGTTTTGTGGAACGTGTCTCGGTCCTAATGCGAAGAACATGAAACAGCCTAAAGAAACAATTAAAAAGAAATCTTGAAAGAACTCAGACGGGAACTAAGGCAATAAGAAGTAAAAAGGGGTGCTTGAAAAAAGCACCCCTTTTTTATCATAGTGCACAACGCAGGTTAAATCCTTTGAAGAAAAAGTTACCGCTTTCATCTTGTTTTTTGTAGCGTTTGATGCTACTATTAGTTTAGTAATTTAATATTGGATCACATGTTACTGATACGATCAGGCATGGTGGTAAGGTAAAAAGATATTTAATCTTTTTATTGTACCCCCATGCCTTTTTTGTTGTTCTCAAGTCTGGTATAAGCGGCAAAGGTGCTACAGAATATCGAGCAGCAACAGAAATTGAGTATTGTGAATCAGTGTCTTATCGAATAATAAAGGAGAAATAACTATGCTGCTGAATATGTTTAAAAAAGCAAAATTACAAATATACACTCCAGTTCAAGGAAGAATTGTACCACTGGAAGAGGTTCCTGATCCGGTTTTCAATCAAAAGATGATGGGAGAAGGAGCAGCAGTAATACCTGCGAAGGGAGATATCTGTGCTCCTGTAGCAGGAACCATTATTCAAATCGCACCTACTAAACATGCTGTCGGTATTCTTGCTGAGGACGGGACTGAAATTCTTATTCACGTTGGGCTAGAAACAGTTGCATTAAAGGGGAACGGTTTTAACGTAGTTACAGGTGAAGGAGACAAGGTTTCCGTAGGTCAAAGTCTTATTGAAGTGGATTGGGAGTATATTAGTGCCCATGCAAAAAGTATTATCACACCCATTGTAATAACGAATAGTCAGCAAGGTAATAAACAGTATGCTGTTACAGGAGAAAAGGAGGGGATACCAGGAAAGACGGTGATTATAACAGCCTCCGTTAAGTAACACACTGTTTAGTGTAGTGAAAACGAGGAGGGAATGTTAGGTGAAAATAATCAAAATTTTGAATAATAATGCTGTTATAGTAATGGACGGCCAGCAGGAGAAAATAGCAGTTGGAGCTGGCATTGCTTTTAACAAAACGAAAAATGATGTTGTGAATATCCACAAAATCGAAAAGCTTTTTGTTATGAAGGAAAATGATAAGCTGCAGCAGCTGCTAAGCCGTATTCCAGAAGAGCATTTTACCATATCAAATGACATAATCACCTACGCAGAAAAGCACCTTGGTACAAAGCTGAATGAACGTATTCATATCGTTCTCACCGACCATCTTTCATTTGCTATTGAAAGAGAAAGAGAAGGCATTCAATTAAAAAACAAGCTGTTGCATGAAATAAAAATTTTATATAAAAGAGAGTTTGAAATAGGCCTTTGGGCTATTCAGCATATTAAAGATACATTGTATATTGATATGCCTGTAGATGAAGCAGCCTTTATTGCTTTGCATATTCACACAATGAAACTGCAAGGAGGTGATTTGCGTCAAACTGTGAAGCAGACAACTATTGTAAGAGACATGATTCAAATGATTAAGGAATGCTTGAATATCACGATTGAAGAAGAGGATTTGTCTTATCAGCGTCTGATTACCCATCTTCGATTTGCTTTAGACAGGCTTAGTCATTATGAACATCACACGATGGATGAGGAAATGTTGGAAATGATTAAAAAGAAGTTCCCGCTTCCCTACAATTGTGCAGCGAAAGTAGCAAAGGATCTATCTCTAGTACATGGCATTGAGCTGCCAGAGCAAGAATTAGGGTATATTACCCTTCATATTGAAAGGCTAAGAGAGAATAGTACTTTTAACAAGTAAGGACAGATTGAGAAGCGCCTATAAAGCTATAAAAAAATTCTTTTACGTTTAACGAAATTATAATTTTTTAATTGGATTACACCTTAGATTTATGGACAGCAAAGTCCTTAGGGATGAAAGTCTTTATAAATAGATATGAATTATAAAAATTTTGGAGAAGGAGAATGATCAAAATGATGAAGTATTTACAGAAGATGGGCCGTTCATTGATGCTCCCTGTAGCAGTGCTACCCGCTGCAGCTATTCTAATGGGTATTGGTTATTGGATTGACCCTTCAGGCTGGGGCGCAGACAGCCCAGTAGCTGCGTTTTTAATTAAAGCAGGAGCAGCTATTATTGATAACATACCAATTTTATTTGCTGTAGGTGTAGCTTTAGGTATGGCAAAAGACAAAGATGGTTCCGCTGCATTGAGCGGGTTGGTTGCTTACTTGACAGTGACAACATTGCTTTCTACAAATTCAGTAGCTCTGCTGCAAGGAATTGATGTAGCCGATGTAAGTCCAGCCTTTGGGAAAATAGGAAATGCTTTTGTAGGGATTTTATCAGGTATTGTAGCTGCAACAATGTATAATCGCTTTAGTCATGTGAAACTGACAGACGCGCTGTCTTTCTTTAGTGGAAAACGATTAGTCCCAATTATGACAGCGGTTTCGATGATCGTAGTTTCAGCAGTTTTATTCTTTGCTTGGCCGGTTATTTTTACAGGATTAGTTTCATTTGGTGAAGGTATTAGTAAATTAGGAGCTCTTGGTGCAGGGTTATATGGATTCTTTAATAGATTATTAATTCCAACGGGATTACATCATGCGCTTAACTCAGTGTTCTGGTTTGATGTGGCAGGAATCAATGACATCGGTAACTTCTGGTCAGGTAATGGAGAAAAGGGAGTTACAGGGATGTATCAGGCTGGGTTCTTCCCAATCATGATGTTCGGCTTACCGGCTGCAGCGCTTGCGATGTACCATACTGCAAAAACGAAAAAGAAGAAACAAGCTGCTTCATTGATGCTAGCTGCAGGTTTCGCTTCATTCTTTACAGGAGTTACAGAACCTATTGAGTTTTCATTCATGTTTTTAGCACCTGGGCTTTATGTAGTGCATGCAGTGTTAACAGGTATTTCATTAGCCGTTGCTGCTTTGTTTCATTGGACAGCAGGTTTTGGTTTTAGTGCAGGACTAGTAGACTTTATTTTAAGTTCAAGACTGCCGTTGGCTAACCAACCTTATATGCTTCTTCTTCAAGGACTTGTTTTCGCAGTTATTTACTATGTGTTATTCCGCTTCTTAATTGTTAAGTTTAATCTTCCAACTCCTGGAAGAGAAGAAGATGGTGAAGAAGTAATGGAAACATCACATGCGCAAGCTGGAAATGAGTATGCAGCCATGGCTGCCGCGATTTATGACGGCTTAGGCGGAGATGCTAATGTCGTGTCTGTTGATAATTGTATTACTCGTTTAAGAGTAGAAGTAAAGGATATGAATAATGTAAATCAAAATAAAATTAAGGCAACAGGTGTACCTGGAATCAATGTAGTGGGATCACAGAGCATCCAAGTTATCGTGGGAACACAAGTACAATTTGTAGCTGATGAAATTGAAAAAATTCGTAAATAAATTAATGAAGAACCGCTTATGAAAGTAACGGGTTCTCTTTTCGGAGGGAAAGTAAATTTGAATTGCTTAAATCACTCTGTTTTAGCAATACAATTTACACAGTAAATAACAGAAAAAAGAGCATTGAGATGTCTCGATGCTCTTTTACATTAGGTCAAAATCGGCTCCTTCTGGATACAAAGCGATATATTCCTCGTCTTCAGGGTTTAAATAAGCTATTTTTACTCCTTCAAGTAGGTTGTTATTTTTTAGTTCTTCTATGATTGTTTGCGTTGCCTTCTCAACATCTACAACATAGTTGACAATATTAGCTGTACCACTACCTATATCCCCGCCATCGCAAGAACCGTTACCTGTCCAACCTAAACATTCATTCATTAAATCCTCAACGTGATGTCGCTTTTCTAGAGCTGCTTCCATTTGGTCTTCTTCATAGCTGTATTGAACAACAAGCTCGAATAGTTCATCTTCATCTAAATAATCGAAACCTTCATTAGCTTTTTCTTCTGCTAATTCATCCATCAATTTTTCTGCCTTTTGAAATAGTGATAATTTCTTTTCCTCAGTCTCACCAGTATCTCCAACAGTACCGTAATGAATAAATAGTGTTTTACCATCTTGCCAAACTTCCCAATACAAAACCTCATCATCAATCTGCTTAACCATCTTAATCAAGACCAACACCACACACTATTTTATCTTAGCTAGATTATATCATTTATTTTAAAAACCTTGTTAGTCATTCCCAGCCTTTGTACAGGAGTAAGTTTATCAAAGCCAGGTGTTTAATAAGATATAAATATCATAATTTTTATCATTCGAAATCGCTTTAAAACAGCACAATAATTAGCAAAGACAATAGTTATTGCCCAATGTTATTTTATGTGTTAATTGTCTGCTATTTTAATTGCGATTTCAATTAAAACCTTGATTTAACAATAAAAAGACAGACCGAAATTTTGTTATTTGGTCTGTCAATTGGATGTTTAATTTATGCTTTTCTCTCCCAAAGGAGAACCCGTTATTATGAAAGCGGTTTTTTTTTATAAGAATAAGCGGGTATAGACATTTTGAAATCTCTTGTCTCTGCTTTAAAGGGAGCTTTTTAAGGTATTTGAAAAAAAGTGTAGAAATGGTGTGAAATCCATATTGGACAGTGCTGTACTGTATTAATTGTGCACAATTAACTGTATGGAGAGTAGGTTGTTTAATAAAACTACAATTTGCATATTATACCCCATACAGGTATAATGTATATAAAGGGTTGTTAAATCTAAGCTACGAGGTGATGTCTTTGAATCGGTGTGAAGATGGCAATACTGATGGAAGAATGGTTCCTAGGACAGAAGAGGAAATCGAAAATGTCATTAAACGTTTAAAACGAATTGAGGGACAAGTTCGCGGTGTGCAAAAGATGATAGAAGATAATCGGTATTGTGTAGATATTTTAGTACAAATTTCTGCGATTAATGCAGCATTAAATAAAGTCGGATTTTCCTTATTAGAGCGACATACAAACCATTGTGTGTCAAAAGCTATTCAAGAAGGCAATGGAGAAGAATCTATTAAGGAACTAATGAGCGTCATTAAGCAATTTTCGAAGTAAAAGTAGAAGGAGGATATCATCATGAGCAGGCACAAACAAATGATAGTTGGAATAACTGGTATGACATGTGCCGCCTGTTCTGCTCGCATTGAAAAAGTGCTTAATAAAATGGATGGGGTAGAGGCCAATGTGAATTTAGCTATGGAAAAGGCTACGGTTACCTATGACCCATCTAAGCAAGAAGCGAAGAGCATTAAAGAAAGAATTGAAAAACTGGGATATGGAATTGAAACTGAGAAAGTCATTCTTGATATTGAG
This sequence comes from Bacillus sp. 165, assembly GCF_017742235.1. Taxonomy (GTDB): domain Bacteria; phylum Bacillota; class Bacilli; order Bacillales; family Bacillaceae_G; genus JAGHKQ01. The sequence goes on from NZ_JAGHKQ010000010.1 coordinate 31,061, forward strand.
GGTATGACATGTGCTGCTTGCTCTGCTCGAATTGAAAAAGGCTTAAATCGTTTAGAGGGAGTCTCACAAGCTTCTGTCAATTTAGCTGCTAATAGTGGAGTGGTAGAGTATGACGAGACCGTTATCTCAATTGAGGATATTTTAGAAAAAATAAAAAAGCTTGGCTATAAAAGTAGCGTGCGAAATGAGCAGTTAGATGCTGAAGGAAGACACAAAAAGATACTTAAGGAGAAGAAGCTTCAATTGTGGATTTCCGTTATTCTAGCTCTACCATTGCTATACACTATGTTGGCACATATGCCGTTTGCTACAAGGGTGCCTATGCCACATTTATTGATGAATCCATGGTTTCAGCTTGTGCTGGCTACACCAGTTCAGTTCTATATTGGCGGTCATTTCTATACAGGGGCATATCGAGCGCTTAAAAATAAAAGTGCCAATATGGATGTGTTGGTTGCACTGGGAACATCGGCTGCGTATTTTTATAGTTTATATGAAGCAATTAAAACAATTCAAAACTCTTCGTATGCACCAAACTTATACTTTGAAACAAGTGCGGTACTCATTACACTTATTCTCGTTGGAAAATATTTTGAAGCATTGGCAAAAGGCAGAACAACGGAGGCGATGTCCAAGCTCCTTAGTCTGCAGGCAAAAGAAGCTATGGTTATACGAGAGGGAAAAGAAGTAAAAGTACCGTTAGAGTATGTAGTTGTTGGAGATACGCTTGTGATTAAGCCTGGAGAAAAAATACCTGTAGACGGTATCGTTCTATCAGGTATGTCTTCTGTCGATGAATCCATGATTACAGGGGAATCTATTCCCGTTGATAAACAACCAGGAGAATTTCTTATCGGTGCAACCATTAACACTAATGGATTATTGACTATGCGAGCTGAAAAAGTCGGAAAAGATACTGCACTTGCAGGTATTATCAAGATTGTCGAGAAGGCCCAAGGTTCCAAAGCTCCGATTCAGCGTATGGCTGATATCATATCGGGCATATTTGTTCCTATCGTGGTAGCAATATCTCTTATTGCCTTTTTGACCTGGTATTTTTTCATCTTGCCTGGCGATTTGCCAAAAGCCTTGGAAGTAGCTATCGCCATTCTAGTTATAGCCTGTCCTTGTGCGCTCGGATTAGCCACACCGACTTCCATCATGGTGGGTACAGGAAAAGGTGCAGAAAATGGTATCCTCTTTAAAGGAGGAGAATTTTTAGAAGGTACGCATAAAGTGAGTGCGATTTTATTAGATAAAACAGGTACTGTCACAAAAGGAAGACCAGAAGTGACAGATGTAGTAAACCTTCAAGACGATATGTTAGTGTATGCGGTATCTGCGGAATATTCTTCTGAGCACCCATTAGCTTATGCCATAGTAGAATATGGAAAGGATAATGCTATTGATTTGAAGCCTGTAGAATATTTTAAGGCTATTACGGGAAATGGCATTGAAGCAATTATAAACGAACGAACAGTTCTTGTAGGCACACGTAAACTCATGAAAGAACGCGGGGTAGAGGTTTTTCAATATGAAAAATGTATGACAGATTTTGAAAATCAAGGAAAAACTGTTATGATGGTGTCCGTTGATAATCAGCTTGCCGGTATCATTGCTGTAGCAGATACAGTCAAGGAAAGCTCAAAATCTGCAATCCAAGCCTTAAAACAATTAGGTGTGAAAGTATACATGGCAACAGGCGATAATAAGAGAACTGCTGAAGCAATTGCAAGGCAGGTCAATCTTGAACATGTATATGCAGAGGTACTGCCGGCTGATAAGGTAAATATCGTGGAAAAGCTGAGACGAAAAGGCAATATTGTGGCGATGGTAGGCGATGGTATTAATGATGCCCCTGCTCTTGCGCAAGCAGATATTGGTATGGCAATCGGTACTGGTGCTGATGTTGCTATTGAAACTGCTGATGTGACATTGGTTGGAGGAGATCTGGCTCATATTCCGAAAGCCATTGAATTAAGCCGAAAGACGATGAACAATATCCGGCAAAATTTGTTTTGGGCACTCTTTTATAATACAATTGGCATCCCAATTGCAGCTGCAGGATTATTAGAGCCTTGGGTTGCTGGTGCCGCAATGGCATTCAGTTCCTTATCTGTTATAACAAATGCGCTTCGCTTGAAACGCGTAAAAATATAGAAATCGGAGGAAGACATAATGACAATCACATTACACGTAAAAGGAATGACTTGTAATCATTGTAAGGCGGCAGTCACTAATGCGCTGCAGGAATTGGGAGGAGTAACAAAAGCGGAGGTACATCTGCGAGAAGGGAAAGTAGATATAGATTTTGATGAGACAAAAGTAAATATTGATAAAGTCAAAGAGGCTATAGAAGATCAAGGCTATGATGTGAAATAAGTAAAGAAGGGTGACTGGTTAATTGAATCGGTCACCTTTTACTTTTCATTTGAGGGGGGTATATAATTTTTACCCGTACTAAATAATAAAATGGAAATGGAGTGATTAAGAAAGGAAGGCTTTTATCATGCAACATTTAACGGAACTGGAACTAGAAAATTTACGTCATCTTATTGGAGGACATGAAACAGTTGCTAATAAATTGGATCAGTATGCTCAAGCTTGCAGTGATCCAATGCTTAAACAAATGTTACAGCAAGATGCGCGGGCAGCAAGGAATACAAAGCAAACATTGATGTCTTTTTTAGGATAGGAAGGTGTTTAGCATGAATGATAAAGATATGGTCAATGATTATTTAGCCGGCTTGAACGCCAGTCTCACCGGTTATGCCAATTATATAACTCAGTCTGATAATGAACAGCTGCGCCAAGCATTGATTCAAATTAGAAATCAATGTGAATCTAAGCAACGTAATGTTTATGAATATGCGTTACAAAAAGGGTATTATAAACCTGCAGCTCCGGCTGATCCTAATGTAGCAGAGCAACTGAAAAGTGAATTAAGCTCCCAATAAACCTAGATACACTGCTTCAGGACGAGATACTATGGACCAAAACAGACCTTATAAAAAGGTCTGTTTTGGTCCATACGGATATTGACTCTAAGGTTTTTCTAGAGGATTATTTGTTATCTTTGAAGTGATTCTTGTTAAATCCAGCTTTTGCATTTTGTTGTTTTATATGTTGAACGCCCATCTCATTGGAAAACTCTTGAGTGTATTCTGCATTTTGTGCGGTAATCTGTTGCAGACTTGTTCCAGAAGCTGTTTGGTTTGTATTTTTTAGAAAGGAATTTTTGTTCATCCATAATTACCTCCTTATGGATAATTTGAGCCCAGTGCTGTCTAAATAGACGCGGAAATTATATGAAGAGGTATGTGTCGCTTAATAGATGATTAAGGAGTACTTTGGCTATACGTCTTTTACTTTTTTATATTGACATTTATTTATTCAAACTATATATTTAACTTTGTGAAATATTTAATGAAGTTATATATTTAGGTAAAATAATTATTAAGGAGGATTAATTTATGAAGGAGATGAATGACTATATTGAGCGTATTCAATCTGCATTGCATACTACTATTCACAAGATGCAACCAGAGATACTTGAAAGCATGCACGCTCAAGGTATCACTCCTACACAGTTTTTTGTTCTTGTCTATTTGAAAAAACAAGGCAGCTGCAAAGTTTCCCAATTGGCAGAACAATTGGACGTAAAGCCGAGCGCCGTTACCTTTATGGTGGATAGATTAGAACAGAATGAATTGGTTCAGAGAGAGCATGATAAAAAAGATAGAAGAGTTGTTAATATCAGTTTGACTATGCGAGGAGAAGAGAAGCTTACAAAAGTTATTAAAGATCGAAAGGCTATTGTGGAGCGGTATCTTGGTTATTTGAATGATGAGGAGCTCTCGTTTATGGCTGATATTACAGAGAAGCTTGCAGAAGCTGTTATAGCGATGAGATAACGGGGACATTCTTAGCCCTAAAATAAAAAAGATTACAAATAAAGGGAGACAATGAGATGAGTACATCAATGAATACTACTAAAAACCGTACGCTATTGTTAATCGGTTTAATTATTGCCATGTTCTTCTCTGCACTTGACGGTACGATTGTAGGGACAGCAATGCCTAGAATTGTTGGAGATCTTGGCGGGTTAAGCATGATGACATGGTTAACAACAGCATACTTACTGACGTCCACGACAGTAGTTCCCATTGCAGGAAAACTTGCTGATTTATTGGGCAGACGAACAGTCTATGTGACAGGGCTTATCATTTTTATGGCTGCTTCCGCACTTTGCGGCATGGCCAATAATATGACGGAATTAATTATATATCGCGGTATTCAAGGAATTGGCGGCGGTGTTATGATGCCGATGGCAATGATTGTTATTGGGGACTTATTTACAGGAAAAGAACGCGCAAAATTTCAAGGGGTTTTCGGTGGTATTTATGGTCTTGCATCTGTAATCGGCCCGCAAATCGGTGGATGGATTGTAGATTCTTTAAATTGGAAATGGGTATTTTATATCAATTTGCCTGTTGGAATTATAGCGACAATCTTTATCGCAATGGGATTACAGGGACGTAAGCAAACAGGACCAATTAACTTTGATATTGCAGGTATGTTTACCATGATTGTCGGAGTAGTCAGCCTTCTTCTTGCACTTAGCTTCGGAGGAAAGGACTATGCTTGGGATTCATGGCAGATTCTTGGGTTATTCGCATTAGCTATTATTAGTTTAGTAAGCTTTGTAATTGTTGAAACGAAGGCAAAAGAGCCAATTCTTCCTATGTACTTGTTCAAAAACAGAACATTTACCATGTTGAATTTGATTGGTTTTTTTATGGCTATAGGAATGTTCGGAGCTATTACATTTGTTCCGTTCTTTATGCAAGGGATTGTTGGAGTGAGTGCGACGGAGTCAGGAACGATTATGACACCAATGATGATTGCTATGATTATTTCCAGTATTATCGGCGGTCAAGTTGTCTATAAGGTAGGAATTAAACCGCAAATTATAACAGGTATGTTAATTATGGCAGGCGGCTTCTTTTTATTAACAACATTAGATCTAGATACGAAAAAATTAGTAGCAACCTCCTATATGGCTATCATCGGTTTAGGGATGGGATTAGTCATGCCGATTCTGACGTTGGCTCTACAAGAAAGCTTTTCAAAAGCAGAACTAGGAGTTGTCACTTCTTCAAGCCAATTCTTCCGTTCCATTGGAGGAACATTCGGGATTACAATTTTAGGGGCGGTCATGAACAATAGATCTGGTACGCTTCTAAAAGATAAATTTGTTCCATTCTTAGACACATTACCAGCCGAAGCGGGCTCTATGGTATCTCAGTTTAAAGAGATGATTGCGACGAATCCTGAAGGACTATTCCAAATTTTGTTCAGCCCCGAAGCCTTGAAGCAAATACCTGCTGCTTTAGCAGAACAAATGGTTCCGATTTTAAAAACATCTTTAATGGATTCACTTCACAGCGTATTTTTTGTAGGTTTATCATTTATTGTAGTAGGGGCAATATTTACTCTATTTGTAAAGCAAATTAAATTGTCAGGCAGAAAAAAAGAAGCGACAGATGAAGAAGATGCAGACAAACGAGCTGCAGTATCTGTTGCCGATTAATTAAGATGTAGAGCATAAAGACCTATGGTATTGAACCATAGGTCTTTTGCTATTTGGTTTTTAGATAACGTCCCTTGCTAATTTAGTAATAGATTAAAAAAGGTTTATTTTACTCATTAGGCGGAGAATAGCTGAATACAATGAAAGGGAATAAGGAGAGAAGAAAAATCATGTTTTTTATAGAGGGAGTGATAATACTTGAATGGAAAGCAGCCGAATTATACATCCATCCAATCTTATACACCTTACCATAGCCCTCAGGATCCCTGTCCATCCATTGGTCAAAAATATTATTTTACGCCCCCGCAGCTATACGTAGGCTTTCAGCCTGAGAATCTAGAGCAGTTTAACTATAAAGAAGCTTTAAAAAAGGGAACCTTGTGGCCGATTTTTTATGATTCTTATGAAAATCCTTATAAAGGCAGGAGGTAATAGAATATGCAACAACCCTTGCCGCTAGAATATTATCAGCTGTTAGAGGAGCTGCAGGCTGTTGATTTTGTACTGGTAGAGCTTACGTTATATTTAGACACGCATCCTCAAGATATGAATGCTATCAATCAATTTAACCAATATGCTCATTATAAAAAGCAAGTTCAAAAAGCTTTTGAAGAAAAATTTGGTCCGCTTCAGCAATATGGCAGCAGCTACTCCGATGAAAAATGGAGCTGGCATAGTGGACCATGGCCTTGGCAGGTATAGAAAGGAGATTGGACATGTGGATTTATGAAAAAAAGTTACAATATCCTGTTAAAGTGAGTACATGTAATCCGAGGCTTGCAAAGTTTTTAGTTGAGCAATATGGGGGAGCAGATGGAGAGCTCGCAGCGGCGTTGCGTTATTTGAATCAGCGCTATACTCTTCCAGATAAGGTAATCGGTTTATTAACGGATATAGGAACAGAAGAATTCGCCCATTTAGAAATGATCGCCACGATGATTTATAAGCTAACCAAAGATGCGACGCCGGAGCAAATGCGCGAAGCTGGTTTAGATGCTCATTATGCCAATCATGATAGTGCTTTGTTTTATCATAATGCGGCCGGTGTGCCATTTACAGCTACTTTTATTCAAGCAAAAGGAGACCCCATTGCAGATTTATATGAAGATATAGCCGCTGAGGAAAAAGCTCGTGCTACATACCAATGGATTATCAATATGTCAGATGATCCGGACTTGAACGACGGGTTAAGTTTTTTACGGGAAAGGGAAATAATTCATTCTCAAAGGTTTCGTGAGGCTGTTGAATTACTGAAAGAGGCGAAAGATGAAAAAAGAATTTTTTAGATGATGAATTAAGACATGATACTAAAACCAAAAAGCCTTCCATACACGAGCTGTACGGAAGGCTTTTTGGCTCCAAAAGGGAGCTACACGTCGTAAGTATGCAGGTAATATGAGATTATTCTTACAAGATATAGCCTCATAACAACAGTACTATTTAACTAGATAAACATTTTGAATCCTTCTAAAACGATTCCGATTATAAATCCGCAAACCGCTCCGTTCACACGAATCCACTGCAAATCTTTCCCTACATTGTTCTCCATCATTGCAATCAGTGCTTTATCATCGTATTTGTCCAAATTTTCTTGTACAAGTTTCCCTATTTTAGAGTGATTGCTCTCTACGAGATGAATGATTTGTCTTTGAATCCACTTTTCGAAATTCGCCATATAAGTGGGGTTGTTCTTAATTTTATCTAATGTACTCGCTGCAAAAGGAAGAATATGCAAAGTAACAAAATCATCTTTTTGTACAAATGCTAAGGTTCTTTGCTTCAGCTCTTCAATAATACTGGTAAGGTGTTCTTCACCATGCCAGCCATCAATGAGTTTCTTTTTCCAGTTTTCTATTTCAGTATGAAGCTGTTCGTTATCTTTTAGTTTTGTGAGCTCCGTTTGGATTCGGCGAAGCAAAGCGATTCGATTACCATTATCAGCTTCATGAAGGCTATGTAATCCTTTCAAAATGAAGTTTTGTAAAATACTTCCTAGCTTTTCCTCATCAATAATATTCATAAATGATTTTAGTGCGAATTGCATAAAACCATCCAATTCAATATTGTTGAGTGCTCTCATCGCTAAAGTGCCTAGTTGTTTGCGGGAATCGTCTTTTTCAGTCCATTCTCTAACTTTAAGAAGAAAATAATCTAGCGCTTTTTCATCATATCCCTGTGTAAGTATTTGATCGATTGCAGATTGAAACAACGGTGTAGTGTTAACAGAGTATAGATAGGTCTTAAGCTCCTTTTCCGCAAAAATAGCTGTTTTTTGTACATTAATATGAAGAATAGCTTGTTTTACAATTGCTTGAATGGCTGTTTTAAAGGAATCAGAATATATTTCTTTCTCTAATATATTTAAGATTTTTTCGGCTAGATGCATTTGCTGCAATTTAGCAGTAATACTTTTTTTCGTAAGCCACTCATTTTCTAACATATTAATAAGACCCTTAGTAAGCCTTTTTCTATTTTTAGGAAGCAGAGCTGTATGGGGTATACGTAATCCTAATGGATGACGGAATAAGGCTGTAACTGCAAACCAATCAGCTAATCCGCCAACTAGTCCAGCTTCAAAGCCGCCTTGGATGATTTCTCCTGCCAAGGAGCCTTGAAATGGTAGGGTTCCAACAAAGCCTGCCCCCATTACTGTAAGTGAAATGCCGGCTAAATATTTTGACTGTATAGACATATTTGTCTCTCATCCTTTTCAAAATAAAGTCATGATAATCAAAGGATATGCAATAACTCACTATTTTTCAAGTGAATGGCCTGTTTTCGTAGATAATGGTGCAAAACTTTTGTCTCAATACAAAGAATATATGATCAGTTTTGTAATTTTCTTAAAAGAGGCGATAGTGAATGTGAAAGCAAACCTTCTCGGTGTTTATTCTGAAAGATAGTGACACACTCTGCTGATGGAGAATTATTTTATAACATCTATATGAACTATAACGTTTGACTGTACAGTTCAGGTTGTTTTATCATATATACTATAGTAGGAGAGGAGTGAGTTCGTTGGGATCGTGTACCGAATCGGAGAGTTGTCGGAAGTGGCTCATGTTTCGAAACGCACCATTGATTATTATACGAATCTAGGACTGCTCCAAGCGGAACGTTCAGATTCAAATTATCGCTATTATGATGAGAAAGCGTTGCACACGTTGCGCTTTATCGAGCAATGTAAAAAAATGCATATGCCGCTTTGTGAAATTAAACAAGTGATTCAACAGAGGCAGCAAACAGCAGTAGATGCTGCTGTATTAGACCAAGTGGATGAAGTATCTAAGCATATTCGACAATTGGAAAGGGAATTAGTGGATTTAAAGCCAATTCTTGACAGGATGGATGATGAACAGCGCCAAATGATGATCAAGCATTTGTCTGGCCGGATGTCTGCTTTGACCCAAACACTATTATTATTTTTAATATAAGTATGAATTTGTAACTAAATAAAGAGAGAATGGAAATATACAGGAGGTGAATACCTTAGTCACCTGACTAAGGGAATTCTTTGGAGATATTGAATTTAGTTCTAGTTGCTGTTTTAATCGCATTAACAGGCTTCTTCGTTGCAGCAGAATTTGCAATTGTGAAGGTTAGAAGCACACGCATAGATCAGCTTGTTGCGGAAAAAAAGCGAGGAGCATTGGCTGCAAAAAAGTTGATTTCAAACTTGGATGAATACTTATCAGCCTGTCAGTTAGGGATTACAATTACGGCATTAGGACTTGGTTGGCTAGGGGAACCTACAGTGCACGACATGCTGGAACCAGTCTTTAAGAGCTGGAATTTCACGCCTGCTATTGCAAGTACGTTATCTTTTATTATTGCGTTTGCATCGATTACCTTTATACACGTAGTAGTAGGGGAATTGGCGCCTAAAACATTGGCAATTCAAAAAGCAGAGCGTGTAAGTTTATTATTTGCAAAACCGCTTATTGTTTTCTACCGCATCATGTACCCGTTTATTTGGGTATTAAATAATTCAGCTCGTATGTTCACGAGACTGTTTGGATTGAAGGCAGTTTCTGAACATGAAGTAGCCCATTCGGAAGAGGAACTTCGCTTAATTCTGACGGAAAGCTATGAAAATGGAGAAATTAACCAAGCTGAATATAAGTATGTAGAAAATATTTTTGAATTTGACAATCGGATCGCGAAAGAAATTATGGTGCCGCGTACAGAAATTATCGGACTGTACGCAGAGGATTCTATTGAAACACATATGAAAATTATAAGCACAGAAAAATATACACGTTACCCAGTGTTTGGTGAAGATAAGGATGACATCATTGGGATGGTAAATGTTAAGGACTTCTTTATTCTTTATATGAATGGGGAAAAGGAAAGCCTTGGTAATATTCAATCATATACCCGTCCGGTTATTGAAGTTATGGAGACAATTGCTATTCATGACTTGCTTCTTCAAATGCAAAAAAAGCGTATTCCTCTTGCTGTTCTGTATGATGAGTATGGAGGAACTGCCGGTATTGTAACATTAGAAGATATTTTAGAAGAAATTGTTGGGGAAATCAGAGACGAATATGACGATGATGAACGTCCGCCGATTCAGCATATTAGCGATAGTCATAAAATTGTAGAGGGCAAAGTGTTAATAAGTGAGATTAATGATATATTAGGTCTTCATATGGAAGATGAAGATGTAGATACAATTGGCGGATGGATTATGATGCAAAATCATGAAATACAAGAAGGAGAATCAGTAGAGGCGGAAGGATACTCTTTTAAGGTTCTTTCTAAGGATTCTCATCAAATCAAATCAGTTGAAATACAAATAAGTGTAAAAGAGCAAGCTGCTACCGTTTAGGTGGCAGCTTGTTTTTTGCTTGAAAATCTAATTTTAGATAATATCTAAAAAGTTAAGGAGAAATTAAGAGAAGTTTTTCATAATAACTACTGTATTCTTCAGATGCGTCAAACACCTGCTAAGAAAATAATAAAAAGGAGAGGTTTAACATGATGAAAAAAACTAGACAAGCCCACTTATGGATTGGAATTATTACTTCCGCATTTCTTTTGATGGAAGCGATAACGGGTCTTATTATGACGGAACCGTGGCTTATTGGAGAAGGGACACGTCATACCGAAATGAGTATGGATAGAGGGGCAGGGGGATTTAATTCGCAGCAAGGATCAGGCTTTGACGGAGATTTCCAGCCGCCCAATAATATAGGTGCTGAAGAAGGGAATATGGTTCCAAATGGAAGAATGGAAAGAGGCGGAGCGGCAAATTCATTGATGGGGATAATTAGAGGGCTTCATGAAGGGCGATTAGGAAATATGGATATAAGCTGGGTTATTGATATAGCAGCAGTTTCTATGATTTTTCTTACAATATCTGGTATTTATTTATCTGTAAAAGTATTACTAAGACAAAGAAAGGCACAGAAGAAGCAAGCACTCAAAGCAGAATCTCAGTCATAAGCTATTCAAAATGAATTTGATTTTAGAGTACGGATTTGTTAAGATGCGTTATATACCAACTTAAATATTTAAATTTTCTAGGGTTCCACAGCTTTGGCTGGCCTGGTCCGAGAGAAAATGCATATTGCAGCTGCCCTATGTTACACGGAGGGATAAAAGCCCGGGAGGATATCTGATTAATGATATTTTTCCGGGCTTTTTTATTTTATTAGGAAGTAAAATTTTGCTTTAAGGCTGTTCTAGGAAGGGAGCACGGAGAGAGGATTGTTTAGGCAATATGAAAAGGTGGAGAAAGAAGAAATAAAATGCTGTTAAAAGCATGCTGAAAATTAAAAGTCAAAAAATACACGCAAGATATAAAATAGAAAGCAGGGATCGCATGGGATGGGCGAAAGTATTTATAGCGGCTCTTTTTGAGGTGTTTTGGGTTATTGGCTTGAAGCATGCTGACAATACATTGGAATGGGGAGGAACGATACTAGCTATAAGTATCAGCTTTTATTTCATGATTGATGCGGGGAAAAGACTACCTGTGGGGACTGTATATGCAGTCTTTGTGGGAATTGGAACAGCAGGTACTGTCTTCTCAGAAACGTTTTTTTTCGGAGAAGCATTCCATATTATGAAGGTGTTTCTAATCTTTGTATTGCTTAGTGGTGTTATTGGTTTGAAGTTAGTAACGAAAACTACCGATAGAGAAGGAGCAGATACATGACAGCTTGGGTATATCTTATATTAGCTGGTTTATTTGAAATGACAGGTGTTGTCATGATAAATAAGTTTCATAAAGATCGCACTTGGCAATCATTTATAGTATTACTTTTAAGCTTTGGGTCTAGCTTCGGTTTTCTTGCTATCGCGATGAAGTCTTTGCCAATGGGAACAGCGTATGCTATTTGGACAGGAATCGGAGCATCCGGGGGAGCTGTTTTAGGAATGCTGTTGTATGGAGAATCGAAAAATGGGTTGCGAATTCTATTTATCATTATGATTCTTAGTGCAACAATCGGTCTGAAGGTAATTGCGTAAGGGAAAAGGAAACATTCAAAGGCAGTGTTAAAAAATGAGAACCTATACTTTTATTTTGGGAGAAGTTTTTTATAAGTAGACTAATGTCTTGGTTTAGATGAAGCTTTTGTGGAATGCTAGAGAGGATAAGGGGATTGTCATGATTTGTTAACATTTTCTATTGTATCTTGCTAAGAATTTAAGGAAGCAAATGGTATGATAGGTATTTAGAGATGTAATATAGATTATTGCTACAACCATGAATATAAAAGTTGCGTTTTATACATTGAGGGGGATAACGTGTTACAGAAAGAATTATTGCTGCAAGAAGCCGAGAACTTTATTGCTTTATCCTATAGAGAATTAAATAAGACGGAAGTAGAAATAGAGGAACGATTACATCAGGTGAAAGAGGAAATCGAAACACATGGATATTATGTGCATACCTTTGAGGAATTAGAGTATGGTGCTCGAATGGCTTGGAGAAACAGCAATCGATGTATCGGCCGATTATTTTGGAACATGCTGAAGGTATTTGATGCTAGAGACGTAAATACAGAAGAGCAAGTATTCAATGCTTTGCTCAATCATATTGAATTTGCTACCAATGAAGGGAAAATTCGGCCAACTATCACAATCTTTAAACCAAAAATAAATAATGAGCAAATCAGAATTTGGAACCATCAATTGATTCGATATGCTGGCTATGAAACAGAATATGGTATTATAGGTGACCCTGCCTCTGTGGATTTTACTCATATTTGTTCGACACTCGGATGGAAGGGAGAAGGGACACATTTTGATGTACTTCCTTTAGTCATTCAGGTGAATGAGGGTTTACCCAAGTGGCTCCCAATTCCGGGTAAGTACGTTCTGGAAGTTCCTCTAAAGCACCCTGAATTTGATTGGTTTGAAGATTTGAACTTAAAATGGTATGCAGTTCCTATGATTTCTGATATGAGACTGGAAATAGGTGGAATTGATTATGTTGCCGCACCTTTTAATGGCTGGTATATGGAAACGGAAATAGGAGCCCGAAATCTAGCCGATAGTAACCGTTATAATATGCTACCGCGTGTAGCGAAATTAATGGGGCTCGATACATCGAGAAACACGACATTGTGGAAGGATAAGGCGCTGATAGAACTTAATCTAGCCGTTATTCATTCTTTTAAAGAAGCTGGTGCGAGCATAGTAGATCACCACACTGCTGCACAGCAATTTTTGATGTTTGAGCAACAAGAAGCAGAAAGAGGGAGAAAGCTGACTGGAGATTGGTCGTGGTTAATTCCTCCCGTTTCACCGGCTGCAACTCATATTTTTCATAAACAATATAGGGATGAAATAGTGAAACCAAATTATTTTTATCAACGTAAACCTTATTCGTAAGAAAGAACTAGGAGGTAACATAGTGGCTAACAGGGGATTTTTAGTCTTTTAATTCTATCCTCTAGTAATGGGAAAGCAAGCCTCTTGCTGATGGCAGGTTCACTTTATCTGCAATAAATCTTTTTATAGTAAAAAAATGCTAAATAAATATTAGGCAAAAACATTGACAGAATATTAATATAGCATCTATAATACAAATCATACTTACTGAAGAACATGAATATACGATATAAAATTGAGCGATGAAGGGAATGCAAGTAGTGCTTATCTCACTGTTTTAGAGAGCTGATGGCAGGTGCAAATCAGTACAAAGATAAGGATGAAATTCGATCCTGGAGCATCTTTTTCAAAGTAAAGGGAGACCTTTATGAAGGGAAAGACGGTCGAACGATCGTTAACAAAGCTGAGAGGCAGACTAAGTCTGCAATTAGGGTGGTACCGCGATATATTCGTCCCTACTGATATAATCAGTAGGGACTTTTTATTTTGAAAACATAATAGAGTATATGCAATGAAAGGAATATAGTAAGACTTATTTCCCTGTTTCAGAGAGCTGGTGGAAGGTGTGAACCAGTACATAGATAAGTATGAAATTCAATCCTGGAGCATCTTTTTCAAAGTAAAGGGAGACCTTTATGAAGAATAAGACGGTCAAAAGATCGTTAACACAATTAAGAGGCAGACTATATGTTTGCAATTAGGGTGGTACCGCGGTGTAAATCGTCCCTGTCATTTAGGACAGGGGCGATTTTTTTATTAAGAAATACAAGAGTCTATAGTATGGAGAATTCACTTTATTATTAATTATTTTATATATATTAATTTAAGAGGAGAGAGGAATTATGGAATTACAAAAGAGGTTATTGCCACGTCATATCCGTTTAATGGCACTTGGAGGAGCAATTGGGACAGGGATATTTAAAGGCACTTCTGAAACTGTATCGATAGCAGGACCAGCTGTTATTTTTTCTTACTTGTTTGCAGGATTGCTCCTTCTTGTTGTGATGGGAGCAATTGCGGAGATGGCAATTGCATATCCAGGAATGAATATGAAAGGATTTATTCATAAAGCATTTGGAATGAATGTGTCTTTTGTTATTGGCTGGTTATATTGTTTTATGTGGTTAGTTGTTTGTATCATTGAAGTAATAGCGGCAGGAAGCTTTTTACAATATTGGTTTCCTTCTATGTCTTTATGGTCTTTAAGCTTTATTTGTGCACTGTTTATTGCTGCAATCAATTTTATGAATGTGAAACATTATGGAGAGTTTGAATTCTGGTTTGCAGGAATTAAAATTACAATGATTGTTTTGTTTATTATTTTAGGTGCAGCTATATTACTCGGCGTCATTCCGAGTGATGGATCTGAATACGCGTCTAATTATGTACAACATCAAGGATTCTTCCCGCATGGCTGGTCAGGAATATTTTCTGCGATGCTGATTGTCATTTTTTCTTATGGGGGTTCGGAGTTGATTGGTTTGACATTAACAGAAACGGAAGGTGCAGAAAAAATACTGCCTAAAGTGATTAAAGGGGTGATTGGGAGGATTGTATTGTTTTACACTTTACCTATTCTCATCATCTGCGGATTAATTCCCTGGAATGAAATCAGCAGCCAAGCAAGCCCGTTTGTACAAGTATTAGGTGCAGTAGGATTACAAGGATCAGCACACATTATGAACTTCGTCCTCATCACGGCCGTGCTGTCTGCAGCCAATTCTGGTATCTATGGCTGTACTCGTATGTTGCATTCCTTGTCGATTGACAGAGAAGCGCCAAAAAGGTTTTCATATGTTTCTAAAAATGGTGTTCCATTATATAGTGTGATTTTCAGTACTATTGTTCTTATCGCAGGGACGTTTGTAGCGTACGTTTCACCAGACCGTGTTTTTGGATATTTGATGGCAATTCCGGGATTTACGGTATCAATAGTATGGATAAGTATATGTCTGGCACAATTGAAGCTTCGAAAGACTTATACAAAGGAAGCTCATTTTAAAGTGTGGGGATTTCCATACGTGACTTTATTTACTGCAATAGCCTTAAGTGTGAGCTGTGTAGTATTTACTTTCAGTGAGGAGAACCGAGTAAGTATTTTTATTTGCTTAGGTATTGTGATTCTGTTGACTGTGTGCTCTGTTTTTGCAGGAAAAAAAGTAGTACTGACAGAGGAGAATACTATATTAAAGAGCAAGGTTCAAGGATAAGCGCAGCATAATGAGAATAGAGTCGTTAATAAAATAATACAGATAAAAGAAAGAGTACTCCTATTGGAGTGCTCTTTCTTTTATCTGCCGGACATCTATAACAGTGATAATAATCTTTCATTTGTTCAGAGGAATCTTCAATTGAAGTTGATACATCTTGAGTTATAATGCTGTATCCTATTAAAAATTCTAAAGTTAGAATGCATGAAAATAGACTTGCTAAAACTGATTGATTTTTACCCCAAGTTTTCCTTTTCAGTGAAGATTAATCCCTATTCTATGAAAGTACACTGTTCTTGGCATGTTACCTCTCATTTACTCCCTTATTGCAAGGAAGTAAAAATAAAGGGAAAAGAAAAAATAGTTACATCCTATATTAATGGAAGTTTTTATTCCCAATTTTCTTTAATAAAGTCATCTCTTCCAGATTCTTTGCGCTCATTTGCGTAGTGCTCAGGGTTTTTTTTGTAAAAATGCTGATGATATTCCTCCGCAGGATAAAACTGTGCTGCAGAAAGAATTTCAGTTACAACCGGCTTTTGAAAACGGCCGCTTGCAGCCAATTGATCTTTAGATTGTTCAGCCAGCTGTTTTTGCTCTTCTGTATGATAGAAAATCGCCGTACGGTATTGAGGACCACGGTCGAAAAATTGCCCGCCATCATCCGTTGGATCAATTTGAGGCCAGTAAAGATCCAGTAATTTTTGATAAGGGAAAACGATTGGATCAAAGGTAATCTGTACTACCTCATAATGTCCGGTCGTTCCTGTTTTTACTTGCTCGTATGTTGGATTTTCTACGTGTCCTCCTGCATAGCCGGAAATGACACTATAAATGCCAGGCTGTTCGTCAAATGGCTTAACCATACACCAAAAACAACCCCCAGCAAACATTGCTTTTTCCACATTCCTTTGTTTCATTCTGCTATTTGCTCCTTTCAAAGGTAAACCGTATATAATGGTTTGCCTTATTATATACTTTCTTTTTGTTATAACCAATTAATTTGTTTACAGGGGAATAGCTTTCTATTTAGTAAAGCTTCTCCTATTGTTTTCTTCTTTATTAATTAGAATATTATTCATTTGGTACTTGCAATTAAGTTTTTTAAGGAAAAATTAAGGAACAAAATTCATAATGAGCTTATCAAAAAGAAACAAGGAGGAATACAGATGGAATCAACTAAACAAAATTTAATAAAAATTTTACTCATTATCAATTTGGCAATAAGCACATGTGCAGCTATCGGAGTAGGATATGTGGCTTACAAACAGAATGAAACACCAAACTTTTCAAATATGGGTCAAAGAGGGAATGGACAGATGATGCCAGGTAATGGCCGATTCCAGTCGGGAGACAATCCATCAGATCAAACTCAATCGAATCAAGCTCAATAATTGAAAGGAGGATAACATCTTGAAAAAGTGGATAACGATTTCGATAATTGTTGTTGTAATCGGAGGGGCAGGCGGTTGGTTTTTTGTAGGAAAAAAAGATCAGGTTCAAAACGTTGCAGCTGCAGTCCAAACAACAACAGTTAAAAAAGGAAAATTAGAGGTCGCAGTCAGTGGTTCTGGATCGGTAACAGCTATTACAGATCAAGATATAACAGCTGCTAATACAATTCTTCTTGTAGATAGTGTAAGTGTAGCAACAGGAGATACAGTAGATAAAGGAGACACGCTTATAACATTTAAGAATGGTGATGTTATAACAGCGCCATATGACGGAGAAATTACAGCAGTTAATGTAAAAAGCGGAAGTGGAGCTTCTAATGGAAAAGTCCTTCTTCGTATCGAAAATGAAGATGGAATCACATCACCTGTAACAAAAGGAGACAGCGGGGAAAGTGCTGATAAAAGCAGCAGTACGAGTGGAAGCGGCTTAACGGTAGATACTGTGAGTGTAAAAGAAGGTGCTGATGTAGCAGCAGGTGCAACTCTTGTAACCTTCACAGATGGAAGCATCCTACAAGCTCCAGTTGCCGGTACTGTTACAAGCCTTGATGTGGTAAGCGGAGACTCTGTGCAAAGCTCAGCGACAGTTGCTCATATAACAGATTACAGTAAATTACAAACAACAATTAGTGTTGATGAATTAGATATTACAAAGGTACAAGATGGACAGAAGGTAACCATCACAGCAAGTGCATTTAAAGATGAAACGTTTGAAGGAACAGTAACCAAAGTAGCGACAGAAGGAACAGCATCAAATGGAGTATCTAATTTCGATGTAACTGTACAAATCACAGATCCAAAAAGCTTGAAAATTGGTATGTCAACAGAGGCAAGTATTTTAATAGAAAGCAAAGATGACGCAGTATATGTACCAATAGAAGCGGTTTATAAAAGCGGAGATGAAAAATATGTACTCGTTCCTGTGTCTTCGGATGATTCCGCACAATCAACAAAAAAAGTAACCGTAGAAACGGGTATTTCTAATGATACAAGTGTCGAAATTACAAGCGGTGTGACAGAAGGAGAAGCAGTTGAAATACCGAGAGTCCAGTCGAGCAATAATTCCTCCCAAGGGAGAATGATGCAAGGAGAATTTGGCGGATTCAACGGTGGAAATAGAATGGGCGGACAGCAGCCGTCATTTCCAGGTGGAGGAGCTCCATCAGGCGGCAGACAAGGAGGGAATTGATGAATATGACAGAGTCAATTATTCAAATTAACTCCATGACGAAAAAGTATGAGCTTGGCGGGGAAACAGTAATGGCTCTTAAGGATATTTCCCTCACTATTCAACAAGGGGATTTTATTTCTATCATAGGTCCATCAGGTTCTGGAAAGTCAACATTTATGAATATGATTGGATGTTTAGATCGCCCAGATACAGGAGAGTACTTGCTGGATGGTGAACAGGTAGGGAAGATGAAAAGCTCACAGCTTGCAGTGATTCGAAATGAAAAAATAGGATTTATTTTTCAAAACTTTAACCTAATACCGAAGCTATCAGCAGCTGAGAATGTAGAGCTTCCTCTTATATACAGAGGAATGAAAACAACAGAAAGAAGAAAAGTTGCTTTAGAGGCTTTAGAAAAAGTAGGACTAGCGGATCGGGCAAATCATTTGCCAACCCAATTGTCTGGAGGACAGCAGCAGCGTGTCGCAATTGCGCGCGCTTTGGCTGGAAATCCGCCTATTTTACTGGCAGATGAGCCAACAGGTGCGTTAGACAGCAAAACAAGTACAGAAATTTTAAAAATTATACATTCTTTGAATGAGCAGGGACATACCATTATTCTCATTACTCATGATTTAGAGGTAGCCAAACAAGCAAACCGTATAGTTCATATACACGATGGACAACTGTATGAGAGTGGGGGTGGGTGGTTTGCAGACTATAAAAATGGCACTGAAGAGCATTAAAGGAAACAAAATAAGAGCAATTCTGACGATGCTCGGTATTATTATCGGTGTAGCGTCTGTTATTGTCATGGTTGCGATAGGACAGGGATCTACAAAAGAAGTACAGGATCAAATCGGCAGTTTAGGTACGGATGTTTTAACCGTAAGAATCACAGGTTCGGATGTTACCTTTAAGGAAAAGGATACAAAACAGATTCAGGATGTTGACGGAGTAGAAGGAATTGCTCCAACTGTGTCAGGAAGAGTAACCGTAAAAAATGGGCAAACGAATTCACAAGTATCAATGACAGGAACAATAGCTTCTTATTTACATGTCCGTAATTTAGAGCTTCAATCTGGACGTTTCCTGGCAGATTTAGATAATGATAATCACTCAAAAGTGGCAGTGCTTGGTTCTGATACTGCACAAACACTATTTGGATTAGGTGATCCGGTCGGCGAATCTGTACAGGTAAATGGAACGTCTTATAAAGTTATTGGGGTTCTGAAATCTGTAGGTAGTTCATTAGGGACAAGCGGAGACAGCACAATTCTTGTTCCGCTTAGCACCGGGCAGCGTCTAGCTTCTACTACAAACATAGAATCAGTATATGTAAAGATAGAAAATGAAGATATGGTCAATTTCATATCACGCCGTATTGAACAAGCAATGTATACAATTATTGGTGATGCTGATAATTATAGTGTATCTAGTCCACAAGATCTGATGGAGACGGCAGCGTCTGTCAATAAAACATTGACCTTAATGCTAGGTGGGAGTGCAGCTATTTCTCTTGTTGTAGGCGGTATCGGTATTATGAATATTATGCTTGTATCAGTTTCAGAACGGACTAAAGAAATTGGTATTAGAAAAGCAATTGGAGCTAAACGCGGAAATATCCTGCTTCAGTTTCTCATTGAAGCAATTGTTTTAAGCTCACTTGGAGGAATCATTGGAATTGGAATTGGAATAATAAGTGCTCAAATATTTACTGTAGCAACGGGAACAACTATAGCTTATTCTGTGCCTGTTATATTGTCATCGTTTGCATTCTCTTTATTGGTTGGAGTTATATTTGGTGTATTTCCAGCGAATAAAGCCTCTAAACTGGATCCAATTCAAGCTCTTCGATATGAATAGAGCAAAACAAAGCGATCGCGTGCTGCGGGCGCTTTGTTTCGTTATTATATAGTAAAGGGGTGGTGTAATGCGTATATTGGTTGTCGAAGATAATATATCTTTATTGCAGTCCATTAAACAAATTTTATCTGAAGAGTTTGAAGTAGATTGTGCAGAAAATGGAGAAGAAGGCTTGTTTATGGCGTTGCAAAATATTTATGACCTTATTGTCCTAGATGTTATGCTACCGGAAATGGATGGCTTTACAGTTATACAAAACATACGAAATGAACAAATACAAACGCCTGTTTTATTTTTGACAGCTAAGGATTCGTTAGAAGATCGAGTAAGAGGCTTGGATTTTGGCGGAGATGATTATTTGACGAAGCCGTTTCAAGCACCTGAACTACATGCGCGAATCCGAGCACTGCTAAGGCGAAGTGGAAGCTTAACGACAAATCAAACGATTCAATATCGTGGAATCGAGTTATTTGGAAAAGAAAAAGATATTGTAGTAGACGGCGAATCTGTAAAACTAACACTAAAACAGTATGAGATGCTTGAATATATGATTCAAAACAAGGGAGCTATTTTAACAAAGGAGCAGCTCTACGATCGTGTATGGGGATTTGACTCTGATACGACTATAGGGATTATAGAAGTATTTGTTCATCAGCTACGGAAAAAAATAGAACCCTTTGGTTATCATAAGGATATTCAGACAGTACGAGGTATAGGATACATGCTGAAAGAGCAATAGGAGAGAAAACTATGTTTCAACGGACTCGTATTAGACTTACTATTTTAAACTCGTTAGTTTTTATCGTACTGATTGGCATTTTAGCAACCGTTATTTATTCGTATGCCCAGTCTCGTTTAGATTATGATGTGAATAAGGACTTATATGAAGCGGTACAACGAATTCAGCAAGATAAGGGGGGATTGCCAAGAGGACCAAGGGATCCGCGTATTGTTGTGTTGATTTGGAACAAAAACGATGAAATGCTTACTGTGAATGAGGATTCAAGTGTTTTTACCGATAATCCAGAGGCATTTCGTCCTAAGGACCTAAATAAACTGCAAGATATACAAGCCGAAGGGTTTTACTTTAGAGCAATTTCAATGAAGGGATATAAAACAACATCAGTACGTGGATATATTGAATCAGAAGAAATAACAATACAGCTTGTGCGAAACATTACATCTGAGCAAAGTATGCTTCAGACGTTGTTATTAATCTTAATTGTTGGTAGCAGCGTTGGCAGTGTTTGTGCGGTTGGGATAGGCTTCTTTTTAGCTGGGAGAGCACTTATTCCAATTAAAGAAGCGTGGCAAAAACAGCAGGAGTTTGTGTCTGATGCTTCTCACGAATTACGAACTCCTTTAGCTGTAATTCAAGCTAAAACAGATTTATTATGGCGTGCCCCTACCGCTACCATACAGGATAAGGCAGTAGACATCTCTGCTATATCTAAAGAGTGTCGCCGCTTATCTAAACTAGTTTCTAGTTTATTAACATTAGCTCGTTCCGACTCTAATCAGTTGGAGATGGAAAAGGAAGAGTTTTCGCTGAGCAACTTGTTACAGGAAATGGAGGAGCATTATTCTGAAATTGCTGTATATCAAGAGAAAATCTTGGAACTAGATGTAGCTTCTTCGGTTTCCTTTATGGGGGATAAAGAGAGAATATATCAGTTGCTTGTTATTTTATTAGATAATGCTCTTAAGTACACACAAGAAGGGGGAAGGATTGTTGTCTCTTGCTTCCAGACACTTCATACTGTTGTTATAAAAGTGCAAGATAACGGTATTGGAATAGAGGAAGAACATATCTCAAAGGTGTTTGATCGTTTTTATCAAGTAGACAAGTCACGCATGGCAGAAAGCGGCGCGGGATTGGGACTTGCCATTGCCAAGTGGATTATTGATAAGCATCATGGAAAAGTAAAAATAGATAGTAAGCTTGGAAAGGGAACATGTTTTGAAATCACTTTTCCAAAAAATCAAAAATAATTATTTATTTTTGTAGAGAATTAAATGGCTGCATAATGAAGCTTAAGGGAGAAATGACGTGCAAACTGAAAAAGGTTAGCACGTCATTTTTGTAATATAATGGATTATTTACTTTGACATTTTTGCTACAGCTTCACGTACAGATTGGATTTGCGCCATCTTATTGTCCCAGCAAGCTTGACTTAAATCTATCGGATACTCTTCAGGATTCATTGTACGTTTATATTCTTCCCACAATAGGTGCAGGTTTTGCTCAGTGTAGGCTTGAATGCTCTGTGCAGCGGGAGATTGATATACAAGCTCACCGTGGGTAAAAATATTTTGATGTAACTCACGTGCTTCAAAGTTTGTCACAAATTTACTTATAAATGTGTGAATAGGGTGAAACATTTTCAAGCGTTCTTCTTGCTGCGGGTGCTCCGCTTCTAAAGCAATGTAGTCCCCTTCTGAATGGTGATTGACGAGATTGATGATGCGATACACCTTCTTCAAGCCGGGGGTAGTAATTTTTTCTGGATTAGAAGAAAGCTTGATTGTGTCTACCATATCTCCGTTTTCGTTTTCAATAGAAACAAGCTTATATACAGCTCCTAGTGCAGGTTGGTCATATGCTGTGATGAGCTTGGTTCCCACACCCCAAACATCAATTTTAGCTCCTTGAGTTTTTAAGTTCATAATTGTATATTCGTCAAGATCGCTTGAAGCGATAATCTTTGTGTCAGTAAATCCAGCCTCATCCAGCATTTTTCTGGCTTCTTTCGAGAGATACGCCATATCGCCGCTGTCTAAGCGGATACCTGCAAAGTGAATTTGATCTCCCAGCTCTTTTGCTACACGGATCGCTGTGGGGACCCCGGATTTTAACGTATCATATGTATCAACTAAGAATACACAATTTTTATGCCGGCTTGCATATTTTTTAAAAGCAGTATATTCATCACGATATGTTTGGACTAAAGCATGTGCGTGAGTTCCAGTAACAGGGATATTAAATTTTTTACCTGCCCGTACGTTGCTAGTTGCTTGAAATCCGCCAATAAAGGCAGCTCGTGCTCCCCAAAGAGCTGCATCAAATTCATGTGCACGTCGCGTTCCGAATTCCATTAATATATCGTCCCCTACGACATGCTTCATTCGTGCTGCTTTCGTTGCAATTAATGTTTGATAGTTAACAATATTTAAGAGAGCAGTTTCTATCAATTGCGCTTCACCTAAGGGTGCATCTATACGAAGGATAGGCTGATTGCCAAATACTAATTCTCCTTCTTGCATCGAATACACAGTTCCTGTAAAACGAAGGCTTTTTAAATAAGAAATAAAATCCTCTTGATATCCAAGCTCTTTACGCAAATAAGTAAGATCACTTTCTGTGAATCGGAAGCTTTGTAGATAGTCTATAACCTTTTCTAATCCAGCAAAAACAGCATATCCGTTTCCAAATGGCAGCTTACGAAAATACAACTCAAACACAGCGCGGCGATTATGTATATTATCTTCCCAATACGTTTCTGCCATATTGATTTGATATAAGTCTGTGTGCAAAGCGTACCCATCATCTTCATATATGCCTGTCATTTTTATAACCTCCGATTTTAACAATTATAAAATATTTTCTACATTTTACCAATATATATACAACCTGCCAATGAAAAGGTCTATGTACTCGAAAGCTGATTTTTATAAGAATATTTGGGGTTATTTAGCGGTTAATTTAAATAAAAGAGGCAAATGAATTTTCTCATTTGCCTCTTTAGGTATTTTAAATTTGTTATGGATTTTCATTTTTTGCTTTTTTGTCATTGTCAGTGAAATCTGTTGAATCTTCTAAGCCAAGGTGCTGCTTTAAAATTGTTTGAATCTCGTTTACACTTTCTTCATCAGGTTCTGCATAATATACATTATTGATATATTCATCTGTACATTGGATTTGCATCTTTTCCATGTTTAACTGTGTACCTAACATTGTTTTTACAATGCCAATAAGATCATCAAAAGTTAAGTTTGTCTCCATATCACTTCCAGCAGCGTCAATTAGATCTGCCATTTTTGGTACGGAATTCAAAGAAAGAGCCTTTTTTGCCGCTGCTTCAATGATAAGCTGTTGGCGCTGTCCGCGCATAAAATCATTGTCGATGTGACGTGTTCTTGCTAAAGCTAAAGCTTGTTCACCATCTAAATGCTGGTAGCCTTTATTTAAGTGAATAGATCTGACTCCCTTACTATTCATTTCTGTAAAAGAAACAGGTACATCTAGATCAATGCCTCCTAATGTATCAATAATTTTAACGAAAGAATCAAAATTAAATTTTACATAATAGTCTACGGGTACATCTAAAAAGTTTTCTACTGTTTCAATTGTAGAGTTTGCGCCACCGTATGCGTAGGCATGAGTAATTTTGTTTTCTTTGTCCTTAACAGGAATATATACACGTGTATCACGAGGAATACTTACTAGTTTAATAGACTTATCATCTTTATTTAGTGTAGCTAACAATAATGCATCTGTTCGAAAAGCATTACCGAACTCTTTTTGATTTTCTTTTCGTTCTTGACTTTCATCTACACCCATAATAAGAATAGAGATATTATCTTCTAATGGCTTTACTGCTTCTAATCGTTTAGCCGATTTTTCACCACGATCCAAGCCTTTGTAGGCAGCTTTAGCCACATTTTGTGCTTTTTTATATAAATATGCTGTATAACCTGCTCCTCCAAATAGAAGAATTAAAAGAGGGAGTATTAAGAGTACAGCAATTCTTCGTCTTTTTTTCTTTTTACTAATGCTATATCGTACATCTGGGGACATCAACAGCCCTCCTTACTATATTTTTATACAACATATATCTTGACATAAAATGTGCTTCATGTCATTGATTTTTTTATTTTGTAACTATTTGTTAGTGGTTGGAGAAATAAGGAAATAGGATAATCTCATCCATATGATGGTACTAAATTCTATATTACTAAGAAAGAAGAGGGAGAACTAACATTCTTCATAACAAGCTAACTGATAAAAAAGTTCTATAAAGTAAAAAATCCCCGTCGAGAAATGGGTTCTCGATAGGGAGGACTTATACATGTTTTTTATAAGTGCTTTTCGCGATATGCCCGCTGGATACGATTTTCCCGTTTTGTGTAACGGTTCTATATGTGCTTACAATAATTTTTTCATCTGTTTCTTGTTCGATTTTAGTTGTTAAATTCGCATTTTTCCCATTGTCAGTTCCAAATAAACGAACGACAAGCTCCTTATTTTCAATGAAGGCTTGTACATATAGGTAGTGGTTCGTACTATTTTTAATTTTGAGATCTGGACCGCTATCGGCAACTGTAGCATCTAGTCCTAATGGGACATAGCCAACAGGAAAGGTATGATTGCTTCGTTGAACAATAGATAAGTCTTTACGTAATGCGGCATTATATAATGTACTGCTTACCTGACATACACCGCCTCCAGCATTCTGACTTATTTCTCCGTTCAAGTAAACTGCTGCGACTTTATAACCATTTGCTGCATTTGTTTTTCCCACTTTAGCGTTAAAACTTAATATTCCATCGGGTGCTACAAGTGCTCCATTTAGTCTTTGTGCAGCTCTTTGAATGTTATAGACTTGATTTGCATTCCGTTTTGCAAGAGAAGTACGTTCTTCAATAATAACTCCAGTTAATCCCATATGTTGAATGTCTTCTGTTGTTTTCTCTGGACGAACTTCCTTTACAGGAATTTGAATGGTTTGTTTTTTCTCTGTAATAGCCCGAGTGGCGAGTAATTTTAACTGCTCTTTATCTACGGTTTGTCCATTTTTACTTGGAGAAATATTGATTGTTGTACCTGTGATATTAAACGATGCATTTAGAGGCTGTACTAATTTATTGTTGTATTTATCTTGTATAAACATGTCATATTTTGCTTGATTTAAGTATGCTTCCATATGGAAGTTTCGTTTAAAGTGACCCTCCTCAGCTTCTTTGCGTAATTTATAGCGTTCGGAAATGGTACCCTCTTGTTGCTTGAAAATTTGCTCAGCAATCTCTGTTCCTTTGTATTCTACACCGATTTGTTCCCATGTAAAGGTATCCGCTTGATTGCCTAAACGAAGAGTGATGATTTGTTTGTTAAGTTGGTTAACTTTATCTTGTACAATTTTACTTACTTGTTGTTTTGTTTTACCTTGTAATGAGATGCCGTTAAAGGTAACATCGCCTAAAACATATGTATCCAATTGTTTGTTTAACTTTGTTGTATAGTGATATACACCGCTGCCAGCAATACTGCCTCCGATGCCAATAACAAGCAAGCCGCCAATAATCCAATTTCGCAGCTTCATTTTTTACCTCCCAATCCTTCCATACTAAAGGAAGGTCATTAATTTAATAATTACTAGTATACTACTAATGTGTTACTCTTGTAATACAAAAATAAAACTTGTTACCAATTGTAATTATTTTGTTATACAGCTAATGAGCACTTTGGGAAGCATATATTTTTTATACTTGGAGAATATTCCTGTTCCATAAGAAAGGCACCTTTGAGGGAAAGGTGCCTGTTTATTAACGGCGGGAATGAACTTCATAAATGGCGAATTTTAGGTAATCGCCTTCATCGGAAGCTAGAAGTTTAGGGTGGTCATAGCCTGCACCGCTCCAATGAATTTGCCGTAAAACTTTTTTTGCATCGTAAGCAGCTTTTTGTACCATTTCTTGAAACATATCACCGTGAATATGGTAAGAGCAGCTTGCTGTGACAAAGAAACCTCCGTCCTTTACGAGTTTTAATCCGTTTAAATTGATATCTTTATATCCGCCCAATGCTTTCTTTACTGCACGAGAGGATTTTGCAAATGCTGGGGGATCAATAATTACGACATCCCATAATTTTTGTTCTTCTACTGCTTCGCGTAAAAAGTCAAATGCATTCGCAGTCACAAAGTCAATATTATCAAATCCATTTAGTCGAGCATTTTGTTTTGCAGTTTCAATGGCATGTTCAGAAATATCCACTGCTGTTAGATGCTTTGCACCATAATGACAAGCATTGAGCATAAACGAACCTGTATGTGTAAAACAATCGAGAACAGTGGAATTAGAATCGATAAGAGGTTTAATGGCGGCACGGTTTTGTCTTTGATCAAAGAAAAACCCTGTTTTTTGTCCATTTTCGATGTCCACTACATATTTTACACCATTTTCTTCTATTTCTATTTCAGTGGGAGATTCACCATACCAAAAGCCTTTTTCCTGGTTTAACCCTTCAAGTTCACGTACATAAACATCGTTGCGTAAATAGATAGCTTTCGGCTGAAATACTTCCAATAGTCCTTTTAGCACCCATTCTTTACGCTTTTCCATACCAAGAGACAGAATTTGTACTACTAGCACGTCCTCATATTTATCCACAATAAGCCCCGGTAAAAAGTCAGATTCCCCATAGATTGCACGACAAGAGTTTACATCTGGAAGAAATCGTTGACGATAAGCCCAAGCTGCACGGATTTTTTCAATAAAAAAGTTTTCATTCAGTTCTTCATCTGGGTTTTGCGTCAGTACACGTACAATCATTTGTGACTTTGGATTTATGTATCCTTTTGCTAACAAGAAGTTTTGGTGATTATATACATCTACAAAGTCCCCTGGTTCGAATTCCCCTTCGATACGATTTACTTCACTTTGAAATATCCAAGGATGACCTTGTTCTAAACGTTTTCTGCGGTTTCGTTCTAAAAAAACTTTTGCCAAAATGTTCACTCCATTATTATAGTTTGTTTCTCCTTCATAGAGAATGAAGGAATAAGAAGCAGGTAGGAATACTTTCATTATTCATATTATCCAAACAAAGAGCGGGTTAAAAGTATAAGTTTTGAAGGATAACAGAACTTATAAGTACTTATGAAAAGGAGATAAGTATCCTGCTCTTGCATAAGCAAGTGCTTTGAGACAGGCAGTTACACCTACTAATAAGATTAGAGCAAGAAAAAGGATCAAGGATAACGATACAATGTAAGAAGACTCTCCTCGATTATACTAGATTTATTTTATATAAATATAGTATTTAAGAAGGGAGTTTTATTAATTAATTTAAAAATTTTGTGATTTGATTTACAGAGATTTATTGATTGCGCTTACAAAAATTATGATATATAGTGGAAGCGAGATAGAAAACTTTCATTTATATAGTGAAAATTTTACTATTGATAGAATAATAATTTTAATAGACAATAAGACTCTGATTATTAAATACTACAGCATAGGGGATAGAATAAATGATTGACACAAAAGATGTACGCATTGAACGTGATTTTCTTGGAGAAAAAGAAGTTCCACAGCATGCGTATTATGGTGTGCAAACATTACGAGCAGTAGAGAATTTTCCAATTACAGGATATCGTCTTCATACATCATTAATTCGAGCGATGGCTATTGTAAAAAAAGCGGCAGCCCTTGCAAATATGGAAACAGGTTATTTGCGATCAGACATAACTTATGCCATTGTACAAGCTGCGGAAGAAATTATAGAAGGTAAGCTCCATGATCAGTTCATTGTGGACCCTATTCAAGGAGGAGCCGGAACTTCTATTAATATGAATACTAATGAAGTAATTGCCAACCGAGCTTTGGAGATATTAGGAAAAGAGAAAGGTGATTACAAAACAATCAGTCCAAATACGCATGTTAATATGGCTCAATCAACTAACGATGCATTTCCAACTGGCATTCATATTGCTGTATTAGATATGCTCGAACAATTACTTATAACGATGGAACAGCTTCATGATGCTTTTGGGGAAAAAGCAAATGAATTTGATCATATTATTAAAATGGGACGTACTCATCTACAAGATGCGGTACCGATTCGTTTAGGACAAGAGTTTGAAGCCTATCGCCGTGTATTATCGCGTGATATAAAACGCATTAAGCAATCCCGCCAGCACTTGAATGAAGTGAACATGGGGGCAACAGCGGTAGGAACAGGACTGAATGCTGATCCGCTTTATATTGAAAGAGTAGTCAAACACCTTGCAAATATTAGTAAGTTTCCGCTTGTAGGCGCAGAAGACTTGGTAGATGCGACACAAAATACGGACGCCTACACTGAAGTATCTGCTGCACTCAAGGTTTGTATGATGAATATGTCTAAGATTGCTAATGACTTGCGTCTGATGGCATCTGGCCCTCGTGTTGGTCTTGCAGAAATTCAGCTACCGGCACGTCAGCCAGGTTCTTCTATCATGCCAGGAAAGGTAAATCCAGTTATGGCAGAAGTTGTGAATCAAGTAGCATTCCAAGTCATCGGCAATGATCACACCATTTGTTTAGCATCTGAAGCTGGACAAATGGAACTGAATGTGATGGAACCAGTGCTTGTCTTTAATTTGCTCCAATCCATCAGTATTATGAATAATGCATTTGAAGTATTCCGCAAGTATTGTATTGAAGGTATTACAGCAAATGAAGAAGTGTTAAAGCAATATGTCGAGAAGAGTGTAGGAGTTATAACAGCAGTGAATCCGCATATTGGTTATGAAACAGCTTCTCGTATTGCGCGTGAAGCAATCTTGACAGGAAAATCTGTACGCGAGCTATGCTTACAATATAAAGTGTTAACAGAAGAAGAACTGGATATCATTTTAGATCCATTTGAAATGACTCATCCTGAAATTGCAGGGGCATCATTATTAGCAAATAAGCAAAAAACATCGTAAAAAAGACGGCGAACTGCCGTCTTTTTCTATTGAGGAAAGGATTTTAGATAACTTTTGGAAAATACATACAATGTGAATAGATATGACCGTATATAAGAAAGGAGGAGATGTAAAGTGAATGATGTGTTTATTAAGACAGATACACAAAGAGCAATGCTTACCAAGCTCAATCAGCTGACTAGAAAGTTTCAAGAACGTGAACCTGAGCTGGACCAATTGGGTTCCTTTCCCTACGAAAATATTCAAAACTTAAAAGACATAGGTTATACATCCTTATCGATTGCAAAAGAATATGGAGGAGAAGAAATTTCTTTATATGATTTTCTGCTGTTTCAAGAAAAAATCGCAGAAGGTGATGGCTCTACAGCATTATCAGTAGGATGGCATGTCGGGATTATGCTGGAATTGACGGAAAATCCTCGCTGGGAGTCAAAATTATTTGCGCAAATTTGTTCGGAAGTAAAAAAAGGAGCTTTATTGAATCGTTGTGCCACAGAACGAAATACAGGTAGTCCAACACGCGGCGGAAAACCGGAAACAACAGCTTATGAAGGAGAGAGTACATGGGTGTTGAATGGTCAGAAAACATTTACAACTATGTCTTATATACTCGACTATTTTCTTGTATCAGCAACTATACAAGGAAGTGAGGAAGTGGGAGAATTTCTCGTTCCTTGCAGTGCTAAGGGGACAAGGATAGAAGAAACATGGGACAGTGTCGCATTACGAGGTACAGCCAGCCATGACTTAGTGATGCAAAATGTTGAAATTCCAAAAGAGTACTTGGTGGAAATAAGAAATAACGGCAAAAAGAATAATCATGGATGGCTCTTGCATATCCCAGCATGTTATTTAGGAATTTCTCAAGCTGCACGTAACTATGCTTTGCACTTTGCTAAAGCATATAAACCAAACAGTGTAAACGAGCCGATTTATACACTCCCTAATGTGCAAAGATTAATTGGTGAAATGGAATTAGAGCTTTTACAAGCACGTCACTTTATGTATAGCGTAGCTGAAAAATATGATGCTTGTGATGAACCCCATGAACTTCAAGCAGAATTATCTGCTGTCAAATATACAGCAACTAATGCAGCGATTTCTATAATAGATAAAGCAATGCGTATTGTCGGAGCAAGAAGTTTATCGGAAAAAAATCCGCTTCATCGATATTACCTGCATGTACGAGCTGGTTTACATAATCCGCCGATGGACGATATTACCTTAACACAGTTAGCGTATAAGGCAATAGAAAATGTGAAATAAATGAGATTCTAAAAAGAATAGGGCTTTCCTCTTCAACATCATTCAGTTGAAATCGGACTGAGCGGAATTAGTAGACATCCTTTCATATTCTAAATGTATTATTTATTACCATGATATCTACTTTTAAATGTTATATGCTTTGAAAAGGAGCAAAAGCAATGAAAGAAAAGATTATAACCGAATTAAACCGAATTGAAAGAGAAAATCATGTGAAGATTTTATATGCAGCAGAATCTGGGAGCAGGGCATGGGGGATCTCATCTAAAGGCAGCGATTATGATGTTCGGTTCATCTATATCCATAAACCGGACTGGTATTTATCTATTGAACAAAAAAGAGATGTATTGGAATATCCTATTAATAATTTATTAGATATTAGCGGCTGGGATTTACGAAAAGCGCTTCAGCTTCTGATGAAATCTAATCCTGCCTTATTGGAATGGCTGCTATCTCCTATTGTCTATTCAGAACAGCACGATATTGCTGAACAACTTAGGAATATCAGCAATGAATATATATCTTTAAAAGCAAGTATTTATCACTATCTGAATATGGCAAGCCGAAATTATCGGCATTATCTACAAGGAGAACCAGCGAAAATCAAGAAATATTTTTATGTTCTTCGTCCCTTACTGGCTTGCATGTGGCTGGAGAAACAGAAAACGGTACCACCTGTGGCTTTGGATGAATTGCTAAAGCTAGAAGGGGTATCCTCGGAAATTTTAAATGAAATTCAATACCTGTTAACCAGAAAAAAAGCAGGAGAAGATTTCGGTTTAGGAATATCCTTTCAAAAGTTGCATCAATTTATTGAAGAGAAGCTTCATTATTATCAAGAATACGTGAAAGATTTGAGAGATATAAGAGAATTGAAAGCAGAAGCGCTCAATGTACTGTTTCGAAATACATTGAGGAAAGTATGGTAAGAAATGTAGGGACTAACTGGCAAGTCCCTACATTTTGTCCATATATTCTTTTATCATTTCATACGACATTGGACCGACATGCTTAAAGCGAATGATGCCATTTTCGTCTAAAAAGTACGTTGTAGGAACAGAGATAATTTCAAAACGATTAGCATATATCCCTTTTTCGTCAAGCAATATAGGGAAGGTAAGGTGATTTTTATCTTTAAAGGACTTTACATTTTCAATACTGTTTTCACTTTCTGTTAAGTTTACTGCCACAACTTCTATTCCATCACTGCTCATATTTTTATAAAATTGTTCTAGTTCTGGCATTTCAGCTCGACATGGAGGACACCACGTTGTCCAAAAATTAAGCATTACTTTCTTGCCTTTTAAATCAGAAGTTTGTATTTTGGATCCATCAAGCTGTGGCAAGCTCAAATATGGGGCTGCATTGGGAGTTTTTAACCCGATAGGAGCGTCGGAATCTGATGGCTCGTTCACTGACTTTTCTACCAATAGCGTATTATGTAATACAGCCCATCCAGCCAGTGCTAATAGCAGGGCTATAATAATATATTTGTTCATTTTTTCTCCTCCAGATTCGTAATATTCCAATGTTTTTCCATGATTAGAAGTGCAAAGATAAATACGATATAAAAAGTTTGCTCTTTTGATAGACCGAATATAAAAGAGGTAGACTGAAATAAAGAAAGAAATAATAAAGCTAATAAAAAGTACATAATATACGTAAGAAATTTTTGTTCAGCTATATGCTTGAACAATAGATATGTAAACACGTAACAAATAATCCCCTGCAATATTCCAGAGAAGGATAGTGTGAAAAGAAATGCGTTCAGCAGCTTATAAGTACCAAAAAATATTGTAATGCCAACGCAAAGCGGCAACAAATAAGTATAAGTTGATATATTTAGTTGTTTCCTTTTTTTAAATAAATAAAATCCACTGACTAAAAAGGATAACCAATATCCCAAATATCCTCCATTGAAATATAACAATGTCATGGGGTTATGCCATATATTAATAGGATGAAACACGGCATAGCTCAGTTTCCAAATAACAAGTCCATAGAAAAAAGCATTTGTAATGATTTCATGTAAAGAAAAGGCAATCTTGCTCGTACTATAACGAGTAAACAGATAAGCAAGAAGAGAACTGATAATAAATATAGCTGTCCCTTTTGGTAATACAATGGTCCCAAAAATATGTAAAATGAAAAACACCTCATTTTTCTATATATCTTACAGTTAATGGTATCAAAGGTGTTTTCACGTTGTCAAATACCCGATAAGGTATGATATAATTTATATGGATGGGGAATTTTTATACAAAGGGGAAGCAGCTATGCATGAATTATTATCTTTTACTTTATTAGGATTAACATCCTTTTTTACACTTATTAACCCACTTGGAGTTATGCCGATTTTTATGACGATGACAGGAGAGTTGCAAGAGCAGGAACGAAAACGAACAGCTAAAAAAGCAGTGTTCGTATCTTTTATTATTTTAATGGTATTCGCATTTACAGGACAATTGTTATTTAAGTTTTTTGGTATATCTGTTAATAGCTTAAAAATTGTCGGGGGAGTTATTTTCTTTTTGATGGGACAAGATATGCTGCAAGCGCGTCTAGTGAAAACAAAGATTTCTGAGAAGGAAGTCAGAACATACGTTAATGATATCTCAATTACGCCATTAGCGATTCCCATGATTTGCGGACCAGGAGCGATTACAAACGCAATTGTATTAATGGAAAAAGCTAATACTATAGATATGAAGGTCATCTTGGTAATAGCAGTTGCTGTAATTTGTTTTCTTACTTATATTATTCTATTAAA
This sequence comes from Bacillus sp. 165, assembly GCF_017742235.1. GTDB lineage: Bacteria > Bacillota > Bacilli > Bacillales > Bacillaceae_G > JAGHKQ01. Next base: position 64,925 of record NZ_JAGHKQ010000010.1, read on the forward strand.
TTCTTCAAAACTGATTCGTGCTTTAGGGGATACGGGCAATGATGTATTAATGCGTTTAATGGGATTAATAGTCATGGTTATTGCAGTGGAATTTTTTGTTAGCGGATTAAAGCCGATTGTACAAGATATTCTTCATATATGATGCTCCTACACACTTTTTGAATGATATAGAACAATGTATATAGATTCTAATAAAGTATATAGACAGTATAGTCGTTGAAATTGATATGTCGAATAAACAAAGAAGTCCGCATATTGATGCTAGAAAACTAAAGCAAGCTGCACTAGATATAAATGCTGTTAAAAGGTCAGGTAGTTGAAAGATATGTGAGAAAAGAATCCATATCATTTGGCTTTTTTGACAATCAAAACTCTTTATAATACTATACCATTACAGGTATAGAAAAGAGGAGGGAGTTCATGGAATACACTCAAGAAATGAAAAATCGTTTGCGACGCATTGAAGGACAAATTCGCGGTGTACTTCGCATGTTAGAAGAGGAAAAAGATTGTAAAGAAGTGATTACTCAATTAAGTGCATCCCGTTCTGCCATAGATCGAGCTATAGGTTTAATTGTTGGAACAAATTTAGAGCAGTGTTTACGTGAACAAATAGAACATGGTGATTACGCTAATCAAAATCTTGTAAAGGAAGCTGTTCAGCTTCTTGTAAAAAGTCGTTAATTTGCCGAAGCAGCTCGCTAAATGCTTATTTAGAATGTAGAAACAGAGGATTCGAACACTTAAAAGGTAGAAAATAGCATTGCAGGGACATATTTTTCATAAAATGCGGAAACCTAAGATGAAAAATAAAAAAGGAGGTTTCCAGAATGGACATTAAACGAGCAAAGCAAATTTTATCTTCCTCAAGTCAAGTTGAAGTTCATTATCATGGTGTGCCGGTATGGATTGATAGCTGTGATGAAGCAAGCGGTATGGTAAATGTACATGATATGAAGTCAGCAAGGAAGGAAATCGTACAAGTAAATGTTTCTGAGCTGGAAGAGCTTGGTTAGATCAGACGTTTGTCTGATCTGTTTTTTTGATTTTACTCTTACTATTGAAGGCATGATATGATGGGGGGCATTCGACATTGTCCTTTAGTGTTATAATCAAAACTCAGTTCTTTCACATTTGCACCCCTCAATTTAGTTCATTGCAAGAGCAAAAAAAGCACTCGATAAACGAGTGCTGTAAAAAAATGATTCGTATTTCAAGTCTGAGAAGATGAAACTTACTGATTCAAGAAACGTTTTTCGATATCATCAAGCATCAAATTAGCTGCCAGTACACCGCCTGCAGTGTTCCAAATTGTGTCACTAACTTGGTACACTTGCTTATTCTTCGCTACTTGCAGGTTTTGGAATAACGGATCGTTAATCCATTCCTGTTCTACTTTTGTACCTTCGCCATCTCCTACGTCATATGTGAAGTAGAAGAGGATGTCACCTTCCATTGCTGGAACACGCTCTTTTGTTACACCCTTCTCTGCAAAGTCATCTACGTTTTGAGAGTCCGGGCGTTGGAAACCAAGTTCTTCTAAAATAACACCAGAGAAAGTGTCTTTATGATAAATACGTACATCACCAGGCATGAAACGTACCATAGAAACTTTTTGGTTTAATTTGTCGCCAAGTTCTGTTTTTAATGAAGCAATGCGGTCTTCATATTGTTTCATTACTTCTGCGCCTTTATCTTCCATATTTAATGCTTTTGCGTAAAAAGTAAAGTTTTCTTTCCAATCGCCCCGTAATGTTTCAGCGAATACTGTTGGAGCAATTGCAGTTAACTGTTCATATACTTTTTCTTGACGCATTTTATTACCGATAATTAAATCAGGCTGTAATGCTGCGATAGCTTCTAAATTTACTTCGCTTTCTGTACCTACTACTTTTACATCAGTCATTTCATCTTGAATATGATCATACCATGGATTGCCTGTCCAAGATTTAACAGCACCCACTGGTGTTACACCCATTGCAAGTAATGCTTCTGTTCCTTCATTTGTTAAAATAACTACTTTTTTTGGAGTATCTTTTACCTCGGTAGTACCCATCGCATGCTGAATAGTATAAGATTGCGGTGCTTTAGCTTCTTGTTCTTCTTTTTTGGTCTCTTCTTTAGTGCCGCATGCGCTTAGTAGAAGAGACAGTGAAAATACAAGGAAAAGCAAGCTCCATGAAAATTTTTTCATAATATGTAACCCTCCGTCATAATGATAATCGTTTTCACTTACAACTATGATAATAAATGTCATTACGAAACGTGTCAATAATTAGTTGATAAAAATTCTCATTATCATTGACACCCATTCTCTTCTATTCTAGACTTATTTTATAATATATATTTATACAGTCGTTTGAGAAGGGGAAGCAGCAATGATTTTGAAAACAAAACGAGCAAAAATCATAGGAATGATTGCTATAATCATTCTTACCCTATTCAGTATATGTGCTAGCATTGTTTACGGATATACTGATACAAGCTGGAAAACAGCGATAGATGCATTTAAACATTTTAATGGTTCAAATGAACATATCATTATTACCTCTGTGAGATTACCGCGTGCATTGATTGCTGCAACTGTAGGAGCAAGTCTTGCTGTTGCAGGAGGGATTATGCAAGTGTTAACAAAAAATCCCCTTGCTTCTCCCGGTATTTTAGGAATTAATGCAGGTGCTTCTTTTTTTATTGTATTCGCAGTTACAGTGTTTTCTGTTTCTTCGATGAATTCATTTATGTGGATCGCATTTGGCGGAGCAGCAATTGCCTCAATTCTTGTATATACAGTTGGTTCATTAGGAAGAGAAGGACTGACACCTATGAAGCTTACACTTGCAGGTGTAGCAATGGGGGCTTTGTTTTCTTCTTTTACACAAGGGCTTCTTGTTTTAAACGAAACAGCATTGGATCAAGTACTATTTTGGCTCGCCGGTTCTGTACAAGGACGCAAGCTTGAAATGTTGAAAGATGTGTTCCCTTATTTAGCTGTTGCATGGCTCGGGGCTTTTATCATGTCACGAAAAATCAATATCCTCATGATGGGAGATGATGTCTCCCGAGGACTTGGACAGCGTACAGGAGCTGTAAAAGGAATATTGGCTGTTCTTGTAATTTTGTTGGCGGGTGGAGCAGTTGCAGTTGCTGGTCCGATTGGTTTTATCGGCATTATTATTCCGCATGTTGCCCGTACTTTTGTTGGTATTGATTATCGATGGGTTATTCCTTATAGCGCATTGTTAGGTGCAATTTTATTATTGGCAGCGGATATTGCTGCACGTTATATTCTTATGCCGCAGGAAGTACCTGTCGGTGTTATGACGGCACTTATCGGAACGCCTTTCTTTATATATATTGCACGTAAGGGAGTACTTGGCAAATGAAAAAGTATATATCATTTCGAATGGGAAAAGGGTTTATTTCCTTTTTAATTGATAAAAAAGCATTACTTACATTTCTTAGTTTACTTGGATTACTTATTGCATTATTTTTTATCAGTGCTGGAATGGGGGAGATGAAAATTTCTCCTATCGAAGTATTTCAAGTATTGATTGGAAAAGGAAACGAAATGTATGAGCTTGTTGTCACTGCATTTCGGCTTCCTCGTATTGTCGTTGCTATATTGGTAGGCGCTTCATTGGCATTAGCTGGAAGCGTTTTGCAGGGACTGATACGCAACCCGTTGGCTTCTCCTGAGATTATTGGAGTGACAGGCGGAGCAGGTGTAGCGGTAGTGTTATTTTTGGCCTTGTTCAGTGATAAAAACAATGCCCTGACAATTAGTATTCAATGGCTTCCACTTGCAGCATTCATTGGAGCAACTATTGTTGCTTTGTTGGTGTACGCATTAGCATGGAAATATGACGGGGTATCACCTCTCCGTCTGGTTATGATTGGAATCGGTGTGTCTGCATTGATGCAGGCGCTTACGACATTGTTTATGATTCTAGGGCCTATTTATCAGGCAAGCCAAGCGAACATTTGGTTAACAGGAACTGTATATGGTTCGAATTGGAATAATGTAGGAATTCTTACCCCTTGGACAGTGATTCTTGCTGTGTTAACATTAATGTCAGCAAGAAAATTAAATGTACAAGAACTGGGAGATGAATTGGCAATTGGTCTCGGAAGTTCAGTTCAACGTCATCGCTTGTTGCTGCTTTTACTTAGCACTGCTTTAATTGGCGGAGCAGTAGCGTTTGCGGGTGGAATCAGTTTTGTAGGATTAATGGCTCCTCATATTGCAAGAAGACTTGTAGGCTCTGCGTTCGGTGCATTATTGCCGGTGGCTGCTGTGGTCGGTGCTATTTTGGTAGTAACGGCGGATTTGATTGGGAGAACGATAGCAGCACCGCTTGAAGTGCCAGCAGGGGTGTTCACTGCAGCAATCGGTGCGCCATATTTTATATACTTGCTGTATAAAAGCCGCAATGCTTAAGAAAATTTACAAAAAAGGAAGATGTCAAGTGGAAGCTTTACAAGCGAAGAATTTATCATTGTCTTATGGAGATTCCCTTATTATAGATGATTTAGGTTTAGAGATTCCAAAAGGGAAAATCACTGTATTTATTGGAGGAAACGGCTGTGGTAAATCTACGCTGCTTCGCTCATTTGCCAGGCTGTTAAAGCCTTCCGCAGGAGCTGTGTTGTTAGAAGGGAAAACAATTGAAAAGCTGCCGACAAAAGAGGTAGCTAAGCAGTTAGCAATTCTTCCGCAAGGACCAACAGCACCAGAAGGATTAACGGTATTGCAACTCGTAAAGCAAGGGCGTTATCCATATCAAACATGGTTAAAGCAATGGTCAGAACATGATGAGGAAATGGTGCAAAAAGCATTAGAAGCAACAGGTATGAAAGATCTTGCCCACCGTCAAGTGGATTCTTTATCAGGTGGACAGCGTCAGCGTGCTTGGATTGCCATGACGTTAGCACAGGAGACTGACATTATTTTATTGGATGAGCCTACAACATATTTAGATATGACTCATCAAATTGAGATTTTAGATTTATTGTTTGAACTGAATGAAAAAGAAGAACGTACAATTGTAATGGTACTGCACGATTTAAACCTGGCTTGCCGGTATGCACATCATATTGTTGCTATCCGGGATAAGAACGTCTACGCTCAAGGAAAGCCCGAGGATATTATTGATTGTAAATTGGTTCGCGATGTGTTTCGTATGGAGTGCCAGATTACATCTGACCCACTTTTCGGAACGCCGTTATGTATCCCGCAAGGAAAAGGGAGATGCATTATAAAAAATCAACAAGTACTAGCAAGATAAAGACGATGAACAATAGTTTCATCGTCTTTTGGAATATGTGAGTAAACATCAATTATATTGCAGGGTTAAACGTAACTAGCCAAGGAGCCTTTATTGAATGCTTTTTAAAAGTAACTTTTTTAATAATGGTTTAATTTTTAAGCGTAAATCTTCTGCATGGTTTGCAACTAAGAAGTGGTGATTATAAATATTCTTCATCAATTGATAGGTTGCTTCTTTTGCTTCGCCTTCTTCAATGAATATGCCGATAACATCGAGTCCTCGTTTTCTTGCCAGCTTTACCGCTTCGTGGGTATCTAAAATGCCGTCTTGATTATAATCTAAAGCGGAGGGCTCTCCATCCGTAAAAACTAACAAAAATTTATGTTTTTCCGTTCGTTTGGTAAGGGCCTCTGATACAATGCGAATAATGTAGCCATCTCGGTTATCTTCCTCTTCTCGCAGTTGCATAATTTCAGGACCTGTACTTGGATGAAGAGAAGATGGGTACGTGACAACTTCATGAATTACGTTTGGTTTATTTTCTTTTTTTGCGTTTGATGCATCTTCCCAGAAACCGCTGATCGCATGCGGAATTTTCAACGATTTTAATGCCTCATGAAACAAAACAACGCTTTTCTTCGTTTCTTCCATTTTGTTATACATAGAACCAGAACAATCAATTAAAAGATGAAACACAACATCAAGCTCTTTAGACTCGTGCCCTTTTTTATAAAACATACGGGGCTGTTTTTCAGTATAAATACGGAGGAATTTTTTACGAAGTCTCCCGTAAAATTTATCAGAGTGAGCATTTGTTTTGTTTTCAATTGTTTTTTCAATCACACGTTTGAGCTCTTTTACTTCTTTATTCACTATTGATTTTATAGTTTGATAGGTTGATTTTTCATCTCTTGTTGGTTTACGAGCTTGTTTAAAGGTATGGGAAGCACCTATATTATACTTGCCATAATTGCCTTCACTGTGTGCTGAAGCATGAGAGATTTTTTCTTCCTTTGTATCAGTCTGTTGGAAGTTTGCTTGTGTACTTTTCTTCGAGCTCCCTTGTACTGACGCTAAGGCTTGGTCACTATCTTCAGACTCCCGTGCGCTGTTCCCCATTAAGCTTGTTTTTGTCCCGCTTTCTAGTTCAAAACGAAGAAAGTTTTCATTTTCGTTGTTTTTATTTTCTCGATGCCAAGTAGAAAATTGTTCATCCATTTTTTCTTTTTTTTCATCATCTTCTATTTCTTGTTTATCGTCATTTGCGAGCTTTTTAGCACGATCTTCCATTTTATTTGAAGTAGGTTCACTGTTTAATGGCGCTAGACCAAAATAGTGGTTAATAATATCTCCGCTTAACGTCTCTTCTAATCGATAACGAACTTTCTCCACAATATACATAGTATCTTCCGTATTGCGAGAATGGAATGCTTCATATAAAAAGGACTCAATCGCTTCTATATTTTCGTTATTGAAGTTTTCATACTTATCACTAGTTAATATGAGATAGCAAAGAGAAAACAGCATATCCGATTGAAAGTTGCGGATTCGGTTAATTTCATACTGAGCTTGAAAATAGTTGCGGTACATGTTCTTACGGAGCTGAAACATATTTACTGTACCCGGACGCAGCTTCTTGATAATTTCCTCCACCCGTAAATCTTCCAGTAAAACAAATAGTTGTACTAAAAAGCTTTTTAGAGGTGATTTCTGCAGACTTTTTGCATATTCCCGAATGAAAGGCATATCTGAATGGTGCTTATAGCCAAGCGCTTTTAAATAAATTTCACTTTTCAGTCCTGTTGCCTTCTCTACTGAATTACGGTCATCCCAAAAATGACTGATAACAACCTTATGCTCTCGTTCGTCATAGTATGCTTGATACCCGTATTCCAAGAAGGCGTTATTTTCTTTTAATAGGGCGTACATTAAATTTTCCATCTGTAAGAAAAGAGAGGCATCAATTTTTTTGTCAGTAAAAATTTGTCTCATTATTATCCCTCAAAAAAATAACTTTCTGCCAGCTCTCGTACTGTCACTTGTTCCGTTTCATCACTCAGCTTTGCGATAATACTTCGTTCAATTGCACGTAGGACAGGAATATACAAACTTAAATCACATGCATCAATAATACCGCGGATGCTAGCAGCCTCTTCACTTACACGTCCATCTTGTGCTAATGGAATTAAATCACTTGAAAAATGGACAAATTTTTCAAGGATAGATTGATTTTGTAGCTTAGATTCTGTAATTAATAGTTCTTTTAATGTGTTTCCTTGAATATAAGGTACTTCAATGATAACAAAGCGATTTTTTAATGCTTCGTTTAATTCACTTGTGCCCACATAGCCTTCGTTGATAGCTGCAATAACACGATATTCCTCATCACCGTATACTACTTCTTGAGTAAATGGATTAGTCACCATTTTACGATAATCCAAGGCTCCATGCAGAAGAGGAAGAGTCTCGGGCTTTGCCATATTAATTTCATCTATATATAGGAAATGTCCGTTCTTCATAGCTTTCATTAGCGGCCCATCTATAAATACTACTTCAGAAGCAGTCCCATTTGTTTTTAATGTGTTATAGCCTAAAATGCCTTCTACATCAAGGTCAACGGAGCAGTTGATACTGTGCATGGGCTTTTGAAACAAGTAGGATAGAGTTTCAGCCAGCACGGTTTTCCCGCTTCCAGTAGGCCCTTTTAATAGCACATTTTTTCCTAATAATAGTGCTGTAATCGCATCCTCAATAATACTAGTATCTTGTGCCTTGTACATCTTTTTTCCTATTAAGGACATGTTTTGTCCGACCGTTGATTTATTCTTTTCATGCAGCTGCTTTAATTGCTGCTGTAGCTGTGCATTTATATGAAAGTGCTCAAGCATTGTTTTCCCACCAATCATAAAATTATATCGATAAAATAACATAGATTTCCTATGTTATGATAACTTGTTTTGTGTATTGATGCAAAGAAAAGGGGGATGTAAAAAAACCCTTCACTGTAGAAGGGCTTTTATAGTTTTCCCGTTTACAAAAATAAAATTAAAACCACCACCAAGGTCTAGGTACCCAAAACCAAGGACGAGGCCTCCATCCCCATCCCAAAATACGTGAATCTGCTGGATCAATACGATAATCAAGCATCATTTGAGGAGTATGATATAGGTCGATAGACGGTATATTCTGATACCCATCAAAAAAAGGTCCATTTTGATACATAAGGCTTCCCTCCTTTATTGATAATATCACCTTAGCATATGGCAATTTAAATTAGGTTGAGCACGTACTGTATTAAGGATAGATAACAGCCTAAAGAGTGAATTTCCTAATAAAAAAGAAAAATGCCCACGCTCTCCACATTTGTCCTGCATATGGTGATATTGAAAGCTAATAATGACTGAAGGGGGATTATAATAATGGATTATAGACGTCCGTTTGGAGGGGGATTTGGAGGACACGGATTTGGATTTGGAGGACACGGATTTGGATTCGGAAGACCCGGATTTGGGTTCGGAAGACCCGGATTTGGGTTCGGAAGGCCTGGATTTGGATTCGGATTTGGATTTCCATTTGTAACAGGATTAGCATTAGGTGCACTTGCAACGCCTGGATACGGATATGGATACGGTTACGGATACCCTTATCCATATCCGTATTATCCATACTATGGTTATCCGTATTATTAAGAAGAGGCTTTTGGTTGAGGAAATTTGAGTTTATGTAAGAGGATACAAACTATTTATTATATGATGAAACACCACCTTGTAGAATGAGATAAGGTGGTGTTTTTGCTTAATCATTGTTTTATAGTGATTAAATAGTTTATATAAAAAGGGAAATTTTTAATATGAGGTTTGTCATTTTTGAGTTTATATTCCTAAATAAATATAATCTAATTTAAGGTTTCAAAGACTTTTCTCCCCTCATGGAAAGCAATTCAAGACTGCAAGAAAACTGAAAAGGCTAGGTGAGGAAAACTACTCGAAAAAGTCTGATTGATTAGGCTTCCATCAGTATAGGATATTTAAATTTGAGCTAGAAATTTCATCAACTCCTAATGATTACACTTCTGAATGGTCGTGCAAATGTTGAGGAATCTTCCCAATAGAAATCTATGTATATGAACGTAGGTGGTCTTTGTTGTATGTGATGCTATACAATTATAAAAAAATCAATTTACTTATTACTTTGCAAATCAATTGGCTCAGTCAGGAGATGAAATGTACGAAGAGAAAAATCGAAGTGGCGTTTATCGTGGTTGGTATTCTGTTTTTAGTGAATGCTATTTTTTGTTGTTACATAGTGTTACCAGGATTCATGGAATCATTAGAAAATGGAGCGAGTTCAGCAGGTTCTATCCCTGAACCTGTAGAGGTGTGGAAGATTGTTCGATATTTAGTTTGGGCGTATTCCTTTAAATTAGGTGTCTATTTCATCATTCTTGGTGCACTAATGAAAACTAATATCAGAAAATGGACACTTACTTTGTACAGTGTTATAGGGTTTCTCTACATCCGAATCGCCTATATGCCTTTTTCATTCCCATCTTGGTTGTTCGGGGCTTTTGGAGGCATCATGATAATTCTCATTCTTTTGATTATTTTTATCACATCGAAGGAACGTATGGAATCTCCACATCACACTACCAAATCAGTGGACTTGAAACTCATCAGTTATTTTTTCTTTGCCGTCGCTACACACAATTTGTGTGCGTTGTGAGGGGTGAGATGTTTCGCTCTGGAACCAGAGAAAATGATATGATACGGACTAGAGAGTGATGCTCTTTCTTTTGCTTCACATATTATGACTGAATCTTGGTTGGCTGTTCCTTTTTCTGAGCCATCCGGTGGCACGAAAAAAAGCCTGTTCTAGCTAAAAAAGACATTCCATAGTTATTGAAATGTCTTTTTGATTGCTTTTATTTCAACAACTTTCATTCCTTCATAGGATTATTGTCCAACCGATCTAGCTCCTATCTCCTGATTGTTTTTTATTATACTTGTATACTAAGATTTCGGAAAGGTATCATATATCAACATTCATCTTTAACAGAGTATTTATTTAAGATGTTAATTTTATCACACTGTCCCCGTACATTTTTCCTATTAAAGAGTCAGCAACGATTTCCTATTGGCTTTATATTTATTTTCTAATGATATTATATAGGGTATATGGATGTGATTTTCTACTAAATACTTCAAAAGTGAATAAGGAAACATGAAAATGGTGTTTACGTACTTAAAAGGCAGATCTATTAACATGCTCATCCTTAAAAGAATTTCACTCTGCCCCCTGAAAACAAGGATATTGAACGAAATAATATATAATGAAATAGTTAAAAAAAGACAATAAAGGAATGAAAATATTGAAGGAGTTTTCTGAGAAAAGGTAACTAGAGAATCAAAAATTACAGATGGATGATATGTGGAAAGAAGTATTACGGGAATTATAGAATCATAATGATATAACCCAAAGTTTATTCTGTAAGTACAGAAAATATTGCTTGCCTTATAGATTATTATTAATGGATGGATTAAGAAAAAAGACATATGGAATATAATAAATGATTCTTGAGATTTCAATATATTTGCTAACACATACAACATAGATAGCTACATTTAATTGGAGACGGGGAAATAGAATGGGACGAATTGAAAGAAAGCAGCAACAAAAACGCTCAAAAAACCTATGGAAACGTGTATCTTCCAAAGGTTTCCTTTTGAAAACTATATTGATAGGGGCAGTGTTCATATTAGGTTGTGTGTTTATTTTAAATATGTTTATTTGGACAAGTGATGTAAGCAAGTTGGAAGACCCTGCGCCGCAACCGACAATCATATACGATTATGAAGGAGAAATTGCAAGTAAGATTTCAGCATCAAATATTGAGGGAATCAGTATAAATCAAATTCCAAAAGATATGGTACAAGCGGTAATTGCAACAGAAGATCAACGCTTCTACAAGCACAGTGGTCTTAGTTATTTTGGAATTGTAAAAGCAATGTTACAAAACATAGTTAGCGGAGAAATTGTTTCAGGCGGAAGTACCATTACACAACAGTTAGCTAAAAATGCTTTTCTTACACAAGAGCGCACTTATACAAGAAAACTAAAAGAACTCATTTTGACTAAGAAAATCGAACGAGTATATTCCAAAGATGAAATCATGGAGCGTTATTTAAATCAGATTTATTTTGGAGAAGGGGCTTGGGGAGTCCAACGTGCAGCTCAAGTATATTTTGGAAAGAATGCAAATCAATTAACATTAAGCGAATCAGCAGTGTTAGCAGGAATCATTAGGGCTCCGTCTGCCTTGTCACCATTGAAAAATATGGATAAAGCGATTGAAAGAAGGAATACTGTATTAGCCTTAATGAAAAAAGAAGGCTATATTAGTCAAAATCAAGCAGAAAAGGCCAAGGAACAAGCAATTATATTAGCTGACAAAAGAAGCAAAGATTATGATGGAAAGTACCCTCACTATGTAGATTACATTATTGATGAAGCGATCAATAAATATCATTTGACATCAAACGAAGTTCTTTCAGGTGGGCTTCAAATTTATACAGAATTGAATCCTAGCATACAGAGCGCTGTGGAAGAGGTGTATAAAAACGACAATCTGTTTCCTAAAGGTCAGCCTGATCAGCTCGTTCAAAGTAGCGCAGTTCTAATTAACCCTGCCACAGGGGGAATGACAGCTCTTGTGGGGGGACGTGGAGAGCATACTTTCCGACAATTTAACCGTGCCACGCAATTAAAACGGCAGCCTGGATCTACCATGAAACCTTTAGCATCGTATACTCCAGCATTAGAGCAGGGATATGATATTTTTGATATGCTAGAAGATAAACCTATTAATATTAATGGCTATCAGCCTCAAAATTATGATAGTCAATTTCATGGATCCGTTACGATGTATGATGCAGTAATTCATTCTTATAATATACCGGCGGTTGGGCTATTACAAAAAATAGGATTAGAGAAAGGAACAAACGCAGTAGAACGTTTTGGTATTCCTTTAAATGAAAAAGACCATACGCTAGGGATCGCTCTTGGAGGTATGAATGAAGGAACATCTCCATTGAAAATGGCACAAGCTTTTTCTGTGTTTCCTAACAATGGAGTTATGATAGAGGCACATGCAATTCAAAAGATTGAGAATGCAGATGGAGAAATACTGGGGAAGTGGAATAAAAAACAAACTCGCGTAATTGAGGCATCCATTGCTCAAAAAATTACCTTTATGCTTAAGGGTGTGGTTAAAGAAGGTACGGGGATGAAGGCTCAAATAGAAGGGCAAGATATTGCAGGTAAAACAGGTACTACTCAGTTGCCATTTGCCAATCTGAATGGAGCTAAGGATCATTGGTTTATAGGATATACACCAAATATTGTGGGAGCTGTGTGGCTAGGCTATGATAAAACAGATGAAAAGCATTATTTAACTTCTTCCAGCAGTCAAACTGCAACGGTGATTTTTAAAGAAATTCTATTAAAGTCGGGGGAAGCACTCCCTCCTAAGGAGTTCGATCTATCTCTTCTGGGGAAAAAATATAAGGACCAATTAGAAAAGAAAAAAGAAAAGGAAGAGAAAGGTCAAGGGCAAGAACAAGGTAATAAGAGGAAAGAAAATAAGCCTGGTAAGAAAGAACATAAAAATAAGAATCATGGTAAGGGGAAAGGAAAAAACAAGGACTAAAGTAAATGAGTTTATTGCTTCAGGGATATACTGGATTTGGATGCTCTTATCCATACTCATACTATAGAAGAAGGATACAAAAGCACCGCCTTGTAGAATTAGCAAGGTGGTGCTTTTGTATAAAATATGGATTGAGATACTTATGAGACTAGTACGTTTTGATAAATAATTCAAAATGAGAATTTATAAATGTAAAAGGATGATGAAATTTAGAAAGTATTTATATGTATTCGATACATAGAATCTAGACAAACAGTTTAAAGCTATAAGTCCAAATAATGGCACTCAATGTAATCCGTTAGTAATCAAAGTAATATCTGATAATTAGCTAGGGCTTTTATATTAATTAAAGAAGAAGCTGTTATTCAATATCATCATTTATAATAGCAAGCATTTGATGATCTTCCCACTTTCCGTTTATCTTTACATTTTTTCTTGCAATTCCTTCTTTTTGGAATCCTGATTTTTCTAATACTTTAATGGAGCCAAGATTATGAGGCATTACACCTGCTTCAATTCGATGAAGCTTCAAATCGTGAAATGCATAGTTAACAATTAAATTCACTGCTTCTGTCATATATCCATTTCCATTGTGCTCTTTATCAAGAGAATAGCCAACCATACCGGTTTGGGCAGGGCCGCGTTCTATTTTAAAAAGACTAATTTCTCCAATTAACTCTTGAGTATCATTTAGGAAAATTCCAAAAGAATAACCCTTATCTTGATTACTGTTTTCTTCACTTTTTTTGATTCTTTGCAATTGGCCTTCTAGTGTAAAAAAATCATTATTTCGTTCGATGGAAGTTTGTTCGAAAAAACTTCGGTTTTTTCTTTGTAATTCTAGTACTGCTTCACCAAGACTCTCATCAAGAGGCATTAAAAATATTTTATTACCATTCATTTGTAACTCCCCTTTTTAGTATGAACTAATCTCATTATAACTTTTTCTACCTTTCTTATTTTATCATGATAACCTTTCGGAAAAGAAGATAGAGTGTAAAAGGAATACATTATCAGAGAAATATAGAGTTTCACGAAATAAGTAAAAGTAAGTGTTGTAGAGGAATTCTACCAACAGTTGCATAGTAGCAACTCAACCACTGTTTGATGGGACGGCGTTTAGGAATGTGCTATGCTGTTTTTAACGGTGTGCACGCTGTATAATTTGACCATAGGGGGAGTGAAAATGATCGATTCACGTAAGGTAGGAGCCTATATTTCAAAACTTCGCAAAGATCGAGATATGACCCAAGTAGAACTTGCAGATCAATTAAACGTTAGTCATCAAGCAGTATCAAAATGGGAGCGAGGTGAATCACTTCCAGATATTACAATGTTTCCGCTGCTTGCGAAATTATTTGAAAAAACAGTAGATGAAATATTGAATGCAGAAGAAAAAATGAAAAATCCAGACCAGCAATATGTAGGGAAAATTGTTGAAGAAATAGTTGAGAACAAACCAGAGCAAGTAGCAGAGATGATTAATAGGGGACAGGTGAAAATAACAGAATTGGCTGAATTAGCTCCTATGGTAAAGGCGAGCTCTTTACATAAAGTTACTGAAAAGGTAGATAAAAATTATTTTAGTTTAGACTTAATTAAGAAGATGGCACCATTTCTTGGAATGGAGGTGTTGGATAAACTGGTGTATTGTACAAAAGAGGAGGATGTGCAGTGGAATGTTATTTCTGGTCTGGCTCCGTTCCTCAGTAAAGACGCTTTAAATCATTTAGTAAATAACACAATTGATAGCTCTTTGGATGTTCGTAATCTTGTTAAAATTGCGCCATTTCTTGATAGAGATTGTATGGATCGGTTAGTAAAACAGCTAGAAGAGGAAAGTTTAAGTGGGAAGGTAATTCAAATGTTAGCTCCGTTTATTAGTGGAGATACTTTACATCATCTAGTAAATCACAGTATTGAAGGGAAGCTAGAGACGAATGAGATGTTAAAGCTGGCTCCTTTTTTAAATGCAGAAAGTATTGAAAAATTAATTGGTAAAGTGGAGGCAGAACAGTTCAATCAGGAGTTTGTAGTAAAGTTAGCCCCTTTTGCAAATAAAGAAACATTGGATAAAATGATAACAAGTTTGTTAAATAAGGTACAATAACTCCCTTTTTGAATGGTTTTTATAGATTTGTATTTATCAGGGGTATGGTGTCAAATTAAACTCGAAAAGGTTATGTGATTTATAGCTGTTGAAAAATAGAAGGGGACAACAATAGGATGGATTTACAAATCCATCCTATTGTTGTCTATATTATGGTTATTAAGAAGATGGTTTTGGCAGAAGGTGATTGTTGTTTATGCGTGTATCTGCTTTAATATTTAATTAAGAGAGTTTAAAATGTAAATAGATAATATTAGTAGATTATAAAACCATAAAAAAAGTTATTAAATCTATTGACGTTATAAAAATAGAATGATATATTAATACATGTCACTTCGGTGATTCGAACGTTAGTTCTTTGAAAACTGAACAAAACAAGAAACAAACGTCAAGTTTTAAATGAGCAAGTCAAACACTTTTATGGAGAGTTTGATCCTGGCTCAGGACGAACGCTGGCGGCGTGCCTAATACATGCAAGTC
>NZ_JAGHKQ010000011.1 GCF_017742235.1 Bacillus sp. 165
AGTTGATTTGAATAGTGTTTAAATTTTGTTCCCTTTAATGGCATAATAAAATCCCCCAATAGTAGACTGCCCATCCATTTTATCAGATGGGCTTTTTTTCGTGTCTACTATAAGGGGATAATATCAGATCACACAGTCTTCTCATTTTGAAACTTTGCCTCTACGCGATAAATTCGGTTTCCTTTAGATGAAAATTTTTCTTCATATTCAGTCATAATATTTCCTTCAAACTCGCTGTTGTGAAGATCTAAGTTTATGTCCTTCAACAGCATACCATAAGCTGACATACTTATAAGCGAGTACTCAAATAACCCTTGATTATCCGTTTTAAAATGGATTTCTCCTCCTGCTTTTAATACTTGCTCATAGTTATGCAAGAAGCTTTTAGATGTTAAACGGCGTTTTTCATGTTTATTTTTCGGCCATGGATCAGAGAAATTTAAATATACACGGTCAATTTCTTCATCGGCAAAAAACACGGTCAAATCCTTCGCATCTTTATTAATTAGCTTCAAATTGGGTACTTCTTCTTCAATTAATTTATCTAACGCATCTACGATAACACTGGAAAATTTCTCAATACCAATATAATTCACAGCAGGATTTGCTTTTGCCATTTCATAAATAAAACGGCCTCTTCCTGTTCCTACTTCGATATGAATTGGATTGTCATTAGCAAACAACTCTGCCCAGCTTCCTTTATGATCTGCAGGAGAATCAATAACAAATTGAGGATGATTGGTAATCATCTCGATAGCATACGGTTTATGTCTAAGTCGCATAGCTGCACTTCCTTTCAAGCATAGTATTCAAAGAAAAAACCAAGTACATACAGCACTCGGTCAGGCCTGTCTCATTTCTATATAAGAATAAAATACACGGGATTTTCGAAAACTGAAAGTGAATGTTACCAAAGAAAAAGGATGTGTGAACGAATGCCACTGAATCATGAGCATCAAATGGAAATTTTAAAAGATATCTTAACAAATCACCAAACTGATTGCTGCGGGACAGTATCCGAATATGAACAACTAGAACGTCTAATTAAATCATTGATGACAAACGACAATGTTAACAATGAAATGAAAAACATGCTGCCTGATATGTATTCCTACAGTCAATCCGGTAAAAATGCATCTGACTTAGATCAGCATATCACTAGTCACCAAGATGAGCTCTCCAACTGGCTTGGCGGAATGGACAGCTTTTCATAACTATGAAAGCAGCATTTCTAAATAACGTTCCCAGTACTCTGTTTCCACCAGTTTTTGCTTGTTTTTGTACCATTGCATGGAAATGATTGCTTGAGCTGCCACATACCACTTCATGCGGTTTAATAAATTTTCATTTACTTCCATACCATACTGCAGCAGCCAATCATGCCACTCTTGCTTAGGAACATACCAATGCAGCAGCATACCGATATCAAGTGCAGGATCTGCAATAACTGCACCGTCCCAATCAATTAAATACAATTGGTTGTCTTGTGACTCAAGCCAATTGTTATGGTTTACATCGCAATGACAAACAGCGAGCTCTGTTGGCTCAATATCAGGTAAGGATTGGTATAAATAGTGCAGCCCTTTTTGTACAATAGGGCTGCTTTTAATGTCCTCGTCTATCATGGCCTTGATGTGCTTCAAAATTTCCTGCGGATGCAGCGGTTCTTTTCCTAAACGTTTAATCATTTCAACCAACGCTTGAGAAGAATGAATTTTCTTCAATACAGAAGCTACCTGCTCTTTATTCATCTCTTCCGGTTCCAGCTTTCTGCTGCTTAACCAATGCTGAGCTGAAATAACGTCTCCATTTGCAATCCGCTTTGTCCATAACAGCTTCGGTACAATTCCTTCAGCAGACAAAACAGCTAAAAAAGGAGAGGAATTACGCTTAAGAAACAGCTTTTGTTCTCCATGCTGCGCAATGTAAGCATCTCCTGTTGCTCCGCCTGCCGGAGTTATCTTCCATTCTTCTCCTAGTAGATGTTCCATCGATTCCATTCCCATTACCCGTTATACCCTTGTTAGTTTATAGTGTGTACTGACCTTGAACAGTACCTTCTTATTGTATACCGAAAAAATAAAAACCATTATTGTCTTAATAATAAATTACAAGTAAGCCGTCCCTACAATCTTAGGACGTGATGAGCTTACGTCAAAAAGAGACAGCTACTATGGCACTTTACCCCAAATAGCTATCTCTGTCAATTTTAACTTTATTCACTTCTGTCAGTCAAGTAGACAATATTTACAATTTCCCAAGCACGTAGGAACTCACAGGCATAGCTAGCATTGTGTTTCCTTCTATAGATGAAAAAGCTTCTGCAGCAGCTTTCTCATGATTAGCAAGTATCTGCCATTCCCCTTTTTCTGGGAGAAAAACTTGTTGCTGCTGTATATTAATATTAAACAGGACAACCAGCTTATTCCACACTCCAAATTCACCGATATTATTCAATTCACACATCATAATGTTATTGCAATCAATAAATCTCATATGCTTTTGAATAAGAGCGGCGGATGGCAGACGGAATGCACCGTGAGATTTTCGAAGAGCGATAAGCCCTTTAACGTATTCTACCGTTTGTACATATTGCCTCATTCTTTGCCAATCTAGTCTATTCACATCATCTGGAGCATTGTAGCTGTTTTCAATTCCATTTTTCGTTCGATAAAACTCTTGCCCGCTGTGAAGGAAGGGAATGCCTTGCGCAAGCAAAACCATAGAAGTTGCTAGCAAATGTCTCCTTCTTCTCATCTCATCCGTTTCCTCTTTATTACTGATACATATTTTGTCCCACATCGTATAATTATCGTGAGATTCCACATAATTCACTGTTTGATTTGGTTCTAAAAACAAGCTTGACTCTTGCATTTTAAGAGGAATACTGCCAGCTAATAGCCGCTTTACTTCCTCATGGTAAGCATAGTTACCAAACGCATAGCCTTTATCATAAACGTGAAAGGTATTTCCTTTTATAATGTCACGAAATCGATCATTAAAATGAGCAATTCTAGGCATTTTTGCCGCATTCAAAAGGGATGCTTTTTGATCAACGGGTAATGGTGTATTCAATTCCCATCCCTCACCGATAATTAAAATACTTGTGTCTATTTCATCCACAGCACGGCGAATGGCATTCATGGTTTCATAATCCAAAATCCCCATCAAATCAAATCTCAGTCCATCAATCCCATACTCGCGAATCCAATATAAAACCGAATCAATAATAAATTTGCGTACCATCCTTCGTTCTGAGGCAATATCGTTTCCAACACCTGTTCCATTTGACGGCATCCCGTTTGCGTCATGGCGAAAATAATAGCCTGGAACAATCTTTTCAAAGGAAGACAGCTCTCGTATATATACATGATTATACACAACGTCCATCACGACATGAATACCGTTTATATGAAGAGCTTGAATCATATTTTTCAGTTCACGTATACGGGTATACGGGTCTTCGGGGTCTGTGGAATAGCTTCCTTCCGGCGCATTAAAATGGAGAGGATTATAGCCCCAATTGTATAATTTCGATGGGTCCAGCTCGTCTACTCCTGCAAAATCATTAAACGGCAGCAACTCTAAGTGGGTAATACCCAAGTTCTTTAAGTAAGCTAATCCTGTAACCATTCCATCCGAGGCGGCAGTATGTTCTTCTGTCAGCCCTAAATACTTTCCTTTCATACAGACACCGCTGCTTTGATCAATGGTTAAATCCCGAATATGCGCTTCATAAATAACAGCATCTGTAAAGTTCGACAATCGGGGTGGTAAAGCATGGGATGCAGCTTTTACCTTTGAAAAATCAATAACTACACCGTATTCTCCATTAACAGACACCGATTTTGCATAAGGATCTACCGCTTCTCTCCAAACAAGATTAACACATACGAGAAACGTATACAGCATTCCCTCACAGTCTTGTAAAATCGTGCAGGACCATACTCCATTTTGCATCCGTTCCATCTCAAACTCCTGATGGCTCAGGTTTTTTTCATACAATCGCACCTTCACTTTAGCAGCTGACGGAGCCCACACTTTAAACGTGCTGTGTTCTTTTTTGTACGTTACACCCAAATCGTCTCCTGTATAAAAGTAAGCATCATCGAATTCCTTCGTTCGAATCACTGCTCCAATTTGCAGATCTGTCTCACTCCCTCGTTCATCCGCAATTGTATACAGTTCCCCAATTTCTATAAAAGTCTTTACTTTACACTCATACTTAATAAAATGAGCTAAGTATACCTTGTTCATAATTTGAAGCTCCCATTGTTCATTGCCGCGCTTTAAGAAAAAAAAATGGGAGACACCGGAGTGGTAGGTTCGCGGCAATAGAATGGTGATGCTATCCATTTTGTCCAAATATGCTTCAAATGCACGGTCTACTTTTAACATTGCTGTGTTCACCTTCCCCCAGTCTTTTCAACTCTCATAAAAGCAAGATTTTATTTATAGTATATTCATTTTAAGAGAAAACGGTTTCACTTAACTGCTGTGCGAATGCAGGGAAATCTTGAAGTTTTCTTTATACTTTGGAGTCTCTGTTGGGTGTGTTTCAAATAAAACGAGTTGTTCTGCAGAAAAAGAGGCGGTATACAATTCTTCTATCTCATTAGCCTGTAAATCATAAAGCTGCCCTTGCCCTTTCCATCTTCTTGCAACTGTAATATGGGGACGATAAGGTCGGGTTTCTAGTGAAACCCCTGCTTCCTCACATATAGTATGAACTTCTCGTTGCAGTGTGAATAATTCCTTTGAATGCTTCACATCTACCCACAGCACTCTCGGTCGTTCTGATGTTCCAAATGTTCGCAAGCCTTGGAGCTGTAATGAAAAAGGTTTCCACTTATAAACCGCTTTTTCTAATTCCTGTTGGATTGTATGTAAAGAAGAGGGCGGAGCACTCCCTAAAAACGCCAGTGTGATATGATAATCTTCCCAGTGCACCCAGGATTGAAACGAAAGCTGTTGCTGCTGCTTCCATTCATTTAATATTTTTTTGATCTGATTAGGCAATGATAAAGCAAGGAAATAATGCATAGCCATAAGGAACACGCTCCTCACCGGAAATATCTTTTATATCCCATTCAGTATAACCCCGTACTGCAAAATTCATGCCCTGCTAGAATATATCCAGTATATTATTTCCTTTATGTAAAAAGAAGTCCGTCCTTTTCAAAGGACGGATTTCTTTTATCTGGCTAATTCATAAATAGCTTGCGCATAGATGGACGCAGCTTTTATTAATTCCTCTATTTCAATATATTCATCTTTCTGATGAGCCAAGTCTTCTTTTCCTGGGAAGAGCGGACCGAATGCCACGCCAGCTCGCAGAGAACGAGCATATGTAGCTCCGCCAATTGAAAGCAGGGTTGCCTGTTCTCCTGTTTGCTCCTCATATACTCGCTGTAATGTACGAATCAATATATGCTCTTTATCTACATGATGCGGGCGGGAACTTGTCACATCCTGTACCGTAAAATTGGAGGATTCTCCTTTGTTTTTTACAGCTTGCAGCATACTATCGAAATCAGTTGTCACCGGATAACGGATGTTGATTCCAAGCTTCCCTCCTGTCTCCTTACAATAAGAAAACTGGCCTATGTTGGTAGTAAGCTCCCCTGTAATATCATCTCTATGTGCAATGCCAAGCTTCTCTCCTCTTGTATCCCCTAAGCTCATTGTAAAGTTAATAAAGTGTGTGCCATTTTCATCTAAAAGCTGCTTTTCTAAAAATCCAGCTAAGAGCTGCCCTGCATTTCTTCCTTTTTCCGGAGTAGAGCCATGCGCAGAAACACCTTCTATTTCAAAGGTAATTATATCACCTTGCATCATTGCTGTACCTTTGCTGCTCATTTTTGAAAGGTATTCCTCAAAACAGCTCTTCCATTCTTCACTATTCTCGTGTACTTGTACTTTCGCTGTTGCAAGGTCAGGCACCATATTTAAACGTCGACCTGATTGGAAAGAGAGGAGAGTGTTTATTCCTGAAGTTATACTGCTTATTTCCTGTACAAGATACAGATTGCACATTCCTTTTTCAGCATTGATAATCGGAAAGTCTGCGTCCGGAGCAAACCCCATCGTCGGCATTTCCTCATGCTTAAAATAATGATCCACACAACGCCACTGGCTTTCTTCATCTGTTCCTAAAATCATGCGTACCCGCTTTGTCAGCGGAAGCCCTGATTCTTTTACTACCTTCATCGCATAATAAGCAGCCATTGTCGGTCCTTTATCATCTATCGCTCCTCTGGCGAATATTTTACCTTCACGAATATCCGCACTATATGCATCTGTCGTCCATCCGTCTCCTTCTGGCACCACATCCACATGACACAAAATGCCGATTAGCTCTTCTCCTTGTCCAAATTCCACATGTCCAGCGTATCCTTGCAAATTTTTAACTGTGAAACCGTCCTGGTCTCCTTTATTTAATACGTATTCAAGAGCTTTTTGAATGCCTGTTCCAAACGGTGCATTCTCCTGTGCATCTCCTTCATCTAACACGCTCTTGATTTGCAAAAACTGCTGTGTCTCGCGAATCAGTTGTTCTTTTCGTTTCTCTACTTCTTCTACCCAATTGATTGTCATAGTTTCACCCTTTTTACAAAATATGTATATATGTTTTACCTTCTCCTATCATATCAAACCGCTTTTTACAACGCTAGCATACGAAACTGAGTAAATCTCGAACAATCTTCCCGCCACGGAGAATAAAATTGGGATTTTGATAATTTTTTTAATATTTTTAAGAGGATTTTTGACAATTTTCGTAGAATTTTATATAACAAGAATAGAGAGAGAATAAAAACCACCTTATTTTTTATATTCTACACCGCAAGAAAGTTTTGCTTTACAAATTTTGTGGACGTGTTAATTTTGTGTAAAAATTCAGTCAAAACAAGCATGAAATCAGTTTAGCGGAGTAAAATGGAAATGTAGCGGAGAGATTCAACACACATCTTCTTACCTGTTGAATCAACAAAAAATATGGAGGAGTGGTTTTTTGAACTCTACAACTTCTCGTATGTTGACACGTATTAAATCTATTTACATGTACATTAATGAAAAAGGGACTGTTTCCACAAAAGACCTTGTGGATGAATTTGGAATAACACCAAGAACGATTCAACGAGACTTAAATGTCCTACAGTTCAATGATTTAGTTTACAGCCCTAGCCGAGGTAAATGGACAACAACAGGAAAAAGAGTGAAGCTCTCATCATAACCTTCAAACACTAT
The DNA here is from genome assembly GCF_017742235.1 of Bacillus sp. 165. GTDB lineage: Bacteria > Bacillota > Bacilli > Bacillales > Bacillaceae_G > JAGHKQ01. Next base: position 7,249 of record NZ_JAGHKQ010000011.1, read on the forward strand.
TTTTGAACATACATACCCCTTTCTTCTTTGTGGAGAAAGGGGCTTATTTTATATAGTCTCTTCAATCCGATAGTTTCGCAGTAGGTCTACTTCTTCATCTGTCAATTCACGGTATTCTCCAAGCTCTAAATCTTCATCCAAAGATAAAGGCCCCATCTTTGTACGCTTTAAATAGATCACTTTCTTTCCTACCGATTCGAACATGCGCTTTACCTGATGGAACTTGCCTTCCGTAATAACGAGCTCAATCTCAGAAATATTTCCTTCTTTAATAATCGTTAATTCTGCCGGCTTTGTTTCATAGCCGTCATCAAGTACAACTCCGTTTTGGAAGGCTGTTACATCCCTTTCAGTTACCTGTCCTTCTACCTTTGCATAGTAGGTCTTAGGCACATGCTTTTTCGGAGAAAGCAACTGATGCGCCAGCTGTCCATCATTGGTGATAAGAAGAAAGCCTTCTGTATCCTTATCAAGCCTTCCTACCGGAAACGGTTCAAAAATGATATCTTCCATTTCCAATAAATCAATGACTGTTTCATGTTCATCATCCTCTGTTGCTGAAATGACACCTTGCGGCTTATTCATTAAGAGATATACAAATTCCTTATATTCTACCATTTCCCCATGAACCGTCACTTCCTGTTGTTCTACATTTACATGAAACTTTGCATCCTTGATGACTTTGTCATCTACTTTGACAACGCCGTCTTTTAAGAGCTTTTTCACTTCCTTTCGGCTTCCGAATCCCATATTTGCCAGCAGTTTATCAATTCTCATTATTGCTTCACCTATCCTTTTATGTATAAAGAAAGGGGCTTATGCCCCTTTTACTTTTGCTCTTCTTCTTAATCTGCCCTTAATTTTACTCAAGAACTCCGTACCTAATATTTTCTGAGCTACTCCTGTGCGAACAGCAAGCATAACATACACGACAGCTCCTATCATCGCCGCAAGCGCAACAATGACTATTGATGCGAAACGCCCTTGTTCGTAAGACAAAACAGGCGACAATGCCCATTCCGTCAATTTTGCGACAACTGCCATCGCAGCAACTAAAATGCTGATTTGAAAAATGCGCTTACGTACAAGAGTAAAATCAAACTGCGCATGCTGGCGAATTTTTCTATTTGTATATGCAATCGCCACTAGAAATCCAATTCCTGTAGCCAATACCGCTCCAACTGTTCCCATCATACGGATTAATATAATGTTTAATACAATTTTTAATGTAATTCCCATCAAAAGTGCCACAATGGCATACTTTTGTTTATTGATTCCTTGCAAAATAGCAGCCGTTACGGAGAACACTGAAAATAGTATGGCTACTGGCGCATACCACATAAGCACTTCACCGCCAAACTGATCCTGTCCGTAAAACGCTGTATAAATGGGGTATGCAAGCACGGACATTCCTACAACTGCAGGTAAAGTTAAAAAAGTTGTCACCTGCAAAGTTTGTCCAATTTGTTTTTGCAATACATTCTCATCTTTTTCTGTATACGATTTTGTAATAGCAGGCACAAGCGTTAAACTGAATGCAGTCGCAAGCGACACTGGAATCATCACCAGCTTATGTCCCCACATCGTATAGACAGCAAATGCATGCTCTGCTATTTTTCCTTGCCCGATCGATTCCATGATACGGTTAAAGGTTAAGGAGTCAATTTGCTGAAATAAAGGAATCGCTAATCCCACAAATACATACGGAGCAGAATACGTAAATAACTCCTTGAACATTTGCAGAGTTGTAATGCTTGATGGCTCAACTTTTTGCTGCGTCAATAATTCATCTAGGTGATGCCTTCTCGTATACCAGTACCAAATTAAAATAGCTAATCCGCCAATTGCACCGACAAAGGCTGCAAACGTCGATATACTAATCGCTTGTGCGACTGTCCCTCCAAGAACCTTTATTACAACAAAACTTCCTGCCAGTATAACAATAATACGAACAATTTGTTCAATGATTTGCGAGATTGTAGTTGGTCCCATTGAATGATGTCCTTGGAAAAAACCGCGGATCAAGCTCATGGACGGTACAATAATCAGTGCAAAGCTAACTAATCGTATAACTGTTGTAACTTCTTCTGCAGTATGACCAATTGGTTTTTCTCCGACCATTTGCGCTGCAAACAACGGCGCACTGAAAAATAAGGCTAAAAAAGCAAGTATTCCCGTCAAGGCCATCAATTTCATACCTGAACGAAACATGCGCCTGCTCGTCTCATAATCGCCCATGGCATTATATTTTGAAACAAACTTAGAGACAGCAAGCGGCACTCCTGCCGTAGCTATGCTCAAGAAAATGGTATATGGAATATAACCGTAGTTATACAATGCTCCGCCAGATGTCCCGACGAGCTCTTTAAAAGGGAAAATATAAATCATACCTAAAAACTTTACAAAAAAGGTCCCGCCGGTCAAAATAAGCGTCCCTCTTAAAAATTTTGAATCAGACATGCTTGCACATCCTCCTATATCGCAACCCATCATTTCTAACCTAAGTATTGTAACACAAGTTTGTTTTCAAACAGTAGTAACAAATTCATGAAAAAAAATAAATGGTAACATACATCCTTCTCTATAATTAAGAGGCCTTGCACGGAAAATAGAGGGGTAATCTTTTGCACCAATCTCATTTTTCACACCAAACCCACTCACTAGATGTATTGCTGTAAGACATTGATTTTTCTTTTTCAGGCATTCGTGCTATTCTTTTTTCAGTAGAAAAGAGAGGTTGATATAATGAAATACGATGTAGTCGTGATAGGCGGAGGTCCTTCCGGATTAATGGCAGCTATAGGCGCTGCTGAACAGGGGGCAAAGGTGCTACTTCTAGATAAAGGAGATAAGCTCGGCCGCAAGCTTGCTATTTCCGGCGGTGGACGCTGCAATGTGACAAACCGTCTTCCTGTAGAGGAAATTATTAAGCATATCCCTGGTAACGGTCGATTCCTATATAGTGCTTTTTCCATCTTTAATAATGAAGATATTATACGTTTTTTTGAAAAACTAGGAGTAAAGCTGAAGGAAGAAGACCACGGACGCATGTTTCCTGTTTCTAATAAGGCCCAATCTGTAGTAGATGCTTTGCTGGATAGATTAAATGGACTAGGAGTCAAAATCCGTGTAAATACTGCTGTTGAAACGATAGAATACAAAGACGGACAAACATCCTCTGTCATCCTTCGAGATGGAGAAAAGATTGATACTCATCATGTTGTAATTGCTGTAGGTGGAAAATCTGTTCCTCATACAGGCTCAACCGGTGATGGTTATGCTTGGGCTGAGAAAGCCGGACATACCATTACAGAACTGTTCCCGACAGAAGTTCCCATTACTTCGAATGAGCCCTTTATACGTGAACGAACGCTGCAAGGGTTATCCCTTCGGAGTATCGCTTTAAGCGTAGTAGACCCAAAAGGAAAAATTGTTAAAACTCATCAGATGGACATGATTTTTACGCACTTTGGCATTTCTGGACCGGCAGCTCTTCGCTGCAGTCAATATGTGCTGAAAACGATGAAGAAATTTAAAACGACCGAAGTCGAAGTGCGCATCGATTCCTTTCCGGATGAATCCGAAGAGCAATTATTCCAGCGCATAATCAAGCAAGTAAAGGACGAACCAAAAAAAGCGGTTAAAAATTTATTAAAAGGCTATGCTCAAGAACGATATCTGGCGTTTTTCTTAGAGAAAAATGGTATAGATCTATCTCAAGCTGCCGGTCAGGTACCAAATGATCACCTTCGTTCTTTAGTAAAAGATTTTAAAGCTTTTACCTTTAAAGTAAATGGCACCTTACCTATTGAAAAAGCATTTGTAACAGGTGGTGGTGTTTCTGTTAAAGAAATTCACCCGAAGGAAATGTCATCAAAGCTTATGCGCGGCCTATACTTTTGTGGGGAAATTCTCGATATACACGGGTATACTGGCGGCTATAACATTACCTCTGCTTTAATTACCGGGCGCATCGCTGGTACAAATGCGGGAGAATATGCAGTAGAAGAAAAATAATACAATACAATTCTCAGCGGTACGAAGTTACTCCAAATGTTATAATCTATTAATACGAGAGAAAAAATAAAGCCTAACCCCCATTCACTTATGGGCGTTAGGCTTTATATATAACCATCGCTGTAAAACAATATATTTGATTTTCTTCATCATTGTTACAAATTGCTACTTGATATTTGATATCAATCAGTTTGTCTTCCCCCATCTTCTTTAAAAAGCTGTTGATAGACTCCTCTAAATCCTTTTCATGACTTTCATCAAATACTTTGACACGTATCACCCTAACACCATCCTAGATCGCAGCCTTCTACCGATGGATTCACATCCCGTCTTGTATCAATAATGCGATAAAAGCGGCCGCCTTCATAAATATAGCCATCTTCTAGTACATACTTACTTTCCTCAGCATTTATATAAAATTTTCCTATAATAAATTTATTAGAATATAATTCCAAATATTCTTCTTTGAACTTCGCTACTACTTTTTCAGTAATATCAATTTTTAATGGTTTTCCCATTCATTCCCCCTCCCTTCCATAAAATTGCCATTCAATGTATTTTATTAAAGAAAACAACATTTCATGATAAAGGGATTAGGAATTTCATTAATCATCTGAATCAAGATTTTGGTCTACCGGATCTTCAGATGGTTGCACTAACTTCTGAGGTGTTTGTCCAGTTGCTTGTTGATGCTGTACGCGTTTTCCATTTACAAAATCTGCAATCACAGGACCTGTCGCACCGTTATTGGACTTAGACACTTCTATAGCTCCACTGCTTCCAACAGGACAATTCCCGTAAATGTTCACATTTCCATAATTATTTATAATAATAAACTTTCGAATAAACGCTCCCATGCTGTAACCGACCCTTCTGTTTGTCCTGCTTCATATATATGCAGGAAAAGTAAGAACAGTGCGATTAAGTTTCTATGTCTTGAATTGTCGCCTCCTCAACGACTACATCGCTTAGTCCGCCTGATTCGGTAAAAATCTCAAATAAACTGCCTTCTGTACCTGTTCCCGTTCTTTTTCCATTAACGATCGTCCCGCTGCTATCTCCCCCAGACCCGTTATATCTTTTGGATGCCGTTATTGGAGTAATATTACCGAAGTTTCCGACATGTACATCACCATGATTATTTACAATTCTCAACTTGCGTATAAAAGAAGGCACAGCTCTTTTCCCCTTTCTTTTTTTAGTCTTATTTTCAATATATGTATCGGTTGATGGTAGGGACCATGCAGCAGAGATATTTCCTCCAATTCCCCACTTTTCTAAAGACTGATATTCAACATTTATAAACAAAAAAAAGCTGGCATATGTATGCCAACTCTTTTCTCTTCATCTCTTTATTGTTTGGGCGTGCCTGTATGTTTTAGACTATGTAGAAATATCATCGTTCAAGGTTTTATCTTCCCTGTCTGAATATCAGCTTTTATGAAACTTTCCTTAGAAACTGGAAAACCTGCCATCCTGCGCAGCGTGTACAGCTGACCAATATGAGTCATAACATCCGAAAGAGGACCTTGTATAATTTGTTCTATGGTCAGCGGTGCTGGTACCATTCCTTTGTCTACTGCTTCATCCAGCTTCTCTAGCGATTGGTAAAACCTTTCTGCTTCACCCTCCCAGCTTCCCGTTTCAGTAACACCTTCTGCTTCATATCCATAAGATTGCAGTGCATATGCCAATACATTTCCCATATGGTTCAATATCTCAATCGGCTGACGTACACCTGCTCCAAGTTCAAATTCAGGATAGTTTTCAGGGGCATCTTCGATAGCTTTCGCTGCTCTATATGCAACAGTCGCTATGTAGTGACGAAGGAACTTGCTCTCCATTAGGAACACCTCTCTTTTTATACAAAACTGGCTTTGAAAGGGTCTTCGTGTGGTTTACTTCACTTCTCCAGCCCAGTTCAACATGCCGCCTTCCATGTTAACAACTTTAAATCCTTGCTCTTGCAAATACTCGCATACACGCTCACTGCGCATACCTGAACGGCAAATAAAAATATACTCATTTTCTTTGTCAAAGAAGTCTAACTTTGATGGGATATCTCCCATCTTAATATGAACTGCTTCCGGAATCTTACCGCTTTCTACTTCTTCATCCTCACGCACATCTACTAAGTATAATGTTTCTTCACCTGCGATACGCTTTTGCAGCTCTTCAGTCGTAATAGTTTTAATTGCCATGATAACGCTCCTCCTTAAATATATTCCACCCCATTCTAGCAATTCTGATATATAGAAGTAAAGAAAAGGACCTGCTGTCTAAAGCGATCGATATACACATAAAAATAAAAGAGATATAATGAAAACAAAGTAACTAGGGGGATACAAAAATGTTCTCTGCTTTTTGGCTTTTACTCGTTATTTACCTCATTTACTTTCTCGTTATGATTCCTGTGCAATATAGAATATTGGCTGGATTAAAGGAACGACAAACAAAAACAAGCTTATCCCAGTCAGAGCTGTATGAAAACATGTCCTTTGAAGAAGAACAATTGCACTTTCATAATCAAGGAAACCTCTTCAATTTGCCTTCTGCCATTGTAGCTAACACGATTTATAAACTAAAACACCGTAAGTAAAAATAATAAAAACCCGAGCGAGAATACTCGGGTTTTTTTGTATACTTGAGCAAAATGGGATGCTCTGTAGTTAAAGCAACGATCAGAGAATAAACAATGAAATGACAGCCACACCGTGCAAGTATTACCGCCCATCCCGACATAATACAATTATTTGATACACAACTTCTCAAAGTGACATATTTCTACATTCCTCTTTCGAAATTATATCATTCATGAAACTCGGCTCTAACTTCATTTTATCCTATGCCTTTCACACTAAGATTTTATCCTACCAACCGATAATGTTCACACCTATACCATAGATTTCACCTTCATTTTACTGCATTTTGTAAATTTATTATGAAGTTAGAAAATGTTTCAATGTTAAGATTGTAAAGGTTTTGTAAATTTTTTCGATAAGTTATTCTCAAATTCGACATGTATCATGTAGAATAATGAAGGCAAACTAAGTTTATATTTATAAATGGATGGAGGACTTAGACATGGTTTTCAAGGGAAAGAAAGATAAATTTACAGAACTGTTAAGCAACATCTCTACAAATTTAAAAGAGAGTGCTCAATTTTTTGAAGAGCACAAACTCAACAATGCAAGTGATTTGAAAATCTTTTCAGAAACAATGAAAGAATATGAATCAAAAGGCGATTCATATGTCCATGAAGTGATTATGGAATTGAACAAAGCCTTTATTACTCCAATTGAGCGTGAAGATATCCTTCAGCTTGCAATGAGCATGGATGATATCCTTGACGGCTTAGATCATTGCTCTGCTATGTTTGAAATGTACTCAATTACACAGCCAACTGAATATATGGTGAAATTTGTAGAAGCTATTTATGCTGCTACGATAGAGATTGCTCGTTCTATTGAACTGTTGGGTAATAAAAAGCTAACTGAAATTCGTGAACATGCGATTAAGATTAAAGATTATGAATCCAATTGCGATGCTTTATACCGTACATCTGTGAAGCACTTATTCTCAACTGAAAAAGATGTAATCAAACTTATTCAATTCAAAGAAATTTACGAAAATCTAGAAGATATCGCTGATAGCTGTCAAGGTGTGGCAAACACACTTGAAACAATTATCATGAAGAATGCTTAAGAGGTCCCTTTATTATGGATACTATGTTAATTCTTACTATATTAATTGTTATTGGGGCTTTAGCGTTTGACTTTATTAACGGTTTTCACGATACAGCTAACTCGATTGCTACTTCTGTTTCCACAAAGGCCTTAAAGCCTCGTCAAGCCATTCTTTTGGCTGCAACCATGAACTTTATTGGTGCAATGACATTCACAGGAGTGGCAAAAACGATTACAAAAGATATCGTGGATCCATTCACATTGCAAAATGGATCAGTTGTTATTTTAGCGGCATTGATTGCAGCAATAGCATGGAACTTAATTACATGGTACTACGGAATTCCGAGCAGTTCGTCCCATGCTATTATCGGTTCTATCGCAGGAGCAGCTATCGCTGCTGCAGGATTTAGTGCACTTAACTATACTGGATTCTTGAAAATTTTGAAAGCCTTACTTATCTCACCAATTATCGCTTTTGTACTTGGTTTTATCGTATACAGTATCTTTAAAGTCGTATTTAAAAATGCAAACCTAGCAAAAACAAATAAGCAATTCCGTATTTTTCAAATTGCAACTGCTGCGCTGCAATCCTATACACATGGAACAAACGATGCGCAAAAAGCAATGGGGATTATTACAATGGCTTTGATTGCTAATGGATTTGCAACCACTACAGATATTCCATTCTGGGTACAGGTTGCCTGTGCTACTGCAATGGGGTTAGGTACGTCAGTAGGCGGATGGAAAATCATTAAAACAGTCGGCGGCAAAATCATGAAAATCCGCCCTGTTAACGGTGTAGCAGCTGACTTAACATCAGCAGCCATTATCTTTGGAGCGACATACATTCACTTGCCGGTAAGTACGACGCACGTGATCTCTTCCTCTATTTTAGGGGTAGGTTCTGCTCACCGTATAAAGGGTGTTAAATGGGGAACAGCACAACGCATGTTAATCACTTGGGTGATTACATTGCCAATTTCTGCATCACTTGCAGCTTTAACATACTTTATTTTAAATCTCTTTTTCTAAAAGAAAAGCCTTGGGTAAATCCCAAGGCTTTTGCATGTTTTACAACCCTAAATTTTTAGCAATGATGCTTTTCATAATCTGATTCGTTCCCGCATAAATTGCAGCGACAGGAATGTCTCGATACCGGCGGGCAATCGGATATTCCTCCATATATCCGTATCCCCCGTGCAACTGCATACATTCAACCGCTGTACGTTTCGCCATTTCCGTAGTCCACCATTTTGCCATCGATACTTGCGTAACAATATCCTTGCCTTCCATGTGGTTAGTAATTAAATCATTCAGAAAGGTGCGGCCAATTTCAATTTCTGTTGCCATTTCAGCAATTTTGAATTGTGTGTTTTGAAATTTACTGATAGACTTCCCAAACGCTTTTCTCTCTTTGACATAATCCATAGCCATTGCCAGCATTTCTTCTGCCGCCACTTGTGCGGCAATTGCTACAACCAAACGCTCTTGCTGCAGTTTCTCCATTAAGTAATAAAACCCTTTGTTTTCTTCTCCTAAAAGGTTTTTAGCAGGTACACGTGCATCCTGAAAAATAAGCTCAGCTGTATCTTGACTATGAAGACCAATTTTATCTAATTTCTTCCCTCTTGAAAATCCTGGAGTATCCCTCTCGACAACAAGAAGGCTGATTCCTTTATGCCCCGCCTTCATATCAGTCTTACAAGCCACTACAATTAAATCAGAATGAATACCGTTTGTAATAAAGGTTTTTTCACCATTTACAATGTAGACATCTCCTTCACGCACAGCAGTTGTTTGAATATTAGCAAGATCTGATCCAGTCCCTGGTTCTGTCATAGCAATAGCAGTAATATATTCCCCAGTGATACAACGAGGCAGCCAACGCTTCTTTTGCTCTTCTGTTCCATATGTATCTAAATAAGGTACAACGATATCGTTATGCAATCCGATCCCAACTAAACTGGATCCGATACGCTCTAATTCTTCATGTATGATTACAGAATAAGCAAAATCAGCATTCAATCCTCCATAAGATTCGTCTACCCATGGACATAAAAAGCCTTGTTCACCCATCTTTGTCCAAAATGCACGAGGAATGAGGCGCTCCTTCTCCCATTTCTCATAATAAGGCACAGCTTCTTTTTCTAGAAACTTACGCAAAGAACTGCGAAAAATTTGATGTTCGCGAGTCAAGTATCGTTTAGACATGCTCCCCCTCCTTCTTTCCATGAATGTTTATTTATTTTGGCTGCATGCGAATGGCACCGTCTAAACGAATAGTGTGGCCGTTTAACATCGGATTTTCAATAATACTTTGCACCAGCTTCGCGTATTCATCCGGTCTGCCAAGGCGCTGCGGGAACGGAACCATAGATCCGAGCGCTGTTTTGGCTTCCTCTGGCAACGAATCAAATAATGGGGTTTCAAATAATCCCGGTGCAATCGTCATATTACGAATACCATACCTAGCAAGTTCTCTGGCAATTGGCAGCGTCATGCCAACTATGCCTCCCTTTGAAGCACTATAAGCTGCTTGCCCTATTTGTCCTTCGAAGGCAGCCACAGAAGCTGTGCTAATAATTACCCCTCGTTCGCCTTCTTCATTCGGTTCATTCTGCATCATGCTTTCAGCAGCTAAACGAATCACATTAAAGGTCCCAATCAGGTTGATTTGAATTGTTTTGCTGAACACAGATAAATCATGAGGCTTATTTTTATTGACTACCTTTTCTACAGTCCCAATACCTGCACAGTTCACCACCGCACGCACAGAACCAAACATTTCTTTCGTTCTCTCAAGTGCATGACGTACTTCCTCTTCACGCGTTACATCCGTTTTCATAAATAACACTTTGTCATTCCCTACTTGTTCGGCAAGGAAAAGTCCTTTTTCAACGTTGAGATCAAGAATAACCGCTTTCCCACCGCTCTCTACAATCTTCCGTACAGTTGCTTCTCCCAAGCCAGAGCTTCCACCCGTAACAACAGCTATACAATCCTGTATCTTCATTTCTTTTCCCCCTTATTTACCTCAATCTAATCTTTCAATAATAGTAGCGTTCGCCATACCGTGTCCTTCACAAATCGCTTGCAGTCCATACCGCCCTCCTGTGCGTTCCAGCTCATGCATCAATGTAACCATGACACGTGCACCACTTGCCCCGAGCGGATGCCCAAGTGCAATAGCTCCTCCGTTTACATTCAGCTTGGCAGGGTCTGCCTTTGTTTCTGCAAGCCAAATCAACGGTACAGGTGCAAATGCCTCGTTTATTTCATATAAATCTATGTCATCAATCGTTAAACCTGCTTTTTGTAATACTTTTTTCGTCGCAGCAATCGGCCCGGTCAGCATTAACTCAGGATCAGAGCCGACAACTGAACGAGCAATCACTCGAAAACGAGGCTTCAGCCCATATTCATCTGCTTTCTCACGGGACATTAACAAAATAGCAGCTGCTCCATCACTGATTTGGCTGGCATTCCCCGGATGAATTTTACCGTTTTCTATAAATGCCGGTTTTAAAGCCCCTAATTTTTCTAGAGAAGTATCTCTTCTTGGTCCTTCATCCTCTTTCAGTACTGTTTTTCTTCCATCCTCGAGTGTTACTGCAATCGGAAGAATTTCCCGTTTAAATCTGCCTTCTGCTTGGGCCGCTAGTGCTTTTTCATGACTTTGCAGCGAAAACTCGTCCAACTGTCTACGGCTGAGACCCCATTGTTCGACAATTTTCTCAGCAGATATTCCTTGATTAAACTGGCCAAACCGTTCAGTCAGCTTTTCATTCCACGTTGCTCCTTGCAAATTAGAAAACATCGGTACACGAGACATACTCTCGACCCCTCCTGCTACGACAACGTCCATATCTCCGCTTAAAATGGCCTGTGCAGCAAAATGAACCGCTTGCTGGCTGGAACCACATTGACGATCAATTGTTGTTCCTGGTACTTCAATCGGATATCCAGCAAGGAGTGCAGCAATTCTTGCAATATCTCCTGCCTGCTCTCCAGATTGGGACACACATCCCATAATGACATCTTCCACGATATCTGCAGAAATACCCGCTTTATTCACAACGGCCTTTAATACCTCTGCTGCTAAATCATCTGCTCGAATGCCACTTAACGCCCCTTTTCGTCTCCCCATTGGTGTTCGGACTGCTTCTACAATTACTGCTTCTCGCATACTTTTCACTACCCTTTCTTTTTACAGCTCTTATATTGTTATGTAAATTTATAAACTGAATATTCTATCTATTCTCCCCTTTATTCGACGCTTTATCTTATAATTCCTTCTTATTCCACCGCATCTACCCGAACAGCGACTTTAAAAAGTTCTGCTATGATGATTGTTTCTGTAATGTTCTTGACCGAGTGAAAAACGAGACTATAAAGCAAAATGAACACGGTAAAATTACCCGTGCTCATTTTTGTTATTACATCTATTTATTTAGAATAGCACAACCAACAGACTACACACGCAGTTACTCGGTTTCCAATTGAGCTTCCATCCGTTTCAGCAGCGGCAGCATGATAATAATTCCTACAGCAAAAAGTACAGCAGCCGCTTCAAACATCGCTACAAGAGAGAATGTTTGTTTTAACCATCCGCTAATCCCCATAGTTATAATCATCGCTCCCATAAAGAGCGGATTAAGAATTCCATTCACACGGCCAACAAAGTCCGATTCTGTATTTTTTAAAATCATCGTGTTAATACCAATATGAATACACGGCATAAAAAGACCGCTAATAAATTGCATTGCGAGCGTTAGCCATAGCTGTGTTGATAATCCCATAACCAGGAAACCACAGGCACTTACAGTCATACCAAGCACAAGAAGCATCTGCGGTGTTGTTTTTTTTGATAGACCCATCGCGACCCCTCCGCCTAGAATCATACCAATTCCACTTGCCGCCATCAGCCATTGAAGCTGCTCCTTCGGTAATCCGAGACGTTCCGTAATCAAGAAGATCGTAAGCGGCTGTGTCAGTCCAATAGCCAAACCTGCTGCCGCGAAACATCCCCCAAGCAATGTCAACGATCGATTATTGAGCACATAACGAAACCCTGCCTTTATTTCCTCCCAAAGTGTTGTTTTCTCTTTCCGATTCTCTTCTCGGTCTGGCGGCAGCAGCAACAAAGAAGCAGCAGAGAGCAAAAAGGCCACACCCATAATACCGATAGCCACATTGATGCCGTAATGCTGATATACGAAGGTACCGATAATAGGACCTAAAATCATAAACAAAGCAAAAAGCGTTTGATACATAGACATCCCAAGTTGAATAAGATTTTCTGGTACATGAAGCTTGAACAGCTTCATACCAGATGGCTGTGAAAACTGTGACAATACTGATGAAACAAGCGTCGCGAAAAAGATAGCTTTCCAGCTCCCAAATATTAAAGTCATTAGTACAACAAAAATGGACAGAGCACTAAGCAAATCACACCAGATCATCGTTCGCTTCGGCTTCCAGCGATCGGCGAATGCCCCTCCAATAAATGAAAATAGAAAAATCGGCGTGAATTCAGCTACGGAAATAAAAGAAACCGCCACTGGATTTTCATTCGTTCGTTCGATTACATACAACAAAATTGCATAGTTTCGAACCCAAATACCAATTTGCAGAAAAAATACCGATAAGAGAATGGTACGAATGACTCGATTTTGAAATAATGCTCCTGTTGAAATTTTGGACTCTAAATTAGTCTCAATCATAAAACCCTCCTTATTTTCATCTGTTCTCATATTCGAGCATTGTGTTATACATCGTACGGCACTTTCTAATTCTCTTTCTGCTCTGAGCACCTGGCACAAGATTAAAGGAGAGTTTTTCAGCCATTCACACACCTCCAAACAAGAACGTTAGTTCGTTTTTCTATTTTATAACACAGCTATAAAAATAAACAAGAGGAAATCTCTTGTTTAACATAAAATACTTTATATTTGAATTTCTCTCACAACAGAAGCAGTGTTTTTTCGGAGTAACTATTGAAATATCCATAAAAAACAGATGGAATGTCCATCTGTTTTTTATGGATATTGAATATGGATACCGTTTATCGTTCCCGGCTCATCAACTATCATCATCGAACGCACATACGCTTCAAACTCCTCTTGAACCTCTTCAGGTGCCCCCGATACCAAATGCCAATTCCCCGGTTCATCGATAAAATAGGGACTGTCCATAAAATTCGGTCTTATTCTTGGCATGTTCTCTCTCCTTTCTTTTTCGTAAAAATGCCCCTGTACGAAATGTAAGGGGCTTACGGGTTATTTCTCATTCTTTTTCGTTTGACGCTGCTTTCCTTCTGAGAAATTAGAAGAATCATTAAAGTTCGGTTGTTTTTGGCCAGCGTTATTACTTCTTCCTTTGCCCATCATACAGCCTCCTCTCAATCATTTCTTCTTTATCATGTGCAAAACACCTGCTTATTATGAGAGTGTATGAAAAAGAGATTCTCAGATGAAGGTTTTACTTTATTTGCACCGGTTTCTTCATTAATTGCTCCAGTTCTAAAATACCGGTCCTAAATCTGGCATAATCGCTACAAACATATGATACTTCCTTACATAAAAACGGCTCCCGCACGGGGAGCCGTTTTTTAGTTTGCCACAATATTAACAAGCTTACCAGGTACTGCAATAACCTTGCGTACTGTCTTTCCTTCAATTTGCCCTTTAACTTTTTCGTTTTCAAGCGCTACTTGTTCGATATGCTCTTTTGTAGCATCCTTTGCAACACTTAATTTCGCTTTTACTTTGCCATTAATTTGGACTACAATTTCAACTTCATCCTCCACAAGCTTCGCTTCATCATAAGCTGGCCAGCTTGCATATGTGATTGTATCGCTGTTGCCAAGCATGCTCCAAAGCTCTTCGGAAATATGAGGAGCAACCGGAGCCAATAGCTTCACAAAGCCCTCCATATATGTCTTCGGAAGAACAGGTGCTTTATATGCATCATTGATGAAGACCATCATTTGTGAAATTGCAGTGTTGAAACGCAGAGCTTCAAAGTCTTCCGTTACCTTCTTCACCGTTTGATGATATACCTTCTCCAATACCTCTTCGTTTCCATCTGTAATTTTATCATTCAATGCTCCATTTTCTTGCACAAACAAACGCCATACACGATCTAAGAAGCGACGGGAACCATCCAAGCCATTTTCAGACCAAGCTATGGAAGCATCCAGCGGTCCCATAAACATTTCATAAAGGCGAAGCGTATCTGCACCGTGGCTTGCCACGATATCATCAGGGTTTACAACGTTTCCTTTTGACTTACTCATTTTTTCATTATTCGAGCCAAGAATCATTCCTTGATTAAACAGCTTTTGAAATGGCTCTTTCGTCGGCACCACACCTAGATCATACAAGAACTTATGCCAGAATCGTGCATATAGCAAGTGAAGTACCGCATGTTCCGCCCCGCCGATATACACATCAACCGGAAGCCAATGCTTTAGCTTTTCAGGATCTGCCAGCTGTTCATTATTATTAGGGTCAATATAACGAAGATAGTACCAACAGCTTCCACCCCATTGCGGCATTGTATTTGTTTCACGGCGTCCCTTTTTACCTGTAACAGGATCCACTATGTTTACCCATTCCTCAATGTTTGCAAGCGGGGATTCTCCTGTTCCAGATGGGCGAATGTCCTCTGTTTTTGGAAGCACTAACGGCAGTTGCTCTTCTGGCACAGCCGTTGATGTGCCGTCTTCCCAATGAATGACCGGAATTGGTTCACCCCAATAACGCTGACGGCTGAACAGCCAATCGCGAAGACGGTACGTTACCTTCTTCTCTCCGATGCCTTTTTCTTCAAGCCATGCAATCATTGCTTTGATTGCTTCTTCTTTACCCATTCCATTCAAGAATTCGGAATTTACGTGCTCACCGTCACCAATGTAAGCTTCTGTAGCAATATCTCCACCTGCTACTACTTCTTTTATTGGAAGGTCAAATGTTTTCGCAAATTCATAATCGCGCTCATCATGTGCTGGCACCGCCATGATAGCACCTGTTCCATAGCTTACAAGCACATAATCCGCAATCCAAATCGGCATTTTTTCACCGTTCACAGGATTTACCGCATAGGCCCCCGTAAACACACCCGTTTTTTCTTTTGCCAAGTCTGTGCGCTCAAGATCGCTCTTCACTTTAACTTTATCTAGATATACTGCCACTGCTTCTTGCTGCTCAGTAGTGGTAATCTTTTCTACCAATGCATGTTCAGGAGCTAATACTGCATACTTTGCTCCAAACAATGTATCTGGGCGTGTTGTAAAGACAGTAAACGTTTCATCTGTACCATCTATCTGGAATTGTACTTCCGCTCCTTCTGAACGACCAATCCAGTTGCGCTGCATATCCTTTAAGCTTTCCGGCCAATCAAGCTCATCCAAATCTTCCAATAGACGATCTGCATAAGCAGTGATTTTTAAAATCCATTGCTTCATCGGACGACGTTCTACTGGATGTCCGCCGCGCTCGCTTTTTCCGTCAATGACTTCTTCATTCGCTAGTACTGTACCAAGTGCCGGACACCAGTTAACAGGGATTTCATCAACATATGCCAAGCCTTTTTCATACATCTTCAGGAAAATCCATTGTGTCCACTTATAATAATTCGGATCCGTTGTATTTACTTCACGATCCCAATCATAGGAAAAGCCTAACGATTTGATTTGACGGCGGAATGTATTAATATTCTTCTCTGTAAATTCTGCTGGATCGTTTCCTGTATCAAGAGCATATTGCTCAGCAGGAAGACCAAACGCATCCCATCCCATCGGGTGAAGCACATTATAGCCTTGCATGCGCTTCATGCGTGACAAAATATCGGTAGCCGTATATCCTTCCGGATGTCCTACATGCAGACCTGCTCCAGATGGATAAGGGAACATATCCAATGCATAAAATTTCTCTTTCGCTGTGTCGTCAGTCGTACGGAACGTTTTATTTTCTTCCCAATACGCTTGCCATTTTTTCTCGATTTCATTGTGGTTGAAGCTCATAAAATACCCTCCTTATCATTTGAACCGGCAGGAACACAAAAAGCCCCTCATCCCAAAAGGGACGAGAGGCTGTATATCCTTCCCGCGGTACCACCCAAATTAATGCTAGTGCATTCGCTCAAATTCCGTAACGTGGATAAACGGCAATTGCTACTAATCATTCACAACTGCAACTCCAAGGCGAGTTCGCGAAAATCCATGGGTTGACTCACACCATCCGTCAACTCTCTGAGCCACTTGTTTTCCCTACTACTCCTTGTCACTGTCATTGAGTATTTGTTTAAAGTATATTCTAAATGATTCCGAGCGTTCCGTCAAACAGCGATTTTTTGTTCCACCGGTTCTTCAACTTTCAGCTTGCGATCATATAAACTAGTAATAATTGTTGCTACTACAAGCATGGCAAAAACAAACATAAATAATACATTGATATTAAAATAATCTACAAGAGCTCCGCCGATTACAGGAGCAAACATTCTTCCAAAAGTGGCTGCACTATTTACCACTCCTTGATAGAAGCCAACCTTATCTGGCGGTGCCAAGCTATTAGCAATTGTCGGAATTGCCGGCCAGACAAACATTTCTCCAATAGTAAGAACAACCATAGCTGTGACAAACATCGTAAAACCTTCGGCCATGGTTGTAATAATGTACGAAACAATAAAAATAAAAATCCCAATAATCATTTGTTGCTTTATAGACCGTTTTAAAACCTGAATCACTCCTGTTACAACCGGCTGTGCCACTACAATTAAAGCACCATTGATTGTCCACAATAAGCTATATTGCTTTAAGCTTACATCCAAATCCTGCATATGAGAAGCAAGCGGTCCTTGCCATTGTACATAAACAAACCAACACATCGCATAAGCAATACAAACAGTGATAAGGGCTCCGAATGGACCTGTCAGCTGTATTTTTTCTTTTGTCTGCACTTTTTTCTTATTTTCCACTTTCACTTGCATCGATTTAAAACCAAGCAACGCAATTAGGAAAAAAATAAAATATAACGTCAAGTTCGCCAAAAAAATATAGTCAATACGATATGAAGCAACTAATCCTCCTAATGCCGTTCCAACTGCTACCCCTACATTTTGTGCGACATACATGGCATTAAAGGCACGGCGTCCTCCTTCCGGCCAAACAGCTCCCACCATTGCGTACATCGCTGGAAATACCATACCCGATCCTAATCCAACGAACCCTAGCCACACTACATAAGTCGGCCAATCATGTAAAAAGACAAAACCGATAAGTGCGCTTAATGTCACCAAGATGCCAATTAAAATAGATTTGTAGCCGCCGAGCTTATCAAATAAAACGCCTCCCCATAAATTACCGACTACCCCGGCAAGCGAATTGACCATCAACGCAAATCCCGCCAATGATAATGACTTACCTAAATGATCGTGGATATAAATGGTGTTAAAAGGCCATAAAAAAGACGAGGCTGTTACATTGATAATCATCCCCGTTACTAATAACCAAACCGCCCTTGGCACACGGCACTCCCCCTTTTGCTGATCATTACACGTACGTTTGTGCACCACGTTTGATTGTATTCCTTTTTAATAGGAAGAGCAACAAAGAAAACTTGGTAAAAGAACGAAGCAGAACTATACCCTATACAGTAAATAGTAAACTGTTTTTTTCATAAAAAAGAACCTCCACCTTCACAGTAGAGATTCTTAAGCAAATTTTTAGATTAATACGGCTGCTGCGCTTTTTGGGGCTGTCCCTTTTTTGCATAGTTCTTTTTGGATTGTACTACTGGATCCAATTCATTTGAAAACTCTTGGTTATATCCATTATTCGTTTTTTGCTCAGGGTTGTTTTGCTTAGAACGCTTTGCCATATCTATCTTCCTTTCTTAGTGAGGAGTAGTAATCATTTGATTTTGCAATTGCTGAATTTGCAAGCGGGTTCGATATAAACGCTCTTTTTGTTCAGCATTGGCATGACGCTCCATCTTTTCAACTTCTAAGTATGCTTGTTCAAGATGAACCTGGGCGTCAGTATAATTCAAATCATTATAATGCTCTTGCTTCATTCCTTCTTCTAACTGTTGTTTACCATATTTCAAAGCCTCTTCAGCTTGATGGATACATTGATCAATCGAATAACGATCTGTCATGCACCAATCCTCCTCGCAGTTGTTATCGTGATTATTGTTCCCAAGAGTGTAAACTCTATAAGTATGATATAATGAATTTTGCTTGTATTTTTACTGCAATGTTTTGTTTATATAGATAGTTTTTTGCAAGGAGGAAAGTTATGAATAACCAAAATCCATTTCCATATTCTAATGACAATAAACGTTATCATACATGGAATTATCATTTACGCCAGCAATTTGGCGAAAAGGTATTTAAGGTATCAATTGATGCCGGCTTTGACTGTCCGAACCGTGATGGTACAGTTGCATTTGGGGGCTGTACATTCTGCAGCGCAGCAGGCTCAGGTGATTTTGCAGGAAATCGTACAGAAGATGTGATTACACAGTTCCACAATATTAAAGAGAAAATGCATGAAAAGTGGAAAAACGGCAAATACATGGCCTATTTTCAAGCATTTACAAACACTCACGCACCAGTAGAGGTGTTAAAGAAAACCTTTGAACCTCTTTTGGAGCAAGAAGGAGTAGTGGGTCTTTCCATCGCTACGCGCCCTGATTGCTTACCAGATGATGTTGTGGAGTATTTAGCTGATTTAAATAAACGTACTTATTTGTGGATTGAGCTTGGGCTGCAAACGGTTCATGAACGTACTGCACTCCTCATTAACCGTGCTCATGATTATCAAACGTATGTGGAAGGTGTAGAAAAACTGCGTAAGCATAATATCCGCGTGTGCTCCCACATCATTAACGGCTTGCCTCTTGAAAATTATGACATGATGATGGAAACAGCACGTGAAGTAGCTAAGTTGGATATTCAAGGCATTAAAATTCATTTGCTGCACCTGCTTAAAGGAACTCCTATGGTAAAGCAATACGAAAAGGGAATGCTTGAGTTTCTGTCCCTTGAGGATTACGTAAGCCTTGTTGTAGACCAACTAGAGATTATTCCGTCAGATGTTATTGTGCATCGTATTACAGGGGACGGTCCGCCTGATTTGATGATTGGTCCGATGTGGAGCTTAAAAAAATGGGAAGTATTAAATGCCATTGATGCGGAATTTGTTCGCCGTGGCAGCTGGCAAGGCAAATACGCTGAGAAAGTAGAAAGCGTATGAAGCTAGAGCGTATTTTGCCGTTTGCCCGTACTCTGCTGCAAACAGCCGTGCAGCCAGGAACTTACGCTGTTGATGCTACTGCCGGCAACGGTCATGATACATGCTTTTTAGCCGAGCTGGTCGGAGATACTGGAAAAGTATTCGCATTTGATATTCAGGAACAGGCAATACAAGCTACAGCTGTGCGATTAAAAGAAAACCATCTTGCAGATCGTGCCCAGCTATTCAAAACAGGTCATGAAAATCTTCTTACATGTCTGCCTGAAGACGCGGTAGGTAACGTAACCGGCGCTGTTTTCAATCTCGGCTACCTCCCGGGCGGCGACAAAGACATTGTCACAAAGCCGAATTCTACGATTGAAGCAATCGAGCAGCTTCTTGAAATCATGGCAATCGAAGGCATTATCGTTCTAGTTATATATCACGGTCACCCAGAAGGACAAATTGAGCGTGATGAGGTGCTACATTATGTTTCCACGCTCGATCAAAAGAAAGCACATATCCTTCGTTATCAGTTCATCAATCAAGCAAACAACCCGCCATTTATTGTGGCAATTGAAAAGCGATAACATAGAGCCACTAGTAGAAGAAACCGATACACCTGTATGTATCGGTTTTTTTATTTCTGGAATAAATGAGGATTCCCCTGGACAACGACTTTGATAAAGCTTCACTGATTTCTGCATCTCCTCGCTGATTTCTTCTCCCACTTCGCCGATTTCTGCTCTTGCTTTACCGATTTCTAAAATAACCGCCTCTGTAAAACAATAAAGATTCACAAAATTGAATTGACGCTCATATATTGCGGTGATACAATCCAATTGGTAATTAAATAATCTCTGTTAGGTGAGGCTCTTGTATGGAGATATGCTGCTGCCCAAAAATGTCGAGAGACGCCAATGGGTCAACAGGAACGATCGGCATAAGGTCGTTCTTAATGCAGCTGGTGCAACCCTATGCCATACAATGCTAAAACTCAACGAGGGAGAGGCGGCAAACTGCTTACAAATAAGCAGTTTTATTAGTGCATTTATGAAAAACAGCCTCTGCTCTTAACGAGTAGAGGTTTTCATTTTGAATTCTGGAGGTGAGGAACAATGTCAGTCGGTGATTCGGTGCCGATACCCATATCAATGAGCGAGGCAGGCAGTTGTTCCTCTCTCTTCAATTAGGATAACTGCGGCACCTCGTAACATGAAGAAGAGGTGAACCACAATGATTAAAACATATCTATACAATGCAAAAGAGCAGGTCATGCAGCAAAATATTGCATTGCAAGATATTCGGGAGCATTTGTCCGATCAGGAGAATATGCTTTGGATCGATATATATGATATAAAGACGCATGAGCTTTATGAGATTGCAAAAATATTTAGCTTTCACCCGCTAGCAATTGAAGATTGTCTGCACGACAGCCCGAGAGCAAAAGTGGATGATTATGAGGATTATAAATTTTTCGTATTTCATGCACTTCGGTACAATGAAGAAAGCGATAACGAGATTACGACACTGGAGCTGAATGTGTTTTTAGGACCTAATTATGTGGTAACGATTCATAAGCACACGCTTCGTTGGCTTCGGCAGATGGATGCCGTTTGCTCTGTCAGCGCCAAATATATGAACAGAGGTGCCGATTTTCTTTTATATGCGTTAATAGATGGCATTACTGATGAATATTTTCCGACTTTAGACCGCATCGGGGTGCGTATCGATGAACTAGAAGATGAAATGTATGATGAAGAAGTGAAAGAAGTAACAGAAGAATTTTTGGCCTTGAAACGGACGATTATTTTAATTCGCCGAGTGATTTTGCCTCAAAGAAGGATTTTTCTTACCATCAATGGTCGTTGGAAGTTTAACATTCAGGAAGATAATATTCCCTTTTATACAGACTTGATTGATCATATCGAACGGATTGTGGATTCGACTGAAACCTATCGGGATTTGGTGAACAGTGCGCTTGATACGTACTATTCTATCATTAGCGCAAAGTCCAGCCAAAAGCTAAACGTCTTAACCATCATCTCGACCATTATGCTTCCACTGACATTTGTAACTGGTTTTTTTGGAATGAATGTACCGTTACCGTATCAGCATTCTCCAGTTGCGACAGTTGTTATTTTTGTCAGCTTGATGGGACTGACATGGGGCATGTGGAGATACTTTAAAAAGAATGAATTGTTGTAAAAAAGCTGACGCCCTTTAAGGGTGTCAGCTTTTTCCATTCTTCTATTGCACCTTTCGATACAGCTTTGCATTCATATAAAAGAAATAAGAAGTCATTCCGCCATACTTAACAAGCCGATTCGCGAGCTCACGTATTTCTCTTTGCTCTTGCACCTTTCGATCGGATAAATACAACCCTAACAACCCTCGATTGATGAGACGATGAAACTTTGCATGCGGCAAGCCTTGAATATTACGATCTGCTTCCACTACAAAATGGCGGAAACGCTCCGCTGTTTCTCCATGACTTTCATAATAGCTGCAAAAATTCAAATCTCCACCTTGCCGATCTTCTTCTTGATCAATGAAATAGTCCAGTAAAATATGAAGTCCTTGTACGTAAGGAAAATATCCTTGTTTAATTTTATGAATTTGCTCCTCACTCAATTTGTCATGAAACGCATAGGCGACCAGACAGAAAATCCCGAGAGTAGAACCGGCACAAGCAGAAAATTCAAACCAGTGCATATGAGGAAGCTTTGGTTTATGCATCTCGAACCATGCTTGCAAACGACCTTCTCGTTCTTCTAGCTTCACATGCTTATGTACCTGCAGATCACAATAATACTGTGCCAACTCACGCAAAGTGCTGCCAATTTTATCATAGTGCTTTGTTTTTTTCAGTACATTTTGACAGGTTTGCACTAAAGCTGCCAAATATCCCCCATCATCCTGCTCATCACGGAAACGGTAATAGTTTATTGGTTCACTGCCCGGCGTTAACGCATGGAGCATCGATTCATGTAAAGCTTCAAAATCAATAGGGTCAAGCGAGGTACTTCGATCACAAAGGTTGTCTAAGTAATCACTGATGGTCTGGTATGCCACGACGAATCGAACACATTCTTTAATGTGCTTGCCGGCAAGAAGTGCTAAAATGCCACCGCCTTCACAATGGAATGTCTTATGCTCGATACTGGCAAGCGCTTGCTTTCTCAATTCTTCATTTGGAATTGACCTCGCTAAATGCGTCCAGCCACTCAATTCTTCGTGCACACATGGAAATACTTTACGATATACCTTCCCCATCAAGCTTATAGGATTGTTTGGTACGCCCATTTCTTATCACCTCTTCACAAATGTGCTTCTACATAATGCTTTGCAAATGAAAATACCTTGTCTTTTTCATATTCATCGAACAAATCATGATAGCACTTATCCCACTCTTTATATGCTTTATCCCCTGTTGGAAGCTTATCAAACCACTCCCTGACACGCACTTTGTCCACTAATCGGTCCTCACAGGCCTGCATAATCAAAAGAGGAATATCAGGAAATGTCGCTACCTTCTCATGAGCGATTTTTACAGCTTTTATTAATTCACTATACCATCTCACCGATACTTTTCGCAGGTATAATGAATCATTTTCCATCGAATCGCGAACCTCTCTGTTTCTTGTTGCCATTTCTGCCGTTAAATTTGAATTGAATTGCAAGGTAGGGGCAATAACATTCAGTATTTTGGAAGCAGCACGTAAAGGTGCAGGCAATGGGACACATACCCCTAAGCACGGACAGGACAGAATCACTCCCTCAGCCTTAAAGCTGGATTCTTGAAGAGCTCGAATGATGATAAGTCCTCCCATACTATGACCAAGCAAAAATAAAGGCAGATTGTATTGCTTTGCTTCTGTCACCCATTCCTCGGCTGCTTGAATATATTCGTCAAAGCTATTGATATGTCCTCGTTTTCTCGAACTTGTTCCATGTGCTGGTAAATCTCCCATTACTACATGAAATCCATTTGCTGTCCACATATCAATCAAGCTTAGATACCGTCCGTGGTGCTCCATCGCTCCGTGAACAATGACAAGAACAGCTTTTGCCTGTTCCGCTTCCCACTTCCACATACAATGCCTCCTTACATAAATTTCTTTTGTTTGCTACACTAGAACTAGACTATAGATAAAGGAGCTCGAATGATGATTTATCCCTTTAAAGACAAAGAACCAAAAATTGCAGCCTCTGCCTTTATTGCTGATTATGTAACGATTACAGGTGACGTTGTCATAGGAGAAGAATCCAGTATTTGGTTTAATACTGTAATCCGTGGAGACGTTTCTCCTACTATTATCGGCAACCGTGTTAACGTGCAAGACCAATGCACTCTTCATCAAAGCCCAAAGTATCCCCTGATACTCGAAGATGACGTAACAGTAGGACACCAAGTCATTTTACATAGCTGCACCATAAAAAAAGACGCGTTAATCGGCATGGGATCTATCGTTTTAGATGGTGCAGAAGTTGGCGAAGGTGCATTTATCGGTGCAGGAAGCCTTGTTGCACAAGGAAAAAAAATCCCGCCTAACACATTGGCATTCGGCCGCCCCGCTAAAGTAATACGTGAATTAACAGATGAAGATAAGCAAGATATGGCGCGTATCCGCCGGGAATATGTAGAAAAAGGACAATATTATAAAAGTCTGCAAAACAAGTGAGTATTTTCTCTCGCTTGTTTTTTTATTTATCCTGCACTTGTTAAAATTTCAATTCATCTTACTTATTTAACAGAATTTTCTTTACATTTATTTAGATTTTCTCCACCGTTTCTTTACATTACCTTATCAGTTCCTCAACAAAATCTTATTAAAATGAAGGTGTTGTTCCAAGTATATTTTATTAAGGGGGTGCCGCTGAATGATAGCAAAATCAATCAGCGCCTTATATCAAATAGAGTGTTACATTTTGAGAGGGATTAACCGCCACTTTGACAGAAAAACATTAAATGTGTATTTTCGAACTATTACACATCTCGGCAGTGCCTCTTTTACGATTACAGTTGCACTGGTTACAATGCTGCTTGCAAAAGGAAATTTGCAGCAAACTGCTATCGCAAGTGCCATCTCTCTTGCAATCAGCCACATTCCAGTACAAATTTGCAAAAAGCTATATCCAAGGAAACGTCCATATTTAACGGTGGACGGAATGCGTTATCCATTAAATCCATTGAAGGATCACTCATTCCCATCCGGTCATACGACAGCCATTTTTTCCCTTGTCATCCCATTTATATTATACGCACCGGTGCTCGTGCTCCTTCTCCTCCCGCTTGCTCTGAGTGTTGGCATCTCTCGTATTTATCTCGGTCTTCATTTTCCATCAGATGTATTAGTCGGTGTGGCTTTAGGAACATCAGCGGGCTTCATATCGTACTTTCAACTTATTTTATTCTTGTAAGATGGAGGGTTATTGGATGAAAATTGCAATCTTTACGGACACCTTTGCACCGCAAGTAAACGGCGTAGCTAAAACATTAGAGCGTTTTACTAAATACCTAGAACGCAACAACATGTCCTACCATGTATTCGCGCCTCAAAATACTGCGGAGGAGAATTTTGTTGCCAACGTTAAAAAAATGCGGAGCATTCCCCTCGCATTGTATCCGGAATGCCGCATCGCCATTCCGAATCCCATTTCCATCAAACGTGAATTGCTTGCCTTTCAGCCAGATATCATTCATGTTGCCACCCCTTTTAACATGGGATTGTGTGGCATGTACTACGCAAAAAAACTAGATATTCCTCTTGTAGGCTCCTATCATACTGATTTTGACGCTTATCTCCATTATTACAAAATGGACTTTTTCTCCAATATGCTATGGAATTACTTGAAGTGGTTTCATCGTTCTCTTCAAAAAACCTTTGTTCCATCACAAGAAACATTAAAGCAATTAAAGAAAAAAGGGTTTCAAGACCTTCATATTTGGAGCCGAGGCGTCGATTGCAGCTTGCTGCATCCTCATTATGATGAAGCAACATTGCGAAAACATTACAATATTACTGCCAAGCATATTGTTTCTTATGTAGGGCGTATTGCTCCTGAAAAAGATATCGATACATTATCTTCCATCATGAAACGTACAGAATCCGACGCTTCCATTCATTGGATGATTGTCGGTGACGGTCCGTTAGCGTCCGAATTAAAAGAAGCCTGCCCACATAACGCTACCTTTACTGGATACTTAACAGGAGAGAAATTGGCACATGTATACGCCGCTTCTCATGCGATGGTATTTCCTTCTGCGACGGAAACGTTTGGAAATGTAGTCCTTGAATCTCTGGCATCCGGTACTCCCGTCATTGGCGCCAATGCTGGAGGAGTAAAAAACATCATTACTCACAATAAAAACGGCTATTTATGTGAACCAAAACAAACCGATGAATTTGTTGCACGATTATATGACATCTTATCCAACCCAGAGAAACGAATTTCCTTAGAGCTTCATGCCCGTGAATATGCTCTTTCCCAAAGCTGGGACCAAATTTTTTCAAACCTGCTCATGGAATATGCTGATACAATTCATGCTCCACACAACGAATTATTGGCCTAATTACCTTGGAGGTGTTTTTTCGTCTGGAGCAAAACCTCCAAACAGCAAAAATCATGAATGTCGAGAACACTTATTACATATATCCACCCATAAAAAACCCTTTTACAGTTTCATGCTTTGCTTTTGATTCACTTTCAGTGAAAAATACTAGGACTGTATACAATAAAGAAGCTAAACGAATAAAAACTTGTATGTTGACTTCAGCACCTTTATGTTCCTCTATGAATGCTTATCAGAATATTGATATAACAAACTTCTATATTTAGTCTGTTCAAAAAAAGTGCCCTCACAGGACACTTTTTACTCTTACATAGATATCTCTTCTTTTACAAGCACGGCTTCTCTTTGACGTACAAGACGAGGAAGCACAAGTAAATAATAGAAAGACACAACAAACATTAACAAAGCTAGAACGTAATACATCGTATCCACATTTACCCATCGTGGAAATACGATAGCAACTGCTCCCAATGCTAATGAATGGGCTGACATCATGAGAGGATCAATCCAAGCACTTACACGACCCATAATCTTCGGATCAACAAGCTCCGTCATCCACCCATTTAATGCAATGTTGACAGGAGCTAAAATCAAGCCTGTCACGAAAATTAAAGAGAGATATATCCAGACGTTTTGCGTGAAGCCAAAGGATAAAGTTAACAGCCCTGTTGCAAAAATTCCTCCGATTATCATTTGATACGGCTTCATACTTTTCATAATCGGATTTCCAATTATGCTGCCAATGATAAATCCTGTCCCAAGAAATACAGAAAACAGCGAGGAATAGGTTTCATAGCTGTCAGGAGCAAGCTTGTATTTCATTGTAAAAATTGGAAGTACCGCAAAGCCTCCATTAATTATCCCAAATATAAAGAAACCAAAAATGATGGACAAAAGCAGCTTATACTGGACAATATAGGCAATTCCTTGACGAAAATCAGCCAGTACCGTTCTAAGCTGAATATCCCTCCACTCTGCTTTTCCATTCGGAAGGCGTACTTCATTTGGAATAGTGCAGCTTCGAATAAGAAAGGCTGAAATAATAAAGCTTATGCCATCTGCAATAACAGCTCCTTCAATGCCAATAAACTTATATGCCAGCGCACCTAGACCGACGCCAAACAGCATGAACATTCCAACCACCGTTTGATTCAGACCCGCCGCCTGCATATATTGCTCTTTATTCAATACTCCTTGCACTAAACTCGTTTCCACAGGAGTAAAAAATTTTGCCACCGCACTGCGAATAAATAAAATGAAAAACACAAAAAACAATGCTTCATTGTAAACAGCAATAAACAGAAGCACTGTTAATCCAGCTCGAATCCAATCGGAGTTTTCCGCAATACGCTTCCGATCCATTCGGTCCGCCAAAACACCAACGATAAAAAAGACAAACAAGGTAGGCAGGGCATACATCAATTCTGCCAGTGTCGCATAAGATGGCTGATTGCTAAAGCGATCCAATAAATAAAATGCAAACGCCATATTGCCAACAGTCGTTCCCAGCTGTGATGTAAACATAGCAAAAAACAGTTTTCGAAAGTTGCGGTTTTGAAAGATTCCTATGATAACTCCCCCTTTTCCAGAAAATTTTATCATATTTTAATGCACCTTACACCGGGTATTTACCCTAATATGCTACGGCGCAATGGAATTATTTATTTCACTGATTACTTGCTTTGTTGCACCACTTCCCTCAATTATTTGCTCCATTCCCTCTCTCTTTTTGCACCAACATAAAAAAAGACCCATGCTTTCGCATGAGTCTTCCTATATTATAGTCCTGCTTGTTGTTTTAATGTTTCCGCTTTGTCTGTGCGTTCCCAAGTTAAGTCTAGGTCATTACGGCCGAAGTGACCGTATGCTGCAGTTTGCTTATACACTGGACGGCGAAGGTTCAGCATGTTGATAATGCCTGCTGGACGAAGGTCAAAGTTTTCACGTACTAGTTCCACTAATACTTCTTCAGACACTTTGCCTGTTCCAAATGTGTCAACTGCGATAGATACAGGCTGTGCTACGCCGATTGCATAAGCTAGCTGTACTTCCGCTTTATCAGCAAGACCTGCTGCTACGATGTTTTTCGCCACGTAACGAGCCGCATAAGCCGCAGAGCGGTCTACTTTTGTAGGATCTTTACCAGAGAATGCACCGCCACCGTGACGAGCGTATCCGCCGTAAGTGTCTACGATGATTTTGCGGCCTGTTAGACCCGCGTCACCTTGAGGTCCGCCGATTACGAAACGGCCAGTTGGATTGATGAAGTATTTTGTGTCCTCATCAATTAATTCCGCTGGAACGATTGGCTTGATTACATATTCTTTAATGTTGCGCTCGATTTGCTCATGTGTAATTTCTGGGTGATGCTGTGTAGAAATTACAATTGTATCGATACGAACAGGTTGGTTATTTTCATCATACTCTACAGTCACTTGTGTTTTACCGTCAGGACGAAGGTATGGTAATGTGTCATCCTTACGCACTTCAGTTAAACGGCGCGATAATTTGTGAGCAAGTGAGATTGGCAATGGCATTAACTCTTTTGTTTCGTTACATGCATAACCAAACATTAAACCTTGGTCACCAGCACCGATTGCTTCGATTTCCTCATCTGTCATAGATCCTTCACGAGCCTCTAGTGCTTGATCCACACCCATTGCGATGTCAGGAGATTGCTCATCAATTGATGTTAATACTGCACAAGTTTCAGCATCGAAGCCATACTTAGCACGAGTATAACCGATTTCACGAACTGTATCGCGAACGATCTTTGGGATATCTACATATGTAGAAGTTGTAATTTCACCCGCTACTAATACTAGACCTGTTGTTACTGTTGTTTCGCATGCTACACGTGCATTTGCGTCCTTTTCTAAAATCGCATCCAGAATAGCATCAGAAATTTGATCACAAATTTTATCTGGATGGCCTTCTGTTACAGACTCAGATGTAAATAAACGACGTTTATTTGACATGTGTAAACCTCCCTACTTCCTTTATAAATATGATACGGAACTCATCTCCTAATTGCTGCGACTTGCAGCCGTCATAAAGTAGGTTTCCCAATCTGGAAAAATAAAAAACCTTCCCCTTTTTTGAGGAAAGGTTTAATGTGCTCATTGTTTGCCTTTCGCTCTTATCGTTCAAGGCTTGAGCGCCTTGCATCAGGTTCAGCACCTTTCACTTTTATGTGAGGTTGCTGGGCTTCATAGGGCCTGTCCCTCCGCCAGCTCGGGATAAGAGAGTATCCGTTCAAACGCTATAATATAAAAATGGAACAGATTTGTCAATGAATATTCACATCTTAATACAATATTTTATCTATTTTTGTCGAAAAACTAAAATAGATAAAATTTCATTATAATAACCCAAACAAAATGAAATAAATAGTATACATTATTTATATCAATATGTTATACTTTTTGATGGAGAGAGCATTGATAATTTTCACAATTTAAACAAAGGATGGTATGTATATGAGCACTGTTAATGTCCAGATCGAATTACATGA
This sequence comes from Bacillus sp. 165, assembly GCF_017742235.1. Taxonomy (GTDB): domain Bacteria; phylum Bacillota; class Bacilli; order Bacillales; family Bacillaceae_G; genus JAGHKQ01. The sequence goes on from NZ_JAGHKQ010000011.1 coordinate 37,281, forward strand.
GCTTTTAAACGGGAAAAATGCGCACGTGCAATTAAGTGTTTCTGAATTAGTAGAAAAAGTACTAATGAGACAAGAGGGTCAATTGACTTCTACAGGTGCGGTTTCTGTGGCTACAGGTAAATATACAGGACGTTCTCCAAAAGACAAATTTATCGTAAAAGAAGCTTCTACAGAGAACAAAATTGATTGGGGCGTAGTAAATCAACCGATCTCTGAAGAGCATTTCAATAACCTATACACGAAAGTATTAGAATACTTAAAAGAAAAAGAAGAGCTGTTTGTATTCAAAGGCTATGCAGGTGCAGATCATAATTATCGCCTGCCTATCCAAGTCATCAACGAGTTTGCTTGGCACAACCTATTTGCACATCAGCTTTTCATTCGCCCTACAAAAGAAGAAATTGGTACGCATGACGCACAATTTACAATCGTATCTGCTCCAACATTCAAAGCAGATCCAATTGTAGATGGAACAAATTCTGAAACGTTCATTATCGTTTCTTTTGAAAAGCGTATCGTATTAATCGGCGGAACTGAGTATGCGGGAGAAATGAAAAAATCTATTTTCTCTATCATGAACTACTTACTGCCTGAACAAGATATCCTATCTATGCATTGCTCTGCAAACGTAGGCGAAGAAGGCGATGTAGCATTATTCTTCGGCTTATCTGGAACAGGAAAAACAACATTGTCCGCTGATCCTCACCGCAAATTAATCGGAGACGACGAGCACGGCTGGTCCGATAACGGTGTATTCAATATTGAAGGCGGCTGCTATGCAAAATGCGTAAACTTGTCTCGTGAAAAAGAACCGCAAATTTTTGATGCTATCACATTCGGTTCTGTATTAGAAAATGTAATTGTTGATGAAAAAACACGCGAAGCAGATTACGATGATACTTCTTTAACGGAAAATACACGTGCGGCATATCCAATGCATGCTATCGACAATATCGTATTCCCAAGTGTAGCAGGTCACCCAAATACAATCGTATTTTTAACGGCTGACGCATTCGGCGTATTACCTCCAATCAGCAAGCTGTCGAAAGAACAAGCTATGTACCATTTCTTAAGCGGTTACACAAGCAAACTAGCAGGCACAGAGCGCGGTATTACATCTCCGCAAGCTACATTCTCTACATGCTTCGGTTCTCCTTTCTTGCCATTAAACGCTTCTCGCTACGCAGAAATGTTAGGGGAAAAAATCGAAAAGCATGACGCAAAGGTCTTCTTAGTAAATACAGGATGGACCGGCGGTGAATACGGCGTAGGAAACCGCATGAAGCTTTCTTACACAAGAGCAATGGTGCAAGCAGCATTAAACGGTGAACTGGACAAAATGGAAACAGTAAAAGACGATATCTTTGGTCTAGAAATTCCGCTTCATGTTCCTGGTGTACCTGACGATGTATTAATGCCTGAAAAAACATGGACGGACAAAGAGGCATACAAACAGAAGGCAACAGAGCTTGCTAACAAGTTTAAAACAAACTTCGAGAAATTCACAAGCGTACCAGAAAGCATTGTAAAGCTAGGCGGACCACTCGCTTAATACTAATAAAAAAGAGAGACTGTGCATTCAGTCTCTCTTTTTATTTTAGTTACATATCCATGTTCTGCTGAATAAACTGATTAGTCTGTTGTTGGGTTTGTGCATATTGCTGAATTTGCTTGGTAACTTCTGAGTTAAACACTGGAGAAGAAGTATTGTACATCCCGTACTGGGACATAAATGTATATACCTGATTTTGTAATAAATGGATAGCTTTATATTTCTATTCTTGAAATACCCTATTACCCAGCCAAATCAAACAATATATCGATTAACGTTCCAACAAAATGGTTACAATTGTAGTAGTTTTTACTCGATTGGAGTTAATAAAAACATGGACTTATTTCATTTAACAACAAAACTTGTTATTGGTTTTTTTCTTTTATTTGTGCTCGTCAAAGTTATGGGAAAGAAAATCATTAACCAAGTTACACCTTTTACCTTTATTGCAGCTGTCGTATTGGGTGAATTGTTAGGAAATGCTTTGTATCAAGAAAAAGTACAAATTCAATATGTAATCTATTCTATGACGTTATGGGCGTTGCTGCTTGTATTTGTTGAAATGTTGGGACAAAAATCGATGCGGCTCCAAACAATATTCGAGGGAAAGCCCTCTATACTAATTCGTAACGGCATTATTGACAGAGAACAGTTAAAGAAGAACAGACTGACCCTAAGACAGCTCCAAAGTCTCTTGAGGCAATCTGAAACGTTTTCTATACGGGAGGTCGCCTATTGCTATTTAGAAACAGATGGTTCCCTGAGCATATTAAAAAAATCACCGTATCAAAAACTCACCCAAGAAGATATTAACCTCTCTCCCGCATCTGTGCATATTCCTCTAACCATCATACGAGACGGAGAACTGCTTCTAGATGCATTACGTGATCTTGATCAAAGTAAAGAATGGCTATTCATTCAGCTTCAAAACCAAGGAGTCATGGATTATCGTGATGTATTTTTGGCAGAGTGGCTGGAAACAGATGGATTATTTATCCAAACATTTGCACAGGTGGTTCAAAAAAAAGGGTAGTACTGTTTCAATAAAAAAGAAAAAAGCGGCCTAGCAGCCGCTTTTTTCTTACTCTCCCATTTAGAAAGTTCACTATATATAATAATGCATTTTATATATCTCTATTTTAAGATTTTAACCCGCACAGTGCGTACGCCCCACTTACGGCCCTCTTCTTTACTCGTAATAAAAACATCGATGCGATTTCCCTTAATGGCTCCGCCAGTATCTAAAGCCTTAGCATATCCATAACCTTCTACCCATACTGTACTTCCAAGAGGAATGATAGACGGGTCTACAGCAATGACCTTTGCATTGGGATTATCAGTTAAGTTAAATCCAGTTTTTGTTAATACTTTTCCATTATAAGTTCCTCCGTTTTCCGATGGGTGAGCGGAATACGCAGTCGCCTTTACATATATTTCACGTCCTCCAGCAGGTTCATTCCCACGTGAAGACAAAGAAGTAGCAGTTTGTTGAGCTTTCTGTAGCTGTTGCTCTTTTTCCTGAAGCTGTTGCTTCGCTTGCTGCAATTCTTGTTCTTTTTGCTGTATAGAATTTTGGATAGTGTCATTTTGCTTTTGCAAGTCTTTCACTTGATTATGAAATTGTTCGTTTTGCTGGCGGATTTCTTGATGCTGTGCTTTCACCTCTTGGTATTGGTTATGCATGCCGACCGTCGTTCCACTGAAACCAATAGCCATAATAAGGCTGGGAATTGCATTGATAGACATCAGTTTTTTTATCCTTCGCAATAACATCACCTTTTTATTCGTATTTGACACTCCTAATGTATACACATGATACCGATTGTAATAACCTTGGGCAAGCAAAGTCACTGAACTGTTATTAGTTTGTTAATAAAGAAATATTACCGTAACATAAAACGACGAACTGTAAGCAAAAAAAGATGAAAAACATCGATATTTCTACAAGAAATCAGCTAATCTTCGACTTTATTACATAGCCGTTACATTACCGTTACATAATTGTAAATATATTCCTAATCCTCTCTTCTCCTCTGAAGTTATGACCTAAAAGCTTCTAGGCATTCACACATTTTTGTCACCCTTCATACTGTACATTAGATTATCTTTTAGGAGGGATGATTTTTGCGTAAATTTTTGATTGTATTAACCATTGTCGTTCTCAGCTTTTTTACTTTTGCTGCTTGTAATAAAAAAGCAGCAACCCAAAAAATCCGTATCGGTGAGGTAACTCGTTCTCTGTTTTATGCTCCATTATATGTCGCTATTAATAAAGGCTTTTTTAAAGAAGAAGGATTGGATATAGACCTGCAGACAACGGCCGGTGGGGATAAGACAATGACGGCTCTCCTCTCCAATAGTATTGATGTTGCTCTTGTGGGCTCGGAAACAACGATTTACGTATATAGCCAAGGAGCAAAGGATCCTGTTATTAACTTTGCACAGCTTACACAAACAGATGGTACGTTCCTTGTTTCTCGAACAAAGCTGGATTCCTTTAACTGGAGTGATCTTATCGGCAGTACATTTCTTGGCCAGCGTAAGGGTGGCATGCCGCAAATGGTAGGAGAATATGTACTGAAAAATCACGGCATCGATCCATTTGCTGATTTAAATTTAATTCAAAACATCGAATTCGCTAATATTGCCAGTGCCTTTGCTTCTGGTACAGGTGATTTTGTTCAATTATTTGAACCTACAGCCAGCATCTTTGAAAAAGAAGGAAAAGGGTATATTGTCGCTTCATTCGGAGCAGAGTCCGGAAAAGTGCCGTATACAACCTTTATGGCAAAAGAAAGCTTTCTAAAAAACAATCCGGAGGCTGCTGAGAAATTCACAAGAGCTTTATATAAAGCACAGCAATGGGTAGATACGCACAGTCCAGAAGAGATTGCAAAAGAAGTGGCAACGTTTTTCCCTGACACACCAGAGGATATTATGATTAAAGTCATCGACCGCTATAAAAATCAGCATTCTTACGCTACAAATCCTATCTTGGATGAAGAAGAGTGGAATAATCTGCAAGCAATTATGAAAGAGGCTGGAGAGCTTCCACAAAAAATCGAACACGATACGTTAGTGAATACAAAGATTGCTGAAAAGGTCGTTAAGTAAAGCATGAGCTGCTTAAGTGTACAAAATGTCTATCATGCTTTTTTTACAAGACAGGAGGCAGCACTCATCTTAGCCAATATAAGCTTGGACATTGAGGAAGGAGAATTTGTCTCCTTTCTCGGTCCAAGCGGCTGTGGGAAAACCACTCTTCTTTCCATTCTTTCCGGGCTTTTAAAGCCTATCGAAGGCGTAGTTTTATTAGAGGGAACACAAATTGAAGATACAGCAGCAGGAATCGGTTATATGCTCCAGCAGGATTATTTATTCCCATGGAAAACAATTGAAGACAATATTTTGATTGGGTTAAAGACTATGGGTCTCTACACTGAACAAACCCATAAAAAGAGCTTGTATTTATTAGCGCAAGTAGGATTAAAAGGAGTTGAAAAACACTATCCTCGTCAGTTGTCAGGCGGAATGCGGCAGCGTGCCTCTTTAGTGCGTACGTTAACGACAGACCCTAAAATTCTGTTGCTGGATGAACCCTTTTCCGCTTTAGATTATCATACAAAAATGAAGCTTGAAGAACTTGTATATGTGCTGTTAAAGCAGTACAAAAAAACATCTGTGCTTGTGACTCATGATATTGAAGAAGCAATTGCGATGAGTGACCGCATCGTGCTGCTGCATGCTAAGCCAGGACGCATCGCTAACATCATTACTGTACCAAAAGAAATTCGCACTCTTTCTCCGTTTCAGGCGAGAGCACACCCAGAATTTACAAAGCTCTTTCAAGTAGTATGGAAGGAGTTTGAAAAGCTTGAACTACAAGAATCTTGACTTGTCCTTTCTTCATCGTAATTATCTAAAACAGGAAACACGTAAAAAACGAGCTGTTCTCTTTATACAATGGTTTCTATTAGTTGCATTTTTCATCTTATGGCAGCTTGCTAGCAATCAGCAATGGATTGATCCGTTGCTTTTCAGCTCCCCCAAAAGCATCTACGAGCTGCTCGTACAAAAGCTGTTTGATGGATCACTATACTCTCACCTTTATGTCACCCTTCTTGAAACCTGCGCCGGATTTTTAATAGGCACACTTCTTGGAACATGTATCGCAACCCTTTTATGGTGGATACCGTTTCTTTCACGTGTATTGGATCCCTATCTCGTTGTCCTGAACGCTATGCCGAAGGTTGCCCTTGGTCCTATCATTATCGTGATTTTTGGTCCTAATATCTCATCTTCAATCGCTATGGGGGTTATTATCTCAATCATCATCACAATTCTCGTCATCTATGCGGCGTTCAAAGAAGTTGATCCAAACTATATAAAGGTACTTCGAACGTTCGGCGCAACAAAATGGCAAAGCTATAAGCAGGTCATCTTACCCGCTTCGTTTCCGACCATCATTTCAACCTTGAAGGTGAATGTAGGGCTATCATGGGTCGGAGTGATTTTTGGAGAGTTACTTGTATCCAAGAAAGGCCTCGGGTATCTTATCAGCTATGGGTTTCAGGTATTTAATTTCACTCTTGTTCTCATGAGTGTTCTACTCACCTGTTTCTTTGCCACCCTTATGTATTTACTCGTCGAGCATTTCGAAAAAATAGTAACAAAAAGCTCTCAAGACCATTCTTGAGAGCTTTCTTTAATTCGCTGCAGCGTATGTACCAGCACATTGTCCCGCATAATGAAGCTGAACCGTCTATCCGTCTTTATATCCTCTGGGAGTTCTTTCAACAAAACCGGCCCCTTTGTTTCCTCATAATGCGTGTACTCTTGTATATCACTTATAAGACCCAAATAAATATTTTTAATAATAATCTTATCTTTACCCGACACCTTATATTGTCCTATATAAGTCAGATGAGATACTATACCGCCTGTTTCTTCTTTCACTTCACGGACCGCAGCTTCCTCCGGTGTTTCCCCAGCTTCCACCTTTCCTCCTGGAAACTCTAGCCCCCTTCGGATATGATGTGTTAAAAGCCATTCATTCTTGTAGCGGCAAATAACCCATACATGTTTTGGCACTTCAGCATATGGATGGTCAGTGAAGGATAATTCTACTTGATTGTGATAGTAATCTTTAAATGTGTACATAACTATACTCCGTTCTTTCCTATTCTCTCCCGATTATTTTGAATTGTAGCACATTATCCTTCTGCTGCCCACTCATTACATGCCGTCAATAATCCCCATTTTTCCAATAAGCTCCTGCGCTTCATCATCGCCGAGCTCATAAACCATACGATACGCCTGCTGTAAGTTCTCATCATACGCATCATTTTGCGGATCATTATGATACTCCTCAAATGGAACATGCGACCGTAAAAACGATTTAACATCAGCCTCATGAGCTCTGTCAAAATACTCCCTAAGCATGATAATTTCGTCATCAGTTGCCTCAATTTTAAAGCTGTAAGTTGTATCTGATTTGGAGCGTGAAATCTCTCCACTCCCCATAGAAATATAATAAGTATGCTTTTCCATAATCTTACCCCCACTCTTTTTGTTACTCAGTTTTTGCAATTACGGGCGAAATATGTAATATTCCATTGCAAATTACCAAAGACTGCAAAAGACATGGTACTATAAAAAGAGAATATCAAAAAGGAGCTAGCATATGTTTACCGTACTGATTATTTCTATTATCGTCGTTATCGTTATTTTGCTTCTATCCGTACTGTCAGTAAATAAGGGCTATTCTTACAAGCACTCTGTCGACAGTGCTGAAGATAGCCCTTATTTAGAAGATGAGGTTTCAAAAAAGAATTAACCGAACACCTTCTCCAATTCATCTTTATCCTGGCTCAACCAATAGTTCATCAAGCGCTTTGCGCCCTCTAAATCATGAAGTTTCGCCTGTCCGCATTGTATTTCGTTGGCAGCCGGAACTTCTGTTATTTTCAGTGCATCCTTCATTGTATCCTCTAATAAGTCGATGATGTCACGCACTGTCGGCGTACCGCTCACCACAAGATAATACCCAGTTTGGCAGCCCATCGGTGAAATATCGATAATATCAAAATGATCGTATTTATAAATATATTTTCTAATGTTAACCGCTAATAAGTGTTCTAACGTATGGATTACATCAGGCTTCATCGCTTGCTTATTAGGCTGGCAAAAACGAATGTCAAACTTATTCACAATCCCATCAGTCCCAACTTTATGCACACCGCAATGTCTTACATACGGTGCTTTTACAATTGTATGATCTAATTCAAAGCTTTCTACTGAAGGCATACTGCTCTCTCCTCATTCCCTTTTAATTTATTGTATTCCGATGTATTTAATATGATATAATCTTTTGATTCATTAGTAAAGAAATATGTGACGTGAGTTCTCTATCCAATATATGCTATAATTTGCGTATCATATGAGTGAAGGAGTAAAAATATGAAGTATGTCTTACTGGGGCTAATTCGCTTTTATCAAAAGTTCATTTCACCGGTGAAGCCGCCGACATGCCGGTTTTATCCGACATGCTCGGCCTACGGAATGGAAGCCATCCAACGTCACGGCGCCTTAAAGGGCAGCTGGCTGACCGCAAAACGTATCGGCAAATGTCATCCGTTTCATCCCGGCGGCTTTGATCCGGTTCCAGAAAAAAAGGAGAGTTAGGCTTCGTACCCGCTTACCATGAGGTCTAATCTTCCTGTTTTTGGGTCAATAACTAATCCATGCACAGGCACATCTTGCGGCATTAACGGATGCTTCCGAATTGTTTCTACACTATGTTTCACACTGTCTTCTACACAGTCAAATCCGTGTAAAAACCGTTCAAAATCTACTCCTGAATACTGCAATGTTTCCAATTTTTCCTCACTTACACCGCGCTCTTTCATCTTCTTTAATGTGCTTTCAGCCTTAAGGCTTGCCATCCCGCAATCATAATGTCCAATGACGCACACTTCATCTGCACCAAGTTCGTAAATCGCCACTAGAATACTTCTCATGATACTTCCAAACGGATGCGATACCAACGCTCCGGCAGTTTTAATAATTTTTGCATCACCGTTGCCCAAATGCATAGCTTTCGGCAGCAGCTCCACTAAACGAGTATCCATACAAGATAAGATAACAAGACGCTTATGAGGGAACTTATCTGTTTGGAATTTCTCATATTCCTTATTTTCAACAAACTGTTCGTTATGGGATAAAATCTCATCTAAAATTTTCATTGTATAATCTCCTTTACTAAAAAAAAATGTATCCTCTTTCATTTTTCTTCTTTTTCTAAAAATAATCAAGTAATTTTACTTTTGTTTTATTAGATCTACACGATAACAATTGCTCCGCTTTAATAAAAGAATTGCTTCCATTCTTTCAATAATTGCTCTTTTTCATCACTCCAATTTCCCGCATCCTTAATAAGCACCTACAATATTTAAAACCTCCTGCGGTGAATGTGCCATATAGTCCGGATTTTTCTTCTGTACCAGCTCAATCGCATCATATCCCCATCCGGCCCAAATGATAGGAACACCGCTTTTTTCGCAAGCTTCAATATCTCTTACCTCATCGCCTATATAAATAACTTCTGATTTATCTAGCTTACGAGTATGAAGAAACTTTTTAATAATCTTATCCTTACCAAAAATTTTACTGGAGCATAAAATTTCTTCAACATGATTGATTTGATTATTTTCAAGAAATTTTTGAATATTATTTGCGGAATTAGAAGAAATAATCGCCATCTTATATCCTCGTCTATTCAGTCCATCTAGTAATTCTTTTATTCCGTCAAATAAAATAACATCCTTAATAGAAACTTGATACCTCTTATAAAACTCCGGTGCCATAATAGGAATTTTGAGAAGAGAAAAATTATAGTGCTTGCAGCGTTCCTTAATCGACAACTTTTGCATTTCCTCAATTTCTTCATATTTAATCTTCTTATATTTATATTTCTCCGAAAGCTGATTCCATATCGAAATAAATACCTCTTTCGAATCTGCCAGCGTGCCGTCAAAATCAAATAGAATGTACTTGATCATGTATTTAGGCTCCTCTCCTTTTTCAGTAACGTGTTAGAGCTATGTTCGTATAAGGCATTTTTTCTCCGTCTGAATCTCCATAATAAGAAAAAAACACCTTAAACAACTTCAATTTCTAGTAATTCACGTTAAAATCCTTCTATATCATACTTATCACGACAGCTAACATTACAAGGAAAGCTAGACTACTTTCCTATTTTGCATAAACTCTACAACAATACATTAGCACTTTCTCAAAATATACTTCCTAAAGGATTCTGCTGATTTTCGAATATGTTCTCATTTCTTTCCATATTTTCGTATATCGGAACTTTGCACAAGGAAAAAACGATCTAAAAGACGAAATCTACTAATGGAAATAAACCGATAAAAACCTTAATTGTAGTCGATGCTCACTTTGCAGCAAAACTCCTCTGAAGATGTTGTATCCGATGTATGTAAGCGGGAACAAGCATAACAGAATGCAGAGCTAAAAAATTGGCCTATCCTCAGAGAAAGAATTGCTAGTATAAGAGAAAAGGGATGATAGTATGGGACTGTTTGATGGATTGATGGGCAATGCTGCCGAGATGAATGTAGAAACAGTGCAAAAAGAACTGACTATGATTTTAGTTAAAGGAGAACAAGTAGAGCAAGCATTTAAACTTATTCGTGATATGTTTGTTTTTACTGATAAACGATTAATTCTAGTAGATAAACAAGGTATGACCGGAAAGAAAGTAGAGTATCACTCCATTCCCTACAAAAGCATTACACACTTTAGTGTTGAAACAGCGGGGACATTCGATTTAGATGCTGAATTAAAAATTTGGATTTCAGGCTCCTCTACACCTGTTTCCAAGGAATTTAAAAAAGACACAAATATTTTTGATGTACAAAAAACATTAGCGACATACACTATCTGCTAAAAAAAGCACGCAACTGCTCTAGCAGCTGCGTGCTTCATATTGTTAACTTTTGCTTCATCACAATTAATAATTGACTGAGTGCTTGCATATATTGCAGCTTAATCCTCTCGCAAATCGGCATAGCCACATCTTCATCGTACGCATGCTGAGCCATATTGCGATCCACAATCATACTGAGCCAATGATCCATGTTATCTAAATGGAGTGCGGTACATGATTCTTTAAAAATTAGGCGCGGCGTATGGATATTGATAATTCCTTCATACTCTAAAAAAGCCTTCATCAACTTTCTTGCTAATTCATATGTAAAGACAAAACGCTGAATAATACCGTCCACAACGATAGATTCCTCAAGCGGTAAATGAATAGCTTGGTCTAATCGTTTTAACGCTTTCTCGTAATCCTCCAATCTGGACTGGAGCTGATCAAGCATATAAGCACCTCCCTGAGCATTAGCTTTTCGTTGCTTGTTACGTTCTCCTTTAAATATATCACGTTGCAGCAAGAATGTCAGATGGAATGATTATCTATTTTCTTTGGAAAACTCCAAGGTTCTCACTGTAACTTCTCTTAGGCGCTCTCTGTCTACAATATGACCCAGTCCAATATTCTGAGGCACAATCACTTTTCCTTTTTCTAATATAACAGGCGGCATAATGATATCCTGCTCCCAATGACGGGAAGATGCCGAAATATCTCCTGGAATCGTAAAATTTGGCAAAGAAGCCAATGCGACGTTTTGCACACGGGAAATACCGGTTTCCAGCATACCGCCGCACCAAACAGGAAGATGATGTCGTTTACAATGATCATGGATTCGAATCGCTTCTGTCAGTCCACCGACTCTCCCCGGCTTAATATTAATAATTTTGCAGCTTCCAAGAGATACAGCAACGCGAGCATCCTCTAAGGAATGAATGCTTTCATCCAAACAAATCGGAGTGACCATCTCTTTTTGCAACATAGCATGTTCAAGAAAATCATTATCTGCGAGCGGCTGTTCGATCATCATTAATCCAAAATCATCCAAGCGCTTAAGCTGCTCTAAGTTTTCCAGCGTATACGCAGAATTAGCATCTGCCATTAACGGTAAATGAGGAAAGGCTTGCCGAATACCCTTTAGCAGTTCATAATCGTTTTCCGGCTTAATTTTCACTTTAAAACGCTGATAGCCTTCTTCAGCATATTGCTCCATCTTTTTCAGCATATTCGAAAGTGTGTCCAACCCGACAACTACACCTACTTCTATTTCTTGTTTCGTACCCCCAAGCGCGGTGGCTAATGACTGTTTACTCCGCTGTGCATATAAATCCCATAGAGCACCTTCTATCCCTGCCTTGGCCATATTATTACGCTTAATAACAGAAAATAACAGCGCCACTTCGGACGGATGTTCAATTTTGTGCTGCAATACTATCGGAATCAAAAAATCCTCCAGTATATGCAAAGCTGTTTGCACTGTTTCTTCGGTATACCATGGCTGCGAAAACGCAACAACTTCCCCCCAACCGATACACCCGTTTTCATCTTCTGCCTCAACCAAAATACTTTGTCTATCGTAATAGGTGCCATAGCTTGTGCCAAATGGTGTAACGAGCTCCATGTTTATTATATGTAACGTAACTTTTTGAATGTCCACATCATAACCTCACAGCAGCTTGCGCAGCTCACGGCGCAGCAATTTTTTAGAAGCATTTCGCGGCAGCTCTTTTACAAAATGAACCTCTTTCGGCACTTTATAACGGGCTAATTTTTCCGTGCAGAAAGTAAGAAGCTCTTCTTCCGTTGTCTCAGTACTGTTTACTATAAATGCAACTGGCACCTGTCCCCATTGCTTATCGTCTTTTCCAATGACTCCCGCTTCTTGGACAGACGGATGCGCTAAAAGGACCTCTTCTATTTGAGCTGGATAAATATTTTCTCCTCCAGAAATGATCAGGTCGCTTCGCCGGTCCAGTACATATAAAAATCCGTCTTCATCTAAATAACCAATATCTCCTGTATAAAGCCAGCCTTCTTTTATACTGCCCTGCGTCGCGTCTTCACGTTTCCAGTAGCCCTTCGTAACATTCGCGCCTTTTACGACAATTTCTCCTGCACCAGTTTCATCTGTATGAACAATCCGCAGTTGGCATGGAAACAAAGGCTTTCCGGCAGATCCAACCTTTTTTAGCATATAATCTGCCGTTAGTGTACAAATTTGCGAAGAGGTTTCTGTCATTCCATATGTTTGGTAAACCGGAATTTGTTTTTTTACACATTCTTGTAGCAATGGCATAGGTGCTGGTCCTCCGCCTAATAACATACAACGAAACGATGATGGGTATGTACTTTCTCCAAGTTCATCTAGCATATCCGTCAGCATTTTTGCAACAACGGAAACAATCGTTACACCTCGTTCCTGTATCAATTCGTTCATACGAATTGGATGGAAGCCTTCCGCTAAAATGATGCGTATGCCATAGATGATGTTTTTCATTAAAATAGACAGCCCGCCGACATGAAAAAACGGCAGACAAGCAAGCCAGCAATCCTTTTCATAAAGCCCGAGATTTAAAGCAGATCCCGCTGCACTCCACCAATGATTTCCATATGTCAGCATGACCCCTTTTGGTTTCCCAGTCGTTCCCGATGTGTAAATGATAGTCATCATATCATCTAATACAAATTCCTCTTGTACTTCATATTCCTGTTCAGGCAGCTGTTCCATTTTTTCAATAGTCATGGTCCGTATACCAGCCCCGCCAAGCTTAGCAATTAACTGTTCTTCTGTTATTAGAAATGTAGCTTCTGCATCTTCTACTTGCCAAAGCAGTTCCTCACGAGAGAGACGAATATTTAATAGCAGTGCAGTTGCTCCTACATATGCCAGCGCATGAATTACCTTCACCATATCAAAGCTGTTATTCATGAACACTGCCACGATGTCCCCCTTTTTTACTGGTAACTGTTTGCTTAACCGAAGCACTATGCTATGGAGCTCTCGAAATGTGTATGTGTCTGCATCTGTTTCGACTGCAACTCGGTCAGGCGTTAAGAAGGCGCGCTGCATAAGCCAGTTTGGTGTAGTCTGTTGCATTTATACCCCTCCTTTATTTTCAATCAGCTTAGTGATAGAAAAAGACTTGATGACAATTCATCAAGTCTTTTTCTCTTTAATCACGGGAAGCGCGGAAATTGGCCAAAATCTGGTTTGCGTTTTTCTTTGAATGCGTCGCGTCCTTCTTTTGCTTCTTCTGTTGTATAGTACAATAGGGTTGCATCGCCTGCAAGTTGCTGTAAACCTGCAAGACCGTCTGTATCTGCATTGAGTGCTGCTTTTAGAAAACGAAGAGCTGTCGGACTCTTTTCTAGCATTTCTTCTGCCCATTGAACTGCTTCTGCTTCTAATTGCTCAAGCGGTACAACTGTGTTGACAAGTCCCATATCCAATGCTTCCTGAGCATTATATTGACGGCATAAGTACCAAATTTCACGCGCTTTTTTATGTCCTACGATACGAGCTAAATAGCCAGAGCCGTAACCTGCATCAAAGCTTCCTACTTTTGGTCCAGTTTGACCGAAGATTGCGTTGTCTGCTGCGATAGTTAAGTCACATACGACATGTAATACGTGACCACCGCCAATTGCGTAGCCTGCTACTGCAGCGATAACTGGCTTCGGAATCACACGGATTAAGCGCTGCAGATCTAATACGTTTAGGCGAGGAATTTCATCTTCCCCAACGTAACCGCCGTGACCGCGTACCTTTTGGTCACCGCCAGAGCAAAATGCGCGTCCGCCCTCACCTGTTAAAATGATAACACCTACGTTTGCATCATCACGAGCGTATGCAAATGCATCAATTAGCTCCATGACTGTTTTCGGACGGAATGCGTTATGTACTTCCGGACGATTGATTGAAATTTTAGCAATGCCATTGTATGTAGAATAAATGATATCTTCATATTCTCTTTCTACTTTCCATTCAATAGCCATTTTTTCTGCCTCCTTCATTTCTTTATTGTAAAAACTCCCTTACTATTGTATCAAACTTTTCTGTTTGTTCCACATGAATTGCATGTCCAGCTTCGGAAATTTGAAACAACTTTGCATTCGGCAGCAATTCTTTCATCCGCTTTAGGATGCGGCAAAATTTTTCATCGTATTCTCCGCACAATAATAAAACTGGCATTGTTAAATTCGGCAGATGCTCCCACCAGGATGGCTGCTTTCCTGTTCCCATACCTCGAAGACTATTAGCTAAGCCCGTCGCATTATTTTGCAAACGCTGCTTTCGGATAGCTGCTTGCTTTTCCCTTGGCAGCCGCTTTTGCGAAGCAAAAAGGGAAATATTCTCCCAATAGTCCATAAAAGCAGAAAGTCCATTCTCTTCTATTTCTTTAGCCAAGGCTTCATCCTGATGAATACGCGCTTGTTTGTCCTGTTCCGTTTCCAAACCTGGAGTACAGCTTTCCAAAATAAGTGATGTAACTCGCTCTAAATATAAACAAGCCATAGTTAAAGCCAAACGGCCTCCCATCGAATAACCGAGAAGATGCACGTTCTGAATCTGCATCCTATCCAATAAGCACCACATATCCTCTGCCACTTTTTCAATTTCGTACCGCTCCGCCTCAGTTGGGCTACCTGTACCCCCGTGACCGAGAATATCGACCGTAATCAAAGTATAGTTGTCCCAAGAAGTCAGAAACGACTCCCAAGTAGTCTTATCGCCAGTAAAACCATGAAGCAGCAGAAGTGGTTCTCCACTTCCCGTTACATCGTACTCATAGAGAACATCATTTATTATTTGTCTCATCTTGCGTTTCCATCCTTCAATAGGGCGGTCAGTTGCGTTGAAATATTGCTCCATAATGAACGATGCATTTTCAGGTTACTTTCACGGTTTGTACGCACTTCTATGACATGCAGCCCATCTGAACCTATACTGTGTTCCATTTCGTTACGAAACTCTTGCCAGTCTTCCGTTCTTACAAATCTTCCTCCATACATCTTAACTGCAAGCTCATAATCTAGACCAAGAGGTGTCCCAAATAAAGATTCAAAATGTTTTTTCTCCGCATATTGAGGCAAAAACGAGAAAATGCCCCCTCCTTCGTTATTCACGACAACAATAGTAGCATTGAGCTTATGAAGCTTCGCGGCAAGCAAACCATTTAAGTCGTGATAAAAGGACAAATCCCCAAGAACAAGCACTAATGGAGATGATGAAACACAAGCTCCTAGTGCACTCGACACGATACCGTCAATGCCGTTAATTCCTCGGTTTGCCATCACCCGAATTGTTTTATCCGTTGTAAAAAAGAACGTATCCACATCACGAATCGGCATGCTGTTTCCGACGAATAAAGTGGATGCATTTGGTAATAGTTCTGCAATTTCCGTAATTACTTTTCCCTCAAATATATCCTCATAATTGTGAATTTCTTGCAATTGCTGCTTCGTAAAAGCATTAATATTCTTCCATTCATCAAGCCAGCTTGTTGGTTCACGCTGCTCCAAAGCCGCGTGAAGTTCTTCACAAAATAACACTTCATTTGCATAGACCATTTCGGTAGACATTAATGCTGGGTCACGCCAGCCTGCTCCTTCGTCTACAACAATAATTTCAGCCTCTTTTTGAAGTGCTATGTATTGTGTTAACGCCTTTGATACAGGCATAGCTCCAAACCGCAAGATTACGTCCGGTTTCCACTGTTCCCGAACTGTTTCATTTCGTAAAAACGTATCGTAGCAATCTACAATATAATTCTTTTCATGTATACCGCTGCGAAGCTGACTCAACGTATCTGCTAAAATTGGATAGCCAAGCTTAGATGCCAGCCTTGTAATGACGCTGCCCAATTCTCCCTCATAATCGCCGCATACGATAATTCCTTTTTCATTATCACCCAAGCTTGCTGCCAGCTGAGCAATATATTGTTTATCCGGATTTCCTTTTGCGACTGTAACAGCAACCTGCTGTGGACGATTGAGCTGTCCTGCTCCCCATATATTAGGTAGTGCTAAATCTGGGATAAGCGGCTCACGAATCGGAAAGTTAAGGTGAACAGCGCCCATAGGAGGAGTCAGTAACGCTGATACAGCTCTTGCCGCCGTTGCTCGTACATAGCGATACATTCGTTCTGATGCTTCAGGCAGTGCCATTTCAGTAAAATTTTTTACAAAGGACCCAAACAGATGAAGCTGGTTCATCGCTTGTGGCGCTCCTACATCGCGCAGCTCATGAGGGCGATCCGCCGTTAAAATTAGAAGCGGCACTCGTGAATGAGCCGCCTCACTTACAGCCGGCATATAATTGGCTGCCGCTGTTCCTGATGTACATAACAGAGCTACGGGCTGTTGTTTGGCTTTTGCCATTCCGAGTGCAAAAAACGCTGCAGACCGTTCATCTACATGCAAATACGTTTGAATATTTTCATGTTCTGCCAATAAAATAGCAAGAGGCGTCGAACGTGAGCCTGGGCTGATTACGACATCTTTAACCTGCAAACGCTGCAGTTCATCAACGAACGCCCCTAAATAATAAGTTAACCCTTCCGTATGATTCATTAAAATCCCCCAAATGCAGTAAGCATAGGCTTAAACTTTATTCTTGTTTCTTCATACTCCGCTTCCGGGTCAGAATCCTTTACCACTCCGCATCCTGCAAACAAAGAAGCTTGACGGCCTTTCATCAACGCCGAACGGATGCCAACTGCGAATTCCCCGTTTCCTTGATAATCTACCCAGCCAATCGGCGCAGCATACCAGCCGCGGTCCAACTGCTCGAGCTCTCGAATACGTTCCAGTGCCACAGAAGTGGGAGTACCGCCCAAAGCTGGAGTCGGATGCATACGTTCTGCTATTGAAAGTAAGCTCTTCCCTTCTTTTACTATCCCCTTAACTGGTGTATATAAATGAAGGACATTTTTCATTTCCTTCAATCCTGGTTCATCTGGTATAGAAACCTCCTTACAGAATTGCTTCATCACTGTACGGATCATCTCTACCACAAAGCCATGTTCTTTAAGATTTTTTTCATCGTTCAATAACATTTGAGCATGAAGGTTGTCTTCTTCAGGTGTATGACCACGCCCAATTGTTCCTGCTAAGCACATCGAAGTAAGTACATCCTCTTCTTTTTTTATAAGACGCTCCGGCGTTGCTCCAATAAAACAGCATTTGTTGTAGTCAAATGAAAACACATAGCAATCTGACTGACTGATACGAAGCACCTGCAGTACATTAGCAGAATCCACTTCCTTTGAAAGAGTAAGCTGCAATTCACGAGCAAGCACTACTTTTTGATACAAACCTTGCTCCATTTCATGTGTTGCCTGTTTTACCGCTTTCATCCACTCAACAGGATCTACCTCATGCTCAATATTAATGGAAGTATCTGTTTCCTGAAGCGGCTGTTTACTTGCCGACATCAGCTTAGCCTCAAGTATTTCCAGCTTCTCGTGAAGATCGGAAACCGAATCCTTATGAGAAACAAGAGAATTGATGGTTAGCCATGCTCCGTCTTCCTTTATCGTCAGCATAAAAGCAGGAACTAACAATAGTGCATCGGCAAACGCTTCCCAAAGCATTGTCTTTTGTTTCATAGGATCGAATGAAAATCCTCCAAATGCAAGCGGTCCCGTACCAAAGCTGTAGGAACCTCCATCAATCAAGCCTGTTTCCAACAGCTTTTCCCATTCATTTTGGGATTCCTCAAATCGATTATGGTGATGATTTGTTATAATATAAGCAGATCCGGCTCCTGCTAACGTAACGCGTTGTTCCGGATCTGACCAATAAAAACGTTCTGTCATGCCAATCTTGGCAGCCGCTGCATAAAAAAGAAGAGGATCAATCCAAGCTACTTTCTTTACTGTGCTGACCAAAACCGCATGATTATTTTTCTTAGCTTGTTGCAGCGCATTGAGGAGCAATACATGCAGACCTTGCTGCTGTGTAGTAATCAAACCTTTCTCCCCCATTCTATCGCAAAATTAGTCGAAATATCCCTTGATTTTAAGATACACCCGCAAGGAAAGTCGTGTCAATGTTAGAGACTCATTCGTACAGAAAACTTGGTTCCTGTGGATTCTCATGAAATAAACATTGACACTCAGTGCCACTTTTCCTAAACTTTAGTTTGTACTTATTTATTTTGTATTAACGGACCAAAAACAGGTGATTGGTTACACTAATCTTAAGCGGCAGAAAAAAGTAGCCGCTTATGGAAACTTCACCTTATAGGATTGAAAAAGGAGGGTTCCCATGCAAACAAATGTACAGACAAAGTCCTCTGTTATAGAACCAAGCCCGAAAAAGCCAAGCTGGCGCGTTTGGTGGAACTTAACACGCCCGCATACATTAACAGCTGCGTTTGTGCCTGTGTTTATTGGTACTGCCTATACACTGCAAAAGTTTGGAAAGATCCATGTAGCTCTTTTTCTTATGATGCTACTTGCCTCTCTTCTCATACAAGCAGCAACCAATATGTTTAATGAATATTTCGACTATAAAAGAGGGCTGGACCACGAAGGATCAGTCGGAATCGGCGGCGCTATCGTAAGAGAAGGTGTAAAACCAAAAACAGTACTGTATTTGGCTTACAGTTGCTTCGGCATTGCAATCTTGTTAGGGGTTTATATTTGTATAAATTCTAGCTGGTGGCTTGCCGCAATTGGATTGGTTTGTATGCTGGTCGCTTATTTGTATACAGGCGGCCCTGTTCCGATAGCCTACACACCGTTTGGAGAATTGACAGCCGGGTTATTTATGGGTGTCATCATCATCGGAATTTCCTTCTTTATCCAAACAGGAACAGTTACCGATGATATCATTCTCATTTCTGTTCCGAGCTCTATTTTAATCGGGGCCATTTTGCTCGCAAACAACATTCGTGACTTAGATGGCGATAAGGAAAATGGACGAAAAACGATGGCTATTCTTGTGGGTCGAAAAAATGCTATCCTTGTGCTAGCAGGCATGTTTATCGTAGCTTATCTTTGGACAATCGGTTTAGTAATCTCTGGTATCGCTTCTGCTTGGGTGTTAATTACAGCCTTAAGCATACCGAAAGCAACGGGTGCGGTGCAAGGCTTTCATGGAAAGACCCAACCTGTTGAAATGATGCCTGCTATGGCAGCAACAGCAAAAACTAATACCATTTTCGGCTTTTTATTTGCTCTCGGTTTATTATTAGGATATTTATTATAAAACACGGTCACACGGCCGTGTTTTTCTTTTCCTTATAATTTGCATGAAGTCGTTCATACTACATATGAGAGCATATTTAGAAAAGCGGGCACAGCCCGCAGGAGCTAGACAAGCCTCATAATTTCTGATTTTCTAAAAAGGAGGAAATCGAATGCTTTCTCCACAGCAAGTAGAGCATTTCAAAACGGTTCTTCTGAAGCAAAAAAAAGAGCTTGAAGCAAGCATACAAATGAGAGAAACAAATGAGCGGGCAAATGAACGAGAATCTGTTGGAGAGCTTTCTCTTTATGATAATCATCCGGGCGATATGGGCACAGAGCTGTTTGAGCGCGAGAAAGATTTAGGGCTGCATGAGCTGATGCAAAAGCAATTGGATGATGTGAACCAAGCACTGCAAAAAATTGAAAAGGGAACATATGGTGTATGTGACGTGTCTGGAAAGGAAATTCCTCTGGAGCGTTTGGAAGCGATGCCGGCCGCGATAACCTGCATTGAACACGCTTCGAACAAACTGAGCTTAGGCGCACGTCCGATTGAAGAAGAATTGATTTTTCCTCCATTCGGGAAATACGATATGGACAGCGCGGTCGGGTACGATGCAGAAGACTCCTGGCAGGATGTGGCCAGCTACGGTACATCAGAAACTCCATCCGACCTTGAACGACGTGATTCCAAAGACTATAACAGCATGTACATAGACGCGGAAGAGCCGAAAGGATATGTCGAGGATTTTGAAAATTTTATCGGCACTGATATGTATGGACAAAACCGTACTGTCTATGTAACCCAAGATCACGATGAATACGAACAAATGCTGGATGAGTACGAGGACCTCACCTACCGCGGTGAACTATCCTCTGATGATTCCAGTCCATCTGATTAATCATGCATAAGCATTCCCATAGCGGGAATGCTTTTTTACTGCTGTTCCACTAGATTTATAATTGTTGGGGAGATTTGCATTCATTTGCAACAATCTTTTCTGCTCTTAATCCGAACACCTATATCAATAAAAAAGCACTCCCATAACGGGAATGCTTTCGGTTCATTACTTCTTGATTACGTTAGCAGCTTGAGGTCCGCGGTTGCCTTCTACAACTTCGAATTCAACTTCTTGACCTTCTTCTAATGTTTTGAAGCCTTCGCCTTGGATAGCAGAGAAGTGTACGAACACGTCATTTCCACCTTCTGTTTGGATAAAGCCATAACCTTTTTCGCTGTTAAACCATTTTACTTTACCGAATTGCATTGATATACCTCCTAAATATAACAAAAAATACTACTATCTTCTGCCATATACTTACGAGAAGATAAAAGGAAACGACCTATCACAGCTTGATTGAAGGTGAACATTATTGCTCTACATCTTCTTGCTCCAAGCACTTTCAGAATGCAAAAACACATAAATGATAAATCTATGTTTCTTCTACACTTCGAATATATATGCAGGTTAATAGTTACTCTGAATATATCATGTGACAAACATTGAAGTCAATTGAATAACACGGCTTCATCAGAAGAGAAAGTATGTTTTTTTTCAAAATTCAGGTAATCTTTATTTTATTGTATGTCTATTTTAATGTAGAATAAAGCTATGAATATTGCCATATATTAGTGAATGATTTTATGGAGGTGTAAGAAATGAAAGCTCATGAAATTGAATACACGCTGCACGGAGATGATATGCAGTTTGTTGAAATTGCCCTGGATCCGCAAGAAAGTGTGATTGCAGAAGCTGGCGGCATGATGATGATGGAAGATGGCATTGATATGGAAACCTCTTTTGGTGATGGTTCGGAGGGGAAAGGTTTATTCGGTAAGCTAATGGGTGCCGGCAAGCGCGTGCTTACTGGCGAAAGCTTATTTATGACTGTATTCACCAATAAAGGACATGGTAAAAAGCATGTATCCTTTGCAGCTTCTTATCCTGGAAAGATTATTCCTGTTGATTTAACGGAGTACGGGGGAAAGGTTATTTGTCAAAAAGATGCATTTCTTTGTGCAGCTAAAGGCGTAGCCGTAGGTATTGAGTTCAATAAAAAAATAGGCACGGGCTTCTTTGGCGGCGAAGGCTTCATTATGCAAAAGCTCGAAGGAGACGGCTTAGCCTTTATGCATGCCGGCGGTACCATCTACAAGCGCGAACTTCAGCCTGGTGAACGATTAAAAGTAGATACCGGATGCCTTGTCGCGATGACAAAGAACGTACATTATGATATCCAATTTGTCGGAAACGTAAAAACAGCATTATTCGGCGGTGAGGGGCTATTCTTTGCAACATTAGAGGGCCCAGGAACTGTTTGGCTGCAATCGCTAACCTTAAGCCGCATGGCGCAGCGCATTGTAGGCGCAGCAGGGGGAGCGCGAGGCAGCGAAGAAGGAAGCATTCTTGGTGGATTAGGCCGATTATTAGACGGAAACGATTAATATTTTCAAAGGCAGCTCTGTTCAAGAGCTGCTTTTTTATATGAATTCCATGTACCCTGTTTTAATTTTCATTGATAGACATTCTACAAGCTTCGCAATCAGCCAAAGACCTCTTTTCAGTATCAGTTCATTTGTCTCCTTTTTCGAATGAATTTTCCTATGGCTTCATATAATGTATCGTTTCTTATATAAGTTCTTCTCTCGACTAAGGACACGCATACCGAGGAGGTCTCATCAATGTTTTCTTCCTTAGCCGTCAATAAAACAATTGGAAAATTGCTAGCAAATTGCTGTGAACAAACCTATGAACAATATCTCAATAATGGTGTATTTACATGTCCGGAGGGATTCCGAGTCGTACAAGGATTTCAAGCCAAAGCTATAAAAAAAACAGAATGGTTTGGCTTTATTTTAGAATCGGAAGAATCCATCATTGTTGCCTTTCGAGGCACACAATCAGATCCAGATTGGATAGCTGATTCTCTGATTACTCAACGAGAATATCCGTACACTGCTAATAGCGGGAATGTTCACAGCGGTTTTCTTTCCATTTACGAAACATGCCGTGATACGATTATGGAAGCACTCGTGAAACTTCCTTCTAATAAAACATTACTCGTCACTGGACACAGCTTAGGGGGAGCACTTGCGGTGTTACACATGCTTGATGCAAGAGTAAATACCTCTTTCAACAACTATATTATGTACAGCTTCGCAGGGCCAAAAGTGGGAGATTTAGCCTTTAAAAATTATTACAACCTGCAAGTTGCCAACAGCTATCGTTTTGTCAACCTCTTTGATGTAGTGCCCTTGCTTCCCCCACGTAAAATTTCTCTCGAAAAAATAGAAAGAGAATGGGAATACTTTCACGTGAACAACCCCCTCACCTTCGCGATGAACATGGGTTCTATCATAAAAAATCATGGAATGCCTACCTATATAGCTGGAGTAGAACGATTAACATAGAAACTATAAATACAATTAAGAGGGTACTTCATTTTATAATGAATATCCTCTTTTTGCTGTTAATCTTCCTGCTTTACATACTCACTTCCAAATACGCTTCCCTCCTTTCAGCTCTTGCCAATAGCCCCAAAGTGAAGTTGGAGACATCAATATTTGGTACAACAGCAAGAAGCCTACTGCTCCTAAAAGGTTAGCTCGTTTTTTTACGCCTAGACGGCTAAATATAAAGTTTTGGTAGATATACATACCGTAAAAGGTGACTGAAGTAATCGGCAATACGTAAAGAGTTGTCAGCCCCACGATATGATAGGAGCCCATGAAAGCCAGGATTAACCCGGGGATCCAAAAAACTGTAAAAGTAAAATCCACAAAGGGTATCAATAAATTCACTAATGTTAAATATTTGCTTCCTTTACCAGGGTGGTTCCAAGGATGATAACGTTTTAATGCTTCTATCATCCCTCGTGCCCATCTTGCTCGCTGAATAATAAAATGCCTCAATGAGGCAGGAACATCGGTAAACGCCAGCGCAGTCGGTTCGAAGAGTACTTGATTTCCATCATGCAAAAGCTGCCAGGTCAATACAATATCTTCTCCAATAGTATCTTGCCACCCGCCAATTTTTTGAATCTCTTCTGTTTTGTACAAACTGAATGCCCCTTGCGCAACTAACGTACTTTGATACATACCCTGCATCCGTTTGATAGATGCAATACCGAGAAAATAATCCCAATCTTGCATTCTGGCCATAAAGCTTTCTCCACTATTTCTCACAAATACTGCTCCTGCTACTGCCGACACACGCTCATCACTCATTTTCATCCGTGAAACGATCCGCCGTACCGCTGAGGGGTGCAAGTCCGTATCTGCATCCAATGTGATAACCAGCTCCGTTTTCACTTGAGATAAACCTGTGTTTAACGCATGGAATTTACCTTGACGCGGCTCTTGTAGTAAGGTAATAGAGATTGGAAGCAGCGCAGCAGCTCTCTGTATACGTTGTACTGTCTCGTCCACAGAACTGTTATCAATGACAATAATATCTAGGGGACCTTCATAATCTTGATTTGCAATATGACGAAGTGTGCGGATGATTCGATTTTCTTCATTATATGCCGCAATCAAAATCGTAACATGCGATATTGGAGAAACGCCTTCAATAGACCTCTCTCGATACAGAATTAAGCTCATTAAAAGAAACGTATTAAAAAAACCGGGTAGATAAGCTAAACTGCTAATTACAAACAATGCAATGGGAAACGTAAGTATTTCTGCCAAATCTAAAATCCAAGGAATAGA
This sequence comes from Bacillus sp. 165, assembly GCF_017742235.1. Lineage (GTDB taxonomy): Bacteria > Bacillota > Bacilli > Bacillales > Bacillaceae_G > JAGHKQ01. The sequence goes on from NZ_JAGHKQ010000011.1 coordinate 61,691, forward strand.
AACAACAATAGAAAAAAACAGCCATACACCTGCAAAGAATATACAAATCCAAAACATAGGTATTCCCCCTACATTAGATACCTTATGTTTTGTTAATGCTACTCAATTTATAATCCTTTACCTAGATTTTTTGCTCTGTAACTTGACTTGTTATATATCAATCTCAGCAAATATTTACTTGCACTAATTCGAAAATGAACAACAAAAAATCTATACATTTCTATTAATATTCGAAATAAACCTGAGTGAAATATGCATTGTTGCCAATAATGTGTATATACTTGAAGAACAGACAAGAAAACCAAGGAGGCACTGTTCATGAACCAATTCGTCATTTGCAAAGAAGAAAATAATAAAAAGTATATAGCTGCCTATGGGGAGACAATGGAAGACGCGAATCACAAAGCAGCGATGCTGGGGTTAAAAACAGGAGAACACTACATTATTCTTCCAATTGAAGAAGCAAAAGGGTTAACTTACGAATAACACAGAAAACTCCTGAGGTGTCTCAGGAGTTTTTTTATCGTACTACTTCAGCACGATTGATCTTCCAAATATCATTTGCATATTGCATAATCGTACGATCACTTGTAAAATAACCGGACTGAGCTACATTAGAAATACTCATTTCCAGCCAATGTTTTCGATTTTGATATGCTTTCCCGATCGATTCTTGTATATCAACATACGGGGCAAAATCACGAAGTACGAAGTATTCATCATTTTGAATAGTAAGCGAATCATAAATCGCTTCAAATTCATCGCCTGCCTCCTGGAAAAATCCGTTCACAAGCTGATCCACCGCTTTTTTTATGCGAAGGTCATGATGATAATAATCACTGGAACGGTACCCTCCATTTTGATAATAGTTCAGAACCTCTTCTGATGTTAAGCCGAAAATAAATATATTATTCTGTCCGACTTCCTCTTTAATTTCAATATTGGCTCCATCGAGTGTTCCTACTGTAACAGCGCCATTCATCATAAACTTCATATTCCCTGTTCCAGATGCTTCCTTGCTAGCAGTAGAAATTTGCTCACTTACATCGGCAGCGGGAAAAATATCCTCAGCAAGAGACACACGATAATTTTCTAGGAAAATTACTTTTAAACTATCACGAGTTTGCACATCATTGTTGACCTTCTCCGCTAAATCATTGATCAACTTGATAATTTTTTTAGCATAATAATAACCTGGAGAAGCCTTTGCACCGAAAATAAAGGTGCGCGGCTGCATTTTAAAGCCCGAATCTTCTTTTAAACGATTATACAAATATAGGATGTGCATTACGTTCAATAGCTGGCGCTTATAAGCATGCAGGCGTTTGACTTGTACGTCAAAAATCGAATGTGTATCGACACGAATGCCGTTTTGTTCAAAAATTCGCTTTGCTAAAATTTCTTTACGCTGCTGCTTTACCTGATAGAAGGATTCTTGAAAAACAGGATCGTGTTTAAAATGCAAGAGAGATTGTAAATGCGCCGGATTTTCAATCCAAGCAGTTCCAATTGTATTATTGATTAAATCTGATAACTGGGGGTTTGCTTTCAACAACCATCTTCTATGGGTAATTCCATTTGTTTTATTATTAAATTTCTTTGGATAAAATTCATGGAACAGTTTCATTTCACGCTGCTTTAAAATGTCTGTATGGATTTTTGCTACACCATTCACGCTATGACTCCCCACGATAGCTAAATGAGCCATTTTCACAAGACCGTGAGCAATAATTGCCATATCCTCAATGCGTTTCCAATCATTTGTGTATCGCTGCCATAGTTCATGACAAAAACGTTCGTTGATTTCATCCACAATCATAAAGATGCGTGGCAATAATGGTTGGAATATATGAATTGGCCATTTTTCTAATGCTTCTGATAAAGTAGTATGGTTTGTATACGAAATGGTGTTCACTGTGACATTCCATGCCTCATCCCAGCTCATCTTTTCTTCGTCAAGCAAAATGCGCATCAATTCTGGAATCGCCAATACCGGGTGTGTATCATTAATGTGGATGGAAACCTTCTCATGAAAGTTATGCAACCCTCCGTTGCGCTCGCGATATCCTTTCACGATACTCTGAAGACTTGCCGATACAAGAAAATACTGTTGCTTTAAGCGTAAAATTTTCCCTTCATCATGGGTGTCATCTGGATACAAAAACTCAGACACAGCCTCTGTTTCTCTTTTGTATAAAAGGACATTTTTATCGTTAGGCGGGAATGGTGAAGGCTCCGCGTTCCATAAGCGCAATGTATTGACTGTACTGGTGTTATAGCCAATGACAGGAATATCATATGGTACTGCCGTGATCGTTTCTGCGTCCGTATGCCGAAACTCTAAGCGCTCATTGTTAATGGAAGATTCTATCTTCCCCCAAAAACTCACTTCTACCGCCTGATCATGGCGGCGAACCTCCCACACATTGCCGTGGCGAAGCCATTGTTCGGGAAGCTCTACCTGATAGCCGTCCACAATTTTTTGGTCGAATAATCCATGTTTATAACGGATACCACAACCATGGCCTGGTAAATCTAAAGATGCCAGTGAATCTAAGAAACAGGCGGCCAATCGTCCTAAGCCGCCATTCCCAATACCAGCATCAGATTCGCTTTCCTCCAGCTCATCCAATTTGATGCCGAGCTCTGCCAATCCCTCTTCACATACTTCTCGTATTCCTAAATTCAGCAAATTGCTGCCAAGCAAACGTCCCAATAAAAACTCAATAGATAAATAATAGACTTGTTTATTATTTTCCGTTCGATTCTTTTCGTTTGTCGCAATCCAACGCGAGCTTATGTATTCGCGGACCATATGACCAAGCGTATGGTACTGGTCTCTTAGAGTAGATTCTTTAAAACTTTTACCATACATCGTTTCTAACTTTTCAAGAAAAGAAGATTTAAAGCTTTCTTTATTAGAGAACATTCTTCTCCCTCCCTTAGATGAGCTAGATTACAATTGCTCATACAACTCCTTATATTGTTTTGCCGACTTCAGCCAACTGTAATCTTGACTCATGGCTCTTTTTACTAAAGCATTCCAAATATCCGGCTGATGATAGAAATGAATAGCTCTCCGTACCGTATTTACCATGTCATGGGCGTTAAAATCGGAAAAGCTGAATCCGTTTCCTTCCCCTGTTGCTTCATTATAAGATTGAACGGTATCATTCAATCCACCTGTTTCCCTTACAATAGGCAATGCACCGTATTGAAGTGCAATCAACTGCCCTAATCCGCACGGCTCAAATTGTGAAGGCATTAAAAACAAATCAGCTCCTGCATATATTTGATGAGCTAAAGCTTCATTGAATCCGATATACACCTTCATTTTTTCAGGATAGTGATGAGCCATTTCCAAAAAGAAATCCTCGTATTGCTTATCACCGGAACCAAGAACAATCAATTGAACATCGTCCTGCATTATTTCATGAAACACATGACGTACCAAATCCAGTCCTTTTTGCTTTGTGAGACGAGTTACCATCGCAATAAGCGGACTATCTGTCTTTTCTGGCAAGCCAAAATAACGCTGCAACGCCGTTTTATTTTCTTTCTTTAATTCAAGCTCCGTCTCTCCATAGCATACGGCAATTTCCTTATCTGTTCGCGGGTTATAAAAAACATCATCAATACCATTTACAATACCATGCAGCTTGTAATTATATTTTCTTAGAAGCCCATCTAAATTTTCTCCAAAATACGGGTACTGAATTTCATCCTTATATGTAGGGCTGACTGCTGTAATTAAATCAGAAGCAATAATACCACCCTTCATAAAATTGATGTTCCCATAAAACTCAAGCTGATCAGGAGTAATATATTCCTCACCAAGGCCCAAAAAATCATAAATTACTTCTCTAGCAAACACACCTTGAAATTGAAGATTATGAATTGTAAATGCCGTTTTAATCTTTTCATACATTGGTTTATGGCGATAGTGCGCATCTAATAGAAAGTTCACCATAGCCGTATGCCAATCGTGACAATGAATAATATCTGGTACAAAATCCAAATGGGGAATACATTCCAGCACTGCTTTGGAGAAAAAGGAAAAACGCTCTCCATCATCATAATGTCCGTATAACGAATCTCGTTTAAAATAATATTCGTTATCCAGAAAATAATAAGTAATACCCTCATGCTCCATTTTGAGAATACCGCAATATTGATGACGCCAGCCTAGTGAAACATGTATAATCTTTTGCAGCTCGCATTGACTGCGAAATTCTTCGGAAATCAAACTGTAGTATGGTAATATGACCCGTACTTCGACACCAAGCTTTTGTAGTTGTTTTGGAAGTGCGCCTCCCACATCAGCAAGACCTCCCGATTTTACAAACGGGACGCACTCCGACAATGCAAATAAAACTTTCACGAATTCATCAACGCTCCTTGTACTGTACCTTTTGGAATGACAAACGGAGACTGGCTGCTTCCAGTTAATGCAGTTCCATCCTCAATTTTAACATCCTTGTCGATAATTACTCCGTCTAGTATACAATTCTCTCCAATTTGACTCTTTTGCATAATGATACAGTTACGAACTATAGAGCCTTTTCCAATTTTCACAGAACGGAAGATAACGCTGTTGTCCATATCACCTTCAATAATACTTCCATTTGCAATCATAGCATTCGTTACCTTCGCAGTTTTTCCGTAACGTGTCGGTGGTTCGTCTTTTACCTTTGTATATATCGGTGCATCTTTCATAAACAGCTGCTTCCAAATATTCGGCTGTAAAATTTCCATGCTGTACTTATAATAGTTTTCAATCGAATCAATAACTGCTACGTACCCTGTATATTCATAAGGAAGAATACGTAAAGATCCTTCTCGTTTTTCTCTCACTAAATCGATTATGCTGTAATATCCTTGATCTTTGTATTGTTCAAATAAATTCAAAAGAAGCTCTTTCTCCAAAATATATGTGCATAGTGGTTTTCCTTCATGGCACACTTCTGTTATATCTGCAGCGGTCTCGATATGCCTTTTTAAAATCGGCTTAAAGTTCATTGTGCTTATGGTATAGCAGTTTGTAATGACCACATATTTTTGCTTGCTGCGCAAGAAATAATCTATATTTCGTGCAAAATGTGTAAAGGACCCAAACTCTTCCCCTTGACATTGACTATTAGGAGTAAAAACAAATAATCCGTCTCTTTTGCGGTCTAAATCCCATTGCTTTCCTGAACCGACATGATCCATCAACGAGCGGTTGCCGTGCCCTGTGAAAATTGCCACGCTTTGAATCCCGGAATTTACCATATTAGATAGTGGGAAGTCAATCAAGCGGTATCGTCCACCGAATGGTAAGGCTGCCAGCGAACGGTGCAGGGTAATTTCCTCTAACGATTCAAACTCTTTTGTTGCATTAATAATCCCTAATATAGATTGATTCATCACGTCTCATTCCTTTTCTATTCGTTTTTGTTCTATTTAATTTTCATCTGCCACTAGAATAACATCTTCCACGTTTTTTACAGGACAAATAATGGAATTATCTTCAATCACCATACCAGGGGCAATAATCGCTCGTTCAATTACTACGTTTCTTCCGATATGTGCATCGGGCATAATGACAGAATCAACAATTTTGCTTCCTTCTCCTATTGATACGCCTTGGAATAAAACGGAATGCGTCACATCCCCTTCTACAACACAGCCTTCGTTAATCAAGGATTCCTCAACCTTGGCATTTGGCGCAATATATTGCGGAGGTTGATTCGGGTTCACAGAATAAATGCGCCATTCCCGTTCATGCAAATTAAGTGATGAATCATCCTTCAGTAAATCCATATTCGCTTCCCATAAGCTTTTCACTGTACCCACGTCTTTCCAATAGCCCTTAAATGGATAAGCAACAAGCTTTTTATTTTCTTCAAGCAAAAGCGGAATAACATCCTTACCGAAGTCATTACTCGATTCCGGATTTCTTGCATCCATTTCTAAATACTCTTTTAATATAGACCATCTGAAAATGTAAATCCCCATAGAAGCCAGATTGCTTTTCGGAAACTGTGGCTTTTCTTCGAACTCTACAATCTCTAATTCTTCATTTGTATTCATGATACCAAAGCGGCTTGCCTCATCCCACGGTACTTCAATAACAGAAATAGATACATCCGCATCTTTTTCAATATGATAATCCAGCATTTCAGAGTAATCCATTTTATAGATATGGTCTCCGGATAAAATTAGTACATATTCCGGATCATATTGTTTAAGATAATTTAAATTTTGATAGATTGCGCTTGCTGTTCCCGTATACCATCTAACGCCTGAAGATTCTGAATAAGGAGGTAAAACTGTAACTCCTCCATTTTCTCTGTCCAAATCCCAAGCGCTGCCGATTCCAATATAAGAGTTTAAGACAAGCGGCTGATATTGAGTAAGAACACCTACAGTTTCAATACCAGAATTTGTACAGTTGCTTAATGGAAAATCAATAATACGGTATTTCCCCCCGAAAGCTACAGCTGGCTTCGCTAAATTTTTGGTAAGGGAGCTCAGACGGCTACCTTTTCCCCCTGCCAATAACATTGCTACGCACTTTTTTTTCTTGGTCATCTTTCTTGTTCCCCTTCCTTGTTTTCACTGGTCGTAAAATTGATACACCAAAAGGTGGTATCGTCATTTCTACATGACACGGTTGATTATGAAAAGACTTTAAAATAGTCTTTAATTTTTTCTTATTAACTTGACCAGAGCCCCCGTATTCGACTGCATCACTATTTAAAATCTCGTTGTAGTTTGCACACATTGGCACACCGACTTTATAGTCTGTATACACATGCTCTGTAAAATTACATACAACTACAAGCAATTCATCTTTCTGTACTCCTTTCCTGACGAAAGAAAAAATGCTTTGGTCTCTATTATCAGCATCAATCCATTGAAATCCTTCTTGAACATGATCGAGCTGCCACAACGGCTTTGATCGTTTATATATAGCGGCTAATTCTTTATAATAAGCTTGCATTAAACGATGCATCTCAAATCCCTGCAAATTCCAATCTAAATCTTCAAGGTCTTTCCACTCATCAAATTGTCCAAATTCTCCGCCCATGAACAGCAGCTTTTTCCCCGGATGAGTCATCAAATATCCGTACAATAAGCGAAGCTGAGCGAATTTACGCCAGTAATCCCCAGGCATTTTATTTAAAAGCGACTTCTTCCCATGTACAACTTCATCATGAGAAAGAGGCAAAATAAAATTCTCTGAATAAGCATAAAGGAGGGAAAATGTTACTTTGTCATGAATGAATTTTCGATTTTCCGGTTCACATTCCATATATGCTAGAATGTCATTCATCCATCCCATATTCCATTTATAATTAAAACCTAGTCCGCCTTCATAGACGGGTGCTGTTACAAGCGGCCAATCCGTCGAATCTTCTGCGATCATCAGCACATTCGGGTCCTCTGTAAATACAACCTCATTCAACTTCTGGAGAAAAGCTACAGCATATTCATTTTTTTGAAACACACCGCCTGCATCCCAATACAGCATATTAGCTACCGCATCGACACGAAATCCATCTATATGGTAATATTTCATCCAAAACAACGCATTAGAAATTAGAAAGCTGTGTACCTCAGGCTTTCCTAAATCAAAGTTTGCTGTACCCCATACAGAGTTTTCTTGTACAGGCATATCTTTGTATTCATAAACAGGTTGTCCATCGAACATATAAAGTCCATGGGCATCCTTACAATAATGCCCTGGAACCCAATCCAATAACACACCAATCCCGTTTTGATGACATTGATCAATAAAATACATCAACTCTTGTGGATTCCCATATCGGCTTGTCGGAGAATAGTATCCCGTTCCTTGATATCCCCATGAGCGATCATACGGATGCTCTATTAAAGGCATAATTTCAATGTGGGTAAAGTTATGCTCCAGCACATATGGAATTAACTTATCCGCTAATTGTCTGTAATTATAGAATGTTCCGTCTTTTTTCTTCAGCCAAGAGCCAAAATGAAGTTCATAAATAGAGAGTGGTTCTTCATACATACTCTTCTTTTTTTTGTTTTTTAGCCACTTTTGATCATTCCACTGATAGCCTTCTATATTATAGACAACCGAAGCCGTATTTGGTCGCACCTCGGAATAAAAAGCATATGGATCTGATTTCAGAAGGAGATTTCCATGTATTGTATGAATTTCATACTTATACAGTTCATTCTCTCCTATATGAGGAACAAACAAAGACCAAATTCCCTCTTCACTCACCTTTTCCATTCCGTGCTCTTTTCCATCCCAATTATTGAAATCTCCGACCACGCTTACTTGCAGCGCGTGAGGAGCCCAAACAGAAAAACGCGTACCCTGTACTCCTTCTATCTCTTGCAGATGGGCACCAAATATGTTATAGCCCTCGTACAAGCTACCTTCATGGAACAAGTGTACATCAAGTTCTGTTGGATGAATTACAATCATAGTCTTCACCTCGCTAGCACAAATGCTTTTTATGAATAATATAATAATACTCCAAAAAACTTAAAAATCCTTCTATACTTTTATAATAACATACGTTTCCCCATAGAAAAATCAGGATTTTAAGTGATTATTCGACTTGAAAAATCGGATTTTGACGAATAATACCTTGAAAGCGTTTGATTTTCTAGAATAATATCACGTAATTTGTAAAATTATCTGAATCAGTATGAATTATTGAAAATTAAGTATATTACTTTTAACAAAAAACTTTTCTAAGTCAATAGTAAACGAAAAATGTAAAGCTTACATAAGCAAGATGAAAATAATTTGTAAACAAGAAGAATGAGCACCATTCGTCTCATTTTCCATGCAAAGCAGTATTCTTAAAGTTTATACATTCTTATGTTTTAATAAAAACAATTTATTATAGCAAATTCTCACTGCAATCGTTTTGAGCGAAAAATAATATTCCACCCAAAAACGATCGCCCATGTGACAGAGGTTTCTTTCAGATTTGTGAAACACTGCATCCATTACTGCTAGTATTATTTTCTAAAACAACACTGCTACAATTTCTTAATGTTTATTAACGTATTGACGTATCAGTTTTTTCACTAAAGATAGAGGTTAATATAAAGAGTTAGCTTAACATAAACAAAAAAATACTCATCGAATTCGATGAGTATTTTTTCTTAATTGTATATTTAGTATGACCCGTACGGGATTCGAACCCGTGTTACCGCCGTGAAAGGGCGGTGTCTTAACCGCTTGACCAACGGGCCTAAAACAGAGAAGAAGGGATTCGAACCCTCGCACCGCTATCGCGATCTACTCCCTTAGCAGGGGAGCCCCTTGAGCCACTTGGGTACTTCTCTATATGGCTCCGCAGGTAGGACTCGAACCTACGACCGTTCGGTTAACAGCCGAATGCTCTACCACTGAGCTACTGCGGAATAACAATAAGTGTTATAGTGGTATAAATTATATGGTGGGCCTAAATGGACTCGAACCATCGACCTCACGCTTATCAGGCGTGCGCTCTAACCAGCTGAGCTATAGGCCCATTTGGAGCGGGTGATGAGAATCGAACTCACGACCAGAGCTTGGAAGGCTCTTGTTTTACCACTAAACTACACCCGCATATATGGGGCGATTGATGGGAATCGAACCCACGAATGTCGGAGCCACAATCCGATGCGTTAACCACTTCGCCACAACCGCCGTTATATTTTCAAATGGTGCCGACTAGAGGACTTGAACCCCCAACCTACTGATTACAAGTCAGTTGCTCTACCAATTGAGCTAAGTCGGCTTAATAATTGAAAAGCTTTTTAATTTTATAAATGGTGGCTCGGGACGGAATCGAACCGCCGACACGAGGATTTTCAGTCCTCTGCTCTACCGACTGAGCTACCGAGCCAAAAGCGGTCCCGACCGGGATCGAACCGGCGATCTCCTGCGTGACAGGCAGGCATGTTAACCGCTACACCACGGGACCATTGGTTGCGGGGACAGGATTTGAACCTGCGACCTTCGGGTTATGAGCCCGACGAGCTACCAGACTGCTCCACCCCGCGACGATAATAAAACGAAAATGTAATAACCTAATTGAATAATATGGCGGAGGAAGAGGGATTCGAACCCCCGCGCGGCTCACACCGCCTGTCGGTTTTCAAGACCGATCCCTTCAGCCGGACTTGGGTATTCCTCCGTATTTATAAATGGTGGACCTTGTAGGACTCGAACCTACGACCGGACGGTTATGAGCCGTCTGCTCTAACCAGCTGAGCTAAAGGTCCTATAAAATTAAGTAGCGGCGGAGGGGATCGAACCCCCGACCTCACGGGTATGAACCGTACGCTCTAGCCAGCTGAGCTACACCGCCACAATATAAATTTGGTGGAGCCTAGCGGGATCGAACCGCTGACCTCCTGCGTGCAAGGCAGGCGCTCTCCCAGCTGAGCTAAGGCCCCAAAATCGGGAAGACAGGATTTGAACCTGCGACCCCCTGGTCCCAAACCAGGTGCTCTACCAAGCTGAGCCACTTCCCGAAAACAACGCGCCCGAGAGGACTCGAACCCCTAACCTTTTGATCCGTAGTCAAACGCTCTATCCAATTGAGCTACGGGCGCAAATTCTATATATGGTGCCGAGGGCCGGGATCGAACCGGCACGGTAGTCACCTACCGCAGGATTTTAAGTCCTGTGCGTCTGCCAATTCCGCCACCCCGGCAGGACTTTTTAAAATATTGGAGCGGAAGACGGGATTCGAACCCGCGACCCCAACCTTGGCAAGGTTGTATTCTACCACTGAACTACTTCCGCATGAAAAGTGCGGGTGAAGGGACTCGAACCCCCACGCCAAAGGCGCCAGATCCTAAGTCTGGTGCGTCTGCCAATTCCGCCACACCCGCATATAAATGGTGAGCCATGAAGGACTCGAACCTTCGACCCTCTGATTAAAAGTCAGATGCTCTACCGACTGAGCTAATGGCTCACTACATGGTGCCGACTAGAGGACTTGAACCCCCAACCTACTGATTACAAGTCAGTTGCTCTACCAATTGAGCTAAGTCGGCATATGGTGGAGGATGACGGGCTCGAACCGCCGACCCCCTGCTTGTAAGGCAGGTGCTCTCCCAGCTGAGCTAATCCTCCATTGCCTAGCGACGTCCTACTCTCACAGGGACAAGGTCCCAACTACCATCGGCGCTGAAGAGCTTAACT